>NZ_LMDN01000002.1 GCF_001425085.1 Leifsonia sp. Root4 | reverse complement strand
AGCGGGAAGAATCCGGGTGCATCCGATCCTTGAGAACTCAACAGCGTGCACAATGTCAAATGCCAAAAACCTCGTACATCCTTGTGATGTAGGAGATTCCTTTGGAAAACATTTAAACAACAAAGCAAGTCAGTAATGATTTGTTCTGTCAGTTTCAAACTTGYYTCGGTGTCCGCCTATTCCGGTGGTGCTGAGGCGCAAAATGTGACGCCAGCTTGCTGGTTAGTCGTATAAACATTTACGGAGAGTTTGATCCTGGCTCAGGACGAACGCTGGCGGCGTGCTTAACACATGCAAGTCGAACGATGAAGGAAGAAGCTTGCTTCTTCTGGATTAGTGGCGAACGGGTGAGTAACACGTGAGCAATCTGCCCTTGACTCTGGGATAAGCGTTGGAAACGACGTCTAATACCGGATACGACCCTCGGAGGCATCTCCTGGGGGTGGAAAGAATTTTGGTCAAGGATGAGCTCGCGGCCTATCAGCTAGTTGGTGAGGTAATGGCTCACCAAGGCGACGACGGGTAGCCGGCCTGAGAGGGTGACCGGCCACACTGGGACTGAGACACGGCCCAGACTCCTACGGGAGGCAGCAGTGGGGAATATTGCACAATGGGCGAAAGCCTGATGCAGCAACGCCGCGTGAGGGATGACGGCCTTCGGGTTGTAAACCTCTTTTAGTAGGGAAGAAGCGAAAGTGACGGTACCTGCAGAAAAAGCACCGGCTAACTACGTGCCAGCAGCCGCGGTAATACGTAGGGTGCAAGCGTTGTCCGGAATTATTGGGCGTAAAGAGCTCGTAGGCGGTTTGTCGCGTCTGCTGTGAAATCTGGGGGCTCAACCCCCAGCCTGCAGTGGGTACGGGCAGACTAGAGTGCGGTAGGGGAGATTGGAATTCCTGGTGTAGCGGTGGAATGCGCAGATATCAGGAGGAACACCGATGGCGAAGGCAGATCTCTGGGCCGTAACTGACGCTGAGGAGCGAAAGCATGGGGAGCGAACAGGATTAGATACCCTGGTAGTCCATGCCGTAAACGTTGGGAACTAGATGTGGGGACCATTCCACGGTCTCCGTGTCGCAGCTAACGCATTAAGTTCCCCGCCTGGGGAGTACGGCCGCAAGGCTAAAACTCAAAGGAATTGACGGGGGCCCGCACAAGCGGCGGAGCATGCGGATTAATTCGATGCAACGCGAAGAACCTTACCAAGACTTGACATATACGAGAACGGGCCAGAAATGGTCAACTCTTTGGACACTCGTAAACAGGTGGTGCATGGTTGTCGTCAGCTCGTGTCGTGAGATGTTGGGTTAAGTCCCGCAACGAGCGCAACCCTCGTCCTATGTTGCCAGCACGTAATGGTGGGAACTCATGGGATACTGCCGGGGTCAACTCGGAGGAAGGTGGGGATGACGTCAAATCATCATGCCCCTTATGTCTTGGGCTTCACGCATGCTACAATGGCCGGTACAAAGGGCTGCGATACCGTAAGGTGGAGCGAATCCCAAAAAGCCGGTCTCAGTTCGGATTGAGGTCTGCAACTCGACCTCATGAAGTCGGAGTCGCTAGTAATCGCAGATCAGCAACGCTGCGGTGAATACGTTCCCGGGCCTTGTACACACCGCCCGTCAAGTCATGAAAGTCGGTAACACCCGAAGCCGGTGGCCTAACCCCTTGTGGGAAGGAGCTGTCGAAGGTGGGATCGGTGATTAGGACTAAGTCGTAACAAGGTAGCCGTACCGGAAGGTGCGGCTGGATCACCTCCTTTCTAAGGAGCACTCGAGGATGCGTCTGTCTACAGCGCTATCAACCTCGTAGCCATAACGGAGACACATGTTCTCCGGTGGCGCTCATGGGTGGAACATTGACATTGCTGCAACACGGACCTGTTTGGTTCTAGTACGCCTCACTTGTGGGGAAGGAACGAATTGAGCAGGCGAGGGTTGCAGGTGCACGCTGTTGGGTCCTGAAGGACCGGGTCACGTTTTGACGTGGACGACCTTCTGGACTTCGGTCAGGTAGGGCATAGGCGRAAGCCGGCGCTGCCTGGGGGAGTACCGCCCGTACTTTGAGAACTACACAGTGGACGCGAGCATCTTAGATTGATGTCTTCGGATGTCAATCACAAAGATTTTTTAGACGACRACTTCGGTTGTCGTTCAATCAATCATTGGTCAATTTTTCTGAACGAAAGATCGATTCAAACTCATGTGATTTCAAGATTCTAAGAGCAAACGGTGAATGCCTTGGCATGTAGAGCCGAAGAAGGACGTAGTAATCTGCGATAAGCCTCGGGGAGTTGATAAACGAACCCTGATCCGAGGATTTCCGAATGGGGAAACCCCGCCAGGTGCTTTCGGGCAACCTGGTGACTCCCGCCTGAATATATAGGGCGGGTAGAGGGAACGTGGGGAAGTGAAACATCTCAGTACCCACAGGAAGAGAAAACAATAGTGATTCCGTTAGTAGTGGCGAGCGAACCCGGAAGAGGCTAAACCGATCATGTGTGATAGCCGGCAGGCGTTGCATGGTCGGGGTTGCGGGACTTTTCTGCTGATTCTGCCGAACAGTGAGCGTTACAAAGGAATATAGACGAATACGTTTGAAAGCGTAGCCATAGACGGTGCCAGCCCGGTAGTTGAAATGTTCCAATGGCGCGAAGAGTATCCCAAGTAGCACGGGGCCCGAGAAATCCCGTGTGAATCTGTCAGGACCACCTGATAAGCCTAAATACTCCTACATGACCGATAGTGAACAAGTACCGTGAGGGAAAGGTGAAAAGTACCCCGGGAGGGGAGTGAAATAGTACCTGAAACCGTTTGCTTACAAACCGTTGGAGCCAGTCTGATTCTGGTGACAGCGTGCCTTTTGAAGAATGAGCCTGCGAGTTAGTGATCAGTGGCGAGCTTAACCCGTGAGGGGAATGCGTAGCGAAAGCGAGTCTTAATAGGGCGAATGAGTCGCTGGTCCTAGACCCGAAGCGAAGTGATCTATCCATGGCCAGGTTGAAGCGACGGTAAGACGTCGTGGAGGACCGAACCCACTTAGGTTGAAAACTGAGGGGATGAGCTGTGGATAGGGGTGAAAGGCCAATCAAACTTCGTGATAGCTGGTTCTCTCCGAAATGCATTTAGGTGCAGCGTTGCGTGTTTCTTGCCGGAGGTAGAGCTACTGGATAGCCGATGGGCCCTACAAGGTTACTGACGTTAGCCAAACTCCGAATGCCGGTAAGTGAGAGCGCAGCAGTGAGACAGTGGGGGATAAGCTTCATTGTCGAGAGGGAAACAACCCAGACCACCAACTAAGGTCCCAAAGCGCGTGCTAAGTGGGAAAGGATGTGGAGTTGCACAGACAACCAGGAGGTTGGCTTAGAAGCAGCCACCCTTGAAAGAGTGCGTAATAGCTCACTGGTCAAGTGATTCCGCGCCGACAATGTAACGGGGCTCAAGCRCGCCACCGAAGTTGTGGCATTGATATTTTTGGTAGGCCTTCGTGGTCCAGCCGTATTGATGGGTAGGAGAGCGTCGTGTGGCCAGTGAAGCGGCGGTGTAAACCAGCCGTGGAGGCCACACGAGTGAGAATGCAGGCATGAGTAGCGAAAGACGGGTGAGAAACCCGTCCTCCGGAAGACCAAGGTTTCCAGGGTCAAGCTAATCTTCCCTGGGTAAGTCGGGACCTAAGGCGAGGCCGACAGGCGTAGTCGATGGACAACGGGTAGATATTCCCGTACCGCAGAAGAACCGCCCAAGCTAATCCAGTAATGCTAAGTGTCTGAATCCCCGTGACGGATCCCTTCGGGGTGATGCGTGTGGGCCTAGCACACGACCCTATGCTGGTGCGGTTAGCGTATTAACAGGTGTGACGCAGGAAGGTAGCCGAGCCGGGCGATGGTTGTCCCGGTCTAAGGGTGTAGGCCGAGAGATAGGCAAATCCGTCTCTCATATAAGGCTGAGACCCGATGGGTAGACGTTAGTCGAAATCGGTGATCCTATGCTGCCAAGAAAAGCATCGACGCGAGGTTCAATGTGCCCGTACCCCAAACCGACTCAGGTGGTCAGGTAGAGAATACTAAGGAGATCGAGAGAATCGTGGTTAAGGAACTCGGCAAAATGCCCCCGTAACTTCGGGAGAAGGGGGGCCTGAGGCGTGAAGGGATTTACTCCTGGAAGCGTTTGAAGGCCGCAGAGACCAGTGGGAAGCGACTGTTTACTAAAAACACAGGTCCGTGCTAAGTCGCAAGACGATGTATACGGACTGACGCCTGCCCGGTGCTGGAAGGTTAAGAGGAACGGTTAGCGTAAGCGAAGCTGAGAATTTAAGCCCCAGTAAACGGCGGTGGTAACTATAACCATCCTAAGGTAGCGAAATTCCTTGTCGGGTAAGTTCCGACCTGCACGAATGGCGTAACGACTTCCCAGCTGTCTCAACCGCGAACTCGGCGAAATTGCACTACGAGTAAAGATGCTCGTTACGCGCAGCAGGACGGAAAGACCCCGTGACCTTTACTACAGCTTGGTATTGGTGTTCGGTGTGACTTGTGTAGGATAGGTGGGAGACTGTGAAGCTTGGACGCTAGTTCAGGTGGAGTCATTGTTGAAATACCACTCTGGTCACTCTGGACATCTAACTTCGAACCGTAATCCGGTTCAGGGACAGTGCCTGGTGGGTAGTTTAACTGGGGCGGTTGCCTCCCAAAAAGTAACGGAGGCGCCCAAAGGTTCCCTCAACCTGGTTGGCAATCAGGTGTCGAGTGTAAGTGCACAAGGGAGCTTGACTGTAAGACTGACAAGTCGAGCAGGGACGAAAGTCGGGACTAGTGATCCGGCAGTGGCTTGTGGAAGCGCTGTCGCTCAACGGATAAAAGGTACCTCGGGGATAACAGGCTGATCTTGCCCAAGAGTCCATATCGACGGCATGGTTTGGCACCTCGATGTCGGCTCGTCGCATCCTGGGGCTGGAGTAGGTCCCAAGGGTTGGGCTGTTCGCCCATTAAAGCGGTACGCGAGCTGGGTTTAGAACGTCGTGAGACAGTTCGGTCCCTATCCGCTGCGCGCGCAGGAAATTTGAAAGGATCTGACCCTAGTACGAGAGGACCGGGTTGGACGAACCTCTGGTGTGTCAGTTGTTCCGCCAGGAGCACCGCTGATTAGCTACGTTCGGAATGGATAACCGCTGAAAGCATCTAAGCGGGAAGCCGGCCTTGAGATGAGATTTCCATACCTTCGGGTGAGAGGCTCCCAGTAGACGACTGGGTTGATAGGCTGGATGTGGAAGCGAGGACTAAAGACTCGTGGAGCTGACCAGTACTAATAAGCCGATATCTTGAAAATCATTACACACACATCGTTGTAAGGCTGGTGTGTGTGGCACGGAGAAAGTCCGTGAGAATGCTTGCGTCCACTATGTGGTTCTCGATGTACGGTCGAGAACCAAACAAACAACCAACACTGGTTGTGCACCCCTTGGGTGNGAGAAAGTCCGTGAGAATGCTTGCGTCCACTATGTGGTTCTCGATGTACGGTCGAGAACCAAACAAACAACCAACACTGGTTGTGCACCCCTTGGGTGCTCACGGTGTTGACGTTGTGTTTGTTTGATTCACCTTGAATACATCAAGAGTGTTTCGGCGGCCATAGCGAGAGGGAAACGCCCGGTTACATTCCGAACCCGGAAGCTAAGACTCTCTGCGCCGATGGTACTGCAGGGGGGACCCTGTGGGAGAGTAGGACACCGCCGGACTTACTTTGGAAAAGACTCTCTGCGCCGATGGTACTGCAGGGGGGACCCTGTGGGAGAGTAGGACACCGCCGGACTTACTTTGGAAGAAAGCCACCCCCCAGGGGGTGGCTTTCTTTCGTTAAGCACCAGCAGAGGCCACCCACGCACGTGGGTGGCCTTCTTCCGTTAACAACTGCGGCCGTGTGGTGCATGATGTGGTGATGCCCAACGCTGATGTTCGAGCCATTCCCCCTGCCCACGACGAGTTCGCCGCGGCGGGCGCCGGCCACCGTGCGCTTCGCTCCTCCGAGTCGGCGATGCGCCTGCACCAGTCATCGAACATCGTGATCACCGACACGATGGAGCGTGCCCGCGCCACCGCTGTGCCTGCCCGCGGCATCCTCGACGGCTTCACGCTCGCGGTGAAGGACATGATCGATGTCGCCGGCCTGCCCACGACCAGGGGCTCGGCGCTCTACGGCGGGCTTGACGCCCTCGAGACGGCACCCAGCGTCTCGCGGCTCGAGGCTGCAGGAGCCATGCTCGTGGCCAAGGTCAACCTGCACGAGTTCGCATACGGGGTCAGCAACGAGAATCCGCACTGGGGTGATGTGGTGAACCCGCGCCACCCCGGGTTGATCCCCGGCGGATCGAGCGGCGGAACCGCCGCGGCCATCGCCGCCGGCATCGCCCGCATCGGGCTGGGGACTGACACCGCCGGATCGATCCGGATGCCGGCGGCCTGCTGCGGGGTGGTCGGGCTGCGGCCCCGCACCGGCAGCGTGCCCACCCGTGGCGTCGCCCCGTTGGCGCCATCGTTTGACGTCGTCGGTCCGATGGCAGCATCGGTATCGGACACCGCGCTCGCCTGGGCGGCGTTGACCGGTGAGAAGCCGGCGGCGGCCAGGCCTCTGCGCGGACTCGTCGTCGGAGTGATCGAGGGTTCAGCAGCGACGGAGCCGATGCGGGCCCGTGGCGCGCAACTCCGGCCGTTCACAGTGCCGGACGGGGTGCTCGACGCTTTCTGGCCGTCGTTCCGGGCCGAGGTCACGCGCACCCACGAAGGCACATACCCGCGTGCCGCTGACTCCTACAGTGCCAATGTGCGCGCCAAGCTCGCTGCGGCATCCGGAGTGTCCGCAGCAGAGCACAGGGCGGGGGTGGATGCCCTCGCTGCGTTACGCGCCGAGTTGTTGGCGCGGATGGAAGGCTTCGATGTGCTCGTCAGCGACACGTTGGGGTGCCCGACTCCGACAGTCGGAGCGGACGAGACCGCGTACCGGGACGCACTCGGCAGGCTCGTCGCGCCCTTCTCCGCGCTCGACCTGCCGGCTCTGGCCATCGGCAATCTGCAGATCATCGGCCGCACGGAGTCCGACGTGCTGGAAGTCGGACTCGGCTGGGAGCGAGAGGTGGGCACGATTCCCACAGCCAACTGACGGTCACACGGCATCCTGCCGGGCGACGCCGAGCTCTGCGAGGATCTCGGTCACCGCGCCCAGGAACACATCGGTCGCGGTCCCGGCGCCATCGGTCGGCGTCAGGGCGAAAACGCGACGGGCGAGCCTGAGCTCGGGAACGTCGAGCACGGTGACGCCGTCCGGCAGCTGATGCAGCGCCAGCGCGGGCACGAAAGACGCCGCGAAGCCCCCCGCGACGAGCTGGAGGGTGACCGTGTAGTCGTCGGAATGGCCAACGGTGCGTGGCCGCAGATCGCGCCCCCGGAACAAACGGTCGATGATGGCGGCATCGCTCGTTCCCGGGTGATGCACGACCCACGGCAGATTCGCCAGCTGGTGAACCGTCGTCGCCTCGTATGGGCGGAGGCCCCAGGCGCTCGGAACCACCACCCGATACTCGTCGTCGCCCAACCACTCCTGTCGCATTGCTTGCGGCCACGTGAGGGCGGTCTCGCCTACTTCGTAGACCAGGGCGATATCGAACTCTCGACCGGCGCGGATCTCTCGGATCGTCGGCGACGGATCGGCGACCCAGAAACGGAGGTCGACGTCGGATCCGTCCCATTCCGGACGGTCGCGCAGGCGAGCCAGCAACGGTCGGGCCAAGCTTGGGAAGACAGCCAGACGCAGTTCCTGTGCGATCGCACCGTGCGCGTTGGCCGTCGCGGCCAACAGGGCGTCGATGTCGGCGAGGACACGCACGGAATGCCGCGCCATCGCCGTGGCCGCCTCGGTGGGATGCGCGCTCCGCGCCGAACGCTCGAACAGTGGAACGCCGACGGCGCGCTCGAGCGCCGCCATCTGCTGAGACACCGCCGATGCGGTGTAGCCGAGCCGGTTGGCCGCCGCGGCGAAGGAGCCCAGGCGAACTGTTTCGAGGAGGGTGCGCAGGTGAATCGGATTGACCATCAGTTTTCCTTATGCTCAGCGCGGAAAGGTGTCGAGCCCAGGCTCTGGGTATCACCCGTTGTTTCCCATAATCTTGCATGACATTCACTCGCACGCCGAGGCAATCGCAAGGAAAACTGATGGTTTCTACGATCTTTCGTCACGCCCGCATCCACACGATGGACGGCACCGCCGCGCCCGTCGACGCCATGCTCGTGGTCGACGGCGTTATCGCCGGCCTCGGAGCGCAGGCCGTGGCGCTGGCGGAGTCGCGTCGTGGCGTCGCCGTCGTCGAGCTCGACGGTGCGGCGGTACTGCCGGGATTCATCGATGCCCACATTCACACCGGGGCATTCGCTCGCGAGCATGACGCGCTGAACCTGCGTGGGGCGAAGAGCCTGGACGAAGCGCTTGAGCGGGTGCGCGACTACGTCGCGACGCGTGAGCCTGGCGCCTTCATCTTGGGTGGACGGTGGGACTCGAACGCCTGGGACGTACCGGTGCAGCCGGACCGGTACGCGCTGGACACGGTGAGCGCAGGCCACCCGATTGCCCTGCCGAGCATCGACGGGCACACCGTCTGGGCGAACTCCCTGGCGCTCGAGGCCGTCGGATACACCGCGGCGACGCCCGACCCCATCGGCGGCGAGATCGTGCGCGATGCATCGGGTGAGCCGACCGGAATTCTCCGCGAGTCCGCCCGTTACCCTCTGCGCAACCTCATGCACTCACCGCTCGCCGGTGATCTGCTGGCGCAGCTGCGCACAGCCCAACAGCACCTGCTCTCCATCGGCCTCACCAGTGTGCACGACCTGGATGCCGAAGACGTACGCGCGGCCTACCTCGACCTGAAGGCCAGGGGCGAGCTGGCGCTGCGGGTGCACAAGTCGATTCCGCTGGAGTACCTCGACGAGGCCATCGCCGAGGGGCGCCAGACCGGGCAGGGCGATGACTGGTTCACGACCGGGCCGGTCAAGATCTTCTCGGACGGTGCACTCGGTTCGCACACCTCGCACATGGGCGAAGATTTCACGGGGCAGCATGGCAACCGGGGCATCGAGGTCGTGCCCTACCCGGACCTCGTCGCTCTTGTAGGCAAGGCGGCGGCGGCGGGCATCGCTGTGGCGACCCATGCCATCGGCGACGAAGCGAACCACCGGGTGCTCAACGCCTACGAGCACAACCGTGCTGTCTCCTCCGCCCGGGGTCTGCGCCACCGCATCGAGCACGCGCAGCACATCCGCCACAGCGACATTGCGCGTTTCGCCGAGCTCGGGGTGCTGCCCTCGCTGCAGCCGACCCATTGCACCTCCGACATCCCGATTGCGAAGAAGCTGTTGAACGGCCGATCGCTCGGCAACTACGCCTGGCGTTCGCTGACGGATGTCGGAGCCCAGATTGTGTTCGGCTCCGATGGGCCGATCGAAGACCCGACCCCGATGCACGGGGTTCACGCCGCGGTCACCCGTCAGAACGAGCACGGTCAGCCGCCGGGGGGCTGGGAGCCGGCAGAGCGCCTCAGCGTCGGCGAGGCGATCGCCGCATACAGCTTCGGCGGAGCGTTCGCGGCCGGGCAGGAGAAGCGGGTCGGCCGTTTGGCCGTCGGCCAGCTCGCCGACTTCATCGTGCTCGACGCCGATCCGTTCAGCATCCCGGCGGAGGAGCTCCGCACGGTGTCCGTGCTCAGCACCGTCGTCGGCGGGACCGTGCGCTACCGGCGCTGAGCGTCGCAGGCCACACGGTCACCACCACCAACTCACACACAGCCCGGATGCGTCCGGATCAACAAGAGGAGTCACACGATGCGTTTCCCCACCACCCCCGCCCGCGGTGCTCTCGCGCTCGTTCTGGGCGCCGTCCTGCTCGGTACCACCGCCTGCGGTGCGCAGAGCATCAGTGACACCGGCAGCGACGCCGACGTCACAGAGGCCACACTCATCTCCGCACCGGAGGAAGACCTCGCCGCCAGCGTGATCGAGGGGATCGAACCGGACGGTGCTATCACGGTGCCCGCCGCGCTGCGATCCGAAGGCCTCAAGGTCACCACCTCAGTCGGCTACCCGCCCATGGAGATGTGGGGCGCGGACGGCAAAGTCATCGTCGGCGTCGATGCATCACTGGCGCGCGGACTCGCCCGAACGCTCGGAGTCGATCTCACCATCACCGACCAGGAATTCAACGCCCAGATCCCTGGCGTGCTCACCGGGCGCTTCGACATGGTCATGTCGTCGATGACGGACAACGCGGAGCGTCGCGAGACGATGTCGTTCGTCGACTACGTCAGTGCAGGCAATGCGTTCCTGGTGCAGTCGGGCAACCCGAGCGGCGTGACCGTGCCGGCAGACCTGTGTGGGCAGATCGTGTCGGTCGTCGACAACGGTTCGTCCGCCGACCTCGCGGAAGAGTTCTCGGCACAATGCATCTCCGACGGCAACAGCGCCATCGACATCCTCAAGTTCGAGGGTGACTCGGAGGCGATCCTCGCAGTCAAGAGCGGCCGCGCCGCCGCCACCATTGGCGACTACCCGGTTGCCGTGCACCGCGCCGCCGAGGCGGACTCCGGGCTCGAGGCACTTGCGATCGACGGCGGAGAGAGCCCGTGGGGCATCGCGATCGACAAGAAGAACACGGAACTCCTCAACACGGTGCAGCAGGCGCTGCAGTCGATGATCGACTCCGGTTCGTACCAGGACATCCTCGGCGCCTGGGGTGTCGAGCAGATGGCCGTCGATTCCGCCGTCGTCAACGACGGCCAGTAGGAGCGCAGATGTCTGCATCGCACCGGCGTACCGCACCGATCATCGGTGCGGATGGCTCCGCAACCTCGATCACGCCGCGCTTGCACGTTGGTCGCTGGATCGTCGGCATACTCGCCGTGCTGTTCGTCGGCTGGCTGGCGGCATCCGTGATCTTCAACGAGAACATTCGGTGGAACCGGGTCTTCGACTATCTGTTCTCGCCGCGGATCCTCGACGGCGTCGTCGTCACGATCTGGATGAGCATCCTCGCGACGGTGATCGGGCTGAGCCTCGGAGTGGTGCTCGCGGTGATGAAGCTGGCGAAGAACCCCGTGTTGCAGTGGATTGCGACCGGGTACATCTGGTTCTTCCGCGGTACGCCGGTGCTGGTGCAGCTCATCTTCTGGTACAACCTCGCATTCCTCTTCCCGTTCCTCACCCTGCAGGTGCCGTTCACCCAGATCGGCGTGCAGTGGGACACCAACCAGGTGATGACCGGCTTCACGGCCGCATTGCTCGGGCTGGGGCTCAACCTCGCGGCCTACTTTGCCGAGACCGTGCGCGCCGGCATCCAGGCCGTCGACCGGGGCCAGGCAGAGGCGGCACTCGCCGGTGGGATGACGCAGATGCAGACCATGCGCATCATCGTGCTGCCACAGGCACTGCGGATCATCATCCCGCCGACGGGCAACGAGTTCATCTCGATGCTGAAGACCACCTCGCTTGTCGTCGTGGTCGCAGGCAACGACCTGATGACGAATGCCAGTCAGATCTACAAGCAGAACAACCTCATCATCGAGCTGCTCATCGTTGCGAGCATCTGGTACATGGTGCTCACCGCCATTGCGACCGTTCTCCAGTCCCGACTGGAACGCCGTTTCGGTGAGGATGCCGTACGGCTCGTGCGCGGACCGGGGTTCGCTCAATCGTTCCTCCGTCGCGGCCAGCAGGCGCAGACCAAGACCGAGGCGATGGCGACCATCACAGAGAAGGTGACCCGATGACCACACCACTCGTCCGCGCGAGCGGCGTGACCAAGAGCTTCGGCCACAACCAGGTGCTGCACGGCGTCGACTTCGAGGTGAGGCCTGGCGAGGTGAGCTGCATCATCGGTCCATCCGGATCAGGCAAGTCCACGTTCCTCCGCTGCATCAACGCGCTTGAGACCGTGGACGGCGGCAGCCTGGAAGTCGCCGGTCAACAGGTCGGCTACAACCTCGAGGGCGGGAGCTACCGCCCGTGGCGGGACCGCGACTTCGCGAAGTTCCGATCGGGAATCGGCATGGTGTTCCAACGGTTCAACCTGTACGGGCACCTCAACGCGACCGAGAACGTGGCGACGAGCCTCATCAATGTCGCCAAGATGGACAAGGCAGCCGCCATTCGACGAGCCGGCGAGGAGCTCGACCGGGTCGGACTCGCCGCGCACGCCGACAAACGACCGCACCAGCTCTCCGGTGGTCAGCAGCAGCGTGTCGCCATTGCCAGGGCGCTCGCCATGGATCCGGCGTTGATGCTCTTCGATGAGCCGACATCTGCATTGGACCCCGAACTCGTCGACGAGGTGTTGGAGTCCATGAAAGCGCTCGCTCTCGGTGGGATGACGATGGTCGTCGTGACGCACGAGATCGGCTTCGCCCGTGAGGTCGCCGACACGCTCAGCTTCTTCGACGGCGGCGTGATCATCGAGTCGGGGTCTCCCGATCAGGTGTTGTCGCAGACCGAGTCTTCCCGCACACGCGCCTTCCTCGACAAGGTGCTCTGAGAACGGTGACGACGAGAACCCGGGATGTCGGTTCCCCCTCCGGCATCCCGGCCCCCGGCGACGCCGCCCGGAACATCGTCGGGATACTGGGTGGCATGGGGCCGGCCGCGACGGCGGACTTCTACGCGAAGCTCGTGCGCGCAACGCCGGCGCGGAGCGATCAGGACCATCTGCGCACGCTGATCTGGTCCGATCCGACGATCCCGGACCGGACAGGCGCACTCCTGCACGGCGGCGTCGATCCGACCCCGCTGCTGCTCGCCGGCGCACTGCTCCTCCGGGCCGGAGGTGCGACGGTGATCGCCGTGCCGTGCAACACCGCGCATGCCTTCATCCCGCGCATCGCGCAGGAGGTCGGTGTCCCCTTTGTGCACATGATCGAGGAAACCGCGCGCAGCATCCGTGATCGTTACCCGGAGGTGAGGCGCGTCGGGCTGCTCTCGACGACGGGAACGCAAGCGAGCCGGCTCTACGACGAGGCCCTGCGCCGGCACGGCCTGGAACCGCTGACCCCGACGGCTGTGACGCAGCTGTCGCTCGTGATGGCCGGAATTGAGCGGGTGAAGGCCGGCATTGTGGATGCCACGACCACGGCGCTGATCGTGACGGCCGCATGCGAGCTCGTGCATGCCGGCGCCGAGCTCGTGATCGCCGGATGCACGGAGCTGCCGATCGCCATCGCCGGTGCCGCGCTGCCCGTGCCGCTGATCGATCCCACCCAGGTCTTGGCTGAGGCCGTGGTGAGGGTCGTGCGGTTCGAGCACTGAGCGCAGCAGCGTGGTCGGCAGCTCCCACGGCCGCGTGTAGACTTGAGCCATATCAACTATGTGCTGTTTCGGTGGCCATAGCGAGAGGGAAACGCCCGGTTACATTCCGAACCCGGAAGCTAAGACTCTCAGCGCCGATGGTACTGCAGGGGGGACCCTGTGGGAGAGTAGGACACCGCCGGACTCAACTGTTGAAAGAGGCCACCCGCCTAGGCGGGTGGCCTCTTTTTTGTGTGCCCTCTTTACGCCGTGTTGCGCGACTCTTACGCCGCGTGTCGGCGGCGCTCGCGGCATCCGCCCGCCCGGAATAGCGTTCACTGCATGTCCCGTTCACTCCGCGTCGTCGCCGTCTCCGGCAGCCTGCACGCGCCATCCAAGACCACCGCGCTCGTTCGCGCCATCCTCGTGGCGCTCGAGCGGGCACTGGGCGGCTCGTACGACATCGACGTGCACCTGATTGAGCTGAGCGAGGTCGGCCGGGCATTCAGCGGTGCGCTGCGCCGTGACGAACTCTCGGCCGAGGCCGAAGCCGAGATCGTGCGCATCGAGGAGGCCGACCTCCTCGTCGTGGCGAGCCCCGTCTACCGAGCCTCGTTCACCGGACTGTTCAAGCACGTCTTCGACTTCGTCGGACAGTACTCGCTGCGCGGGACCCCGGTGCTGCTTGCGGCGACCGGCGGAAGCGACAAGCACGCCCTCATCATCGAGCACCAGGAGCGACCGTTGTTCTCGTTCTTCCAGGCTCTCACGCTCCCGCTCGGGGTCTACGCGCAGGATTCCGACTTCACCGGCTACGAGGTCAGCAACCCCGCACTGACCGCGCGGATCGACCAGGCCATCGCGCAGGGGCTGCCGCTCGTGCGTGCCGCGCTCGCGCCGACGGCCGACCCGGTGGCGTACGTCGGGGCGTGGTGAGCGATGTCGATCTCCGATTGTGCGTTGCTGCCGGTCGTCGGCGGCGAACTCTCGGTCCCACTGCAGGGCGGCGGTGAGGCGAGGGCCGTGAACCTCGACTACGCAGCCAGCGCCCCAGCACTCGAATCCGTCGCTGCACATCTCAGCGAGGTGCTGCCGTATTACTCGAGCGTGCACCGCGGTGCCGGCTACGCCTCGCAGGTGTCGACGGCCGCCTACGAGCACGCACGCGACATCGTCGGTGGATTCGTCGGCGCCCGCGTTGGCGACGCGGTGGTCTTCACCCGCAACACCACCGACGCCCTCGGGCTCCTTGCCTCGGCCGTGCCGGGCGAGACGGTGCTGCTCGACATCGAGCACCATGCGAATCTGCTGCCGTGGAGTGCGGAGGGCGGCCGGGGTGCGCGAGTCGTGCGGGCCGGCCAGACCATCGCAGAGACACTGCTGCTCGTCGAGGCGGAGTTGAAGTCACGCCCCGCTGCGCTCCTCACCGTGACCGGTGCCAGCAATGTGACGGGGGAGACGCTGCCCCTGCGGCGCCTCGCGACCATTGCGCACCGCCACGGCGCGCGGCTCGCCGTGGACGGCGCGCAGCTCGTGCCGCACCGCCGCGTCGACCTCGCATTCGATGGCGTCGACTACCTGGCCTTCTCCGGCCACAAGACTTATGCCCCCTTCGGCGCCGGGGTGCTGGTCGGGCGCCGGGACTGGCTGGACGCCGCACCGCCGTATCTGCGCGGGGGTGGCGCTGTGACATCCGTGACGCTCGACGGCGCGGCCTGGAGACTCGGCCCGGCCCGGCACGAGGCCGGCTCGCCGAATGTCCTCGGCGTCGTCGCACTCGCCCGAGCCATCCAGGCCATCGATGCCCTCGACGACGCCGAATGGCACGACCACGAGAGCGCCCTGCGCGAGCGACTGCTGACCGGGCTGGAGCAGTTCCCGCGCGTGCACGTGAACCGCATCTTCTCCGACAGCGTCGACCCGGTCGGCGTCGTCTCTTTCCACATCGACGGGCTTGACGCCCGGCTTGCCGCCCTCGTGCTCTCGGCCGAGTGGGGGATCGCCGTGCGAGACGGCCGTTTCTGCGCCCACCCGCTGCTAGAACGCATCGGCCAGGGGCGGGCGGCGGTGCGGGCCAGCTTCGGGCTCGGGTCGAGCAACGCCGACGTCGACGCCCTGCTGCACGCGCTGACCGAACTGCTCGAGAACGGCCCCGCGGCCGGCTACAGCGAGGTCGACGGCCAGTGGCAGCTTGACGAGGATGACCGACCGCACCCGGAGTGGGCGCCGGCGACGAGCGGCGAAGCCTCGTCGTTCGGGTGCGCGGTGGGCTAGCGGCCGCTCAGTCGATCGGCGTCTGCGTGATGCTGAAGGTGCCGTCGGGGTTCCAGCTCACGGAGGCCATCGACGCCGTGATGTCGACGTTGTCTCCGAGCAGCGACCGCGCCTGCTGCAGCCCGTCGGTGAGCCAGAAGTGCAGGGTGAGTCCGCCGCGCGCGACATCACCAAGCTCACCGCAGTTCATGGCCAGTTGTTGCGTGGGGATCACCGCGATGAGGCAGAGCTGCGAGGCGCCGCTGCGTGCGGCGTATACGCGTGTGCCCGTGTTGCCATTCGCGGGAAGGAACACGATCGCGACGTCGTCGGGAGCGAAACTCTGCTCCAGCACGGCGGGGAGGCGCGCCTCTGGGTGGCTTCCCCGCTCTGCACCACTGAACACGTTCAGCAGGGCTCGGTATTCGTCAGCCATCGGCGATGGCGTCGGCGTCTGTTCCGCCGAGCCGGCCCCGAACACCGCGAGCTCCGGAACTCGGAGGACGCCCGTCGTGGTGAGCGCTGCCGCGACACCCACAAGCAGACCGACGCCGAAGGGCACCGCAGTTCGCCGGAGCAGGCGCAGGCCGTCTGCCCGGCCGCGTGCGGATGCCGCGGCAACCGCAACGTCACCGGTTCCAGGACGGGGATCCTGTTCGTGACCCAGGCCGTGGCCGCCAGGACCGCCCGGACCGCTGCTACCGGCGTCGCGTCGTGCAGCGCGGACCGCCAGTTCACGCTCAATCTGTAGCAGCCGCCATTCGCTTGCCCGCAGGAGCACCGTTCGCCCGGTGTTCGGGTCGATGAACGCGCGCGGCTCCTCCTGCTGGCCCTGGCGCGAGTAGACCTGCTCGCGGGTGAGCGCACGCTGGCGGGCAAGCGCATCGTCGCTGAGAGCGGCGATGTCTCCGTGTTCTGCCACAGTGACACCTCCCGTTCCGGGTGGTTGCTTGATCCCTCCACGTTACGTCGCGTTTCCCCGTATGAACAGTGCCCCGTAACACGCGGGCGCATGCCGGGCGCCCGGCGTAACGTGCCCTGAATGAGCGAGCAGATCATCATCGGAGCAATGTTCCGGGCGCTGGGCGGCTACCCATCCGGGTGGCGCTATCCGGGCGCGCACAACAACCCACGCGGGGATGCCGCCGTGCTGCGGCGTACCGCGAAACTGGCCGAGGCCGCCAAACTCGACTACCTCTTCTTCGGCGATTGGCTGGCGACAGGGCACGACCTGGAGTTCCGCGACCCGTATCTCGTGGCCAGGATCGACCCGCTCTCGGCGATCACCTATCTGGCGGGTGTCACCAAGCGAATCGGTCTGATCGCGACGGCCAACACCACCTACAGCGACCCCTATGCGTTGGCGCGGGCCACGGCATCCGTCGACCTGCTCAGCGACGGCCGGGCCGGACTCAACGTCGTGACCGGGGCGGAGCCGCGCGCGGCCGGCAACCATGGGCGTGACGCCCATGCGCCGAACGAGCACCGATACGACCAGGCCAGCGAGTTCGTGCAGGCATTGCGCCTGCTCTGGGACTCCTTCGAAGACGGCGCGTTCGTGCGCGACACCGCCGGCGGGCAGCTGCTCGACCCGGCCAAGCTGCACCGGGCCGACTTCGTGGGTGAGCACGTGCGGGTCACCGGACCGCTGAACGTCGATCGCCCGGTGCAGGGGCACCTGCCGATCGTGCACGCGGGCACCTCGCTGCGGTCGCGGCAGCTCGTCGGGGAGCTCGCGGATGTCGCCCTCGTGGCGGTCCGCTCCCTCGAGGAGGGCGTTGCGCTGCGCGCCTCGCTGAAGACGCAGGCGGTGACGGTCGGTCGCAATTCCGATCAACTCAAGGTCGTCACCCCGATCCTGCCGATCGTCGCGCCGACGGTGGAGGAGGCCTGGGCGATCTTCGACGAGCTCATCGCGCTGGTTCCCCTCGACGAGGGCGGCGAGTTGGAAGGTTCGCCCGACTTCCCGGCCGGGCGAACCGTGCGGGCGCTTTCCGGTGTCGTCGGGGTCGCGCTCGGGCCGGTCGGCTTCGACACCGCCGTCACCGCGCGGCAGGTGGCTAAGTTCAGCGACGTCGGCCAGCAGCTGCTCGCCGCGGTGACGGAGCGTACCGGCCGTACCGTCGGCGACGCCGACCGCCCTGTGACGCTCCGGCACCTGCTGGTGACGCACGTCGTGCCGTCGGCGGTCGTCGTGGGCGATGCGGACAGGGTCGCCGACCACCTCCAGCGCTGGTTCGAGGCCGGAGCCGTCGACGGTTTCAACGTGCTCACCGCCTTCATGGGCGATCAGTTCGAGGCGTTCACGAGCCTCGTCGTGCCGGAGTTGCAGCGCCGCGGGTTGTTCCGCACCGAGTACACGGGGCGCACGCTGCGTGAGCACCTCGGACTGGAGCGCCCGCAGAACGTCTACGCCGCAGAGCGCGAGCGGCAGGTGGAACGGGAGCAACGGCTCGAGGCCTGAGCCCGAGCGGGGCTGCGGCATCCGTGCCCGGGAGCCGTGCGCTCCGCCGGGGATTCGGTCGACGCGCCGCCGAAACGGGGAGACCCGGCGGCGTGTCGACCAGAACTCCGCCGGACGGTACACGGAGCGGGCCGGGGCCCGGGGCTACGCTGGGAGTATGGCGAATCGACTGGCCGATGCGATCAGTCCCTATCTGCGCTCACATGCCGAGAACCCCGTTGACTGGTGGCCGTGGGGCGAGGAGGCGTTCGCCGAGGCGGCCAGACGTGATGTTCCCGTGCTCGTATCGATCGGGTACTCCACCTGCCACTGGTGCCACGTCATGGCGCGGGAGAGCTTCAGCGATCCGGCGCTCGCCGCCACCCTCAACGCCCAGTTCGTCGCGATCAAGGTCGACCGCGAGGAGCATCCGGATGTCGACGCGAGCTACATGGCCGCGGCCTCCGCCTTCACCCGGAACCTCGGCTGGCCGCTCAACGTCTTCGTGACCCCTGGCGGGCGCCCCTTCTACGCCGGCAGCTACTTCCCGCCCCGCCCGGTCAGCGGCATGCCGGCGTTCGCCGGTGTGCTGACGGCGGTGACGAACGCCTGGACGCTGCGGCGCGGCGCGGTGACCGAGACCGCGGATGCCGTGGCGGCGGCGCTCGCGGCATCCGCTGCAGCCGGCAGCGCTCAGGGCGACGACGCCGGGCCGGGCACGGGCCCCAGCGCCAAGCGGCGCATCGGCGCGCCCGCCCTCGCGGACGCCGTGGCACGCATGGCGGCGCTCGAGGACCCGCGGTTCGGCGGGTTCGGCACACCGCCGGAGTTCACCGACCCCAAGTTCCCCGTCGCGCCCGTGCTGGGATTCCTGCTGGAGCAGCCGGGTGCTGGGGCCGCCCTTGGCGCCCGCACGCTCAAGGTGATGGGGGCCTCCCCGCTGCGCGACCCCGTCGAGGGCGGCTTCTTCCGCTACTCGACCCGCCGCGACTGGGGCGACCCGCACTACGAACGCATGCTCTACGACAACGCCATGCTGCTCGACGCGGCAGTGCGGGTGTGGCAGAACGACGGCGGGAACGGCCAGAACGCCGGCTGGGCCACGAAGCTCAGCGACGCGCTCGCCGGATTCCTGCTCGACGTGCTGCGGCTGCCGAACGGCGCATTCGCCAGCGCGCAGGATTCCGAGAGCACTCTCGGCGGGCAGCGGAGCGAGGGAGGCTACTACGCGCTCGACGAGCTCGCGCGGGCACTCGTCGCACCACCCGCTCTCGACGAGAAGGTCCTCAGCGGCTGGAACGGCCTCGCGATCGGGGCACTGGCCAGGGCGGGTACGGCGCTGCGGCGCCCGGACTGGGTCGAGGGCGCACGGGCCGCCGCCGAGCAGCTGCTCGCGCTGCACTGGCGAGCCGGTGACGATCGGGCCGGCGACGCGCACAGCCTGGGCGGACGCTCCCTGGCGCGGGCCTCACTCGGGGCCCGGGTCTCCTCGGCCCCCGCGACGTTGGAGGACTACGGCATGCTCGCCGGCGGGCTGCTGGCGCTCGCGACTGCCACGGGGGAGGCCGGGTACGCCGTGACCGCCCGAGAACTCGTTGACGCCTGTCTGGAGGCGGCAGCCTCCTCGCGCCTGCCGTTCGCCGTGCCGGGCGGGGCGGAGCCGCTCCTCGCCGCGCAGGGGTTGGCCCTGGAGCTGGACGCGGCGGAGGGCGCGTATCCGTCCGGGCTCAGCGCGATCGGCACCGCCGCATTCGAGCTCTACCTGCTCGGCGGTGAACGCGGCTACCTCGACGCCGCAGAGCAGGCCGTCGCGCTCGTCGGCCCGGCCGCCGCGGAGCGCCCGCTCGCCTATGGCGCGCTGCTCACCCTGGCGGCGCGGTTGCAGCGCCCCGTCGTGCAACTGGTCAGTGTGGTTACCGATCCAGTGGCTACCGACGCTGTGGTTGCCGATGCTGCTCAGGCGGAGGCGTTGCTGGATGCGGCGCGGGGGAGCGCGGCATCCGTCGCCCTCTCCCTCGCGGTCACCGAGTCGCAGGCGGCGGCATTCGCCGACGCGGGATTCGAACTGTTCGCCGGCCGAACCGCGCGTGGCGGGGCCGCGGCAAGCTACCTCTGTGAGCAGTTCGTCTGCCGGCTCCCGGTGACGGATGCCGCGGCACTCACCGCGCTGCTACAGCGCGCACCCGGCACCGATCCCGGCACCGACCCCGAATCCGAGGAGCGAGGGCGCTAGCCCGCGCGCCCGAGCAGTCTCGGCGCCCGATCCAGCAGGCGCCACACCGTGGTGCTCAGCGCCGGGTACTCCAGCGCGATCGCGCGCAGCATCTCGAACTCGAACTGTTCGGCCGCTCCGGGGCGGGCGGCCGGGTGGTAGGCGCGGGCCCTGGCCTCCGCGGGCCCCGGCAGCGTGCACCGTTCCCGGTAGAGATCGAGGATCACCTGCTCGTCGAGGGTGGGCAGCTCCGGCAGGAAACGCCACGGTTCCTCGCCGAGTGCCGTGCGCAGCTCGATGACGGTCGCGATCTCGGAGAGGGCGTGCTGGCGGAGGGTCTGCAGCGCGGGCGGCTCCGGCTCGAGCGCAACCTCGTACTCAATTCCGAACCTCTTGTCGTCCATCGGCGTCCCCTCGTCGCGTGGGCCGATCCCGCCAGCCGGTGTCGCCCGGCTGCCGTGCCGAATCGGCCACGAGCCGAGCGTAGTGGCGTCGTATGACGCGCAGATGACGAACAGTTTGCGAGTGTGGGCGTTGCCCCGCCAATCCGGCGATGGGCAGGGCAACGACGGCGCGCCACGGGGCGTAATGAAGCCGGCACGCGCTGGGCACGCTGCCAGCCGCGGGCGTACGCTGGCGCCATGACCGTGCCAGATGCCGTCCCTTCTGCCGCCGATTCCGCAGCTCCAGCGCCAGGCACGAGACCCGACAAGCACGACCCCGGCACGCTCGGATTGCTGACCCAGGCCGTGCACGCAGGCAACGCGATCGACGCCGGGAGCGGCGCCGTGCGCACACCCATCGTCATGGCCAACTCCTACGCTCTGCCGGAGGACCCGTCAGAGATCAGCTGGTCCGGCACCGACGTGCCGCTCTACACCCGCAACAGCGGCGTCAATCAGCTCGGGCTGCAGGCCAAGCTCGCCGCCCTCGAGCGGGCAGAGGATGCCGTCGTCCTCGGCAGCGGCGTCGCGGCCCTGCACGCCGTCTACTTCACCTTCCTGCGGAGCGGCGACCACGTGATCATCGCCGACGTCAGCTACGAGGCGCCGTTCAAGCTCTTCACCGAGCTGCTCACCGAGAAGTACGGCATCGAGGCGAGCTTCGTCGACATGAGTGATCTGGATGCCGTGCGCGCCGCCATCCGCCCCCACACGAAACTTGTCCACATCGAGGCCATCGCCAACCCGACGACGAAGGTGACGGATGTCGCGGCGGTCGCCGCCATCGCCCACGAGGCCGGTGCGCTGCTCTCGGTCGACTCGACGTTCACGCCGCCGCCGCTGTTCCGGCCGATCGAGCACGGGGCCGACCTCGTGGTGCACTCGCTGACCAAGTACATCAATGGGCACGGCGACGCGATGGGCGGCGCGGTGGTCGGCCGCCGCGGGCTGATCCAGCAGATCAAGAAGGAGGCGATGGTCGATGTCGGCGGGGTGATCAGCCCGTTCAACGCCTGGTTGATCATGCGCGGCTCCGTCACGCTGCCGCTGCGCCTCCGCCAGCACCTGGCCAGCGCCGAGCGGGTCGCGGCCTTCCTCGACGCCGATCCGCGGGTCGCCTACGTCAGCTATCCCGGTCTGCCCGCGCACCGGCAACACGAGCTGGCCGCCCGCCAGTTCGGTGGCTTCGGGGCCATGATGGCGTTCGCCGTGCGCGGCGACAGCGATGCCCAGAACCGCTTCGTCGCGAATCTCCGGGTGATCACCTCGGCCGTCTCGCTCGGCCATGACGAGTCGCTGATCGTGCACGTCGGCACGGAGGGAGCTCGGGTCGCCGCGTACCCGGCGGAGTTCCGGGAGTGGGGGCACCTGCGCTTCTCGGTCGGGCTCGAAGAGGCCGATGACCTCATCGCCGATCTGCGCGGGGCGCTGGACGCCACCTTCGGGGCGCTGTAGCCGTCGGCATCCGCCCGCGAAACTACACTGGAACCATGTCTGAAACACGCGCCGCCCGGCCCAAGGTGCTCCCCGATCTGCTGATCGACCTCGTGCTGGTCTTCGCGTTCGTGTTGATCGGCCGGCGCAGCCACGACGAGGAGTTCGACCTCGCCGGGGTGTGGGAGACGGCGTGGCCGTTCTTCGCCGGGCTGCTTCTCGGCTGGATCGTGACCCGCGCCTGGCGTTCGCCAGACCGGGTGTGGCCGACGGGCGTCGTCATCTGGCTGGTGACCGTGGTCGGCGGCATGGTGCTGCGCGCCGTATCGGGGCAGGGAACCGACATCGCCTTCATCATCGTCGCCACCGTGACGCTCGGCGCGTTCCTCGTCGGCTGGCGCCTGCTCGGTGTCTGGATCGAGCGCATCGCCGCCAGGCGCGTGGCGAAGAAGCAGGCAGAGGCGGATGCCGCAATCGTGAACGCCGAAGCCCAAGCCGCGGCCAAGGCGGCGCTGAATCGACCGGACCCCAACCGCCGCACCCCCGGGATTTAGGCCGGCATGAACCTGATCGAGTGGCTCTTTGACGCGCAGCTCGTGATCGGCGACCAGACAATCCTCTGGCGTGAGATCGTCGGCAACGGCTTCGGTATCGCCAGCGCGATCGGCGGCATGCGCCGCAAGGTCTGGGCCTGGCCCGTCGGGATCGTCGGCAATGTGCTGCTCTTCACGGTCTTCCTCGGCGCCGTCTTCGGCACCCCGAACCCCGTCAATCTGCTCGGTCAGGCGAGCCGCCAGCTGATGTTCATCGCCGTGTCGATCTACGGCTGGGTGCGCTGGTCGCAGAGCAGCAAACGCGTCGATGCCGCCACCGGCACCCACGTCGCCGTGCAACCGCACTGGGCGAGCGGGCGCACCCGGCTGATGCTCGTCGGCATCCTCGTCGTCGGAACGGCCGTGATCACGCCCATCTTCACGGCGCTCGGGTCGTTCGAGCCGGTCTGGGCCGACGCCTGGATCTTCGTCGGCTCGCTGTTGGCGACCTGGGGAATGGCGAAGGGCTGGACCGAGTTCTGGCTGATCTGGGTGGCCGTCGACATCGTCGGAGTCCCGCTGCTGATCAGCGCCGGCTACTACGCCTCGGCGATCCTCTTCGTCTTTTACGGCGCGTTCACCATCTGGGGCTTCTTCACGTGGGTGCAGGTGCAACGCCGAAGCGCACCCGCGCTGCCGGCCTCCGCCTGACGCCGCGGTCGCCGGGGCGGGGCCTATCAGGGTGTGTCAGGGCTTCGGGTGCGGCCTCGTTCCTCGGCTGCTCCCTCGAGCCAGCGTGCATTCTCACGCTGGCGTGAGCGAGCGGCGCATTCTCACGCTGGCGTGAGCGAGCGTGCATTCTCACGCTGGCTTGAGCGAGCGGCGCAGCGACGAAGGAGCAGCGACGCACGCGAAGCCCTGAGCCCTCGCGCGACACCGGCGCCGGGGCATCCGACCGCCTAGATCAGGCTGCGGAGAAACTCTTCGGCGTTCAGACCGTGGTCGTGGGCGCGGCCCAGCAGCCGGGCGTGCTCATCGGGGCTCAGCGTGAGCGTGATCTCGTGCCAGCCGGCGCTCTCCGGTGTGAGCTCGTCGAGCTCGCCGCTCAGCTCGTCGAAGTCGAAGAGGTCGGGCTGGGCCGGAGCGAGCGGCGCGGCCGGCGCGGCAACGGGTGCGGATGCCGCGACGCCGCGGATTCCGGGAACGGGAGCGACCGCGGCCGCACCGCCCCGGGTCCAACCGGGGCCGGTGGGGATCGGGGTGCGGTTCTGGAAGGCCTCGGACACAGCGCGGGCGCGCTCGTCCGCCGCCTCGTTCATGGGGTGGTTGGCGTGGCCCTTGACCCATTCGAAGCGGTAGCGGCGACCGGCGAGGGCCGCATCGAGTTCCTGGAGGATCTCGAGATTCATCACGGGCTTGCCGTCGGCCTTGCGCCAACCCTTCTTCTTCCAGCCCGGCATCCACTTGGTGACCGAGTTGATCACGTACTGGCTGTCGCAGAGCACGTGCAGATCGTCGTCGAGGTGAGCCGTCGCGCGGAACAGCTCGAGCACGGCGGTGAGTTCGCCCTGGTTGTTGGTGGCGTGCGGCCAACCGCCGGCCGCCCAGCAATCGTCGTCGACGTACCAGGCCCAGCCGGCCGGGCCGGGGTTTCCGAGCGCTGAACCGTCGGCCGAGGCAATGATCGTCATGACACCAGTCTTCCATTGCCTCCCGACTCCCGTAGCCGGTTCGCGGATGCGCGTGCCGGAGCTGCTGAATTCGGGTGGAATGTGCGGAGTGTCGGCCGTGGCATCCGCGAACCGGCAGCGGTTTCGACAGGCTCAACCAGCGGAACCCGCCGCCTAGGATTGATTGCATGACGATCGAGACGATCCCACTGCTCGATCGACTGCCGCGCACGGCATCCGGGACCTTTGAGGTCGACGCACTCGGCGCGGATGCCGTTTTCGACGTGTTCGAGGACTGGGTGAAGGATCGCGGGCTCACCCTCTACCCGGCGCAGGAAGAGGCACTGCTCGAGATCGTCTCCGGATCCAACCTCATCCTCAGCACCCCGACCGGAACGGGCAAGTCGCTGGTGGCCGTCGGTGCACACTTCGCCGCGCTCGCCGCCGGCAAGCGCAGCTTCTACACGGCGCCCATCAAGGCTCTCGTCAGTGAGAAGTTCTTCTCGCTGGTCGAGATCTTCGGTGCGGAGAACGTCGGCATGATGACGGGCGACTCCGCGGTGAACCCGGACGCCCCGATCATCTGCTGCACCGCCGAGATCCTCGCCAATCAGGCGCTGCGCCACGGTGAGGACACCGAGGTCGACCAGGTCGTCATGGACGAGTTCCACTTCTACGCCGACCCCGACCGCGGCTGGGCATGGCAGGTTCCGCTGCTCATGCTGCCGCGCGTGCAGTTCGTGCTGATGTCGGCGACGCTCGGCGACACGCGCTTCATCGCGGGCGACCTCACGAAGCGCACCGGGCGGGAGACCGCGGAGGTCACCGGCGTCGAACGGCCCGTTCCGCTGCACTATTACTACGAGGTCACACCGATCCACGAGACCGTCGAGGAGCTGCTCTCCACCGGCCAGTCCCCGATCTACGTCGTGCACTTCTCCCAGGCCGCCGCGCTCGAGCGGGCGCAGGCGCTCTCCAGCGCCAAGATCGCCACCCGCGAACAGCGGGAGCAGATCGCCGAGCTCATCGCCGAGTTCCGCTTCACAACGAGTTTCGGCAAGACGCTCTCCCGGCTGCTGCGGGCCGGCATCGGCGTGCACCACGCCGGCATGCTGCCGAAGTACCGCCGCCTCGTCGAGACCCTCGCCCAGCGCGGGATGCTGCGCGTCATCTGCGGCACCGACACCCTCGGCGTCGGCATCAACGTGCCGATCCGCACCGTGCTGCTCACCGCGCTGACCAAGTACGACGGGCAGCGGATGCGGCACCTCAGCGCCCGCGAGTTCCACCAGATCGCCGGTCGCGCCGGCCGGGCGGGCTTCGACACCGCCGGCACCGTCGTCGCCCAGGCTCCTGAGCACGAGAGCGAGAACATCAAGGCCGTCGAGAAGGCCGGCGACGACGTCAAGAAGCGCCGCAAGATCATCCGCAAGAAGGCGCCGGACGGCTTCGTCTCGTGGGGCGAGCCCTCCTTCCGCAAGCTGATCGATGCCGAGCCGGAGGCGCTCAGCTCCCGGATGCAGATCACCAGCGCCATGATGATCAACGTGATCGGCCGCGGCGGCGACGTCTACCAGCACCTGCACGACCTCGTCTTCGACAACCACGAGCCGTGGCGCAACCAGCTGGTTCTCGCCCGGCGGGCCCTCGGCATCTACCGCACCTTGCGCCAGGCCGGCATCGTCGAGCAGTGGGTGGTTTCGACAGGCTCAACCAGCGGGGCCAGTTCAACCAGCGGGGCAAGTTCAAGCAGCGGTACCCGGTCGATTGAGCCTGTCGAAATCCAGATCCGTCTCACCGTCGACCTGCAGCCGAACTTCGCGCTGAACCAGCCGCTCTCGCCGTTCGCGCTCGCCGCCTTCGAGCTGCTCGACCCGGAGTCGGCCTCGTACGCGCTCGACATCCTCTCGATCCTCGAGGCGACGCTCGACGATCCGCGCCCAGTCATCAGCCAGCAGCAGTTCGTGGCCCGCGGCGAGGCCGTCGCCGCCATGAAGTCCGAGGGCATCGAGTACGACGAGCGCATGGAGCTGCTCGAACAGGTGACCCATCCCAAGCCGCTCGGCGAGCTGCTGGAAGCAGCATTCGACACGTACAAGGCGGCTCAGCCGTGGATCGCCGACTTCGAGCTCTCGCCCAAGTCGGTCGTGCGCGACATGTACGAGCGGGCGATGTCGTTCGGCGAGTTCATCGCGTTCTACAAGCTGGCCCGTTCGGAGGGCGTCGTGCTGCGCTACCTGAGCGACGCGTTCCGCGCAGCCAGGCAGACGATCCCCGACGAGTTCAAGAACGAGGACCTGCACGACCTGATCGAGTGGCTCGGCGAGCTGGTGCGCCAGGTCGACTCCAGCCTGCTCGACGAGTGGAACGAGATGGTGCACCCGGATGCCGTTGCGCACGCCGAGCACGCGCACGACATCGTGCCGCCGGCGCCCAAGCGCCTCACGAGCAACACGCGGGCATTCCGGGTGCTCGTGCGCAACGAACTGTTCCGCCGGGTGCAGCTGGCCGCACGCGACGACGCCGTCGCGCTCGGCGAGCTCGATGCGGAGCACGGCTTCGGCGAGGCCGACTGGGCCGAGGCGCTCGACGACTACTACGCCGAGCATGACGAGATCCTCACCGGGGCGGATGCCCGCGGCGCGGCCCTGTTGATGATCGAGGAGTCGGCCACGAGCTGGACGGTGCGGCAGATCCTCGACGACCCGGCCGGCAACCACGACTGGGGCATCAGCGCCGAGGTCGACCTGGCGGCATCCGACGAGGCCGGCGAAGCCGTCGTCAAGGTGACCGGCGTCTCGCGCCTCTAGCGGACCGGCGGTTCAGTCGGAAGGGGACACGTCCGCTCAGCCGGTCGGCGGTCAGCGGGGCGCGTGCGCCTCGAGGAACTGGAACACCTCGGTCTGATCGACGCCGGGGAAGGTGCCGGTCGGCAGCGCGGCCAGCAGGCTCGTCGGCGTGCGCGCGGCCGGCCAGGACTGCTCGGCCCAGCGCTCGGCCAGCTCGGCCGGGGCCCGGCGGCAACAGGACTCATCCGGGCAACGCGACACCGCGCGGTGCGTGGTCTCGCGCCCGCGGAACCACTTGACGTGGGCGAACGGCACGCCGACGCTCACCGAGTACTCGCCCTCCTTGGCCTTCTCGATGCGGGAGGTGCACCAGAAGGTTCCGCTCGGGGTGTCGGTGTACTGATACCAGGGGCTGAACCGGTCCTCGACGTCGAACACGGTGCGCGCCGTCCAGTTGCGGCAGACGATCGTGCCCTCGACGGCGCCGAGTGCGTCGCTCGGGAAGCGCACGGCGTCGTTCTCGTAGGCCTTGATGATGGTGCCGGACTCGTGGACCTTCATGAAGTGCACGGGGATGTCGAGCCGGGCGGTGGCGAGGTTCGTGAAGCGGTGCGCCGCCGTCTCGTAGGAGACGGAGAAGGCGTCGCGCAGCTCCTCCATCGAGATACGGCGCATCGTCTTGGCCTCGTTGAGGAATCGCACCGTCGCCTGTTCCGGTAGCAGGATCGCCGCGGTCAGGTAGTTGGTCTCGATGCGCTGCCGCAGAAACTCCGCATAATTTCTCGGCTCCTCGTGGCCGAGCACGTGGCTGGCGAGGGCCTGCAGAATGGGGGAGCGCGAGTCACGCGATGCCGACTGCTGGGTGGGCAGGTAGACCCGGCCGTTCCGCTTGTCGGTGACCGAGCGGGTGGAGTGCGGCAGGTCGCCGACGTAGTGCAGCGAGTAGCCGAGGTGGCTGGCCATGTCGGCGACCAGCTGCTGCGACACCGGCCCGCCCGTGTGCCCGACCGCGTTGAGCAGGGCGGATGCCGCCGTCTCCAGCTCGGCGAAGTAGTTGTCACGCGCGCGCATCGTCGCGCGCAGCTCTGCGTTGGCCCTGCGGGCTTCCTCCGGTGTCGCCGCCCGCTCCCGGTGCAGCCGGTCGATCTCGTTATGCAGCGTGAGGATCGTCTGCAGCATCTGGTCGCTGTGCCCTTTGCCCACGCGGAAACTCGGCAGGCCGAGCGCTCCGAACACGGGACTGCGCTGGGCCCGCTCGACGGCGATCTCGAGGGCCGCACGGGGATTCGGCGCGTCGGCGCGCAACAGCTCGTCAACGCTCGTGTCGAGTGCCATGGCGATGGTGCGCAGCATCGAGAGCCGCGGTTCCCGCTTGCCGTTCTCGATCGTGGAGACCTGGCTCGGTGCGCGGTCGATGGCGGCGGCCAGCTGCTCAAGCGTCATGCCTTGGGTGGTACGGCGCTGGCGGATGCGACGGCCGAGCGTGAGCGCGTCGACCTCGGTGGCGGCATCAGGGGCGTCGTCGCCTGTCGTGGCGGCGGTGTGCACGGAGGCGGCGGTGCGATCGGCGGTGATCATGCACCGATGTTGTCATGCGGCACGGCCGCCCGCAAACAGAAAGAAGCAGTTTCTTCTGTTCTCGACCCGCTGATCGAGGAAGCGGTTCGCGAAAGCTCCGCTGGTCGAGTATGCCGCCTGCGGCCGTATCGAGACCGAGGTTCGTGCGAGAGCGGAGCCAGCATCGCTTGCGGCTCCTGAGATCGCCTTGGTTTTGGCTGCCGCCTTTCGCGACGCTGCGCGTCGAGCTACTCGACCAGCGACTTGTATGTGGGCCGACTCGAGGATCCGGATGTCGGTTCCGTCTGCGACACTGATCCGGTCGACACTGATCCGGTCGACACTGATGCGGTCGCCGCTGATGGCGCCGAGAACGGAGTGCAGATGACCGGGCGCGAGATGCTGGATCGACGCGGTTACCTGCTCGATTTCGACTCCGATTTCGACGGAGCGGGCGATGGGCCGGGCGGGCTCGACACGGCGCAGTGGATTCCGCACTACCTGCCGCAGTGGAGCAGCCGCGAGGCGAGCGGGGCGCGTTACTCGATCGCGGACGGACTGCTGACGCTGCGCATCGACGCCGACCAGCCGCCGTGGTCACCCGAATACGACGGCACGCTGCGGGTTTCCAATCTGCAGACGGGCGTGCGCTCCGGTCCCCGGGGCAGCGGCAGCGGGCAGCATCCCTTCCGCGGCGATCTGGTGGTGCGGGAAGCACAGGAGACGCAGCTGCTCTACACGCCGCGTTACGGGCTCATCGAGCTGCGGGCGCGGGCGAGCTCTGACCCGCACAGCATGGTCGCCCTGTGGTTGATCGGCGTCGAATCGGCACCGCAACAGTCCGCCGAGATCTGCGTGATGGAGATCTTCGGCAGCGAGCTCGGGCATCAGGGCGCACGTGTGGGCATGGGCGTGCATCCGTTCAACGACCCCGCGATCCTCGACGACTTCGAGAAGGTGACGATGGGCGGCGACGCCACGGATTTTCACGTGTACTCAGCTGAATGGTCGCCGCGGGGTGTGCGTTTCTACATCGACGATGTGCTGGTGCGCGAGACGGCGCAGTCGCCGGACTACCCGATGCAGCTCATGCTCGACATCTTCCACTTTCCGCCCGACGGGGATGCCGCGGGCGCCGGTGACTACCCCAAGGAGTTCCAGGTGGATTGGGTGCGCGGCTACGCCCCGCGATAGTGCCGCCCGAGCTAGTGGTGCCAGCGCTAGTGATGGAACACGCGCTCGCCCTCGACGAACGTCTGCTCCACGGTGGCGAGTCCGATCTCCTCAGGCGGGCCGGCGAAGGGGTCGCGGGAGAGCACGGTGAGGTCGGCGAATTTGCCGACCTCGATCGTGCCCGACTCCTTCTCGAGGTGGTTCACCCAGGCGGAGCCGGCCGTGTACGCGGTGAGCGCGCTGCCGAGGTCGATGGCCTGCTCCGGCAGGAAGGCCTCGTAGTCGCCCTCCTCGTAGCCGGGGGCCGCGTGCCTGTTCACCGCCGTGTGGATGGCGGCGAGCGGGTTCGGGGTCGACACCGACCAGTCGCTGCCGGCGGCGAGCACCGCCCCTGACCGCAGCAGATCGCCGAAGGGATACTGCCAGGCCGAGCGCACCGGGCCGAGGAACGGCAGCGTGAGCTCGACCATCTGCGGCTCGAGCGTGGCCCAGAGCGCCTGCATGTTCGCGACGACGCCGAGCGCACGGAAACGCGGGATATCGTCGGGGTGCACCACCTGCAGGTGCGCGATGTGGTGCCGGTTGTCGCTCTGCCCGTTGCGTTCCACGGCTTCGGAGACGGCGTCGAGGCATTCCCGCACCGCCCGGTCTCCGATGGCGTGGAAGTGTAGCTGGAAGCCGAGTTCGTCCAGCAGCGGCACGGCCTCGTTCAGGATCTCCGGCGGCACGAAGCTGATGCCGGAGTTGTCGCTCGGGTGGCCGTGGCCATCCGAGTACGGTTCCAGCATGGAGGCGGTGAAGTTCTCGGCGACGCCGTCCTGCATCACCTTCACGCTGGTGGCCGCGAAACGCCCGAAGTGTGCGGCCGCCCGCTTGGCCACGAGTTCGTCGATCTGTTCGAGGCCACGGCTGCGGTCCCACCAGAGCGCGCCGACGACGCGGGCGGTCAGCTCGCCGGATCGGGCGGCGGCGAGGTAGGCGGGCGCCGGGTCATCGGCGTCCCCGTAACTGCCGACGATGGCATCCTGCCAGGCGGTGATGCCATTGGCGTGCAGGTAGCGCTGCCCGGTGAGCAGGGCGTCGCGCATGCCGGCCTCGCCGACCGGCGGCAGCAGCCGATTCACCAGCGTCATCGCGCCCTCGTGCAGGGTGCCGCTCGGTGTGCCGTCGGCGAGCCGCTCGATGCGGCCGTCGGCCGGGTCCGGTGTGTGCTTGTCGATGCCGGCCAGCTGCAGCGCCAGGGAGTTGACCCAGGCGCCGTGCCCATCGCGGTTGGTGAGGAAGGCGGGCCGGTCGGCGACGATGTCGTCGAGATCGGATGCCAGCGGCGTGCCGCCGGGGAACACCGACATGTTCCAGCCGCCGCCGAGAAGCCATTCGGCATCGGGATTCGCCTGCATGTGCTCGGCGATCAGCGTGCGGTACTCGGTGCGGCCGCTGCCCTCGGCGAGGTTGCAGCGCAGCAGGTCGAGCCCGCCCCACACCGGGTGCACGTGGGCATCCTGGAATCCGGGGACGAGCAGTCGCCCCGCCAGGTTCACGATGTCGGTGTGCGCGCCGATCAGTTCGCGCACGTCCTCGTGCCCGACGGCGACGATGCGGCCGTCTTTCACCGCGACGGCGCTCGCCGTCGAGCGCACGGTGTCGGCGGTGAAGACCCGCCCGCCCGAGAAGACGAGATCGGCGTATGGCATGCGTGCCTCCTAGTGGGTTGCGGCCTAGTTGCCTGCCATGGTGCGGGCGATCTGGGTGGCGGAGTCACCGGCCCTGCGCAGCACGACCGCGACCATCGCGAGGGCGAAGAGTGTGAGCAACAGCATGATCGTCGACACGGCCGCGATCTCCGGCCGCAGCCCGCTGCGCAGCGCGCTCAGTACGTACACCGGCCACGGCGTCGTGCCGGAGACCTGCACGAAGGCCGCGACGATCGTGTTGTCGAGACTGAGCGTGAACGAGAGCAGACCGCCGGCCAGCACGGCCGGCAGGGCGAGCGGCAGCGTGACGCGCCAGAAGGTGCGCAGCGGCGGCGCGTAGAGGTCGGCGGATGCCTCCTCCAACTGCGCGTCGAGACCGACGAGCCTCGCCCGCACGATGTACGCGACGATCGCAGTCGCGAACAGCGAGTGGCCAATGACGAGGCGCACGACGCCGTCGCTGAAGATGCTCATGCCGAGGTCCTGGCCGAGGAAGACGAGCCACGGAAGCAGGGCGACGGCGTCGACGATCTCCGGCGTGACCGAGACGAGCAACAACAGCCCGATGAACCAGAACACCCACTTGCCCGGCCGGCGCGCCATGGCGATGCCGGCGAGCGTGCCGAGGGCCGTGGCGAAGATGGCCGCGATGACTCCGGTGCGGATCGAGAGCCAGACGGCATCCCGAATCGCCGGCTTGGTGACGATCGCCGCGAAGGAGTCGAAGCCGAAGTGATCCCAAGAGACGAGGAGGCGGCCGACGTTGAAGGAGTAGGCGATGATCACGATGATCGGCGCGAACAGGAACAGGAAGACGAGAACACTCCACACCGCGAGGCCGACGTCCGTGGCCGAGTGGCGGGTGCGGCGGGTGCGGGGCGGCTTGGCGCCGGAGGCGACGGCCATGGCGCGGGTGGCGTGCAGCTCGGTCATGACGTCACTCCTGACTCCGGGCCCAACACGAGGCGGCGGCTCGAACGGGACGGCCAGGTCAGGAGCCACAACACCAGGGCTCCGACGGCGACACTCAGTGCGATCACGAGGATGAGCAACACAGCCATCGCCGAACCGAGCGCCCAGTTCTGCGCCGTCTGGAACTGGCTGGCCACGAGCTGGCCGACCATGTTGCCCTTGGCTCCGCCGAGCACCGTCGCCGTGATGTAGTCGCCCATCAAGGGGATGAACACGAGCAACACGCCGGCGACGATGCCCGGCTGCGCCAGCGGAACGGTGACCCGGAAGAAGGTGCGGATGCGGTCGGCGCCGAGGTCTTTGCTGGCCTCCCGGAGCGGTCCGCCCACCCGGTCGAAGGCGACGAACAACGGCAGGATCATCAGCGGCAGATAGTTGTAGACGACGCCGATGAGCACCGCGGTGCGGGTGTAGAGGATTTCGAGCGGCCCCTCCTGCAGACCGACCGCCTGCAGCAGCGTCGACAGCCAGCCCTCGGGCGCGAGGATCACCTGCCAGCCGATCGTGCGCACGAGGAAATTGGTCCAGAACGGCACCATGACGAGCGCGAGCAGCAGCCCGCGCCGATTCACGGGCGCTTTGACGGCCATCCAGTACGCCACAGGAGCACCGATCACGAGACAGAGCGCCGTTCCGGCGACGCCGACTCCGAGCGTGTTCATGAAGGTTGCGAAGAAGGTGGGCGAGAGCGCCTCGATGTAACGGTCGAAGGAGAGCGAGTCATTGGCGTGGGTGCCGAAGATGCCCGGTTTGTAACCGAAGCTGAACCACAGCACCATGCCGACCGGCGCGACGAAGAAGAACAGCAGCCAGGCCCAGGCCGGGAACGCCAGCAGGGGCGCCGGCAGGCGGCGCGGGGCGGGGTTCGCTGCCATCAAGCGCCCGCAGCGGCCTTGGTGTTGTTCCAGATGTCGACGATCCGCTGCTGCGCCTCCGTGACCTCGCCCGTGTGCATTGTGGCGATCTGCTCCGGTGTGAAGAAGACGAGGTCGAGCATCTCGATTCCGGCGGCCTCGGCTGCGGGCTGGATGTCGGTCGCACCGGTGTGGTAACCGATGTAGTCGAGCTCGGCCAACGAGTTCTCCGGCGTCAGCACGAAGTTGATGAAGGCATGCGCCGCCTCCGGGTGGGGCGCGCCGGTCGCAATCGCCCAGTTGTCCATCCACAGCTCGGTGTCCGGTGCGCCGAGCACCCACTGCCAGCGCTCAGGGTCCGGGCTCTCCTGGATCCCGATGCGGGCGTCACCGTTCCACGCCTGCATCAGCGCGTGCGTCGCCTGCGGGATCGCGGCACCGCCCGGGTAGGAGTCGAATGCGGTGACGTGCGGGGCGAGCTCGTTGACCATGAACTCCTCGCAGGCGTCGAGATCGGACGTCTCCGTGGTGTTCCAGTCGATGCCGTTGGCCCAGTAGTAGATGCCGGACATCGGGGCCGGGTCGTCCAGCAACGAGGTCTTGCCGCTCGCCTCGTTCTGGGCGGCGTCGATGAAGTCGTTCCAGGTGGTGAGCTCGCGGGTGATCACGGTCTTGTCGTAGACGAAGCCCGTCGTGCCCCACGCCTTGCAGATGCTGTAGGCGTTCTCCGGATCCCAAGCCTGCTTCAGGAAGGCCGGGTCCATGTACTCGATGTTCGGGATGAGATCGAGGTTGAGCTTGGTGAGCAGGCCGTTCTCGATCATCTGCGGGATGAACGGGCCGGTTGGAACGATGATGTCGTAACCGCTGGTGCCCTTGGCCGCGACGAGCTTCGAGATCATCTCCTCGTTGGAGGCGAAGGAATCCAGTGTGATCGCCGGGCCGAGGGTCGCGGTGAAGTCCTCGAGCACCGACGGGGCGTCGTAGTCGCCCCACGAATAGATGGAGAGCTTGTCTTCCAGCGGGCCGCCCGACGCCTGTGGGCTGGAGCCGGTGTTCCCGCCCGGGCTGCTGCACGCGGCCAGGAAGATGGTGCCGCCGGCAGCCGCGGCGAAGCTCAGGAAGCGTCGTCGGCTGAGCTCTTTGGCGATGATCGGCGCTGCCGATGTGCTGGCCAGAATACGCAGGGGGGATCGTTCGGCGCTCATGATTACTCCCGATTGGCTGTGGGTGCTGTGGGTGCGGTGGGTGCGGATGCCGACGACGGGCGTGCGGCGGCGACGGTGCTGACGGTGGGCGGCTCGACATGGGCCGCGACGGGGAGTTCCTCGGCGGCGGGGAAGAGGATGACGGACTCTGCGCTCCATGAGCACCAGACAGCGTCGCCGATCGCAAGGCGGGGCGCCTCGGGGGTGGGCCTGCGGACGAGCATGCTCTGTTCGGCGTCGCCGGCGCTCAGCTGCACGAGGTACTGCATCGTCTCGCCCAGATGGGAGACGCCGATCAGGCTGCCGGCCACGCGGTTGACCCCGCCGTCGGACGCCTCGCCGTCGGAACGGGCCGCGATCTGCACGAACTCCGGTCGGACGGCGGCCTGGGCGGCGTCGCCGGCGCGGAGTCTGGCGCTGCCGGAGGCCATGCTCGCCGCCCGCAGCAGGCCATAGGCGGTCTGCACGGTTGCGGCATCCGGGGCCGTGCCCGCGACGGTGCCGGAGAGGAAATTCTGCTGGCCGACGAAGCCAGCCACGTAGGCCGTGGCCGGGGCGCCGTAGATGGTGTCGGCGTCGGCGAGCTGTTCGATGTGGCCGTCGCGCATGATCGCGATCCGGTCGCTCATCGAGAGCGCCTCGCCCTGGTCGTGCGTGACGAAGACGAAGGTGATGCCGAGGCGGGACTGCAGCAGCTTGAGTTCGAGCTGCATCTCTTCGCGCAGCTGACGGTCGAGCGCGCCGAGCGGCTCGTCGAGCAGCAGCACGGCCGGCCGGTTGACGAGGGCCCGCGCCAGGGCGATGCGCTGCTGCTGGCCGCCGGAGAGCTGGGTGGGTTTGCGGTCGGCGAAGCGGCGCATCTGCACCATCTCGAGTGCCTCGGCGACGCGCTCGCGGATCTCGGCCTTGGGCGTGCGCTTCTGCTGCAGGCCGTACGCCACGTTCTCGGCGATGCTCATGTGCGGGAACAGTGCGTAGGCCTGGAACACCGTATTGACGTTGCGGCGGTACGGCGGCTGGCCGAGCACGCTCTGGCCCGAGATGCGGATGTCGCCGGCATCCGGGTGTTCGAATCCGGCGATCATGCGCAGCGTCGTCGTCTTGCCGCAGCCGGACGGGCCGAGCAGGGAGATGAACTCGCCCGCCGCGATGTCGAGGCTGAGGTCGTTCACCGCAGGGGTGTCGCCGTAGAACTTGCTGATGCCCTGAAGCTCGATCGTTCCCGTGCGCTCACGCTCTCGCTGGGCACTCGGATCGGATTGGTCGAGAACGGTCACCGGCACCTCCATAGCTGCAAACGTTGTGGGTCATTCAATCCTTGAAAACTGATTTGCACAATGTTTTTCGTTGCGAAGAAGCCATTTCGTTGCGAAGACCGTCGAAATCGTGACCTTCGGCCGTCGAAAGCGGAGGAGTTCCGCCGCGCAGAACTTTGCGGAAACTTCACCCCCCTGATCGTGGACTGCGCCGGATGCCGCGGCCGCAGAGTGGATGCAGACCACAACGGTTCGCCACATCAGGGGCAGCCGGATCAGCAGTTCGAGGGAGAACACCATGACGCAGCAGAGCAGCCGGGCAGGCGACCAGACCCAGACCGCGGAGGAGCTGGAGCTCGAGTGGGCGGCCGACCCGCGCTGGAGCGACATCCGCCGCGACTACACCGCCGCCGATGTGATCGCCCTGCGCGGCGCCGTGCGCGAGGAGCGCACCCTCGCCAGGCGCGGAGCGGAGAAGCTGTGGGACCTCGTGCAGAACAACGGCACGCCGGAGGACCCGCGCTGGGTGGCCGCGCTCGGTGCGCTCACCGGCAACCAGGCGGTGCAGCAGGTGCGGGCCGGGCTGCAGGCCATCTACCTCTCCGGCTGGCAGGTCGCGGCCGACGCCAACCTCAGCGGGCAGACCTACCCCGACCAGTCGCTGTACCCGGCGAACTCGGTGCCGGCCGTCGTGCGCCGCATCAACAATGCGCTGCTGCGTGCAGGGCAGATCGAATTCGCGGAGGGCTCTCCGCTGGTTGAGCCTGTCGAAACCATCGATTGGATGGCGCCGATCGTCGCCGACGCCGAGGCCGGATTCGGTGGGCCGCTGAACGCCTACGAGCTGATGTCGTCGATGATCGAGGCCGGCGCGGCCGGTGTGCACTGGGAGGACCAGCTCGCCAGCGAGAAGAAGTGCGGCCACATGGGCGGCAAGGTGCTCGTGCCGACCGGGCAGCACATCCGCACCCTCAACGCGGCGCGTCTGGCTGCCGACGTCGCCGGCGTGCCCACGATCGTGATCGCCCGCACCGACTCGCTCGCTGCCACGCTCATCACGAGCGACCACGACGAGCGCGACCGGCCGTTCATCACGGGGGAGCGCACTGCCGAGGGTTTCTACACGGTGCAGAACGGCATCGAGCCGGTCATCGCCCGCGGCCTCGCCTACGCGCCGTACGCCGATCTGATCTGGGTCGAGAGCGCGGAGCCCGACCTTGAGCTCGCACGCCGCTTCGCCGAGGCGATCCACGCCGAGCACCCGGGCAAGCGCCTCGCCTACAACTGCTCGCCCTCGTTCAACTGGAAGCGCCACCTGAACGACGAGCAGATCGCCACCTTCCAGCGGGACCTGGCCGCCCTCGGCTACGCATTCCAGTTCATCACGCTGGCCGGATTCCACTCGCTCAACCACTCGATGTTCACGCTCGCGCAGGACTACAACACCCGGCACATGAGCGCATACGTCGAACTGCAGGAGGCCGAGTTCGCCTCGGAGACCTCCGGCTACACGGCCACCCGCCACCAGCGGGAAGTCGGCACCGGCTATTTCGACCGGATCGCCACAGCGCTCAACCCCGACAGCGCCACCCTTGCCCTCGTCGGATCGACAGAGGCCGAACAGTTCTGATCGACAACTCGCTGGTCGAGTAGCGCGACGCGCAGCGTCGCGAAGGGCGGCAGCCAATACCAAGGCAGCCTCGGGAATTGCCACCGATGCTGGCCCAGTTGGCCGGCAACTCGACACGCGCCGCAGGCGGCCTACTCGATCAACGGAAATGAAGGAGACACGACCATGAACACGACACCGACCACATTCGCTGAACCGCGACCGACGACGGCCGCAACGCCGGCCATCCGCGGCGGGGCGTTCCCTGCGCACGAACCGCGCATCGAGGTCTCGGCGGCGCTCGGACCGCGCTACGAGGAGATCCTCACGCCGGAGGCGCTCGACTTCCTCGCCGCGCTGCACGACCGCTTCGCCGGCATCCGCCACGACCGTCTCGCTGCTCGACTGCAGAACCGCGTCGACGCGGCGAACGGGCGCGATCCGCGCTTCCTCGCCGAGACCGCGCACATCCGCGAGGACTCGAGCTGGCGGGTCGCCGGCGCCGGGCCAGGCCTCACCGACCGGCGCGTGGAGATCACCGGGCCGACCGATCGCAAGATGGCGATCAACGCGCTGAACTCCGGCGCGAAGGTCTGGCTCGCCGACCAAGAGGACGCGACGAGCCCCACCTGGCAGAACGTGATCGAGGGGCAGCTGACCCTGCTCGACGCCCTGCACGGTGAGCTCAGCTTCACCAGCCCGGAGGGCAAGGAGTACTCGGTCACCCACGACATCGCCGGGCCGGACACTCCCACCATCGTCATGCGCCCGCGCGGCTGGCACCTGGTCGAGAAGCACCTGCGCTTCCACGACCGCGCCGGCCGCTCGATGAGCGCCTCCGGCAGCCTCGTCGACTTCGGGCTCTACTTCTTCCACAACGCGACCCGGCTGATCGAGCTCGGCAGCGGTCCGTACTTCTACCTGCCGAAGCTCGAGGGGCACCTGGAGGCCCGGCTGTGGAACGACATCTTCGTCTTCGCACAGGACTACATCGGCATCCAGCGCGGCACCATCCGGGCGACGGTGCTGATCGAGACGATCCAGGCCGCATTCGAGATGGACGAGATCCTCTACGAGCTGCGCGATCACTGCGCGGGTCTGAACGCCGGACGCTGGGACTACATCTTCTCGATCATCAAGACCTTCCGCTCGCGCGGGCGCCGATTCGTTCTGCCCGACCGCAAGCAGATCACGATGACGGTGCCATTCATGCGGGCGTACACCGAGCTGCTCGTCTCGACCTGCCACCGCCGCGGGGCATATGCCATCGGAGGCATGAGTGCGTTCATCCCGAACCGTCGCGACCCGGAGATCACCGAACGCGCCCTCGAGCAGGTCGCGGCCGACAAGCGCCGCGAGGCCGCAGACGGCTTCGACGGCACCTGGGTAGCCCACCCCGACCTGATCCCGACGGCGCGGGCCGAGTTCGACCGGGCCTTCGGCGTCGGCATGGACAACGCCACCAACCAGCTGCACCGCACCCGCTCCGAGGTTCATGTCACGGCGGCCCAGCTGCTCGACATCGGCTCCGCGGGGGGACAGGTGACCGAGGCCGGCGTCTACGACAACGTCGCGATCGCCCTGCGCTACATCGAGTCATGGCTGCGCGGTGTCGGGGCGGCTGCCATCGACAATCTGATGGAGGACGCGGCCACCGCCGAGATCTCGCGCTCGCAGATCTGGCAGTGGGTGAACGAGAACACCGAGACGGCAGAGGGGCGCCGCATCGACGAGGCCTGGGCGCGCTCGGTGCTCGAGCAGGTGACGGCCGGACTCGACCGTTTCGCCGGCGACCGCTTCGACGACGCCATCGAGGTCTTCACCTCCGTCGCGCTCGAGCCGGAGTTCCCGACCTTCCTGACGGTGGGGGCGTACGCCCGCTACTTCTAGCGGCTGTTCGCCGGTTGAGCTTGTCGAAACCCTAGGGATTTCGACAGGCTCAATCGGCGTGACGCGCAGCGTCACGAAAGGCGGCAGCCAGAACCAAGGAAACCCTCGGGGGCGACACCGATGCTGGGGGCGACTCGGCAGGCAAGCAGCGGATGGGGGCTCAGCCTGCTGATGTCCAGCCGAGCGCGAACCCTATGCTGGAACGATGACAGCAGATCGCGACGCGGTGACCGTGCGCACGGCCGGACCATCGGATGCCGCGGCGCTCGCCGCTCTGGCCGCTGCGACGTTCCGCCTCGCCTGCCCGCCGCAGACCACCGAGGCGGCGATCGCCGAGTTCCTGCGCGACGTGCTCTCGGAGGCGCGCTTCGATGAGTACCTCGCCGACCCCGCGAAGCTGCTGCTCGTCGCCGAGCAGGACGGCCTCTTCGTCGGCTACACCCTGCTGGTGTTCGGCGAGCCGATCGACTCCGACGTGGCCGGCGCGCTCGGCATCCGCCCGACCGTCGAGCTCAGCAAGTGCTACGTGCGGGCAGAGGCGCACGGGGCGGGTACAGCCTCCACGCTGATGGCGACGACGCTTGCTGCGGCCCGCGAGCGTGGCGCGGCCGGCGCGTGGCTCGGCGTCAACGAGCAGAACGCGCGGGCGATCCGCTTCTACGAGAAGCACGGCTTCGCCACGGTCGGCCGCAAGCGCTTCCTGCTCGGCGGCGTCTACGAGAACGACTTCACCCTCGAGCGCGCGCTCTAGGCGACGGTTCCATTGAGAGCGGCCAAATGGCCGCTTTTCGGCTGCAGAAGCGGCCATTTGACCGCTCTCAGTGGACGCTGGCGGCGGACGCGGCGTGGCGGGCGATCAGCCAGATGCCCGCGGATGACGTGGCGAAGAGCGCCGCGAGGATCGCCCAGCCGAGCGCGCCGAGCTGCAGCGCCGTCGCCGTGATCACGAGCGGGGCGCACATCGCGCCGAGCGAGAAGCCCATGCCGAACATGCCCTGATAGGCGCCGGCACGCTGCGGATCGGCGAGCTCGAAGCTGAGCCCCCACGTTCCGGCCTGCGAGAGGATCTCGGCCAGCGCGTGGGTGAGGGCGCCGGCCACGAGCAGCGCGATCGCCACGGCGACACCGGCGCCGAGGGCGTCGCCGGCGGCATCCGGCGACCCGGCCGACGCGGCGTACAGGGCACAGGCGAGCACCATGAGTGCACCGGCGAGGAGCACGGAGCGGCCGGCTCTGCGGATGTCGTCGGTGCCGCGTGAGAGCGGGATCTGCAGGGCGATGACCACCAGGGTGTTGATGATGAGGCTGACCGACACCATCACGTCGGGTGCGGCGGTGTTGTGCGCGATCCACAGCGGCACCCCGATCTCGCCGAGCGCGAACTGCATGCCGAAGACACCGGAGAGCACCGTGAGCGCGATGTAGCGCCGGTCACGGAACGGGGAGCGGGCGGATGCCGCGGCGGCCTCCTCCGCGGCGACGCGCGCCTCCGCGATGTCGGCCGCCGCGTGGGCAGCGGTGTCGGCGTCGGGCTCCAGCGTGATGCGCACGGCCCGCCGCGGGGCATCCACCCGGGCGGGCAGCCGCAACAACTGCACCGTGCTGAGCAGGTAGACCAGCCCGGCGGCGATCATCAGCCCGCGGTACGCCTCCATCGTGCCGGCGAGGAGCGCGATGCCGCCGATCGCCCCTCCCGCTGCGATGCCGACGTTGGTGATCGTGCGCAGCACGGCCCGGGTGTGCACCCGGTGCTCGGCATCGAAGGCGCGGGCGATGATGGCCGAGCGCGTGGAATTCGCCGCCCGGTTGAGGCCGGTCGCCAGGGTGGCGAGCACGAGCGCGGCGGTGAAGTCGCCGGCGAAGGGGTAGGCCGCCATCGCCACGCCCTCGAGCGCGACGAAGACCACGAGCATGCGGCGAGCGGAGAAGCGGTCGGCGTAGTGCCCGCCCGCGTAGGAGGTGAGCACCCCGACGCCCGCCGAGACGCCGAGGATCACGGCGATCTCGGTCGCGCTCAGCCCGACGAAGTGTGTGAAGTAGAGCACGGTGAGCGTGTAGAAGATGCCGCGACCGACCGTGGAGACGATCGTGGCGCCGGCCAAGACGCGCAGCACCGGGTCGGCGAGGGCGCCGCGGATTCCGCCGGAGCGTTGGGCCTGCCCGGTGGCGGGTGACCCGGCATCCAGTGCGGGGATCGTCTCGATGCCGTCGGTCTCGGGGCTTGCGTTCGTGCTCATGGTCCCTTTCTCCCACCGGGGGCACCACAGCGAATATTGATGTAGCTTGGGGCTTCATGTTGCGATACGTGCTGCACGATGCGGACCTCGGCGATGTGCGCTTCGGAATCTCCCCGTTGTGCGAGCTGGGGCTCTCACTGCGCACCCTGCGCGAACCCTCCCGCTACCCGCTGCAGCTGCCGTGGCTGCGCCGCACCGAGGCGGCCAGGGCCGGGCTCGACCTCGAGGTGCTGACCGCGCTCGTCGACGAGCGGTTGTGGACGCCCGACTTCCTCAATCCCCGCCCGCTCTCCCCGCTGACCCGGCTCGACGACGAGCTCGCCGCCCTGCGCCGCATGCCGAGCGAGCGCTTCGTGAGCCAGATTCTCGGCGTGCACCAGGGCGAGATGCCCGCCGTGCTCGACGGGCCGCCGCGCATCGCGATCGGGCGGGTCGTCGATGCGCTCGAGGGGCTGTGGGCCGCCTGCTTCGCGCCGTACTGGGTGCGGATGCGCGCAATCCTCGAGGCCGACATCGTCTACCGCGGGCGCCAGGTCGCGCAGCACGGCCTCGCGGTGATGCTCAACGGCTTGGCCCCGACCGCGGAATTCGACGGTCGTGTGCTCTCGCTCCGGCTGCGCGACCCCCGCGAGCGCGTCGAGCACATCGGCGGTGCCGGCTTGACGCTGGTGCCGACGATGTTCACGACGCGGGCCTCTGCGCCGGTCGACCCCGACGAGCCGCCCTCGATGTTCTATCCGGCCCGCGGGCAGGGTGCGATGTGGGAGGCGGAACGCGTGCAGAATCCCGCGGCGCTCGCCGCGATCGTCGGCGAGGTGCGGGCCCGGCTGCTGATCGCGCTGGCTGAGCCGGCGTCATCCACCGAGCTCGGGGTGCGCTTCGGCGTCTCGACGTCTGCGATCAACCAGCACCTGCGGGTGCTGCGGGATGCCGGCCTGCTCACCGCCACGCGCTACGGGCACAGCATGCTCTACCTGCGCAGCGAGCTGGGCTCGGCGCTCCTGGCCGGCTGAGCTTCACCCGTCAGTCGACGGTCCACTGAGAGCGGCCAAATGGCCGCTTTCCGGCGTCCGAAGCGGCCATTTGACCGCTCTCAATGGAACTAACGGGAGCGGCGGAGCCGCTCGTACGCGGCGAGGGCTGCCCTGCGGCTCTCGGCGAGGTCGACGAGCGGTTCCGGGTAGTCCGGCGTTCCCCACTCGGGCAGGTGGCTGCGCACGTACGCGCCGTGCGGATCGAACTTCTGCTGCTGCAGCAGCGGGTTGAAGACGCGGAAGTAGGGCGCGGCATCCGCCCCGGACCCGGCGACCCACTGCCAGTTGAACGCGTTGCTGGCCGCGTCGGCGTCGACGAGGGTCTGCCAGAACCACTCCTCGCCGTGACGCCAGTCGATCAGCAGGTTCTTGCACAGATACGAGGCGACGACCATGCGCACGCGGTTGTGCATGGTGCCCGTCGTCCACAGTTCGCGCATGCCCGCGTCGACCAGCGGAACACCCGTCCGACCGCGCTGCCAGGCCGCGAGGAGGGCGGGGTCGTGCGGTGGCCACTCGAAGGCATCGAACTCGCGGCGCCAGTTCACACGGCTGAGGTCCGGTGCGTGGAAGCTCACGTGGGCGGCGAACTCGCGCCAGGCCAGCTGGCGCAGGAACGCGGTGGCGGCGGACGCGATCTGGCCGCTGCCACCGGATGCCGCGGCCGCGGCGTTGCGCACGCGCACCGTCTCGTGCCACACGGTGTGCGGGCTGATCTCACCCCAGCGCAGCGCGGGGGAGAGGCGGGACGTCGCCTGCTCGGCCGGAACGTCGCGCTCCGCCTCATAGCGGGGCAGCGTGTCGGCGAGGAACTCTCGCAACAGGTGCAACGCAGACGCCTCACCCGGTTGCCAGCTTGCGCGCAGCCCGCCCGCCCAGTCCGGCTGACTCGGCTGCAGGCCCCAGTCGCTCAGCTCATCGCCGCCCAGAGACGGAGCGAGCTCTGCGGAGGCTCGGGCCGTCGCGGCCGCCAAGGCGGCCGGTGCCGGCAGCGGCAGGCGGGGTTCCGGCAGCGAGCCGAGCCGCCGCCAGAACGGGGTGAACACCGAGTACGGCGCGCCCGCCCCCGTTGTGACCGTCCACGGTTCGAACAGCAGAGATGCGGCGAAGCTCTCCGCGCCGCGGCCGGCCGCCCGCAGCTCGCTCTTCAGCGCGGCGTCGGTGGTGCGCTCGGCCAGGCCGTAGCGCCGATTCCAGAACACGGCACCGGCGCCGCTCTCGGTCGCGAGCTCGGAGATCACCGTGTGGGTCGCGCCGCGTCGCAGCAGCAGCGGGATCCCGAGCTCGCCGAGGCCGCTGCGGAGCGAATCGAGGCTCTGGTGCAGCCACCAGCGGGCGGCGGCACCGAGCGGGCGAACGCCGGCAGACTCGTCGTCGAGCACGTAGACGGCGATGACCGGCGCGCCGCGCTCGATGGCGGCCGTCAGCGCCGGGTTGTCGCTCAGCCGGAGGTCGTCCCGAAAGCAGAGCAGGGCGGGTGCGGCCCTCACTGGACGGTGTCGTCGACCTGCAGGACGAGCTTGCCGCGCACGTGGCCGGCCTCCTGCACGCGGTGCGCCTCGGCGGCCTCCGCGAGCGGGAACACGCGGTCGACGTGCGGGCGCACCTGACCCTGCTCGATCAGCCGCGTGATCACGGCCAGTGTGCGGGCGTCCGGCGAGGTGTTGAAGCCGGTGGCGCGGATGCCGCGCGCTGCGGCATCCGCGACCATGCTCGGCCAGCTGCCGGTCGGCGCGTTGACGAGCAGCCCGCCGGGGCGGAGCACGTCGAGTGAACGCGTGCCCGTGTCTGCGTGCACATTGCCGATCAGGTCGATCACGACGTCGACGTCGTTCACGACATCCTCAAAACGCTCGCTGCGGTAGTCGATGACGGTGTCGGCGCCGAGTCCGCGCACGAAGTCGGCATTCTCGGCCGAGCAGGTCGCGGCGACGTCGGCGCCGAAGAATCGGGCGAACTGCACGGCGAAATGGCCGACCCCGCCCGCGCCGGCGTGCACGAGAATCCGCTGGCCCTGGTGGGCCTTCGCCACCTCAACGACCATGCCCCACGCGGTGAGCGCCGCGACGGGAACGGCGGCCGCCTCGGCGAAATCAAGGGTGGCCGGCTTCGGTGCGACGCTCATCGACGGCACCGTGATGTACTCGGCGTAGCTGCCGCCCGCGCGGGGAACCCGGCCCATGCCGTAGACGGGGTCGCCCGGCTGGAGCGGGTGCGCGGCGTACGGCACCTGTTCGATGATCCCGGCGAAGTCGAGACCGAGCACCAGCGGATACGCGGTGATGGCGGCGGCGACCCCGCGGCCGGCCCTCGTCTTCGCATCGATGGGGTTGACCGCCGCAGCGATGACTCGCACGAGAACCTCGTCGCTGACGCGCACGGGGACGGGGACCTCGGCCATGTGCAGCAGCTCGGCCGGCCCGAGCCTGTCGATCACGGCCGCCCGCATGCTGCTCGGAATCGCTCTGCCGTCGGCGGTTGGTGCGGTGTTCTGCTGCGACATCCTGTGCTCCTCGCTGTCTCTGACCACTGTGCCATCTCTTCGATCCCGCTGCGGCAGCGGCGCACGGAGGCAGCGCAACTATAACGATGTGGTAACGAGTCTCACCGTCGGCGGTCGGGGTGCGCGAACCTCGTACACGTGCCCCAAACAGGGGCCACATCTCGAAGGAGACATCGTGCAAAAAAGAGCAATGGCGCTCGCCAGCCTCGTGCTGGCCGCGGTCGTGCTGGTTCCGGCGACCCCGGCCCTGGCCGGCGGCAACGGGAACGGCAATAACGGAAACGGCAATGGCAACGGCGGCCCCAGCACCGCGAAGCTGCTCAAGGCGGTCACCGTCAGCGGAATCCTGCAACACGAACGCGCCCTGCAGCGCATCGCGAACAACAACGGCGGAACGCGCGCATCGGGCACGCCCGGCTACGACGCATCTGCCGCATACGTCAGCGATCAGCTGCGCAAGGCCGGCTACACGGTCACCTCGCAGCCGTTCGACTTCCCCTACTACGAAGAGACCGGGGCTGCATCGCTCAGCCAGGTCTCCCCGAACCCCGCCGACTACGAGGTCTCAACGCTCGAGTACTCGGGCAGCGGTGATGTGACCGGCGCCATCGTGCCGACGCTCAACGTCGTGATCCCGGCCACGCCGACCCCGAGCTCGGCATCCGGATGCCTGCCGGAGGACTTCGTTCCGGCATCCGCAACGGAGCCTGAGGTCGCACTCATCCAGCGCGGTACGTGCACCTTCGAGGAGAAGGTCGCCAATGCGGTCGCGGCCGGCTACGACGCGGTCGCGATGTTCAACGAGGGCAACCCCGGGCGCACCGAACTGCTCGCCGGCGTCACTCTCGGCGTTCCGGCAGCGGTGCCCGTCGTCGGGCTGAGCTACGCGGACGGTGTCGCGCTCTACGAGGCCTCCCTGGCCGGGCCGACCATCGTCGCGGTGAGCACCTCGACGATCTCGGAGACGCGCACGACCACGAATGTTCTGGCCGACTCCAAGAAGGGCGATCCAGGCAAGGTCATCGTCGTCGGGGCTCACCTCGACTCGGTGCTGGTCGGACCTGGCATCAACGACAACGGCAGCGGAACGGCGACGATCCTCGAGACCGCCATCCAGATGGCGAACCTCAACATCAAGCCGCAGCAGCAGCTCCGCTTCGCCTTCTGGGGCGCGGAGGAGAACAACCTGCTGGGTTCGACGCACTACGTCGACACCCTCAGCGATGAGCAGCTGTCGACGATCTACGCGAACCTGAACTTCGACATGCTCGGGTCGACCAACTACGTCCGCTTCGTCTACGACGGCGACGGCTCGGCCGACCCCGAGGGGATCGGTGGTCCTCCCGGATCCGCACAGATCGAGGCGGTCTTCACCGACTACTTCGCGTCCGTGGGTCTCGCCAGTGAGCCGACCGCGTTCGACGGGCGCTCCGACTACGGCCCGTTCATCGCTGTCGGCATTCCCGCCGGCGGGCTGTTCAGCGGTGCGGAGGGCCTGAAGACCGAGGAGGAGGCCGCTGTTTACGGCGGCACGGCCGGGGCCCCGTACGACCCCTGCTACCACCAGGCCTGTGACACGATCAACAACCTCAGCACCGCCGCGCTCAACGAGCTCGGCGACGCGACGGCCCACTCGGTCATGACGCTGGCTGTCAGCAAGACCGGCTTCTTCGAAGACGGAAGCCGCATGGCCAAGTCGGCGCAGATCGACGTGAACAGCCTCGACTACTGGGGCAGCAAGCTGATCCGCTAACGCGCTGAGCGCTGAGCACCGAGCACAGCGCACAGCGCACAGCGCACAGCAATAACGAGCAGGCCCGGTTCCCGCCACGGCGGGGCCGGGCCTGTACTCATGCCACTCGGCCGGTCGGCCGTTCAGTCGTTCAGTCGCTCGCCGTTCAGCCAGCGGGCCACCCCGGCGCGCAGCGCGGCGGTCTGCGCCGGCTGCCCGTCGTCGCGAGCCGGCACGTGCAGCAGCGGCGCGCCGAGTCCGGCCGCCCACTCCTCGGCCACCGTCACCGGGTGCACGGGGTCCCGCGGTGCGGCCACAACGAGCGCGGGAACCCCGCGCGTCGCGAGGACGGCGAGCTCGGCCGGGTCGCGATAGGCCCTGTTGCGCGGAATCTCGCTCAGACGCACGGCGCGGGCCGCGGCATCCGGCGCCGTGAACTGGGCGAGCAGGCCGCGGGCGCCGACGGGCGATGCGGCAGCGACGTGCTGGTACAGCGACGTCTCCTGGAAGACGGCGGCGCCCTCAGCCGGCCCGAACCGCGCGAGCAACTCGGCGATCACCGGGAAGGCCCGCAGATTCGGCGGCAGCGACTCGCTCGTGAACGCCGGCCGCACGAACACGGCCCGCCGCACCGGCAGCATCTCGCCGAGTGCGATCCGCAGCGCGAGTGCGGCGCCCATCGAGATCCCGATCAGGGTGACGGGTTCCGATTCGGCCGCCGTGCCGCCGGTGACCGCGGTGACAGACGCCGCGAGCTCGTGGGCGAGCGCATCGAGAGCGAAGTCGGCAGACGCTCCGAGGAGCGGTGAGTCGCCGTGGGCCCGCACGTCCAGGGCGATCACGGCTGGCGCGCCCGTGGACGACGATGTCGCGGTCAGCACGGGGGAGAAGAGCCCCAACGGCTGGTGTCGGTCGGCTCCGAGGCCGTGCAACAGAATCGTGGTCATGCTGCCAGTGGCTCCTCATCTGGGTGGTCCGGCGAGCGTGGTCCACTTCCCATTGTGACCGGTATTACTCGCTTGCCGCGCCCTCCGCTGTCAGGATTTCGTCAATTTTGCCTCCGAGGTACGGGGCCAGAGTGCGCGCGAATGCCGCAGTCAGGTGGTTGCCGTCTGGGCGATAGACGACCGCGCCACCGATGACCGCTTCGCAACGGTCCGCATCGCAATAGAAATCGGTGAGATCGATTAGATGCGCGTTGGAAACGCTTTCGGCCGCATCTCGCTGGAGGTCGTATTGCAGCACCTTCGATCGGGGCGAACCGCAGGCCTCGACATTCTGAGGACCGTGCTGTTCAAGACACCTGTATGCGGCGCTGGGTAACTCGGGATTGTCCAGGATCGCGATTATGGGCGTATCGGGGTTCGCGCGAGAGTTCCATGCTTCGACGAGGCCGTTGACTTGAGCCGCGTCCGCCGTCTCCTTCCCCTCGGGTGATGCAATGCTCATGGTCGACGATCGCGTCACAACGATCGCGTCGAAGTCGGCCGTGGAACTCACCAGATCCAGCGCCGCAGCGCGCCAGAAATCGCAAGCATCTCGACCCGATTTGTCATGCGCGTTGAGGGTTGCCGTGGTCAAGTAGCAGCCGGAGTGTCCGGCGACATCGATGCGCCAGCCGCGCTCATCCGCAATGCGCTGGTAGGCGCCGATCAAGGTATTCGAGTGTGAGTCGCCCAGAACCAAGAGGTGTTTCGAATAGCCCAGCTCCGGTCCCAACGAGCACAAATTGAACTGCGACAATCCGCGTGTTGACCAACAATCGCCCCGATTATCGTCGTTCGACTCCAGGCCGACCAGCGACGGAACGAATACGGACGGCTCAGGCGGGACGCAGGGTTGGATTGACGGGTCCATCGCGGCAGCCCCGAAGCACTCCGAGGCCATCGCTGCCGCAATCTCAGCAGACGCTGCAGCGCGTTCTGAAGCCTCGACGTACTTGTGAATGACCAGCGACCCGCCGGAAACTGTAAGGACGACCACCATGCCAATCACGCTCCAGCGGGCGACAGTTCGCGGGCTGCGGCCACCGAGAAGGCGCGGGGAGAATCGGATCGGATCTTCCCAGTATTTTGTCGACACCCAAGCTAGGCCGAGCGTCACAAGGATGATCGCAACCTTCTGTGTCCCGGTGAGAGGGGTGCCCGTTGCGAACGGAAGAAGGACGATGAGCGGCCAGTGCCAAAGATAGATCGCGTAGGAAGTGCGGCCGAGCATGGCGACAGACTTGACTGCGCCGAGTTTTGCGAGGAACGTGTCTCGGCCGGCCCACACAATGAGCGCGGCGCCGCCAGCAGGCAAAAGCGCAGCGGTCCCCGGGAAGGGCGTCGCGCTGGTGAATACCACGGCACTCGCGAGAATAGCTACGAGGCCGATTGCTGCGATCAGTGATCGGCGCCAGGCGAGCACGGGGAGGAATGCCGCAAGTGCCCCTAGCCCGAACTCCCAGGCGCGGGTGCCCGTCGAGAAGTAGGCCGCGCTTGAGATTGGTGTGAACACGACGCTGTAGGCGAAGGAGCCCACGGTCACGACGCTGACCGCTGCGAGCAAAACGCCCCGGCGTGGTTGGTTCAAGCCACGCGAGGCCCAGGCCGCGAGCACTACAAGCAAGGGAAGTGCAAAGTAGAACTGTTCCTCGACGGAGAGCGTCCAAAAATGCTGAACCGGCGAGGCCGCCGCAGTGGCCCCGAGGTAGTCGATTGACAGTGCGGCGAGGAACCAGTTCTGGACGTACAGCGCCGAAGCCCCGATTTCCGCCAGAAAGCGCTCCCATAGGCCCACCGGCACGAGCAGAATTGTGCCGATCGCGCTCATCAGAAGAACGAGAAGCGATGCGGGGAGCAGCCTGCGGGCGCGGGCTGCCCAGAATCGCCCAACTCGCACCGTTCCAGTTGCTTCGAACTCTCGAAGAAGATGCCCTGTGATGAGGAAGCCGCTGATTACGAAGAAGACATCGACACCAACGTATCCACCCGTGAGGCGAGTCGGCCAAAGGTGATATAGCAGCACCGAGAGCACTGCGATCGCCCGCAAAGCCTGAATGTCAGTGCGGGTGGGCCCGGCAGGGCGCACTATGCCGCGGGTTGCTGTGCTCGGGGTCGGAACTGCTGATGCGCTCGCTGTAGCGCCCAGTGGATTCATGAGACTCGCCTTGCTGTAGATCTTGCAGCTCGACGATCTGCCCCGTTCCTCCTGGGCTTGTCTGCTCTGCAGATCGTACAGGGCCGCCCGGGCTTCGCTAGCGAGCCTGAGAATGCATGTCGCGCAAGCGCCACGCCTTCAACGTGCGGCGCCGTCGCGTGTCGAATCGGGTTTGTTGCTCAACTAGGGAACGTAGAGAGCGCCGGGCCCGTAGAGCTCGCGGGCCTCGGCGGCGCGGGCGGCCCGGGCGGATGCCGCGGCGGCGGCCTCCATCTTGCGGGCCGTTCGGCCGCGCAACTCGTCGACCAGCTGTCCGGCGAGCCCGATGAGAGCGGCGATCTGCTCGTCGTCACGGTCGACCCAGCGCGAGAGCGGCTCGTCGCCGATCGGCACAAAGTTCTCGTGCTGCTCCCACACGACCAGCGTGCGCTCGGCGCCGAGAACGTACTGCTGCCACCAGACCTGGCGCAGGTAGGCGCGCGGGATGCTGCGCCACGCCTTGCTCGTCGTCTTGATCTCGGCGAGCTCGACCCGGCCGCCGTCGCGCACGACGATACCGTCCGGGGTGGCCAGGTGCAGCCGCTCCTCCGCGGCGTGGAACAGGCTCGAGCTCGGCTCGATGCCGTGCTCGCGGCGCACCCACTCGGCAATGACCGGTTCGCGGGTGCGGCCGTGGTCCGTCCAGGAGTTCCCGCCGAAGTTCGAGCCATTGAGCTTCTCGTGCGCAGCCGACTGGATCGACCGCGGGGTCGAGAGCTTGGCGACATCCGTCGCGGTGATGCCGCGGGCCCTGGCATAGAGCCAGGCGGCGCGGTCACCGGAGTCGGCGACGATGCGGGTCAGGCAGGGGGCGATGGATGCCGCCGGTTCGGAGTCACCGACGGAATCGGTGTCGAACAGGCCCAGCACAGCATCACTCACCCGTCCATTCTCTCCCGGGAGTGGCGAACTGCGTACCGCCGCCCCGGCAAAGTCCGTGGCCGTCCCCGTGCGAATTCGACCGGGCGGCAGTCTCGCGGGAGGGCTCGGGGCTTCGCAGGCGGGACTCCTCGTTCCTCGTCGACCCGCTTGCTCAAGCCAGCATGCATTCTCACGTGCCAACGTGCGTTCTCACGATGGCTCGAGGGAGCAGCCGAGGAACGATGCGTGCCTTCTCACGTGCCAGCGTGCATTTTCACGATGGCTCGAGGGAGCAGCCGAGGAACGAGGCAGCCCCGAAGCCCTGACACACGCCGACGCGCTGGAACGTACGGGTGCTCAGGCGCGCGGGGCGAGGGCGTCGACACCCTCAGGGGAGAGCGCGTGGTGAATCGCCAGCATGCTGGCGCCGAGCACCGCGGCGTTCTCGGCCGCCGAGCTCTGCACGATCGACAGGTGCTCCGTGGCCAGCGGCATCGACCGGGTGTAGACGACCTCGCGCACGCCGGCGATGAGGTGCTCTCCGGCTCGAGCCATGGAACCGCCGATGGCGATGACCGACGGGTTGATCAGGCTCACGGCCGCGGTCAGCACCTCGCCGATGTCGCGCCCGGCCTGGCGCACGGCCTGGATGGCGTCGAGGTTGCCGCGCTTGACGAGTTCGACGACGTCGCGCCCCGTGCTCACGTCGAGGCCGGACTCGCGCAGCGACCTGGCGATGGCCGGGCCGGATGCCAGGGCCTCCAGACATCCGCGATTGCCGCAGTGGCAGGGCACACCGGCGCCGCGCGCCACCTGAACGTGGCCGATGTCGCCGGCGATGCCCTGGGCGCCGCGCTGCAGCAGTCCGCCGGAGATGACGCCGGCACCGATGCCGGTCGCCACCTTGACGAACATGAGGTGTTCGCTGTTCGGCCACGCAAACGCGCGCTCGCCGAGGGCCATGATGTTGACGTCGTTGTCGACGAGAACCGGCACCTCGAGGTGCTGCTGCACCCAGCCGGGCACGTCGAAGCGATCCCAGCCGGGCATGATCGGCGGGTTCACGGGGCGCCCGGTCGAGTGCTGCACCGGGCCGGGAACGCCGACACCGATGGCGATGAGGTCGTGGTGCGGGCGCTCCAACTGGTCGAGCAGCTCTCTGGCCGCAGACACCATCCAGCCGAGCACGGCCTCCGGGCCGCTCGCGATGTCGATGGCCTGGTGCACCTCGCCGAGAACGGTGCCAGCCAGGTCGGTTGCGGCGAGCGTCGCGTGCGATGCGCCGAGGTCGGCGGCCAGCACGACGCGGGCTGAGGGATTGAGTGCGAACTGGGATGACGGCCGGCCGCCGGTCGAAGCAGCGTCGCCGACGGGGGAGATGAGCTCGAGTGACATCAGTGTCTCGACCCGGGCCGCGATCGTCGAGCGGGCGAGCCCCGTGAGCGTCGCGAGCTCGGCGCGGGTGCGCGGCTGCCCGTCGCGCAGCAGCTGGAACAGCTCACTGGCGCCTGAGGTTCCGAGCGCGGAGACTCGGCTGATGTCGACCATTTGCACAGTAAATCACATCGGCTTATTCGGGGGTGACGAATTGAAGCTGATTCGAAACAAACGACTTTTGATTTTGCACTAGCAAAAGTCGAGCGATGTGTGTCACACTCTCTCCATGACAAAGACCGTCATTGACTCCGCCGTACCGGCGCGAGAAGCAGCCGCCGCAGCGACAGGCCGTGCCGTCGCTCCGCGAGCGGGCTTCATCGGCGCGGGCTTCATGGCCACCGTGCACAGCAGGGCCGCCCGCGCAGCCGGAGCAGAGCTCTCCGCCGTCGCCTCATCGAGCGGCCGGAGCGCGGAAAGCGCCGCGGCCCGCCTCGGCCTCGGGCGGGCATACGACTCGGTCGACGAGCTCCTGGCCGACGACGACATCGACATCATTCACGTCTGCACCCCCAACACGACTCACGCCCGCTTCGCTCTGGCCGCGCTCGACGCGGGCAAGCACGTGGTCTGCGAGAAGCCGTTGGCGACGACGGTCGGGGATGCCGCAGCCCTGGCACGGCGGGCAGAGACATCCGGCCTCAGCGCGACCGTGCCGTTCGTCTACCGTTTCCACCCGATGGTGCGCGAGGCGAGGGCCCGTGTGCAGGCCGGCGAGACCGGGCGCCTGCTCAGCATCACCGGCGGCTACCTGCAGGACTGGCTGGCAGAGCCGCTCGCCGACGACTGGCGGGTCAGCGCAGAACTCGGCGGCCCGTCGAGGGCATTCGCCGATATCGGATCCCACCTGGTCGACCTGCTCGAGTTCGTGACAGGCGACCGCATCGCGCGCCTCAACGCCACCACCCGCACCGTCTACGGGGACCGCGGCGACAATCGCGACATCGCGACGGAAGACCTCGTCGCACTCGTCGTCGAGATGAGTGGCGGCGCGGTCGGCACCCTCTTGGTCTCGCAGGTCGCGCCCGGCCGGAAGAACAGCCTCGTGCTGGAGATCGCCGGAACAGAGCAGAGCATCCGCTTCGACCAGGAACGGCCGGAGGAGCTCTGGCTCGGCCGGCGTTCGGGCTCGCAGCTGCTGCTGCGCGATCCGGAGACCCTGGCGCCGGATGCCGCACGTCTCAGCACGGTGCCGTCCGGTCACCCGATGGGATACCAGGACGCGTTCAACTCCTTCATCGCCGACAGCTACGCCGCGACCGCGGGAGCGGCGCCGGACGGACTGCCGACGTTCGCCGACGGGCTGCGCGCGGTGCACGTGACCGCGGCCGTGCTGGAATCGCACGTCTCCGGAGCCTGGGTGGAGGTCAGCGCATGAGCGAGAACAACACGACAGCACCGGCAGCGGCGCAGGCCACGGAGCCGATCCTCACGGCATCCGGGCTCAGCAAGAGCTTCTTCGGCGTCACCGTGCTGCACGACGTCGGCATCGAGCTGTGGCCGGGGCAGGTGCACGGCCTCGTCGGCGAGAACGGCGCCGGCAAATCGACCTTCATGAAGATCCTCGCCGGCGTGTACGAACGGGATGCCGGCACCGTGACGTTCGCGGGGGAGCCGGTGACCTTCGGCCACCCGGTCCAGGCGATGAAGGCCGGTCTCGCGACGGTCTTCCAGGAGTTCAACCTGCTGCCGGAACGCAGCGTCGCCCAGAACATCTACCTCGGCAGGGAACCACGCAAGGCCGGCTTCGTCGACCAGCGCGGCATGGTGCGCGAAACGAAGGCTTTGCTCGACCAGCTCGGCATCGACTTCATCGACCCGTCGGCGCGGGTGGGCAGCCTCACCGTCGCCGAGCAGCAGATCGTCGAGATCGCCAAGGCACTCAGCTATGACGCCAAGGTGATCTCGATGGACGAGCCCACGGCGGCGCTGGCCGACCACGAGGTCACGCTGCTCTACGGGATCATCCGCAGGCTGCAGGCACGCGGCGTGGCCATCCTCTACGTCAGCCACCGTCTCAAAGAGATCTTCGACCTCTGCGACAGCATCACGGTGCTGAAGGACGGCGCCCTCGTCAGCAGCGGGCCGACCACAGAACTCACCACGAACGAGCTGGTGCGCCGCATGGTCGGCCGCTCGATCGAGACATTCTTCCCCGGCCCTGAAGAGGGAACCACGGTCGGGGAACTCCGCCTGGCGGTCGCCGGTGGCGGCAACGCCTTCGTCGATGGCATCGACCTCGAGCTGCGGGCCGGCGAGATCGTCGGCGTCTCCGGGCTCCAGGGCAGCGGGCGCACCGAACTCGTCGAGGCGATCTTCGGCGCCGCGCCCTTCTCCCGCGGCTCGCTCGCCCTCGACGGTGCTCCCGTGCGCGTCACGAGCGCCCGCTCGGCCGTCAAACACGGCGTCGCGCTCATCACCGAGGACCGCAAGGCGCAGGGGCTCGCGCTCGGCCAGTCCGTGCTCGACAACGCGCTGCTCGTGATCCGCGGAGTGTTCGCCCGCCGCACCTCGGCCGTGCGCAAGGAGATCCCGGGCGTGCTCAGCTCGCTCGAGATCAGCTCGCAGGGGCTCGACCAAGAGGTGCAGTTCCTCTCCGGCGGCAACCAGCAGAAGGTGGTGCTGGCCAAGTGGCTGGCCACGAAGCCGCGAGTCGTGCTGCTCGACGAGCCCACCCGTGGCATCGACGTCGGCGCCAAGATCGCCGTCTACCAACTCATGCGCCAGCTCGCCAAGGACGGGGTCGCGATCCTCATGATCTCCTCGGAGCTGCCGGAGGTGATCGGCATGTCCGACAGGATCCTCGTGATGCACGACGGCCGCATCGTGGCCGAGCTGCCAGCCGGTGCCAGCGAGGAACTGGTGCTCTCGGCCGCAACCGGCGCCGCGCACCCGGGCGCTGCGGCGCTCGTCGACGACGCTCTCGAAGGAGAACAAGCATGAACGCGGTCACGGCCCGCCGCCGATCGGGGCGACGCCTCGACTCCACCGTCCTCGTCTACGTGGCGCTGCTCGGGGTGATCCTTATCAGCGCGATCCTCGTCGCCACCGTCGGGCGCAGCTTCTTCAGCGCCGGCAACATCCGCGACATCCTCACCGGCATGAGCGTGCTCGGCTTCGTGGCGATCGGGCAGACGCTCGTGATCCTCTGCGGCTCGCTCGACCTCTCCGTGCCCTACGTCATCAGCCTCTCCAGCCTGATCGCGGCCGACACGATGGCGGGCAACCCGGCAAACATCGGCACCGCGGTCGTGCTCACCCTCGGCGTCGCCGCGCTGCTCGGCCTCGTGAACGGCCTGGTCGTGACGAAGCTCCGGGTGCACGGCTTCATCGCCACCCTCGGCACGGGGCTCATCATCAAGGGCTACCTCGACACCAACTACAAGGGAACGAGCGGCAGCGTGCCGTGGGAGTTCCAGCTGATCGGCGCCACCGGTGTCGGGCCGGTCCCGATCTCGACGATCATCATGCTCTTCGTCGCGCTGCTTGGCGCGTTCTTCCTCAGCCGCACCCGCGTCGGCAACCACATCTTCGCCGTCGGCGGCAACGAGCAGGTGGCCAGGCTCAGTGGTATCCGTACCGCCAACCCCGTGATCCTCGCCCACGTGCTCTGTTCGGTCACCGCCGCCATGGCCGGCCTGCTGCTGGCCAGCCGGCTCGGCGTCGGCAGCCCGACCGTCGGTACCCAGGGCGGCTACGACCTGCTCTCGATCGCGGCGGTCGTGCTCGGCGGCACGCTGCTCGCCGGCGGCCGCGGATCGATCTGGGGCACCATCGGCGGCGTCGCGATCTTCGCCGTCCTCGACAACGTGATGAGCGTCATGCAGGTCAACCCCTTCATGAAAGACGTCGTGCGTGGCATCGTGATCGTCGCGGCGGTCGCCGTCTACACCGGCCGTCAGGTCGAACAGCGTCGGGCCCGATTCGGGCCGGGCGGGTCATCGGAGGATCCGACGTCCGCCGCCACGCACGATGCACCGGATGCCGGGGCAGCCGCCCCCGCGCTCGCCTCCCACAAGGGAGACCAGGCATGAACGCCGTGAAGACCCTGGTCAGCCCCCGCGGCGCCGTCTTCCTGCTGCTGGCGCTGCTGCTCGTGGCCATCACCATCCTGAACCCGAACTTCGCCGAGCCCGGCCAGCTGATGCGCTTCATTCAGCGAGTCGCCCCGATCGCGATCGTGGCGATCGGCCAGTACTTCGTGATCGTCGGCGGTGAGTTCGACCTCTCCATGGGATCGCTCGTCACGGCCCAGGTTGTGATCGCCGGGAACCTGGTCGGTCAGGATGAGTCCCGCACGGTGCCCGTGCTGATCTTCATGTTCATCTTCGGCGCTGTCATCGGCCTCATCAACGGACTGATCGTCTCCTTCCTCAAGGTGCCGTCGTTCATCGTGACGCTGGGCATGATGCTCGCGCTGCTCGGTGGCGTGCTGTATTGGACGGGCGGCGCCGCGACGGGCAACCCCGCCGACGGCTTCCGCGAGATCGGGCGTGGCGGCATCCGCGATGTGCCGATCCTCGACATCATCCCGTGGTCCGTGCTGATCCTCGCCGTCGTGCTGGCGCTCGCCATCTGGTTCACGAAGCTGCCCTTCGGCCGCACGATCATCGCCCTCGGAGACAACCCGACGGCGGCGAGCTACGCCGGCGTGCGCAGCTGGTGGGTCAAGACGAGCACCTTCATCATCTCCTCGCTCTCGGCGACCCTCGCCGGCATCCTGCTCGTCGGCTACGCCGGGGTGCACCCGTCGGTCGGTCGCGGCTACGAGTTCATCGCGATCACGGCGGTCGTCCTCGGCGGTGCCGTGCTCGGTGGCGGGCGCGGCTGGGTCGTCGCCGCTGTCGCCGGAGCATTCGCGCTCGAGGCGCTGTTCACGCTGCTGAACTTCGCCGGCGTCCCGTCCACCTGGCGCGATGCCATCCAGGGCGTCATCATCATCGCGGCCGTCGCCTACTCGGCCACGACCTTCCGCTCGCGCAAGGCGCGGCCGGCACAAGCTTCCCCCACACCGGAGAAGGAGGAGCGCCCAATGGTGGGCGCGACTCGCACTGCAACTCACACCCCTCATGGCGCTGACCCAGCGCACGGCGAGGGCGACAAGACACACAACCAAGGAGGTTTGTGATGCGACGAATGCACGTAGCGTCCGCCATGGTCGGAGCGCTCGCGCTGTTGACACTGGCCGGCTGCACGACCGACCCCAGCGTGACCGCCCCAACCGAGACAACGGGCAGCGAGGAATCCGCCGAGCCGTCGGTGGAGTGGTTCGACCAGGCGCTGTTCGACAAGCAGGACGCGGAGCGCGACGTCGTTCCGGAGGGGCCGGAAGGTCAGCCCTACCTGCAATACATCAACGCCGAGATGACCGACACCAGCCAGTACAAGGCCGAGGGCGCCAAGAAGGGCTGCTTCGCCAACGCCTCGATCTCGAACCCCTGGCGCCAGACCGGCTGGATCACCATGAACGAGCAGCTGAAGGCGCTGCAGGAGTCTGGTGCCATCAGCGAGCTGGAGACCCGCGACGCGCAGGACAGCGATGACACGCAGATCGCCGACATCGACTACTTCATCAACGAAGGCAACTGCGACTTCTTCGTCATCTCGCCGAACAGCACGGCGGCCATGACACCGGCCGTCGAGCGTGCCTGCGACACCGGGCTTCCCGTGATCGTCTTCGACCGCGGCGTTCAGACGGACTGCCCCGTCACGTTCATCCACCCGATCGGTGGATTCGCGTGGGGCATTGACACCGCCGAGTTCCTCATCGAGAACCTCGAGGAAGGCGACAAGGTTGTGGCCTTGCGCATCCTTCCCGGCGTCGATGTGCTCGAGCAGCGCTGGGCGGCAGCCGAGAAGCTCCTCGACGAGGCCGGCATTGAGGCTGTCGACTACTTCACCGGTGCAGACCCGGCCGAGATCAAGAAGATCATCTCGGACGAGCTCGCCAAGGGTGACGTGCAGGGCATCTGGATGGATGCCGGTGACGGCGCCGTCGCGGCCATCGAGGCCTTCGAGGATGCCGGAGCCGACTACCCGGTGATGACCGGTGAAGACGAGATGAGCTTCCTGCGCAAGTGGAAGGAGACCGGGCTGACCGGCCTCGCTCCCGTCTACTCCAACTTCCAGTGGCGCACGCCGCTTCTCGCCGCGCAGAAGATCTTCGCCGGTGAGGAAGTTCCGAAGGAGTGGGTGCTGCCGCAGAGCCCGATCACCGCTGAAGAGGTCGACCAGTACCTTGAGGCCAACGATGGAATGCCCGACGGCCACTACGCCAAGTTCGGCGGAGAGGACCTGCCCGGCTACCCGACCGTCTGGCAGGAGCGCCAGATTCCGTAACCGGAATTCGGCCGATTGAGCGGATCCCGCTGGTTGAGCCTGTCGAAACCCCTACGGGGGATTCGACAGGCTCAGCCGCGTCCCGTTGACTGATCCCGTCGGTTCGTTGATTGAGCGGGCCTAGCCCGTTGATTGAGCTTGTCGAAATCACCACAACTGCAAGGAGGCAGCATGCGACGCACGCTCGGCGTGAACACCTGGGTGTGGACGAGCCCCCTCACCGATTCCTCGCTCGAGTCGCTCGCCGCCAAGGCCGCCGCGCTCGGCTTCGGCGCGATCGAGCTGCCGATCGAAACCCCGGGGGACTGGTCGCCCGATCGTGCCCGCGAGGTGCTCGCCGAACACCGTCTGCTGCCGATCGTCGTCGGCGCGATGGGGCCGGGCCGCAATCTGATCGCCGCCCCGGCGAGCGAGATCGTCGCCACCCAGAACTACCTCGTACACTGCATCGATGTGGCCGAGCGCATCGGATCCCGCGTTGTCGCCGGCCCGTTCTATGCGGCCACCGGACGCACCTGGCGCATGACGGATGCCGACCGCGCCGCGCACCTCGACGAGCTGCGTGCCGCGCTCACCCCCGTCGTCAACCGCGCCGAGCGGGGCGGCATCCGCCTGGCCGTCGAACCGCTCAACCGCTACGAGACGAGCCTCATCAACACGGTCGAGCAGGCTCTCGCCGCCCTCGGACCGCTGCTCGGGCGCGGGCTCGGGCTGGCACTGGACAGCTACCACCTCAACATCGAGGAGAAGAGCATCGGCGACGCCATCCGCCGTGCGGGGGAGCACCTCGCCTACGTGCAGGTCTGCGGCAACGACCGCGGCGCCGTCGGCGACGACCACATCGACTGGTCGGCGTTCTTCGACGCGCTCGACGATGTGGGGTACCGCGGGCCACTCGGGCTGGAGAGTTTCACCGGCGACAACGCCACTATCGCGGTCGCCGCGTCGGTGTGGCGCCCGCTCGCCGACAGCCAAGACGCGCTCGCCGCGCGCTCCTTCGCCTACCTGACCGCCCTGCAGAACGAGAGGTACCCCCGATGACTGAGCAGCCCACCACCCCGCCGGTTGAGCGGACCCCGCTGGTTGAGCCCACCCCGCTGGTTGAGCCTGTCGAAACCCCGACGCATCCCGTGACGCTCTTCACCGGCCAGTGGGCCGACCTCCCGTTCGAGGAGGTGGCACGGCTCGCCAGCGAGTGGGGCTACGACGGGCTGGAGATCGCGGCATCCGGCGACCACCTCGACCTCAAGCGCGCCGACGAAGACGACGCCTACCTGCGCTCCCGGCTCGACATCCTCGACCGCCATGGCCTCAGCGTCTACGCGATCTCCAACCACCTCACCGGGCAGGCGGTGTGCGATGACCCGATCGACTTCCGGCACCAAGCCATCCTGCGTGACTACACCTGGGGCGACGGCGAGGCCGAGGGGGTGCGGCGGCGCGCAGCGGACGACATGAAGCGTGCAGCACGCGTCGCCCGCAAGCTCGGCGTCGATACCGTCGTCGGCTTCACCGGTTCCAAGATCTGGCCGTACGTCGCGATGTTCCCGCCGGTGCCGGAGAGCGTCATCGACGCCGGCTTCGAGGACTTCGCCACGCGCTGGAACCCCATCCTCGACGTCTTCGACGACGAGGGCGTGCGATTCGCCCACGAGGTGCACCCGAGCGAGATCGCCTACGACTACTGGTCGAGCGTGCGCGCCCTCGACGCGATCGGCCGCCGCCCGGCCTTCGGCTTCAACTGGGACCCCAGCCACATGATGTGGCAGAACATCGACCCCATCGGCTTCATCTGGGACTTCAAGGACCGCATCTATCACGTGGATTGCAAGGACACGCGGATGCGGCCACAGAACGGCAGGGCCGGAGTGCTCGGCTCGCACCTGCCCTGGGGCGATCCGCGCCGCGGCTGGGACTTCGTCTCCGCCGGGCACGGCGATGTTCCGTGGGAGGACGCGTTCCGTGCGCTCGACGCCATCGGCTACGCCGGCCCCATCTCGATTGAGTGGGAGGATGCCGGCATGGACCGCCTGCACGGCGGCCCGCAGGCGCTCGCCTACATCCGTTCGCTCCTCTGGCCACGACCGACGACCAGCTTCGACGCGGCATTCTCCACGCAGTAGCCCGCACCGTCACGCGCACGCGCACCACGCGCGCACGCGCACGCGCAGCCGCGGAAACCCACGCTGGCTCGAGGGAGCAGCCGAGGAACGAGGCCGCGATCGAAGCCGAGTGTGCCGCCGGGCACCTCAACCCAGCGGCTTTTGCAAACGCCCAGCCCGGTCGCCTACGGTTGCACTCTGACCTGACCGGCAAACGAGGGGCGCAGCCGATGAGCCAGCAACCACCACCCAGCCATGTGCGCCGCAACATCTCCCTGTTGCTGCTTCTGGCATACGCGGGCGTCGTCGCCGCCATGACGCTGTCACCGACCCCGCTCGACCAGGGCTTCGAATCCTCCATCGACAAGCTCCTCGGCGTGCTGCACCGCAACGGCGTTCCCGAGTGGTTCGGCTACAACAAGCTCGAATTCACGGCGAACATCGCGATGTTCATTCCGCTCGGCTTCCTGCTCGGCCTGGCTCTGCCCGCCCGAATCTGGTGGCTCGCCCTGCTCGCCTCCCCGGCGATCTCCATTGCGATCGAGATGACCCAGGCCGGCCTGCTCGAGTCGCGTTTCGCCACGGCGAGCGACGTCTTCGCGAACACGATCGGTGGCCTCTTCGGCACGCTCCTCGCGATGGTTCTGCGTGCCATCGTCAACGCCCGTGACGAGAAGGTGATCGCCCGGGCGCTCTGGCAGGCGCAGCAAGCCCGCCCAGTGGTGATGCCGCGCTACTGAGCCTGCACCGGCGTGGATTTCGTCCAGCCGCCGCGGGCAGGGATGATTGATACTGAACTTCGTCGGCGCAGCCGGCGCGACGGGTGGTCACACTGCCCCGATGCAAACTAGGGGAGAGTGGCTTCGTGAAGCTGTCTGTTATTGGATGCGGTTACCTCGGCGCCGTGCACGCCTCGGCGATGGCCGAACTCGGCCATGACGTCGTCGGCATCGACGTCGACGCAGCCAAGATCACCCAGCTGGCCGCTGGCAAGCCCTCTTTCTTCGAGCCCGGCCTGCCCGAAATTCTTGCCTCGGCGGGCGCGAGCGGCCGTCTGCGCTTCAGCACGGACATGGCGGACGTCGCCGAAGCCACGGTGCACTTCGTCGCGGTCGGTACGCCGCAGATGCGCGACAGCCACGCGGCTGACATGAGCTACGTCGATGCGGCGATCGCGGGACTCCTCCCATTCCTCAAGCCCGGTGACCTCGTCGTGGGCAAGAGCACCGTGCCGGTGGGCACCGCCGCCCGCCTGGCGCAGCTGATCGCCGACAGCGGCACCGGCGCGACACTCGCCTGGAACCCCGAGTTCTTGCGCGAAGGCTTCGCGGTGAAAGATACGATCGAGCCCGACCGCCTCGTTTATGGAGTCGCCGACGAGCGGGCGGCGGCCGTTCTAGATGAGGTCTACGCCACGACCCTCGCCACGGGAACCCCGCGCATCATCACCGACTACGCGACAGCCGAACTGGTCAAGGTGTCGGCCAATGCCTTCCTCGCCACGAAGATCTCCTTCATCAACGCGATGGCTGAGATCGCCGAGGTGACCGGTGCCGACGTGAGCCAGCTCGCGGATGCGATCGGTCACGATGCGCGCATCGGTCGTCGCTTCCTGAATGCCGGTGTCGGCTTCGGCGGCGGCTGCCTGCCCAAGGACATCCGGGCTTTCACCGCCCGCGCCGAGGAGCTCGGCCGCGGCGAATCGGTGGCCTTCCTCAAGGAGGTCGACGCCATCAACCTGCGTCGCCGTCAGCGCGCGGTCGACCTGGCTGTCGAGGCGCTCGACGGGTCTGTCTATAACAAGCGCATTGCCGTGCTCGGCGTGACCTTCAAGCCGAACTCCGACGACGTGCGTGACTCCCCAGCACTCGACATCGCGGTACAGCTGAAGGGTCTGGGCGCCCACGTCATCTCCACCGACCCACAGGGCATCGAGAACGCGCGCATGCGCCACCCCCAACTCGACTACACGGAGTCAATCGACGAGGCTCTCGACGGCGCTGAGTTGGTCATGCTGGCCACCGAGTGGAAGCAGTTCCGTGAACTCGACCCAGCCCGCGTCGCTTCGCTGGCGATTGGGCGAACCATCATCGACGGGCGGAACGCGCTGGATGCCGCGGCCTGGCGCGCCGCAGGCTGGACCTACAGGGGCATGGGGCGCCCCTGATGCGCCTGTAGCATGCGCCTGGAGACTTCAAAGACGTATGGATGGACGTGAAAGCGTCACTAACTGAAGACCGGGTCCTCAAATAGGGCTCATTGGGGGAAAATGTTGACGGGATCGCGTCGGGTAGTCAATCTGCGCCCGGAAATTCAGGCGTTGCGTGCTGTCGCGGTCATCATCGTTGTGATCTACCACCTCTGGCCCAAGAATTTGTCAGGGGGATTCGTCGGTGTCGATGTCTTCTTCGTTATCTCTGGATTCTTGATCACCGCGCACCTCCTTCGGGAAGTCGACCGGACAGGTCGGATTAGCCTCTCTCAATTCTGGGCTCGCCGTCTTCGGCGGTTGCTCCCGGCGGCGACAACTGTGCTCGCCGCCTGCCTCGTAGCGACAGTGATCTGGCTTCCGCGTTCCGTCTGGCAGCAGACGTTTCAAGAGATTGGCGCGAGTGCGCTCTATGGCTTGAACTGGCTCTTGGCTTTCAACGCCACTGACTATTTGGGGGCAGCCAACCAGCCCTCAATTGTTCAGCACTACTGGTCGCTGTCGGTTGAAGAACAGTTCTACATTGTTTGGCCACTCCTACTTGTCGCGACCATCGGTGTCACCGCTCTGCTCAATCGCCGGCGAGGATCCGGGGGTGGCGAAATCCCCGCTGTGCGCACACGGGCCATGCTGATCGTGCTCACGTTGGTGTTCGTAGCGTCGCTCGCCTTTTCGATCAGCGAGACTGCTCGTAGTCAGTCCTCGGCGTACTTCATTACGACGACGCGTGCGTGGGAGTTTGCTGCTGGCGGATTGCTCGCGTTTGTCCCGGCGCTGTTGCCGGGTCGGCTCAGCGAGCGTGCAGGGATCCTTTTGCGGATGAGCGCAAGCTGGGTTGGGATTGTCGCGATCGCGTCTGCCGCCTTTATTTTCCGCGGCGACATGGCATTCCCTGGGTACATTGCGCTGGTTCCGGTTTTGGGTACTGTCCTTGTGATTTGGGCGGGAAACATTGAGCATTCCTGGTCGCCGACGTTCGTTGCACGATTCGCGCCGATTCAGCTGGTCGGTGAGCTCTCTTACGGGATCTACCTCTGGCACTGGCCGCTGATTGTGATCTATCCGATCTTGCGCGGGGCTTCGCCAGGATTACTCGGAGGAGTGTTGATTATCGGGCTGTCTATCGCGCTGGCCTGGGCGACCAAGCGCCTCGTCGAAGATCCAATTCGAACGGGGACATTTTGGGCAGTTCAGCGGCGTCGCACCTATAGTTTCGCTGCCGCAGGAATGGCGATGACAGTCGTTTTGGCCTCGATTGGCTGGGTAGGGGTGGACCGGTCCAATCAGGCGGCGGCGGCCGAGGTGCTGGCCATGATCAAGGATGCCGGACCTTGCTACGGTGCGTCTGCGATGGCAAACCCTGATACCTGTGCAGATCCTTTTTCAGTTCCGGAAGGCTTTGATACCGCGTTCTTTGCTGCAGATCAGGGGCAGCTTACGAAGAAAAGACAGGGTGGCCGACCCTGCTACGGTCCGGCGTTGTCCGCAATAGGCGAAGCCTTTTCGTGCGAGCTCGGAGAAGTAGCTAACCCGTCCCGTACTATCGCAGTCGTTGGGGACTCTCACGCGGTGCGAATTGCAGAGTCTCTCGAACCCTATGCCTCGGAGCACGGGTGGAAAATCGTGACGTATGTTCGAGGCGCTTGCCCAGGGGTGTCTGAGACTCCGAACCAACGCGAAGACACCCTTGGCAACGTGAAGGGATGCATCGAATGGTCTCAAAACGTAAAGGCTGCGCTGAAGACAAACAAAGCCCTGGACCTGGTACTGCTGAGTAATCGCACGAGCCAGTACAGTTCGAGTCAGAAAGACGCGTTCGTTGAAGTAAGCGCCGATGAGGTCTCCGCATACTTGACCGAAATCGAGCAAGCTGGAGTCAATGTCGCGATAGTTCGCGATGTGCCCAGCCTGCCGAACGGAATGAAGGCACCGGATTGTGTAGCCGCTTCAAAGACAGATGCTGACCCCTGCAATTTTGATCGAGGTGAGGTCGATGCGCAGGGAGCGATGGACCGGGCGATTGACCTCAGCCCCGAAGAAGTAGACACGATCGACTTGTCGAATTATTTCTGTGGCGCGACCACCTGTCACAGCGTGATCGGCGGCGTGCTTGCGTACTTTGATAACAACCATTTGACGCACACATTTGCGCTGACGCTGTCCCCGTATCTCGGCGACGCAGTAGCCGCTCTAATAGATACCATGCCCTCAAAGTAGCTCGCCGTAGGACTGGTCGTAGCTCCGATTGTTGACGCTGCAACGCTTGGGGTCTATACGGTACGAGGCGCGCATATTCGGCCGTGCGGCGGAGTGCTGTCGGATTACCTGACTCCTGACTTGTGGGGATTTCGGCTCTCACGATGCCCGCATTGCCCAGGTCGCAAAAGACTTCGGGATTTCCGAGTCCTGTCTGTAATGCTGGCTGAAGCTGGCCAATGTTGAGGACGGCAACCGTCCCGGTGCCACCCAGGCTGACGCTGCCGAGTTGGGCGAGGCGAAGAAGAGGAACCGCCGCCTCGAGCAGGAGAACGAGATCCTGCGCCGGGCGGCGGCATACCTGGCGCAGGCGTCGCTCCCCAAATGATGTTCCCCCTGGTTCAAGATTTGGCCCATGGCCCATGGCCCATGGCCCATGGCCCATGGCCGATGGCCGATGACCGAATCCCGGTCGCGGTGGCTTGCCGGGTGTTGGGCATCTCTAAAAAGGCTTTCTATGAGTGGCGAGCCGACCCGGTCTCCCAACGCGACTGGGACAACGCCCACCTCATCAACGCCGCGATCGATATCCACGAGGTCGAGGCCGGCATTGGCTACCGGTTCATCGCCGATAAGATCGAGGCCGAGTCCCGCATCGCCGTGTTCGAGCGGCGTGTGTGGCGGTTGTGCTCGGAGCAGAAGATCTGGTCCTCGTTTGACAAGAAGCGTGGCCAGAACTGCAAAGCGGGGCCGCCGATGCATGACGACCTCGTGCAACGCGCCTTCACAGCGGAACGCCCGAACCAGGTCTGGCTGACCGACATCACCGAGCACTGGCCCGATGGGGCAAGCTTAACCTCTGCGCGACCAAGGACCTCTGGTCGAACCGGATCGTGGGCTACTCGATCGACTCCAGGATGACCGTGGAACTCGCAGTGTCTTCGCTCCGGAACGCGGTCGCACTGCGGGCCACCGCCCACACCGTGCTGCGCTCGGACCGCGGGTCGCAATTCCGATCGCGAAAGTTCGTGGAGTTGCTGCGCCAGGAGGACATCACCGGGGCCATGGGCCGGGGCGGGGCCTGCGGCGACAACGCCGCGATGGAATCGTTCTTCGCCCTACTGCAGAAGAACGTGCTGAACACGAAGAGTTGGCGCAGCCGACAGGAGCTACGCCTGGAGATCGTCACCTGGATTGAGCGCGCCTACCACCGGCGCCGCCGTCAACGCGGCCTCGCGGCTCACCCCGATCGAGTTTGAGACGATCAAACCAGCCGCACACGCGGCATAGAAACTACACACAAGACGAGTCAACTAAACCGACAGCAGTCCCCGGATGCCGGGTCTGCGGCACCTACAAGTTGGGCACCGGGAGCCCAATGCGCAGAACCAAACTGGTCCATTCGGAGCACGAAACCCCTGATGGTATGCGTCAAAGGCGATCTGGGGCCGCTGCCTGTACGGCTTCGATACGACGAGGGCCCTTGCGCAGAATCCGATCTGCCCACGCAGAAGGCATCTCGAAAAGTACTCGAGCGGGGGTTCGGATGACTGCCTTATGGATTAGGAGCGTGGCGCTGACGATCACGACCACTGCGAGGAACGGCATGAGCGCACGAACGGCTGCACTCTGGAAAACGCCTTCCCAGTTGGGATAGGCAAGGAAGACCCAGATTGCCGGCAGGTGTAATACGTAGATCGGCAGTGTCTGCCGGCCGATCGATGCCAGAGGTCGGGCCACAAAACTTACTCGACAAAGCAGCACAACGATGGCGATGACTGCGAAAGTTGCCCCCGTTTCTCTCGCGAGTCGAAGCCCAGCTCGAACGAGTTGCCCAGAGAGCGGCAGTGTTTCGCTGACCACAAAAAGGATGATGTAGATGCTGAGCGTAAGAAGCAGCTTTCGCGCCATTGGGCCCGAGGTGAATTTGAGGAGCGCCGGTTTCAGGTAGACACCGATCCCAAAAAAGAAGGCGTAGTAGACCACACGACGGTAGAGGTCGGCACCTTCGACCCCGGGCATCCAAACGGTCGACAACGTGAGAAGAGCCGATGCAGGCAGCATGAGTGCAGCGGGGAATCGGGAGAGAGCTGAAAAAACAAGCACGTAGACCGCGAGTGCAAGCACGAACCAGAGGATCGAGCGCGGCAGCACAAGCTGTGAGATGAAACTCCCCACGTCGGGGACTCCCATCGGTGTCCGCGTCTCGAGGCTCATGGACATGAGCCAGTAGATAGCGAGCCAGACCACGTACAGGTAGTACGAGCGCGCTGCAGAAACAAGGGTGCGACGGTCGGAGAAACCGGAGCGCACTCGATCTGCCACCAGGAAACCCGAAAGTACGAAGAGTAGGGGGAGATGAAACGCGTTGAGCTGCTCTATGAATTTCGTCCAGATCGTCACATCCAAACTGTGCCCAACGTATGGGGCGATCACCCAAATCTGGAAATGCATGAGCACAATCGCAAGCACGGCTACTGCGCGCGCCACATCCACCCAGCCCATACGGTTGGGTTGAGATTCAGAAGTGACTGGGGCCAGGCCGCCCCGCAAATGAAAACGCACCTATCGAGTATGGCCGATAACTTGTATTGGGGTGGCCTGTCGCCGGCCGTCATCCCATCGAGCGGATGCTCTGGTGTGAGCCGAGTTCATCAACGTTGCGTTCGCCATTCAACCGCGCGCATTCGCGCCGATTGGCTGCCTGCGCTCCTGGAGCAAGGGTGCCGCGACCGGTCGAGCTACCAACGCGTGTGGTGATGATCCACGATTCCGGTGCCGGCTACCAGCGCTCTTCGGTCCGCTTCACCGATACGACCGCTCCGACAGGTTTCCCCGCCTCGATGAACAAGGATTCCGCCTGACCGGAGTCGCCGCCAACCGAGGGCCGCAAGACTGTTGAGACGGTTCAGCGAACCGTTAGTTGAGTAACCTCCGGCATTGTCGTCAGCCGGCCCAGCTCATGGCCGAGTTGATACGTTCGACTAGATGCGGCGCCAGCGTCCTGCTAAATGTTGCGGTTATGTGCTGCTGGTCCCAGTAGACCCGGACACCTCCCATCTCGACGGGGCACCAACCCTTGCGGCAGAAGAGATCTTGCGTGTCGACGAGGCCCACGCCTTCGGTGGTCTGAGCGGCTTCCTTTAGCGCGTCATTCCCCCAATATGCTCCGCCGGTGGTCAATCCGCACTTCTGTGTCGCCGTTTTGTCTTCTGCTTTGATCCAACAATCTTGGATTTCTTTGCCGAGAAACGGGTTATCGCTGACAACGACAATGCGAGTGCCGTTGGCTACTACAGGGCGCCAAGCGGCCTGGTAGCCCGCGACGCGGTCATCTTTGTCACCCGTCCTCGCGTAGGCAGATCTTTCGCCGTTAGCAATGCGGGAAGCGGTGGTGAGGATCAGATCATACGGTCCCGCGGTTTCAATGTCGTGTTGCAACGTGCGCCGGTAGTCGCAGTCGGCCGAGTCTCCAAAATTTCCCCACACACAAGTGGCGCCGAGGTACGTGTCGAGAGCCCAATTCTGTGCCTCAAGATGTTCGACGACGCCAGGGAGCAACATTGCGGCGTGGGAATCTCCGACGAGGGCCACGCGCTTTGCGTCAGGTCGTGTTGAACCGTACTTACAGACCTCTATCGCCAGTCCCTTCTCGGCGAAGCAGCGATATGCTCCACCGGTGTCCGCCCGCAGTGCGACAAGACTGGGAACGAGGATCTCGCTCAAGCGTTCGTCCGAGCAGGGCGCATCAGAAGCTGCGTATGCAGAAGCCCCTAGACAATCGAGGCTCGGGTCGTTCAGTAGTTCCTGGCTCAGAGTCTGGGATTCGGTCTTGTCAACGCTCACGGTTTGCAGGCCGATCGCTACACCGCCGACCATGACTGACATTGCAACTGCCGTCGCTACAAAAGTCCATCGAGGTAGTCGCGAGGTGAACACGCGAGCTTGACGCGCGGGGTCTTCAACCACAACTTTGGTGCCCCAGGCTAGGAGAACGCTGGTGGCGAGGATGACAATCTTCCATTTCGTCCCGAGATCGCCGGTTATGACAAATGGTGCAGCGATGATGAGCGGCCAGTGCCAGAGGTACAACGAGTAGGAAATGTCTCCCACCCACTGGACGGGGCCGAACCTGACGAGTGCATTGGGCGACCAGGCGTGGTCGGGCGTGCCAGCCCAAAGAACTGCAAGTGTTCCGGCAACGGGGAGCAATGCTGCGTATCCCGGGAATGGGGTGGAGGAGTCATAGGTGAGCACAGCAATTGCGATGGCTCCGAAGCCAATCCAGGAAACCCACGAGCGAATGACAACCCAGTCAGTGCGCGGCGTTGCAACTGCGATGGCGAACAATGCACCGGCACCAAATTCCCACGCGCGTGTTGGCGTAACGAAGTACGCGGCGGAGGGTGACGTTGCAGTCAGGAAGACCGAGTAGACGAAACTGGCGGCGACGACAGCCGCGATCGACAGGCCGATGATCTTCGTCTTGTTGGAACTGCGGAGTCTTGTCGCGATCCAGACCGCGCCAACGATTACCAGTGGCCAGAAAATATAGAACTGCTCCTCGACTGACAGGGACCAGTAGTGCTGAACGAGGGAAGCGGTGTTGCCTGCGGCGAGATAGTTGACTTCGTCCGAAGCCAAATTCCAGTTCAGAAAGTAGAGCGCGGCAGCTCCTATCTCCTCGAAGTTCTGCGCCCAAAACACTTTCGGAAGGACCAGTGCGGTCAGTGCCAGCGAAACTACGAGAACCAGAAAAGCGGCGGGTAGGAGCCGCCGGGCGCGGCGCGCCCAAAACGCCGTCAATGCGACGGTTCCCGTGCGAGCAACCTCGCGAAGCATGTGAGCCGTGATCAGGAATCCCGACAGCACGAAGAAGATGTCTACGCCAACGTACCCACCAGTGAGGCGTTCGGGCCAAAGATGATAGATGACGACGGACAGCACGGCCACGGTTCGCAGCGCTTGGATGTCTGCCCTCCTCAGATTCACCGTAAGAGCATATGTGCATCGTTCCGAAATGCCGAAACGTCAGGATGGTCATGTCCGTCGCGGGTGAGACTAGAGGGTCGGCAGCGTAGTGATTCGGCCATCCTTCAGGTTGTGACTAATTCTGGGGCCCTACGCGACGCTTCGGCTTCCCGGCGTGCGGTCCGCGGCCACAGGCCGATCGACCGTCCCCCGTGACGCTCCAACGCGCTGTGCGATCTCTCGCTTCGAGTGCTGCTGCGTCGAACACAGGTGGCGAATTTTTGCCCAATCATCCAATTTGATCACCTTCCATACTGGTTGGTGGCTGGCGTGCCTGGCCCTATTTTCAGTTGGCGTCAACAGGACTTAGTCGGTAAGTGCTTCGGTCGATGTCGCACTGACGGGAGGCAGATCAATTGCCGCTGAAATTGCAGCCCCTAGAAAAGGCGCCAGCGTCTGAGAAAACGTATAGCTCATGTGATTGCTGTCAGAGTAAACGATTGTGCCGCCGATCACCGAATGGCAGCCGGTTTCATCGCAGAGGTATGGGTGGAGATCGATGAGCGATGCGGTTGACATCGATGTGGCCTCAACCATGAAGTCAGCTGCAGGTGTGGGCTTCCAGACACACGGGTCGTACGTCGACATGTTCGCTTCGACACACTGCGGAGCCTTCCTGTCGTCTTTCATTCCAGGTACATCGCGCACTGCGAGCACACTCTTCCCTGTCGACGCGATGTCTTGCCAGATGCTCGCAGCTTGCGCGGGCGGGATTTGGTAGAGACTCGTGCGGTTGGCAAATATGACGGTGTCAATGCCAGCGTCGGACTTAACCTCCGCCAATACCTCGCTTCCCCAAGACAGGCAGTCGTCGTAGATCTTTGCCATCTCCGGGGTCAACGGTTCTGGCAGTGCCGCTGCTGGCGCATCATTTTCCAGTGCAGAGCAACCGGGTATCGCAAACATTAAGACTTTCCATCCTTGAGATTCCCCGTAGGCGGAGAGCGGATCGATCAATGAGTGCGCGTGCGAGTCTCCGATGAGCGCAACCGTGTGACTCGGGTTATCGAGGTCGCCGAACTCACAATCCTTGATCTGTGAATCCTGACGGGGCACGCAACCGGGGTCCGCCATAACGCCACGCTTCCAATTGATGTCGGCTGCTGCGAACTCAGCGTTGATCGTATCCGTAATAGCGAATGGCTCGTCGCAATCGTTTGAAGCAATCATTGCCGACGCTCCGAAGCATCCAACGCCAGATTCGATCGACATGGCAACCTGCTCTTCGAAGGCCTGGTTTTGTCGCTGAAGCTGGGCCGAGCTGAGTCCGGCGCCACCCACGATAAGAACGATCCCGGCGGTCATGAACGCGAAAGCAGGCAATCGGAGGCGAATACGACCCGTACTCAGCCGCACAGGCTCCTCGATGAATCGTCGCGTGGCAAGCGCGAGCAACAAGGTGGCAACGAGGATGAGGAGCTTGTTCGTCATCGTGAGGTGGTGCCCGGTGACGAACGGGAGGATCACGATGAGTGGCCAGTGCCACAGATACACAGCGTAGGAAATGTCCCCCAACAATTGGGCGGGCTTGAACGCAAATACGAACTGTGGTGACCAGACAGACTTACTGTCGCCGGCGTATATGAGCGCGGCCGTTCCAATCACGGGGATCAGTGCGATCCATCCGGGAAATGGTGAGGCCGCGGTGAACAGCAATGCAGAGCCGACGATCATCGCCAAACCGAGCCAGCTCATTGCGAGTCGCGCAGCTTGGACCCGTCCGCTTACTCGATTGAGAATTGGAGGGAGCAGGCCGATCAGGCCGCCGGCTGCGAATTCCCAAGCCCTTGTGGGCGTCACGAAGTAGGCGCTTGATTGGCTTACGGATGTCTCGTAGACCGAGTATGCCAACGAAGCGAGGAAGACGAGCGAGAGCGTTGCGCCAACAACTTGGCGTCGAGACAACTTCGACTTGGCCCTGAACGCCAGCCAAAGCGCCCCCAACAAAACGAGTGGCCATGCCACATAGAACTGCTCTTCAATCGACAGCGACCAGAAATGCTGGACCAGCGACGGGATGTTGTCGGCACCGAGGTAGTCGATCGAGTTGCTGGCCAGCAGCCAATTCTGAACGTAGAGTGCGCTAGCACCAATCTCAACGAGCGTCTGCTGAAGAAGCGACTTTGGCAAGAAAATGAGTGCGGCGAGCAGCGACGTCGCGAGTACTGCAAACGCGGCAGGGAGGAGTCTGCGAACGCGTCGGGCCCAAAACGTCGTCAGGGAAATGGACCCCGTTCGCTCTACCTCCTTCAGGAGGTGCGACGTGATCAGGAAACCAGAGATGACGAAGAAGACGTCGACCCCGACATACCCGCCAGTGATCCGCTCGGGCCAGAGGTGGTAAAGAACCACTAACCCGACTGCGAGGGCACGGATTCCTTGAATGTCTAGACGTTTCTCCACCACTTTGGGATCTTAGCTCAGTGCGAATCGCGCGAAATGCACTCGCTTCGCGGCTCTATTTCCCCTCAGGTGCGGGGCTGGCCGTCGATGGCGCCACTGTCTCGCCTTGGTTCACGATGAAGTCATCGGCCCACACGCTTCCATCGCCCTTCTTCGACAGCTCGAGGAGAGCGCTGGTGTTCTCCGGCCCGGTCGTGAAGGTGACCCAGCTCGTGCCCCATTGCGGTGCGGTGAGGCGACCGGAGACGGTCTTGCCTCCGTACTCGCTGACGGCGAGCGTTGCGATGTCCGCACCCGTCTCCAAACGGGCGTGCGCGCCGAAAGTGTAGGTGGTGTTCGGCAGCAATCCGGTGACCAGGGTGGAGATCTTCGCCTTCTTGCCGCTCAGCTGCGCGGCCAGTGTGCCATCACGGGTCGAGCCGGACTGTACCTCAACCGCTCCCTTGGTCTTCCAGCCGTCGAGGGTGCCCGACTCGAAGCCGCCATTGGCGATGCCATTGCGATATGCCTCGATCTCCTGAAGCTGGAAGCTATAGCTCGGCGTTCCGGAGCGATCTCCGTCGCTGAGAGCCGTCGCTTCGACCTTAATGAAGCGGTACTCGCCTGCGGCAAACTCGAACGTCTGCGGGCCGACGGGGTTGTTGGCCGTCACGTAGCCAGCTGCCGAGTAGAGCGGCTCCCACACGGCTCCATCGATTGAGCCCTGAATGGTGAAGTCCTCGGGGAACCCTGCGCCGTCGTGCGTCTGCGAGTCTCGAGGCCACAGCACAACGGTATCGAGCGACTTTGCGGCACCGAGGTCAAGCTGCACCGACTCGGTGGCCATGGCTTCGCCGTGTGCGACGGAGCTCCAGCCGCGGAGCGGGCCAAAGCCAAGCTCATGGCTGTGCCGTCGCCCGTCGTTCAGCCGCGATTGGCCCCAACCGAGAGTTTCGTCTTCTACCGAACTGCTCGGCGTGGCGACGGCGCCTGCGGCTGCGGCAGCGAGGTTCTGCTTCGAGGGCTCTGCCGACCGAGCGATCTGGCCAAGCTTCTTCTTTGTGGCGGTGAGATCGAGGCTCACGACGCTCTTCGCAGGCAGGTAGATGTCTTCCGTGAAACTCTTCGACGCCTTCACCGAGCGGTCACTCACGACGGGGGCGTTCTCGTTGGCGCTCGGGTAATTGGGCATTACATTCGTGGATCCGTCTGCGAACCCATTGCCCTGGGTCGCGTTCACGCTTTTCTGCGTGACGCGGATCTTGCTCTCGCCGAAGGGCAGCCCGGTGAGGTCCACCGTCATCACGGAATCCTGATCCGTGTTATTCCACAGCATCGCGGTTACTGCGGTGCCAGCGGCGTCCTTTGTCACAAATCCGAATGTGTCGTGAGACTCAGCGTTGGCGCCTTCGACGGTGCTGGGCACAAGCGCCGACTCGAGACTGGAGTACATTTCAAAAACATTGCCACCGGCCTTGCGGTGCCCGTCGGCCGTGATGAGACCCAGATCTCCGTTGTACGGCAGGTTATACCTGAGGCCCTCGACGGGCGTGAAGTAGTAGAACTTCTCGACCGGGGACTCGAACGAGCGAAACAGCCTCTTTGCGAGGTACGCGGGGCCCGATGGGCTGTTGTTGCTGTCCGAGCCGTTGCCGACGCCCTGCTTCATGATGGAAGCGTTGTTCCATTCGGTGAGGTAGATCGGCAGTTCGGGGCGACCGGCAGCGTCGAGGAGGGCACGTGAGATGGGTCCTTCCCGCCACTCGTCAGAACGGTAGCTGTGCACGCTGAAGAAGTCTGCGGGCACCTCCGGGTTGGCTGCGAGGAAATCAATGAACTGTCCCGACCAGTTGCCTGCGGAGTCGATTCCGGATGCCGCGCCGCCGCCGATCAGTGCAGTGGGGTCCGCACTCCGCACGGCCGCTGCGCTCGCTGCATAGAGCTCGTTGTACTGGCCGATCGTCCCGGTCCAGTGGTCGGTGTCGAGTTCGTTCCACACTTCATAGCCCCAGCCCGTGTAGCCGAGCTCGGCATAGTGGTGAACAAGCGCGCTGACCGCATCACCCCAAGCAGCCATCGAGTCAGGCGGCCCATAGAGTTCGCCTCCCAGGGCGGACGGCATGTACGAGAGGCTGATGAATGGCGTCAGCCCGTTGTCCGCCAGCGGGATAAGCAACGCGTCCAAGGCCGAGAAGTCGTAGCTGACGTTCCCGTCCGGGCCTCTGCGGACGGTATTGAATGTGGAATCGTCAAAAACGTGATCGATACGAATCTCTTGCAGGCCCATGCTTGACATCTGCGCTGCCCGAGCGGGGAGCCAGTGCAGATTCTTCATCGTGGCGTAGCCGCCCTGGGATGCATTGAGGAACCGGGACTCGTCGATTGGTGTCGACTTGGCGCCAATGCTCGCGCTCAAGCTGGACTGGGCGATGCCTGTTGGCGGGCTGAGCGGCGAGGTTGCCTGTTGTGACGGTGCGAAGGCAGGTACGGGGTCGTAACGCGCTGGGGCTGGGGGCGGAGTTGGAGCGGTTGTGCACCCGGCAGTAATGGCCGTCGCGGCCGCAATTGCGATCAGTGCGGCAGATCGGCGGAGTCGACCCATTAGCGTCGAGCCTCGTTCGTCGGGACGGTGGCTGACGACTGCTGCATTGCGGAACCTTCATTCAGGGAGGTCGAGGGGATTGCGGGCTTTTTCTGGTAGTTCGGCCCTAGATTGACCCTATCAACGGCCTGCCCCCTTGTCGGGGGAGCGCATTGACGAGCGTCGAACCGTGCAGCGGAGGCAAAGTCGCATTCTTGGTTCGCGCGTATAGTAATCTTGGTCGGTCTATGGCCCAACTTCGATGCCGCAACGTCAAATGCGTGCGCAATGACTGAGATGGTAAAGATACTTGAGTGAAATTCCGGGGGCGATTCCACTAATGCAGGCCAGCGAGGTTTGGTGCTCGCTGATCACCGTGACCTACAACAGCAGCGCCACGCTGATTGAATTCTGGGGGAGCGCCGGTCGGCCTCCTGCGGGTGTTGAGTGGATCGTCGTAGACAATGCGTCTTCCGATGGCAGCGCCGATGTGGCGCGTTCATTGGGGGCCACCGTCGTCATCGAGCAATCGAGCAACGTTGGATTCTCTGCGTCGAACAACGCCGGGCTGGCGGCTTCGCGAGGGCGTTTCGTTGGATTCGTCAATCCCGATGTACTCGTCGACTATGACGACCTGCTCACGCTCAGCATGATCGCCGCCGACGAGCAAGCGATCGTCTCTCCGCAGCTTCTGAACGCAGACCGGACGCTGCAGCCGAATGGTCGCGGCTACCCGCTCCTGTTCGACAAGATCCGCAATCGCCTCGGGAAGGCCGAGAAGCTGACCGGGCGATACCTGCTCTTCGGTGAAACTGCCCCAACAAACGTCTGTTGGCTGATGGGGGCCTCGATCTTCGGGGAACGCGACGTCATTGAGAGCTTTGGCGCCTGGGATGACCACTTCTTTCTGTATTACGAAGACAAGGACTTCTGTCTTCGCGCATGGAAGAAGGGCGTGCCTGTAATGGTCATTCCGAAGATTCAGTGGACACACGGCTGGGCCCGTGAGACGACGACGGCAAACGCGACGCCTTGGAAGCGCGAGCTTGCATCGCTGTCCAAGTTTTATGTCCGGTACCCGGAATTCTTGTTCAACCGAGCCATCGCTGCCCGGGCGCACAAAGTAATCGATTCTGCAGTTTTCGGAGTGACGGTTTGATGGTGCCCGCGGAGGCAACACTCATCCTCACCGTTTTGAACGAGGGCAGCTCGATCGGTGGGTTCCTCGAGACTTTGGGCGCTCAGACTGTTGTCCCTCGGGAGATCGTCGTCGTCGATGGCGGCTCCACTGACAATACGGTCGAACAGCTCGCGGCGTGGAATGCGCCGGCAGGCTGTCAAATCCGCACGCTAGTGAGGCCAGGCGCGAACATCTCCGAGGGACGGAACGAGGCGATCCGCCACGCCACATCCGAGCGGGTTCTGGTGACGGACGCCGGCACAACTCTCAGCCCCGACTGGGTCGCGCTGATGCTCGAAGCGTTCGATCGGCCGGAATCTCCCGATGTCGTCTGCGGCTTCTTCACCGCAACCGGTGAGAGTTTCATCGAACGAGCGATTGCCCACACGATCACACCGACGGTATCCGAGATTGATCCGGCGACATTCTTACCGTCCAGTAGATCCCTGGGAATCACGAAGGCTGCTTGGGAGCTCGCCGGCGGTTACCCCGAATGGCTCGACTATTGCGAGGATCTCGTCTTCGACATGAAGATGAAGGACCTCGGGCTCGTGTTCAGCTTTGCCGGCGATGCGCTGGTGACCTGGTCCGCACGTCCGAACCTGATGAGTTACATAAAGCAGTATTACCGGTATGCGCGAGGTGACGGCAAAGCAGGGCTGTGGCGGAAGCGCCATGTAATCAGGTACACCGCTTATGTCATCGGGGTGCTGCTCGCGATTGGAATGCTTTCGCAGCCGTGGCTCGGCTTCGCGCTGGTTGCTGGAGCAGTCGCCTACATGCAGAAATTCTGGCGCCGCGTCGTGCGAAGCAGGAGCGGGTCGATGGCAAGCATGGTTGCTGAGCTTGCGTTGGTGCCCGTGATTGTCGTAGCGGGAGATCTCGCGAAGATGCTCGGCTACCCGGTCGGATTGCGCTGGCGTCGAGTGAATTCTGATTTGGCGGGGGGGATCGCGAGTGGGGCCGAGTAATGCTAGTCGGGAAGCTCAGAAACGCGATCGACTGATTCCTCGCTTGGGCGTTCTCGCCCGGCCCGAGTTCGTGCTGGCGCTGCTCATTTGCTTGGCAGTGTGCCTGCCGTACATCGCGAGAGTGCTAAATGAGGACTCCTCGATTCACCCGGTCGCCTTCGCAGTCGGCGCGGTTGCGGTGATGCTGGGGGTTTTCCGATTCGAGTCCGTGAAGACAGAGTTGCTTCAGCGCTGGCCGTTGTATGTGGGCGGCGCGCTGGTGGCCGGGGTGGGGCTGGCCACGACGATGTCGGCACAAGGCGACCATGGCAAGGCCTACGTCGTGAACCAGCTCGTCGTGCCTGTCCTGGTATTTGCGATTGTGCAGGTGATGCTTCGAGGAAACGCTGTGGCGATCAGGCCGATTGCCGCGGTGGTCGTGGCGCTGGGATGCGCACAGGTAGCTCTCGGCGCCGCCCAGATCGCGACCCAAGGCTCGATCTTCTTCGCGAGCAGCTTCGCAGAATACGCCTGGTTCGACACAATGATTGCTGAGAACCGGGCTGTCGGCACGCTTGACCACTCACTGGTGCTGGCCCTCTTCCTGTTCATTTCGATCTGTTTCGCGCAGTACCTCACCTCAGTTTGGTTTCGCTGGGCAGCAACGGCCGTCCTCATGGGTGGAGTGTTACTAACACAGTCGCGGATGATCCTGCTCATTGCGGTCCTTGCAATCGTTATCTTCTTGTTCAGGGATGAGCACCTTGCTCGGTATCGCCGCTGGGCCGCAGCAGTCGCGGTAGTTACCGCAGTCTTGTTCGCAGTGAGCCCGCCCGGGCAGTCATTGATCGGCCGGTTTCAGGAGGACCTCGGTTCCACCGATCGGCGTGTGGACGCGCTCGCGCACTTTGCAAGCGTGTGGCAGGAGTACCTCTTCACTGGGGCAGGATTCGGATCAAGCACGGATCTCACCGAGGAGGCTGCGCTGAAGTCCAGCCTAGAGAACCCCTTCCTGATGATGACGGTGGACATCGGGCTCGCATGGGCTGTTTTGTGGTTTGGCATGCAGCTGATGTTGGCGCTTGGGTTCTCGCTGAAGTGGAATCGCCTTCTGCCACAACCCCGCGCCTCGTTCCCACAGTGGGTCCGTCGGCGGTGGGCCGTTGCGCCAGCGTTCATCGCCGCGATCGGCGCTTTCGCGTTCACCCAGACTTTCAGTTCGACCGCGAACCAGTCGGCCGCGTCCCTGCTTGTGTGGTTCTGCCTTGCGGTGCTTGCTGCGAGTTTGGAGGCGCTGCCGGGGCAGGAGCAACGCTCGTCGCTGCGGCCTGAATCAAGTCGCAGCGCTGGAACGGTCCAGGAGAATTCAATTGGCTGAACGCATTCGTTCGCGACGTGTCATCGTCTGGCGGAATTCGGTGCTTCCGGGTTCGGAGACGTTCATCCGCAACCAGATCGACTCGATGAGGCAATGGACGCCGCAGCTCGTCGGGGCCAAACGCGTCCAATCACCATTGCTCCGCGCTGAGGATACCGTGATTTACGGGGCAGGTCGCGCGGAACGTGCGTGGCGAAAGATGTTTAGGCTTACTCGCCGAAGCGCGCGGCTGAACCGCGCCATTCGAGAGGTGGATGCGTCACTGATCCATGCACATTTCGGACCGGATGCGGTGACGATCACGCCGACTGCGCGCCGACTTCGGCTTCCGCTGATTGTGACGGTTCACGGCTATGACGTCACAACGTCGGGGCTGCTCACGGGATTCAACGGTTGGCGCTATCGCCGCCGTCTTGCCCAAGCTTTTCGATACGCAAGTACGATCATTGCGGTGTCGGAGTTCATTCGTGATGCTGTCATCCACAATCTGGGCGCGGACCCAGCAAAGGTCGTCGTGCATCACATCGGTATCCCGGTGAGTGCTCCCGATGCTCGCCCACGTGCCGAGCCGGAATGGGATGTTGTCTTCGTGGGTCGTCTCGTTGAGAAGAAGGGCGTTGGAGTGCTGCTGGATGCCGTAGCGCTTGCCCAGGCAGAGCTGCCAAAGACGCCGAGAATCGCCATCATCGGCAACGGAGCGCTGCGTTCGTTTCTTGAGCAGCGCGCTTCGCTGCTACAGATCGATGCGACCTTCTTCGGCAGTCAGCCCCCCGAGAAAGTTCTTGAGACACTGCGGAACTCGCGTGTCTTCGCCGGGCCATCGCGGACTGCTCCCTCGGGCGATGCCGAGGGCTTCGGCATGGTCTTCCTGGAGGCAGCTGCGGCCGGTCTCCCGGTGGTGTCGAGCCAACATGGTGGCGTGCCAGAAGCGGTTCTAGATGGTGTCACCGGTCTGTTGAGTGCAGAGGGCGATGCGCGCGGTTTGGCCAACAATCTCGTAAGGCTTCTTTCCAACCCGAGTCTCGCATCGGAGCTGGGGCGCCGCGGCGAGGCCCGCGTTCGCACCGACTTTGATGTGCTCAAGCAGACTGCCAGTCTCGAAGAGATTTATGACCTGGCGACGATTGCGCGATGACAACGAAAGAGCCCAGTGGTCTCGGCCGATTCGTCGCCACCTCTACCCTAGGAAATCTGGCGCCAGTCGTAGTCGGACTCGTTACCGCCCCGATTTTCGCTCAGAGTTTGGGTGTTGCTGGGCGCGGTGAACTGGCTGCGGCCACAGCACCATTCCTGCTTGCTATCGGTGCCGTGACCATGGGGGCGCCCGAAGCAATCACTTACCACATCGCCCGGGGCATCGGAAGAGGTCGCACGATTCTCCTTCGCGGGTTGGCGATTCTCTTGGTCTCTGGACTGACAGCCACGGTCGCGGTCATTGCCGCAGCCAATCTGCTGAGCGCAGGAAACAACGAGCTTCGCCAGCTGATTTCCTTGGCTGCACTTGCTATCGTTCCAGCGTTGCTAGTTGGCGGCATCCGTGGGTACGCTGCTGGGCTCCAAGAATGGCGCCTCATCGCGTCCGAGCGACTGGTGACTGCGGCGCTTCGGCTGGCGACGATTCTCGCGCTCTGGGCTTTTGGGGCTATAACCCCATTAAGCGGAACCATCGTGATCGCTGGCAGCTCGGTTGTGGGCGGAATCGTCTACGTTAAACTTCTTGGTACGAGGCATCCGGGCAACGCACTGACGGGCCAGCCGCGCCTCTTACGGTTCGGCCTCGGTCTCTGGATCGGCAGCGTCGCCGGCGTTCTGCTCTCTCGCGTGGATCAGTTGTTGATCCTGCCGCTCTCCGATGCCCGCACGCTCGGAATCTATGCGGTTGCTGTGACAGTCGCGGAGATCATTTTAGTCTTCAACAGGTCAGTCCGAGAGGTCGTATTCGCGGCAGAATCCGTCGACAGTCAGCCCGAGCGACTGACCAGGGCCTCGCGGATCTCGACGATTGTGACGGCGGGGTGCGCGCTTGGCGTTGGCGCCGTCAGCACGGTTGCTTTGCCGTGGCTCTTCGGCACCGACTTTGCCGAAGCAGTGCCGATCACGTTGCTCCTGCTGTTTGCGATCGTGGTGGGAAACCCGGGTTCTATCGCCGGCGCTGGCCTGAATGCGCGCGGCAAGCCGATCCTGCGAAGCATCTCGATGCTCATCGCTGCAGCCATCAACATTGCATTGTTGTTCGTACTTGTTCCACTCTGGGGTGCCTACGGTGCCGCGGTAGCCACGATCATCGGCAACATCGTGGCCGGGTACACGAACATTCTCATGCTTCACTTATACTTCGACGTGCCGGCCCGTGAGTTCGTTCGTTTTCGCAAGAGCGACTTCGCGCATGCGAGAGATGCCGCGCTCCGATTGGTGCCCGCACGACTTCGAAAGCGTTAGGCGCTGCGTTCTACCGCCGTAGCCTCGCTTGAACGGCTACGAATCAGTTGCCGACCTCGACAACGGTGATGACGCACTGGCGGGGTGGCGCGCCCTTGACATCGGCACAAGGAAGTTTTGCGACATACCTTGCGATGACGGAACCCAACTGGCCGAAGTCCGGTGAGTTTGATGCCAACGGGGTGAAATCTAGATAGAAGTCAATGTTGTTCGCGCTCAAGAGTTCGTGCACGGCCCGATCGGAAATGTCAAAATTGTCCCCCGCATTGCCGTAGATCTGAGCATCCAGAAAATAGGCAAACTTCAGTGAGGTTCGGTAGTTGCTGCCGACAATCTTGCTTCCCGGGGGTATGTGCGTGGAGAGTTTCGCCTCGGCAAACGTCTGCTCAATGGGTGGCACGCCGCCATCTCGGAGCAGAGATTTGACCCCGACTGAGCCCGCCGAGACTGCAAACGGTGCAGACCGACCCAGTCCGTGTTGCCAGAATGCGGCTGCTGGGAGCAACGCGATGATTAGAACAAAAGCGGTGAGTTTTGCGGCCCCGGCGCGGCGCGACACAAGCGATGCCCACATCCGAGGGACTGAGAGCGAGACCATCATCACCGTGAGGAGGAAGACAGGCCAATAATAGCGAGTATTGCCTCCGCCGCTGGAGGCGCTCGTGATCGCCGCGTAGCCGACGAAGTAGACCCCGCCGATCAGCGCAGCCAAGCTCGCGTAGCGGTTCTTGCGGTAGTTGATGAATCCGAAAAGCAGGAGAAGCGCAAAGACGATGAGCGTGGCAAATGCGAACGGTGCGATTGTGCCGATCTTCGTCACGTAATGAGGGAATGCAGCAAGTCGTTCTTTGACGTAGTACTTCGCCCGGGACAGCACACTGATTTCGGAATCGGCCTTGTCGGCACTCCCTGGGTCGGCGGACTCAGTTGAAATCGTAGCCCCACTCGATTTGCCTGCCGGCGGCAACCGGTCTTCCCCCGAGGAAACAGCATGCTCGTTGGGTGGCGCTTCAAGTTCCAAAGGCGTGACCTGGTCTGAATTGGCATTCGGATCAAACTTCTTATTGATGTTCACTGAGAACGAAGTGCCGATCGTGGGTTCATCGTATTTCAGGCTCAACGCAAGTACCCACGGGGCGCAGACGACCGCGGCGATCACGACAGATGAGACGAGAACCAGCGTTGTTGAGCGGGCACGGTCCCAGAAGGTTCCCTTTCGTGCAGTGACCAGCCTGATCACGAACCAAACGATCAGCGTGGCAACAAGGAGCGGCACGATAAACAGCTTGATGAAATATCCGAGGGCGCCGACGATTCCCAGAACCGCGCCACAGGCCCAGAGGCGTCGGGTTGAAACTTCTGGTGAATCGAGGATGTCATCGAGCCAGCTGAGTGTGACAAGGAACACGATCACCCAGACCGCCACCAGGGAGTCGGGAGTGAGTATGAACGAGCTACCGCTGAAGAAGACCACTGAGGTCGCGAGAAACAGAAATGTCGCCCAGAAGTGTCGGTTGGTTCGTTTCCAGAGGTACCAACTTCCGACGCCGACTCCGATCGATGCGGACAGCGCGTTGATGAGCATGAATGATTGAGGGCCGTTCAGGCCACTCGCGAGAAGCGGAGCGAGGAGCCAGCTGATCATCGGCGACCAGTAAGCGTTCACCGCAATGTCGAATTGGCCTGCCGCGTATTGTTCGGCAATCGAGATGTACGAGATCCCGTCGATGTTGTTGAGGGAGAAGCGGAACGCGTAGGCGCACACAAAGAGAAACACGACCCCGACGACATACGTCGCCCACAGAATCCCAGCCTGAAGCCGAGGTGAGAGTAGTAGCGCCTTTGCTCGCTCACCCAAGTCACTCATTACTTTGCGGGTCCATTCTTGTGCGTGGGAGGGAGAGCGAACGCTTGCGCGTGGAGATCTGACGCTGACGAATCGCGGAGGCGATCAGGTAAAAGAGCCCGTCGACGAGAAGGCTCCACAACCGAGTGAGAACCGACAGGATGACTGCAATCTCGACGGGCATGATGGCTGAGAAGAAAAGAACTTGCACGCCCTCGCGCACACCGATGCCACCGGGCGCGAAAACGGCGAGCAAGCTGACTGCCGACGCGATGCTGCAGGCGCCGACCACGAAGAGCAGATCGCCCCAGCCCAGGGGGGCGTAGACCGCCTGGGCGACGAGAAAGTACGACACTCCGGTGATCAATGTCCCGGCGATGTAGAGAAGGCCGCCGAAGACGATTGCCTCCCACCCGGGCAGGTCTCGGGGATCGATTTTTCGACGAAGGATGCGGTAAAGAAGTCTGATTCCGAATCGGAACACCGGCGGCACTAGGGCCACCACACACACCGCGAGAGCGATGGCAGAAATGGTGCCGATCGCGCTGCCGCCAGCGCTGAGACGTGGGTCGAGCAGCAGGAGCCCGAGACCCACGATGAGGGTGGCAATGAGCTGCAAGACGGCCTCGAGCACGCCACTGACCGCAAGCTTTCCCTTGCCGATTCCGTGTTTCGACGCGAAGTACATCTTGCCGAGGATCCAGGTTCCGGCGCCCAGGAGATAGCGACCCAGCCAGGCTTTCGCATAGATCTGACTCAGCTCGACGAAGTTGCGACGGATGGAGTCCGCCCCCAGTCGCTCAAGAATGAACAACCATATTAGGGCACCCCAGTAGCGATAACCGAGCGCAATCAGCACTGCCGCGGTGAACGGCAGCCAGGCGAGCTGCAGACTCTCGAGCTGTGACCACTCGATCTTCGCAAGATAGATCGAGATGAACAAGACGACGGCGAGGCCGAACAGCAGCTGTATCAGCTGTGCGAGCGTGGGGCGCTTCTTCATGCTCTGGTGCCTCCCGAAAGAAGTGGCGCGATCAGAGTGTCGTAGTGACGTTCGACAATCACGTCCCAGCTGTAGTTATGGGCAAGGCGCGAGGCCCGGGCAGAGACCTCAGCACGTGCATCCGGGCCGAGTGCATCGACTGTGCGTAGTTTGGCGGCAAGCGCCACGGCGTCTTTCTGCGGGCAGAGGTAGCCGTCGACTCCGTCGGTCAGGATGTCGTCGGCACCACTCTCGTCGGTAGCGACGCAGAGCAGTCCGTAGGCAAGGCCTTCGAGAAGCGCGACCGGCAATCCTTCGGCGTCGCCATCGGTGGCGATGATGGAAGGGACGACCAGGACATCGGCGGAACGCAAGTACTCGTCCTTGGTCTCGCCGGTCACATAGCCCGGGAACATCACGCGGTCGCTCAGCCCGAGCGCAGCAACGGCAGCCTGTACTTCGCTGCGGAGAGGGCCGTCGCCGGCGACAACGAGCGTCCAGTCGGTGAGGGCGGTGTCAGCGAGCTTGAGGGCTTCGAGTAAGAAATGAATCCCCTTCTTCTCAACCAGACGGCCGATGAAAAGATAGACGACTTTGCCGTCCAAGCCGAGACGGGTGCGAATCTGGGTGCGCACGGTGTGGTCAGGTGAGACAGCAGGAATGTCCACACCCATCGGGATCACGTCCACCGTGGCCTGGGCGTCATCCGCTGCCAGAAAGCTCGTCAATTTCGACCGCGACCGACTGCTGACCGCTGTGATCGCGCGGGCCTGTGCACTCACGCCGCGTACGATCCGCGGGCCGAACAACGGAATGCGGCGCCACACATCCACATCAGATGCATGGGTCGTGAATACGAAAGGAACGCCGGTCAGCCGAGACACCCACGACGCCACAATCGCCTGCGGCGTGAACCAGTGGGCATAGATCATTGTGGGACGGATGCGACGAACCAGGCGAAGCGTCGCGATGAACTCGCCAAAAAAGAGAAACGGAATGACCCCGTACAGAAACGGGTTCTTCCGGAGGGCGGGCATGATGCCTCGACCGGTCAAGCGCTCTGCGCGCCGGGGCCAGAAATAGTGGAACCGGTGCTCGCTGTAGTGAGGCTTGATCGAAAGGCTGGCCGTTTGTGATCGTTGGTCGTGAGGCGCAAGCACATCGAAGTCAAGTTCGGGATGCTGCAGAGCGAGTGCTACGACTTGATCACGAACGAACGCAGGAACGGGGTCGTCAGCGCTCGCGGGAAACGTCGATGCGAGCACAAGCACTCGTTCGCGTTCAGCCTTCGGCATGAGAGAGCGATGCCCGTTACGCCTGAGCGACGGGAAGGATGGTTTCGCTGAAGTTCTCAAGATTGTCGAGATCCATTGCCCGCGTGTTCACGTAGGCGATGACGCCTCGGGACCTCAACAATGCCACGATCGTCTCGTGCTCAAGTCGCTGTGCTTCTGACCAGAGGGCCGGTTCGCCCTGCAGCAACTCGTTCAGGCTGTCGTTGAGGTCCGCGGACTCCGCAATTCCATCGGCGATCTCATCGACGTTGCTCTGAGTGATTTCGACGATTTCAGCTGCCGGGCCCTGCTTGCGAAGGAATGCAATCGCACCATATGGGGAGGACGTGCCAAAGATGTCGCCCTCGAACAACTCGTCGGCATGGATGCGCGTGGAGATGAGGAACTCGGTGCGGAGTATTCGCTCAAGCGGGTAGCGCAGCACATTCTTGAAATAGACCGCAAAGGTGTACTTGAATGGGATCTTCGCGCCGCGCAGATTACGAACGTTGTAGGTGAAAATGTGCAGGGGGCGCGGGTACGGGTGCACAATCCCGCTTGCCACGTCGACCAGGAGCAGGTCGTCTCCCAACAATTTGTGGCCCTGGTTCAGCAACGCCATGCTGAGGGTCGTCTTGCCTGTTCCTCCATATGCAGGAAGAAGGATGCCCATGTCATCTTTGGTCACCCCGCCAGCGTGCATGAAGAGGATGTTCTCCTGTAGAAGCTTGAAGTACATCAACGGCTCGAGGACCTGCGCCTGAAGGTATACGCCGATCGCATTCATGTAGACACGGTCGACCCAGTGCCTCTTGAAGTAGATGGTGACATCGCGGGATTCGAGTCCACGCACGACATATTGGAATGTGAAGAGCTTCTTGAACCGGACGACACGGCGGATGTCACCGGGCTCAGCCGCCGGCAACTCGGAAACGATCGCCACGGTGATTCGCGAGGCATCTTCGCCGGCGGCCTCAGAGCGAGAAATGCGTGCGTACTCGTTGTCGAAATACTTGCGGTAGCCCTTGTGGTCGGTATCGAGTCGCACCAGAAGATGCCCGTACAGGTTGTAACTCGTCATCATTCTGCTTTACCTCTTGATCACACTCGGCAACCGGCGGCGAAAGCCGACGGTGTCGTATACGTCGATGCACGGCGAGTGGCCGTGAGATGGCGTGGAGGTGAACAGCAGATCACGCTTCATTCCTTTTCCAGTATATCCTTCATAGGGCCATGGCATCGGCCGAGCTGGTTGATACGTGATCATGGGGGCAGTATGAAGGTGTTCGTCCAGATTCCTTGTTTGAACGAGGAAGGAACGATCGCGGCAGTCCTTGAATCAATTCCGGAGCACATTCCCGGCGTCGATGAAATCGAGATTCTTATCATCGACGATGGGTCGTCTGATCGAACGATTGAGGTCGCTCGCGCCCACGGTGTGACGCATTTTGTGACGCATGTGCGCAACATGGGCTTGGCGCGATCATTCGCCGACGGTGTGCACTACGCGCTCACCCACGGTGCTGACATCGTGGTCAACACGGACGGCGACAATCAGTATCCGCAGAGTCGGATCGCTGATCTGGTGCTCCCGATTTTGCGTGGTGAAGCCGAAATCGTCATTGGCGACCGCCAGACGAGCACGATCGCGCACTTCTCTCCGTTCAAGAAACTTCTTCAGCGTGTCGGCAGCAGCGTGGTCAATTTTGCGGCGAGCACGAACTTGCCGGATGCGGCTAGTGGCTTTCGGGCCTACTCGCGTTCATCACTCATGCGCTTGAACGTTCTGACACAGTTCAGCTATTGCATGGAAACGATCATTCAGGCTGGGCACAAGCGTCTCAAGATCGTCAGCGTTCCGATCGAGACCAACGCGAAGACGCGTGAATCACGTCTCTTTAAGTCGACCGGTCAGCACGTTCTCAGGTCGGCACAGGCAATCACTCGCAGCTACTTGATGTTCAAGCCGTTTGTGCTTTTTGCTGGCATTGGAACGGTCATGCTTATCGGTGCACTCATCCCATTCGTGCGCTACTTGGTATTGCTCATGCTGGCGGACGGCAGCGCGGGCCAGCATTTGCAATCGTTGCTGCTTGGCGTGGCGTTGCTCATCGGCGCATTGTTGTCGTACGCGCTCGGCGTCATTGCGGAGCTGCTCAAGATGAACCGAATCTTGATTGAAGATAATCTCGAGCGCTCGAAGCTGCTTCTCTACGGCGCAGTCCCACGACACGATGTGCTCACCGAAGCCCACCTTCCGGCCGAAACGGTGGTTCTGACCGCGCCGAGCGTCTCGCTCGCTGAATCGCCCGAAACGAGCAGCGACGTACCCGCGCATGACGCGACGTTCGCCTGATCGGCTTGCCGCATAGCTCCAGGATGAGGCGCGGAACGCGGCAGCCTCAGTAGGAGGCTCTGCGCAGCAGAACCCGTCGCTTGATTGTCGTCGCGTAGCCGGACGGCTTGGTATAGAAGCAGAGTGCGATGATGTGGAGTACGCGCACCCCGATGGAATGCTCGGGGCCGGTCCGTGCGCGATGAATGCTTCGCTTCATGTGGCGCTTTTCGGGTCGGCCCAAACGCGCCGAGTGCTTGGTCAGGAATCGCTCGAGCCCAATAGCGCGGCGCTCGCCCCGCGACGAGAGATGTCCTGCGCCCCGCCCGTCCTGAGTCACCAGTCGGTCCTCGCAAATTCCGATCGCAATCCCCGACTGCTGCAAACGCATGAACAGGTCTCGGTCGTTCAGAACCCACATATTTGGATCGAAGCCGTCGACCGCCTCGAACGCGGTTCGACGCACAATCATGTTGCTCCCCGTCATCCCCGCGTCCGTGCCACTCAGATCCTCAACGCTGGGTGTCTTGGCGAGCTCGAGCCGGTCGTCAGTTTGGAAGTAGCCGCATGTGATCACGAGATCAAAGCTGCCCGAGGTCATCACCTGAGTTGATCGTTGAAGGTAGGACTCGTGCCAGAAATCATCGTCATCGAGAAAGGCCAAGATCTCGCCGGAGGTGGCCAGTGCCCCAATATTTCGCGAGGTGCCCGCGGCCTTTACCGGTGCGCCACTGGCATCGATGTACCGCACAGCGAACGGCGCGTCTCGGGCAAGGCCCTCGACGAGAGCTCTCACGGACTCAGCGCCAACGTCGTCAACGACGACGAGCTCAGAGGCAGTCATCGACTGCGAGAGAACGGACCGGACAGCCCGTTCAAGGAGGTCTGTCCTATTGTGTGTCGGGATGACAACGGAGACTGACAACTCTTCGTGGGACACGGTGTATGTATTTCCAATACAGCTAATGATCTAAAGTCTAAGATTCTACCCGTTGGGTTTTCGGTTCCTGAGTTCACGCATTCTACGCAGTAGCCCAGATGCTAGCGCACCTCGAATTGGCTCTGCGTGGGTAGCGCCTGTTCAAGTGCATTGCGAAAGGGCACCGTGTGAGAGGCGAAGTCTTGGCCCTCTCCATCGTTCACGCAGATGAGTCGGTGTCGGCCGCTCAGAATTGCGGCTGTAATCTCACCGATGTCGTCTCGTCCGAACTCATAGAAGCGGCCGTACTGCGAGGGCGACACCGGAGTGAAGTCGCCTGAACACAGCTGCCAGTATCGAAAGATAAAAGGGCTCAGATTGTCGAGCGCACGAAACTTCGAGGCTGAGGTCTGACGAAGAAGTTCGCTCTCCTTCTCCCAGAGCTCATCGAACGTCTTCTTGCGCAGTGCCATGGGGAGGTGCGGCTCGAAGAATCCGGTGAATGCTGGCCAGGGGAGGAGAAGCAGATTCCGAATGTTCTTGGCGCCGTACTTCGGGGAAAACCATTGCTTCCACGCCCGGCGGATGGTGGTCTTCTTATCGAAGTGACGGTTGAGCACGCCGACGTTGTTGAGCAAGTAGTGCGACAAAGGGTCGCCGCCTGAGAGCGCATTCATCACCGCAAAACCCGCAGGGGAGCCGTTGGGGAAAAAGTGTGAGGCTTCGGTCGGAGCGAAGATCATCATGTCATCGTTGAAGTAGACAAAGTTCTCCGCAAGCTCCGGAATCCGATGAAGGCTCATCTCGATGGCATTGGAGTTGAATGTTGGAAGGTACTCACGATCGACAATGTCGTCCTGGTTGACCAGTCTCAGCTTGGGGTGTTCGAGGTTGAGCCATTCAGGCGACTGGCCTGGTGTCACCAAATGTACGTAGCGAACCCACGGGCAATAGAGTTCGATCCCGCGAAGGAGATAGCGCAGCGTGCCCCACGGTTGATTCTTCAGCACAAAAGCGTCGGCAGTAGCGGCGTGAGGATCATCGCCTAAAGTGCCGTTTAGGGCGTCCGAGCGCTTGCGAAGCCAGTTGGGGTCGGTCGTGTCGGCCCACGTAATCACGAAGTCGATCGGGCTCGAGTTCTTATCCATTGCCTGCTCCTGATATCGGTCTTGTAATGCTCGCGATTCCCGAGCCGGGTGAGGGCCTCGACGCCTAAACCAACCCCTGAGTGCCGATCAGAAGTGCAAGCCCTACTCGGCGGATGCCGGGCTCGCATTCAATCGACATGATCAACCGCAAGCGAAGCATTGACACGCGACGCTAGTGCGCACCCTCAGGGGTGACGACGGCCCGCACGGTTCGAAGGAGGATCATGATGTCTGTGGTCAGGGACCAGTTTTCGACGTAGTAGAGGTCGAGGCGGATGCTGTCTTCCCAGCTGAGGTTTGAACGACCGCTCACCTGCCAGAGCCCGCTCATGCCGGGCTTCATGATCAATCGTCGATGTGCAGCGTCGTCGTAGAGTGCAACTTCCGCTGCACGCTGCGGGCGAGGGCCGACGAGGCTCATCTCGCCGAGGAATACGTTGAACAGCTGCGGGACTTCATCGAGCGAGTACTTACGAAGGAACTTGCCCACGGGTGTGATGCGCGGGTCGTTCGTGACCTTGAAGAGTGGTTTGTCTGAGGTGCCCTGAGCGTCGAGGAGGCTCTCGAGCTGGTCGTCGGCGTCTTGAACCATTGAACGGAACTTCAGCATCCCGAACGCGTTGCCCCGACGACCGATGCGCACCTGGCGGTAGAGGATGTCACCCGGGCCGGATCGCTTCACTGCGATCGCAACCGCGATGAGCACGGGTGAGCCGAGGAGGATCAGGAGGCCGGATCCGATGATGTCGAAGGTGCGCTTGTACACGCGCTTTGCGCCTTCGAGTGTCGGGTAGCTGACATGAATCAGTGGAAGGCCGGCGACGGGTCGTGCATGGATTCGCGGGCCGGCGATGTCGGTGAGCGCTGGCGCAACGATGAGCTCGATGTTGCGCGCCTCGAGCTCCCAGCCAATGCGGCGCATGTCGTCGGGCCCGATCTCGTCGGCACCGGTGAGGATCACCGTGTCGACTTGCGAGGAATCGGCAGAGGCCAAGAGATCGGCGTAGTCCCCGATCACGGGCACGCTCTCGATGGGCCCCTTGGCCGTGGTACCTGCCTGGGTGAGGGCACCGACAAGCATCAGACCCGTTCCAGGTGTGCGCTGGATTGTCTTGGCGACGTGTGCGGACTTGAGCCGTTCGCCCAAGAGCAGTGCACGGGACACGTACCCGCCGGACTTCTGACGCTTGCGCAGCCACTGCCGCCACATCCATCGCGAAGCCAAGAGGAGGAGGAGACCGATGGGTAGCGCTGTCAAGAAGTAGCCCCGGGCGAGCTCGATTCGGAAGAGAAACGCAATGATCGCGAAAAGGCCGAACAGCCAGATCGTGGCGTCGGCGACGCGCTTGTACTCCAGCGTCCCGCTGCCGATCATCTTGTGATCGCGAGTGGCGAAGACGTCGAGCACCACCATCCACGCGATGACGAGAAACAGTGACACAGCGGAATAGCCGAGTCGCACGCCCATCGAATTCTGCGATGCGAGGTCAACGGACGCATCGCCAAACCACAAGAGTTGGGCTCCGAAGACCGCGGTGAGCACGACGAGAACATCGCTCACGAACAGCCGAATCGCGTACGCGCGCTGCCAAGACTTGCGCTTGATTGCCCCCGTCGCGCGCATGCTGTCCAAGCCCATTGATCCCCCGTGCCTTCCGAACCAGCCGATTCGACAACCATTAATCGGCCGAACTCTATCCGGCTATGATCCCACAATTCTGAGCAAGCATCGGTATCAGGGGCGGCCTGCAAGCAGGATTCGTCAATCTGAATCGCGGACGCTAGTCACAGCCGGGTGCGTCGATCGTCACATTCGGTTTGTTGAGCATGGCGGGAATCCAGAGATCCGGCTTGCCATAATCGCCCGCCGCGCCCGTGAAGGAAGCCGAGACCTGGCTGCTCTCACCGGGGCGCAACATGGCCGTGAATTTCACGACCGGGCGGCCGAGGTCATCGGTGTTGAGGTCGTGGGTCGTGCCGTAGCCCTGCGAATCGATCGACACCCCAGAGAGGGTGGTTCCGGGAGGGCCGTAGATGAACGCCTCGGTGCGGAACAGCTCAGCCCCGAAGACTCCGCCGGTGATGTACTCAGAAAGGCCCGCCAGCTCCTCAGCTGTTGCGGTCGAGGTCATCGTCGCCGACAGGTCAAAGGTGGGCGTCTCGGTGGTGCAGACATCGGTCTTGTAGTTGATCGCCGTCTGGAGGTAGTAGTCCATCTTTGACGTCGAACGGTCGCGGAAGAAGACACCGGCCATCGTCGTCTCGGCGTTGTCCGTGGGGAGGATCCCGCCCATTGGGCTCTCGGCAAGGGCGACCTGCTGCTCGGGGTGTGCACTCCACGCCATGATGCGGTGCTCGCTGATGCCTCGCGTGACGCCGGCGATGAGCTTCTTGACATCGGTGGTCGGCGACATGAGCGTATCGAAGACGTTGCGTGCCGCCTCGGCGAAGAAGGCGTCCGTGAGCTCAATGTTGTCCTCGGCCCAGCGCACGTAGACGTCGTGCAGCAGGAGGTCGACCGTGTTCTCGCTGGTGAGCTGATCGCCGGTGCTCATCGGGATCGGGCCAGTCGCATTGATGAGGTACTCAAGGGCACGCGGGTCGACCGAGATGATGGCATCGACGTCGCCACCGATGTAGGTCTGCCAGTAGGCGCGCGCGAGCTGGGCGGCCGTCGGGTAATCGGGGCGGCTCGTCGAGAGGTTGAGGTAGGAGTACATGCCGATGTCGTAGAGCTCGGCAAGTTTGGGGTCCGGCTCAATGATCGGCGGAGCCGGGGTGGGGAAGTCGCCAGTGGCAGCCTGGCGGCTGATCGAGATCGCGCCGTTGTCGACCTTGAGCTCGGTGAGCGCGGCGGCCGAGCCGCCGAGGGCCGTGCCCTCGGCCAGGTTCTGGAACTCGAGGAGGTAGGTGCGCGGTCCGTTCGCACCCAGTAGATCGGGGGCGAGGGCGAGGATCTGAGCGCCATCGCTCACGAGCGTGTCGGCGTCGGTGAGCATCCCGGAGAGTAGTCCGCTGGCATCCGATACCTGCGAGATCGTGCCGTCGACGTTGATCGCGGTGCCCTTGGCGGTGGCGGCGTGGAACGCATCGGCGGCCGGGCCCATCGCCGCGCTCAGCTGCACGATGGGGTCGATGTTGACGCGGCCGTCGACCGGCTTCAACGATTCGGGGGAGAGGCCGCCGGCGACGGCGGCGAGCGGAGCCACGGTCTCGGTGGCGATGGAGTCGACCACCTCGGACATCTCGCGCACGGCGGTGAGGTTGCGGCCGAGAACCGGCACGAACTCGGCGATCCGCCACACCGGATCGTGGGTCTGCTCGACGGCGGTTCCGGTGTGCTCGCTCAGCAGCTCCGAAGTCTGGGCGATGCCCGCGAAGTCCATGGCGCCGGCCTGATCCTTGACCGTGCCGACGAGGGACTGCGCGGCCTCAAGAGAAGCCTTGGCATTGAGCGCGCGGTAGCCGACCCATGCGGTGGCGGCGATGGCGACGACGGCCACGCCTCCGATGATCCAAAACGTCGCCTTGCGGCCGGTCTTGCGCTTGCCCTGCGCGTGGCGCATAGACGCGTCCTGCTCGGCGATACGCGACATCTCTCGACGCTCTGCGCGGGAGCGCGGTTGCGCGGAGGGCGCGCCATTGAAGTCAGTCACTCGTAAAACGCTAGTGCACCGTAGCTCCGATAATCCTGTGCCCCGCCTGGCCGCAGCACTTTTGCGCAATGCGTGAGCTGAAAGATCGCGGCCGCCGACGCGCTGGACCCCCTCGGAGTGGGGCGCGTGGCGCCGTGGCACTCGCCTCTCGCTTTCGCTAGCGTCGGAGCTCGACGACGCGATTGGTGCGGATACCGTGGCTTCCGAATGCCCGGTGCGTCGTGATGATTCATGCACCACAACGGGGGAGAACTCAATGACGGCACTTGGCGCGCGCACCACATCTCTGCGAACGCGTAGCCTGCTGGCCGCAATCGTGTTGTCTGCCATCGCCGTGTTCGGAGCAGTCGGCCCCGCCAACGCTGCGGACACCGCCGTGAAAGCACTCCCGGCGGTCACCGGCGTGACGCCGACCATCACAGGCACGGCGAAGGTGGGGTCGGCGCTGACGGCGACGGCGGGCACCTGGAAGCCGGCGCCCATCACGCTCAAGTACCAGTGGCTGCGCGCAGGAGTCGCCATCACGGGTGCGACGGCATCCAAGTACACCCTCGTGACCGCCGATGCCGGCAAGCGCATCTCAGTGACGGTCACCGGAACGCGGAGCGGCTACACGAAGCTGACGAAGGCGAGCGCGCAGACGGTCGCCGTCGCTCCGCTCGTTCGCACGTTGACGGCCGCCCCGGTTCCGGCCATTGCGGGCACAGCGGTGATCGGCGGAACGCTCACGGCGAGGGCCGGCACCTGGTCGCCGGCGCCGGTGACCCTGAAGTACGCCTGGAAGCGCAACGGTGTGACCATCGCGGGCGTCTCGGGCGCCGCCTACAAGCTGACCTCATTGGATGTCGGCAAGCGCATCACCGTTGTCGTGACGGGCTCCAAGAGCGGCTACACGACCGTTGCGAAGACGAGCCCGGCGAGCGCGGCCGTGCTCGCGGCCAAGAAGTACACGAACTGCACCGCGCTCAACCTGGTCTTCCCGCACGGCGTCGGCCGTGCCGGAGCCAAGGACAGCGTCTCCGGCACGGCCAAGCCCGTGACGACCTTCACGGTGAGCACAGAGGTGTACACCGCGAACACCGCATCCGACCGAGACAAAGACGGCATCGCCTGCGAAAAGAAGTAGTGTCTGCGGCGTCGGCTAGGCGGCCACGGTTAGAGCTCGCGCACGGTGCCGTGCTTGATGTGCAGGCGGCGCTCGGCCCGGGCGGCCACGGCCGAGTCGTGGGTCACAAGCACGAGCGTGAGTCCGCGGTCACGCCAGAGGCCCTCGAGCAGATCCATGATCTCGTCACGGGTCTGTTCGTCGAGATTGCCCGTCGGCTCGTCGGCGAGCAACACCGTTGGTTCCTTCACGAGCGCCCGGGCGATCGCCACACGTTGCTGCTGGCCGCCGGAGAGTTCTGTGGGGCGGTGGTCGGCACGGTCCGCGAGACCGACGGATGCCAGGGCCGCAGCCGCGCGGCTGCGCCGATCCTCCGCCGCCAGGCCGAGCGGGGCCAAGGCCGTCTCGACGTTCTCGGCCGCGGTCAGCGTCGGAATGAGATTGAAGCTCTGAAAGATGAAGCCGATCTCCTGCGCCCGGATCTGGGCGAGCCGATGGTCGCCGAGCGAGGAGAGTTCCTTGTCGCCGAGGCGCACGCTGCCCGCACTGGGCCGATCCAGCGCGCCGAGCATCTGCAGCAGCGTCGACTTGCCGCCGCCGGTCGGGCCCTGGATGGCGACGAGCGCGCCCTCGGGGATGGAGAGGGTGACACCGGACAGTGCGGTTACCGTGCGCTTGCCCTGCTTGTAGCTCTTGGAGACGTTCTCGAGGGTGTACATGGGTGGTCCTTTGCGGGTGTGTGGTGGTGGTTTCGACAGGCTCAACCAGCGGAGGGTGGGCTCAACCAGCGGGGCGCGCAGCGTCCCGAAAGGCGGCAGTCCAGATCAGGCAATCTCGGGAACTGCAACCGGTGCTGGTGCGGTTTCGACAGGCTCAACCAGCGGGAGGTGGCTCAACCAGCGGGGGAGTGGGGTGGTGGCTAACCGATGCTGCGGAGCGCCTCGGCCGGGCGCAGCCGGGCGGCACGCCAGCCGCCGAACGCACCGGCGAGCAACCCGCCGAGCACGGAGAGGCCGACCGCGATCAGCACGACGCTGAGAGTGACGGGCGCCTGCAACGTGATGTCGCTCGAGGCCGCCGCGGATGCCGCCTGCCCGAAGCCACCGGGCATGGCGCCGGGCCCTGCCGCCGCGGCATCCGCCCCGCCGGTCATGCCACCCGGGCCGGCCTGCATGCCGCCGGCGCCGCTTCCGTCGACGGCGCCGCTGAGGGTCGGAGCGACGAGGTTGACCACGAGCACGCCGAGGAGGCCGACCGTCACGCCGACCGCTCCGCCGATGAGGCCTTGCACGAGCGACTCGCCGGTGACCTGCCCGACGATGCGGCGGTTGGACCAGCCGATCGCCTTGAGCGTGCCGAACTCGCGGGTGCGACGGGTGACGCCGGAGATGGTGAAGAGGATGGCGATGAGGAACGCGGCCAGCAGCACGGCGACCGAGAGCCAGAGGCCGAGGCTGGTCACGAGGCCAGACGCGGTGGCGAGCGAGCCGGAGACGCTCGAGGCGAGATCGGCCTGCGTGCTCACCGTGGTGTCGGGCAGGGCCTCCTCGACGTCGGTCTGCACCTGGTCGATGTCGGTCGAGGAGGCGGCTTGCACGTAGACGGTGCTGAGCTGGCCGTCGAGGCCGGAGAGCTGCTGCGCGAGTGCGAGCGGGATGTAGACGTCGGCGGCGCTCGCGGCATCAGCGGCGTTGGACGTGACGATGCCAACCACCTTGAGCTCGCTGTCGGCCACGGTGATGCTGTCGCCGACGGCGAGTTCGGCCGTCGTGGCGTACGCGGAGTCCACCACGGCGACTGCGGCCTCGGAGCCGGCGGCGGTGAGGCTGCGGCCATCGCTCAGGCTCACGGAGGAGAGCGGTCCGACGGCCGCTTCGGCCGGGTCGAGGCCGAGCACACTGAAAGCGTCGACGTCGAATGAGCTGCCGCCAGCGCCGTCCGGTCCGCCCTGCGGCGGGGCTTCACCGTCGCCGGGTGCCCCCTGCCGCATCTGCGTCATGTCGGGGAGTTCGCCGCTGAAGGTCGTGTTGTTCAGGGCGAGGGTGCCGGATGCCGCCGCGACGTTGTCAACGCCGGCCACCGTGTCGAGGGCGGCCGCGTCGAAGGTACTCGTGCCGCGGGAGGCCTCCAGCCGCGAGGTGCTGATCGCCGTCGTGCCGTCGCTCGTCGCCCCGGCATCCGCCCCGAAGTCGAAGCGGCCGGCCCCGCCGCCGCCTTCCGCTGAGTCGGGTGCGGTGGGCGTCTGGGTCACGGTGATGTCGGTGCCGACCCCGTAGGCCGAGGAGAGAACGGAGGCCTGGGCGTCTTTCACGCCGGCCGAGAACGCGTTGACGACGATCACCAGCGCGATCGCGAGGCCCATCCCGACGGCGATGATCACCGTCTGCTTGCGTCGGCCGGCGAGTTCGCGCCGGAGAAGGGTGAAGAACATGGAGGCTCCTTGAGTCGGGATGTCTGCCATCGACGCTGTCGCTCGGTGGGCTGGCTCGACGCTAGGAGCGGCGACTATCGCCGGGCTATGACCAGGCTGGGAGAGCACTATGACGGGGCGTGCGGCATCCATCGATCTGATTCATAGACGGCTCATAGCCAGACATCGCATACTCGAACGGTGAACAGCTCAAACTTCGACGCCCCCGCCACCAGCGCAGCCACCGCGCCGCTCGTGCGCATCGACGGAAACCCCGTGCGTGTGCTCGTCGTCGACGATGAGCGTTCGCTCACCGATCTGCTCAAGATGTCGTTGCGCTACGAGGGCTGGGAGGTGCGCACCGCCGGTGACGGGCACGGCGCCGTCGTCGCCGCGCGCGAGTTCCGCCCCGATGCGATCGTGCTCGACATCATGCTGCCCGACATCGACGGGCTCGAAGTACTCAAGCGCGTGCGCGCAGACGGCAGCGAGGTGCCCGTGCTCTTCCTCACCGCCAAGGACTCCCTCGATGACCGCATCGCCGGCCTCACCGCCGGCGGCGACGACTACGTGACCAAGCCGTTCAGCCTCGAAGAGGTGATCGCCCGGCTGCGCGCGCTCATCCGCCGCTCCTCGCTGGCCATCGGCCAGGCCAATGACCCGGTGATCCGCGTCGGCGACCTCGTGCTCAACGAGGACAGCTACGAGGTGAGCCGCGCCGGCGAGCCGATCGAGCTGACCGCCACCGAATTCGAACTGCTGCGCTTCCTCATGCGCAACCCGCGCCGGGTGCTGAGCAAGGCCCAGATCCTCGACCGGGTGTGGAGCTACGAGTACGAGGGCAAGGCCAGCGTCGTCGAGATCTACATCTCCTATCTGCGCAAGAAGATCGACGCCGGCCGCGAGCCGATGATCCACACCGTGCGCGGTGCCGGCTACATGATCAAGGCCGCCGGATGACGCAGGAACCCGTGACGGCATCGGGCGCCGCGTCCGACGCCGACTCCCCGCCCGACGCCGACTCCCCGCCCGACGCCGGCTCCGTGAGCGGGGCGCTGCGTGCCCCGCTCACGCTGCGGCGCCGGCTGCTCCTCGGCATCATCGCCCTGTTCGTGCTCGTCACGACCATCATCGGGCTCGTGAGCGTCGCCGCCCTGCACGGTTCGCTCGTCGAACGCCTCGATGTGCAGCTGCACTCCGCGGCCGACCGCGGCCGCATCGGCATCGGCTCCGGCCTGCCACCGGGCAGCACTCCGCCCGACGGGAGCGGCGAGGCCGGCCTCGCCTTGCAGGTGCCCGGCCAACCGGTCGGAACCATCGGGGCCGTCATCCTCGGCGACACGATCGAGTCGGCCGGGCGCATCTCGGAGGCCGGCGGCGTGCTGGGCGTGACGGCGGAACAGCGCGAGGCGCTGCTGACCGTTCCCACCGACGGCAACCCGTACAGCGTCGACATGCCGGGACTCGGCAACTATCGCGCCATCGTCAGCGAGCAGGGCCCTGGGCTCAGCTTCATCGTGGCGCTTCCGCTCTCGAGCGTCGAGGGCACCTCGGCGCAGCTCGGGCTGATCATCGCGATCGTGGCGCTCTTCGGCATCGCGATCGCCGTGATCGCCGGCACCCGTCTCATCGACGCCTCGCTGGCGCCGCTCGAGCGGGTCACGCACCTGGCCAGGCGGGTCTCCGAGCTGCCGCTGGATCGCGGCGAGGTCGCACTAGCCGAACGCGTGCCGGATGCCGACACCGACGAGCGCACAGAGGTGGGGCAGCTCGGCGCCGCATTCAACCGGATGCTGGGGCACGTCGCATCCGCCCTCACCGCCCGCGAGGCGAGCGAGCGCAAGGTGCGGCACTTCGTCGCCGACGCCAGCCACGAGCTGCGCACCCCGCTCGCCGCGATCCGCGGCTACGCCGAGCTGACGCGTCGGAGCGGGGAGGCACTGCCCCCGGATGCCGCACACGCCCTCGCACGGATCGAGGCCGAGTCGAAGCGGATGAGCGCGCTCGTCGAAGACCTGCTGCTGCTGGCGCGCCTCGACGAGGGGCGCGCACTGGAATCCCTGCCCGTCGACCTGACGGCGCTCGCCGTAGATGCTCTCGGCGACGCCCAGGTCACCGGGCCGGATCACGAGTGGAGCGCCGCACTCGAAGAGGAGCCGATCGTGGTGCACGGCGATGCGAGCCGCCTGCAGATGGTCGTCGTCAACCTGCTCGCCAACGCCCGCGTGCACACGCCGCCCGGAACGAACGTCGAGATGGGCCTGCACAGGGCGGGCACGGATGCCGTGCTCACCGTGCGCGACGACGGCCCAGGCGTCGATCCGCTCGTGCAGGGCACGCTGTTCGAGCGCTTCGTGCGCGGCGACAGCTCGCGCTTCCGCGCCGACGGCGGCGACGGTGGTGCAGCCGTGCCGAGCACGGGGCTCGGTCTCGCGACCGTGCGCGCCGTGGTCGAGGCGCACGGCGGAACCGTCACGGTGCGGAGTGAGCCCGGCGACACGGTCTTCACGGTGACGATCCCGATCGGCTGAGCGCGACGCGCAGCGTCGCGAAAGACGGCAGCCAGAACCTCGGCAGACTCAGAAACCGCCACCCGGTTTGATGGGCGAATAGCGACGAAGGAGCGTATCGAGGCCTCACGGGCTCCGGTATTCGCACGGACCTCGGTCTCGATACGGCCCTAGGGGGCCTACTCGACCAGCGGGGGTCCGCGCAGCCCCATCGACTACTCAAAGAATGCGCCAACGGTCCGGGTTTTGGCGCGTTCTTTGAGTAGTCGATGCCGGGGCCGGGGCGCGGGTGTGCCTGGAGCGGGGGAGGGTGTCGCGCGGCAACTGGCCGTCACCTGTCCACTAGCCTTGACGCGGGAACGTACTGCTGCGAACGCGGCTGGTCGGCCATCGCGCCGTCCCACGCCAGCGGGGGGATTGTCGTGCAGCAGACGCGCCGAAGCCGGGTGCTCCGGGCGCTCGCCGCGGCCGCATTCTGCGCCGCATCGGCCGCCGCGCTCGCTCTGCCGTTGACTGCGGCTGCGGCATCCGACACCGCCGCAAGCCACGACGAGCCAGCCGGCGGATGCCCCGGCGTCGAGGTCTCGGTGCGCGGCGAAGCGCGCGTGGGCTCAACCCTGACGGCCACGCTCACGGCGACGGCGGATGGCGCGGTGACAGCGGCCCTGCCCGATGTATCGGGCGACGAGCCGCCGGCCTCGGAGGGCGCCGCCACAGCGATCGAGCCCGCGGAGATCGAGCCTGCGGAGTTCGAGTCTTCTGCGATCGACTCGGTGGTGTTTGAGTGGTTCAGCGAGCCGGCGCCGCTCGTTCGCCCGACCCCGAGCCCGGTGCCGACCGCAACGGCAACGCCCGTGCCGACGCCGACGCCGACCGCGGTCCCGACTGCTACGCCCACGCCGGCTCCCGTCCCGAGTCCGGTCCCGACGGCGACCGCGGGCCCGAACCCGGCCCCGAGCGTGGCCCCGACGCAGCGTCCGACCCCGACACCTCTCCCCACGCCGACGCCCACGACCGCCCCGACGCCAGACGCCGAGCCGCCGACTCCGCAGGGCGCGGAGTACCTGGTGCCCGCCGCCGACCTCGGCCTCGTCGTGCGGGCGCGCGCGATCGTGACGCGCGCCGGAGAGCAGCCGTCGCACTGCCTGAGTGCGCCGAGCGACGTCGTACTCGCCGCGGTGCGGCCGGAGACCCCGCCACTGGTTCCCGCCCCGCCCGCGGACCCGGATCCCGCAGCGCTCCCACCCGACATCGCCTCGGCGGCCGGCTGGTCGCGAGACGACGCCGGCTCCGGCACCGGCGACACCGGCGCGATCGCAGACCCCGTCGCCGAGGCGCCGGCCGCGGCATCCGAACCCGTGGTGAGTGTCAACATCTCCAGCGACGTGCTGCTGATCGGCGGCTTGGCTGCCATCGCGCTCATCGTCGGCGCAGCCGTGTTCGGTCGCAACGAGAGCTGATCGCGGCGCACTGAGCGCCCAGCTCCAAGAAAACCGCCCCCTTCCTGAGTGGAAGGGGGCGGTATCTACGAGGTTTCGACAAGCTCAACCAGCGAGGGTTGGTTTCGACAAGCTCAACCAGCGAGGGTTGGTTTCGACAAGCTCAACCATCGAGGGTTGGTTTCGACAAGCTCAACCAGCGAGGGTTGGTTTCGACAGGCTCAACCAGCGAGGGTTTGGTTTCGACAGGCTCAACCAGCGCGGCGGGCCAGCGCGGCGGCGGCTTACTGGGCCAGGCGAGCCAGCAGTGTGGCGAAACGGGTGAGGTCGTCATCCGACCAGTCGCTCAGCCGGGCGCGCAGCTCGGCTTGGTTCGTGTCGCGGATGGCGTCGATCTTCACCACGGCCTCCGGCGTCGCCGTGAGGATGCGCGCCCGCCCGTCGCTCGGATCCGGCGCGCTCACGACGAGGCCGAGCTCCTCCATCAGCCTCACCTGACGGCTGATGACGCTCTTGTCGGTCGCGAGGAGCTCGGCGAGGGCACCGGCGCTGCATGAGCCCGACCGCACCAACGTCGCCAACAGCTTGTAGCCGACGGGCTGGAGATCGGGGTGCACGCGATGCGCACCCTCCTTCCAGAGCGTCCGCACGCGGCCGAAGAGCACGCCGAGCTGCGCTTCCACCTCGGCGATGGATTCGTCGGTCGATGGCGTCTGGTCGGGGCTCATGCTCAGCATCTTATGTGGCCGGTCCTACTTGGCGGAGTCGCTCTGGCCCGAACCGGCACCGGCCGAGGCGGCGTCGACGAGCTCGGCCTCGTTGTCGGTGGGATGGGCCAGTCCGACAGCGGCAAGGCCCGCGGTGGCGGAGCTTGCGTCGATCAGTGCGTCCTCGGCGTCCTCGAGCTCGCGCTGGAGCGTTCCCGGAGCGTCATCCGACGGCCCCTCGGTCTTGGCCCGCTGGATCGCTGTCAGTGTCCCGAGCTTCGCGTTCGGCAGGAACGCCACGGCGATGAGCGTGATGACCGCGAGAGGCACGGCAACCAGGAACACGTTGCCGACGCCGCTGCCGTATGCGCTCTCGACGATCACCTTGAGGAAGTCGGGCAGGGTGCTGATCTTCGGGATCGTTCCGGCGCCGAGGGTCTCCATGGCGATCGCCTGCTGCTCGGGGGCGAGGGTGAGCACGCCCTCCTTGATGTTGCTGGCCACGACACTGCCGAGGATAGAGCCCATCACCGAGACGCCGATCGTGCCGCCGAGGCTGCGGAAGAAGGTGACGGCGCTGGTGGCGACGCCCATGTTCTTGACCGCGGTCTCGTTCTGCACGACGAGCACGAGGTTCTGCATCACCATGCCGACACCGGCACCCAGGAGGAACATCGAGGCTCCGACGAACCAGAAGTTGGTGTCGTAGTGCAAGAAGCTGAGCAGCGTGGTGCCGATGATCATCAGCACGCTGCCGCTGACCATGAAGGCCTTCCACTTGCCGTGCCGGCTGATCAGGGCTCCGACGATCGTCGAGGAGATCAGCAGACCGCCCATCATCGGGATGGTGAGCAGGCCGGACTCGGTGGGAGTGGCGCCACGGGCGAGCTGCATGTACTGGCTGAGGAACACCGAGGTGCCGAACATGGCAACGCCGACCGAGATGCTGGCGACGACCGAGAGCGTGAAGGTGCGGCTCTTGAAGAGGCCCATCGGGATGATCGGCTCCTTCGCCTTGAGCTCGGCGACGACGGCCAGAACGAGCAGCAGAACCGCGCCGCCGACCATGACGAAGCTGGTGCTGGATGCCCACTCGAACTGGCTTCCGCCCATGCTCACCCAGATGAGCAACAGCGAGACACCGCTCGAGATCAGGACGATGCCGAGGTAGTCGATGGAGACCTTGCGCTTGGGCAACTTCGGCAGGTGCAGCGTGCGCTGCAGCAGGATGATCGCAACGATCGCGATCGGCAGGGCGACGAAGAAGTTCCAGCGCCAGCCGAGCGTGTCGGTGATCACGCCGCCGAGCAGCGGGCCGCCGATGGTGCCGATCGCCATCACGGCGCCGAAGAGTCCGGCATACTTGCCGCGCTCACGCGGGCTGATGATGTCGGCCATGACGATCTGGCTGAGTGCGGCAAGTCCACCGGCGCCGAGGCCCTGGAAGACGCGCATCGTGATGAGCATCGAGGCGTCCTGCGAGAAGCCGGCGATGGCCGAGGAGAGCACGAAGATCACTAGGGCGAGCTGCAGCAGCAGCTTGCGGTTGAACAGGTCGGCGAGCTTTCCCCAGAGCGGGGTGCTGACGGTGGTGGCCAGGAGGGTGGCGGTGATGACCCATGTGAATGCGGACTGGTCACCCTTGAGGTCGCCGATGATCAGCGGCAGGGAGGTGCTGACGACGGTCGAGGCGAGCATCGAGACGAACATGCCGAGGAGGAGGCCACTGAGGGCCTGCAACACCTGACGGTGCGTCATGCCGCTCTCAGTGAGCTCGTCGTTCTTCGGTGGTCGCTGGTGTGCGGTTTTCTTCGGCGCGTTCTTCGTTGCGCCGGCGGTGCTCTGTGACATCTGGCTCCAGAATCTAATTGACTATGGTCAACTATATGACTCTAGTTGACCATTGTCAACTACTTTCCGGGCTGTGCCACCCTCGGCGGTGAGGCGATCAGCGCGGTGAGCACCTGGCGCAGCGTGGCGGCCGGCAGCGGCTCGTTGTCGGACACGTAGCGACGGTAGAGGCCGAGGCCGAGCGCGGTGTGCACGATGGTGCGGCCATCGGCGTCGGCCGGCAGCTCGCCGCGCTCGATGGCCTTGGCGATGAACCCGTCGGCGACGCCGTCGCGCTCGTTCAGGACGGCCTCGCGCAGCGCGGCGGACACCTCCGGGTCGAGCATGGCCGTCCAGGCCACTGCCGGCAGCCGTCCGAAGGTGAGCAGCGACGGGCCCTCGGTGACGTGCTGGAGGATGTCGTCGAGCAGGTTGCCGTTGTCGACGATCGCCGAGCCCGGGTACTCGGAGGCGATCGCTGCGGCGACGAGCTTGCCTTTCGAGCCCCAGCGGCGATAAATGGTCGTCTTCGAGCAGGATGCCGCGGCGGCGATGGATTCGATCTCGAGATTGCTGTATCCGGCGGCGGCGAGCTGCTGCAGCGTGTGATCGAGAATTCGCTGGCCGAGGGCGATGTCGACGGGGCGCCCGCGACGGGGGGTCTCCGGTGCTGGGGTGTCGGCGGTCTGGTCCGTGGCAGCCCGGGGCATGTCCTGAGGGTTGGTCGTCGCCATGGTCACACTTTCACTCAGGGCTTCCGGCTGGTGCGCTGCCGGGAACTCGTATCTGAGTAAATCACAACTTCGGTGCTGAACGAGGGCTGCCAGGGGGAGGGTGCGGCGTGTGGTGCCGCGGCGGATGGCGGCCGATTTGCGCCGCCCCGTGGCATCCGTTAGCCTGTACGAAGCCAAAGACCGCTGGTTGTTGCTGAGTAGAAATACACGGTGACCGAAGCCTTGTGAAAACGAGGGGCCCGCGCAGGTGTGTGAAGAAGTTTTCAATCGAAAGATTGTCTCCAGCTCCGTGCGCTTGCGCCGGAGCTTTTTTGTTGCCACGAGCTGGAACAGCCGGGCGGTCTTGGTGCGCATCGCCTCCGCGATGCGTGACGTAGACATATAGGAGTAGGCCATGGCGAACAAGGAAGCCACGGTTGCCGAGCTCACGAACCTGTTCGAGACCTCGACCGCCGTTCTGCTGACCGAATACCGCGGCCTGACGGTTGCCCAGCTCAAGCAGCTGCGCGGCAACATCCGTCAGGACGCGAACTACGCCGTGGTGAAGAACACGCTGACCAAGATCGCCGCGAACAACGCGGGGATCACGACGCTGGATGCCGACCTCGTCGGCCCGTCCGCCGTCGCCTTCGTGCACGGCGACTTCGTCGCCGCCGCTAAGGCCGTTCGTGACTTCGCCAAGGCAAACCCGAATCTTGTGATCAAGGGCGGCGTCTTCGAGGGTAAAGCCCTCAACGCCGACGAGGTCAACAAGTACGCCTCCCTCGAGAGCCGCGAGGTTCTGCTTGCGAAGGCAGCGGGAATGATGAAGGCGACGATGGGCAAGGCTGCCGCCACCATCGACGCGCTTCGCGAAAAGCTGGAGACCGCGGCCGCGTAAGCGCCCGACGTTCTCGTTCCACAACACCAAGAAATTTAGGAGATACATCATGGCGAAGCTCACCACTGAAGAGTTGCTCGAGCAGTTTTCCGACCTGACGCTTGTCGAGCTCAGCGAGTTCGTGAAGGCGTTCGAAGAGAAGTTCGAGGTCACCGCGGCCGCTCCCGTCGCTGCTGCTGGTGGCGCTGGCGCTGCTGCTGAAGAGGTTGAGGAGAAGGACTCCTTCGACGTCATCCTCGAGGCTGCTGGCGACAAGAAGATCCAGGTCATCAAGACCGTCCGCGAGCTCACCTCGCTGGGTCTTGGCGAGGCCAAGGCTGTCGTCGATGGAGCCCCCAAGGCTGTCCTCGAAGGCGCAACCAAGGAAGCCGCCGAGAAGGCAAAGGCTGCTCTCGAAGAGGCCGGCGCAACCGTCACCCTCAAGTAATTTGCGCCCAGCTTGCTGGGCACAAACTGCTGCGTGACGCGCCGCTTCGTGGAGTTTTCGAACTCCATCGAGTAACGCTCTGCAATTTCGGACGCGGTTTCCCCGAGTACGAGGTCTCTGACCTCTATTACCCAGGTATTCCGTGTTCCGAGGGCGTCGCCCCCGAAACGGGGCGACGCCCTTTTGCATTTCTTCACCGAGTTTCTGATTCAGATTCTCACTGTGACGCGACGCGAGAGGGTTCAGCCGACGGATGCCTGCGGCATCCGTTCTGCCACTCGGCAGAGCGGCAACCCCCGCGTCCGTGCTGTCGCGCCTGCTCGCTCCGCGAGCCGGCGTGATTCGTGCTCCCACAATGGGGTGGACGCGCACACAGAAATGAAGAAACAATGCGACGATTCGCACACGCGCTCGGCCAGCTGTTGGCCGACGCTTATCTCCGCAGCGATGGGCACTCGCCCGCCGCACACCCGCCGGATATGTACCGGAGCCCAGCGATGCACGGCATCACCTGGATCCGGTAGCCCACCTTCTATGAATGCCCCGACACGCCAGTCGGGGCATTCGCCCGTTAACGGGGAGTCACAGAGCCCTGAGGGACCGAGCTCTGAAGGTCAGCGCCAGAACTCGGCGAGGTGCCCGGCCCGTGCCCTGCCCAGTTCGTAGCCGGATCTGGCGGCGGGCGGGCGCAGCGCCAGATCCATCGCGTTGGCGCCGAACAGGTGCTCGGCATCGCTGCCGGGGAAGACCGTCTCAACCGCGCTGCCGTGAGCGCGGAGTTCCGCGATCTGAGTCGAGAGGTGCGTGCCCCAGCCCATGGGGGTGAGCGATCGGCCACCGAACGGTGCCAGCACCAGCACCCGTCGATAGCCGGCCGCCAGATCGGCGTTCTCGGCATTGGACCGGTAGCCGCCGTCGATGTACCGGTGCCCGCCGATGCCGTAGGCGAAACCGCTGGAGCAGCTGGCGGCGACGGCATCCGTCAACTCGACTCCGCTGTCGCGGTCGAACACGACCGGCTCGCCGTTCTCGGCATCGACCGCCGTGATGAGCACCGTTCGCTCCGGCCAGTGCTGGCTGGGCAGTCTCGAGGCGACGGTCGCCCGCCACTGCGTGTTCCAGGAGTCGCCGGCCACCGCATCCCGTTCGAGGGCCGCCGCGCCCATTCGGCGGCGCATGTCGGCCGCGCCCGCGGAGGAGTCGATGAGGCTGCGCATCCTGTCCAGATGCTCGGTTACCGGCTTGCTCGAATTGCGCTCCCGCTCCCGCTCCCGCTCGGGCGCGGCCGCTCTGCTCGGCGGCTGGGCAGCGGCAAGGATGGCGGCGTAGAGCTCGGGTGGAGTTGCGCCGGCGAACTGGGCCGCGGCCGTCGACCCGGCGGAGGTGCCGATGGTCACGTCTGCTGTGGTCACGTCGAGCCCGGCATCGAAGAGGCCGGCGATGACGCCGATCAGCCACGCGTTGCCGGTTGATCCGCCGCCGCCGAGGACGAGCGCCCGCTCGCCGGCGTGGGCCGTAGCCGTGGGCTGCAGGGGTGAGGAAAGTGTTGTGTTCATGGGAGTCGCCTTTCGCGAATGTGCCTGACTGGCGCTCCCGGTGGCGACTGACTCAGTCGCGCGATCGGTGGTTGCAGGGAGCGCCCAATGCGGATACTGCGTACATGGGTGTCACCTCCTGACAACGGTTCACGATCACCGAGACGCTAGCACGGCGGAACCGGGCGCGCACAACTTACATAGCCCAGCTATGTATAATCGGAACATGCCACAAAATCCCGCCCAGGCCCCCGGCGCAGCCGAACTGGCCACCACGCCCGAGCTGGCCACTGTGCTCGGAGAGCTTGTCGCCGCCAGCAACAAGCTCACCCGCATGGCCGCCCAGCTCACCGAGGGCGCGGAGTCGCCCGCGATCTGGCGCACGCTCAGCGCGCTGCGCGCGGGCGGATCGATGCGCCTCGGCGAACTCGCCGCGCAGAGCCGGGTCGCCCAGCCGACCATGACCAAGCTCGTGCACAGCCTCGTCGAGCGCGGCTGGGTGCAGCGCATTGCCGACCCCGCGGATGCCAGGGCGACCCTGCTGGCCGCGACGGCCAGCGGCACGGCCGCCATGGAGGCCTGGCGCACAGAGCTCGTCACGGCGATCCTGCCGAACTTCGCCGGGCTGAGCGCCGAGGAGATCGCCACGATCGCCCGGGCGGTCGCACTCGTGCAAGACCGGCTGGACGGCACCGGGACGAAGGACGCAAATATGACGGACGAAGGAACACAGCGATGAGCACCACAACCGAAACCGGCAGCATCCTGCGCCAGCCCAAGGCGGTGTGGGCGGTCGCCTTCGCCTGCGTCGTCGCATTCATGGGCATTGGTCTCGTCGATCCGATCCTGCCGGCCATCGCCGGCGAGCTCCACGCGACGCCGACCGAGACGGTCATGCTGTTCACCAGTTATCTGGTGATCACCGGCATCGCGATGTTCTTCACGAGCTGGATCTCCAGCCGCATCGGCGCCAAGCGCACCCTGCTCGCCGGGCTTGCGCTGATCGTCGTGTTCGCGCTGGCGGCCGGCCTCGCCGGGGACATCGAGTCAGTCATCGGTTTCCGCGCCGGCTGGGGCCTCGGCAACGCGCTCTTCATCTCGACGGCCCTTGCCACGATCGTCGGCGCGGCCAGCGGCGGCACGTCATCCGCGATCATCCTGTACGAGGCCGCCCTCGGGCTCGGCCTCGCGATCGGTCCGCTGCTCGGTGGGCTGCTCGGCAGCCTCAGCTGGCGGGGCCCGTTCTTCGGCACCGCCGCGCTCATGGCGGTCGGCTTCATCGCGATCCTGACCCTGTTGCGCCCGAGCTCCGACGGGGCGAAGCCGACCCCGACGCGGCTCTCCGCCCCGTTCCGCGCGCTGGCCCGCCCCGCCCTCGGCCTCCTCGCCGCGGCTGCCGTCTTCTACAACTTCGGCTTCTTCGTGCTGCTCGCCTACACACCCTTCGCCCTCGTGCCGCTCGGCGTGGGCGACGCGATCGGCCTCGGCCTGGTCTTCTTCGGCTGGGGCGTCGCCGTTGCCGTGACCTCGGTGTGGGTCGCGCCGCTCCTCACCAGACGGATGCCGCGCACCCGCGTGCTCTGGCTGGTCATGCCGTTGCTCGCGCTCGACATGCTGGCACTGGCGCTCTTCATCGACTCGCTTCCCGCCGTGATCGCCGGGGTGATCGTGGGTGGACTGCTGCTCGGCGTGCTCAATACGGTGCTCACGGAATGTGTGATGGAGGCGACCGACCTGCCCCGATCCGTCGCCTCCAGTGCCTACTCGGGTGTGCGCTTCCTCGGCGGAGCCGTCGCTCCGCCGGTGGCCACACTGCTCGCCGAGGCGGTCTCGCCCTCCGCCCCATTCGTGGCCGGAGCCGTCGCCGTGCTGGTCTCGCTCGCGATCGTCGTCCTTGGGCGGAAGCAGCTGCGCGCGGCCGACGGCGAGCACGGGTCGGCCACGGCGGAGACCCTGCTCGAAGCGGAGGCGATCGGCGTCGGCGACGCGTCGTAGCAGCCGTGCAGGAGCCGAGTTGGAGCCGTGCGGGAGCGGCCGCATGGCTGCATGAGCGGCATCCGCTCATCAGCAGAAGCCCACTGAATGCGCGGATGATCGCGCTCTCTGACTACCAGATCGTGACTTTTCAACCCTTGTGAAACACTCGGGCGATGTCTAGCGTGGCGAGTGCAGACGGTTCGTCACTGGCCGTCCGCGACACCATCACACGTTCCGCGTCACACACTCAACGAGGAGTCAGAGATGAGATTTACACGGCGCCGCCGATTGGCGATTCCGCTCGCCGCGGCAGCAACCATTGCCCTCGCGCTCACCGCATGTACCGGCGACGCAGCCCCGGAAAGCAGCGGCGAAGCCGCCGATTGCGGCGACTACGAGGCCTACGGCACATTCGAGGATGGGGCAGAGGTCAGCTTCCTCGGCACGCCCGTCGACGTGGAGGCGGAGCGCCTGCAAGAGACGTTCAACGACTTCACCTCCTGCACCGGCATTGAGGTGACCTACACCGGCACCCAGGAGTTCGAGGCGCAGATGCGCGTGCTCGTCGACGGCAACAACGCCCCCGACCTGGCGATGTTCCCGCAGCCCGGCCTCTTTGCAACCTTCGCCGACTCATTCATTCCACCGTCGGAGCAGACGGTGTCCAACGCCCAGGAGTACTGGTCTGAGGACTGGCAGGCCTTCGGTACCGTCGACGGTGAGCTGCTCGGCGCACCGCTGATGGCCAGCGTCAAGGGCTTCGTCTGGTACTCCCCGAGCGTGTGGGAAGAGAACGGATGGGAAGTTCCGACGACCCTCGACGAGCTCGACACGCTCACGGCGGACATCGCAGCGAGCGGCGTGATGATGCCATGGTGCGCTGGATTCAGCTCCGGTGAAGCCACAGGATGGCCCGGCACCGACTGGATTGAGGATTACGTGCTGCGCCAGAGCGGCCCAGAGGTCTACGACCAGTGGGTCAAGCACGAGATTCCGTTCAATGACCCTCAGATTGTTGAGGCATGGGATGCCGTCGGCGACATCTTGAAGAACCCGGAGTACGTCAACGGCGGACTCGGAGATGTGCGCTCGATCAACGACGTGATCTTCCAGGAGGCCGGCTGGCCGGTGACCGATGGCACCTGTGCCATGCACCACCAGGCGACGTTCTACGAGGGTCTCTGGCCTGAGGGCACGACCGTTGCAGAAGACGGAGACGTCTGGGGCTTCATCCTCCCGGGCACCGAGGCCGACGCGAACGCCGTGACCGGCGCCGGTGAGATCGTCGGTGCGTTCCGCGACGCTCCGGAGGTTCAGGCGGTGCAGGACTTCCTCTCCAGCGCCGAATGGGCGAACATCCGCGTGAAGATCGGTGGAACCCTGAGTGCGAACAACGGTGTCGACCCGGCGAACGCGTCGAGCGCGCTGCTCGCCTCGGCGATCGAGATCCTGCAGGATGAGAACACCACGTTCCGCTTCGACGCCAGCGACCTGATGCCGGGCGCGGTCGGGTCGGACTCCTTCTGGAAGGGGATCGTCGCGTGGATCGGTGGGCAGGACACGCAGACCACCGTCGACACGATTGAGTCCAGCTGGCCCGCCAGTTAACAGCAGCCAGTTGCGGGGCCGCCGGCGGGAACGTCCGGCGGCCCTGTTCCAACTCCGCAGCCCGGCACCGCGGGCAGAAAGGTAGTCGCACATGACGACGGCTGACCTCATCGGCAAGATCACCCAGGTGGTGCTCGCGCTCGCATTCTTCGCGGCCGCGGTCGGGTTGATTCTCTTCCTCATCGACAAGGCGCCCAAGCGCGGGCGCGATCTCTGGCAACTGACGCTGTTCCTCGCACCGGCCGTGCTGCTGCTTGCGGCCGGTCTGATCTACCCCGCCGTGCGCACGACGTTGCTCTCCTTCGCCAACGGTGCCGGCGACATCGTCGGTCTCGACAACTTCGTCTGGGCCTTCACTCAACCGGCTGGTCTCATCTCACTGCGCAACACGATCATCTGGGTGATCCTCGTTCCGCTCATCGCCACGGTCGTCGGCTTGGCGTACGCCGTCTTCATCGACAGGTCCCGCGGCGAGAGGGTCTACAAGGCCCTCGTCTTCATGCCGATCGCGATCTCCTTCGTCGGCGCCGGCATCATCTGGCGCTTCGTCTACGAGTACCGGGGGCCCGGCATCGAGCAGATCGGACTGCTCAACCAGATCGTCGTCTGGCTCGGCGGCGAGCCGGTGCGCTGGCTGCAGGAGTCGCCATGGAACACCTTCTTCCTGATCATCGTGATGGTCTGGATCCAGACCGGCTTCGCCATGGTCGTGCTCTCCGCCTCGATCAAGGGCGTGCCGACCGAGCAACTGGAGGCCGCTGAACTCGACGGCACCAATGGCTGGCAGCGCTTCCGGAACGTCGTCCTGCCTGGCATCCGCGGAGCCCTCGTCGTGGTCGTGACGACCATCTCGATCGCGACGCTCAAAGTGTTCGACATCGTCCGCACGATGACCGCCGGCAACTTCGAGACGAGCGTTGTGGCCAACGAGATGTACACGCAGGCGTTCCGCGCCGGCGAGGCCGGGCGCGGCGCTGCGCTGGCCGTCGTGCTGTTCGTCATGGTGCTGCCGATCGTCATCTACAACGTGCGCGTGCTGCGCCAGCAGAGGGAGATCCGATGAGCGACAACATTGTTGACCTGCCGGTTCCCGGTGCGGAGAAGCGCTCGCGCAACACCGGCTACGAGTTGGCGGCATCCGACTCGAAGACGAAGCGGGTCAAGCGCCGGCTCACCTCGCGCACGGCGACGGTGATCGCGCTGATCATTGCCGTGGTCTGGACGATCCCGACGTTCGGCCTGTTCATCTCCTCGTTCCGGCCCGAGGAGGAGATCAAGACCACCGGTTGGTGGACGATCCTGCAGAATCCCGGGTTCACGCTCGACAACTACAAGGAGGTGCTGTTCTCTTCCTCCGCATCGGCACCGCAGCTCGGCCAGTACTTCGTGAACTCGCTGGCGATCACCATCCCGGCGACGATCTTCCCGCTCGTGCTCGCGACCATGGCCGCCTATGCGTTCGCCTGGATGAGGTTCAAGTGGAGTGGCGCGCTGTTCGTGCTGATCTTCGCGCTGCAGGTTGTCCCGCTGCAGATGGCGCTCATCCCGCTGCTGCAGATGTTCTCCGCGTTCCTGCTGCCGGCACAGGAACAGTTGCACGATCTCGTGCCGATCATCCCGGCCGAGACGTACGCGCCGGTGTGGATAGCGCACACGATCTTCGCCCTGCCGTTGGCGATCTTCCTGCTACACAACTTCATGAGCGAGATCCCGGGTGAGCTGATCGAGGCCGCCCGTGTCGATGGTGCCAGCCACGGGCAGATCTTCTTCCGGATCGCCATCCCGTTGGCCCTTCCGGCCATCGCCTCGGTCGCGATCTTCCAGTTCATCTGGGTGTGGAACGACCTTCTCGTCGCCCTGATCTTCTCCGGCGGCACTCCGGATGTCGCGCCGCTCACGCAACGCCTCGCCGAGATGACGGGTTCGCGCGGTCAGGAATGGCAACGCCTGACAGCGGCCGCCTTCGTGTCGATGGTGATTCCGCTGCTCGTCTTCCTCGGGCTGCAACGCTACTTCGTGCGGGGTCTGCTCGCGGGTTCGTCGAAGGGCTAGCGTCGCAGTCGTCGGCGCGAAGTCCTGAGCGTGTGCCCGAAGTCATGGCGTGTGTCAGGGCTTCGGGAGCGGCCTCGTTCCTCGGCTGCTCCCTCGAGCCAGCGTGGGGATGTGCCTCCGTCGAGTCATCGTGCGTTCTCGCGCCGGGCTGCAGATGCACGCTGGCTCGAGCGAGCGGCGCAGCGACGAAGGGGTAGCGTCGCAGTCGTCGGCGCGAGGTCCTGAGCTTCTGCGCGAAGTCATGGCGTGTGTCAGGGCTTCGGGGGCGGCCTCGTTCCTCGGCTGCTCCCTCGAGCCAGCGTGGGGATGTGCCTCCATCGAGTCATCGTGCATTCTCTCGCCGGGCTGCAGATGCACGCTGGCTTGAGCGAGCGGCGCAGCGACGAAGGAGCAGCGATGCACGCGAAGCCCTGAGCGTCTGCGCGAAACCGCCGACCCGGCATCCGGTGGCCGTAGGGTGAGGAGGGACCGGAAGGAGCGCACATGAGCGGAGCACACGGCGGTGGCGCGGGCGGCGGAGGCGTTCGCAACGGCGGCGGGGGCGGCGGCGGTGGCCGCGGTGGTCGGGTGAGCGCGGCCGACGAGCAGGCGCAGCGCGCGATCAACGCGGAGGCCCCGCGCATCCCACACCTGCTCTCGCGCATCGCGGCGCTGTTCGCTCCGTACAAGACGGAACTCATCATCACCGTGGTGCTCGTGCTGATCGGTGCGGGGCTGAGCGTGATTCCTCCGCTCATCACGCAGCGTGTCTTCGACCACGCGCTGTTCCCGCCCAGCGGCGAACCAGACCTCCCGCTGCTCGGCTGGCTCGTCGCGGCGATGGTCCTCATCTTCGTCGTCGGCGCCCTTCTCGGCGTGTGGCAGACCTGGCTCACCGCGACCGTCGGCAACTCCGTGATGGGCTCGCTGCGGGTGCGGCTGTTCACCCACCTGCAGGCGATGGAGCTGAGCTTCTTCACCCGCACGAAGACCGGCGTCATCCAGTCGCGCCTGCAGAACGATGTCGGCGGCGTGGCCAGCGTGCTCACCAACACGATCTCCAGCGTGCTCGGCAACACGGTCACGGTGATCGCCGCCTTCGTGGCGATGCTGATCCTCAACTGGCAACTCACGCTGATCGCTGTTGTGCTCATGCCGATCATGGTGATCGCCCAGCGCCGGGTCGGTCAGGTGCGGGCACGCATCGCCGCGAAGACGCAGGAGTCGCTCTCGGAGATGACGGCGATCACCCAGGAGACGCTCTCGGTCAGCGGCATCCTGCTCTCCAAGAGCTTCACCCGGCAGGGCACCGAGATCGCCCGCTACGCCGACGAGAACGCGAACCAGGTGTCGTTGCAGGTGCGCCAGCAGATGAGCGGGCAGTGGTTCTTCGCCCTGGTCAACATCTTCCTCTCGAGTATTCCCGCGATCGTATATTTGGCGGCCGGCTACCTCGTGGCCGGTGGCGCACCCGACGTCACGGCCGGAACCATCGTCGCGTTCACCACCGTGCAGGCCCGCCTGATGTTCCCGCTGATGGGGCTCATGCGCGTCGCACTCGACCTGCAGACCTCCTCGGCGCTGTTCGCCCGCATCTTCGAGTACCTCGACCTGAAGCCGGCGATCGTCGATGCTCCGGATGCCGTCGAGCTGCCGGCATCCGCAGCCGACAACGGCGTCACCGGCCCCGACGCGGCCGAGCTCGGCCGCGTCGAGTTCGAGCACGTCAGCTTCCTCTACCCCGACCAGGCCGCCGACGCCCGCCCGACGCTGAACGACGTTTCCTTCGTTGTCGAACCGGGCCAGTACGCGGCATTCGTCGGCCCGAGCGGCGCAGGCAAGACCACTGTCTCCTACCTCGTACCGCGACTCTATGAGGCCACGAGCGGTGCTGTGAAGTTCGCCGGCGTCGACGTGCGTGGGCTCACCCAACGCTCGCTCGTCTCCAACATCGGCATCGTCAGCCAGGAGACCTACCTCTTCCACGCGACCATCGCCGAGAACCTGCGCTACGCGAAGCCGGATGCCACGGACGCCGAGCTGGAACGGGCGGCCCGCGCCGCGAACATCCACGCCACGATCGATTCATTCCCCGACGGGTATGCGACCGTCGTGGGGGAGCGCGGCTACCGACTGTCCGGCGGCGAGAAGCAGCGCATCGCCATCGCGCGAGTGCTGCTGAAGGACCCTGCTGTGCTCGTGCTCGACGAGGCGACGAGCGCGCTCGACGTGATCTCGGAGCGCATCGTGCAGTCGGCGCTCGACGACGCCGCCCGCGGGCGCACGACGATCGCCATCGCGCACCGGCTCTCGACCGTGGTGAATGCCGACGTCATCTTCGTGGTCGAGGCCGGTCGCCTGGTCGAGCGCGGCACCCACGTCGAGCTGTTGGCGGCGGGCGGCAGCTACGCGCGGCTGTTCGCCGAGCAGAGCGCGCTGGCCGCGGTCGGGCTGGAGCTGCCGGTGGGCGAACTCCCGGAGTAGCCGGGGTGGAGTCGGCGTGCGTTCCGGAGGAGATCCGGTCGACACACCGACGGGGCGGTCGCCCCTGCCGGCATGTCGACCGAATCTCCGGCGCACGGTACGCGGGCGGTTGCCGTGCTGGCGGATGACGGCAGGGGCAGCCGCCACAGCGGGCCGCCAGTGCGGGCCGCCGGACCGGGCGGCGCTGGAGCTACTGGCGCTCGGCCAGCATGCTCTCCATCAGCTCGATCTCGGAGGCCTGGCTGGCGAGCACCGAGTTCGCGAACGGCACGATCACCGAGTTGGTGCTGCGCTCCAGCACCGAATCCGCCATCTCGAGCGCGCCCTTGTGGTGGGCGATCATCAAGGTGAGGAAGATGCGCTCGGCCTCGACGCCGCTTGCGGCCTTCAGCTCGGCGAGCTGCTCGGCCGTGGCCATGCCGGGCATGGGGCCGCCGGGCACGTGGTCGGTGCTCGCGGCATCCGTCGAGGCGGCGTGGGCGTGACCGCCCTCGCCGTTCAGCGCCGGACGCGTCATCCACGTCATCGACGGCTCGGGGCCGAACTGGCCGAGGCCCCACTCGCTGAGCCACCCGTAGAGCTGGCCGGACTGCTGGCCCTGCGTTGTCGCGATGTCGTAGGCGAGCAGACGCGTCTCAGGGTCATCGGTGAGGTCGCGGATGATCATCGCCATCTCGACGCCCTGCACGTGGTGCGCCTGCATGTCGCGGGCGAAGCCTGCCTCCGCGCTGGTGTCGCCCGGCGTCGCGCCGATCGTGCTGAGACGACCGATCGAGAAGGAGACGAGCGCGACGACGACGAGTGCGAGCACGGCGATGATCGCCACGAACACGCGCCCGCCCATGCGGCGCCCTGGCCCCGTACCCTCGGTGCCGTCAACGGCCTCGACGGCGCCGCTCGTGTGCTCGATCGTGTCTGTCACGGATGTCGCCTCTAGGAGACCTTGCCGGGTGCGTCCAGCGCGCCGGAGCACAGGGCGCCGGGCTCGGGAACGAACTGGCTCTTCCAGAACTCCTCGAGGAACTCGCCGACGCGCTCGTCGTCGACGGAGTCGACCTGGAGCTGCGCGTTCCACGCGCTGAGCACGATGGTCGAGGGCAGGTCTTCCTTGGGGGAGAGCACGATGTAGCTGCTGGGCAGCTTCAGCTTGAGCGCAGCGAGGTCGTCATCGGAGAGCTTCGGGTCGTAGGTGACCCAGACGGCGCCGTGCTCCATCGAGTGCACGGCGTTCTCGTTCGGAACCGGCTGGTCGTAGACGCCGCAGTTGAGCCACATCTGGTTGTGCTCGCCACCGGCCGGCGGGTTCTGCGGGTAGTCGACGGTGCCCTCGACGTGGCCTGCGCCATTCTTGAACGTCTCGACACCGGAGATCTTCGCGCCATCGCTGCCGGCGGTGTAGCTCGCACGCTGTGGGGTGAGCACGATCGCTGAGACGACCAGGGCAACGATCACGACGGTGCCGGCCACGGCCGACCAGATGCCGATCAGGCGGTTGCGGCGGGCCCTGGCCTCGCGCTTCTTGTACTCCTCGAGCTTCTTCGCGCGAGCCTCGGCGCGCTGTTCCTTGACGGTGAGCGCCTTCGCCTGCGCCTTGGCGGCAGGGGGAACGGGCGGGGTCGGGGAAGAAGACATTCTCGGCCTCTCGAATGCTGAGCGTGGGTGGGTGCAAAAGCGGTTCGTCCGGTGCGCAGTGCAGACACCGAATGAATACGAATGTATCGGCATTCGCTGGGGAGGCGCTGAACATGCGCCGGGTGCCGCGGGCCACCCGCCACCTGTTCCCACCCGTTTTTGGCGCCGTCCGCGCGCCATCGCTTCTGCCGATTGAGGTCGTGAACGTGACACGGCCGGTGCTCGTGGCTACAGTGAGAGCGTGTCCACTGTGAAGTCCTGTTGTTGTTGTCGCTGATCGACGCGCCCTCAAACAGACTCACCACCCTGCGCGGCAGCACTCCCACAGCCTGAGACCTCGACACTCGAGGCCGTTTCCGGGCGGTTTCGGGAGGGGCGCCGCGGCATCCGTCAGAGGATTCCTCCCTGACAAGACAGCTCGTGAAGGACACCACCATGCACTTTGCAGAATCGATCGTCGACCTCATCGGTAACACGCCGCTGGTCAAGCTCAACCGCGTGACCGACGGCATCGCGGCCACCGTGCTCGTGAAGCTCGAGTACCTGAACCCCGGTGGCTCGGCGAAGGATCGCATCGCCACCCGCATCATCGATGCGGCCGAGCGCGAGGGCAAGCTGAAACCGGGCGGCACCATCGTGGAGCCGACCAGCGGCAACACGGGCGTTGGGCTCGCCCTCGTGGCCCAGCAGCGCGGCTACCGCTGCATCTTCGTGCTGCCGGACAAGGTCGGCGAAGACAAGATCAACGTGCTGAGTGCCTATGGTGCCGAGGTCGTCGTGACGCCGACGGCCGTCGCGCCCGACAGCCCGGAGTCGTACTACGGCGTCTCCGACCGGCTGGTGCGCGAGATCCCCGGGGCGTTCAAGCCCGATCAGTTCTCGAACCAGAACGGACCGCTCAGCCACTACGAGAGCACCGGTCCCGAGATCTGGCGCGATACCGACGGCACGGTCACCCACTTCGTCGCCGGTGTCGGCACCGGCGGCACCATCACCGGAACCGGGCGCTACCTGCGTGAGGTCTCCGGCGACACGGTGCGCATCATCGGCGCCGACCCGGAGGGCTCGGTCTACTCCGGAGGCACCGGTCGGCCCTACCTCGTCGAGGGCGTCGGCGAGGACTTCTGGCCGAGCGCCTACGACCCGGCCATTCCGCACGAGGTGCTCGCCGTCAGCGACGCCGACGCCTTCGCCATGACCAGGCGGCTCGCCCGCGAGGAGGGGATCCTCGTCGGCGGTTCCAGCGGCATGGCCGTCGTGGCCGCACTCCGAGCCGCGGCCGACTTGGGCCCGGATGCCGTCGTCGTCGTGCTTCTGCCAGACGGCGGTCGCGGCTACCTCGGCAAGATCTTCAACGACAAGTGGCTGCGCAGCTACGGCTTCAGCAACGCCCCGAGCGGGCACACGGTCGCGGAACTGCTGGCATCCAAGGCGGACCGCACGCCGGCGCTGCTCTACGTGCACCCGACCGACACGGTGCGCGAGGCGATCGACGCGATGACCGCCGCCGGAGTCTCGCAGCTGCTCGTGTTGAGCGCGAAGCCGCCGGTCGTGATGGGCGAGGTGGTCGGCGCGATCGAGGAGGGGCAGCTGCTCGATCAGGTGTTCTCTGGCGAGGCTCCGCTGAGCGCGCTGGTCGGCCAGTTCACCGGGGCGGCGCTGCCACTGATCGGCGTGAACGAGCCGGTCGCGAACGCCAGGGCCGCGTTCGGTGCCGCGACCGCGCTGCTCGTGACCGACGGCGGCAAGCCGCTCGGCGTCATCACCCGCCACGACCTGCTCCGCTACCTCAGCCAGTGATGTCGCCGGCTCAATCAACGGGATGCCGCCGGTTGAGCTTGTCGAAACCCTCCCTGCTTGCCACGCCACACGAAAGAACCGACATCATGACCAGCTCCGCCTCTCCCACAGACTCCGACGCCTTCGCCACCCGCGCGATCCACGCGGGCCAGCACTTCGACCCGACGACGGGCGCCGTGATCCCGCCGATCTACCAGAGCTCGACCTTCGTGCAGGACGGCATCGGCGGCCTCCGCGGCGGCTACGAGTACTCCCGCGGCGGCAACCCGACCCGCACGGCACTCGAGACCCAGCTCGCCGCCCTCGAGGGCGCGGCCCACGGCCTCTCCTTCGCCTCCGGCCTCGCGGCCGAGGACGCCCTGCTGCGTGCCGCGCTCGCCCCCGGCGACCACGTCGTGCTCGGCAACGACGCCTACGGCGGAACGTACCGGCTGATCAATCGGATCCACGGCGCGTGGGGCATCCGGAACACCCCCGTCGACCTCACGGATCTGGCCGCGGTCGAGGCGGCCATCGAGTCCGGCACCAAGATCCTGTGGGTCGAGACACCGAGCAATCCGCTGATGGCGGTCAGCGACATCGCCGCGCTCGCCGCGCTCGGCCACCGCTACGGCATCCTCGTGGTCGTCGACAACACCTTCGCCTCGCCCGCGCTGCAGCAACCGCTCGCGCTCGGCGCAGACGTCGTCGTGCACTCGACGACGAAGTACCTGGGCGGGCACTCCGACGTGATCGGCGGTGCTGTCGTGCTGAACGACGACGATCTGCACGACAAGATCCGCTTCATTCAGTTCGCGGCCGGCGCCGTCTCTGCGCCGATGGATGCCTTCCTCACCGCCCGCGGCATCAAGACACTCGACGTGCGGATGCAGCGGCACAGCGCCAACGCGTACGCCATCGCCTCCTACCTCCAGGGGCACACCGCGGTCGAGCGCGTCTACTACCCGGGGCTGGAGACGCATCCGGGGCACGAGCTCGCGGCCAGGCAGATGTCGGGCTTCGGCGGCATGATTTCGCTCGCATTGAGTGGGGGAGAGCCGGCGGCCAGGCGCTTCGCCGAGTCGATGCGACTGTTCCAGCTGGCGGAATCGCTCGGCGGGGTCGAGTCGCTCGTGAACTACCCGAGCGAGATGACGCACGCCTCGGTGCGCGGCACGGAGCTCGAGGTGGCGCCGAACATCGTGCGGCTCTCGGTCGGCATCGAGGATGTCGCCGATCTGCTCGCCGACGTCGAGCAGGCGCTGGCGCGGCTATAGCCGCTGTAGCCGCCGCACCCGCTGGAGCCGCCGCACCTGCGGCCGTGCGTTCGGCCGGTGTTTCGGCCGACACGCGGGTGGGACGGGCCCCGCGGGCGGCGCGTCGACCGAATCACCGGCGGAGCGTACCGGCCCTCGGGCAAGTGGCCGAGGGGGTGGCCACGGTCGGCGGTGCGGAGTAGAACTGTGCCATGACTGACAGAGACGCAATCACGCGCTGGGTCGAGGGATACGAGCGCGCCTGGAAGAGCAATGAGCCTGCCGACATCCGTGCGATCTTCACCGAGGATGCCGAGTACCGCACCCGCCCGCACCGCGCGCCATGGCGCGGGCAGGACGAGATCGTGGCGAAGTGGATCGAGAACGGCGACGGTCCGGATGAGGTCACCTTCGAGTGGGAGCCGGTGCTGGTCAGCGCCGAGACCGCGGTGGTGCGGGGCAAGACGGACTACGCCGACGACAGCATCTACCACAACCTCTGGGTGGTGCAGTTGGCGCCGGACGGCCGGGCGAGCTCCTTCACCGAGTGGTGGATGGAGGAGCCGAAGGGCGGGGAGCCGGGCTCCGAGTGAGGCGCGTCGGCGCGCTCGGCAGCGGCCTCACGTGTGACAGAAACGACGCTTGGCAGTTTTTGCATGAACAGTGTCATTTCTGCCAGCGCGCCGCGGTGCGCGGGAGCGGCATGATGGGGAGGTGACCTCGACGACCGTGCCAGCAGCATCCGCCTCCCACGTGGAGAAGGGTGCGCCAGCCGTCGAGCACCGCGGCTCGCTCGGCCTCGTGCGTGGCACGGCGCTCTACATCGCGGCTGTGCTCGGAACCGGAATCCTCGTGCTGCCCGGGCTCACGGCGTCCGTCGCCGGACCGGGCTCGATCCTCGCCGTCGCCGCCGTCTTCCTGCTCTCGATCCCACTGGCCGGCACCTTCGCGGCGCTCGCCGCACGCTACCCCGACCCGGGCGGAGTCGCCAGCTATGTGCGCCGGGCGCTCGGCAACACCCCCGCCCGCATCGCCGGCTACTGGTTCTACTTCGGCGTCTGCGTCGGCGGCCCCGTCGTCGGCGTGCTCGGCGCCGAGTACATCGTGGCCGTGCTCGGCGTCGACCACTCCGCCGTCGGCATCGTCGGCCTTGCGATCCTGGTGCCGCCCTTCGTCGCCAACCTGTTCGGCCTGCGCGTCTCGGGAACCGTGCAGCTCGGCCTCACCGTGCTCCTGCTCGCCGTCGTCATCGGGGTCGTTGCCGTCGCGTTCCCGGCCGCCGATCCCGCCAACTTCCAGCCGTTCCTGCCGCATGGACTCGCCGGGGTCGGCGCGGCGATCAGCCTCTTCCTCTGGGCCTTCGCCGGCTGGGAGGTCGGCACCCACATCGCCGGCGAGTTCGCGAACCCACGCAAGGTGATCCCGTGGGCGACGGGCATCGCCGTTGTCGTCGTCGGCGTCGCCTACCTGTTGCTGCAGATCGTCACCGTTGCCGTCCTCGGGCCGGATGCCGGCAACGGCCCTGTGCCGCTGATCAACCTCGTGTCGGCCGTCGCGCCCGGCGTCGGGCCGGTCGCGGTCGCGATCGTCGCCGGTGTCGTCGTGCTCGGTGTCATCAACGTCTACCTCGGCGCCTTCGGCAAACTCGGCGCCTCCCTCGGCCGTGACGGCGACCTTCCGCGCTGGCTGGCCAAGGGCGTCGAAGACGGGGCGGTTCCGCGGCGGGCGCTCAGCGTGACCGCCGTGCTCATCGCCATCTACTACGCGCTGATGGCCGCCAACGGCTTCGACCTGACCGCGTTCATCCTCGTGCACACCAGCTGCATGGCGGCGATCTACGCCTTCGGCATGATCGCGGCCGTCAAGATCCTCGACCGCTGGAGCATCGGCTGGTGGATGGCGATCGTGTCGAGCGTGCTCACCGTCGGGCTGCTGGTGCTGGCCGGACCGAACCTCGTGATCCCGGCGGTGCTGGCCCTCGCGGCCATCGTCGTCGCCCTCGTCAAACGCCGCGTCGCCCGCAGGACCGCCCGGGTTTCGACCCTTCGACAAGCTCAGGACGGCGCAAGCTCAACCAACCCGGTTTCGACCCTTCGACAAGCTCAGGACGGCGCAAGCTCAACCAGCGGGGCTCCGATGATTGAGCCTGTCGAAATCTCGCCCACCGCAACACCTCTGGAGGCACCATGACCGAGTACCGTGCGCACTTCGACGCCGTCGTCACGTTCGTCAACGGGGGAGACCTCGTCGCACACGGCTTCCGACTCGACCTGCCATCCGGCGAGGTGTCGAAGCAGCGCCTGGCCGAGCTCTTCGTGCGCCACCTCGGGCTCACGCTCGTCGAGAACGTCACCCTCACCAACATCGAGACGGTGCGGGAACAGCACAAGGGCAGCCGCGGCATCCCCTTCGCCGACATGCTCAGCGAGGCGCTCGAGGGCAGCGCGCTCGCCGACAGCCTGGCCGAGCAGGGTGCAGCGGATGCCGAGTCCGCCGGCCCCGCGCGGGTCGGCCGCATCGTCGACCTCAGCCACAGCATCCGCGCCGGCCTCGTCACCTATCCCGGCCTGCCCGCACCCGTGATCACCCCGCACCTCACTCGCGAGGACTCCCGCAGCAAGTACGCGCCCGGCACCGAGTTCGCCCTCGACCTCATCACGATGATCGGCAACACCGGCACCTACCTCGACAGCCCGTTTCACCGCTACGAGGGCGGCGTCGACCTGGCGGGGCTCGCGCTCGACACCCTCGTTGACCTGCCGACCGAGGTCTTCCACCTCACGGATGCCGGCAGCCGCGGCATCCCGGCCGAGGTGTTCTTCGACCGTGCACTCGCGGGCTCGGCCGTGATGCTGCACACCGGCTGGGACCGCCACTTCGGCACCCTCGAGTACGCGCACGGGGCGCCGTTCCTCACCGAGGCGGGTGCCAGACACCTGATCGACCAGGGCGTCGCGCTCGTCGGCATCGACTCGCTCAACATCGACGACACCGAGCCGGAATCGGGCGGTGCACGCCCGGCGCACACGTTGCTGCTCGAGGCCGGCATCCACGTCGTCGAGCACCTCACCAGCCTGGGCGAGCTGCCGGCGCGGGGCGCGCGCTTCACCGCGGTGCCGCCGAAGGTCGAAGGCTTCGGCACCTTCCCGGTGCGCGCCTTCGCGACGCTGCCCGAGTAAAACGGAATCGCCGGGTCGCTGAGCGCACGCAAAGCTTCAGCCGCCAGAATGGGGCTGCGCCGCATTCGACGCGCCCGTTGAGCACCCGGAGAACCATGACCGTTCCCACTCCCGCAGCCGCCGGATGGGTGAACGGCGCCCCGGTTCCCGTGCCGGCTCAGGCCGAACGGGGCGCAGGGACGGGCCAGATCGCACGCCTCGTCGGCATCGACTTCGCCCGCTTCCTCGCGATCCTCGGCATGATGTGTGCGCACCTGCTGCTGCAACCGGGGATGCCGGGGCACCAGGCCTGGGTCAGCTCCCTCGTCGACGGCAATGCCTCAACACTCTTCGCCGTGATCGGCGGAATCAGCGTCATCCTCGCCACCCGCCGTTACCTCGAGGCCGACTCCTACGCCGCGGCGGCCTGCGCCATGGCCGCGCGCGGAGTGCTCGTGATCGCACTCGGTGCGACGCTCGCGATGCTGCCGGTGAGCGTGGTGGTCGTGCTCGTGTACTTCGGGGTCGCGATGCTCTGCACGATCCCTTTTCTGCGGATGCCGGTGCGCTGGCTCCTCGTCAGCGCTGCGCTCATCGCGCTGGTCGGCCCGTTCGTCACCACCGCGACACGCGGCGCACTCGACGTCTCAGCGGAGGCCGGCGGCCTGCCCTGGACCGATCTCGGCGACCCTGCCCTCGCCGTGCGTGCCGTCTTCGTGACCGGAACCTATCCCGTCATCACCTGGTTGGTCTACCTGCTGGTCGGCATGGCGCTCGCCCGGTTGCTGCTGGCTGCTCGGCGCGACGGGCCGGCCGAGCGCCGATTCATCGTCCGAAGCGGCGTGACCGGACTCGTGCTCACCGCCGTCAGTCTCGGTGCATCCCGGCTGATCTTCGAGTTGTGGGGGCGTGCGGCCATCACGGCGACGACGCCGGCAGCCGATCCGGCACGGCTTGAGGAGCTGGTCGGGCAATCGGGTCACGGCGCCCCCGTGTCTGCAGAATGGTGGTGGCTGCTCGGCGCGGCCCCGCACACCGGAACCATCTTCGACGTGCTCCGTGGCATCGGTGTCGCGCTGCTCGTGATCGCGCTCATGCTGGCCTTCGCACGATGGGCCCCGCGCTGGCTGCTCGGCGTGCTGCGCCCGATGTCGGCGGCCGGCGCGGCACCGCTCACCATATATACGGTGCACGTGCTCGGTGTCGCGCTCACAACGAGCATCGTGATCCTGATGGAGCCGGCGTCGTTCGCTGAGCTGCCGTGGTGGTACCTCGGGTGGCGGATCCTCGCCGTGCACGTCGTGGTCGTGCTCGCAATCGGTGCCGTGCTGGCGCTGCTCGGCAGGCGCGGCCCGCTCGAGGCGTTCGTCAGCGACTTCGCCACCTGGGCGGCGCGCATCGGGTCGCGCGGTCGGGCCGACTGAGCCCCCTCCGCTGATTGAGCCCCTCCGCTGATTGAGCACCCTCCGCCGATTGAGCACCCATCCGCCGATTGAGCACCCTTCCGCCGATTGAGCACCTTTCCGCCGATTGAGCCTGTCGAAATCCCCCCAGCAGCGGTGACGGTTCCGAGGTTTCCTTGGGCAGGGCTGCCGCCTTTCGCGACGCTGCGCGTCGCGCCGATTGAGCACCCGGCCGTTGATTGAGCACCCCGCCGTTGATTGAGCCTGTCGAAATCCCGCGAGCTTGATCTCAAGCGCTGTTGAGGTCTTAGGCTCGGAGACGTGCCATTCCGCGAGACAAGCCCCACCGATCCCCACGACCCGTCAACACCGAACCCGGGCGTCGGGGGAGCTGCCTCCACTCCGAGGGCGGACTCCGCGCAGGCATCCGTGCGGGCCGACGACCGCCCCCAGCGCCCCACGAGCGTGCTCAGCCCCGAATATCGCTGGATCAGCATAGGCATGTGCGTGCTCATTCTCCTTGCGGCATTTGAGTCGCTCGCGGTCACGACGGTCATGCCACTGATCGCCACCGAGCTCGACGGGCTCTCGCTCTACGCGCTCGCCTTCGCCGGGCCGCTCGCGGTGAGCGTTGTCGGAATGGTCCTCGCCGGCAACTGGGCGGATCGTCGCGGCCCGAAGGCGCCGCTCTACGCCTCCGTCGCGTTGTTCGCGATCGGCCTGATCCTCGCCGGCACCGCGACGAGCATGGAGGTGCTCGTTGCCGGGCGCCTGATCCACGGCCTCGGCGGCGGCGGACTCACGGTCGCGCTCTACGTGATCGTCGCCCGGGTCTACCCGCACGCCCTGCAGCCGCGCATCTTCGCCGGCTTCTCGGCCGCCTGGGTCGTGCCATCCCTCGTCGGCCCGTTCGTGGCAGGCGTCGTCGCCGATGTGGCCAGCTGGCACTGGGTGTTCCTCGGCGTCGTCGCGCTCGTCATCCCGGCGCTGGCGATGGTGGTGCCTGCGCTGCGCGGCATGATCCACGAGGCGGATGCCGACGCGCCCGTCGCCCCGTGGAACATCCCCCGCATTCTCTGGGCCGTGCTGGCCGCCGCCGCCGTGCTCGTGCTGAATCTCAGCGCGGAGGCCGCCGGCTGGGTGCTCTGGACGCTGCCCGTGCTCGCCGTCGTCGTGCTCGCAATCGCGCTGCGCCCGCTACTCCCGATTGGCGCGCTCCGCGCCGCCGCCGGGCTGCCGGCCACGGTGCTCGTGCGCGGGCTCATCGCCGGCGCCTTCTTCGGGGCCCAGGTGTACGTTCCTCTCATCCTCACCGAACGCTACGAGCTCACCGCATCTCTGGCGGGCCTCGCTCTCACCCTCGGCGGCCTCGCCTGGGCCGTGACCGCGCAGATCCAAGGCCGCTACGCCGAGCGACTCTCGCACGCCCGTTGCCTCAGCATCGGCCTGACACTGCTCGGCGCCTCCCTCGCGATCACGCTCACCGCCGTCGCGTTGGCGCTGCCCGCGCTCGTGCTGATCGTCGCCTGGGGTTTCGCCGGTGCAGGCATGGGAATCATGTACCCGCGCACCTCGGTGATGACGCTCCAGTCGTCGAGCGAGGCCGACCAGGGCTTCAACAGCTCGGCGATCGCGATCTCCGACGGAATCGGAGCCGCCATCGCCATCGCGCTGGCCGGAATCGTGTTCGTGCTGCTCTCCCCATTCGGCGGCGTGGTGCCGTTCGTCGGCTGCTTCGCGCTGGCGGGCGGATTCTGGCTGGTTGCCGTGCTCGTGAGCAGGCGGGCATCGGTCACGGTTCCGCTCTCCTAGAGCGCGCCTGCGCGCCGAGCCCGCCCAGAGCGCACCCGACGGCGGCACCTCGGGAGGCCATCGGCGCCGACGGAGGCCCGTTCCGGCGGTTCCGGCCTCCGCTCGCGCCGATCACCTCCCGCCGCTCCGCGGGCTTCCACGGGGGCGGATGCCGGCATCCTCGACAGTGCTGGCAGCCGCTCGCGGCGACCTCTGCCGCGGATGTGCCTGTCACACGAGCCGATGTGACAGGCACAGTTGCGGATGTGACAGGAACACATGTGACAGTCACACGACGACGCGGGGTGCATAATTGACCTGCGCGCACGCATGTGAACGTACACATCGCGAGGCATCGCAGGTTCTCACCCGCGCACGTTTCACCAGCGCAGATTCAACATCGCAGAGACGGGATGACCGTGACAGACGAAGGCAGCCGGGGGCGGGCTCCGAGTATTCGCGATGTCGCGCGTCTGGCGGGGGTCTCCCACCAGACAGTTTCGCGCGTGCTGAACCACCACCCGAGCATCCGGCCGGAGACGAAGGCCCGCGTGCTCTCGGTCATGGACCAGCTGCAGTACCGGCCGAACCGCGCCGCCAGGGCCCTCGTGACGAGCCGCTCGCGCACGATCGGGGTGCTCTCGGCCTCCAGCGCGCAATACGGCCCTGCCAGCAGCATCGCCGCGATCGAGGTCGCCGCCCGCGCGCAGGGTTATTACATCAACACGGCGAACATCGTCGGTGCCGACCGTGAGGCCATCACCGGCGCGGTCGAACACCTGATGGCGCAGGCGGTCGAGGGCATCGTCGTCATCGCCCCGCAGGTGCGCGTCTTCGACATCCTGGCCGAGTTCGCCATCGACGTGCCGCTTGTCACGCTGCAGTCCAGCGGGCGGTTCGACGGGAACACGCTGGCCGTCGACCAGATCAGCGGCGCCCGGTTGGCGACCCGCCACCTGATCGAGCTCGGCCACCGCCACATCTACCATCTCGCCGGCCCCCAGGACTGGATCGAGGCCGAGGCGCGGATGACCGGATTCCTGCGGGAGATGTCGGACAGCGAGGTGGCGACCACCGCGCCGATCCTGGGGGATTGGACGGCCGACTTCGGCTACTACGCCGGGCGCGAGCTGCTCAGTGTGCGCGACTTCACCGCGATCTTCTCCTCGAACGACCAGATGGCGCTCGGCCTCATGCACGCGGTGCGCGATGCGGGGCTCGATGTACCGCGGGACGTCAGCATCGTCGGATTCGACGACATCCCCGAGGCCGCGCACTTCGCGCCGCCGCTCACGACCGTGCGCCAGGACTTCGCCGAACTCGGCCGGCGCTGTGTCGAGCGGCTGATCACCGACATCGGCCGCCGTTCGAGCGTGCCTGGCGCCGCCGCGCCGGATGCCGCCGCCGAAGACGCCGGGCCCGGCACCGAGAACGGCACCGAGCCGGGCACCGCGCCGGGCACCGCGACAGGCGCCGAGACGGGCGACGTGCAAGAGGCGGCCGGCGGCCGTCTGCTCGTGCCTGAGCTCATCGTGCGCGCCTCGACGGGCCTGCCGGCGTTCTAAGCCCGCTCGCACGCTGGGCGCGAGCTTCGTGCGCGCTTAGCGCGCCATCCGTGCACCCCGGGAGCGCGCTGAGAGCGCGATCAGCCCCGGGATCACGGGGATCGCAGGACCGTTACAAATCTGAGACATGCGAGATTTGACAATCCGATCCTCGATGCGGCTAACATGAGGACACTCGATGTGACCGTTCACATTGAGTGTCACATCCGGCGGTCAACCGCCCGGATGGAAATGCCCAGACACACCCGGTGTGTCGACAAAGGAGTCGAGAACGTGAAGCAGCAGTCGATGCAGACAGGCCTGGCGGCACCCGCCGGCGCCGCCGCATCCGCGTCTCGACGCAGCACCACCAGCAGCACGGGAGTCCGCTCGTGAGCGGCTACGGTCCCACCCTCGAGGTGGCCATCGCCCGTCTGCGCACCGAGGTCGCGCAGCTGCACGCCGAGCTCACCCGCAACGGACTCGTCGCCTGGACCGGCGGCAACGTCTCGGCCCGTGTGTCAGGTGCCGACCTCTTCGTCATCAAGCCGTCCGGCGTCTCGTACGACGAGCTCGGCCCAGAGAATATGATCCTCTGCGACCTCGACGGCACCGTTATCACGGACACCCCCGGCAGCGACCGGGCACCGTCGAGTGACACCGCCGCGCATGCATACGTCTACCGGAATATGCCAGAGGTCGGCGGCGTCGTGCACACGCACTCGCCCTACGCGACGGCCTGGGCCGCCCGCGGCGAGGCGATCCCATGCGTGCTCACCGCCATGGCCGATGAGTTCGGCGGCCCGGTTCCGGTCGGCCCATTCGCTGTCATCGGCGACGACTCGATCGGTCGCGGCATCGTGCAGACGCTGAGCGGTCACCGCTCCCGCGCCGTGCTGATGCAGAACCACGGCCCGTTCACGATCGGCACGGACGCCCGCGACGCGGTCAAGGCCGCCGTCATGGTCGAGGACGCCGCCCGCACGGTGCACCTGGCCCGCCAGGGCGGCGCCGTGATCGAGATCCCCCAGCCCGCGATCGACGCTCTCTTCGATCGCTACCAGAATGTCTACGGTCAGGCCGGCAACGCCCGCCCGCCGAAGACTCCGCGCGGCGCGCGGAAAGCACCCACGACTCCACCACCCACGCGGCGCTCCGGCGCCACGGGTGCGAAGGCGAGCAGCAGCTAGCCGGCGCACCACCCAGACATCGAAGGCGCGACAGCCGCGCTGCCGATCCGGATCCCGGCTCTCATGGACGAAGCCGAATCCGGTTTGCACCACCCGACAATGATGTCCATGTCACAACGAAAGGAAACACAGTGAAGACGAAGAAGGTCCTTCTCACGATGTTCACGGCCGGCGCCATGCTGGCACTCGCTGCCTGCTCCGGCACCTCCGGCGATTCGGCCGGCGAGGGTGGCGGCGACGGCGGCCTCATCGGCGTTGCGATGCCGACGAAGAGCTCCGAGCGCTGGATCCAGGACGGCGACGCCGTCAAGGAGCAGCTCGAGGCCCAGGGCTTCAAGGTCGACCTGCAGTACGCAGAAGACGACATCCCCACGCAGGTCTCGCAGATCGAGAACATGATCACCAAGGGCGCAGAGGCCCTGATCATCGCTTCGATCGACGGCACCACGCTGACCAGCGTTCTCGAAGAGGCCGCAGCGAACGACATCCCCGTCATCGCCTACGACCGCCTGATCCGCGACTCGGAGAACGTCGACTACTACGCGTCGTTCGACAACTACATCGTCGGCCAGCAGCAGGCATGGTCGGTCCTCAACGGACTCGGCCTCGTCGAGCTCGACGGCACCCCGATCGACGGCGCCCCCGCCGGCCCGTTCAACATCGAGCTCTTCGCCGGCTCGCCCGATGACAACAACGCCACGTTCTTCTGGCAGGGTGCCATCGACGAGCTCCAGCCCTTCATTGACGCCGGCACCCTCGTCGTCAAGAGCGGCCAGACCGAGTTCGAGCAGGCCGCCATCCTCCGCTGGGACGGCGAAGTCGCCCAGAAGCGCATGGAGAACCTGCTGACGTCGACGTACTCCGACGGCTCCAAGGTCAACGGCGTTCTCTCCCCGTACGACGGACTGTCGCGCGGCATCATCTCCGCTCTGACGGATGCCGGCTACACCGTCGGCGACGAGTGGCCCGTCATCTCCGGCCAGGACGCCGAGCTCGACTCGGTCAAGGCCATCAACTCGGGCGAGCAGTTCGCCACCATCTTCAAGGACACCCGCCAGCTGGCGGAGGTCGCCGTCACGATGGCGTCCGCCATCCTGAACGGTGAAGAGGTCGAGGTCAACAACACGACCGACTACGACAACGGCAAGATCACCGTCCCGTCGTACCTGCTCCCCTCGCAGATCGTTGTCAAGGACAACATCAACGAGGTCCTGGTCGACAGCGGTTACTGGACCGAAGACGAGATCAAGGGCTAATAAGCCGCGATCCATCGCAGCGTGCGGCCGGTGGGGGTATTACGGTATCCCCACCGGCACTCATCGCTGCGGCATCCGTTCACTGGGCGGATGACGAAACCAACAAAGAAGTAGGAAGTCGAATGAGGAAGGCACACTCGTGACCACCAACATTCTGGAGATGCGCGGCATCACCAAGACGTTCCCCGGTGTCAAAGCGCTCTCCAACGTGACGCTCTCTGCCGAGCGCGGCGAGGTGCTGGCCATCTGCGGCGAGAACGGCGCGGGCAAGTCCACGCTCATGAAGGTGCTGAGTGGCGTCTACCCGCACGGCACCTACACCGGTGACATCGTCTTCGAAGACGAGATCGTCGAGTTCAAAGACATCACGGACAGCGAAGCCAAGGGCATCGTCATCATCCACCAGGAGCTGGCCCTCAGCCCCTACCTCTCCATCGCGGAGAACATCTTCCTCAACAACGAGTTGACGAACAAGGCCGGCCTGATCGACTGGAACCGCACCAACCACGAGGCGCAGAAGCTGCTCGCCCGCGTTGGGCTCAGCGACAACCCGACCACCCGCATCATGGACATCGGCGTCGGCAAGCAGCAGTTGGTCGAGATCGCGAAGGCGCTCTCCAAGCGTGTCAAGCTGCTCATCCTCGATGAGCCGACGGCGGCCCTCAACGACGAGGACTCCAACCACCTGCTCAACCTGATCCTGCACCTCAAGGGCCAGGGCATCACGTCGATCATCATCAGCCACAAGCTGAACGAGATCAAGAAGATCGCCGATTCGGTCACCGTCATCCGTGACGGCAAGACGATCGAGACGATTGCCAAGACGGATGTGACAGAAGAGCGCATCATCAAGGACATGGTCGGCCGCGACCTCGAGAGCCGCTACCCCGACCACACGCCGAACATCGGCGAGGAGCTGCTGCGCGTCGAGGACTGGACCGCGCACCACCCGCAGGACCCGAACCGCGTCGTCGTCGACAAGGTGAGCCTCAACGTGCACGCCGGCGAGATCGTCGGAATCGCCGGGCTCATGGGCGCCGGGCGCACCGAGTTCGCGATGAGCCTGTTCGGGCGCAGCTACGGCACCAAGATCACCGGCCGCGTGTTCAAGCGCGGGAAGGAGATCAAGACCCGCACCGTCGCAGAGGCGATCGAGAACGGAATCGCCTACGCCACGGAGGACCGCAAGACCTACGGCCTGAACCTGATCGAAGACATCAAGCGCAACATCTCGATGGCCTCGCTCGGCAAGCTCGAGAAGTGGGGCCTCGTTCACGACAACGAGGAGTACCGCGTCGCCAACGAGTTCCGCAAGAGCATGAACATCAAGGCGCCGTCGGTGCTGGCGAAGACCGGCAAGCTCTCCGGCGGCAACCAGCAGAAGGTCGTGCTGTCGAAGTGGATCTACTCCGACCCCGACGTGCTCATCCTCGATGAGCCGACCCGCGGCATCGACGTCGGCGCCAAGTACGAGATCTACGCGATCATCAACAAGCTCGCGGCGGAGGGCAAGGGCATCATCGTGATCTCCTCCGAACTGCCAGAGCTGCTCGGTATCTCAGATCGCGTCTACGCGATCTCTGAAGGCCGCATCACCGGCGAGGTTCCCATCGCGGATGCCACGCCGGAATCCGTCCTCAAACTCATGACCATGGAAAAGCCCCGCTAGCGTCGGCGCTCGGGAATCTCAAGGAGACACTCACATGACAAAACTTGAAAACCAGCCGACCGACAACACCGCGGTCGGCTCACAGATCAATCCGTCGGACAACAAGTTCACGCGCTGGCTCAGCCACGTGCTGGCCGACCTCGGCAAGAACGGCATCTTCCTCGCGCTCATCGCCGTGGTCGTGCTGTTCACGGTGCTGACCGACGGCATCCTGCTGCGCCCGCAGAACATCTCCAACCTGATCGTGCAGAACGGCTACATCCTCGTTCTCGCGATCGGCATGGTGATGGTCATCATCGCCGGCCACATCGACCTCTCGGTCGGATCCGTCGCCGCCTTCGTCGGAGCCTGCTCCGGTGTGTTCGCGGTGACGTGGGGGCTGCCGTGGTGGCTCTCGATCATTCTGTCGCTGCTGATCGGTGCCCTGGTCGGTGTCTGGCAGGGCTTCTGGATCGCCTACGTCGGCATCCCAGCGTTCATCGTGACGCTGGCCGGCATGCTGATCTTCCGCGGTCTCGCCCTCGTCGTGCTCGGCAACGCCAACATCGGTTCGTTCCCGGCCGAGTACCGCGCGCTCGGCAACGGCTTCCTCACGAATGTGTTCGGGGAGTTCGCACTCGACCCGCTGACCATCGGTGTCGGCGTCATCGCGATCGCCGCGCTGATCCTGCAGCAGGTGCGCACCCGCGTCGGCCGCCAGAAGTACGGCCAGGAGGTGGAGCCGCTCAGCTGGTTCGTCATCAAGCTCGTGCTGATCGCGGCCGTCATCGGCGCGTTCGCCTGGGCCCTTGCCAGCTACAAGGGCATCCCGATCACGCTCATCGTGCTCGCCGTCCTCGTGCTGATCTATGGCGTGATCATGAACCGCAGCGTCTTCGGCCGCCACATCTACGCGATCGGTGGCAACCGTCACGCCGCAGAGCTCTCCGGTGTCAAGGCCCGCCGCGTCGACTTCCTTCTCTTCGTCAACATGGGTGTGCTCGCCGCGCTCGCCGGCCTCATCTTCACGGCCCGCCTCAACCTGGCCGGCCCGAAGGCCGGTGATGGCTTCGAGCTCGAGGCCATCTCCGCCGCCTTCATCGGTGGCGCAGCGGTGCAGGGTGGTGTCGGTACGATTGCCGGCGCGATCATCGGTGGTCTGATCATCGGTGTGCTGAACAACGGTATGTCGATCATGGGCATCGGCATCGAGTGGCAGCAGGCCGTCAAGGGCCTCGTGCTGCTCCTGGCCGTCGCCTTCGACGTCTACAACAAGCGCCGCGCTGGCGGCAACTAGCCGACGCATCTCACGCGAGAGGGCCCCGGCATCCGTTACTCGGATGCCGGGGCCCTGTTCCGTTGAGGGCCATGGTCGCGCGCGGGATGACCGCATGCCCGAAAATGCGGAGGCCGGTGTGAGCGCTCACATACGCAAGCCGTCTTGTGGCGGAGCTTTCGATGGATCCCCATAAAATCAGGGAAAGAAATTGCACACCGCCTATTGTGAAGGCTCACATGTGAGCGCTAACATCGGGACACCGCCAGAATGAACTGGCGATCCGGCACCGGGAACGCAGCACATTCACCGCCGGCACTGAACAAGGAGGTTTAGTCAGATGAAGAAAATCATCGGAACATTCGCAGCAGGAGCCATGCTTCTCGCACTCGCCGGGTGTGCCCCGGCCGCCGACACCGGCAGCGGTGACGCTGCAGCAGCCGGCCCCAAGGCAGAAAGCGATCTCGTCGTCGGTTTCGCCCAGGTCGGCGCCGAGAGCGGGTGGCGCACCGCCAACACCAAGGACATCCAGTCGGCGTTCGAAGAGGCCGGCATCGAGCTGAAGTTCTCCGACGCCCAGCAGAAGCAGGAGAACCAGATCAAGGCGATCCGCTCCTACATTCAGCAGCAGGTCGACGTGATCGCATTCTCGCCGGTCGTCGAGACCGGCTGGGACGCCGTGCTCAACGAGGCGAAGGATGCCGGCATCCCCGTCGTGCTCACCGACCGCGCGGTGGACTCGGCCGACGACTCGCTCTACGTCACCTTCCTCGGCAGCGACTTCGTGCTCGAGGGTGAGAAGGCCGGCGACTGGGTGGTCGAGGAGTACAAGGACCAGACCGAACCCGTCGAGATCATCCAGCTTGAGGGCACGACCGGTGCCGCCCCGGCGATCGACCGCGCAGAGGGCTTCGCCGAGGTGATCGCCTCCGACCCCAAGTTCGAGGTCGTCGCCTCCCAGACCGGTGACTTCACGCGTGCCGGAGGCAAGCAGGTCACCGAGGCTCTGCTCAAGTCCAACCCCGGCGTCGACTTGATCTACGCACACAACGACGACATGGGTCTCGGCGCGATCGAGGCCATCGAGGCCGCCGGTCTCGTTCCGGGCAAGGACATCAAGATCGTCACCGTCGACGCAGTCAAGGACGGCATGACGGCGCTCGCCGACGGCAAGATCAACTTCATCGTCGAGTGCTCGCCGCTGCTCGGCAAGCAGCTCATCGAGGTCGTCAAGCAGATCAACAACGGTGAGGCAACCGAGAAGCGCATCGTCACCGAGGAGACGACCTTCACGCAGGAGCAGGCCATCGAGGCGCTGCCGACCCGCGCCTACTAGGCACGCCCGGCAGCAGCCACTCCAGCAACACCAGCACGATCCGTAACACCAGCACGATCCGTTACACCAGTAGCGACCGGAAACACCCGCACGACCGGTCGCACTGGCACCAGAGCGGTGCCCCCTGGTTCCGGATGCCGCAACACGCGGCATCCGGAACCAGCGGCATCGCCACACCCGCACGCACCTCAAAGAAGAGAGGACCGAGTATGACTGGCGCAGCGCCCGTGGTCGACATGACCGACATCTCGATCTCGTTCCCCGGAGTCAAGGCCCTCGATGCCGTGAGCTTTCGCATGTTCCCCGGCGAGGTGCACTCGCTGATGGGGGAGAACGGCGCAGGGAAGTCCACGCTGATCAAGGCGCTCACCGGCGTCTACGGCATCGACTCCGGCGTGATCACGCTCGACGGCGAGCAGGTCTCATTCGCGGGGCCGGCCGCCGCCCAGGCCGCGGGGATCAGCACCGTCTACCAAGAGGTGAACCTGCTGGGCAACCTCACCGTCGCCGAGAACATCATGCTCGGACGCGAGCCGCGCAATTGGCGCGGCATCGACTGGAAGAGGATGCGGGCCCGCGCCTCCGAACTCCTCGCCGGTCTCAACCTCGACATCGACCCGAACTCGCTGCTCAACTCGCACTCGCTCGCCATCCAGCAACTGGTCGCCATCGCCCGTGCGATCGACGTTCAGGCCAAGGTGCTCATCCTCGATGAGCCGACCTCGAGCCTCGACGCCGAGGAGGTCGCCGAGCTGTTCCGCGTCATCCGTTCGCTCAAAGACAGCGGCGTCGCCATCCTCTTTGTCTCCCACTTCCTCGACCAGGTCTACGGAATCTCCGACCGCCTCACTGTGCTCCGTAACGGTGCGCTCGTCGGCGAATACCTCACCGACGAGATCCTGCGCATCGACCTCGTGCAGAAGATGATCGGCAAAGAACTCACCGTGCTCGACGATCTCGAGAAGCGCGCACGCACCGCGACCGCGCTCGACTCGAGCCACGACGAGACCGCCTTCGTGCTGGCGAGCAGCCTCGGCCGCAAGGGCGCCGTCGAACCGCTCAGCCTCCCGATCGGCGAGGGCGAGGTCGTCGGCCTCGCCGGGCTGCTCGGCTCCGGCCGCACCGAGATCGCCCGCCTGCTCGGCGGCATCGACAGGGCGGATGCCGGCGAGCTCACCATCGCCGGCAAGCCGGTGAAGCTGCGCACACCGCGCCAGGCGCTCAGCCACCGCATCGCCTACGCCTCCGAGAACCGGCGCGAGGAGGGCATCCTCGACGAGCTCACCGTGCGCGACAACATCGTGCTCGCGCTCCAGGCCGACCGCGGCTGGTTCCGCCCCATCCCCAAGAAGCGGCAGGACGAGCTGGCCGAGAGCTACATCAAGGCGCTCAACATCCGCCCGGCCAACCCTGACGCGCTCGTGCGCAATCTTTCCGGCGGCAATCAGCAGAAGGTTCTGCTCGCCCGATGGCTGGCCATCGCCCCCCGGCTGCTGATCCTCGACGAGCCCACCCGTGGCATCGACATCGGCGCCAAGGCCGAAATTCAGAAGCTCGTCTACACGCTCGCCGAGAACGGCATGAGTGTCGTGTTCATCTCGGCCGAGCTCGACGAGGTGCTGCGCCTCAGCCACCGCGTCGCCGTGATGCGCGACCGCCGGCTCGTGGCCGACATCGAGAACGACGACCTCACGGTGGAGGCGCTGTTGGCGCTGATCGCCGATGGCTCCGGAGTGGATGAACTCCCGGCGGACGACGCCGCGGATGGCGCAGTGCCCGCGGCATCCGCCCCCACACCCACCACCCCCGGCACGACAGGAGAAAACGCATGACCGCCGTGCTCGGCAAACTCGCCTCGAACCGGCTGTTCTGGCCGGTCGTGATGCTGCTCGTGCTGTTCGCGATCAACCTGATCGCGTTCCCCGAGTTCTTCAGCATCACCGTCAAAGACGGGCACCTCTTCGGCAGCCTGATCGACATCCTGCGCAACGGCGCCCCGATGCTCATCATCGCCATCGGTATGACGCTCGTCATCGCGACCCGCGGAATCGACCTCTCGGTCGGGGCCGTCTGCGCCATCTCCGGCGCGGTGGCGTGTTCGATCCTGCTCGGCTCCGAGAACCCCGGCAGCCCGGCGACCGTGGCGGTTGCGATCGCCGTGGCGATCGGCGTCGCCCTGGTGATGGGTGTCTGGAACGGCTTCCTCGTCGCCGTGCTCGGCATCCAGCCGATCATCGCGACGCTCATCCTGATGACGGCCGGCCGTGGCGTGGCGATGCTCATCACCGAGGGGCAGATCCTCACGGTGAACAGCCCGCCGTTCAAGGCAATCGGCTCCGGCTTCTGGTTCGGCCTGCCGATCGCGGTCGTCATCGCCGCCGTGATCTTCGCCCTCGCAGCCCTGATCACCCGCCGCACCGCGCTCGGCCTGATGATCGAGTCGGTCGGCATCAACCCGGAGGCGAGCCGCCAGGCCGGCGTCCGTGCGCGCGGCCTGCTGTTCGGCGTCTACACCTTCTCCGCACTCGCCGCGGCGATCGCCGGGCTCATCCTCACCGCCAATCAGACGGCGGCGGATGCCAACAACACCGGCCTCTTCATCGAACTCGACGCGATCCTCGCCGTCGTGATCGGCGGCACGTCGCTGATGGGTGGCCGCTACTCGCTGACCGGAACCCTGGTCGGCGCCCTCGTGATCCAGACCCTCGTGACGACCGTCTACACGGTCGGAATCCCGCCGGTCGTGACCATGGTGTTCAAGGCTGCCGTCGTGACCGTGGTCTGCCTGCTGCAATCACCGGCAACAACCAATGCCTTCGCCTCGTGGCGACGAGCAGCGGCGCTCCGCGCCGCTGGAAAGGAGCTCACCGCATGACGAGTCTCGCTCCCACTACGACAGAGCCCCGCACGGGCGGCACGTCCGGCGGCGGCTCCACACCCGGCGGAGGACGCCGCTCCGGCGGAAGGGCAGGCGGAGGGGCAGGCGGCCGGCGGACGCGTTTCGACATGATCCACGTGCTCAGCGGCATCCGGGACACCTTCGGCAGCCCGAAGTACGGCCCGGTGCTCGTCACGCTGATTCTCTTCGTCGCCGTGTTCCTGGCCGGTGGCCTGCGCTACCGCGGCTTCCTCTCCGGTCAGGTCTTCCTCAACCTCCTGGTCGACAACGCCTACCTGATCGTTCTCGCCGTCGGCATGACGTTCGTGATCATCACGGGCGGCATCGACCTCTCGGTCGGCGCCGTCGTGGCCCTCTCGACGATGATCGCCGCCAGCCTGCTCCAGAGCGGCTGGTCACCCGGGGTCGTGATCCCGCTGATCCTCGTGCTCACCTCGCTGCTCGGGCTGCTCGTCGGGCTGATGATCCACGTGTTCAAGGTGCAACCCTTCATAGCGACACTGGCGGCGATGTTCCTGGCGCGCGGGCTCTGCTACGTGATCAGCAAGGACTCGATCTCGATCGTCGACCCCTTCTTCGTGGCATTCGCACAGACCCGGATCCCGCTGGGCGGCGGGCTCAGCGTGACGCCCAGCGTGATCATCGCGCTCGTCGTCGTCGTGGTGGCCGTCTTCGTGCTGGGGTACACCCGCTTCGGCCGCACGGTGTACGCGCTCGGCGGCAGCGAGCACTCCGGCATGCTCATGGGCCTGCCCGTTGCGCGCACCAAGGTGCTCGTCTACATCATCAGCGGGTTCTGCTCCGGCGTCGCCGGCGTGCTGTTCACCTTCTATACGCTCTCTGGGTACAGCCTGACTGCGGTCGGCACCGAGCTCGACGCGATCGCCGCGGTCGTGATCGGCGGCACCCTGCTCACGGGTGGCTACGGATTCGTGCTCGGTTCGGTTCTGGGCGTGCTGGTGCTCGGCGTCATCCAGACGATCATCACCTTCGAGGGCACCCTCAGCTCGTGGTGGACCAAGATCTTCATCGGAGCGCTGCTGCTCGTCTTCATCATCCTGCAGAAGGTGCTCACCGCCAGGCGCCGCTAGCCGGGCACGCGACGCGGATGCACGGGCGGCCCGCCGCGAAACGACATAATGAGAGCGACAACGATGTGGGTGAGACTCACAAGGCAGGAGCCGCGGGCCGGTGAGCACTGACGATGAGAAGGCGCGCGTCGCCAACATCTTCGACGTCGCACGCCTGGCCGGGGTCTCGCACCAGACGGTCTCCCGGGTGCTCAACGAGCTGCCGAATGTGCGCCCGGCCACGCGCCTGCGCGTTGAGCAGGCCATCAAGCAGTTGCGCTACGTGCCGTCCCCGGCCGCGCGGGCACTCGTCACCCGGCGCTCGCGCACCCTCGGGCTCATCTCGGCCGGCCGCCCGGACTACGGCCCGGCGAGCATGGCGCTCTACTTCAACGAGGCCGCGCGAGAGGCCCGCTACGCCGTGAGCATGGCGAGCATGCTCAAGACGGATGCCGCAACAATGCGTGGAGCCGTCGAGATGCTGCTGCGGCAGAACGTCGAGGCGATCGTGTTGATCGCGACCGACCGGGATGCCGTGGAGTCGGTCAATGGGCTCGAGCTCGGCGTGCCGCTGATCGCGATCGCCTCGCAGGGCAACGTCGGCTTCCACCGGGTGTCGCTCGATCAGTACCAGGGCGCCCGCATCGCCGTCGAGCGCCTGATCGAGCTCGGGCACCGCGAGATTCGCCACATCTCGGGCCCGATGGCGTCGATGGATGCCATGGAACGCCATCGTGGATGGCGCGACGTCATGGCAGAGCAGGGGCTGGTCGCTCAGGAGGCGTTCGAGGGGGACTGGACCCCGGCCAGTGGGTACCGCTTCGGCACAGAGCTGGCGCGCGATGCCGACATGACCGCGGTGTTCGTGGCGAACGACCAGATGAGCCTCGGCGTCTATCACGCGCTCTCCGCGGCCGGGCGCGGCGTTCCCGGCGACGTCAGCGTCATCGGATTCGATGACATCCCAGAGGCCGAGCACTTCGCGCCGCCTCTGACGACAATGCGACAGGACTTCGAGTCCCTCGGCCGCGACACCATGGCCACGGTGCTGGCGGCACTGCGCGACGACGAGTCGCCTCCGGCCGTCGCGCCCCGTGTGCCGGAGCTCATCGAGCGCGAGAGCACCGCCCCGCCCCGCTCGCCGCGCCCGTAGTCGCTGGTGGCGCGCTCCCGGGCGCCGGGAATCAGCGCGAAAACGGGTGTCGGAGGGTGCTGTCAGAGTGGCCATAGCAGCACACGATCCTGTGGTCAACGACCGTCGAACGCGACACGCCGGGAAGCTTTCCACAGGCAAACAGTTTCCCAAATGGGGGGCTGTGGATAAGCCTCGGCCGAGGCGCGGAAACAGGCCGAACTTGCTCGCCGAGCCTGTTGAGAACCGGTGAGTAACCGGTGGATAACTACATAAATGTAACTACATCATCTAGTGGCTGTTCCCATCGGGGAGCACTAGATGTAGTATTGAGGTGTCGGCAAAACAGCGCGGACTTCGTACAAAACTAAGGGGAAATCGATGACTGTAACGGTCTACACCAAGCCTTCGTGCGTGCAGTGCACGGCGACGTATCGCGCCCTCGACAAGCAGGGTATCGAGTACGAGGTTCTGGACCTGTCGGTCGACGAGAATGCGCTCGCAGCCGTCAAGGAGTTGGGCTACCTGCAGGCGCCCGTCGTGATCACCGACGAAGACCACTGGTCGGGCTTCCGCCCCGACAAGATTTCGGAGCTCGCCTCGCGTCTCGCGTAGGTCTCGATTCCGAGAACCGCCGCATTGCGGCATCCGGGCACGCCGGCACCGAGTAGAGTCTCGGCGCTTGGGTCACGCCCACAATCACAGCGAACACAACCCATTCGGCCTACCGAGAGGGGATGATCCCATGGCCAATCTGGTCTACTTCTCCAGCGTTTCGGGCAACACGCACCGATTCATGCAGAAGCTCGGCCTCCCGGCCGATCGGATCCCGCTGTACCCCAGCGATGCACCGTTGCAGGCCACGGAGCCCTACGTTCTCGTCCTTCCCACTTACGGGGGCGGCGATGGCAAGGGTGCCGTGCCCAAGCAGGTCATCCGTTTTCTCAACGACGAGAACAACCGGATGCTGCTGCGCGGTGTCATCGCGGCAGGAAACACCAACTTCGGAACAGGCTATGGCCTGGCCGGAGACATCATTGCGGCAAAGTGCAACGTGCCGCAGCTGTACAGATTTGAAGTATTCGGAACACCGGACGATGTGAATATCGTCCACGAAGGATTGGACTCGTTTTGGTCGGAACAACTGGCGACAGCGTCTCATTGATGGAAGCACCACGCACGGGCATGGATTATCACTCGCTCAATGCGATGCTGAACCTCTACGGCCCGAACGGTGAGATCCAGTTCGACAAGGATCGTGAGGCGGCGCGCGAGTACTTCCTGCAGCACGTCAACCAGAACACGGTCTTCTTCCACTCGCTCAAAGAGCGCCTCGACTACCTGGTCGAGAAGGAGTACTACGAGAAGGCCGTGCTCGACGCATACTCCTTCGAGTTCATCTCCAGCCTGAACGACCTCGCGTACTCGAAGAAGTTCCGTTTCGACACCTTCCTCGGTGCCTTCAAGTACTACACCAGCTACACGCTGAAGACCTTCGACGGAAAGCGTTACCTCGAGCGCTTCGAAGACCGCGTCGTGATGACCGCGCTCGGCCTGGCCGCCGGCGACGAGAAGCTCGCCGTCAACCTCGTCGAGGAAATCCTCGCCGGCCGCTTCCAGCCGGCCACCCCCACCTTCCTCAACTCGGGCAAGGCCCAGCGCGGCGAGCTCGTCTCCTGCTTCCTGCTGCGCATCGAAGACAACATGGAGTCGATCTCGCGCGGCATCAACTCCTCGCTGCAGCTCTCCAAGCGCGGCGGCGGCGTTGCCCTGCTGCTCTCCAACATCCGTGAGGCCGGCGCCCCGATCAAGCAGATCGAGAACCAGTCCTCCGGCATCATCCCCGTCATGAAGCTCCTCGAAGACAGCTTCAGCTACGCCAACCAGCTCGGTGCCCGCCAGGGTGCCGGTGCCGTCTACCTCCAGGCGCACCACCCCGACATCATGCGCTTCCTCGACACCAAGCGTGAGAACGCCGACGAGAAGGTGCGCATCAAGACCCTCTCGCTGGGCGTCGTCGTTCCCGACATCACCTTCGAGCTGGCCAAGAACGACGAGGACATGTACCTCTTCTCGCCGTACGACGTCGAGCGCGTCTACGGTGTGCCATTCGCCGACATCTCCGTCAGCGAGAAGTACCGCGAGATGGTCGACAACCCCGCCATCAAGAAGTCCAAGATCAAGGCCCGCGAGTTCTTCCAGACCCTCGCCGAGATCCAGTTCGAGTCCGGCTACCCGTACATCATGTACGAGGACACCGTCAACGCTGCGAACCCCATCAAGGGCCGCATCAACATGTCGAACCTCTGCTCCGAGATCCTCCAGGTCAACACGCCGACCACGTACAACGAGGACCTCTCGTACGACAAGATCGGCAAGGACATCAGCTGCAACCTCGGTTCGCTGAACATCGCCCTGGCCATGGACTCGCCCGACTTTGCCAAGACGATCGACACCGCCATCCGCGGCCTCACCTCGGTCTCCAACCAGAGCCACATCAGCTCGGTGCGCTCGATCGAAGACGGCAACGACAAGTCGCACGCCATCGGCCTCGGCCAGATGAACCTGCACGGCTACCTCGCCCGTGAGCGCATCTACTACGGCAGTGAAGAAGGCATCGACTTCACGAACATCTACTTCTACACGGTCGTCTTCCACGCCCTCAAGGCCTCCAACGCCATCGCGATCGAGCGCGGCGAGACCTTCGACGGCTTCGAGGACTCCAAGTACGCGAGCGGCGAGTTCTTCGACAAGTACACGGATGCCGAATGGCTGCCCGCCACGGAGCGTGTCGCCGAGCTGTTCGCCACCTCGGCCGTCGAGATCCCGACGCAGGACGACTGGCGGGAGCTGAAGGCGTCCATCCAGAAGCACGGTATCTACAACCAGAACCTGCAGGCTGTGCCGCCGACCGGTTCGATCAGCTACATCAACAACTCGACGGCATCCATTCACCCGATCGCCTCGAAGATCGAGATCCGCAAGGAAGGCAAGCTCGGCCGCGTGTACTTCCCGGCGCCGTTCATGACGAACGACAACCTGGACTACTACCAGGACGCCTACGAGATCGGTGCGGAGAAGGTCATCGACACCTACGCCGCGGCGACGCAGCACGTGGACCAGGGCCTCTCGCTGACGCTGTTCTTCAAGGACACCGCCACCACGCGCGACATCAACAAGACGCAGATCTACGCGTGGCGCAAGGGCATCAAGACGATCTACTACATCCGTCTGCGCCAGATGGCGCTCGAGGGCACCGAGGTCGAGGGCTGCGTCAGCTGCGCGCTCTAAGCGCACACTGCCCGGCCTCTCCACTCAAGCAAGGACACACACAATGACTCTCACCGACAAGGTCAACTCGGCCCAGAACGATCCGGCCCACCAGGGCAAGATCAAGCTGGTCAGCCACGTCAACGCCATCAACTGGAACAAGATCCAGGACGAGAAGGACGTCGAGGTCTGGAACCGTCTCGTCAACAACTTCTGGCTGCCGGAGAAGGTGCCGCTCTCCAACGACATCCAGTCGTGGGCGACGCTCACCCCCGAAGAGCAGCTGATGACGATGCGTGTGTTCACGGGTCTGACCCTGCTCGACACGATCCAGGGCACCGTCGGTGCTGTGTCGTTGATCCCGGATGCCATCACTCCCCACGAGGAGGCCGTCTACACGAACATCGCGTTCATGGAGTCGGTGCACGCCAAGAGCTACTCCTCGATCTTCTCCACGCTCTGCTCCACCAAGGAGATCGACGAGGCGTTCCGCTGGTCCACCGAGAATCAGAACCTTCAGAAGAAGGCCGCGATCATCATGGACTACTACCAGGGCGATGACCCCCTGAAGCGCAAGGTGGCCTCCACCCTGCTCGAGTCGTTCCTGTTCTACTCCGGCTTCTACCTGCCGATGTACTGGTCCAGCCGCGCCAAGCTCACCAACACGGCCGACCTCATCCGCCTCATCATCCGCGACGAGGCCGTGCACGGCTACTACATCGGCTACAAGTTCCAGAAGGGTCTCGAGAACGAGACCGAGGAGCGTCGTCAGGAGCTGAAGGACTACACCTTCAACCTCATGTACGAGCTCTACGAGAACGAGGTGCAGTACACGCAGGACCTCTACGACGGCGTCGGTCTGACCGAGGACGTCAAGAAGTTCCTGCACTACAACGCCAACAAGGCGCTGATGAACCTCGGCTACGAGCCGATGTTCCCGAAGACGGTCACCGACGTGAACCCGGCCATCCTCTCGGCGCTCTCCCCGAACGCCGACGAGAACCACGACTTCTTCTCGGGTTCCGGCTCGAGCTACGTCATCGGCAAGGCCGTTGTCACGGAAGACGAGGACTGGGACTTCTAATCACCGAATTACACGAAAGTGTCGTTTCGCGATTTAGTTGTCAGTTTCGCGAATTAGATGTCAGTTTTCGCGCGGTACTTGTCAGTAGCCCGTCGGCGTAGAACGACCACGCTCATCACCCAACTCGCTCGTTCGAACGAAGGGATGCTCAAGGTGCATATTGCAATTGAGCATGTCGTTCGCGGAGAGGGGAGGCGCGAATGGCGAATGTGAAGCGACCTCTACCGTTCGAGCTGTGCACGGGTTGGCCGGAGAATCCTTCGGACAACCCGAGCGCAGAGGTCGTTCGTCAGTTTGCTCTGAACGTGCGAAGTGCCATCGGTGGCAACAGCGTGAGGTCCGTTGCCGCAGAATGTGGACTCAGCCACGTGACGGTTCTGAATGCGCTCAACGGGAAGAGCTGGCCAGACGCCTGGACCATCTCACATCTTGAGCGCGGGCTGAACACTGAGCTCTGGCCGCGCGCTAGGTCGTAGGAATCGACGAGGGGGAATAGATGGACGAGCACCTGCGAAATCCGGCGGGGCGGCTTTGGCTGTTCCTGTCCTACGCGCACCAACACGCGGCTCACGGCCGGTCAATGCTGGAGCTATGGGCGCAGTATCTTGACGTTGCGCCGGAACCCAATGCTGAGTTCTTCAGTGGGGTGGCCGAGCTGCTTGCACTTCCTGGCCAAGTCCGCGAAGCCGTGAACGGTCTGCAAAACCCCTTAGTGCCTCACGAGCTGCTCCTCAGCGGACTTACTGATGCGGAGCCCGCCATGGCGCGTTCTGCCAACCTCACATCCGGCAGCGGAGAGTTCGCCGGTATGGTGCCAGCGACCGCTCTGGTGATGTTGGAGACTTGCAGCCACATGCTCAACAACAGCGGACTTTCCGACGCTGAGATTCCGCTCGACAGCCTTGCAGAGATGCGAAGCTTGGCGGAGGAGCTCCTTCGAACGGTGGAGGATGCGGATGGTCTTGACTCGGGCGTTCGTCGCATCATTTTCGAGTACGCAACTGCAATTCTCAGGGCTATTGGCCTCTTGCGGGTGACTGGGGTTGGCGCAGTACTGCTCGAGCATGACCGCATGACGGGTCGAGTTGTCCGCGATTTGGGCCTTCGAGAAGCCCTCGTGCAGCGCCCGAGGTTCTTCGACGCAATCGTCAGATTGGGTCAGGTCATCAATGCCCTGGTGCAAGTCCGGCAGGGAACTCAGGCTATCGGTTCTGACCTTGCCGACATCCTTGCGCTCGGCCAGTTGCCAGTCGAGCTGGCGGCGCCGGCCGAGGAAACGCAGCGGGCATGACCGCGGCACCGGGGCACAGGGATACTGAGCTGAGGGTCGAGTCTTGACCTCGCTGACCACTGTTTTCGACCCGTCAGTTTCTATGGCGGTCAACGTTCAAGCCCAGCCGGGTGTGTTTGCGGTCCTCCTGGGGTCAGGTGTGTCAACCGGGGCTGGGATTCCCACGGGTTGGGGCGTAGTAAAAGACCTGGTGCGCCGTATCGCGACTGCGACTACTCCGACTGGTGCCGCCCTGGATACTGATGACGAGGTCGAGGAGTGGTGGGCTGCAAACCGCCCAGAAGTACACCTCGGTTACTCGGCGCTACTTGCAGAGACAGGCCAAACTGCTGGGGCTCGCCGTGGCTTGCTTGCCCGATACTTTGAACCTGACGAAGCGGAGCTCGAGCAGGGCCTAAAGGTACCGACAGCGGCGCATCGCGCAATCGCCGAACTCGTCAAGGCCGGATATGTCCGAGTCATCGTGACGACGAACTTCGACCGACTCGCGGAGCGCGCATTGGAAGATGTGGGAATCTCGCCCCAGGTCATTTCGACCGCAGAAGGTGCCACAGGGATGATTCCCCTTCAGCACGCCGTGGCTACCGTCATCAAAGTGAATGGCGACTACGCGGAACTGGGGATGCGAAACACCCACGAGGAGCTTGGCGAGTATCCCACTGGGCTTCGCAAGGTTGTCAAGCGAGTGTTCGAGGAGTACGGACTCATCGTTTCTGGCTGGTCCGCAGAATGGGATGTTGCACTTACGCGCCATGCTCAAGCTGCGCGCAGTCGCCGCTATCCCGTTTACTGGGATGCCCGGAGCAGTAATGGAGAGGTTCCAAGCCGTCTCCTGGCAGCACGCGGTGGCCAGCGCGTGGCAGCAAGTACCGCGGACGAACTCTTCACGGCACTTCATGAGCGCGTAGTCGCACTTGAATCGCTTTCAGAGCCACCTGTATCGACCGCCATGGCCTTGGCCAGAGTGAAACGCTACATCGCAAATCCGATTCGTCGGGTCGATTTGCGGGACCTCGTTATGAGCGCCGTCGAAAAGACCGCTACATCCGCCGAGAACTCTCCCGTAGTGTTCGATGAAATCGAGACCGTTGATGAGCTCTTCTCCGCACATTTTCGGAGCGCCGTCCCTTCGATTCAGATACTTGCCACCGGGGCGATGCATGGCGAACCAGCGCATCATGACCTCTGGGTCGATGCACTGCAGACGTTGATTGATGCGAACCGAGTGGGACCGGGCTCATACAACCCGGCGCTACGCGATTTGCGGCACTATCCCGCATTGCTCGCGCTGCGTGCGATGGGAATCGTTGCTATCAAGCGCTCTGACGAGGCGTTGCTCCTTCGACTTCTTCAGGAACCGCGGTGGCGGGTGCGATACGGAGTTGAGGGCGATGTGCTCGCCGTGAACGCCCTGAACCCGTGGTCAGTTCTAGACGCCGACATCGTTCAAAGATTGGAGCGATGGGAAGGAGCGCGATGGAAGGAGCCTCAAAGCCACTTGTTGCGCGCGGAGCTCCGAGCTCCCCTGTCCGGCGTCGTAAACGAGTCCGAGTACGACGAACTTAGTGACGGATTTGAGTATCGGATGGCGCTCGCGCAACACCTCATTGGTGGGAACGGGTCGTGGAGACCTGCCGGTGGCGAGTTCGTCCCGGACTTCGGATGGGGCCGTGGCGCCAAGCTTCGTGGCGAAGAGCGGTTCCTTGAAGCTCTGAGTCGGAACCCCGAGTCGCCTTGGATGCCGCTCCTTGGCGAAGACGTGGAATCAACGCTTTCCGCGTTCCGGGATGAGTTCAGCGGCCGCCGCTAAGCACTGAGGACTGGCGTAGATGGACCAAGCTATCTAGGTTTGAAGGGCCACCGAACCCCATGGACGCCTACACCGCGTTGGTCGCGGCTGCAGCCACGCCAAGTCACCTGCTTAGCTATGCACATGACCGTTGAATCTGTCACGAACATAGTCCTCGCGTTGACGTCAGTTTGCACATTGTTTCTCGCAATCGTGGTGTACCTGCGCGGCGCTTCGACGCGTCGTCACGCGGAACGTGCTGCGGATGCCGCTCAGCTGTTGGAGACAATGGCGGCGCTCGAGCTCAGTGGGATGGACGTGGGTCTAGACGAGCCAGCAGCGCGCGCGCTTCACGAGACCCAACTGCGGGAACTCCGACAAGTCATCCGAGTGAACGCCCGCGGATTCACCGACAAAGCCCGACGCCCTGGCATCCCTGCACTTCTTCTCGGCTACGGCGTGTTTGTTGGCGCCCTTTTCATCTATGTGGGGTCGCGAGGTGCCCTGTCCACTTCGGAGGTTGTGAGCGCAGAACAGTGGGCCGCCTGGCTAGCGGTGATTGCACTAGTCGTCATCGGCCTCGGGCTGGCGGCTGCTTCGTCGGTGGCCTTGTGGAGGAAGTGGACAGCGCGCGAGCGGCAGCGCGCTGCCGGAATCAAGGTGCCTCCATATGGAGCCGAAATCAAAGAGAGCATCGTGCTGATTCGCGCCGCGCTGCGCCGGCTCAGAAATGCCCGACGTAAGCGGAAGTCCGTGCGTATCGAGTTGCGCCGCGCTGCGTAGTCGCGGGTTTTGAAGCCACCTTGGCACCCGTGACGCCTCGATTCAGTGCCGCCGCCCATCGGTTCCGTCGCGTTGTCGTGACGCCCGCTTCCTTCCCTTCGAACCTTCCGCCCGCCCCAATAGGCTGGAACCATGCCGCGAATCGTTGAAGCCATGGAGCGTCACCAAGTCGCGCTCTACCTGGCGGCAATCGTTGCCGGCGGCGTGGTCGGTTGGTTGATTCCCGGCAGTGCGCCGGTGCTTTCAGCGAGCATCAACCCGATACTTGGGTTGCTCTTGTTCGCGACGTTCCTCGGAGTCCCGCTGACCCGGGTTCGCCGCGCGTTCAGCGATGTCCGGTTCTTGACGACAGTGCTCTTCGTGAACTTCCTCGTGGTGCCTGTCGTCGTGTTTGGCCTGTCGCGTTTCGTCGCGGGTGACAAGGCGCTTCTCGTCGGCGTGCTCCTTGTCCTTCTGACACCGTGCGTGGATTACGTGATTGTGTTCACCGGCCTCGCTGGCGGGTCGAAGGACGGGCTCCTCGCCGCGACCCCACTGCTCATGCTGTTGCAGATATTGCTGCTGCCGCTCTACCTGCTCCTCTTCGCCGGCCCTGAAACAGTCGCCCTGTTCGAGGTGGCGCCATTCCTCGAAGCGTTCCTGTTCCTCATTGTGCTGCCGATGCTCGCCGCAGCCGGCGTGCAATGGCTCAGCCGCCGCGCCCGAGCGGGCCGAATTATCGAGGCGACCATGCAATCACTCATGGTTCCGCTGATGATGGCGACCCTGGCGGTCGTCATCGGCTCTCAAGTCGCAGCGGTGGGAAGCGAGATAGCGTCGCTGCTCAGCCTGATTCCGCTCTACGTGGCGTTTCTTGTCATCATGGTGCTCCTCGGGCTTCTCGCGGGACGTGCCTCCCGGCTCGACGTGCCAGGAACACGTGCGCTCATCTTCAGCGGCGCGACAAGGAATTCACTCGTCGTGCTGCCCCTGGCCTTGGCGCTACCGGTCGAGTTTGCGCTTGCCCCACTCGCGGTCGTCACTCAGACACTCGTTGAGCTTCTCGGGATGGTGGTGCTCATACGGGTAGTGCCCGCTTTTACTGGAGCGGCCCGGGCCGCGGCAGTTGGGTCCGCCCCCGACCGGGTCTGACTCATCGTTTGGCGACCTGTATCGACGCTTAGCGACCGCGCTGAACACGCTGGCCAGGCGTAGAGTGCAAGCACCTTCAATGACGGCCGCCCGGAGAGGGCCGAGGCGGTGACCATGCTGCTCACAGAGGACGAGATACTCGGCGTTCCTGTCGGTTCAACCGAGCCGCTCTTCTTGACGATTCTGGCCATCCACGTCGTGGTCGCACTCATGGCCGTCGTGACCGGGCTCATCGCGATGCTCTCCCGTAAAGGGTCTCCCCGTCACACGCGGGGCGGGCGCTGGTACTTCTACGCAATCTGCGCGGTGTTCGCCACAGCAACAGGGCTTGCGGCGCTTCGCTGGTCCGAGACCTACTACCTGTTCGTCATCGGTGCGGTGGCGTTCACCTCCTCGCTCATCGGGGTGCTGCATCGGAAGCGACACCGACCAGGTGATGCCCCGCACATTCTCGGGATGGGCGTCTCGTACATCGCGCTGCTCACAGGTTTCTACGTCGACAACGGGCCGAACCTTCCACTCTGGGAACTGCTACCGAGCTGGGCGTTCTGGGTGATTCCGGCGGCAGTGGGTGCGCCTCGCATCGCCATTTCAACAGCGAGATGGGCCGGTCGCCGAATGAAGGAGCGCATCAACGCCTCAGCGGAGAACCGCGGGAGAGAATAGAGACATGAAGGTTGAAGTTCTCAGCATCGCCGATTGCCCCAACGGGGACAAAACACTGGACCGTGTGCGGAACACCATCGAGGCGCTCGGACTCATCGACGTGGAGCTTCGCGCCGAAACGCTTCGAACGAGCGAGGACGCCGCCCGTTGGGCATTCGCTGGCTCCCCGACCATTCTGGTTGACGGGGTTGACGCGTTCCCGTCGGACGGCCGCACCGAAGACCTGGCCTGCCGCGTTTACCCGACCGAATCGGGTCTCGCGGGCCTGCCAAGCGAAGCCCAACTCGTTGAGGTGCTCAGCGCGAAGGCCCAGGCCTAGAACCAATCAGGCCTGGGCTCCGCAATCCAGTCTTAGCTGCCGCAGCTCCCCGATGACGCACCGGTGGCTGGCGTCGCGCATGACGCGCCTTCGCCGACGCTAAACCACTGACCGACGAAGTCGTGCAGGCCGCCGACATCGTCATCATCATGGGCTGCGGCGACGCCTGCCCCATCTACCCCGGGCAGCGCTACCTGGACTGGGCAGTCGACGACGCATACGGGAGAACGCCGGCTGCGGTCCGCACCATTCGCGATGACATTCAACACCGAGTCGAAGAACTCCTCGGTGGCCGCGGGATTGAGCCTTTGCGCCGGTAAGGCTCCCTGGCCAACCGCTCTAGTCGAGGGCTTGACGTCGCTAGTGCTGTTAATTACTCTTTCCACATTGGGGTGGTTTGCATGTAAGGAGCAGCCATGAATTCGTTGGAGCACGCGGCAACCGGTCACTACGTGGTGGCGACGGAGTCGGGCAGTCGGTACCTCATTGACTTTGGCCGCCGAGTCATCGTTCGCCTTCCGAATGCGGACGACGAGCTTTACGTGACAATGCGTGGTGACTTCTACCAGGTGCAGCTGCTTCGCCTGATGGAATGCGTAGTTGGCGGAAGCATGTGGTTGAGAATCAGTCTCGGGGTTCCGGGAGTCCTCTTCACGGACCGGAGGACCTCACCAGTGGTTGCTATCGTCTACGTCCCCGACGATGTCGTTGACCAGGAACTTGACTCCCTCATCCGCCCGCTCGGCCAAGAGCGCCAGGCGCTCCTCGGCCCGCTGGAGCAGCTCCCCGAGGAGGTGCAGCTCGATGGAGACCGTTGACGAACTCACTGGTGACGAAGGCGGCGTCTGGCGTGTCACCACGCTTGGAAGCTCTCATATCGTCAATTTGATTCAAGGCACAGTCACCCGTCTCCCCGGTGTTGGGCGTAGTGCCAGCATCAACGATGTTGAACGCCCGCTGCGCACCCTTGATGCGTGCAGGGTCGGCGAAGTCGGCCGGTGGACGATGATGTCAGACGACTACCTCACCGACTACTACTGGCACAGAACCTCGACAATTCAGCGCATTGAGCTCCTCACCGGTCTGGAACTTGTGAAGGCAAACACCGAGATTGCACTTCAAAACATCGCCGCCAGCGATGGGCTCGTAACGGTGACCGAAGTTGCCGAGATGCTTCACGTGAGCGAGGAGGTGGTGCGGGAAATGCTCGCCTCCGGCCATCTCATCGGTCTGACCTGGAAGGACGAACTTGTTTTCCCGGGCTGCCAGTTCGGGCCCGACCGCGATGAGGTCGCGGCGTTCGTTCAGCCGCTCATCGCCGCCGCTGCCGAGTTCGCCTACTCGCTCAGAGGCTTGACGTTTTGGCTCCACTCACCAACAACCTATTTTGGTGGTGCGCGGCCGGTGAGCTACGTCGATGAACCAGAGCGGCTCATTGGGGCGTTTAGGGCGCATGCGGGTGTCGAATGGTGACGCGCGGAGTCTCCTTCGAAGAACCGGGCAACGGCAATCCTGAAGCGGAACGCGCCCAAGCCGCGCGCGTCGCGGGCGTTGAGAAGTCGACACGCCGACGCCCACCGGCCAGCCCGCATCAACGCGGGTGTATCACTGAGAATGTGAGTGAAACTCAAACCCGAGCGCACCTCGTTGCATGTCTTCAGGTATCCCAATGTCGGGCACGCTGGTAGCCAACGCTCTACTCGCTGAGGCGCCGGTAGCCGGCGCCGGGGACATCACTCTCACATCGACCATCCATTGGTTCGATTCCCGCAAAAAGGAACATAGCGCTCGGCCCACGCCAGCGCTCCTACACGAACGATTTCAGACGAACACCATGAATCGCGTGGGGGTGAAGTACCAGGGGCGCCGGAACTTTCACGGTAGCTATTGGTTCTCCGGCACGGCGCGGCATGTCCGGTTCGAATCAGGGTTCGAGCAGACGGCGCTCCTGGTCCTCGATTTCGACGGAGACGTGGCCGCAATCTCCGCACAGCCCTTCCTCATCGATTTTGGACGCAAACGGTCGCCCTCCACTCACGTGCCGGACTTCTTCTTCGTTCGCCGTGACGGGACGCAAAGTGTCCTCGACGTTCGGCCCGTCACTCGGATTGACGAGAAGGGGATGAACTCCTTTCTCGCAACGCATGACGTCTGCGCCAGCATCGGCTGGCGTTACGACGTGTTCGCCTGGATAGACCCCACCTACCTGAACAACATTCAATGGCTTGCTGGGTACCGCCATCCGCGAAATGCGCCGCCGGCCGAGCTGGAACGAACGCTGCTTGACTGCTATGCACGGCCAAAACCAATCAGCGAGGTAGTGGCAGGGCTTCCACAGTGCCACCCCGCTCGAGTTACTGCGTGGAGCTACCACCTTCTCTGGAAACGTGCGCTCACAACCAACATGCGGACGCCACTATCGGAGCACCATCTCATCCAAGGAGCGGAACATGGCTAGACAGGTATGGCTAGGCAGTGAAGTCTTACTCGATGGGGGTACATACCGCGTCGTCGAAATCGCGAACTCTACGCTGACACTTCGCAATCTCGAATCAAACGACTATCGACACATTCACGTCACGGAGCTCTTCATGCGTGACCAACTTGGAACAGTCGAATCGGTACCGATTCCAACGGAAGCAGACCTTTCCGACATCGCAACTCTGAACAAACAAGCGGACGCTGAAGCCGCATTCTGGCGCGAGCACATCGAAGAAGTCCTCTACGGCGCTCCTCGTTCGGCTGGCGCCGATGCCGTGCCGAGGCCCGAATACGACCCGGACACAAGCTCATTGACCCAGCGCATCGAGCGCAAAAGGGCCGAACTCGCGGCCCCTCCGATTCGACAAGGAGTGACCGCACGGACGCTCTGGAGAAAAATACGCGCCTACAATGACCTCGGTTTCGCGGGTTTGGTTGACCGCAGAGCGTTTCGTCGAGAGGGGCCGCTCAACCGTGTGGACGAGCGCATCATCGAAGTTCTCCAAACTGCAGTCAACGACCAGACCGAGCGTTCCACCGTTACCCGGGGAAAAGTTGTGGCCGATGCGATGAAAGAGCTTCGGCGCAAATACGGCGACGAGGTCAAGGTCCCTCACATCTCGACCATCTACCGCTACCTAAATGTACTGACTGCAGGGAAAGAGACATTCGGGTTGGCGACGTCCCGTCGTTCTCGTGCAAGGAGCCCCCAGCACCCCTACGGCAGCATTTCCGCCACGCGGCCGGGGGAATACGCGCAGATTGATTCAACGAAGATGGACTTACTTGTACTTGACGAGAACGGGAAAGCCTGCCGCGTCACGCTGTCAATACTCATTGACGTTTTCACCTGCAGCATCATCTCGTTCGTGATGAGACCTGAAGCGTTGAAGGGGGTGGACCAGGCACTGCTGCTAGCACGCGCGTTCGTACCAGCGCCATTTCGGCCTCACCACAGCGAGCGGATGCGAATTGCGCAGTCGGGGCTCCCGTATGGACAGCTTCTATCCCTTGACGAGCGGTTTGAAGGTGCGCTCGCGATGCCGTACATCGTCCCGGAGACCATCACGACAGACAACGGCAAAGACTACCTCTCACACACCTTCAGGTCAGCGTGCGCAAAATACGGCATCACACTCATGGAATCGGCGCCATTCACGCCGTCAGACAAAGCCAAAGTTGAACGGACGTTCGGCAGCATCAACAGACTCTTCACCCAGTACCTCAGCGGATATGTCGGAAACTCACCAGGCAACAGAGGCAACAAAGTCGAAGAGCAGCCTCTCTATCCCATCTTGACCTTTCACGAAATCTTTGAAGAGTGGGTCGTTCATGTCTGGCAGAACCGCGCGCATAGCGGGCTTCGCGACCCACTCTCGCCATCGGTGTACCTAACGCCGAACCAGATGTACGCCGCATCGATGGGTGTATCACCGAGCCTCACCCTCCCCCTATCCGAAAGCGACTACATCGAGCTGTTGCCCTCGGAAACACGCACCATCCAGCGCGACGGGGTGCATCTCGGCAACCGTGTCTACGACTCACCGCAGCTGCACCCGTTCAGAGAGACACAGTCACCTCGGAAGTCCGTGAACGGAAAGTGGGAAATACGGTTCGACCCATACAACCCCGCTGTCATCTGGGTCCGAAACTACGAAGAGTCAAAGTGGATGGAGTGCGGTTGGAAGAACGTCAGCGACTTTGACTCGCCCTTCTTCACCGAGACTTGGCAGGCGGCCCGCGAACTCGCGAGGGTACAAGGGCTGGAAGGAAGTATCGACCACGTCGCGGCGCTCCAAGAAATTCTCGAACGGCGGGAACCTGAACTCGTGAAAGCCACGACGAAGAAGGGACGGAAGGCGACGGCAGACAAACTCGTGGCACGAGACTACCTGCCTCGTCCGGAGGCCAAAGCAGTCGTTCCAAACGAAGACGAACTCAGATTGCTTCCATACCTTGACCGCACTATCAAGGCGACGGGGACGAAGACCCGCGGCCTTTGGGACCGGAATGAGGCACTCTGATGAAACTGCTGGATGTCACACCAGCTGAATCACTCACAAATCTTGCAGGGCTTCAGCGCCATTTGCTCCGGACGTCGAGCAAACCCAAAACATTGACGGCCGAGGGGTACCTAGCGCTCAGCGAAGAAGACAAGGAAGCCTACGACGATGCCCGTATCCTCTACCTCAATCGCGAGCTCACCGTAGACACTCCTGCAGTGACAGCGGCGCTCAGCGATGTGCGCAGGTTGTTGCGCTCCAACTATGGAAAAGCCTCAGGCCGCCACGGACTTCTCCTCAGTGGCCCGCCTCGCGCTGGCAAGACACACACCGCACTTGCGATACTTCGGGCGACAATGAATCGATATCTTGCGGACTACCCCGACCCCCGGGCCGAGGGCATCGTGCCCGTGGTGTTCATTGACGTGCCTCCCGCCGCGACAGCGAAATCGATGATGCACCAGTTCTGCGATTTCCTAGGCATGACCAGAGGGCCACGATTCACGCTCGAGGAGCTCACGTACATGGCCACACAGACGATGCTCCGCGGCCGCACCGCGCTCATCGTCGTCGATGAAGTCCACAACCTGAACAACAGCTCCGCAAACACGCGAGATGCCATTCGGGCGCTAAAAGGACTCTCGAACGCATTGCCTGCGACCTTCATCTACTGCGGGGTCAATCTTGAGAAGAACGGGCTGCTTTCAGGAGACGAAGGGCTCCAGATAGCGGGGAGGTTCACACTGCGGCGGATGCTGCCTCACTCATATGGAAGTTTGCACGACCGCGATGAGTGGGGGTTGACAGTTCAAGCATTCGAGACCGGTGTAGGACTTATCAACGCCGGCGAGCGATGCCTTGATGCACACGAAGAGTATCTTTTCAGCCGAACCAGCGGCTCCATCGGCTCCCTCGGATACCTAATCCGTTCTGCCGCAATCGAGTTGATTCTCTCGGACGCCGTTCATGAGCACGGTGAAGAGAGAATCACGCGCGAACTGCTCGACTCAATCCCGCTCGACCTCGCGGCCGAACGCGGTGCAGACCTTGACGGTTAGGGCGGACAATGCAGGAACTCCTCGTGCTCCCGTTCCGAGTCAAGGTGCGCCACTTGGAGACACCGGAGAGCTACTTTGCCAGGCTAAAGAACGCTCACTCCATCGAGTTCCTCACACAGACTCGCCTCAGCGCGAGCGTACTCCGAGTACGCAACGACATCCGTAAAGACGAGCGCTTCGCGACAGGGACCGAGGCCCTCGGCCAATTACCGGAAGGCTGGTTCAAGAATCAACGTCTCGGCGCCGTCCCACGCTGCCAAGCAGAGAGGTGTGTTTGCACCCAACTTCTTGGTGACACCTACTTGCTCTGTTCGCTTTGCGCCGCCGGGGAGCGAATCATCCAGTTGCCGCATGTTGCCGGCTATGTGTGCCCAAAGCACAGCCGATGGGTCGGGCCGGGCATCGACCTTCAATCCCAGCTGAACGTCAAGGACTTTCCGAGCATCCGCCGAGCTGACCAAACCTTGGCGCACCTCAAGCGGCTCCCCGGCTTCGACCTTTACCAATTCATGACGCTGTGGCGAGTCATCGGCAACTGGGCGAAAGCCGACGAACATACCGAGCGCTTTCCACTGTTCGCCCACCCCGGGTTCGACCAGGACACCCACGGAGACGCTGCGGCATATCCTGCCACCGTGGCAATGATGAAGCGATTGCTCTCTGGGCCGTTCCAGACTCGTCTCCTGCATCCGACCATCACAAGAGCTGGCGCCGTCGAAATCCTCAACGGTGTACTAGCTCCGGAGATTGACGGCCCCGCTGACTCACTCGCCGAGGAACTGCTCATCTGGTTGCGTCCCGCCTACTTTCGGGTGGCTGTTGCAACGAGGAGAGACCCAGAGGGCAAACGCAAGACAGCGTTCCCCGTAAGAAAAGCCTGGCAGCATGACCTCAGCCTGGATGCTGTCGACTACCCGAGCTGGCCCCAGCGTCGTTCCGGGGTAGCGCCAGGCTTCCCAGGATTCAACAGCCCAGACTCGCCCATGTACATCGAACCCCACTACAAGCGTTCGCCAGACGCAGGTCGTTCCAAGTTCCTCCGTGACCTACGAAGAGACCTGCGCATGGAATTCTGGTGGCACAGCAAAGGCAAACCCTTCGAAACTCTCAGAAGCGGGGACAACGAGCCATGCACCTGGATATGTCCTGACGGTCACGTGACGAACTCACACTGCGCGACAAAGGCCGGCTTCGGGCGCGCAGTATGCGCGTACTGCAACGGAAACATACCGGTCATAGGACTGAACGATTTGGCCACAACCGACCCTGGCATCGCGGCGTTCTGGCATCCCACCAAGAACGCACCGCGAGAACTTCGGACAGTGTCCGTCGGGTCGGCATTCGGAGCTTGGTGGCGCTGCCTCGACGAAGGCCACGAGTTCAAGAAAACAATAACCGACTTCAAGAAGTATCCGGGGTGCCCCGAGTGCAGAGACCCACATCGCTTTCGTGTAGCCATCGACGTCCGTGCGAAGTACCCGCAGTTCGCTGAACAATGGGACCCGGAACGAAACTCGACGCCTGCGCCGCCCGCGGAGTTGCTCGAGTACTACGACCTTGCCTGGTGGATATGCCTGAACGGACACCCCTTCACCTCGACGGTTCACGACAGGCAACGACGGGACGGCAACTGTCCGGCGTGCACGTCAAGGCGGGTGTTGCCGGGGGCTACTGACCTAGGAACGGTTTACCCCGCGATTGCAGCTGAGCTCCATCCGACAAGAAACGGTGAGCTTCGCGCGGAGAACCTCCTGCCCCAATCGCAGAAGAATCTCTGGTGGCTCTGTCCGAACGGCCACGATTACAAGTGTGTCGTCGCAGTACGAACCAAGCTCGGGATTGGCTGCACAAAATGCACCGGCCGGCGCATCGTCGAAGGCGAGACCGACTTCGCCAGTGTGAAGCCAGAAGTCGCGGCTAGATGGCACCCAACCATGAACGGCAAGCTCACCGCGGCAGACGTCCACCCAGGTTCAGCCCAACTAGCCTGGTTCACCTGCCCATGCGGGAAGCCCTACCAAACCGAGATTCGAATGATGCGCGCAGATAGGTATTGCCGGGAGTACACCGACTACCTCCGGTGGCATTCGGATGCCGCGCGCGAAAGTGTCGGCGCTTCGCTCTAGAGTCAGGGTGTGGCTGAACCTACCTACGCGCTCTCTTGGCCCCACGAGCTTTTCGAGTGGGAAGCGAAGCGAATACTTGCTGCCGACGACGATTTCCCAGTCGCAAAGATTGCGCTACTGCTCGAGGAAGCCTTTCAGGACGCAGACGCCGCTGACCAGTTTCGCAAGATGGGGCAGACACCCTTCAGCTGGACATCAGAGCCGAACGACGCATCTGCAGAAGAGTGGTTCACTGCACTACTAAATGACAAGAGGCGACTTCGCCCGTACCAACCACCGCAGTACTGGGCGCAGCGGAACAACGTGCATCAGCGAGATGGCGGCGCTGAGCCGCTGAGTGGCTTCGCTGGGCAGTTCTTCGACCTAATCAATAGTCTCTCCAGCGCAGGTTACACACCAAAAGTCATGCCTAAGTGGTGCCCGGATGCAGACAACCCGTCGGTCGAGTGGACCTCGAGGCAGATAAGTAGCGCAATTCGAATCCCAGTTGTGTGGGACGAGCTGACCCAGAACCCTGAAGAAGTCTCTGAAGACGTCCTCTACTCCCTCGTGGAGTACTTTCATGACCAGGCCCAGCGCCCTCGGACGTTCACAACCCACGACTATGGCGGATGCGGACGTGATTACTCGGACTATGACGCGACCGCGGGACGCACCATTTATCGCTGGCGCGTCAATCAGCTCCTCCAAGACCACAACATTCCTTTGCAACTAGCGGCACGAGGCGAGGAACTAGGAAGGCTCGTTCGAGAGTTCAGCGAGCCACTTCAAGACCTAGTGGAGTCCCAGGTAGCGGCACGGAATCAGGAGGGTGACGAAATAGCTCATGCGGTCCGGGACTTTCGGAGTCGCGGTGCAAGCCTTGTGGTCAAACGCGCAGCCATCACCTTGATTGCCAACAACCTCGAGACCCGCCGGCAAGAGTTGAAGGTTCACCTCAAGAAGGATGAACAGGACCTCTTCCACATCGCGAACAAATTTGGCCTTCGTCACAGGAACGTCGACCAGAAAGACGACTATGGTCACGAGTTCGCCGACTGGATATTCTGGAACTTCCTCTCAGCAGTGGAGCTGCTTGACGCTCTCGAGCGGCGGGGGAGCGGAGAGTAGAAAACGAACTCGTGTCTGTCGGCTGCAAGCTTGTGACAACTAATTCGCGAAGAGAAGAGCTCAGAAGAGCTTGAAATCACTGACAAATACTTGCGAAAGCTGACAACTAGTTCGCGAAACGACAGAAAGGGCGGATGCTGCGGCATCCGCCCTTTTGCGCGGAACCTGAGCGTGCACCCGGCGCTCACGGTCAATCGAAAGCAAGCGAGACTCACACATGGCACACGTCAACCTCGGCAAGGCCAGCCCTGCTGTCTACCAGAGCCTCTCGGCGCTGGACGCAACCGCACACGCGAACGCCGATGCGGCTGGACTCGAACCTCTTCTCGTCGAGCTGGTGAAGATCCGGGCGTCGCAGATCAACGGTTGTGCGTTCTGCCTGCGAATGCACTCGCGCGACGCGATCTCGAAAGGCGAGTCCGCTGACAGGCTCGCAGTGGTCGCGGCCTGGTGGGAGACGCAGTACTTCAGTGACAAAGAGCAGGCCGCGCTCGTCCTCGCGGAGAGGCTCACGAACATCTCCCTGGGGCCTGTGGGAGCGCACAAGACGGTTGACGTCGACGCCATACTGACCGCAGCGGAGGTCGCGGCGATCTCGTGGCTGGTCATTGTGATCAACGCGTGGAATCGCGTCGCGATCTCGAGCCACTACGCCGTGGCCCCCTAGCGGTTCGGACGAGCGTCCTCGAGCTGGCCGACCGTGGCGCTGACAGGTCGCAGGACGGGGATCGGCTCTTTTGCGTCGACGAGATCCGGCGAGATAGCTTGGAAGGCTGGCCACCCGCCGGCGCCACATTTGCCGAGGGAGCACCGTCATGAGTCACCAGATCCGTCGGGCGCGCGCGTCCGACCTCGACGCGGCGGCGCGACTGCTGGCCGCCGCCTTCGACAGCTACCCCTGGACCCGCTGGGCGCTTCCCGAGGATGGGTACGCGGATCGCCTAGTGAAGATCCAACTCCTGTATTTGTCCCACGCTCTTGACCACGGAATCGTGCTTGTGGACGCGCAGCTGAGCGCGGTTGCTGCGTTCCTCCCGGCGGACACCCCGCAGCCTTCAGACCAGATGCAACAGCGGGTCGCCGAGCTGCACGGAGATCGCCTCTCCATGCTCGCGGAGCTGTCGCTGCCTCCTGCGCCAGCCGGAGCGTGGACTCTCGAAACCGTCGGTGTTGATCCGGCTCGGCAAGGAACCGGGCTGGGTACAGCCGTGACGACGGCGGGTCTCGGGATGATGGACGGGCGCGCAGCAACCGTTGCACTCGAGACCTCGGACGAACGGAATGTTCGCCTGTACCGTCGTCTCGGCTTCGCCGTGGCTGCCACGACCGCGATCCCCGGGGGTCCCACCGTCGTCTCCATGACTCGAACGCCTCGAGCGGATGGAGCGGATTTCCGTCACCGCGTTCGCTGAGCATCCGATGTGGCAACCGCGGCACGGGCGTGCGCACCGTCGTCTACGCTCGAGGTATGCCAAGGCCCGCGCGAGAGCTGCCTGAGGCCCTCTCCGACGGGTGGCCTCACGTGCCATCCGCAGACCCCATCGGCGAAGTGGCGAGACAATTCGCGCTGAACGTCGAAGCCGCGATCGGCGAGAGCAGCGTTCGCGCGGCCGCCCGCGACGTCGGCGTCGACCACGCGACGATTGGGGCACTCATCGCAGGTAAGTCCTGGCCGGACCTCACCACCATCGCGAAGCTGGAACGCGGCTTCGGCGTCAACCTCTGGCCCGGGCTACCGGACGTGCCCGAGTAGTCGGCTCCGGAACCCTCCGCGGGTTCTTGCGGTCACAGCCACTTGCGTCGCCTGAAAATGGTGTGCAGGATCAGACCGCACACGCCCATCGCTGCGATCGCGAGCGGGTATCCGAACTGCCAGTGCAGTTCCGGCATGGTGTCGAAGTTCATCCCGTAGATGGTGCCCACCACGGTGGGTGCGAACAAGATGGCCGCCCACGCCGAGATCTTTTTCACGTCCTCGCTCTGCTCCAGGCCCACTTCCGACAGCCTCCGGGTCTCCATGGCCTGTGCCAGGTTGGCTTCGGAGAGCTGCCGCATTTCATCGTTCTGTTGCTGCGTCACAAGCGTGGCGTGCACGGTCAACGCATTTTCCAACAGCACCCGAAACGAGTCGGCGCGGTCGGTGACGCGCAGCACGTGGTCGAGCACATCTCGGAAGGAGCGCTGCAGCTCCACGTCAACCGAGTACTTGTCTGCGCCGCGAAGCAGCCCCTCGAGCATGCCCCTCAGCGGCCCGGTTGCACGCTGGAAGTCGATGACCTCCCCAAGCAGTTGATAGATGCGGCGCGACACCGCTGGGTCGCCGCCGAACAGCTGGTCCTCGATTTCGTCGATGTCATTTTCCAAGCCGGCGATGACCGGCGCATACCCGTCGACGACCTCGTCCAGCACGGCGTACAAGACCGCCTCTGGGCCGAGGGCGAGCAGCTCCGGGTTCTGCTCCATGCGTCGGCGCACACCGGCGATGTCCGGGTTCTCCGCGTGCCGCACGGTCACCACAAAACCCGGCCCGATGAACACATTGATCTCGCCGAACTCAAGAGTTTCCTCAACGTCGAGATACCGGGCCGGCCGCAACACAACGAAGAGGGTGTCGCCGTAGCGTTCGAGCTTGGCGCGCTGGTGGCCCTTCAGCGCGTCCTCCACAGCGAGCGGGTGCAATGAGAATTCGGTGGCGATGCTGAGAATCTGTTCGGCGTCCGGCCGGTACAGGCCGATCCAGGCCATCCCGGCGCAGTCGTTCAGCAGCTGGTAGGTCTCGTCAAGGCTCGTCGGGCTGGCAGTGCGCTGCCCGGTCACGTAGATGCCGTTGTCGATGAGTGTCATTGTTCTATCTCCGTCGTTCAAGCGACGAGAGCGAGAAAACAGCCCGGGGCTGCGGCAGTGCGTCAGAACGAAGGCACTGCAGACGCCACCCCGTCAATGAAGGGTTCAGAAGCGCGCCGCCCCGGCGCGTCGTCTGGCTTAGAAGCTCAGGACGAAGAGTTTCGCGGGCGGGGAGGAGCGCGGACTATCACCAGCCATGGCCGCTCACCCGCCTTCAATCAGAGTGTGTCTCGGCTCACCTGAGCCTTGGCAAGGCTAGCACGCGCGGATTTTCCGGCTCGGCGATGCCACAAGCATCAGCCGGAGAACGCGTGGAGTGTCTCGTCATCGACGGGGCGGTCGGCGTAGATGAGGCGCACGGCCGCAGGGTTGGGGTTGCCGGCATCCGGGCCGTTCCACACGAGTTGGAGGCCAGCCCGCTCCGCTGCCCTGCGGCTACCGACGTTGTGTTCCAGGAGGTATGCGACAACGGGCAACTCAGGTCGGTGCGCTGCGGCGCTAGCTCGTGCCGCGCCGATGAGCTGCTGCGCATAGCCGTGGCCCTGGATGTCGGGGTGCAGGCGGTAGTACAGATTCCAGGCGCGGCCCGCACGGAGGCTGCAGCCGCCCATCCCCAGAACCGTGGAGCCCTCGCCGTCGGTCCCGAGTCGAACGGACCAGTAATCCAACCCGTTCGCAGCCCAGCCTTCCAACGCGACGTCAACGAGTCGTTGGGTCTGTTCAATCCGGTCGTGCCGTGCAGCCGGGAGGTGCGTCCACACTCGCGGATCGGAATGCATCGCGTAGAGGTCATCAATATCAGCCGCGCCCACTGGGGACAGGAGCAGCCCCGGCGTCGTGACGGTGCCGGCGGATGACGAGGCTTCGGAAGGCCCGTTGGAGGGTTGAGGCATCTCGAACGTCATGATCCGATACTGGCAGGTGCCACCGACAGCGGGCGGGCCCTGTCGAAATGGTGCGCAACGAGGTAGTCGGCCCAGCGCGTGATCGAGACCCTGACATCCGGATGCCGCAGCCCATTGCCCTCCGCGAAGAGGGTCGCCGACGCTGTCGGGTAGCGCTCGGAGGATAGGAAGCTCAGCGTTTCCGGGTGTGCCTTCGTGATCCGCTGGGGGAGTGCGCGCAGAAGGCGGACCGGAATCCGAAAGCGTGGCGTCCGGACGCCCAGGTGCTCGGCGAGCCGCGTGAGCAGCTCCGGCAGGGCCGGCGTCGAGTCGTCGAGCGGCCAATAGGATTTCCCCTCCGTCTCCGGGGCCGTCGGGACCAAGGCCATGAAGCTCGCCAGGTAATCCACGGTCACGACCGGGACGAACGTGTCCTGCCCGCCCGGCAGGGCGGGCAGCGTTCCATTCCAGAGGTCCCGGACGGTAGTGGCGAGGCCGAGCAGCTGCTCGGACTCACCCGTGGCGGAGTCGCCGATCACGGTCGCCGGGTTCACGATGCTCCACGGGACCCCGAGCGTGGACGCGGTCGCCTGGACGACGGCATCCGACTCGGCCTTGGACGCCTCGTACGCGCCCAGACGTGAATACTCCGAACGCACCCGTTCGGCCGACCACGGGACCTCGGCCGGATCCTGACCGCCGACGCGGTAGCCGGAGAGGTGCACCAGTCGTGTCAGCGAGGGCAGCTTCGAGGCGAGGGTCACGATGCGCTCCGAGGAGACGACGTTGGCGACCCGGGCCTGCTCAGCGGTCATGCCGAAGAGGAAGGCGCCGGCCACGTTGTAAACCTCGGTCACCCCATTGAGCGGATGCTCGGACGGGTCCAGCCCCAAGTCCTCGTCGTCGAAGTCGACGAGCAGGGAGCCTGCCTCCTCGCCGGTGCCGTGCGCGGCGAGCCAGGAGGCAAGGTGGGCGTGAGAGCTGGCGCTCCGCACGGCGGCGACAACGCTGACCCCCTTCAGCAGCAGCTCGCGGACGAGCCAGCGGCCGATGAAGCCGCTTGCGCCGAAGACCAGCGCGGAGCGCGGCGTGGTCATCGCGTCGCCCCCGGGCCGCCGAGGGCCCCGAGAAGGGTCTTCAGGGTGCGAGATGCCGATTCGAGCGGCTCCGTGCTGCGTTGCGCGCGGCACACGACGAGCGCGCCCTCGATCAGGCACACGGCCGATGTGGCCAAGCCTTCGGTGTCCGCCGTGTCGTCGGCGAAGGTCACCAGGTAGTTCCAGAATGTTGCGATCCACGAGGCGTACGCCTCGCTGCATGCCGTGCGCAGCTGCTCGTCGTCCGCGCCCGCATCGAGGGTGACGGCCGCGACCGGGCAGCCCGCACGATAGTCGCTGCTGAGGAGCTGCCTCGTGAGCTCGTGCACCACGACGTCGATCAGCTCGTCGGTGGAGCTCGTCGCCGCTACGGCAGTCGTGATCGAGGAGGTGAACTGTTCAGCGGTCAGTGCGATCGCTGCGCTCCCGAGCTCCGACTTGCCACCGGGGAAATGGAAGTACAGAGAACCCTTGGGCGCCGCCGAGTGTTCGAGCACCGCGTTGAGGCCAGCGCCGTGATAGCCCGTGGTCTGGATCAGCTCGAGCATCGATTCGGCCAGCCGCTGGCGGGTCGCATCGCCCTTCGATAGAGATGTCATATGGCAAAAATAGACCGGTCTGTATATTTTTGCAAGCGGTCGACCGGGATCGCGCGGCGCTGGGCCCTGCGGTGTGGATGCCGTGACTCAAGGTGGCCGGGGGGCGGCGTTATTATTTCCGCGATGGAAATGATATTGTGACGACAGGTCGGCTCCCGGCCCCATCCGCTCTCCAAAGGACCTGACACACCTCATGCAGAACACGCCGCCCAGCGCCTCCTCGACACCCGCCCGCGTAGCACTGACCACCGGTGATCCGGCCGGCATCGGGCCGGAGCTGCTCGCGAAACTTCTCGTCGAGATCGCCGGCGACAGTGCGCACGACGTCACGGTCTTCAGCACGGCCGACGAGCTTGATCGGGCGTTCCAGCATGCCGGTCTCGTGAGTGAGCGCCGCCGGGTCGAGCAGTCCGCGAACGTTCGCATCGTGGACACTGGCTTTGATTTCAGCGGCATGCCGGTGGCCGCCGCATCGGAGGCCGGCGGAAAGTGGGCAATCGATCATCTCGACCTCGCGCTGCGAGCTCACGAGGCTGGTGAGATTGACGCGGTGGTCTTTGCGCCACTCAACAAGTCCAGCCTGCACCTGGCGGGAATGCACGAGAATGACGAGCTTCGCTGGCTGGAGAACCGGCTCGGCACAAGGGGGACGGTGTCCGAGCTGAATGCGATCGCGGGACTGTGGACGTCTCGGGTGACGTCGCACGTCTCACATCGGAATGCGCCAATGCTTATCACCGCAGAAAAGGTCGCGTCAGTGGCCCGATTGCTTCACACCTACCTCGTGGCCTCCGGCGTGCCCGCGCCGCGCCTCGCCGTCTGCGCGCTGAACCCCCATGGCGGCGAGGGCGGGAAGTTCGGCACAGAAGAGATCGACGAGATCGTGCCCGGTATCGCGGCCGCTGTCGCCGACGGGCTCGACGTCACCGGCCCGTTCCCGGCCGACACGGTGTTCCTCCGCGCGCGCGACGGTGATTTTGACGGTGTCGTCACGATGTACCACGACCAGGGACAGATCGCGATGAAGATGATCGGATTCGATGGCGGCGTGACGATCGAAGGCGGGATCGGGGTCGCCGTCTGCACCCCGGCACATGGAACAGCCTTCGACCGGGTCGGGAAGGGCACCGCAGCGCTCAATTCCATGCGCAACGCCTACGAGATCGCTCGCTCGCTCGCCGCGGCATCCGAATCGCTCACGGTTCGATGACGGCCAGCACGGGGCATGACCCGGAGGAGCTGACGCGGCGCCTGCGCGGGGCGCGACCGTCTCGGGTCGTTGCCGACGACGCTCTCCGCGACGCCGTCGATCGAGGGGCACGCGTCATCATCCTCGACGACGACCCAACCGGAACTCAGAGCGTCAGCGGACTGCCCGTCGTGACGGAATGGCGACCCTCGGATCTGGCATGGGCATTTGAGCAGGAGGGGCGGGGCATCTGCGTGCTGACGAACACCCGCAGTCTCGAGCCCGCTGAGGCCCGGATCCGGAACGCCGAGGCGTTGGCCTCCGTGCATGCCGCTGCACAGGGCGAGCCGTACGCGATCATCAGCCGAGGCGACTCGACACTGCGCGGTCACTACGCACACGAGATCGATGTCGTTGAGAGCTCGTTGCGCGACAACGGCTGGGGCGCGGTGGATGCCGTGCTCCTGGTGCCGGCATTCCCCGATGCCGGCCGCATCACGGTCGACGCCATTCACTGGGTTCAGGAGGGCGGAGTGTTCACGCCCGCTGGAGCCTCGAGCTTTGCGCGTGACGCCACCTTCGGCTACGAGGCCTCTGACCTCCGCGACTGGATCGAAGAACAGTCCAACGGGGTGATCCGGGCAGCCGACGTGGCCGTGATCCCGCTCGACCTCGTGCGAAGCGGTCACGCGGAACTCGTGGCTGCGATCATGGCTCACGGCGCCGGGGCGCACGTCGTGATCGATGCCGTCGACGACAACGACCTGCGCTGCATCGCCCTCGCGGCGATCGCCGCCGAAGAGCTCGGGCACAAGATCGTGTACCGAACCAGTCCCGGCCTCCTCCGCGCACGGCTCGCTCAGCCGTCGCCCGAGGCCTTGCCTCGCGAGGTTGTTGCCGCGGCGATCGCCGCAAGCTGCCCCGCAACCCCGCACGGCCTCGTGGTCGTCGGCTCGCACGTCCCGCTGAGCAGCCGTCAGCTCGCACACCTGGTCAGCACCGACGCGGGTGTCGAGCACCTGGTGCTCGACGTTCCGTCGTTGCTCGCGCAGAGCGACTCGAAAGAGGTGACGTCGGCGCTGGTCGAGCGTGCAGCACAGCTGTTGCGCGGACGCGACGTGGTCATCTCGACGTCCCGCGCTCGAGTGGACGGCGCCGATCCGAGTGAAAGCCTGCGCATTGCCCGCGAGGTGTCTTCGGCCCTCGTCGAGGTCACCAGCGCCCTCCTTGCCCGTTCTCGCCCGAGCTACCTGATCGGCAAGGGCGGAATCACGTCCAGTGATCTCGCCACACGCGGTGTCGGGCTGACCCGGGCGACGATCCGCGGGTCATTGCTGCCCGGGCTCATCTCCATCTGGCAGGGCGCAGACGGCATGACCAGCTTCAGCACGCCCTATGCGATTTTCCCCGGCAACGTTGGCACTGATTCGTCTCTCAGCGATGCCGTCGCGGCGTTCCGTGCGGCCGCGAACTCGACCGGGTAGTTGTCGAGGAAGCGCTGGATCGCCACGACGGCGCCACCGCGGGCCCACTCCGAGAAGTCCATGCGCTCGATGCGCGTCGCGAGCGGCCGTGCCCACTCGGGCCGGTCGCGAGCGATCCCGGATTGCATGGCATCCGAGCCGATCTCCGCCAGTGCGATGCCTTCGCCGGACAACAGGATCTCTTGGATTCCCGTCAGCATCGACACGGAGGCGATGAGCCGGCCCAGGGCGTCGGCCGACTCATCGACGACGCGGCGGGCGACGACATCTCCCGCCGAGGCAAGTCCCAGCACGTCCTCGTAGCTGACGGGGCGGCCGAGACCGAATGATGCCGCCTGCGCGATGCTGCCCGAGGAGAGATAGGCGATTGCGCACCCGCGGTGGCCGGCCGAACACATCGGGCCGCTCCGGTCGATCACGAAGTGACCGGCGGTTGGGGTGTCTGGGTCTTCGCGGCGCACCACGCGGTCATGCATGACCAGCGAGCAGCCCACGCCGACGCCCACCGTGATCAGCGCGAAGTCGCTGGTGCCGCGACCCATCCCGAACCAGTGCTGTGCCTGGGTGAGGGCGAGAACATCGTTCTCCACCGTGACCGGAAGATCGGTCAGAGCGGCAACGCGCTCGGCCAGTGGCACTTCCGTCCAGTCCAGCGATCGCGACATGTTCACGACCTGGCCGTCCAGTGAATGCCCGCCCAGCGCGATCCCGACTCCGGAGATCTCGGGGAAGCCCGCCGTGGCGGCGACGATGAGCTCGGAGATGGTCGACGTCACGGTGTCTGGATCGCTGGCCGGCAGCGCTGCCGTCCGCTCGATCAGGATCTCCGCCCGCGCATTCGTGATGACCAGGTAGATCGCGTCGAGCACGACCTTGACGCCGACGAAGCGCAGCTCGTCAGAGACGTCGAGCGGCCGGGCGATCCGGCCGTGCACGGGGTCGGCCTGCGGCTCGCCCTCGATGAGGAGTCCGGAGTCCACCAGCGGCTTGGTCAGCCGGGTCAGGCTCGCAGGCGAGAGGTCGAGGCGACGAGCCACCTCGCTCCGAGACAACGGGCCGTTCTTCACGACTTCTCGTGCAACCGACCGTGCAGATTCGACGGCCATATTCGTTGGCGCTAACTCACGGAGACTCACAGCAACACCCTACTGGCGCCCGATGGCGGCGCCGCAACAGACAACGGATTACTTCAATGAAGATAATAATACCCCGTCCACCTTGAGTTCAGAGGCCAAGGAATGCGCGATTCTCGCGGCGCATCGAGCTCAATTTGACGTGGATGCTTTCTGTCACAATAATAATAAAGCACATTCAGCCCGCGAGGGATATCGGCGAAGGAGCCACCATGACAGACGCCAGCGACCTGTTCCATTTGATGGCAGGCGGTGTCAGTGTGGTTGTCGATGCACGGGGAGCTGGTGTGCCAGCAGTCATCTACTGGGGCAAGGCACTGGGCGACCAGAGCGAGTCGGCGCTGGCGCAGCTCGTCTCCGCCGCGAGCCCCCAGATCGTGTCGAACAGCATCGACGTTCCGATCCCGCTGGCCATCCTCCCGGAGCAGTCCACCGGATGGATGGGCACCCCGGGCATCGCGGGCCATCGGGATGGCGGGAACTTCACCCTCGACCTCTCCCTGGCGGCCGCCGCGCGTGCCGAATCGCAGGACCAGCGTTTTGGCGGCAACCGATTCGTCGCAGAACTTGAGGATCGGCACTCCGGCTTGGCTGTGCTCCTCGAACTGGAACTCTCGGCGACCGGCGTGCTTCGGACCAGGGCGCGCGTGACGAACACCCGTCCGGATCACTACACGCTCGACGCACTGGTGCTCGCGCTCCCTGTTCCGCTTGAGGCTCAGGAGATCCTTGACTTCACCGGGCGACACGTTCGCGAGAGCAGCGCCCAGCGCCACGCCTTCACGATGGGCACGCACTCGAAGGAAGGCCGACACGGCCGCACCGGACACGACGCCTCGCTGCTCTACGCGGTGGGCGAGACTGGGTTCGGCTTCCGCAGCGGAGAGGTGTGGGGGGTTCAGCTCGCGTGGAGCGGAAACCACCGCAGCTACGCGGAGCGCCTTCCGAGCGGCCGCAGCGTGATCGGCGGCGGCGAACTCCTCCTGCCCGGTGAGACACGCCTTGGCGAGAACGAGTCCTACCAAAGCCCCTGGCTGTACGCGTCCTACGGTGACGGGCTCGACGAGCTCAGCGCGCGCTTCCACGGATTCCTTCGTGCACGTGTCGGGTACCCGACCAGCCCGCGCCCGGTCGTGCTCAACACCTGGGAAGCGGTGTACTTCGACCAGGACCTCGACACGCTCCTCGCGCTGGCAGACAAGGCGGCCGGTGTCGGCGTCGAGCGTTTCGTTCTCGACGACGGCTGGTTCCACGGGCGTCGCGACAAGACCGCCGGATTGGGGGACTGGCACATCGACCAGGACGTCTGGCCGGATGGCCTGGACCCACTCGTAGATCGTGTTCGTGAACACGGCATGCAATTCGGCCTCTGGTTTGAGCCGGAGATGATCAACCCCGACTCCGAGGCCGCTCGCACGCACCCGGAATGGATCATGTCGCCCGGGCACCGACTCCCGCCAACGGCCCGCTTCCAGCAGGTGCTTGACCTCGCCAATGCGGAGGCGTTCGCGCACGTGCTGACGAGCATGAGCGCGCTCATCGAGCGCTACAGCATCGATTTCATCAAGTGGGATCACAATCGCGACCTTGTGGATGCAGGGCATCCGGATGCAGGCATCGCCGGCGTTCACAACCAGACCGTTGCCTTCTACCGGCTGGTCGACACGCTTCGCGAGCGCTTCCCCGCGCTGGAGATCGAGGCCTGTTCCTCCGGCGGGGCACGCGCCGACCTCGAGGTCCTCGAACGGAGTGATCGCATCTGGGCGAGTGACTGCATCGATGCGCTCGAGCGTCAGCGGATTGAACGCTGGACGGGTCTGACCGTGCCGCCCGAGCTCATCGGCTCACATGTCGGCTCCGCCGTCGCCCACTCGACCAAACGCTCGCACGACATCTCCTTCCGGGCGGGAACCGCCCTCTTCGGCAGCTTCGGCATCGAACAGGACCTCTCGCAGGCGAGCGACAGCGAGCTCGAAGCGCTTCGGCAGTGGATTCTCCTCTATAAGGAGCACCGCAGCTGGATGCACCGTGGCACCGTCGTTCGCGGTGACCACCCGGACCCGTCCTACTGGGTTCGCGGCATTGTTGATGCGCAGCAGGACCAGGCCATCTATTCGTTCGTCGCGATGGCCACGGGCGTGCAGAATCCGCCCGGCGCGGTGCGGTTGCCCGGCCTCAAGCCGGGTACCACGTACCGCGTCAGTCCCCTCGCGCCCGGCGACGAGATCTTGACGTTCAACCACCACGCTGGTCCCGGGTGGTGGACGGCAGGTGTTGAACTAGATGGCGGTGTTTTGGCATCCGCCGGCCTTCAGGGCCCCGCGCTCGCCCCCGAGCACCTTGCACTGATACACGTCGTTGCGATCCCATCGGAAAAGAACTGAACCATGACCACACGAACAGTGACATCACCGCCGATGCGCGTTACGCCACCGCGCACCGCTGAACCACGTCGTGGGTTCACCCTCGGCCTCAAGCGCCGCGAAGCGATCACCGCCTGGCTCTTCGTGGCACCGGCATTGATCGGCTTCCTCGCGTTCTTCGTCTGGCCCGCCGTCAGAGGTTTCTACTACAGCTTCACCGATTTCGACCTGCTCACCGCGCCCGAATTCGTCGGTTTCGACAACTACGTGCGCATGGGGCAGGACCCCCTCTTCTGGAACGCACTCGGCACGACGAGCTACTACGTGCTGCTCAATATCGGGCTGCAGACGATCCTGGCCCTCGGGATCGCCGTTCTGATGCACCGACTGACGCAATCGATGGTTATCAGGGGCATCGTGATCCTGCCGTACCTCATCGCAAATGTGATCGCGGCGCTCGTTTGGTTCTACATGTTCGACTACCAGTTCGGCATCGTCAACGAGATCATCAACGCCATCGGGCTCGATCGCGTGGCGTTCTTCGGCCAGAGCGAGTGGGCGATCCCGACGGTGGCATTCATCAACGTGTGGCGCCACATGGGTTACACGGCACTTCTCATTTTCGCCGGGCTCCAGACGATTCCCAAGGAGGTCTACGAAGCGGGCGCGATCGACGGCGGCTCCGAATGGCGGATGTTCCGCAGCATCACGCTCCCGCTCTTGCGACCCGTGCTCGCGATGGTGCTCGTCATCACCGTGACCGGCTCCTTCCAGATCTTCGACACGATCGCCGTCACCACGCAGGGCGGGCCGGTCAACGCGACTCGAGTCATCAATTACTACATCTACGACGTCGCGTTCAACCGCTTCGATTTCGGATACGGCTCGGCAATGGCCCTCGCACTCTTCCTGCTGCTCGCAGTATTCACGTTCCTTCAGTTGCGCCTCACCCGCGCCAACCAGTCCGACTTGGGATGAGCCGCATCATGACCTCCACTTCTTTGAACCGTGCAGTGAACCCCAACCCCAGCGCACAGAGTCGGCAACTTCCGACTCGAGCGCGACTGGGCAGAATCCTTGGCTGGATCGTGCTCGGGGCCGTGATGCTCATCACACTGTTCCCCTTCTATTGGATGCTGCGCACCTCGTTTTCAACGACGACCTCGCTGGGCAGCGCACCGGGGTCATTCCTGCCGGTCGACTTCACGCTCGGCGCCTATGAACGCGTTCTCGGGTTGTCGACGCCGGCCGAGGCGCTCGCCGAAGGCGGCTCCGGTGCATCGATCAACTTCTGGGCATATCTGCGTAACTCGCTCTTGGTCGCAACCGTGACCACGGTCGGGCAGGTGCTCTTCTGCTCCATGGCGGCTTACGCCTTCGCGCGCTTGCAGTGGCGCGGGCGTGACCTCGTCTTCGCCGCCTTCATCACCGCGTTGATGGTCCCGCCCATCTTCACGACGATCCCCAACTTCGTCACGATCCGGGAGCTCGGCCTTCTCAACACCTATGCCGGCATCATCCTCCCGACACTGCTCATGACGCCGTTCGCGGTCTTCTTCCTCCGGCAGTTCTTCCTCGGCATCAGCCGCGAAGTGGAAGAGGCGGCCATCATCGATGGCGCCGGAGCGGTCAGACGGTTCTTCCAGGTGATCCTTCCACTCGGCTCCTCGGCCATTGCGACCCTCGCAATCCTCACGTACATCACCTCCTGGAACGAGTACTTCTGGCCGCTACTCGTTGGCCGCGATGAGAGTGTTCGAGTGCTCACCGTCGGTCTCGGCGTCTTCCGCTCGCAAACGCCGCAGGGCGGACCCGACTGGGCCGGCCTGATGGCGGCAACCCTCATCGCAGCGCTTCCGATCCTGATCCTCTTCGTCTTCCTCGGCAGACGGGTAATCAATTCGATCGGCTACTCCGGCGTCAAATGACGCTCAGCACGACCACATCACAGCACCAAGAAAGGAACGCAATGAACAAGAAGAAGGCCATCCTCGCGGCCCTCGCAGCAATGCCGCTGGTATTGCTCACCGCATGTTCTGGAGGCGGAACGACCGGTGGCGACGCAGCCGCGAGCGGATCGATCACCTACTGGCTGTGGGACTCCAATCAGCAGCCCGCCTACGAGCAGTGCGCGACGGATTTCGCTGCGGCGAACCCGGGCTCAACGGTCAAGATCGAACAGTACGGCTGGGATGACTACTTCCAGACGCTCACGACGAGCCTGGTCGGCGGCAACGCCCCGGACGTCATCACCAACCACGCCGCGTTCTTCCCGCAGCTGGCGAGCACCGGGCAGCTGCTCGCTCTTGACGATGTCGTCGAGTCCGAGAAGATCAACCTTGACGACTACCAGGCGGGGATGCCCGAGCTCTGGATCGGTGAGGACGGCAAGCGCTACGGTCTCCCCAAGGATTGGGACACGGTCGCCACCATCTACAACGCCGACTACCTTGCGGCCGCCGGGCTCGCCCCCGAAGACCTCCAGGATCTGAGCTGGAACCCGGAGAACGGCGGCACGTGGGAGGCCACGATCGCGCACCTCTCTGTCGACAAGAATGGCGTGCGCGGAGACGAGGCAGGCTTCGACCCGAAGAACGTCGAGGTCTACGGCCTCGGGTTGAAGGCCAAGTCCGGCATCGGGGCCTTCGGCCAGACCCAGTGGAGCCCCTACGCCCTGAGCAACGACTGGACCTACGCGGACAAGAACCCGTTCGGCACCGAGTTCAACTACGCCGAATCGGGCTACATCGACTCGATCGCGTGGTGGCGTTCGCTCATCACCAAGGGCTTCATGCCCAGCTACGAGGCCGCGTCATCCGGTGTCGGCATCAAGGACGCCTACGGTGCGGGCCGCTATGCCCTCGTCACCGACGGAAGCTGGAACGCGCGCAGCTACTTCAGCTTCGACGGCATCACCAGCGGAATCGCTCCACTGCCCAAGGGCCCGGACGGCGAACGAGCAGGAATCCTGAATGGTCTCGCCGACTCGGTGCTCGCCTCAACCGACAACCCCGAGCTGTCAAAGAAGTGGGTCGGTTACCTCGCCTCAACCGCCTGCCAGGATGTCGTGGCCGAAGCCGCAGTCGTGTTCCCTGCACTCACGAGCTCCAGCGAGAAGGCGCGAGCCGCATTCGAGGCTGCCGGCATTGACCCTGCTGTCTACTACGACGCGGTTGCCGCCGGAGAGACCGAGCTCGCCCCGATCGCCAATCACTGGGTCGACATCATGGCGATCATGGAGCCCGCGGTCGAGTCGGTCCTGATCTTCGAATCGGAGCCGGAGTCGTTGAAGGACGCGGCGGAGGACGTCAACCTGCTGTTCGCCAACGACTAAAGCTCGTCTGGATACAACGAACGCCCTGGGCCAATCGGCTCCAGGGCGTTCGTCGTCGGCTGGCGAATGGCGCAAGGCCTCGTATGCGATGCCCTACTCGAAGACGGGGGTGAGGAAGCGGCGTTCGTAGCGGCGGATGCACTGCGTCTTCCTCGCGAAATCGAACGCTGCGATGCACTCCGGGTCGGAGGCCGCCGCAATCCGGTACTGCTCATAGCTCGCAAAGGAATCGAAGCTGAAGAGCGCGAACGCCTCGTCGCTGTCTCCCTCGCTCGGAAGGAAGTAGCCGTGATGCGTGCCGCCGAGCCTATTGACGAGCCGGATCCATTCCTGACCGTAGGCGCGGAAGTCCTCGAGCTTGTCGGCGTCGATCTCGTAGCGGAGGTGGATCGTGATCATGGGGCTTCCGTCTCTCTGAGTTGAGCTGTGGCTGCGTGTGGTCGCTCTGTGTGTTCATTGTCGCGCACGGCGATGGCCTCGCCCGTCCCTGCGGCGTCGAGGAGCACGGGCAGAATGGAGGCATGACTTCTCGTGCCCCACGCCGCTGGATGGTCGTGGTCTTCGGCATACTCGCGGCGTGGCTGCTCGGTGCGCTCGTCGTGCGGCTGGGGCTCGACTGGGCCGACACCTTCCCCTACAGCCCGGCGTCCGAGATCCGCTATCTCGTCATCGCCGGTCTTGCGCTCACGATTGCAATCGGCGGGTCGATTGCGAGCGTCGTCATCGCTCGGCGACTTAAGCGCTAGCCGTCGGAGACCGGCCCGAGCGCCCCGGGGGATTGATGCCCAGGGCGCTCGCGGCATTCGCGCGCTACGCGGCGTTGACCTCGGCCAGCCATGCGGAGACCGAGCGCGGCTCGAGCTCCAGGAGCTGCTGGGCGCTGTTGGCCAGGGCGATCGTGTTGCCGTCCTGAGCGCCGAGCGCCTCGTAGAGCCCGACGACCGGTGCTGAGGCATCCGCTCCGAACAGCGGCGTGATGAGCACGCCGAACTCGGCGGGGGAGACCGCCTCGAAGCGGACGTCGCGGCCCAGGTGGGCGGCGAAGCCGGCGGCGAGGTCGGCGCCGGTGAGCGCCGGGTTGTGGCCGACGGCGATGGTGCCATCGATTGAGGGATCGGTGAGGAGGCGCACGACGGTGGCCGCGACATCCAGGTGCGAGCTCCACGACACGGGGTAGTCCGCGCGCAGCGGGTAGCGCAGCACGCCGTCCTCTGCCGCCGGGCCGGCGACCATGGGCAACAGCAGGTTCTCGAGGTACAGGCGCGGGGCGACGACCGCGAACGGGACTCCGGTTGCTTCGATGCCTCGGATCAGCGTCATGATGGCGCTGTCGGCGGCCGCCTGCAGCGGCGACTCGGGGTCGTCGACGATCTGACCGCTGGTGGAGACGACGACGCGGGCGGGACGCGCCTGGTCAACCGCCTCGACGACCGACGCGGCGAAGCCGGCCAACTGTTCGGGGGCACCGAGCGGAAGGTGGACGAACACGCCCTCCGCGCCGCGGTAGGCGTCGGCGAGGGATGCGGCGTCCGCGAAGTCCACCGTCACCGCTCCGGCGCCGGCCGATAGGCCCGCGGGGGTGCGGACCGCTGCGGTCGCATCCTTGCCAGCGGAGAGCAGTGAGGAGAGAACGGGGGAACCTTGGGCGCCGGTGGCGCCATGCACGATGTAAACCATTCGTCCATTAGTGCATATGATGCACTGGTTACGTCAAATGCACTAATGGGAACTCGGAGGAAAGTCGTGGCAACAGATATGGTGCCGGAATGCGGCGTCGCCCGCTTCCTGACGCTCTTCGACGGACCGTGGGCGACGCTCATTGTGCGTGAGCTCCTGCACGGCCCGCATCGCTTCACCGAACTGCGCACCGCGCTCCCCGGCATCAGCGCGCACACCCTGACCAACAGGCTGCGGCGCTTCGAGGAGCACGGGATCGTCACGCGCACGGTCTACGCGGAGATCCCGCCCAGAGTGGTCTACGAGTTGACGCCGCTCGGCCATGAGCTGCGCCAGGTGCTGGACGCAATGAACGCCTGGGGCACCGCCGCCCCAGATTCCACCTTCGTCTCGGTCGCGTGAGCTGAGCTGATGTCGCTGCTCAGCCGATCCGGCGAGCGAGCACCTGCCCTGGCCAATCCTGAGGGTCTTTCTCGACCGTGAACGTGTCGGTGCGGGTGTACCCGCACGACTCATAGAAGCCGATGAGCTCGCCCGAGCCTCCCGCGTAGCAATCGACCCGCAACAGACCCACGCCGGCGTCCGCGGCTCGTTCGTCTGCAAGCGCGAGCAAGCGACGGCCGGTGCCCTTCGCGCGAGGGTCGCGCGAGCCGATGAGCGAGCGCACGTAGAGCTCTGGCTCGGTGGCGGCTGGCACGTACCCTCCGGCGTCGCCGAGCACGAGCAGGCCGCAGACGCCCAGCTCGGGCTGCGTCGCCACCCAGCTCTCCGACCCGGTGCACCACTCCGCGACTCGCTCCTCCCACAACGTCTGGCCCGTGAACGGCTCTGTGCCCCACTGGCCGGTATTGCCGATCCGCACGAACCACGCGATCGCCTCATCGAACAGCCGCAGTACGGCGGGAGCATCAGCCGGTACGGATCGGCGCAAGATGGCGGCAGTCATCCCGTCATCCTATTGGCGACTCAGGCGAGCATTCCCCCGCATCGTCGGCCATCGGCGTGCAGAGCTACGCCTGCTTCAGCTGGTGGCCCGGCACCTCCTCGAGCGCGAAGTACACAGGGATGCCGCGCTCCCTCGCGATCGCGACGTCCTGATCCGCGCCGGCCGAGGCGCCGGGCAGCCGCAACACGGCGTCGCAGTGCTGCAGCAGCCGTTCGGCCGTCGGGTACATGATCTCTGTCGCGATGGGATCGGCCACGCTCGTCCCGCCGGCGCCGCGGAGCACGGGAAGCGCCACCCACTCGCCGATCATCGGGATGTGGCCGGCCCGGAAGATCGGCCAGGCCGCCTGTTCGAGCTGCGCGAGGTTGGCGGCCAGCCGAGCGGGGTCGTCTCCGGTTCCCGAGCGGTAGGGGCCTGCGATGAGAATGAGAAGCGGTGTCGTCATGTTGGCATGGTAACGTGCATAAACGTTAAAAAACAAGGAGAAACACGAATGCTTGCGGCGCAACGACACGAGTACCTGCTGGAGAAACTTCGTACGGAGCGCAAGGTCGTCGCCAAGGAGGTCGCGGCCGAACTCCGTCTCTCGGAGGACAGCATCCGGCGTGACCTGCGGGAACTCGCCGCGGCCGGCAAGTGCCAGCGCGTCTACGGCGGAGCACTGCCGATCTCCGCCGCGATCGCCGACTACGAGACCCGTACGGAGCTGAATGTCGTCGGCAAACAGTCCGTGGCCCGGGCCGCGGCCGCGCTGATCGAGCCCGGCCAGACCGTCATCCTCGATGGGGGAACCACCACGCTGGAGCTCGTGCGCGAACTGGATCGCGAGCTCGCGCTGACGGTCGTCACGCACAGCCCGACCATCGCCGTCGCCCTGCTTGGGCACCCGAACATCGAGGTGTTCATGCTGGGCGGCAGACTCTTCAAACACTCCGCCGTCACCTGCGGCGCCGCAGCCGTCGAGGCCGCCGCGCAGGTCAACGCCGATCTGTTCTTCGTCGGTGTGACCGGGGTGCACCCCGAGACCGGCTTCACGACGGATGACGCCGACGAAGCGGCGATGAAGCGCACGCTCGCGCGTCACTCCGCCGACACCTACGTGCTCGCCGACGCCGACAAGATCGGCACGGCATCCCGCTTCGTCGTGCTCCGGGCCCCCGAGATCGCGGGGCTGATCACCGATGCGCCGCGCAGCTCGCCGACGCTGGGCCTGCTCGCTGAGGGCGGGCTGTCGATCACCTACGCGAGCACCCGCCAGGACTGAGCCGGTGCTGCATCCGGCATCCGCCCGACACAGCACCGGTTGAGCGTCACGCCGAGGTCACGTCCTGGAGTTCGCGCTCGGCGTTCGTCGCCTCGCTGCTGCGCGAGAGCGTTCGACGCGGAGTGATCACCCGGGGCGCCTTCGTGCGAGAGTGCGTCAGGTACAGGGGGATGGCCGTGAAGACGATGCCGCCGACGAGGTTGCCGATCACGGTGGGGATCTCGTTCCAGACCAGGTAGTCCATGATCGTGAAGTCGCCGCCGAGCAGCAGGCCGGAGGGGAAGAGGAACATGTTGACGATCGAGTGCTCGAAGCCCATGAAGAAGAAGAGCATGATGGGCATCCACATGGCCATGATCTTGCCGGGAACGTCCTTGGCGATCAGCGCCAAGACCACGCCGGTGGAGACCATCCAGTTGCAGAGCACGCCGCGGATGAACAGGGTGAGCATGCCGCCGAAGCCGTGTTCGGCGTAGCCGACGGTGCGGCCCTCGCCGATGTGGCCGATCGCCTCGCCGACCTCGTTGGGCGGAACGGAGAAGCCATAGGTGACCACGATCGCCATAAGCACGGCGACGGTGAAGGCGCCAATGAAGTTGCCGACGAAGACCAGACCCCAGTTGCGGAGGACGCCGCCGAGCGTGACGCCTGGGCGCTTGTCCATCCACGCGAGCGGGCCGAGCACGAACACCCCGGTCAGCAGGTCGTAGCCGAGCAGGTAGAGCATGATGAAGCCGACGGGGAAGAGCACCGCGCCGAGCAGCGGGATGCCGGTCGTCACACTGACCGTGATGGCGAACGCGGCGGCGATGGTCAGCATCGCACCGCCCATGGTTGCGCGCACGAGCGTGTCGCGCGTGGACATGAAAATCTTCGACTCTCCCGCATCGATCAACGTCGAGACGAGATCGGCCGGCTTCACATAGGACATGGGATTCCTTTCAAGGTCGGTGCTTGGGGCCCCGCGTGGCGGGCTGTGGCCGACACTATTCGCGCACCGTTTCAGCCCCGTGTCCCTGACGGTCTCCGTTCGTTTCCGTCACCTCTCGGCCCCGGCGAGCTCGTGTGAGGCCACCGATGAATGCGCAAGCCTCAATCGCCGAACCGTGTTTGTGCTTACAGTGGTGGATGGAAGGGTGATCTCCGATCTGGACGGAGCCGGACATGACTGAGCAATCCGAGACGACCGATGGCTGGTCCTGGAGCCGACTGGTCAACCCCGAGCCGAGCGAGCTCGCGGCGGTGCAGGAACGCTTCGACCTGCATCCGATTGTGATGGCCGATCTCGAAGAGCGGCGCCGGCATCCAAAATTGGAACGCTTCGGCGACTGCCTGTACCTCACCGTCTGGGATGTTGACAGCGAGAGCGACGGGCACGCGAAGACGGACACCGAGCTCGCGCTCCTCTTCACCGATCGAGAGCTTCTCATCATCCAGTGGGGGCCGGCCGCGCAACTCCGAGACCTCGACGCCCTGCTGAGCGCACACGGCCCCGTGCCGGTGACGTCGCCGATCTCCGCGGTCTACCGTGTTCTCGACGCCGTCGTGCGGGACTTTGCCGACCTTGCAGCTCAGGTCGAGCGCGAACTCGACGACGTCGAGGCCGAGGTCTTCGACAGCGAGGTGCACGAGGACTACCGGCGCATCTATCGGCTGCGCCAGCGGATCGGCCGAATCGACCGTGCGATCACCGGTCTTGTGGAAGCCCTCGAGACGGGTCGGCGCGAGTTCGAAGACGCCATCGCCGCCGAGCCTGAACTGCGCCCGTACTTCATCCACCTTGCGCATGATGCCGACGGAGTGAATCGGCTCGCCACCGCCGAGCATGCAGCACTGGACGCCGCCGTCTCCAGCCACGAGAGCAACGTGTCCGCCCGGCAGAACAAAGACATGCGCACCATCTCAGCGTTCGCTGCGCTGCTCGCAATCCCCACCGTCATCGCCGGGGTCTTCGGCATGAACTTCAAGAACCTGCCCCCCACGCAATGGGAATATGGCTGGATCGTCATCAGCGTCGCTATCGTCGCTCTCGACCTCGTCGCCTACTTCATGTTCCGGCGCCGCGGTTGGCTCGGCAAAGCCCCGAACGAACGCGGCGCCGGCCGTGATTCCTGAGATTCGCAAGCGTGTGTCTCGTCCCGAGACGTTGGAGAGAGGGCCGTCGGCGCCGTGAACCGTACCGACCATGAACGCTTGTCGCGGGCGCTCGCCGAGGAGCTGGCCGAGCTCGCTCTCCAGCGCGGCATCCGCATCGCGGTTGCGGAGTCACTGACCTGCGGGCTCATCGCGACGACGTTGGGCGCGGCGCCCGATGCCTCGGAGTGGTTCGCGGGCGGAGTCGTGGCGTACAGCAATCACGTCAAGACGGTGACCCTCGGCGTGCCGCCAGGGCCGGTGATCACCGCGAAATGCGCGCGCGAGATGAAGGACGGGATCATCGCCCTCCTCGGCGCCGAGTACGCGGTTGCGGTCACGGGGGTTGGCGGGCCGGGGGAGGAGGAAAGCAAGCCGGCAGGCCGGGTCTACATCTGCAGCGGTGACAGTGAATCATCGTTGCAGTTCACGCATGACTTTCCGGGTGACCCGGAATCGGTTCTCGCCGCGACCGTCTTTCATGCGTTGCGCGCTCTGCTGGAAGCCCTACAGCGAGAGCCATCGCCCGTGTGAGGGGTGAGTCAGCGCAGCTCGAAGACTCGAATGCAGACCAATCCCGGCTCTGGCCTCGCCATGCCGATGAACTGCCGTTCGGCGAGCCAGCGGTGCGCGGGGGCGTCCGTTTGGAACACCGGCGCGCTCCGGTAGTAGAGCTCGTCCTCGCCCACCGGCTCCCCGGCCGCGAGCCGGCGCTCGAGACCGTCTGAGGCAACGTAGTAGCCGCGATTCACCACGTCGATGATCGCCCCGTCCTCGGCTTCGATCAGATAGCGCGCATCGAGCTGCGCGACGTCCCCGCGGGCGACCCACCAGTCGCCGCCGCCCGCTAGGACACGACCAGTCAGGCGCGGGCCGGTGACGGTGCCGCCCGTGATCGGCGTGAATCCGAGGACTTCGTCGTCCCCGCGGCCGACGTGCCGCTCTGCACCGACCTCGACCCGCAACTCGAAGGCGAACTCGAGACGTGGCTCAAGAAAGCCAGTCATCGGAGCTCCCCGTCTGCGCGGTCATCGCAGTGCCCGGTGTCGATCATCCCGCTCCTTCGCGTTATGTGCTGAGCCAACAGTAGTGGGCGGCACCCCGGCGCTGCGGATATCGGCTGGTCGGCTACTCCAGCATGCCGGTGTCCTCGCCGATGTTCTCATCGAGCGGGTCCCCGAGTACGCCGGTCCGTTCGCCCTCGGCATCCTCGGCTGCGTCGACGTTCGTCGACTCGTCGCCGCGCTCCGGCTCAACGCGTTCGCCAGCCATGTTGAGGTCATCCTCCATCTGCTGCGGATCGTTGAGCCGGTTGTCACTCATGTCACTCATGTCACTGCCTCCTTGTAGTGTTCGGCTCGTGCCGTTTCCGTCGCTCGAATCCGGTTCATGCCGACAGGCTAGATCGGGCGGCCGCCGCCCTGAAAGGGATTGACTAACCGCCGCTCGCCAGTCGTGCCACGGCGCACCGTCGAAATGCGCCGCTCGCGCAGATTCGCGGGAGAATGGCAGGCATGAGCCCTGCCTTCCCCGCCCTCACCGAGATGCCGAGCCCGCAGTTCGTGATGGCGGCCGACGGACGCCGCATCGCCACCTATCTCTGGGGCGATGACGATGCGCCGACTGTGCTGTGTGTGCACGGTTTCGCATCGAGCTGCCGCGACAACTGGGTGAACACCGGCTGGGTGCGCGATCTGACGCGGGCCGGATTCCGCGTGCTCAGCGTCGACCAGCGCGGCCACGGTGCCAGCGACAAGCCGCACGAGGCCGAGGGTTTCAGCATGGATGCCTTCGTCGATGACCTCGTGACGGTGCTCGACACCTACATGCTCGAGAGCGTGCTCTATGCCGGCTACTCCCTCGGCGCGCGCGTCGGCTGGCAGCTCGCCGTCGCTCACCCGGAGTTGGTGGAGCGGGCGGTGCTCGGCGGCATCCCGGACGGCCGACCCCTCGCCCGGCTGCAGATCGATCAGGCGCGCGCCTTCGTCGAGCAGGGCACACCGATCGAGGACCCGGTGACGCAGAACTACGTGAGGCTCTCCGAGCGCGTCGAAGGCAACGACCTGCGCGCCCTCGTGGCGCTCGCCGAGGGCATGCGTCTCGGCGATGCCGACCCGGATGTCACGCACCCGCCGATGCAGCCGATCCTCTTCGCCACCGGAAGCGACGACGCGATCCTCGAGCAATCGCGGGCACTGGCTGCCGCGACCCCGAACGGCTCCTTCATCGAGTTGCCGCGGCGGCACCACTTCAACGCCCCGGGCTCCCGGGTGTTCCGCGAGGCGGCGCTGGACTTCTTCGGAGGCGGGGCCGGCACAGCGGCCTGAGCCGGCGGCATCCGCAGGGTCGTGTGAATAGTTGAGCCGTCAAACGCTCAGCGGACGTACGATGGCCCTGTCTCGCCCGACGTCTCGACGGGAGTCGCCATGGTCAAGGTTCACGTGCTCGGAGTCGCGCTCGACGCCGAGGGTCAGCACATCATCCTGCTGAAGCCGGTGCGCGATGCGCCGGGCGCCGGTCGTGTGCTGCCGATCTGGATCGGGGAGCAGGAGGCGACGTCGACGCTCTTCGCCCTGGGCGGGGACAAGCCGCCGCGGCCGCTGACACACGACCTGATGAAGACCCTCGTCGAATCCCTCGGCGCCCACATCGAACGGGTGGACGTGACCCGGATCGCCGATGGCACCTTCTACGCGGAGATCACTCTCGTCACCCCTCGCGGCCCCCTCATTCTCGATGCCAGGCCGTCGGATTCGGTGGCCCTCGCGGTACGCACGGAGGCACCGCTCTTCGTCGCGGACGAGGTGTTGGAGGAGGCCGGGATCCCCGCCGAGCTGGTGGAGACGGTCAGCGTCGAGGAGGACGCGCTTGACGAGTTCAAGAAGTTTTTGGACGACGTCGACCCGGAGGATTTTCAGGGCTGAGCTGGACCATCGGGGCCGGGGTGACTGCCACCCGCTGCACGGGCGGCCTCCGCGGCCCGCTCCACCCACTTCGGCACCTCGCCGTAGCGCTGGAACGGCACGAGCAGCCCGGCCGCGCTGTCGTCGATGAGTTGCGTCAGGCGGCGGTCGCGGGTGGCCTCCTGCTTCGCGGAGAGCAACCAGTGGGTGACCACGCGCCGATAGGTCGCCGTGGCGCTCTCCCAGAATGCGGATGCCGCCGGGCTCGCGGACAGCCGGGCCGCAGCCTCGGGCGGCAGCTCTTGGTCGGGGTTCTCGTGGGAGTAGATGCCCGAGCGGTCTGCGCGCCGGCGCTCGAACGCCGCGATGCCGGCCGGGTGCATCCTCCCCTCGGCGGTGAGCTTCTCAACCAGGGCGATGTTGACGCTCGACCAGGTGCTCGTGCTCTTCCGCGGTGTCCAGCGCTGCCGCCTGGCGTCGTCGTCGATCCGCTGCGCGACGGAGTCGATCCAGCCGAAGCAGAGAGCCTCGGGCACCGCCTGTTCCCACGTCAGCCCACGCCCTGGCACATGTTTCTTGTACAGGCCCATCCAGAGTTCCGTCGCGGTGGCGTGGTTGGCCTCCAGCCAGGCGCGGAACTCCTCCGGACCATCGAAGAAGACGGCCGGCCGCTCCGGCGTGCCGCCCGGCGTACCACCCGGTGTGCTCATGGCACGAGTCTGCCAGACGCTGCCGACACCCCGCAGCCGATCCAGTTTCTGAATTGAGTCCACTGTCCACTATGCAAAGAACCGTCCGGTTGGTATGTTTACATCTGTAGGAGTCGCGTGCGACGCCTGCAGTGACGGGCAGAATTGGGGGCTGCCCGTCACCATCGAGGCTCCGGCTCGCTGGATAGGATTGCTCTCGCGGCGGAGGTGGGGGAGCAATGGCACAGCAGGACCGGGCGATTCAGACGCGGGAGCGCATCGTCACCGGCGCCGCGGCCGCCTTCTACCGCGTCGGCTACGCGGACGCGTCGATCGCGACCATCGCCGAGACCGCCGGGGTCACCAAGGGCGCTCTGTACTTTCACTTCAGCTCCAAGGAAGAGATCGCGCGCGCCGTCATCGACGAGCAGCACCGCCGCGTCACGGTTGCGGCGGCCGAGATATTCGAGGCGACCGCCAGCCCGGCCGAGACGATGATGCTCATGTGTGCCGACCTGGCCGGGTGGCTCGTGAGGGACGTGGTCGTGCGCGCCGGGATCCGATTGACAACGGGTGGGGCCATCTTCGACCCGCCGACGCGGGCGCCATACGACGACTGGTTGGCGACCTTCGAGGACCTCGTCGGCCGCGCCGTCGACGCGGGGGAGTTCCGCCAGGGCACCGACCCGGCACGGCTCGCCCACTTCATCATCCCGTCGTTCACCGGCGTGCAGCTGCTGTCGGATGTGCTGACCAACATGGCCGACCTCACGACGCGCGTCGGCGAGCTGTGGGACGTACTCCTCGCCGCCTTCGCCGAGCCCGACCGGCTTGACGGGATGCTTGCGCTCAGATTTCGGATCTTCGGACCGGCCAGCTGAGCTCGCTCACACGCTGAGCTGACCCTCGCGCTGAGCGCGCACGAGGGATAGCGTGGACGCGTGCCCGCAGCTGTGGTCGACGAGCGGAGCGCTTACGCCGCCGGCGTGGAGCGCCTTCTGGCGAGCTATCGCGCGCTGCCGGCTGCGGCGCCGGTGCGCCTGGCCAAGCCCACCTCGAACCTCTTCCGAACCCGCCGAAAGGCCGGCGCACCCGGGCTCGACACCTCCGGCCTCACCGGCGTGATCGCGGTCGACGTCGAGGCACGAACGGCGGATGTCGCCGGCATGTGCACGTACGAAGACCTCGTGGCCGCGACGCTCCAGCACGGCCTGGCGCCGCTGGTCGTTCCACAACTGAAGACGATCACCCTCGGCGGCGCGGTCACCGGGCTCGGCATCGAGTCGACGTCCTTCCGTAACGGTCTGCCGCACGAATCGGTGCTGGAGATGGACATCATCACCGGTGCCGGCGAGGTGGTCACCGCCTCGCCCACAGAGAACCCCGAGCTCTTCCGGGCCTTCCCCAACTCCTACGGAACGCTCGGCTACGCGGTGCGCCTGCGCATCGAGCTCGAGCCGGTAGCACCGTTCGTCGCGCTCCGACACGTGCGCTTCCGCTCCGTCGCCGAACTGCTGCAGGCGATGGCCGGGATCATCGAGTCGGGTGCATTCGACGGCATTGCCGTCGACTACCTCGATGGGGTGGTGTTCGGCGCCGACGAGAGCTACCTCTGCCTGGGCACGCAGAGCGCGGAATCCGGCCCCGTCAGCGACTACACGGATCAGGGCATCTACTACCGCTCGATCCAACACGCGCGGGGCGTGACGGCGGATCGCCTGAGCATCGCCGACTACCTGTGGCGGTGGGACACGGACTGGTTCTGGTGCTCAGAGGCGTTCGGTGCGCAGAACCCAGGCATCCGCCGGCTCTGGCCGCGTCGCTACCGGCGCAGCAGCTTCTACTCGAAGCTGATGGCCTATGAACAGCGCTTCCACATCGGCGACCGCATCGAGAAACTCAAGGGCCTGCCGCCGCGCGAGCGCGTGGTGCAAGACATCGAGGTGCCGATCGAGCGCTGCGCGGAGTTCCTGGGTTGGTTCCTCGCCACGGTCGCGATCACGCCGATCTGGCTCTGCCCGCTCCGGCTGCGCGGCGACGAGGCGTGGCCGCTCTACCCGCTCCAGCCGGGGCGGAACTACGTCAATGTCGGCTTCTGGTCGACGGTGCCGATCAGCTCCAGCCCCGGCGCCGTGGACTACGGGGCGACCAACCGACTGATCGAGCGCGAGGTCGGCGCGCTCGAGGGGCACAAATCGCTGTACTCCGACTCCTACTACTCCCCGCAGGAGTTCGACGAGCTCTACGGCGGGGACGCCTACCGGGCGGTGAAGCGGCGGTTTGACCCCGATTCCCGCCTCCTCGACCTCTACGCGAAGGCGGTGCAACGACGATGACGACCACCAAGGGCAGGGCATCCACGGGCCAACGGATGCCGGACACCGCAGAGCCTGGAGGCAAGCTCAGCCTCGCCGCCGTGCTCGAGATCCTCGCCGGCGGCCGCCTCCCGCTGCGCTTCACCGCCTACGACGGCAGCACGGCCGGACCGCCGGACGCGCCATTCGCACTGGATCTGAAGACGCCGCGCGGAACGAGCTACCTCGCAACGGGCGGCGGCGACCTCGGATTGGCCCGGGCATACATCGCCGGCGACCTCGAGATTCGCGGCGTGCACCCCGGCGACCCCTATGAGCTGCTCAAGACGCTCGCCGACAGTCTCGTCTTCACCCGCCCGCCGGCGCGGACGATGCTGGAGATCGTGCGCTCCATCGGCATCGAGCACCTGCGCCCGATCGCCCCGCCGCCCGGCGAGGCGCCGCCCCGTTGGCGCCGTGTCGCCGAGGGCATGCGGCACAGCAAGGCCCGTGACGCCGAGGCGATCCACCACCACTACGACGTGTCGAACACCTTCTATGAGTTCGTGCTCGGGCCGTCAATGACCTACACCTGCGCCTGCTACCCGGACGACGCCGCCGGGCTCGATGCGGCCCAGGAGAACAAGTATCGGCTCGTGTTCGAGAAGCTGCGCCTGCGGCCCGGCGACCGTCTGCTTGACGTCGGCTGTGGCTGGGGCGGCATGGTGCGGTACGCCGCGCGGCGCGGCGTCCGGGCCACCGGCGTGACGCTCTCGCGCGAACAGACCGCCTGGGCGAAGCGGGCCATCGCTGAGGAAGGGCTCGACGAGCTGGCCGAGGTGCGTTACGGCGACTACCGCGACATCGTCGAGGGTCGCTTCGACGCGGTCTCGTCGATCGGCCTGCTCGAGCACATCGGCGTGCGCAACTACCCCGCCTACTTCGAGTTCCTGCAGTCCAGACTGCGACCGGGCGGGCTGCTGCTCAACCACTGCATCACCCGACCGGAGAATCGCACCGCACCGGCTGCCCGCGGTTTCATCGACCGCTACGTGTTCCCCGACGGCGAATTGACCGGCTCCGGGCGCATCATCACCGACGCGCAGGATGCCGGCCTCGAGGTGCTGCACGAAGAGAATCTGCGCCAGCATTACGCACTCACGCTGCGTGACTGGTGCGCCAATCTGGTCGAGCACTGGGACGAGGCCGTTGCCGAGGTGGGACTCCCCACCGCGAAGGTCTGGGGCCTCTACATGGCCGGCTCGCGGCTCGGCTTCGAGAACAATGGGATCCAGCTGCACCAGGTGCTCATGGCGAAGCCGGGCGGGCCGAGCGACGAGCTACCGCTGCGGCCATGGTGGACGCCCTAGCGGCCACGGGGTTCAGCTCGGATCACCGAGGATGAGCGCGCGGACCGCCCTTTCCGGTGCGAAGGAGCCGGTCGCGAGCACGCGTCCATCGCGGTATCGATCAAACAGCCGGGGGTCGATGTAGTTCGCGCGTGCAATCGCGGGGGTGTTGCCGAGGGCGAGTGCGGTGACCGCCGTTGCCCGCACGATCGCCTGCTTCCTGGCACGGGCGTCATCCTGCGTCCCCTCGGCCGCCAGCGCCTGAGCCGCCAGAACGGTGCCGTGCAGGGTGCGGAAGTCCTTGGCGGTGAAGTCCCCGTGGGTGCGGGCACGCACGTACTCGTTCACCTCGCTCGCGTGCAGCGTTCGCCACACGGCGCCGTCTTTCCACGCCAGAAGACGGGCGTCGGGACCGCGGCGCTTCAGCGAGCGCACGGCAGCCGCGAGGTCGTGGTCGGTGGTTTCCGACGACCAGTCGACGGCCCCCTTGCCGACGAACTCCAGCAGCACGGTGTCACCGCGAACATGGGCATCGGATCCGAGCAGCGTCGTGAGCCCCCGGCTGCCGTGTGCTCGCTCATAGCGCTCACTCCCGACGCGGAGCAATGCGCTGTCCAGGAGCCGGAATGCCACGGCCAGCGCGCGTTCGCGGGTGCCGGGCGCCCCACGGAGGTCGCGCGTCACCACTGCTCTGGCGCTCGGCAGGCTCACCGCCAGCTCCAGCGCCCTGTCGTATTTCTGGCGCGCGCGGGCCCGGCTCCACTGCTCGTGGTAGATGTATTGCCTGCGCCCCTGGGAGTCGGTGCCGACCACTTGGATGTGTGCGTTCGGCTGGGGTGCGATCCAGACCATGGTCCAGGCCGGCGGGATGCTCAGCGCCGTGACACGCGCGCAGCGCTCCTCGTCGGTGATGACGCGGCCGCGTTCGTCGAGCACCCGCATTCCGGTGCCGTTTCTGCGCAGGGTCCAACCCGGGGCCGACGGGTCGGCCGTTCGAAGCCGCACCATCGGGTGTCAGTGCCCGCCCTCGAGGGCGGATCCGACCGCTGTGGAGATGTCGGTGCGCGAGACGTTCAGCCCCGATTCCCTGCTGCGTTCGACCACCACGGCCTCGATGTCGGCGCGCGGATGCGAGGCTCCGAGATCGGAGACCGTCTGGGCGATGATGCCAGTGAGCTTGTCCCTGTCCGAGACGTCGTCGACGTCCATGATCGGTTCATCCTGGGTGCCGACGGATTCTTCGTCTGGCATCTCTTTTGCGTTCATCCCGGCTGTGTCCATTGCTCGCACTCCATCTGCTCGAGGAACCCCCACGATACGGCCAGGCCCCGTGCGGGGAAACGGCTTGACTTCCGCAGGGATGCGAGAGCTAAGGAGACCCCGGATGCTCTCGCGCCACGTCGCTCGGGCTCTTGTCCATGCGCCATCCGCGCCACGACGGCTGCCGCAGCTGCCCTGTCGATGTCCACTCGAAGAACTCGACCTCCGCGACGAGATCGGGTCTCACCCAGTGGGCGTCTCTGGCGACCGACTCCGGCACGTCGATGAACGGGCTCCTCGTGCTGGCACGGCCGGCCATGCTAGTGCGGGCGTCGTCCAGGGCCTTCGAGCTGAATCCGGTGCCGACGCGGCCGACGTAGCGGAGGCCATCATCCGTCGGAACTCCAAGCAGCAGAGAGCCGATGCTGTCGCGCCTGGCCCCGTTGCCCGGCCGCCAGCCGCCGATGACGACCTCCTGCGTGCGGAGGTGTTTGAACTTGAGCCAGTCGGTTGAGCGTCGCCCCGGCTTGTAGGGGCCGTCGCGTCGTTTCGCCACGACGCCCTCCAGGCCGAGATCTTCGCTGACGTCCAGGGCGGCATCCAGCCCCACCGTGATGGCGGCGGGCAGCACCACCTTCTGCGTTGGCGCGAGTGCGTGCTCGAGTCGGCTGCGGCGTTCGTCGTAACTGCTCTCGATGAGCGGGACGCCGTCGAGCTCGAGCACGTCGAAAACGATGAACTGCACGGGCACGCTCTGCGCAGCGCGTTCAACCTCGCGCTCCCCGGTGAGCCCCATCCGGGTCTGGAGTCGCCCGAAGTCCGGCCGCCCCGCACTGTCGGGTGCGACGATCTCACCGTCAAGAACGGCGTGCCCCGTGTGTGCCGCTGCCCGCAGCAACGCCTCGATCAGCTCGGGGTAGCTCCGGCTGAGATCGATCCCGTTTCGACTCGAGAGTTCAGCGGTTCCGGCATTGGCGTCGACGACGGCGATGGCACGGATGCCGTCCCACTTCATTTCGATGGCCCACTCGTCTTCGTCGTCGAGCCCGGCGCGCTCAGCGAGCGTCGCCAGCATCGGCGCCAGCTCGCCGCGCTGCCTCATCTCGTCCGCAACCGCGCCGGAGGTCTCGGCGCTGTGCCTGCTCCATTCGTGGTCTGGCGTCTGCGCCTTCATGCGGTGCAGGAGCCAGGAGGCTCCTTTGCCGTCGGTGGCCGGAGTCGTGCGGATGAGTGCGACCCGGGTCGGCGCGCCCAGGCCACCGCCCGCTCGCCCGTGCAGCGAGACGATCACCTCGTCCTCCCGCCACTTCTCGAGCTCGTAGTCGCCGGTATCCCAGATCTCCACCGTTCCCGCGCCGTACTCCCCGCGGGGAATCACGCCCTCGAAGTCCGCGTACTCGACCGGGTGATCCTCGGTCTGCACCGCGAGCCGATTGTTTTGCGCATCGCCGGGCATGCCCCTCGGGAGAGCCCAGGAGACGAGCACCCCGTCGTGTTCGAGCCGGAAGTCGAAGTGGTGGCCGCGGGCATGGTGCTCCTGGATGACGAAGCGACGGCCGGGGCTTGCGGCGATCGCATCCGGTATCGGCTCTGGGGTCTTGGAGGCGTCGCGGCGCTCGCGGTAGTGGGCGAGCCGGTCTCCCTGCCCCGGCCGCTTCCCACTCGAGATGCCCGCCAGCGGGTCGCCACGCTCCTGGACCCGGCGGAGGGTCTCCCGGAAATCGAGCTGGCGGAGATTCTTCGACATCAGCTCCCGCCAGGTGCGTGGCGCTGCGACCATCGGCTGCAGCTTCCCGCGCAGAGAGTACGGCGCGACGGTCGTCTTGGCCTCGCGATTCTGGCTCCAATCGATGAACACCTTGCCTGGTCGGAGCGCCCGCGACATGGAACTCACGATGTCATCTGGGTGTTCGGCCTCCAGGGCGCGCGCCAGTTCGTGCGCGACCTCTGTGACGTCGTCGCCGGACTGCTTGCCATCGAGGGCCGCGTAGAGGTGGATACCCTTGCTGCCGCTTGTCACAGGCATGGGATCCAGCCCCATGTCGCGCAGTATTCCGCGCGCGAGCACGGCGATTTCGGCGCACTCCGCGAGCGAGACCCCGTCGCCGGGGTCGAGGTCGAGCACGAGGCGGTCCGGGTTCTGTCGCTTGCCCTGGGCATCGAATCGCCACTGCGGAACGTGGATCTCCAGCGCCGCGATCTGCCCGAGCCAGGCGAGGGTCGCGGCATCGTTGACCAGCGGGTACGAGTTTTCGTGGTCGGAATGCTGGATCTCGCGTCGCAGAACCCAGTCTGGCGCCGAATCACCGAGGTTCTTCTGGAAGAAGACCTCACCGGGCTCGTCGGCGGTGCCAACGCCGTGCACCCATCGTTTGCGGGTCGCCGGGCGGTCTGCGATGTGGGGGAGCATCACATCGGCGATGGACATGTAGTAGTCGATCACCTCTGCTTTGGTCGTTCCCGTCTCGGGGTAGAGGACCTTGTCGAGGTTGCTGAGCTTGAGCGTGTGGCCACCGATCGAGACCACCGACTGCTGCTTCGATGCCATCCTCCGAGCATCCTCCTCTCGCCCGCACTACGCCATACCCTTGACGGGCCTTCTCCCCGTGCCCTAGACCCGTGACCCCATCGGGTGTGTACTGGAGCCATGAGAGCGATCTGGAAAGGCTCGGTTGCATTCGGATTGGTGAACGTGCCGGTCAAGCTCTACAGCGCGACTGAAGACCACGACATCCCGCTCCACCAGGTGCACGACAAGGACGGCGGCCGGATCCGCTACCAACGCAAGTGCGAGGCCTGCGGTCGCATCATCGACTACGAGCACATCGACAAGGCCTATGTCGAGGATGACGCCACGGTCGTGCTCAGCAGCAAGGAACTGGCCGGCCTGCCAGCCGAGCGCAGCCGCGAAATCGAGATCGTCGAGTTCGTTCCGAGCGCCCAGCTCGATCCAATCATGCTCGATCGCAGCTACTACCTCGAACCGGATTCGACATCGCCGAAGGCCTACGTGCTGCTGCGGCGCACACTGGAGTCGACGGAGCTGACGGCGATCGTGCGTTTCGCGCTGCGCCAGAAGACACGGCTGGGCGCTCTGCGCGTGCGCGACAAAGCGCTCATGCTGCAGTCGCTGCTCTGGGACGACGAGATCCGCACCCCGGAGTTCCCCGCGCTCTCGACCCGGGTGAATCTCTCGAGCAAGGAGCTTGAGATGTCATCGGCGCTCGTCTCCTCGTTCGCCTCCGATTTCGAACCGTCGCAATACACGGATGAGTATCAGCTGCAGCTCCGGAAGCTCATCGACGAGAGGTTGAAGACGGGCACAACGGTGGACACCGCGGCCACCTTCGGCGAGGAGGAGCAGCAGGGCGGTGACGTCATTGATCTGATGGACGCGTTGCGTCGCAGTATCGAGAAGAACAAGACGACGAAGGGGCGGGGCAAGGGCACCGCAGCGAAAGTGCCGGCCCGCAGCAGTCGCAAGAAGGCACAAAAGGGCGCGTGAGCACGAGCGATCCTTCCGCTGGGGAAAGGCCCTCGTGCGCAAATGAGCAGTGCTCAGAGAACTGAACGAGCGTACACTTAGCTCAGGTTGTCCAGCCCAGACCCCGCCGGCCAATCACGACGCGCGAGGCTGCTGTTCGACTTCTCCGATGCCAGGCGGCATGGTGTTGAGATGAATGGAAGTGCACGATGGGAACCATTGTTTACGGCGCAGAACGACGGATTCACGTTGATGATCGCACCTTGGCACACATCAAATCGGTGGTCGTGACCAAGCTACGGCGGCAGGAATCATTCACACTCTCGTGTCTGCAAGTTCAGGGCGAACCGGGGAGCAGGATCTCCCTCTGGATCCATCCTTCGATACCGCTCCAGTTCGAGTTCGATACGGCCGATCGCCATGAGCTCAATCGCGAGTGGCTGACGATCCTGATGGTCAGCGCTAATGCGTCTGGCGACCTCCGTATTGAAGACGAACCGATCGCGGCGGTGGCCTGAGGTATCGAGCCTGAACGCCGACGTAGTGTGGCCGGAGTAGTTTGGTGAATGGACCGGATTGACTCGGGAACAATGAAGGAGGCGGTGCGATGCGCGGGAATGTTGACGACATCGTCGCCGGGTTCTCGAATTTCGACGGCCACGAGGCCGAGCTGACGGGGTCGATCCTCGAAACTATTCCCGTTACCGGTGCCTCGATCGCCACACTGGGTGAACTGCTCGGATCGGAGACGGTAGCGGCCAGCGACCTGCAGGTCGCGCGCCTCGATGAACTGCAGTTCGACCTGAGCGAGGGGCCGTGCTGGGACGCGTTGGCCCAGATGCGGCCGATGCTCCAACCGGACGTGCGTGTGCACGATGGTCGCTGGCCCGCCTTTTCCGCCGCACTGCAGAACGAGAACGTCGGCGCGATTTTCGCGTTCCCGATGACGGTCGGAACGTTGCGGGTCGGCGCAGTCGATCTGTACAACACCGATCCCGGCGCGCTCAGCCCGCTCTTCGTCGCCCAGGCGACGGAACTGACCGCGGCGCTGAGCCGCTACGTTCTGCGTCGGGCCCTGCGTCAGGCCGGCTCCGCGGAGGTGGAGGGTGAAGGCCATGCGAGGCGCACCATCCATCAGGCAACCGGATTTGTGATCGCACAACTCGGGGTCTCTGCCGAAGACGCGTATCTGCTGCTGCAGGGGCAGGCGTTCTCGGAGGGCCGCGCTATGAGCGAACTCGCCGCGGACGTCATCGCCCATCGCTTCCGCTTCGTGGTCGACCAGAACGGGATCGAGGGACTGTCATGACGCCGAGCATCACACGCGATCAAGAGCTCTTTGAGATCTTCGTCGCGCTCGCCGACACGCTCGTCGACGAGTACGACGTCGTTGAGCTGCTGCAGACCCTCGTCGACTCCTGCGTTTCGCTGTTCGATGTCGCGGCGGCCGGATTGCTCCTGGTCGACGACACCGATGCCCTCGATTTGGTCGCGTCCACGAGCGAAGAGAGTCGGCTGGTCGAGCTGATGCAGCTCAGCGCAGAAGATGGACCGTGCATCGAGTGTTTCCGCACCAGCGCGACGGTCTCGATCGCCGACATCCGCGAGAGCCCCGCTGAGTGGGCGCGCTTCCGGGCGGCGGCGGCGGCGGAGCAGGGGTTCGGCTCGGTCACCGCGCTGCCCATGCGCCTCCGTTCGACGACGATCGGCACGCTCAACCTCTTCCGCGCCGGTCTGGGGGATCTCAACGCGCGAGACATCCGGGCAGCACAAGCGATGGCGGACGTCGCGACGATCGGCATTCTGCACGAGCGCACCGTTCGCGCAGGCAATGAGACGCGCGATCAGCTGCAGCACGCCCTGAATTCACGCGTCACCATCGAGCAGGCCAAGGGCGTGATCGCCTTCACCCACACGGTGTCGATGGACGAGGCCTTCGCACGATTGCGGGACTACGCTCGGGCCAATCGCATGCCGTTGGCCGTGGTCGCGGCCCAGCTCGTCGCCCGCGAACTCATCATCTGAGTGGTGCTGCCCAGGGCCTCAGGCTAGGCGAGCGTGGCGGGATGCTCACGCACATAGGCCTCGGCTTCGGCCTCCGGCAGCACGATCATCCCGCGGTCGCTCACCGACGTGAGCTCGAGGGCGCGCACCCAGATCGGGTTCAGTGTCGGCGATGTGTTGCCGAGGAAATGGAACTGCAGGGGGATTGCAGGGGAGAGCCACAGGCTCACCCGCCCGGACCCATTCGAGGCCGGCACGACCCAGCTGAGGTAGAAGGATTCCTGTCGCCTGAGCTTTGTGCCGACCGCCGCCTTCACATGGGAAAGCGTGCGGTCCTCCATCGGATACGACGTCTCGGCGCCGTAGATCAGTTCGCCCATGGACACAGCATGCGATAGCCGGATGGAGTTTGCAAGTTGTGCGCTGAAGGCTGCCTGCACCCCGATTCTCGCGCTGGGCTGTCAAGCCCCTGACGCACGCCACGGCAGCGGGGTAAGAAGTAGACATGACGAACTCGACGCTGTCCGTGTTGATCCTCAACGGCACGCTCAAACCCTCGCCTGAGCCGTCGAGCACCGAGGTCATCGGCAGACAGCTGCTGCAGCGGTTTTCCGCGCACGACGTGCGCGGAGACATCGTGCGGGCGGTCGATTTCGACATTGCGCCCGGCGTGGAAGCAGACATGGGTGGATCGGACGAATGGCCCGGAATTCGCGCTCGGATCATGGACGCCGACATCATCGGTTTCTGCACGCCGACATGGCTCGGGCACATGTCGAGCGTGATGCAGCGCGTTCTCGAACGCCTCGATGCCGAACTCTCGACCACCGACAACGCCGGCCTGCCGGTGCTATTCGGAAAAGTCGCGGTCACCGGCGTCGTCGGCAACGAGGACGGCGCGCACAAGATCACGGCCGATCTGCACCAGGCGCTCAACGACATCGGGTTCACCGTTCCCGCGCAGGGAGGCACCTATTGGAACGGGCGAGCGATGGAAACCATCGACTACAAAGACCTGCTTGAGGTGCCGGACGCGGTGCGCGCCGCCAACTCGACGGTGGCGAGGAACGCCTCACATTTGGCCCGCATCCTCCGCTCGCATCCGTATCCGCACCAATCGTGAAGGCGTGTATTCAACCATGGGTCAACTCGTCTACGCAGCCTCGGCGCCGTTCGACTTCGATGACCGGGTGCTCTCGCACGTCAAGATCGCGGTCGGGTCCAAGTTGCGGCGCAAGGAGTCGTTCTACCTCGGATGGACGATCCCGAGCGAGAAAGGTTCGGGTCGGATGGCGATCTGGCTCTCCCCATCGATCCCGCTCCAATTCCGCTTTCGAAGCAACGCCCCCGGCGACATCAACAGGGCATGGGTCCACGCAATGGAACAGACGGCTCTGAGCGGTGGCGTCATGACCGTCCTCGACGAGTCCGACGTCGAGGAATACCTGCGACGGCACAGCTAGAGCGCTTCAAACCTGTTCACGGTGCCGTGCCAATCGCGCGATTCGCCCGCCTCGCGCTCCACCTCTCGTTTGAAGTCCCTCAGATTGGTGTGGACCTGCACACCATCGATCAGAATCAGCGGCACGTAGGACTGCGCCGAATCGTCGCGCTGCCACTCCAGCGAAATGGCGACTCTCGTACGCTGATCCCCGAGCGCGTCGAACGTCACCTCGCCTCGAGCTTCGTCGCCCTGCACCCGTTCCAAGGGGATCACCCGTGAGAGTTTCGCGGAGACGGGAGACGTCTGGGGATTCGGCACACCGTTGACCAACACCGTCCACTGCGTCGTCTCGCCGCTTGACGGTTCCGTTCCCTCGGAAGAGCCGACACGGTTCCAGAACGCGTACGTTCTGTCCACGCTCGCGTTCACATCGATGGTCGTCGACACTCGGCTCTTCATCATTCTCCCGAACACACAGCGCTAGAGGAACACCGACGAGCGTTGGAGAGCTGGACTGTGCGAGATGTCGTCGGCCACGCGCCGAAGCTCATCCTCGGAAATCTCAACATGTGAGCGCGCGAATTGCGATCGAAGGATCCCTGCGATCGCATCGCTCGTGCGCCCGTCCAGCTCTGCGCGTAGCGCGCTGATGATGTCACTTGCGGCCGGCGCGTCCCCCTCGTGATTCTGCGCGCTTCTGAAGGCCCGTGCTTCGAACATGTCCACTCCCTTGGCCTGACACCTCCACCGTATTCACGGCGCTGAGAGGGCAATAGCGGCTTGAGGCCACCCCGTGCTTGTGCTACTCGCCACACTTCGGTTGCGATCACTATTCAGACGCCGTGGAGGTCTCATGATGCGGGGTGCCGACCGGCTTGGATTCGGCGGACCCACGCTGGCGCAGGAAGATCGACAGCGCCACCATGCTGCCGACGGCGAGAAACTCGGACTGCCAATTCTGCAGTGTTCGATTCCAGAAATCCGCACCCGCAACGTACTGGAGCCAGGTGACGGTCGCTTCGCCGTGTTCGAGCTGTTCCGTGTTGTACACCGTCGTTCCCGCGATGGACTGCGCCCACCAGGACAGCAGAAAGGCGGCGCCCATCACCAGCAGCAATGAGTTCGAGTAGATGTGCCGCCGCCAGCCGCGCACCCGCGCCCAGCGGGGGGAACGCGCGGTCGCGTGGGCACCGACGAGTTGCTCCTCGTCGCTGCCGAGGCCCTCGTCGCCGGGCTTCTTGGACTCGGGCGAGCCCTTTTGCACCAACCACACCGTCACAAGAATGAACAGGAAGAACTGGAGGTATTCCGACTGCCAGTTCTCGGCGACATCCACCACGAAGTCGGAAGACGTCACAAACTCGCTGAATGACGCTGTCGCCCCTCCGTGGGAACGCTGGTCGTCAGTGAAGGCGTAGAAGCCCGCGATCGACTGCCCGATCAGCGCGAGAACGAATATGACCCCGAAGAAGAGACTGAGGGCATGGGGGCGGATCCGCGCGAACATCAGTCACCGCCCACTCAAGCCGATGCTCAGCATGTAGGCGAGCCCGATGATCATCACCGCAAGCCATCCGGTGAACACGATTCTCATAGCCGCACGGTACGCCGTGACGGCGTGCTGTCAACCCCCTCGCTCCCGCCAAGCGAGCCCGGTAGCGTGCTAACACGCCTCGGTGCCGCCAATTTTCCGAGGCGCGGAAGCGTACCGGGTTGCCGGTGGCACTTCGGTGTCAGCTCCCGTGCGGCGGCCGCCTCGATATCATGCGTCCCATCGAGGGGGCCGTCGTGCACGGCGGGACCGTGAATCGAGGAATCGGGGTGAATGGCGATGTTCGAGCGTTTCGAGAGTCACCGCGACGTCTACGGGTACCGGCTCGGCGCCGCCCTCACGATGGAACATGATTGGCTCGCGATACTGCCGCTGCTGATCGACTCCGCCCGATCCGACGAGGTCGAAGACCTCTTTGAATTCCGGGCGGCACAGACCCGGCACCAGATCACGGAACTCAATGCGCTGTTCGACATGCTCGGCTACGCGCCGGCGCAGTATCCATCACCCGCCTCGAGCGCGCTGGTGCGCACCGAGACCGCCTTCATCGGCAAATGCGCGCCAGCGCTGCGCGAGAGTGGCGCGGTGGCCGCCGCGATGATGCTCGACGGCGTCCGGCTGGCACACTACGTGATTCTGTTCGAAACCCTGCCGGACGGCGTGCACCCGATGGCCAGAGTCAAGGTCGGAAGCCTGCTCGCGGACGCTCGGCGCGCACACGGCGAACTGGAGACCGCGCTACGAACGCTGGGAAGCAGAGCCGTGTCTGACGCGTCGCTCGGCTCGACCCGCGAAGCACACGAGGGGACAGCATCGTGACCGACGAACGAGAACGCTCGCAGCAGGCGGGCGAGCCGGCCGAGTCGCGCAGGCGCGAGGCCGAGGAGCGCGAGGGCGCCGAGATCAATGAGCTCGACGCCGACAACGAGGTCGAGCAGGACACAATCGAAACGGTCGACCCCGACAACCCCCCGGCATAGTCGGGCGTGCGGATCGTTCTGTCGCACTCAGCTCCAGGGGAGGTCAGATGAGCGAGTCGGCCGAGGCCAGGGCGGCGGATGCCGCCGGAATGGGCGAGACGGAGAAGGAGCGGATCGACCGCAACTGGAACGAGTTGCTCCAGGAGCTGCGAGTTGTCCAGACCGGCACGCAGATCATCACCGGTTTCCTGCTGACTGCCGTATTCCAGTCGCGGTTCGAGGAGCTGGACACATTTCAGCTCGTGACATACCTGTTGCTTGTTGCGACATCGATCATGACGACGATCGCCGGCCTCGCTCCCGTGAGCCTGCATCGTTACCTCTTCAGGAAGCAAGCGAAGGACAAGGTCCTCGCTCACGCCGACCGTTTCGCCCAGCTGACGCTCATCGGTGTCGCCGTCACCGTCGTCGGAATCGGAATGCTCATCTTCGACTTCGTGCTCGGCCGGTTCTGGGGGATCGCCGCTGCCACGGTGATCGCCATGCTGCTCATCGCCGTCTGGGTCGTCGTGCCGGTGCGCGTGCGCGCTGCCGACCGTGCCGAACAGAGGAGGTACGCGAGCCCGTGAGGGCTTGTCAACCCCATACGCTTCCCGCCCCGCCGCTCCTAGGCTCGGCGCCACGACGCCGACTCACCTCGAGAGGATCACTGATGCCGAACGACCAGTACACCTTCGACAATCCGAGAACCCGCTATGAGAGCATCTCGCCGCCTGTGCAGCATCAGGACGAGCCGGGGCTGGACAGCGAACTCGTGCCGACTCCGGATCTCGGGGAGCTGAGCTATCGGGGCACCGACCGCCTCGCGGGTCGACGTGCCCTCATCACGGGGGCCGACTCGGGCATCGGGGCAGCCGTCGCGATCGCGTTCGCGCGCGAGGGCGCCGATGTCGCCCTCGCGTACCTGCCGAGCGAGCAGAGTGACGCCGAACGCATCGCTGAACTCGTGCGCGCCGCCGGGCGCACGGCGCTGCTCCTTCCGGTCGATGTCTCGATCGCGGAAGAATGCACCCGGCTCGTCGATGAAGCGGCGACGGGGCTCGGTGGACTCGACATCGTGGTGAACAACGCCGGCAAGCAGATCTACTGCGAGCGGCTGGAAGACCTCTCGGATCAGGCATTCGACGAGACGATGCGCACGAACGTCTACGCGACGTTCTGGATCTCCAAGGCGGCGCTGAAGCACCTGCCCGCCGGGGCTGCGATCATCAACTCCACCTCGGTCCAGGCCTATAAGCCGTCCCCGATCCTTATCGACTACGCGACGACCAAGGCCGCGATCAACGCATTCACCAAGGCGCTCGCCGGCCAGCTGGCGGAACGCGGAATCCGTGTGAATGCGGTGGCGCCGGGGCCGGTCTGGACCGTGCTGCAGGTGACCGATGGCCAGCCGCCGGAGAAGATCGCGAGTTTCGGGAAGAACACCCCGCTCGGGCGCGCCGCGCAGCCAGCGGAGATGGCGCCGGCATATGTCTTTCTGGCATCGGCGGAGTCGAGCTACGTGCTCGGCGAGACATTGAACGCCAATGGTGGAATCCCGACCCCGTAGTAGCGACCACGAAGGAGAATGACTGATGAGCGACCCGACAGCACCGGACACGAGTGTGAACGATCCGGACGAGGACGTGCCAGGTGAACCGGAGGACCCGATGACCACGCCGAGCGTCGACCAGCCGGCGCCTCCGAAGCCTGACGAGGAGAAGAAGGAATCGATCCGTCTGGATCCGTTGGAGGGATCGGGTGAACATTCCGAAGACGCGGCGGAGCACTGAGCTGAGGAAGCCCTGAGCCGAGGAAGCACTGAGCCGAGGAAGCCCTGAAGACACGCACAGGCGCCCTGCCGGGAGGCAGGGCGCCTGTGGATGCAGCGGCACGACTCAGTCGTCGGTCACGGCATCCTTGATTTTCTCGCCGGCCTGTTTGACGTTGGCCTTGGCCTGATCCATCCGGCCCTTGTTTGCCAGCGACTCGTTGCCGGTCGCTTCGCCGACCCCCTCCTTCATCTTGCCGACGGTTTCTTCGGCAGCGTTCTTGATCTTGTTGTCCTCGGCCATTGCCTGCTCCTCCCGTTCACGTCGAGTGCGCCCGAATTGCGCATCGGCGATCGTTGCTCTCCTTCGAGCTTCACAAGGTCGCACCGCCGCCTCAAGGGGCTTGACAGCACGGTGCCGGTTAAGTGATTTTGCGTCATTTCTGCGGCCCGCCGTCGTGACGAGTGCCCCGGATGCTGAGAAGATGAAGCTATGTCAATGCAACGTCCTCCCGCTGCACGCCCGGAGGGTCTCAGGGAGCGCAAGCGTCGAGCGACCGAAAACGCGATCGAACTCGCGGCGGTCGAACTCGCCCTCGAGAAGGGCTTCGCGTTGGTCACCGTCGCCGAGATCTGCGAGCGGGCCAAGGTCTCACGCAGCACCTTCTTCAACTACATGCCCAATCGTGACGCCGCGATCATGGGTCGGCCGATCGCACTCGTGCCACGCGACATTGCGTTCGCCCTTCTGGACGGGGCGGAGAACGACGTTCCGCTCGGCCTGCTGCGCATCACCGTGGCGTCGATCGGGCACAACGGGGTCAACGCGCCTGTCGCTGCCGGCCGTCGACGCCTCGCGATGGAGCAGCCGGATGCCGCCAGGCTGCAGCACACGACGCTCGGCGACCTGCGCACCGCGCTGCTGGCGCTGACCCTCGAGTGGCTGGGCGCTCGACCGGATCGCCGTGCGCTGCCGAACATCGCGGTGCAACGGGAGGCGCGGCTGCTCGTCGGCATCGCCGGCACTGCTGCCGAGGTCCTGATCGAGGAGTGGGCCGACGCCGACGGCGAGCTGCAGATCTCGGAGCAGAGCTTCCACACCGCAATCGCCGAACTCGGCGCGGTGCTGCACCGCGCTTAGCGGGCGAGCACCGCCGCGAGGCTCTCGCGCACGATGGCCAGACCGCGCAGCAGCTCGTCATCGCTGATGGTGAGGGCCGGCAGGAACTTCAGCACCTCGTCGCGGGCGCCGGAGGTCTCGATCACGAGTCCGCGCTCGAAGGCCGCTGCGGAGACCGCGCCGGCGAGCTCGGGGTGTTCCGGCGCGGCGATGCCGTACATCAGGCCGCGACCGCGCACCTCGAAGTCGATCTCGGGGTTCTCGTCTGCGATGGCCAGCAGTTCGTTCCGCAGCAGCTCCGACTTGCGGCTGACCTCGTCGGTGAACACCGAGTCCGCCCAGTAGGCGTCGAGCGCGGCGCGCGCGGTGATGAAGGCGAGGTTGTTGCCACGGAAGGTGCCGGTGTGGGCACCCGGCTGCCAGACGTCGACCTCGCGGCGCATGAGCACGAGCGACATCGGCAGGCCGGATGCCGAGATCGACTTCGACACCGTGACGAGATCGGGAACGATGCCGGCTTCCTCGAAGCTGAAGAATGCGCCGGTGCGACCGGTGCCGGCCTGGATGTCGTCGATGATGAGCAGGATGCCGCGATCGGCGGTGATCGCGCGGAGGCGCTGCAGCCAGGCGGTGCTCGCCACGTTGATGCCGCCCTCGCCCTGCACGGCCTCGACGATGACGGCTGCGGGCAGGTCGAGACCGCTGCCGGTGTCATCCAGCATCTTCTCGAACAGGTCGAGGGTGTCGATGTCGGCGCCCAGGTAGCCGTCGTAGGGGAGGCGGGTGACGTTGTCGAGCGAGGTGCCTGCCGCATCCCGGTACTTCTTGTTGCCGGTCGCCGCGAGGGCGCCCATGCTGAGGCCGTGGAAGCCGTTGGTGAAGGCGACGACGTTGCTGCGGCCGGTTGCCTGACGGGCCACCTTGAGGGCGGCCTCGACGGCGTTGGCGCCGGTCGGGCCGGTGAACTGGATCTTGTAGTCGAGCCCGCGGGGCGCGAGTATGCGGGCCTCGAAGGCCTCCAGGAACGCCTTCTTGGCGCTGGTGGCCATGTCGAGGCCGTGAATGATGCCGTCGCGCTGCAGGTACTCGATGAGGGCCTGCGTGAAGATCGGGTTGTTGTGACCGTAGTTGAGCACGCCGGCGCCGGCGAAGAAGTCGAGGTAGTCGCGCCCATCGGCCGTGGTGAGCACCGAGCCGCGCGCGGAGTCGAAGACCACGGGGAAGGAGCGGATGTAGCCGCGCACCTCTGATTCGATGCGGTCGAAAATGTCGAGGTCGCTCATGGCTTCACTTCCTGTTGATCGGTTCGTCGCCGGTCGTATCGTGCTTGCTGGTCTGCCCGATAAGCCTAACGAGTCGTGGCTGTGCTTCCGGTGTGGCGCGAGGCGTGGTCACAGAAGTGATTGCGCGCGCCTCAAAGCTGGCGCAGGCTGGGGGAACCACGTTGGATTGCCGAGAAAGGGGCAGGCCATGTCGTACGCGAAGCCGGGCAAGCACGAGAAACTCGAGCACAGGGGGCGCGAGTTCACGCTCGACAAGGATGAGTCGGGGCACTGGCAGATCACGGATGCCGCCGGCACCCACTACGGCTGGATCGAGGTGATCACGCGGCACGGCGCCGACCACGACCCCGTCTACAACGGCTATCTCGCCGGGCACGCGACCTTCTCCCACTTCGGCTCGGATTGGCGCGGAATCACGGGGTCGCTCGTGAACGATTTCGATGGAGAGCATCGATTCGCGCAGTGATGTGCAGGCGCTGACTCAGTCCAGCTGGCCAGGTCCGACGAGCACGCGCCACACCCATTCGGCCGCGGTCTCGACCGACGGCCGGGGTTCCCTGGACAGCCACGTCTCGATCACGGCGAGCACGGACCCGGCGATTCCCGCACCCACGACGTCGAGGGGAACGCCCTCGAATGCCGTGGATCTCGACTCGAGCACGCCGGCGCTCGCGGCGCTCGCGAAGCGGGCGCGGAGTCTGGCGGACGCCACGGAGGAGCCGCGCTCGCCGAGCACGATCCGGTAGAGCTCGGCATTCGTCTCGAAATGCGCCAGGTAGGCCACGAAGTCGGCTGGCGCGTGAACGGGCAGGGCGCCGTTGAAGGTGGGGACGCGCGCGCCCGCTTCCAGCTCGGCGGCGTCGAGCGCGTCGGCCAGCAGCGTCTCCTTGTCGGAGTAGTGCTGGTAGAAGCTGCTGCGGTTCACCCCGGCCCGGATCGCGATGTCGCCGATCGTGATGTCGTCGAGGGAATTCTCACGGGCGAGTTCAAGCAGCGCCTGCTGCAGGCTGCTGCGTGTGCGCTCGACCCGGGTGTCCATTCCCTCATTCTGGCAGCGATGCGGCCGCCCTGCTGCCAGTTTGCCGACATTTGTCGGATTTCCGACGGAAGTCGGATACTCTGGCGGCACAGACCCAGAGCTTCGCCCACGATGGGCGGAGCGGTACGAAAGGACTCTCAGATGGCAACGGATCCGAAGCCGCTCACCGGCAACAGCACCATCGGCGAATGGCTCGCCCACCCAGCGGGTGGCCCGGCGGTGAAGGGTCTGCTCGCGGCATCCGGCGCCAATGAGGAATCGCTCGCACCGGTGCTCGGCCTGCCGTTGCAGCAGCTCGTGGCGCTCAGCCAGGGCCAGATGCCGCAGTCGGTCATCGACGATCTGGTGAAGTCGGTGAACGGCGGCGTGATTCCCGAGGCCGAGGCCACCGGATGGCAGGAGACGGTCACCTCCGGACGCTTCTCCGGCAAGACCGTCATCGTCACCGGCGCGGCCTCCGGCATCGGCCGGGCCACCGCAAGCCGGATCGCACGGGAAGGCGGCCGCGTGGTGGCCGTGGACATCTCTGCCGAGAAGCTCGCCGAGTTCGCCACCTCGATCCCGGGGGCCGAGATCGTGACCGTCGCAGGCGACATCACGAAGCAGGAGTCGGTGGACGCGATCATCGCCGCCGCCGGCGAGCGCATCGACGGCCTCGCGAACGTGGCCGGCATCAACGACGACTTCTCGCCGCTGCACGAGACGAGCGACGCGATGTGGGACCGCGTGATCGGCGTCAACGTCACCGGAACCTTCAAGCTCACGCGCGGCGTGCTCCCCGCGATGATGGCCGCCGGAGCCGGCTCCGTCGTGAACGTCTCCAGCGAGGCCGGCCTGCGTGGCAACGCCTCCGGCAACGCGTACACGGCCTCCAAGCACGCCGTCATCGGCCTCACCCGCAGCGCCGCCTTCATGTATGGCCCGCACGGCATCCGCGTCAACGCGGTCGCGCCCGGCGGTGTCGCCACCGGCATCCCGTTCCCCCCGCACGTCTCTGAGGCTGGTCAGGCACGCCTGCAGCCGTTCCAGTCGGCGATCCCGTCGCTGGCGACGGCCGAGCAGCTCGCCGCATCGATCACCTTCCTGCTCAGCGACGACGGTGTGAACATCAACGGTGCGACGCTGCCGTCCGATGGCGGTTGGTCGGTGCAGTAGACCGCGCCAGCGCGACTCGCGCGCTCGACCGAACCGGCGCCAGCCCAGCTGGCGCCGGTTCGCCGTGTCTGGCGTGGCGGATTTCACAGGCGTAGCGTCGAGCCATGGACGGCGAGAAGCGAGCCGACGGCGCCGCCGTGCGCTGGCGGCCGGGGCGGAGCGGTCGGCGGCAGCCGCCCGCGTGGACTCATGCGCTCGCCGAGGGCGAGGATGCCGGCTTCTTCGGACCGGGCAGCGCGGTGTGGGCGGTCAACGGCTCGCTGACGACCTTGGTCGCCGGCATCCGCGCCCTGCTCCTGCAGACGCTGCACCCCGGCGCGATGGCCGGCGTGCACGATTGGTCGCACTACCGCGACGACCCCCTCGCACGGCTCGACGGCACGGTGCGCTGGGTCGCGACGGTGACGTTCGGTGACACGCGGAGTGCCACCGCGGCATCCGCGTTCGTCTCCCGTCTGCACGAGCACGTCACCGGCAGCTATGTGGATGCGCGCGGCATCGAGCGGCCGTACGCGGCGAATGATGAGGAGCTGCTGCGCTGGGTGCATGACGCCTTCACGGAGGCGTTTCTCGGCGCCCATCTGATCTGGGGCGGGCCGATCCCGGGCGGCGGCGACGCGTATGTGCGTGAGTGGGCCCAGGCGGGCAGCTCCATGGGCGTGCGTCGCCCGCCGCAGAGCGTCGCGGAGTTGCGTGCCGAGATGGCGGGGTTCCTGGTGGATGCGAAGCCAGACGCGCGGGTGGCTGACGCCGTGCGATTCCTCCGCAAGCCCGGGCTGCCCGGCCTCACCGGGCGGCTCTATCCGATTCTCTTCGGCGGCGCGGTCGCCTCACTCGATGCCGACACTCGATCGCTGCTCGGCCTGCGCCGGCCATGGTGGCCGGCGATCACGATGACGAGGGCGTTCCTCGCCGCGGGGAGGCGTGTGCTCGGCCCGGTCTCGCCGAGTGAGCAGAACGCACGTGCGCGGATTGCCCGGCTCGGCGCAGATCCAGTCAGCACCGATCCAGTCGGCACAGATCCAGTCAGCGCAGATCCAACCGCATCAGCACACGGGGAAACCCATTGAGCACAGAGTCGGTGTCGGCGGCCTTCGTGAAACCGGCCCGTTCGAAGAGCGCCCGCGTGCCGACGTACGCCATCGTCAGATCGACCTTGTCGCCCCGGTTGTCGACGGGGTAGGCCTCGATCGCCGGCGCACCGTGCTCCCTGGCGAATGCGACGGCACCCGCGACGAGCTCGTGTGAGATCCCCGTTCCGCGGTGCCCCGGCCGCACACGGATGCACCAGATCGACCAGACGTCGAGCTCGTCGACGTGCGGAATCTTGCGGTTCCGGGCGAATCCGGTGTCGGCCCGGGGGTGCACCCCGGCCCAGCCGACGACCTCGTCGCCGTCGTAGGCGAGCACGCCAGGCGGCGGATCCTCCCGGCACAGCTCCCGCACGCGCTCGCCGCGGGCGGTGCCGTGAAGCGCGAGGTTCTCTTTCGACGGAATCCGATAGCTGAGGCACCAGCACACGTTCGCATCCGGTCGCTTCGGACCCACCATCGACCGCACGTCATCGAACACGCTCGCCGCACGCACCTCGATCGTCATTGGGCACTGCCTCCGTGTCGTCAGTCGGGCGCGTGGCCGTCGAAGAGGTGGGTCGGAACCGGGCCGAACGGGGCAGAGCGCACGCGCAGCTGACGCCGGTCATCCGCCTCGAAACCTGCGGCGGCGAGGAGGGTCGCCGTGTCACGATCCCAGTGGCAACCGTGGCAGAAGCGGGCCGAGAACGGCGTCGCGACTCGTTGCACCGCGCGCTTGAGTGTTCCGGATGGGGCGGCGACGTGGTCGATGAAGATGACACGGCCGCCCGGGACGAGCACGCGGCGCACCTCGGCGAGGGCGACAGCCGGATCGCCGACCGAACAGAGCACGAAGGTGCCGACGACGGCATCCACCGAATCGTCCGGCAGGGGGATCGATTCGCAGCGCGCGTCGAGCGGCACCGCGGAGTGGCCCCACTCCTTGGCGCGGGTGGCGAGTTCGCGGCGGCGCGCCGCATCGGGTTCGAGGCCGATCCAGAGCACATCCGGGTGCAGGGCGCCGAAGTTCACTCCCTCACCGGCACCGATCTCGAGGACGCGGCCGCGCAGCCGTGAGACGAACTCGCGTTCGAGCTCCTCGAGTTCGTCATCGCCGACGAGGGGTGACGCAGAGTCGGCGGTCATGTGTTCGTTCGCATCGCGAGAATGGACATGGTCTCCTCTTCCCGAACCCCGGTGACCACTCTGCCACCGTCGCACGGTCGAGGCAATGCATCCCACGCCCCCAACAGTGGGTCGTGGCACACAGCCCATTCACAGCCCTGCGGGGCTCCGGAGCGGAATACTTCGAGGCCGCCAGCGTTGAGGTTGAGCGTAAGGCACTCAAGTTTGGACCAGGGAGGTTTCGTGCCCGAGAACTTCACCCCAGAGGGTAGCAACGCCGATGGCGGCAACTCGTTCGACGAGTTTCTCGCCCGGTACCTCGATGGCGAGAGGGCGCGCTCCGCGCGGTCGATCGACCTCAGCAAATTCCTGACCGCGAGCACCCAGCAGATTCTGGCCGCGGCCGGTCGCTTCGCGCTCGAACGAGGCCAGAACGAACTCGACGCGCTACACATTCTGCGCGTCATCATTGACGAGGACGCCGCGCGTGCGGCCGTCTCGCGCCTCGGCGTCGACCCCGGCGCCATCGCCGAGGCAGCAGAGCGGCGCCTGCCGCAGGCCTCCGAGCACGCCGCGACCCGCCCGCCGGCCATCACGCCGTCCGCGCAGCGTGCGCTCTTCCACGCCTACCAGGTGGCGCGTGCATCCGGTTCGACGTACATCGAACCGGAGCACCTCTTCTTCGCGCTCGTGCTGAATCAGGATTCCCCGGCCGGCCAGGTGCTGGCGCACGCCGGCGTCACCGCGGAGGCGTTGACCCAGGGCATGCGGGAGACCGTCGAGGCCGGAGCGACGACTGGGGACGCGCCGGAGCAGGAGCAGCCGGCATCCGACACCCCGATGCTCGACAAGTTCGGCACCGACCTCACCGAGCTGGCCCGCAGCGGGCGGCTCGACCCCGTGATCGGTCGTGCGGACGAGATCGAGCAGACCATCGAGATCCTCAGCCGCCGCACCAAGAACAACCCGGTGCTCGTGGGCGAAGCCGGTGTCGGCAAGACCGCGATCGTCGAGGGCCTGGCCCGAGCGATCGTCGACGGCTCCGTGCCCGCACAGCTGCGGGGCAAGCGCGTCATCGCGCTCGACCTGCCCGGCATGCTCGCCGGCACCCGCTACCGCGGCGACTTCGAGGAACGCCTCACCAAGACCATCGACGAGATCGCCGGCCACAGCTCCGAGATCATCGTGTTCATCGACGAGGTGCACACGGTCGTCGGTGCAGGGGGAGCCGGAGAGGGCGGCATGGATGCCGGAAACATCCTGAAGCCACGGCTGGCCCGGGGCGAGCTCCACCTCGTGGGCGCCACGACGCTCGCCGAGTACCGCACGATCGAGAGGGATCCAGCGCTGGAGCGCCGCTTCCAGCCGGTGCGCGTCGGCGAGCCGTCGATCGAGGACGCCGTGCTCATCATGCACGGACTCCGCCCCGCGTATGAGGAACACCACGGTGTGCGCTTCACGGATGCCGCGTTGCGCGCCTCCGTCGAGCTCTCTGCCCGCTACCTCAGCGACCGCGTCTTGCCAGACAAAGCGATCGACCTGATCGACCAGGCCGGCGCCCGGCTTCGGCTGCGGCTGGGCGTTCAGCCTGACGTCTCGGCCCTGATTGAGCGCCTCGCCGTGCTCGAGGCCGACAAGAACGCGGCCGTTTCGGCCGAACACTACGAGCAGGCCTCCCGCTTGCGCGACGAGATCGCGACCGTGCAGGGGCAGCTGGATGACGCGACCGCTCCCGGCGGGCCGGGGATCGACGCGGCCGACGCCATCGCGTCTGCGATCGTCGACGAGAAGGAGATCGCCGCGGTGATCGCCCGTGCGACGGGAATCCCGCTCAGCCGTCTCACCGAGGGCGAGCGCGACCGTCTCGCGGCGCTCGAGGGTGAGCTGCACGAGCGCGTAATCGGGCAGGACGACGCCGTGACCGCCGTCGCCAAGGCCGTCCGCCGCAGCCGCACCGGCATGGGGGATGCGAACCGCCCCGTCGGCAGCTTCCTCTTCCTCGGGCCGACCGGCGTGGGCAAGACCGAGCTGGCCAAGGCGCTCGCCGGCTCGCTGTTCGCCTCCGAGTCTGCCGTCATCCGTTTCGACATGAGCGAGTTCGGCGAACGCCACACGGTGTCGCGCCTGGTCGGTGCCCCTCCCGGCTACGTCGGCTACGACGAAGCCGGCCAGCTGACCGAGCGGGTGCGGCGCAACCCGTACTCGATCGTGCTGTTCGACGAGATCGAGAAGGCCCACCCCGATGTCTTCAACCTGCTGCTGCAGGTGCTCGACGACGGCCGCCTCACCGACGGCCAGGGCCGAACGGTCGACTTCCGCAACACCGTCGTCATCATGACGTCCAACATCGGCAGCGAGTTCCTCACCTCGCGCTCCGGTGCGATGGGCTTCGTCGGCGGCGATGACCCGAGCGGCTTCGGCTCGGCCGAGGCGCTGCGCGAGCGCGTGATGGGCAAGCTGCGCGAGGCGATGCGGCCGGAGTTCCTCAACCGCATCGACGAGATCGTGCTGTTCGGCAAGCTGGACAAGCCGCAGCTGCGGCAGATCGTCGAGCTGCTGCTCGGGGCGACCGCCGACCGGCTCGCCGCCCGCTCGATGAGCATCGAGGTGACGGATGCCGCCGTCGACTGGCTCGCCGAGCACGGCTACCAGCCGGAGTACGGTGCGCGGCCGCTGCGCAGGCTGATCCAGCGCGAGGTCGATGACCGCATCGCCGAGCTGCTGGTGCACGGCGGGGTCGGCGACGGCGGAGCGATCCTCGTCGACGCGGTCGACGGTGCGCTGCTCGTCGCGAACGCCGCATCCGCGGTGCAGGCGCCGTTGGCGGCCTGAGCGCCGTAGCGAAAGAACAGGGCGGGTTCCTGGCCGGCAGAGGCCGGGGACCCGCCCTGTTCGCTGTCTCGTGGCACGGCGTCGGCGATCCGCTACTGATAGCGGACGTCGAGTCCAAGCCACGCGGCGAGCTCACTGATCTCCGCTCCGACGGCATCGCGCACCGCCGAGGTGAATGGCGCATCTTCGTGGATCGCATTGACCACAAGTGCACCTTCCTTGCGGTCGGCGAGCGCGTCGAGCTTGCCGACCAGGCGATCGCCGTGCAGGATCGGCAGTGCAAAATAGCCCCAGCGACGCTTGGCTTTCGGCTTGTACATCTCAAGCACGTAGTCGAAGTCGAAGAGAGCTTTGGCGCGCACCCGGTCGTAGATCAGTCGATCGAAGGGTGAGAGGAGGGCGGTGCGCCCAACGAACGGTCGGCCGAGCGCGGCCGGATCCACGCGCCAGGCACCCGGGATCCCGTCGATGACCGCCGGCTCGCCGGCGAGGCCGACGTCGACCGGTTCGAGCGGCATGACCGTGCTCTTCTCGCGCGCGATGCCGAGGGAAGCGAGCCTGCGCTCGGCCCGCACAACCGCGGCCACCTCCGTGGTCGGTGGAGAGAGCTGTTCGGGATAGACCCGCTCGGCCAGCGTCCACAGCCGCTCGCGGCCGCGTCGGGCAGCGATGGCGATCTCGCCGCGCAGTGTCAGGAATTCGAGCATCCGGCCGACATTCTTATTGTGCGTCCAGCCCGATGACTGCCACGGCACGACGCTCGTGTCGGGAATTTCTCTGGAGAGCAGCGGCTCTGGTGAACTCCGCAGCCGGCTCAGGATGTCCCGTCGGAAGGAATCATTGCGGGCGAGCCACTCGCCTGCCTTCGATTCAGACGGCCACGCGTCCATGCCTGCACGGAACAGGCCGAGGTCATCCATGGGTCTGATCAGCGCGTCGAGCTCAAAGAGTTGTCTGCGCCGTTCGAGTGCGTTGACGAGTTCGGAGGGTCGATAGGCGGAGCCGATCCGACTCCAGGCGACGAGGTCGGCATTCGGGGCGATCGCCGCGGTCGGATCGATCTGCAGCAAGGTCAGACGGCGAACGAGCTCGACGACGTCGCTCGGGCGCTCCGCGTCGAGCACCTGCGCGCGCACGGCGATGCGTCGGGCTTCGGTGCGATCAAGTCGATGGGGCTCCACAGGGGCACGCTATGCCTTGCCGGCCAGCCGAGGCAAGGGCGCATGGCATCGACAGTCGGAGAGGCTGGTCGTCGCCGAACGGGCGGCGTAGCATGACTGCCACCAGTGCAAGGAGGCACCATGGCGAACCTCGTCGTCCACTTTGAGATCCACGCATCCGAACCGCAGCGGCTCATCGATTTCTATACAGAGTTGTTCGGTTGGACGTTCACCCGCTACGGCGAGATGTCGTACTGGTCGATCGACACGGGTGAGGGTGCGATCAACATGACCACAGAACTCGGCCGCGGCATCAACGGCGGCCTCACCCAACGCATGGGGCCGAAACCCGAGGTGGGCGCGCCCGTCAACGGGGTCAACATCGTGATCGGCGTCGCGGACATCGACAGCCTCTTCGCGAAGGGCCTCGCGCTCGGTGCCATCGAGGCGCTCCCGCTCGACGACATGGAGGGCATCGGCCGCGTCGGTTACCTGCTCGACCCAGACAACAACGTCTTCGGGCTCATCTCGCCGGTGCTCTCCGACGGCACCAATGTGATGGAGCGGATGGGCGAGAGCGCGTAGCTCAGGCGCGTGCCACCCGCTGCGCGTCGAGCGCTGAACGGGCGAGGAACGTCGACCCGGCCACGGCAGCCGGCATCGTGAACACCGCCCCGAACGGGATCATGAAGAGTAGCTGCGTCGCCACGCCGAAGCCGAGCAGTTGCCAGCGGATGCCGCGGCGAAGGGTGCGCTGTTCCGCTCCGGGGATGGCACGCGCCTCGAACGCCCTCGAGCTCAGCTCGACCGCCAACAGCCGACCGGAGAGGACGACGCCGAGCACGGGTGCGAGAACGCCGCCGATCAGGGGGATGAAGCCGCTGATCGCGACGCACACGGCGGTGAGCAGGCCGGCTCCGAGCAGCCAGAGCGCGCTGCGCACGCCGCGCCAGAATCCGGCACCCTCTGTCGGGCTCTCGCCGCCGAGGTTTCGCTCCGCGGCCAACCAGATCCGTTCGTAGAACGGGTCTCCGACGGCGAGGGTCAGCGCCGTGAATGTCACGGCGCTGATCACGATTGCGCTCGCGAAGAGCACCGTTCCCATTGCCGCGTTCACGATGCTCGGCCACGGCTCCGGCCACGTCTCGTCGAAGGGGGTCAACCAGTCGACGATCGGCGCGACGTTGAAGCCGAGCGCGACGAGGCCCGCCAGCAGCAGGGCGAAGACGATCGCTGCCGGCACCAGCCCCAGCATCATGGCCCCGGGCCGGCGAGTCCAGAACGCGAAGCCGCGCAGCAGCAACCCGACGCCTCTGAAAAACTCTCTGACCACGCGTTCAGCCTATGCGCCGCCCATCGATTCCGTTGAGAGCGGTCAAATGGCCGTTTTTGGGCCCTCCAAGCGGCCATTTGACCGCTCTCAATGGACGGTGCGGTGGCGGGCGACGCCGGCGTAGAGCAGCGCGATGCCGAGCGCGGTGGCGAGCGCGAGCAGCACCACGGCGGACAGAGCGGCGGGACCGTCGCCGGTCAGGCAGGCCAACAGCCAGCTCAGCGCCGGTGCGGTGGGGATCGCTCCGGCGGTCGATGCGACCGCCGGAGGTACGGCGCCACTGAGCCCGGCCGCCAGGGCGAGCACCGCGACGAGCACCGCGACGAGGCGTCCCACCGAGCCGAGCGCCGCGGCGAGTCCCTGGTTCGCGATCGCGAAGACGGCGCCGATCAGCACGCTCGCACCGGCGAAGCTCATCCATGCCAAGGGGGTCGTGTTCACGGCGGTGAGCACAACGACCGCGACGACGGCGCCTTGGCCGCCCCCGAGCGCGGCGGTGGGGCCGAGCGAGCGCAGCGTGATCGTGCGTGATGGCACGGAGGTCAACAGCAGCCGCGTCGGCACGGCGCGGCGCGCGATCGCGATCACGAGGCCGCCGAGCCAGAGGGCGACGACGGCGAACAGCGGCACCGTCTGGATGCCGGGTGGCACCGTGTCCTGCTCGGCGAGCACCGGGCGTGAGACCACGGACGTGAGCGTGCTGATGTCGCTGTCGCTGTACATCGGGATCTGAGTGACGGCCTCGGCAAGCCCGTCGGCGAGCTGGGCGGTGCCGTCGTCGAGTTGCGCGGCTCCGGCGGCGAGGCTCTGCGCGCCGGCGCTCAGCGATTCCGCTCCGGATGCCGCTTGCCCGATGCCGGCCGCCAGCTGAGTCGCGCCGTCGGCCGACGCGTCGATGCCGGCGACCAGTGCCGGCATGGCCTCCGCCAACGCGGCGTTGCCGGATGCCACCTGTCCGGCTCCGGCCGCCAGCGCCGCGGTCTGCTGATCGGCGGCCTGCAGGCGCGCGAGCGCCGCCGTCGCCCGGTCGCAGACGGCGCCCGGCGTCACGCAGAGCTGTGCCGTCACGGCAGAGAACTGCGCGGTGGCGTCGGAGACGGCCGCGTCGAGGCTGCCGACGGCCGCAGCGACGCCGGCCGCACCCGCCGCGAGTTGCGCCGTCTGCGTCGGCAGCGCCTGCGACCCGGCGTCGAGCTGGGCGAGGCCGCTCGCGAGCGAATCGACACCGGCATCCACCGAGTCGAGCCCCGCGGCCAGCTGAGCGGCTGCGTCGGCGAGGGACTGTGCGCCGCTGGAGACCGAGTCCGCGCCGGTGACGAGGCTGGCTGCGCCATCGGATGCCTGCCCGATCTGCTCGTTGATCGTGTTGAATCCCGCGTAGACGTTGTCGAGATACTGCTCGATCAGCTGCTGGTTGACGGCCGCGGCCGCCGCCTCGGTGATGAGCTGGGTGATCGTCGGATCGAGGGCCGCAGAGGCGGGGCTCGTCGTGACCTCGAATACGGCCTCTCTGGCATCGCTTGCCTGGCCCCCCATCGACGTCGCCGCCGCCGAGAACGACTCCGGAATCGTCACGACGGCCGCATATCGCCCGGCGCCGAGTCCCAGGGAGGCCTCGTCGCTGTTGGTGAGCACCCACGTGAAGTTGCTTGTCGACTCGGCCGGGTCACTCGGCCCCTCGATCAGCCCCGCTGCGAACTGCCGCCCGAGCGGCACCGTGTCGCCGTTCACGGTGACGGGGTCGTCGTTGTTGACGATCGCGGCCGTCACTCTGTCGAGGTTCTGCGTCGGTGCGGCGAGCGCCCAGGCGAGGATGCCGCCGATCAGCACCGGCACGGCCAGCACTCCGAGCACGGCGAGGCGGCCGAGGTGCTCAGAGCCGCCCGTTGCCGAGAAGGTTCGCGCCATCAGAGCCCCGCCATCAGCGCACCGCCAGTGCGCTCGGAGCGCTCGACGCGTCAGCCAGGTGCACGGTGCGGAGCTCCACGCCGAGCGGCAGCAGCGCGTCGGCGACGTCGCCACTCTGGCACGCGAGCACGATCGTGAGCGGGGCGGTCGCCCTCCGGCCGCTGCCCTTCAGGCTCTCGCCCAGCGCCCTGCGGATGCCGGCGCGCAGCTCGGGGTCGACGAAGCTGTCCGCCGCATCAATGAGCACGATGTCGGGGCGTCGGCGCAGGGCGTCGTGCACAGCGCTCACACCGCGGAGCGAAGCGTCCAGCAGCAGAGAAGCGGTGCGGGCGCGCACCGCGGCCGCCCGTGTCGGCAGCACGAGGCCCTGAACCTTCACCCGGCCGGCGCTCACCGCCATCCGGCCGCCGAGGGCGAGCAGAATCGCGCTCCGTTCGTCGAGGGAGCCTCCGAGCAGGACGAGTGCCTCGCCCGGGGCGAGCAACGCGTCGAAGGCGGGCTCGCCGGCGGGCTGCCCGGCAACCCGCATGCCCGCCGCCGCGATCGCGAGTTCCGCGCCGGGTTCCGGCCAGTCGGCGAGGGCGAACTCGGCGGCCAGGCCCTCTCCCTCGACGTCGAAGTGGGGGAGGACGCGGTCAAGCCATCCGGGGATCCACCATGCGCCTCGGCCGAAGCCAACCAGCACGGCGGGAATGAGCGTCATCCGCACGAGGAAGGCGTCGATCAACACCCCGACCGCGAGTCCGAATGCGATGGGCTGGATGTTTGCCTCGCCCTCCGGCACGAACGCGGCGAAGACCGCGAACATGATGAGCGCCGCTGCGGTGACGACGCGAGCCGATGCCGTGAAGCCGCGGTGCACCGAGCCGGTCGGATCGCCGGAGTGCAGGTACTCCTCACGCATCCGACTCACCAGGAACACCTCGTAGTCCATGGCGAGGCCGAACAGCACACCCATCAGGATGATCGGCATGAAGCTGATCACAGAGCCCAGGCCGGCCACGTTGAGCGGTTCGGCGAGGAAGCCGTCGATGAAGACGAGGCTGGTGAGCCCGAATGCCGCGCCGATCGAGAGCGCGTAGCCGAGTGCGGCCGTGACCGGCACGACGATCGACCGGAACACCATGGCCAACAGCACGAGCGAGAGGCCGACGACGAGCAGACCGAACGGCAGCAGCGCGCCGGCGAGACGCTCGGAGATGTCGATGCCGGCCGCCGTGTAGCCGGTGACCGAGAGCCGCACGCCGTACTCCTCCTCGAAGTGGGGCTGCATGGAGCGCAGCGTCGCGACGAGCTCCTCCGTCTGTTCCGAGTCCGGCGCCCCCTCCGGGATCACCTGCACGATGCCGGTGTCGCCGGTCTCGTTCGGGGTCGCCAGCGGCACGGAGGCCACCCCGGAGACGGCCGCGATCTCGGCGCCGAGATCGTCCATCAGGGTGACCGGGTCTGTGCTCTGGATGACGGAGCCGGTGACGATCAGAGGGCCGTTGAAGCCCGGCCCGAAATGTTCGGCCACGAGGTCGTAGGTGACGCGGCCCGGTGTGTCCTCGTCGAGGGAGCCGGCATCCGGCAGCGCCAGACGCAGCCCAGCCGCCGGGATGGCGGCGATGCCGAGCACAACGACGACGGCGACGACGGTGACGAGTGGCCATCGGGTGACGGCGTGCACCCAGCCGGGGAAGAAGCCGCGCTGGGGAGCGTCCGTCGGGGTCTCGACAGGCTCGGCCACTTCTGCCGCCTCTGCCGCCTCTGCCGTCTCGGGGTCGTCGGGCTCGGGGACCGCGGCAGGTTGGGGCGCGCCGGGGCGGAAGCGTTTCGCCACGATGTGCCAGCCGGCGAATCCGAGCAGCGCCGGGGTGAGGGTGACCGACATCAGCACGGCGATCGCCACGGCCAGAGCGGCGGCCACGCCCATGATCGTCAGGAACGGGATGCCGGCGACGGACAGACCGAGCAGCGCGATGATCACGGTGAGCGCCGCGAAGACGACGGCGGATCCCGAGGTCGCGACCGCACGGGCCGCCGACTCCTCCGGTTCGAGGCCGTGCTTCAGCTGATCCTGATGTCGGGAGATGATGAACAGCGCGTAGTCGATGCCGACGGCGAGGCCGAGCATGAGCGCGAGCAATGGCGTCGTCGATGTGATGGTCAGCACGCTCGTCGCCATGAAGACAATCGCGAGCGATGCGCCGACGCCGAGCAGGGCGGTGATGAGCGGCAGCCCTGCGGCCACGAGCGAGCCGAAGGTGATGAACAACACCACGTAGGCGACCGCGATTCCGAGCAGCTCCGTGATGCTGATGCCGGTGGCACTCTGCGCGAACAGCTGGCCGCCGACGGACACCTGCGAGCCCACCGGAAGCTCGGCCTCCAGCGCGACGCCCGCGGCCTGCAACGCATCGGCCGTCGAGGGCAGCACCGCGGTGGTGGCGACCGAGAGCTGGATCGGCACGATCACGGCGGAGCCGTCCGCGCTGATGTTCGCGCTCGAGCCGGAGCCGGAATCCGAGGGGTACGGCACGGTGGCCGATGACACCTGCGGAATCGCCGCAATGGCCGTCGCGGCATCCGTGACCGCCGCCTCGAACTCGGCATCGCTCACATCGGTGCCGTCCGGGGCGACGGCGATCAGCTGCGCCGACGTCCCGCTCACCTGGGGGAAGGTGCGGGCGAGGGCATCCAGCGCCTCCTGCGATTCCGTGCCGGGGATGCTGAAGGTGTTGTCTGTCCCCTCGGAGAGCAGCCCGGCCCCGCTGAAGAGCACCGCGAGCACGATGACCCAGAGCAGGAGCATCCGCCGGTGCGCGCGGAATGCCCATCTGCCGAGTGCGTAGAGGGCGGAAGACATGCCGAACCGTTTCGGGTTGCAGTCTCGGGGAGGTTCCGACGGGCTGGTGCCCCACAGGCTACAACCGGGTCACGGGGCTGGCAAGCGCCGTGACCACGCCCGACGCCTAGGCGGCGCTGGTGGCGGCGGAGTGGGCGACGGCCCAGTTCAGTGCGTACTCGGCCACCTCTTCCCAGCCGTCCTGGCTGACGATCCGGTGCGTGCGGCCGGCGTATTCCTTGTACTCGACGAGGGCGGGACTGCCGCTCGCGGTGTACTTCTTCACGATGGCCTGGCCGATGGCGGGCGGAACGACGTGGTCGATCTCACCGGTGATCACGAGCAGCGGAGCGCGGTCGGCCTTCGCGAAGTTGACGCGGCTGACGCCGCCCTTCTCGTTGAACGCCGCAGCGACCCCCTCGAAGAACACCCGGTTGTACGAGTTGACGGCGAACTCCTCCCAGAGCGCGTCGGACTCTGCGCGGCCGAGGTCGTTGCCGAAGGTGAAGTGGAAGTGTGACTTGGAGAGCGGCTTCGCGCCGTTCTTGCCGAAGGGGTTGGCGAGGATGGGGGTTCCCGTCCACAGCGTTGACGCCGGCAGGGTCGTGATGCCGGCAGGCTGGCCGGGGGTGACGCCGACGTAGGCGACTCCGAGGTCACGATCTGCGAGCATCTGCGTCAGCAGGCCGCCGAAGGAGTGCCCCATGATGATCGGCTTCTGGGGGAGTGCGCGAATGATGCGCTCGTAGTGGTCCGCGATCTGCTTGAGGCCGATGCCCTTCAGTGCCTCCGGGTTGTTGCGCACCTCGGCGACGGAGCGGTCATCGATGCCGGGCCAGCCGGGGATGATCACCTCGTGGCCGCGGGCCCGGAAGTACTCGGCCCAGGTGTTCCAGCTGCGCGGCGTCATCCACAGGCCGTGGATGAGGACGATGGGGGTTTTGTCAGTGGCGGTCATGATTCCTTCTCCTTGTTGGGTGCCGCTCCGTTAAGTGGAACGATCGTTCTTTCTGCTTCTGAAGTGAAAGTTACGCCCCGCCGAGCGAGATGTCAAGCAAAAAGAGAAAGATCGTTCTATCATTTTGTGTATGGCCACTCGAACTACTCCCAGCGGCGCCTCCGAGGCCCGCGAGCGCCTGCTTCGCGCCGCGTCAGAACTCTTCTACCGCGAGGGGATCCACTCGGTCGGAGTCGACCGGATCCTGGCGGAGGCCGGCGTGACCCGGGCAACCTTCTATCGCCACTTTCCGAGCAAGGAAGACCTCGTCGAGGCGTATCTCGGCGTCGAGGATGCCCAGATTCGAGCCACCTTCGCCGCGGCCGAGGCATCCGGAGCGGAACCGCGACAGCTCGTGGACCTCGTGATCGCCGGCCTGGCCGAGGATGTGGCCCGCCATCACACCCGTGGCTGCCCGTTCATCAACGCCGCGGCCGAATACCCGGATGCCGACAGCCCGGTGCGGCAAGCGGTCGGCGCGCACCGGGCGTGGTTCCGCGCCGAGCTCGAGGCTGTGCTGGACGCCGCGGGCCTTGCGGATGCCGCGGGCGCCGCCGCACAGCTCGTGCTCCTGCGCGACGCGGCCATGGTCGGTGGCTACCTCGACGGCTGGGACCGCGTGCGCCCCGCCTTCCTCGAGGCGGCCGCACGCGCCGCACAGCCCTAACCGCACAGCCTCACCGCACGGCCCTCACCGCACGGCCCTCACCGCGCAGCCCTCACCAACTCAGCCGGCCGAGGCGTCACTGAGCGGCGCCGGGCACGTCTCGCCCGGGCGCACGGCCAGCTCGAAGTGCCACATCTCGTTGCCGTATGTCTGGCACAGCCCATAGTCGTTGCCGTGCTGACTCAGCCAGCTGTCGGCATCCGTCGGCCCGATGTCGACGGCGAGCCCCTTCACGTGGGTCGACTCCTCCGGCGTCTTCACCCACTTGCGCGCCTCCTCCTCGCTGAGATAGTTGCGAATCGCGTTGTCGAGGAGCAACTGCTGGTAGCGCTCACTGCGCCAGCCGTCTGTCACGAACATCTCGACCCCGTCGGCGGCAGCGTCGGCGGCGGCCCGCTGCAGCGCAGTCCTCAGATCGAGGTCGAGATTGGCGATGGTCGGCAGATCGTCGGCGTTCGGTGAGACGCTCTCCCCGTCCGGGATGTAGCCGTCGTCATCGCCGAGATCCGCTTCGCTCGCCGCAGCGGGGGCCGGTGTCGATCCATCGGGTACGAAGCCGCAGCCGCCGAGCGTGAGCGCGATGAGTGAGACGGCGAGCGCGGATGCGGCAGCACGCAGTGTGCGCGGGAGGGGCTGAGGCATTGTTTCTCTTCCTGTTGCGAGGCGCCATGAACGATGGCAGGCACCCAGCCCAGCAGCCGCCGTGTTGCGTGAGCGTATGGTGATCACCCGGTCGGCCGGTGCGCGTGTGAGCCTCGCCTGCGAAACAATGGGGACATGACGATTCAGCTGAGTGACACCGCCGCACTGTTCGTGAGCGAACGCCACATGGGCATACTGTCGACCCTCGGACATCGCGGCGGCATCCACTCCGTCCCCGTCGGGTTCACCGTGGAAGACGGCATCCTGCGCATCATCACCTCTGACGGGACGCAGAAGGTGCGCAACGTCGAGCGCGGCGGCACGGCGACGGTCGCCCAGGTGCACGAGGGGCGATGGATCTCGTTCGCCGGACCGGCGACGATCAACCGAGACGCGGATGCCGTCGCGCACGCGGTCGCGCTCTACGCGGTCCGCTACCGACAGCCGCGAGTGAACCCGATCCGTGTCGTCATCGAGATCGCCATCGACAAGGTCATGAGCTCCGCCGACCTCGTCGTGGCTGCCGACCGCTCCGCCGCGTGACGGCGCGCTGTCGCCCATGCCGGGCAATCGTCGCCAGAATGGGGTGATGGACGCCGTGCTTGACCAACTCACCCGCACCGTTACCGCTGCGAAGACGCTCGAGGACCTGGCCCGCCCGATGCTCGAGATGCTTGAGGCGGTCACCGGTCTCGAGTCGACCTATCTGACGACGGTCGACCTCGACCGGGGAGTGCAGAACATCCTGTTCTCGCGCAACGTCAGCGAGCTGCAGATCTCCGAGGGACTCACGGTGCCGTGGGCGGACACGCTGTGCAAGCGAGCGCTCGATGAGAGCCACTTCTACACCTCGGACGTGCCTGTGCGATGGGCCGACTCCGAGGCGGCTGCCGCATTGAACATCCACACGTACGTCAGCATGCCGATCGAGACCGAGACGGGTGGTCTGTACGGAACGCTCTGTGCGGCCAGTTCGGCGTCGCTGCCCCTGAAGCCGCAATCGCAGACCGTGCTCGAACTCTTCGCGAAGCTGATCGCGCAGCAGGTCGAGCGCGAGCTGTTGTTCCAGAGCCTGCAACAAGCGAACAGCGAGCTGGCCTCTCACGCCTCGACGGATGCACTCACCGGTTTGCCGAATCGGCGGATGCTCCTGGGCGAACTGCGCCGTGCGTTGGCCCGCGGTGCCCGCGACGAGCGCGGCGTCATCGTCGCCTTCATCGACCTCGACGGCTTCAAAGCCGTCAACGACGCCTACGGCCACGATGTCGGCGATGAATTCCTCTTCGCCATCGCTCGCCGCCTCGGATCAGCGGTGCGGCAGGGCGACGTGCTGGCCAGACTCGGCGGTGACGAGTTCGTCGTGATCGGTGACGGGCCGGAGAGCGACGGCGCACGGGGCACGGCGGATGCCGCCGAGGCGCTGCGCTCGCGGCTGGCCGAGTGCACGATGGGGCGTTTCGAGCTCAGCGCCGGAGCCATCGACTATGCGGGTGCCAGCGTCGGCGTCGTGGTCGTCGACGCGCAGAGCACGACGGCAGAGTCTGCTCTCCGGCAGGCCGATGAGGCGATGTACGTGGTCAAGCGCGCACGCAGGGCTCTGCGCCCCGCGGTCCCCATGCTCTGAGCAGTCTGGATTCTCTGAGCCGTCTGGACTCTCTGAGCAGTCTGGCGTCGTCAGAGTCCGGAGATCGCGCTCAGCCTGCCGGACTCGACGGCCGCCTGGAACGCCGCGTAGTCGCGGTTGTTCTGTTCGGCGTAGGCGCTCGCGAAGTCGGCGATGGCCCGGTCGAACACGTCCGTGCCGCCGAGGTAGGCGGCGATCGCGACGCGGTCGCCCGCGCGGGCGTGCGCCCTGGCCAACGTCTCGCCGCAGAGGTGGGCGTAGAGCAGGAGCCCGGTCGGGTTCATGCTCTCGATGTCGGCCGAACCCTTCCAGTCGTGCATCTGGCGCACGTAGAAGTCCCGGTTCTCGCCGTCAAGGCCCTCCACCCGCTGCCAGCCGAGGAAGATGTCGCTCGCCGCCTGCATCATGCGCTGACCGCGCACGACCCGTTCGCCCTGATGGTCGTACTCGCTGGCCGGCAGGAAGCGCTCAAGCACAGATCGTTGCGCCTCCTTTGCCTGAAGCAGCAGGAGGTCCTCGTCGTTGCGGCCGCGCAGCAGCAGGATCCACGCTCGCGTGCCGACGCTGCCGACACCGACGACCTTGCGCGCCATGTGCACGTACTCGTACTCGTGGGCGGGGTGGTGCGGGTTGTTCAGCGTCTCCATGTAGGCGGAGATCAGCTCGCGCATCTGCTCCACCTCCTGATCGCGAGTGCGCCCCTCCGGCGCGAGCTCGCCGACGGGCACGATGAGCGGGGGAAAAGAGAGGATCCGCAGCTCGCCGTCGACGACGCCGACCAGCTTCTTGGTGGCACGCGCGCTGTCGCGGGTGCGCGCCTTCGCGAAGACCTCCGTCGTGCGCTTGACCTGCTTCTTCTCCGCCCGACCTTCTGCCTGCTCGTTCTGCAACCAGGCCAGAGCATCGTCGGCGTTCAACCGGTCGTACCAGGAACGGAGCACGGGGGAGTCTGCGGCCTGCCGCATCCGTTCGCGATAGGAACGGGTCAGAGCCAGCACACTCTCGCGCCTCTCGGCTTCGGTGAAGCCGCGGTGTTGCCCCGCCACCTCGAAGCTCGCGGCCAGGCGTTTGAGGTCCCACTCCCACGGTCCGGGCAGGGTCTCATCGAAGTCGTTGATGTCGAACAGCAGAGAACGCTCCGGAGTGCCGAACACCCCGAAGTTCGACAGGTGCGCATCGCCGCAGAGCTGCACGGTGAGCCCGGAGTCCGGTGTTCCCGCAAGGTCGGATGCCATGAGCAGCGCCGCGCCGCGGTAGAAGGTGAACGGCGACACCAGCATCCGCCCATAGCGGATGGGCACGAGCTCGGGCGCCCGGCTGAGCGCCTGTTCCTCAAGGAGGGAGACGGGGTCCGGCCGGTCGGATGCCGCAGCCCACTCAGACGCGCCGGAGCGCGGCGAGCGGCGGCGGGCGTCACGCCCGGCCGCCGCGCGCAACCGAAATGCTTCGCTGATGCCGCTTGCTGCGGCGCCCGACTCGGCCATCGTCCCGGCCCCGTCTCTTAGAACTCGCCCAGGGCTTTCGCCTTGAGAGCGTCGTACTCGCGTTGGTTGATGGTGCCGGCATCCAATAGCGTCTTGGCCTGTGCGATATCGGCAGCCGGTGTCGTCGATGGAGCCGGCTTGGAGTAGTCCTCCGGCACGATGCCGGCGCCGCGGCCGGCCCGCTCGTTCATCGACCGACCGCGCGCGATCAGGTAGACGAGCGCGGTGAGGAATGGCACGAAGATCAGGAAGATGATCCAGATGGCCTTGAACCATCCGCTGAGAGTGTGGTCTCGGAACAGATCGCTGAGGATCCAGAACAGGATCATCAGGTAGGACACCAGCACCCATGTCCAGAAGAAGAAACCGACAACGTCCCAGAAATTCATAGTTGTGACCATTCTTTCGGGGCACACCCCCACGGTTGCGCCAGTGGCTCAGACTGTACCCCTGTGCTTTTGCCGAGCGCTACCCCGCGTGTCCGTTGCGCCGCACGCGAATTCGGGTCAATACTGAGCCTGCGGCATCAGGAACCGCCCGAGCCGTCAGAGAGAGTCGGCCGCTGCATGAAGAAATGGCTTGTCGTCATCATCCTCGGCTCTGCCCAGTTCGTCATGGTGCTCGACGGCACGGTCATGAACGTGTCGATCTCGACGGTCGTGGCCGATCTGGACACGACCGTGGCCGCCATGCAGGCAGCCATCACCTTCTACACACTGACCATGGCCTCGATGATGCTGCTCGGGGCGAAGCTCGGTGACGTCTGGGGCAGGCGCAGGGCCTTCGTGATCGGATCGATCGTCTACGCGATCGGCTCGCTCACCACGGCGCTCAGCCCGAATGTGCAGACCCTCTTCCTCGGCTGGTCGATCATCGAGGGGCTCGGCGCCGTGCTGGTGATCCCGGCCATCGCCGCGCTCATCGCCGACAACTACACCGGCCGCGACCGGATAACCGCCTATGCGGTGATCGGTGCCGTCTCCGGTGCCGCTGTGGCCGCCGGGCCGCTGATCGGCGGCTTCATCACCACCTATTTGAACTGGCGCTACGTCTTCGTGGGTGAGGTCGTGATCATGGCCGTCGTCGTGCTCTGCGCGCGGATGGTCACCGACTCCACGCCACCGCAGAAGGTGCGCATCGACGTGCCGAGCGTGCTGCTGTCCGCGTTCGGACTCGTCTTCGTCGTGTTCGGGATGCTGCAGAGCAAGACCTGGGGCTGGATCACGCCCCTGCACTCCCCGGAGATCGGCGGGGTCGAGATCGCACCGCTCGGCATCTCGCTCACGGCGTGGCTGATCCTCGTCGGCGCCGTGCTGCTCTACGTTTTCGTGCGCAGGCAGAAGGCGCTCGTGGCGGCCGGCCGCCCCCCGCTCGTGCACGTGGAGATGTTCCGGATCACGCAGCTCCGGAGCGGGCTCAGTGTGCTCGGAGCGCAGTACGCCATCACGGCCGGCCTCTTCTTCATGGTGCCGGTCTATCTGCAGATGACGCTGGGGCTCGACGCGCTCCAGACGGGCATCAAGATCTTCCCGCTCTCGGTCTCGCTCATCCTGTTCTCGATCATCGGCACTCGACTCTCGGCCATCTGGTCGCCGCGCCGCATCGTGCAGTGGGGGCAATTCGTGCTCGTCGCGAGTGCGGTGGTGCTCCTGGCATCCGTCGACATCGAGTTGAAGAGCTGGATCTTCGCCATCGGCATGTTCTGTGCAGGCGCCGCGCTCGGCCTCCTCGCATCACAGCTCGGCAACGTGAACATGTCTTCCGTCAGCGGCAAGGAGTCAAGCGAGGTCGGCGGCCTGCAGGGCGTGTTCCAGAACCTCGGCTCCTCGCTCGGCACCGCGCTGATCGGGTCGGTGCTGATCGGGGCGCTGGCCACCTCCTTCGCCGGAGGCGTTGCGGCCAGCACACTGCCTGAGGATGTGAAGGGCTCGGTCGCCGAGCTCACCGCCGGCGGCGTTGACATCGTTCCGGCCAGCAGTGTCGCCGGCATCGCCGAGGACGCCGGGCTGAGCGCCGCGGATGCCGCGACGCTCACAACGGTCTACGCCGAGTCGCAGATCAGCTCGCTGCGCACCGCCTTCTTCGCGCTCATCGCGATCGCGGCATTCGCGCTAGTGTTCTCCCGCGGCATCCCGGCCGAGATCGCCGGGCGCACCAAGGAGGAACACGCACCATGAACGAGCACACGCCCGAGCCACCGGAGAGTGACGCCGACCTGGTGACGCGCGTGCGCACGGGCTTCGTCACCGAGGAGTCGGTCTACGGCATCGTCTTGGTCAGCGGCATGATCGTCGTCGCCGGCAGCTACGGCGCCAGTTCGATGCAGACCTTTCTGAGCGTCGTCGGCACCGTCGCGGTGTTCTGGGCCGCTCATGTCTACGCAGGGACCGTCGCGGGCCACGGCGTCATCGAGGGGGATGACACCACCCTGGCGGTCGCATTCCACCGCTCCGTGCGCCGCTCGATCGGCTTCCTGCTCTCCGCATTGCTGCCGTGCTTCGTCCTGCTGCTCGGCGCGCTCGAGGCGATTCCGGATTCGGTGGCGATGTGGACGGCGCTCTGGCTGGGCGTCGTGATCCTCGCCGTGCTCGGCTACAGCGCCTTCGCGGTGCGAGGCAGCTCCTGGCCGGTCCGCATCGCCGGGGCGCTCGGCACCGCGGCGTTCGGTTTCGCCATGATCGCACTGAAGGCGCTCATCCACTAGCCAACCCCAAACCGTCGGAGCAGAGAGGTGGCCGCAATGAGTCAGTCCAGTTCGATCGTGAGTGTGCTCCGGCATCCTGCCGAGAGCAGGGAATCGGTGGAGTCGGTTGCGTTGATACTCGGTGCCGCCGTCTTCGTGGTGAGCACGATCACCGGGCTTCTCGTATTCTGGGGCAGCTCGGCGCCGATCTCCGGCCCGGGCTCGCTCGGCCAGTTCGTGGCGATCAGCTCCGCCATCGCCGCGGCGATCGTGGTGGTCTGGGCCAGAAGCCTCCGACGCGCGCGCGGCGTGGGGGAGGGCGCCGGTCCGCGGCTGCACTGGTTCGATGTCGCGGCGATCGCGCTCGCACACGCCGTCATCGCTTTGCTCGCCTGGATCGCGATCGCCGACGTCTTGGCGCGGAGCTTCGTCGACGCGCTCGTCTTCCCATTCTCGGCCGCGCTGCTCGCCGGGGTGGCGACGGCTGTCACCGCCTACGTCGTGTTCCTCTCGGCGATGAATCTCACTCCGATCCTGCTGTCGCTGGTGCTCGCGGTGTTCCTGCTCGTCGGAGCCGTGACGAGCATGCTCAGCGCGTCCGATCCATACTGGTGGCAGAAGAATCTCAGCACCCTCGGCATGACGGATGACCTCTCCGGGAACGCATTCAACCTCACCCTGATCATCGCCGGTGTGCTCGTGACGACGATTGCGAACTACGCGACGGTCTCGTTGCCCGCCGGCACAGAAACGGAGCGGCGTCACCGCCGTTTCGTGCGCGTCTCGCTGATCCTGATCGGGATCATGCTCGGCTGCGTCGGGCTGTTCTCGCTGGACGTGTCGCTGGCGCTGCACAATCTCTCGGCGACGGGCATGGCCATCGTCTACACGATCCTGGTTGTGCGGCTGCGCACACTGATCCCGACCACGCCGACGGTGTTCATCTGGCTGGGGTACGTCTTCGTCGCCGTGATCGGGATACTCGTGGTGTTCTTTGTGACCGGGTACTACAACCTCACCGCGGTCGAGCTGATTCTGGCCGTGCTCGTGTTCAGTTGGCTCATCGTGTTCATGCGCAACCAGGGAACGAGCACGGCCAGTCCGACTACGGAGTGACGATGTTGAAGGCGGGGTCCCCGCTCTGCAGCACGCCGAGCAGCTGCGGCAGCACGGCCGCGTCGCCGCTGGTCTCGACCCCGGGGGAGTCGGCATCACCGGCGAGCAGAGCCAACAGGCGTGCCTTGCTGAGCGACACGGTCACCGCGGCATCCGGGTCCAGCGCCTTCTTCCTGCTGATGAGCACGCCGTTCCGAAGCGCAACGCGGTAGTTGGCATCGAGGTCGGTGAAGGTGACGTTAATGCGGAGGTCGAGGTCCCACGCCTTCGGGCCGTCAACCGAGATGGCCAACGAGTCGAAGAGCTGCTCGGCGGTGAGCTGGGCGACGATCGCCGGTGCGCTCGTGGCAGTCGGCGTGCCGAAGTTGCCCTCGCGCAGCTCGGTGGCGCCGGAGAGGAAGAAGTTGCGCCACGTACCGTTCTCGGCGCCGTAGCCGAGCTGTTCGAGGGTATCGGCGTACAGCGCGCGGGCGCCGGAGTGCTCGGCATCGGCGAACACCGCGTGGTCGAGCAGCGTCGCGGCCCAGCGCAGATCACCCTCGTCGAACGCCGTCTGGGCGAGTTCGACGACGCGGTCAATCCCGCCGAGTGCCTTCACGTAGCGTTCGGCCTGTGCGGCCGGCGGGTGCGGCCAGAGCCTGGCCGGGTTGCCGTCGAACCAGCCCATGTAGCGCTGGTAGATCGCCTTGACGTTGTGGCTGATCGATCCGTAGTAGCCGTGGGTGTTCCACGCGGAGGTGAGGGCCGGCGGCAGCTCGATCATCTCGGCGATCTCGGCCCCCGTGTATCCCTGATTGAGCAGACGCAGCGTCTGATCGTGCAGATAGGCGTAGAGGTCGCGCTGGGTGGAGAGGAATCCAATGATCCTTTCCTTGCCCCAGGTCGGCCAGTGGTGCGAGGCGAATACGGCATCCGTCTTGTCGCCATAACGGTCGATCGCCTCGGTCAGGTAGCTCGACCACACGTGCGGGTCGCGCACCAGTGCACCGCGCAGGGTGAGCAGGTTGTGCAGCGTGTGCGTGGCGTTCTCCGCCATGCAGAGCGCGCGGCGAGCGGGGAAGTAGAAGTGCATCTCGGACGGCGCCTCGGTTCCGGGCGCCATCTGGAACTCGATCTCCACCCCGTCGATGGTGTGGGTTTCCCCCGTCGTGCTGATCTCCAGTGTGGGCACGATGAGGCCGACCTCGCCGGAGGACGTCGTCTGGCCGAGTCCGGCGCCGACGGCCCCCTTCGGGCCGCGGGCGAGCACGGCGCCGTACATGTAGCCTGCCCGACGCGCCATCGCGGTTCCGGCGTAGACGTTCTCCTCCACGGCGTGGTGCACGAAGCCGACCGGGGCGATCACCTGCACGCGTCCGGCATCCACATCTGCCTGTGATGTGACGCCGAAGATGCCGCCGAAGTGGTCTACGTGGCTGTGCGAGAAGATGACGGCGACGACGGGGCGCTCGCCGCGGTGCGCGCGGTAGAGCCCGAGGGCGGCCGCGGCCGTCTCGCTCGAGATCAGCGGGTCGATCACGATCACCCCTGTCTCGCCCTCGACGAAGGTGATGTTGGAGAGGTCGAGGCCGCGCACCTGGTAGATGCCCTCGACGACCTCGAACAGGCCCTGTTTGGCGACGAGCTGGGATTGCCGCCACAGGCTGGGGTTGACGGAGGTCGGAGCCTCGCCGTCGAGGAAGTCGTAGCGGTCGTTGTCCCACACAGTGTGCCCGTCGGATGCGAGCACGATGCCGGGCTCGAGCTTGGCGATGAAACCGCGCTCGGCGTCGTCGAAATCGGCCGTGTCGTCGAACGGCATCGAGTCGAGCACGGAGCGGTGTGCCGCTTCGATGCTGGGAATGACGTTCTTGTTCTGCATGTCCTGTCCCTTGTTCAGAGCTGAAAAACGGCCGCCACCCGGAGCGGGCGGCGGCCGGTGAGGTTATTGCTTGAGCATTGCGACGCGCATCTTGTGCTCGTCGTCGATGAGGTGCGAGTGGTCGTCGTCACCGAGCTCGATCAGTACCCAGTCGAGCTCGCCGCTGAATTCGTTGCCGGTTGCGCTGTAGTCGGTCGATACCGGTGACGCCAAGTCGACGCCGACATCCGTCGTCTCATCGAAGGTGAACTGGTACGGGATCGTCTTCTCGATGCGGCCCTCGCCGATCTGCGCGCCGTCGGCGAAGAGGGTGACGGTCCCGCCCTTGGCGACACCGCCGCCGTCGTAGGCGAAGTGGGCCTTCAACTCGGTGGTGCCGGCCGGCACGGTCGAATCCGAGTGGATCCGGTCGATGGTGATGCCCAGTAGGTTGTACGCGAACGCGAGTTTGCCGTCGACGCCGTAGAACGACCAGCCGCCGTAGGCTCCGCCCTGGGCGATGACCACCCCATTCGCACCGTCCTCGGGCACGAGGACCTTCGCCGACACCGTGAACGACTTGTTCTTGATGTTGATTGCCGAATTCTCGCTGAGCCGCCGCATTCCGCGGTAGAACTTCTGACTGCTGGCGGTGATGAGCGCTGGTCGTCCGGCGATGTCGGGGTTCATGCGCTCGGCCGAGCGGATGTCGAGTGGCAGAACGTTGAACCGGGCCGCCTGGATCAGGAACAGGCGCTGCAGGTGCGCGAGTCGCTCCGGCTCCTGCTCGGCGAGGTTGTTCGACTGCGTCCAGTCCTCGTCGACGTTGTAGAGCTCCCACACGTCCTCGTCAAGGCCGTGGCTGGATCCGAGCCACGGGTCCTTGTGCTTGGCGACGGCGGTCCAGCCCTTGTGGAAGATCGCCCGGTTGCCCAGCATCTCGAAGTACTGCGTGGTGTGGCGCTCTTCGGCATCCGCATCACCGAAGGTGTAGTTCATCGCGGTGCCCTCATATGGCCGCTGCGTCACACCGTGGACGGTGCTCGGTTCCGGGATGCCTGCCGCTTCGAGCACGGTCGGCGCGACGTCGATGACGTGGCTGAACTGGTTGCGGATGCCGCCCTGCTCAACGCCGCCGTTCGGCCAGCTGACGATCGTGCCGTTGCGGGTGCCGCCCCAGTGGCTGGCGACCTGCTTCGTCCACTGGTACGGGGTGTCCATGGCGTGCGCCCAGCCCACCGCGTAGTGGTTGTACGAGCTCGGGGTGCCGAGGTCGTCGATGTGCGCCGCGACGTATTCCTCGCTCTCGATCTCGTTCATGTGGTTGATCGTGAAGCCCTCGTTGGTCGTGCCGTGCATAGAGCCTTCAGCCGACGCGCCGTTGTCACCGATGATCACGTAGACGAGGGTGTCGTCGAGGATCCCGAGCTCCTCGTACGCGTCGAGCAGCTCACCGACGTAGTGGTCGGTATAGGCGAGGAAGCCGGCGTACACCTCCATCTGCCGCGCGAGGGCCGGCTTGATGATGTCGCTCATCTCGTCCCACGACGGGATGCCGGGGCTGCGCTCGGTGAGCACCGAATCGGCGGCGATGACGCCCTGCTCGAGCTGGCGGGCGAACGTCTCTTTGCGCACCTCGTCCCAGCCCTGGTCGAACTGGCCCGTGTACTTGTCTGCCCACTCCGTCGGAACGTGGTGCGGTGCGTGGGTCGCCCCGGGGGCGAAGTAGGTGAAGAAGGGCTTGTCCGGCGCCAGCGCCTTCTGCTGGCGGGTCCAGTCGATGGCCTTGTCGGTCATGTCGGCCATGAAGTGGTAGCCCTGTTCCGGCGTGCCCCACGGCTCCACGGGGGAGGTGTTCTCGTAGATCGCGGGGTACCACTGGTTCGTCTCGCCGCCGAGGAAGCCGTAGAAGTACTCGAAGCCGTTGCCGGGGTGCGGCCAGTGGTCGAACGGGCCGACCGGGCTTGCCTCCCAGACGGGCACCTCGTGGCACTTGCCGAACTGGCTCGTGTTGTAGCCGTTCAGTTTGAGCGTCTCCGCCAGCGGCGCGCAGTTGTTCGGGCGCACGGAGCTGTAGCCGGGGGCACTGGTGGCGATCTCGGTGATGCCGCCCATGCCCACCGTGTGGTGGTTGCGCCCGGAGAGCAGGGCCGCCCGCGTCGGGGAGCAGAGCGCGGTCGTGTGGAACCGGGTGTACTTGAGGCCGCGTGCGGCGACGCGCTCGAAGTTGGGCGTCTGCACCGGTCCGCCGAAGGCGCTCGATGCGCCGAAGCCGGTGTCATCGATCAGGATCACGAGCACATTCGGTGCGCCATCCGGGGGGAGGAGCCGGGTGATCGGCGGGTAGTGCGTATCCGGATCGGTCGCGTCGTATGTGACGGTTCCCGTGTACGCCAGATCGGGGATCGGCAGCGCCCCCCGCTGCCGTTCAGGGCCCTGAACAGGCTCCCGCTGACCGTTTCCCGATACTCCGACCATCAATTTCCCCGCTTCGCTCGTCAACTGATCACAGCGCGGCCCCTTCGGGTGGAGACGCCGGTGGCGAGCGGACGTGCCCCTCAACCACCGTCACTCGCAGTCTATGGGGGCCGCCCTCGGGAGCAACAGGTTCGGTTTCGTCGCCGGTCGGCGCGAGGGCGTCCGACCCGCGCGCTGGCCGAGCATGATCCCGGCGAGGGTGAGCAGGACGCCGATGGCTTGCTGCGGCGTGAAGCTCTCGCCCGCGATGGCGAGGCCGAGGAGCACCCCGGTGATCGGGTTCAGAAGCCCGATCAGGCCGACCGTTCCGGCATCCAGATGCTTGAGTCCGGTGAACCACGCGACGTAGGCGAGCGCCGTCGCGATGATCGACACGTAGGCGAATGCAAGCAGTTGTGTCGTGTCCAGTGCCGGCGGGGCGCCCTCGACGATCACCGCGAGCGGAATGAGGCTGAGCGCCCCGGCGATCAGCTGCCAGGAGGCCATCGAGAGCACATCGACGCCGCGCCCCCAGCGTTTGGTGAGCACATAGCCGATCGATGACATCACCATCGCCGCGAGCGACGCCAGGACGCCGAGGATGTTGACCGCGCCGGCGCCGGAGAACAGCATCGCGGCGACGCCGACGATGCCGAGCCCGGCGCCCAGCAGCGACAGCCACCGCGGGCGCTCGCCGATGAGCGGCCAGGCCAGCAGCATCATCACGAGCGGGCCGGTCGCCATGATCGTTGCGGCGACACTTGTCGGCAGCAGCTGGGCTGCAACGTAGACGAGTGCGAGGAATGCGCCCATGTTGAGTGATCCGAGCACGAGCGACTTGAGCCACCACGAGCCCCGTGGGAGTCGTGGGCGGAGCGCGAACAGCAGCAAACCGGCCGGCAGCGCCCGGATCGCCGCGCCCCAGAGCGGGGTATCGGCGGGCAGGAACTGCTGGGTCACGAAGTACGTCGTGCCCCAGCTGATCGGCGCGATCGTCGTGAGGAGCACATATCGCCATTTATCTTCCATGGAAACTACTATAGTTGCCGCGGAAGATAACATGGCGGGATGTCGCAAAACTCCCATGACCTCCCGCTCGACCGCGTCGCGCGCATCCAGGCGGAGTGGCGGCGCGAGCGCCCGGACGTCGACCCGTCGCCGCAGGGCGTCATCGGGCGGATGCACCGCATCAGCGACTACCTGCGCGAATCCATCGTCGAGGTGTACCGGCGGCATGGACTCGGCGAGGGGGAGTTCGATGTGCTCGCAACGCTGCGCCGCGCGGGGGAACCGTTCGAGCGTGCTGCGGGGGAGCTGGCCGATCACACCATGGTCACCTCTGGCGGCCTCACGAAGCGTGTCGATCGGCTCGAGAAGCGCGGACTCGTCACGCGTCGGGTGAGCGAAATGGACGCCCGCGCCCGCGTTGTCGCACTCACCCCGGCCGGGCGCGAACTCGTCGACCGGGTGTTCACGGAGCACATGGAGAACGAGCACCGGCTGCTCGGCGTGCTGGACGCCGCCGATGTCGCGAGCATCGAGGGCGTGCTGACGCGTTGGCTCGCGGTCGTCGATGAGGGCTGATGGCGGCCGATGTCAGTGGAAACGCCCGCGTGGAATAAGGTTTTAGCTATGTCTAAGGTGCTCAGCTCTCTTCCTGTCGGCGAACGCGTCGGCATCGCCTTCTCCGGTGGTCTCGATACCTCCGTCGCCGTCGCCTGGATGCGAGAGAAGGGTGCGGTGCCCTGCACCTACACCGCAGACATCGGCCAGCCCGACGAGCCGGACATCGACGCCGTCCCCGGGCGCGCGCTCGAGTACGGCGCAGAGATCGCCCGCCTCGTGGACGCCAAGGCGGCCCTGGTCGAGGAGGGCCTCGTCGCCCTGGCCTGTGGTGCGTTCCACATCCGCTCCGGCGGCAAGACCTACTTCAACACCACGCCGCTCGGCCGTGCCGTCACCGGGACCATGCTCGTGCGCGCCATGAAGGAGGACGGCGTCGACATCTGGGGCGACGGTTCCACCTACAAGGGCAACGACATCGAGCGCTTCTACCGCTATGGCCTGCTCGCCAACCCGCGCCTGCGCATCTACAAGCCCTGGCTCGACAGCACCTTCGTGCAGGAGCTCGGCGGCCGCACCGAGATGAGCGAGTGGCTCGTCGCCCGCGGCTACCCGTACCGCGACTCGGCCGAGAAGGCCTACTCGACCGACGCCAACATCTGGGGCGCGACGCACGAGGCGAAGCTGCTCGAGGAGCTCTCCAGCGGCATCGAGCTCGTCACCCCGATCATGGGCGTCGCCAGTTGGCGAGACGACGTCGAGATCGCCACCGAGGTCGTGTCCGTGCGCTTCGAGGCCGGCCGCCCGGTCGCCATCAACGGTGTCGAGTTCACCGACCCCGTCGCGCTCGTGCTCGAGGCGAACAAGATCGGTGGCCGTCACGGCCTCGGCATGTCTGACCAGATCGAGAACCGCATCATCGAGGCCAAGAGCCGCGGCATCTACGAGGCTCCCGGCATGGCGCTGCTGCACATCACCTACGAGCGCCTGCTCAACGCGATCCACAACGAAGACACCGTCGCCAACTACCACGAGCAGGGTCGCCGCCTCGGCCGCCTCATGTACGAGGGCCGCTGGCTCGACCCGCAGTCACTCATGCTGCGCGAGTCCATCCAGAAGTGGGTCGGATCCGCCGTCACCGGGGAGGTCACCGTCAAGCTCCGCCGCGGCGACGACTACACGATCCTCAACACCACGGGCCCGCACCTCAGCTACCACCCGGACAAGCTCTCGATGGAGCGCGTCGGCGACTCGGCCTTCGGACCGGACGACCGCATCGGCCAGCTCACCATGCGCAACCTCGACATCGCCGACTCGCGTTCGCGTCTCGAGCAGTACGCGTCGGCAGGCATCATCGGCGGAGCGACCGCCGAGCTCGTCGGTGAGCTCGAGCCCGGTGCCGCCAGCGAGATCCTCGAGGTCGGTCACCCGGACGCCGCGACCGACGCCCTGGAGCGCGCAACCGATGTGGCGTCAGAGGGCGCTGCCTTCGACTCCGGCACCGACTAGCCCCGGCACCGCGAAGGGAGGCCAGATTCGTCGGATCTGGCCTCCCTTTCTCGTTAAGCTCCGTGCTTCCTCGTCAAAGCCTGTGCATCCTCGTCAAACCCTGTGTTTCCTCGTCAAGCCCTGTGCAGAAGCAGAGTCGCGAGTTAGCCTCGAAGGAGCATCCCCGGTCGGACACCGCCCCCATGAGCGGTGTCGACAACGACCGGGTGGCACGACAGAAGGAAGGCACCATGACCGACACTCTGGAACGCCCGACCACGGCGAAGTCCTCGCGCAAGAAGTCGACGGCGAGCGCATTCACGGCCCCCAAGAAGCTCAGCGACGCACTGCAGAAGGTGCTCGTCGAGCTGCTCGAGCTTCAGCTGCAGGGCAAGCAGGCGCACTGGAACGTCGTCGGCAAGAATTTCCGCGACCTGCACCTGCAGCTCGACGAGATCATCGACTCGGCACGGGAGTTCGCCGATGTCATAGCCGAGCGCATGCGTGCGTTGCACTCGGTGCCGGACGGCCGCAGCGACACGATCGCGGCCACCACGACGTTGCCCGCCTACCCGGCAGGGGAGACGGACACCGCGGAGACCGTCGACCTGATCACCGCCCGTCTGCAGGCCGTGGCCCACACCGCCCGTTCGGTGCACGACACCGTCGACGACGCGGACCCGACGAGTGCCGACATCCTGCACGCGATCATCGAGAAGATCGAGCAGTACGCCTGGATGGTCGGTGCGGAGAACCGCACGCCGTAGCAGAGCCGAGCCGCCGCCTCAGGGGCGCGCTCAGAGACCGTCGAGCACGGCCTCGATGTCGCTGAGGTCGAGGCCTGTCGCATTCGCGAGATCGCCGTTCATCAGCCCGTGCAGATGAGCGGCGGTCGCGCGGTGCAGGGGGATACTCGATCCGCGCAGGCAATCGTCGCAATTGCATCCGGCCGGATCGATCGTCGTGCCGATCAGTGTCAGATCACTCATAGCGTGCCCCCTCAAGCTCGTAGGCAGAGCTTACGTGCTGGCGGGCTGCCCCGCGAATGGGGGATAACCCTGAGATGACCCTGAGTGGTCGGCGCGAGCGGGAGAACGCTCAAGCGCGCTCACCGTGATCGGCGGCAACATTTGAGTTTAGTCGAAGACGCGCAGCGCTGTGCATTGGTATTCTGTAGCCACACGACGACTGGCGGGGGAGATTGATGATCTTCTCCCTTGTGGCGGTCGGACTTCTCGCGATTCTCACCCCGTTCCTGACGAAGTGGCTCAAGGTCCGCGTCTTCTGGGTGATCGCCCTGGCACCGGCAGCGCTCTTCGCGATGACGCTCGCGCAGGCCCCCGGCATTCTCGCGGGCACCCCGGTCACCGAATCCGTCCCGTGGATCCCGCAGCTCGGCATCTCGCTCAGCTTCCGCATCGATGCGCTGTCGCTGCTGCTCGCGCTCATCGTCACCGGCGTCGGCGCGCTCGTGCTGGCCTATTGCGCCCGCTACTTCAGCGACGACGAGCCGGGCCTCGGCCGCTTCGCCGCCCTGCTGCTCGCCTTCGCCGGCGTGATGTACGGCCTCGTCACGAGCGACGACGTGATCGTCATGTTCGTGTTCTGGGAGGCCACGAGCGTGCTCTCCTACCTGCTGATCGGGCACCACACCGGCCGCCGATCCAGCCGCGGTGCCGCGCTGCAGGCCCTGACCGTGACCACCTTCGGTGGGCTCGCGATGCTGGTCGGCATCATCATGCTCTCCGTCGCGAGCGGCTCGACCTCGCTCACCGAGATCGTGGCGAACCCGGTCGGCGGGGTGTTCGGGCAGGTCGCGATCGTGCTCGTGCTTCTCGGCGCGCTCAGCAAGAGCGCGCTCGTGCCGTTCCACTTCTGGCTGCCGGCCGCGATGGCCGCGCCCACCCCGGTCAGCGCGTATCTGCACGCAGCAGCCATGGTCAAGGCCGGCATCTACGTGATCGCCCGCTTCGCGCCCGGCTACGCCGAGCTGCCAGTCTGGCAGCCGATCCTCGTGACCGTCGGCGTGCTCACCATGCTCGTCGGCGGCTGGCGCGCCATGCGCCAGTACGACCTCAAGCTGCTGCTCGCCTACGGCACGGTCAGCCAGCTCGGTTTCCTCACCATCATGCTCGGCTTCGGCACGCGAGATGCGGCACTGGCCGGCGCCGCCCTGCTGCTCGCGCACGCGCTCTACAAGGCAACGCTCTTCCTCGTCGTCGGCATCATCGACCACGCGACGGGTACCAGGGACTGGCGCAAGCTCTCGGGCCTCGGCCGACGGATGCCCCTGCTCGCGACAACGGCGGGCATCGCCGTCGCCTCGATGGCCGGGCTACCCCCACTGCTCGGCTTCGTCGCGAAGGAGAGCGTCTTCGGCTCGCTGCTGGAATCCACCTCCGGGCCGGACGCGCTCTGGGCCTGGGTCGCCCTCTCCGGTGTCATCGTCGGCTCGGTGCTGACCGTCGCGTACAGCCTGCGCTTCTTCTGGGGCGCCTTCTCCCGCAAGCCGGACGTCAAGGCTATGGAGCTGCACGAGACCGGCTTCAGCATTCTGCTCGGGCCGATCGTGCTCTCACTCGCGACGATCGGCGGGGGGCTGGCGGCATCCGTCGTCGAGACGCTCGTCGCGCCATACGCCGACACGCTGCCCGGCCCGCACGATCAACACCTCGCCCTCTGGCACGGCTTCGAGCCGGCGCTGGCGATCTCGGCGGTCGTCCTGCTGCTCGGATTCCTGCTGCTGCTGCGCCGCCGCCAGGTTGCCCGCCTGCAGGCGAAGGTTCCGCAAACCCTCGACGCGGCGCGCGACTACGTGCAGTTCATGCGGGCGCTCGACCGCTTCGCCGCCGTGCTCACCACGCGCATCCAACGCGGCGGTCTGCCCGCATACCTCGCCGTGATCATCGGCGTCTTCGTTCTCGGACTCGGCCTCTCCGCCGCGGTCAACCGCAGCTGGCCGGATGGCGTCGTGCCCTGGGACTACGCCGTGCAGCCGTTCATCGCGCTCGTGATGGCCATGGCGGCGATCGGCGCGGCCATCGCCGGGCACCGGATGACGGCCGTGCTGCTCGTCGGCGTGACCGGCTACGGCCTCGTGCTGCTGTTCGCCATGGGCGGCGCGCCCGACCTGGCACTCACCCAGGCGCTCGTCGAGACGCTCACCGTCGTCGTCTTCGTGCTCGTGCTGCGCCGGCTGCCGCAGCAGATGGCCGTGCGCAACAAGTCCGTGCACAAGGGGCTGCGTGCCGTGCTCGGCATCCTCGCCGGAACCGTGATGGCCGTGATCGCGATGATCGCGCTCGGCGCCCGCGAGGCGGCGTCCATCTCGGCCGAGTTGCCGGCCCTCGCCGCCGAGGCGCACGGCAAGAACATCGTCAACGTGATGCTCGTCGACATCCGCGCCTGGGACACCATGGGTGAGGTCGCAGTGCTCGTCGCCGTCGCCACGGGCGTCGCCAGCCTCGTGTTCATCTCTGGCCGCGCAGCGCCCGTTGAGCGTATGGAGGGCGGTGGAGAGCGTCGCAACCGGCCGGTGCTGAACGCGAGCGCCGTCACACGCCAGACCTGGCTGCTCGCCGGCCGAACGCTCTCCCCGCAGAACCGCTCGATCATCATCGAGGTGCTCGTCCGGCTGTTGTTCCACCCCGCCATCATCGTCTCGATCTACCTGCTCTTCGTCGGCCACAACCAGCCGGGTGGCGGCTTCGCCGGTGGTCTGCTTGCGGGCCTCGCGCTCGTCGCCAGGTACCTGGCCGGCGGTCGCTACGAGTTGGCGGAGGCCGTGCCGATCGATGCGGGCAAGCTGCTCGGAACGGGACTGCTGCTGGCCGTCGGCACCGCGCTCAGCTCAATGTTCTTCGGGCTCGAGGTGCTGGAATCCTCCTGGTTCGAGGCGAGCATCCCCGTGCTCGGCGAGATCTCCATCGGCACATCGACGATCTTCGACATCGGCGTCTACCTCGTCGTGTTCGGTCTCGTGCTCGACATCCTGCGCAGCCTCGGCAGCGAGGTCGACCGCCAGCAGGAAGACCAGGACGGCGACGAAGAGGCCGAGTACGAGCGGCCGAGCAGTTCAGAGGCCGACACAGCCAAGCCGAATCCGGTCGAGGGGGCATCCGCATGAACGCCTCGATGACACTCATCCTCCTCATGGCCGTCATGTACGCCTCCGGCGTCTACGTGCTGCTCGAGCGCAGCCTCACCCGCGTGCTCATCGGCTTCCTGCTCGTCGGCAATGCCACCAACATCCTGCTGTTCCTGATGAGTGGCCGGCCGGGACTCGGCCCGATCATGGAGGAGGGCGTCGACCCCTCCGAGATCTCCGACCCGCTGCCGCAGGCCCTGATCCTCACCGCCATCGTCATCAACCTCGGCATCACCGCCTTCATGCTCGCCTTGATCTACCGCTCCTGGTGGCTGGCCCAGCTCGGCGCCAAGGGCGACCTCATCGACGATGAGGAGCAGGATCTCGAAGACGCGCTCGCCTCGGTCGCTGAGCTGCGCCGCTCCGAGGCCGATGACACCGCCATCCAGGCGATCCTCGACGCCAGTGATGAGCACCTTGACGCGGCGGGCGATGTGGACGACACGGCCGACGATGCCGATGCGGATGCAGCAGAGCTGCTCGCAGAGCTCACCGCGCTCGACGCACCGAGCGAACCGACGCACGGTGGCCATGACCCTGACGACACGAACCGGGAGGGCAACCGCTGATGCCTCAGCTCATCCCGCTCATGGTTCTGATCCCCCTGATCGCGGCCGCCCTCACGGTGATCCTCGGCCGCCAGCCGCGCCTGCAGGTGGCCATCAGCAGTACCGCGCTGACGCTGACCGTCGTGATCAGCGCTGTTCAGCTCTGGCTGATCGATCTCAACGGCCCGGCGGTCGTCGCGGTCGGTGGCTGGGCCGCACCGTGGGGGATCGCCCTCGTCGTGGACCGGCTCTCGGCGATCATGCTGCTGATCTCCTCGATCATGCTGCTCGGCGTCCTCATCTACTCCATCGGACAGGGCGTCGCCGACCGGCACCGCGAGACACCCGTGTCGATCTTCCACCCCAGCTACCTGATCCTCTCCGCCGGTGTGTTCACCACCTTCATCGCCGGTGACCTGTTCAACCTCTACGTCGGCTTCGAGGTGCTGTTGGCATCGAGCTACGTGCTGCTCACCCTCGGCGGCACCGGTGAACGTATCCGCGCCGGCGTCACATACATCATCGTGAGCCTCGTCAGCTCGCTGTTCTTCCTCGCCTCGATCGCGCTGATCTACGGAGCGACGGGCACCGTCAACATGGCTCAGCTCTCCGTGCGCCTCGCCGAGCTCCCCGCCGACGTGCAGCTCGTGCTGCACCTGCTGCTGCTGATCGGATTCGGCATCAAGGCGGCCGTGTTCCCGCTCTCGTTCTGGTTGCCTGACTCGTACCCGACGGCGCCGGCGCCGGTGACCGCGGTGTTCGCCGGCCTGCTCACGAAGGTGGGCGTGTACGCGCTCATCCGCACCGAGACCGTGCTGTTCGCCGGGCAGGACCTCAGCGCGCTGTTCCTGGTGGTCGGCAGCCTGACGATGGTCGTCGGCATCCTCGGTGCCCTCGCCCAAGCCGACATCAAGCGACTGCTCTCGTTCACCCTGGTGAGCCACATCGGCTACATGCTGTTCGGAATCGGGCTGGCGTCGACGCTCGGCCTGGCCGCGACGATCTACTACGTCGTGCACCACATCACGGTGCAGACGACCCTGTTCCTCACGACCGGTCTGATCGAGCGCATCGGCGGGGCCACCTCGATCAACCGCCTCGCCGGGCTGCTCAAGGCATCGCCGCTCGTCGCGATCCTGTTCTTCATCCCCGCGCTGAACCTCGGCGGTATCCCGCCATTCTCCGGCTTCATCGGAAAGGTCGGGCTGTTCGCCGCCGGCGTCGACGAGCCGAGCCCGCTGGTCTGGGTCGGAATCGCGGCCGGTGCGGTCACGTCGCTGCTCACGCTGTACGCCCTTGCCCGCTTCTGGAACATGGCCTTCTGGCGCGGCCAGAGCGAGCTCAAGGGGTACGAGTCGGTGCTGATCGAGTCCCTGCAGGAGGCGCCAGAGGCACCGCACGCATCGGTCGCGGTCAAGACGCGCACCGTTCCGGCGTCGATGCTCGCCGTGACCACCGGCATGGTGGCGCTCACCGTGGCTCTGACCGTGTTCGCCGGCCCACTGTTCGGCTTTGCCGAGCGGGCGGCCGAGAACCTGGAGACGCCGACGACGTACATCGAGACCGTGTTCCCCGGGGGTGTGCAGTGACCGCGCGCAAGAGGTATGTGCCTCCGACACAGGCCACGATGCGCGGTGGCGTCATCCCGACCAACCGGGTGCCGAGCGGGCCCGCGTTCCCAGAGACCGAGCAGACGCACCGGCAGAATCTCTGGCGACAGTTCCCGCTGCTCGTCATCCTGGTCGTGCTCTGGATGCTGCTCTGGGACGACATCACCGTGATGACGGCCGTCACCGGAACGGCGCTGGCGCTGCTCGTGACCCGCGTGTTCTACCTGCCGCCGATCGCGCTGAGCGGGCGGCTCAACCCGTGGCGCCTGCTGATCTACGTCGGGCGGATGATCTACGACATCATGGTCGCCTCCGTGTACGTGGCGTGGCTCGCCATCAACCCGCGCTACCAGCCGATCAACTCGATCCTGGCCATCAAGCTGCACACGCGCAGCGACCTCGTGATCACCCTCACCGCCGTCTCGATCTCGTTGGTGCCCGGCACCGTCGTGATCGACGCAGACCGGGAGCACGCGATCCTCTACATCCACGCGCTCGGCACCCGCACGAATGAGGACATCGACCGGATCCGGCGCGATGTGCTCGGCACGGAGGAGCGGATCGTGTTGGCGATCGGCGCGAAGGACGAGGCCGACGGGATCCGGGCCGACCGCCGTCAGCGCGACGGCGGGGTCGGCACTGTCGGCGCCAGAAGGAAGGGAGACTGACATGTCGTTTCTCATGGTTGTCGCCGTCGTGGCCGGTGTGATGTTCGGTGTCGGCGCGCTCTGCGCGGTGTACCGCATCATCCGCGGGCCGTCGATCCTCGACCGGGCGCTGGCCGCCGACGTGATGCTGGCCATCGCCATCTGTGCGCTCGGCGCCGAGATGGCGATCAACCAGCACACCGACACACTCCCCGTGCTGCTCGTGCTCGCGATGTTCGCCATCGTGGGCTCGATCAGCATCGCACGATTCATGTCGAAGCAGGACGCGGCATGAACGAGATCGTCGCCGGCATCCTCATCCTGCTCAGCGCCTTCCTCTCGATGGCGGCGGGCATCGGCATCGTGCGCTTCCCCGACGTGCTCTCGCGACTGCACGCGTCGACGAAGCCGCAGATCCTCGGCGTCGCGGCGATCTGCGTGGCGATCTGGCTGCTCAACCCGAGCTGGGGCGTCGCGTCGACGCTGATCCTCGTGCTCGGATTCCAGATGATGACGCAGCCGATGACGGCCCACATGATCGGCCGCGCGGCGTACCGCACCGAGTATGTGCGCGCCGATCTGCTCATTGCCGACGAGATCGCGGATGCCGTCGACGCGGCCTCCGCAGCCGAAGCAGCCGAGGCCGCGGAAGCCGCCGAGTCGACGGACCCACCCGCCCCCGGCGCGGCCTAGGCCGAGGCGGCCTTGGCCGGGTGGCAGGCCGTGGCGGTGAGCTTGCCGTCAGGGTCGAGCCGTTCCAGCAGGGAACCCGCGATCAGGTAGAGCTGATCCAGCTGCTCGGCGTTCAGCGCGTCGAGCACGACGGAGCGCACCGTGTCGTGGTGGCCGGGGGCTGCCGCATCGAGCAGTGCGAGCCCGGCATCCGTGATGCGCGCGTTCGTGGCCCGACGGTCCTCCGGGCAGGGGAAGCGCTCGACCAGGCCGCGCTCCTCGAGCCGGCGCACCACGTGGGAGAGCCGGGGGAGCGTCGCGTTGGTGCTCGATGCGATCGCGGTCATGCGGGCCGTGTGCGCGGCGGCATCCGCCAGCACCATGAGAACCGTGTACTCGAAGTGGGTGAGCTTGGCATCGCGCAGCAGCTGCGCGTCCAGCGCCGGCGGGAGCAGCTCGACGACGGCGGCGAGACGCTGCCAGGCGGCCATCTCGTCGGGGCTCATCGGGCGCGCGTCGAGCGCGGGGGTCGTCGCACCGTTCTCGCTCATGTGAACAGTCTAGCCGTTGTCGCGGCAATAGTTGACGCAACAAGTAAAGCGGGTTATGGTTTTACTTGTTGGAACAACTAAAGCGCCGCGGCGCAGATTGAAGGACTCTCACATGACAACGGTCAGCATCATCGGAAACGGCAACATGGGCACCGCGATCGGCGACATCGTCGCTGCAGGCGGAAACACCGTCGAGTTCATCGGCCGTGACGCGGATGCCGCCATCACCGGTGACATCGTCGTTCTCGCCGTCGGTTACCCCGCCGTCGCCGACATCATCGCCGCACACGGCGAGAAGTTGGCCGGCAAGGTCGTCGTCGACATCACCAACCCGCTCAACTTCGAGACCTTCGACTCACTCGTGGTGCCGGCCGACGGCTCTGCCGCCTCGGTCATCGCCGCTCAGCTGCCGGATTCCCACGTGCTCAAGGCCTTCAACACCAACTTCGCCGCGACGCTCGCGAGCAAGAGCGTCGGCGGCGCCGCGCCGACGACCGTGCTGATCGCCGGAGACGACGGCGACGCCAAGGCGCTGCTCGCCTCCGTGCTCGGCGCCGCAGGCGTCGACGCCGTGGACGCCGGTTCGATGGCTCGCGCCCGCGAACTCGAGGCGATCGGCTTCCTGCAGCTGACCCTCGCCGTGCAGGAGAAGGTGGGCTGGGCCGCCGGCTTCGCCCTCACCAAGTAGTTTCACGCGGCAGGGCGGGGCGGGCTAATCGAGCAGGTACACGAGCTGAGCGCGCACGGAGGCCTCGGCCGCCGGCAGGATGTGCGGGTCGACATCCGGGTAGACGATGGCGGTGACGCGCGCGACGAACGGTTCGTGCAATGCCGGCGCCCCGCCCAGCTCTCCCTCGAGCACGGCGAGTGCCGCGCGCACCTCGTCGAGCCGCTGCATCCGGTGCGCTCGGTACCGCGCGCAGATATCGCTGAGGCTCGGCAGCACCGGGCCGTGCCCGGGCAGAACCAGCGCGGGGCCGAAGGCCGCGAGGCTGTCAAGCGAGGCCAGGTAGTCGGCCAGCGTGCTGTCTGGATGCGCGATGACGGTGCTGCCGCGCCCGAGGATCGTGTCACCCGTCAGCACGGAGCCCACCCCGGCGGCCGCCGCACCCATTGCGGCGTCGTCGGGGAGCAGGAAGCACACGGAGTCTGCCGTGTGGCCGGGCGTGGCGACGACGCGGATGTCGACCCCGGCCGCCGCGAGCTGCTCGCCGTCTCGCAGCGGCTCGCCGCCGATGCAGTGCGCCGGATCGAGCGCGCGCACCGGGGCGCCGGTGAGCGCCGCGAGCCGAGCGGATCCCGCCGTGTGGTCGGAGTGATGGTGCGTGACGAGGATCAGCTCGACGGGCGCGGCCGCCAGGGCGTGGAGGTGTGCCTCATCGAGCGGGCCCGGATCGACGACGACGGATGCCGCAGAGCCCGGTGTGCCCAGCAGATAGGAGTTCGTTCCGTCGAGGGTCATCGGCCCCGGATTCGGCGCGAGCAGGCGCCGGGAGAGCCGGCTCGTGGGCTCGATCGCTGCGCTCATGACGGCAGCCTACCCGCGCCCGCCGTCCACCGCGGGCGTATTCTGGCTGCGAGAGGGGCGCCCATGGATGTGAATGCTCAGACCGCGCGCGGCAATGCGATCGGGCTGGCCGCGACGGTCGTGCTGCTGCGCGATGCCGGTGACTCCGGCGTCGAGGTTCTGCTTCTGGAACGGCCACACGACAGGGGGAGTTTCGCCGGCGCCTGGGTGTTCCCCGGCGGCGCCGTCGACCCGGCAGACCTCGTCGTGGCCGGGGCCGGACCGTCGCGCGGGGCGGTGACCGCCGACGGGCTGCTCGAGCTGTCGCTACGCGTCGAGGCGGCGGCGACCCGCCGCGCGGCCGCGCGGGAGACGAGGGAGGAGACCGGGCTGCCGCTGGACGAATCCGCGCTCGTTCCGGTGTCGCGCTGGCACCCGCCCCGGGAATCGCCGAAGCCCCTGCGGACCTGGTTCTACCTGGCCGCGGCCCCGGACGGCCCCGTCACGCTCGAACCGCATGAGGCCGTTGCGCACCGCTGGGTCGCGCCGGAGGGCGCACTCGCCATGCACGCCGCCGGCCAGCTCACGTTACTCCCGCCGACCTGGGTGAACCTCTTCGGACTGATCGAGGCCGCATCCAGCGCGGATGTGCTGAAGCAAGCGCGGAGGCAACCCCTTGTCGAGTACTCGACGCGGCTCGCCCCCGGCAGGTCCATGGCGCTGTGGCAGGCGGATGTCGCGTACGGCGGCGATGACGGCGCGGTCGACCCCGCACTCCTCGAGGCGGAGGGGCCGCTGCACCGACTCGACATGCGCGAACTGCCTTGGCGGTATCTGCGCCGGTAGCTCCGCAGCCGCGTTCAGAGGCCGGACAGCTCCCGAGCCCGCAGCACCATGCGCTCCAGGGCGTCGAGGTCGAGGTCGTCAGCCGAGCGGAAGCCGATGCTGGCTGAACCGATCTTCACGGTGCCGAGTTCGGCGGCGAACTGCTTGCCCAGGTAGCCGCCGGAGTCGCCCGCGTTGACGTAGAGGCTGATGTGCTTCGCCTGCTGCGCGAGTCCGATCAGAAACCACTCGACGGCAGCGCCCGTGGGCCTTCCTTGGAGCAGCTCGCCGTAGCCGATGATGGCCTGCTCGGTTCCACCCCAGAACACCCCGCGCCAGAGCACGCGGGAGAGCCCGGGCAGCGCGGCGCGGATCCGGGCATCGACGACGCGCATCGATTCCCCGGCATCGCCGTCGATGGCCGCCAGGAACTCGTCGACGTCGTCGTCAGTCTTGTTCATCTGTCCAGCTTGTCACGCCCGCGCGGTCGACTCGCGCTCGACGAGCGTGAACGGCACGGTGATGTCGCGCGCAGGAAGCGACTCGTCGCGGGCGGCGATCCGCTCTGCGAGCATCTGCACGGCCAGCGCGGCGATCTGCTCACGGCCCGGGCTGATCGTGCTGAGCGCCGGGAGCGAGTAGCGGGACTCGTCGAGGTCATCGAATCCGATCACCGAGACCTGTTCTGGCACGCGGATGCCGCGCTGCCCGAGTGTGCGCAGCGCGCCGAGCGCCAGCGCATCGTTGAACGCGACGACGCCGTCGAAGTCGACGCCCTCCTCGAGCAGCCGATCCGTCTCGACGGCGCCGTCGAAGCGGGTCCAGCTGGCGACGGGGCGCACGAGTTCCGCGCTCTCGGCGATGCCGGCGGCGTCGAGCGCCTGCCGGTAGCCGAGCAGCCGCAGGCCGGCTGCCCCCGACACGTCGCCGCTTCGGGCGCCGATGGCCACGATGCGGGTGCGGCCGAGCCCGATGAGGTGCTCCGTCGCGGCGCGGATCGCCTCGGTGTTGCGCATGGTCACGTGGTCCACTGCCGGCTCGGCCGTGCCGTTCTCGAGGCTCGGGGCGAGTTGCGCGTAGAGGCCGGTGTCTTCCTGCTCGCGGCCGAGCGTGCTGAACAGCATGCCGTCGACGAGCTGCGCCTTGCTGGCCCTGGCGGCCCCGGCATCCGCCCCCCGCGATTGCTCGATCAGCACGGAGAGCCCCTCGCGATCGGCCGCGTCCATCACGGCCTCGGCGAGTTCGGCGAAGTAGGGGTTGCGCAGGGTCGGAACGACGAGGCTGATGACGCCGGTGCGCCCCGTGCGCAGATTGCGCGCGGTGAGATTCGGGCGGTATCCGGTGGCCTCGATGGCGTCGAGCACGCGCTGTTTCGTGGCGGGGCGGATGTGCGGGTAGTCGTGGATCACATTGGAGACGGTCTTGATGGAGACACCGGCAATGGCGGCGACGTCGGAGAGCGTTGCGGCCATTCTGTCCCCTTCCTGATCGGGCGCCGGTCCGGCGCGGTATCCCAAGCTATCAGGCCCGGCGTAGACGGACGGGGCGGGGAATGTTATTCTTCTACAACGTTGTAGAAACCAGACGAAGGAGTCCACCAGTGGCGCCCAGCACCACCCCAGCCCAGACCGAGCAGTTCGTGATCGGCGTCGACTACGGCACCCTCTCCGGCCGCGCCGTCGTCGTGCGCGTCTCCGACGGGGCGGAGCTCGGCAGCGCCACACTCGACTACCCGCACGCCGTGATGGACACCGTGCTCACCGCAGGCCCCGCCGCGACAGCAGGCACACCCGTCGCCCTCGCCCCGGACTGGGCGCTCCAGGTTCCGGCCGACTACGTCGCCGTGCTGAAGAGCGCAGTTCCGGCAGCCGTCGCGGATGCCGGCATCGACCCGGCCCAGGTGATCGGCATCGCCACCGACTTCACCGCGTGCACGATGGTGCCGACGCTCTCCGACGGCACCCCGCTGAACGAGTTGAGCGAGCACGCCGACACCCCGCACGCCTATGTGAAGCTCTGGAAGCACCACGCGGCCCAGCCACACGCCGACCGCATCAACGCGCTCGCCGCCGAGCGCGGCGAGGCCTGGCTGCCCCGCTACGGCGGACTCATCTCGAGCGAGTGGGAGTTCGCCAAGGGCCTACAGCTGCTCGAAGAGGCTCCGGCGCTCTACGCCGAGATGGAGCACTGGGTCGAGGCCGCGGACTGGATCGTCTGGCAGCTCACCGGCGAGTACGTGCGCAATGCCTGCACCGCCGGCTACAAGGGCATCTGGCAGGACGGCGACTACCCGTCGAGCGACTTCCTCGCGGCGCTCAACCCCGCATTCTCCGGATTCGTCAGCGACAAGCTCGAGCACCGCATCGGCCAGCTCGGCGATGCGGCAGGCACGCTCAGCGCAGAGGCCGCCGCCTGGACCGGACTGCCGGAGGGCATCGCCGTGGCCGTTGGCAACGTCGACGCCCACGTCACCGCGCCGGCCGCGCAGGCCGTTCTGCCCGGCCAGATGGTCGCCATCATGGGAACCAGCACCTGCCACGTCATGAATTCCGACACGCTCGCAGAGGTGCCGGGCATGTGCGGCGTCGTCGACGGCGGCATCGTCTCCGGACTCTACGGTTACGAGGCGGGGCAGTCGGGTGTCGGCGACATCTTCGCCTGGTACGTCAAGAACCAGGTGCCCGCCCGCTACTTCGAGGCTGCGGACGCCGCAGGCAGCAGCATCCACCAGTACCTCACCGACCTCGCCTACCGCGAGCCCGTCGGTGCCCACGGCCTGGTCGCCCTCGACTGGCAGAGCGGCAACCGCTCGGTGCTCGTTGACCACGAGCTCTCCGGCGTCGTGCTCGGCACCACCCTGACGACCCGCACGGAAGAGGTCTACCGCGCGCTGCTGGAGGCGACGGCCTTCGGGACGCGCACCATCGTCGAGACCTTCAACGCCAGCGGCGTTCCCGTGACCGAGTTCATCGTGGCCGGCGGCCTGTTGAAGAACCCGCACCTCATGCAGACCTACAGCGATGTGCTGCGCATGCCGATCTCCACGATCGCCAGCGAGCAGGGGCCAGCGCTCGGCTCCGCCATCCACGCCGCGGTCGCCGCCGGGGCCTACCCGGACGTGCGCGCGGCCGGCCAGGCTATGGGCAAACTCAACAAGAACGTCTATATGCCGAATGAGGCATCTGCCGATGCCTATGACGTGCTGTTCGCGGAATACACGCTGCTGCACGACTACTTCGGGCGCGGAGCCAACGAGGTGATGCACCGGCTGCGGGCGCAGAAGCGCGACGCGCTTGCCGCGGTATCCGCACAGGTTGCGGAGGCGTGAGCATGACCGCATACACCCCGTTCTCGCCAGAGGTCGAGCGAGCGATCGAGGAGGCGCGGGCGGAGGTCGCCGCCCTGCACGGCGAGCTCGTGCGCTACGGCCTCGTGGTCTGGACCGGCGGCAACGTCTCCGGCCGGGTGCAGGGCGCCGAGCTCTTCGTGATCAAGCCGTCGGGCGTCTCCTATGACGATCTGGCGCCGGAGAACATGATCCTCTGCGACCTCGACGGCGCCGTCGTGCCCGGCTCGGCCGGCAGCGAGCGCTCGCCCTCCAGCGACACCGCCGCACACGCCTACGTCTACCGCAACATGCCGGAGGTCGGCGGCGTCGTGCACACCCACTCCGACTACGCCACGGCCTGGGCCGCGCGCGGGCAGGAGATCCCCTGCGTGATCACAGCCATGGCCGACGAGTTCGGCGGCCCGATCCCGATCGGCCCGTTCGCGATCATCGGCGACGACTCGATCGGCCGCGGGATCGTGCAGACGCTCAGCGGTCACCGCTCGCGGGCCGTGCTGATGCAGAACCACGGTCCGTTCACGATCGGCAAGGACGCGCGGGACGCCGTCAAGGCGGCCGTGATGGTCGAGGACGTGGCGCGCACCGTGCACATCGCCAGCCAGGGCGGCGAGCTGATCCCGATCCCGCAGGCCGCCATCGACTCACTTTTCAATCGTTATCAGAATGTCTACGGACAAGCACCTCAGGGAGAGATCTAGCAATGCCGAAACTCACCACGACCCTCGACCACTACGAAGTCTGGTTCCTCACCGGGAGCCAGAACCTCTACGGCGAGGAGACCCTGCGCCAGGTTGCCGAGCAGTCGCAGACGATTGCGCGCACCCTGGATGCCGCGGGCACCGTGCCCGTGAAAGTGGTCTGGAAGCCCGTGCTCAAGGACTCCGACTCGATCCGCCGCCTCGCCCTCGAGGTGAACGCCGCAGACAACGTGATCGGCGTCATCGCCTGGATGCACACCTTCTCGCCGGCCAAGATGTGGATCCACGGCCTGGACGCGCTGCAGAAGCCGCTGCTGCATCTGCACACGCAGGCCAACGTCGAACTGCCATGGGGCGAGATCGACTTCGACTTCATGAACCTCAACCAGGCCGCCCACGGCGACCGGGAGTTCGGCTACATCCAGACCCGCCTCGGCGTCGTGCGCAAGACCGTCGTCGGTCACGTCACCGACCCGCGCGTCGCCGGCGAGGTCGGCACGTGGCAGCGGGCTGCGGCCGGCTGGGCCGCGTCCCGCACGCTCAAGCTGGCCCGCTTCGGTGACAATATGCGCTACGTCGCCGTGACCGAGGGCGACAAGACCGAGGCCGAGCTGCGCTTCGGCGTGCAGGTGAACACCTGGGGCGTGAACGAGCTCGCGGACGCCGTGCACGCGGCATCCGACGCCGACATTGACGCGCTCGTCGCCGAGTACGAGGAGCTCTACGCGGTCGCGCCGGAGCTCCGCCGCGGGGGAGAGCGTCACGAGTCGCTGCGCTACGGCGCCGCCATCGAGATCGGCCTGCGCTCCTTCCTCGAGGAGGGCGGTTTCGGCGCGTTCACGACGAGCTTCGAAGACCTCGGCGCGCTGCGCCAGCTGCCCGGTCTCGCGGTGCAGCGCCTGATGGCCGACGGCTACGGCTTCGGTGCCGAGGGCGACTGGAAAACGGCCATCCTGGTGCGCGTCGCCAACGTGATGGGTGCCGGCCTGCCCGGCGGAGCCTCCCTGATGGAGGACTACACCTACGACATGACGCCGGGCAATGAGCTGATCCTCGGCGCCCACATGCTCGAGGTGTCGCCATCGCTCACCACGAGCAAGCCGACGCTCGAGGTGCACCCGCTCGGCATCGGCGGCAAGGAAGACCCGGTGCGCCTGGTCTTCACCGCCGATTCCGGCCCCGCCGTCGTCGTCGCCCTCAGCGACATGCGCGACCGTTTCCGCCTCGTGGCGAACGTCGTCGAGGTCGTGCAGCCGACGGCTCCGCTGCCGAAGCTCCCCGTCGGTCGCGCCGTCTGGAAGCCCGCGCCGGACTTCGCCACGAGTGCTGCAGCCTGGCTCACCGCCGGAGCCGCCCACCACACCGTGATGTCGACGGCGGTCGGCATCGAGGTGTTCCAGGACTTCGCCGAGATCGCCCGCACCGAGCTGCTCGTCATCGATGAGAACACCGAACTGCGCGAGTTCGGACGCGAGGTGCGCTGGAACCAGGCGTACTACCGCCTGGCTCAGGGCATCTAGCCGTCTCACCAGAAACCGTCTCACCAGAAACAGCGCCAGTGCACACTGGCGCTGTTTCTGTTTCTGCGGTGCGAGCAACGGGTGGATGCCGGCGCAATTGACTTCGGCTGAGGCCCGGGCTACTCTTTCGCTCAATAGGGTTAAGAATTGGAGACTTCCTGTTGGAGTCTTCGTCTTGCCCTCTTTTTTGTTTGGCGCGTTCTCTGACAGGGTTTCCCGACAGAGAGGTCGGACAGTGCCAACAATTGTCATCCGAGGCGTCAGTGACGTCGTCTCATTCATCGACGCTCGCCCCCGCATCAGTGGGCGCGCAGCAGTCATCTGGTGGCTCGCACTCAGCGGGTTGTTCCTCGACGCATTCTCGAACTCAGCGCTGAGCGCGGGCCTCGGGCCGATGACACGCGACATGGAGCTGAGCGCGACGCAGGTCGCGATCCTCACCTCCCTCGCATCGTGGGTCGCCATCGTGTTCAACCCGATCGGTGGCTGGATGGCCGATCGCTGGGGTCGCATTCCCCCGCTCATCTTCGCGAAGTTCCTTGCACTCGTCGGAGCGGCTCTCGCCGCATTCGCGCCGAGCTTCGAGATGGTGCTCGCCGGCCGCTTCTTCGTCGGTGCTGCATACGGAATCGACTTCGCGATCGCGATGGCGCTGCTCGCCGAGTTCACGCCCGCACGATTCAAGGCACGCCTGAACACCTGGCAGGGCATCTGGTACGTGGCCGTCTGCTCGAACCTCGTGCTGGCGATCATGTTCTACAACCTGAACGTCGGCGACGCGATCTGGCGCTACGCCGTCGGCACGGCGGGCATCGTCGCCCTTGTGCTCATGATCCTGCAGGCAAGCTTCATGGTGGAGAGCCCCACCTGGCTCGCCCGCAAGGAGAAGGTGGAACGCGCCGCAACGGCGATGACCAAGATCTACGGCGAGACCTTCGTCGCGGCACCGGTCGACCAGCGCGTCCCCGTTCTCAACCAGGCAACGAAGGGCTTCGCGAACATCGCGCTGATCTTCCGTGGCACCTACCGTCAGCGCACCGTCCTGGCCGCCACTGTGCAGATGGCGCAGTCGATCCAGTACTTCGCGGTCGGCTGGTACCTGCCGATCATCAGCCTCACCTTGTTCGGTGCCGACTTCGTCGTCGCCACACTCGGCGCGCTCGTGTTCAACCTCTTCGGAATCCTCGGCGGCTTCATGTCGCCCGTCATCGGCAAGAAGTTCGGTCTGCGCCGGGCATCCGCTTTCGGCTTCGGCGCCGTGTTCCTCATGCTGGTCGTGCTGGGCTTCTTCTACGAGAGCATGCCGATCTGGCTGGCCTTCGTCGTGCCGTCGCTGTTCATCCTGTTCCACTCGGCCGGTCCGGGCGCGAACGGCAAGAGCCTCTCCACGCTCTCCTTCCGCAGCGAGCTGCGGGCGGGAGCCAACGGAATCATCGGTGCCATCGGCAGCATGGGAGCCGCCCTCGGACTGCTGGTGTTCCCGCTGCTCAAGGAGGGGATCGGCCTCGGCCCGACGTTCCTCATCCTCTCGGTCGTGCCGCTGATCGCGTTCATCATCTGCTCGATCATCAAGTGGGACCCGACCCGTGCAGCGGTCAGCCCGGATGAGGAGACCGACGCCCCGCAGTTCAAGAGCGACGCCGCGGCGCAGGCCGTTGCAGCCAGGGCGGCAGAGGCCAAGGCCGCCGAACTGATCAGCAGCAAGTAACGACAAGCGCAGAGGCATCCGACATGACAATCCCCGCGATTCTCAGCATTGATGAAGGAACGACAGGCACTCGTGCCGCGTGGGTCACGGCCGACGGCCTGGTCCACGCTCTCGAGTACCGCCCGCTCCGGGTACAGACACCCGTCGCCGGTGTCGTCGAACAGGATGCCAACGCGATTCTCGAGAAGACACTCGACGCCTGCCGCGCGGTCATCGCCCGCGCGGCAGGCAACGGGGTCACGCTCGTCGGCCTCGCCATCGCCACGCAACGGGCGACGACGGTGCTGTGGGACACCGTGACCGGGCGCGCCATTGTGCCGGCCATGGTGTGGCAGGACAGCAGATACTCCGATGAACTCGCGGCCCTGAGCGCCGAGTGGAGCGAGCATCTGGTCACCACGGTCGGCCGCCCAACCGGCGTGCGATCCCCCTATCTGTGGGCCGCCCACCATCTGCGGGAGACTCCCGAGGTGGCAGAGGCCCACCGCGCGGGACGCCTCGGCTTCGGCACGATCGAGACCTGGCTGCTGTGGAGCCTGTCGCGCGATCACATCTACGCGGCCACCTCGACCAATGCGACATCGGCCGGCGCGTACAATCTTGCCGCGCACGACTATGAGTACGACTGGATCAGCGCCCTCGGCTTCCCCGCTGAGCTGCTGCCGGAGCTGCGTCAGGACGCCGACGACTTCGGGGTGACGAACGCCGAGCTGCTCGGCATCGAGATCCCGATCCTCGCCGCGGCCGGCGATCAGCACGCCGGGACGATCGGTCTGGGCTGCCTGCGCAAGGGCCAGGCCATGTGCGTGCACGGCACGGGAAGCTTCGTGGATCTCGTGATCGGCCCGGATGCCCCGGCCAACCCCGGCCTCTACGACGGTGCACTCACCCTCGTCGGCTGGCGCCGCCACAACCGCTCCGTCTTCACCATCGAGACCTTCACGGCGACCACCGGCTCCGCACTGGACTGGGTCTGCGGCACGCTGGGCTGGTTCGAGTCGTCCAAGAAGATCAGCGAGCTCGCGGCGACGGTCGCCAACGCCAACGGGGTCATGTTCGTTCCGGCCCTCACTGGGCTTCGGATGCCGGTCATGGAGCCCAAAGCCAAGGCCTCGCTGAGCGGCTTCTCGATGTCGACGACCTTGCCGGAGATCGCGTACGCCGTTCTGGAGGGCATCGCCCACTCGGTCGCCTCCAGCGCGGAGGCGGACGAGCAGGTCGCCGGCACCGCGATCACCGAGATCGTCGTCGGTGGCGGCATGTCGGCCAGTGACCCACTCATTCAGATGCAGGCCGACCTCGTCGGTGTCCCGATGCGCCGGCTGCCGGCATCCGAGGGGGCGAGCCTCCGCGGCGCAGCCTTCCTGGCCGGCAGCGACGGGCTGCTCTGGAACTCGCTCGAGGAGGCCGCCGCGTCGATGGGCAGCGGCGACATCTTCGAGCCACGCATCAGCGCCGACGAGCGCCTCGAGCGGCGCAGCGCCTGGAACGCGCGCATCGCGGCAGACCTTTCGCTCATTCCGAGCTCAGCACACAGTAAGTAGGAGAGAACCACACAATGGTTGGATTGCCCGCCCGCAAGACCGATACAGCCCGCGCGCTGATGACCAGGGTCGACGCGCTCCCGCTGAGTCGCCGAGACAACGTCGCGCGCATCGACGGCGCCCGCTTCGACATGATCATTGTCGGCGGAGGCGTCACCGGGGCGTATGCGGCCATGGACGCCGCGCTTCGCGGATACAGCGTCGCCCTGCTCGAGAAGGACGACTTCGCCTCAGGAACCTCCTCGAAGTCATCCAAGATGATCCACGGCGGACTGCGCTACATCGAGCAGGGCAACCTGCCGTTGGTTCGGCATTCGCTGTTGGAACGCCAGCGTCTGCGCAAGAACGCCAAACACCTGGTGCAGCGGTTGCCGTTCCTCTTCCCGGTGCTCGCGCACGATGGCGTCTTCGACCGCCGCCTCGCAGCCGGCTTCGAGAGTCTGCTCTGGACCTACGACATCGCCGGCGGCTGGCGCGAGGGCGTTCTGCACCAGAAACTCTCCAAGGAGGAGGTGCTCTCCCACTGCTCCACCTTCAAGGGCGAGAACCTCGACGGCGGCTACATGTACTACGACGCCCGCGCCGATGACGCGCGGCTCACCCTCGCGCTGGCACGCACGGCCGCCCACCACGGCGCCGTCGTGCTGAACGGCGCCAAGGTGACCGAGGTGACCCGCTCCGGCGGCAAGGTCAGCGGAATCATCGCGGAAATCGACGGACGTGAGGTGGCGGCATCCGCCCGCGTGGTCGTGATCGCGACAGGCGCCTGGCTGCGCGACTGGAACGGTGCGGGCAAGGACGCGGACGCTCCGAACATCCGCCCGGCCAAGGGCGTGCACATCGCCGTGCCGTGGATGAAGATCCGCAACGACTGCACCGTGACCATCCCCGTTCCCGGCCGCAACCGCCGTGCGACCATCACGCGCTGGGGCGACACCGCCTACCTCGGCACGACCGACGAGGATTACCAGGGCGACCTCGACGATGTGAACTGCACCCGCGAGGAGATGGACTTCCTGATCGAGGGGGCGCACTCCGCGCTGAAGACCGATCTCTCCGCGGATGACGTCGTCGGCAGCATCGGCGGGTGCCGCCCGCTCGTCGCACCGCCCGGCGGCAAGACCATCGACGTCAAGCGGAAGCACGAGATCCGCGTGGACCACGACGGACTCGTCACGGTGGTCGGCGGCAAGCTCACCACGTCACGTCACATGGCCGAGCAGACGATCGACGCGGCACAGCGGGTCATCGGCCAACGTCGTCGCTGCATGACCAAGAACGCGTACCTGCTCGGGGCCGCCGGATACGACGGAGAAGCCGTCGTGGCATCCGGTGGACTCGCCGCCCACCTCGGCGAGCGGTACGGAAACGAGGCACAGTTCGTCACCGACATCCTCGGCAACAACCCGGAGCTCGCGGCACCGATCGTCGACGGCCTGCCATACCTCGAGGCGGAGGTCGTGTACTCGGCCAGACACGAGATGGCACGCAGCGTCGACGACATCCTGTCGCGCCGCACCAGGGCCAGACTCATGGCGCGCGACGCATCGGCTGCCGCAGCCGGCCGGGTCGGGCAACTGCTTCAGGCCGAGCTGGGACTCAGCGACGCCGAGGTCGACGCCCAGGTGTCGGCATACACAACCGCAACAGCGCATGAACGCGCAATCCTGATGGGAGAATCACAATGATCAGCAAGGAAGCCGTCAAGCGCGGATACAACCGCGGCAACTACGTTGTCGGAGCGCCGACGCAGCCCGGCTACGCCGCGGGCATCGAGAAGGTCGGTGGTGAGGCGTACTTCCAGAAGGACGCCGTCGTCGTCTCGGCCGATGTGCTGGCCCAGCTGGCCGCTGCCGTCGACGAGCTCGTGACCGAGACCGCTGACGTCATCGCCGGCACCCGCGACTGGTGGGCCGGAAGCATGATCGGTGAGACCGCGGGCACGCCGGCCACCCCGACGGCCGTGATCGCCAAGGTGTCGACGACGGAGCAGGTGCAGGCCGTGATGCGCATCGCGGATGCCGCCAACGTGCCGGTGACCGTCTCTGCCGGACGCAGCAACGTGACGGGCTCAGCACTCCCCGTGCGCGGCGGCATCGTGCTTGACGTCTGCGAGATGAACAAGTTCGTGAGCTTCGATGAGGCCAGCCAGATCGTCGAGGTCGAGGCCGGAATGTTCGGCGACATCTTCGAGGAGATGGTGCAGAAGGACTTCGGGATGACGATGGGCCACTGGCCGTCCTCATACGCCATCAGCACGGTGGGCGGCTGGGTCGCCTGCCGCGGTGCCGGCCAGCTCTCGACTCGCTACGGCAAGATCGAGGACATGGTCTACGGCATGGATGTCGTGCTGGCCGACGGCTCACTGATCACGGTCGGGGAGACCTCGGCGGCTGCCGTCGGCCCCGATCTGCTTCAGCTCATCATCGGTTCGGAGGGCACGCTCGGTGTGATCACCACCGTGCGTCTGAAGCTGCACCGACTGCCGGACTACGGCCGCGCGATCGCCTACGGCTTCGCGAGCTTCGCCGACGGCCTGGAGGCCTGCCGCCAGATCATGCAGCAGGGGGCGAACCCCGCAGCGCTGCGTCTCTACGACAACCTCGAGAGCGGGCTCCAGTTCGACCTCGCCGATCAGAACGTGCTGCTCATCGCGGACGAGGGTGCGCAGGAGATCGTGGACGCCGTGCTCGCGATCAGCGAGCGAGTCTGTGCCGAGACGGGCGCCAAGCTCGACGACGCCGTGATCTTCGAGCGCTGGCTCGACACCCGCTACCTCACCGGCAAGAGCGCGGAGGGATTCAAGCGCAGCCCCGGCTTCGTGGCGGACACCCTGGAGATGACGGGGCGCTGGCGCGACCTCCCCGCCATCTATGACGAGGTCGTGGCCGCCATCAACGCGGTGCCGGGCACGCTCGCTGGTTCCGCGCACCAGTCACACGCGTACGTCGACGGCGCCTGCCTCTACTTCTCGCTGCGCGGCGACGTCGCGGTCGACGAGCGCGCTGCGTGGTATCGCGCCGCCTGGGATGCCGCCAACGCCGTCATCCTGAAGCACAACGCAACGCTCAGCCACCACCACGGCGTCGGGCTGCTGCGCGCGCCGTACATGGAGGAGTCCCTCGGCGCAGGCTTCGCCGTGCTGCGTGCGGTGAAGGCCGCGCTCGACCCGAAGAACCTGCTCAACCCCGGTAAACTGGGCCTCGAGGCCTAGTCGCAGTGAGTATGCCTGCGGTCGCAAGCAAAGGTGATGCATCCATGCCAGAGCTCCCACGTTCCCTCGACGAGAAGCTCTACCGTCATCCCGTGATGGCGTCGCTCTACGGCACCGACGCGCTCGCCGAATTCCTCTCTGGGCCGTGCCCGGTCGGAATCGTCGCGAACGTCGCGCTGCCAGACATGGAGAATGTCGTCACCCGCACTGCGGCCGCAGGCAAGTTCGTCTTCGTCAACATCGACAACTGCGACGGCCTCGCCCAGGACCGCGGCGGCGTCGAATACCTCCGCAAGATCGGCACGCCGGGTCTCATCACCACCCGCACCGCGCTGATCCAGCGCGCCAACGCACTCGGCATGGTGACGATGCAGAAGGTGTTCGTGACCGACCGATCCACGCTGCCGCGCAGCATCAACGCCGTGCAGCAGAGCAAGCCGCACCTGATGCAGCTCATGCCGTGGCCGGTGATCTCCTCGATCTCCGCGACCGAGCTCGCCAGGCTGTCGCCCTATGTGGCCGCCGGCTTCGTGACGAGCACCGAGGACGTCGTCGCGGCGATCAAGGGCGGCGCGAAAGCCGTCTCGACGAGCGACGTCGCCCTCTGGAACACCACGCGGCGCTAGGCCGCGGCATCCGCCACCCCATTTTTTTAGGAGAACTCCTGTGTCTGCCGATTTCTATCAGGTCATCGCCCGCTACTACCCGCAGGAAGGCCAGACCGAGACGGTTCTCGGGCACCTCGCCGAGCTCGCGGTCGCCAGCCGTACCGAGCCTGCCAACCTCAGCTACGAGTTCTATCGCGGGGTCGAGAACCCCGACGAGATCGTCATCGTCGAGAGCTACACGGATGCGGCGGGATTCGATGCCCACCGCAGCTCCGAGCACTTCGAGACCATCGGCCTCGGAACGATCATCCCGCTGCTCGAGAACCGTGTCGTCGTGAAGATGAAGGCAAGCCCGGATGCGTAGTGCCGTGCTGCGTGCGGCGGGTTTGCCGCGCCCCTATGCCGACTCGCGCCCACTCAGCATCGAAGAACTCAGCGCTCCGGCGCCGCGCGCTGGTGAGGTCGGAGTGCGCATCGTTCGAGCCAGCCTCTGCCACTCCGACCTGTCCGTCGTCAACGGATCGCGCCCGCGCCCGCTCCCCATGGCGATCGGCCACGAGGCGGCCGGAATTGTCGACGTCGTCGGAGACGGTGTCGAGGGCGTCAGTCCCGGTGACCACGTCGTCCTCGTGTTCGTGCCCAGTTGTGGCGACTGCCGGGCCTGCTCGGCCGGCAGACCCGCGCTCTGCTACCGTGCCGCCGAGGCCAATGCCTCCGGCGGCCTGCTGCACGGCGACGCCGTGCTGCGCGATGGCGCCAACAGCCGTGTGAACCACCACCTCGGCGTCTCCGGCTTCGCCGACTACGCCGTCGTCGCCGCCGAGTCCCTCGTCGTGATCGACAAGGACGTGCCGTTTGACATCGCGGCCATGTTCGGGTGCGCCGCCCTGACCGGTATGGGGGCGGTGCTCAACACCGGCCGGATGACGCCGGGTCAGTCCCTCATCGTGTTCGGACTCGGCGCCGTCGGCCTCACCGCCATCATGGCCGCGGCGCAGATCGATGGCACGCGGGTGATCGCGATCGACCCCAACACCGACAAGCACGCACTGGCCCTCGCCGTCGGCGCGAGCGCGGTCGGAACGCCAGAGCAGGCTGCGGCCCTCGTCGCCGAGCACGCCGGTGACGGCGTTGACCTCGCAGTGGAGGCCGTCGGCAGTGCTCGAGTGATGGAGGCCGCGCTCGCGCTCGTCACGCGCGGCGGGGCCCTCGTGTCCGTGGGCCTGCCGCATCCGGAACAGCAGCTCGACGTTCAGGCGTTGCAGTTCGCCGGAATGGGCAAGCGGTTGCTCGGCTCCTACATGGGCGACGCCGTACCCGCTCGTGACATCCCCGCCTACATCGAGCTGTGGCGGGCCGGCCTGCTTCCGATGGAACTGTTGCACAGCGACACCGTGACGCTCGATGAGGTCAACGAGGCACTGGACGCCCTGGAGGAGGGTCGCGTGGTGCGCCGAATCATCGCGCTCGACGGGGCCGCCGCCTGAGAGCGGCGGCGGTCAGGTCCGCGGTTCGATGGGCACATCTTCATCCGGCATGTCCATGGTCTCGACCTCTCCGGCGCGCTCGTACACGAGCGACACCGCCCCCTTCTCGAAGCTGCGGGCCGGCTGAACCAGCCGGAATGAGGCGGGAATCGTGCCGGTGTCGAACAGCCGTTTGCCCTGACCGAATGTCACCGGATAGAGCCAGAGCTGCAGCCGGTCGAGCACGTCCTCCGCGAGCAGCGACCGTACGAGCGCGCCGCTGCCGATGACCTGCACCTGATTGAACTCCTCGCGCAGGCGCGCGGCGGATGCGGCATCCGGCAGCACGGTCGTTCCAGCCCAGATAGGATCGCGCAGGGTGCGGGAGACGACGAACTTCGGTACCGCGTTGAACTTCGTGGCGATCGGGCCGTCGCCGGCATTCGGCCAGTAGGCCGCGAAGATGTCGTAGGTCTTCCGCCCGAGCAGGAGTGCATCGAGGTTCTCGAGGTCGGCGCCGATCGCCTCGCCGGATTCCTCGTCGAAGAGTGGCGCCTGCCATCCGCCGTACTCGAAGTCGTTCTCGCGGTCTTCGTCGCGCCCACCCGGCGCCTGGTAGACGCCGTCGAGTGAGATGAACAGGCTTGCGGTGATGGTTCCCATGGTCGGATCCCTCCTTCCGCCGTGGCGAGGGCCACGGCCAACGAGGTTCATTCTTCGCGCGCCGAATGCGCGCTGTCCAGCCCCGGCGGCGGAATGCCAGATGCCGAGTCGCGGATGCCGAAACGCGAATACCGGAACGACGTCCGATCAGAAGGGCGCCGGTTCGGTGTCCACGCTGTGCCCGGTGGGTGTGGTGATGGTGACGTGGCCGTTGGGCAACCGGCTGTACTCGATGCGGCTGAGGTTCTTACGGCGGTTTGCCTGCTCACAGAGCGGGAGGAGATTGTCGTCGTTGGTGCGACCGCGATCGCGCACCCATTCCGCGGTCCTGATCAACGCAGATGGTCGATGTCGGTGTCGTCGACGGGTCGGGAGCAGGTCGGGTCGATGCAGCTCTCGTAGCGGAATGCGATCCAGTCGCGTTGCGCTGTGCTCGGGCGGTATCGGGTGCGGTCGTAGCGGAGTCGCTCGCCCGTGAACGGGTCGGTGGCCACGCGGCGGAACGACGGGGCCCCGGCGATGAGCCGCGCCGCCGTGGCCTTGTCGACGGTGCCATAGCCGCGCAGCTCGATGGGCTCGTCGCCGTCGGCGATGAGTGAGAGCAGGGGTACCAGCAGAATCGGCCGGACCCTGGCGGCCGTCGACGTTCCGTCGCCGGCGAGCCAGGCCACGGCCAGGTCGGCCCGGATCTGGTCGCGGGAGCGCCATCCCGGTTGCCCTATCGCGACCTTCTTCTGCTCGGCACGGGCGGTCGCGTTCAGCCGGGACACGATCCGCACGGCATCGGGCGCGGCGACGAAGGCGTGGATCCACGCCATGCCGTCTTCGTCGGGCTCGATCCAGACACGGCGCTCGGCGAAGGAGCGCGCGTGGCGGAGCTCGGGCGGCTCAGCCGAGAGCCGTTCCTTCAGCCGGCGTGCCCTGGTGCGGAACGCCGGCAGCGTGAGGCTTCCGGCTGGCTCGGCCAGCTGTTCGTCGAACGCACGCACCGCGCCGTCTTCTGACCACCCCGTGATGAGTTCGAGTGCCGCGCCGACGTGTGCTGCGCTGGTGGCGCCGAGCTGGAACGCGGCGTGGAGTCGCGGCATCCGGTCTTCGAGGGTCTGTGCCCGGAAGGCAATCGTGCGCACCTGGGCTGAGGAGAGCTGTAGCCGAAGGCCGGCGTCGAAGGCGGCGGCATCCGCGGCGAGCTCAGGTGCATCTGATTGGGCGAGACCGACCGGGCGCAGATAGATCTGCGGGTTCGCTCTGGCGAGTCGGATCAGCTCGGCCAGTGCTGCCCAGAGGCGAGCCTGTGCTCGGTTGCCTGCCGTGTGAGCGTCGACGGCCTGCTCGATGCGGTCGAAGAGCAGCGCTAAATCGGGTGAATCAGTGGTGGGACGTGCTTCGGGCGGGGATGACGGGTGCATCCGGTTCTCCAGACATATCGTTCGGGGCACGAGCGATTTCTGATGCACTCAGTCTAGCAAAAAGATGCGATGAAATCGATGAAATCTCAGAGTTTCATCGAGCTTTTCTTCGATGTATGCTCGCTCACTCCGGGTGATTGCCCGCGTCACCATTGATCGTGAACGGCGTCGTCACCCCGTCGTACATGAGGTGGGTGATCAGTCCGTCGACCGCGTGCTGAAGTGTGTGGCAGTGGTCGCTCCAGATGCCGGGGTTGTCGGCGACGAAGGCGATCTCGTATGACTCGTGCGGCCGAACATCGAGCGTGTCCACCCACCAGGGGCTGCCGGACGCCGCGACCCCGTCGCGGGAGAGCACCAGGGCGTGATGGCCGTGCAGGTGCATCGGATGCACGTCGCCGGAGTCGTTGCGGATCCGCATCACGACGACATCGCCCTCGCTCACCGCGAACATGGGCACGTCGGGGAACATGCGGCCGTTGACAGTCCAGAAGTTGCCCGGTCGGCCGTCGATGATGCCGTAGCGGCGGGCGATCACGTACTCGTACTCGCGGTCGGGGTGTGACCGGTCGATGCCGGGATCGATCGGTGCGCCGTAGCTGAGCAGGTCGACGCGATCGGCGGGTTGGCGCACCGGATCGGGCAGCACGGCGCCATCCGTCACCTCCCCGATCAGCACGCTGCGGGCGCCACCCACCCGGAGCTGCGCCGCACCCTGCGACGGCGCCCGGATCGAGACGTCGGCGCGTCCGCCGGCCGGGATGAGGAGCGTGCGATCGCTGACCTCGCCCGGTTCGTTCACCTCGTGGCCGTCGACCGCGACCACGCGGAACGGGGTGGCCGACCACACGGCAGCGGTGCCCTGATCGGTGTTGATCACGCGCACCCGCGCCGCCTGGCCGGGAGCCGCTGGCACCCGTTCGTCTGCCACCCGGCCGTTCAGCGTGTGCTCGCTGCCGTAGAGGTGCAGGAGGGCGATGAGCTCGGGCCCGGCGTCCGGAGCGGGGGAGTCCGTCGGCTCGATCACGATCGCGCCGAGCAGCCCGCGTTGCACCTGCTCGTGGGAAAGCTGATGCGAGTGGTACCAGTAGCTGCCGGCATCGGCGGCAACGAAGCGGTAGACGTGCCGACCCCCGATGGGAACCGCGTCCTGCGTGATGCCGGCGACACCGTCGGCTGCATTCGGCACGTCGATGCCGTGCCAGTGCAGCGTCGCGCCGGCCGCCACCGACTCGTTGATGAGTACGACCTCGACGAGTTCACCCTGCCTGGCACGGATGGCGGGGCCGGGGGACTGGCCGTTCACGGTGTACCCGTCGACCGGGCGGCCACCCGGCACCTCAAACCGCTCCTGCCTGGCGACGAGCTCAACCCGCACATCGGCTGGGCGGTCTGGATCAGCGGTGAGCGTGCTCACGCTGACCGGCACGGCGCCGACACCGGGGAGTCCGGCCGGCGCGGCGTGGTCGGCGTGGCCCGCGTGGCCGGTTTCGCCAGTGGGCCCGCCCATCTCCATGACCGAATACTCACCCAACAGGGTTCCCTGCCAGGCAACGAATACGGCCAGCATCGCGGTCGTGACCGCGGCACCGAGGAGCACGCGGCGAACGACCTCACGCCGGGACGGCATCGGATGTCGCCTTCTCGATTGTCTTCCGCGAGGAGCGGCTGACCCGCAGCGCGGCGTAAACCGAGGCGAGCAGCACGGCGAGCGCGTTCACCCCGTGAAGCAGGCCGAGGTAGGGCAGATCGCGAAGCCCGAAGCCCGCCATCACCTGGAGCGCGACCAGCCCGAGCACGATCGCGGCCAGCATCCGGGCGCCGCGCACACGCACGCCGAATGAGAGCAGGAGCAGGATGACGGCGGCGAGCGGGATGACCACCGCGCCGCCGATGGCGTGGATCCAGAACCCGATTTCTCCGAGGTACGTGACCTGGCCGCTCTCGATCAGCGCCTTGTCGACGACCCCGCCGTCCTGCACGAAGTGCACCATCCCGCCGACTCCGAACGCGATCGCGGCCGCCTGAACGGCGACCCCGCCGGCGATGATCCAGGCGATGACGCCATAGGCCCTGTGCATGATGAACCTCCCTGTTCGTGCGGCTGCGCGGTGCGGCATCCGCTTCGCCCACTCTCGCGCGGCGGCGGCGCCCGCCGGATCGCGGCAAACCGCATCGTGCGGTGCGGATCGTCGCAGCGCTCCTGGCGGACAGCCGCCAGAACGGCACGGGGTAGACCCCCTCCCGCAGCGGGCAGAGGAGGAGGACGATGGGAACGTGGACCGCAGGTGGTTGTGCCTTGCGACGCTCGGCCCCATCGGGGTCGCGTCACTGCTCTACGTCGTCGCCATGCGCGGCTTCGTCGATCCAGACGTCAACTCGGATCATGGCCTGGCCTGGCCGCTGCTCGGCGCGCTGCCGCTGTTCGTGTTCGGCATGTGGCTGCTCACGGTCTCCGCATCGCGGATCGCCCTGTTGATCGGGCTCGGGTCGACCGCGATGCTCTTCGGCTCGGCGTATGAGACCTTCGTGCACCTCAACCTCGAGATCATTGGGGAGCCGTGGTTCCCGCTCGTCAACGTGCTCCACCTCACCGCCGACGCGGTGGCGACGTCGACGCTGTTGGTCGTGTTCGCGACCTTCCCCGACGGCGTTCCGGAGCGCCGCTGGCAGCGGATCGCGATCATCTTCCTCTGGACTCCTGTGCTGGTCGGCCCGCTCACCCTGCTCACCACCCCGCACGTCGTGATGTCGCAGTTCATCGGCATCAGCGGCGAGTCGATTCCCAACCCCTACGTCGTGCCGTGGCTCGAGTGGGCGGCCCCCGCCGTGCACTACCTCGTCGTCCAGTCCTGGGCGGCCGTCGTGCTCGGAGTCGTGGTGCTCGCGTCCCGCGCACTCTTCGGAGAGCCTGAGGTGCGCGCACGCACCCGCGTCATGGGCCTCGCGGTCGGCTCGGCGATGGTGGCGTTCCTGCTCTGGACCTTCGTTCCAGGGCTCTGGGGCGTCGAATTCCTGGTCTACGCGTCGATGATCGCGATCCCGTTGGCGGCGATCCACGGCATCCTCCGCTACGGCGCATTCGACATCGGGCCCGGCGACCGCGGAGCGCGTGTCGAACGCGCGTCGAGTCTGCTCATCACGGTCGTCTACGCGGCCGGCGTCGCGACTCCGGGCCTGCTGCTCACGCCCCCACTCAGGCCGGTGCCGGCGATCCTGCTCACCACCCTCCTCGCGGTCGTGCTGCTGCCCGTGCGCGGGTGGATGCAGCGGCGGCTCCATCGGGCCTTGTTCGGTGACCGCGAGCGGCAGTTCGCGATGCTGAGCACACTCGGTGCCCAATTCGAACAGGCCGGCGATCGCCGCGAGTTGCTCACGCGGCTCGCCGAGGCGGTCCGTGACGGGCTCGATGCCTCGTGGGTGCAGATCCGGTTGGAACCAACGGATGGCGCGACATCCGCCACGCCCATCGGCGTCGCAGGCGAGATCGTTGGAGATTCCGTCGAGTCGAGCGAACTCGTGCACGGAGAAGACGTTCTCGGCCGCATCGAGGTCGGCAGGCGGCGCCGCGGCGACTACAGCTCTGCCGAGCGCACGCTCCTGCGCACCGTCGCCGGCCAGGCAGCGGCGGCCGTCGCGAACGTGCGCCTGAGCGCACAGCTCGCCGAGCAGCTCGAGGAGCTGCGCGCCTCCCGCGAGCGGCTCGTCGCGGTGCAGGATGACGAGCGGCGCCGGCTCGAACGTGATCTGCACGATGGCATTCAACAGAACCTGGTGGCGCAGATCGCGGGGCTGCGCCTGGCCCGTAACCGCCTGCAGCGTGGCGAACTCGCCGCGGCGGAACTCATTGAACTTCAAGATCAGGCGCGCGAGACACTCACCGAGCTGCGGGAGATCACCCGCGGCATCCACCCATCCGTGCTGAGCGACAACGGACTCGTGGCGGCGGTTGAGTCGGGGATGGCGCGGTTCCCCATCGCGCTCATCGTCGAGGCCGACGCCGCGGTGCGCTCGGAACGCTACCCGGAGGACGTCGAGACGACGGCGTACTACGTGGTGCGGGAGGCACTCGCGAACACGGCCAAGCACGCCCAGGCGACGCGGGCAACGGTGAGGCTGGAACGGAGCAACGGACAGCTGCGGATCGCGATCACCGACGACGGTCGGGGCCTTGGCGCGATCAGGCCGGCCGCGGCGACGAGCGGCGGTCTCGCGAACATCCGCGACAGGGTGGCGGCACTGCGCGGCACCGTGCGGGTGACGACGGCCCTGCCGACGGGCACGACCGTGCTCGCCGAGCTGCCGGTGGCCCACCCGGCGCCGGACCCCGGTCTGGGCGGTGGCCGTGGTGGATGAGCCGACCGTTGTGCGCGTTGTGATCGCCGAGGACAACTACCTCGTGCGGGAGGGGCTACGGCGCCTGCTCGAGGATTCCGGCGAGATCGACGTCGTCGCATCGACCGGCAACGCGGATGAGCTGCTCGACGCGGTGAAAAGGTTCGCCCCGGATGCGGTGCTCACCGACATCCGGATGCCGCCGAGCCACCAGATGGAGGGGATCGAGGCTGCCCGCGCCATCCGTGCCGCGCACCCGGACATCGGTGTCGTCGTGCTCTCCCAGCACGCGGACGAGAGCTACGCGCTGGCCCTCTTCGCCGAGGGAGCCGCCGGCCTCGGCTACCTGCTGAAGGACCGCATCGGCGACCTGGAGGACCTGGTGCGAGCGCTCCGCGAGGTGAGTGCAGGCGGCTCGGTGATCGATCCGCAGATCGTCGACACGCTCGTGCGCCGGCGCAGTCGGGCCGGCGCCGCGAGTCCGCTCGCGGCGCTGACGCCGCGCGAGCTCGATGTGCTGCGCGCGATGGCGGAGGGCAAGACCAATGCCGGCATCGAGCAGGCACTCTTCCTCTCGTCGTCGACCGTCGAGAAGCACGTCAACGCGATCTTCACGAAGCTGCGCCTGCCGGAGTCCGGCGTGCACCGGCGGGTGGCCGCCGTGCTCGCGTTCATGCAGAGTGACAGCGAGTGACGGCTCGAGTGCCGGAGGGAATCAACTGCGAACGAGCGAACCGCCCGCGCGAAGCCGGGAGAGGGCATCGACGGTCGCCGCGAGGATCAGCACGCCGCCGGTGATCACGAGGTTGGCACCCGCCGGCAGGTTGAGCAGGCCGAGGCCGTTCGTGATCACGGCGATGACGAGCGCACCGATCGCCGCATGCATCAGCCGGCCGCGCCCACCGAAGAGGCTCACGCCGCCGACGACGGCTGCGGCGACACCGCTCAGCACGATGTCTCTGCCGGATGCGGCATCCACGGATCCGACCTTGCTGATGCTGAACAGGCCGGAGACGACCGCGAGGCCGGAGCAGACGATGAACGCGGTCCACCGGATCATCACGACCTTGATGCCCGCGCGGCGGGCGGCCTCGGCATTGCCGCCAACCGCGTAGATGTAGCGGCCGTACTTCGTGCGGTCGAGCACGAAGGTGCCGATCCACAGGATGACGAGCGTGATCGGCACGACGATGGGTACGCCCTCGACCGCCCTGAACCCGGTTCCGCGGTTCTGGCTCAGCACCCACACGGCGGCCCCGCCGATCAGGGCGATCGCGGCGAGCTTGATCCAGAGCAGCGTGATCGTGCGGTTCGGCAGGTCGACGCGCGTGCGCCGCGAGCGATCCCACATCGACATCCCGAACGACACGGCCAACATGATGGCGAGCATGACCCAGCCCGCCCAGACGGGCATGTTGCTGTTCATGATCGCGAGCACCTCTGGCACCTGCACCCGGTAGAGCCCGCCGCTGCCGATGATGATGAGGTTGAGACCCTGGATGCCGAGGAAGAGGCCCAGCGTCACGACGAATGACGGGATGCCGACCCTTGCGACGAAGAAGCCGATCAAGGCGCCGACAGTCAACCCGATGATGAATGCGATCGCCAAGGCCAGGATCCAGTTGAGTCCGGCGACATTCACGAGTGTGATCCAGACGCACATGGAGAGGCCGGCTGTGACGCCGGCGGAGAGGTCGATCTCGCCGAGCAGGATGACGAACACGAGCGCCATCCCGAGCATGACGAGCGTCGCCGCCTGGGTCATGAGGTTGGCGAAGTTGCGCTCGGTGAAGAAGAACGGGCTGAGGAACGAGAAGAGAATGCTCAGCACGATGAACCCGCCGATGGCGGGCAGTGCGCCCATGTCGCCGCTGCGCAGGCGCTGCACCCAGGCCTTGGCCTGATCGACCAACGTGCCTTCCTGGCCGCTGCCGATCAGCTCTGCTGTGCTCTGCGCGGCCAGCGCCGAGGTGGGCGTCGTGTCTGGAGATGTCCGGCTCATTCTGGGGCTCCTGCGTAGGTCTTGCTGCCGGTGATGTAGCCGACGACATCGTCGCGGTTGGTGTCCGCGGTCTTGACCGACGCCACCATCTGGCCGAGGTAGAGCACGCTGATGTAATCGGCGACGGCGAAGACATCGGCGAGGTTGTGGCTGATGATGATGACGCCGACGCCCTGTTCGGCGAGCCGTTCCACCAGGTTCAGAACCTGCTCGGTCTGGGCGACGCCGAGGGCGGCAGTCGGCTCGTCGAGGATGACGAGCTTCGCCTTCTTCAGCACCGAACGCGCGATCGCGACCGTCTGTCGCTGCCCGCCGGAGAGTGATGAGACCTTCTGCCGCACCGATCTGACCGTGCGCACCGACAACTGGCGCAGGGTCTCGGCCGCCTCGCGCTCCATGTGTGCTTCGTCGAAGGTGCCGGCCTCTGTCTTCTCGCGGCCGAGGAACATGTTCTGCACGATGTCGAGGTTGTCGCAGAGAGCGAGGTCCTGGTACACGACCTCGATGCCGAGGTGGGCGGCGTCGCGGGGGCTGTGCAGATGAACGATGTCACCCGCGAATCGCACCTCGCCCTCGTCGTAGGGTTGCACGCCGGCGAGCCCCTTGATGAGGGTGGACTTGCCCGCGCCGTTGTCGCCTACGAGGGCGGTGACCTTGCCCGCGTAGGCGGTGAGGTTGACCCCCTTGAGCACGCTGACCGGCCCGAAGCTCTTGACGATCCCAGTCAGTTCGATGAGTGGCACGTCCATGCTGCATCCCTTCGCCCGCTGCGAGAACGGTGAGGCGGCGCGACGAGCGCGCCGCCTCCCGTCCAGATGTGTCGCTTACTCGATGCCGTTCGCTTCGCAGGCGGCCAGCACCTCTCCGGTGCAGATCTCGTCAGCGCTCGCTTCGCCGTTGTCGATGACCGTCTGCACATCGGCGGGGCCGACGAGCACCGGGGTCACGGCGATGTACGGCGTGCCATCCTCGAGAGTCTTCTCGACCTCTGGCGTCTCGCCCTTCAGCAGCTGGATGGCGAGCTCCGTCGCCGCATCTGCCTCGAGGGCGACCTCCTTGTAGACCGTGGCGATCTGCTTGCCGAGCAGCACGTTCTGCAGGCCGGCGGTGCTGGCATCCTGACCAGAGACGGGAACGGTCAGGCCGTTCTTGTCGAGGATCGTGATGACGCCAGCGGCGTTCGTGTCGTTGGCCGCCCAGACTGCGTCGACCTTGCCGCCGAGGGCGGTGAGGGCCTGCTCGAAGTTGGTCGCCGACTTGTCGCCGTCCCAGATTCCCGGGGGTTCCGCCGCCGGAACGATGCCTGCTGCTGCCATCACCGAGTCTGCGCCGTCGTGGAACATGGCCGCGTTGCCGTCGGTGGCGTCGCCGCCCATGTAGACGACGGTCGCCGTCGCCGGGTCCTTGCCTGCGGCCGTGAGACCGTCAACGATCGACTGCCCCTGCAGCTCGCCGACCTTGAAGTTGTCGAACGACACGTAGAAGTCGGCGCCCTCGATCGGGCGGTCGTACGCGATGACGGGGATGCCCTCGGCTTGTGCCTTCTCGGTGACGGCGCCGGCCGCGCCCTCCAGGTCGACGAGCAGCATGACGCCGCATCCCTTGCTCAGCTGCTGGTCGGCGATCGTCGCGTACTGGCTGGTGTCACCCTGCGCGTTCTGGATGTCTGCCTCGAAGCCGGCGTCGGTCAGTGCCGTGTCGAGGGCCGGCCGGTCGAGGTTCTCCCACCGGGGTGAGGATGCCGCATCCGGAAGGATCACGCATGCGCGATCGGCGGCGGGTTCTCCGGTCTCGCCGTCACCACCACCTCCGGAGCTGGAACATCCGGCGAGCATCAAAGCGGAGACGCCCGCGATCGCGGCTAGTGAGATCAATGAAGAATGCTTCATCACTCTGCCCTTCTGTGTGGTGTTGTGTCGATTCCCTCGCGGGGTCACCTTCCACGTCGAACGGTGGCAACTGGACATATTTCTCCGAATATGCGCCCGCCAACAGGCATTCGACATATTCTCAGGTTGCAATTCCGTAACGGTCGCAACAAATGCAGGGCCCGGGAATTGTCCCGGGCCCTCGCTCTTTCCGCCTCGACCGCTAGGCGAATCGGGCGGCGCGGGCCGTGCGTGCTGCGGCGTATTGCTCGCGGATCACGGGGCGATGGGCCGGCGTCGGCTGTGCGGCAACGGTGACCGGCCAGTTCGGACGCTCGCCGCTGAGGGCCCAGAGCGCCTGACGTGCCGCGCCGTCCGCGACGTATTCGCCCGGTGACGGTACAACGACGGGGAGTCCGAAGAGTTCGGCCGCGACCGCCTGCACGGCCGGATTCTGTGCCGCTCCGCCGATGAGGAGCACGCGCTCCGCGGTGACTCCCTGCAGACGCACGGCATCGAGGCCGTCGGCGAGGCCGCACAGCATTCCCTCGATGGCCGCGCGCGCCAGATTCGCTCTGCTGCTGTTGGCGAGAGTGAGTCCATCGAAGCCGGCGGTGGCCTGGGGCAGATTGGGCGTGCGTTCACCCTCGAACCAGGGCACGAGCACGGCGCCGCCGGAACCGGGTTCCGCCTGGAGGGCGAGCTCGCCGAGCTCCGCGTGGTCGACGCCGAGCAGGCCCGCGACCGCGTCGAGCACGCGCGCGGCGTTCAGCGTGGCGATGAGGGGGAGGAAGCGCCCGCTGGCGTCGGCGAATCCGGCGACGGTGCCGCTGGGGTCGGAGGCCGCGGCATCCGTGACGGCGAAGACGGTGCCGCTCGTGCCGATCGACACGACGACGTCGCCGGCCATCGCGTCCAGACCGAGCGCCGCTCCGGCGTTGTCGCCTGCGCCGGCGCCGAGCACGATGTCGGGCCGACCGGTCGTGGCGCCGAGGCGCTCTGCGATGGTCGGGTGCACGGTGCCGGAGCGTTCGGCCGGGCCGAGCACGCGCGGCAGCACCGCGTCGTGCCCAAGTGCCAGCCGGAGCAGCTCGCGGTCGTACTCGCCCGTGGCCGGCGACCAGTAGGCCGTTCCGCTGGCATCGGAGCGGTCGGTGCTCAGCAGCTCGAGTTCCGGGCCGAGCGGTGAGGACTCGGCGGGGCCGCAGCCGCGCAATCGCCAGACGAGCCAATCGTGGGGGAGCGCGACCGCGGCGACCGCGGCCGCATTCGCGGGTTCGGCATCGCGCAACCAGCGCAGCTTGCTCGCCGTGAAGGAGGCGACCGGAACGACGCCGCTGCGCCGCGCATACTCCTCCGCGCCCACCTCGGCGACGAGATCGGCGGCCGCCGCGGCCGAGCGCGTGTCATTCCAGAGCAGGGCGGGGCGGATGACGCGACCGGCCGCATCGAGGGCCACCATGCCGTGCTGCTGCCCAGCCACGCTCAGCGCGCTCACGTCGGCGAGGCCGCCGGCATCCGCGATCGCCTCGCCGAGCGCCAGCCACCACGCCTCGGGATCGACCTCTGTGCCGTCCGGGTGGGAGGCGCGGCCGGAGCGCACGAGCGCTCCGCTGGCGGCGTCCCTGATCACGACTTTGCAGCTCTGGGTGGATGAGTCGATTCCCGCGACGAGCGTCATGGTGATCCTTCTATTGAGGCGTTTTCGTTGATCGAGTAGGCCCGCCAGGGCCGTATCGAGATCTGGTGACGAGGGTCTCGATACGGCCGCAGGCGGCCTACTCGACCTGCGGGTGGGGGAGTGCCCGAGGCGGTTGCGGAGTCGCGTTGCGTTCTCGGGGATTCCTTGGTGTGGGCTGCCGCCTTTCGCGCGCGGATAACGGGCGCGCAGCGCCCTTTATCCGCGCGCGCCCAGGAGGTGCTCCAGGGCCAGCTGCTGCAGGTGCACGAAGCCGAAGCCCTTGCCGCCGAGGTATTCCGCGGCATCGAAGTCCTCGAAGGCGCTGCGGTCGGCGATCAGATCGTCATAGCTCTCGCCGTCGGCCAGCGTCGGCACGGCCAGCTCCGGCACGCGCGAGGCCGCGAGGGCCTCCTGCACCTCAGGGTCGGCGCGGAACGCGGCCGCGCGCTCCTTGAGCAACAGGTAGGTGCGCATGTTCGCCGCGGCCGAGGTCCAGACGCCCGTGATGTCCTCGGTGCGGGAGGGCTTGTAGTCGAAGTGGCGCGGGCCGTCATAGGCCGGGCCGCCGTCCGGTCCACCGTTTTCGAGCAGGTCGACGAGCGAGAAGGCGTTCTGCAGGTCACCGTGGCCGAAGACCAGGTCCTGGTCGTACTTGATGCCGCGCTGCCCGTTGAGGTCGATGTGGAAGAGCTTGCCGGCGTCCAAGGCCTGTGCGATTCCGGCGGTGAAGTTGAGCCCCGCCATCTGCTCGTGGCCGACCTCGGGGTTCACTCCGACGAGCTCAGGGCGCTCCAGCGTGTTGATGAACGCGATGGCGTGGCCGAGGGTCGGCAGCAGGATGTCGCCGCGCGGTTCGTTCGGCTTGGGCTCGATGGCGAAGCGGATGTCGTAGCCCTTGTCTGTGACGTAGTCGCCGAGCAGGTTCACGGCCTCACGGTAGCGGCCGAGGGCGGAACGGATGTCCTTGGCGGCGTCGTACTCCGCGCCCTCGCGGCCACCCCACATCACGAAGGTCTTCGCGCCGAGTTCGGCGGCGAGGTCGATGTTGCGCAGCACCTTGCGCAGCGCGAAGCGGCGCACGGCGCGATCGTTCGAGGTGAAGCCGCCGTCCTTGAAGACGGGAGCGCTGAACAGGTTGGTCGTGACCATCGGCACGATGATGCCGGTGTCGGCCATGGCCTGCTTGAGGCGGTCGATCTGCTTCTGGCGGGCTTCAGGCGTCGAGCCGAAGGCGAACAGGTCGTCGTCGTGGAAGGTGAGTCCGTATGCGCCGAGCTCGGCCAGACGGGTGACCGCCTCAACGACGTCGAGGTCGGGGCGGGTCGGGCCACCGAACGGGTCGGTTCCGTTGTAGCCGACGGTCCACAGGCCGAAGGAGAATTTGTCGGCGGGGGTGGGCAATGCAGCCATGAGTACGCGTCCTTACATACGGTGAGGTGTAAATGTTTACGACTACAACTTATTCAACGATTCCGACGTTGTCAATGCCGGATGCGGCCGATTCCACGTCGAGCAGGCGGGGGCACCTGCGGCAACGGGCCCGTGGCTATGCTGGCAAGATGAGCAAACGGAGCGCACTCCACGAGGCGACGTGGCCAGAGCTCCACGAGGCCCAGCGGGCGGTGCTGCTCGAGGTACTGATCCACGGATCGCGTTCCAGGGCGGATCTCGCCCGGCGCACGAATCTGTCCAGGGCCACACTCATGCGACTCACCCGCGGGTTGGTCGAGCTCGGCCTCGTGACGGAGGGCGAGACGCTCGCGCCGACGGGTCGGGGGAGGCCGTCCGAGGTGCTGCATTTGCGGCCAGAGGCGGCCTATTTCGTCGGTATCAAGCTCACCGGTGATGCGCTCTACGCCGTCGTCACCGACCTGCACGCGAAGGTGCTGGCCTCCGACGAACGCGTGCTCGAATCCCGGGCCGTAGAGGACGTCGTTCGGCTGGTCGCCGAAGTGGTTGATGGCTTCCGTGGGCAGTTCGCTCTCACCGCCGTTGGCGTGTGCCTGGCCGGTGACGTCACATACGAGGGGGACCAGCCGCTTGTGCTCGAATCACCCTTCCTCGGCTGGGGGACCGTTGCGCTTGCGGCCCTGGTGGAGCGGGCGACCGGGCTCGCCGCCTCGGTCTCCAACGATGTGCAGGCGCTGACCGTCGCACACCACTGGTTCGGTGCCGGCGTCGGCTGTACGAACATGGCACTGATCGCGGTCGGTGCGGGAATCGGTAGCGGTTTCGTGGTGAACGATCACATCGTGCGAGGCTCGCGGGGGCACCCGGGCAAGGTCGGACACCTGCTGGTCACCGAGCATGGGCCGCAGTGCGACCGGGGTCACACCGGCTGCGTCTCGGCGTTCGTCACGATTCCCGCGATCCTGCAGAATTCGGGGAATTCCGAGCTCGAGCAGACGATCCGCGCGGCCGCTGCCGGTGACGAAGCCAGCGATCGGGCGCTGCGCGACGCCGGTCGGGCGCTTGGCACGGTCGTCGCCACTCTGGCCGACCTGATTGATCCACAGAAGGTGATCATCACGGGTGAGGCGCTCGCCGTGGCGCGGTACTCCAGCGCAGAGATGGAGGCCTCGATCCGCGAGCGCTTGGACCCCGCTGCGGAGGCAGTGCAGGTGGAGCTCGTCGACTTTGACTTCGCCGATTACGCCTGGGCCGCGGCCATCGGGGCCATCCGTCACGTGATCTGAGGTCGTGTGAAAGGTGCCATACACTCGGCTTGATCAAGATCGACCGAGAGGACACCACACCATGTCGATTCCCGCCGTGCCCACGAGACGACCCTTCGTTTGGCCGATTCGCGGTCTGGCCTATGGCGGGGATTACAACCCGGAGCAATGGGCGCCAGAGGTGTGGCGTGACGACATTCGGCTTATGCGCGAGGCGGGCGTGACCATGATCACCCTCGGTGTCTTCTCGTGGGGGAGCATCGAAACGGCCGATGGGAGCTATGACTTCAGCGCCCTCGACGAGGTCGTCGGGCTGCTGTATGAGGCCGGCATAGCCATCGATCTCGCGACGCCAACGGCAAGCCCCCCGATTTGGCTGCAGCAGAAGCACCCGGAAATCGTGCCCACCTCGCGGGAGGGGGTGCATTACTCCCAGGGCGGTCGGCTCGGGTGGTGCCCAAGCTCGCCGGTCTGGCGGGAGTACGCCATGCGCATCGTCGACGTCATCGCCGAGCGCTACGCGCAGCACCCGGCCGTGCGCATGTGGCACGTCAGCAACGAGCTCGGTGGCGGTAATCGGCATTGCTATTGCGATGCCTCTGCCGCGCACTTCCGGCGCTGGCTCACCGAGCGCCACGGCACGATCGACCGGTTGAACCAGGCGTGGGGCACGGCGTTCTGGGGGCATCGCTACGGCAGCTTCGCCGAGATTCTTCCCCCGCGTGACAGCGAGTCGGCACCCAATCCGGCACTCGTGCTGGACTTCGACCGTTTTTCCTCTGACGCGCTGCTCGAGCACTTTCTCGCCGAGCGCGATCTGATCCGACTGCACTCGCCTGAGCACATGATCACAACGAACTTCATGGTCGCCCAAGGGCCGGACGTGGTGGACTACGCCCGCTGGGCTCCTCACATGGACGTTCTCGCGAATGACCATTACTCTCTCGCGGCCGACCCGCAGCGTGAACAGGAGCTCGCCTTCAGCGCCGACCGGATGCGCGGACTTGACACCGGGAGGCCGTGGATGCTGATGGAGCACTCCACGAGCGCGGTCAACTGGCAGAGTGTCAATCGTTCCAAGGATCCGGGCGAGCTCGTGCGCAACAGCCTCGCCCATGTCGCCCGAGGTTCTGACAGCGTCATGTTCTTCCAATGGCGCGCGTCGACGGCGGGGGCCGAGCAGTTTCACTCCGCGATGGTGCCCCATGCCGGTGAGCGAAGCAAGGTATTCCGGGAGGTATGCGAGCTCGGTGGCATCTTGGCTGCCATCGGTGAGGTTGCCGGCAGTCTCGTCGAGGCCGCGCGCGTGGCCATCCTCGTCGACGATGAGGCCGGTTGGGCTTGGCGCTCGGGAGAGAAGCCCCACCATGATCTTCCGCCGTCGCACGCGGCGCGCGAATATCACCGAGCGTTATTCAACCGCGGCATCCTCAGCGATGTCGTTCCACCATGGACCGATCTCTCGCGTTATGACATCGTGATCGTTCCGGCGCTCTTCCTTGTGAGCGACGCGGATGCCAGATCGGTAGCCGCAGCCGCCGCACGTGGCGCGGTTGTGCTGGTCACCTACCTCTCCGGCATCGTTGACGAGACGAACCGGGTGCGTGCCGGGGGCTACCCCGGCGCGTTCAGAGACATGCTCGGTGTCTTCGGTGAGGAGTTCTTCACCGTGCAGGACGGCGAGACGGTCACGCTGCGCGGCGACGGGGAGGGCATCAGCTGGCGGGCCAACACATGGTCAGAGAAAGTGCACGCCGACGAGAGCGAGACCGTTGCGTGGTACGAGACCGGCCAACTGGCCGGCTCGAGCGCAATCACCCGCCGCGAGGTCGGTGACGGCCAGGCCTGGTACGTCTCCACCCGCCTCGACCAGGACGGAATCGACGAGCTCGTCGGCCGGCTGCTCAACGCCGCGGGCGTACACGCGAGCGTTCCCGTCGCGCCGGGACTCGAGGCCGTGAGGCGCGTCGCAGACACGCACTCGTACCTGTTCCTGCTCAATCATTCAGCCGCGTCCATCACGGTGGAGCTCGGCGGTTTCGATCTGCTGGGTGGCGAGGAGCACCCGCATAGCGTCACGATTGCGGCCGGGGCCGTGCGCGTGCTGCGTGAGTCACGCCGTTCAGGCGAGGCGCTCCGGTAGCCAGGCCGCCTGTCGCGTCCACTGCAGGAACTGGCCGCCCTCATGGCCGTTATACGCGTAGACCGCGATGTCCTTGTCGATGCTCGCCAAGTTGTTGTAGGCCGCGAACACGGTGGACGGCAGCACGATGCCGTCCATGAGGGCGACGGAGAAATAGGCTGGCGCCTCGATCCTGGATGCGAAGTTCACGCCGTCGAAGTAGCTGAGTGTGTCGAAAGTGGCCTCAACGCGCTCCCTATGCACGGCAAGGTATCGCGTGATCTCGGTGAACGGCTCCTCCGGTGTGGCTTCGACGGCGCGACGGAAGTGGCTGAGGAACGGGACGTCTGGCATCACGGCGCGAACACCGTCCGAGAGCGCGGTGGCCGCGATGGCGATACCGCCGCCCTGGCTCGCGCCGCTCAGGGCAATGCGCCGAGGATCGACGAAGTCGAGGGTCTTGACCAGATCGACCAGTCGCACCGCGTCGGTGAAGAGCCGCCGGTAGTAGTACTCGGCGGGATCGTGGATGCCGCGCGTCATGAACCCGGCCGTTGCCGGCCCGGAACCGTGTGGATCCGGTGTGTCCCCACCGCTTCCCCAGCCGCTTCCCTGGCCCCTGGTGTCCATGAACACATGGACGTAGCCGCTGGCCGCCCAGTGCAGCTTCTCTCCCGGCAGGCCACGCCCGCCGTTGTAGCCCTGGAACTCGACGATTGTCGGCAGCGGACCGCTGACGTTCGCTGGGCGCATGATCCACGCCTTGATCGGCTCCCCGCCGAAGCCCGAGAAGGTCAGGTCATCGATTCGGATGCCTGTTATCGGGGTTGCAGCTGGCGTCAGCGTGAATCCTGAGTCGGCCTGCCGGGCGTCATCGATGGTTGTAGACCAGAAGCTGTCGAAGTCGGATGGTTGCCGCACTTCCGGCGTGTACGCACGGAGGACGTCGAGAGAGAAGTCGGTGTTTGCCATGCGACTGTTGTATCACCCGTCTTGACATTTTGTTGCATGATGCTACAAAATACTCGAGAAGCACCGAGCGTCCGCTGCAGCGGGTCTCTCTCCGACAAAGAAGTCTTGAAAGGATCCATGATGAAGGCAACGAACCACCGCTTCTCCCGAGTGCAGAGGGCTGCGACACTCGCCGTCGCCGGCATCGCCTCCGTGGCACTGCTCGCCGGTTGTGCATCTGGAGGGGCGCCAGAGGAAGCCACCGAGAGCGTGACCACGGTCGATTTCTGGGGCTGGGTTCCCGGCCTCGAAGATCTGGTTGCCCAGTACAACGACTCGCACGACGACATCCAGGTCACTTTCCACCGCATGACGGGCGACGACGGTCAGAAGGTGGAGGCGGCCGTTGACGCGGGCGCCGGTCCCGATCTGGTTCAGCTCAGCACTCACAATCTGCCCGATTACGTCATCTCCGGCCGTGTGCAGGACATCACGGCATATGTCGGCGAGGAGGAGGCGAAGTACACGCCGGCCTCGTGGGCCTCTGTGACCCTCGATGGCAAGGTGTACGGCATTCCGCAGGGCATCGGACCCGCGGCAACGATGTACCGCACCGACATCCTCGAGCAGTACGGCATCGCAGTTCCCACCACCTGGGACGAGTACGTCGACGCTGCCCGCGCGCTGCACAGTGCCAACCCCGACGTCTACATCGCCAACATGTCGCCGAGCGAGATCGGTCAGTGGGCGCAGGAGATCCAGCAGGCCGAGAGCAGCTGGTATGGAATCGATGGTGACTCCTGGTCGGTCGGTGTGAACGACGCGGGCAGCCAGCTCGTCGCCAAGCGCTGGCAAACACTGCTCGACGAAGGTCTCGTCACGACGGAGCAGGTGTGGACCCCTGAGTACTGGGCACTCGTGAACGCCGGCAAGGTCGCCACCGTTAGCTATGCGGCCTGGTTCCCGAGCCTGCTCGCCGAGAACGCAGCGGACACCGCCGGCAAATGGGCGGTTGCCCCCATGCCCGTGAATGCGGGCTCCACCAACGCAGGTGACTCGGGCGGAGCGGCGGTCGTCGTGCTCAAGGGAGCAGACAACCCCGAGGCCGCGGCCGACGTCGCTGCCTGGTTGAACGGCGCCGACGAGGTGCAGGATGCTCTGATCACCGTCGGGGGACTGTTCCCGTCGACCCTGACCGGTCTTGCCTCCGATGCACTGCTGACCCCGCAGCCGTTCTACGGCGATCAGGTCATCAACGAGGTGTTCATCGAGGCCGCAGAGAACACGCCGGCCACGTGGGTGGACGGCCCGAACTACGGCACGGCGCAGACCGCCATCACCGACGAGTTCGCCAAGGTCATCAACGGTCAGCAGACCTTCCTGCAGGCGCTGGACAACGCTCAGGCGGCGACGATCGCCGACCTCGAGTCGCGTGGCCTGAACGTCAACTAGGCGCACAACATGAGCGCACCAGCACTTGTCACAGCCTCCCGGCGCCAGTGGTCCGGCGCCGGGAGGTGGTGGACACCATATGTGTTCATCGCCCCGTTCGTCGTCCTGTTCGCGGTGTTCCTTGTCGGTCCCATCCTCATCGCGATCGTCAACAGCCTCTTCTCCGAACAATCGTCCGGGCTCGGCTTCGGCGGTTCCGAAGTTCTCTTCGTCGGTCTTGACAATTTCGCACGCGCACTCGCTGACTCCGACTTCGTCACGAGCTTCGGTCGAGTCGTGCTATTCGGCGTCGTGCAGGTGCCGATCATGCTCGCCATCTCCGTGGTGCTGGCGTTGCTCTTCGACTCCGGACTCGTTGCAGGCTCGCGTTTCTTCCAGCTCACGGTCTTCCTGCCCTACGCCGTCCCCGGCGTCATCGCCGCACTGCTCTGGGGTTTCCTCTACCAACCATCGGTGAGCCCGATCATTCAGGGACTCGCCTCGATCGGCATCGACGTCAACCTTCTGGCGCCGGGAACCGTGCTCTGGTCCATCGCCAACGTCGCCACATGGTCGACTGTCGGCATCAACATGATCATCCTCTTCTCGGCGTTGCAGGCGTTGCCCCGAGAACTGTACGAAGCGGCGAAGCTTGATGGCGCCGGTCAGATTCGGATCGCCCTCGGCATCAAACTCCCGATGATCGCGCCTGCGCTTCTGCTCACGACCGTGTCGTCGATCATCGGGACGCTGCAGTTGTTCAACGAGCCACAGGTGCTGAAGAGCATCACGGCGAACATCTCGAGCGATTACACCCCCAATATGGCCATCTACGCGGCCTCGACGCTGGGCAAGGATTCCCACCTCTCGTCGGCGATGGCCATCCTGCTCGGTCTCGCGACCCTGATCATTTCCCTGATCGTGCTGAAGGCGACCAACCGCTCCTCACAGAAGAAGGCCACCGATGGTTAATAGCGTGCTGCCCGTGACGCAGTCGAAGCCGTTGCCCCCGCTGCGGACGCCTCTGCCGCAGAAGAACGTTGTCAATGCTGCCGAGCATGTGAGTCGACCGTGGAAGATCCTGGTCACCGTGGTCATGCTCATCGCCGCGGCCTACTTCCTCATCCCGATTCTCTGGCTCGTGATCGCCTCGACCAAGTCGACAGGTGACCTGTTCTCCACCCCGGGATTTGTCTTCGCCGATTTCAATCTCTTCAACAATCTGGCGGCTCTCAGCAGCTACGAGAACGGCATCTTCTGGCGGTGGGGTCTCAACTCGATCATCTACTCGGTGATCGGTTCGGCGCTCACGACGTTGGTCTGCGCGGCAACCGGCTACGCCCTCGCGATCTACAGCTTCCGCGGCCATGGCACGCTCGTCGGCATAATCCTGGGAAGCCTGTTGATCCCGGGAACCGTCCTCGCGCAGCCGACGTACGTGCTGCTGGTGAACCTCGGGCTGAACAACAGCTACTGGGGGATCCTGCTCCCCGCACTCGTCTATCCATTCGGCGTTCTGCTCTGCTACATCTTCGCCCAGTCGACGGTGCCCATCGAATTGGTTGAAGCCGCGCGTCTCGACGGTGCGAATGAGTTCCGCATCTTCGTCTCTGTTGGGCTCCGCCTGATGTCATCGAGCCTGGTCACTGTTCTGCTGTTCGCCTTCTTGGGCAGTTGGAACAGCTACCTCCTGCCGCTGCTCGTTCTGACGGACTCCCAGCTCATGCCGCTCACCGTCGGGCTCACCGGCTGGAGCCAATCCTCCATCACGATCCCCGGGCTGCAGATCCTCACCGTCGTCGGCTCTCTGGTTTCGGTGATCCCCATTGCCATCGTCTTCGTGGCCCTGCAGCGGTTCTGGAAGACCGGCCTGACCGCGGGCGGGATCCGTGGTTAGCCGGTGAGCGCACTCAGCTATGACTCCCCAGCGGCGCTCTGGCTTGAGGCGCTACCGCTTGGCAACGGCACGCTCGGCGCTATGTGCTGGGGTGGCGCGGACGTTGTGCGCTTTGATCTGAACGACGAGACGGCATGGTCCGGCAGCCCCGCCAGCGAAAGTCGCCAAGGCGGGGTCGGGCCGGAAGACGCCGCGCGACTGCTCGAAGAGGCCCGCACCCTGATTGGCGCCGGCCGGCCGATCGACGCCGAGCGCGCTGTACAAGCGATGCAGTCGGACTACAGCCAGGCGTATCTTCCGCTCGGACGGGTGACGCTCCGCCTGCCGGCCAGCTCCACGACGGGATACCGCCGAACCCTTGACCTCGGCTCTGCGGTGCACACCGTCAGCACGAACGCCGATACGAGCGATGCGCTCGTTCAGACGACCCTCGTCTCCAAACCCCACGGGGTGCTCATGCATGTGATCGACGGCTTGCCGGATGGCATCGTTCCCGCCGTCGAGATTCACAGCCAGCTGCGTGAACTCGGGCGACGAGACGGAGCGCTCTGGCTCCGTCTCCCATCCGATGTCGCACCCGGACATGAGACGCGCTTTCCGGCGGCGAGCTGGTCCGATGAACCGGGCGCAAGCCTTGAGGCCGCCATCGTCACGCGCGTCGTCACCGAATCGGCGGGCCCTGCCACGGGATCCACCGGGAACCGTGTCGTGCTCTTCATCGCTACCGGAACGAGTTACGCCGGCATCGGCCAAACGACCGTCGGCACCGCCCGTGACGCCGAGATGGCGGCTGAGCTGCGGATCGACGCGGCCATCGCGGCCGGGTCGGCGATCGTTCTCGCCGAGCACATTGCCGACCACCGTGCCCTCTTCGACCGTGTCTCGATCTCGCTCGGCGAGCCGTCCGGCGCCCCGAACGCCAGCAGCGACGCCAGAGTCGCCGTGGCCGCCGGCCACGAGGGCGGCAGCCTCGTCGCAGACCCGGCGCTCGCCGCACTTCTCTTTGACTACGGTCGATATCTGCTGATCGCCAGCTCACGCGCTGGCGGCCTTCCGGCCACTCTGCAGGGAATCTGGAATGAGCAGATGCAACCCCCGTGGAGCTCGAACTACACCACGAACATCAATCTGCAGATGAACTACTGGGGCGCGGATGTCGCCAATCTGCCCGAGACGGCCGAGCCGCTGTTCGACTTCATCGAGGCGCTCGCCGAGCGCGGACGCGACACGGCGCGCCGGCTCTACGGGGCCAGGGGCTGGGTCGTGCATCACAACTCCGACGCCTGGGGCTTCACCGCTCCCGCAGGCGGTGGCACGGGCGATCCGGCATGGGCGTTCTGGCCGATGGGTGGGCCGTGGCTGATCCGCCACTTGCGCGAGCGGGAGGCCTTCGGCGGCGGGCCGCTCCTCGCCACGCGTTTCTGGCCGGTGCTCCGTGGGGCGGCCGAATTCGCGCTGGACTGGATGGTGCGGCTGCCAGACGGCGGCTGGGCCACCTCGCCATCGACCTCTCCCGAGAACCGCTACCTGTGCCCCGATGGGCGCACCGCATCGCTCAGCACCTCGACCACGATGGACATCTCTCTGCTCAGAGAGTTGTTCCAGACAGTGCTCAGCACCGCGGCCGAGCGGAGCGCCGCGGATCGAATCGAAGACCTGGCGTTCGTGCGTGAGGTCGGCGAGCGACTCGACGCGATGCCGGACGCACCTGCGCTCGGATCGAAGCGGGGAATCAGCGAGTGGGCAGACGACGCGCCCGCAGCTGATCCACACCATCGCCACCTCAGCCACCTCTATTCCCTGTTCCCGGGAGGCGTCGTCGCTGATGCGGCCGTCCGCCTGGCGGCAGAACAAAGCCTCGTCGATCGAGGCGATGACTCGACGGGCTGGTCGCTGTGCTGGAAGTTGGCACTGTGGGCTCGCCTCGGCCGGGCCGACAAGGTCTCGGATTTGCTCCGCCTCGTGTTCCGCCCGGCCGAGACGGGCGCAGGACCGTTCGCGGGCGGGCTCTACCCGAACCTCTTCGCGGCTCATCCACCGTTCCAGATTGATGGCAACCTCGGCTTCACCGCCGTGCTCGCCGAGGCGTTGTTGCAGAGCCATGACGGCACAATCAGCCTCTTGCCCGCTCTTCCGACCGAACTGCGATCTGGCAGTGTGACCGGCTTCGTGGCGAGGCCGGGGGTGCTCGTTGACATCGAGTGGGCCGACGGCGCTTTGCGTTCGGCAACGCTGCGCGCGCGCGGCGCACCCGTTCAGGCGCGCATCCGCTATGCCGGCCGCACAACGCACCGCCTCATCGATACCAGCGGCATCCGACTCAGCAGTACCGATTTCGACGAAAGCGACACCGCATGAAATTCACCGATGGCTTCTGGCAAGTGCGGCCCGGCGTCGATGCCCTCTACGCGCAAGAGGCGTATGACATCGAAGCGCACAATGACGCGAGCGGCACGGATGTGTTGCGCATCTCGGCACCGACCAAGGTCATCGAGCGTCGTGGCGACGTTCTGAACCGCCCACTGTTGACGGTCAGCCTGTCCTCTCCGTTGGATGGCGTCATCCGTGTGCGAGTCGAGAAGAAACTCGGGGGCCTCTCGAGCCAGGGCTTCGAGCTCGTGGGAGCGGAGCCGGGCCACGGCATAGTCGCTGTTGGCGAGGCTGGCGGCACGGTGAGCGCTGGCCCCCTCACGGCGCGCATTGCCCAGGGAGCTCCATGGAATTTGAGTTTCGAGGCCAACGGGCAGACCCTGACCAGCAGCGGTCACAAGTCCATCGGCTATCTCAGCTTGGACGCGGGCGCGCCGATCGCCGCCGAGCCCGCCGGTGTGTCCGGCGTGACGACGACCGGTCTGGCCCCGGCATCCCGCTATGTGCACGGGCGACTCTCGCTCGGAGTCGGCGAGCTCGTCTACGGACTCGGTGAACGCTTCGGACCTCTCGTGAAAAACGGACAGACAATCGACATTTGGAACGCCGATGGTGGCACCTCAAGTGAACAGTCGTACAAGAACATTCCCTTTTATCTGACGAACCGCGGCTACGGCGTACTCGTCAACCACCCTGAGCACGTTTCATTCGAGGTCGGAACGGAATCGGTCGAGGAGGTGCAATTCTCGGTGGCGGGGGAGACCCTCGAATATCTGGTGATCTATGGCCCCAGCCAGAAGGAGATCCTCGAGCGGTACACCCGGCTCACCGGTCGGCCGGCCCGCGTGCCGGCCTGGTCGTATGGTTTGTGGCTCTCGACGTCCTTCACGACGCAATACGACGAGGCGACCGTCACGAGCTTCATCGACGGCATGGCCGAGCGCGAGCTGCCGCTCAGCGTCTTCCACTTCGACTGCTTCTGGATGCGGGAGTTCAACTGGACCGACTTCGAGTGGGACCCGCGGGTCTTTCCGGACCCCGAGGGCATGCTCGACAGACTGCACGAGAAGAAGCTGCACGTCAGCGCATGGATCAATCCCTACATCGCCCAGCGCGCGCCCATTTTCGAGGAGGCGAAGCAGGCAGGCTACCTCGTCACCAAGCCCAACGGCGATGTTTGGCAGTGGGACTTCTGGCAGGCGGGTATGGGCCTCGTCGACTTCACGAACCCGGATGCCGTCAGCTGGTTCCAAGACAAGCTCCGCCACCTGTTCAACCAGGGCGTCGACGCCATCAAGACCGACTTCGGCGAGCGCATTCCCACCGATGTCGTCTGGCATGACGGTTCATCACCGCTCGTGATGCACAACCTCTACTCTCAGCTCTACAACAAGGCCGTGTTCGAAGTGCTCCAGGAGCACCGGGGCGAGGGCGATGCCGTGCTCTTCGCGCGCTCTGCCACCGTCGGCGGGCAGATGCAGCCGGTGCACTGGGGCGGAGACAACTCGTCGAGCTTCGAGTCGATGGCCGAGACACTGCGCGGCGGACTCTCGCTGGCGTTCAGCGGTTTCGGCTATTGGAGCCACGACATCGGCGGATTCGAGGGGATGCCGGATTCCGCCGTGTTCAAGCGCTGGCTGGCATTCGGCCTGCTCTCCAGCCACTCCCGCCTGCACGGCTCGACGAGCTACCGTGTGCCGTGGCTGTTCGACGACGGCAGTGAACCGGCTGGGCAGAGTGCGGTCGAGGTCACGCGCCGTTTCACGACCCTGAAGCTCGAGTTGATGCCGTACCTCTACCAGGTCGGGCTCGAGGCGCACCGCCGCGGCATCCCGTTCATGCGCCCGATGCAGCTCGAGTTCGGCGACGATCCGGCGACCGATTACCTCGATCGGCAGTACCTGCTCGGGGGGGAGCTACTTGTCGCCCCGGTGTTCAGCGCCGCCGGCGACGTGCAGTACTACCTGCCGGCAGGCACGTGGACCAACTATCTCACCGGGGAGCGGGTCACCGGCCCCACCTGGCGCCGCGAGACGCACGCCTTTGACAGCATCCCGCTGTGGGTGAGGGAGGGGGCCGTCCTCGTCACCGGCGCTCGCCACGACCGCCCGGACTACGACTACACCGATGGCGCACTTCTGACCGTCTACCCCGGATTCAACGGCACGCGCACCGTCGAGGTCGCGAACCCGCTCGACGGTACCGCCGCCCTGTTCACCGTCAGCGGCGACGACGACGGCATCAGCATCACGAGCGAGGCCGCGCACGCATTCGGCGCACGCCGTGCCGGTGGCAAGATCATCACCTCGATCGACGGAAAGGTCACACTCTAATGGGCACGCAGGGCAATGCCGACTACCGCGACTCCGGCCTCGTCTTCCCCGATGGCTTCATCTTCGGCTCGGCGACCGCGTCGTACCAGGTGGAGGGAGCGGCACAGGAAGACGGCCGCGGGCCGTCCATCTGGGACACCTTCAGCCATACACCCGGCAAGGTCTGGAACGGCGACACGGGCGACATTGCGGCCGACCACTACCACCGCCTGGACGAGGACCTCGACCTCATGAAGTCGCTCGGGCTGCACTCCTATCGCTTCTCCATCGCGTGGCCCCGCATCCAGGCGAACGGGCGGGGACCCGCCAATCCGGCGGGGGTCGCGTTCTATGAGCGGCTCGTCGACGGGCTGCTGGCCCGCGGCATCCGCCCGATTGCAACGCTCTACCACTGGGATCTGCCTCAGGCGCTGGAAGACGAGGGCGGCTGGGCAAACCGCGACACGGCCTACGCCTTCGCGGACTATGCGCGCATCATGGGTGAGGCGCTCGGCGATCGCGTTGACACGTGGACGACCCTCAACGAGCCGTGGTGCTCCGCCTACCTCGGCTACGGCTCCGGAGCACACGCGCCAGGGCGCACAGACGGCGCAGCGGCGCTCGCCGCCGTACACCACCTCAACCTCGCGCACGGCCTCGCGGTCACCGCGTTGAGGGAAGTGGTGAGCAACGACCCCGACTTCTCGATCACCCTCAATCTGCACGTGCTGCGCGGAGAGGGGGAGTCTGGCCCAGAGGCGGTGCGCCAGATCGATGCACTCGCGAACCGGGTGTTCCTCGGGCCACTGCTCGATGGCGCGTACCCGGCGGATGTCTTCAACGACACCCGTGGAGTCACCGACTGGGCGTTCATTCTTCCCGGTGACACCGAGATCATCCACCAGCCACTCGACGTGCTTGGCGTCAACTACTACTCGACCACCCTCGTGCGAGTCTGGGATGGCGTCTCGGAACGTCAGAATTCTGACGGGCACAAGGATGTCGGCGGCTCGCCGTGGCCGGGAGCCGACCGAATCGAGTTCATGCAGCAGCCCGGTCCGTACACGGAGATGGGCTGGAACATCGAGCCGGCCGGCCTGGAAGAGCTCCTGGTCAGTCTGCACGAGAGTTATCCGAATCAACCCTTGATGATCACTGAGAACGGCGCGGCATTCGTCGATGAGCTCGTTCAGGGGCTTGATGGCCCTGCGGTGCACGATGAGGAGCGCACCGATTACCTGCGCAGGCACTTCACCGCTGCGCACAGGGCGATGGCCCGTGGTGTCGACCTCCGTGGCTACCAGGTGTGGTCCCTGATGGACAACTTCGAGTGGGGCTACGGCTACTCGAAGCGGTTCGGCATCGTGCACGTCGACTATGACTCTCTTGCTCGCACCCCGAAGGACAGCGCCAAATGGTACGCGGAACTCATTGCGAACGGAGTGCTTCCACCAGCGAATGACTGAAGAGCGGGTCAGCGGGGTCAGATGCGCACCGAGCCCAGATGCGCGCCACTAACCTTGACCGTGACGAAGGGGATGGCCGTGCACGGTAACAACAACGACGATGTGAGACGGCACAACCTCTCGACCGTTCTCAGCCTGGTGCACCGCAACGGCGCGACCGCGCGCTCGCAGCTCACCCGCATGACCGGCCTGAACCGTTCGACGGTCGCCGCACTGGTCGCCGAACTCGTCGAGCTGGGCCTGGCCATCGAGCGAGAGCCAGACCCCACCAAGCAGGTCGGACGTCCGAGTCCGGTCGTCGCTGTCGATCCCCGCGTTGTCGCGTTGGCCGTGAACCCCGAGATCGACGCCGTGACCATTGCCGTCGTCGGCCTCGGCGGTCGTGTGCACCGTCGCATCCGTCATGCCACCGAGCGATCACCGAGCGTCACCGAGGCCGTGGCCATCGCCGAGTCGGTGATCGCGGCATTGCGTGGAGAACTCGATACCGGATTCCGTGTCGCCGGCATCGGTCTCGCCGTCCCCGGCCAGGTTCGCTCCAGCGACGGCACGGTGCGCCTGGCCCCCCATCTCGACTGGGTCGATGCGCCGATCGCAAGTCTGCTCTCGGCGGCGAGCGGATACCCGGCATTCGCGGCGAACGATGCGGGCCTCGGAGCGATCGCCGAGTGGCACTTCGGAGCGGGGCGCGGACGCCGGGATCTCGTGTATCTGAATGGTGGCGCGAGCGGTATCGGCGGTGGCATCATCGCCGCCGGCGCTCCATTCGGCGGTGTCGGCGGATTCGCCGGGGAGTTCGGCCACATTCGAGTGAGCGCGGTGGACGTCGCCGGCGCGCACCTCGACTCTGCGGGCATCGCCGGCACTCTGGAATCCGAGGTGCGCCTGAGCGCCCTGCTCTCGGTACTGGGGCTCGGTGCGGAGCGCGCAGAAGAGCTGGATGGCGCACTGGCGGAGGCGCTCGCCGCCGATGGCGCCACGGGCGACGCCGCACGTGCGGAGGTCGCCCGCCAACTCGGCCATCTGGGCACGGCGCTCGGGGCTGCGGTCAACGTGCTCAACCCGGAACTCGTCGTGCTCGGTGGTTTTCTCGCATCGCTCCTTGCCGCCGACCCGGCGGCGCTCGATGCGGCGCTCTCCCGTTCGGCCCTCGCCGCGCCCCGTGAAGACGTGACCGTCGTTCGTGCCGAACTCGGGCCGAACCTCCTGATGGTCGGGGCGGCGGAACTGGCCTTCGCCCCGCTCCTCAGCGACCCCGCCGGCTTCAGCTGGCCGATTCAGCCGGGGCGCTGAGCGCAGGGTCGCGATCTCGGCTTCGCGCGCCCCGAGCCGCGTTCGCAAGTCTCGGAACTAAGATCGAAAGATGCAGATCAATGTCGCCGAAGACAGCAGCGAACGCGTGACGCTCGCTGACCTCGCGGAGGAGGCCGGTGTCTCCCTCTCCACGATCTCGAAGGTGTTGAACGGGCGTACGGATGTCGCCGTGGCAACCCGCGAGCGCGTCGAAGAGCTTCTGCGGGAGCGCGGATACATGCGCCGCGGTGGCCGGGCGCAGCCCAAAGCCGAGTTGATCGAACTCGTCTTCCACGAGCTCGACAGCATCTGGTCGATGGAACTCATCAACGGGGTCGAAGCGGTCGCGAAGGAGCACGGACTGAGCGTCGTGCTCACCGTGAGCGGCAGCCGCCATTCTCCGGATCCTGACTGGATCGAGGGCGTCATGCGCCGGCGTCCCGTCGGGGTCGTCCTCGTCTTCTCCGACCTCGCCCCCGAGTACCGGGAACGCCTGCGCGCCCGCGCCATCCCGTTCGTCATCGTCGATCCGGCCGGGGACCCTTCTCCGGATGCCCCGTCCGTCGGCTCGGCGAACTGGTCGGGTGGGCTCATCGCCACCCGCCACCTCATCGAGCTCGGGCACACCCGCATCGCCGCGATCACCGGCCCGGAAGACATGATGTGCTCCCTGGCGCGGCTCGACGGCTTCCGCTCGGCGATGAACTCGGCCGGGCTGCGCATCGTTCCGGAGTGGATTCAGTTCGGCGACTTTCATGCGGCGGGCGGCCGCGACCGCGCGAACACGATCCTCGCCGGTCCCGAGCGGCCGACGGCGATCTTTGCGGGGAGCGATCTGCAGGCACTCGGGGTGCTCGACGCGGCGCGCGCCAGCGGGCTGCGCGTGCCGGAGGACCTCTCCATCGTCGGCTACGACGACATCCCGCTCGCCCGCTGGGTGACCCCGCCGTTGACGACGGTGCACCAACCGCTCAGGCGCATGGGCGAAGAGGCTGCGCGGTTGGTGATCAGACTGAGCGAGGAGACGGTGGAGTCGACCCCGCGCATGGATCTCGCCACGAGCCTGGTCGTGCGCGACAGCACAGCGCCACCGGCGGCCTGAACGCCTAGTCGTTGACCGACAGCTCGAAGCTGTCGACATCGACGTGCCCGGTTCCGTCGCCCACCGCGAACATCCCGATCCAAGCCCCGACGAAACCGCCGGCGAAATCCGGTGAGAGCGGCGTCAGATCGGCCGTGGCGACGAGCACCGGCTCCCCGTCGGCCCGCACGGACAGCTCGGCGCCGAAGCCGTCGAGCGTGAGAACGAGCTCGGCGGCCGGCGGGAACCGGTGGGGGAGCGATACCGCGCCCAGGGTTGACACCGTGCCCGCGACCACGAGGCGCACCTCTGCGGTTGCGTGACCAGTGGCGTCGGCATGCATGACGAAGCTCAGGTGGTCACTCTCCGAGAGGCGCAACAGCAGCCCGGCCTGAGTGCGGGATGCCGGAGTGGCCGTATTGACACTGAGCTCGAGCCGCGTCGCCACGGTGACGTGCATCGACGGCAGGCGTCGACCGAGGAACGCCAGCGGGCCCGTCTCCGTTGCGCTCCCCGTGCCGGCCAGGAGCCGCAGATGGCCGGGGCGTGCCGTGAGCGACATCCGCTCGGCCCCTGAGGAGCGCAGCGTGTTCCAACCCAGCTCCAGTGTCGGTGCGTCGAAATGGTCGAGGAAGCGTGTCGGTCGTTGCGCCTGATCGGGCACGCCGGGCGCATCGATGCTCTGCAGCACCCGGGCGACTCCCGGAGCGAAGAGCAGCCGCTCGGACTCCCAGCCGACCGGAACGAGATGCGTCTGCCTGCCGAGCAGGCTGGCGACGCCATCGACGGTGTGGGTGGCCAAGAGCGTCGCCCAGCCGGTGTCCGCCGCTGCGCCGCCGGCGCTGTCGACGGCATCCACCAGATCGGCATGGCCGACGTTGATGATCGGCGCACGCGCCCCCAGATCGCGATGCGTGAGCCGGGGATTGCCGGGATCACCCGTGTACGGCCCCGTGATCTCGTCGGCGAAGGCCACCGTCACGGCGTGATCGCGCTCCGTTCCGCCCTCCGCCGCGAGCAGCAGCCAGCGGCCGTCGTGGCGGAACAGGTGGGGCCCCTCTGCCCAGCGGGCTCCCGCGAGGGCGCCGCGCCAGAGCACGTGGGTCTGGCCGATCGCCTGAAAGCTGACCGGGTCGCGCTCCGAGAGCCACACCTCCGTCTGTTCCGCCCACTCGCCCTCCACGGCGAGCCGGGTGCCGCAGAGCCACACGCGATCCCCGTCGAAGGTGAGCGAGGGGTCGATGCCGCCGACATCGTCGAGCCACAGCGGCTGCGACCACGGGCCGGCCGCATCGCGCGCCGTCACGAGGAAGTGGCCCTGTCTGCCCGTGCCGTGCACGAGCGTGCAGACGACGTGGAACAGTCCGTTGTGGTACCGGATCGTCGGTGCGAAGAGACCTCCGGATGCCGGGACGCCGCTCAGATCGACCTGCTCGTCGCGATGAACAGCGTGCCCGATCAGTTCCCAATCGACGAGGTTCGACGAGCGGTGGATCGGCAGCCCGGGGAAATACTCGAACGTCGAGGTGACGAGGAAGTACTCGTCTCCGACGCTGCACACACTGGGGTCTGGATGACATCCGGGCAGAACCGGGTTGCGGTAGCGACCCATCAGCGCTCGGCGTCGACGGCACGCTGCCAGGCCTCGGAGCGCAGACGCCGCGTGTGGTCGACCCGACGGGTTGATCCCTGCAGCTGCACCGTGTGCGAGAACGTCAGATCGGCGCTTGAGCGCCCGACGCTCAGCACGATCGCACCCGGCTCCACGATCCGCTCGCCGTCGCGTCCGGTGAACGAGGCGAGGTCGGCAGGAACCACGAAACGCACCTCGGTCTGCTCGCCGGGCTCCAGTGCGACGCGCAGGTATCCGACGAGGCGTTGCACCGGGCGCACGACGGAGGCCACCGGGTCGTGCAGGTAGAGCTGAACGACGTCGGTTCCGGCCCGAGAACCGGAGTTGCGCACCCGCAGGCGCAGGGAGGCCTCGCCGTCGATGGCGATCTCGGTCTCATCGCCCGCGAAGGAGCTCCACTCGAACTGCCCGTAACCGAGGCCGTGCCCAAAGGCGAACGCGGGGCTCGGATCGATGCTCGACACGTCGGTGGCGCGGGCGAGAGCCGGGGCGAGGTAGCTGGTCGGTTGCGCGCCGGGAGTCGCCGGGACGCTCACGGGCAGGCGCCCGCTCGGGTTGACGCGCCCGCTGATCACGCCGGCGATCGCCGATGCGCCCTCTTCGCCCACGAAGAATGCCTGCACGATGGCCGCGGACTCCGTGGCCGCGGAGCCGATCGCGTACGGACGACCGGTGAGCAGCGTCGTGACGCTCGGCGTGCCGGTGGCCAGCACCGCATCGACGAGCCGTTGCTGCGCACCGGGGAGCTCGAGTGACTCCACGTCGCAGCCCTCTCCGCTGGTGCCGCGCCCGAACAGTCCGGCGCGGTCGCCGAGTGCGAGCACGACGATGTCGGCGGATGCCGCGATGGCCACGGCATCCGCAATGCCATCGGTCTCACCGCCGTCGACGCTGGTGCCCAGTGCATGCCGGATCTCGCTGTCCGGGAACTCGATCCGCAGCGCATCGAGCAGCGTGGGGATCTCGATGCCGATGGCAACACCCGGGTGCTGCACGACGACGTGGGATGGGAAGGAGTAGCAGCCGAGCATCGCATAGGGATCGTCGGCGTTCGGCCCGATCACCGCGATTGATGCGGGGGACTGGAGCGGGAGCACACCGCTGTTCTTGAGCAGCACGACGGCCCGCTCTGCCAGCTCGCGCGCGAGCTCGCGGTTGCCGGCCGAGTCGAGGTCGACGCTGCCCCGCAGCGCATCCGTCGAGCTGAGGTCGGCGCCGGCGAGTGCGGGCGGAACGGCAGACCAGTCCGGGTCGAGCAGACCCAGCTCCGCCTTCTGCAGCAGCACGCGCCGCAGCGCCGTGTCCACGAGCGACTCGGCGACGACGCCATCGGCGACCGCGGCGCGCAGAGGCGCCCCGAATGCCTTCACCGTCGGAAGCTCGACATCGATGCCCGCCTCGAGGGCTGCACCGGCGGCCTCGGCCCATGTGCCGGCCGTGCCGTGGAGCAGCTTGAGGAAGGCGACGGCGAAGTAGTCGGCGACGACCGTGCCGGTGAAGCCCCAGGTGTCGCGCAGCAGACCGGTGAGGAGCTCGCGGTCTGCCGCCGACGGCACGCCGTCGATGTCGGTGTATGCATTCATGACGCTGCGGACGCCGCCGTCGCGCACGGCCATCTCGAACGGCGGCAGCAGCACATCGGCCAGCTCGCGGCGCCCGATCGAGACCGGGGCGAGGTTGCGGCCGGCCCGCGACGCCGAGTAGCCGACGAAGTGTTTCAGGGTCGCGACAACCCCGGAGGACTCGAGGCCCTTGACGTAGGCCGTCGCGATCGTGGCGACGAGCTGAGGGTCCTCGCCGATCGTCTCCTCGACGCGCCCCCACCGGGCATCGCGCACGACATCGAGCACGGGGGCCAGACCCTGGTGCACGCCGACGCGGCGCAGGTCATCGCCGATCCGCCGCGCCATGCGCTCGACGAGATCGGGGTCGAAGGATGCGCCCCAGGACAGCGGAACGGGATAGGCGGTTGCGCCCCAGGCCGCGAAGCCGGCGAGACACTCCTCGTGGGCGACGGCCGGGATGCCGAAACGGCTCGCGGCCACGATGCGCTCCTGTGTGCGCATCAGCGAGAGGGCCCCGACGGCGGCATCCACCGGCGCGGAGCCGAACGGGCGGGTCAGCTGGCCGAGACCGAGCGGAAGCAGTTCGTCCAGGTCGACGGTGTCGTTCAGATCGTGTTGGTGCGGGGCGACGTCTCCGCCCTCGTCAGACGCACCGACCCAGACGCCGTAGAGCTGGGCGAGCTTCTCGTCGAGCGTCATGGCATCGATGAGCGCCTCGACGCGCTCTGTGGCGGGCAGTGAGATGTCGTGCCACGCGTCGGTGCGCGTGTCGGTGATCGTCGTCTGCGTTGCGGGGATCGAGTTCATGGTCATCCTTTGACTGCGCCGCTGAGTCCGCCGACGATGCGGCGTTCTGCGAGGGTGAAGAAAATGAGTGCGGGCAACATGGCCAGCGAGGTGAAGGCGAGAACGAGGGCGGTGTTCTGCGAGTACTGGGTCGAGAAGGCCTGCACGCCGAGCGGCAACGTGTACGCGGCCGGGTCGTTCAAAACGAGCAGGGGGAGGAGGTAGCCGTTCCAGCTGCCGACGAAGGCGAGCACCCCGACCGTCACGAGGCCGGGGCTGGAGAGGGGCAGCAGGATGCGCCAGAAGAAGCCGACACGGCTGGTTCCGTCGATGGATGCCGCGTCCTCAAGCTCCTCCGGGATGGCGCGAAGGAACGGCACCAGGATCACGATGGTCGTCGGGAGGGCGAAAGCGATCTGCGGAATGATGACGCCGATGATGGAGCCGAGAAGCCCGAGGTTCTGCAGCAACAGGTAGAGCGGCAGGATCGCGACGGAGAGCGGGAAGAGCAGCCCGGCGGTGAACAGCGTGTAGATCGTTCCCCGGCCTCGGAACTCGTACCTGGCGATGACGAAGGCCGCCATGACACCGAGGAGCACGACGCCGATCGTCGTCACCAGCGCCGCCAGGGTGCTGTTGCCGACCTGGGTCCAGAACGACGGCGAGGTCAGCACGGCGGCGTAATTGTCGAGGACCCAGGGGTCCGGAAGTCCGTTCGGCCGTGCGGCGAGCTGACCGGTGGTGCGGAATCCGCCGAGGATCACGTAGGCGATCGGAACGACGGTGATGCCGATGCAGACGAGCGCGACGAGATAGACGAACGGCTGTCCCCAGTCGAAGCGGCGCCCGGCGGGCGCGCGCCGTGGAGCAGGCAGGGATGGCAGGGTGATGGTGGCCATGTCAGCCAACCCTTCTCGTGAGGGCGCCCTCGGTGTCGCGGCGGAGCACGAAGCGCTGATACACGATGGCGATGGCGAAGGAGATGATGAAGAGGATGACGGCGACCGCGCTTCCGTAGCCGTACTGCGAGCGGGTGAAGCCGAAGTTGATCATGTACGTCGCCATGGTGGATGTCGCGTTCGCCGGGCCGCCGCCCGTCATGATCCACACCAGGTCGAAGAGCTGCAGCGAGCCGATGATCGACAGGAACGCCCAGATGCGGATGGTCGGGCCCAGCAGCGGGATTGTGATGTACCGCTGGATCTGCCACCAGGATGCGCCGTCGATCTGCGCGGCCTCCGCGAGCTCTTCCGGAACGCCCTGGAGGCCGGCGAGGAACAGGATGATCGCGAAGCCGACGTACTTCCAGCTGATGACGGCGAGCATCGTCCACAGCACGATCGTCGGGTCACCGAGCCAGAGCTGCACGGCATCGCCGAGCCCGACACTCGTCAGCAGCGCGTCAAAGGGGCCGCTCGGCTGCAGGAGCAGCAGCCAGGCGACTCCGGCGATGACCTCGGAGAGCACGTAGGGCACGAACACGAGCACCCGGAAGAACGAGCGACCCCGCATGGGGCGGTTCAACAGCAGGGCGATTCCGATCGCGATCGGACCCTGAACGAGGAGCGACGCGATGACGAAGAAGAAGTTGTGCCCGATCGCGCCGATGAACACCGGGTCGCTGAGAGCTCGAACATAGTTGTCCAGGCCGACGAAGTCGGTGAGCGGGCCGATGCCGTTCCACTTGAAGAAGCCGTAGTACCCGGCCAGGCCGACAGGCACCATGACGAACAAGAGGTAGACGACGAGCGCTGGGCCGGCGAAGAGGGCGATCTCCACCCGGCCGCGCCGCCTGTTGCGGCGCTTGTGCGCTGCCCCCTCTGCGCCCCGGTTGATCGGGGCATCGTGCTGGACTTCGGCGCGACCGGGCGCCGGCCGCGCCGAAGCGCGACCGGCGGGCAGGCCGCTCTGATCGTTGTCCGTGTGACGGACGAACTGGTTCGAGCTCACGAGAGGATCCCTACTGCTGCGCGGCGGCGTCGTTCATCGCGGTGACGATGTCCTCGGCGCTTCCCTGGCCGGCGAACATGTTGGCGACGGCGTCGTTGAGCGCCCCACCGACATTGTTTCCGTAGGCGATGTCGAGCCAGAGCTGCACGTAGCTGGCGTCGTTGCGCGCCTCCAGCAGCGCGACCATGTTCGGATCGGTGACGCCGCTCTCTGAGCCAGCGGTCACCGGGAGGCCGGCACCGGTCTCCGCGAAGCGGGTCTGCACGTCGACGCTCGAGATGTACTTGAGCAGTTCGACGCACTCGGGCGGAGCGGATGCCGAGCAGGAGTAGCCGTCACCGCCGCCGAGCATGGCGTCGGCCGCGCCGTCTGCCCCCGCGACCGCGGGGAACGGGAACCAACCGAGGTCGTCGCCGAGTCCTTCGCCGTCTTCGGTCAGCCCACCCATGACGCCGGGCTGCCAGTGCCCCATGAGCTCCATCGCGGCGTTGCCGTTGGCGAGCAGCCCGGCAGAGCTCGTTGCGCCCTGCTGAGCGGAGGTTCCGAGGAATCCGTCCTGGAAGGGCTCGGTGTCGATGAAGGACTGCAGCTCCTCGCCGGCTTCGGTGAAGCACTCGTCGTCGAAGACGAGGTCCTTGGCGGCATCCTGCAGTACATCCTGCCCACAGCTGCGCAGCGCGAGCCAGTACCAGTAGTGCGCGGCCGGCCACTTGTCTTTGGCACCGACGACGATGGGGGTGATGCCGGCGGCCTTGAGCTTGTCGACCGCGTCGTTGAGCTCGTCGACGGTGCTCGGAGCCTCCGAGATGCCGGCCTGCTCGAACAGAGCCGTGTTGTACCAGACACCGGAGATGCCCATGGAGAAGGGAAGGCCGTACGTCTTGCCGTCGACCTGCCAACCGGCGGCGGATCCACCGATGAGCTCGAGCTCCTCGGCCACGTCATCGCTCACGTCGAGCAGCTTGCCCGCCGCGACCTGGTCGTTCATCTGCCCGCCGCCCCACTGCTGGAACAGGTCCGGCGGGTTGTTCGACTGCAGTGCAACGGCGACCTTGGTCTTCAGCTCCTCGTTCTGGACAGCGGTGACCTCGATGGTGACGTTCGGGTGTGCCTCCTCGAACTCCGTCGCGACGTCCTGCCAGAAACCATTGAGGGGCTCGCCGGTTCCGTTGTGCCACCACGTGAGTGTCACGTCGTCGCCGGCGGCGGCGGTGTCGCCGCCGGTGCTGCAGCCGCTGAGCGCGGCCACCGCGAGACCTGCCGCTGTCGCCAGCGCGACGAGCCGTGTGCTGCGTCTGTTCATCATTGAACCTTTCGAAAGTTTCGACAACTGCGTCGAAAGAAATCTGGACCTGTTGAATATACGTCGGAACGGATATGCAGTCAAGCGCAACATATTAGGTCCGGGCCGGGGAGCCTTCGTGCCGGCTCGCGGCATCCGGTAGCATTGCGAGGTTGCCAGCATCGAATCGATTCGATTGCGCTGGAACAGAGTTTCGCTGCCGCCGACCGGAGGCAGTTTCGGGGCGCTCTGCCACGCCCACCGTTCAGCTTCAAGGACTTCCGTGACCAGCACCGCAGGCATCCCCGTCATCCGCCCCGACGACACCGCATCCATCCGCACCGTCCAGCACGCGCACCCGGGCGATGCGCTCTCCTCGCGCCAGCGGCTCGTCTACGTGCTGATCCTCGGAGCGCTCACGGCGCTCGGCCCCTTCACGATCGACCTCTACCTGCCGGCCTTCCCGGTGCTGGAGAGCGAGCTCGGCGTCTCGCCGGCAGCCGTGCAGCTGACGCTCACCGGAACGATGATCGGCTTCGGTCTCGGCCAGCTCATCGTCGGCCCGTGGAGCGACAAGGTCGGGCGCCGGATGCCGCTCATCCTGGCGACGCTCGTGCACGTGCTGGCCTGCGTCGGGGCCGCGATGGCCTCCGACATCTTCGTTCTCGGCGGCTTCCGCCTGCTGCAGGGCTTCGGTGCAGCAGCCGGCGGCGTGGTGGCGATGGCAATGGTGCGTGACCTCTTCGGTGGCAAGCCGCTGGTCAAGATGCTCTCCCGCCTCGCCCTGGTCAACGGCCTCGCGCCCGTGCTCGCGCCGGTGATCGGCTCGCAGCTGTTGCTCGTGATGGACTGGCGCGGCATCTTCTGGGTGCTCGCCGCCTACGGCGCCGTCGTCATCGTGGCTGTGTCGCTGTGGATCGTCGAGACCCGGCCGAAGAGCGCGCGCCTGGCATCGGGTGAGAAGACGGTGCTGCAGCGGTTCAGGACGGTGCTCTCCGACCGCACCTTCGTCGGCATCGCGATCGTCGGCGGCATGACATTCACCGGCCTGTTCTCCTACCTCTCCTCCTCGACGTTCCTGTTCCAGGGAACGTACGGCTTCACCGCGCAGCAGTACGGTCTGCTCTTCGCCGCCAACTCCATCGGCGTCATCATCGGTGTGCAGACGAGCTCCTACCTGATGCGCACCGTGCTCGGGCCCCAGTGGATCCTCACCATCACCACCGGCATGATGCTCATCCTGGGCGTCTCGATCATGGTGCTCGATCTGACCGGAGCCGGCCTCTGGGGCACCGTCATCCCGCTCTGGTTCTTCATCACCATGTGCGGCTTCAGCTTCCCTTGCGTGCAGGTCATCGCACTGAACGGTCACGGGCAGGAAGCCGGGACGGCTGCGTCGTTGCTCGGTGCGGTGAACTTCGGCCTGGCCGGGGTCATCTCGCCCGTCGTCGGCATGCTCGGTGTCTCGACCGCGGCGCCGATGGGCGCCGTGATGAGCATCACGGCCCTTGTCTCGATCGTCGCGCTCTGGTTCGTCGTGCGGCCGAGCAGGGTTCCGGAGCTCGCCGCCTGACGTCAAGCGGTGGCCGATGCCGTGCACGATAGCGTTGTCGCATGACAGCTGAGAGCGCCATCCGCCACCGCACGGTTCAGTGGGGAGCGTTGATCGGGGGCCTCGCGGCGATCGGCCTCGCGGCCTTCATCGGCGCCTGGATCACGATCCTGAACGCGGGCGAGCCGTTGGCGGTGGATGCCGCCTGGCTCCAGCTGATGCTCGATACCCGCACCCCGTTCACCGAGGGTCTCGCACTGTTCCTGAACTTCATCGGCGGCGGCAGGGTCGGCATCCTCGTGGTGCCGCTGGCGATCGCCGGGTTGTTCCTGCTGCTGCGCCGGCCATGGGCTGCGCTGTTCTCGATCGCGGCCGCGCTCGCCGCCACGCTCGGGGTGCAGCTGCTCAAGCACCTCTTCGGCCGGGCGCGTCCTGAGGAGATGCTCGTGCACTCCGACTTCGGCTCCTTCCCATCGGGGCATACCGCGAACGCGGCGGCCATCGCCGTCACCTTCGGCGTGCTCATTCCCCGGGTGTGGGTGTGGGTCGCCGGCAGCGCCTATGTGGTGCTGATGGCATGGAGTCGCACCCTTCTCGGCGCGCACTGGCTGAGCGACACCGTCGGCGGGGCGCTCATCGGCGCCGGTGTCGTGCTGGTGCTCTGGGCGTTCAGCGCGCACTGGCTCGAGGCGGAACGCCTGGGCGCGGCGCGAGCGCGGGAGGCGCGCAGGGGCGTTGCGGCCTGAACGGGGGGATCGCGCGTTCTGACGCCCCGCTTACAACGTTGTAGTGTTCACTCGATGGCGCACCGGACTCGGCGGCGCCACTCATGCTGCACCGCACCCGGTGGGCCGCGGCAGAACGGGAGTGATCATGGCTGTGACGTTGCACGACGTTGCGCGCGCCGCCGGCGTGTCGATCAAGACCGTCTCCAACGTCATCAACAACTTCGAGCACATCCGACCGGCAACACGGCAGAAGGTGCAGCTCGCGATCGACGAGCTCGGCTATCGACCCAATCTCTCGGCCAGGAGTCTGCGATCCGGCCGTTCCGGCGTGATCGGCCTCGTCGTGCCCGAGTTCAGCCTCAGCTACTTTGCCGAACTCGCCGATGCCGTGATCAAGGCGGCTGAGCGCCACGGTCAGGTTGTGCAGATCGAGCAGACGAACGGCGACAGGGCGCGGGAGCTCGAGGTGCTCAGCAGCCCGCGCATCCAGTTCTCCGACGGGGTGTTGTTCAGCCCCCTCGGGATGAGCAACGACGACGCCGACGCGCTCACCGTGCCATACCCCTTGGTGTTGCTCGGCGAGCGCATCTTCGGCGGGCCCGTCGATCACGTGACGATGCGCAACGTCGAGGCCGCCCGCGCAGCGACGGAGCACCTCATCGCGACGGGGCGGCGACGCATCGCCGTCATCGGCGCGCACGAGGGTGAGATCATCGGATCGGCCGGGCTCCGCCTGCGCGGATACCGGGAGGCCCTGGCGGCCGCCGGCATCCCGTTCGACCCGGCCATCATCGCGAACACCACGCTCTGGCATCGATCCAATGGGGCGACGGCCATGCGGGAGCTCCTCGCCACCGGGGTGTGCTTCGATGCCGTGTTCGGGCTGAACGACACGCTCGCGCTCGGCGCGATGCGCGTGCTGCAGGAGGCCGGCCTGCGCGTTCCACACGACGTCGCCGTGATCGGTTTCGACGATCTCGACGAGGCGCGCTACTCGCTGCCCACGCTCACGACGGTCGACCCAGGGCGCACCGAGATCGCCGAGACGGCCGTGCGGGTGCTGCTCGACCGCATCCAGGGCGCGCAGCCGGATGCCGCCCCGGTTGAGTACCTGGCGGATTTCTCGATCGTCGAGCGAGAGTCCACAGCCATTTCCTGAGCGCCGAATCCTCAGCGCGCGATCATCGCGACGGCGGCTTGACATGTGCGCGATGAGTCTGCATCATGTTCTTTACAACGTTTACTTTACAACGTTGTAACAACCGGAGCGCCTCACGGCCACCGGGCGAACATGGATCGAGGAGGATTCACGATGACGGCTCAATCGCCCACATCCTGCGTTTCCCCGGTGCTCCCTCGCTGCACGCTCCCGACAGCCATTCGTCGCTGAACGGGTCCCGTCCGCAATCGCAATCAGACAACGGTGTCCCATCACCGCGAGAGGAAAAGCCCCACATGAAGTTCAAGATTCTTGCCACGGCCGGCGTCGTCGCCGTGGCCGCGGCCGCGCTGACCGGCTGCTCGCCGACCGCCGACAGCGGCTCAAGCGCCGGCGCTTCCTGCACCAACAAGATCGTCAACACCGAGGCAACCCAGGTGAGCGTGTGGGCCTGGTACCCGGCGTTCGAGGAGGTCGTCGACCTCTTCAACACCACCCACGATGATGTCCAGATCTGCTGGACGAACGCGGGCCAGGGCAACGACGAGTACACCAAGTTCTCGACGGCCATCGAGGCCGGTTCCGGTGCCCCCGATGTGATCATGCTCGAGTCGGAGGTGCTCTCCAGCTTCAGCATCCGCGACGCACTCGTCGACCTCGCTGAGTTCGGTGCGGCAGACGTCAAGGACGATTACACCGACGGCGCCTGGAGCGATGTGACGAGCGGTGACGCCGTCTACGCCATCCCGGTCGACAGCGGCCCGATGGGCATGCTCTACCGCAAGGACATCTTCGACAAGTACGGCATCGCCACTCCGACCACCTGGGACGAGTTCGCGGCCGCCGCCCAGCAGCTGAAGGATGCCGGCTCGGACGGCGTTCTGGTCAACTTCCCGACCAACGGACGCGCGTTCAACCAGGCGCTCTTCGCCCAGGCCGGATCCGTGCCGTTCGTGTACGACTCGGCCAAGCCGACCGACATCGGCATCGATGTCAACGACGACGGGTCCAAGAAGGTGCTCTCCTACTGGCAGGAGCTCGTCGACGCCGACCTCGTGACCACGGATGACGCGTTCACGGCCGACTACAACACGAGCCTGGTCGACGGCACTTACGCCGTCTACCTCGCCGCGGCCTGGGGCCCCGGCTACCTGCAGGGACTCTCCGACGCGGACTCGAGCGCCGAATGGCGTGTCGCACCGCTGCCGCAGTGGGACGCCGCTGCTCCCGTCCAGGTGAACTGGGGCGGCTCGACGTTCGCCGTCACCAGCCAGGCGAAGGACAAGGCGGCTGCGGCCGTCGTCGCCACCGACATCTTCGGCAGCGACGAGGCCTGGAAGATCGGCATCGAGAAGGCAGCACTCTTCCCGACCTACACGTCGATCCTCGAATCCGACTACTTCGCCGAGCTCGAGTACCCGTTCTTCGGTGGCCAGCAGATCAACAAGGATGTCTTCCTCGAGGCGGCGGCCGGCTACGGCGGCTTCACCTTCAGCCCGTTCCAGAACTTCGCATTCGATCAGCTGACCGAGCAGCAGTTCGCCATGGTCCAGGGGGAGAAGGACGCCTCGAAGGCGCTCGACGATCTGCAGGACAGCCTCGTGAAGTACGCGGGCGAACAGGGCTTCACCGTCAAGTAGCAGTGCACGCACCACCGCGTTCCGGCCCGCCCACCGCGGGCGGGCCGGAACGGCAGACCCTTTCAGAGCAGAAAGACAACAGACATGAGCAGTAACACCCTGCCAGTGGCGAAGACCGGCATCCGCCGTCGCTCCGCCCCGCTCGGCGGTGGCAGCAGGATCGACCGCAAGCGGCAACGCTGGGGCTGGTTCTTCGTCGCCCCCTTCGCGCTGATCTTCATCGGCTTCCTGATCGTGCCGCTGCTCTACGCCTTCTGGATGAGCCTGCAGACCTCGACGCTCGCGACGGGAACGCAGTTCACGTGGTTCGCCAACTACGTGAAGGCATTCACCGACCCGATCTTCCTCGAGGGCCTCGGCCGGGTGGCCGCGTTCGCGTTCATCATGATCCCCATCCAGATGCTCGTCGCCCTGGTCGCCGCCCTCGTGCTCGACAACCTCACGAGCTGGCTGTCGAAGTTCTCCCGGCTGATGATCTTCGTGCCCTACGCCATCCCGGTCGTCATCGGCGCCCTCATGTGGGGCTTCCTGTACAGCCCCCGCTTCGGCCCCGCCACCGACATCTTTGCGCTGTTCGGCATGACCGCACCCGACTTCCTCGCCCAGAGCGCCATCTTCGGCAGCCTGATCAACATCGTCACGTGGCAGTGGTCCGGCTACTACATGATCATCATCTACTCGGCGCTGCGTGGCGTTGACCCCTCGATCTACGAGGCCGCGCGCATCGATGGGGCGAACGGCTGGCAGACCGCCACGCGCATCAAGGTGCCGATGATCAGCTCCTCGATGGTGATGGTGCTCATCTTCGCCCTCATCGGAACACTGCAGTTCTTCACGGAACCGCAGGTGCTGCGGAGCGTCGCGCAGGGCGCGATCCCTGTCTCGTACACGCCCAACATGTACGCGTACACGCTCGCCTTCTCGTACAGCCAGTTCAACTACGCATCGGCCATCGCGTTCTCGCTCGGCATCATCGTGTTCATCGGCTCGTACATCTTCCTCTTTTTCACCCGCAAGCAGAGCGGACTCAAGTAATGGCGCTCACAACCGAGACGGCGCTGCTCGTGCAGCCGACGTCGAACCCGAGCAAGGCGCAACAGCGCGCACGCAGCAGGCAATCGGAGGCCGGCCGCAACGGCGGACGCCGCATCGGCTCGCACGTGTTCCTCGTGATCCTGGTGATCTATTTCATCACCCCGCTCTGGTGGCTGCTCGTCGCCGCCACCAAAGACAACTCGGGCCTGTTCACCGGCACGGGCGGGTCGCTCTGGTTCGACGACAACTTCGCCTTCTTCGACAACATCGCCGGGCTGTTCGAGCGGCAGGGCGGCATCTACTGGCGCTGGCTCGGCAACTCATTCCTCTACGCCTTCGCCGGCGGGCTCGGCGCGACCGTGCTCTCCGTCATGGCCGGGTACGGCTTCGCGAAGTTCCGCTTCCGTGGCCGCAACGCGTTCTTCTCCGTGGTGCTCGGCTCCGTGATGGTTCCGGTGACGGCCCTCGTCATCCCCACCTTCATGCTGCTCAGCCAGGCCGGACTGATCAACACGATCTGGGCCGTCATCCTGCCATCGCTGCTCAGCCCCTTCGGTGTCTACCTGATGCGCATCTACACGCAGGACGCGGTGGAGGACGAGATGCTCGACGCCGCCAGGGTCGACGGCGCCGGCGAGCTGCGCATCTTCTTCCAGGTGGCGCTTCCGCTGCTGAAGCCTGCCCTCGTGACCGTGCTGCTGCTCTCGGTGGTTGGCACCTGGAACAACTTCTTCCTGCCGCTGGCCGTGCTGAGTGACCCGCAGCTGCTGCCCGTCACCGTCGGCCTGAACGGCTGGACGGCCCTCTCCAACGCCGGCGCAGGCGGCGAACAGGTGTGGAACCTGATCACGACGGGCGCCTTCGTCTCGATCATCCCGCTCGTGCTCTCCTTCCTTTTCCTGCAGCGCTACTGGCAGGGCGGCCTCTCGCTCGGCAGCGTCAAGTAACGCAGCACGATTTATTCCGGATGCCGTCGCCGGCGGCATCCGTGCCATCGACCTCGTACTCACCACAGAAAGATCGCTATGTCTACCGCACGCATCACCATCGACCCGCACTTCACGGTCGGTGCCATCAACCGCCGCCTGTTCGGCTCCTTCGTCGAGCACCTCGGACGCTGTGTCTACGACGGCATCTACGAGCCCGGTCACGAGTCGGCCGACGCCGATGGCTTCCGGCAGGACGTCATCGAGCTGGTCAAGGAGCTCGGCGTCTCGGCCATCCGCTACCCCGGCGGCAACTTCGTCTCCGGCTTCCGCTGGGAGGACAGCGTCGGCCCGAAGGCGGAGCGCCCGCGCCGCCTCGACCTCGCCTGGCACTCCACCGAGACGAACGAGGTCGGACTGCACGAGTTCTCGTCGTGGCTGGACAAGGTCGGCAGCGAGCTCATGCTCGCCGTGAACCTCGGCACCCGCGGCACCCTGGAGGCGCTCGACCTGCTGGAGTACAGCAACATCGCCTCCGGAACGGCCCGTGCCGACGAGCGAGCGGCCAACGGCAAGACCGACGCCTTCGGCGTGAAGATGTGGTGCCTCGGCAACGAGATGGACGGCCCGTGGCAGCTCGGCCATCGCTCGGCCGACGACTACGGCAAGCTCGCCTCGCAGACCGCCAAGGCGATGCGTCAGATCGACCCGTCGCTCGAGCTCGTCGTGTGCGGCTCATCCAGTGCGCAGATGCCGACCTTCGGCGAGTGGGAGCGCGTCGTGCTGAGCCACAGCTACGACGACGTCGACTACATCTCGTGCCACGCCTACTACGAGGAGAAGAACGGCGACCTCGGCAGCTTCCTCGCCTCCGCCGTGAACATGGACCACTTCATCGACTCCGTCGTCGCGACGGCCGACCACGTGAAGGCCGTCAAGGGCAGCGACAAGACCATCAACATCTCCTTCGACGAGTGGAACGTCTGGTACCTGGACCGTTACCACGAGGTCGACAAGATCGAGGGCGTCGACAATTGGCCGATCGCCCCGCGCATCCTCGAGGACGTCTACTCCGTGGCCGACGCCGTCGTGTTCGGCAACCTGATGATCTCGCTGCTCAAGCACGCCGACCGGGTCACCAGCGCGTCACTTGCCCAGCTCGTCAACGTGATCGCCCCCATCATGACCGAGCCGGGCGGACCGGCCTGGCGCCAGACCACCTTCTTCCCGTTCGCGCTGACCTCGCGGCTGGCCCAGGGGCAGGCGCTCGAGGTCAAGCTCGAGTCGGAGACCTACACCACAGAGGTCTACGGCGAGGCGGCGCTCGTGGACGCCGTGGCGACGCACGACGCCGAGACCGGCCGTTCCGCCGTCTTCCTGGTGAACCGCAGCCAGAGTGCGCCGACCACCGTCACGATCGACATCTCCGCCCTCGGCGCGGTGTCGGTGCTCGACGCCCAGACACTCTCCGACGAGGACGTGTACGCCAAGAACACGCTGGAGGATCCCGAGCGCGTCGGCCTCACCGCCAACGACTCGGCAGTGGCCGGCGACGGCACCATCACGGTGACGCTGCCCGCCGTCTCGTGGACCGCCATCGAACTGGGCTAGATCGAATCCGGATGCCGGCGCCCGGAGGCGTCGGCATCCGGTTCGCTGTGCAACAGCAGAGACAGGAGAATCGACGCCATGGGCAACGAACAGAACTGGGCCGGCAATCTGCGCTACTCGGCCGAGATGGTGCACGAGCCGCGTGATGCCGCAGAGGTGCAGCGCCTGATCGCGGATGCGGCGGCCCGGGGAGTCGGCGTGCGCGCGCTCGGCAGTCGGCACTCCTTCAACGACATCGCCGACAGCGACGGCGTGCTCATCTCCACCCGCCTGCTGACCGGAGAACTCCGCTGCGACGCCGAGGCGGCCGCCGGGAGGGCGGGCACCGTCACGATCGGCGCCGGCATCCGCTACGGCGAGCTCGCCATCGCCCTGGAGGAGCGCGGGCTCGCGGTGGCGAACCTGGCCTCGCTGCCGCACATCTCGGTCGGCGGGGCCATCGCCACCGGCACGCACGGCTCCGGCGACGCCGTCGGCTCGCTCGCGACCGCCGTGCGCGGGATCGAACTCGTCGACGGCACCGGCGCTGTCCGCATGCTGCGGCATGGTGACGCCGACTTCGCCGGCGCCGTCGTCGGCCTCGGGGCGCTCGGAGTCGTCACCCGCGTCACCCTCGCCGTCGAGCCCGCTTTCGCCGTCGCCCAGACCGTCTACGAGGGGCTCCGCTGGTCGGCGCTGCTCGATGATTTCGGCGCGATCACGGGCGCCGGTTACAGCGTGAGCGTGTTCACACGGTGGAACAGCGACGGTCCGGACCAGATCTGGGTGAAGCGTCGAGTCACGGAACCCGGGCAGGCGGCGGAGGCCGATGCGCTGCTCGCGGCCGGCGCCCTCGCCGCGCTCGAGGCGCGGCATCCGCTGCCCGGGATCTCGGCCGAGAGCTGCACCGAGCAGCTCGGGGTGGCCGGCCCGTGGTTCGAGCGGCTGCCGCACTTCCGGCTGGCCTTCACGCCGAGCAATGGCGCCGAGCTGCAGAGCGAGTACCTGATTCCGCGCGAGCACGCTGCGGAGGCGATCACGGCGCTGCGCGCCCTCGCCGACCGCATTCGCCCGCTGCTGCAGATCTGCGAACTGCGCACCGTCGCCGCCGACGAGCTCTGGCTGAGCGCGGCGTACCGGCGTGACGCCCTCGGCATCCACTTCACCTGGCTGCAGCGACAGGACGAGGTCGAAGCGCTGCTGCCGGAGATCGAGGCGGCTCTGGCGCCGTTCTCCGCGCGCCCGCACTGGGGCAAACTGTTCACTCAGACGACGGCCGCGATCGCACCGCTCTATCCGCGCCACGCCGACTTCGTCGCGCTCGCTGCCGAGTACGACCCGCAGGGCGTCTTTCACAACGACTATCTGCGCCGGGTGCTGCTCTAGCCGACTCGTCCCGGCCGGATGTCCGTGGCGCCGGCATCGAGGGATCCGCTCGGGGCTTCGCGTGCGTCGCTGCTCCTTCGTCGCGGCGCCGCTCGCTCGATCCATCGTGCATATGCCGTTCGCACGCTGGCTTGAGGGAGCGGCCGAGGCGTGCATGTGCACGCTGGCTTGAGGGAGCAGCCGAGGAACGAGGCCGCCCCCGAAGCCCTGAGCGGCTGGCCGGACCGTGCAGATGCCGTTCTCACGCTGGCTGGAGGGAGCAGCCGAGGAACGAGGCCGCCCCCGAAGCCCTGAGCGGCTGGCCGGATCGGCGTTGCTCGCTCGAGCCGACAGCTGAGCGTTTTGCGACGGTTGCTGGATATCTGTCCGAGCGAGGCGCTAGCGTCGGAGCATGAACGAAGACGGTGTGGTCTCAGGTATGCGGGTGCTTCTGGTCGGCGCAGGGGGAGTGGGCGACGCCATCGCCAAGATCGCGGCCAGGCGCAGCTTCTATGAGGTCATTGTGGTGAGCGACTACGACGAGTCCAGGGCGGAGCGCACGATCGCCTCGATCGCCGCGCGGCATGGTGCGGCGGGAGCCGCGCGCTTCGTTGCAGAACAGATCGACGCCTCCGACCCGTACGCCGTCGAATCCCTGGCACGCGAGCACCGCATCACGCACGTGATGAACGCGGTCGAACCGAAGTTCGTGCCGACCATCTTCGCCGGGGCGCTCGCCGCCGGCGCGCACTACCTCGACATGGCGATGAGCCTCAGCGAGCCCCACCCGAGCGACCCGCACCGCCGCACCGGCGTCAAGCTCGGCGACGACCAGTTCGCACAGAACCCGGACTGGGAGCAGGCGGGCCAGCTCGCCCTCGTCGGCATGGGGGTCGAACCCGGGCTCAGCGATGTCTTCGCCCGCTACGCCAGCGACCACCTGTTCAGCGAGATCGACGAGCTGGGCACCCGCGACGGCGCCAACCTCGTCGTGCGAGACGACGACGGAAACGAGATCTTCGCGCCGTCCTTCTCCATCTGGACCACCATCGAGGAGTGCCTGAACCCTCCGGTGATCTGGCAGAAGGAGGAGGGCTGGTTCACCACGCCGCCGTTCTCCGAGCCCGAGGTCTTCGTGTTTCCCGAGGGCATCGGTCCCGTCGAGTGCGTCAACGTCGAGCACGAGGAGGTGCTGCTGATGCCGCGCTGGCTCGCCGCCAAGCGCGTGACCTTCAAATACGGCCTCGGCGCCGAATTCATCGGCGTGCTGAAGACGCTGCACCTGCTCGGGCTCGACTCGACGACGCCGCTGCGAGTGCGCGGGGCGGATGCCGCGGGCAACCGGGGCACGGTCGAGGTCGCCCCGCGCGACGTCGTGGCCGCCTCGCTGCCCGACCCTGCCTCGATCGGCCCGCGGATGACGGGCAAGACCTGCGCCGGCGTGTGGGTCACCGGCGCCGGACTCGACGGTGAGCCGCGCGAGGTCTATCTCTACCACGTGAGCGACAACGAGTGGACGATGCGCGAGTACGACGCCCAGTGCGTGGTCTGGCAGACGGCCATGAACCCGGTGATCGCGCTGGAGCTGCTGGCCACCGGTGTCTGGGCGGGCAGCGGCGTACTCGGGCCTGAGGCCTTCGACGCCGCGCCGTTCCTCGAGCTGATGGCGCGCCCGGTGGAGGAGGGCGGTTACGGCCAGCCCTGGGGCCTCGAAGAGCGCACGCCCTCCAATTAGGCTGTCGCCATGACAGACGACGCCGTCACAACTGCTCAGAACGCTGCGGCCGCCGCCGCCGAGGCAGCGAAGGTTCTGCAGGCGCAGGCCGAGGAGGCCATCACGAAGGCGCAGGACGCCGCCGACGCGGCGCTCGCCGCAGCGGAGGCCGCGGAGGCCGCAGCCGCCGCTCCGGTGGCCCCGCCGGTGGTTTCGACAAGCTCAACCAGCGGGGAAAGCTCAACCAGCGGGGCCCCGTCGGTCGAGCCTGTCGAGACCCCGGCGGCCGCGGAATCCGGCCCGCTCGACGCCGCCCATATCGACACCATTCGAGCGGGTTACGCCTTCGAGGGTGCGGCCCTCGAGATGGGTGCGCTCGTGAATGGTGAGGCGCTGCCGGGCGTGCAGGTGCGGATTCCGCTGGCCATGACGAACCGACATGGGCTCGTCGCGGGTGCGACCGGCACCGGAAAGACGCGCACCCTGCAGGTGCTCGCCGAGCAGCTCTCCGCGAATGGCGTCGCGGTATTCGCTGCCGACATCAAGGGCGACCTCTCCGGCATCGCGACCGCGGGGGAGGGCAACCCCAAGCTTCTCGCCCGCACGGAGGGAATCGGGCAGGGCTGGACCCCCGACAGCTTCCCCGTCGAGTACTTCTCGCTCGGCGGTGTTGGCAAGGGCGTGCCGATCCGCGCGACGATCGCGGGCTTCGGGCCGATCCTGCTGAGCAAGGTGCTCGGCCTCAACGACACCCAGGAGTCCAGCCTCGGCCTCGTCTTCCACTTCGCCGAGAAATCCGGGTTGCCGCTGCTCGACCTCACCGACCTGCGCGCCGTGCTCGCCTACCTGATCAGCGACGACGGCAAGGCGGAGCTCAAGGAGCTCGGCGGGCTCTCCAGCGCCACGGTTGGCGTCATCCTGCGCGAGCTCATCACCTTCGCCGACCAGGGTGCCGACGTCTTCTTCGGTGAGCCGGAGATCGACACCGCGGAGTTCCTGCGCACCGCCACTGACGGTCGCGGCATCATCAGCCTGCTCGAGGTGCCCGGCGTGCAAGACAAGCCGGCCCTCTACTCGACCTTCCTGATGTGGCTGCTGGCCGACCTCTTCAACGACCTGCCGGAGGTCGGCGACCTCGACAAGCCGAAGCTCGTGTTCTTCTTCGACGAGGCGCACCTGCTCTTCGCCGATGCATCCAAGGATTTCCTCTCCCAGATCACCCAGACGGTGCGGCTCATCCGCTCCAAGGGCGTCGGCATCTTCTTCGTGACGCAGACCCCGAAGGACGTGCCCGGCGAGGTGCTGGCGCAGCTCGGCTCACGGGTGCAGCACCAGCTTCGGGCATTCACACCGGATGACGCCAAGGCGCTGCGGGCAACCGTGTCGACCTATCCCAAGTCTGGCTACGACCTCGAAGAGACGCTGACGATGCTCGGCACCGGCGAGGCCATCGTCACGGTGATGAACGAGAAGGGGGCGCCGAGTCCCGTCGCCTGGACGCGTCTGCGTGCGCCGCAGGGCTCGATGTCGCCGTCGCCGGATGCCTCCATCGACGCCGCCGTCGCGGCATCCCCGCTGCTCGCGAAGTACGGCACGGCCCTCGATCGCGACTCGGCCAGGGAGATGCTCACTCGCAAGCTCGCGGATGCCGCGGCCAAGGCCGACGCAGCCCAGCAGGCGGTCGACAAGGCGGCAGCGGACGCCGAGTACGAGAAGATGCAGAAGAGCATCGAGACGGACAGGGCCAAGGCCGAGAAGAAGGCACAGGCCGAGTACGACCGGCTGATGAAGCAGACCTCTGGCACCGCGCGCTCGACGAAGAAGCAGAAGACGGTGCTCGAAGAGGTGCTGGGCTCCAGTGCGACGAAGTCGGTGCTCACGGCCGTCATCGGCGGCATCTTCGGCACACGCAAGCGCCGCTAGCTGCGGGAGAATGGGCGCATGCCTGAACTGCGCCCATACCGACCGGCCGACCGCGCCGCAGTCTACGAGATCTGCGTGCGCACGGCGGATGCCGGGGCAGACGCAACGGGCCTGTACAGCAGCGACGAGCTGATGCCCGACATCTACGCCGGCCCCTACCTGGAGTATGCGCCGGAGCTCGCCACGCTCGTCGTCGACGGCACCGGCGAGTCGGAGCGGGTGCTCGGCTACATCATCGCCGCGGCCGACACGCACGACTTCGTGCGCTGGTACAGAGAGCACTGGCTGCCGCGCTTCGCCGAGCGTTATGCGCCGGCCGGCGAGCCGGCGTCCGTCGTCAGCGCCGCGGAACGCTCGGTCATCGCCGCAGGTCTGCACCCGGCGGAGCCACCGGCTGCCGAGCTCGCGGAATTCCCTGCCCACCTGCACATCAACCTGCTGCCGGAGACGCAGGGCCGGGGCCTCGGTCGTACGTTGATCACGACACTGCTCGCCCAGCTGCGCGCGCTGAATGTGCCGGGCGTGCACCTCGGCTTTGAACCGCGCAACGGCGGCGCGGCTGCGTTCTACGCGCGCCTGGGCTTCCGGCCGTTGCCGTCGGCGAGCGAGCAGGCTCCGCGCGTCGGCATCTCGACGGCGGCCGAGCTCTAGGCCGAGCCGTCCAGCAGGATCCGCGTCGCCGCATCGCCGATGGCGAGCGTCGCCACGGCGTCGGCCGAGCCGATCCCGTCGTCGGTCGCGAACCAGGTGGCCGACAGGGCGGTCCACGCGATGGTCCAGCGCAGCAGTCGGTCGGTCTCGATTTCGGACGCCAGCGACACCGTCTGCACGCGCCGGCGCAGTCGCTGCTGGTCTGCGGCGTGCGCGCGCGACGGGTTGCAGAGCATATTTGCGTAGTCGAACTCGGCGGCACCCAGCAGGCCCTTGGGGTCGATCGCGAGCCAGCCGCGGCGATCGAAGTCGAGCACGTTGCCGTGGTGGATGTCGCCGTGCAGCGGCACAGGCTCGACCTGTTCGTCGAGCAACTCGGCCGCCAGGTCGGCGCCGCGCAGAAAGCTGCCACCGAGGTCATCGGCGTGTGCGAACAGCCCGCCGAACCAGGAATCGAGCGGAACGAGCGCCGGCGGAGGGCTCGCGCGCGGCTCGTGCAGGCTGGCGACGGCTCGGCAGAGCAGACGCAGCGCGTGATCGTCGTCTGCAGCAGACGGGCCGAGCGACATCGCCGCCAGCGAGCGGCGGCCCCGTGCCCGTTCCAGCAGCACGGCGTCGTCGTCGTGCCGATAGACCTCGGCCGCCCCGCGGCCGTCCCACCAGCGCTGGAGCGCGAACCCCGCGCGCTCCTCGTCGCCGGCGGCCGACGCCATCGCGAGTTTGAGCATGGCCGGGAGCCGGGCATCGCCGACATCGAACAGCACCGGCTGCATCAGGCTGCTCGCGGTCGTGAACGCCGGGCCATCGCTCTGGAGTTGCCAGCGCTCCAGCCGGGCACGCAGACGCGCGCTGTCTCCGGCGTCCGGGGCACGCCCCCGCTGCTCAGCGCCGGGCAAAGCCCGCGCGACGCTCGTGCCAGTACAACAGGGACGCATTCTCACGCGTGAACTCGTTGAGCGACTGCGGTTCGTCGATGATGGTCGCCGGCGCCCCGAGCACCTCGATCACCCGGCGCATGTCGGCGACCGCCCAGTAGCGGCCACGCATGCGGACAAGAGTGCTGCCGTCGTGGCCGACGATGAACAGGTGCTGCTCGGTGTCGAGGGTGTGTCCGCGGTAGAACGACACGAACAGGACGTATTCGACCTCGTCGCGCGGGATGTCGCGGCGAGGACCGGCGAAACCGCTCTCGCGCACCCCCGATGCGGCGACCGTGACCGATGTCCTGTAGAAGGTCACACCCAGAAGCACGAGGACGACGAGGACGAGCGCCTTCGCCGCGACGACGATCAGCCAGGTGCCACTCGGAATCGTCAGCCAGTAGAGCACGGCGAAAACGGGGACCAAGAGCGCCGCCGCCGCCAGCATCGACTGTGTGAAGACCTGTTCCCGCGGACGGAAAACCTCACCCCCCGGTTCATTGACGCGCGCTCGATTCATTGCATTCCCCCGTGCATACCCCTGAGCGTATGCCGGAATGGCTCGGAGCGCACTACCGCGGTTACGCTCGGCTACCTCCGCAGGCGAATTCTTTCGGGCGGATTGGTGACGATTGCAGTGGGAAACAAAATCGGCCCTGACCATCTAGATGGTCAGGGCCGATTACTCGTTTGGCGGAGAATGGGGGATTCGAACCCCCGAGGGCTTGCACCCAACACGCTTTCCAAGCGTGCGCCATAGGCCACTAGGCGAATTCTCCAGAAACTGTCTCGAAAGAAAGCAACTCAGAGAATCTTATCTGATGGAAAGGGTGCTTCGTGCCACCACCCCAGCCGGGAGGTGGACGCGAGCACTCTCGCGACACGGTAAACTATTCAACGACTCCTCGCGTGGCGTCATCCAGGCCAACTCCCCCAGGACGGAAACGTAGCAAGGGTAACCGGGCTCTGGCGGGTGCGCGAGGGGTCCTTTTCGTTAAGTCGACCCGCGCGAGGGTAACCGGGGCTGTGCCTATGCCCGAGGTGCGCGAGGGGTCTTTTTCGTTAAGCAGCCCCGCAGCCCCGCGGCTCAGCCGGCAGCGAGCGGACCCGGCTTCACGGTCGGCCTGTGCTCCCGCGCCCAGCGCTCCGTCTGAAGCACGTGCGTTGCGGCCGCTGTCGCGGCGTTCGCCGGGTCGCGCGCGATCAGCGCGGCGAGGATCTCGCGGTGAGAGTGGTCGCTCTGAGCCTTGATCTCCGGCCCGGCCGGCAGGTCGAAGAGCTGGTACGAGCGCGAGCGGGATCGGAAGACCTGCAGAAGCACCGCGATCGTCGCGTTCTGGGCGAGCGCGGTGACGCGCTGGTGGAACTGCGAGTCCAGATCGGACGCCCGCTCCTGGTCGCTGGTCTGCTCGAGCGCGTCGAGGATCGCGCTGAGTTCCTCCGCCGCGGCATCCGTCATGTTCGCCGCGGCCTGCGCGGTCGCATGCGATTCGAGCACGCGTCGCGACTCGAACATGTCTATGAGCCCCTCGAGGGGCATCAGCCCGACGGTGAGCCCGAGCGCACCGATGATGTTCGCCGGCTCCAGCGCGGAGACGTAGGTGCCCGAGCCGTGCCGTGATTCGATCACGCCGAGCGCGCCCAGCATCCGCACTGCTTCTCGCAGCGAGCCGCGGGAGACCTGGAGGCGGTCGCAGAGCTGCGCCTCGGACGGGAACTGCTGACCCGGCTGCAGCTCGCCGGAGGCGATCATCTGCCGCAAACCGTGGAAGGCGTTGTCTATAGCGCTGATGGTGCGCCTCCTTGTGCGAATGGTGCGTGCGGCCGCTGGCATAGATGCGTACCGAACAGCATAGGGCCAGAAAGTGATCTGATGAGTGGGTAGTTATCTGACGACTTCATGTATATGCTCCAGTAAGTCGGCAACTGAACGCTGATTTGCGGTAAGTCATCTAATAACTTGCCGCAGCTCGGCGGCGGACTGCCGCGTACAGCTCTCGCAACACACAAGGATGTGACACCACGATGACCTCGACGAACGCGCCAAGCAGGCTCGCCGCCGCGCTTGCCCCGAGCCCGCTCACTCTGCCGGGCGGTGCGCCTGCCGCCGAGGCGTGGACGCTCTCCGACAGCGCCCTGCACATCAACCACGGCTCGTTCGGCGCCGTGCCGCGTGTCGCCCAGGAACGCCAGAACACGCTGCGCGCCGAGATGGACGCAGACCCCGTTGCCTGGTTCTCCTTCCTGCCGGAGCGCATCGGCGCTGTGCGCGAAGAGATCGCCGCCTTCGTCGGCGCACCGGCGGAGCACACGGCCATCGTGCCGAACGCCAGTGCCGGAGCCACGGTCGTGTACTCGAGCCTGTCGATGGAGCACGGGGCGGAGATCGTCGTCACCGACCACGGCTACGGCGCCGTCACCATGGGTGCCGAGCGCATGGCGCGCCGCTACGGCGGTGTGGTGCGCACTGCGCACGTGCCGCTGCACGCGACGCCGGCCGAGGCGCACGACGCCGTGATGGCGGTCTGCTCTGACAAGACCAGACTCATCGTGATCGACCACATCACCTCGGCGACGGCGCGCTTCATGCCCGTGGCCGAGATCTCGGCATCCGCACGGGAACGCGGAATCGTGACGCTGGTCGACGGCGCCCACGTGCCAGGCCTGTACGACAACCCGCTCGACGGAGTCGAGTGCGACTTCTGGATCGGCAACCTGCACAAGTTCGCCTGCGCCCCGCGCGGCACGGCCGTGCTCCTGGCCCCGACGGAGTTGAGCAGGGAGCTCTACCCGCTGGTCGACTCCTGGGGTGCTCCACTCGAGTTCCCCGAGCGCTTCGACACCCAGGGCACCCTCGACCTCACCAGCTACCTGGCCGCTCCCACCTCCACCGGATTCATCGCGGACACCTGGGGTTGGGGCGAGGCCCGCCGGTACATGAGCGAGCTGGCCGACTACGCCGAGGACATCGTGACCGCCGCGTTCACGGAGCGCACCGGGCAGGATCACCGCGTCGACGTCGGAGCCCCGGTCAGCGCACTGCGCCTTGTGCGCCTGCCGGATGGCCTGGCCGAATCGCACCCGAGCGCGGACGCCCTGCGCAACAGGGTCGTCAGCGAGTTCAACGTGGAGGGCGCATTCACCAGTTTCGGCGGGGTCGGATACTTCCGCCTCTCCACGCACGTCTACAACACGGCGGCCGACTTCGAAGACTTCGTGGAGCGTATGGTTCCGACGCTCTGCGATTGGGCACGTGATGCCGGGCGCTGAGCTCACGCGTCCACATTCCCTGCACACATCACGGACCACAGCACGCACAACGAAACGAGGAGACATGACGAAACGGAAACTTCTTGCCGGTCTGGGCTTCGGCCTGGTGACTGCTCTTGCGCTCAGCGGCTGCTCAGCCCCTGCAGGCGATGGACAGGTCACACTCCAGATGGTTGAGAGCCTGACAAGTCCCGCACGCACCGAACTGCTCGACAAGCTCATCGGCGAGTTTGAAGCGCAGAACCCCGACATCAGCGTCGAGCTGATCTCGCCCCCGACCGACCAGGCGGACCAGAAGATCCAGCAGATGTTGCAGTCGGGATCCGGCGTCGACGTGCTCGAGGTGCGCGACCTGACCGTCGGTCCGTTCTCGGCCAACGGCTGGCTCAGCGACATGACGACGGAGTTCGACGGCTGGGAGGGGTGGGACTCGCTCACCAGCAACGCCCAGAACGTTGCCACCGCCGGCGGCAAGATGTACTTCGTGCCCTACGGCTTCTACGGCATCAGCCTGTTCTACCGCACCGACATGGTCAAGGATGCCGGCTTCGACGGCGCCCCGCTCAGCTGGGACGACCTCGTGGAGCAGGCGACGGCCATCCAGGATCCGGCCGCCAACCAGTACGGCTACGCCTTCCGCGGCGGCAAGAACGGCTACACGAACGCCGTGCTCGCGATCTCGGCCTACGTCGCCGGCGACATCGACGTCGCCAACGCGTACAAGCTGAAGAACGGCGACTCGATCTTCTCCGCTCCGGAGGCGCTCGAGGCGATGGACACGTACCTCACGTTGTTCGAGCAGGCCTCGCCGCCGTCATCCGTCGCGTGGGGCTACCCCGAGATGGTTGAGGGCTTCACCAACGGTTCCACCGGCTTCCTGCTGCAGGACCCCGAGGTCATCGCGGCCGTCAACGAGTCGAAGGCCATCACGCCGGAGCAGTGGACGACCGCGCCGATGCTCGTCGGCCCCGGCGGCCAGGCCATTCAGCCGCTGGCGACGGCCGGCTGGGGAACGGCGGAGGCCAGCGAGCACAAGGCCGAAGCGGCCAAGCTGATCCAGTTCCTCAACTCCGGTGACGCATCGATCGAGTTCACCCAGACGAACAGCCTGGTCCCGATCCTCACCGGAGCAGCCGACGACCCGTTCTACAAGACCGGCGCGTGGGAGAGCTACCTCTACATGAACGAGAACCCGGAGGTGTACATCACCGCGGAGCAGCCGCGCGGCGTCGCCTGGTTCACCGAGTGGGCAGACAAGGCCGACTCCGAACTGCAGCAGGTGCTGATCGGCCAGATGACGAACGAGGAACTTCTCGCCAGTTGGGACTCCTACTGGACCGAGAAGTGGGCGGCTGAGTAGAAACCACCATGCCCGGTCCAACCACGACCGCGACAGGGCGCCCGTTCACACGGGCGGGCGCCCCCAGCGCGGCACCGCACAAGTCCACCCGCCGCCGCCCGTTCAGCACGCGGCGCGGGCTGGTCATCCTCGCATTCATGCTGCCGGCGATCATCTTCGTGGCCGTGTTCACCTACTACCCGATGCTCGCCGGCTCGCAGATGGCGTTCCGCAACTGGAACCTCAACAACCTGTCGAACACCGACTGGGTGGGGTTGGGCAACTTCCAGAAGATCTTCGCCGACCCCAACTTCTATGTGATCCTCGGCAACTCGGTTCTCTGGGTTGTGGCCTCGATCATCCCGCAGTTCATCATCGGATTCGCGCTGGCGCTCTGGCTGCGCCGCAAGTTCGTCTTCCGTGGCGTCTACCAGGCCCTCATCTTCTTTCCGTGGGCGATCTCCGGATTCCTCATCGGCATCCTGTTCCGCTGGATGTTCAACGGTGAGTTCGGCGTGATCAACGACCTGCTGATGAAGGCCGGGCTGATCGACACGGCCATCCCGTGGTTGGCGGAACCCGGAACGGCGATGACCGCCGTGATCATCGCCAACACCTGGTACGGGGTCACCTTCTTCGCCATCATGATCCTCGCCGCGCTGCAGTCGGTGCCGGACGAGGTCTACGAGGCGGCGGCGCTTGACGGTTCCGGCAAGGTTCGCACCCTGTTCAGCATCACGATTCCGTACATCAGCACGACGCTGGCCCTGACCGTGCTGCTCCGCGTGATCTGGATCTTCAACTTCCCGGACATCATCTGGGCGATGACCGGCGGAGGACCCGCGAACCAGACTCACATCATCACCACCTGGATGATCTCGATCACCCAGCGCGGCGACTACGGCCAGGCCTCGGCGCTCGGCCTCATCGTCATGGTGATCCTGCTGGTGTTCTCCGCGTTCTACCTGATGGCCATCCGTGAGAAGAAGGGGGCACGGTCATGATCAACCGTGAACTACCGGCGGCGAAGACCGTCAGAATCGCCTTCCTCGGGCTCTGGCTGGTCATCTCGCTGTTTCCGCTGTACTGGATCCTGATCACCTCGTTCAAGACCCCTGGCGCGATCTTCAGCTACCCGCTGACGTACTGGCCGGAGGAGTTCTCACTCGAGAACTACGTCTCGTTGTTCGAGAAGTCGAACTTCGCCACGTACGTCGTGAACAGCCTGCTCGTCTCGACCGTGGCCGCCACCGTCGCGACGCTCATCGCGATGCTCTCGGCCTACGTGCTGGCGCGCTTCGAGTTCCGCACCAAGACGGCCGTGCTGATGGCCTTCCTGGTGACGCAGATGATCCCGGCGTTCATCGCGCTCGGGCCGCTGTACCTGATGATGGTGCAGCTGAAGCTCGTCGACAACCGCTTCGGCCTGATGCTCATCTACGTCGCAGTCTGCATCCCGTTCAGCACGATCATGCTGCGCGGATTCTTCGCGAACATCCCCGATGCGCTCGAAGAGGCCGCGATGATCGACGGGTGCTCCCGCCTCGGCGCGCTGTTCCGGGTGATCGTCCCCGTGATGAAGCCCGGCATCATCGCCGCGTTCATCTTCAACTTCGTGAACTGCTGGAACGAACTGTTCCTCTCCGTCACATTGATGAACAAGGACGAGAACAAGACGATCCCGACCGCGCTGAACGGCTTCATCTCGAGTTTCACGATCGACTGGGGCTCGATGTCGGCCGCCGCGGTGCTCACGATCGTGCCGACGATGGTGTTGTTCGCCTTCGCCAGCCGGTACATCGTGCAGGGCCTGACCGCCGGAGCCGTCAAGGGCTGACACCGGCACGGACACGAACTGGCCGCCACCCCTCAGGGTGGCGGCCAGTTTCGCGTGCTGCCGCGGGGTCAGCCCTGGGCGATGCCGCGCAGCACGGCACGCACGATGGATGCCGCGTCGATGCCGTGGTAGCGGTACACGCTCTCCAGATCACCCGACTGGCCGAGTTTCGAGACGCCGAGGTGGGCGGGGGGCACCCCATTCACCCCCGCCAGGAACGACAGGGTGTGCGGGTGGCCGTCGAGCACGGTGACGAGCGGCGCGGCGCGGTGCGCCGGCAGGATGTCGCGCAGGATCCACTCGCCGGCATCCGCGCCGCCCGCCTCAGCCGTGCCCTGCCCGGTCCTGGCCTGCAGCGCCTCGAAGAGCAGCCCGGCGTTGGTGACACAGACGACGTCGACGTGCACGCCCGCCTCGGCCAGGGTGTCCCTGGCGGCGATCGCCTCTGGCACGAGGGCGCCCATCGCCGCGATCGTGGCCTGGGGGCGATCGCCGTCCGGGGAGCGCAGCAGGTAGCCGCCGGCGAGAACCTGGCGGCGGCGGAGTTCCCTGGCCTCCGGCAGTGCCGGTACGGCGGCCAGGTCCTGCTGCACCGGACGGGTGGAGAGGCGGAGGTAGGCGGAGGTTCCGCCCGGAACGCCGATGCGACGGATGCACTCCAGCAGCATCCACTCGACCTCAAGGGCGAAGGCCGGCTCGTAGCTCAACAGCCCAGGCTGTTGCAGCCCGATGGCCGGGGTGAGCAGCGACTGGTGGGCGCCACCCTCCGCGGCCAGCGTGACGCCGGACGGTGTGCCGACGAGGATCGACTGGCCGCCGGCGTACATGCCGAAGTTCCAGGGCTCCAGGGCGCGGGCGATGAACGGGTCGTAGACGACCCCGATGGGGATCAGCGGGAAGCCCCAGCGGCTCCACGTCGCGCCGAGCTCCCCGAGCAGGCCGACGAGGTTCGTCTCGGCGATGCCGAGTTCGATGTGCCGGCCCTGTGCGCTCTCCTCCCAGTGCAGGATCGTCTCCGGATCGTCGTCGAACCAGTCCCGCGAGGGAGCCGCCGACCACACCTTGGCCTTGTTCACCCAGCCGCCGAGGTTCGTGCTCGAGCTGACATCCGGGCTCACCGTGACGACGCGTTCCGCGATGGCGGGAGCCCGCCTCGTGAGGTCGAGCAAGGTGCGGCCGAGCGCGGCCTGGGTGGTGCTGGTGCCGCGCGGCACCCAGCCGAGGTCGCTCGGCGGCGTGAAGGCGCCGCCGGCCTGAACGGGTTCGCGGCGCAGCTGGGCCGCGCGCGCTGCGGAGAGCCTGCCCTCCGCGGTGTCCGCTGCGAACAGCTGGAACGGCCGGGCCGGGTCCATTCCCGCGGATGCCGCGTACTGCTCGAACTGGGCGGGGCTCAGCTGCGCGGAATGATTCTGCGGGTGCCCCTCCATCGGCAGGTTCCTGCCCTTCACGGTGTAGGCGAAGATCACGGTCGGCCGCTCATCGTCGATCGCGGCGAAGGCGTGACGCAGCGCGTCGTGGTCGTGCCCGCCCAGATTGCCGACCGCCGCCCGCAGCTCGGCCGGTGCGACGTCGCCGAGCAGCGCGCGCAGGTCCTGCCAGCTGTCGGCGCAGATCCGATCCACCAGCTGCTCGTCTGAGCTGCGCAGCAGGCGCTGGTACTCGGGGTTCGTCATGGTGTCGATGCGAGCGCGCAGGCGCTCGCCGCCCTGCCGCGCGAAGAGCCCCTCGAGCAGCCGGCCGTATTTGGCGACGAGAACCTGCCAGCCTGCGGCCTCGAACATGGCCGAGAGCTTCGTCACGCTGACGGCCGGAACCACACGGTCGAGCGACTGCCGGTTGAAATCGACGATCCAGACCAGCTCGCCGAGGTGCGCGACGGCGGGGTCGCCCATGGCCTCCCAGATCGCACCCTCATCGAGTTCGGCATCGCCGATCAGGGCGTACTGCCGCCCGGTCCCCGCGCGGCCGCCGTGGTCATCGACGTAGCGCCGTGCGATGGCGCCCCAGAGCGGTGCCGTGGCACCGAGGCCGACAGAGCCGGTGGAGTAGTCGACGGGGTCGGGATCCTTGGTGCGGCTGGGGTAGCTCTGCAGCCCGCCGAATTCCCGCAGGCCGGCCAGGGCCATCGGGTCGAGCTCGCCGAGCAGCGCGTTGATCGCGTGCAGCACGGGGGAGGCGTGCGGCTTGACCGAGACCCTGTCCTCGGAGCGGAGCTGCTCGAACCACAGCTGCGTCATGATCGTCACCATCGAGGCGCAGGAGGCCTGGTGGCCGCCCACCTTCAGCCCGAGCGGATTCGGGCGCACGTGGTTGGCGTGATGGATGCTGGCCGTCGACAGCCAGAGCACGCGCTGCTCGACCGCGCCGAGCAGGGCATCGCGGTCGGCGACCGGGGTGGGCCGGACCGCCGGCGGCGCTGTCGGGCTGATGGTGACTGACACGGGGACTCCTTCGTCTGCTGCACAGTATTGCCGTGTCAATCGTCCGATGATCATCCAGAATGAACAATAGATGCGCTAGATTTCAGTCAGAATGTAGCGACGATGTGCCATTCAGGGGAGCGGAGCCAGACACAATGACTGATCGCGTGATCGATCCGACGGATGCCGCGCTGCTCCTGGCGCTCGCGGAACACCCGAGGTCCACCGCTGTGGCGCTCGCCGAGACGACGGGGCTGGCGCGGAGCACGGTGCACAGCAGGTTGAACCGGCTGGAGTCCGAGGTGCTCGCCGACCCGCTGCGCCGGGTGGATCCGGCATCCGTCGGGCTGCCTCTCACGGCGTTCATCTTCGCCCACGTCACGCAGCAGAAGCTCTCGCAGCTGCCGGAGAGCCTCGCCAGGATTCCCGAGGTGGTCGAGGTGTTCGGCGTCTCCGGCGACTGGGACCTGCTGATCCGGGTGGCCGCAGCCGACGCCGACGATCTGTACCGCGTCGCGGACCTCGTGCTCAGCACCCCGGGCATCGAGCGCACCTCGACGGTGCTGGCGATGAAGCACATGATGCCCTACCGCACGCAGCCGCTGATCGAGCGGGTTCGCGCCCGCTGACGCAGCTCGGCGCCTGCGCATTCGTGGCAGAGTAGACAGTGGCCGATCGCGCAGGAGCCCGAGTCGGTCACCACTCGCGGCGAACGAATCTCAGGTCATGGCACACAGCATCTACATCTCCTCTGTCGAGGGGAACACCGGCAAGTCCACCATCGCGCTCGGCGTACTGGAAACGCTCACCCACACGGCCGCGCGCATCGCGGTGTTCCGGCCCGTCGCGCGCTCCACCGTCGAGCCCGACTACGTGCTGAACCTGTTGCTCGAGTCCGCAACGGCCGATCTTCCCTATTCCACCTGCATCGGTGTGACCTACGACGACGTCCACAGCGATCCGGATGCCGCGCTCAGCCGCATCGTCGAGCGTTACAAGGCCGTCGAGGCCGCCAGCGACGCCGTCGTCATCGTCGGTTCCGACTACACCGATGTCGGCAGTCCGACCGAGCTCAGCTACAACGCCCGCATCGCCGCGAACCTCGGCGCCCCCGTGCTGCTCGCACTCGGCGGGCGCGCAGCCCAGGTGCAGGGTGAGCGGCTCGGGCAGTCCGATCCGCGCACCGCGCACGAGCTCGGCGACCTGGCGGAGATGGCGCTCGCCGAGCTGCGGAGTGCCCACGCCTCGCTGCTTGCCATCGTCGTGAACCGGGCCGACCCCGAGCAGCTGCCGGAGACGATTGCGGCCGTTCGCGCGGCGCTGCCGGCATCCGGTGTGCCGCATGACCACGGCGCGGACGGCATCGAGTCGGCGGAATCGACACCGGTCTGGGCGATCCCCGAAGACGCCGTGCTGGTCGCTCCGACCATGCAGAGCATCATGGATGCCACAGACGGCAGCCTGCTCGCGGGCGATCCGGAGCTGCTCAGCCGTGAGGCGCTCGCCGTCGTCGTGGCCGCGATGTCGATGAACAATGTGCTGCCGCGGCTGCTCGAGGGCGCCGTCGTCGTCGTCCCTGCCGACCGCACGGATGTGCTGCTCGCGGTGCTGCTGGCGAATGCGTCCGGAACCTTCCCGAGCCTCGCCGGAATCGTGCTGAACGGCGGATTCGAGCTGCCGGAACCGATCCAGCGCCTGCTCGCCGGTGTGCGTTCGCCGCTGCCGATCATCAGCACGGAGCTGGGCAGCTACGACACCGCGCTGCGCATCACCCGCACCCGGGGCCGCCTGGCGGCCGACTCCAGCCGCAAGCGCGACACCGCGCTGGGGTTGTTCGAGACCCACGTCGATGCCGAGGCACTGCTCGGCCTGCTGAACCTCAGCCGCTCCGCCGCCGTCACCCCGCTCATGTTCGAGTACGGGCTGATCGAGCAGGCCCGCGCCGCCCGCCGCCACATCGTGCTGCCGGAGGGCAGCGATGACCGTGTGCTCCGCGCCGCGGCCACCGTGCTGTCGCGCGGCATCGCCAGGCTCACGATTCTCGGGGAGCCGTTCGAGGTGCGCTCGCGCGCCATCGAGCTCGGGCTCGACATTTCCACGGCCGAGATCGTGAGCCCGTTCGACGACGTGCTGCGCTTCAAGTTCGCCGAGGAGTACGCCCGGCTGCGCGCGCACAAGGGCATCTCGCTCGACCAGGCGCGCGACACCGTCACCGACGTCTCGTACTTCGGCACGATGATGGTGCACATGGGGCTCGCCGACGGCATGGTCTCCGGTGCCGCGCACACCACGGCGCACACGATCCGCCCGGCGTTCGAGATCATCAAGACCCGGCCGGACGTGTCCGTCGTCTCCAGCGTGTTCCTGATGTCGCTGGCAGACCGAGTCCTCGTCTACGGCGACTGCGCCGTCATCCCCGACCCGACCGCGACCCAGCTCGCCGACATCGCCGTCTCCTCGGCAGAGACCGCAGCCCAGTTCGGCATCGACCCGCGGGTCGCCATGCTCTCGTACTCCACCGGTGAATCGGGGGCTGGCGCCGACGTGGAGAAGGTGCGCGAGGCGACCCTGCTCGTGCGCGAGCGCCGGCCGGAGCTGCCGGTCGAGGGCCCGATCCAGTACGACGCGGCGGCGGATGCCGCCGTCGCGGCATCCAAGCTGCCGGGCTCCGTCGTGGCCGGCCGCGCGACCGTGTTCATCTTCCCCGACCTCAACACCGGCAACAACACCTACAAGGCGGTGCAGCGCAGTGCGGGCGCCATCGCCATGGGCCCCGTTCTGCAGGGACTCAACAAGCCGATAAACGACCTCTCCAGGGGAGCACTCGTGCAAGACATCGTCAACACCGTCGCCATCACCGCGATTCAGGCGGCCACCGCATGAGCTCCGTCTTCGTCGTCAACTCGGGCTCGTCCTCGCTCAAGTACCAGCTGATCGACCTGAAGACCGGGGAGTCACGCCTCAGTGGTCTGATCGAACGGATCGGCGAGCCGGACTCCTTCATCGCCGACCACTCGGAAGGCATGAGCGTGGTGCTGGCCAAGCTCGGCGAGGTCGACGATCTCGTCGCGGTCGGGCACCGCGTGGTGCACGGCGGCAGCGAGTTCGACGGCCCGACCCTGATCACGGACGAGGTCGAGCGCGAGATCGACGCGCTCTCCCGCCTGGCCCCGCTGCACAACCCGGCGAATCTGCTCGGCATCCGCGCGGCGAAGAAGGCGCTGCCCCAGGTTCCGCACGTTGCGGTGTTCGACACGGCGTTCCACCAGAGCATGGCGCCGGCCGCATACACCTACGCGATCGACAAGGACATCGCCCGCGAATACAAGGTGCGCCGCTACGGCTTCCACGGCACCTCGCACAAGTACGTCTCCGAGCAGGCCGCCGCGATGCTCGGCAAGCCGCTCGGTGCCGTGCGCAGCATCATCCTGCACCTGGGCAACGGGGCGTCGATCACCGCCGTCGACGGCGGCAAGTCGGTCGACACGTCGATGGGGCTGACCCCGCTGCAGGGGCTCGTCATGGGCACGCGCTCCGGCGACATCGACCCGGCCGTGCTCGTTCACCTCAACCGGGCGGCCGGCATGAGCGTCTCCGAGCTCGACACGCTGCTCAACAAGCAGAGCGGCCTGCTCGGGCTCACCGGAATGGGGGACATGCGCGATGTGCAGGATGCCGCCATCAACGGCAATGAAGAGGCCGAGCTCGCCCTGCAGGTCTGGCGGCACCGCATCCGCCACTACATCGGCGCCTACTTCGCCCAGCTCGGCGGCCTCGACGCTCTCGTCTTCACCGCCGGCATCGGCGAGAACAACGCCCTGCTGCGCCGCCGCGCCCTCGCCGGCCTGTCGCATTTGGGCATCGAGATCGACAACGACCGCAACGAGCTCTCCTCACGCGCGGCTCGCGTGATCTCCCCGGCCGGTGCCCGCGTGACGGTCATGGTGATCCCCACCAATGAGGAGCTCGAGATCGCGCACCAGGTGGAGTCGCTCGTTCTCTAGCTGTCTCGGCTGCCGGCCTGTTCGGTCAGCGCCAGAGCGGTCGCTCTATGCGGTCGCACGGGCCGGCGCGTCAATCGCGAGCTTCACGCCCACCGCGCCGAGGAGGGTTCCCGTCACCCACCGCTGCCAACGGATCCACAGCGGCCGTCGGCGGAGGAACACTGCGATCGAGCCCGCCGCGATGATGATGGCGCCGTTCACGAGCAGCGCCACCGCGATCTGAATGGCACCCAGCTGGAATCCCTGCGCGACGACGTTGCTGGCGCCCTGGTCGATGAACTGCGGGATCAGCGCCAGGTAGAGGATCGCCACCTTTGGGTTCAGCAGGTTGGTCAGAAGCCCCATCCGGAACAGCTTGCCCGCGGAATCGCGGGGCAGATCCCGGGTCTCGAAGAGCGACATGCCGCCGGGGCGGAGAGTCTTGTATGCCAGCCAGAGCAGGTACACCGCACCGGCGACCTTGAGCGCGGTGTAGAGCCAGGGAACCACGACGAACACCGCCGCAAGGCCGAGGTTCGCCATCGTCATGTAGACAAGGAACCCGACCGCGGTTCCGGCCAGCGACATCATGCCGGCGCGCCGACCTTGGCTGATGCTGCGCGAGACCAGGTAGACCATGTTGGGCCCCGGTGTGAGTGCCATCCCCAATTCGACAATGGCCATGCCCAATGCTGCGGCAAGCGTGATCACGATGCCCCCTTCATACGACGGAGTGGGAGGCATCCTCGTCGACGCTCAGGGTTGTGGCCCCAGCGTACTGTGAAGGGCTGGCTATGCTCGAGCCATGTCCATGGTGACGGCGTGCAGGGGACTGGTGGGGGCGCTCGGTGTGTTCATCGTGCTTGCGATGAGCGGTTGTGCAGGCGTGTCCGCGACCATGACCGTGTTCGATCGTGAGCAGCAGCCCGCCGATCAGCTGCCGGCCGACGCGAGAAGTGCCGCACAAATCGACAGCACATCGACGAGACTTCTCTGGGTCGATGGCGGAGTGAGCTACTTTGCTGCCACGTCGATGGAGGAGCCGGATGCCACGTGCATAGTCGTCGTTGACGGCTCACCGGAGGAGTACCCGGCGTATTGCTCGACGAGCGTACCGATCATCGTGGAGATCGATGAGGAACGTTTCGCCCTCGGGGATACCGCCCCTGGCCCCGAATGGGAGCAGCTGGCCGACTCGTTCTGGCGGGCGCCGTAGCGCCCCAAGTCTGCGCCATTCACGTCAAGCTCCGCAAGAACACTTGCACAAGACTTCTTGTTGAATTATTCTTGGCGCATGGATGACGACTCGAAGCAGAAGCGGCCGATACCGGCAGAGTCTGGCGTGGCAGCGTCCGGCCCGGCGCAGGAGCCCGCGCCGACGAGGCCGGCCGAGGGGCTGAGGGACCCAAAGTCGCTGCGCGCCCTGGCGCACCCGCTGCGGCTGCAGCTGCTCGGCATCCTGCGCTCCGACGGCGCCCACTCGGTCGGCCAGCTCGCCGACCTCGTCGACGAGGCGCCCGGCACCGTGAGCTATCACCTCGGCACATTGGCGAAGTTCGGATTCGTGGTGGAGGCGCCTGAACGCGCGCGCGACGGGCGGGAACGCTGGTGGCGGGCCGCGCACAGTCACACCAGTTTCGAACCGGCCGAGCTGCGCGCCGACCCTGAACAGTACGGGGCTGCTCGCGCCCTGCAGCAGGTGATTCTGCAGTCGTACATGGGGGAGCTGCTTGCCGCCCTCGACGCCGAACCGATGCTGGAGCGCGAGTGGGTGGCCGCGTCCAACAGCTCCGACTCCTTCGCCTATCTGACCGCGCCGCAGCTGGCCGAACTGACCGAGGAACTCGGCGCGCTCAGCCGCAAGTGGGAGGCCGCAAGTGACGCCACCCGCGAGGGCGCACGGGCCGTTCGGTGGATCTACCATGCGTTCCCGCGCGCCTGAGCGCGGCCTGGCCGGACGGCTGCCACTGCTCGGCCTGCTGGCTGCCGCCTTCGTCTCGCGCGCCGGCAACGCCATCACCATGATCGCGGTTCCGCTCTACGTGTTCTCCGACACCGGCTCCGCGTTGGCGACCGGCGTCGCCGGCGTCTTCGCCACCGTGCCCGTCGTCATCGGCGGTGCGCTCGGCGGAGCGCTGATCGACCGGGTCGGCTACCGGGTGTCGAGCATCGTCGCCGACCTCGCCAGCGGCGTCACGGTGCTGGCGCTGCCGATCCTGGCGGCGACGGGCGCCCTGCACTTCGGCGTGCTGCTGCTCCTCGTCTTCCTCAGCGGGCTCCTCGACACCCCGGGCGACACCGCCAAGACGGTCATGCTGCCCGAGCTGGCTACGCGGGCCGGCACTCCGCTGGCGCGCGCGGCCGGAGCGCAATCGGCCGTGCAGCGCAGCGCGTCGATGGTGGGTGCCGCAGTGGCCGGCGTGCTGATCGGCGTGCTCGGCGCGCCCGGCGCGCTGTACGTGAACGCCGCGACCTTCGCGGTGTCGGCGCTGCTGATCGCCGTGTTCATTCCGCGGATGGCGCGGCCTGTGGCATCCGGTGCAGACGTGCCGGCCGCCGGCGACACCGGCTACTGGCGCGGTTTTGCCGAGGGCCTTCGTTGGCTGTGGTCGAACCCGCTGCTGCGGGGGATCGTGTTGCTCGTCATGGTGACCAACGCCATCGACACGGCCGGGCTCACCGTGCTCTTCCCGGTGTACGCCGCGGAGCGCCTCGGTTCTGCGACGGCGCTCGGCTTCATGGTGTCCTGCTTCGCGGGCGGTGCTCTGCTTGGCGCCGTGTTGTTCGCGGCGGTCGGCCACCGGGCATCCGGGCGTGGCCTGTTTGTGCTGTTCTTCGTGCTGGCCGGAGTTCCCCCGTATCTGGCGATGGCCTTCGAGGTGCCGTTGCCGGTGCTGTTGGCGGTCCTCGCATTTTCGGGGCTGGCCGCCGGCGGGATCAACCCGATGATGTCGACGGCCCTGTTCGGCCTCATCCCGGAGCCGATGCGCGCCCGAGTCTTCGGAGCGATGAGCGCGGGCGTCTCGGCGGCGATGCCGATCGGCGCCTTCCTCGGCGGCGCGTCGATCGCGGCGTTCGGACTGGGCCCGACACTGCTCGGAGCGGCCATCGTGTACGCGGTGGCGACGCTGACGCCGCTGTTCGGGCGGAGCTGGCGCGGGCTCGGAAAGGCCGGGCGGCCGGCATCCGGTGCAGGCGATGCAGAGGGCGAGCTCGGGACCGCGCTCGACACCGAGCCCGGTGTCAGTGTAGGCAAGTAGCATTGCAGAGTGGTCACCGCTCTCTACCGCCGATACCGGCCAGAAAACTTTGCCGAGATGATCGGTCAGTCGCAGGTGACCGATCCGTTGATGACGGCCCTGCGCACCAACCGTGTCAATCACGCCTACCTCTTCAGCGGCCCGCGCGGCTGCGGCAAGACGACGTCTGCCCGCATTCTGGCGCGCTGCCTGAACTGCGCCGAGGGCCCGACCGACACCCCGTGCGGCGTGTGCCCGAGCTGTGTCGAACTCGCCCGTGACGGCGGCGGATCGCTCGACGTCGTCGAGATCGATGCGGCCAGCCACGGTGGCGTCGACGACGCCCGCGATCTGCGTGAGCGCGCGATCTTCGCTCCGGCCCGCGACCGCTACAAGATCTTCATCATGGATGAGGCGCACATGGTGACCTCGAGCGGCTTCAACGCGCTGCTCAAGATCGTCGAAGAGCCGCCGGAGCACGTCAAGTTCATCTTCGCGACGACCGAGCCGGAAAAGGTCATCGGCACGATCCGCTCCCGCACGCACCACTACCCGTTCCGACTGGTTCCGCCGGGTCCGATGCTCGAATACGTGCAGACGCTCTGCGAGGCCGAGGGCGTGAGTGTCGCTCCCGGCGTGCTCCCGCTCGTCGTGCGCGCCGGCGGTGGTTCGCCGCGCGACACGCTTTCGCTGCTCGACCAGCTGATGGCCGGCTCCGAGGCGGCATCCGTCGACTACGAGCGCGCCGTTGCGCTGCTCGGTTACACCCACGGGGCCCTGCTCGACGAGGTCATCGACGCGATCGGCGCCCGCGACGCCGGGGGAGCGTTCGAGGCAGTCGACCGCGTCATCCAGACCGGGCAGGACCCGCGCCGTTTCGTCGAGGACCTGCTCGAACGCCTGCGCGACCTGATCGTGGTCGGGGCCAGCACGCCGGCCGCCGCCGCGTCGGTGCTGCGCGGGGTTCCGCAGGAAGAGCTCGACGCCATGGGCGCTCAGGCCAGCCGCTACGGGCAGGCAGAGCTCTCGCGCACCGCCGACATCGTGAACGCCGCCCTCACCGAGATGACGGGCGCGACCTCACCGCGGCTGCACCTCGAGCTGATGATCGCGCGCGCCCTGGTGCCGTCCAGCGACGAGTCCGAACGCGGCGCGCTTGCGCGCGTCGAGCGTCTCGAGCGGCGCGTCGGCGTGACGGATGCCGCAGGGGAGCCCGCCGGGGCGCCCGCTTCGGCGCCCGCTGGGCGTGCCCCCGCTGCCGCTCCCGCTCCGGCTCCGGCACCAGCCGCCGCCGCACCCGCTCCGGCTGCCGCTCCCGCTGCACGAGTGGCGCCGCCTGCCGCGCGCACCGAAACCCCGGCGACGCCGGACGCAGCAGTGGCCTCCACTCCGCAGCCGGTCGGCCCTGTCACCCTGCAGCAGTTGCGCGACTCGTGGCCGCAGGTTCTCGAGCTGGTGAAGACCGCGAACATGAAGGCCTGGGTGGCGCTCGTCACGGCGACCGTTCGTGATCTGCGCGCCGATGACGTGCTGGTGATGACGTTCCCGAGCGAGAACGACGTGCGTGCGTTCCGTGAGCCGAGCGCTGCGGGCAAGGGCGTGAGCGACTACCTGCGCGATGCGATCGCCCAGGTGCTCGGCGTGAGCGTGAAGTTCATTGCAAGGCCGGATGCCGGCCGTGCACCGCAGGGTGCCGCCTCTGAGCCACGTGCCAGCGCACCGACCCCCGCTGATGCCGCCGATGCGGAGCCCCACCGAGCACCATCGGCGCCAGCAGCAACGGCCGTGGCGCCGGTAGCTGTGGCAGCCGCTGCCCCTGTGGTTTCCGCGCCGCCAGCAGCCACGCCCGCCGCGCCCGTCGTGGCATCGAACGGCTGGGCGGTCGTGCAGATCCCGCAGTCCGATCCGACGGCCGGCGCGGACGAGGACGCCGTACCGGCGCCCGAGCGACCCGCTCCTGCCATGGCTGCAGCACCGGCCGCACCTGCCGCCGCTCCTGTTGCTCCGCCGACGGCCGCTCCGACCCCCGCCGGCGACGACGGCTGGGCCCCGGCCGACGCGGCGCCATTCGACGACGAGCCGCCATTTGACGACGAGCCGCCGTTCGACCCGGATTTCGATGCGGTGCCGCCCGACGAGGGTTTCCGCAGTTCGGCCTCGACACGGGCCGCAGTCGGTGCCACTCGACCGGCGGAAGCAGCGGCAACGCCAGCCGCCGCAGTGGCAAAGCCAGCGGCCGCGCCGGCGCCCGCCTCGGCAGAGCAGCCGCCGACGCAGCAACGTCCGGCGCAGCAGCGCCCGGCATCCGGCCGCCCGGCACCGAGTTTCGGCTCCGGCGACGGCGTGCAGCGTTACGGTGAATCGGTCGTGCGCGAGATCCTCGGCGCCACCTTCATCGAAGAGCAGCCGCACACCCCCTCGCCCCGCGCGACGATGAGAGATGGCCAGGGATAGCCCGTGTACGAAGGAATCGTTCAGGACCTCATCGATGAGCTCGGCCGCCTGCCGGGCATCGGCCCGAAGTCGGCGCAGCGCATCGCGTTCCACATTCTGCAGACCGAGAACTTCGACGTCTCGCACCTCGCCGAGATCTTGACGACCGTGCGCGACAAGGTGAAGTTCTGCACCATCTGCGGCAACATCTCCGAGCAGGAGACGTGCGCGATCTGCCGTGACCCGCGCCGCGACCCCGCCCTCATCTGCGTGGTCGAGGAGGCGAAGGATGTCGTGGCGATCGAACGCACCCGCGAGTTCCGAGGTCTCTACCACGTGCTCGGCGGCGCGATCAGCCCGATCGACGGTGTCGGCCCCGATCAGCTGCGCATCCGTGAACTCATGCAGCGTCTGGCCGATGCGACCGTGACCGAGGTGATTCTCGCGACCGACCCGAACCTCGAGGGGGAGGCGACGGCGACGTACCTCTCGCGGCTGCTCAGCACCCTCGAGATCCGCGTGACGCGCCTCGCCTCCGGCCTGCCCGTCGGCGGTGACCTCGAGTACGCCGACGAGGTCACGCTCGGCCGGGCATTCGAAGGGCGCCGCGTCGTCGGTTAGGTCCCGGACCAGCCCCGTCACCCGCTGCGGGCGCCGCCGTCACATAGCCGGCCGGGAATCCGGCACACCTTATGATGGAGAATCTGGCAATGTCTGCCGCATCCCACTCAGGAGTTACACGTGACTTTGATCGTGCAGAAGTTCGGCGGATCCTCCGTCTCCGACGCTGAAGGCATCAAGCGTGTCGCCAAGCGCATCGTCGAGGCGCGCAAGGCCGGCAACGATGTCGTCGTGGCCGTCAGCGCCATGGGCGACACCACCGACGAACTGCTCGACCTCGCCCACGAGGTCACCCCGATTCCCGCGCCCCGCGAGCTGGACATGCTGCTCACCGCAGGAGAGCGCATCTCTATGGCGCTGCTCGCCATGGCCATCAAGAGCCTCGGCCACGACGCCCGCTCCTTCACCGGCAGCCAGGCCGGGATGATCACGGATGCCCACCACGGCTCCGCCCGCATCGTCGACGTCACCCCCGTGCGACTGCGCGAGGCCCTCGACGAGGGCGCGATCGTGATCGTCGCCGGATTTCAGGGCTTCAACCGCGACACCAAAGACATCACCACCCTCGGCCGCGGCGGCTCGGACACCACGGCGGTCGCGCTCGCCGCAGCCCTCGACGCCGATGTCTGCGAGATCTACACCGACGTCGACGGCGTCTTCACGTCGGACCCCCGGGTGGTGCCGCTGGCCCGCAAGATCGACCGCATCACGAGCGAAGAGATGCTTGAGCTCGCGGCATCCGGCGCCAAAGTCCTTCATATTCGCGCAGTGGAATATGCACGCCGCCACGGCGTGACCCTGCACGTGCGCTCGTCGTTCAACAACAACGAGGGCACCATCGTCTACAACCCGGCGCCGAGCCCCGACGGAGAAGAGAGCAACGTGGAAGACCCGATCATCGCTGGTGTTGCCAGCGACCTGAGCGAAGCCAAGATCACCGTCGTCGGCGTTCCCGACGTTCCTGGCAAGGCCGCCGAGATCTTCACAATCGTCGCCAAGACCGACGCGAACGTCGACATGATCGTGCAGAACGTGTCGAGCGCGTCCACCGGCCGCACCGACATCTCCTTCACCGTGCCGAAGAGCCAGGGCCAGATCGCCCTCACGGCGCTGCGCAACGCGCAGAACGATGTCGGCTTCGAGAGCCTGCAGTACGACGACCAGATCGGCAAGCTCGCCCTCGTCGGTGCCGGCATGCGCACCAACACGGGCGTCTCCGCGAGGCTGTTCGAGGCGCTGCACCAGGCCGGTATCAACATCGAGATGATCTCCACCAGCGAGATCCGCATCTCGGTCGTCACCCGCGCAGACTCGGTCAACGAGGCACTGCGCGCCGTGCACACCGCCTTCGACCTCGATGCAGAGGAAGAAGCCGTCGTGCACGGCGGCACCGGCCGCTAGTCGCCGACACCAATCGTGTTCCGGATGCCGCACACCGCGGCAACCGGAACTGACATCGATCCCGGTATTCCTGCCATTCGGCGGGATCAGTGCCGACTCGCCTCGCGGCGGTCGGCCCACTGGGGCAGAGTAGCCAGAACAGCAGATACGCAAGGGGTTCACGTGAGCAGCAGCCAGGGCATCAACATCGGCGTCGTCGGAGCAACGGGTCAGGTCGGTGCCGTCGTGCGCCGCCTGCTCGAGGAGCGCAACTTCCCGGTGGCGCAGATTCGCTACTTCGCCTCTGCCCGTTCGGCCGGCAGCACGCTGCCGTGGCGCGGCGAGGATGTCGTCATCGAGGATGCCGCAACGGCGGACCCGAGCGGCCTCGACGTGGCGATCTTCTCGGCGGGCGCGACGCTCTCCAAGGCGCAGGCACCCCGCTTCGCGGAGGCCGGCGTGATCGTGATCGACAACTCCAGCGGTTGGCGGATGGACCCCGAGGTGCCCCTCGTCGTCAGCGAGGTGAACCCTGAGGCCATCGCACAGGCCAAGAAGGGCATCATCGCCAACCCGAACTGCACCACCATGGCGGCCATGCCGGTTCTCAAGGTTCTGCACGAGGCCGCCGGTCTCGAGCGCCTCATCGTGAGCACCTACCAGGCCGTCTCCGGCAGCGGCCTCGTCGGCGCCCAGGAGCTCGAGACCCAGGTGCGTGCCGCCCTCGACGGCGATGTGCAGGGCCTCGTGCACGATGGCCGCGCCGTCACCATGCCGGAGCCGACGATCTACGCCAAGAACATCGCGTTCGACGTGATCCCGCTGGCCGGCTCCATCGTCGACGACGGATCATTCGAGACCGACGAAGAGAAGAAGCTGCGCAACGAGAGCCGCAAGATCCTCGACCTGCCCGGCCTCCTCGTGAGCGGCACCTGCGTGCGCGTCCCTGTGTTCACCGGGCACTCGCTGGCCATCAACGCCGAGTTCGCCAACCCGATCTCGGTCGAGCGTGCAACCGAGCTGCTGGCGACGGCGCCCGGAGTCGTGCTCAGCGACGTTCCGACGCCGCTCGAGGCAGCGGGAACCGATCCCAGCTACGTCGGACGCATCCGCCAGGACGAGGGCGCCCCCGACGGCCGCGGACTCGCCTTCTTCATCTCGAACGACAACCTGCGCAAGGGTGCGGCTCTGAACGCCGTGCAGATCGCCGAGCTCGTCGCCGCGACGCTGTAGCGGCGGCATCCACTCGGAACAGCAGAGCGCGAATCACGTCGGAACGCCTCCCTTCGGGGAGGCGTTCTGCGTTGCGCCCAGCCGTGTCGGGTCGACGGATCCACCGCGGAGAATTCGTCACGATTGAGCAACGAAGAAGACCGCTCGGCTTGACTCTTGAGCATTCTGTATACAGAATACATCTGAACAAAGAATGTTCACCTACGAAAGGGGCAGCGGATGTTCCGCGTCAACTCAACGTCGAGAAGAGCCGTCGCAGTACTTGCGGCCGGCGCACTCGCCCTCTCACTGGCAGCATGTAGCGGAGGCGGCGGCGGAGCAAACTCCGACCCGAACACCGTGGTCTGGTCCACCTGGGGCACCCCCGAAGAACTCACTCGCTACGAGGAGTTCAACGAAGACTTCATGAAGCGTCACCCCGACATCACGGTCAAGCTGCAGCCCGTCGCCTCGTACAGCGACTACCACTCCAAGATGCTCGCGCAGCTCTCGAGCAACACCGCTCCCGATGTGTTCTACGTCGGCGACGACAAGCTCGGCCAGTTCGTCTCCTCCAAGCGTCTGATGCCGCTGACAGATCTGATGGACTCGCCCGAGAGCGACACCGCTCCCGACGACTTCTTCCCCGGCCTCTTCGGGGCTGCGGAGCTCGATGGTGAGATCTACGCCGCGCCGAACGACTCCAACCCCGACGCCTTCTGGTACGACAAGGTCGCCCTCGCCGCGGCCGGCATCACCGAAGACCCGGCCACGCTCGCCGCTGAGGGCAAGTGGACCACCGCGAAGTTCCTCGAGATGAACGACAAGCTGAAGGATGCCGGGCTCACCGGTTCCATGTTCTGGAACTACTGGGCGACGCACTACAGCTGGATCTCCTCGCAGGGCGGCACCGCATACGACGAGTCCGGCGAATTCGTCGGCAACACCGACGAGACCACCGTCGCCGCCGTCGACCAGCTCGGCCAGAACTTCCAGGACGGCACCTTCGTCGTCGCGGACACCCTCCCAGAGGGTGCGGGAGCCGACAGTGTCTTCGTCACCCACAAGGCCGGCTTCTTCGCCCAGGGTCGCTACACCATCGGCACGCTGAAGAGCGCCGGCGTCGAGGCCGACTACGACATCGTCGCCTGGCCGACGCCGGACGGCGCAGAGGCACCGACCGGAGTCGCCGCGTCCTACCTCGCCATCAACGGCAAGACCAAGGCCAAGGATGCCTCGTTCACCTTCTGGACCGAGTTCCTGAGCGCAGAGGGCCAGACCTTCCGTCTGACCGGCGGCGGCAACGCCGTGCCGTCGATCAAGGGCGCCGACGAGGTCGTGCTCGAGGACAACTACCCCGCGCACGCGCAGACCTTCCTCGACATGCGTGACATCGGCTTCGCGAACTACGCGGCAGAGGCGGCCGTTCCCGCGCTGTCGACCGACGTCAGCGAGCTCTTCCTCGCTCTCTACGAGGGCAAGAGCACCGCGCAGGAGACGCTGGACGAGGTCGCAGCACTCGTCGAATCGAAGACGGGCAAGTGAGCAAGCGGGTGACGGCGGAAGGATCCGCCACAGTGGGGCGTTCCGTCGCCACCCCCCTGCCAGGTGGCCTCCGCAAGGAGGCCGCCTGGCGGCGCCGCGATCGTTCGTGGGGCTACGTCTTCGTGGCCCCGCAGGTCGTCGGCATGGCCATCTTCGTGTTGCTGCCGTTCGTCGCCAGCCTCGTGTTGGCTTTCACCTCGTGGGACGGCCTGACCGAGCTCACCTGGGTCGGCTTCGAGAACTTCACCGCGCAGCTCCAGGATGAGCTGCTGCTCCGGTCGATCGTCAACACGCTGCTGATCGCCGTGATCACGGTGCCGCTCGGCCTCGGCTTCGCGGTCATCATCGCGGTCGCGCTCGAGAAGCTCAAGACGCGCACGCTCTACCTGATCCTCTTCTTCGCGCCGGTCGTCACCAGCACGGTCGCCGTCGCGATGATCTGGCAGCAGATGTTCCGCTCCGACGGCGTGCTGAGCAACGCCATCTCCAAGATCTTCGGCATCACCCCGCCCGACTGGCTGGGGGACCCGAAACTCGCCCTGATCGCCGTGTGCATCGTCTCGATCTGGTCGTCGATGGGTCTCAACGTCATCATCTTCATGGCCGGGCTGCAGAACATCTCGCCCTCCGTCATCGAGGCGGCACGCATCGACGGTGCCGGAGCCTTCCGCCTGTTCATGCAGATCCGTCTGCCGCTGCTGAGCCCGATCATCTTCTTCTCATCGATCGTCGCGTTCATCTCATCGCTGCAGACCTTCGACACCGTCTTCATCCTGACCCAGGATGCCGGCCCGGACAACGCCACCCGCACGATCGTGTACCACATCTACGATCTCGGTTTCGGTCGTTTCGAGTTCGGTCCGTCCAGTGCGGCCGCCGTCATCCTGCTCGTGCTCACCCTCGTGATCACGGTGATTCAGTTCGGCGCCCAGAAGAAGTTCGTTCACTACGAGGATGACCCAGTATGAGCACCACAGATCTCGACACCCGCGCCATGACCATGCCGAAGGGCGCGGGCAAGCGCCCAGCCGGAGCGCGCACCGCCAAGACGGGTCGCTCACTGGTGATCCACCTCGTGCTGATCCTCGCCGGCGCGGCCATGGTCTTCCCATTCCTCTGGATGCTGCTCACCTCACTGAAGACGCTGCCGCAGCTGCTGCAGGATCCACTCAGCTTCTGGCCGAACCCGTGGACCTTCGACAACTTCATCGACGCCTGGAACGCCGTGCCGTTCGGGCAGGCCTACTTCAACAGCATCTACATCGCCGTGCTCGCCGTCATCGGCACCCTCGTGACGGCATCGATGGCCGGATACGCCTTCGCCCGCATCCGCTTCGCCGGAAGCAAGATCATCTTCCTGGTCTTCCTCGCGACGCAGATGATCCCCAAGCAGGTCACGCTCATCCCGTTCTACCTGCTGATGAGCCAGCTCGGCTGGGTGGACTCGCACCTGTCGCTCATCGTTCCGGCCATGATGGTCAACCCCTTCGCCGTGTTCCTCATGCGCCAGTTCGTGCTGTCGCTGCCGAAGGAACTCGAGGAGGCGGCGATCGTCGACGGTGCGGGGCGCTGGCGTATCTTCTGGAGCGTCATCCTGCCCAACCTGAAGCCGGGCCTCGGCGCGCTCAGCATCATCGTCGCGCTCGACGTGTGGAACGCCTTCCTGTTCCCGCTCGTGCTGCTCAACACGCCTGACCTCTTCACCGTGCCGCTGCTCTTGGCGAGCTTCCGCGGCCAGTTCGGCTCGATCAACTACGGGCTGGTGATGGCGGCATCCGCCATCGCGACGATCCCCATGCTGGTCGCCTTCGTCATCGGTCAGCGCCGCATCCTCAACAGCATGGCCGCCTCCGGCCTCGGAGGGCGGTAACGATGACGGGCGTTGCACAGACCATGGACGCCGCCGCGCTCGCGCGTGCCGCCGGCGCCCACCTCGACCTCGTGCGCGCACCGTTCACGCTGCCGCGCTCGCGCCTGCTGGTCTTCGCAGCGGGCGCGGGCGGGCGACGCGCGGTGCCGGTCGACCCGGCCGCTCCGATCGAGGGCGTGCGCGTGTGCACGGCCGAGTACGAGCGGCGACTCGACGACTGCGAGGTGTTCCGTGAGATCCGGGTGCTGGACGCCGCTGGCGCCCCGCTGCCCGTCACCGACATCCAGCCGCAGCTGATCGAGTTCGGCGGGGGAGCCGTGACCCTCAGCTTCGCCGGGCCGGCCGCGCTGAGCATCGGCCTGCGCGGCGACGGTCCCGTACTTGTCGAGCTGCACGGGCCGCGCGGCGACGCGTCCGCCCCGGTGCAGCGCATCCCGCTGACGGGTGCCGCGGCATCCGTCGGCCTCGAGATCGCGCCGGACCGCAGCGCGAGCATTGCCGTCGCCGATGCAAAGCGTCACCGCGAGCACGCGGAAACGAGCGAGCGGCTGTGGCTGGACTGGTTCGCCAACACCCCACGCGTGCGGCCCGATCTGCAGGGGATGACCGCCTTCTGCTGGTGGGTGCTCGGTGCCAACATCGTCGAGCTGCCGGCCCTCGGCAACGCGCGCGCCGTCGTGCCGTCGAAGATCGGCTACGTCGGCCTCTGGCAGTGGGACGCCTACTTCATTGCCGTCGGCCTGAGCCACGGCGACCCGGAACTCGCCCGCGAACAACTGCAGCTCGCCTTCCGCTTCCCGAGTGCTGACGGGCAGTTGCCCGACGTCGTGCACGAGGAGGGAATCCTCGCCACGAGCGACGATCTGCCGCCGGCCGACCGCGAGACGCTGCGCCGTGCCGGGTCGAGCATCGCCGACCCCGGCTCGCCGGTGCCGCTGACCAAGCCGCCGCTGGCGGCCTGGGCGCTGCGCAAGGTGATGAACGCCACGCCAGGCGATGACGAGTGGGCGCGCGCGCTTCTGCCGACCATCGCCCGCTCGCAGGACTGGTGGTTCGCCGTCTCCGACCTCGACGGCGACGGGATGCCGGAGTATGGCCACCCGTACTCATCCGGTCTCGACGACAGCCCGATCTTCGACGGCCCTCTGCCGACGACGGCGCCCGACCTCGGCGCCTACCTCGTGCTCCAGGACGCCGAGCTGGCGCGCCTCGCCGAACACTTCGGCGTCGCAGACCCGAGCGTCGCCGAGACGCACCGTGCGCGCTCGGCGGCGACGCTGGCCAAGCTGCTCGAGCTGTGGGACGAGGATGCCGGCTTCTTCCGGGCGCGCGCCGCGGGAGAGCCCGTCGGCAGTTACGCCGTCGTCAGCCTGCTGCCGCTGCTCACCGGAGCGATGCCGGACCCCGTGCTGGATTGCATGCTCGCCGCCCTCGACGACGAGCAGCTGTTCGGCACGCCATGGGGTGTTCCGACCGTTGCCGTCGACGACCCGGACTTCTCGCCAGAGCGCATGTGGCGCGGACCGGTCTGGATCAACATCAACACCCTGCTCGTTGAGGGCCTGCGCGCCTCCGGCCAGCCGGAACGGGCGCGCGATCTCGCCGAGCGAACCGTGGCATTGGTCACGCACGGCGGCGGCCCGCACGAGTACTTCAACCCCTACACCGGAGAGAAGGCGGAGACGGCAACCACCGCCTTCGGCTGGTCGGCGGCGCTGTTCATCGAGCTCGCGGTGCAGCTGAGCGCCTAGCGACACCACAAACGCAGGAGGAGAGCTCCGCCACGCTGCATGCAGCGGCGGGGGAGCTCTCCTCCTGCGTTTTTTGCGCCATCCGGAGCCTTGCCGTCCGCTCTGAATGCGGTGTACTGTATTCAAAATACCGAACCAGCTGACAAGGAAGTCACCATGAAACTGCGTACCCTGCTCGTGCCCGCTGTGGCGCTCGCACTGCTCTCCGGCTGCACGATGGGTGGCGGCGCGGCTGCCCCGGTCACCCTGGACCCGGCCGCGAAGCCGACCGGCGAGATCACCGTCTGGTCGTGGGATGTCGCGGCGACCGCGCTCACCCGGCTCGGTGCCGAGTTCGAGAAGGCCAACCCGGGTACGACCATCAACGTCGTCGACGTCGGCTACGACAACGCCTACGACAAGCTCTCGGTCGGATTCCAGGCCGGCAGCGGACTGCCCGACCTCGTCACGATCGAGACCGACCGTGCCCCCGGCTACATCAATGAGTTCCCCACGGGCCTTGCGGACCTGACGCCGGTGCTCGGCGACAAGGAGGCCGACTTCGATCCGTTCAAGTGGTCGGCGCAGTCCGACAAGGACGGCGCGCTCAAGGTCGCCCCGTGGGATTCCGGCACCGTCGGACTCTTCTACCGCAGCGACTACTTCGACGACGCCGGCATCGACCCGGCCGACATCGAAACCTGGGACGACCTCGTCGCGGCGGGCGAGACGATCAAAGAGAAGAGCGGCCACACGCTGATGTCGCTCGACGTCGCCACCGGCGGCGGTTTCCAGATGCTGCTGCAGCAGCAGGGCCAGGGTCTGTTCAACGACGCCGGCGAGATCACCATCGGCTCGCCCGAATCGGTCGAGGCGCTCACCCTGCTGCAGACCATCAACGAGAAGGGGCTGCTGAAGAACGTCACGGGCTGGGACGGCCGTGTCACCTCGGCCAAGGACGGCGACTCCGCCGTCACCCCTGAGGCGGTCTGGTGGATCGGTACCCTGCTCGGCGACGCGCCGGAGCTGAGCGGCAGTTACGGCGTCACCGAGCTGCCCGCCTTCGCCGCCGACGGCGTGCGCACCTCCAACAGCGGCGGCTCCGGCCTCGCGATCCCCACGCAGGCGAAGAACCCCAACCTCGCAGCGGCCTTCCTCGATTACACCCTTGCCGACACCGACAACCAGGCATCGATGATGGTCAACGAAGGGCTGTTCCCCTCCTACCTGCCCGCCCTCGAGACCGAGTTCTTCTCGGAGCCGCAGGAGTACTTCGGTGGCCAGAAGGTCTACGAGCTCTTCGCGGAGCAGACGGCGAACATCCCGCCGATCACCTTCACCACCGACAACGCCGAGGCCAGCGACATCGTGGCCAACGCCGTCGTCGCCGCCGTGCTGAACGGTGCAGACCCGGCCACCGTGTTGAACGACGCCGCGCAGCAGATCGCCACCGCCACCGGTCGCACGATCGCCGAATAATGCTGACGCAGACTCCGGATGCCGCGGTGAAGCGCGGCCGCACCGGAGCGCAACCCTCCCGGTCGCTGGGGCGCAAGCTCCAGCGACCGGGGGCGTTCTTCGCGCTCCCCGCCGCGGCCCTGCTCGCGATCTTCTTCACCTTCCCGCTGCTCTCCTCGCTGTGGCAGAGCTTCTTCGCCACCTCTGGCGGCGTCTCCACCTTCGTCGGGCTCGAGCAGTACGCGCGCCTGTTCAAGGACCCGCTCATCGCCAAGAGCCTCGGCAACGCCGGGCTCATCCTGATCATCCAGGTGCCCCTGATGATCGGTCTCGCCCTCGGTCTCGCCTACCTGCTCAATCAGGCCTGGCTGCGCTTCAGCTCCGGATTCCGGCTGCTCACCTTCCTGCCGGCCGTCACGACCCTCGTCGCCTACGCGGTCGTGTTCCGGGTGATGCTCGCCACCGACGGCGGAGCGATCAACCAGATGATCGGCCTCGTCGGCATCCCACCGGTCGACTGGCTGAACAACGAGGTCTGGGCGCGCGTCGCCCTGATCGGCGCGATCACCTGGCGCTGGACCGGCTACAACATGGTCATCATCCTGGCCGGGCTCCAGGCCATTCCGGCCGAGCTGTACGAGGCGGCCCGCATAGACGGCGCGGGGCGCTGGCAGATCTTCACCAAGGTGGTCATCCCGCAGCTGCGCCCGGTGCTGATCTTCACCACGATCACCTCGACGATCGGCGCGCTGCAGCTCTTCGACGAGAACTACATCCTCACCGGGGGAGGGCCGAGCGACGCCACCCTGACGCCGGTGCTCTACCTCTACAAGGTGGGCTTCCGGCAGTTCGACTTCGGCTACGCCTCGGCGATCGCCTGGCTGCTCGTGGTCATCACCGCGATCGTGTCCATCATCCAATTCCGCCTTCTGCGAGAGAAACCGTGAGAGTGAAGCAATGAGCGAGTTGCTCCAGAGGCGCCAAAGCCTCACGCTGCGGGTGCGCGCCGGCATCCTGCACGCCCCCGTCTACCTGATTCTCATTGTGGCGAGCGTGCTCAGCATCCTCCCGTTCCTGTGGATGGTGATCTCGTCGACGCACGAGACGAAGGATCTGTTCGTGACACCGCTGCCCGTGCTGCCGGGCGGCGAGCTGTGGAACAACCTCGTGCGGCTGCAGGAGTCGATCAACTTCAGCCAGGTGATGCTGAACAGTTTCGTCATAGCCGTGATCTACACGGTGTTCAGCGCGATCATCAGCATCATGGCCGGCTATGGCCTGGCGAAGTTCCGCTTCCGCGGGCGCGGGGTGCTGCTCGCCGTCGTGCTGGTCACGATGATGATCCCGATGCAGGTGCTGCTCGTGCCGCTGTTCCAGATGATGGCGAGTGCCGGCTGGATCGACAGCTACCAGGCCGTGATCCTGCCGTTCCTGGCGAACGCCTTCGGCATCTTCCTGATGCGGCAGTCCTTCCTCGACTTCCCGGACACCTTGATCGAGGCGGCGCGGATCGACGGGGCGAACGAGCTGCGCACCTTCTATCGCATCGTGCTGCCGGTGGCGAGGCCGCAGATCGCTGCGCTGATCATCTACACATTCATCAGCCAGTGGAACGCGTTCATCTGGCCGTTGCTCATGCTGAACACGCAGGACAAGTACACGGTGCCCGTTGCGCTGAACACCATGATCGGGCTCTCCCGCGTTGACTACTCGGGGCTGATGCTCGGGTCGCTGCTCGCCACCCTTCCGCTGATGATCCTGTTCCTGGTGTTCCAGAAGCAGTTCGTCTCCGGCCTGCTCGGAGGCGCCGTCAAGGGCTAGCCGAACCCCGTTGGTTGAGCCTGTACTCCCGCTGGTTGAGCTTGTCGAAACCCTCGCCCGGTTGAGCCGAGCCCCCGTTGGTTGAGCCTGCCGGAACCTGATTTCGACAAGCTCAATCAGCGGGCGTCGCCTGCCGAAACCCCCGCTCCCCGTCGGTTGAGCCTGTCGAAACCCTCGCTGGCCGAGCCCCACCCCCCGTTGGTTGAGCCTGTCGAAACCCCGCCCGGTTGAGCCGAAAACCCGTTGGTTGAGCTTGTCGAAACCTGATTTCGACAAGCTCAATCAGCGGACGTCGCTTGCCGAAACCCCGACTCCCGTTGATTGAGCCTGTCGAAACCCCGTCGGGTTGAGCCGAAAACCCCGATTGGTTGAGCTTGTCGAAACCCCGTCGGTTGAGCCGAGCCCTCGTTGAATGAGCTTGTCGAAACCTGATTTCGACAAGCTCTATCAGCGGACGTCGCCTGTCGAAACCGGGGCCGTGCTCGTCGATTGCGGTCTGTTGTGCACAGCCCAGTGTTCCGGCCCACTGGCGAGCTTGGACTGTGGATGGCGACGAGTCAACGTCCTTATCCACGATGATCGAGGCATTGCGAATCGGGAGGTCAACGATGCCCCACGTCTACATGCTCCGCTGCGGTGACGGCAGCTACTACGTCGGGAGCACGAGGAATCTCGATATCCGAATGGACCAGCACGTAAGTGGGCGCGGAGCCGTCTACACGAGCACCCGGCTGCCCGTGGTGCTCGTATTCGCCGAAGAGTACGAGCGGGTCGACGAGGCGTATGCGCGCGAGAAGCAAATCCAAGGATGGAGTCGCGCGAAGCGCGAGGCGTTGATCGCCGGGGACTTCGCTGGGCTGCCAATGCTCAGCCACACCGACGGGCAATCCGACACACGGCGCGGGGCCAATTAGAGGGTTTCGACCCTTCGACAGGCTCAGGGCAGGCCCGGCTCAACCAACGGGGTTTCGACAAGCTCAACCAGCGAGGCCCGGCTCAACCAACGGGGTTTCGACAGGCTCAACCAACGGGGTTTCGACAGGCTCAACCAGCGGAGCGAGCGCTAGGCCGTGAAGTACGGGCTGCTGGAATTCTTCAGGATGCGCTGCATGCCGTTCATCCAGTTGGCGGTGAGGGCCGCGGATGCCGCCGCGACGTCGCCGTTCACCATGTGCTCGGCGATGGCGGCGTGCTCGGCCGCCACGCGCTCGATCATGACCTCGTCTGGCACCAGCAGCGACTCGTAGCGGTGGAAGGCCTGCCGCACCGAGGTGGCGAGGTCGATCAGACGCTGGTTCGGGCAGCCGCTCAGCATGATGTCGTGCCACTCGTCGTCTTTGCTCACGACCAGGGCGTGCTCGACGATCTCCTGATCGAACTCGGCCGACAACTGGGCGAGGCGCGCACCGATCGTGCGGAGTTCATCGGGGTCGGTGAGCTGCAGGGCCAGCGACTCGAGCGAGGCCATGATCGGCGCCAGATCCTCGAATTCCCGGGCGCTGAGCGGAACGAATCGGAATCCCTTGCCGTTCTCGCTCTCGATCTGGCCTTCGCTCTCGAGCGCGATCAGCGCTTCGCGGAGCGGCGTGCGGCTGACGCCGAGCTCGGCGGCCAGTTGCACCTCATTGATGCCCTCGCCCGGTTGAACCGTGCCGTTCCGCATCCGCTCAAGAAGTTCTTCACGCACCTGCGCGCGCAATGTACGACGTTCGATAGCCATATCAAGCCTCTCTCAGCCGGGATGGCTTCGCTGTCAGCTTAGGGCTTGACCATGCGCGGCATCCGGCATACTGTGTCTGTATACAGAATACAGTCTGCATTTCCCGCTGTAAAGCATCTGCCCGGAATCCGGTCAGAAAACAGCGCGGCAGGCTCGACCCACCGGTTCAGAGAGGAGAAGGTGTGACGAACGCGCAGCCCGCTGTCGGCAGCCCCCGTGCCATCAGACTCAGTGCACTCGCCTACGGAGGCGACTACAACCCCGATCAGTGGTCGGAGGAGACGTGGATCGAGGACGCGCGGCTCATGAAGGAGGCCGGCGTCAACATCGTCAGCCTCCCCGTGTTCTCGTGGCCGCAGCTGGAGCGCACGCCGGGTGAGTTCGACTTCGGCTGGCTCGACCGGGTGATCGACATCCTCTGGGAGGCCGGCATCGCCATCGACCTCGCGACCGCCACCGCAACGCCCCCGGCCTGGCTCGTGCGCGCCCACCCCGAGATGCTGCCGCACAACGTCGACGGCCAGCGGCTCGAGTTCGGATCCCGTCAGGCCTACTGCCCGAGCTCCCCGGTGTGGAAGAGCAACGTCGCCCGCATGACCCGCGTCATGGCCGAGCGCTACGGAAACCACCCCGGCCTCGCCCTCTGGCACATCTCCAACGAGTACGGCGACCACATCTCCCGCTGCTGGTGCCCGGCATCCGCCGCGCACTTCCGGCAGTGGCTCGAGGCTCGCTACGGCACCATCGAGGGGCTGAACGAGGCGTGGGGCACCACCGTCTGGGGCCAGCGGTACACCGAGTGGAGTCACATCGAGCCGCCGCGCACGGCATCCGGCCCGATCAACCCCACCCAGCAGCTCGACTTCGAGCGCTTCTCCAGCGATGCGCTGCTCGAGCTCTTCCAGCTCGAGATCGACGTGCTGCGCGAGGTCACCCCCGACATCGCCGTCACCACCAACTTCATGAGCCTGCTGCGCGACCTCAACTACTGGGACTTCGCCGCCGTCGAAGACCTGGTGACGGATGACGCCTACCCAGACCCCGCCGACGACACCTCCCACGTCGGCGCCGCCCTCAACTACAGCCTGATGCGCAGCCTCAAGGGCGGTCAGCCCTGGCTGCTGCTCGAGCAGGCACCGAGCGCGGTGAGCTGGCGCGACATCAACGTGCCCAAGGCTCCCGGCCAGATGCGCATCATGAGCCTGCACGCCATCGCCCACGGCTCGGACGGCGCGATGTTCTTCCAGTGGCGCCAGGCCAAGTTCGGCACGGAGAAGTTCCACTCCGCGATGCTCGGCCACCGCGGAGAGGCCTCGCGCAGCTTCCAGGAGACGAAGGCGTTCGGCGCGGAGCTGAAGAAGCTCGAGCCCGTGCGCGGCACCCGCGTGCGCGCCTCGGTCGCCCTCGTCGTCGACTGGGACTCCTGGTGGGGTAGCTCAGCGCCCGACTCGCTGCCGTCGCAGCGCCTGAAGTGGGCCGATCAGGCCCGCGCCTGGAACGCCGCACTCTTCGCCCTCGGCCACACCGTCGACGTCGTCAAGGCCACCGGCCCGTTCGACGGCTACGAGCTCGTCGTCGTGCCGAACCTCTACATGGTCGACCAGGCGCAGGCCGATGCCCTCACCGCATTCGTCGAGCGCGGCGGACGCCTGCTCGTCGGACCGTTCAGCGGTGTCGTCGACCCCACCGAGAAGGTGCACGCCGGCGGCGCCCCCGGCCCGCTGCGCGAGCTGCTCGGCGTCGAGGTCGACGAGCACTGGCCGATCCCGGATGCCGAGCACGGCACCATCACGCTCGCAGAGAACGGCGCGAGCTTCCAGACCAGCATCTTCAGCGAGTGGATCGACGCGGCATCCGGCACCGAGGTGCTCGCCAGCTACGCCGACGGCGAGCTGGACGGCCGCCCCGCGATCACCCGCAGGGCGCACGGCAGCGGCGCGGCCTGGTACGTCAGCGCCGTCGTCGAGTCCGCGGCGCTCGAGGCTGTGCTGCGCGATGCGCTCAGCGAGATCGGGCAGCCGAGCCGCAGCACGACGCATCTCGATCTCGAAGTCGTCACCCGCAGCGACGGTGAGACCGACTTCACCTTCGTGCTCAACCACGGGCGCGAGACCATCACGGTCGAGTTGCCCGTCGAGATGCACGGCGACCTGGCGATGGCCTGCCGCGATCTGCTCACCGGCGAAGCCGTCGGCGCCACGCTCACGCTGCCCCGCTTCGGCGCCGCGGTGATCGCACACCCGAGCCTCGACGAGGCCCCATTCATCACGCTCGTGTCAGCCAACTGACCAGCGCAATCGCTTGAGGACCACCATGACAACACCATTCGTGCACCCATACATCCCCAACACGGCACCGGCCACGAAGGCGGCCATGCTCGCCGCCGTCGGCGCGGAGTCGATCGAGGAGTTCTACGTCGACGTCCCCGCCGAGATCCGCCTCGGCCGCGCGCTCGACCTGCCAGCGCCGTTCCCGGCCGAGGCCGACCTCACCCGCCACGTCGAGGGCCTGCTCGGTCGCAACACCCCGACCACGCAGCGCCTGAGCTTCCTCGGCGCGGGCACCTACAACCACTATGTGCCCGCCGTCGTCGACGAGGTCATCAACCGCAGTGAGTTCCTCACCGCATACGCCGGTGAGCCCTACGAGGACCACGGTCGATTCCAGGCTCTGTTCCAGTACCAGTCGCTCATGGCTGAGCTGCTGAACATGGATGTCGTCAACGTTCCGACCTACGACGGCTTCCAGGCCACGGCCACGGCGCTCAGCATGGCCGGCCGCCGCTCCGGCCGCCGCGGCATCATCGTCGCGAGCGACGTGCTGCCAGACAAACTCAGCCGCGTGCGCGACTTCATCAGCTCGAACCTCGAGCTGCACCACGTTCCCACCGTCGACGGGCTGGCGGATGCCGCGGCCGTCGCCGCGCTGGTGAACTCCGCCGCACTGGCCGGTGACGTCGCAGCGATCTGGGTCGAGACGCCCAGCTACCGCGGAGCGGTCGAGTCCGGCATCCGTGCCCTCGCCGACATCGCCCACGCGGCAGGCGCCGTGCTCGTCGTCGGAACCGACCCGGTCGGCTACGGCGTTCTCACGCCGCCCGCCGACCAGGGAGCAGACATCGTCTGCGGCGACATCCAGTCGCTCGGCCTGCACCAGTGGTACGGCGGCGCGCACGCCGGATTCATCGCCGTGCACGATGACCCCAGTTTCATCATGGAGATGCCGTCGCGTCTGTTCGGGCTCGAGTCGACGACCGTTCCCGGCGAGTACGGCTTCGGCGACGTCGCATGGGATCGCACCTCCTTCGCTCTGCGCGAAGACGGCAAGGAATGGGTCGGCACCGCCGCAGCGCTCTGGGGCATCGCCGCCGGCGTGCACCTCGCGTTGATGGGCCCGCAGGGCATGGCCGAGCTCGGCGAGACCCTGCTCAGCCGCACCCGCTACGCTCAGCAGCAGCTGGCCGCCATCGCCGGCATCCGCCTCACCGACTCCGCGCTGCACCTGCGCGAGTTCGAGATCGACGTGGCCGGCGCAGGCCTCGGCGCGCAGGGAATCGTCGACGTGCTCCGCAGCCAGGGCATCGAGCCCGGCGTCGTGACCGGTGAGAGCACGCTGCTGGTGTGCGTCACCGAGCTCAGCTCGCAGGCCGACATCGACCGGCTGGCCGAGGCCATCCGTGCGCTCACAGAAACCACTACCGACACGAACACCGCCGTCGAGAACACCGCCGTTCAGAACACCGCCGTTCAGAACACCGCCGTTCAGAACACCGAGGAGAAGAGCGCATGAGCCTCCCCATCGCCCCCAAGCCCACTCTGCGCCGGTTCCACCAGGCACGCTGGGACGAACCGCTGATCTTCGAGCTGACCGCTCCAGGCGAGCGCGGCGTGCTCGTCTCGCAGACCGAGCCCGGTGTGCGGGAAGCCGTCGGCGACGTGCTCGCCGAGTTGCCGGCCGGCCTCCGCCGTGAGAAGCCTGCCGCCCTGCCCGAGATGGGCCAGATGCGTGTGCTCAAGCACTACCTGCGCCTCTCGCAGGAGAACCTCGGCGCCGACCTCAACATCGACATCGGCCAGGGCACCTGCACCATGAAGTACGCGCCCAAGGTGAACGATCGACTGATCAACACCCCAAACCTCACCGCCATGCACCCGCTGCAGGACGAGGCCGACGCGCAGGGCATCCTCGAGATCATCTGGCGCACAGAGCAGATGCTCGCCGAGATCTCGGGCATGCACCGTGTCTCGCTGCACACGAGCGGCGGCTCGACCGCGATCTGGACCAACATCGCCATGATCCGCGCCTACCACGAGGCCAACGGCGAGGGGGAGCAGCGCGACGAGGTCATCACCACGATCTTCAGCCACCCCTCCAACGCCGCAGCGGCCAAGGCGGCCGGCTACAAGGTCGTCACCCTCTACCCGGATGCCGATGGCTACCCCGACCTCGAGGCGCTCCGTGGCGCGGTCGGCCCCCGCACGGCCGCCATCATGATCACGAACCCGGAAGACACCGGCATCTTCAACCCGCAGGTCAAGCGGTGGGTCGAGCTCGCCCACTCGGTCGGCGCGCTCGCCAGCTACGACCAGGCCAACGCCAACGGCATCCTCGGCATCACCCGTGCCCGCGACGCCGGCTTCGACGTGTGCCACTTCAACCTGCACAAGACCTTCGGCACCCCGCACGGCTGCGGTGGTCCCGGCGGCGGTGCGAGTGCGGTCTCCGAGGCGATGACGCCGTTCCTGCCCGGCCCGTTGGTCGACCGCTCCGTCGGAGCCGACGGGGTCCGCTTCGCGCTGAACGCCGATCTGCCGCAGTCGATCGGCAAGGTGGCACCGTTCTACGGTGTCATCCCGACGATCGTGCGCGCGTACTCCTGGATGATGGCGCTCGGAGCGGAGGGCCTGCGCGCCGTCGCCGAGATCGCCGTGCTGAACAACAACTACCTGCTGAAGAAGGTGCTGGAAATTCCGGGCGCCTCCGCGCCGTACGCCGTCGGCCGCCGCCGCATCGAGCAGGTGCGCTACTCCTGGCAAGAGCTGTTCGAGCAGACCGGCGTCAGCTCGGAGGAGATCGGTATCCGTGCCGCCGACTACGGCATGCACTACTGGACGAGCCACCACCCCTACGTCGTCCCTCAGCCATTCACCCTTGAGCCGACCGAGTCGTACTCGATGGCAGAGCTCGACGAGTACGCGGCCGTGCTGGCGCAGATCGCGAGCGAGGCACGGGAGAACGCCGAGCTCGTACGCACGGCCCCGCACAACCAGACCGTGCACCACACCCACCACGACGACCTCGAAGACCCGGCCCGCTGGGCGATCACCTGGCGTGGATACCAGCGGAAGCACGGCGAGGCGCTCGCAGAGGGGCGCGCGGCAGCGCGTGCCGCAGGCGAGACCCCGCGTGCCGATGTCGCCGCGACCATCGTGGCGGCGGATGCCGTCGCAGCCGTCTGAGCACAGCACCCCACACGAGCCTGACCATGACCGCTGATCGCCACGCCGCCCAGCCCCCAGCGCACTCCGGTGCGCAGGGGGCCGGGGTTGCTGCCGTGCGGCTCGGTCTGGTCGTGAACCCGGTCGCCGGGCTCGGCGGCACCGCAGGGCTCAAAGGCAGCGACGGGGCCGATGTGCAGCGCCTCGCGCTGGAGCGTGGCGCATCGGCGCGTGCGGGGGAGCGCGCCGCAGCCGCACTGGCCGTGGTCGCGGCGGCGCACCCGGGCATCGAGGTACTCACGGCATCCGGAGCCCTCGGCGAGCACGCCGTGCGCGCCGCCGGCCTCGTACCCCGCAGCGTCTACACCGCCTCGGCGGTGGCAGGCGAGCCCACCGCGACGACGGCCGCCGACACTCGGGCCGCCGTCGCGGCCATCGCGAGCTCCGGCGCCGAGCTCATCCTCTTCGTCGGCGGCGACGGCACGGCCCGCGACGTCGTCGCCGGGCTCGAGTCGGGCAGCCCGGCCGGGGGAGTCGCGGCGCTCGGCGTTCCCGCCGGCGTCAAGATGTACTCGGCCTGCTTCGCCGTGAGCCCGAGCGCGGCCGGCGCGCTGGCCGCCGCCTGGCTCGGCACGGAGGCATTGCCCGTGCGCGAAAGCGAGGTGCTCGACGTCGTCGAGGAGCAGCTGCGGCACGGCCGCGTCGACCCCCGCCTCTTCGGCCACCTGCTGGTGCCGTTCCAGGCCGGGCGCACGCAGGCCCGCAAGACGCCGTCGCCCAGCTCGGAGGCCGCGGCCGCGGCATCCGCCGTTCGCGGGGTCATCGCCCAGCTGCGTCCCGGCGTGCGCTATCTGCTCGGCCCCGGCAGCACCGTCGCGGAACTCGGCAGACAGCTCGGGCTGGCAACCACCCCACTCGGCGTCGACGTGCTGCTCGACGGCGAGCTCGTGCTGACCGATGCCACCGAGCAGCAGCTGCTCGCCGAGATCAGCGGGAGGCAGGCTCGGGCCATCGTCACGATCATCGGCGGCCAGGGCTTCCTGCTGGGCCGAGGCAACCAACAGATCTCCGCCCGGGTCGTGCGCGCACTCGATCCGGCGCAGCCCCTCATCATCGTCGCCCCCGAACAGAAGCTCATCGAGCTCGGCGGCCGACCGCTGCTCATCGACACCGGTGACGCTGCCGTCGATGCGAGCCTCGCCGGATTCGCCCGCATCACAACGGGCGTCAGCGGCACCAGCATGTACCCGGTGAACGCTCCGGAGAGCACACTGGCCACTGAGAGCCACCCCTGAACCCCTGAATCACACCACACAACCAACACCCCAAGGAGCAGTCATGCGTCTCGAAAACAAGAAAGCCATCGTCACCGGCGGTGCGGGCGGAATCGGCCGCGCGACCGCACTGGCCTTCGCAGCGGAGGGCGCGCAGGTTGCCGTCGTCGACCTGCGCGCGGATGCCGCCGAGGCCGTCGTCGAAGAGATCCGCGCCGCGGGCGGCACCGCCGTCGCGATCGCGGCCGACGTCTCCAACGAAGACGACATCCAGCGCATCATCGCCACCACCGTCGAGGAGTTCGGCGGCGTCAATGTCGTCTTCAACAACGCCGGCATCATCCGCCGTACGACGGCCGTCGAGACCACCGCAGAAGAGTGGGACAGGGTCTTCGGCGTCAACGTCAAGTCGATCTTCCTGATGTGCAAGCATGTCGTGCCGATCATGGCCGAGAACGGCGGCGGTTCCATCGTGAACACCGGTTCCGGTTGGGGGCTCAAGGGGGGCGGCCAGGCCATCTCCTACTGCGCGTCCAAGGGTGCCGTCGTCAACATGACGCGCGCGCTGGCGATCGACCATGGCCCGCAGGGCATCCGGGTCAACTCGGTGAACCCCGGCGACGTCAACACGGGCATGCTGCTCGAGGAGGCCCGCCAGCTCTCGCAGGACGCGAACGCCTTCCTGGCCGAGTCGGCCGACCGCCCCCTCGGCCGGATGGGCGAGCCCAGAGAGATCGCCGCTGCCGTCGTCTGGCTCGCCAGCGACGACTCCTCCTACGTCACCGGTTCGGCTCTCGTCGTCGATGGGGGTGGCATCGCCTGATGCCGCGATAAGGTCTAGCCATGACACCGCGCGCGACGGAGGCTCGGCCCGAGCACAGGAGCGCGCGTCCGGCGTGGCGTGACGCGATGACGGTGCTCGATCTGGGCAGGCCCGACCGCTCGATCGCCTTGACTCAGCTGCTCTTCGGGGCCGTTGTCCTCGCCGTCTTCACGACGTTGATGGTCTTCGGTCCCGGAGACGGCAACCCGGTGCTCTTCTACGGCGGCATCCTGCTCACCTTCGTGGCATGCTGCCTCGCCGTGTTGTTGCCGTGGTCTGCGCTCGCTCCCGGCCTGGTGCTGTTGTTGCCGCTGCTCGACATCGTGGCGATCGGCTTCCTGCGCATCGCCCAGCCGCAGCTCGGCCTCGGCCTGCTCTGGGTCTTCCCGATCCTGTGGGTCTCAACGCTCGTCGGCGTTGCCGGGATCACCGCGAGCATCCTGCTCGCCGGCTGCTTCGTGGCCGTCGACATCGCGCTGCGGCAGGTTCCACTCACCATCGCCGCGATGCCGGCGCTCATTTTCCTGCCGCTCGTTCTGATCTTCATCGGTGCGTCCGGCTACCTCACTGCGCGCCGCGATCGCGCGCAGCGCCTGCTCCTCGGCAAGCAGGCGGAGTTGCTCGAACGTGCGCTCGCCCAGGCGCGGCGGCAGGAGGAACTGCTCGCCGAGGTGTTGAACACGGTCGACTTCGGCGTGATCCGCATCGATCGCACCGGCCAGACAACCATCGTCAACGAGGCCCAGGCGCGCCTGCAGTTCGCCATGGGTGTGACGGATGCCCATGCGCCGGTTCCAGCCGGCGTCAGCGTCGTCGCCGCCGACCGCGTGACGCCGATCTCGCAACACGACTCACCGCTGCAACGCGCGATGCGCGGCGAGGAGTTCGAACCGGTCACCGTCTGGATCGATTCGGGCAACAACGACCGGGTGGCGCTGTCGATCACCGCGCGCCGCCTGCAGAACGGAGACGGCGAGTACGACGGAAGCGTCGTCGTCTCCCGCGATGTGACCGCGGAGGTGGCGGCTGTTCTCGCGCGCGACGACCTGATCGCCTCGGTCTCGCACGAACTGCGCACCCCGCTGACGTCGATTCTCGGCTACCTGGAGCTCGTCATCGACGGCGGAGGCCTGCCGCCCGCGGCGAACAGTCAGCTGCAGATCGTCTACCGGAACGCGAACCGGCTGCTGGAGCTGGTCGCCGACATCTTGGCCTCCTCTCGCGAGGCCGCGCAGCCGATGGTGTTGCGCCTGGCCCCGTGCGCGCTGCTCGAGGTCGTCGAGCAGTCCGTCGAGTCGTTGCTCCCTCGGGCGGCGGAGCGCGGCATCCGCCTCGATTTCAGCGCGGCGGAGCCGACAACGCTGGTGGCCGACGGATCGCGGCTGCGCCAGCTCGTCGACAACCTGCTCGCGAACGCGATCAAGTACAACGTCGAGGGCGGCGAGGTCACGATCGGCATTGCCAGTGACGAGAAGATGGTGTGGCTGATCGTGCGTGACACGGGCATCGGCATCGCCGACGCCGAGCAACCGCAGCTGTTCGAGAAGTTCTTCCGCTCGGAGTCCGTGCGCAACTCCAGCGTGCACGGCAGCGGACTCGGCCTCGGAATCAGCCGGGAGATCGCCCGCCTGCACGGCGGAGACCTGACCGTGCAAAGCGTCGAGGGCGAGGGCACGACGGTGCTCGTGACCCTGCCGAAAGACAAGGATGCCTCGTGATTGACGGTTGGACGATTTCTCTGGCGAGTGCGCTCGTCGTGGTGGTGACGGCCGGGCTCTTCATCGGAAGCACCATCTCGCACAAAGACAGTGAGACCGGCCGCATCTGGGCTGCCGGCTACCTCTGCGGCATCCTGACGACGATGAGCTTCTTGGTCTGGCTCCTCGCCCCCGAACTGTGGTGGGCATCTTCGGTCGGCAACGCCGCGTTCGTCGCCGGCACCGGCTTCTTCTGGATCGGATGCCGCAGGCACAACGGCCGGCCGACCCGCTTCCTGCTGCTCGCCGTCGTCTGTCTCACGGTGCTCGTCGCCGGGCTGTTGCCCGGACCGGACAGCGACGAGTGGGCAGGCGCCCATGCGTACTTCATCGGCATCGTGCTCTTCGCTGTGCTCGCCGCGGTGGAATCGGCACGCGGTGACCTCAGCGGCGCACTGGGCTCGCGCCCCATGGTCGTCGTCTTCACCGTTGAGGCCGCCTTCTTCACAGGGCGGCTGATCTTCTTCACGACGGAAGGCCCGGATGGGCCGATCTTCTCCCTGTTCTTCGGCGCCTCGGCCACCGCATTCGTCACCATGATCATGGTCATCGTGCTCTCAAGTTCGATGTCGGTGATCCGATCTGCCCACGGCGCTCACGCCGAGCTCGCAACCCGGAGCAGCCGTCGCGCGGCCGCGGCCATCGGCTACAACAGCGACGACGTGCTCACCGAGCCGTCATTCGAGCGGGTCCTGGCCGACTGGCTCGAGCGGGCGGAGTTCCACGACGAGCAGTTGGCGCTGTTGCATTTCGATCTCGATGACCTGGCCGAGATCAACACGGCGTTCGGGCGCGCCCGCGCCAACGCCATACTGGCGCGCTACACCGCCGTCGTGCGTCGGTTCGGCCCGCCCAACTCCGACATCGGAGTGGCCGGCCCCGGTCGTCTGGTGCTGGCGACACCGATGTCATCGGCTGACGAGGCGTTGGCGGTTGCCGCCGCCATGCAGGAGGGGCTGCTCGAGGAGAAGATCGACGAGTTCGCCGGTCTGCGCCCGACGATGAGCGTCGGCATCGCACTCACGGACTACACCGGTTTCGACTTCGAGCTGCTCAGCGCGGCCGCGATGCGCGCGTGCAAGAGGGCTTCGGATGCCGGCGGCAACCGCGTCATGCTCGACACCGGGATCCGCGCCGAAGCGGCGCTGAACAGCGGCGCGCGCTGACAAACCGTCGCGGCGGAACGGTCTGCGCACCGCGGTGGCTCTAGTGTTGTGCTGTGAAGCCAGCGCGAATTGTCACCCCGTGGGATGCCATCTTTCTCGTGCCAGCAACGATCTTCGCGCTTGCGATGGCCGCGATCGCGCTGGCGACCCTGCCGACCCTGCCCGTCGGCTCGTGGCTGCTGGCCCTGTTCGCCGTCGCCGGATTCGCCGCAGCCGGGATCTTCCGCATACCGATCTCCCGGCTGGCCGGGGTTCCGTTGCCGGGGCTGGCCATCGCCATTCTCTCCGCGTCCGACCTGATGCAGCGGCCGATGCTCATGATCGGCCTCTACACGATGGGGATCTACTTCTCCTATCTGTACCTGTTGCGCAGGCCGATCATCTCCATCTACGCGAGTGGTGTCGCCTCGCTCGGCGCGATGGCCTACGTGCTCATCTACCGGGCGTTCAGCGACATCGGTCTCGGACTGCTGGGATATCTGCTCGCTTCGGGCGGCTACATCCTCGTCATACTGCTGGTGGAGTTCGGTCGGCAGCGCGGTCGGTGGAACAGCGACGGCACGGTGGGAATCTCCTCACTCAGCGCCGTGAAGGTGCTCCGCGTGTGGCTGCTGCTCACCGGCATCTCCGCGCTCTTGCACACGGCGAAGCAGCTCCTCGTCGAGACGCACTTCTCCAACCCGCAGGCGGTGATCACGGTGCTGTTGATCATGGGGTGCTCGATGGTGCTCGTGCTCCTCGCGGTCAAGGACAACCTCGGCAACGTCATCCGCCGCCTGGAGAGCCTCGTTGAGGCATCGCTCGCGCTCCCGTGGGAGGAGAAGGGCCAGGTGGAATCGCTCGTGCGCGGCTTCGCCCAGGAGGCGGCAAACGCCGAGGCGACGGAGATCCGGGGGACGCCCCCCGGCTATGCCGAGATCGGCGCCCCGATCTCGATCACCGCCGACGAGGAGCAGTACCTCGTCGTGCGCCGCTCGCCGGCCGCAACCGCGTTCACGGACGGCGATCAGCGGGTGGTCGATGCGCTCGCCCACATCGGCAGTGAGGTCTCCCGCGTGAAGGAGAGCGTCGAGGGGCTTCGGCTGCGCGCGAACACCGACAGCCTCACCGGGCTGCCCAACTACGGCTCGTTCCAGGACGCGCTGAAGTCGATCAATGACAACCGTGGGTACGCGGAGGCCATCGCGGTGCTGTTCATCGACCTCGACAACTTCAAGAAGCTCAATGATCGCAACGGCCATGCGGCGGGCGACTTCGCGCTCAAGGAGGTCGCCCAGCGCCTGGTGAACACCGTGCGTCCCGCGGATGTCGTTGCGCGGGTGGGCGGAGACGAATTCGTCGTCGTGCTCACCGGACTGAACAGTCTGCACCAGGCCAAGATGGTCGCTGATCGGATCGTGGACAACTGCGGTGCCCGTCTGCAGTTCGGCGAGACGACCCTCAAACCGAGCATCAGTGTCGGTCTGGCCTATTCCGCCCACCGCGAGACCGATGTGAGTCGGCTCGTCGAAGACGCGGACCGCACGATGCTCGCCGCGAAGAAGTCGCGCAAGCAGGGTGCTGCAGGCAGCGGCGGCAGCGTGAGCATCTCGGCTCACCGCTCATCTCAGCTGAACGACAGCGTCGTGAGAGCCATCGAGAGCGACGAACTGACCGTCTTCTTCCAACCCATCGTCAGCATCGTCGAGAACCGAATCTGGGCATTCGAGGCGCTCGTGCGCTACACCGACCCGGAGATCGGCCCGATCTCGCCGGCCTCATTGATCGAGAAGGCGAAGCGCCTCGGTCTTCTCAACCAGCTCACCGAGCAGGTAATCCTCAAGTCGCTTCACGCGGCGCGGCAGTTCGCCGACATCGACTCTCGAGTCAATTGCATCACGGTCAACGTCGAGGCCAAGCAGATTCTCTCGTCGCAGTTGGGGCCGTTCCTCGAGACGCTGCCGGAGCTCTTCCCGGAGGTCAGCCTCTGCCTGGAACTCAATGAGCGCTCACTCAGCGTTGTGAGCGATGAGCTGCGCACGCAGGCCGACAACCTCCGCGATCTCGGCATCATGATCGCGCTCGACGATTACGGCTCGGAGAACTCGTCGGTCGGTGCCCTCGTGCGCATGCCCATGGACATCCTGAAGATCGACCGTTCGCTGATCGATGACCTGGGCGACATCAGGCAGCTGGAGGTGCTCCGCGCGCTGCAGGGCTTCGGTGACACCCTCGACTACGCCCTCGTCGTCGAGGGCGTCGAGAGCCCCGTCACCGCGTTGCGGCTGCAGGGCGTCGGGGTTCGCAGCGCTCAGGGCTTCTACTACGGTGTTCCCGCCTCATTCGAGGCCACGGCCAAGCGTCTGCTCATGCACGGAACGCTTGCCGTTCTGCCGGACGCGGTGCCCGTGGAGGAACCACTGCCGGCCCGCAATCCGGCCTAGACCGACCGTGCGCTGACCTCTGCGGCGATCACGGCGTGGCTGGTGCTTCCCCGGCAGCCTGCGCCGCCTGCTCCGCCAGCACTTCTGCGGCGTCGAGCGCCATCCAGGGCGAGCTGTCCGGTTCGGTCTCCGCGGCCTGCGGGCTGTCTCCCTGTGTCCACCACTTCGCCTCGTACGGCAGGCCGTCGAAGAGCACCCGATCGCCCTTCTCGTAGGTGGTGCTTCCCGACCAGTCGGGGAACGTCCCCGGTTCCAGCGTCGGCATCGGGATCGGCGTCTCACCGGGGAGGACGGGGCCGATCAGGGTCCACGGGGTCTCGAAGGACTGCAACACGGGGTTGTCGGGCACATCGCCCTTCGTCCACCACTTGGCCTGGTAGACGTTGTGGTGCCACACGACCTTCGTGCCCTCGCGGTACGAGGCATCCGGCGACCAGATCGGGTACGGGCTGGTCTCGGGATCGTCGGTGAGATCCTCCTCGGGAATCGGCTCGATCGTGGTCGCGATCCCCGCTCCCGAGTTCGGTGTTCCGGTGAAATCGGCGCCGAGGATGGCGGAGAAGCTCGACTCGCCTTGCGCGATGCCGCTGCACGCGTCGGAGACGCGAGAGAGATCGTCGTAGTTCGGCCCGCACGTCGCATCGCGGTTCGACGACCACATCGACACCCTGCCGACGTGAGTGTCGTGTGCGAAGGTGTTCAGCTGCTCTGCGTCATCGAGTGTGAAGATCTCGTCGCGCACGTCATTCTGGCCGATCATCGGCGTCGCGCCGATCTTCGCCCACAGCGTGGCGTCCGTCAGCTCGATGCCGGAGCGGTCGTAGAGGATGCGGAGCTGTCGGTGGGTCGCCGTCAGCGCGGACTCTGCGGCATCGCCCATCGTCTGGTCTTCGGCCTTGCTCTGGCCATAGTCCATGGTCATCACGTTGACACCGGTCAGCTCCAGGCCGGCGCTCAGCGTCTCGGCGATGGCATCGGTTCCGGCAACGCTCAGGCCGTCCGGCGTGACGGGGAGGGTGAGCCACACAGCCAGCGGCGAACCGGAATCGGCCCGCTCGGCCTGAAGCTCGGCGAGCACACTCGCTCGACGGGTGTTGGCCGCCGAGTTCGCCAGCGCATCTCCCTCGATGTCGAGGTCGATGGCCTGCACACCGTAACGGTCGATGACGGCCGCATAGGCCTTCTTCAACTCGGACTCACTCGTGCATGACACGGCGAGCTCGTCATTGAGGAGGCCGCCGAACGAGACCATCGCCTCGCCACCGCGCTGTTCGAGCCGCGCAAGGCGTCGATCGAGGTCCAACTCGGTTCCGGCCGAATCGAGCGTGTATGCACCACCCCAAGTCGGGGTGCACGGATCCTCCGGCGACGCGACGATGAACGAGAGAACGACGTTCTTGTCAGCGTCGCCCCTCGGGCTTTCGAACGCGAATTGCGGGGTCGCGGTGACGTCGACGTATCCGGCGAACCAGGCCTCGCGCGTCTCCGACGCCTCGTTCTCGAACCACTTCCAGCCTTGGAATCCAGCAAGTACAAGGCCTGCGGCGATCGCGATGAGCACCGTGAGGCGCACAGGGGAGAGTCGCCGGTTGGGGAAACGCCTAGACACAAAACCTCGCAAGTAGGGTGGCGGGGATGGGGGCTGGATAGTGCACGCACGCGCTGAAACGGGTACGTCTTGTGCCCATGCTCGCACACTGTCGGCATCGAGCATGCCGGTCGTTGCCTTATCCTACAAAAGTTGGTGGAGTCATAAACGGCGGGAATGACCGGAGCAATGGCAATTCAAGAGGAACAAACACGTACGCGAAAAAGACAGTGGGGATCTGAGCGCCGCTCCGAACCGCTGTCGATCATGCACCCCAGCCCCAGTGTGCGAAAAATCACCTGGGGCCGTCTTGCGATCGTCGCGACGATCGTCTTCTGGTCGATCTACGTCGTCACGACGATCTTCCGGCAGTTCATCGAGAGCAGCGGCGGATTCCGCTTCACGATGGAGGCGATCGGCTACCTCATCGTCGTCTCGTTCCTGACCTTCTCCGCGCTGATGTACCTGCTTGCCAGGCAGGGGGCGCTCTATCGCTTCCGTGACCACGTCCGGGTGCCGAGAGCCGAACTGGACAGGCACTTTCGCGACTACGACAGCGCGGTGACCGTTCTCGTGCCGTCGTACGCCGAAGAGCCCGCCGTCGTGCGCGGCACGCTCTGGTCGGCCGCGCTGCAGGAGTTCCCGAACGTCCGAGTCGTGTTGCTCGTCGACGACGCCCCCGTGCAGAGCGATCCGGCGGCCAGGGCGAAACTCGATGCGACGTTGAGCCTCCCCGGGCAGATCGAGGAGGCGTTGGAGGGGCCGCGGTCGCGCTTCGCCGGCGCGAGAGCCGAGTTCGCCGCCGAGCTCCAGGCTGGAACCACGATCGAACGCCGCCACGTGGAGGAACTCGCCGCCGACTACGAGGCCGCCGCGATCTGGCTCGAGGACATGGCCGAGAACGAGCCGATGGAAGACCACGTCGACGAGTTCTTCATCGACCAGGTGCTCATGGGCCTGGCGTCGGAGCTCCGACTCAATCTGCTCGCACTGCGCGCGTCGCTCGATCAGTACGCCTACCCGGATGTCGAGCGGGTACTCGAACTGCGCATCCGCCTCGAGCGCACCTTCACCGCTTCGCTCTCGAGCTTCCAGCGCAAGAGTTACGCGTCGCTGTCGCACGAGGCGAACAAGGCGATGAACCTCAACTCGTACATCTCGCTCATGGGGCGCGACTGGCGTGAGGAACAGACGGCCGGCGGCGTCATTCTGCGCCCGGTCGAGGATGCCGCCGACGCCGATCTCGTCGTGCCGGACAGCCCCTACCTGCTCACACTGGACGCAGACTCGCTGCTGCTGCGCGACTACTGCCTGCGACTCGTCTACTTCCTCGAGGAACCGGGCAACGAGCGCATCGCAGTGACGCAGACGCCGTACTCGTCGTTCCGCGGTGCGCCGACGCGCATCGAGCGCATCGCCGGTGCCACCACCGACCTCCAGCACATCCTGCACCAGGGCATGAGCTACTACGGAGCGACCTTCTGGGTCGGCGCCAATGCCGTCATCCGCAAGCAGGCCGTCGAAGACATCGTCGAGATTGAAAGCGTCGGCGGCTTCGAGATCGCGACGTACATCCAGGATCGAACGGTCATCGAGGACACCGAGTCCAGCATCGACCTCGGCACCCATGGCTGGACCCTCATGAACTACCCGGAACGGCTGAGCTACTCGGCGACGCCGCCCGACTTCGGCTCGCTGGTGGTGCAGCGCCGCCGTTGGGCGAATGGCGGCCTGCTGATTCTGCCGAAGTTGTTGGATCAGGTCCGTGAGCGCCGCTTCCGGCGTGAACGGATTCTCGTGCGCGAGATGTGGCTGCGCGTGAACTACATGGCGTCGATCGCCTGGGCGAGCTTCGGTCTGCTCTTCCTGCTGGCCTACCCGTACGACAGCCGTCTGCTCTCTCCCGTGGTGTTCCTGGCCGCTCTGCCGTACTTCCTCGCAATGGGTAGCGACCTCCGAGACTGCGGGCATCGCTTCAGTGACATCTTCCGCATCTACGGTTTCAACCTGATCTTGCTGCCGGTGAATCTCGCCGGCGTGCTGAAATCGATGCAGCAGGCCATCACCGGTGAGAAGATCCCGTTCGTCCGAACACCCAAGGTCAAGGACCGCACGGCGGTTCCTGTGCTCTACGTCGTCGTGCCCTATCTGATCATCGCGTTCTCGGTGCTCACCTTTGCGCGAGACTTCTACGCCCAGAACTGGGGGAACGCCGTTTTCGCGGCGTTCAACGCCCTCCTCGCTGCATACGCGACGTGGATGTACATCGGTGTGCGCAACTCCATCGTCGATGTCTGGCTCGGCATCCTCAACTGGCTGTATGTCGACAAGAAGACGAAGGCTCCGGCCCGGACTTCCTTTGTTGCCGACCCGAACAAGCCAGTCGACTGGTCGTCGATTCTCTACCACGGTGACCGTCGACTCAACCGCGATCTGCGACGCAAGGGTGACCGTCGCCGAAGGGTCGGGCCTCGATAGTTCGCCGTTCCCGCGGAGCGCGTGAGCGAGTGACCCCCACGAAGTCGGCTTCGCGGCATAGACTGCCCGTTCACGCGGCTTCCGGTCTCGGTCGTACGACGGAGCAGGACCTCGGGCCACGGTGACACTTCAGAGAGGAGGCGCGATGTCAGGCACGCAGTCTGCGGCCGTCTCGACGCCGGTCACAACGATTCGCTTGGCGCTCGTGCACGGCTACGTCGCCGCCCTCGAAGGACTCAGCAGCTGGCTCGACGCGAACGCCCCCGAGATCGAGGTTGTTGCGCGGGCCCGGTCCTGGGAGGAAGCACGCGAGCAGCGCGACGCGAAACCCCACGTCTACCTCCTCGACCTGCAGAGTCTCCCGACCTCGTCCCTGGTCGACTTGATCGCGGAGGCCCGCTCAGACGGTGCTGCGGTCGTGGCGTGGGGCGATCTCGATGACGAGATGACGCTGGCCAGGCTCCGCGGAACGGGGGCGGCGAGCGTGCTCGGCAGGAGCAACTCGATCGACGACGCCAGGGCCGCCGTGATCGACGCGGCACTGATGGGCCGCGAATCCTGGACGGGTGAGCTCGTACCCGTTGGTCATGGTCGTGCATCGCTCGCTTCGCGCGGACTTGTCGACGACCGTGATTCCGGCGAGGCGGTCAGAGCGCCGGTGCGTCCCGCTGGGGCGCAGACGGGAGCGCCTGCCGGGCTGAGCGAGGACGACATCGAAGTCGTGCGGCTCTACGCGGTCGGCAACAGCCCGATCGACATCGCCCTCCGGATGAACGTGCGCTTCGACCGAGTGCGCGACCACCTCGCCAGAGTTCGGGACTACTACGAGGCGCAGGGCCGACGTGCCTCGAATCGGCTCGACCTGGTGCAGCGCGCGAGCGAAGACGGGCTGCTCGAGGCCTGAGTGCCCCATACGGGGGGGGGCGTCAGCACCAGCCCTTCGTGGAAAAATTGCGCAAATCTTGAGGTTCGCGGGCGCTTTCCCAAGCTGATCTCGCGTTTGGCTGGGCATGATCGTTGATGTAGCACAAGACGCCACATCCGCTGGCTCCCAGCAGCCGCTTCCTGATCCCGAACCTGAAGCGTTTGCCATTCCCCGGGGAGCCGCGGGTGGGCATCATCTCCGCCCCGCTGGTGATCGCCTCAGTGTTGTTGACTCAGCGTTGTCGACTCAGTGGGTGTCGTTCGCGGTGAGTCGGTATCCGACGCCGCGAACAGTCTCGATCCAGCGCGGGCTCGTCGGGTGGTCGCCCAGCTTGCGCCGCAGATTCGCGAGGTGTACCTCGATCGCCCGTTTGTCGGCGTCGCTGACATAGAACGCCGCATCCTCATCACGCAGGAGTTCCGCGAGTTCGGTCTTGCTCCGCACCCGGCGCCCGGAGAGCAGCAGCACCTCGAGGAGGTTGAACTCCGTGCGGGTCAACTCCAGGTCGTCGCCATTGAGTCGCACGCGGCGCTCTGCAGAGTTGAGGCGAAGGCCGCGGTGCTCGTGCCAGTCCCCGCCGACCCCGGTCTCCTCGTGCACTGGGACTGCATTCGCGTCGAGCGCCGTGGCCCCGACGGGCTCGGTGGCGGCCTCTGCCCGAGCTGTTCCCTCGTTGACGGGCGCCGCGGCGCCGCCGGCGCGCGGCCGTCGCAGCATCGCCTCGATCCGTGCGCGCAGCTCACGGGGCCGGAACGGCTTGGTGACGTAGTCATCGGCGCCGGCCTCGAGCCCCTGCAGGGTGTCGATCTCCTCGGCGCGAGCCGTGAGCATGATCAGGTAGGTGGAGCTGAACGCTCGGATGCGTTTCGCGGTCTCGAACCCGTCGATGCCGGGCATGCTCACATCGAGCGTGGTGATGACGGGATTGTGCTCACGCACGGCGTTCACGCCGTCGATGCCGTTCCCCGTGAGAATCGTCTCGAATCCGGCTTGTTCCAGAACAGTGGCAAGAAGTTGACGAATGTCCGCGTCGTCTTCGATCACGACGGCGATGCGGCTCTCTGTCGTACTCAACTGGCCTCCCCGCCCGCTCAGCAACACCGCTCGCGCGGCTCATTAGTGCATCGTAGCGGAGGGGCGTGCGGATACGGCCAAACGAGGCATCGTGGCGATCGACGTCGCGCGGCTCTGCCGCCGCGCTGAAATCTGGAGGAATGAAGCGAACCCGGGTGCCGGAGTATCGGCGGGGGACCTGCATCCGGTACCCGGGTCGTGCGCACAACGCTACGACCTCGGCCTCAGGGGCACCCAAAGGTCGCCTCAAGAGTGGGCCGGATGCCGCACGGTCAGAGCGACTCATTTGCCCCGGTAGACTGGCATTCGTGAATTCTGAGACACCTGTCGACGTCGTTCTCATCGGTGGCGGCATTATGAGCGCCACCCTCGGCGCCTTGATCAAGCAGCTGCAACCCGACTGGACGATTCGTGCATACGAACGTCTCGGAGAGGTCGCTCAAGAGAGCTCGAACCCGTGGAACAACGCCGGGACGGGCCACGCGGCACTCTGTGAGCTGAACTACATGCCGGCCGCGGCGGATGGCAGCGTCGACGCCAGCAAGGCCGTGCAGATCAACGAGCAGTTCCAGATCAGCAGGCAGCTGTGGGCGCACCTCGTGGAAGCCGGTGCTCTGCCCGAGCCCCAGAACTTCATCAATGTGGCGCCCCACATGACGTTCGTGCGCGGCAAGGCCAATATCGAGTATCTGCAGAAGCGCTTTGACGCGCTCAAGGATCAGCCACTCTTCCAGGGCATGGAGTTCTCCACCGACTCCGAGAAGATCGGCGAGTGGACGCCGCTCATCACCAAGAAGCGCAACCCGAAGCAGAAGATCGCCGCAACACGCATCGAGGCCGGAACCGATGTGGACTTCGGCGCGCTCACCCGCTACCTCTTCGATGATCTCGTCAAGCGCGGCGGCGAGGTGCACGTGAACCACCAGGTCACCGGACTGAAGCGGCAGAAGGACGGCCTGTGGCGGGTCAAGCTCAACCACCTGGTCGGGCACACCCCCTCTGTCGTCAAGGCCCGCTTCGTCTTCGTCGGTGCCGGCGGCGGGGCACTCGCACTGCTTCAGCAGAGCGGCATTCCAGAGATCCGCGGCTTCGGCGGCTTCCCCATCTCCGGCCAGTTCTTTCGCACCACCAACCCCAAGGTCGTCGCCCAGCACCAGGCCAAGGTCTATGGCAAGGCGGCAGTCGGCGCCCCGCCGATGTCGGTTCCCCACCTCGACACGCGCGTCGTCAACGGCGAGGCCTCGCTGCTCTTCGGCCCCTACGCCGGCTTCACCCCCAAGTTCTTGAAGACGAGCACGTGGCTCGACCTGCCGTTCTCGATCCGGTGGCACAACATCGGCCCGATGATCGCGGTCGGTTGGCAGAACTTCGACCTCGTCAAGTACCTCGTCGGCGAGCTCATGGCGGGTCGCACGAAGAAGCTGAAGGCTCTGCAGGAGTTCATGCCGACGGCCAAGATGGAGGACTGGGAGCTCATCACGGCCGGCCAGCGCGTGCAGGTAATGAAGAAGGACGCGAAGAGGGGCGGAGTGCTGCAGTTCGGCACCGAGGTCATCACGGGCGCCGATGGCACCATCGCCGGTCTGCTCGGCGCATCGCCGGGAGCCTCGACGGCCGCGCCGATCATGCTCGATGTGCTGGCTCGTTGCTTCCCCGCGCAGATGAAGGGCTGGGAGCCCAAGATTCGCGAGATGATCCCGAGCTACGGAACGAAGCTTTCCGAGGATCCCGCGGCCGCCGCGGCCTCGCTCGCGGCGACGGCCCGCGTACTCAACATCCCCGCCTAGGCGCGCTGCGTTCGAACATACATTCGCAATTTGTGCGAATGTATGTTCGAATGGATGCATGAGGTGGAGTGGGCAAGAGCTGGGCGTCGATCAGCCGTCGACCCTGCCGGGGCTGGCCCGGTTGAACAATCTCGTACGCACGGTGCGCACGCCAGAGTTCGCCGACATGACCTTCCACGAAGTGTTGGCGAAGTCGGCGCTGAACAAGGTGCCGAGCCAGAGCGCGATGCCGTTCGAATGGACCATCAACCCCTACAGGGGATGCTCCCATGCCTGTGTCTATTGCTTCGCACGCCCGACCCACAGCTATCTCGACCTCAACACCGGCGAGGACTTTGACCGCCAGCTCGTCGTCAAGATCAATGTCGCCGATGTGCTGCGCTCCGAGTTGCGCAAGGCGAGTTGGCAGCGGCATCCCGTGGCGCTCGGTACCAACACCGACCCGTACCAGCGAGCGGAGGGGCGCTACGCCCTGATGCCGGGCATCATCGACGCGCTCACCGAGAGCCGCACCCCGTTCAGCATCCTCACCAAGGGGACGCTCCTGCGCCGCGATCTGGGGCGCATCACGGATGCGGCGAAGTCGGTGCCAGTGAGCCTCGCGATGTCGATCGCCATCTACGACGATGAGCTGCAGCAGTCGATCGAGCCGGGGACGCCGAGCACAACAGCACGGCTCGCCACGGTGACCGCTGTGAGGGAAGCGGGCCTGGACTGCTCGGTCTTCCTCATGCCGATCCTGCCGTTCCTCACCGACACCAACGCGCACCTCGATGAGGCGATGCGGCGGGCGAAGGCGGCCGGTGCGACATCCGTCGTCTACACGGCGTTGTACCTTCGACCGGGCGTGCGGGAGTGGTTCATGCAGTGGCTGGAGGGCGCCCACCCCGAGCTCGTTGAGCGTTACAAGCAGCTTTACGCGCGAGGTGCGTACGCACCGAAGGAGTACCGCAGCTGGCTCGCCGATCGCATCAACCCTCTGATTCGGGCGCACGGCCTGCAGCGGGGCTCTACCTCCTCAGCCACGGGAGGGGTCGCGCCGCCCTCTGCTCGGCGCGCACCGGCCTTCGCGCCAGCAGCGGCGGAGCCGGAGCCGATGTTGTTCTGAGGCACCGCCACCCCGCAGCCGGCCGTCGACCGCGGGCCCTGTGAAAGCTGCCGCCCGTTGATTGAGCCTGTCGAAATCAGCGCAGACCTGTTGGTTGAGTGGCGCGACGCGCAGCGTCGCGAACGGCGGCAGCCCGCCCTGAGGCAGTCTCGAGAACTGCAAGCGATGCTGGTGCGGTTTCGACGGGCTCAACCAGCGGAGAAGTTGGACAGGCTCAACCAACAGAGCCGTGTCGACAGGCCCACCCAGCACAACTCCAATCCGGGGGACAAAGCGGCGCAGTCGGGGCACAAACGGCGCGCGCGCTGGCATAATCCGAGCGGGGGTGCATTGTGTCGCTAGGACTGCCGAGTCATCTGGCCGAGGCCACGATGAGTCGTGCACTGGCACATGCCGCGAACTGGTTCGGCATCGTCTGCCTCGCCGGCGCCGTCACGACGATGCTCGCTCTGGCCTTCTACCTTCCGGAGGCCCGCTTCCTGATCGCGGCGGGAACGCTGCTTCCGATGGGTGCGCTCCTTGTCGCGCTGAGTGTGCGCCGCACCGTGACGCTGTCGCTCTGCTACCTGCTCGTCGGTGGCTTCTGCACCTTCGTCTACGCGTTCACCCTGCTGAGCAACCCTGCGAGCTTTCCGTCAACGAATCTCTTCATCGTCGCGCTGCCCAAGATGGCCTTGGTGATGGTGGGCGGCGCCGGATCCGGTGCGCTGCTCGGCGTGATGTGGACCACCGCCGGGCTCGTGATCGCCGAGCTCGCGACCATGGCGGCGGCCGTGCTCGCCGGATCGCAGCTGCGGGCGGATGTGACAACGATCGTCACCTACGTGCTACTTGTCGCGGTGCTGCTGTTCGACGGATTGACGCGCCGCACCGCCCGCATCGCGCAGCCCGTCATGCACTTGGCCGCACGCGAGGATCGTACGCTCGAGCTGCGCCGCGAACTGGAGCTGCGCGCAGCGGCTCAGCTGCACGACACCGCGCTGAGCGAGTTGATTCTGATTGCCGAGAGTGAGCCCGGCCCGCTGGACGACCGGCTGGTCGCGCAGATCGGCCGCGAGATCACGGCGCTCACTGACCGCGATTGGCTCGTCGGCGAACGGCACAACGAGCGGGAGTCCCTCGTCGCCTCGGCGGCTGCCGGTTCCTCCGCCTGGCGAGCAAGCGCCGTAGCCGTGGCCGTAGACGACGCACGAGCCCGCGGGCTGACCGTTCGCCTCTCGGGGGACCCCGATGCCGTGCGCGGCCTGGACCCGAGCGTCGACCGTGCCGTCGGCCAGGCCCTTGGCCAGTGCTTCATCAACATTCTGCGACATGCGGGGGTCACCGAGGCGGATGTGAGCATCGTCGTCGCACCGGAAGACCTGACCGTGATCGTGGTCGATGACGGTATCGGATTCGACGTGAGCACCCGGCTGACCGACGAGCCGGACGCGGGGCGAGCAGACCACGCCCCGTTCGGTGAGAGCGCGAACGCCACCCCACCGCAGGGCATCGGTTTGCGCCATTCTGTGCGGGGCCGCATCGAGGCGCACGGTGGCAATGTCGAGATCTGGAGCCGACCCGGCGTGGGCACGTCGGTGATGATCAGCGTTCCGTGGGCGCTGAGAACCGACAGCGTCAGCGCGGAGTTCGGCCGATGACCCGCGCGCTCCGCCCCGCCGGCGTCCGCTTGTCTGAGAGCATGCGCGTCTCTCAGCAGAGCATCGATCCGCTCGGCGCACTCGCGGCCTGGCCGCTGGCGCCGATGGCGGCGATCGCTCTCACCGCTTTCGCCATCGTCACGACGGTGCTGCACGGTGACGAGGTTTCGAGCCCGGCGCTCGCGGCGCTCGCGATTCACTTGTGCGCGGCATCCGGTGTCGCGCACGTCGTCACTGCACGGCCCGAGCACGGCCGCTACGGCTCTGGTTCGTTCCTCCTCGTGATCGGGCTGATGACGTGCGCGATGCTCGCCCAGGTGGCCAGCACGTGGGGCTCGAACCGGATGCTGCAAGACGACTTCGGGCACATCGCCGTCGGGATCATGCTGGCTGCTGCCGCGCCCTACCGTCCGGCCCTGCAGATTGTCGTGGTCACAGCGTGCGCTTCGCTCATCGCGGGGCTGCTGGCGGTGCTGCAAGACCCGTACTTCGCCGTCATCGACGTTCCGGTGATCGAGCGGGCCGTCGTCGGCGTTGTGCCCGTGCTCGCCCTGGGGCTCGCCGGTGCCGGCTACGCCAACCAGCTGGCCAAGGCCGTGTTGGAGTGGCAGCGTGGCGTGGCCAGCAGGGATGCGGCGCTGGAAGGCGGGGTCTACGACGGCCTGGCCCGCACGGTTCAGCAGGAACAGCTCGCGGCTCTGAGCGAGGAGGTGCTGCCCTTCCTCGCCGGCGTTGCAGCGACCGGCGCGGTGAGCGCGGATGACGTCGAGCGTTCGCGCCAGCTGGCTCGCGCGGTGCGCGCGAGCCTCGTGGCCGAGCTGAATCACAGCTGGCTCGAGCAGTTGCGCATCCACGTGCCCCAGCACACCGAGCATGCGCCGGCGGGGGCGTCTGCCCCGGCTGCGCTGCAATTCGCCCCGCCGACCCTGACCGTGCACGACGGGCGGCGCCGGGCCTTCCGCATGGCGGGAAAGCAGCGTACCGCGCTGGCTGCGCTGCTCAGCGAGCTGAGCACGAACGCCCGCATCGGGGCATCGGATGTTACGATCTGGCTCCAGCCGGATCCCACCCACACCCCGACGCGCACGAACGCCCGCATCGACATCGAGCTCGGCGGCGCAGAGGCACGGACACGCACGATGCTGCGGCCGTACCTGAATGTGCTCCAGCTCGGCTTCGAGAATCTCACGTACACGATGGGCGCGGGCGTTCTGAGCGTAAAATTCAGTTATGACCATGAACCGAGCGGAGAACGGCCCGGCCCACACGCCCGCCGTCAGCCTGCCGATTCGGGTGGGGATCCTCGACGACCATGAGCTGCTGCTCGACAGCATGATCAGCTGGATCGCCGAGCACGCCCCGGAGTTCGAGGTCGTCGTGCGGGCGGAACGCTGGGTCGACCTCGTGCGCAGCGAGAATTTTCCGACCGCACTCGTGCTGATGGACTTCCAGTTGGTCGAGCCGGTATCGGTCGAGGCACGCATTCGCACCTGTCGCGCAGCCGGGGCCGCCGTCATCGTGATGAGCGCGCTCGACCCGGCTGAGGCGAGAAGCCGCGCACTTGATGCCGGTGCGGCGGCGTTCATCTCCAAGACGGAATCGATGAACGTGTTCCGCACGATCGCCAGAGAGGTGATGGGCCTCGGCGAGGTCACGAGCGACGCAACAGCCGACGGCGCGGCGGCCGGCGGCGACGCGCAGGCGACCGAGATCCTGCGGCCCAAGCTCAGCCGCGGTGAGCTGGAGGCGTTGCAGCTCTACGTCGCAGGCAACACGACCGCGGCCGTTGCCCGGCTCATGAATGTGAAATACGAGACCGCCAAGACATACTTAAGGCGCGTGCGCGAGAAGTACGCCAAGGCGAATCGGCCAGCGAGCCGCCGAGCCGATCTGATCATGCGAGCCGCTGAGGACGGGTATCTGCAGTAATGGCCAAACTCTATTTCCGCTACGGCGCCATGAATTCCGGCAAGAGCACCGCGCTCCTGCAGGCCGCGTACAACTACGAGGAACGCGGGCACGCAGTGCTGTTGGCCAAGCCCGCCGTCGACACCAAGGGTGACCTCGGCATTCTCTCGCGCCTCGGTTTCACTCGCGTCGTCGATTTCGTTCTGCCCCCGGATGCCGACGCGTACACGATCTTCCAGGAACACCGCCGCGCAGTGCTCGCGGCGACGAACCGCGATGTGAGCTGCCTGCTGATCGACGAGGCCCAGTTCCTGAGCGAGGAGCAGGTCGACGACCTGCTGCGGATCGCGATCCTCGAGGGCATTCCGGTTCTGGCCTACGGCATCCGCACCGACTTCCAGACGGTCGCATTCCCCGGCAGCCGCCGACTGCTCGAGGTCGCGCACAGCCTCGAGGAGCTCAAGACGATCTGCCGTTGCGGTCGCAAGGCCGTCTTCAACGGGCGCAAGATCGGCGACCGCTACGTCTTCGATGGCGCACAGGTCGCCATCGACGCGACGGACGCCGTCAGCTATGAGTCGCTATGCGGTGCGTGCTACCTGCAGGAATCGCACGGGATGCTGAACGGCCGCGCCCACATCTCGGCGACTGTCTGACCACGACTGATCGAATGAGAAAGGCCGCACGGTTCTCCGTGCGGCCTTCCTCATTCACTCAGTGCGGTTCGATTTCGGGTCTCGGACCGCCAACTTCGTGAGGATGTTCCCCCTCGCCTCCCTATGCTGCCCCGATCGCTGATTCTGCGGTAGCCCTTAGAATTGGGGGCAGAATCTGCGAAAACGAGGGGGAGGCAATCCTCCACTCGTGGGGTAGCTTGGCTGTGAGGATCATGAACAGTTATCGCGTTGCACTCGTAGACGACCACGAAATCGTGGCCAGGGGCTTTGCCGATCTCTTCGCCAGCATCCCTGGCATCACGGTTGTCGCCCTCGCCCGCACGGTGAATGAGCTCGTTGAGGAGCTCGCGCGCACCGGGGAGCCGGCGCTCGACCTGGTCATCCTCGATCTGCGTCTCGCCGACGGTTCGACGCCGGCCCTCAACGTGCGCCAGCTGCGTGAGGCAGGCTCTGCCGTCCTCGCATTCACCGGCGGCGACGATGCGGCGCTGGTGCGCTCCGCCGCGCACAGCGGTGTCCTCGGCGTCATCCGCAAGTCTGAGCCGGCGACGGTGCTGCTGGATGCGGTGCGTCAAGCGGCATCCGGCGAGCCCGTGGCATCGACAGAGTGGGCGGCGGCGCTGGACGGCGACCCGGACCTGGCCGATGCCGGTCTGAGCGCGCGCGAGCGGCAGGTGCTCTCTCTTTACGCCGCCGGTGCGAAGGCCCCGCTCGTGGCGACCACTGCCGGCGTCACGGAGTCGACGGTCATCGACTACATCCGCCGGATCCGCTCCAAGTACGAGCGCGTCGGCCGGCCGGCCAATACCAAGATCGACCTCTACAAGCGCGCGCTCGAAGACGGCATCCTTCCTGTGCCGGGGGGCCGAAGCGCTGGGCCGCGCACGCCCCAGCGTCGATCCACGGCGCCGGACGGTGACTGAGCCGACCCCGCGGGTTCCCTTTCGCGAGAACTACCTGCGGCTGAACCCCGGCCCAACGCAACTCCGTCTGATGCGGATGACGGCGGGTGCGGTGGGCCTCGGAGGGCTCGTCTTCGGTGCGCTCGCAATCGGGCCGTTCTCCGAGCAGCATCGCGAGGGGCCCGGGCCGACAGCGGTTCTCAGCTTCGTCGTGTTGCTCGGCCTCCCGATCGTGATCGGGGCGGTCGGCAGCTGGGCGCCGCTGCCGGTGCTCCCCGTTCTTGCAGCCTGTGAAGCGGCCGCACTGCTGGCAGTGCTCGTGTCGTGGCCGATCATGCACGGCGGGCCGCATCACCATGGCATGCCGTGGCCGCTCGGTATCGCCGCACTGCCGATCGTGTGCATGGCCATCGTCATGCGGGGGTATCTCGTCTGGACGTATCTCGGCGTCGTCGGCGTGCTCACCGCGATCGTCACCTTCCTCGGTTCCAGCGGTCAGGAGCCGCTGCTGCTCGCCGTCCAGATCGGGCTGTACGCGAGTTCATTTGCAGCGATCTTCGTCGGGTTGGTACTCGTCGGCCTCGAGAGCGCCGAGCACCTCGACCGCTTGCAGGAGGCGGAGCGACTGACCACGGCGCGCAATGCGGCTCGTCTGGCGCGCGAGAGCGAGCGGGCACGCTTCGACGGCCTGATCCACGACGGGGTGATCTCGACCCTGCTCATGGCGGGCCGCTCGGAACGCCTGAGCACGGATCAGATGCGGCAAGCCGAGGACACACTCGCCCAGCTCGAGCGCATCGGCGCTGAGGCGCCGTTGACGGGCCCGGTCTCGACGGCGCAGCTGCTCAGCCGTCTGCGGCGCCTCGCCGCGCAGTACAGGATCCCGATTGATGCCACGATCATCTCCGACCGGCTCAGCGTGCCGGCCGAGGCCGCCGAGGCGTTGCTTGCCGCCTGTGGCGAGGCCGTTCGAAATTCGATCGAGCATGCCGAGGGGGAGCTCGCCATTCACCAGGTCGAGCGCCGCATCGAGGTGCGCACGAGCGACGACGCCATCACGGTCGGTGTGCGTGACGACGGCGTCGGCTTCGAACCGTCGCTGGTGCGCCCGGAGCGGCTGGGGGTCGCGCGCAGCATCAGCGGCCGCATGAACGAACTGCCCGGCGGATACGCCGTCATCGACTCGCGGCCCGGCCGCGGCACCGTCGTCCTGTTGGGCTGGGCGCGTCGATGACCGGCCGGCCGGCGACGGTGCAGTCGCGAGAGGGCGCCGACGGACGCACCAGGGCGGCCGCGGTCGACGTGTCCAGCCTGCTGAAACTGCATGGGCCGCACGCCTCGATAATCCTTGTCTTGTTCCTGCTCGCGCAGGCATTGCTCGCCTTCGCGGGTGGCGGCCAGCCGGACCACACCGGCGTCGCGGTCCTGGCCTTCGTGCCTTTCGCCATCGCGGCGATCTGGGTGGTGCAGCCGGCACCGGACCCGCTGCCCGGTCTCTGGTGCGCCGGCATCCTCGGTCTTTGCGCACTGACGGTGACCGTGCTGAGCGCTCAACCCGCTCTCGCCGGCTCGCCGGTGTACTCCACGTGGCACCTCGGTGCCGTGACGACCGTCCTGTTCATGCTGATCCTGCGTGGCCGGGTGCTCTACGGCTGGCTCGGCTACGTGGGCATGGTGGTGGCGACACTGCTCTGGGCCATCGCTGGAGGGCTTGGCGCCATGGCGGGCGTCGAGCTGCTCGTTCGCCACGCCGCGACGCTCGTCGTGGGCACGGCGATCTACTTCGGCTTGCTCGGCACCGCAAAGCGGATCACCGCGATCAACAGGCGCGCGCTGGCCGAGGCAGCCGCGGATGCCACCTCCCAGGCCGCGGAGGAGGAGCGCGTCGCGCAGCTTGCGCGGCTCGACGACATGGCCCGACCGATGATGGAACTCGTCGCCAGGGGGCAGCAGCTGAGCGACGCGGAGCGCCGTGACTGTCTCCTGATCGAAGCATCGCTGCGGGACATCGTGCGCGGGCGGGCCCTGGCCATGCCACACGTGCTCTCGGCCGCGCGAGCCGCCAGGGAACGCGGGGTTGAGGTGACGTTGCTCGACGACTCCGCGGCAGCGGGGAGCGCGACGGCCGTTGCCGAGCTGCTCGCGCGTGAGCTGGCCACGATCGACTCGGGAAGCGTCACCGCGCGCCTGCAACCGGCCGGTCGATCAGAGTTGGCCACGATCGTGATCAGCCCGCTCGATGGGGACGCCCGGATGCTCATCGTCGACCCCGACGGTCGCGTGCGCTAGTCGCTGTCAGGTGCCATCTACGGGCGCGGGTAAACTGGAGCAACCATGACTACCAGACTTGTAGCCTTCGATCTCGACGACACCTTGGCGGCCTCGAAGTCGCCCCTCGACCCCGAGATGGCGGCCGTGCTGCTGCGACTGCTCGACGCGGTCGAGGTGTGCATCATCTCGGGCGGCAACTACACCCAGTTCCAGAACCAGGTACTCGCGGTGCTCGACATCGATGACGAGCGTCGCCTGTCACGCCTACACCTGATGCCGACCTGTGGCACGCAGTACCTGCAGTTCGAGGGTGGCGCGTGGGTTCAGCGCTACGCCGAGGTGCTCAGCGACGACGAGAAGTCGCGCGCCCTCGAATCCGTTGAGCGCAACGCGCGAGCACTCGGCTTCTGGGAGGAGCAGACGTGGGGGCCGATCCTTGAGGATCGCGGCTCACAGATCACCTTCTCTGCACTCGGCCAGCAGGCGCCGGTCGACGCGAAGGCGGCGTGGGACTCTGACGGCGCCAAGAAGAGTGCGCTGCGTGACGACGTCGCCGCTGAGCTCACCGATCTCGAGGTGCGCTCAGGCGGGTCCACGTCGATCGACATCACGAAGCGCGGAGTCGACAAGGCCTACGGCATGCGCAAGCTCGTCGAGGCGACGGGCATCTCGCTCGACGAGATGATCTTCGTCGGCGACCGCCTCGATGAGGGTGGCAATGACTACCCCGTGAAGGCCATGGGTGTGAGCTGCATCGCCGTGCACGGCTGGCGCGACACGGTCGGCGTCGTCGAAGGGCTGCTGGACAGCGAGCTCGCGGTCGCCTGAGCGATCACGCCGGGCCCATCACGCCGGGCCGATCACGCAGAGCGGCGGGCGCGCGAGCGTAGTCGCATGAATGCGGCGAGCAGACCGACCCCGAGCGCCGTTCCGAGCGTGTTGGCGAGGAGATCGGATGCCGTGGGGAATCGCGACGGCAGCGCCGTCTGGGTGAACTCGATGAGGCAGCTCAGGGCGAAGCCCGATGCCATGACGAGCCACGGATGCCAGAGCGGCGCAATCAGCGGCACGAGTATGCCGAAGGGCACGAACAGGGCGACGTTCGCCGCGAACTCGAGCACGGGGTACCCGATGTCGAAGGGGACGCCCCAGCCTTCGAGCGCACGCGCGACGATGGCGACGATGCCGGTGAACCGCTCGGCGTCGGGCTGCGGGGCGAACACGATCACGCACACGGCGAACAGGTAGAGGCCGAAGACGAGGCGCACGGTGAGCTGGCGGCCATGAGCGGGCGCGGGCGGCGCCGCTGTTGTGTGCATCGTCCCAGCGTAGGGGGCCTGCGGCATCCGTCGCGGAGCGGCAGACGAAGAAAGCCCCTCCAGAAGGAGGGGCTTTCTCTGCTGATGTCTGCACATCACTGTGGTCCGTTCGCCAAACCCGTCAGGCCGCGGAAGTCAGGGGTCTAGGAAATCCATTTTCCTCCGCGGACTGACACATTTTCCTCCACACCTGTTGCTTCGTCGCTAAAGGGCCGCAAGAAATAGGGAACCGGCGCGCGCTTCAAGCAGGTAACTGCTCACCTCGGACTGTCGACGAGCCTGCGCGCCAACGGCTTCATCGGTGTACCACGGCACGGCATTGGCTGCCCCAAAAGGTGGGGCGAATCGCCTCTGGGCGCCGGAATCGACAAGTGCGTCTTCGCCAGCACCATAGAGTCGCCGTGGGGGGAAAATGACCATCAACACTTGGACAACGCAGTTTGACGCTCTCGCGGAGTACGTCCGTATCAACAACCGGCTGCCCACTCACAATTCACGCATACCGAAGGCCGAGCGAGACCCGGTAGCCGAGAAGCTCGCGGACTTCGTCACCAGGCAGCGACCCAAGCGAGAGTCGCTTTCGCCAGAGCAGCGGGCCGCGTTGGAAGGTATCCCTGGGTTCGTCTGGAAACCTCACACCGACGCGTGGGACAGCAACGTCAAGTACTTTGCTGACTTCTTTGCTAAGCACGGCCGCGCACCGTCGCCCTCGTCGAAAGACAAGCGTGAGAAGCGCGTTGCCGATTGGGCTTCTGAGCAACGAGGTCTAATCAAGGGTGTCGCCGGCCGAAACCCGCCCACTGCTGAACGACAGAAGCAACTGACCGCGCTGCCGGGCTGGGCGCCACGGACACCGGCCCAGATACAGTCAGACCGGCTTGGGGAGTTCACGGATTTCGTGTCCAGGGCCGGTCGCGCTCCCCGTCGACTCAAGGCGTCACCGGACGCGCCACTGACTCCTGCAGGAGCGGCTGAATCGGCCCTGTCCACATGGCTGTCTAATCAGCGGAAGAAGCAGCGCGAAGGTGTGCTGGACGCCCGGGTGGAGCAAGTGATTGGGCAACTGCTCGGGAACCAAGCATTCCCGAACTCCGGCAAGTAGCTGGGCATCAACGCGACAGCAATAGTAGTCAACGGAATACAAGGTAAGGACGCCTCATGAGCAGCATCTTCTCGGGCCTATCCGGCGAGGGTTCGCCGTCAGCGCTTCTCGACCCAAAGCGGCTTTTCCGTGCGCTTCCCAAGCCAGCCGACTCGAAATTCAAGTTCCCTCACGACATTCAAACCGAAGTGTGGGATGGCTGGTTTGCCAATCGTGCCAAACCCGACCTGGTGCTCAAGATGAATACTGGCTCCGGGAAAACAGTTGTCGGATTGCTCATCCTGAAGAGTTCTCTCAATGAGGGGAAGGGCCCTGCCGTCTACCTGGTTCCTGACAAGCAGCTCCTCGGTCAAGTTACCAAGACTGCGACCGAGCTCGGTATCGCGTGGACGAGCGACCCGGCTGACCAGGCCTTCCGTCAAGAAGAAGCGGTGCTCATCGTCACCGTTCATACGATGTACAACGGTCTGTCGAAGTTTGGCGTCCGAGGCTCGTCTACTGGTCGTTCGGTTAACGTGGGCAGCATCGTGGTCGATGACGCACATGCCTGTATTCCCATCATCGAGAACCAGTTCTCGATGCGTGTTCAGCGCGATACAGATGAGTATCGGGCGCTACGGTCGCTTTTCGGAGATGCGCTGAAGAAGCAGTCGCTTGCGGGGTTCACCGGCTTGGTGGACGGCAGCGGTTCGCAGTCCGTCCCAGTCCCTTACTGGGAATGGCACGACAAACTCGAAGCCGCCTTCGCCATTCTCAACGGCGTGAGCGCCGACGGCGAGTACAAGTTTGTCTGGCCACTCATCCGCGACCACATCCGATTGGCGGACGTTGCGTTCACCCCGAGCGAGATTGAGATTCGACTTCCCTACCCGGACTTGACGTCGGTGCCTTCATTTCCGAATGCCCAGCGACGCATTTACATGACGGCGACACTCGCAGACGACACGGTGCTCATCACGCAGATGGGCGTCTCGGCAGACTGCGTCACGAGTCCGATTACGCCAAGCTCTGCGAGCGACCTCGGCGACCGCATCATCTTGACTCCCATTGAGACGAGCCGGTCCATTTCCCATGAAAACGTGAAAGCCAGTGCCGTTCGATGGGCAGCTCAGCACAATGTCGTAGTCATCGTTCCGTCTCGGTATCGCGCGGAAGCGTGGAGTGACGTCACTTCCGAGATACACGACAAGACCAGCATCGAATCTTGCATTGCGCGACTTCGAGGAACGACACCGGTTGGTCTCGTCGTGTTGGTCGGTCGATACGACGGTGTAGACCTCCCAAACGACGCCTGCCGCGTACTTATCCTCGACGGACTCCCGGAGCGATACTCTCCGCAGGAACTCGTCGAAGGCGCTGCAATCGGTGGCACCGAAGCGATGGACGCGCGTCAGACCCAGCGAATCGAACAGGGCATGGGACGCGGAATCCGCTCAACAAGCGACTATTGCGCGGTGCTGCTTCTGGACCCTCGGCTCGTGGAACGACTATACGGAGCCTCGGACCGCCAACAGTTGAGTCCTGGAACTCGCGCCCAGTACGAACTCTCGCTTCAGGTGTCCAGTGGGGCGAGAGGAAAGCCGATGGCCTATTTCGAAGAGGCAGTCGACGCGTTTCTCGACCGGGCCCCGGATTGGACTACCGCAAGCCGGCGTGCACTGGAGTCAGTTGTGTACGACAGTTTGACGGACGTCAGCGCCGTCGTCGTTGCGGAGCGTGAAGCGTACGACCTCGCGCTGGCCGAGCGCAACGTGGAGGGTTTCAACAGGCTCGCCGCTGTGTTCGACCACGTCAACGATTCACGCATGCGTGGCTGGGTGAAGCAGCGCGCCGCAGCGTATCTAAACCCTGTTGACCCGACTCGAGCTCGTGACATCCAGAAATCCGCGCGTATCGACAACAACTACATCTTGAAGCTCGATAGCGAAGTCGCGGCGACGCGAATTCGGGCTTCGGCGCATCAAGCAACTTCAAGTGTCGCGTCGCTCACGTCGACATATGCGTCCGCGACCGCGCTAGAAATCGGTATCGAGTCGTTGCTTCGCGACCTCGAGCCGAGCACTGAGCGGAACAGCTACAAGCGATTTGAAAGTGCGTTGGAGCGGCTCGGGAAGTTGCTCGGGTTTGAATCGTCCCGCCCCGACCAAGAGTCTGGCCTCGGCCCTGATGTGCTTTGGGCAATTGGGGGCGACGCGTACTGGGTCATCGAGTGCAAGAGTGAAGCAACAGCTGACTTCGTTCCACGGAAGGACCTTGAGCAGCTGTCTCATTCCATGGATTGGTTTGCGCGCGACTACAGCGATGTCCGCTTCACCGGCACCCCTGTGATGATTCACCCTTCTCGAACTCCGAAGGAGGATGCCGTTCCTCGCCAGGGAGCGCGCGTCATGAGCTTCGAGCGACTCCCCGAGTTCAGGTCAGCGGTTCGCGACTTCGCTTCAGCCATCGCTATTGCGGACGGCTTCAAACATCACGACATTGTCCAGCGGAACCTGACTGAGTTCCATCTGACGGGCGGGACAATCGAGCAGAAATGGACCCAGCCCTTCACTTCCTAATCGTCCAACGTGCCAGCGTCGGAGACCTGTCGCACGCGGCCAGTTGGTGGAAAGCCGGCTGGTCGCTCCATACGGGGCACGACCACACGATAACCTTCATGCCTCGGCAGAAGAGCTGTCCAAACGAGGTCGACAGATTGCGCAAGGCTCCTTTCACACGGACCGCCGGTGGAGTCCGATTGTGTGGGCAAGGACCGAAGCAGCGCGCCCACGCGGCCCAGCCGCAGAGAAACAGACGGAGCCAATGACGAAGAGAATCCCCAGCGCCCGCGACCGCATTTTGACATTTCTGAGCGACGGGGCCGTTCCTGAGATAGCCCCTTGGGTTGGCACCACAGTCGGCAGCGCAGTCATCTCTGGCGCGAAGGAGAATGTTTGGCAGGTCGCAATCGGTGCCGCAATCGTGGCACTTGGGCTGACCCCACTTTGGCTGCGCTCTTGGGCTCTACGCCAAGGACAGCGTGAAGACGACATGCTTGATGCCCGCGAGCGTCTAGTCGGTGAAGCTGCTGCTCGCGTGCTGAGCGATGCTGCAGATTTTGAGGCCATGCCTCGAGCAGGCAGGGTAGGCCTGGTTCAAGAACGAGTCGACGAGTTGCTTGACGAAATGGGCACGTCAATGTTTGAGGGCTTCCCTGGCGTGCGTATCGTTCTCTACGACATCTCTGCGGACAAGACCAAGCTATCCGCAACGGCCATCCGCGGGCGCAATGACGCCCCTCGTGGGTTCGACGCGTCGGACGTGCGTGGTGAGATTGCGATAGATAGGTTGTCCGACGTTGAGGACCACTTCTTCTGCCCTGACACCTCTCAGCTCCCCGAAGCGTGGGGAACAGCCGGACGGCCGTATGCGACTTTCATCTCGCTGCCAATTCGCTCGTCGGATGAAGCGTATGGGATGCTCACGTTGGACAGCCCGAACATCGGTGACCTAACGCTGCGAGACGCCGAGATGATGGAGACCCTCGCATCAGCGTTTGCTTTCTATCGCGCGGCACAAGCGCGCGGCAAACACAAGACAGTTAGTATTGCACCAGAGAAGGAGGAACAGAATGACTAGCATCCAACTAAGCGCCGAAACGAAGAAACAGCGTGCAATGGTTCGCGCGAACCGTTCGAGCCGAACTCTTTCTCAGGTAACGGCGGAGGTTCGCCAAGAACGACAGCAGCGGGAACGTGAAGTCATTCGAGACCTCTTCAAGGGCAAGAAGTCCTAACTTCCGCAACTAGCAGCCTGGTTCACGAAGCTTAGGCGTGTGAGGCCGAGTGCGATGAGTCCCCAGCTTTTGAGCGGAAGCCTCAGCTTCGCTACCGGTTCGCTTCGAGTTGATTGGGCGTTTTCCCAGAGCGTCAGATTGTTGACGACTCTCAACTGAGAATCCCGGGTGGCACGGTTTGCCTTTCACAAAGCAATCGCACGCCGAGGCAGGTCCCACCGATAATGCCCTGGTATGTTCGACGCCGCTCAGATGGCTCTGGCTTCCGGAGGCACGTCCATCTGCGTTGACGCAGTCGCCGAATGTCCGTGCTTCGCTCGGCCAATCACACGCTTACACCCGTGCGAGTCGGCGGAGCAACTTTGAGTACTCGGCGATGAAATCGTCAGCCTCTCTGTTCCGTTCGAAGAACGCTTCCGAGTCAATGCCGTGAGCCTCGTTGAGCCGCAGTTCATCGCGAATTCGTTTGAGCTGCCCTCGAGGCACTTCTCGGCCATCGCTGGTGTTCACGTACGTCGACTTGAGAGTTTCAAACTTCTCATTCTTGAGGAAGGACTTCTTTCTGACCTGCACCTCGCGAGTAATTTCCATGCGCTCGCCACGGCGCGAGACGGTGCATTCAAACTTCTTCAGAATCCTTGACAGCGCAATCCAGGTGACACTCTTTTCGTCGCGTCGAACCGTTCTGCTCCGCTTGTTTATCCACTCGCTGATAGCGAACGTTTCGCGGTCGGCACGATTGTCATACTCAAAGCCGGAGGGCAGGACATCGTGGCCCGCGACCTGAAGCATCCAGCGGAACAGTTCGTCTTGGTTGGAGCTGAGCATCATGCCGTTCTTGTCCAGCATCACAAGCATCGAGACCAGTGCGGCTCGCTTGTTCCCATTGAAGAATGGGTGATTCTGCACCAATGAGTGGAGCAGGGCTGCAGCCGTCGAGACCACCGTCGTGTATTTTCGCTCGCTCCCGTACCCGGCATCCTGTCTGGACACAGCGCTTTCGAGCATTGACTGCGATTTGACCCCGGCCGGCGATATGGGGTCGTCAGTCGCCTCGAAGTCCCTCTCGAGCTCTTGATGAATGAGGAGGACCTCATCAGCGGTCACGGTTAGAACTGATTTGTCCGTCCCCACACACGACCATTCGAACGGAGCTGCTGGCGGAAGTAGGGGTTTCTCTTCTAGTGAACCCTGTGGTTCCAACGTCTTGCTGTGTTCCGCGAGTCGACGGAGCGCACCTTTGGGAAGGTTGCTTGCCCGAGCGTTCAGCGAGAATCCCAGTCCGCCCAACAAGACACCGAGCTCTGCCCGGGAGATTCCAAGATGCTCTTCCCAATACGCTGTTCGTCGTTTGCGGTCTCCGACAAATCCCGTCGCGGCTTCTGCCGCCCGCGCGTCACTTGCCCGGATTCGTGACGAAGGTGCATCTGGATAGTCGATTCCCTCCCCCCAAAGGGAAAGTAGCGTTTGCTCTAAATCAAGTCCGGCCGCGTTTGCGAGTTCGCTAACCGTCCAACTACGTCTCGCCAAGCTACGACCTACTCATCTCGTTCTGGTATCGCTGCGGGTTTCGAATGGATGCGCTCATGCGGCGCTCGCCGCTACAGCTTCTGCCTGCCTAAGCACAATCAGAGTCGCGCTCTCTTGCATGTCCGGCGGATAGCCGTGGCGACGGAGCAGCCGTTTGATGGTGGCACGGAGCTTTGCCTTCACTTGCTCTTTCACGGCCCAGTCGGTCTTTGCGTCACGGCGGACGATTTCGACCAGGTCATGGGCGATGAGTTTGAGCTTGTCATCACCGAGCTCGACGACAGCCGAGTCGTTGGTGCGGATGGCATCGTAGAAAGCGAGCTCGTCTTCGGTGAGACCAAGCTGTTCAGCACGGTTCGCCTCCGCGGTCATCTTCTGAGCCAAGTCAGCAAGCGCGGCGATGATTTGGGCGGAGTCAAGCGTGCGGTTCTGGTACCGCAACAGCGAGTCGGAGAGCATCTCGGAGAACTGCTTGCTCACGACAACATTGCGCTTGGCAATCCGCTTAATCTCGTCATTCAGCAGCCGGCGCAGCATCTCCAACTGGAGGTTCTTCCGGTCGGACTTCTTGAACTTCTCGATGAAGTCGTCATCGATGAGTGAGAGGTCGGGCTTGGCGATGCCGGCTTCTCGGTAGATGTCGATGACGCCAACCCCGGTCATAGCATCGGAGACGATTTGCCGGATGGCGGTGTCGACTTCGGCGTTCGGGTTGACCCGCAGGTCGCCGCCTTCGACCTTGGCTAGCTGGGCCCGCACGGCTTCGAAGAAGGCGGCATCGCCCTTGATGGCTTCCGCGGCATCCGTGCCCGCACACATCGCGTAAAGCCGCACGAAGCGTCCTGCGTAGGCGAGGAAGCGATGCTTCAAACACGGGGTGTCGTTCGTGCACTCATCACCAACCTCGATGTGAGCAGAGAGCAGATACTCGACGGCGCCGGTCAGGGCGTTGAGGAACGCCTTCGCTCCGCCGGCTGTGAGCGTGCGCCGCCATGGGTAGCCGTACAGAATCGTGTCGACGACGCCGTGAGCTTCGACCATGCCCGGGATGGCCTGTTGGCGCAGGTCCTCGCCGAGTTCCTCGTTCTCCCGGTCGCGGTCGGTGTACTCCTTGAGTGCCGACTTCAGGTCTTCGGCGATGCCGAGGTAGTCCACGACCAGGCCGGCCGGCTTGTCCTTGAATGTGCGGTTGACCCGAGCGATGGCCTGCATCAGGTTCGCACCACGCATCGGCTTATCGACGTACATGGTGTGCATCGACGGGGAATCGAATCCGGTGAGCCACATGTCTCGCACGATGACCAGCTCGAGCTCGTCCTTCGGGTTCTTCGCCCGCTGCTTCAAATCACGCAGCGCCTGCTTCGAGCGGATGTGCGGCTGCAATGCCTGCTCGTCCGCGGCCGAACCGGTCATCACGACCTTGAGCTTCCCTGTGGTGTCGTCGTCGCTGACCCAGCCAGGGCGAAGCTCCGCAATGGCGTCATACAGAGACGCGGCGATGCGGCGGGACATCGTCACAATCATCGCCTTGCCCGAAAGCACTTCCCGGCGGGCTTCCCAATGGGTGACGAGGTCGGATGCCAGCTCTGCGATGCGCTTGTCGGAGCCGACGATGGCTTCCACCTTCGCCCACTTCGACTTCAGCCGGTCCTTGGCCTCATCCTCGGAACCGGACGTCGCGTCGAGAAATGCCTCGTCGACCTCGTCGAGTGCATCAGCGGGCAGCTCCACCCGGGCGAGACGCGGCTCATAGTAGACCTTGACCGTCGCCCCGTCGGCGACGGCCTGGGTGAGGTCGTACGTGTCGATATAGTCACCGAACACGTTCTTCGTTGACTTGTCGGTCGACTCAATCGGTGTGCCGGTGAAACCGATGTACGTGGCGTTCGGCAGGCCGTCGCGCAGGTGGCGCGCGAAGCCGTCGATGAAGTCGTAGTTGGAGCGGTGCGCCTCATCGACCATCACCACAATGTTGGTGCGGGCAGAGAGCAAGGGGAACGCGGTGCCGGCGTCCTTCTCATCCTTGGAGATGCCGAACTTCTGAATCGTCGAGAAGATGATGCCGCCGGATGCGCGACCGCCCAGAGTGCGCTTCAGCTCGTCCCGCGACCCGACTTGCACTGGTGATTCCGGAAGCGGTGCCCCGATACGGGCAGCGGCGAAGGTGTCGTCGAAGAGCTGGTCGTCTAGGTCATTCCGGTCCGTGAGAACTACAACGGTAGGGTTCTCCATTGCCGGGTCCCGCATGATTTTGGCTGCATACCAGAGCATCTCGTAGCTTTTGCCCGACCCTTGGGTGTGCCAAACGACGCCCGCGCGTCCGTCGCCTTCGACGGCTTCGACGGTGGCGAAGACGGCCTTATTCACGGCCCAGAACTGGTGATACTTCGCAACGAATCGCACCAACTTGCCCGCATTGCCGCTGTAGACGGTGAAGTTCTGGACCAAGTCGAGCAGCCGCATTGGGGCGAGCATGCCCTTCGTGAGCACCTCATACTCGGGCTGCATTGCCGGTGCCAGCTCGCCATCGATGGTCTTCCACGGGGCGAAGTGCTCCCATTCGCCGGCAAACGTTCCGGCACGCGCCTGTACGCCGTCGCTGATGACGGCCAGCTGGTTCCAGGTGAACAGGTCTGGGATGTCGTGTGTGTAGGTGCGGACCTGGTTGAAGGCGCCCTTCAGCGAGGACGTCTCATTACCGGCGCGTTTTAGTTCCAGCAGCACCAGCGGTAGGCCGTTGACGAACAGCACGATGTCGGGGCGGCGTTTGGTGGAGCCGATGACGGTGAACTGGTTCACGGCAAGGAAATCGTTGGCGAGTGGGTTCTTCCAGTCGATGAGCTGAACCCTCATTGTTCGCGGCGCACCCGATGCATCCCGCACTTCAACCGGCACGCCCTGCGTTAGCAGCTGGTATGCGCGCCAGTTCTCCGCCATCACAACCTGAGACTCCGACCGGGACACCGTCTTCACCGCATCCTTGATTGCAGCTTCGTCCAAGTCAGGATTCAGCAGCCGGATGCCGCGAGCTAACCGGTCCTGCAGCACGACGTCGCGGAAGTCATTTCGTGCTGCGTCACCCGAATCAGGGTCAATGTCGGGGCCGTAGGTGACCGTCCAGCCGAGGCCCCGCAATTCGTCAAGGACGAGTTCTTCGAACTCAGCTTCCGTTGGAATGCCGCTCATTGTTCCCCCTGGCCCCAGCTTTGGCAACATCGCCCACCCGAATCTCGCCCGACATGAGCAATGGCAGCACCTTATCGCGTGTGCTCCGGAGTATTGCGTTCTCACGCTTCAGTTCATCTGCCGCTGCAATTAGGCCCGATGCGCTCGCCTCGAATTGCGCCAGCGCCTCTGGCGCCGGTGCCTTCAAACGATACTTTCTCAGGACCATTGCATCGAGTCGCTGCCGTCCAGTGGAGCCACTCATTTGCCGAATCGCAAACTCGCGGAAACGGGCACTCCTAGACAGGAAATACGGCCAGCTCAGTGGGATTCCGGTCTTCGCGCGCAACACAATGAACTCCGTCGACCCCACATGAACTTCGCCCACCGGAGTATCGCTGACGAACGCGGCCTTCCCGTTCTCGAGGCACGGTGTGATTCTCGCGAGAAGGGCGTCCCCTCGGGCAAACCGAGCCCCACCCGCCGCCGGACGTGCCCCTATTTCGTCAATCTGATACGAATCTGTAGGAAGCGATGCCATATCGACGTACGGGGCAATTCCCAGAGGCTTTGGGTACTTGGGGTTGGTGTCGACAATCTCGGAGAGTTCCATCTCGCCCGGCTCGTCAAACCCGTACTTTGCGAACGCCGCCTGCAGTAGACCCTCTATTGCGGCAATTGTTGAGATGTTGGCTTCAATGAGGTCATCCAGGGCACCGAGAACTCCTACAATCCGAAGTTGTTCCTCTAACGAGGGCATCGGAATGAGAAGCCTCCGGAGTTGTTCCGTGCCAAGCACTCCGGTGCCATGCCCGGCCAGGTGGACTGCTGCGAGCAGCGCCGGTCGACTCGCATGCAGGGCATAGGTCAAGAACCATGGGTCTACTCCATGCTTTGCGACAAGGGCCTTCACATCCTGGTTGAAGGCAACATCTCGGGTGGCATGAGAGACACGAATCTCATCGAGAAGGCTCATTCCGCGCACCAGAACAAGCGTCGCGCCACGGTGCGCAATTCGCGTGCCATGACCGATTGCCTCAGGAGTGACCATCTTCTCTGAGGAGCTCACTCTGGTTGTGTGCATGCTCGAAGCACTTATCCAAGGAATAGTGCCGCCGGCCCAAAACTGCGGCTCTGATTTCCGTGGGGTGCCGCCCGAGTAGAAATCAGCAATCCGCTCCAACTCCACCAGTTTCCAGCTAGGCACCTTGAACATCCACCTCGAGCGCAACGAGCGACGCCAGAACTGATGACTGCAGTTCCGCTCGGCGACTGAACCCATCTCGAACGTCCAGAGCCAACCGTGCAATCACTTCCTCGAGGGGCTCGTCGTCGAGTTCGGCCGCTTCGCTTCCGACATAGCGACCAGGCGTCAGGACGTGGGCGTGCTGGGCAATCTGCTCGAGTGTAACGCTCGCACAGAAGCCGGGCACGTCTTCGTAAGTCTTCTCGCCGGGCTCGCCACGCCAAGCGTGATAAGTGTCCGCGATAAGCGCGAGGTCAGTATCCGTTAGCTCTTTGTTCGTGCGAGAAGTCATGGTGCCGAGCTGGCGGGCATCGATGAATAGCACTTCGCCGCTGCGTGCGCGCTGCGAGCGCTCGCTCCTGACAGCCTGTCCCGACTTGTCCTTGGTGAGGAACCAGAGGCATACCGGAATTTGCGTCGTAAAGAACAATTGGCCGGGCAGCGCGACGATGCACTCGACGAGGTCCTTCTCGACTAGGCCTTTGCGAATCTCGCCTTCGCCTCCGGTTTGACTTGAGAGGGAGCCATTGGCGAGCACGGTGGCCATGGTTCCTGTGGGTTTCAGGTGGTGCAGCATGTGCTGAATCCAGGCGAAGTTGGCGTTGTTCGCAGGCGGGTTGCCATGTTGCCAACGCACGTCACCCGACAGCTTGTCGGCACCCCAGTTCTTGATGTTGAACGGAGGATTGGCGATGACGAAGTCGGCGCGAAGGTCGGGGTGTTGGTCGTTTGTGAAGGAGTCACCCCACTGCGGGCCGAGGTTCGCCTCGATTCCGCGGAGGGCAAGGTTCATCTTCGCGAGCCGCCACGTTGTGGGGTTCTGCTCCTGACCGAAGACGCTGATGTCGTTGCGCACGCCATCGTGGGCTTTCACGAAACGGTCGGCCTGAACGAACATGCCGCCCGAACCACAGGCAGGGTCGTACACGCGGCCGTTGAAGGGCTCGAGCATGTCGACCATGAGCTTAACGACGCTGCGGGGCGTGAAGAACTCGCCACCGAGCTTGCCCTCCGCGTTGGCGAACTTGGAGAGCATGAACTCGAACACGCGGCCCAGGACGTCAAGGCTCTCGTGCTCTTCGGCGGCGAGGTTTTCATTGGAGAAGAGGTCGATGAGCCCGCCGAGCATCTGCGGCGTCAGTTCACGGCGGGCATAGTTCTTCGGGAGCACGCCCTTGAGGCTGGGGTTCTCTTTCTCAATGGCCTCCATCGCCGCATCGATACGGCCACCGACGTCGGACTGCTTGGCTGATTTTCGCAGGTCTTCCCAGCGGTTGCCCGCGGGAATCCAGAAGACCCCTTCGCTTGTGTACTCGATTCTGTCTTCGACGGTTTCTCGCTTGCCTTCAAGCGTCGGCATGAAGTAATCAGTTGACTCGTCGTTGACGAGCCGCTCAAGTTCAGCATGTCGTTTCTCAAAGACGTCGGAGACGTACTTGAGGAAGATTAGCCCGAGAACGACGTGCTTGTACTCCGCCGCGTCCATGTTCGAGCGCAGCTGGTTGGCTGCTTCCCACAGCGTGTCTTCGAGACTCGCTGCCGCGGTCTTCTTCGTCTTGCCGGCCAACGACTACTCCCTCTGCGGCCGAGCAAGTAAATGGGTGGCGTGATGAACGCAGCCCGGCCACTGCTTCACCCTAGCGAGTCAAGCAGGCAGCACCGACATGGCACGGCGCGGGGAAAGCGATTGAACGTGTTGAGGGCCGGCCCACCCGGCCCCTGAGCTGCGCCGCACGGTTCATGGCCGATGCTCGAGTTGGTGTCACCACTCGATGCCCGCACCGTTGCGGAAGGCCTCGACCAGCCTTTCGGGCTCGTCGGTGTAGTTCACCGGGCGGGCTCCGTCGAAGTATGTCGTCGGGCTGTAGAGCCAGAAGATGAGGCTGCGGACAGAGTAGTTCAGCTCGTAAGCGGCCGCGATGAGTGGCTGCACGAACGCGGCGACCTCGTTCTGTTCGGGCCCGAACTGGCAGCCGGGGAACACCAGACGCTCCTTCCAGATGAGGCCGAGGAGCCGGTCCGAGTCGAACAATTCCTGCACCATGTCGACGCTCACATCGAGCAGCGCGGCGACGTCGGCGGTGCTGAGTAGTCCGTCGCTGGCGTTGATGTTCTCGAGCGCCACCTCCGTGTTCGCGTTCCCGAGCTCCATACCGGTGAGCCGCTCGATGCGTTGAACCGTACTGGTCTGGTGCCAAAAGTAGGCGGTGAAGAAATCATCGGATTGCATGGTCCAGCGCCCAACTTCGCCGACCTTGCAGGACTCGATGCTGCGGAGCGGCCGTTCGCGGTCGTTGATGCTGGGATTGCGGCCAACACCACGTATGCGCGTGACCGTGCGTCGCTGAAAGTTGATGATGTGGCAACTGCCGACAGTCGTAACGCGCCACACACCATCCTCATCGCCGGTCAGTTCCTCAACTGTGTCCATGAGCGTCCTCCTCATTCGGGGGCCGCCGTTTGGTGGCGCCCGAGAGCTCAGGCGACTGTCCAAGCACGGGCCACTGTGGCTCTCGATTGTTCCCCTTGTCTGGCACTTCTATGATGGTGAGCACCGTGGTGGTTTCCCGAGTGGTGAAGGCGATTCCGGGAATGCCGAGGTTGAGCCTCAGCCGCATCCGCCCGCCGACCACGCACTCTACGAGCCGGAGCAACCGCACTGGCTGTCCGTCACCGCGCATCGCCCAGAGTTCCTCTTCACCGTCCTCGGGGAGGCGCACGAACGCTTCCCGCTCGAAATCTATGAAGTACTTGCTGCCCGACTCCGTCATCACGATGAATCGACCATGTTCTCTATGCTCCAGGGAATGGTGGGTCCTACCCGAGCTGTTCGATTCGTCCCTCGCAGGGTGCGGTCGAACCAGGGTGGGGTCATCGATGCCCGCGCCCGCCGGGACCACGGCGGCATCGCCGAAGATGCCGTCGGCGCGGTCGTCGTCAGTGTTCATGGGGTCGAAGCTACTGCTCCCCACGCCCTGACCGGCCGCGCCGACGGCTTTCTGTCACTGAATCGGATTTTCTGCTTCCGGTGCGGTCGCTGCCAGCAATTCGGTCAGTAGGGCTACACGGTGCTCCGGCAGTGTGCCTGCCTTCAGACGCCGTAGTTGCCGGCCCAGCCAGCGGGCAAGAGCGAACTCCACAGCGTCGGTTGCGTGCAGCCGCGGCAAATCACCGACTTGCTCCCGGTGGGCCGCGCACGCCAGGAGGTGTGCCTGCCACAAGTCCTCCAGGCTGTCCCAGGCAAACGCCGGCGAGACTTCTAAGCGAATGCGCTGGTAGACGCAGAGCATGTCATCGAAGCGACGCTGATGCCGCGCCCACTCGCCCAGGCGCCGCTCGGCCGCCGGGAGGGTCGACTGGTCTCGAGTGTTCTCCCGCGGAGTGCGCCCATTTTCCCGCCAGAAGGTCTCGTAGCGGTGGAGCGCCGAGGCCCAGTTCGCCGCCCGCCGGAGCCCCGGAGCACGAGGGGCTTCCCCGGTGGTCGCGATGGCATGGTCGGCGCGCTCATAGAGTGAGGACCTCTCTTGGGGTTCCTCGTCTGCCTCCCTGCTCGTCGCTTCGAAGATGTCCCGCGCCCGCTCGTAGAGCTCCGCCGGTGCTATTCCTGCTTGTTGCATAGTTGCCCGTTCCGGCCGCAACGATTGCGGCCTCACTGCAGCTATGCGCGGTGCACGAAAACCCTGCCGGGCACCGCTTTGTCGCTGAATCGGTGGTTTGAAATCGGGCGAATCCTTAGCGTTGTGTGAGCGGTCAGACGCTGAACACCGGTGTCGTCGTTCGGAAGAAGCGAGGCGGTAATGACGAGGCTGGACAAGCTCACGGAAACCAACGGGGGTCGCTGGCGCGTGCGCACGCGGGACTCCGTGCACCTCTTCGACCTCGAGGCGATGACCGTGACGCGAGTTCCGGGACCGAGCTCCGAACCGTCGGCCTACGATGCCGCGCGGCCTTTGCTGCGGATTGTGGAGTGCACGGCCGGCGAGAAAGGGCACTGGCACACCCGCGCCGACGGCACCGACGCCGAACACTTCGATTTCATCCGGCATATCACCAGCCGCATCTTGCGCATCTGCCCGGCGCCCCTCCGCGGTGACGCCCGTGACTCTGCGGACGACGAGGGGTGAGTGATGACATCGACAAGTGAGCTGCTCCCTCGTTCCCTTCCGGATGACGCCACCGGCCGCTACGTCGTCACGACTGTGTCGGGCAGTCGGTACCGGTTCGACCTCGATGTTCGTGAGGTGCGGCGCGACCCGGGCTCACCGCTCGCGGGGGCACCAGCGCTTCGCCGGGACGGCGAGAGCGTCGACCTCCTCGAGATTGTCTCTTGCACGCTCGGCGAACCACTCGTCGTGCTGATAAACCTCGCCGTGCCCGGCGTCTGGCTCACGACTCGTGAGTCGACGGCGGTGGCGTCCATCGAGCGCGTGCCAGAACTCCCACGACGCCATGGCTGACGACGTAGCCGAGCTTGACCGGTATCGTCCCGTCCAAGCGGGGCCGTACTGGGACATCATCGGCGAGTTCGTGGAAGAGGCCGTCGCGGACACTGCCGCGACGACCGGGCGGGCACCACGGAGCGTGTTCCCCGCCGCGGTGGCGTTCGTGCTTTGGTGTTGGCAAAGCCGCGGTACCCCGTTGGAGCGCCCGCGTATCTTCCGACGCGCGGTCGTGGAACAGTTCATCCAGCTCGGGATGGACGGCTACCTCCAGGGGAGCAAAGCCACTCATCGGGCGACGCTGTCACAGATGGTGCGCGTGTTGAACCCCGCCGATGCCGTTCCCGCGCACCGCCCAATTCCCCGCTCGGCCCCGACCGAGCCCTACACGCCGGCCGACGTTGCGGCGCTACACAGTTGGGCGTTCTCACAAGGGACACCACGGCGACGAAACGACGCTGTCGCGCTCCTCGCCCTGGGGTTGGGTGCGGGCCTCGCAACCCGCGAGCTTCTCAAAGTGCGTACGTCCGACCTCGGCATCTGGAACGAGCAGATGTTCGTCATCGTGAGGGAGGGTCGGCCCCGTCACGTCCCCATCCTGTCCGCTTGGCAACAGCCGATACGCCGCATCCTGGGCGAAGTCGACCAGGGCGACTGGTTGTTCCGCCCGGGGCGCTCGAGCACCGGCGTCGGCCAAATCGCGGACTTCTTCCAACGCGCTCCCACGAGCTTGGACGTCCGGCCCTTGCGGATGCGCACGACCTGGCTCCTGCACCATCTCCTGGCAGGAACACCGCCGCTTGAGCTGCTTCGCATCTCCGGGCTGCAGAACTTCGCCGCGCTCGACAAGATTGCCGTCTTCATCCCATCGGGTGCCTCGACCCCCGCCGCGCCGAGATAGCCACCGGGTTTGGGTCTCGGATTGTTGACGGCGCGCAGCGATGTTCTGGCCTATCCGAAGTACTTTTACAGGTTTCCAGCCTGCCCTCGTACATGAGTGCATGACCGCGAAAAACCGACTCAACAACAAATTCCTTGCCGACTCTGCAATGTACGCGCACCTACGCGCCGCCGACCCTGAGCTGCCCGAAGAACTCTGGGGCATCATCGTCCGCTACCACCCGAAGGTGTCGCCGACGCAGTGGAAGGCCGTACGCGAGTTCACCATCGCCACCGCGGTGCAGACGAAGCCGCGCACTTACGAGTCGGCGCGCCGGGTGATGTCGATGACGGCACGGTTCCACGCCTGGCTGTGGGCAACCAACGGCATCGAGCTCACCGTAGAGCGCGTCTACACCCAGAACAACGTGTACCGGTTCCTGCAGGAGTGCCTGCCGAAGCACTCGGAGGTTTACCGGTGGGGTGTTGTCCGCCAGCTCGGCACCATCGCTGACCGCCTCGCCAACGGCGGCGTCAAGAGGCTAGCTGCCCCGCAGATGGCTGGTCGACGCCCGTTCTCGATGGCAGAGGCCGCGACGATGCACAGTTGGGCCGGAACCCTCACGACCGAGCTGAAGCGGCGAAACGCACACGCGATTCTTGGCCTCGCCGGTGGAGCTGGTCTCCGCACGGAAGAAATCATCAAGGTGCGCATCAGCGACATCGAGGTCGTCGATGGTCGCGTGTTCGTGAATGTCCCCGGCCCCCGGCGGCGCCGCGTGCCGGTGATGCACCCGTGGAATCGCACCCTGCTGAGCAGCATCGACTTGGGCGCCGACCCCGACGAGTACCTCTTCCGTGGTTACCGGTTCGATGAGTACCGGCCCCGCGTAATCCAGACGTTCCTGACCGAGCACCCGTCGCGGGTCCGCGCAACCGTGTCACGGCTGCGTTCGACCTGGATTGTTGCCCAAATCGACAATGGTGTCCCTCTCGCCGCGCTCAAAACTGTTGCTGGATTCGTCTCGGCCGCGAGCCTCGACAAGCACCTACGCTTCGCCCGCCCGCTTGACCCCGCAGACTATGTCGGTCTCCTCATCGGCGAGGAGCTCGCACGATGAGCGCCGGCGACACCGATTTCGAATTCACCACGCACAACCCCGACCTCGGCGGCATGTCCGTCGAAGAAGTCATGGGACGCGGCCGAAACGTCCTCCACATCGATGACAACACAGTGGCTCAAGCCGAGAAGCGCGTCGTGAAGGCCGGGGTTCTCGAGAAGCTGCAGGAATGGCGCAAGGAAGACGCATCGGCTTTCGGCATCGGGGGCCGTCCGGCGCTCATCTCCGAACGGGCGATTCTGACCGGCATGCTTCTCCTCGCCAAGGAGGGCTCCGAAATGTTCCTCTCGAAGCTGAGGGATGTGTTCATGTACCGCCTCAGCGACAACTCCAGAGAGCTCCTCGGGCTCGAGTACTCGACGGAGTCCTTCGTTGGACACATCGGAGAGAACAAGCGCTGGTACGACAACACCCACCGGGCGTTCCACCGCATGGTTGACCTGATGGACCCATTCCCGCAGGAGCGACGCCACAGCAAGACCTATGCCGAAATCCAGCAGATTCTGGAGACTCACGACGCAAAGCTGGGCGAGAAGAAGAAGGCCCGCCTCGACGAGTTCACCAAGCTCTTCCTGGTGATGACCTTCAACGAGCAGCCCCGCGACATCAGGCGTGTCTCCAACAAACTGGACATCTCGTTCGACCAAACTTTCATCGGCACCCCGACGACGACGGGGTACTCGCGCAAGCACCTCGCCCGTCGCGTCGCCGAGGAAGCAAAGGTCGAAGACATGAGGACGCAGACGCCAGGGCCGGTAGACGCCTTCGCTGGATGGCATGTGCGCACCGGTGCACGCACTGACTCCCTCCGTGGCGCGGCGGACATGACCACGCCCGACACGAAGAAGGCCAAGGACGAATACAGCTGGGGCTGGGAAGCGAACGTCGCTGTGCGCGTTGACTCGGAAGCGCCGGGCTCGAAGCGATTCCCCGCACTCGCTGTCGCCGCAACGCTGAGCCTGCCAAACGTCGGTGTCGCCGAAGAAGCGGTGTCGTTGATGCGTGCGGCCAAAGCCACCGGTCTCACACCCGGCGTCGGTGACGCTGACAAGCAGTATTGGGCCAACTCCCTTGTCGAGCGGCTCCATGACCCAGCCTTCAACGAAGGATTCACGCCGTCGACGGACTACCGAATCGACCGGCTCGGCGTCCAAGGCGGCGACCACGGCGCGTACTACATCGAGGGCGCTGCCTACTGCCCGGGAACCCCCGAGCCGCTGCGCGACGCGACGAAAGACTTGCAGCGCGGCCTCCTCGACAAGGAGACCTACTGGGTGCGCATCAACGAACGCAAAGCGTTCCAGCTGCGCCAGAAGGAGAAGCCAGACGCTAAAGGCCGCACCGTGCTCACCTGCCCGGCAGTCGGACCAAGCCCGACTGTGACTTGCCCCCTGCGTGAGCTCATGAAAACAAAGAAGGTAGCCGACAAAGCCCGCCCCGCCGTGGACGCCGAAGACCTTCCGAACTTCGCTGACAAAATCTGCCAACAGCACTCGGTGTCCTTCGAGGCCGCCAACATTCGCCGACAGAAGCAGGCATTCGACTACGGCACGCGTGAATGGGACGAGTTCCACACTCACGCCCGCAACTCCATCGAGTCGCTGAACAAGCAGGTCAAGGGCGGCGGCACGGAAGACATCCAGGACGCCAGCAGGCGTCAGGTGCGCGGCTTCGGCGCCGCGCAGGTCATCGTCACCATGCTGCTGGTCAACTTCAACCTCCGGAAAATCGCCTCGTTCATGAGCGACCAGTACAAAGAAGACGCGAAGCGGAACCGCGCCGGTAACCCCGTTGAGAAGAAGCTTCGCCGCCGCGACCGCGAGTTCTACAATGCGTACACCGACACGCTCCCACCCGGAGTAGAACGGCCCGCACACATGAAGAAGCGCGGAGCAGCAGCCGACGAAACCGGCGGGCCACCCACCCGACGGTAGCCGCGCACCCGCGCGACCGACACCGCCCGAGAGGGCAAACCCCAGGCGCACCGAAGACATCGGTGCGCCCGAAAGTCGTTAACCAGCGCGAAATCGCCCGCCGAAAAGGCTCAGAAGACTAGGCCGCGCTCCGGAACGCACGAAAACGACCCGGAAACAGAAAATCGCTCCTGATTCTCATCAGGAGCGATTCCGTTGTTGCCGTTTTGCGAGCAGTTTCGAGAACTGCCCCACTGTCGGGGTAACAGGATTTGAACCTGCGACCTCGTCGTCCCGAACGACGCGCGCTACCAAGCTGCGCCATACCCCGATGACCCGAAAGCCATAGTCCGTTAGGACCTCAATAAGAATAGCGGATATTCCAGCCGCCGATTGCCACTTGGGCGTTCCCGGCCGGGAAATTTCGGCTTACGGCGCGGCGACGAGCGTCAGCAGTGTCGCCTCGGGCGGGCAGGCGAAGCGGACCGGCGCATAGATCGACGTACCGAGCCCCGCCGAGACATTCAGGAACGCCGAGCGGAGCCCGTGCAACCACAGGCTCAGCCCCTTCGCCTTGTCGCGGGGAATGTCGCAGTTGGTCACGAGCGCACCGATTCCCGGGATGCAGACCTGGCCGCCGTGCGTGTGACCGGCGAGGATCAGCTGAGCGCCGTGATTGACGAAGGAGTTGAGCACACGCTGGTACGGGGCGTGGACGACCCCGATCGTGGCCGTGGGGCGCGGCGCAGCGGCATCCGGGCCGTCTGGCCACTGCTCGTCGAGCAGCGGGTCGTCTGCGCGCAGCTCGTCGATGGCGCCGGTGATCAGCTCCAGTCGATCGAAATCGCGGTGCGGGTCGTCGACGCCGAAGAACTCGAGGTGCGTTCCGCGGATGTCGATGGCCGCGGCCTTGTTGTTGAGATCCGTCCAACCGAGACCCTCGAACACCCGGTGCAGCGCGTCGATGTCGAGCGTGGCGACCTTGCGGGGAGTGCCAGACGGCCCGCCGAAGTAGAGGAACGGGTTCTTTGGGGAGGGCCCGAAATAGTCGTTGGAGCCGTTGACGAAGACGCCGGGGATGCCGCGGAAGCGCTCGAGGGCGTATGCGACGCCCGGGATGCCGTCGACGTGGCCGAGGTTGTCGCCGGTGTCGACGACGAGGTCGGGCTCGAGATCGGCGAGAGAGCGCACCCACTCCTGCTTGTCACGCTGCCATGGCGCCATGTGCAGATCGGAGAGGTGCAGCACCCGCAGCGGTGCCGAGCCGGCCGGCAGAACCGGAACGGTGACCTCGCGCAGGGTGTAGCGCTTGCGCTCGACGAGGGTTCCCCAGGCGAGCGCTGCAAGGCCAGCGGCCGCGACCACCGAGGTGATCGCGGCCGCCGCGCGGGAGCCTGAACCCACTAGCCGTTGCCCTTGCCGTCGCCGCCCTTGTCGTCGAACTTGCCGACGGTCAGGGTGATGGTGGCGCCGGACTTGACGGGGCTGCCGGCAGCGGGGTCGCTGGAGATGACCTTGCCGTCCTGCTTCTTGTCGGTCACGGCCTGCTCGGCCTGGGTGACGGAGAAACCACCGAGCGCGCCCTTGGCCTCATCGATGCTCTTGCCGATGACGTCGGGGAGCAGCACCATCTGGCCGTTGCTCGTGTTGACCGAGACGACCGATCCACGCGGCGCCTCACCGGCCGGGCTCGTTCCGGAGACCTGACCGGCCGGCAGCTCGGAGTCGACAGGGCCGCCGTCTGCGAAGCCGAATCCGGCGCCCTCGATGATGCTCTGCGCCTCGGCCAGGCTCTTGCCGCGAACATCGGGGACCGCGACGTAGACGGTCTTCAGAGCGCTCGCGTCGGGCTCGGCGAACGCGTCTCCGCCGAACTTGGCGTTGGCGACGGACATGATCTGCGGCCAGATGTAGTGGCGGAGGGTCGCGGCCTGTGTGTCGTTGAAATAGGTGCGACGCAGGTCGACATGGCCAGACGCGTTGAACACGCCGACAACGGTGGCCGCCTTGGTGGTCGCGCCGCTCATCCAGGTGGCCTCGTTCTCGTCGGAGGTTCCCGTCTTGCCGATCATGGGCGCCCACGTGTCGACGCGCCCGGCTGAGACCGCTCCGGTTCCACCGGACATCACCTTCTGCATGGCGTAAGCCATACCGGATGCCACGGCGGGGTCGACCTTCTGGGAGCAGTTTCCGTTCGGAACCTGCAGCTCGCTGCCGTCCGCAAGTGTGACGGGGGTCCCGTCGGAGTGGCTGATGCTGGCGATGGCTGTCGGCTCGCACACGATGCCGTTGGCCGCGACGCCGGCGAAGGCGTTGGCCATCGACAGCGGTGCGATCTCTTCGGTGCCGAGCACGGCGCTTGCTCCCCAGGCCAGCGGGTTGCCGTCGGCGCGGTGCACGCCGAAGGACTCTGCGGTGTTCTTGATCCCGCAGAGGTCGAGCTGCTTGGCCATGGCGATGAAGCCGGTGTTCACCGACTGCTGGGTCGCGCTGAGGGCCGTGTACGTCCCGCCGTTGCCGCCCTCATCGTTGTTCACGGAGAAGCCGGGGAAGGAGATCGTTCCGCCGTTGCAGCTGTCGCGGAACGTGCCCCAGTCGCTGCGCTTGCGCCCGTCGATGCTCTCGTTGAGGGAGTGGCCCTCCTTCACCCACTCGCCGACAGTGAAGACCTTGTAGGTTGATCCGGGCTGGAAGCCGCTGGATCCGCCGTATTCGAAGTCGGTGTTGTAGTTGACTGCCGAGTACTGCGGCCCCTGGGCGAGCACTTCGGAGTCCTGGCTGTAGGTCTTGTTCTGGGCCATCGCCAGAATCTTGCCGGTTCCCGGCTGCACGGTGACGGCAACGGCGCCGACATCGATGCCATCGGCAACCTGCGGCACGTACTGGTTGATCGAGTTCTCAGCGGTGATCTGCAGGTCCATGTCGAGCGTCGTGTAGATCTCGAGGCCACCACGCTGAAGCAGCGCGCTGCGTTCCTCCTCTGTCGCCCCGAACGCCGGGTTGTTCTGAATCGTCTTGGTGACGTAGTCGCAGAAATAGGCTGAGCCGCCCGCCGTCTGGCAACCGGTGCTCGGTTCCGTGATCACGGGGGTGATCGCTGTGGCATACGCGACGTCGAACTGCTCTTGGGTGATCTTGTCGTGCTCGAGCATCTCGCGGATGATGTAGTCGCGGCGGAGCTTTGTGGCCGCATAGCCGTTGGCGGCGCCGTTGTCGACATCATCCGGCCTGTCGAGGCGGTACTCGTCCGGGCTGTTCACGATGGCCAGCAGCGCTGCTGACTGTTCGACGTTCAGATCGGCGGCATTCACGCTGAAGTAGTACTGAGCCGCGGCCTGGATGCCGTACACCCGCCCCCCGAAGTTGGCGATGTTGAGGTAGCCGAGGAGGATCTCATCCTTGCTGTAGGTCTTCTCCAGGGTGATCGCGTAACGCATCTCCTGGAGCTTGCGCTCGGTGGAGAAGCCCGCCGCTTCCTCCCACGCCGCGTCGACCTCTTCCTGCGTCGTCGCCTTGGCGACCAGCTTTTCGAGCAGAACGTTCTTCACGTACTGCTGGGTGATCGAGGATCCACCGGAGGTTGACATCCCAGGAATCACCTGGCTGGCGGCGGCGCGAAGGGTTCCCTTGAGGTCGACACCGCCGTGATCGTAGAAGCGGGGATCCTCACCGGCGATGGCGGCGTCCTTGGTGATCTGAGAGACCTGATCCCAGCCGACGGACTCACGGTTCTGGTCGTAGAAGGTCGCGATCTTCTGCGAGGTGCCGTCGGAGTGCGTGACGTAGATGTTCGAGCTTTCGGCCAAGTCGCCGATCTCCAGGTAACCGGGCAGGTTCTCGAACATGTTGATCGAGCTGTTGGCTGCGACGCCGGAGAGGGCGATGGCGGGGGTCACTGCTGCGGCGACGAGTACACCGGCGACGGCGCTCATTCCCACGAAGCCGAGGAGGCCACCGAGGGCGCCACCGACCGTACGTTTTTGCTCAGACATATAGTGGAGCCTAAGGCGAAAAGCTGAAAAACCACCGTGGCGGGCCCGCGTGTGCCACGCGCGAGCCCGCCCGAGGCCCCTCATTGACCCATTCTGAAAGGCTTCCCTATGCTTCGCTGGGAATACATCACGACTCCGCTGATGATCCACAACACCGCTGCGATCCTCAACAATTGGGGCTCAGAAGGCTGGGAACTGGTGCAGATCGTCACCGGACCCGAGGGCGGGCTCGTCGCCTACCTCAAGCGCCCCGTCGGCGGCGAGAGCTCGGCCGCTGCTGCCGCCGGTGCCGCCGCCGCGAGCGTCGCCGCCGCCGCATTCGAGAACAACAAGTAGAAGGACGCGCACGCCTATGTCACAGATTGAGGCCCGCCTGGCCGAACTCGGCCTCGTCCTTCCGGATGTCGTCCCGCCCGTCGCTGCATACATTCCCGCCGTCGAACATGGCGGCCTCGTCTTCACCTCCGGTCAGTTGCCCTTCGTGGCCGGGTCCCTGCCGGCCACAGGCAAGGTCGGCGACGGGCACGACCTCGTCCCCGCAGCGGACGCGAAGGAGTATGCGCGTCTCTGCGCGATCAACGCGCTGGCAGCCGTTCGCGCGCAGATCGGCTCGCTCGACCGGGTGACCCGCGTCGTCAAGGTCGTCGGCTTCGTCGCATCCGACCCGAGCTTCACCGGCCAGCCGGGCGTCATCAACGGTGCCAGCGAGCTGCTTGGCGAGGTCTTCGGTGACATCGGCGTGCACGCGCGCTCGGCCGTCGGCGTCGCCGTGCTCCCGCTGGATTCGCCCGTCGAGGTTGAGCTGATCGTCGCCTTCGCGTAACGCGGAGTCGCAGACACACACACAGAGGGCGGATGCCGGTTCAACCGGCATCCGCCCTCTGTCGTCGGAGCAGCGCCGCTCAGCAGCGGGTCAGTTTGTCGATCGCGGGACTCAGCACGCTGGTGCCGCCGATGACGACGATGCGGCTCGTGCCCCATGCGTTGAGCTTGTCGAGGATGCCGCCAGGTACACAGTGGCTGGGGATCACGTAGAGCGGGCCCGGGGTTGCCCCGGCGATCGCGGCCCCGGCGAGCGCATCGGCGAAGCCGAAACCTGTGGCCAGATAGACGGTCTTCGGCTTGTCGAAGGTGCTCGCGTTGATCGCTTCGCTCGTCGCGAAGCGATCGGCCCCCGCATAGCGTTTGACGGTGTAGTCCCGTTTCAGTGAACTCTCAATGCCAGCGCTCACGGCAGCCGGCCCGCCCGCGATAGCGACCGTGCGCGGCTTCAATCGTGCGAAGAGACCTGCGGTCAGGGCGTCGACGTTCGTCTGTCCGCCGTTGATCATCACCACGGGAACCTTGCGGCTTCCGGCGACGGCAGCGGCAGACAGTGCGTCCGGGAAGTTCAGGCCCGTCGCCAGCCAGCTCTCCGCCACGACTCCGGGGAACGCATCCGCGACGATGGCCTGCGCAGTGGCGAAACGGTCGGCTCCGGCAAGTCGCACGGTGTTCTTCTGGAGCGCCTTGATCTGGCTGAGCACCGTGTTGCTGATGACCGCAGTTCCTCCCACCACGACGATCCGGCTCGGCTTGAGGCGCTGGATCTCCTGCTTGACGGAGTCGGGAACACCCCACCCTGGTGTCAGCAGGAGTGGGCCGCCCAGCGTCGCCGCGGCCGGGGCGGCGGCCAGAGCGTCCGGGAAGCTTTCTCCCGTGGCCACATAGACCACAGGGGCCGTGGTGGGGTAGCCGAGCTGCGAGAGTGCGATGGCCGTGCCGTAGCGGTCGGCTCCTGAGATGCGCTTCACAAGCGGGCGGAACAGCTGAATGCTCACCGTGGCGGCGGACGCCGTTGACGAGGTGACCGCTATGGTGATGCCACGGTCGGCCGTTGCGAACTTCTCACCGAGGTCGAGCAGGTAGTCGCGCGCACTCCCACTCGCTGCCAGAGGGGCAAGCACCCGCGAGGCCGGACCGTACTCCGCGCCGAGCCGGAGCACCCGCACGCCGTTGCCGGCGCCAGCCGGGGTCGTGTAGAAACCCCCGGCGTCCAGCCCGGTGCCGTTGCGCCATTCAACGAAGTAGACGCCGCCGTCCCGTGGGTTCACGATCCGGATGCCGCGGACGCCGGAATTGCTGGAGGCGGCTTGCACCGTGACCGTGCGGCTGGAGGACGACTCGGCGCTGGGCAGACTCACGCTGGGCATGGATGCGGCATCCAGGAAGCCGACGCTGGCCTTGTGCGCGACGTTGAGCGCGGTGATCTTGTCCGTCGTGTAACAGACGGCGCCACAGGACGTGAAGCCGCCGGCCATGATGTCGTAGTAGTCGCTGTACGGATCGTCGTAGCAGCCGTTGCTGTACTCGCCGTTGGCGTTGGGCAGGCCCTCGACCAGCGCGGAATTGCTGCAGTAGTGGTTGTTCGAGTGGCCGAGACCGATGTTGTGGCCGAGCTCATGACCGACGATCGATGCGGCATCCGGCCCCCCAACGGACGCCCAGACCACGCCTCCCTCGTGCACGGACGCGCCGACGGAGCCGAGACCGTACCCGGCCGTGCACCCGTCCGCGTTCAGCGGGGTGGCGATGGCGACGAGGTGGCGCCCCGCTCCGCCGGCGTAGACACCCTCCAGATTGGTGACGCCGAACGCGCTGCTGGCTGCCGACCATGCACTGAACGGATCGCAGGGGTCGCCGATGGCGACGCGTTTGATGGACATCGGACGGGTCATCGCCGATACAGCGCCCTGCGACTGGGATGCCCAGTAGCTGCTCAGCTCGGCAACGAGCGCATTCACCTGGGCGTCGCTGAAGAAGTTGGTCGAGCTCAGGCTGGTTCCGACGATTGCCACGTCGAGCGTGTGCGCGCGTGCGGGCACGGCACCGGCGGCCGTGCGCTGCTCGAAGGTGGCATCGGGCAGAGGTTCGGCGGCGCGGGTGATGGTCGTCTCAATGGCGACGACGGGCAGCTCCGCAGCCATGCTCTGAGCGAGCAGCTCGTGGCCTTCAGCGCTGTCTGCGCTGACGACGCCGTCGTGCTCCGGGAGCGGAGCCGACTCGGCTTCGACGCCGGGATCGAGGGCGACAACGCCAGAGAACTCATCCCCCGGCTGCACGGTTGCCGTGTCGATGCCCTGCAGTCGCACCAGAGACCCGTCAGGGGTCTGCAGCACGACGATGCGCTCGTCACTGCCCGGTGCCACATCCTCTGCGGCAAGGACCAGGAGGGGTCCTGTCACCGCGATCGCGACGGAGGATGTCGGCGCTGAATCGGGCACGGCGTCGGGTGAGCTCGGGTCCGGCGCGTGTGTGGGAGCCGGAACACTCGTCGGGAGTGGGGTCGGGATCGGAGTTGCCGGGTCCACCGTGCCGGGCGTCGGGGCGGGCGTCTCGGATGTCTCCGGCTCTGGAGTTGCCGGGGCCGGTGTGCTGGAGCTGGGGATCTCCGGGGTCGGCGGAGCTGTCGCTGCCAGGGCGGGAGGGGCGGCGAGGCCGACGACCAGCGCCACGCTCACCGCGGCTGTGGCCAGTGACCGGGACAATGGCGGCAAGCGGCGTGGCTCTGGCATGAGCGTCCTTTCGCGAAAGTCAGCTTTCGCTGGGCGCGCCGGTGCGCACTCCGGCCAGTTCTACCACGTTCGTTTCGCGGCGGGAAGAGGCGCGCGTTCCCACGGCCGTGTCGCGAGGCGTTGGTGGATGCCGGGCCGGCCGGCATCCACCATCAGCTGAGCGTCAGATCAGCGCATCTTCGAGGTGATGATCTGCATCACGGCGGTGTCGGCGAGCGTCGTGGTGTCGCCGATCTCGCGGCCCTCAGCGACGTCGCGGAGCAGGCGCCGCATGATCTTTCCCGAACGCGTCTTCGGCAGTTCGTTCACGATGAACACCTCGCGCGGGCGGGCGATCGCGCCGATCTGCTGGGCCACATGGGCGCGCAGCAGTGCGGCGATCTCGTCGGGGTCGGCGATGTCGTGCTCGTGGCTCTGCTTCAGGATGACGAAGGCCACGACGGCCTGACCCGTCGTCTCGTCTGCGGCACCGACGACGGCCGCCTCGGCGGTGAGCGGGTGGGCGACGAGCGAGGACTCGATCTCGGCCGTGGACAGGCGGTGGCCGGAGACGTTCATAACGTCGTCGACGCGGCCGAGCAGCCAGATGTCGCCGTCCTCGTCGAGGCGCGCGCCGTCTCCGGCGAAGTACTTGCCCTGGAACTTGTCCCAGTACGTCTCCTTGAAGCGTTCAGGGTCGCCCCAGATGCCGCGCAGCATGGCCGGCCACGGCTCGTTGATGACGAGCAGTCCGCCGCCCTCCTCGAGCTTCTTGCCGTCGTCGTCGAGCACTTCGACCTCGATGCCGGGAATCGGGACCTGCGCGGCGCCGGGCTTCAGATCGGTCAGACCGGGCAGGGCGGAGATCATGATGCCGCCCGTCTCCGTCTGCCACCACGTGTCAACGACGGGGATCGAGCCGCCGCCGATGACGTGGCGGTACCAGATCCACGCTTCGGGGTTGATCGGCTCGCCGACGGAGCCGAGCAGGCGCAGCGAACGCAGGTTGAACTCGTGCGGGATCTGACGCCCGAGCTTCATGAAGGTGCGGATGGCGGTAGGCGCCGTGTACAGGATCGTGACCTTGTACTTCTCGATGATCTCCCACCAACGACCCTGGTGCGGGGTGTCAGGGGTGCCCTCGTAGATGACCTGGGTCGCGCCGTTGGCGAGCGGGCCGTAGACGACGTAGCTGTGGCCGGTGATCCAGCCGATGTCGGCCGTGCACCAGTACACGTCGCGCTCCGGGTGCAGATCGAAGACGTTCTTGTGCGTGAACGCGGCCTGGGTGAGGTAGCCGCCGCTCGTGTGCAGGATGCCCTTCGGCTTGCCCGTCGTTCCCGAGGTGTACAGCACGAACAGCGGTTGCTCGGCCGGGAACGCCTTCGCCACGTGGTCGGCGTCGACGGCGGCGAGCTCGTCGTGCCACCAGAGGTCGCGTCCCTCTGTCCACTGCACATCGTTGCCGCCGCGCTTGACCACGAGCACGTGGTCGACGCTGCTCTGGCCGTCTTCCAGGGCGGTGTCGACGGCGTTCTTCAGCGGGAAGACCTTGCCCTTGCGCCATCCGCCATCGGCCGTGATGACGACCTTGGCCTCCGCGTCGTCGATGCGGGCCCGCAGGCTCTCCGCACTGAAACCGCCGAACACGACGGAGTGCACGGCGCCGATGCGGGCAACGGCGAGCATCGAGATCACGGCCTCGGGGATCATCGGCAGGTAGATGGCGACACGGTCGCCGGAGCGCACGCCGAGGCTGGTCAGCAGGTTCGCCGCCTTCTTCACCTCGGCCGTGAGCTCGGCGTAGCTGTATGACCGGCTGTCGCCGGGTTCGCCCTCGAAGTGCAGCGCGATGCGGTCGCCGTTGCCGGCCTCGACGTGTCGGTCGAGGCAGTTGTAGGCCACGTTCAGCTCACCGTCGTCGAACCACTTCGCGAACGGCGGGTTGCTCCAGTCGAGGGTCTGCGTGAACGGCTTGTTCCAGTGCAGCAGCTCGCGGGCCTGCGTGGCCCAGAAACCGAGCCGGTCGGCCTTGGCATCGGCATACAGCGATTCGCTGGCCACGGATTGCGCCACGAACTCGGGGCTCGGCCGGAACCGGCGGATCTCTTCGAGGCTGGTATCGATCTGGACGCTCATTGGTGAGTCCCGCTCCTTTGCGTTCCGGTTCCGGTGGCCGGTGGATTTGTCGTTCCGGTGGATCGGACCGTGCGCAGATTCGCTCGTCGCAGTGCCGCCCAGTGAGAGATTACCCTCTCGTTCCAGCCCTGGCGTTCCGGTGTCGTCATGCAAGATTTTTGGGGGACAATTCTCGCGGCGTGTCGGGTGCTGAAAGCCGAACACGAGCGGAATTCCGGGCCAGTGCGTCTCCGTCGAATCGGGAGGTCAAGGCGCCGCAACTTCTGGGGGCACCCACACGTGTTGCAAATCCCGTCTGGACGCGTACACTGAGTAACGTCCTGCGTGAGTGGTGACATGCAGTGCCAACGATTCCCCCCAATCCGGCACTGCTGAGGCGGCACCTGTTCCCCCCAATAGGTGCCGCCCCCTTTTTTTAACTTCCGTGCCTCGCTGCCGTGATGTCGCCGGTTCGCGGCCCGCAGGTGTTGTGCACAAGCGCACGCTCGGCGCCGATTGTGCACAGCTGCTGCACTCGCACTGTCAGACGTACGAGATGCGTCTTAGCCTCGCGTCGTGGACCTACCTTTTGTCGCAGTGCCCTCGTTCGAGATGCCTCCGCTCGCAGACCCTCCCGCGTGGGACGAACCACCCCGCGCGCAGGAACCCGTTGTCGCGGACGTCCGGCCTGAAACGACACCCGACGCTTCGACCCGGAGCCTGAACACCGCCGTGCTCGGCGCCCTGGCCGGTTACGCCGCGGAGCCCGGGGTCACCGACCTGTTCGTGAACGGCGATGCCGGGCTCTGGATCGATCGGGGTCGCGGCGCTGAGCGGGCGCCCGACTGGAACCGCGACGAGGCCGAGGTGCGTGAGCTCGCGGTGCGTCTCGTCGCCGTCGGCGGGCGACACATCGATGAGGCGACACCGTGCGTCGACGTGCGGCTTGGCGACGGGATCCGGGTTCATGCTGTCCTGCCACCGGTCTCCAGTACCGGGACGCTGCTCTCGGTGCGGCTGCCTCACGCCGACGGTTTCACGCTCGCCGGGTTGGAGCGGTCCGGCATGTTCGAGGCGGAGATCGGCGCGCGCCTACGCAGGGCCGTCGACGCACGCGAGAACCTGCTGGTGACCGGGGCGGCAGGCAGCGGCAAGACGACGCTGCTCGCGGCGCTGCTTGCCGAGGCCGCAGCCGGAGAACGCATCGTGACGATCGAGGATGTCGTCGAACTGCGCATCCGACACCCCCACGTCGTCGGGCTCGAAGCGCGGCAGGCGAATCTGGAGGGCGCCGGACGGCTGGGCCTCGACACCCTGCTGCGCGAGGCGCTGCGCATGCGACCGGACCGGCTGGTGGTCGGTGAATGCCGGGGGAGCGAGATCCGGGAACTGCTCGCCGCGCTCAACACCGGCCATGACGGCGGCGCGGGAACGTTGCACGCCAACTCGCTTGCCGATGTGCCCGCCCGGTTGGAGGCCCTCGGCTCACTGGCCACTATGAGCGCGGAGGCCGTCGCGCGGCAGACGGTGAGCGCCATCGGCCTGGTCTTGCATGTGGAGCAACGCGGTGGCGTGCGCCGCCTCGCCGCGATCGGCCGCTTCGTGCTCGACGACCGCGGCCGACTGAGCGTCGTGCCGGAAGACGGGGCGCCGGAGGCCGAGACGACCGCGTGAGGTCCACCGAACCACCGATCGAATCGGTGGCCGCGATTGCTCAGCGGCTCGCCGTGCTGTTGGCGGCCGGTGTCGCCCCGCACACCGCCTGGACTTGTCTGGACGAAGAGAGCACGGCTGCCGCGGGCACGGCGGGCGCGGCGGCGGCGCGGGGCAGGCGGTTTCCGCGGCTCCTGCCGGGTCGGCGCGGACGGAACGACGCCGTGCGGGTCGCGGAGCTGAACGCGCTGGCGCTGCGGGCCGCCTCCCGCGCCGCCGCCCGTGGCAGCGACATCGCCGAAGCGCTCCGGGGTGCCGTGAACACGGGGGAGACCCGCCCGTCGGACCCCGTGTCGTTGTCGGAGCAGCGGGCGGCAGCTGCTTGGTTGGCGTTGGCCGCGGCTTGGGCCGTGGCCGGAGAAGCCGGAGCGCCGCTCGCCGCGACGCTGCGTGGGCTCGCCGCGACCTTCCGCGATCAGGCCCAGCTCGAGCGCGACCTGGCCGTGGCGCTGGCCGGGCCGCGCGCCACGGCCAGGATGGTCGGTGCGATGCCTGCCATCGGGGTGGTCTTCGGAGCGCTCCTGGGATTCGACACGATCAGCACCCTGTTCCGCACCGTGCCGGGGCTGATCTGCCTGGCGCTCGGCGGGGCGCTGATGCTCGCGGGTGCTGGGTGGAGCCGGGCGCTCGTGCGGCGCGCAGCGGGCACGGATGACGACGGGCTGATGCTGGAACTCGTCTCGATCGCGATGTCTGGCGGTATGTCGACCGAACGCGCCCGTGCGCTCGCCGACGGTGTCGCGAAACGCTTCCTGATTCACGCGAACACCGCCGGATCGCGGGCGATCGACGGCGTGCTCGCCCTCTCCCGCCGGGCGGGTGTGCCGGCCGTGGAACTGCTGCGCAGCGAGGCGCAACAGGCGCGGCTGCGATCGCGCAGCGCGGGGGAGCAGCGGGCGGCCCGGCTCGCTGTCACGCTGATGATCCCGCTCGGCCTGTGCGTGCTCCCGGCGTTCATGCTCGTGGGGGTGCTCCCGCTGCTCATCTCCGTTCTCTCCTCCACACTCGACGCATTCTGAACCGCTCTCCACAGATCCACGGCCGCGCGGCACGACGATCCGCAGCAGAACATGCTGGAACTGCTCGCGCCAACGGCAGCACCTCGACGGGTGCGAAAGGAGAGACTCATGACTGACACACTCACGCAGGCGGCGGTTGCGGCGGAGAGGGGCCGGCACGCGGGGCCCTTCCGGGAGGGCGTGGATTCAGCACCCCCGCCCGGCACCCTCGTCCTCGCCCGCGCCGCACGGCACCGCAAGTCTGCCGACGGCAGCACCGCGTCGGGATCGCCGACGCTCCGCCACCGGCTCCTCCGCCGGGTTGCGGGCGAGCGCGGAGCGGCGACGGCCGAGTACGCCGTCGCGACGATGGCCGCCGTCGGCTTCGCCGGGCTGCTCGTCGTCATCCTCCGGGGAGATGAGGTGCGCGGAATCCTCATGGAACTCGTGCGCAATGCGCTCTCCGTGGGGTAGCGCAGAACGCGGCAGCGTCACCGCCGAGTTCGCTGTGCTGCTCCCGGCGCTGCTCCTCGTGCTGGCGCTCTGCCTCGGTGCCGTTCAGCTCGTCGGCCAGCAACTGCGGCTGAGCGACGCGGCTGCCGACGCTGCGCGAGCGGCTGCACGTGGTGACGACCCCGCTCGGGTGGCGGCGCTCGTCTCCCGTGCGGTCTCCGGGGCGGATCTCGGCCTCAGCACGCGGGGAGAATTCATCTGTGCCGACCTGGGCAGCGCGCCCGCCGGTGGTCTGGTCGCCTTCGGCCTGCGCCTGACGGCATCCTCGTGTGCGCTGGCGGGTGGGCTATGACTGGTCCTGGCAGGCTCCGACCCCGACGCGGGTGGCCGCTGGCGGACCGCGGCTCAGGCGCGGTGCTGACAGTCGGTGTGCTCGGCGCTGTGGTGACCGTCGTTCTCACGGTGATCCCCGTGGCTGGAGCATTCGTGGCCAGCCAACGGGTGGCGAATGCTGCGGATGCCGCCGCCCTCGCCGCCGCCGATGTCGCGTCAGGCGCGGTGCCCGGCGTCGCCTGTCAGCTGGCAACGGCAGCCGCGAGCCTCAACAGCGCCGTGCTCGACGGCTGCGAACTGAGCGGCGCGGTGGCGCTCGTCAGCGTCAGCAGCAGCTGGTGGGTGTTCTCTCTGAGGGCGACCGCCCGCGCCGGGCCTCCGGGGACGCCGTGACCCATGGCTCCACTTGAACTCCGTCTCGCGATAGCGATACTCTGCCGCGATGGGGCTCGCCGGAATCCCGGCGAATGAGGGAACCCATGGCAATTGGACACAGACGTCGCATTCGGCGTACCGCCGCGATCACCGCGGGGCTGGCCGCCGCCGCGCTGGCACTGAGCGGTTGCCTGCAGGTGATGCCCCAGGACGAGGTGACGCCCCGCCCCGAGGCGGCGGTCGTGCCGGACACCGAGGGTGTCTCAGCCGAGCTGCTCCCGTTCTACGAGCAGGCGCTGGACTGGACTGCATGCGAGGGCACAACCGAGTTCGAGTGCGCGTATGTGAACGCGCCGCTGGACTGGGACAACCCGGGCGCCGGCGACATCCGGCTCTCCATCGTGCGGCACCTCGCCGCCACGACGCCGCTGGGATCCTTGCTGACGAACCCCGGTGGCCCCGGCAGCAGCGGCGTCGACCTCATTCTGGACGGCCTTGACTACGCCGTCGGGGCCGACCTCATCGAGAACTACGACGTGATCGGATTCGACCCACGGGGCGTCGGCGGCTCCACCGCGGTGAGCTGCTTCGACGCGGCCGGCATGGACGCCTACCTCTACGACATCCCGGCCGCTCCGCGGAACACCCCCGAATGGGATGCCGAGCGCACCGCACTCGACCAGAGCTTCGCCGACGCCTGCGAGGCGAACAGCGGCGGCATCCTGCCCTTCATCACGACGGTCAACTCGGCGCGCGACATGGATCTGATCCGCGCGGTGCTCGGAGACACGAAGCTCAACTACCTCGGCTACTCCTATGGAACGTTCCTCGGGGCGAGCTACGCCAATCTGTATCCCCAGAAGACCGGACGCCTCGTCCTGGACGGGGCGGTCGATCCCGCCATTCCGGGTCTCGAGGTCGGCACGACGCAGGCGCTCGGCTTTGAATCGGCGCTCCGCGCCTACATGCAGCACTGCCTCGATTCGGGGTCGTGCCCCTTCGACGGCACCGTCGACGAGGCGATGGCCGAGCTGGGTGAGTTGCTCGCCAGCGTCGACCAAGCCCCGCTGAAGAACGACGACGGCCGCTACCTCGGCGCGGATTCGCTCGTCACGGGGATCATCGCGGCTCTCTACTCGGAGGAGAGCTGGGACTACCTGACGGAGGCTCTGAACGGCACCGTTCGGGGCGATCCGCGCGGCGCGTTCGCGCTTGCGGACTTCTACAACGGCCGAGAAGACGGTGTGTACCTCGACAACGCCAGCGAGGCCTTCCGCGCGTACAACTGCATGGACTATCCCCTCGAAGATGATCAGGCGGCCGAGGATGCGGCGATGCAGAAGATCGCAGAGGGTGCCCCGACGATCGCACCGTACTGGGCGGGCCCCGAGCCATGCCTCGGCTGGCCATACCCTCCGACGGGCGCGCGCGGCGAAATCCACGCCGCCGGTGCCGGCCCGATCCTCGTCATCGGCACGACCAATGACCCGGCGACGCCGTACGAGTGGGCTGTGTCACTGGCCGGCCAGCTCGAGGAGGGTGTGCTGGTCACGCGTGTCGGCGAGGGGCACACCGGATACAACAAGGGCAACAGCTGTGTCGATGACGCCATCGAGGCGTACTTCCTCGACGATGTCGTACCGGAGGACGGGCTGCGCTGCGAGTGATCAGGATGCCGGTGCTCAGTTGAACAGGGTCTCGCGGTAGCGGTACTCGACGGCCGTCGGGCGCTCGCCGGCATCCCCGCCGAACTCCAACCCGCCGGCGCGCGCATAGGAGAAGCGCTTGTCGCCGGCCTCGGCAGGGATCTCGATCAGGGGCTGCGGGTCGCCTGATTCCAGAAACGCGGTGCTGATGGTCTTGCCCTCGAGCGGCCCATCGATGAGTTTCGCGGTGTAGCCGCGTGCCTGAGTCGTGTCCATGCACGCCATTGTGCTCCCTTTATAGGGAAGCGCAAGGGGCTGGCGCTGCAGAGTGATACTTGACGGCACGCACATGAGCATGGCTCAATTAGGCACGCGCTCGGCGTCTATGTGTATGGTGTGGCATGGCAGGCCTACAGGCCGCCGATCACACGTTGCAGGATTCGCTGGGGGCGCGACAGATCCGCACGTACTCAAAAGAAACAAGAGGAACCTGGTGCCGGGCACGAAAAAACTGGTCATCGTGGAGTCTCCGAACAAGATGAAGTCGATCTCCCAGTACCTGGGTGACGGCTACGAGGTCTTGGCTTCGGTGGGCCACATTCGCGATCTGATCGAGCCCAAGAATCTTCCGGCCGAGCTCAAGAAGGGTTCGCTCGGCAAGTTCTCCGTCGACGTCGAGAACGGCTTCGAGCCGTACTACGTCGTCTCCGACGCCAAGAAGAAGACCGTCGCCGAGCTCAAGCGTGCGCTGAAAAATGCCGACGAGCTCCTGCTCGCAACTGATGAGGACCGCGAAGGTGAGGCCATCGCGTGGCACCTGCTCCAGGTCCTGCAGCCCAAGGTTCCGGTCAAGCGCATGGTGTTCCACGAGATCACCAAGGACGCGATCCTCGCCGCCAAGGACAACACCCGTGAGCTGGACACCGCGCTCGTTGACGCGCAGGAGACCCGCCGCATCCTCGACCGTCTGTACGGTTACGAGATTTCCCCCGTGCTCTGGCGCAAGGTCGGCCCCGGGCTCTCGGCCGGCCGAGTGCAGTCGGCGGCCACCCGCCTCGTCGTGGACCGTGAACGCGAGCGTCTCGCCTTCACCGCCGCCGGCTACTGGGACCTGAGCGCGATCCTCAGCACCGCCGTCGACTCCGACGAGTCGGCCACGAACTTCTCCGCCCGACTTGCCCGCCTGAACGGCGAGCGGGTCGCGAGCGGCCGCGACTTCGACGACAACGGTGCCCTGAAGAGCAGTGCAACCGTGCTCGACGAGGCCGCAGCCACTGCGCTGCAGGCCGCCCTGCAGCAGCCGGGCGTTGCGCTGACCGTGAGCAAGGTCGAGTCGAAGCCGTACTCGCGCAAGCCGGCCGCTCCGTTCACCACCTCCACGCTGCAGCAGGAGGCCGCACGCAAGCTGCGTTTCTCGGCCAAGCAGACGATGAGCGTCGCCCAGTCTCTCTACGAGAACGGGTACATCACATATATGCGTACCGACTCGCCCTCGCTCTCGCAGCAGGCGATCAACGCGGCGCGCACCCAGGCCACGGCCCTGTACGGTGCCGACACGATTCCCGACAAGCCGCGCCTCTACACGGGCAAGAGCAAGAACGCGCAGGAGGCGCACGAGGCGATCCGTCCCTCCGGCGACACCTTCCGCACGCCTGCGTCGCTGGCCAGCTCGCTGCGCGGGAACGACTTCAAGCTCTACGAGCTCATCTGGAAGCGCACCGTCGCCTCGCAGATGGCCGACGCCAAGGGGCAGACCGCCTCGGTGACGATCGTGGCCGGGCCCACCGGCGAGTCCGAGAACCCGCGGGCGTCGAAGGCGCTCGCCGAGTTCACGGCATCCGGAACCGTCATCACGTTCCGCGGCTTCCTGCACGCGTACGAGGAGAGCCGCGACGAGGAGCGCAACGCCCCGAGCGAGCCGAGTGAGTCCAAGCTGCCCCCGCTCAGCGAGGGGCAGAAGCTCAGCTTCGCCGAGCTCAACGCCAACGGCCACGAGACCAGCCCGCCGCCGCGCTTCACGGAGGCCAGCCTCGTCAAGCGCCTCGAGGAGCTCGGCATCGGTCGTCCGTCGACCTTCGCCTCGATCATCTCGACCATCGTCGACCGCGGCTATGTGACCCCGCGCGGCACGGCGCTCGTCCCCAACTGGATCGCCTTCTCGGTTGTTCGGCTGTTGGAGGAGTACTTCGGCGACCTCGTCGAATATGACTTCACCGCGGAGATGGAGGGCGACCTCGACGACATCGCCGCCGGTGAGGCCGACCGCGTCGACTGGCTGAACAGCTTCTACTTCGGTTCGGACAAGCACAGGGGCCTGCGCCAGGTCATCGACAACCTCGGCGAGATCGACGCGAAGAGCATCAACTCGATGCCCATCACCGACGACATCACCTTGCGCATCGGCAAGTACGGTCCCTACCTTGAGGTCGCTGAGCCGGATGCCGCACCGGATGCCACGCCGCGACGCGTGAACCTGCCGCTCAACCTGGCGCCGGACGAGCTCACCCCGGCCAAGGCCCGCGAGCTCATTGACGCCCCGGTCGTCACCGACCGCGTCATCGGCATCAACCCGGAGAACGGCAAGGAGATCGTCGCGAAGGACGGCCGTTTCGGTCCCTATGTCACCGAGCTCGACCCGGCTCCGGAGGTCGTCGCCGACGCCGCGACGGGCGAGGTCATCGACGCTGCGGATGCGAAGCCGGCCGCCAAGAAGAAGCCGGCCGCGAAGAAGGCCGCCGCCGTCAAACCGCGCACCGCCTCGCTGTTCAAGTCGATGGACCTCGCGACGATCGACCTCGAGACCGCGCTGCGCCTGCTGTCGCTGCCGCGTGTCGTGGGCGCCGACCCTGAGACGGGCACCGAGATTCTCGCGCAGAACGGCAAGTTCGGCCCGTACCTCAAGAAGGGCGTCGACACCCGCTCGCTCACCAGCGAGGACCAGATCTTCGACATCGATCTGGCCGGGGCGATCGAGCTCTACGCCCAGCCCAAGTACGGCGGACGTGCCGCGTCGAGCGCGCTGCGCGAGTTCGAGGCCGACCCGGTCAGCGGCAAGCCGATCAAGGTGAAGGACGGCCGCTTCGGCGCCTACGTCACCGACGGCACCACGAACGCGACGATCCCGAAGAGCGAGACGGTCGACGATCTCACCTTCGAGCGCGCGGTCGAGCTGTTGCAGATCAAGCGCGACAAGGGCCCTGCGCCCAAGAAAACGGCCGCCAAGAAGGCCCCGGCCAAGAAGCCCGCTGCCAAGAAGCCTGCCGCCAAGAAGCCCGCGGCCCCAAAGAAGACGGGCACAGCGAAGACGGGGGGCGCCACGTCGACCGCTCGTTCGGAGGCAGCCAAGAAGGCCGCCGCGACGCGTGCAGCCAACAAGGCCGCAGCCGCTGCGGCCGGAGCGGGCGAGTGACCGGCGCGTCGACAGAGGCAGCGGTGGGATCCGGCGTCTTCATCACGCTCGAGGGCGGCGACGGATCCGGCAAGTCGACACAGGCCGAGCTGCTCGCAGCCTGGCTGGGGGAGCAGGGGCGCACAGTGATGCGCACCCGCGAGCCGGGTGGCACAGAGGTCGGTGTCGAGATCCGTGAGATCGTGCTGCACCACCGCGGGCACATCGCCGCGCGGGCCGAGGCGCTGCTCTACGCAGCGGACCGTGCCCACCACATCGAGACGGCTGTGCGGCCCGCGCTCGCCCGTGGCGAGGTCGTCATCCAGGACCGCTACATCGACTCCTCCGTCGCCTACCAGGGTGCCGGGCGGGTGCTGGGTGCCGATGAGGTTCGCGAGCTCTCGCTCTGGGCGACAGGCGGGCTACTGCCCGACCTCACCGTCCTGCTCGACCTCGACGAGACGCTGGCGCGCGGCCGACTGGATGCCGCGCAGAAACGCTTCGACCGCCTCGAGGCCGAGAAGGGTGCCTTCCACGCGCGCGTGCGTGAGGCGTTCCTGGGCCTGGCCGCCGCGGAACCGGAACGCTTCCTCGTTGTGGACGCCGCGCTGCCCATTCAGGAGATCGCAGCGCTCATCCGCTCTCGCGTCGCCACGCTGCTCGGCTAGTCCCGACGACCCACCGTCGGGCGCACACGCTGCGCCGTGCCGTCGTCCGAGGTCGGCGGCCGACGGTACCCTTGAAGCGTGACGGTGTGGAGTGAACTGACGGGGCAAGCAGAGGCCATCGCGCTGTTCCGTGCCGCCGCCGGCTTCCAACCGGGGGCCGCCGCGGACGCCGCACGTGCCGCCGCCGCGGATGCCGAGGCAGCCGGGCCCCACAACCAGATGACGCACTCCTGGCTCATCACCGGCCCGGCCGGTTCCGGCCGCTCCAACTTGGCCTACGCCTTCGCCACGGCTCTGCTGAGCGGCAACCCGGACGGCGACGATGCGACCGCGGCGCAGGTCGCCGCGCGCAGCCACCCCGACCTCCAGGTGCTGACAACCGAGGGCGTCATCATCAAGATCGCCGATGTGCGCGAGACCGTGCGGCGTTCGCACTACTCGCCGTCGGTCGGCCGCTACCGCGTGATCATCGTCGAGGACGCAGACCGCATGGCCGAGCACGCCTCCAACGTGCTGCTCAAGGAGCTCGAGGAGCCACCGGAGCGCACCGTGTGGATCCTCTGCGCGCCCAGCGAGGCCGATCTGCTGCCCACGATCCGTTCGCGGGTGCGCAGCGTTCGCCTGCGCGTTCCGAGTGTCGCGGATGTCGCGGAGCTGCTCGTCAAGCGCAACGGGATCAGCGACGAGCTGGCCGAGCGCGCAGCCCGTGAGGCGCAGAGCCACATCGGCATGGCGCAGCGTCTGGCGACCAGCGCGGAGGCGCGTGACCGCCGACACGAGACGCTGCTGACCGCGCTGAATGTGCGCACCGTGTCGAACGCTGTGATGGCCGCCGCGCGACTGATGGCGATCGCCGGCGATGACGCGGAGGCGATCACGGTGCAGCGCGACGCCGCAGAGCGCGAGCACGCCCTGCGTTCGCTCGGCATCGCGCCGGGGCAGGCGATTCCGCCCGCGCTCCGCGGCCAGATCAAGGCGCTCGAGGACGACCAGAAGCGTCGCGCGAAGCGGAGCCTGCGCGACGGCATCGACCGGATCCTCGTCGACCTCTCCTCGCTCTACCGCGATGTGATCATGCTGCAGCTGGGGCGGACGGACGCCGTCATCAACCGCGAGCTCGGCAACAAGCTCGACGAGGCGGCCGCCCGCAGCTCGCCCGCAGAAACCCTTGCCACACTTGATGCGATCACGATCGCCAGGCAGCGCATCGAGGCGAACGTCGCACCCCTGTTGGCGCTCGAGGCGATGCTCGTGTCGTTCCGGCGGCCCTGAGCCCCGGCCCAGAAGCCAGATCGTACCGAGATCGCACCCAGCAGCCAGACCGCACCAAAAGAGAGTGAAGACGTTGACGATTGCCCCGGGCTCTTCCCCCGTCACCACCGCACAGCGCAGCCGTAGGCGCCGGGTCGGCGCCGCGGTGGCCAGCGCCCTCGTCATCGTGCTCACGCTCTCCGGCTGTGTCACGGCGTTCCTGCCCGAACCGCCGCCGGCCACGTCGACGCCGACGGGGGAGCGCGTCGACGCAGCCATCCAACCGTTCTATTCGCAGACCGTGAGCTGGAGCGGGTGCGGCGGTGGCATGCAGTGCGCGACGGTCGAGGCCCCGCTGGACTGGGCGGAGCCGGAATCCGGATCGATCGAGCTGGCCATCGTGCGGCAACCGGCGCTGGGCGAGAAGATCGGCTCGCTGCTCGTCAACCCGGGTGGGCCGGGCGGCTCGGGCTACAGCTTCGTCAAAGACTCGGTCGACTACGCGACCGATGAGCGCCTGCAGGAACGGTTCGACGTCGTCGGCTTCGACCCGCGCGGAGTCGGGCGTTCGACCGGTGTGAGCTGCTACGACGCCGCCGGCATGGACGAGTACCTCTACAGCGTCAGCGCGAACGAGCGCGGCAGTGACGCGTGGATCGCCGAGATGACCGACTCGGCCAGGAGCTTCGGCGAGGCGTGCGCCGACGGCACCGGCGCCCTGCTCGCCCAGGTCGGCACCGAGAGCGCGGCACGCGACCTCGACCTGCTGCGGGCCGTGCTCGGCGACGAGAAGCTGTTCTACCTGGGGTACTCCTACGGCACCTTCCTCGGTGCCGTCTACGCCGAGCTGTTCCCCGGCAAGACCGGGCGGCTCGTGCTCGACGGCGCGATTGACCCGTCGACGAGCAACTTCGAGGTCACCACGACGCAGGCGCAGGGCTTTGAGAGCGCGCTGCGGGCCTATCTGAGTGCCTGTCTGCAGGGCAGCGAGTGCCCGTTCGATGGCACGGTCGACAGCGGCATGCAGACAGTCGGTGCGCTTCTGGATTCGGTCGACGCAAGCCCGATCCGGGCAGCAGATGGGCGGGAACTGGGCGGCAGCACCCTCTTCACCGCCATCATCTACCCGCTCTATGACGCCAACGCCTGGGGCATGCTCAGCGACATGCTGGAGAGCGTCATGCACGGCGACGCCGAAATGGCGTTCGAGTTCGCCGACGCCTACAACGGGCGCAACGCCGACGGCTCCTACAGCGACAATTCGACCGAGGCGTTCATGGCGGTGAACTGCATGGACTACAGCTACAACGCCGACCCCGCCCTGATGCGTGAGCAGGCGGTGGCCATGGATGAGGCGGCGCCGGTGATCGGCCGCTACATGTCGTACGGCGAGATCGGCTGCGCCAGCTGGCCATACGCCTTCCAGGGTGAACGCGGCGAGATCCACGCAGAGGGCTCGGCCCCGATCCTCGTGCTCGGAACGACGAACGACCCGGCGACGCCCTACGTCTGGGCCGAGGCCTTGTCCGCGCAGCTCGAGAACGGACACCTCGTGACGTACCAGGGCGAAGGTCACACCGCGTACAACAAGTCCAACGACTGCATCGCCGACACCGTCGACGACTACCTGATTGACGGGACAGTGCCCGCGGCCGACCCGATGTGCTGAGCCGGTCCGACGGGCCGAGCGAGGGCTGATGTGCTGAGCCGACGCTGAGGTATGGTGTGGCGATGGAGCACGCGTGAGCGCCCCGGCCACGCACGGCGACCGCGCCGCGGTCACGATCGCCGTCGTCATCCCGTCGCGAAACGACGCTCCGATGTTGGCCGTCTGCCTCGCCCACCTGGCTGCCCAGACCCGCCCGGCCGACCAGATCATCGTCGTGGACAACGCCAGCACCGATGACACCGCTGCGGTGTGCGCTGCCGCAGGCGTTCGTCGGATCTACTGGCCGGAGGTCGGCGTGGCCGGGGCGTCGGCGTGTGGCTTCGACGCGGCGGATGCCGACATCCTGGCCCGGATCGATGCGGACTCCCGCCCGGCACAGGACTGGCTGGCCCTGGTCGAGTCGACGCTCGGTGACGCTCCCGCGCTGACGCTGCTCACCGGTCCTGGAGACTTCTACGGCGGGCGGCGGGCGGTTCGCTGGCTGGGGCGGACCCTGTATCTGGGTGGCTACTTCCACGCGGTCGGATTCCTGCTCGGACACCCGCCGGTGTTCGGCTCCAACTACGCGATGACGGCCGACGTGTGGGCGCGGATCGGACCGGCGGTCGGGCGTGATGTGCCGGGCATCCACGACGATCTCGACGTGTCATATCTGGTGCGGCCCGACATGGAGGTGCGTTTCGACCCCACACTGCGGATGCCGGTCTCCGCCCGGCCGTTCCGCACGTGGGGCGCACTGGGGCAACGCCTGGGCAAGGCCTGGCTGACGTTCCGGCATGAGTTCCGTGCGGAGAAGCCGCTGCGCCGCAGACTGGCTCGCCGGGAGTGGGCGCGCAGCCACCGCGATCACCGCGATCACCGCGTCCACCGGGCCTGACCGCCCGCTCCGCTACGGCTCTGTCGTGGCGTACAGCGCGACGAGGTCGCGACACAGCTGGTGCGGCGAGGTCTCGCACGGACTGTGCCCGGTCGGATAGACGACGAAGTCGGCCCCGAGCGATCGGGCGAAGTCGGCGTGCAGCGCCGTGGGCCAGAGATCATGCTCGCCGACCGCGACGAGCTTGGGCAGGCCGGCTCGCGCCAGCGGGACGCTGATATCGGGGTTGCGCCGCATCAGATCGACGATGTCGCGCACCGAATCGCGCCGGGTGAGCGCGAAGCGTTCCCGGACGAAACGGAGCCGACCGGGCGAGACCGGCACGAGGTTGCGCCGGATGCCCCACATCATCAGCGCCGCACCGACGCGGGCGTTCGCGAGCCCGGTCGCGGGACCGATCCGGCTGACGCCACGGAAACTCTGCCCGGACAGCGGCGGGCAGCTGAGCAGGGTGAGGCTGGCGAAGCGCTCCGGCGCTCTGGCGAACGCCAGTCCGGCAATGACGCCAGCAAAGGAGTATCCGATCACGTGCGTGGGGCGGTCGAGCTTCCGGAGCACGGCCAGGAGGTCGTTCACGAACAGCTCGTGATCGTAGTGCGCCTGGGGCGGCGTCAGCTTCTCCGGTCCGGCGGCGGCCGATTGGTACTGCCCGGCCAGGTCGAAGCTGAGGGTGAAGTAGCCGGCGGCAGCCAGGAGCGGCATCATCAGCACGAAATCCTCTTTGGAGCCCGTTGCCCCCGGCACGAGCAGAACGGGCTGCGCCGCCTCGTCGCCGCAGCTGATCATCGCCAAGGGTCCGCTCGGCGCGCCGAATGTCGTTGCAGAAAAGCCCGATGGCAGCACCGACCAATCGAAGTCCTGCAGCTCGGAGTCCGCCCGGGCCGCGGCATCCGGGTGCCGCGCCCCGGCGTCCGTCGGCTGCGCCCCGGCGACATTCGCGGCCCCACCCCGCGGGTGCTCGTCGTCGGCCCACTCGGCTGGACTGCCCACGGTCACCTCCGGTTCGCGTCGGGAGAGTTACCAAGCATGCTAGACCTTCGGCGTCGAGACCCTCACTGTCTAGACCTTCACTGTCACCGCCGTGATGAAGGATTGCAGGCGTCGGTAGACCTCCTGCGACTCCGGGTAGCGGAAGTTCTGCTGCCAGGTGTGCTCGGTGTTGGCACTGCCCCAGCCGTAGACGAGCGTGTCGACGTGCACGCCATGTTCCCGCAGCCGCGCGATCAGGTTCATATTGGAGGCGTAGAAGAAGTCGCGTTCCGAGGTCGTGATGAACACCGGCGGGCAGCGGGAGTCGAGCCACTCGATCGGTGACATGTAGTGCGCGGCCTCGCGCAGCCGCCGGAGCCGCTGCGCGGCGGTCGAGCCGCCAGGCGACGCGCTCTGCGGCAGGAGCATGCGGATGAAGTTCAGGCTCATGACGAAGCCCTTGTCGAAGAACACGGAGAAGTCCACGATGCTGCAGTGCTGCACCAGCCCCTTCAGCTGCGCCGCAGGCACCGCCGGCACCAGCCCGTGGTGCTCGGCCAGTTCCGGTTGGAAGCTGGCCGCAGTCATCAGCGCCGAGATCTGTCCGCCCGCGGAATCGCCGCCGAGCACGATGCGCTGCGCGTCGCCGCCGTAGCCGGCGATCTCGGCGCTCACCCAGCGCAGGGCGGCGTTGGCATCCTCAAGAACATGGCCCAGGTGGAAGTGCGGCGCCGTGCGGTAGTTGACGTTGACGACCACGACGCCGCCCGCGGCCTGGCGGGCGCAGTACTTGGTGAGGGAGGCCTTGTCGCCGGAGGTCCAGCCGCCGCCGTGGAAGTACACGTAGACCGGCAGGGCTCCGCTGTGGTCGACGGCGTGTTCGGCGGCGGCATCCGGGACCATCACATCAAGAAGGTGCGAGCGGATGCCGTCGCCGACGAAGTCGATGTCGTGCCAGTAACGCACGCCGGTGATGGGCTCGGCGTTGAAGCGGCGCCGCTCGCCCCGGCTGACGGCGTGCATCAGCACACGCCACACCCAGACGGGCACGCGGCGCACGGCACCTCTGGCGCGGCGGCCGACGGCGAGCACGCCGTTCGGATCCGCCCGACCCCGTTCAACCACGCGCACACACTACGCCGCGGCACTGGGACTGTGCTCAGCGTTCGCTGTGACCCGGTGGGGGAGGAGTCGATCCAGGGGTCGGCAGCGTTGCCGCGTCGCCGTCGTCCACGACGGAGCGCATGAACGCGCCGAGCTCTCCGGCGATGAGGGCCGGCTCCTCAAACGCCAGAAAATGCCCACCACGGCGGGGGCTCGAGTAGTGACGGATGTCACTGGCGGCCCGGTCGGCGATGGAACGCACGAAGCCGGCCATCCCCGGCTCATGGCTGAGCGTGACCGCGACCGGAACGGTGATCGTCGGGCGCGGGCTGTTGTGCGGGTAATCCAGGTACTGGCGGAACGACGTCCCGATGCACTCCGTCGCCCAATACAGGGTCAGGATCGTGCACAGTGTGTCCTTGTCGAATCGTGACTCCAGCTCGCCGCCACAGTCGCTCCACGCCCGGTACTTGTCGATGATCCAGGCGGCAAGCCCCGCCGGGGAATCGGCCAGCGCGGCCGCGATCGTGTCCGGCCGGGTGCCCATGATCTCGCTGTAACCGGCATCCAGCTCGTCGTATCGCGCTTCAGCGTCGAAGAACGCCTGCTCCTCTGGCGTGATCGGCTCCGCGTCGAAATCGGCCGGAAATGGCCCGTGGATCATGTGCAGTCCTGCGAGCTGCTCGGGGTGCATGGCGGCGAGCCAGCTGTTCGCCACCCCGCCGATGTCGCCGCCGAAGGCGAAATATCGCTCGTAACCGAGGGTTTCCGTCATCAGCAGATGGAACGCCTCGGCGATGCTCGCGCGGGTGGCCGGGCCCTGTGGCAGTTCGGAGTAGAGGAACCCCGGCAGCGAGGGGATGACGACGTCGACATCGAGCAGTTCTGCCAGCGGCAACATCTCGATGAAACTGCTCGGCCACCCATGGGCGAGCAGCACCGGTGGCCGCGTCGGATCGCGCCGCACGTGCACGAAGTGCAGTCCACGCTCGACGTACTGCGGGTAGCCGTTGAGCCGTGCTTCGGCAGCCGGCCAGTCGAAGTCGTGGGCCCAGTAGTCGAGCAACGACCGCAGGTAGGCGGGGTCGGTCCCTGCCTCCCAGCCGGAGGCACTCGGCGATGTGTATCGAGTGTTGCGCAGCCGGGATCGCAGATCCGCGAGCACATCCGATGGAACGGCAATGGTGAATTCGGCCATGAGCTGACGATAACGCCCGGCCATGGATGTGGCCGTCACCCGTTCCGCCGCCGGATGAAAAAAGGGCCAGGATCCGTGTGGATCCTGGCCCTCTTCGTTGGGGCCGCCTGTGGGAATCGAACCCACGACCTTCTCATTACGAGTGAGACGCTCTGCCGACTGAGCTAAGGCGGCGTGGCACACACGCGATTTCTCGCTTGAATGGCACAGCAATAAAGCTTAGCTGACGTTTGGGGCGTTTTTGTACAGCAGCGCTACGCTCACACCATGAAAGCGAATCCATACCGGACCATTCTGGGCACGATGGGCTCAGTCGGCGTGCTGCTCGGGGTGCTTCTCGTCGCTTTGGGAAGCGGCCCATTCGCGGGCGGAGGGCTCATGGTCTTCGGCACCGTGATCTCGGTGATCGGCCTGGTCACCGTGGTCGGGTGGGCGGTGCTCTCCGGCGTCGAATGGGCCATGCGGGAGCGCGAGGCCAGGGTCGATGCCGATCAGGTGCCCGACGAGCGCTAGGGCGACCGGTCGACCAGACGCCACCGCGGCCGTCGACGGCACTATGCTGAGCCGGTGACTACGACGACGACTTCACTGCGCTGGGGAATTCTTGCGACCGGCGGCATTGCCCACCTGTTCACCTCCGATCTCGTGCTGAACGGGCACACCGTGCAGGCGGTCGGCTCGAGGCGGGCGGATGCCGCTGCCCAGTTCGCCGCCGAGTTCGGGATCCCGAACGTGCACGCCAGCTACGACGATCTCGTCGCCGACCCCGAGGTCGACGTGATCTACGTCGCCTCCCCGCACCCGTTCCACGCCGAGCACGCGAGTCTCGCCCTGAACGCCGGCAAGCACGTGCTCGTCGAGAAGCCGTTCACCCTGAACGCGGACGAGGCCCGCGAGCTCGCGGCCCTCGCCGAGAGCACCGGTCTCGTCATCCTCGAAGCCATGTGGACCCGCTTCCTCCCGCACATGCAGCGCATCCGCGAGATCCTCGCGGCGGGAACGATCGGCTCCGTGCGGAGCCTCATCGCCGACCACACCCAGAAGCTCTCAGAAGACCCGCTGCACCGGCTCAACTCGCTCGAGCTCGGCGGTGGAGCCCTGCTCGACCTCGGCATCTACCCGGTCTCCTTCGCGTCGTCGCTCTTCGGCGCCCCCGCGACAATCCAGGCCTCGGCCACGTTCAAGGCGACCGGCGCCGACGCGCAGGTCGCAACGCTGTTCCAGTACGAGAACGGCGCCATCGCCTCGACGCTCTCCGCCAGTGACACGAAGGGGCCGAACCGTGCGACGATCCTCGGCACAGAGGGTCGCATCGAGATCGACGGTGTCTGGTACTCGCCGACCAGCTTCCGGGTGATCGACTCCGTCGGGGCCGTCATCGAACATTTCGTCTCCGAGGTCAACGGGCGCGGCATGCACTACCAGGCGCAGGCGATCGAGGGCCTGGTCGCGGCCGGCGAGTGCGTCGATGCGCGGATGCCGATCGACGAGACCGTGCAGATCATGCAGACGCTCGACGACATCCGTGCCCAGATCGGGCTCAAGTACCCGGGCGAATGACCGCGATCGCCCGGCGCGTCAGCGTCGGGCGGGCGGCCGTCCACGGCGCGCACAGACTCGCCCCGTAAAATGCCGTGGTGCCTGATTCCGACGAGCTGAACCCGACCCCGCCCGGTCCCTCTGCGCCCGCTTCCCCCGCGGATGCCGCTGCGAACGGTTCCGGGCTGCTCGCGCGACTGCGCGCACACCCGCGCGCAACGATGATCGCAGGCGGGGCACTCGCGCTCGTGCTCGTCGGCGGCCTCGCCGTCGCAGCGGGCAGCGCCGTCGGGGCGCCGGTTGCGGCATCCACGCCCACCGCGTCAGCGACTCCGACGCCCACCCCGACGCCGACACAGACGGCGCGCCCCGCGCCGGTGGCGGCGCCTGCCGCGAGCATCGTGCGCAGCTGCTCCGTGGCCGATCTCGCGAGCGATCCCCGACTCGGCAGCTTCCAGGCCCAGGTGCGCAACGCGTCAACGGGCGCGATCCTCTACGACAGGGGCGGCAACACGGCATCCCGGGCCGCCAGCGTGCTCAAGGTCCTGACCTCGGCGGCGGCTCTCGAGGCGCTCGGCCCCGACTACCGCGCGACGACGACCGTCGTGAAGGGCTCAGAACCGGGCTCCGTCGTGCTCGTCGGCGGGGGCGACATCACGCTCAGCCGTACGCCGAGCGGCGACGAGTCGGCCTACGCGGGGGCCGCCCACCTCGACGATCTTGCCGCCCAGGTGGAGGCGGCCTGGGCCGCTGACCCGGCGAATCCACCGCTGACCAAGCTGATCCTCGACTCGTCGATGTTCGGCGGAGCCGAGTGGCAGCCGAGCTGGGACAGCAAGGAACTTTGGGACGGCTACATGCCGCCCATCACGGCGCTGCAGGTCGACGGCGACCGCGACAACCCGTACAACAACACCTCGACCCGCAGCGAGGACCCGATCGGCCGTGCCGGTGAGGCCTTCGCCGCCGAGCTCGGCGGCGTGAGCATCGAGCGCGGGACGGCCCCGGCCGGTGCCGCCCAGCTGGGCGCGGTGCAGTCGCAGCCCGTCTCCACGCTGGTGCAGCAGACGCTCATCGTCTCGGACAACGCGATCGCCGAGATGCTCGCCCGTCTCGTGGCCGTGGAATCCGGTGCGGGGAACGGCTTCGAGTCGATCCAGGCGGGCGTGCTGCAGGGCCTCGCCGCATACGGCATCGACACCACCGGCATCGTCATCGTCGACGGCTCTGGCCTCAGCAATGACAACGCGATCCCGCCGAACTACCTCACGCAGCTGTTCATGAAGATCAATGCGCGCGAGGGCAATCTCGGCGTGCTCTTCGACGGCCTCCCCGTCGCCGGGCAGACCGGATCGCTCTCCTACAGCGACCGCTTCACCGGCGACAGCGCCGTGGCCGACGGAGCCGTCTTCGCCAAGACCGGGTGGATCGACACCGGATACACGCTCTCCGGCGTCATCAACGCCGCCGACGGCACACCGCTCACCTTCGCGATCTACGCCCTCGGCGACGTCGGTGACAGCGCCAAGACCGCGATCGACGCTCTCACGGCCGGCTTCTATAACTGCGGAGACCGCCTCTCCAACCAGTAGTCGGCGGTAGCACGGCGGCCGGAGGAACACCAGCGACTGAAGCGCAGAGCCTCTCCGTGGCACAGTCGTCGATAATGGAGTGACGGCGAACAGCAGTTGGAGGCGATCGTGAGCAAGGCTCTCTTCATCATCGATGTGCAAAATGACTTCACAGAGGGCGGCGCTCTCGGGGTCGAGGGCGGGGCCGCCGTGGCATCCGGCATCACCCGCTACCTCGTCGAGCACGCCGCCGACTACGCGACGATCTTCGCCTCCCGCGACTGGCATGACGACGGCAACGACAACGGCGGGCACTTCGCAACGGATGCCGCCCCCGACTTCGTCGACACCTGGCCGGCGCACTGTGTTGCCGGCACCTCGGGCGCCGATTACCACCCGGACCTCGACACCGCCGCGGTGACATTCCACATTCGCAAAGGGCAGGGCAAGCCGGCGTACTCGATCTTCGAGGGGACGACGGAGGTAGGCGAGAGCGTGCACCAGCTGCTCACCGAGCGCGGTGTGACGCACGTGGACGTCGTCGGCATCGCCACCGATTACTGCGTGCGCGCCAGCGCGCTGGACGCGCTTGAGCACGGCCAGCACGTGCGCGTGCTCAGTGACCTCGTCGCGGGTGTCGCCGCCGAGAGCAGCACGGCCGCGCTGGCCGAGCTCGGCCATGCCGGTGCCGAGATCGTGGCGTCCGGCGCCGCCGCGCGCTGAGTGAGACCACGAACCTCGCCGAGTGCGGTGGCGGCCGATCGCGAGATCAGGCGGCTCTCTGCACCAGCCCGCCGGTGAGTCCGAGTTCGACCAGAGCGGCTATGGCGACGAGGAGTCGATCGTTGGCCTCGGTCTCGGCGATCGATGCCCGCAGCCCCTCGCCGGCGAATGGCCGAACGAGCAGCCCGTGCTCCTCGAGCAGCGCGGCCGCGGCGCTCGTGTGCTCGCCAAGCGGTAGCCAGAGGAAGTTCGCTTCCGATTCCGGCAGTCGCCAGCCCTGCGCGGTGGCGGCGGCAACGACACGCTCGCGCTCGGCGATGAGGGCGTCGACGCGTTCGCCGAGCTCCTCCTCGGCCAACAGCGAGGCCACTGCGGCGGTCTGCGCGAGTGCGGTCACACCGAACGGGAGGGCGACCTTGCGCAATGCACCGGCGAGAGGGGCCGGTGCGATCGCGTAGCCGACGCGGAGCCCGGCCAGCCCGTAGGCCTTGGAGAAAGTGTGTGCCACGGCAACGTTCGGGTAGCGGCGGAAGAATTCGATGCCGCTGGGGGAGTCCTCGCGCAGGTTGAACTGCACATAGGCCTCATCGATCACGACGACGATGTCGGACGGAACCTGTGCCACGAACGTATCGAGCTCGGAGTGTCCGAGGGTTGTGCCGGTCGGGTTGTTCGGGTTGCACACCAGGATCAGCCGGGTGCGTGGGGTGATGGCCGCAAGCATCGCATCCAAATCGTGGCCGTGCTCGGCTGTGAGCGGCACGGGAACAGGCGTGGCGCCGGCCGCGCGCACGAGCATCGGGTACGCCTCGAATGAGCGCCAGGCGAAGAGCACCTCGTCGCCCTCACCCGCCGTCGCGCGGATGAGCTGGGAGACGACCTCGACTGAGCCGCTGCCGAGCACGATGTTCACGGGTTCCACGGCGAAACGCTCGCAGAGCATGGCGGTGAGTTCGGTCGCCGCCGTCTCCGGGTAGCGGTTGATCCCGTCGATGCGGGCGGCCACGGCGGCGGCGACCGATGGCAGCGGTGGGTAGGGGTTCTCGTTCGAGGAGATCTTGAAGACCTCGACTGCGCCGCTCTCGGCGCTCGCGGCGACTGCCTTACCCGGCTTGTAGTCGGGGATTCCTGAGAGGTCATCACGCAGGCGGAGAGTGGGCATCGATTCAGCTTTCTGTAGGGGCTCGCCGGGCAGAGCAGTTTGACAGTGCCCCAAGTGAACCATAAAATCCGTAATTGATTATAACCAATGTCTTCAATTGTGGATATGCGGTTCCGGACGGCGAAAGGTCGGCAATGGCGCGGCGGTACGTGAGCAGGCACAGCGGAACATTTGACGGCGTCCGACTCGAGTACACGGCGATCGTCGAAGGCCTCCGGGTGCGCGACGTGAACGGCGCCGGCATTGGCCGCTCCTACACAACGTCCTACCTGGCCGACGAACCGAGCGTTGATCGTCCGATCACCTTCGTTTTCAACGGGGGACCGGGCGTCTCCTCCGTCTGGCTGCACCTCGGTGGCATCGGACCGTTCCTGGCCGCCATCCCCACGGCGCTCGAGACCGGCATCCTGCCTCCCTATGGACTCGCGCCAAGTACGAGCAGCTTGCTCGGCAGCAGCGACCTGGTCTTCATCGACCCCATCAACACCGGGTACGGCCGGGTGGATGCCGGTGCCGACACGGGACCCGTCGATGGCGTCGACGGCGACGCGGATCACGTCGCAGATGTGATCCGCCGCTGGCTAGAGCGCCATGGACGGCTCGGCGCACGCGTCTTTCTCCTCGGCGAGAGCTACGGCACCATCCGTGCCGCGGTCGTGGCCACCCGGTTGCTCGGCTCCGACAACGCCATCGCGGTCGAAGGGGTCGCCATGCTCGGCCAGGTGCTGAATGCCCAGGAGACAACACAGCGGCCGGGCAATGTCATTGGATTCGTGGCTGCCGTGCCGTTGCTCGCCGTGACGGCCAGCTACCACGGCCTCGGCGGGTACACGGATCTCGCGGTGGACGAGCTCGCCGAGCAGGCGCATGACTGGTCAATCGGGCGGTACGCCAGCGCGATCATGCAGGGCACAGCCTTGCCGGAAGCCGAACTGCGCTCCGTAGCCGAAGAGCTCTCTCGCTACACCGGCCTGCCCGTCGCCGCGCTGGTGCGGTGTCGGCTGCGGGTGAACAAGGAGGACTTCCGGCGCGAGTTGTTGGCCGATCGCGGCCTCGTGTTGGGGCTCACCGATGCACGGTACACCGTCGCGGCTGTCCCGCCAGGGGGCAGCGAGCCACAGTTCGAGGCAGCTGGCCTGCGCCTCGACGCCGCATTCGTCGCGGCGGCGCAGCGCCACTTCACCCAGAACCTCGGCGTGCCAGCCAGCAAGCGCTACAGGCTGGCCGACAACCGGACTCACGAGCGTTGGAACTACCAGGAGAGCGCGGCCGTCGCCGAGTTCGGCGGGAGCCCGCTGCCGTCCCCGTTCGCGCTTTTTGACTATGCCGCCCATCTGCGGGCCTATCTTCGTGCCGTGCCGCAGGCTCGACTGTTCATCGGCACTGGGCACTACGACACGCTCACCACGGTCGGTTCCGCACGCAACCTGCTTGCTCAGAACGATCTGCCTGCCGATCGGATCACCTCGCTCACCTTCCCGGCCGGTCACATGATGTACACCGACCCGCGTAGCGCAGAAATGCTCGGCGCCGGGCTGCGCGACTTCATCGCCGGACCGCGCTGAGCCCCGACCGTAGCCAACGCGCAGAGAGAAGACACTGGTGTCCATCCCACTCCCGACCACCGCCCCCGGCGCACAGCGCCTGACGCTGCGTGTGGCCGAACTCCGTTTCGAGGCCCGAGATGTGGTCTCGGTGCTCCTGTGCGATCCGACGGGCATCGCCCTGGACGAGTGGTCACCAGGCGCGCACATCGACGTGCGTTTCGGCAACGGTGTCGAGCGGCAGTACTCGCTCTGCTCTGACCCCGCCGACCGCTCCGGCTGGCGCTTCGCCGTGTTGCGCGAGCCGGTCAGCCGAGGCGGATCGAGCTACGTGCACGATTCGCTGCGCCCGGGCGAACTGCTCGACGTCAGCCTGCCCCGCAACAACTTCGAGCTGGCGGATGCCGGCAATTACGTGTTCGTGGCCGGCGGCATCGGCATCACTCCACTGCTGCCGATGATCCGGTCTGTGGCAGCGCGCGGTGCCGCGTGGCGCCTGGCCTACCTCGGTGGGAGCGCGGAGCGCATGGCCTTCACCGGGTCCGCGGAGGTCGCCGACGGCAACAGCACCCTCATTGCGGGCGACCGAGACGGTCGCCTCGACCTGGCTGGCTGGATCGGCGCGGTCGGAGCCGACACGCGCGTCTACGCCTGCGGGCCGGAGCGGCTGCTGGAAGCACTCGAGTCGCTGAGCACAGGATGGCCGACGGGGGTACTCCGTCTCGAACGCTTCCAAGCCAAGGCACTGAGCGAGCCGCTCTCGACAGAGGCCTTCGAGGTCGAAGCCCGCCGCAGCGGTGTGACCGTACGGGTCGAGAACGGGTGCAGTGTGCTCGACATGCTCGAAAGGGCCGGCATCGGTGTGCCGAGTTCCTGCCTCGAGGGGGTCTGCGGCACCTGCGAGACCGACGTCATTGACGGCGACGTCGACCATAGGGACTCGATCCTCAGCCCCGACGAGCGTGAGGCGAACGAGACCATGATGATCTGCGTCTCGCGGGCAACCAGTTCCACCCTCGTGCTCGACATCTAGAACCCCACCATTCACGAACGGAGAGAACATGGACACGGACACCGCATACGGTCTTCGGCTCGGCGCGCCACTGAACGAGCTTGCTCAGGTCGGGCAGGGCACCCCCTACGGAGAGGTGCTGCGCCGCTACTGGCAGCCCATCGCACTGATCGGTGACGCGACGACGCGCCCGATGAAGGTCAAGGTGCTCGGCGAGGACTTGATATTGTTCCGTACCCGCAAGGGCAAGCCAGGGTTGCTGCACCCGCGGTGCACGCACCGCGGGGCGTCGCTCTACTACGGCGGCGTCGAGGACGACGGCATCCGCTGCTCGTACCACGGCTGGGTGTTCGACACGGAGGGGCACACCACCGAGCAGCCCTGCGAACCCGAGATGGGCCTGCACCGCGACCGGATGCGCCAGCCCTGGTACCCGGTGCGGGAGCAGTACGGCCTGATCTGGGCGTACATGGGCCCGGCAGAGAAGAAGCCGTTGCTGCCGCGCTACGACACCTTCGAGAACCTCGCCGATGACGAGGTGCTGATCGCCGACGACAATGGTGTCGGCGGTGGCGGCCCAGCGCTGCTGGACTTCAACTGGCTGCAGCACTGGGAGAACGTGATGGACCCGTTCCACGTCCCGATCCTGCACGCCCGTTTCAGCGGCAATCAGTTCACCCCGGAGATGGCGATCATCCCCGAGGTCACCTTCGACTACACCCCGCGCGGGGTGCGCTCGGTGCAGTTCCGCGGTCTCGGGGATGGGCGTCAGCTGCGCCGGGTGACCGAGGTGATGTTCCCGAACATGCGCGTTGTGGCCAGCCCGAAGCTCACCTCCGGGCAGACGAACATGATCGGCTGGGTCGTTCCGCTGGATGACACCTCGTTCAAGATCTTCACGATCGCCCGCGACAGCGACCCCGAGTTCCTGAAGAAGCTCCGCTCCACCCACGAGGGCAAAGCCTGGAAGGACCTGACCGAGGAGGAGCACCAGCGGCTGCCTGGCGACTACGAAGCCCAGAAGAGCCAGGGCGACATCTCCCTGCACAGCGAGGACCACCTCACCACCACCGACCAGGGAGTTGCGATGCTCCGCCGCATGATGGCCAAGCAGATCAAGGCACTCGAGAAGGGCGAGAACCCGCCCGGTGTCGTGTTCGACGAGTCCGAGATGGTGGTCGCGATCGAGGGTGGCAACTACTTCGAGGACGCGGTCGCCGAACCGGCCACCGTCGGCGCATGAGCAAGTACGAGGCGTTGGCGCCGCGCGGGGAGAAGCCGCTGCTGATTCTCGGCGTCAGCGGTGTCATCGTGCTCGAGGACGGAGCGGACGTGCCGACATCCACACACCGGGTATCGGCATGGGGACGGTGGGTGCGGGACGTGGAGATTCCGGATGACGCTGCCCGCCGCATCCGCGAACTCAGCGAGCGTTTCGAGATCGTCTGGGCCTCGGAGTGGGGTCACAACGCGCACACCGCGTTGCGCGAGGCGCTCGAGCTGCCGGAAGAGCCGTGGCCTTTTCTGCCTGTGCAGTTCGGCAAGATCGATATGATCACGCACTACACCGGCGGCTGGCCGTGGGTCTGGGTCGACGACGAACTCGTCGACCTGGCCGGGGCAGCGCCCATCGACGGCACGGGCGTCGTGGTGCGCGTCGACCCGCGCCGTGGTATCTGCGCGATCGATGCCGATCAGCTGTTGGAAGCGCTCGCCGCCCTGCCGCACTCCACTCACAAGTAGTTCCAGTCCGACCACTCACCATCACGCAAACGAGGTACTCATGCCAGAGCAAGCCACTACCCAGCACAGCGACGTCAAGCGGCCTCCCGCCGATCTGGCCATCGTCGGGGGCTATGTCGTGCCCGTCGTCGGAGACGCCATCGCGTGGGGCACCGTGCTCGTCCGCGACGGCGTGATCGTCGCCGTCGGGTCAGACGTCGCCGTGCCGGCTGACGTGCCTGTGATCGAGGCGCGCGGCCGCTGGGTGCTGCCCGGGTTCATCGACGCACACAGTCACATCGGTGTGCACGAGGAGGGCAACGGCTGGGCCGGTGCGGACGGCAGCGAGCTGAGCGGACCGAACATGGCCGGTGTGCGGGCGCTGGACGCCATCAACATCGAGGACATCGCATTCACCGAGGCGCTGGCGGGAGGAGTCACGGCCGCCGTGGTCAAGCCGGGCTCCGGCAACCCGATCGGCGGCCAGACGGTGGCCATCAAGACCGGCGGCGGCGGCAGCGTCGACGCGCAGGTGATCCGCCACGCGGTGAGCGTGAAATCCGCCCTGGGTGAGAACCCGAAGCAGGTCTACGGCGACCGCAAGCAGCTCCCGAGCACCCGCATGGGCATCGCCCTCGTCATCCGCCAGGCGCTCCTGGACGCCCAGGACTACGTCGCCAGGCGTGACCGCGCCGCCGCCGACGGCACAGTTTTCGCTCGCGACCTGGCGAAGGACGCCCTCGCCCAGGTGCTGAGCGGCGAACTGCTCTGGGATCAGCACGTACACCGCCACGACGACATCGCCACAGCGCTGCGGCTGGCGGACGAATTCGGACTGAAGCTCGTCTTGAACCACGGCACCGAGGCGCACAAGCATGCGGCAGAGCTGGCCGCGCGCGACATTCCCGTGATTTACGGGCCGATCCTCTCGAGCCGTTCGAAGGTCGAGGTGCGCGAGGCATCCGTCGACAACCTCGTCACCCTCGCCGCGGCCGGAGTGCGGGTCGCATTGACCACCGACCATCCCGTGGTGCCGATGGGGCAGCTCAATCTGCAGGCCGCGGTCGCCGTGCGCGCCGGGCTGCCCTGGCAGACGGCGATCGAGGCGATGACGGTGCGCGCGGCCGAGATCGCGCGCATCGACGACAGGGTCGGCACGCTCGCACCGGGGCTGGACGCCGACATCGTGCTGTGGTCCGGCGACCCGCTCGACGTGCAGTCGCGGGTGGAACGCGTGTACATCGGCGGCCGCGAGGTCTACTCGGAGCGGGCCGCACGATGAGCCTGCGCGCGGATGCGGCGGCCATGCTGCCCGAATTGATCGCGCTGCGGCGCGGGCTGCACGCTGCTCCGGAGGTGGGATTCGAGTTGCCGCTGACGCAGGCCGCCGTGCTTGAGGCCATCGACGGGCTCGGACTCGAGGTCACCCTCGGCCGCTCGTTGAGCTCGGTCACCGCCGTGCTGCGCGGCGCGATGCCCGGCCCGAACGTCGTGCTGCGGGCCGATATGGACGCGCTGGCAATAACCGAGGAGACCGGGCTCGACTTCGCCTCGGTGAACGGAGCGATGCACGCCTGCGGGCACGATCTGCACGTGGCCGGCCTGGTCGGCGCCGCGCGACTGCTCGCGGCCCGGCAGGAGCAGATCTCCGGCTCCGTCACCTTCATGTTCCAGCCAGGAGAGGAGGCCGGAGGCGGGGCCCCGTTGATGCTCGCCGAAGGCGTGCTCGATGCCGCGGGGCAGCGTGCTGTTGCCGGATACGGCATCCACGTTCTGCCGGGAGTGCCCGGCGTCTTCTCGACCAAGGCCGGTCCGTTGATGGGCGGAGCCAACGTTCTGCGTGTCAGCGTGCACGGGGTCGGCGGGCATGGGTCCCGCCCGCACCAGGCCGTCGACCCCGTCCCCGTGCTGGCCGAGATCATCCTTGCACTGCAGAGCTGGGTCACCCGGCGCTTCGACGTCTTTGATCCGATCGTGCTCTCGGTGACAAAGCTCGCAGCAAGCGAGATCCTCAACGTCATCCCCGACACGGCGAGCTTCGCCGCCACCGTGCGCACCCTCTCTGCCGCCTCGGTCGCGAAGGTGCAGGACGAATTGCCCACCCTCGTCCAGCACATCGCCGCTGCGCACGGATGCCGCGCAGAGCTCGACTTCGAGGTGGTCTACCCGGTCACCGTCAACTCACCAGACGAGACCGCCGCCGCCCTCGCAGTGCTCGGCAGCATCTTCGGCGATGACCGCGTCGAGACCCTCCCTGCGCCCGTGATGGCCTCGGAGGACTTCTCATTCGTGTTGGAGCAGGTGCCTGGTGCCTTCATATTCCTCGGAGCGACCCCGGCGGAAATCGATCCGACCGCAGCCGAGATGAATCACTCGCCGCGTGCCGTCTTCGACGACGAGGTGCTCGCCGACCAGGCCGCGGCCCTCGCGGCCCTCGCTCTCAGGCACGTCGGCTGAGCCGGTCAGTGTCCGGGGGTGCGGTGGCGCACGAGCGCGCGGCGGCCGAGCTCGACATCCCCGGAGCGGATCGCCTCGACGAGGTCACGGTGCGCCGCGAGGCGCTCCTCACTGTTCGCCCGGAAGCCCGGGACGTCCAGTGATGCCGTGATCGGCTCTTCAGCGCCTTCGCTCTCGATGTAATCGACGAGATTCAGGTAGAAGGTGCGCAGCACGGCGTTCGGCGAGATCTCGGCGATGCGTCGGTGCAACCGCCAGTTGCAGTGCAATCCCTCGATCGGGTCGTGCCACACCGCGGCGAGCTCCGTCATCAATGCGTCGAGGGCAGCGAGATCGGCATCGCTGCGGTTCAGGACGGCGTCGTGGACGACCGCCTCGTCGAGAGCGTCGAGCACGCCGACGACCTCGTTGACGGTCGCGCCGTCCTCACGCAGCTGCAGAACGCTATGAGCCAGGCGGATCAGCGGGGACTGGTTGGCGACGAAGATGCCTCCGCCCGGCCCGGGGCGCACTTCGATGACGCCGCGACCGCGGAGTACGCGCATGGCCTCGCCGAGTGTCGCCGGCGCGACCCCGAACTGCTCGTAGAGGTCTTGCTTCGTGCCGATGCGGTGGCCGGCCGGGAGGCGGTCCCTGCTGATGATGGCTTCGATCTCGGCCACGACACCGTCAGCGACCGACTGGGAGGGGCGTCGCTTCTGGAAGGTCGCCGTCGACGTCGTGCTGCGTGGTGTGTTCATTGCCAGGGATACCCTGCCGTTCTCTCGTAAGTGTGTGAGGCGACCCGCCCTCGCATCCTCACATCCTAGGGAGCCAGTGGTCATTTAGCGGAGCGAGTCGACGGGGTTTTCGGTATTGCCATAATTCATTGTAACCATTACATTGATCTCAGCGTTAGCACCGAGGAGAGGAAATCCATTGACGGAACAGACCGGCGGCGATCTTTTGGCCGAATCCCTGATCGAACAGGGAGTGAGCCAGATCTTCGGAATCCCCGGGGTTCAGCTCGACGGGGCGGCGGACGCCTTGTACTCGCGTGCGGACCGGATCGCGTTCACCTGCGCTCGCAACGAACAGGCGACCACCTACATGGCCGACGGCTACGCGCGCAGCACCGGCGAGGTCGGAGTGGCCATGGTCGTTCCCGGCCCCGGCGTTCTGAATGCGCTCTCCGGCATGGCCACCGCCTACTCCGCGAACTCGCCCGTGCTGCTGCTCGCCGGCCAGATCGACTCGAAGGCCATCGGCAAGGGGCTCGGCGCGCTGCACGAGATCCCCGACCAGACAGGGATGCTCGAGCGGATCACCAAGTGGACGGGCACGGCCCGCTCGGCTGCGGAGGTCCCCGGCCTCGTCGCCGAGGCGTTCAGCCAGCTGCGCAGCGGTCGCCCGCGGCCGGTCGCGCTCGAGGTTCCGCCGGACGTGCTCTCGGCCACAGCGGAAGCTCTGATCCCGGCGCGCGTCGCCCCCGCGCCGCTGATTCCTGCTGCATCCGACATCGATGCCGCTGCCCACATGCTGACCGCCGCCAAGCGGCCCATGATCGTGGTTGGCGGCGGCGTCATCGCCGCCAATGCCTCGGCCGAGCTGCTCGCCCTCGCGGAGGCGCTCGAGGCGCCCGTGTTGATGGGGGAGAACGGCCGCGGCGCGATCGACGCCCGCCACCGGCTCGCGTTCGACGCCCTGGCGTTGCGCGCATTCCGCGGTGACGCCGACCTGGTGCTGGCCGTCGGCACGCGCTTCGTCTCGACGTTCGGCACCCAGGTCAATACCAACGGGGCCCCCGTCATCCTGCTGAACGCCGAAGAGGCTGATCTGCACGGTCCACGGGAGGCCGCTGTGCGGATTCATGCGGATGCCGCGCTCGGCCTCGCCGCGATTGCGAATCAGATCGGACGGCCGGCCCGCGAGAGCCGCGGTACAGAGTTCGCCGCCGTGCGCGTCTGGCTCGAGGAGCAATTCGCCGACCTCGCCCCGCAGCGCGAGTACCTCGGCGCGATCCGCGGTGCCCTGCCAGACGACGGCGTCTTCGTGAGCGAATTCACCCAGGTCGGCTACGCGGCCAGCGCGCTGTACCCCGCCTACCAGCCACGCACCTACATCGGCCCCGGCTACCAGGGCACCCTCGGCTATGGCTTCGCCACCGCGCTCGGCGTGAAGGCGGCCGATCCGAACCGCGCGGTCGTCTCGGTGAACGGCGACGGCGGATTCTCCTGGACGCTGCAGGAGCTCTCCACTGCGAAGCGCTACGGAATCGGGCTCGTCACGATCGTGTTCCACGACGGTTTCTACGGGAATGTGCGCCGTATCCAGAAGAACCGCTACGACGCCAGGTACTTCGCCAGCGATCTCACCAACCCCGATTACCAGCAGCTGGCCGGAGCATTCGGCATCGCCTCGGCCCGCGCCTTCAACCCGGCCCAGCTGGCCGACGTGCTGGCAGACGCGATCCCGGCGAACGAGCCCATTCTGATCGAGGTACCCGTCGGTGAGTTCCCTTCGCCGTGGCACCTGATCCACGAGGGAATCCCGAGCCCCGCGCCTCTCGCCCCCGATGCGCACGTCGTCTCCGAAGCGGATTGGGCGTGATCGCCGTGAACCGGCAGGCCATCGTCGGTCACTACATCGGCGGCGTCTGGCAGGAGACGGCGGGCCGCGAGATCATCGAGGTCGACAATCCAGCCGACGGCTCGCTCGTCGGCGCCACCGTGGCCGGCAACGCACAGGACGTGGACGCGGCCGTGCATGCGGCTCGAGCCGCATTCCCGACGTGGGCGGCGACGGCACTGACCGAGCGGATCGCCATCGTTGAGGCGCTCTCGGCGGGCATCGCGAACCACCGCGAGCGACTGGCCGCGGTGTTGACGGCAGAGATGGGCTCGCCCATCGCCTTCGCCCGCGCGGCCCAAGTGGGCGTGGCCATTGCCGATCTTGAGGCTCTGGTCGCCGCGGCGCGCAGTCACGACGCCCGGCGCCCCGTGTCCAACTCCCTCGTTGTCACCGAGCCGGTCGGCGTCGTGGCCGCGATCACGCCATGGAACTTCCCCCTGCACCAGATCGCACTCAAGCTGGGTGGCGCGCTGCTGGCCGGATGCACCATCGTGTTGAAGCCGAGCGAGATTGCTCCGCTCAACGCCGCGGTGCTCGCCGAGATCGTAGACGGAATGGGCCTGCCGGCCGGCGTCGTCAATATCGTCTTCGGCAACGGGCTCGGTGTCGGGGAGCCGCTCGTTCGGCACCCGGAGGTCGACATGGTCACCTTCACCGGTTCCCGCGCGGTCGGAGAGCGCATCGCCGTGCTCGCCGCTGCCGACATCAAGAAGGTCGCCCTCGAGCTCGGCGGCAAGTCCGCAGCGATCGTGCTGCCCGATGCCTCCATCGACGAGTCCGTCGCCGGCGTGCTGCGATCCTGCTTCGCCAACGCCGGGCAGACCTGCGCTGCGCTGACACGGGTGCTCGTGCCGACAGCGATGCTCGACGCGTGGCAGCGCGCCGCCGTCGACGCGACTGCGGGCTGGGCCCCGGGCGACCCCGCCGTGGAGTCGACCGTCACCGGCCCGCTGGCCTCGATGCTGCAGCAACAGAGGGTGCGCGCGCACATCGCCGACGCGCTCGAGGACGGCGCCGAGCTGCTCACCGGTGGGGTGGATTGGCCAGAGGGCCATGCCCAGGGCGCCTTCGTTGCGCCGACAATTTTTGCGGGGGTCACCCCGTCGATGCGTCTGTTCCGCGAGGAGGTCTTCGGGCCGGTTCTCGCTGTGACGGGATACGACACCGAGGACGACGCCATCCGGCTCGCGAACGACAGCGAATACGGACTCTCGGGGGGTGTGTGGTCGGGCGATCCCCGGCGCGCACTGGAGGTGGCACTGCGCCTGCGCACGGGAACCGTTGGCATCAACGGCGCAGGGCTTGATGTCGGTGCGCCGTTCGGCGGCTACAAGCGGTCTGGCATCGGCCGCGAGGGTGGTGTGATGGGTTTCGAGGAATTTCTCGAGGTGAAATCTGTCATGGGAGCGGCTTCGCTGGGCTGAGCGGCGACAACGAAACACACTCGTTACACAATCGACTTCTGCCTAACAAGAATATTCATAATAATCATTAGCAGCATCGGCGCGGACATGCGCCGCCAATCGAGAGGAACACCATGAAACGGAGCATCGTCGCTGTCGTTCTGGGGGTGACAGCCGTCGCTCTCACTGGTTGTACCGGCGCGGGAGCAAGCGGCGCCGCTGGCGATTCCCTCGCCTTCGCGATCAGTTCTGACCCGGGTGCAATCAATCCAATCACCAATGCCACGCAGGCCGGTGAAGAGATTGCCTCATTCGGGTACGAATCGCTGCTCGCCTTCCCGCCGGGGGAGCCGGCAGTCGGCCTTCTCGCCGAGAGCTGGGAGGAGTCTCCGACCGAGGTCGTCTTCACGCTCAAGGACGGGATCACCTGCACGGACGGGTCCGCTCTGACGGCGAGCGACGTCAAGGCGACGTTCGACTACGCCGCGGCGGAAGAGACGGGGTCGCCATACAAAGGCGTGTACTTCCCGGCATCCGGGTTGACGATCGAAGCGGACGACGCCGCGGGGACCATCGCCTTCACGAGCGATCAGCCGCAGAGCTTTCTCAGCCAGACCATCGGCGCTCTGTCGATCGTCTGTGCTTCCGGGCTCGCCGACCCATCGAAACTGAACGACCAGCAGTTCGGCACCGGTGCATATGTGCTCGAGACGTCCTCGCCCGGTCAGAGCTACTCGTTCACGCTGCGCGACGACTACACCTGGGGCGCGAACGGGGTCACCTCGGAGACCGAGGGTCTTCCCACGAGCGTCGACGTGCAGGTCGTCGGCACCGATTCCACACAGGCCAATCTCCTCCAATCCGGCGAGATTCAGCTGGCCACGGTGGGCGGTGCGGAACGGGATCGATTGAACACCGAGGACTTCACCACAACCATCGACGTTCCGTTGCGCCCCGGCCTGATCTTCTTCAACCAGGCGGAGGGCCGCCCAGGCCACGACCTAGCCGTGCGTGAAGGCATTGCCGCCGCAACGGACCGCGACGCGGTCGGGAAGGTCTCGTCGTCCGGCCGAGGCGAGCAAATCGTCAGCCTGGTCTCGTCGTTCGGGGCCGCCTGTACGACGATGGACAGCTCGGCGTCTATTCCTGCCTACGATCTCGACGCCGCCGCTGCGGCACTGGACGGCGCAGGCTGGACAGTCGGCGCAGACGGCTACCGGGTGAAGGACGGGAAGAAGCTTACGATGCTGATGCTCTACCCGGCCAAGGAGAGCCAGGGCGTCACCGCCGCGATTGAGCTGCTGCAGAGCGAGCTGAAGAAGATCGGTGTCGACGCCGTCCCGACCCCGTCGGCGTCATACACCGACGTGATCTTCCAGGGCGGAGACTGGGACATGGTCTGGGCTCCGATCTACACGAGCCTGCCGAGCGACTGGCAGGGGATTCTCTCCGGCGAGTTCCCGCCGAACGGCGGGAACTGGACCTACAACAGCAACGAGGAATACTTCGCTCTTGCTGCAGAGGCACAGACGATCGCCGGCGACGCGAGCTGCGACGCGTGGCAGGCAGCTCAGGACTCTCTGTTCTCGAACCTCGAGGTGCTGCCGGTCTACTCGTCCACGTCGACGATGTACGGAGCCGGACTGGAGTTCTCGCTCTCCAAGACGATCGTCTCGCCGACCACCTTCCGGCTGACAAAGTAGCGGAATGACACTTCCGCTCACCGTCCAACCGGACACCGTGGTGGTGGCCCCCTCCGGGGGCCGCCACCGCAACCGGTGGCTAACATTCTTCCTGCGACGGATCTGGCGCATGCTCGTCGCTCTGTTCGTCATCGTCAGCGCCGCCTTCCTCGTGCTCCGCATGGCCGGTGGAGACCCCGTCCGCTCTGCGCTCGGGGCGACGGCCGACGAGGCCGTTGTGCAGGCCCGACGCGAGCAACTCGGTCTGAACGACCCGATCATCGTGCAGTTCTGGAACTACCTCACCGGTATCTTCCGCGGCGATCTCGGCGTTTCCCTCATCACCGGGCGCTCCGTCACCGAACTGGTCGAGCACCGCCTCCCGGCCACCCTCGAGCTCGCCGGCCTGGCGTTCCTGGTCGTCCTGCTCGTCGCGGTGCCGCTGGGCCTCGCGGTCGCGATCCTCACGCAGGGCGGCCGTCGACGGGACACCGAGCTCGCGTTCACCGGCATCACGGGATTCTTCGCCGCTGTCCCGGAGTATCTGCTCGCGGTCGCACTCGTCGTGATCTTCGCCATCACGGTGCCGATCTTCCCGGTTGCCGGTAACAGCAGTGCGGCCTCCTATGTATTGCCCGTACTCGCACTGGCCATCGGGTCGTCGGCGGCGTTGTCGCGCATCGCGCGCGTCGAGGCTCTCAACTCCCTCTCTGAGGATTACGTGCGTACCGCGCGGTCCAAGCGCCTGCCCGGCTGGATGATCTACTTCCGGCACGCACTGCCCAACATGCTCACCGCGACACTCACCCTCGGCGGCACGCTGCTGGCAACGATGATCGCGGGAAGCGTGCTCGTGGAACAGGTGTTCAACTGGCCCGGCCTCGGCACAGCTTTCGTGCAGGCGATTGTGACCAAGGACTACGGCATCGTGCAAGGCCTGGCGATCGTCTACGCCGTGATCATCCTCGTCGTCAACCTCGTTGTCGACCTCGTTCTCTCTGTGCTCGACCGACGCACCACACTTCTGGACACCGCATGACGAAACGCCGTTCTTCCACGTTCTTCCGATCGCCGATGGCGATCGCGTCGCTCACGATCGTCGCACTGTTCATCGTGCTCGCGATCGTCGCCCCGATCCTCTGGGGCGAGCAGGCGTCAACCCCGAACCCCGATGCGCTGCTGCAGCCGCCGAGCCCCGAGCATCCGCTCGGCACTGACAGCCTTGGCCGGGACTTGCTGCTTCGCACACTCGTCGCAACGAGAACCTCCCTGGGGATGGCCCTCATCGCCACTCTGATCGGAGCCGTCGCCGGTCTCGCCATTGGCGCGTTGCCCGTCGTGCTCGGGCCTCGCGCGCAGAGATGGTTTGCCAGCGTCATCAACACCTGGCTCGCATTCCCGGTGCTCCTCGTCGCCATGCTCACCGTGATCCTGCTCGGCGCAGGATCCACGACTGCCATCATCGCCCTCGCCCTGACCATGACGCCCTCCTTCGCCCGACTCGCCCAGACGCTGGCTTCCCGCGTCGGCGGATCGGAGTATCTGGCCGCTGCTCGGATGCTCGGAATCTCCCGCTCCCGCCAGTTCACGCGCTACATCATGCCGAATATTGCTGAACCGGTCATCGTGAACGTCACGATCTCCATCGGTGGCGGGCTGCTCGCACTCTCCAGCCTCAGCTTCCTTGGTGTCGGAATTCAGCCACCGGAATATGACTGGGGTCGCATGCTGAGCGAGGGCTTCGAGCAGGTCTACAGCATGCCGACCGCGGTCGTCGGGCCCGGCGTTGCCGTCGTTGTGGCCGGCATCACGTTCGGAATGCTGGGTGAGGCACTCGCAGGCCACATGCGTAACCACGGCGGTGGTCGCGTGATGTCTCGGCGCAAGCTCGGCGCGCCGCCGCGCGTCGAAGGCGTCGCGGCCGTTGAAGCGCCGACGAGCGCATCGAAGCCACTGCTCACCGTCGACGGATTGTCCGTCGCGTTCCCCGGCGAGCACGGGTGGATCCGCCCGGTGCAGGATGTGAGCTTCTCGATCGCCCCCGGTGAGATCGTCGGCGTCGTCGGTGAATCGGGCAGCGGCAAGAGCGTGACAATGATGGCCGTGGCTCAGCTCGCCGCGTCGGGTGCCGGCGTCACCGCGCGCACGCTGAACTTCGACGGGCAGGACCTGCTCGAGTTGGCGCCCGCGGAGCTTCGCAAGACGCTGACGACGTCGATCGGTGTCGTATTCCAGGACTCCCTGACGGCGCTGAACCCGGCGAAGAGGGTCGGCAGCCAGCTCGCCGAAATTCCCCGTGTGCACGCCAACGCCTCCGGTCGCTCAGCGAACGAGCAAGCGGTCGCCGCGCTCGCCGACGTCAGCATCCCCGACCCGGAGCGGCGGGCGAAACAATTCCCGCACGAGTTCTCCGGCGGAATGCGTCAGCGCACCCTCATCGCCATGGCTCAGATCGGCAAGCCCTCGCTCATCATCGCCGACGAGCCAACGACAGCGCTTGACGTCACGGTGCAGCAACGTGTGCTCGCCCTGCTGCGCCGCGAATGCAAACAGACCGGGGCGGCCGCCATCGTCGTCTCGCATGACATCGCGGTCCTCGCCGAGCTCTGCCAGCGCATCCTCGTGATGTATGCGGGCCGGATCGTCGAGGACGTCGACGTTCGGCTGCTCGCCGACCCCGAGAAGCTCGCCCATCCATACACGCGCGCGCTGGCGGCATCGCTGCCCGATCTCGAGACCGATCTGACGAAACCGTTGGCGACGATCGCCGGCGAGCCGCCGGACCTCTCGCTCCCTCTCGTCGGATGCGGCTTCGCCGCGCGGTGCGCATTCGCGACTGAGCGCTGTCGCAGCGAGGCGCCGCCGATGCTGGAGCATCGGCATGGCGGTCGCATTGCCTGCTGGCACCCTCAGGATGTCGCCGAGAGCGGCGACACCGGCGGAGCACCAGACCGCCGCGAATCGGAAGGAGCGTTGGTCTGATGGCCGAGCTCACAGTTGACAACCTCGTCGTGACCTTCGGCCACGGGTCCAGCGCATTCAATGCTGTTGATGGCGTCTCGCTCGCGGTTCCGCACGGCACAATCGTTGGGCTGGTCGGGGAGTCCGGCTCCGGCAAGTCGACCGTCGCCCGCACGATCGCGGGGCTGCAGAAGGCGTCATCCGGAACCGTGCTGCTCGACGGGGAGGACCTGTTGGCCTCCCGCGGCGTCGATCGGCGTCGCCGGGCCACGCAGGTACAGATGATCTTCCAAGACCCGTACTCATCGTTGAACCCCCGGATGACGATCGGCGATGCGATCGACGAAGTGCTGCTCACTCACACCGACGCCGGCAGCGCCGCGCGCCGGGCCTCCGTGATGGAGCTGCTCGATCTCGTGCGCCTGAAGGCAAACGCCATCGACCAGTACCCCAGCCAGATGTCGGGCGGCATGCGCCAGCGCGTTGCGATCGCCCGCGCACTCGCAGTGCGACCCAAGCTCATCGTGGCCGACGAGATCACCTCGGCGCTGGACGCATCGGTGCAGGGTTCTGTGCTCAACCTCATCCGTGATCTACAGCGCGAGCTGCAGCTGTCGATGCTGTTCATCACTCACAATCTGGCCGCCGTGCGCTACATCGCCGATACGACGGCCGTCATGAGCAATGGGCGCATCGTCGAGCACGGCCCATCGGCGGAGCTGGTGGCGAACCCGCAGCACCCGTACACGCAGACCCTCATCGAGGCGATCCCTCGCATCGAGAACGCGGGTGGCGACCGTCTGTTGCAGAGCTTGGGCGCATGAGATGACAGCGAAAGCGACAGCGATGAGCGGCCTCGTCGACGAGGCCGCCACGCTGCTTCCCGCACTTGTGCGGCTGCGGCGCGAGATCCACTCCGACCCTGAACTCGGTCTGGAGCTTCCCCGCACCCAGGCCAGAATCCTTGACGCGCTCGCGCCACTCGAACTTGAGATCACGCTCGGTTCGGCGCTCGGCTCGGTCGCCGCCGTATTGAGAGGAGGAGGTCAAGGGCCGACCGTGCTTCTGCGCGGCGACATGGACGCTCTGCCGATGCGGGAGCGGACCGGCCTCGACTATGCGGCGGATGCCGACGTCATGCACGCCTGCGGGCACGACCTGCACGTCGCGGGTCTGGTCGGTGCAGCCCAGCTTCTGCATGCGCACCGACATGAGCTCGCCGGCGACGTGCTGTTCATGTTCCAGCCGGGTGAGGAGGTTGGCGACGGCGCGGCAATGATGATCGAGGAAGGCCTGCTGCTCCTGAGCGGGAGTGTCCCCGTCGCCGCGTACGGCATCCACGTGGTGCCCGGCGAGTACGGCATCTTCTCGACCAGACCGGGGCCGATCATGGCAGGGTCGCTCGAGCTGGGGGTCACCGTCCTCGGCCGCGGCGGCCATGCCTCCGCGCCGCATCTGACCGTTGACCCGGTTCCCGTCGTCGCCGAACTCGTGACGGCCATGCAGGCCTTCGTGACCCGTCGCTTCGACGTCTTCGACCCCGTCGTGCTCACGGTCACGCAGCTGAGGGCTGGCGGCGCTGCGCGCAACATCGTCGCAGACACCGCCACGCTCGGCGCCTCGATCAGAGTGCTGTCGGCAGCGGCGCAGCAGAAGGTGCAGTCCGAGTTGCCGCGCCTGGTCTCCGAGATCGCCGCAGCACACGGCTGCACGGCCGAGGTCGAGTTGAGCCTGTTGTGCCCGGCGACGGTCAATGACGAGGCCACGACGGCCGGGGTGTTCGAGGTGCTGCGCGACACATTCGGCGAGGAACGCGTCTGGCTGACCCCCAACCCGGTCATGGGCTCAGAGGACTTCTCGTACGTTCTGGAGCAGGTGCCGGGTACCTATATGTTCCTGCGTGCCTCGCCGCCAGATGCCGACCTCTCCTCGATCGCACCGAATCACTCGCCGGATGTCGTCTTCGACGACGCCGTGCTGGCCGACCAGGCGGCCGCGCTGGCGCAGCTGGCCATGGCCCGCCTGCGGCCGGCCGAGTAGCCGCGAGCGGCAACGCGAAAGCCGCGATCCCCGAGCGGGGATCGCGGCTTTCGCGTTGTGGAGACCGGCGCGTCAGCGCGTGGCGGTGGCGTCGGCGTAGAAGGCGTCGAGGTCACGTTTCATACGCACGATCTCGCCCTCGTCGACAAACGTCATGTGCCCGGACTCGTAGAACGAGAAGCGCACGTTCTCCCGCAGGGCAGGGGCAAGGTAGAGGTGGGAGATGTCGAACTCGGCGCCGAAGAACGGCGTGGCCAGGTCGTAGTAGCCACCCATCACGTACACCTTGAGGTTGGTGTTGCGGCGCAGGGCGGCGGAGAGATCGATCGACACGTCCGGCACCGGCGACGGAGCGTCGATGCCCGGAGCCTTGTGGTACCAGTTCCAGGCGCGTGAGATCGGCATGTTGTAGAGGTGGCGGTAGTGCAGCTCGCTCGTGAAGCCGATGTCACTCACCAGGTGCTCGCGGAACGTGGAGAGATGCGCGCTGTTCACACCGGCCGTTGCCGCGTCGTCGGTAGCTGGGTCGTGTGAGCCGTTGCCGACGACGTACTGGTGGTCGGCGGTGAAGCGGGTGTCGAAGCGGCCGATGACGCGGCCCTCGTCGGCCAGCAGCGCGTAGCGGTACTGCTCCATTCCGATGCGGAAGCGGTTCTTCAGGAGCATCTCTTCATCGAGCCCGATGTAGGCGCTGAGCTGCGCGGCGACGAGCTGCTCTTTGTCGGACGTGAGTCGGTCGCCGCGTTGCAGCGCCTCGGCGAACGGGCCTTGGGCGAAGTCGCGTACCTCATCGAGGAAGGCCTCGAGCGATGTCGCATCGGTGCGCGCGCGGCCGTGGTACCAGGCGCTGGCCGCGAACGACGGCAGCATGTTGATGAAGCCCTGATCGGCCCCCAGGTGGTTCTCGCCCCAGTTGAGCATCGTCGAGAGCAGAACAACACCGTTGAAGTCGAGGCCCTGGTTCTGCAACTTGTGCACGAGGGCCGCGGCGCGCGTGGTGCCGTAGGACTCGCCGAAGAGGAATCGCGGGGCATTCCAGTTGTTGGTGATCGTCAGGTACCGGGTGATCGCCCTGGCGAAGGCATCGACATCCTGGTCGACGCCCCACAGCTCGTCCGGTGTGGCGTCGCCGATCAGGCGGGAGTAACCGGTGCCCGGAGCGTCGATGAAGACGAGGTCGCTCTGCGCAAGCAGGCTGTGCGGGTTGTCGCCGACCACGTACGGTGCGGGGGGAGTGGCCTCGGGGGTGCGTGTGGGTGCCCGCTTGGGGCCGAACCCGCCGATGTTCAGCCAGAGGCTGGCCGAACCCGGCCCGCCGTTGAAGAAGAAGGTGACGGGGCGGCGGGGCTCGCCCTCGCGGCGCTCGGCGACGTACGAGATGTAGAAGACACTGGCGAGCGGGCGGTGCTCGTCGTCGCGCACGATCACGGTGCCTGCACCGGCCCGATAGTCGACGGTGCGCCCGCCGAGGACGATGCTCTGGGCAGAGCTCGTGAACGTCTCGGAGTCGGGGGCGGGGGGCTGCTCCGCCGAATGCGCGGCGCTGGAGTCGTTCACAAAGGGATCCGTTCGCTCGAGCGGTCGGTCCGACCGCGGCTAATACTGTTAATCAATATAATGGATTCCCGCTCGGCTGTGTCCTGCTTTTCCCGCGGCCCGAGAAAAGTGCAGGGGCCCGGGATATATCCCGGGCCCCTGCACGGTGTGCGGGCCCGCACCGATCGAATGGCGAACCGTGCGAGCGTGTCGGCGACTAGAGCGTGTGGCCGAGCTTGAAGTCGCCGTCTTCCTTGCGGGTGTAGGAGAAGCCGTCGGCGCCGACGGTCACCTCCATCTCGGAGTCGTCGGTGCGTGTCACGAGCGGCTGCGGCTGCCCGTCCAGGTCGAGCACGAGCGATGCGTCGGTGTACCAGCTCGGCACTACCGGGTTGCCCCACCAGTCACGGCGCTGGTTGTCGTGCACGTCCCAGGTGACGACGGGGTTGTCGGGGTCGCCCGTGTAGTAGTCCTGCGTGTAGATCTCGACGCGGTGGCCGTCCGGGTCGCGCAGGTACAGGTAGAACGCGTTCGAGACGCCGTGGCGGCCCGGGCCGCGCTCGATCGTGTCCGACTTGCGGAGGGCCCCCAGCTTGTCGCAGATCGCGATGATGTTGTGCTTCTCGTGCGTGGCGAAGGCGACGTGGTGCATGCGCGGGCCGTCGCCGCCGGTCATGGCCGTGTCGTGCACGGTGGGCTTGCGGCGCATCCATGCGGCGTAGGTGGTGCCCGCCTCGTCCTGGATGTCCTCCGTGACGCGGAAGCCGAGGTCCTCCATGTAAGCGACCGCGCGGGGCACGTCCGGCGTGACCTGGTTGAAGTGGTCGAGACGCACGAGGCAGCCCGGTGTCTGAAGGTGGTACGCCCACGCCAGACGCTCGACGTGCTCGACGTCGTGGAAGAACTCGTAGGGGAAGCCCAGCGGGTCTTCGACGCGCACGGAGTCGCCGATGCCCTTGGTGTAGCCGGCGGTGTTGCGCTCGACGCGGCATCCGAGCTCGGTGTAGAAGGCGACGGCCCGGTCGAGGTCTTCCGGCGTGCGCACCCGGTAGCTGAAGGCGGCGACGGCCGCGACGGGGCCCTGGCGCAGCACGAGGTTGTGGTGGATGAACTCCTCGAAGCTGCGCAGGTAGATCGTGGTCGCATCTTCCTCGGTGACGACGAGGCCGAGCACGTCGACGTAGAACTCACGCGAGGCGGCGAGGTCGGTGACGACGATCTCCATGTAGGCGCAGCGCAGGATGTCGGGGGCGGGAGAAGTGGGCGTTGGCACGCGGTTTACCGGTGCGGGGATCGGGCTGGAATCGGTGATGACGGGTTCGGTCATGGTGGTGCTTTCTCTTCCTTGAGCTGAATCTGCGAGTCGAAATCTGGGGTGGACGGATGCCGGGAGCGCCGGCTAACGGCCGCCGGTGCCGAAGCGCGGCGAGTGCGCCTCGTTCAGGGTGATGTGCACGGCCTGCTGGTCGGTGTAGAAGTCAATCGAGCGGTACCCGCCCTCGTGACCGAGACCGGAGGCCTTGACGCCGCCGAACGGGGTGCGGAGGTCGCGCACGTTGTTCGAGTTCAGCCACACCATGCCGGCCTCGACCTGCTGCGAGAAGTTGTGCGCGCGCTTGAGGTTGTTCGTCCAGATGTACGCGGCCAACCCGTAGCGGGTGTTGTTGGCGAGCTCGAGCGCCTCCTCGTCGCTGTCGAATGGCGTGATGGCGACGACGGGTCCGAAGATCTCCTCCTGGAAGATGCGGGCATCCGGCGACACATCGGCGAAGACGGTCGGCGCGACGTAGTTGCCGGTCGGCAGCCCGTCCGGGCGCCCTCCGCCGGCCACGAGGCGAGCCTCGGTCTTGCCGATCTCGACGTAGCTCATGACCTTCTCGTAGTGCTCGGGGTGCACGAGCGCGCCGACCTCGGTCTTCGGGTCGTGCGGGTCGCCGACGACGATGGCCTTCGCGCGGGCCGCGTAGCGGGCGACGAAGTCGTCGTAGATCGAGCGCTCGACGAGCACGCGGCTGCCGGCGGTGCAGCGCTCGCCGTTCAGCGAGAACACGCCGAACACGGTGGCGTCCAGGGCCGCCTCGAGGTCGGCGTCGGCGAAGACGACGGCGGGGGACTTGCCGCCGAGCTCCATCGAGAGCCCCTTGAGGAACGGGGCGGCGTTGCCGAAGATGATCTGGCCGGTGCGGCTCTCGCCGGTGAAGGAGATCAGCGGAACGTCGGGGTGCTTGACGAGCGCGTCGCCCGCCTCCTCGCCGAGGCCGTTGACGAGGTTGAACACGCCGTCCGGCACGCCGGCCTCGCGGAAGATCTCCGCCCAGAGGCTGGCGGAGAGCGGTGTGAACTCGGCCGGCTTCAGCACGACCGTGTTGCCGGTTGCCAGCGCGGGTGCGAGCTTCCACGACTCGAGCATGAACGGCGTGTTCCACGGGGTGATCAGGCCGGCGACGCCGATCGGCTTGCGGTTGACGTAGTTCACCTGGCGGCCGGGGACCTTGTAGGTGTCGTCGCTCTGGGCCACGATGAGGTCCGCGAAGAAGCGGAAGTTCTCCGCGGCGCGCTGTGCCTGACCGAGCGCCTGGGTGATCGGCAGGCCGGTGTCGAAGGTCTCCAGCTCGGCGAGACGCTGATCGCGGGCCTCGATGAGGTCGGCGACCGTGTGCAGGATCCGCGAGCGCTGGCGTGGCAGCATCCGAGGCCACGGGCCGCTGTCGAATGCGCGCTTGGCGGCGGCGACGGCCAGGTCGATGTCGGCCTTCTGGCCGGCGGCTGCCTGGACGTAGCTCTCGTTCGACACGGGGTCGAGCACGTCGAAGGTCTCGCCGCCGACCGAGTCGACGAACTGCCCGTCGATGAAGTGCTGGATCGAAGCGGGCAGGTTCTCGGGAATGTAGTGACTCATGGTTTCTCAAATCTCCGTTGCTGAGGCCGTGGTCTGGCGCGGTTCTGGTCGTTTGTGTTCTGCCTGGTAGGCGAGCATCGCGTCGAGGGTGGCTGTGCGGTGGGCCCTGGCGGTGAGCTCGATCTCGATGGGGGCGGCATCCGATTCGAGAAGTCTGAGGATTCCCTCGTGCTCCTCCACCGATGCCCTCGCTCGGCCCGGTACGAAACTGAAGCTGGAGTCACGCAGAACGTTCATCCGGTTCCAGCCGCGGTGCACCAGCTCGAGGATGTGCGGGTTGGGGCATTCCTCGAACAGGACCGAGTGGAACTCGAGGTTGAGGGCGGTGAAGTTGTGCGGGTCGAAGTCGTCGAGGCAGGCGATCATGCGCTCGTTGATGGCGCGTGCCCGCGCAATGTGCTCCGGCGTGATGAACGGGGCGGAGAGCGCGGTCGCAGCGCCCTCGACGATGCTGAGCGTCTGCATGGTGTGCAGGTACTCGGTCTCCTTGATCATGGCGACCTGGGCGCCGACGTTCCGTTCGAAGGTGACGAGGCCCTCGGCCTCGAGCAGGCGGATCGCCTCGCGCACCGGCACAACGCTGACGTCGAGCTCCTTGGCGATCTGGCCGAGCACCAGTCGGAAGCCGGGAACGTAACGGCCGTCATTGATGCGCTCGCGGATGTAGCGGTAGGAGCGCTGGGCCTTGCTCAGCGTGGTGTCCTCGCTCGTCGGCTCGGCTGTCACGGCGGTCATCGGGGGCCCTCCCATTCGTCGTAGCGTGCCTTCCAGGCGGCGTTCATGGGGAACAACCCGTCGACGGCGGCGCCGCTCGCGACCTGCTCGGCCACGTAGGCGTCCTGACGTTCCTGTTCGAGCGCCTCGGCCACGACCTCGTGCACGAGCTGCGGAGGGATCACGATGACGCCGTCGCCGTCGCCGACGATCACGTCGCCAGGCTGCACGGCCGCACCGCCGCATGCGATGGTCACATCCACCTCCCACGGCACGTGCCGGCGCCCGAGCACGCTGGGGTGCGCGCCCTGCGAGAAGACGGGGATGTCGAAACCGGCGACGACGTCGAAGTCGCGCACGCCGCCATCGGTGACGATGCCCGCCGCACCGCGCACCTGGGCGCGAAGGGCCAGCACGTCGCCGACGGTGCCGGTGCCGCGCTCGCCGCGGGCCTCGATCACGAGCACCTCTCCGGCCTCGACGGTGTCGAATGCGAGCTTCTGGGCGTTGAAGCCGCCGCCGTGACTGGCGAAGAGATCGGGGCGGAACGGGATGAAGCGCAGCGTCTTCGCGCGCCCGAGCAGCCGTGCGCCCGGGTGGTTGGACGAGACGCCCTCGATGAAGATGTCGTGGTAGCCGCGCTTGCGCAGGGCGACGGAGAGGGTGGCAACGGCGACCGCGTTGATCTGCCGGGTGAGCTCGTCGCTGAGCTCGAAGGCGGATGCCGCCTCCAGCGCGCTGGCGCGTCCGGCCGCGACGGCCGCGGCGTGCTCGTCCTCGCTGCCCCACGCCTCGATCCGCTGCAGATCGTCGACGGTCGGCGTGCTGCCGAAGTCACCGAACGCCGCCCGGCCCTCGGTGATCGTGGTGACGAGTCGGCCGGTGCTCGGAGTGCCTGCGGCATCCGGTGCGTCGACCTCGACCTCGACGACATCGCCCGGCAGCACCACGGAGGAGCCGGCCGGCGTTCCGGTGAGGATGACGTCTCCCGGCTCGAGGGTGAGCAGCTGGGAGAGGTCGGCGACGAGCTGGCCGAAGGGGAAGAGCAGCTCGGCTGTCGTGTCGTTCTGCACGAGAGCGCCGTTGACCCAGGTGCGCACGCGCAGTCCGGCGGGGTCGACGGCGGCGGCCGGGATGACGCGCGGGCCGAGCGGAGTGAAACCGTCGCCGCCCTTGGAGCGGAGGTTCGAGCCCTTGTCGGCCGTGCGGAGATCGTAGATGCCGAAGTCGTTGGCGGCGGTCACGCCCGAGATGGCCGCCCACCCCTCGGCGGGGGAGACGCGCCGGGTGCGCCGGCCGATGATGATCGCGATCTCGCCCTCGAAGGCGAGGAGTTCGGCGCCGGCGGGGCGCTCAAGGGTGTCGCCCGATGCGGCGAGGGAGCTGGCCGGCTTGAGGAAATATGAGGGCTTGGCCGGAACGCGACCGCGCTGCGCCGCCCTGGACGGGTAGTTCAGGTGCACGGCGATGATCTTGCCGGGCGTTCCTGGGATTCCCTCCGTGGTGGCGGGCGTGGCCTCGGCCGGTCGGCTCGTGAGATCTGCGTTCATGGACATCCTCGTCGTCTACGTTATTCCAAATGATATACGATCTGGCGGTCGATGCAAGCCCCGTGTCGCCGAGCGCTCGCCGCGGCGGGGATGTTACGTGGAATTCACGAATCGTTCGCACAACGTTCACCGCATGGATAAGGTAATGGCAACGCAAACATTACTGAAGGAGCGCGGACGCGAATGATCACTGCCCCCACCGTCGGAGTGTCGATGTGAGCGGAACCGTCCTGCTCATCGTTCTCGCAGCCGCACTCTTGCACGGCATCTGGAATGCCATCGCCAAGGCGATTCCGGCTCGGCTGGTGTCGTCGGCGTTGATCGGCTTGGTCTATCTGGTCGTCGGAGCGATCGGCTGTGTCGTGTTGCCGTTCCCCCCGGCGGAGGTCTGGCCGTACATTCTCGTGTCGGCCGCCGTACAGACGCTGTACCTCGTGTTGCTGACGGCGGCGTATGCGAAGTCGGAGTTCGGCCGTACCTATCCGCTCACCCGCGGCATCGCCGTGCTCGGCGTGACACTGTTCTCGACGACGCTGCTCGGCGAGCAGATGACGCCGGCACAGCTCGGCGGTGTCGCCGTCGTCGCCGCATCGTTGTTCGCGCTGTCATGGTCGCCGCGTGGCAAGGGTGGGGGAGGGACCTGGATGGCCGTCGCGGTCGGCGTCACGATCACCGCCTACTCGGTGATCGACGGCATGGGTGTCCGGCTCTCGGGCGAACCGCTCGGCTACGCGGCGTGGCTCTTCCTACTGCAGGGGGTGAGCATCCCGATCGTCTGCTTCCTGCTCTCGCGTGACCGCGCCGAGATGCTGCGCGGCATGCGCAGGCATGCGCCGATGGGAGCCATCGGCGGCATCCTCTCGCTCGTCGCCTACACGATCGTTGTGTGGGCGCAGACGCTTGCACCGCTGGCCGTCGTCTCGGCGCTGCGGGAGACCGGCGTGCTCGCCGCCGGTGTGATCGGCTATCTCGTCTTCCGTGAACGGTTCAGCCCGTGGCGGCTGACCGCGACCGTGGTCGCGGTCAGCGGAATCGTCGCGATCCGGTTGGGCGGGTGATGGCCCCCGCGCACACGCTCAGTGCTTGCGGGCGTTGACCTCGTAGATCTCGTCCTGGAACGGCGCGACGATGCTCGGCGAGACGCGGCAGTCGAGCACGAAGGTGCCGGCGCCCTCATCCGCCAGCCACTGCTCGAACTCGGCCAGATCGGCGAGCGAGTGGATGACGCTGCCGCGCGCCCCGAGTGCCCGGCCGAGCGCGGCGAAATCCGCCTGCTCGATCTGCATCGGGCCCTGGCCGAGGCCGAGGCGTCCGTAGACGTGCACCTCGGCGCCGTAGGCCGCGTCATTCCAGACGACGATGATCGCGCGCCGTGCGGTGCGGATGACCGAGTCGAGATCCGCGAGCGCCATGAGCCCTCCGCCGTCGCCGGTGGTGACGACGAGGGTCGCCTCCGGCAGGGCGCGGGCGGCACCGACCGCGCTCGGGAAGCCGAGGCCGATGCTCTGGAACGCCGTGCCGACCATCACCATGCGGTTCGGCGAGGCGATCGGCCAGTACATGTTGGCCCAGCCGATGAAGTGGCCGCCGTCCGAGACGACGACCCGATCCTCCGGCAGCAGCGCCGCCAGTCGCGTCGCGATCAGGCGGGGGTCGAGCTGCCCGTCCGGCAGCGCCACCTCTCCCGTCGGCCGCGCGCGCAGGCTACCGTCGCGGAGGCCTGCAACCGACTCGCGCCAGCCGGACGGCTTCGACTGCAGTCGCTCGATGCGGTCGGCGATCGCCTCGACGGCCAGCCGGGCATCGCCGTGCACGAAGTGCGTGACGATGGGGTGGCTGCGCTCCTCGTCGTCGATGCGGATGACGGTGGTGCCGGCCGGGATGAGCGAACCGAACTGCATGGTGAACTGGTTGAGGCTCGCGCCGACGACGAGCACGACGTCGGCGCTGCCGACGAGGTGCATCGCGTCCTCCTGGCCGAATCCGCCGGTCACGCCGAGGTCGAACTCGGCGCGGGGGAAGATGCCGCGGCCGAGCGCCGTGCTCGCGGTCACGGCGCTGCTGAGCTCCGCCAGACGGCCGAGCGCCTCGCCGGCGCCCGCGGCCCATGCACCCCGGCCGGCGAGGAGGAGCGGGCGCTCTGCGGCGGCGATCGCGGCGGCGGCGGCATCCGTGTCGATGGGGTCGGGGCGCACGGGGTGCGGCGCCCGAACGACCGGTGTGGCGTCGCCGCTGTGCTCGGAGCTCGGGGCGGCGGCGAGGTCGTAGGGGATGGCCAGCACGACGGGGGAGCGGCGGGCCAACGCGCGTTCGATGGCGTGGATGGTCTGGCGCGTGGCATCCGCTGCGTTCACGACGATGGTCGGAACGCCGAGTGACGCCGCGAAGGAACTCTGCTCGATGTCCCAGGGGCGCAGGCCCGTCGTCGGCGCCTCGCCGACGACGAGAACGAGCGGGATGCGCGCCTGCGCCGCCTCGGCCAGGGCGGTGGCCGTGTTGGTGAATCCGGCGCCGTAGGTGACAGTGCCGGCCGCAATGCGTCCTCCGGCGCGATAGTAGGCGTCGGCGGCGGCCACGGCCGCGGTCTCGTGTCGTACCGCGGTGAACGCGGCTCCGGTGCCGCTGAGCGCATCGATGAAGTAGGCGTTGCCGTTGCCCATGAGCCCGAAGACATCGCTGATTTGGCTGGCGATGGCCTCGGCGACCCTGGCGGACACCGTCGGTGCGGCGACGGCAGCGGATGGCGCGCTGCGGGTGCCGGATGTCGAGCTGCTCGCGCTCGAGGCGGGGGCCGAGAAGTGGGGCGCGGTTGCGCCGGTGGTCGAAAAAGAGTTCGTCGAAACAGAGTTCATGGTGATCCTTGAGGCATATCGCGGGTTTCTACGTCCGTATATGTCTCACGAGGACTGTGCTGCGGTGCACACCATCGCTCAGCGTCCCTTTTGAGAACGCGACGGCACTGCCGTCTGACGCGATCAGTCTAAAGCACAGCGCGGTAGCTCTACAGCGCCGGTCAGTAGCTGGCGCGCTCGTCGCCGCTCGGCGCGATGTAGCGCGCGGCGAGAGCCTCCGAGGCCCGCGCCAACAGCGCCACGTCGGCCCCGACCGAGACGAAATCGGCTCCGGCAGCGATGTAGCGATCGGCGGTCGCGGGCGCGAAGGCATTGACGCCGACGGGCTTGCCCGCCGCTTTCACCTCGCGGATGCAGTGCTCGACGGCCGCGACGACCTCCGGGTGATCCTGCCGGCCGAGGAAGCCCATCGATGCGGCGAGGTCGGATGGCCCGATGAACAACCCGTCCACGCCGTCGACCGCCGCGATCGCGGCAACGTTGTCGACGGCGGTCGCCGTCTCGACCTGCACGAAGAGTGACACCAGGTCTGCCGCGCCGCCGAGATAGTCGTCGATGCGGTTCCAGCGCGACGCACGCGCCAGCGCAGAGCCGACCCCGCGCACACCGGCCGGTGGGTAGCGTGTGGCGGCCACGAGGCCCGCCGCCTGTTCGGCGCTGTCGACCATCGGGATCAGCAGGTTCTTCGCTCCGAGATCGAGCAGCTGCTTGATGATGACGGTGTCGCCGATCGGTGCCCGCACGAGTGGGGTCACCGGGTAGGCAGCGACGGCCTGCAGCTGCGCGAGGATCGATTCCAGCCCGTTCGGCGCGTGTTCGGCGTCGATGAGCAGCCAATCGACGCCGCTTCCCGCACAGATCTCGGCCGCGACCGGGCTGCCGGAGCAGACCCACAGGCCGATCTGGGCGCGGTCGGCGCCGGCGAGCACATCGCGGAGCGTCGGCTCGCCGCCCGGGGTGAATCCGCCGTCTACTCGAATCGGCACGTGATCGCCCCCAGCTGTCCGTAGTCCGCGTGCACGGTGTCGCCGCGCTCCACCCACATCGGGCGGGTGAAGGATCCGGCCAACACGATGTCGCCGGCCGCGAGGCTGGAGCCGTGCTGGGCGAGCTTGTTCGCGAGCCAGGCCACGCCATTCGCGGGGTGGTTCAGCACCGCGGCCGCGACCCCCGATTCCTCAATGGTCTGGTTGCGGTAGAGCAGAGCGCCGATCCAACGCAGGTCGACGGCATCCACCTTCACCGGGTTGCCGCCCATCACCATGGCGCCCATCGCGGCGTTGTCGGAGATCGTGTCGACGATCGTGCGGCCGGCCATCTCAATGTGCGAGTTGAGGATCTCGAGAGCCGGGACGACGTAGTCGGTGGCGGAGAGCACGTCGAAGACGGTGCAGTGCGGGCCGCTCAGCGGCTTCGCCAGCACGAAGGCCAGCTCGACCTCGATGCGCACATTCGAGAAGTCGTCGAAGGGGATCGTCGAGCCGTTCTCGTAGACCATGTCGTCGAAGATCACGCCGTAGTCGGGTTCGGTGATGCCGGTCGCGACCTGCATCACTTTGGAGGTGAGGCCGATCTTCCTGCCGACGATGCGGTGGCCGGATGCCGCGCGGCGCTCGGCCCAGAGGCTCTGCACGGCGTAGGCGTCCTCGACGGTCATGTCGGGGTTGCGTGCGGTCAGCAGCGGCACGATGCCCCGCGTCTCATGAGCATCGAGAAGTTCGTCGGCAATGGCCGCGATTCGTGAGGGTTCCAGCACTGGGCACCATTCCTTTGTCGGTGACTGCCTTGTCGGCGACACGTTGCTTGCTGCGTCAGTGCGATCGTATACGATGGCGCGGCCGTGTGGGGAGAACGTCAACGAGGCGAGGGCGCGCGGCATGCACGCACCCTCGCCACGGGCGTGGCGATCTAGCCGCTGACGACCTGCGGTTCAGCGACGGCCTTCAGCCCGGCGACGCCGAACTCCCGGCCGTAGCCCGACTGCTTCGCGCCGCCGAATGGCACCATGGGGTGCAGGCCGCCGTGTGAGTTGATCCACACCGTTCCCGCCTCCAGGCGTGCCGCGATCGTCCTGGCCGCGTCGCGATCGGCGGACCACACTGAGGCGCCGAGTCCGAACTCCAGCTCGTTGGCCAGAGCGATCACGTCATCGAGGTCTGAGTAGCGGATCACCGGCAGGGCCGGGCCGAACTGCTCCTCGGTGACGAGCTCGTTGTGCGGATCGATGTCGGCGACGATCGTTGTCGGGTAGAAGTTGCCGACGGCGCCGTGGTCGGGGTCCCCGCCGAGAACGACGCGCGCGCCGGAGGCCTTGGCCGATTCGACGAGGCGGTCGACGATCTCGTACTGACCGCGGTTCTGCAGCGGGCCGAGCACGTTCTGTTCGTCGAGGCCGACACCCATCGGCATGTCTTTGGCGAAGGCGACGAGATGCTCGAGAACGTCGTCGTAGACGGCGTCGTGCACGTAGAGCCGCTTGAGGGCGGCACACGTCTGGCCGGTGTTGATGAACGCGCCCCAGAACAGGTCGGCGGCGATCGCCGCGGCATCCACGTCGGGCAGCACGATGCCGGCATCATTGCCGCCGAGCTCCAAGGTCAGTCGCGTCACGTTGTGCGCGCTCGCCTCGATGATGCGCTTGCCGACCCCGGTCGAGCCGGTGAACATGATCTTGCCCACGCGTGGGCTCCTCGTGAGGGCGTCACCGACGGTGCTGCCGGGGCCGGCGACGATGTTCAACACGCCATCGGGCAGCACCTGGTTCATGACCGCCACCAGGGCGAGGCCGGAGAGGGTCGTCGTCTCGGCCGGCTTGGCGACGACCGTGTTGCCCATGCGCAGCGACGGAGCGATCTGCCAGATGGAGATCATCATCGGCCAGTTCCACGGGGAGATGGCGCCGACCACGCCGATCGGGCGATGGTGCAGTTCTGCGTAGTTCTCGCCGTCGTCGACGATCACCTCGACGGGCAGGGGGGTGTCCGCCGCGGCACGCAACCAGACGGCGCATGCGCCGACCTCGAAACGCGCGTTCGGGCCGTTCAGCGGCTTCCCCTGCTCGCGCGACAGCAGCTCGGCGAGCGGCTCGGCCGCGGCCTCGATGGCGTCGGCGGCGCGGTGCAGGTAACGGCTGCGTTCCTCGTCTGCCAGCGCGGCCCACGCGGTCTGCGCGGCGACCGCTCGATCGATCGCCGCCTCGAGCTCTGCGACATCCTGCAGAGGGGCGGTGCCGATCAGTGCACCGGTCGCGGGATCATGGACCTCGCGCGTCGATCCGTGCTGCGCGGTGATTGCCGCGAGAAGTGTGTCGTAGCTGTGCATGGGTCCTCCACTGTGAGTCCGGTCTGTCCCCACGATAGGTCGGCATCGCAGCACGGCTTTGACCGATGCGGCACAAGAGTTGACGATGCGCGAACGGCATCCGCTGCGATCACCCGGCGATGCGTGACGGCGGCGACCCCGGCGAGCCAGAGCAGGGCGGCGGTCGTCGCGATGAGCTCCAGCCAACCGCCGAGCGCCGTGGCGGCACCGGCGAGCGAGAGGATGCCGCCGGTGGCCGATGCGACGATCACGAGCAGGATGCTGGGCGCGGCCAGCAGGGCGTAGCTGCGATCGATGCGGAGGGTCTGCAGGATCGCGACCCCGGCGAAGGCGAAACCGATGACGGCGGCCGTCGTGTGAACGAGGTCTTGCATGCCGGCTGCCGGGGTCAGCGGAATGGGGCAGCTGGTGCTGCAGGGAACCGTTGCTCCGACGGCGAACATCGAACTGGCTGCGAGGAGGCTGGTGCTCACCGCCCACGCACCGAGCAGGCCGCGTCCTCTGCCGGGCCCCCAGAGGCCGCCCGCGCAGAGCGCACCGCCGGCGGCCACCAGACCGAGCGAGATGTTGAAGGCCACGGCGGTGATCTCGCTGTGCGCGCCGAGGCCGCTCACATAGGTGTTGCCATCGAACACGATGCGCGCCGACCACATCATGCCGAGGGCGAGCACGAGCGTGACGGCACCGCCGAGCCGCATGGCGGCTGCAGCCGGATGCCGGAGCCACGGGGTCAGAGAGGAGGAGGCGGGGGTTGCGGGAGAAAAGAGCACTACTCAACGGTAGGAAGCACCCTGAGCCACCACATCGGCCGCGCGGCCCGCGTGCGTGGTACCGCGGTGCGGTATGTGTGCGGCCCCGCATACACCGATGGATGTACGCGGGGCCGGAACGGCGGTGTCGCTCAGTGCTCGCAGTGGCAGTCGCCGCCGCCCGTGCTCGAACAGGCGCCTGCCGCCGCCGTGGCCGCGCCGTCCGGCAGGTCCAGCGCGGGGTTGCGGTCGAGGAAGCCGTGCGGCTTGAGCAGGAAGCCGGAGTAGTCGACGGGCATGATCGGCCAGTCTTCCGGGCGCGGAACGTGGGTCGGGCCGAAGACGTGCCAGAGCACGATGTCGGTGCCGTCGAGGTCGCGATCGGCCGCCGTCCAGCGGGGCAGTCCGTCGCCACCCTGGTGAGCGTTGGGGTAGTCGCCGGCCGGGAAGCGCTCCGCGGCGTCGAACGCCGTGCCCCAGAGGTGCTTGGTGGCGAAGTTCGCACGGGCGTGCACCGTCGACTCCGGTTGGGCCATCAGCGTCGGACCACCCTGTGGGTGCAGTCGGTACGCGGTCGGCCCGCCGACATGGTTGGTGCGGTGCGCGCTCTGCACCTCCCAGGTGCGGCCGGCGGCAGGGGCCGCGAGGCGCTGCGCCTGCAGTTCGCTCGTGAGTGGGGTGCTCTCCCACGTGAAGGCGTTGCCGTAAGGGTTATTCTCTCCTGTCGGGATGCCGACGACGTCCACCTCGTGCAGCACGTTGTCTTCGCCGTCGATTGCGACGTCCAGGCGCGCGCAGAACAGGTGCTGGTGCACGGGAGCGAAGACGCCGGGTGCGATCTCTGGTGCGTGCGGGTTCCGCTCGCCCGGGTGCCCGGCGCCGGCGAAGACGATGCCGGTGGCCTTGGCCTCCACCTGGATGGTGCCGTCGAGGTAGAAGTACCAGAAGAAGCCGTAATCGTAGTTGCCGATGGTGGAGAAGTAGCTGACGACGAGCCGGCGGCTGCGGCGCACCTCGCTCGTACCGTTGAGGTCGGTGTGCTTCCAGAGGATCCCGTAGTCCTCCTCGTGCATGCAGACGACCTGCGGGATCTTCACCGGGTGGCCGTGATCGTCGGCGACGACGCCGTCGAAGTAGTGGATGACGCCGAGGCAGTCGCAGCCGAGTGCGAGCGAGTTGGCGTTCTTGCCGAGCAGGTACTCGCCCGCGTCGAAGTAGCTGATCCAGAATCGCGTCGCCGTGGTGTCGCCGTAGGGAACGACCATCTCAGGCACGCTCGCCCGGTGCAGCACCTGCCGGTCCTCGTCACCGTCACGGAAGCTCACCGAGTTCAGCACGAGCCCCTCGCGGGCGTTGAATCCGACGCGGAACTTCCAGTTCTCCCACTCCACGTGGGAGCCGTCGACGTGGAAGCTCGGGCCGTCCGGTTGGGTGATTTCGATCGGCTTGAGTGATGTGCGGGCCGGGCCGACGGCATCCGCCCCATAGTTGCCCGAGGCGGCCGGGACGGGAACATCGCCCTCGTCCTCGACGCGGATCACGCTGTTGGCGGTGAGGTCGATGTGCACGATGAGACCCTCGACGGGGTGCGCCCACGGGCTGTCGAGCTCAGTGTCGCGCAGGAAGGTGAGCGAGCGGATGACTCGGCGCCCGACCTCGTCGTCGCGGCCGAAGAAGCCGGGTGCCAGCGGGGCGCAGAACGCCAGCTCGATGCGGTCGGCGAGGCCGCGACGGGTCATCGCCGCCCGCCACTCCGGTGAGGCCTTGGCGATCTCGGCGGCGCGGTCGTACTCCTCGAAGAGGTACTGCGGCTGGCCGTACGGCGGCTGGTCGTTGCCGAGTGTTGTGTGCTCGACCACGCTGTCGGCCGTGATCGACACGACCGCCTCGGATGCCGTGCCGGTTGCGGTGTCGAGAAGCACGTAGTGCACGCGGCGTTCGATCGGGTCGCCATCGGTGAACGTGGCGACGACGTCCTTCTCTGGCTCGACCGGCAGCACCTGGGCGCAGCGCACGGTCTCGCCCAGCAGGCCAGCGGCGAGGAGGATCGCGCGGCCGCTCGTGAGCTCTGCCGCGGTCAGGGGATCGAGCGGATGCCGGACCTCGCCGGGCTCGCTCGAGGCTGTGCCGTGGCTGTGTGCGGTTGCGGACGAGAGCAGGTTTTCGGGCGTGTGCGACATTGCAGTTCCTTCGAGGTGCGGCGCCAGGATGGGCGGCGCTGCGATAGCTACCTCCACCAGTATCTGCTCCGCGGGGCACGCCCTCTTGTCTGCGAGTGTGCTCCCCTTGACTGTGCGCGCGGGACGCGCCCGTCGCGCGCACACAGTCAAGTGCTGTGCGCGCACATCACAGCGCGCAGGGCGGCGGCGGAGCACACTCGGTGCATACCCACACTGAGCGAGACCTGTCACGGCCCCGCTCGAATCAAAGGAGATTCCGTGAGCAGCTCACCCTCGCCAACCGTCGCCGCCACCCGGGCCGGCGCGGCATCCGAACGTCGCAAGCTCGGCGTTCCGGCCGTCGCCTTCCTCATCATCGCCGCGTCCGCACCGCTCACGGTCATCGCCGGCGGCGTGACGTCCACCTTCTCGGTGACCCATGTGGCCGGCGTCCCCGTCTCCTTCCTGCTGCTCGCCGCGGCGCTCGCCATCTTCGCCATCGGTTACGCCGCGATGAGCCGCTTCATCAACAACGCCGGCGCGTTCTACGCCTATGTGGCGCAGGGCATCGGCCGACCGGCCGGCGTCGGCGCCTCGCTCGTCGCGTTGGTCGCCTACAACATGATGCAGATCGGCATCTGGGGGATGTTCGGTTTCCAGGTGTCGATGCTCGTCGCCGAGAAGACGGGCCTCGACATGCCGTGGTGGGTCGGCGTGCTCGTCGGCATCGCGATCGTCGGCGTCATGGGGGTGAACCGGGTCGATCTCTCCGCCAAGGTGCTCGGAGTGCTCGTCGCCCTCGAATTCCTCGTCGTGATCGTCTTCGATGTCGTCGCGTTCGCCAATCCGGCCTCCGGATTCTCGACCGAGCCGCTGAGCCCGGCGTCGCTGTTCGTTCCCGGCGTCGGTGCCGTGTTCGCCTTCGGCATCGCCGCCTTCATGGGATTCGAGCAGGCCGCCATCTATGGCGAGGAGTCCAAGGACCCGCGCCGCACCATCCCGCGCGCCACGTTCCTCGCAGTCGCCGTGATCGGCGTGTTCTACGCGCTCTCCTCCTGGGCACTCGCGCTCGGCATCGGTGTCGAGAAGATCGTCGACCCCGGCGGCATCACGGCCGAGGAGGCGGGGCCGCCGCTGTTCTTCGGCTTCGTGGCACAGAACATGGGCACGATCTGGGTCGACATCATGTCGGTGTTGTTCATCACGAGCATCTTCGCCGCGCTCGTCAGCTTCCACAACGCCGTCGCCCGCTACCTCTTCTCCTTGGCGCGTGAAGGCGTCCTGCCGGCCAAACTGGCGTCTGTCCGCGCCTCCAGCGGCGCGCCGTGGGCGGGCTCCCTCACCCAGACCGTGGTGGCCGCGGTCGTTGTGCTGATCTTCGCCGTCGCCGAGGCCGGGTGGGATCCGGCATCCGGCCCCTACCCGGTGATCACGCTGTTCACCTGGCTCACCAACACCGGTGCGCTCGGCCTCGTCCTGCTGATGGCGGTCGTCTCCATCGCGGTGATCGGATACTTCCGCAAGGATTCCCGCGGTGTCGGCGTCGGCAGTCGCCTGATCGCCCCACTCGTCTCCGCGGTGGCGCTCGCCGTGATCTTCGTGACCATCATCAGTAACTTCGACGTGCTGCTCGGCCAAAGCGAGTCGACGGCGACGACGTTCGTGCTGCCGGCGATCGCTATCCTTCCCGGGGTCATCGGCGTGATCTGGGCGTACAGCATCCGGCGCAGGAAGCCCGAGGTCTACGCACGCATCGGTCACGGAGCCGACGCGACGAGCGCCCAGCTGGGCGAGGCGGAGGGCGTCTAGCGCCGGCTCCACGCCGTGCGGCTGCGCGCGGTCGGCGGGTGGTGCTTCAGGTGCCGGATGCCGCCCGCGCGCGAAGCTCGCGGGGGGCGAGCCCGTATGCCGCTTTGAAGACGCGGCTGAAGTGGGCGGCATCCACGAAGCCCCACCGCGACGCGATTGCGGCGACGGGCCGGTCGGCGAAGGCGGGGTTCACCAGGTCGCGGCGGCAGCGCTCCAGCCTCCGGGTGCGGATCCACGTCGAGACCGTTGTTCCCTCCGCCTGGAACAGCCCGTGCAGGTGGCGCGTCGAGATGTAGTGGGCCGCCGCGATGCGCGTCGGCCCGAGCTCGGTCGACGCGAGGTTGGCATCGATGTACGTGCGCACCCGCTGCATGAGCGCCTGATGCGGGGTGGCCGTTCCGCGCTCCAGATCGAGCTCACTGGAGAACATCGTCGAGACCAGGTCGAGCGCGCTGTGCACGAGACGGGTACCCGTCGCTCCTTCCAGCTGCTCGAGATTGCCGACGAGCTGCGAGAGGAACGGCACAATCATGCGGCCGACGCCCTCACTGCCGGACATGCGCACAGCGGTCAGCTGCCCGACGGCCTCCGCCGGCAGATCGATCAGATTCTTCGGGAACATCACGACCATGGTGCGGAACTCGTCGTCGAACACCAGCGAGTATGGGCGGTTCGTGTCGTAGACGGCCACGTCGCCCGGCTGCAGAACGGCCTCGCGGTTGTCCTGGATCAGCAGGCCGGTGCCGGCGAGCTGCAGACTGAGCTTGAAGTACGGCCGGTCACCGCGGGCGATGAGCTCGGGAGTGCGCTCGACGACGTGTTGGCCGGCGCTGACCTCGCTGACGTGGATGTCGTCGACATCCGTCGAACGGATCCGACCGCGGAACGGATCCGGCCTGTCGCTCGTGACGTGCAGAGGTACGAACGACTCTGAGACGGCGGTGCGGAACTCGCTGAAGTCACGGGCGAGCGCCGTGGTCACGCGGGAGTTCGATTGTGGCGGCCGGTGGGCGCCGGCCGCGAAGCGCGCGCCATCCAGGGCGGGAGCAGCGGCGGATGTGGAGGGGAAAGCACTCGACAACGGGGCACCACCTATGTGATCTCTCGGGCTTCGTAACAGCACTGTGGACGAACCGTGACACGGATCTTATCAGCACAGCATGGGACGAGGCACCGATGTCAGATCGTGTATCCGAAATTGTATATGATACCGTGAGCCTGTTGGTCTGCCCCGTTCGGGGTGCATGAATTCGCGCATGGTGCTTCTGCGCCGCGGACACAACCGCCATTGACAAAGACGAGGGAGTCTTGACGTGATAGCAACAAGTGAACGACCGGCGACGAGTCAGCGAGAGCTCCGCCGCGTCGCCATGGCCACGGTTATCGGAACGACGATCGAGTGGTACGACTTCTTCCTCTACGCCAGTGCGGCCGGGCTCGTCTTCGCCCAGCTCTTCTTCGCACCGGCCGGACCGCAGTTCGCGATCCTGCTCTCCTTCGCCTCCGTCGGCATCAGCTTCCTGTTCCGCCCATTCGGCGCGTTCCTCGCCGGGCACTTCGGTGACAAGATCGGCCGCAAGGCGATGCTCGTGCTCACGCTGATCCTGATGGGCTCCGCCACGATGCTGATCGGGGTGCTGCCGACCTATGAGCAGATCGGTGTCCTCGCTCCGGTGTTGCTGCTGCTCCTACGCATCCTGCAGGGCCTCTCCACCGGTGGTGAGTGGGGTGGCGCCGTGTTGATGGCCGTCGAGCACGCGCCGGATGACAAGCGCGGTCGCATGGGAGCATTCCCGCAGATCGGTGTTCCGATCGGCCTCCTGCTCGCCTCCGGCACCCTCGCGCTGATGACCGGCGTCGTCTCGCCCGGCGACGCATTCCTCGAGTGGGGTTGGCGCATCCCGTTCCTGCTCAGCTTCGTGCTGATCATCGTCGGCCTCGTCGTGCGTCGCACCGTCGAAGAGAGCCCGGTCTTCACCCAGATCGCCGAGCGCAAGCAGCAGAGCAAGACTCCGATCCTGACGCTGTTCCGCAAGCACTGGCTGCTCGTCATCCTCGCCGCGCTCACCTTCGCCGGCAACAACGCGGCCGGCTACATGACCACCGGCGGGTACCTGCAGAACTACGCCACCACCCCGGTGGAGGATGGCGGACTCGTCGGCATGGAGCGCACACCGGTGCTGCTCGCCGTCTCCGGCTCCGCGCTCGTCTGGCTGCTCTTCACCTGGATCGCCGGCAACATCTCGGACAAGATCGGGCGACGGAACACCTACATCATCGGATGGAGCGTCTTCCTCTGCACCGTGTTCCTACTCTTCCCGCTGGTGAACACCGGCAACGTCTGGCTCGTCTTCATCGGTCTCGCCCTGTTCACGATCGGCAACGGTCTCACCTACGGCCAGCAGGCCGCGTACTTCACCGAGCTGTTCCCGGCGTCGATCCGCTATTCCGGTGTCTCGATCACCTACGCGATCGGCGCGATCCTCGGCGGTGCCTTCGCCCCGCTGATCAGCACCTGGCTGGTGCAGACCACCGGATCGGCGACGTCTGTTGCGTTCTACATCGCCGGCATGATCGTCATCGCCTTCGGTGCGACCCTGCTGCTGCGTGACCGCACCGGCATCCCGCTGGGCCCTGACCACGAGGCCGAGCAGTCGGTCGGCCAGATCTACGGCATCAAGTAGAGCCCTGCCGACACGGACTCTGCGCTGGCGCGCAGGGTCCGTGCCGGTGCAGACAACTCGCCCCACCCCGCCCGATCTAGCGTTGAGGCATGCTCGCGCTCTCGAACCCCCTCGGCGTGGCCCGCACATGCGCCGTGCGGCGGCCGCGCGCATGGTTCACCGTCGGGGGAGCGGCGCTGATGGGCGCGTCGACCGTTGACATGCTCGCCCCCACGGCCGTCGTGCCGCCGATCGGCTGGGCCGCCCTGCTCATCCTCATGGCCCTGCTCGCCCTGCTCGACAGACGTCGCAGGGCCGATGCCGCCATGACGGCCGCCGCTTTCCTGGTGATGAGCCTCATGTGGCTGGCGATGGCAGCAACGGCGCCCACCGCCGGGGCGGTCGCCGGACCGAGCGGGCACCTCCACGGAGGCGGCGCGCCGTTCGGGGTCGCACTCGGGGTGCTGACGGTGCCGCTCGCCGCCGGGCTCACCGTCATCGCCGTGCGCAGGCACGGCCGCAATCGGCCGCGGGGAGGTATCCGCTTCGCCGAGCTGCACGAGCCTGCGATGAGCATCGGCATGCTGCTGATGGCGCTCGGGATGACAACTCCGACCGTCCTCGGCTGAGCGGACGTTCACGGGCCGTTCACCGACGGTTCGCCCGCCCCTCCCAGACTGTGCGTTGGCCGACGACGGCCGCTACTCGACGCCCCATCGGGGCAGCCTCGAAAGGGCACCATGCGCACACACCGGCGACGGCCGATCACGGCTCTCATCACCTGCCTGGCACTGGCCGTACCACTGGCGGGCGTTGCCACCGCCGCCACGGCGGCAGAGTCCTCCCCGATCAAGATCAACGAGGTCGCCCAGAACAGCGACGTCACCGACTGGGTAGAGCTGATCAACACCGGCTCAGAGGCGGTGGACGTCTCCGGCTGGCTGGTCAAGGACGACAAGGACGAGCGCACCCTGGCATTCGCCCCGGGAACGACCATCGCGGCCGGCGGATTCCTGACGATCGACGTCGACGCCGACGAGCACGGCGATGCCGGCTTCGGTCTCGGCCGTGCCGACACCGTTCGCGTCTTCGCCGCCGACGGATCCACGCTCGTTGACTCGTACGCGTGGGCCGATCACACGCCGACGAGCTATGGCCGCTGCGCTGACGGCATCGGAGAGTTCCGCGAAACCGCTGGACTGACGAAGGGGGCGGCCAATCTCTGCGCGCTCAACCCTGCCGAGGCGGTGCGCATCAACGAGGTCGAATCGAACGGCGACGTCGAGGACTGGATCGAGCTGATCAACATCGGACGAGCGCCCGTCGACATCTCCGGGCTCGTCGTCAAGGACAACGACGACGCCCGGGTCAGCGCCGTCCCAGCGGGAACCAGCATCCCGGCCGGCGGTTTCTACGTGATCGAGCCGCCCGTGATCGACTTCGGCCTGGGCGCCGCCGACTCGGCACGGCTCTTCAGCGCTGACGGTTCGACCCTCATCGATTCCGCCGACTGGACGTCGCACGCCGACACCAGCCTGGCTCGCTGCCCGGACGGAATCGGAGCATTCGCGACATCCGCCAGCCCCAGCAAGGGCGCGGCCAACGACTGCGTCGCGCTGGCCACGCCGGCGATCCTGATCAACGAGGTCGAGTCGAGCGGCGGAACACCCGGCGACTGGGTCGAGCTGCTCAACACCGGGGCAACGGATGTCGACCTCTCCGGATTCATCGTCTCCGACAGCGACGACAGCCACATCTCGGTGCTCCCCGCCGGTTCCGTCATCGCTGCGGGTGGCTACCTCGTCATCGAGGAGGCCCAGCTCGGCTTCGGCCTCGGAAGCGACGACCGGGTACGGCTCTTCCTCGCCGACGGTTTCACCGTCGTCGACGCACGCAGCTGGAGCGGCCATGCGACGACCAGCTATGGCTTGTGCGGAACCGAGTTCGTGACCACGACGTCGACAACGAAGGGTGCGGCGAACGACTGCAGCGCCCCGGTGCGCATCAACGAGATCGAGTCGAACGACGGTGTGCCGGGTGACTGGATCGAGATCATCAACGTCGGGGCGCAGGGTGTCGACGTGTCGGGCTTCACGCTCTCCGACAGCGATGACACCCACGTCTTTGTCATCCCGGCCGGCACCACGATCGCACCGGGCGGCTACGTCGTGGCCGAGGTCGACGGCGACAACGGATTCGGCCTGGGCAAGGCCGACTCCGCGCGCCTCTTTGACGCAGAGGGCACGCTGCTCGACTCCTATGGTTGGAGCGCCCACGCGACCACGAGCTATGGCTGGTGCGCGGACGGATCGGGCGCATTCGCCGAAACGCGTGAGGTGAGCAAGGGCATGGTCAACCTGTGCGCCGGTGATCTCGTCACCGAGGCTTGGCCAGGCTCCTCCGAGATCTCGGAGGCCGACACGGCTGGCACGCTCGGCGGCAACATGAGTGGCCTGGCCTACGAGGTGGTCGCAGGCGGCGACGTGCTGTGGGCGGCCAAGAACGGAGAGGGCACGCTGTACCGCCTCCTTCCTGATGGCACGTCCGTCTTGCCGGACACCGCAGAGGGATGGGGCGCCGGCAAGCCGCTGCATTACCCGGACGGCACGGGCGACGTCGACGCAGAGGGCGTCACACTGACGGCGGACGGCGCGGACGGTGGCGTGTTCATTGCCAGCGAACGCGACAACGCGCAGAGCGGCATCAGCCGGCTCTCCGTGCTTCGCTACGACGTCTCGGATGCCGCAGCCACCGAGCTGACGGCGAGCCGCGAGTGGAACCTCACAGCGGATCTGCCCACGGTCGGCGCGAACGCCGGGCTGGAGGCCATCGTCTGGATTCCGGACAGCGCGCTCGTCGCCGGAGGGTTCATCGACGAGAACCTCGGCGCGCCCTACGACCCGTCCGACTATGCCGGGCACGGCAACGGGCTCTTCTTCGTCGGTGTCGAGGCCGGGGGCACGCTCTATGCCTACGCCCTCAACCAGCTCACGGGCGGCTTCGACCGCATCGCGACCATCGACAGCGGCTTCCCCGGTGTCATGGACCTTGAGTTCGAGACGGAACGCGGCGCACTCTGGGCCGTCTGCGATGACGGATGCGACGGCCGAAGCGCCGTGCTCGAGATCGCCGAGACGGGTGCAGCAGCCGGGCGCTTCGCGGTGACGACCGTGTTCGAACGCCCCGTTGGGATGCCGAACATCAACAACGAGGGCTTCGCGATCGCCCCGAACGCCTCCTGTGTCGACGGCGCGAAGCCCGTGTTCTGGGCCGACGACTCGAACACGGGCGGACACGCCATCCGCGCCGGCAGCCTCGAGTGCGTCACACCGGTCGGCCCGACGGTGCCGCCCGTGAAGCCGACGGAACCGCCCGTGAAGCCGACGACCCCACCCGTGAAGCCGACGGAACCGCCGGTCACGCCGACTGTCCCGCCGGTGAACCCGACGGAGCCGCCGGTGACGCCGACTGTCCCGCCGGTGACGCCGACCGTCCCGCCCGTCGGCCCCGGTGAGCCGGGAACACCGTCGTCCGACGACCTGACGGAGCAGAATCGCGGCGGCCTGACCGTGCCGGGGATCGTTGTCGCCGGATCGACATTCACGGCGATGCTGCCGGAGTCCGGCCAGCCGCGCTCGCTGAACGGGTGGCTGTTCTCCGAGCCGACGGCGCTCGGCACGGTGACGGTCTCGGCCGGCGGCGCCATCCGGGTCTCGCTGCCCGCTTCGGTTCCCGCCGGGGACCACCGACTCGCGCTGACCGATGACGGGGGAACGATCATCGGCTGGGACGAGGTGACGGTGGCGGCGGCCGGGGGCTCGACCGCGCCCACGCAGGACGGCGCGTTGGCGAGCACCGGAGTCAACGCGGGCGGAGCCCTGGGCCTCGCCGTGCTCGTGCTGCTCGGGGGCGGGCTGCTCCTGGCCGCTCGTCGCCCGCGCACGCGATAGACGCCGTGGTGCTCGGGCTCTGCGCGACTGCGCGGAGCCCGAGCACCACGCTGGCTGTGTGCGACTTGACCGGCCGCGCACCGGCGTTGCCCGCACCGGCACGATGCCGCTGGCGGCTTCCCAGAACGGGGCGCCGGTGATTAGGGTCGAAGAGTCAGCGACAGCGAAGGAGCCCACCATGGCAACGACCAGCACGAGCGAGAACACGGTGGGCACGGCGCTCGAAGCCGAGCTGCTCGCCGGCATCCCGAACCAGCTCTTCATCGGCGGAGCGTGGGTGGACTCGACATCGGGTCGCAGCATCCAGGTGCACGACCCGGCCACCGGCGAGGTCATCAAGACCATCGCCGATGCCTCCGTCGCCGATGGTGCGGCGGCGATCGACGCCGCTGCCGCGGCCCAGGAATCGTGGGCGGCGACGGCCCCGCGTGTCCGCGGCGAGATCCTGCGCCGTGCGTTCGAGCTGCTGCAGGAGCGCAAGAACGATTTCGCACTGCTGATGACGCTCGAGATGGGCAAGCCGCTGGCCGAGGCCCTCGGCGAAGTTGCATACGGGGGAGAGTTCCTGCGCTGGTTCAGCGAGGAGGCCGTGCGCATCAGCGGCCGTTACGGGTCAAATCCCGAGGGAACCGGGCGCATGATCGTCTCCCAGCACCCCGTCGGGCCGAGCTTCCTGATCACGCCGTGGAACTTCCCGCTGGCCATGGCCACCCGCAAGATCGCCCCGGCGCTCGCCGCGGGATGCACCGTCGTGATCAAGCCGGCCGAACTCACCCCGCTCACCACGCTGGCCTTCGCGCAACTGCTGGAGGAGGCCGGGCTGCCGGCCGGCGTCGTGAACGTCATCACGACCTCCACCTCCTCGGCGGTGTCCGGGCCGATCATCGCCGACCCGCGCCTCCGCAAGCTCTCCTTCACCGGATCCACCGCGGTCGGCCAGAAGCTGATCCAGCAGTCGGCGGCCGGAGTGCTGCGGGTATCGATGGAGCTCGGCGGCAACGCCCCCTTCGTCATCTTCGAGGACGCCGACCTCGACAAGGCCGTCGACGGCGCGCTCATCGCGAAATTCCGCAACATCGGCCAGGCCTGCACCGCGGCCAACCGCTTCATCGTGCACGAGTCGCTCGCCGACGAGTTCGCCAGACGCATCACCGAGCGCGTCTCCGGCTACGCCATCGGCCGCGGCACGGAGGAGGGCGTCACCATCGGCCCGCTCATCAACGACGATGCCGTCGCCAAGGCGAGCGAACTGGTGGCGGATGCCGTCAACCGCGGTGCCGCGATCGCAACCGGCGGCGCCGCCATCGACGGCGCAGGCAGCTTCTACGAGCCGACGGTGTTGACCGGGGTGCAGCCGGGCAGCGACATCCTGCGTGAGGAGATCTTCGGGCCGGTGCTCGCGATCACCACCTTCCGCACGGAGGAGGAGGCCGTCGCGCTCGCCAATAACACCGAGTACGGTCTCGTCAGCTACGTGTTCACCCAGGATCTGGCGCGCGGCCACCGCATGATCGAGAAGCTGCAGACGGGCATGATGGGGCTGAACGTGGGCGTCGTCTCCAACGCCGCGGCACCGTTCGGCGGCGTCAAGCAGTCCGGCGTCGGGCGTGAGGGCGGGCTCGAGGGCATCCACGAGTACCTCAGCACCAAGTACACGCTGATCCCGAATTCCTGACAGGGCGCGGGGCTCCTGTCCGGCCGGAATAGGATCGACGGGTGCCTGTCACCCTGATCACCGAGTTGAGCGATCCGCGGCTGCGCGACTACTCGCACCAGACCGACGTTGCGCTGCGGAAGGCGCAGTCGACCGAGCACGGCATCTACCTGGCCGAGTCGGCCCTCGTGTTGGAGCGTGCGCTGCGAGCCGGGCACACTCCGCGTTCCGTGCTGGCACTCGGCGGAACGGCGGCGGAGGCGCAGGCGCTCGTCGGCGACGACGTGCCCATCTTCTCCGGCGCGGATGAGCTGCTCGCCGAGCTCACCGGTTACGTGCTGCACCGTGGCCTCATCGCAGCGATGAACCGCCCGCCGCTGCCGGACCCGGCCGCGCTGATCGCCGATGCCCGCCGTATCGTGATCGTCGAAAACGTGGCCGACCCGACCAACCTCGGCGCGATCTTCCGCTCGGCGGGCTCGATCGGGGCGGATGCCGTGCTCGTCACGCCCAGCTGCACCGACCCGTTCTACCGCCGAGCCATCCGGGTCTCGATGGGCACCGTGCTGCAGGTGCCCTGGACGCGCACCGGCGACTGGGCATCGACCCGCGCCATGATGGATGCCCACGGCTTCCACGTTGCGGCTCTGGCCCTGACTCCGGATGCCGTGAGCCTGCGTGACTTCGACGGCGCGACGCACGAGCGGCTGGCTCTGGTGCTCGGCGCGGAGGGCACCGGGCTCACCGACGCCGCGATCGCAGCGGCGGACACGGTCGTGCAGATCCCGATGAAGCACGGCATCGACTCGCTCAACGTCGCGGCCGCCAGCGCCGTCGCGATGTGGGCGCTCGGCTGATTTCGACAGGCTCAATCAGCGGTACCGCACCCCGCTGGTTGAGCCCACCCCGTTGGTTGAGCCCACCCCGTTGGTTGAGCCCACCCCGTTGGTTGAGTCCACCCCGTTGGTTGAGCTTGTCGAAACCCCGCGGGCATAGGCTGGGTGCATGAGCAACGATGCTGTCATCATCGACGTTGTCCGCACGCCGTCGGGCCGCGGGAAGGCGGGTGGCGCGCTCTCCGGCGTGCATCCGGCCGACCTCCTGGCCGGTGTGCTCGGTGAGCTGCTCGCCCGCAACGATCTGGACCCCGCCCTCGTCGACGACGTGATCGGCGGTTGCGTCAGCCAGGTGGGCGAACAGGCCAACAACATCACGCGCACCGCGCTGCTCAGCGCCGGTTTTCCCGACTCCGTTCCCGGCGCCACCGTCGACCGGCAGTGCGGCTCCAGCCAGCAGGCCGCGAGCTTCGCGGCCCAGGGCGTCATCGCCGGCGCCTACGACATCGTCATTGCCTGCGGCGTCGAGTCGATGAGTCGGGTCCCGCTCGGCTCGTCACTCGGTGCGGCCGACGCGCGCCAGGACCCGTTCGGTTCCCTCATGCATGAGCGCTACCCGGAGGGGCTGGTGAACCAGGGCGTCTCCGCCGAGCTCATCAACGCGCGTTGGGACATCGGCCGCGACGAGCTCGACGCGTTCGCCGCCCGCTCCCACGCGCTCGCCGCGGCGGCCGCCGCGCGCGGCGACTTTGCCCGCGAGATCGTGGCGGTGACGGCCTCCGATGGCATGATCGTCACAGCCGACGAGACGATCCGCGCCGGCACGACCCTCGATTCGCTCGCCGGGCTGAAGCCCGCGTTCCACAGCGAGAAGCTCGCGGAGCGCTTCCCCGATCTCGACTGGCGCATCACGGCGGGCAACTCCTCGCCGTTGACAGACGGCGCTTCGGCCGCGCTCATCATGAGCGCGGAGAAGGCGGCGGCGCTCGGGCTCACCCCCCGCGCCCGATTCCACAGTTTCGCGGTCACCGGAAGCGATCCACTGCTCATGCTCACCGGCGTGATCCCGGCGACGCGGCGCATCCTCGACCGCGCACGACTCGGCATCGACGACATCGACGCCTACGAGGTGAACGAGGCCTTCGCCTGCGTGCCGCTCGTCTGGCAGCGCGAGCTCGGTGCCGACATGGCCAGGCTCAACCCGCGCGGCGGCGCGATCGCACTCGGGCACGCACTCGGATCCTCCGGTACCCGCCTGCTCGGCACCCTGCTGAACGAACTCGAGAGTTCCGGCGGGCGGTACGGCCTGCAGACCATGTGCGAGGGCGGCGGCATGGCCAACGCGACCATCATCGAAAGGCTCTGACATGCTGATTCACAGTTCCGCAGCACTCGTCACGGGAGGCGCATCGGGTCTCGGCCTCGCCACCGTCACCGCCCTGCACGATGCCGGCGCGGCCGTCGTGCTGCTCGATCTGCCCGGTGCACCCGGCGAGGAGATCGTCCAGGCGCTCGGCGGGCGGGCGCGCTTCGTCGCCGGAGACGTCACGAGTGCCGCCGATGTGCAGGCAGCGGTGGACGCGGCATCCGCATTCGGCCCACTCCGCATCGTCGTGAATTGCGCGGGCATCGCGCCCGGCGCACGCACCATCGGACGTGAGGGTCCGCTGCCGCTCGAGGCGTTCGAGCACGTCGTCCGGGTGAACCTGCTCGGAACCTTCAACGTCGTCCGTCTGGCCGGGGCCGCAATGCAGGCGACGATGCCGCTGGGGGAGGAGCGAGGCGTCATCGTCAACACGGCGTCGGTCGCTGCTTTTGACGGCCAGATCGGGCAGGCCGCCTACGCCGCGTCGAAGGGTGCCGTGGCCGCGATGACCCTGCCGTTGGCGCGCGAATTCGCGCAGAGCCTGATCCGAGTGATGACGATCGCACCGGGCACCTTCGACACCCCGATGCTGCGCGCTCTGCCGCAGGAGGTGCGCGACTCTCTCGGCGCCCAGGTGCCGCACCCATCGCGCCTCGGCGATCCGAGTGAGTACGCGGCGCTCGTGTGCCACATCGTCGAGAACCCGATGCTGAACGGTGAGACGATCCGCCTGGACGGGGCTATCCGGATGCAACCGCGCTGACGACTGGGGCGACGGCCGCGGCCCCACCGCGACCGTCGCTTCGCACCGTATCCGCCCCCGCGGAACCCCATCTTTTCCGATGCGCGGGACTATTCTAGTGCGCGGCGTTCGATTAATGAATTCGTTCGCCGGATGAGCCTACGCCGTGGCGGCGAGGATGCTCCTCCGCGTTGCCTCGTCGACGTGCTCGATCGCGAACCGCAGCGTCACCCGCGCCATCGACGGGCCGTGGCGCCCGAGGAATGCGAGCAGTCGAGGTTCGTCGTGATCGCCCGCCGCGCGCAGTACAGCGCCGATCGGCTTGCGCACCAGATCCTCCGGATCGCCGAGCAACCGCTCCGCGATCGCGTAGGCATCGTCGAGCTCTCCGCGGCGCACGAAGGCCAGCGTCGCAAGCATCGCCGTCCGGCGCTCCCAGAGCGATTGCGACTCGGCGAGGCGATAGAGCACGTCGCGCGGGTGATCGCGGAGCCACCCGCCGACGACATCCCAGGCCCCGAGGTCGACGAGATCCCAGTTGTTGATGCGGTCGTGGCGACGCAGGTAGAGCTCGTAGAGCTGTCGGCGCGTCGACTCGTCGGCCGACTTCGCCTTGGCCCGGTTCGCCATGATGCGGAGCGCACCGGCCCTCGCCTCGTGGATGTCGTCGTCGAGCAGTGCCTCGATCTGGTCGAGGGGGAGCGCGGCGAACTCGCCGGCGAGCGAGAACACGGTACCCATGCGCACCCCGATGAAGCGGTCGCCGTCCACGCGTCCGTCGACATCGACGGGGAAGTACCTCGCGTACTTTGCGAGTTCCGCATCCGATTGCTCGTGCCAGAGCGCGGCGACGAAGGCCGACGCGGTCAGCGGCGGCACGTCCTCGCGCCCATCACCCATGCCATGCATTCTTCCGCTGGCGCCGCGCGGGCGCCAGCGGTGATGCTGGCCTAGCCCTGCACCGGTTCCAGCACGAAGAGGGGAATGATCCGCTCGGTCTTGAGCTGGTAGTTCGCGTAGTCCGGCCACGCCTCAACGGCGCGTGCCCACCACTCCTCACGCTCGACACCCTCGGCCTCGCGCGCTCGGTAATCGCGCTTCGCATCGCCGTCCTGCAGCTCAACCAGCGGTTCGGCGACGATGTTGAAGTACCACGCCGGGTTGTCCGGCGCCCCGCCCTTGGACGCGACCACGGCGTAGCGGCCGTCGTGCTCCACCCGCATCAGCGCGGTCTTGCGCAGCGCGCCGCTCTTGGCGCCCTTGGTCGTCAGCACGATGATGGGCTTGTTGCGCAGGAGCGCAGCCTCACTCCCGCCCGACTCTTCGAACTGCTCGGCCTGCTTGCGCGCCCACTCCGAGGTGCTCGGCGCATACTGTCCCTGTAATGGCATGACTGGTGCAACGCGGCGGATGCCGGCTGCTATTCCCCAGCCTCACGCCGCGTCGGTGACGTGCCGGGAGCGCCAGGCCTTGATGAAGCCGTCGACGACGTCCCACACGGCCACGCCGATCACGATGAATGCGATCACCGGGACGGTGTACGTCATCGCCACCTCGAAGTCGGCGCCCGTCCCGGGAATCGCGTCGAGGAACGCGGGGTTGATCAGTTGCTCGGTCAGCAGCAGCCAGACCGCCGGCACGGTGAAGGCGACGTTGAGCAGCAGTTTGATGCTGGCGAGGCCCAGCGTCATCCGTCCACGCTGGTACACCATCACCGCGAACACCATCTCGAGTGCGATGAGGCCGAGGAACCAGTACATCCAGCCGTTCCAGAGCGCGGGCTCGAGCACGGGGATCGGGGTGCCGTCGGCATCCGTGAGGAAGGAGTTGAACTGCTGCCAGAAGAACCAGCCGGCGAACACGGCGAGGAAGACGAGGCTCACGATCAGTTCGGCGAGAGACTGGCGGCGGGCGGCGGGTGCGGGGAGTTGGGGCAGTGTGTCCGGCGTCCATGCGAGAAGCGGGCTGTCTCGTCCGGTCTTGCTGCGCTGGGAGTAGTCGCGCTCGACCAGCGCGAACACGAGCGTCACCCAGAAGCAGAGGTGCACGCCGACGCCGATGGCGGTGACGAACAGTGCGGCGATCACGTCGCCGACGTCGCCACCGGCGATGAGGCGGCCGAGCGCGGCCCCGAGCGCGGCGATCGGCACGACGATGGCGAGGAGCAGCTTGAGCAGGCGTAGCCAGTCGAGGTAATAACGCGGGCCGATCAGCTGCAGGGTGCGCTCGGTGTAGCCGGCGGCCAGGCGCTCCGGGTCGCCGAGCTCGAGCAGCGTCGCACGCTCGATGTCGGGGTCCGCGACGCCCTTCTCGCGCTGGGCGTCTGCGGTGTCGGCGATGAGGCCGCGCAGTTCCGGCTCGAGCTCCCCGCGTTGCTTCTCGGGGATGCTGCGCACGGCCGCCCAGACGTACCGGTCGGTGAGGGTGCTCATGGTCAATTTCCTTCCCTGGGTGCACGCGTCTTCAGCGCGCGCAGTGACTCGTCGATCGCGTGCCACTCCGTGGTCAGTGTGGCGGCGAGCTCGTGGCCGAGCGCGCTCGTGGTGTAGAACTTGCGGGGCCGGGCCTCATCGGTGTTCCATGCGCTGCTGAGGAGGCCCTGCTTCTCGAGCCGCCTGAGCAGCGGATAGAGCGTGCCGGCGTCAACGGAGAAGCCGAGCTCGCTGAGCGTCTCGAGCAGGGCATAGCCATACTCCGGCGTGGTCAGGCGCACCAGGCAGGCCAACACGACGGTGCCGCGGCGCAACTCCTGCACGTGTAGCTGCGTTGTCTCATCCATGCTCATGTTTCACACCATAGTGTGAGTCACACACTATTACAAGAGGCACATGCTCGAGCGGACGTCGTGGCGCCGCCGGGCGTCACGCTTCGCGTTGGTGGCTCTCCAGGAATTCGAACACCTCGGCGTCATCGACACCGGGGAAGGTGCCGGAGGGCAGCGGCGAGAGCACGTGGGCGTGCAGGCGCGCGCTCGGCCAGGCCTGACCGCTCCAGCGGGCGGCGAGCTCGGCCGGTGGGCGCCGGCAGCACGACTCATCTGGGCAGCGCGACTCGACCCGGTTCGACGTCTCGCGGCCGCGGAACCACTTCGCCTCGGCGAACGGCACGCCGACGCTGATCGAGAACTCGCCGGAGCGCCCGGTGCCCGATTGTGAACTCCCTGTCTGCGTCGCGCACCAGAAGGTGCCGGCTGGTGTGTCGGTGTACTGGTAGAACTCGGTCGTGCGGTTGGTGTGGGTGAAGGCGTTGCGCGCGCTCCACTGCTTGCACACGAACTGCCCCTCGATCGACCCGGTCACATCGGTCGGCAGTGGCAGGTCGTCGTTCTCGTAGCCCTTCTGCAGCGCGCCGTCGCCGCTCACGCGCAGGAAGTGCAGCTTCATGTCGAGGTGGACCGTTGCGAGGTTTGTGAAGCGGAGCGCCGCGGCCTCGTGCGTGACGCCGAATGCGTCGCGGAAGTCCTCGATCGCGAGCCGCTTCTCCTTCTTGGCCGTCTGCAGGAACGCCACGGACACCTCGCGCGGCATCAGGCAGCATGCCGCGTAGTAGTTGATCTCGAGCCGCTGCCAGAGGAATTCGGCGTAGCTGGCCGGACGCTGGTGGCCGAGCAGCCGGTGCGCCATCGCCTGCAGTGCCATCGAGCGCAGGCCATGACCGCCGGGGATCGAGGCCGGCGGCAGGTAGATGCGGCCGTTGGCGAGGTCGGTGAGCGAACGGGTCGAGCTCGGCAGGTCGTTCACGTAGATCAGCGTGAAGCCGAGCTGCTCAGCCATCACGCTCACCTCGCGGTGTGTCAGGGCTCCGGAGGTGTGACCGGATGCACGTACCCGTTCCTCGGCCAACGCCTCGATCTCGGGCATGTAGTTGTCGCGTTCCCGCATGCGCTCGCGCAGCTCCGTGTTGGCCCGGCGCGCCTCCTCCGGGGTGGCGATGGCCTCGGATGCCCGGCGGGCGAGTTCCCGGTGGAGTCCGACCATCGCCGCCAACGCCTCGGTGTTCATGCCCCGCGTCGGCTTCACCTGGGGCAGCCCGAGCGCAGCGTAGAGCGGGCTCTTCTGCGCCCGGCCGAGCTCGATCTCCAGCGCGGCCCGCTCGTTGGGGGCCTCGCCGGAGAGCAGGGCGCCGAGCTCGATGTCGAGCGCACCGGCGATCGCCTGCAGCGTGCCGACGCGGGCCTCACGCTTGCCGTTCTCGATCAGCGAGAGCTGGCTTCCGGCCAGTCCGAGTCGCTCGCCGAGCTGGTCCAGGGTGAGGCCACGCTGGCCGCGGAAGTGCCGGATGCGGTGGCCGAGCGTTTCAAGATCGGAGCTGCGTTGCTTCATGCCTTAAGAATACGGAAAGAATCGGGATTCTTAAGACCACTTTTCGTGGTTATGGGCCGAAAACAGGCGCATTCTGGAATGGAAGGTCGGGATTCACGCAGAACGGTCGCCATCGGCATCCGGATTCTGGGCGAATCGCCGCCGTACACACGAACTGCACGATGAAGAGCGGAAAGGCAAGAGACATGACAATCTCAGAGGTCTCAGTGGGAACGGGCTCCTCGGCACGCCCGGCCAACCAGGGAACGACCGACCCCGCGCTGCGCGCCTGGGTCAAGGAGATTGCCGCGATCACGCAGCCGGCCGACATCGTCTGGTGCGACGGCTCGATCGCCGAGGCAGACCACCTCACCAAACTGCTCGTCACCGAGGGCAAGCTCATCCGGCTGAACCCGGAATGGCGCCCCAACAGCTACCTTGCGCGCACCGACCCGAAGGACGTCGCCCGCGTCGAGGACCGCACCTTCATCTGCTCGACCTACGAAGAGGATGCGGGGCCGACCAACAACTGGCGCGACCCCAAGCAGATGCGCGCGGAGCTGCGCGAGGTCTTCACCGGCAGCATGCGCGGCCGCACGATGTACGTCGTGCCGTTCTCGATGGGCCCGCTCGGCGGCCCCATCTCGCAGCTCGGCGTCGAGATCACCGACTCACCGTACGTCGTGTTGAACATGGGCATCATGACCCGCATGGGCGACCGCGTCTACCGCATGATCGAAGACGGCGACGCCTGGGTGCGCACGGTGCACTCGGTCGGTTACGAGCTGGTGGATGCCGATGGCTTCCCGCGCGATGACCTCGACTGGCCGTGCAACGACACCAAGTACATCGTGCAGTTCCCCGACAGCCGCGAGGTGTGGTCGTACGGCTCCGGCTACGGCGGAAACGCCCTGCTGGCCAAGAAGTGCTTCGCGCTGCGCATCGCCTCGGTGATGGCGCGGGACGAGGGCTGGCTCGCCGAGCACATGCTGCTGATCAAGATCACCTCGCCGGAGGGCAAGAGCTACCACGTGGCTGCCGCCTTCCCCTCGGCCTGTGGCAAGACGAACCTGGCCATGCTGCGCCCGACGATCCCCGGCTGGAAGGTCGAGACCATCGGTGACGACATCGCCTGGCTGCGCCCGGGCAGCGACGGGCGGCTCTGGGCGATCAACCCGGAGGCCGGCTTCTTCGGTGTCGCCCCCGGCACGGGAAAGAGCACGAACCAGACCGCCGTCGACACTCTGTGGGGCAACACCATCTTCACCAACGTCGCGCTCCGCGACGACGGCGATGTCTGGTGGGAGGGTCTGACCGACACCCCGCCCGCACACCTGATCGACTGGCAGGGCAAGGACTGGACGCCGGATTCCGGTCGCCCGGCCGCGCACCCGAACTCGCGCTTCACGGTCTCCGCCGCGCAGTGCCCGTCGATCGCCGACGACTGGGAGAGCACCGACGGCGTGCCGATCGATGCGATCCTCTTCGGCGGCCGGCGTGCAACGAACGTGCCGCTCGTCGCCCAGGCCCGCAGCTGGAAGCACGGCGTCTTCATGGGTGCGACGATCAGCTCCGAGAAGACGGCCGCCGCTGAGGGCACCGTCGGCGAGCTGCGCCGCGACCCGTTCGCGATGCTCCCGTTCTGCGGCTACAACATGGCCGACTACTGGGCGCACTGGGTGAAGATGGGGCGCACGCTCGGCACCAAGGCGCCGCAGATCTTCCAGGTCAACTGGTTCCGCAAGGGCGCAGACGGCAGCTTCCTCTGGCCGGGCTTCGGCGAGAACGCGCGCGTGCTCGAGTGGATCGTCGCTCGCATCGAGGGCACCGTCGCGGGTGAGAACACCGCGGTGGGCGTCGTTCCGGCCGAGGGTGAACTCAACCTCGACGGCCTCGAGCTGGCCCCGGGTGCCACCCAGCAGCTGTTCGCAGTCGACAAGGCCTCGTGGCGTGCGGAGTGCGACCTCACCGAGGAGTACTTCGACCAGTTCAATGGCCGGGTGCCCGCCGCGCTGCTCGCCGAGCTGGCGAGCCTCCGCTACCACCTGAAGGATTAGACCAGGCCCCACAGCTTCACAGCGCAGGCGGGGGATGGCTTTGTACTCCTACTGCTCGCGTGCGTCTGTGAAAAACACGCCGGTGCGTGACTCGCCTCCTGAGTCACGCACCGGCGTCATTTCTGCGCAGTGCCCCGCTGGTTGAGTAGGCCGTCCACGGCCGTATCGAAACCGAGGCGCACAGGCTGGAGTCCGTGCGGGCACTCGGCTTCGGGTGCGGCCTCGTTCCTCGGCTGCTCCCTCGAGCCAGCGTGGAAGTGCGCGCGAAGCCCTGAGCGGAGCCGCGGCTACAGCTCGCGGGTGGCGCCTGCCGCCGCACGCACGGTGAAGAGCGTCGGCGCGGCGTAGCCGGCATCCGCGAACGCCTGCTCGACGGCGGCCGAGATCGGTGCGACCAGCTCGTGCGGAACCAGCGCGATCGCGGCACCGCCGAAGCCGCCGCCGGTCATGCGTGCACCGATGGCGCCGGCGGCCTTGGCCGTCTCGACGGCGAGGTCGAGCTCGGCGCAGCTGATCTCGAAGTCGTCGCGCATCGACACGTGTGAGGCATCCAGCAGGGCGCCGATGGCGCGCGGGCCGTGCTCGCGCAGGGTGCGCACGGTGTCCAGTACCCGCTGGTTCTCGGTGACGACGTGGCGAACGCGGCGGAAGGTCTCGGCGTCGAGCAGCTCCGCGGCCCTCGGGAGGTCGCGCTCGTGCAGGTCGCGCAGGGCGGGAACACCCATCGCGGCCGATCCCGCCTCGCAGGACGCGCGACGCGCGGCATAGCCGCCGGTCGCGTGCGAGTGGCTGACCGTGGTGTCGATGATGAGGAGCTCGAGACCGGCGGCGTCGAAGCCGAGCGGGATCACGTCGGCGTCGAGGGTGCGGCAGTCGAGGAACACGCCGGCGTCGGCCTCGCCGAGCAGCGAGGCGGACTGGTCCATGATGCCGGTGGGCGCACCGACCGCGCGGTTCTCGGCGAGCTGGCCGACCTTCGCGAGGGTGCGGCGGTCAAGGTCCAGGTGCCAGACATCGTTCAGGGCGACGGCGACCGCGCACTCGATCGCGGCGGAGGAGGAGAGTCCAGCGCCGATCGGCACCTCGGAGTCGATGTAGATGTCGGCTCCCGGCAGCGAGCCGAGGCGGGCACCGAACTGGCCGAGCGCCCAGGCGACGCCGAGCGGGTAGGCGGACCAGCCGGCAAGGTTCTCCGGAGAGAGCTCGTCGAGGCTGATCTGCACGGCCTCGGGGGCGTGTGCCGAGGCGACCCGCAGCACGTTGTCGTCGCGCAGGGTCAGCCCGATGAGCGTGCGGCGGTTGATCGCGAAGGGGAAGACGTAGCCGTCGTTATAGTCGGTGTGCTCACCGATCAAGTTGACGCGGCCGGGCGCCGACCAGAGCCCGCGCGGCTCGTGGCCGAAGCGGGCAGCGAACTCGGCGCGGATCGTGTCGGCGGTGACGGTGGGGCGCGATGCGGTCATGCTGGGGATCCTTCGGTGCTGGCTGCGGGGATGACTGGAGTTGCGGCATCCGCTCTGGCGATCGCCTCGCGGATGTTGGCGGCGGCGACCTCTGGCGCCACGTCGCCGATCCAGGCTCCCATGGCAGCCTCGGAACCGGCCAAGAATTTGAGCTTGTCGGCCGCGCGGCGCGGGCTGGTGAGCTGGAGCATCAGGCGGATGTCGTCGCGACCGCGCTCGACCGGCGCCTGGTGCCAGGCGGCGATATAGGGCGTCGGCGTCTCGTAGAGCGCGTCGATGCCGCGCAGCAGCCGGAGGTAGAGCACGGCCAGCTCGTCGCGCTCGGCGAGCGTCGTCGCGGCGAAGTCGGGCACGTGGCGGTGCGGCAGCATGTGCACCTCGACGGGCCAGCGGGCGGCGAAGGGAACGAACGCGGTCCAGTGCTCGCCCCGCAGCAGCACCCGCTCTCCCGCCTGCTCGAAGGCGAGGATGTCGCCGAACAGGCCGGTGCCGTCGGCGCCGGGCTCGTAGCGCTCCACCGACTCCAGCAGCCGCTGCGTGCGCGGCGTGATGTACGGGTAGGAGTAGATCTGGCCGTGCGGGTGGCCGAGGGTGACGCCGATGGCCTCGCCCCGGTTCTCGAACGGGAACACCTGGGCGATCCCGGGCATCGCCGAGAGGGCGGCGGTGCGCTCGGCCCAGGCCTCGATCACGGTGCGGGCGCGCGAGACCGACTGGGTACCGAACGAGCCCTCGTGCTCCGGGCTGAAGCAGACGACCTCGCAGCGGCCGACCGAGGTGCGGGTGCGGCCGAGTCCGACCGACTCCAGATCCTCCAGCGACTGCGGGGCGTCCATCGTCGGGTCGTCGGAGTCCGCGAGCAGCGGCCCGAACGACGGCGACTTGTTCTCGAACACGGCGACGTCGTAGCGGCTCGGGATCTCGGAGGGGTTGCCCGGTGACTGCGGCGACAGGGGGTCCAGGTGCGCGGGCGGCAGAACAACGCGGTTCTGCCTGGCGGCGGCGATCGACACCCATTCGCCGGTCAGTGGGTCCTGCCGCATGACGGCGTTGGCCGGGCGCGGGGCGAGCTCGCGCAGGTCCGGGGCGCGGTCAGGGGCCAGCGTCGTATCGGCATCGTCGAAGTAGATCAGCTCGCGGCCGTCGGCGAGGCGGTGGCTCTGGCGCGCAATGCGCTCATCGCGCGCGAAGGCGGGGGAGGCGGCATCCGAATGTGTGTCAGTCATGGCAGAGCCAGAGTAACCGATTTACGAATATGAAAGCAATGTACTTTCATATTGAAAAGCGGCCCGACAGCCGCCATGATGGGCTCATGCCAGCAGACAGCCCACAAGACATCCCAGCAGACGGCGGAGCGATCCGGGAGAGCCGCGATGCCCTGCCGGCGTGGCAGCGCCGGGAGCAGATCGTCGCGATGCTGGCTGAACGCGGATTCGTGCGCGTCGCCGACCTGGCCGAGAGCTTCGGGGTGAGCGGGGTGACCGCGCGCACCGACCTCGACAGCCTGGTCGAGGCGAATCTGGCCGAGCGGGTGCATGGGGGAGCCGTGCCCGTCGGGCAGGCACAGCGGGAGCGCGCCTTCGAGGTGGCGCTCGCCGAGTCCGTGCTGCCGAAACAGCAGATCGGTGAGCTCGCCGCCTCGCTCGTGCAGAGCGGGCAGAGCGTGCTGCTCGACGTCGGAACCACGACCCTCGCCGTCGCGCGGGCGCTGAAGGCCAGACGCGAGCTCGTCGACCTCGTGATCGTGACGAACGGCCTGAGCATCGCCCTCGAGCTGGAGAGCGAGATTCCGCGCTTCAGCGTGATCGTCACCGGCGGCGCGCTGCGCCCGCTGCAGCACTCGCTCGTCGACCCGCTGGCCGACCTCGTGCTCAGCCAGGTGCACGCCGACATCGCTTTCATCGGCTGCAACGGCATCGACGCCGAGCACGGCGTGAGCAACATCAACCTGCCCGAGGCGGCGATCAAGACGCGGATGGCGGCCTCGGCCGCCCGTGTCGTCGTCGTGGCCGACTCGTCCAAACTCGGGCGCGTGCACCTCGGCAAGGTGGCGCCGCTCGACGCAGTCGATTCCCTGGTGACGGACGCCGCGGCGCCCGCCGCCATCACGCCGGAGCTGCGCGCAGCGCTCGCCGCCGCCGGCGTGAACGTGCTCGTGCCGAAGGACTCCTAGGCTGATCCCATGACTTTCCCCACAGGCGAGCAGTTCGAGCTCGCACTCCAGACCCCCGCAGGAACGCTGCGCGCCGTCATCACCGAGCTCGCCGCCGGCATCCGCGAGCTGAGCATCGACGGAGTCGATCTCGTGCAGGGCTTCGACGCCGAGATCTCGCCGCCCTCCTGCGCCGGCTCGCTGCTGATGCCGTGGGGAAACCGGATTCCCGACGGCGTCTGGGTCGATGCGGCCGGCGTGAGCCACCAACTCGCCATCACCGAAGTCGACCTCAACAACGCCATTCACGGCCTGCTGCGCTACGCCCCCTACCGCGTCGTCGAGCAGAGCGCCTCCGCGATCACCCTGGCCGCGTCGGTGTTCCCGCAGCTCGGCTATCCCTTCCACCTCGACACCCTGGTCCGCTACGAGCTCGTCGCCGACGGGCTCTCCGTGACCCACACGGTGCGCAACGTCGCCGCCGGTGACGCCCCGGTCACGATCGCGTCCCACCCGTTCCTGCAGATCGGCGGCGTTCCGACCGAGGAGCTGACGCTCACCGTGAACGCCGACACGCACATCGACGTCGACGCGCGCCTGAACCCGACCGGGTTGAGCGCCGTCGTCGGCACCGCCTTCGACCTGCGTGCGGACAGCCCGCTGAGCCGCCGCGTCGGCGATCTCGCCCTCGACGACGCATGGGGTGACTCCCACGTCGTCGACGGCGAGACCGCGCACACCCTCACCGCTCCGGACGGCCGCAGCGTCGGCATCTGGGGTGACGAGAGCTTCGACTATGTGCAGGTGTACATCACGCCGAAGTTCCCCGCCCGCGGCGCCGCCACCGACCCGGACGTCGCGCCGGATGCCGTCGTCACCGCGATCGCGATCGAACCGATGACGGGGCCGGCCAACGCGTTCAACTCCGGCGCCGGGCTCACGCTCGTCGCGCCGGGTGAGGAATGGGTCACGCGCTGGGGCATCCGCTTCGCCGGATTCCCGAGCGCCTGATCGGCTCGCTCGGCGCCTGATCGCGCGCGATCGTTGTGATCGCCGCGGTCAGTCGTCGAGCACGAAGGTGACCTCGAGCACCACCTGGTAGCCGGTGATCGTGCCGTCGGTGACATCGACCTTCTGCTCCTTCACCCAGGCACCCGAGACGTTGCGCAGGGTCGCACTCGCGCGCTCGATGCCCCCTCTCACCGCGTCGTCGAAACTGGTCTCTGACCGCGAGCTGATGCTCGTGATGCGTGCGACGGTGCTCATGACAACCTCCTCGTTGGGCGGGGCAGCACGGCGGCGCCCCGTTCTGGCAGAGTCTCGTCGTCGCCGTGCGCCCCTGCAAGCCCCTTGCGTGCCGCACGGCGTTCCCCGGGATCGGCGGCGACTGGGCTAGCGTCGAACGAGAGCTGACACGCACCGCCTCGGTGCCGACGTGGCTCAGGTGACGAGGACTCGACCATGGCACACACTGCACCAGCGCCGAACGCGCGCGCATCGCTCTCGGCCGCGGATGCCGCCCGCGCCCAGTCCCTCCGCGGCATGAAGCGGCTCGCCACCAGCCTGCTGCTGATCGCGGCGCTGGTCTTCACAGTGTCCTTCGCCCTGCAGGACCAGTACCCGTGGCTCGGCTACGTGCGCGCGGCCGCCGAGGGCGCGATGGTCGGTGCGATCGCCGACTGGTTCGCCGTGACCGCCCTGTTCCGTTACCCGCTCGGCCTGCGCATCCCGCACACGGCGATCATCCCGAACCGCAAGGACGAGATCGGGGCGAGCCTCGGTGAATTCGTCGAGACCAACTTCCTCTCCGACGAGGTCGTGCTCGGCAAGTTGGAGAGCCTCGACATCGCGGGCAAGCTGGGCGGCTGGCTGCACGAGCCGGCGAACGCGCGCCGCTTCGGCGCTGAGGCGGCCGTCGCGGCACAGGGCGTGCTCACCCTGTTGAGCGACGACGACGTGAAGGACCTGCTCGAGAAGCTCGCCACCCGGCACCTGTTCGAGCCGGAGTGGTCCCCGGCGATCGGCAGGGTCGGCGAACAGCTGGTCGCCGCCGGGCAGCAGGGGCCGGCGGTCGAGGCGCTCCTCGCCAAGGCGGAGGAGTGGCTGCGGCAGCATCCGGAGGCCTTCTCGCAGGCCGTGTCAGAGCGCCTGCCGCGGTGGATCCCCGGTTTCGTCGATCGTTTCGTCGACGACAAGGCCTACCGCGAGGTGCTCGGCCTGGTGCAGGCCGTGCAGTCGGATCCGCGGCACCCGATCCGACTCGCCATCGACGACTACCTTGCCGACCTCGCCGCGAGTCTGCAGCACGACCCGGCCATGATTGCGCGGGTCGAGGGCATCAAGCTCGAGCTGCTGGAGAGCCCGCGCGTACGTGAGTTCGCCGGGGAGGCGTGGGCGTCGGTCAAGGAGAGCCTGGCCGCATCGCTGGCAGACCCCGAGAGCGAGCTCCGCCGCGGCCTCGAGTCGGCGGTCGTCGAGACGGGGGCACGCCTGCTCGCCGACCCCGGGCTCGCCGCGAAGGTCAACAGCTGGGTCGCGGATGCCGCGGCCTACCTCGTGCGCACCTATCGGCACGAGATCGCCGGGGTGATCACCGAGACCGTCGAACGCTGGGACCCGAGCGAGACCACGGAGAAGATCGAGCTCATGGTCGGCCGCGACCTGCAGTTCATCCGGATCAACGGCACGGTCGTCGGCGCGCTCGCCGGGCTCAGCATCTACGCGCTCGCCACCGGCATCCACGCGCTGCTCGCCTGACGGCTGGCGCCCGGCCTCCGCGAAGACTCGAGCCCGCTAGAGGTTCGCGGCGGCGATGACCTCGGCGTGCAGACGCAACAGGGGAGCGGTGCGGTCGGCCGGGCCGCGACCGAAACCGCACTCGGTGCCGATGCCGAACTCGGTGATCCCCGCGGATGCCAGCACCGGTCGCACGGCGGCGATCCGCCTGCTCGCGCCCTCGACGCCGTCTTCATGGTGCACGAGGCCGAGGAACAACGTCGTCTCCCGGTGCAGCGCCAGCTCGGCCAGCGGTGCCACGTATGCGGTGTCGTCGCGCTCGATCGGCACGGGCAGGTGCACCCAGTTGACGGGCCGGGTCACGGATGACGCGAGCACATTGGCGAGGGCGACGAGATTCGCGGTGTCCGCCGGCTCGACGAAGTGCTTCTCGGCGACGTCGCCGTAGCAGAGGTGGAATCCGAGTTCGACGGCATCCGGCACGTCATTCGCGATCGTGGCGGCCAACGCGCCGGCGGCGACGATGATCTCGGCGGTCGATGAATCGACCCCGGCCTCTGCGAACCACGCGACGGGCTTGGTGCCGCCGACGGAGACCTGTTCGATGTAGGTGAACTCGGTGGCGAGGTCGATCTGGATCGCCAGCTCCCCGGCGGGGATGGCGGCGGTGATCTCGGCGATCTCGCGGACGATCGCCGTGGAGTATGCCGGGTAGACGAGTGGCCGCTCGGCCGGCACGACGTAGACGGAGAGCGCGGCGAGCGGGCTCGGCACGCTCACCTGGAAGCGGGTGCCCGGCGCGATCACGCCGGCAGCCTTCAGCGCGGAGAACTCGGCGAAACTGGCGATGGCTGCATCCGCGTAGCCGAGTGGGCCGAACTCCAAGCCCTCCGCGGCAACCGTGCCGTCGAGGGTGAGCGGGCGCACGTCGAATCCGCCGATCACGATCGGGTCGATCGGCACGCGCGCGAGGCCATGGACGGCGTCGAAGGCCGAGCCCTGGAACAGGATCCAGTGGTAGCGCTCGCCGACCTCACCGTCGGGGATGCGGGCGATGTCAGAGCCGAGGTTCTCGGCGACGACCCGCAGGGTCGCTGCCGCGGTCGGCTGGTTGATCGAGCCGACGAGGTGTGCGCCGCGCACGGCGGGAAGAGCAGTCATGTCTCCAGCCTATTGCCGCGCCGCACGCCGCTTCCGGAGAGGGAATCGGTGCGACATAGAATCGGAGTTCCCCGCGAAGCACGCGGCGGGGTGTAAGCAGGACACAGTGAAGCGGTGCGTCGCGCCGCTCTCGCCCATCCGGGAGGCCACGATGCGCAAACGCGAAACCACCACCGAACGTCGGAGCGAGGGGAGCGTGGCGAAGCCGAGTGCAGCGAAGCCGAGCGGCATCGCGAAAATCCACCCGTTCACGATCGGATTCGTCGGTACCCTCGGCGTGCTGCTCGCGCTGCTCATCGGCAGCGTCGTCGGGCAACTCTCCACGGTGCTCGTCTACATCGGCCTCGCACTCTTCCTCTCGCTCGGCCTCGACCCGCTCGTCCAATTGCTGGAACGCAAGCTGCCGCGCCCCGGCGCGATCGCGATCGTGGTCGGCGGTGTGCTCCTCGCCTTCGCCGGCATCGTGCTGGCGATCGTGCCCGTGGTCGTGGATCAGGCGACGAAGCTCATCGAAGACGCCCCGCAGATGGTCGATGACTTCACGCACAGCGACTGGTACAACGACGTCGTCGCCCAGTACGGCAGCCAGTTCAAGGACGCCACAGAGTCTGTGCTGCAGTTCTTCCAGGACCCGAAGAACCTCGCCTCCATCGGCGGCGGAATCGTCGCGGTCGGAGCGGGTATCGCCGGCGGGCTGACCGGCGTCACGATCGTCATGATCCTCACGCTGTACTTCATGGCCGCGCTCCCGGCGATGAAGAAGATCGCGGCCCGCTTCGTGCCGGCCTACCAGCGCGAGGGATTCTCCGAGCTCACCGACGACGTCGCAGGTGCCGTGGGCCGATACGTGATCGGCCAGTTCAGCCTGGCGCTCATCAACGGCGTGCTCAGCTTCATCTTCTTGACGATCATCGGGGCACCGCTGCCAGGGCTCCTCGCGCTGATCGCCTTCATCGGCTCGTTGATCCCCATGGTCGGAACGCTGATCGGTGCGATCATCATCTCGTTGATCTGCCTCTTCGCCTCGCCGCTGACCGCGCTCGTCGCGGCCATCTACTACCTGATCTACATGCAGGTCGAGGCCTATGTGCTGAGCCCACGCATCATGAACAAGGCCGTCGCCGTTCCCGGCGCGATCGTCGTGATCGCGGCCGTCGGAGGCGGCACGATCGGCGGCGTGCTCGGCGCCCTCGTGGCGATCCCCGTCGCGGCCTCGGCGATCATCATCATTCAGAAGGTCGTCTTCCCGGCACAGGATCGGAAGACAGAGGACCCGGATGCCGTCGTGCCGGCCGTGGTGGCGATCGAGCAGTAGCGGCGAGGAGCCCGGCATCCGCATGCACTGGTGCCCCCACAGGGACTCGAACCCTGGACCCACAGATTAAAAGTCTGTTGCTCTAACCAACTGAGCTATAGGGGCACGTACCAATGTACAGGCTGAACGCGCAGAGTTTTCGCGCGTAACGTTGGAGTGGCGCGCCGCACTCGCACGAGGCGGTCGCGACACCCGAAACCGTGAGGAGACGACATGGCAGAGCACATCCACAAGCCGACGAAGTTTCCGAACCGCATCTTCGAGGCCTTCCAAGGCGGTGAGGATCCGGCGACGATCAGCCGTGTCGCGCACGAGACGGCGAACGCCCTGCTCTCGCGGGTGCGGTCCGACCCCGATCCCGAGGTGGTCGAGCGCCTCGTCGCCTACACCGACGAGAACGGCATCGACGCGGTCGCCGAGCTCTGGTCGCGTGCGACGCCCCGCAGCCTGCCCGGCGCGCTCTGGCGGATCTACCTGCTCCGGATGCTGATCCGGCAGGATCCGACCGGCACCAGCTTCCTGTTCCAGCGCGGCGTCGAGGTTGCACGCACCATCGACCCCGTCGTGGCCGGCGCCGCCCACCCGACCGGCCCGGACGAGATCATCGTGCTCGCCGACGCCATCCTCCGCGGCATCTACACCGGCGACTTCGCCGTCGCGCTCGACCGGGCCGCCGCATTCTGCCGCGTGATGTCGGCCGGTGCGACGAGCCTGGCCGACGATGCGGATGCCGCAGAGCCGGAGCGTGCCGCCGAGTTAACGCGCCGCGCGCTTCGCTTCACCGAGATGGGGGGCGAGCTCACGGCGTGCGCCCGCCTCTGGCGCACCCACTCGCTGGACTAGCCCGGGGATCCGCTCGGGAGAGCGCCTGTGCCCAGATGCATCGTTTACAATGGATTCTGGCCGGGCCGCAGTAACCCCGGGCTCCAAAATTAGCCGCTCCGAGCGGCCTCGCGCCGAGAGGCGTTCTGCGGCCCGGCTTTTTCGCGCCCACCGGGCAATCCGATCCGTCTCCCGCGTCGAACCCCCTGCAGACGAAACACAGTGCAGACGAAACACGGTGCAGACGAACACGGTGCAGGCCAACGGATTGCGCGGGACGGGAGAACTGCTGGCATGCTTGGTGCCGTGAGCGAGAATCCCGTGACGCAGAATTCGGCAGGCAACGCCGAACTCGCTGCAGCGCTGGAGCGGGTCGCAGCTGGCGACCAGCTCGCTTTCGGCGAACTCTACGATCTGACATCCGCGCGCATCTTCGGACTCGTGCGCAGGCTCCTCATCGATCACGCGCAGTCGGAGGAGGTGACCCAGGAGGTGTTCCTGGAGATCTGGCAGACCGCGCCCCGTTTCGATGCGACTCGCGGCGGCGCGATGTCGTGGATGATGACGATGGCGCACCGCCGGGCCGTCGATCGCATCAGGGCATCACAGGCTGGCCGCGACCGCGATCAGCGCATCGGTCGCAGAGACCTGACGGTGGCCTACGACGACGTCGCCGAAACAGTGGAGATCACGATCGAGCATGAAAGGGTGGCGAGGGCAATGACCCGATTGACTGAGCTGCAGCGCGAGGCGGTGAGCCTGGCCTACTACGGGGGACTCACGCACAGCGAGCTCGCGCACCATCTCGACGTGCCGCTCGGAACGGTCAAGACGCGCCTGCGCGATGGCATGATCCGGCTCCGCGACGAATTGGGGGTGAACGCATGAGCGAACGCGACGACAGCCTCAGCCGTGCGGCATCTGAGGCCCTGCACGCCACCGATGACCACGACTCCGGCGAGCAGAGCGCAGGCGACGCCGTCAACGAGTTCAGCGAGACCGCAGCCCAGCTCGGCCTCGCGACGACGCCGGTGCAGCCGCCGGCCTCCCTGCGCGACGAACTGATGGCGCGCATCGCGCTGACCCCGCAGCTGCCAGCCGCCGGCGACGCGGATGGCGGGGCGGATGCCGTGACCGCCGCCTCGCCGACCCTGCGGCTTCCCGCGGCACCGGCGCCCGCTCCTCCCGCCCCGACTGTCAGCGAGGAGCCGGGCCCGGCTGAGCGCCGCGCCAGCGCGCGGTGGCGGCGACCCGTCGGCGCGCTGCTCGCGGTCGCCGCGGCATCCGCGCTGTTCTTCGGCGGCCTCGCCATCGGAAACCTCAGCGACTCCACCCCGCCAAGCAACCCGAGCCAGGCAGAGGAGCTTGCCGCCATCGCGGCGGCGCCCGACTCGCAGCGAGCAGCAGCAGAGGTCGCCGGCGGCGGCACCGCGACGCTCGTCTGGTCGGGGGAGCTCGGCCGCTCTGCACTGCTCGCCGACGGGCTGGCCCCGCTTCCCGAGGGCCAGACGTACCAGCTCTGGTACATCGGAGAAGAGGGCCCGGTCTCGGCCGGAACCTTCGAGGCCAGCAGCAAGGGGACGACGTGGCACGTGCTCGAGGGCGAGATGAGCGCGGGCGACACCGTCGGCGTGACCGTCGAACCCAGCGGGGGATCTGACGCACCGACGAGCGATCCGATCGTCGCGATCGCCAGCTGATGGCTCGGCGGGCGTAGCATCGAGACATGCCGCTGCCGTACACACTCCTGATCAACCCACTGGCCGCCGACGCTCCCGACGACGGCTCGTGGTTCGCCGAGACATTCACAGAGATCGACTCCTCGGAGCCGGCGCTCCGGGTGAGCGAGCTCAGCACCCAGCGGGGTGACGGCGTCTTCGAGACGCTCTCCGTCGTCGACGGTCACGCCCAGGAGGTGCAGCCGCACCTGGCCCGGCTCGCCCGCTCGGCCCAGATCTGTGACCTGCCGCTGCCGAATCTGGCGCAGTGGTCGGCCGCGATCTCGGCGGCCGTCGCCCAGGTTCCGCACCAGGGCGAGCTGGCGATCAAGCTCGTGCTGAGCCGCGGCGTCGAGAACGGTCCGAGCCCGACCGCGTGGCTGCACGCGAGCGCCGCCACCGATTTCAGCGCCGTGCGCGAGAGCGGTGTGCGCGTGATCACACTCGACCGCGGCTACGACCGCGGCGTCGCCGAGAGGGCGCCCTGGCTGCTGCTCGGCGCCAAGACCCTCAGCTACGCGGTGAACATGGCCGCCCTGCGCGAGGCGCACCGGCGCGGTGCCGACGACACGATCTTCGTCACGAGTGACGGCTACGTGATGGAGGGCCCGACCTCCTCGGTGATCCTCCGCCACAACGGCGTCTTCTCGACTCCGGCCCCGAGCGGCGCCATCCTGCACGGCACGACCCAGACCAGCCTGTTCGAGTACCTCGAACGGCACGGGCACAGCGTCAGCTACCGCGACATCAGTGTCGAGGAACTGCGCGACGCGGATGCCGTCTGGCTCGTCTCGAGCATCCGGCTCGCCGTGGCGATCACCGAGCTCGACGGGCGTCAGCTTCCCGTCGACGCGCCCCTGACCAGGCTGTTCACCGAGTACCTGCTGTCGCCCAGGGACTGAGCGCGGCACCGCTCTCCGCGGAGCCGGCGGCGTGCGTTCCGTGTGGAACGGCCAGGCGTCCGGCATCCGTCGCGGCCAGTCCCGGCGTGACGAGCGCGGAGACGGCGAGCGAGCCGACCACGAGGCCGAGCGTGAACCGTCCGCCCGTTGCGTCGCCGCGGGCAGAGCCGGCGAATGGAGAGCGATCGTTCCCGACCCGTCGACGCAGTGCGAGCGCGCTCTGCACGGCGACACCGAGACCGAGCGCCGACGCGATCAGCAGCGGCAGGAACGGCAGCGGCGCCGCGTCACTCTGCACGAGCAGCGAGGTGGCGGCGCTACCGGATGTCGCATGCCGGTGCGGTGCCTGAGCGCCGAGCCCGCCGAGCAGCAGTGCGGCCCAGAGCAACGTCGGCAGCAGGAAGAGCGCCAGACTGATGGGTGGGGTCGGCATTCTGCCGATGTGCAGCGAGGCCAGGCCGAACACGGCCTGGCTCGCCGCCACGACGATCCACAGCGCTCCAAGCGTGATCGCGAGCACAACGCCATCGGTACCCGATGGAGCCGCCCCCAGCGCACCGGCGCCGACCGCCCCGTAGAGCAGTGCGGCGCCGAGCGCGGCAAGAGCGGGCCAACTGCGCGTGAACTGCGCCATGAACGGCTTCATGAGCCCGTCCTCCGCCGGCTGAGCCGCTAGGCCAGGGCGCTTCGGCTCGGTGCCGTCGCCTTGTCGGCGGCGAGGCCGACACCCAGCAGCACGATCGCGCTCGCCAGGTGCAGGAAGTGGTCGGGCGTGTTGAGCGCGAGGATGTTCGCGGCCGTTCCGGCGATGAAGAAGCCGACGACGCCGAGCAGCAGATACGCCGCCCCGACCACGATGTTCGTGGTCTTCGCCGCCGGAATGCTGGCGAGTCCGGCGATGAGCAGCGCGGCACCGATCAGCAGGTGCGCCACGTTGTGCAACGGGTTCACGGCGAAGATGCCGAGCAGCAGCCCGCCCTCGGTGGCGAAGAAGGCCACGCCGCCGGTCACGGCGAAGCCCAGCAGGCCAATGAGCAGGTAGACGGCGCCGAAGATCGTGCCGATCAGACGGTTCGGGGATGTGCGCATTTCGTTTCCTCCTCAGGAGTGGCACGGCGCGAGCGCCGAGCACTGTCGTGGTGTTGCTGGAGGAGTTCGGAGCGGCATCCGAATTGGATTGCGGCACCGGCTGCGCAACGTGAAAGGAGCGGATGCCGTCGGCATCCGCTCCTCGCACACCATCCCGCCTGCGTTACCCGAAGCGGCCGGAGACGTAGTCCTCGGTTGCCTGCACGCTCGGGTTCGAGAAGATCGATGTGGTGTCGTTGTACTCGATGAGCTTGCCCGGCTTGCCGGTGCCGGCGATGTTGAAGAAGGCGGTGCGGTCGGAGACGCGGGAAGCCTGCTGCATGTTGTGGGTCACGATCACGATCGTGTAGTCCTGCTTGAGCTCCTCGATGAGGTCCTCGATGGCGAGCGTCGAGATCGGGTCGAGGGCGGAGCACGGCTCGTCCATCAGCAGCACGTCGGGCTCGACGGCGATCGCGCGGGCGATGCAGAGACGCTGCTGCTGACCGCCGGAGAGTCCGGAGCCGGGCAGGGCCAGCCGGTCCTTCACCTCGTTCCAGAGGTTGGCGCCGCGCAGCGACTTCTCGATCAGGTCGTCGGCGTCGCTCTTGCTCATGCGGGTGTTGTTGAGCTTCACGCCGGCCAGCACGTTGTCGCCGATCGACATCGTCGGGAACGGGTTCGGCCGCTGGAACACCATGCCGACCTGGCGGCGCACGAGCACGGGGTCGACGCCGGGGCCGTAGAGGTTGTTGCCGTCGATCAGCACCTCACCCTCGACGCGGGCGCCGGGGATGACCTCGTGCATGCGGTTGAGGGTGCGCAGGAACGTGGACTTGCCACAACCGGACGGCCCGATGAAGGCCGTGACGGTGCGCGGTTCGATGGTGAGCGTCACATCTTCGACGGCGAGGAACTTGCTGTAGTAGACGTTGAGGTCGTTGACTTCGATGCGCTTGGACATTGATTCCTTGGGTGCTGGTGAGCGGGTGTCGTTGGAGGTCAGCGCGCGATCTTGGGCGCGAAGATTTTGGCGATGAGGCGGGCGGCGACGTTGAGCAGGGCGACGATGAGGATCAGCGTGAGTGCGCCGGCCCACGCTCGGTCGATGTAGGCCTGCGAGTCGGCACCCTGGTTGGCGTACTGGGTGTACACGTACACGGGCAGGGTCATCATGCGCTCGCTGAACAGGTCGTAATTCATGCTGGCGGTGAAGCCGGCGATGATGAGCAGCGGGGCGGTCTCACCGATGACGCGGGCGATCGAGATCATCACGCCGGTGATGATTCCGGCGATGGATGTCGGCAGCACGACCTTGAGCACGGTGAGCCACTTCGGGACACCGAGGGCGAAGGCGGCCTCGCGCAGCTCGTTCGGCACCAGCTTGAGCATCTCCTCGCTGGAGCGCACGACGACGGGGATCATGAGCACGCTGAGTGCGACGGCGCCACCGAAGCCGAAGCGGATGCCCGGGTCATTGAAGAGCAGCGCGAACAGGGCGTAGGCGAAGAGGCCGGCCACGATTGAGGGGATGCCGGTCATCACGTCGACGAAGAAGGTGATGCCGCGGGCCAGGCTGCCTCGGCCGTACTCGACCAGGTAGATGGCGGTGAGCAGGCCGATCGGCACCGAGATCAGCGTCGCGGCGCCGGTCACGAGCAGCGTGCCGACGAGGGCGTGCAGCGCGCCGCCGCCCTCGCCGACCACATTGCGCATCGAGTTGGTGAAGAACTCGATGTCGAAGCGCGGAAGGCCGTTGGTGATCGTGGTGAATGCGACCGAGATCAGGGGGAGCAAGGCGATCGTGAATGCGAGCGAGACGAGCGCGGTGACCAGGCGGTCCTTGGCCTTGCGGGCGCCCTCGACGGCCCGGGAGACGGCCCAGATCGTGAGGCAGTAGAGCAGCACACCGAAGAACACGGCGCCGGCGATGTTGTAGTTCTCCGTGATGCCGCCGGCGAACAGCACGCCGAAGACGGCGGCGCTCACCGCGAGGCTGCCGAAGAAGAGCCACAGATTCGCGGAGCGGGGGAGCTTGCCGGCGGTCAGTGAGTTGCTGATCGGCATCCCGGTTGTCGACGGCGGGCGGGTCGTGGTGAGGCTCATCAGTTCGCTCCAGAGAAGGCCTTGCGGCGGTTGATGATGAAGCGGGCCACCATGTTGACGCCCAGGGTGATCAGGAACAGGATCAGGCCGGTCGCGATCAGGATGTTCACGCCGACGCCGTGCGCCTCGGGGAAGTTGAGGGCGATGTTGGCGGCGATCGTCGAGGGGTTCTGCGACTGCAACAGGGCGAAGCTGATGATGGAGAACGGCGAGAGCACCATGGCGACGGCCATCGTCTCGCCGAGCGCGCGGCCGAGGCCGAGCATGGAGGCGGAGATGATGCCGGGGCGGCCGAAGGGCAGCACCGCCATCTTGATCATCTCCCAGCGCGTGGCGCCGAGGGCCAGCGCGGCCTCCTCGTGCAGGCGAGGCGTCTGGAGGAAGACCTCGCGGCACAGCGCGGTGATGATCGGCAGGATCATGACCGCGAGCACGACGGCCACGGTGAGGATGGTGCGGCCCGTGCCGGAGACCGGCCCGGCGAAGAGCGGGAACCAGCCGAACCACTCGACCAGGCTGGAGTAGAACGGCTGAACGGCCGGGGCGAGAACGCTGATGCCCCAGAGGCCGAAGACCACGGAGGGAACGGCGGCCAGCAGGTCGATCACGTAGCCGAGGCTCTGGGCCAGCTTGCGCGGCGCGTAGTGCGAGATGAAGAGCGCGATGCCGATCGCGAGGGGAACGGCCATCAGCAGGGCGAGGAAGGCTGCCCAGACGGTACCGAAGGCGAGCGGGGCGACGTAGGCCCAGAAGTTTTCTGCATCGCCCTTGAAGTCGGTGGATTCGGCGACGAATGCCGGCATCGACTGCGCCACGAGGAAGATGGCGACGGCGGCGAGCACGACGAGGATCAGGCTTCCGGCCACGACGGTGGCGGTCGAGAAGATGCGGTCGCCTGGGCGTTGTTTGGCCTTGATCGGCGGCGCGACTGCTGTCGTCATGCTGGCTGGATCCCTCGGGTTCGTGTGTGGGAGCGGTCGGTGTTCGTGCTGCTGGTGCTGCGGGTGAATCCGGTGGAACGTGAGTCGCGCCCGGCCGAATCAGCTCGTCGCTGGATCGGCCGGGCGCTGCTCGTGTTACTTGATCGAAGCGACGACCTCGGCGACCTTGGCCTGCAGCTCGGAGGAGAGCGGAGCGGCACCGGCGGATGCCGCGGCCTCCGTCTGACCCTCTTCGCTGGCCATGAAGCCGACGTAGTTCTTGACGAGCTCACCCTGCTCTGCATCGGCGTACTCGGTGCAGACGATCGCGTAGCTCACGAGAACCAGCGGGTAGTGGGTGGGGTCGGTGGTCTTGCGGTCGAGCTCGATCGCGAGGTCGTTGGCCGCACGACCCTCAACGAGCGGCGATCCGTCGACGACGGCGGCTGCGGCCTCGGCGGTGTAGCCGACGAACTCGTCGCCGACCTTGATCTTGGCGACACCGAGGTCACCGGCGCGCGAGGCGTCGGCGTAGCCGATGGTGCCGACACCGTTGGTCACGGCGTCAACGACACCGGAGGTGCCCTGGGCGCCCTCGCCCGTCTGGAACGGGAAGGCATCTGCCGGCTTCTCGGTCCAGACGCTCGGTGCGACCTGGTTGAGGTAGTCGGCGAAGTTCTTGGTGGTGCCGGAGTCGTCCGAGCGGTGCACGGCCGTGATGTTCGTGGCGGGCAGCTTGGCGTCGGCGTTCAGCGCGGCGATGGCCGGGTCGTTCCAGACGGTGATGTCGCCCTTGAAGATCTTGGCGAGCGTGTCGGCGTCCAGGTTCAGCTCGTCAACGCCGTCGACGTTGAAGATCACGGCGATGGGGGAGATGTAGACCGGCAGGTCGACGGCGCTCGTGCCGGGAACGCACATGGCGAACTCGCCTGCGAGCTCCTCGTCCTTGAGGTAGGAGTCGGAACCGGCGAATGCGGCGCCGCCGGCGATGAAGGTCTCGCGACCGGCACCGGAACCCGAGGGGTCGTAGTTGATCGTGACGTCGGGGTTGGTCGTCTGGAACGAGGCGACCCAGGCTTCCTGAGCGGCGCCCTGCGACGATGCGCCTGCGGCGTTGAGCGTTCCCGCGAGGGCCGACGTCTCTTCGCTCGGCTCGGCGGCGGGGCTGGTTGCGCCCTCGTTCGCGGCACACGAGGTCAGTGCAATGGCTGCTGCAACTGCAACGACCGCGGGGCGGCCGAATCGCTTGATGTTCACGAGTATCCCTTTCAGGGGCTTGAATGCTTGACACAGGCCGGTGCTGGCCCGATCACGAAGCTAAGCTCCTCGGTTAACGAGCCTCCCCCGGTGCGGTTAACGCAAGGTAAACGGATGTCGACATTTGCCCGCGCGGCGATCGCTTCCCAGCCGATTCGCAGCCGTGCGCGACGCGAAGCGTCGCGAAAGGCGGCAGCCCGCACTCAGGTAATCTCGGGAACCGCACGCGATGCTTGCACGGTCTCGACAAGCTCAACCAGCGGAGACCACCACGACGAAGCGCGGCTAGCGGACCAGGCGCAGCACAGCGACCGGCGTGCCGGCCAACGGCTTGCTCGTAGCCACGCCATCCGGCGCGAAGCCGTTGCGTCGGTAAAAGGCGAGCGCGCGCGGGTTGTCCTCGGCCATCCAGAGGAAAGCAGGCTCGCCGCCGATGCTGGCGTCGAGCAGGCCCTGAGCCGCACCGCTGCCGTGATGGCTGGCAAGAACGTAGATGCCCTCAAGCTCCCTGGCACGGGGCGCGTCGGGGTCGCGGCCGGCGCTCGCTGACGCCCATCCGATGACGCGTGTGCCCTCGAGCGCCACGAAGACCTCGGTGCCGCCCTCGGCGAGGATCGACGCCCAACGCGCCGTGCGCTCCGAGAGATCGAGCCCGGCGAGAGTCTCGGCAGGCAGAAGGTGCACGTAGGCCTCGCGCCAGGCCTGCAGGTGGACCTGTGCAATGTCCTCGGCGTCGCTCGATAGCGCCGGACGCACGCTGATGGCGGATCCCATGATGAACCGCTAGACGCGGGGGGAGTGCGTCTCGATCGCGATGATGCCGGAGCTCGGGTTCGTGAGCGAGAGGTGCACGATCGAGAACGCGCCGGTCTCGAGCGCCGCGGCATCCGAGAGGTAGGAGCCCTGCGTCGTGCCCGTCGCCAGTGCGATCTCGCGCAGGATGTCGGGCAGCACGGGTCCGTGGCTGCAGATCACAGCCGTCTTGCGGGCGCGCACGCGCTTGCCGACGACGGCGCGCACATCGCTCGTGCCGTCCTCCCATGCGTCCTGGCTGATCAGATCGCTGCGGCGGATCTCGTGGCCGATGGCGACCGCGAGCGGCGTCACCGTGGTGACGCAGCGGGTCGCGGTGCTTGAGACGATGCGGCGCGGGCTCCACGCGGCGATCGTCGGAACGATGCTGGCCGCCTGCTGCACTCCGCGGACCGTCAAGGGCCGGGTGGCATCCGGGCCGTCCCAGGCCGATGGCGCCATCGCCTTGCCGTGGCGGAGGGCGATGATCGCGAAGGTCGAGGTGACCCCGGCGTCGACGAGGGCAGCGAACTGTTCGAGGATCTCGACGTCGGTGGGATAGCTCAGATAGCTCCGTGCCCGCTTGACGGTGACCCACTCCAGCGCGGCCACCTCGCCGTTGGGCACGAAGGTCGAGCGGCGGATCGCCTCCTCGCTCACCTCGGCCGACCAGTAGTGCACGATCTTCTCGCGGCCGTTGCCGAGCGGGTAGTTCGCGACGCCGACGGGCACGCCGAGGGAGACGGCGAGGCCGGTCTCCTCGAGGATCTCGCGCACAGCGGTCTGCGGCAGTGATTCTCCGGGGTCGACCTTTCCCTTGGGGATGGTGACATCACCGTGAACGGTGCGGTGAATCACCAGCACCATCATCTTGCCGTCGACGATGCGCCAGCACACGGCACCCGCCGCATAGATTGCTGTTGTCAACGACGGCCCCCTGGCCGCTTCCTGTGCATGATTTGCTGCATCAGCCTATTTTGCATGTCATCGAGCGGATGCCCCGCATCGTCGAGGTGGTGCCTCGTCCATTCGCCGTCCGCTCCGAGCGACCACGCGCTCGTCCGCGGGTCGAATGCGCGGTCGAACAGGCCGCTGATCTGGGCCAGGTGGTCAGGGTCGACCAGACGCACGAGCGCCTCGACCCTGCGGTCGAGGTTGCGGTGCATCATGTCGGCGCTGCCGATGTAGACCTGCGGGTCGCCGTCATTCAGGAAGCTGAAGATGCGCGAGTGCTCGAGGTAGCGGCCGAGAATCGAGCGCACCGTGATGTTCTCGCTCATGCCCTCGACGCCCGGCTTCAGGCTGCAGATGCCGCGCACCCAGACCTCGATCGGCACACCGGCGTTGCTGGCCTGGTAGAGCGCGTCGATGATCGCCTCGTCGACCATGGAGTTGACCTTGATGCGGATGCCGGCCGGCCGGCCGGCCAGCGCGTTGGCCGTCTCGTCGGTGATCCGCTTGAGCAGCCCCTTGCGCAGGTGCAGCGGGGCGACGAGCAGCCGCTTGAACTTCTTCTCGATGGCGTAGCCGCTCAGCTCGTTGAAGAGCCTGGTGAGGTCTTTTCCGACCTGGTCGTCGGCGGTGAACAGGCCGAGATCCTCGTAGATGCGGCTGGTCTTCGGGTTGTAGTTTCCGGTGCCGATGTGGCTGTAGTGGCGGAGCTCGCCCTTCTCCTGACGGATGACGAGCGCGAGCTTGCAGTGCGTCTTCAACCCGACGAGGCCGTAGACCACGTGCACGCCGGCCTTCTCGAGCTTGCGCGCCCAGCTGATGTTGGCCTGCTCGTCGAAGCGCGCCATGATCTCGACCAGCGCCAGCACCTGCTTGCCGGACTCGGCGGCGTCGATGAGGGCCTCGACGATGGGGCTGTCGCCGGATGTGCGATAGAGCGTCTGCTTGATGGCGAGCACATCGGGGTCGGCTGCCGCCTGCTCGATGAATGCCTGCACACTGGTGGCGAACGACTCGTACGGGTGGTGCACAAGGATGTCGCCGCGCGAAATCGACGCGAAGACGTCGGGCGCCGAGTTGGGCTCGATCGGCTGCAACTGCATGCTCGTCGTCGGCACGTGCTTGGGGTAGCGCAGATCGGGCCGGTCGATGCGCCCGAGGTCGAACAGGCCGCCGAGGTCCAGCGGCGACGGCAGCCGGTACACCTCCTGATCGGTGACGGCGAGCTCGCGCACAAGTAGGCCGAGCGTGACGTCGTCCATGTCGTCGGTGACCTCGAGCCGGATCGGCGGGCCGAAGCGTCGCCGCAGCAACTCCTTCTCCAAGGCCTGGATCAGGTTCTCCGTCTCGTCCTCATCGACGGCGACATCCTCGTTGCGCGTGACGCGGAACACATGGTGGGCGACGATCTCCATGCCGGGGAACAGGTCGCTGAGGTGGTTGGCGATCAGGTCCTCGAGCGTGATGAAGCGCTGGCGGCCGGGCTCGCCCGCGCTGATCTCGAGGAAGCGGGGCAGCATCTGCGGCACCTTGAGGCGCGCGAACTCCTGTCGGCCGGTGCGGGTGTTGCGCACGCGCACCGAGAGGTTGAGCGAGAGCCCCGAGATGTACGGGAACGGGTGCGCCGGGTCGACGGCGAGCGGCATCAGCACCGGGAAGATCTGGCGCGAGAAGTAGTCGTGCAGGCGCTCCTGCTCCGCGACATCCAGTGCATCCCAGCGCACGATGTCGATGCCGGCCTCGCGGAGAGCCGGGCTGACCAGTTCCTGGTAGACGGCGGCGTGGCGCTCCTGCAGCTCATGCGCGCGCCGCGAGATGTCCTCGAGCACGTCGTGCGGGGCACGGCCGACGTTGGTCGGCAGGGCCAGGCCGGTCAGGATGCGGCGCTTCAGGCCGGCGACTCGCACCATGAAGAACTCGTCGAGGTTGCTGGCGAAGATGGCGAGGAAGTTGGTGCGTTCCAGCACGGGAACCGTTGGGTCCTCTGCGAGCTCAAGCACGCGCTGATTGAACGCCAGCCAGCTCAGTTCTCGGTCAAGGAAGCGCTCCTCGGGCAGGTCGGCGGCGCCAGCAGTATCGAACGGCTCAAAGTCGTCGTCGAAATCGCGGCCAAGGCCGGTGTCCAGCAAGTTGTCGACATCCATCTCAACATCATGGCACCCCGTTGTGCGTGCGCGGTTGCCGAAATGTAAACGCCGGGTGACGCGGGCCGTGCTCAGGCGGTGTTCTGCTCGTCTTCGCTCACGTTGAAGCGGTAGCCGACATTGCGCACCGTGCCGATGACGGACTCGAGGTCGCCGAGCTTCGCGCGCAGCCGTCGCACGTGCACATCGACGGTGCGGGTACCGCCGAAGTAGTCGTAGCCCCACACCTCGCTCAGCAGCTGTTCGCGCGTGAAGACACGGCTGGGGTTGCCGGCCAGGAACCGCAACAACTCGAACTCCTTGTAGGTGAGGTCGAGTGGCTTGCCCCGCACCTTTGCCGAATAGCTGGCCTCGTCGATGACGACGCCGGAGGTCTTGATCGTCGAAGAGACGACGGGAACGGCACGGACGGAGGCCAGGCGGATGCGTGCGTCGATCTCCGCAGGGCCGGCCGAGTCGAGCACGACATCGTCCACGCCCCACTCCGGGCTGACAGCCGTGAGGCCGCCCTCGGTCAGGACGAGCATGATGGGCATGGCGAGGCCCGTGGCGCGCAGCATCGAGCAGAGGCTCTTCGCCTGCACGAGGTTGACGCGTGCATCGACGATGATCAGATCGGCTTCGGGCGCTGCAAGGAGCTGGTCCAACTGCGGCGGCAGCGTGCGTACCCGGTGTGAGAGCAGGGCGAGCGCGGGTAGTACGTCATTGTTCACTGCCGACGTCAGGATCAACAACTGCGCCACGCGCATCCTCCAGCTTTATCGTGGCGCTCAGCATATCCTGCTCGCGGGGCGTGTCTGCACGGGGCACAATAGGAGCATGGCCGACGCGCTGCAGCATGACACCCCCACGGATCCGGCGTGGGAAGGACGAAACGGCGTGCGTCGTGCGTGGCAGAGCATCCTGCCGATCTGGTTCATCGCACTGCTGGGCGCCGTGCTCACCGCCATCATCGCCGAGACAGAGCTCGCGCTTGGCGGCATCAGCCTCACGCTCGCCGTGAGCACGATCGCCGCGCTCGCGGTGCAGTTGGCGACGCGACGCAAAGAGGGATTCGTGAGTCGGGTGACGGCGAGCCTCGTCGGCAGCGCCGTGATCCTGGCGATCGCCACCATCGTCTTCGTGATCGTGGCATCCGCCACCGGAGTGCAGCTGCTGCACCGCTAGCTGGCGAAGCTGATCGGCATGGGTAGACTCGGAGCATGTCAGACCTTGCTCTCGAACTCACCTTCATCGGCCTGCTCGCTCTGGCCAGTTTGGCCATCGTCTGGATCTCCGGCGTCGTCGTCTACAAGCTGTGGCGGGGCCAGCGGTAACACCGCATGATCGAGATCCCGCTCGGCCTTCCCGCCGAACTCGTTCCCCTCTCCTGGTTGCTCGGCGTCTGGGAGGGATCCGGCGTACTCGACTACGCCATCGATCCACCCGCCGGATCGGGCGAATCCGCAGAAGCCACGAGACTCACCCGGGAATTCGGGCAGCGCGTCAGCTTCAGCCACGACGGCCTGCCGTACTTGAGCTACAGCTCGTACAGCTGGCTGTATCCGACGGAGGAGGGCGGCGAGCCGACTCCGCTCGTGACCGAGACCGGGTACTGGCGTCTCGGCCGGCCACTCGGCGACGCCGACACCGGCCCCGGCATGCTCCCCGGAACCGGAGCGCCGCGCTACACCGACGCCGATGCGGTTGAGACGCTCCGCAACGCAGACGGCGGCTTCGACCTCGAGGTCGCGATCGTGCACCCGGACGGCGTCAGCGAGCTCTACCTCGGCCAGGTCAAGGGCCCGCGCATCGATCTGGTGACGGATGCCGTCATGCGCACCCAGACCGCCAAGCACTACTCGGCGGCGACGCGAATCTACGGCCTCGTCGACAATCACCTGCTCTGGGCCTGGGACATCGCCGCTCTCGGCCAGCCGCTGCGCACTCACGCCTCTGGGCGCCTCGCCAAAGTCGACTGACCTCACCGGAATAGCGCGGGCAGCTCCGCTGGTTGAGCTTGTCGAAACCGAAATGAATCGAGCATCATGACCGACCCAGCCACCTCAGTTCCCGCCTCCCCGTTCCTCGGGCTGCCGGCGGCCGTGCCGGCCGATGGCCTCGACGCGGGGGTCGCCGCCCACTACGGCAACCCGATGATCGAGCAGCGCAAACTCGCCGCCGGTCAGGCGATTGTCGATCTCTCGCACCGCGGCGTGCTCAGCGTCACCGGCCCCGACCGGCGCAGCTGGCTGAACAGCATGACCTCGCAGGCGCTCGACCGGCTGGAGCCGGGAGAGTCGAGCGAGACCCTCGTGCTCGACGCCACCGGCCGGGTCGAGTACGACGTGCGCGTGTTCGATGACGGCGTCACCGCCTGGCTGCTGCTCGAGGCGCAGGAGCTGCCAGGGCTCAAGACGTGGCTCGAGCGGATGAAGTTCATGCTCCGGGTCGAGATCGCCGACGAGTCAGAGAATTACGCGACGGTGGGAACGATGGCGGCGGATGCCGCGGCCCTCACCGCTCTCGCGCTGCCCATCGCCGCGCCGAATGACATCCCGCTCGCCTGGGCAGACCCGTGGAGCGCGGTCGTGGCCGGTGGCTGGCAGTACGCGGTTGCCGAGGGGCACCCGGCATCCGCCTGGCACTGGAACGAGGTTCTCGTGCCGCGCGCGGAGCTGCCGGCGCTCGCTCAGCGCGTGCGCTCCGGCGAGCTGTCCGTCGCAGGAACACTCGCCCTGGAGGCGCTGCGGATCGCCGCCTGGCGCCCGCGCCTGGCCCTGGAGGGCGACGAGAAGACGATCCCGCACGAGCTGGACTGGCTGCGCAGCGCCGTGCACCTGAACAAGGGCTGCTACCGCGGGCAGGAGACGGTGGCGAAGGTGCACAACCTCGGCCACCCGCCCCGCCGGCTGGTCATGCTGCACCTGGACGGCTCGGACACGATCCTCCCCGTGCACGGCGACGAGGTGCTGGCCGAGAAGGTGCGGCCGGAGACCGAGGCGGAGTGGAAGGTGGTCGGCCAGATCACGAGCGCCGCGATCCACCACGAGCTCGGCCCGATCGCGCTCGCCGTGGTCAAGCGCGCGGTTCCCGTCAGTGTGCAGCTCGAGGTGCACGCGCACGGCGAGAAGGTCGCGGCGGCGCAGGAGGCGATCGTGCCGACGGATGCCGGTGCCGAAGCGAACATCCCGCGGCTGCCGCGTCTCGGTGCCCGCACGCACTAGGCGCGCAGTTTGCCGGTCGAGCCCTCCCGCAGGTCGGGCCCGCTGGGCCTGCTCCTCAGCTCAAACAATGACGTCGCTGCTCGGGCCCCAGATGGGCAGGTCTGTTGCGTTTTTCTGTGGGTGGGGCCCAATCAGCGACGCCATAACTCGACACCCCGCAGGCCCACCGGGCCCTCCGCACTAGAGCCAGCGGAAACCGTTGGGCTCGACCGAGCTCCACGGGACGGTCAGCTCGCCGAGGCGCCATCGGGTGCGGCCGCCGTGCACGGGCCAGCCCTCCGTGCGGAGCCCCTCGACCGTCGCCAGCCAGCGCTGCACGGGACCGTAGGCGGCCAGCGCCGCGTTGTACTGCCAGTGCCGGTCGAGCAGAGCGAGCAGCTCGTGCACCTTCTCGCCGTCGACGTTGCGATGGATCAGCGCCTTCGGCAACCGCTCGGCCACGATCGACGGCTTGTCGAGACCGTCGAGGCGCAGTGCGATTGAGAACGTCTCAGGGCCCTCGGCGCCGACCGCCACCCACGCGGCGATGCGGCCGATCTCATCGCAGGTGCCGTCGATGAGCACGCCGTTCGGCTGCAGGCGAGTCACGAGCATCCGCCAGGCCGGAAGCACTTCGGCCTCGTCGTACTGGCGCAGCACGTTGAGGGCGCGGATGACGGCGGCTAGGCGTCCGGCGGGCAGCGGCACCTCGAAGCCGCCGAGCGCGAAGCGCACCGCGGCGTCCGGGGCAAAACCCGTCTGACCGGCACGCACAGCCTCCAGCTGGTCGCTCGCACCGCGCACCCGGGCCGGGTCGATCTCGAGACCGAGCACCTCGACATCCGCGCGGGACTTGGCCAGGCGCTGGTGCAGTTCGAGGCTGGTCACGGCGCTCGCGCCGTAGCCGAGGTCGACGACGAGCGGGTCTGCGCTCGTGCGCAGCACGGGCAGCGTCTGGGTCCAGCGGTCGATGCGGCGCAGACGATTCGTGTTCGTCGTGCCGCGTGTGATCGTTCCGACTGGCATCCCCCAATTCTGCCACTGCCTTGCGGAACGCAGGCGCAGGGCGGTGCCCGGCCTCGGGGCGCACGGCGTAACGATCGTCCTCTGGTGTGCCCGTCATCCGTAGAATGGATCGCATGACTGCGCCTTACACACTCATCTTGCTGCGCCACGGCAACAGCACCTGGAACCAGGCCAACCTCTTCACCGGCTGGGTCGACGTCCGTCTGAGCGAGCAGGGCGAGGCCGAAGCGGCCCGCGCCGGCGAGCTCCTCGCCGAGGCCGGCCTGCTGCCGGACATCCTGCACACCTCCGTGCTCACCCGCGCCATCCAGACCGCGAACATCGCCCTCGACAAGGCCGACCGCTCCTGGATCGACGTCAAGCGCAGCTGGCGCCTCAACGAGCGCCACTACGGCGCCCTGCAGGGCCTGGACAAGGCGGAGACGCTGGAGAAGTACGGTCCAGAGCAGTTCCAGCTGTGGCGTCGCTCCTTCGACGTGCCGCCGCCCGTGCTGGCCGACGACGCCGAGTACTCGCAGGTCGGCGACCCCCGCTACGCGAACCTCGCCGACGACGAGCTGCCCCGCACGGAGTGCCTCAAGGACGTCATCGTGCGCATGCTGCCGTACTGGGAGGACGACATCTCCTCCGACCTCCGCACGGGCAAGACGGTTCTCGTCACCGCCCACGGCAACTCGCTGCGCGCCCTCGTCAAGCACCTCGACGGCATCAGCGACGAGGACATCGCCGAGCTCAACATCCCCACAGGCATCCCGCTGGTCTACAAGCTCGGCGAAGACCTCATGCCCCTCGGCCCCGGCGAGTACCTCGACCCCGAGGCTGCAGCGGCCGGCGCGGCCGCGGTGGCCGCCCAGGGCAAGAAGTAGCACGCGGGGCCGCTTAACGACGAAGACTCCGGATGCCACGGCATCCGGAGTCTTCGTCGTTAAGTTCAGACGCTCGGGGCGTCCGGGTCCCAGTCGCCGGTCGCCAGGTAGAGCACCTTCTTGGCGATCGAGACGGCGTGGTCGGCGAAACGCTCGTGGTAGCGGCTGGCCAGGGTGGCGTCGACGGTGTCGGCGGCCTCGCCCTTCCAGGTCTCGCCGAGAACCTTGTCGAAGACCTTGAGGTGCAGCGCGTCGATCTCGTCGTCGTCGTTGCGGATCGTCTCGGCCATCTTCACGTCCTGGGAGCGCAGCAGCTCGGTGAGCTTCTGCGCGATCTCGACGTCGAGCCGGCCCATCTCCGCGAACGTTCCGCGCAGCGACTTGGGCACGACCTTGTCCGGGAAACGGTAGCGGGCGAGCTGGGCGATGTGGGTCGACATGTCACCCATGCGCTCGAGCGACGCGCTGATGCGCAATGCGCTCACCACGATGCGGAGATCGCGGGCGACGGGCTGCTGCCTCGCCAAGATCATGATGGCGAGCTCGTCGAGGGCGACGGTGAGTCCATCGATCTTGTCGTCGTCGGCGATCACCTCCTCGGCCAGGGTGACGTCCGATTCGTTGAACGCCCTTGTCGCCTTATCGATGGAGATGGCTACGAGGCCGCTGAGTTCGACGAGTCGATCCTGCACCTCGCGGAGCTCCTGCTGAAATACTTCACGCACGGCTAATCTGTCCTTCCTGCCGACGGGAGCGCCCGGCATCCGAGACCCGAGTGGCCCCCCGCTAGATGATGACTCCGCCAGGTTAACAAACGGTGCCCTCAGGCTGAACACTCGGCAAAGGAGGGGCCATCTGCGGCCTAACGGAGCAGTACGCCCCATTGGGTTCACTACTCTAGTGGGCATGGACTCCACCTGGTTGGTGCTGCTCGCTCTGGCACTCGGCCTCGCAGTGGGCGCGGGCTTTGTCACGATGCTTCACCTCGCCGAACGCCGAGGCGCATCTGCGGCCGGCGTTGTCAGCCCCCGCATACCCGACGGTATCGATCAAGTGCTCGAAGCGCTCGAATCGGCCGGCGTCGTGCTCGACCCATCGCACAACGTGATGAAGGTCTCGCCGGGCGCGTTGGCCATGGGGCTGGTGTGGAACGGTGCTCTCGTGCACCCGGAATTGCTGGAGCTCGTCGACGAGGTGCGCAGGGGCGGCGAGCCGATCAGTCGCGAGCTCGTGCTCAAGCGCGGGCCATTCGGTGACGCGAGCATGTATCTGAGTGTGCGGGTGGCCAGGCTCGGCACGCGTTTCGTGTTGCTGCTGGCCGACGACCGCACCGAGTCGCACCGACTCGACGATGTGCGCCGCGACTTCGTGGCCAATGTCAGCCACGAGCTCAAGACTCCGATCGCCTCTGTCGGCCTGCTCGCCGAGGCGCTGGACGCCGCGGCCGACGAGCCGGAGCAGGTGCGCCGTTTCGCCAACAGGCTCACCAGTGAATCCGCCCGTCTGGCCCGCCTCACGCAGGAGATCATCGAACTCTCCCGACTGCAGGCCCAGGATGCCGTCGCCGAGGCCAGGCCGGTCGACATCGACGCCATCGTCGTCGCGGCGATCGACCAGAACCGCGTGATCGCGGAGGGCAACGGCATCGAGATCGCGCTCGGCAAGAAGTCCGGAGCCCGGGTCTACGGCGACGAGTCGCTGCTCGTGATGGCCGTCAACAACCTCGTCGCCAACGCCGTCAACTACTCGCCGCCCGGCTCGCGCGTCGGCGTCGGTGTGAAGCACGCCGACGGCGTGGTCGAGATCGTCGTCACCGATCAGGGCGTCGGCATTCCGGAAGAAGACCAGGACCGCGTGTTTGAGCGCTTCTTCCGCGTCGACCAGGCCCGCGCCCGCAACACGGGCGGAACCGGGCTCGGGCTCAGCATCGTCAAGCACGCCGTGCAGAACCACGGCGGCGACATCCGTGTCTGGTCACAGCCAGGCCTCGGCTCGTCCTTCACCATCCGCCTTCCCGAACTGAAGGCAGACCAAGCATCCGAAACCCTGGGAGACCCCGCGTGACACGAATCCTGTTGATCGAAGACGAGCCTGCGCTCAGCGAGCCCCTGAGCTTCCTGCTCGAGCGGGAGGGCTACGAGGTCACCGTGGCCGCCGACGGCCCGAGCGCACTGCGCGAATTCGATCGCACGGGCGCCGATCTGTTGTTGCTCGACCTGATGCTGCCCGGAATCCCCGGCACGGAGGTCTGCCGCGAGATCCGCCAGCGCTCGAGCGTTCCGATCATCATGCTCACGGCCAAGGACTCCGAGGTCGACATCGTCGTTGGGCTGGAACTCGGCGCCGACGACTACATGACCAAGCCGTACTCAACCCGTGAGCTGCTGGCCCGTGTGCGCGCCGTGCTGCGCCGTCACGTCGACACGGACTCCGAGGACGACAGCGTGATCGAGGCCGGCGCCGTGCGCATGGACATCGAGCGGCACACGGTGAGTGTGAATGGCGACCTCATTCCCATGCCGCTGAAGGAATTCGAGCTGCTTGAGCTGCTGATGCGCAACGCGGGTCGTGTGCTCACGCGGGGCCAGCTGATCGACCGGGTGTGGGGCACCGACTACTTCGGAGACACGAAGACCCTCGACGTGCACATCAAGCGCATCCGCTCGCGGATCGAGCCCGTGCCATCGGAACCGGCGATGTTGTTGACCGTGCGTGGTCTCGGGTACCGCTTCGAGGCCTGAGCCGCGGCATCCGACGGCCTGCACACAGGACCCGCACAATTCAGTCAGTAGACACAGAAGAGGCGCACCCGCGGGTGCGCCTCTTCTGTGTTCTGAGTTATGCGGTGCGTCAGTCGCGCGGTGCCTTGGGCGCGAGAGTGGAGTACTCCGGCAGCTGCGTGGTGAGCACGGGAACGAGCAGCTCACGGCCGTCGGTGTCGCCGGACTGGAAGTAGACGGGCAGGAGTGCGCCGGGCTGCGTGCCCATGTCGACGAGCGTGATCGTCTCGCCGTCCGGCAGGCCGAAGGGCGTGCTGGAGTTGGCGTCGAGCGTGACCGTCTCGGTTGCGTCTTCGCCGTCGGACTCGTACTGCACGGTGACGCGGGCGCTCTCGTCCGTGGTGTTCACCAAGGTGACGACCAGGTTGCCGAGTTCGCCGTCGTCGCTGATGATGACTGCGTTGCGCACATCGACGCCGCCGAGGTTGGCGCTCACGCCGTCGCTGGCGTCATAGTGCTTCGTCGTGGCCTGCGGGGCCACCAAATTGCAACCGGCGGTGCCGACCAGAAGGCCAGCAGCCAAGAGAACGGATGCCGCGATACGCGCCTTCACAAGACCTCCAAAAAAGTTGCGCTCCCTCACCAGCAGTTGCAGCGGGTGATCTGGGGAACGCGTGCGAAATTCGCTACGAGTTTAGCCTATAGGAGCGGGCGGCCTCCGGCAGCAAGGCGAACCTTACCACTATTGCGGCTGTGGTATCATAGAGGTTGCTGAAGGGATATCAATTCATGCTTTTTGAGGTTGGCGAAACCGTCGTTTACCCGCACCACGGTGCTGCAACGATCATCGAAATCAAGACCCGTGTCATCAAGGGTGAAGAGAAGCTCTACCTCAAGCTCAATGTCACCCAGGGTGACTTGACCATTGAGGTTCCCGCTGAGAACGTCGATCTCGTCGGTGTGCGAGACGTCATCGGCCGGGAAGGGCTCGACCGCGTGTTCGAGGTGCTCCGCGCGCCGTTCACCGAGGAGCCCACCAACTGGTCGCGTCGGTACAAGGCGAACCTGGAGAAATTGGCATCCGGCGATGTCATCAAGGTGTCCGAGGTCGTCCGCGACCTGTGGCGCCGTGACCAGGACCGCGGCCTCTCGGCCGGCGAGAAGCGGATGCTGGCCAAGGCCCGTCAGATTCTGATCTCCGAGCTCGCGCTCGCGGAGAAGACCGACGAGGAGAAGGCCTCCACCGTGCTCGACGAGGTTCTCGCCTCGTAGACGTCGAGTTTCTCGGATCACCCGATCCACTGTTTGTTGCGAACGCCCCGGCCTGCTGGCCGGGGCGTTCCTGCATCCATCGCGGTTGCGCCGCGCCAGGAGAGGGCGACCCAGCCTCGCCGCGATAACCTCTGAGCATGAGTTTTTCGGGTGAGAACGCCACGGGGATCGATGCCGACGAGGTCGACGTCGCGGTGATCGTTGTCGCGGCCGGGAGCGGCACCCGGCTCGGCCACGCCGAGCCGAAGGCCTTCGTCCCGCTCGGCGGCAAGTCGATGCTCGCGCACGCGCTCGACGGGGTGTTCGCGATGCGAGAGGCCGTGCAGCTGATCGTCGTGGCCCCGGATGCCGAGCTCGAGCGTGCCCGCGCCATTGTGGCGGCGTCCGCCGGCGCCGCCGTCGGCTACACCAGCGTCGTCGTCGGGGGAGCGAGCCGGCAGCTCTCGGTTGCGGCGGGCCTCGCCGCCGTCGCCCCCGGCGTCGGGGTCGTGCTCGTGCACGATGCCGCCCGCGCGCTGACGCCGAGTGCTCAGTTCGAGGCCGTGATCGCCGCCGTGCGCTCCAGCCGCACCGGCGTCATCCCGGCGCTGCCCGTCGTCGACACCATCAAGCGCGTCGATGCCGATGGGCTCGTGCGGGAGACCGTCGAGCGTTCGGAACTCGCGGCCGTGCAGACGCCGCAGGGCTTCGTGCGCAGCGAGCTCGATGAGGCCTACGCCGATCCGAGCGCCGACTTCACCGACGATGCGGCGCTGCTCCAATCGTTCGGCCACAGCGTCGGAACGGTCGCGGGCGACGAGCGCGCCTTCAAGATCACGACCGCGTGGGACCTGGCCAGGGCCGAGCGTCTGCTCGCCGAGAGCGAGGGCCGTGCGGGGACACGCACCGCGCCCCGGGTCGGCACCGGCGTCGACGTGCACGCCTTCGCGCCCGAGACGAGCGAGGAGGGCGCGGACGCCCCCGAGCTCTGGATCGCCGGGCTGCACTGGCCCGGTCAGCGCGGCCTCTCCGGGCACAGCGACGGCGACGTCGCCGTGCACGCCGTGTGCGATGCGCTGCTGGCGGCGGCGGGGCTCGGCGACATCGGCGGTATCTTCGGCACGGACGACCCGCGCCTCGCGGGTGCACACGGCGAGGTGTTCCTGCGCGAGACGCGCCGCCTCGTCGAGACGGCGGGGCTCCGCATCGGGAACGTCTCCGTGCAGCTGCTCGGCAACCGCCCCAAGTTGTCGCCGCGCCGGCTCGAAGCCGAGGCGCTGCTCGGCGGCATCCTCGGTGCCCCGGTCAGCATCGCCGCGACGACGACGGACGGGCTCGGTTTCACCGGTCGCGGGGACGGCGTCGCCGCCGTCGCGACGGCCCTGCTGCTGCCCGCCTAGCGCCGCGGCGGGCTCGCCACAGGGCGGCCCAGCGGTGACACAGGCACGCGCCGGTAGACTACCTCAGTGACCGTGCGACTTTACGACTCCCAGGCCCAGGCCCTGCGCGACTTCACCCCCATCACAGCGGGGCAGGTCGGCATGTACGTCTGTGGACCCACCGTGCAGTCGAGCCCGCACATCGGTCACCTGCGCAGCGCACTCGTCTACGACCTGCTGCGGCGCTGGTTGAACTACCGCGGTCTCGCCGTCACCTTCGTGCGCAACGTCACGGACGTCGACGACAAGGTGCTCGTCAACGCCACAGACCACGAGCCGTGGTGGGCGCTGGCGTACCGCGTCGAACTCGAGTTCACCGCCGGATACAACCGGCTCGGCATTCTGCCGCCGACGTACGAGCCGCGCGCGACGGCCAGCATTCCCCAGATGCAGGCCATCATCGCCGAGCTGATCGAACGCGGTCACGCCTATGCGGCTGAGCACGACGGCGGGCACGGCGGCGACGTCTACTTCGACACCGGCAGCTGGCCGAGCTACGGCGCGCTCACCCGCCAGAAGCGCGACAACATGGAGGCAGCGGCCGACGCCGACCCCCGCGGCAAGCGCGACCCGCGCGACTTCGCGCTCTGGAAGGCGCGCAAGGACGGGGAGCCGGCCTCCGCCAGCTGGGACAGCCCGTGGGGCCCCGGCCGCCCCGGATGGCACATCGAGTGCTCTGCAATGGCCGAGCGCTACCTCGGAGCCCACTTCGACATCCACGGCGGCGGTCTCGACCTGCGCTTCCCGCACCACGAGAACGAGCTCGCACAGTCGAGCGCGGCCGGTCACGGCTTCGCGAACTTCTGGGTGCACAACGGCCTCGTCAACATCGGCGGCCAGAAGATGTCCAAGTCGCTCGGCAACTCGGTCTACGCGGCCGAGCTGTTCGAGCAGGCCCGTCCGCTCGTGCTGCGCTACTACCTCGCCGCCGCGCACTACCGCTCGACCATCGACTACTCCGCCGGCTCACTGCCGGAGGCCGAGGCGGCCCTCGAACGCATCGAGAGCTTCCTCTCCCGCGTCGACCGTCGTCTTGCGGGAACGCGTTTCGCGGGTAGCGTCGCCCCGCAGATCCCGGATGCCTTCGCCAGCGCCCTCGACGATGACCTGGCTGTTCCGCAGGCCCTCGCCGTGCTGCACGAGACCGTGCGGGCCGGCAATGCCGCGCTCGACTCCGAAGACCTGCAGGCGGCGGCATCAGCCCGCTCCGAGGTCGTCGCGATGACCGAGATCCTCGGCATCAACCCCCTCTCGCCCGCCTGGGCGACGAACGAGGACACGGCGGCCCGCGCCGCCCTCGACACGCTCGTCTCCCGGCTGATCGACGATCGCGCCACCGCGCGCGACAACAAAGACTATGCGGCAGCAGACCGCATCCGCGCCGAACTCACGGCCGCGGGAATTACCCTCGAAGACACCCAGACGGGTGCACATTGGAGTCTGGAATCATGAAGAACACAGGTGGAAAGCCCCGCGCCGGCGCCGTACGCAAGGGCGCACGCGGCCCGCAGGTAGGCTCGGGCGGCCAGGGTCGCCAGGCCCTCGAGGGCAAGAAGCCCACGCCCAAGGCCGAGGATCGCCCGTACCACCCCGCCGGCAAGCGCAAGGCGGCCAACGAGCGCTACGAGCAGGCCAGCGGTGGCAAGCGCCGCGCACCCGCCCGTGACGCCGGTCGTCCCGACGGCGCACCCCGCAACGTGGCCGTTTCCGGCCGCCCGGCCGGTGGCCGCAAGCCGAAGTCGGCCGACGAGATCGAGATCGTCACCGGCCGCAACTCGGTGGTGGAGGCGCTGCGCGCCAAGATCCCCGCGAGCGCGCTCTACGTGGCGACCCGCGTCGAGATGGACGACCGCGTCAAGGAGGCCCTCAAGCTGGCCACCGCGAACGGCATCCCGATCCTCGAGGTCATGCGTCCAGAGCTCGACCGCCTCGCCGGCCGTGACAGCGTGCACCAGGGACTCGCGCTCAAGGTGCCGCCGTACGAGTACGCACACCCCACCGAACTGCTCGAGCAGGTCATCTCCCGCGGCCAGACCCCGCTGTTCGTCGCGCTCGACGGCATCACCGACCCGCGCAACCTCGGTGCGATCATCCGCTCGACGGCTGCCTTCGGCGGCCACGGCGTGATTGTTCCGCAGCGTCGCTCCGTCGGCCTGACCGCCTCGGCCTGGAAGACCTCCGCCGGTGCCGCTGCCCGCACCCCCGTTGCGATGGCGACGAACCTCACCCAGACACTCAAGGCCTTCAAGGATGCCGGCGTCTTCGTGCTCGGACTCGACGGCGGCGGCGACGTCATGCTGCCCGGCCTCGAGCTCGCCGACCGCCCGGTCGTCGTCGTCGTCGGCAGCGAGGGCAAGGGCCTGTCCCGCCTCGTCACCGAGACCTGCGACGCGGTCGTGTCGATCCCGATCAGTGCGGCAACCGAGTCGCTGAACGCCGGGATCGCGGCATCCGTGACGCTCTACGAGATCTCGCGCCTGCGCGCCCTCAAGAAGTAGCCCCACTCCGCCGAGAGTGCAGAAATTGCGCAGGAATCCTCGGATCCTGCGCAATTTTTGCACTCTCGGGTGCTGTGGGGCTACGTTCGCGGGAACTCGACGCCCCGTTCCACGGTGTGCGCACGCTCGGCATCCGAGCGGACAACGTCTTCGACCGCTGCCTCAGCTACGAACCGCTGCTTGCACCCAATCACGTGTTCTGTGGCCAGACGGCGGCGGCATTATTGGGCGTGCCATTGCCACTGTCGCTTCGGGCCCGACGCCCGGCTCCACGTGGGCGCGCTGGGCGGACAGGGACCGCGTCGCGCCGGCGTCATCGGCCACCGGCTGCCCACAGACACACCGTGCGTGGATTCGGTCGGTGGCTCGCAGTGACGGACGCCGCGAGCACCTGGTGTCAGTTCGCCGCAGCGCTCAGCCGCGAGGACCTCACGGCTGCGGGTGACTTCATCGTCTCAGGCAGGCGCCTGTCTGGCGGCGGGCGGAGCGACGCGCTGGCAACGGTCGAGCAGCTCCGGGCTGCGGCGTCCCGACATGGCGCGGGTCGTGGGGCCACGGCGCTTCGCTGGGCGCTGGAACACCTGCGCGTGGGCGTCGATTCTCCGCAAGAAACCAGGCTGCGCCTCACCCTGGTGGAACATGGCTTCGCCGAACCGGTGATCGGACTCCCGGTTCTGGTGGACCACGGCACGCTTGTGCTGCACCCCGACCTCGCGTGGCCAGAGCTGCGGTTGGTCCTCGAGTACGAGGGCGACGAGCACCGCGAGAACAAGCGGCGCTTCCGGGCCGACATCCGCCGCCGCGAGAAGTTTGAGGCGGCCGGCTGGCGCGCGGAGCTGGCACGCTGATAACCGCATCTGGCGGTCCCGCTAGACCTTGAGGCGCCAGTCGACGTCGTCGTCCTCGTCGGTGACCGCGGGGATGGCGGTGGTGATGAGGCCGGTCTCCGGCGCGATCATCGTCGCCTCGTCGCGGCGGTGGCGCAGCACATCGTTGATGTAGGAGCTGAGCGCCTCGGCGAGCGGGATGTCGTGGCCCTGCTTCTGCGCCATGAACCAGCGGTGCTCGAGCAACTGGTGGAACACCTCGGCCGGCTCGAGCTTGCCCTTGAGGTCGAGCGGGATCGCACGCACGACGGGCTCGAAGACGCGCATCAGCCATTCGTGCGCGACCATTTCCTCGTCGAACTCGGTCTTGCCGTAGCTGGCGCGGTAGGAGTCGAGGTCGTTCAGCAGGCGGCGGGCCTGGTTCTCCTCCGCATCGAGGCCGGTGAGGCGCAGCAGGCGGCGCTGGTGGTGGCCGGCATCCACCACCTTGGGCTGGATGCGCACCGTCGTGCCGGTCTCGTCGGTCTTGATGGCGAGTTCCTCGATGTCGAAACCGAGTGCGTTGAGGCGGTCGACGCGCTCGCTGATGCGCCAGCGCTCCGAGGAGTGGAAGGACTCGGAGCCGGTGAGCTCCTTCCAGAGCTTGCGATAGGCGTCGACGATGCCGTTGGAGATGCGGATCGGGTCGAGTTCGTCGGCGACGCGGCCACCGGCCTCGAGGTCCATCAGCTCGCCGGCGATGTTGACGCGGGCGATCTCGAGGTCGTTCTCGCGCTGGCCGTTGGAGAGGCCACCCGTGTAGAGCTGGCCGGTCTCGGCATCGACGAGATAGGCGGCGAAGGCACCGGCGTCGCGGCGGAACAGGGTGTTCGAGAGCGAGACGTCGCCCCAGAAGAACCCGGCGATGTGCAGACGCACGAGCAACAGCGCCAGGGCGTCGACGAGACGCGTGGCGGTGTCCGGGCGGAGCGTCTGCGAGAACAGTGCGCGGTAGGGGAGCGAGAACTTGAGGTGCCTGGTGACGAGAACGGGCTTGAGCATCTCGCCCTCGCCGTCGCTGCGGTTCGTGATCACGGCGATCGGCTCGACGCACGGGATCTCCATGCGCTGCAGGGTGCGCAGCATCTCGTACTCGCCCTTGGCCATCTCGGCCGTCGTCTCCTTGATGGCGACAACGTGCCCGCCGAGGTGCGCGAAGCGCACGAGGTGGCGCGAGATGCCCTTGGGCAGCGAGGCGATGTGCTCGTTCGGCCACGCATCGAGCGGCATGTGCCACGGCAGGTCGAGCAGTGCGGGGTCGGCCATGGCCGAGGTGATGTTGAGAGAGCCACTCATGATGTTTCGAGCCTAGTCGTGTGGGGGATGGTCGAAGCAGGCGCGGGGGATGAGCCAGCAGGCGGAAACGACAACGGCCGGCGGGTTTCCCCACCGGCCGTTGCACGAGACGCGATTAGTGCGCGATTGCCTTGTTGAGCAGACGCTCGCCGGACTCGGCGTCGAACACGTGAACGTGGTCGGGGGTCGGCAGCAGCCAGACCTTCTCGCCGGCGTTCGGGTGCGAGCGGCCATCGACGCGAGCGACGATGTCGGTGCGCTTGCCCTCGACGGTGGAGTGACCGTAGAGGTAACCGTCGGCGCCGAGCTCCTCGACCAGGTCGACGTCAACCTCGAGGCCGCTGCCGGGGGTGGTGGAGACGGTGATGTCTTCCGGACGCACACCGACGGTGACGCTCTTGCCGCTGGCGGAGTCGAGCGCCTGGCGCTCAACGGCGACCGCTGCGCTGCCGAAGCGGATGCCGCCATCGATGATGTCGGCGTTGAACAGGTTCATGGCCGGGCTGCCGATGAAGCCGGCAACGAAGACGTTGTTCGGGGACTCGTACAGGTCGCGCGGGGTTCCGACCTGCTGGAGCAGGCCGTCCTTCAGCACGGCGATGCGGTCACCCATGGTGAGCGCCTCGGTCTGGTCGTGCGTGACGTAGACGGTGGTGACACCGAGACGACGCTGCAGCGACGCGATCTGGGTACGGGTCTGAACGCGCAGCTTGGCGTCGAGGTTCGACAGCGGCTCATCCATGAGGAAGACCTGGGGCTGACGCACGATGGCGCGACCCATGGCAACACGCTGACGCTGACCACCGGAGAGGGCCTTCGGCTTGCGGCTGAGGTACGCCTCGAGGTCGAGCAGCTTGGCGGCCTCGAGAACACGAGCGGCACGCTCGTCCTTGTTGACGCCGGCGATCTTCAGGGCGAAGCCCATGTTCTCGGCAACCGTCATGTGCGGGTACAGCGCGTAGTTCTGGAAGACCATGGCGATGTCGCGGTCCTTCGGCGGAACGTCGGTGACGTTGCGGTCGCCGATGAAGATGTTTCCGCCGTTGACCTCTTCGAGGCCGGCGAGCATGCGCAGCGAGGTGGACTTGCCACAGCCGGAGGGCCCGACGAGAACGAGGAACTCGCCGTCAGCGACATCAAGGTCAAGGGCGTCAACAGCCGGGCGGGTACCGCCGGGGTAGAGGCGCGTTGCCTTGTCGAAAGTTACAGATGCCATGGGTGTATCTCCTTCACCGGCAGGTACGTGCCGGACGATCCGTTGTGATGGATGGTGCCACTGCTGGTCAGCGGCGACCAGAATCAGTATGCCACGCGCAGGAACCCACTTCACACTCGAGAGCAGTGGCCACCGCGGGCAACGCCCGGACGGCGCGCCAGATTCCGTCGCGGTTTCGCCTTTCCGCTGTGTTTTTGGGCATTTCACAGACACACGACCTACTATTTGGACTGCGTTTGCATGAATTGCGCGCCCCTCAATATTCGGAGTACTAAACACATGACCTTCGGCGCATCCCCCGAGCCCCGGCCCACGAAAAACCAGCGTCGTGAAGCCGCGCGCGAGAAGGCTCGCGAACTGCGCGTGCAGCAGAAGAAGAAGGATCGCCGCAACAAGGTGCTCCTTCAGAGTGGAATCGCGGTCGGCATCGTCGCCGTCATCGCTGTCATCTCCCTCATCGTCGTCAACAGCTTCCGCCCGGAAGGGCCTGGCCCCGCGAACATGGCCAGCGACGGCATCCTGATCGGCGAGGGCCTCGTCGCAGTGCGGACGCCGGCGCTTGCTGCCGACGCGAAGCCCATCCCCTCGCAGCCGGACGAGAGCGGCGCTGTCGCCGACATCCGCGTCTGGGTCGACTACCTCTGCCCGTTCTGCGGTGACTTCGAGCGCACCAACAGCGAGCAGATTCAGGGCTGGCTGGAGTCGGGTGCCGCGACGCTCGAGGTGCACCCGCTGGCAACGCAGACGAGCAAGTCGGCCGGGACCAAGTACTCGCTCCGTGCCGCGAACGCCGCAGCCTGCGTCGCCAACTACTCCCCGGATGACTTCTTCGTCTTCAACTCCGCGATGTTCATCGACCAGCCGCAGGAGAACACCGCGGCGCTGAACAACGACGAGATCAAGCAGCGCATCAAGGACGCCGGGGTGTCCAACCTGAGCAAGATCAATACGTGCATCGACGACGAGCAGTTCAAGGGCTGGGTGCTCGACGCCACCGACCGCGCCCTCGTCGGCCCGCTGCCGAACACCGAGCTCGAGAAGGTCTCCGGCACGCCGACCGTTCTGGTCAACGGCAAGCAGTACATCGGCTCGCTCGAAGATCCCAAGGAGTTCGCGGCCTTCGTGCAGCAGGCAACTGGGCAGACCTACTCGACGTCGACCCCGACGCCGGCCCCGGCCGGCTGAGTTCGGCCCGCTGGCATCACGCTGCTCCACCAATGACCGCTCGTCGCCACCGTGAATTTTCACGGGAGGCGGCGAGCGGTTATTGTTAGTCGCGAGTCATGTTCCATATGGAACGCATCTCACGCCGGCTTGGCGCAATTGGTAGCGCACCGCTCTTGTAAAGCGGGGGTTGCGGGTTCAAGTCCCGCAGCCGGCCCCATTTTTCAGGTCCATCCGTTGGGCCGGTGGCGAAATCGAAATGCGTCTTCGATTTCGGGTTCAAGTCCCGCAGCCGGCCCCATTCACCAACCCTCGACCGGGCGCCCTGTGGCGCTGTGCAGGGCACGCGCGCTCTAGGCTGGAACGATGAGTTCTGAGCGGATCCCGGCGTCGACGGCATCCGGCACACCAGGCGACTCGGCTGCAGAGGTGCACCGGCATTTTCCGACGTGGCTGGCACTCGTCATCGGCGTCGCCTGCGGGGCGCTCGTCGCTGTGCAGTCGCGCATCAATGGCGAACTCGGCCGCCGACTGGATGACGGCTTCACAGCTGCGGCGATCTCATTCGGCTCCGGGCTTGTGATCCTTCTCGTCGTGCTCTGCTTCTGGCGTCCCGGTCGAGTGGGCCTTGGTCGCGTGCGGCGCGCGCTACGCCCGAATGAGCACGGTCAGCGGGAACTGCGGCCGTGGATGTTGCTCGGCGGCCTCGGCGGTGCGCTTCTCGTAGCGGCACAGGGCCTCACCGCCGCGGTGCTGGGCGTCGCACTGTTCACGGTCGCCGTTGTCGCGGGGCAAACCGTCAGCGGCCTCATTCTTGACCGGATCGGCCTCGCCCCCGGCGGTCGTCGGCCGCTCACCGTAAGCCGGGTTCTCGGTTCGACGCTCGCGCTCGTCGCCGTCGGTTGGGCCGTCTCCGCGCAACTCGGAGGCGGCGTGCCCCTCTGGATGCTTGTGCTGCCGCTCGTTGCCGGCGTCTTCGTCGGCTGGCAGTCGGCGGTGAACGGCCGTGTGCGTGCCGCAGCGCGCAGTGCGCAGAGCGCGACGTTGATCAACTTCGTTGTCGGAAGCGCCGCCCTCGTCGCGATCGCGGTGCTGCGCAACAGCGTCATCGGCTGGCCGAGTGCCTTCCCGAGCGAGCCCTGGCTCTACGTCGGCGGCGCGATCGGCTGTATCTTCATTGCCATGCAGGCCGCGCTGGTTCGAGTGACCGGTGTGCTTCTGCTCGGGCTCGCCACGGTCTCCGGGCAGCTCGTCGCAGCACTCGTGATCGACATGCTGTTCTCGGCGCAGGGCGTCGCGTTCTCGACGATCGCCGGGACAACGCTCGCCCTCATCGCGGTGGTCGTGGCCAGCGGCTGGCTGAATGGTGTGTGGGGCGGCCGACGCACGCCCTAGTCGAGCGTGCTCAGGTACTTGTCTGCACGCACGGTCTTGGCGTGCGAGCTGCCGCTGCGCGCCGGAATGCCTCCGACGTAGAGCCAGCCGAGCAGCTTCTCGCCCTTCTGGAGCCCGTGCATCTTCGCGACCTTCTTGGCACGCGTGTATGGCCCTGTGCGCCAGATCACGCCCCAGCCGGCATCGTGCAGCAGCAGGCTGAGCATGTGGGCGACGCCGGATGCCACGGCCTCCTGTTCCCAGTCGGCCACCTTCTGGCTCTTCTCCGGCCGGAAGACCACCGCGACGAGCAGCGGCGCCCGCAATGGCTTCGCGGCGAGCGACGCGGCATCGGAGCCCTTCAGCTTCGCCGCCTTCGCGAGGGCTGCTCCGAGGCGTGAACGCGCGTCGCCGCGGAGGGCGATGAGGCGCCACGGGTGGAGCGAGGCGTGGTCGGCGACGCGCCCGGCCGCGGCCACCAGCGACTCGAGCTCACCGGTATCCGGCGCCCGGTTGGTCACCTTGGAGTGGGAGCGACGCGTCACGACCGCCGCGTAAACGGGGGAGGCGACGGGGGAGGCATCGCTCGGAGTCGACGATTTCGTGCGCGCCATGATGGGCCTATTCGCTCGGAGCGGTGTCGGCCGCGCCGGCAGCGGGTGCGTCATCCGCAGAGAAGGTCAGCGCGAGCGAGTTCATGCAGTAGCGGTCGCCGGTCGGAGTGCCGAAGCCGTCGGGGAAGACGTGGCCGAGGTGGGAGCCGCAGCGGGCGCAGCGCACCTCGGTGCGCGTCATGCCGAGGGTGGTGTCCTCGATGAGCTCGACGGCTTCCGGGCGGACCGACTCGTAGAAGCTCGGCCAACCGCACCCGGAGTCGAACTTCGTTCCGCTGCGGAAGAGCTCGGCGTTGCAAGCACCGCAGTTGTAGATGCCGGCGCGTTCCTCGTCGAGGAGCTCCCCCGTCCACGGGCGCTCCGTCGCGGCCTGCCGCAGCACGGCGAAGCTCTCGTCATCGAGCCCAGAGCGCCACTCATCGTCAGTCTTGTTCACTTCATAGTTCATGACGAATCTCCTCAGTTCGTGGGGGCGGCAGAGCCAAGCCCACGGCAATCCTAAACAGCCCCGCTGAGAGCCGCATCAGCTGCAACGTGCCACGAACACAGAGCATTCCGAAAAAGTGAACTGCCCGGAAGTGTCACTGCGGTTCAGATCCTGAGTGCCTATGATGAGCCACATCACCGCCACGACCGACACCGGCGGTGGTCTCGGCCGGGAAGGAGTTCGTCGATGGATCACGCGAACGATTCCGAGCGTGACGGCTCTGCGCACGAGCCCGATGCGCCGCTCGGATCTCTGAGCGAACGTGAGCTCGCCATCCTGACATTCGAGAGCCAGTGGTTCAAACACGCGGGGGCGAAGGAACAGGCGATCCGCTCCGAGCTCGGCCTGTCGGCGCCACGGTATTACCAGCTGCTGGGCGCCGTGATCGACCGGCCCGCTGCGCTGGTGCACGACCCGATGCTGGTCAAGCGGTTGCTGCGCATGCGTGAGGCGCGGGCAGAGGCCAGGGCGCGTCGCTCGCTCGGTGGGCAGAACTCGCTGTGAGGCGCAATCGGGTTGATCAGGGATACTGTTCAGAGTCGTAGCGCGTCAGATCGCCGCACGACACGAGGCAGCACACCCCCCCCAGACAGCAACGCCCAGACAGCAACAGCCCAGAGCAGTAGCCCGGAGAGATCAGGGCAATAGCCCAGAGAGATCAGGCCAGGCAGACCAACTATGGCAACTTCGTTTCACCCCGATCGCTTCGACGAGATTCCCAGCGACCTTGAGCGGGTCGGCGCGCACCGCGTGCCGCGCAAGCGTGGGCGGGGCTGGATCGGCTTCGCCTGGGCGGCGCTGGCCACGCTCGTGCTCGTCGGTGTCGGTGTCGGTGCCCTCTTCGTGCTGAACGACAAGCTGACGCTGGGGGCCGGCGGAGAGAGCTCAGCGCCGGCGGCATCCGCCGCGCCGAGCGAGACCGCCGCCGCACCGGTCGTCGAGCCGACGGTCGATCCTGCCCTCGCCGTCACGGTGCTGAACGGCACCCCGACTGCCGGTCTGGCCGCCGCCGTCGGCGACACGCTCGTAGCGGCCGGCTGGAATGTCACGACGAGATCCAACGCGGCAACCGAAGACGTCGTCGACTCCACCGTCTACTACAGCGATCCGGCCCTCGAAGGTGCGGCGCTCGGCGCCGCGGCCTCTGTGCCCGGTGCCGGAATCGCGCTCTCCCAGGACTTCGTCGACCTGGGCGGGGCCTCGCTGGTCGTCGTGATCGGTTCCACCTTTCCCGTCCCAGAAGGCGAGTAGCGACACACTGGTTCGTGGCGTACCCGCCTGAGCGCGGTGCGCAGCCCTAATGTGTGCAGGGTGACCATCGCCAAGCCGTCTCGCCTGCGCCCCCTGCGCATGCCATTGCGCCGCGCAGCCGCGGCCACGCTGACCATCGGGCTGCTGCTCGCGACCGCAGCCTGTGCCGCCGAGGTGCCCGCCGGCGCGCCGAGCAAGACACCGCGGCCCACGCCGACGGCATCCGCGACGCCCACCCCGCCACCGGTGCTCGCACCGCTGCGCGGAACCGTCGCACCGAGCGGGGGCCTCGAGCGGCCATCACTGGCCGCCAAGATTGACAACCACGAGGGTGCACGGCCGCAGGTGGGTCTGGAGCGCACCGACATCGTGTTCGAGGAACTCGTCGAGGGCGGGCTCACCCGGTACGTCGCGATCTGGCACTCCGATCTGCCGGATGAGGTCGGCCCGGTTCGCTCCGTTCGGCCGATGGACCCGGACATCGTCACCCCGTTCGGCGGCATCATCGCGTACTCCGGCGGCCAGGAGGTGTTCGTCGACATGATGATGGCCGCGCCCGTCGTCAACGCGGTCTTCGACTTCGACGAGACCGGGCTGTTCTATCGGGATGACGTGCACGAGTCGCCGCACGATGTGATCGTGCGCGCCGGCGAACTCGTCGGCCGCAACGCCGATCTTCCCGCTCCGGCCGCACAGTTCGGTTATGCGGAGGGCGCCGCGTTGCCGACGGCACTGGTCGAGGGCGTGGCCAACTCGGTCGTGCAACAGCGATTCTCCGACGCGCGGTGGCCGAGCTGGGGCTGGGACGCCGCGAGCGCAACGTGGCTGCGCTCCCAGGAGGGTGCACCGGATCTGGACGCCGCCGGAGCCCAACTGCGCGCCAGCAACGTCGTCACCCTGCTGGTCGGGATCGACGAGGACAGCTACGAAGACATCCCGCGCACGCTGATGATCGGCACGGGGGAGGCCTGGGTGTCGACGGGCGGCAAGACCGTGCATGGCATCTGGAGCAAGGATTCCGCGGCGGGGAGCATCAGGCTCGTCAGCGACATCGGCACGCCGATCACCCTCGCGCCCGGCAACAGCTGGGTCGAACTGGTTCCGAACAGCGGCAGCGTCGAGATCATTCCGTGACGCCTGCGGGGCCCCGCCTGAGAGGGCTCTGCGCTCGCTTGCACTCTCGGCATCCGAGTGCCAGAATTGCTTTAGCACTCGCATCATCTGAGTGCTAAAACCAAAGTCTTGGGAACGTCCGGGAAGGGACGAGAATCACACATGGCAAAGATCATTGCTTTCAACGAAGAGGCCCGTCGCGGCCTTGAGCGTGGCCTCAACATTCTGGCCGACACCGTCAAGGTGACCCTCGGCCCGCGCGGCCGCAACGTCGTTCTGGAGAAGAAGTGGGGCGCCCCCACGATCACCAACGACGGTGTCTCCATCGCCAAGGAGATCGAGCTCGACGACCCGTACGAGAAGATCGGTGCGGAGCTCGTCAAGGAGGTCGCCAAGAAGACCGATGACGTCGCCGGCGACGGAACCACCACCGCCACCGTGCTCGCACAGGCACTGGTTCGCGAAGGCCTGCGCAACGTCGCGGCCGGCGCAGACCCCATCAGCCTGAAGCGCGGCATCGAGAAGGCGACCGCTGCGGTCATCGCCGAGCTCGTCATCAACGCCAAAGAGGTCGAGACCAAGGAAGAGATCGCCGCAACCGCGTCCATCTCCGCCGGTGACGCCGAGATCGGCGCCATCATCGCCGAGGCGATCGACAAGGTCGGCAAGGAGGGTGTTGTCACCGTCGAGGAGTCGAACACCTTCGGCACCGAGCTCGAGCTCACCGAGGGCATGCGCTTCGACAAGGGCTTCCTGTCGGCATACTTCGTGACCGACCCCGACCGTCAGGAAGCGGTCTTCGAAGACCCCTACATCCTGATCGTCAACGGCAAGGTCAGCAACATCAAGGACCTGCTGCCGATCGTCGACAAGGTCATCCAGACCGGCAAGCAGCTCCTCATCATCGCCGAGGACGTCGACGGCGAGGCTCTGGCCACGCTCGTCGTGAACAAGATCCGCGGCATCTTCAAGTCGGTTGCTGTCAAGGCTCCGGGCTTCGGTGACCGTCGCAAGGCGCAGCTCCAGGACATCGCCATCCTCACCGGTGGTCAGGTCATCTCCGAGGAGGTCGGTCTCAAGCTCGAGAACGCCACCCTCGACCTGCTGGGCAAGGCTCGCAAGGTTGTCATCACCAAGGACGAGACCACCATCGTCGAGGGTGCTGGCGACGTCGAGGCGATCGCCGGCCGTGTTGCACAGATCCGCGCCGAGATCGAGAACACCGACAGCGACTACGACCGCGAGAAGCTGCAGGAGCGCCTGGCCAAGCTGGCCGGTGGCGTTGCAGTCATCAAGGCCGGTGCCGCAACGGAGGTTGAGCTCAAGGAGCGCAAGCACCGCATCGAGGATGCAGTGCGCAACGCCAAGGCTGCCGTCGAAGAAGGCATCGTCGCCGGTGGTGGCGTTGCCCTCATCCAGGCCGGCAAGACCGCCTTCGAAGGCGAAGCCATCACGAGCCTGGTCGGCGACGAGGCAACGGGTGCGAACATCGTGCGCGTCGCCATCGACGCTCCGCTCAAGCAGATCGCTCTGAACGCCGGCCTCGAGCCGGGTGTTGTCGCCGACAAGGTGCGCAACCTGCCCGTTGGACACGGCCTCAACGCCGCGACCGGCGAGTACGTCGACATGCTCGCTGCCGGCATCAACGACCCGGTGAAGGTCACCCGCTCCGCGCTGCTGAACGCATCGTCGATCGCTGGTCTGTTCCTCACCACCGAGGCCGTCGTTGCTGACAAGCCGGAGAAGAACCCGGCCCCGATGGGCGACCCGTCGGGCGGCATGGACTTCTAAAGCCCAACACGCAGTAACTGAGCCGGGCGTCTCCTTCGGGAGGCGCCCGGTTTTGCGTGCCAGCGCTGCGCGGATGCCGGGCTAGCGCACGAAGAGCTGGGCGTTCATCTGCTCGGCCTCCGCGTACTGCGCCCCCGCTGCTCCGAGGGAGTGGTTCAGGGCCGCGAGCACACCCTCGACCTGCAGATTCATCGCGCCCCATTCTGCGGCTGCCGATTGGAATGCGGCGGATGCCTGCCCGGCCCAGGAGCCCTGCAGATTGTTCACCTGGGCGGTGAGGCTGTGCGCCTCGGCACGCAGGCGTTCGATCCCGGCCTGCACCGCGTGCGAGGTGGCGATCATCTGATCGCTGTCAACGCTGAACTGAGACATCTCTTCCTCCGTGCGCGCACGGGGTCCGAACCGTCGCGCACCTGAACGCTAGAGCGCCTCCGAGCGCCCGCGCCCAGTGCTCTCGAGCTTGTGCAGAGCACGCGTCGATCGTCCGCCCTGTGCACAGGAGACCTGCCGCGTCGGGCAGGCGCAACGGATCAGCGGGCGTCGGGGACGACTGGCTTGGGCGCGGAAGCGGATTCGGCCAGCGGCAGGTTCACGCGGAATGTCGCGCCGCCGCCCGGCGTCTCGACGACGTCGACTGTGCCGTTGTGCGCTGCGACGATCGACGACACGATGGCCAGGCCGAGGCCGCTGCCGCCGGTCTCGCGGGCGCGCGAGGTGTCCGCACGCCAGAAGCGCTGGAAGATCTTCTCGCGAATCTGTGGGGGAATGCCCTCGCCGTGGTCGACGATGGCGAAGCTCGCCCGCTCGGTGTTGCGATCCAGGCTCACGCTGATCTCGATCGGGCTCTCGACCGGGGTGAAGCGCATGGCGTTGCCGAGCAGATTCGTGAAGACCTGGCGGATCTTGTTCTCCTCCGCGAGCACCATCACCGAACTCGGCTCCTCGCTCGGGCCGACGACGGTTGCCGTGTTGAGCGGCGTCTCCATTCCGGGGCGGCGGGGCCTGCGGCTACGGAGTCTGGCGAACGTCGCACCGGCGAAGGCAATCGGGCCGGTCGCGTTGCTCACGCCCTCCGGCGCGGCAGGGTGGACCAGCGGTTCGATCTCGCCTGTGTCGACGATGGTGGCCGGGGGAGGGGTCACGACGGTGATCGTGCGCCCCGGCGATGACGCCATCGCATCGAGGGCCGCGTCGCGGGCGAGCGGCACGAGGTCGACCGGCGCGAGAGCGAGCGGCTTGGTCTCATCCAGACGCGCCAGCTCGAGCAGGTCTTCGACGAGGCCCCCCATGCGGATGGCCTCCTTCTCGATGCGCTCCATGGCCTGGGCCACTTCCTCCGGCGTCTGCAGCGCGCCCATCCGGTAGAGCTCGGCGTAGCCGCGCACCGAGACGAGCGGGGTGCGGAGCTCGTGGCTGGCATCGCCGACGAAGCGCCGCATCTGATCGATGGTGCGTGCGCGGTCCTTGAATGCCCGGTCGATCCGGTTGAGCATGGTGTTGAGCGAGCGGTTGAGGCGGCCGACCTCCGTGTTCGGAGTCGCGCCGCCGAGACGTTGGCTGAAGTCGCCGTCGGCGATGGCGGCGGCGGTGCGCTCCACCTCGCGCAACGGCGCGAAGGTACTCGTCACCAGCATCCGGGTGATCAATGCACCCAGGATGATGACGCCGACTCCGAAGCCGAGGAAGATCGACAGGTAGGTTGCGAGCGTCTTCTCCGTCTCGGCCAGCGAGACGGCGACGAGTGCGACGCCGAGGGTGCCGTCCGGTCCGCTGTTGAGTGTGACGGGGACGGCGACCGCGTGGAAGGTGGTGGCTCCGGCCTTGTCGTGCAGGTCGAAGACCCGGCCGTCGAGCTTGATCATGCTCGGCAGATCCATGGTGAACGTGGGCACGGGCAGCTCGTCGGCCGGCTTGTTCTTCCAGTTGAAATTGCAGAGGCTGCCGGAGTCGTCGAAGATCGCGACGAAGTACTCGGATGCCGTCCGCTCCCTGGTCGTGTTCAGGCTCGTGTCACAGCTGACCGCCAACTGCTGCTCGAGCGTGGTCTGCGACGCCGCGGTCGTGGCGAGCCTGGCATCCATCTGCGCGAGCACGTAGACACGCAGCATCGTCATCGTGCCGATGCCGGCGACGAGAAGGCCGAGGGTGAGCATCAACACCGTGACGCCGGTGATCTTGGTGCGCAGCGAGATGCGGCTCCAGCGTTCGGTCAGTGATTGATGCATGAGGTTTTCAGTGTAGAAAGCCAGTCTGAGCAACAGCCGGGCTGCTGCTCAGACTGCCGATGGACGGCTGTCAGCGAATCGTGGTGGCTAACCCTTGGACTTGAGCATGTAGCCGAAACCGCGCTTCGTCTGGATCAGCGGCTCGCTGGAGTGCAGGTCAAGTTTGCGGCGGAGGTACGAGATGTAGCTCTCGACGATTCCGGCGTCACCGTTGAAGTCGTACTCCCACACGTGATCGAGGATCTGTGCCTTGGAGAGCACCCGGTTGGGGTTGAGCATGAGGTAGCGCAGCAGCTTGAACTCGGTCGGGGACAACTCGATCGGCTCGTCGCCGACCAGCACCTCGTGGGTGTCCTGATCCATCGTGAGCTCGCCGGTGCGGATGATGGCGTCCTCCTCGGCGTGCATGGTGCGGCGGAGGATCGCCTTGATGCGCGCGACGATCTCGTCGAGGCTGAAGGGCTTGGTGACGTAGTCGTCGCCACCGACGGTGAGGCCGGTGATCTTGTCTTCGGTGTCATCCTTGGCCGTCAGGAAGAGGATTGGGGCCGTGTAACCGGCCGAACGGAGGCGCTTGGTCACGCCGAATCCGTTCATGTCAGGCAGCATGACGTCGAGGATGATCAGGTCGGGCTCCTCCTCCAGCACCGCGGAGATCGCCTGGGCGCCGTTCCCGACGGCGCGCACGGCGAAGCCGGCGAAACGCAGGCTGGTGGTGAGGAGGTCCCTGATGTTGGGCTCGTCGTCAACAATGAGAATGCGAGGTCCATCGGTCATGACCCCAGTATCTGCGCGTTAGCTGAAACTTAGCTGAATGTCTAGTGGGCGGGTTTCGCGCCCGGCTCGACGGCGGCGGACCGCGGGATGGCGGGGATCGCGCGCACGCAGCATTCGCCGGCATCCGGATCGGCCACGATCACGTGCGCGTCGTCGCCCGCGCCCTCCGCGACGCCGCAGAGCAGCTCGAAGTTGAGTGCGCAGACGACCGCCGTGTTCCGCTCGGCGAGGCGGTGGAATGGGCAGTTGCCGAGCACGATGCCGTCCCCGTCGCTGCGCGGCTCGAAGCCGCTCCGTTCGAGTGTGGATGCCAGGTCGCCGGCCTGCGCGCCGAGCGCGCGCCCGGTGCGCGCCGCGACGCGGGCGAGGGTCTCCAGCACGGGCTCGCCGCTCGCGCCGGATTCGCCGATCGCCTCCGCCATGAGCTCACCGGCAAGGTCGTAGTGCCTGGCCGGCAAGCTGACGCTCAGCTCGCCGGGCGCCCGCCGATAGAGCTTGGCCGGTCGGCCGGACCCCGGACCGGTCTTGCCGCTGATCCGACGGAACTCGACGCTGAGCAGTCCGGCGTCGGCGAGCCGGTCGAGATGGAAGGCCGTCGTGCTGCGGCTGAGGCCGAGTGCGGTCGCAGCGGCATCCCGCCCGAGCGGCTCCGCGCTGTCTGTGATCAGCTGGTAGAGCGCGCGCCGAGCCGGATCGTCCAGCGCCGCGATGGCACCGATGTCCTGCGGCAGTGGGCGGCGGGTTGACGTCATGGGGCCATTCTAAAACAAATCAATCTTGACGCAAGAAGTTTTCGGTTCTACTGTCGAAAGCACGAGCAGCAGAACCAGCTCCGCCGCGAGAAAGGCACGCCATGTCCTCACAGATCGCCCAGCTCGGTGAAGAATCCGCGGCGCATACCGCTCACTCGCTCCAGCAACGGAGTGCAGTGCACGCGGTGCCGTCACGGGAGCCGGATCGCGCGCTCGCGATCGAGGCAGTGGCCGATCTCCTCCGGGCGTTGGGGCGCGACCCCGAGAGCCCGCACCTGGCCGACACCCCGCGTCGAGTCGCCGACGCCTTCATCGAGATGCTGACGCCGCGTGAGTTCGAGGCGACGAGTTTCGCCAACGACGAGAACTACCGCGAGCTGGTCCTCGTGCGCGATATCCCGTTCAGTTCACTCTGTGAGCACCACCTGCTGCCGTTCCAGGGTGTGGCGCACATCGGCTACCTGCCCGGCGAGCGCATCATCGGACTGTCGAAGCTGGCCCGCGTACTCGACTACTTCTCCCGCGAGCTCCAGGTGCAGGAACGGCTGACCCAGCAGGTCGCCGATTGGTTGCACGCCGAGTTGGGCGCCCGCGGTGTCGGGGTCGTGCTCGAGGCCGAACACCAGTGCATGTCGGCCCGCGGGGCGCGGGTCGTCGGAACGCGTACGAGCACGAGCGCGTGGCACGGCGAGCTCCGCGGCGATCGCGAGGCGCGGAGCGAGTTCCTCGCCGCCTGTGGCCGCCAGATCGGTGCCGCGGGATCATGAACGTCTCCCATCACGTGATCATCGGTGGTGGTCTCGCCGCCGCCCGCGCCGCAGAGGGCATGCGCGCGGCAGGCTTCGGCGGCGCGGTGACCATCGTCGCGGGCGAGCCGGAGTACCCGTACATCCGGCCGCCGCTCTCAAAGGAGTACCTGTCCGGCTCGGCGGAGCGCGGAAGCATCTTCGTGCACGACGACGACTGGTACGCCGAACACGACGTCCGCGTGCTCCGCGGGCAGGCGGTCGCGGCCATCGACCTCGACGACCACCGCCTCCTCCTCGACGGCGGCGACGAGTTGCGCTACGACAAATTGTTGATCGCGACAGGCGCCCGCTCGCGACGATTCCCGGGGCCTGGCGCCGAGCTGGGCGGCGTGCACCACCTCCGCTCGGTCGGCGAGTCCGAGTCACTCGCCCAGGCGCTCGCGCCGGGCGGCAGGCGCGTCGTCATCATCGGTTCCGGATGGATCGGGCTCGAGGTAGCCTCGGCGGCACGGGGCTACGGCAACACCGTCACGGTGCTCGGCCGAGAGTCCGTTCCGCTGGAGAACGTGCTCGGACGCGAGATCGGTGCCGTCTTCGACGCCCTGCACCGGAGCAATGGCGTCGACCTCCGCAACGCCACAGGCGTCGATGGCATCGAGGGCGGCGTCGGCGAGCGAGCGGGTGAGGTGACCGGCGTGCGCCTGAGCAGCGGAGAACTGGTGCCGGCGGATGTCGTCGTTGTCGGCATCGGCGCGCTGCCGAACCTCGAGCTCGCGGAGGCGGCCGGGCTCGCTCTCGACAACGGCATCCTCGTCGACGACGGCTTCCGTAGCTCGCACCCGGACGTGTACGCCGTCGGCGACGTCGCGAACGTCTTCCACCCGGTGCTCGCCAGCCATCTCAGAGTCGAACACTGGGCGGTGGCGAAAGACGCCGGCTTCGCGGCCGGGGAGTCGATGGCCGGGCGCCGGACCTCCTATGACCGGATCCCCTACTTCTACACCGACCAGTTCGACCTCGGCATGGAGTATTCCGGCTACGGCATATTGGCGGCCGATGCGGAACTCGTGGTGCGGGGGAGCCTGGCGGAGCGGAAGTTCATCGCCTTCTGGCTGCGCGGGCACCGTGTGGTGGCCGGCATGAACGTCAATCAGTGGGACGTGAACGAGGCCGTGCAGGCACTGATCAGGAGTGTGGCGCCGGTGGATGCCGCCCGGCTGGCCGATTCGGACGTTCCGCTGGATTCGTTGCTCGGCGGTGTCGAACGATGAGGGGGAACGCGGCCGCGAACGCGACCGTGGCCGGCGTGCGGCAGAATCGGGTCATGGACTCCGTCTCGAGCTTTCCGCAACCGCTGCTGCGGCATCCGATGCGCCGAATCGGCGCCCGCGAGTTCGACTTCTCGCGCCAGGTCGCCGTCATGGCGGTGGTGAACCGCACGCCGGACTCCTTCTACGATCGGGGCGCCACGTTCGCGCTCGAGCACGCCGTGCAGGCCTCGCTCGCCGCGGTCGCCGCCGGCGCGGACTGGGTCGACATCGGCGGGGTGCCGTTCGCGCCAGGCCCGGAGCTGCCCGTCGCCGAGGAGTGCGACCGCGTCTTGCCGGTCGTGCGCGCCGTGCGCGCGGCATCCGACTGTGTGATCTCGGTCGACACCTTCCAGCCGGAGGTCGCCCGCCGCGGCATCGAGGCGGGCGCGACGGTGATCAACGACACGACGGGCCTGTTCCACCCCGAGCTCGCGAACGTCGTCGCCGACAGTGAGGCGACGCTGGTCATCACGCACAGCCTCGCCAGCCCGCGCACGCAATACCCCCACCCGCGCTACAACGATGTCGTCGTCGAGATCAGTGACTACCTGCTGCGCCGCGTCGAGTTGGCGATGGCGCGCGGGGTGCCGGAGCAGCGCATCGTCGTCGATCCCGGCCACGACCTCAACAAGAACACGCTGCACACGCTCGAGATCACGCGCCGGCTCGGCGAGCTCACCGCGTTGGGGCACCCGACCCTCGTGGCGGTGTCGAACAAGGACTTCATCGGTGAGACGCTCGACGCCCCGCGGGAGGCCAGGCTCGAGGGCTCGCTCGCGGCCATGGTCGCGTGCATCCTCGCCGGTGCGCGCATCGTGCGCATGCACAACGTGGCAGAGAGCGTCGCGGCCGTGCGGATGACGGAGGCGATCCTCGGCCTGCGGCAGCCGGCCTTCCTGAAGCACAACATGGGGGAGTCCAACAGCCATGACTGACACCACGATCCACGCGGATGCCGTCCCGAGCGACGCCGAGCTCCTCGCCGCCTACGCGCTTCCCGACCGGGCGGCCCCACGGCTGCGAGCGAATTTCGTGAGCAGCGTGGACGGCGCGGTCACGCTCGACGGGAGGAGCGGTGGACTCGGTTCCCCGGAGGATCAACGCCTCATGACGGTGCTCCGCACCCTTGCCGATGTGATCGTCGTCGGGGCCGGCACCGTGCGAGCGGAGGGCTACGGCGGGCTGAGGCTGCCGGCGGACAAGGTGGAGTTGCGACGAGGCATGGGTCTCAGCGATCAGCCGCCCGTGGCGGTGGTGTCATCATCGCTCGACCTCGATCCGACTCATCCGTTCTTCAGGACGGCACTCGTGCGCCCCATCGTGTTGACCCACGAGGACGCCCCGGTCGCTCGGCGCGCGGCGCTCGCGGCGGTGGCCGACGTGATCGACTGCGGTGCGTCAGCCGTCGGGCCGGCCCGGCTCATGCTGGCGCTCGCGGAGCGGGGGATGCCGCAGGTGCTCTGCGAGGGCGGACCGCACCTCTTCGGCGAACTGCTCGCCGCCGATCTCGTCGACGAACTGTGCCTGAGCCTCAGCCCGGTGCTGGTCGCCGGCGGCGCGGGGCGGATCGCGCAGGGCGCGCCGGAAGCGGCGCGGCCCATGCGCCTCGTCCACGCGCTGCCGGCCGGCGACATGCTTCTGCTGCGTTACGCCCGCGTCCGCTGAGGTCCGTTGAGAGCGGTCAAATGGCCGCTTTTCGCCCCCGAAAGCGGCCATTTGGCCGCTCTCATGGGAATCGGGGCCTAGGCGGCGAGCTCGTCGAGGGCGTGCGCGTCGAGGATGGTGTAGCTGTAGCCCTGCTCCGCGAGGAAGCGCTGACGGTTCTGGGCGAAGTCCTGGTCGACGGTGTCGCGGGCGACGAGGGAGTAGAAGCTCGCCGTGAGTCCGGACTCCTTCGGCCGCAGCAGGCGGCCGAGGCGCTGCGCCTCCTCCTGGCGTGAGCCGAACGATCCGGAGACCTGAATCGCCACGGTCGCCTCGGGCAGATCGACCGAGAAGTTGGCCACCTTCGATACCACGAGCACCTCGATGGAGCCCTCGCGGAAGGCCTGGAACAGCGTCTCCCGCTCGTCGACGGGCGTCGAGCCGGTGATCTTCGGCGCGTTCAACGCATCGGAAAGCTCGTCGATCTGGTCGAGGTACTGCCCGATCACGAGGATCCGCTCGCCAGGGTGCCGCGCCACCAACTGCTTGACGACACCGAGTTTCGCCGGTGCAGTCGCCGCCAGCCGGTAGCGCTCGTCGTCGGCCGCTGCGGCGTAGCTCAGCCGTTCGTGCTGCGGCAGGTCGATGCGGACCTCGTAGCAATTCGCCGGCGAGATGAAGCCCTGCGCCTCGATCTCCTTCCACGGGGCGTCGAAGCGCTTCGGCCCGATCAGCGAGAAGACGTCGCTCTCGCGGCCGTCTTCGCGCACGAGCGTCGCGGTCAGCCCGAGGCGGCGCCGCGCCTGCAGCTCCGCGGTGAGCTTGAACACCGGAGCAGGCAGCAGGTGCACCTCGTCGTACACGACGAGTCCCCAGTCCATCGCATCAAGCAGCGCGAGGTGTGCGTACTCACCCTTTCGCTTCGCCGTGAGGATCTGGTACGTCGCGATCGTGACGGGCTTGACCTCTTTGACCTGCCCGGAGTACTCGCCGATCTCCTCCGCGGTGAGCGAGGTGCGCCGCAACAGCTCGTCGCGCCACTGCCTCGCGCTGACGGTGTTCGTGACGAGGATCAGTGTGTTCGTCTTCGCGGTCGCCATCGCACCGGCGCCGACGAGCGTCTTGCCCGCACCGCACGGCAGCACGACGACGCCGGAGCCGCCGGCGAAGAAGTTATCGACGGCCTTCTGCTGGTAGTCGCGCAGCGCCCAGCCATTCTCGGCGAGGTCGATCGGGTGCGGCGTCCCCGGCGTGTAGCCGGCGAGGTCCTCTGCCGGCCAACCCAGCTTGACCAGCTCCTGTTTGAGCGCGCCGCGCGCCCACGGCTCGACCATGTAGCTGTCGGGGCTCGGGCGCCCGATCAGCAGCGGCGCGATGCGCTTGGCGTTCGCGACCTCGGTGAGCACGGCGACGTCGGTGGAGCGCAGCACGAGCTCGCCGTCGGCGTCGCGCTCGATCACGAGGCGGCCGTAGCGGCCGACCGTCTCGACGATGTCGATCGACACTGTCTGCGGAACGGGGAACTTGGAGTAGCGCTCGAGCGTGGCGAGCATGTCGGAGGCGTCGTGCCCGGCCGCACGCGCGTTCCACAGCCCGAGCCTGGTGATGCGGTAGCTGTGGATGTGCTCAGGGGCACGCTCCAACTCGGCGAACACCGCCAGATCGTGCCGCGCATCTTCGGCGAGCGGGTGCGCGACCTCGAGCAGCACGGTGCGGTCACTTTGAACGATCAGGGGGCCATCCGACATAACCGCCGAGTCTACGCGGATCGCCTGAGAACGGATGCCGCCCGATCTCAGGCGGTGGTGACGGCGGCGATGCTGGAGAGCGGAAGCGTGCGCTCGATGTCGGCGCGCCGGTCGCGCGCCCGCAGCCGGCCGTTGGCGACGCTCGCCGGTTCGAGCAGGTAGTCCGAGATCTCGCCGCCCGGCATCCGCACGCTCACCAGCAGCGTGTGCTTGGAGCGGATCGCGAGATCGATCTGTCGCGCGAGCCAGGCCTGGCCGGTCGGTTCGGTGTCGGCATCCGAGTCGCGCAGCGTCGCAACGAGCGCCGGGAGCGGGTCGACGGCGGGCGGTGCCTCTGCGTGGGCGACCCGGCGGCGCGCCAGGTGCACGAGTTCTCCGTCCGCGTCGTGCGCCGCGACCGGATAGCGCGCATCGCTGAGCGCCCAGAACAACACATCGGGCGTGAATCGGCTGAGCAGCCTGTTCGGGCCGCTCTGCTGGAGCCCGAGCTGGGAGAGCGCGTGATCGACGGCCACCGTGTGGATGAGCGCGGGGTCGTCCGAGTGGATCGCGCCCTGGAAGTGCCCGTCGTCTGTGGCCGGCCCGACACGCAGCCTGCCGTAGCGGGCGGCCGACTCGGTGACGAGGTAGTGCAGGGGCTGGGGCACACCGCTCAACGAGATCGAGGAGAGGAAGGCGAGGATCTCCTCTGCGCTCTCACCGGCGCCCAGCGCGCGGTTCACGGATGCAGTGGTGATCCGGTAGCTCGATGCGAACTCGCGACTCTCGACATCCGCCATCGTGCGCAACCGCGCATCGATGGGGGGAGTGAGCGGCCCGGGCGCGACGGCGGTGAGGTCGTGTTGCAGGTAGACCGTCGAGACCTCCGGCGGCAGCAGCTCGCTCACCGCGGCCTCTGCGGCTTCTGCGCCGTGCTCAAGCAGAGCGCTTCCCGCTGCGCTGGGCACCCCGCCCGCCGTGATCCCGAGAAGCTCGGCCTCTGTTGTGCGGTCGGCGATGCGTTGCTGCAGCGAATCACCGGCTGCAGGGAAGATCCAGCTCACATCGCGGGTGAGGAACTGGCCCCACGGCCGCTCGGCCCTGGCCGCGAGCAGCACCCGAACGTCGGGTGCGAGACCGAGATGCCACGCCGCAGCCAGGGTGCGCCAGCGCTGGGCTGTGCCGCCAAGCAGCCAGCCCTCCGCTGCCTCACTGTGCTGCCAGAGCGCGCCCTCGCGTTCGACCAGCCCGGCACGTTCGGCGAGCCCGAGGTAGCGCGGAACCTCCTCGAAGGCGATCGCCGCGTCGTGGGCGAGGCGCTTCGCATCGGGCAGGGAGAGCCCGCCGCGGGCGAGTTCGCGGGCCGAATCGCTGATCAGCGAGGTGACGAGTTCGGCGACGACGGAGGTCGTGCCGAATGCGCGTTCTGCGGCGAGACGGTTCACGGCGTCTCCGAGCCCGGCCGCACCGGGCGATGAGACCCGGTCGGGCTCGTCGTCCTCGCCCGCGTGCGGGGAGGGGGCGGCGAGTTCTGCGCTGCTCGGGAGGCCTTCGCTCGGCCATGCGCGCATCAGTTCACTCACCGCCGTGAACGGTGCGAAGCATGCCTCGCTGCCGGAACCGTCGCCGTTGCCTTGGCTGCCGGCGCTCAGGGTCCCGAGCAACAACTCGTCGAGACGTTCGGCCCTGGCGCGCACGACCGTGGCGTCGATGGACTCGTGCCCGAGTTCGGAGATGCGGGCCGTGATCGCGGCGGTGTCTGGTGCGGTACCTGTTTCGGCGAGGAGGTCTCCGGCGACGGCCAGCACGGCGAGCCTGGTGCGGTCGAGGGTGGCGAGTGCGGCCCGAACGGAGTCGGGGGCCAGGAGCGCTTCGGCGAGGTCGAAGTAGTCGCGGACGCCGGCGAGCGGGAACTCGCGCTGCGCCAACGCCGCCGTCAACTGCTCATCGGTGAGTGCGCGAAGTCGTGCGGCGAGGGCGAGCATGGCCGCTACTGCTTGTCTGTGCGGGCCGCACGGCTGCGGCGCCTGCTCGAGATGATCATGAGCGCGATGATCAGGAGGAAGCCGAGCGGCAACCCGATCATCGGGAAGGTGAAGACGAAGGGCCAGATGCCCTGGCTGAATCCGTCGTTGGCTCCGACGCCCGCGACGGTTCCGATCAGAACGACGATGAAGGCAAGGATCGACGCTCCGATCACCCCGGCCACCATATAGGCGAAGACGCGCTCGAGGCGCTGGGATGTTTCGGGCTGCTGAAGGCTCACATTCTCTAGGATACGGGGCGATGGCCGCAGTAACCCAATAAGCTAGTAACGGACGACGCCGCAATTCGGCGTGCCCGCGTATTCACTCAGTGAGGTTCACATATGCCTACCGGCAAGGTCAAGTTCTACGACGACGAGAAGGGCTTCGGCTTCATCAGCTCCGATGATGGCCAAGAGGTCTTCTTGCACGCCTCGGCGCTGCCGGCCGGAACCACGGTCAAGCCGGGCATGCGACTGGAGTTCGGCATCGCCGACGGCAAGCGCGGCGCCCAGGCGCTCTCGGTGCGCGTGCTCGACGCCCCGCCGAGCATGGTCAAGCTCACGCGCCGCCCGGCCGACGACATGGCGATCCTCATCGAGGACCTCGTCAAGCTGCTCGACGGCATCGGAGCCGGCCTCAAGCGCGGCCGCTACCCCGAGAGCTCGCACAGCCACAAGATCGCCGCGATGCTCCGCCGTGTCGCAGACGAGCTCGATGCCTGACATGACCGCTGAACAGGACGCGACGGACGCCGCCAGCGAGGCCGCCCCGGAGCTGAACGACGCCGCTCTGCCGGCCCCGCCCGCCGCACCGCCGGTCGCCGACGAGGTGCTGCTCGCCGCCGTCGACATGGCCAGGGCCGCGCTGCTCGACTTCACGCCCGCCGAGACGATCGGCCGGGTGATCGGTCACGTCGCGGAAGAGGACCACGTGCTCTCCCTGATGTTCGAGTCCCGTCTGAGCGGCTACCCGGGCTGGCACTGGACCGTGACTCTCTCGCGCATCAGCGACGAGGCCAAGCCGACGGTGCTCGAGTCCGAGCTCATGCCGGGCGAGAACGCGCTCCTTGCGCCCGAATGGGTGCCGTGGTCGGAGCGCCTCGCCGACTATCAGGCCGCGCAGCTCCTGCACGATGCGGAGCAGCACGACGACGAGCACGACGAGCATGACGACGACGATGAGCACGACGACGAGTCGGATGACGAGCACGACGACGAGGCGGATGACGACTTCGACGACGACTTCGCCGGCGAGGTGCAGCAGAAGGCGCACTCCGGAGACATCGACGGGCTCGACATCGACCACCTCGCTGAGGAACTCGCCACCGACTCGGACGACGACAGCGCCGACGACGACGATGATGACGACGACGACGACGACGATGACGACGATGATGACGACGACACCGACGACGACACCGACGACGACGCCGACGATGACGACGAGAACGATGACGACGAGAACGACGACGCAGCTCGCGCCTAAGCGAGCAGCGCGGCCGTAACGGCCCTCGACGACGCAATCATGGCCCTGAAACCACCGGTTTCAGGGCCATGACTGCGTTCTGGGGCAGGTGCGGTCTCAGCGACGGCGGCGCTGCACCACGACGAGACCGATGAGGCCGAGGACCGCGCCGAAGAGCGCGCAGCCCAGCCACCAGGCGAAGCCGGCGGCATCCAATTGCGGCAGGAACAACGCGCACAGCACCGCCGCGATCACCCACAGCGCGGTTCCGGCGAGAACCGCCTTGCGGGCATCGGTGCGGACGGGCAGCGGATCAGGCCGCCGCTCGCTGTCTTTCAACCAGAATCGCATCAGGCCCCCCGTTCCGGTGGATCAGCCGAGCTCGCCGACCACGTACTCGATCGAGGCGACCAGAGCGCGCACGTCATCGGGTTCGATTGCCGTGAAGGTGGCCACGCGCAGCTGGTTGCGACCGAGCTTGCGGTAAGGCTCGGTGTCGACGATGCCGTTGGCGCGCAGTGCCTTGGCCACGGCCGACGCATCGATCGCGTCGTCGAAGTCGATCGTGACGACAACGGGGGAGCGGTGGGCGGCATCCGTGACGAAGGGGGTCGCGTAGTCGACTCGCTCCGCCCAGTCGTAGAGCACACCGGAAGACTCGGCCGTGCGGGCGCCGGACCAGCTCAGGCCGCCGTTCTCGTTGATCCAGTCCACCTGGTTCTCCAGCAGCAGCAGCGTGGAGAGGGCAGGGGTGTTCAGCGTCTGGTTGAGCCGCGAGTTGTCGACGGCGTTCTTCAGGCTGAGGAACTCGGGGATGTAGCGGCCGCTGGCGGCGACGCGCTCGACGCGCTCGATCGCTGCGGGGGAGAACAGTGCGAACCAGAGGCCGCCGTCCGAGGCGAAGTTCTTCTGCGGCGCGAAGTAGTAGATGTCGGTCTCGCTGAGCTCGAAGTCGATGCCTCCTGCTGCGCTCGTCGCGTCGATCACCGTGAGGGCACCGGCATCGCCGTCCACGCGGGTCACGGGAGCGGCGGCACCGGTCGAGGTCTCGTTGTGCGGCCAGGCGTAGACGTCGACGCCGGCAACGGCCTCAGCGGTGGCGACGGAGCCGGCATCCGCCTTGCGCACATCGGGTGCCTCGAGCCACGGGGCACCTGCGGCGGTGGCGAACTTGGAACCGAACTCCCCGAAGCTCAGGTTCTGGCTGCGGCGTTCGATGAGGCCGAAGGATGCCGCGTCCCAGAACGCGGTCGAGCCGCCGTTGCCGAGCACGACCTCGTAGCCCTCCGGAGCGCGGAAGAGCTCACTGAGTCCTGCACGCACACGGCCGACCATGTCCTTGACCGGGGCCTGGCGGTGCGAGGTGCCGAGGATGGCGGAGCCGGCACCGGCGAGGTAGTCGAGCTGTTCGCGACGGACCTTGGACGGACCGCATCCGAATCGACCATCGGCGGGCAGGAGGGCGGCGGGAATCGTAATCTGCGGCATGAGAAGAGTCTAAGTGGGCACCGCGGGGCAGGTAGTCTTGTTACCTGCGTGCACGAAGCGCTGTGCACGCGAGCGTGAGTTATGTATGGGGAGGCGCGAATGACGGATCTCATCGACACCACGGAGATGTACCTCCGCACGATCCTGGATCTCGAGGAAGAGAACATCGTGCCGCTGCGCGCGCGTATTTCTGAGCGACTCGGCCACTCTGGCCCGACCGTCTCGCAGACGATCGCCCGCATGGAGCGCGACGGCCTCGTCGTCGTCTCCGGTGACCGCCACCTCGAGCTCACCAATGACGGGCGCAGCAAGGCCGTGCACGTGATGCGCAAGCACCGCCTGGCCGAGGTTCTGCTCTCCGACGTCATCGGCCTGGAGTGGGAACTCGTCCACGACGAGGCCTGCCGCTGGGAGCACGTGATGAGCGAGCAGGTGGAGCGGAAGCTCCTCGAGATCCTCAAGTTCCCGACCGAATCGCCCTACGGCACCCCGATCCCGGGACTCGAAGAGCTCGGCCAGCCCGCCGCCGCCCCGTTCATGCAGGGCGTCGAGAGCATCGTCGAGCTCGTCGGGCGCCACACGGAGCCCGTGCAGGCCATCGTGCGCCGCCTCGGTGAGCCGGTGCAGTTCGATCCGGAGCTGCTCCTGCAGCTCAAGCAGTCCGGTGTGATGCCCGGTGCCACCGGGACCTTCTCTGCCGCCGGTTCCTATGTTCTGGTGCAGGTTGATGGTTTCGGCGAGGGCCTGGAACTTCCCAACGAAGTTGCCATCCACATTTTTGTGACCGCCGAATCCCTGTAACCACGCGGCTTCGGCGGCGGCAAGCGTTACCAATTCGTTAGAAACGGCGTGTTTCGATGTGACATCGTCCAGGTCAGCGGGTAACCTCGGTTCAGTCCCACTGACCAGAAGCCGGTCGATGGACTCGAGAGCAGACGTCCCCCAGACCCGTCTCTGATCTCGAAAACAATACGCGTATGCGCATTGGACGGGGCAGCTACCTAGTGCTGCTGGGGCGCCGGAGGTAACTTTGGCTCTATTAGGTTCCAAGCGCTCTCGCCGAGGCGCCCCCCACAGTTCAACACGTACCGCACTGGTTCCCGCTGCAGGCACTGCCGCAGCGACCCGAGCCGTGATGCCCCCAGAGGCGATGCGACAGAAGCCCCGTAGCAAGGGCCTCCGCAACGCCGTCGTGGTGTCGCTCTCCTTCGGCATGATCGCAACGATCGCGCTGCCCGCGTACGCCTTCGCGCCCGGTTCCGGTGACCCGGAGTTCGCCGCATCCGCTGCCAGCTCGCTCTCGAAGGCCCAGGCCCAAGACGTGCAGGTGGACAAGCAGGCCGCGAACATCACGGTGTCCGCCGACGGCTATGACGCGGTCAGCCAGGCCGAGATTCAGGCCGCAGCCGATGCAGCGGCCGCCGCCGCGCGTGCCGCAGAGGTGGCCGCACAGATGACGAGCTACGCCGCGTCCTACTCCGGCCCGTCGGTCGGCGAGTTCCTCGCCAGCCCGGCGTACCCGAGCTATGACCTCGGCTCCGTCTACAACGTGGCGCTGCAGTACCAGGGCGTTCCCTACGTCTACGGCGGAGCGACGCCGGCCGGCTTCGACTGCTCCGGCTTCGTCATGTACGTGTTTGCGCAGTTCGGCATCTCGCTGCCGCACTCCTCGAACGGCCAGGGCGCAGCGGGAACGCGCATCGCGATCGAGGACGCCCAGCCCGGCGACCTCGTCATCATGGAAGGCCACGACGGCTTCTACGCCGGAAACGGCAACATCCTGCACGCCCCGTACGAGGGTGCTTCCGTGCGGGTGCAGCCGATCTGGACCAGCGACTACTACATCGTGCGCATCGGCATTTAGGCCAGAGCACGCGAACGACGGCGAGCGGATGCCCTGGCATCCGCTCGCCGTTTCGTTGCCGGACGCAGGGGGCAGAACGGTGAATTTTCGGTGACGATCGGGGCCGCCGACGCGCTGCTGTACGGCTGCGGCGGAAAAGTGGTTTAGCCTGAAGCCCTGACGTACTGAGAGATTCTCGGAGAGCCAATGGACAGGGCACGGAACATTCACACCACGGATGCCCGCTGCCTGTTTGCCCGGAGGCACAGCAGTCACACACGCCCCAGCCACCAGAGTGGCTCGAAGGACACTGTCGATATGACGGTGTCCTTTTCTGTTTAACACCGCGTGTGCGCCCGCTCGCTTCGTCCCCTCGGTCGTCGGAAGAGTCGAATGGCTGCAAGCCGTGCAGCCTGCTTCGAGAGGGAGACCATGCACACACTGGTGTTGAATGCCGGGTACGAACCGCTCGCTGTCGTGAGCTTCAAGCGGGCGCTGGCGCTTGTCATGAATGACAAGGCGCGCGTCTTGCAGATTGACACCGGGCACCCGGTGTGGGCGACGTCCGGGGTGTGGGATCGCCCATCCGTGATCCTGCTCACCCGCTATGTGCGCATCCCGCGGGGGCGGACGACGCCGGTGAGCAGGCGGGGAGTGCTGCGCCGCGACGACCACCGCTGCGGCTACTGCGGCAAGTCGGCCAGCACGATCGACCACGTGCTGCCGCGATCACGCGGCGGGCGCGACACCTGGGAGAACCTGGTGGCGTGCTGCCTGCGCTGCAACAACGTCAAGAGCGACCGGACGCCGGCCGAGATGGGGTGGGAGCTGCGCTTCACGCCCTACGTTCCGCGGGAGGGTGGATGGCGGGTGCGCGGCACGGAGCGCACGCTTCCGGAGTGGGACGCGTTCCTCGAACCGGCTGCGTAGCGGATCGGGGTGCTGCGGCATCCGGAATCACGCTCACCCAATGTGCGTGATGGCCGGGTCCTCACTGCGCTCTAGAGTCGCTGCAACAACCGATGACGCTGCCGGACGGCGTAGCTGCCGCAGGGGAAGACAGGAGATCTGAGATGGCTGATCAGGCATATATCGCGATTGCGGCGCAGTACGCCACTGAGGATGAGGCGGTGGCCGACTTCGAGAAGATTCATGAGCACTACAAGTCCGCAGACAAGCACGGCTCCTTCGACGCGGCGGTGATCAAACGCGACGTGGACGGAACGCTCAGCATGCCGAAGCGGGATGACGACGGCAAGCACCGCGGGGTGGGGAAGGGTCTGGCCATCGGCCTCGCCGGCGGCCTCGCCGTCGCGCTGTTCCCGGCTGTCGCGCTCGGCGGCGCACTCGTGGTGGCCGGCGGCTCCGGCGCCGGCATCGGCGCACTGGCTGGACACATCGCACGCAAGACGCCGTCGAAAGACCTGCAGGCGATCAGCGAGACGCTGGATGCCGGCAGCGCCGGTGTCGTGCTCGTCGTCGACCCCGCGGAGAGCGACGTTGTGCAGGGGCTGCTGACGAATGCCACCCGGGTGACCGTGAAGGATCTCTCCGTTGACGACGAGGAGCTCGACACCGAGGTCGACGAGGCGTACGAGTAGGGCAAGTTTCAAGGCGCGGCTGAAGCTTGCCGAATTGGGTGGTGACAAGGTCGCGGCGCTCCCGTACTGTTGGCGAGGTTGGGGTCTTCCGGACCCCGGCCAAGCCCCCAAGCAAGACGTGCCGCGGCAGTGAATCGCCCCGGCTCTTGCGCAGCGTTAAGGACCACGCGTGACAGAAGCCGCATCGAGCCGACTCACAGGAGAGTCGAGCACGGATGCCGCCCTGCCGAGCAGGCGCGAGATGCGCGAGCAGTGGGCGCGCGAGGCGGCGGAGGCTGCTGCAGTCGAGGCTGCCGCAACCGAGTCGGCCGCAGTCGAATCGACCGCGAGTGATGTAACTGCCGTGCCAGCGCCCGACGCCGCGGTGGCGCGTGCGGTGCGCGCGAGCGTGCAGCGCGCGGCCGCGGCATCCGCGCCGCTACGGGCGGCCCTGGGCGGCCCGCCGCGCGCACCCAAGAGCCGGCGCAGTGCGATGCGGTCGTTTGTGACTTTCGCCGTCGTGCCCGGACTGTTCCTGACGGCCGCGCTTCCGGCCTACGCCTTCGCCCCCGGCAGCGGTGGGCAGAGCTTCGCCGCCAGCGACTCCAGGGAGGCCAGCACCGCCGGTGCGCAGAGCGTGGACATCGCGAGCTTCTCGCGGGAGGTCACCGTCTCGAGCGACGGCTTCGCCGCGGTGAGCTCCGAGGAGATCCAACGGCTCACGCTGGAGGCCGAGCGCCTCGCGGCCGAGCAGGCCGAGGCCGAGGCCGCGGAGGCGCGCGTGCGTGCCGGCGCCAACACCACGCCCGGCGTGCGGCAAGAGGGCGACGACTACCCCTGGCCGTGGGAGGCGACCGACGATCAGGGCGGCGGCTTCTCGCCGATGAACTACTACTACCGCGAGTGCGTCGACTTCGTGGCATGGCGCCTCAACCGTGACGCCGGAGCGACCGGCCCGTTCAAGTGGGTGTGGTCGACCCTCACCCCGGGAGGCGGAAGCGCATACAACTGGGCGAACGCGTGGAACGGGCACGGCTGGACCACGAGCTACGACCCCATTCCCGGGGCTGTCGCCTGGTTCACCGCGAACCACGTCGCCTACGTGCAGTCGGTTCCCGGCGACGGCACCGTTGTGCTCGAGGAGTACAACTGGGGAAACGACCACGCCTACCACCGGCGCACCGTGCCGATCGGCGAGGTCGACCTCTTCCTCTACCCGCCGCCGTAGGCCGGCGCTCTCCGCCCGCCGTCGCTGTGTCGGCCCGAGCCGACAGCCGCGACCCGGTAAACTCATGAGGTCAGCCTCTGTAGCTCAATGGAAGAGCAGTTCCGTCCTAAGGAAAGGGTTGGGGGTTCGAGTCCCTCCAGGGGCACCGTGCATTTCCCGCACATTCTCTTGCAACCACTGGGATGCACCGGCTCTCGCAAGTCGGTCGCTGCGGGTTTGCCCACACTTTGCGCACATGTCGAAGGGAATCTGAACGCGCTTCGCGAACGGACAAAGACTCTCTTAAGCTGCTTCGACCCCCAGCACCGATAGCCTTATGGCGCATCGTTGGAGAGGATCACTGTAGATGACCGATTTTGGACCGTTCTCGGTCGATCCCGCCAAAGTGGCTGCATTAGGCGGTGCGAACTTTGGCCAATTCGTGGCCCGGTTGCTTTCAACAGAAACCGCCGCATACGGCATGGTCGGTACGAGTCTTGAAACTACCTACCTCGAGAACGTCGGCGACGGCGGGGTGGACGCAGGGTTGCGGGGAGCGAGCGGCACGTCGTGGGTACCGGCCGGCGACAGCGCTTGGCAGTTCAAAGCTGGCGACCTTGGGCCTTCCAAGTGCAAGGAAGAACTGGAAGGTGCGACGAAGGCTATCGAAACTTTGCGCGCCGGGGGAAACTATCGACTTGTCCTCGGAGCTTCTCTCACTTCAGCGAAGATCGCCAGTCGTCGCGCCAAGCTAATTGAAGCCGCGCACGGGCTGGGGATTGTCGACGCCGAAGCGAGAATCGAACTCATTTCGGCGGATAGTTTGGCGCGTTGGATTGAGACCTATCCGGCGTTGGCGGTCAGCCCCTTGCTTGGTGGAATCGGCCGCCGGGTGCTTTCATTCGCGGAGTGGAGCAGTTCGCACCCCCATGACACGATTTGGACAGAGTCTCCATTTCGAAGCGCGCAGGTCGACGGTCTCCGTAGTTCCTTAGATTCTCAGGGCTCGGCAGCGTCCAGAGTTGAAGGAGTTAGCGGCGTCGGCAAGAGCCGTCTTACCCTTGAGGCAATTCGTGGCCAGTCCTACGAGCCGCTCGTGATTTACGCGCCCTCAGCGGATCAGTTCCCGATTGACGTGCTGATCCAGTTGCGAGCGCAGGGTCGCATCGGCGTGGTGGTCATAGACGAATGTGATCGCAAAGAGCACGAGGTCTTTGCATCCTCGCTCGCGATCAATTCACCTATCCGCCTAGTAACAATTGGCGAGCCGGGTATCGGATCTACTCGCTCACCAATTCTCAAATTGTCAGAGTTCGCCGATGAGTCGATGCAAGATCTACTTCGCAAGAATCGCGCAAATCTCTCGCCCGAAGCGAGTCGCGTCGTCGTGCAGGTCGCTGCGGGGAATATCGATTACGCACTCAAGCTCGCGCAGGCAGCGATCGATGGGAACGTCGGTTCGGCTGGCGGCCTCGTCGCCGAGGACGACCTCCGGGCATTCTTTACGAACCAGTTGCCGGATGGACAACTTTTTTTAGCTAGCTGCGCCCTCGCGCTTTTTAGCAGGTTCGGCTTCGACGGCGAGCCTGGCGCGGAAGTTGAAGTCATCGCGCATGGGTTGCGATTGTCCGTTGACGACCTTCGCAGAGCTGCCGCGTCACTCCAACGTCACGGATTGGTGTCGAAACAGGGCAGATATAGAAGCGTGGGACCGCACCCCGTCGCTGTCTATTTGGCAGCCCGGGGATGGGAGGAGTTTGGTCAGCGAATCGTCACAGAACTGCTTCCAGAGCTGGATTCCGACCTTACTGAGCGTTTGTTCAGACGCGCAGCCGATATTGGAGAACTTGATGCGGCGAGTCCGGCAATGGCTGCCGTGCTGGGCAGCGGTGGCCCGCTCGCCTCGCTCAGTTCTATTGCCGACGGAAACAACTCTGCGCTGCTCACGCATTTCGCAGTGCTCGCGCCCGAGGCCGTCGCAGACCGTCTTGCCGGACTGATCTCGGCCGCCTCCGAGGAGCAACTCATTCATGCCCGTGGCATTCGCCGGGACCTGGTATGGGCTCTTGGAAAACTTGCTTGGCACTCACGGACGTTCTTGGTAGCTGCCAACGCCCTCCTTCGCCTTGCGATTGCGGAGAACGAGACCTACGGCAATAACGCTTCCGGTACATGGGTCGAGTTTTTCGGTGCCATGTTGCCCGGCACCGCAGCAGCCCCCGCTGCGCGGGTCGAATACCTGAAAGTGTGCGCCTCGTCCCCCGATCCGCGTGTGCGCCGGCTGGTAGTTCGCGGCGCCGACAGAGCACTCGACGCGCAAGAGAGCATCATGGTGTCGGGGGAGGTACAGGGCGGGTTAGTCGTCGAACCGAGAGGCCGGCCATCGACCTTTAGTGAGGTTTGGGCGTACAAGAACGCGGCGATAGACATCCTTGGTTCGCTCACGGCGGACGAAGTCGAAGAGATAGCTGCCGAGGCCACGAAGCAACTGGTTGGATCACTTCATGGCCTTCTCGAGGTCGAGGCGAATCGGGAGCACTTAGGACAAGTGATTGCGACGCTTTCCCCTGAAGTGATTGTAAACGCACGCGTCGAGGCCGAGAGCTTGCGCACTCTATTCGTTAGGGTCGAGACGGAGGATGGGCGCCCCGCTGCACTTGCGGAGTTCAACGCGCTCTTGCCGCCGCAGAGTCCGACCGAGCGCTTGCAGGTTCTCGCTAACACTCGTTCTTGGGACCGCGATATGGATGAACTTGCGCAGGAACTGGTCGCGAACGCGCAGCAAGCAGGCTCTGCGAACCCCAGTGAGGTTCTCTTGGGCGTGTTGCAATCGACTCCTGAGCTCCCGTCCGCCTACGCGATCGGCCGGGCGGTTCAATTGCTCGGAGTTGATTACTCCCGCGGCGTTGCACGACTATCTGAGTTTGCAGGGACCGCCAACGGCGAAGCCTTAATTGGATTCCTTCATTCCGTAGTAAATGATGGTGACGTTGAAGCATTCGACCGCTACCTAGACGAAGCGGAGCTCGCTCCCGTTCTCGCATTGCAATATTCGGTACGCGGCGCTCACACTCCGGCTGCAACCGCGCGGGTGGATCGACTCGTGACCGAGGTTAGCGTCGTCGACGCGGCCCGAGTGCTTTTTACTTGGATGCATAGCGCCGACCAGGCAGAGTCCGCGCAGTACTTGCGCCACTGGGAAAGGCGAATCGCGTCGCAGGCCGACTACAACGCAGCGGTCGATTTTGCTGCAATGCAGGTTCACAGAAAGACCGGTCCCCTTCCGGATCTCGACGCAGCGATCATCGAGCTGGTACCGCGCAGGCGGGAGTATCCGGATATGGGGCAAGAGAGCTGGGACTGGTCAGTGCTTGCTCGCCGACAGATCGAGGCCGACCCTCTGGGACTGGTGCGATTGGTAGCCGACTTAGTCGAAGCAGATGCCATTCATGCGTTTTCGGGCTCCGAAGAGAGTCGTCTCCTGCAGGAGGCCGTTAGCGCTGGCGGTGAGGAGGCGTGGGTCGAGCTAATGACCCGTCTGGAAAGAGGAGATTGGCGGCTCTCCTTTTCCGCGCGAGAATGGCTCGGGACCGCAGCCACGGTAGAAGAGGCTGATCGGTGGGTCGGGGGGAGTGTCGAGCGGGCCAGGATCCTAGCGAACGTCACGAAGCCGGGAGGTGCGACCCTTGCACCAGTAGCGCGATACCTGATCGACACATTTGGCGAAGACGAGAGAGTCTCGTCGCATCTCGTGGGTCAGTTCATCAGCGGGTTGTGGTCCGGAAATGAATCGGACCGCATTAATTCGCAGATTGCGGAAGTCCAAAGTTGGCTGGCGACACCGAGCCCGACCCCGTCGGATGCTATGCGGGCATGGAGTCGAAGGCTTGTGGCCAGCCTTGAGGCTCGTCTCCGCGCTGTCATCCAGGAAGAAGAGGAGCGGGGCTGGTAGCCCGCGACTTCGGTTTTTCTAGAGTCTGCGACAAAGAAAGTTCTGCGATCTGAGTTCGACGGTCGCCGACCGCGACTTCGACGTGCAACTTGCCGCCTGCAGCTTCGAGTTCTCAATGCGCGATGGGGGTTCGAGTCCCTCCAGGGGCACCGTGCGATGTTCGAGACATCGTGACAGGCCGGTCCGCAGTGCGCGGAGCCGGCCTTTTCGTTTGGCCGCCGCCTCTACCTTGGCACAATGTGCCTATTGTGCACGCCGTGCAGGTGGGGCAGGATTGCTCCATCGCCCGCCAACGAATCGAAAGCCGTGTCAACGATGACTGAGAGCATGATGGTCGACCTTCTGGTAGTCGGATCGGGAACCGGCCTCGCTGCCGCACTGTCCGCGCACGAGCAGGGCGCCAGCGTGCTCGTGATCGAGAAGACCGGGCTCGTCGGCGGTTCGACCGCGCGCTCGGGAGGAGCGTTCTGGATCCCCGCCAATCCGATCCTCGCCAAGGAGGGAGCACACGACTCGCCGGAGAAGGCACGCACGTACCTGAGCGCCGTTGTGGACGGCACGGCCCCGGAGCCACGCTGGGAGGCCTTCCTCGAGCACGGGCCGGCCACCGTGCAGATGCTCGAGCGCACGACGCGCATGCAGTTCACCTGGGCCAAGGGCTACTCCGACTACCATCCAGAGCTGCCCGGCGGATCGGCGGCCGGCCGCAGCTGCGAGTGCCGCCCCTTCGACGTCGCACGGCTCGGCGCGGAGCGTGCTCGGCTCCGGCCAGCCGTGATGGAGGCGCCACTGCCGATGCCGGTGACCGGTGCGGACTACAAATGGCTGAACCTCATGGCCAAGGTTCCGATCCGCGGCTTCGGCGTCGCAATCAAGCGGGCACTGCAGGGCATCGGCGGCAAGCTGATCGGCCGCGAGTACGCGGCCGGTGGCCGGGCGCTCGCCGCCGGACTCTTCGACGGTGTGGTGCGGGCCGGGATCCCGGTGTGGACCGACGCGAGCCTGCAGCGACTGCTCGTCGATGAGTCCGGCGCCGTGATTGGCGCCGCCGTCACCCGTGACGGTCAGGAGACCACGGTGCTTGCGAAGCGCGGCGTCGTTCTCGCCGCCGGCGGATTCGACCACGATCTCGCTCTGTGGCGCAGCCTGCAATCGGATGCTCTCGACGACTGGAGCCTCGGCGCTGACGGCAACACCGGTGACGCGATCCGTGCAGCTCAGGCCCTTGGCGCCGGCGTTGCCCTGATGGACCAGGCTTGGTGGTTCCCCGCGATCGCACCGATTCCGGGCGAGAAGCCGACGGTGATGCTCGCCGAACGGTCGCTGCCCGGCTCCTTCATCGTCGATGCGACGGGCTCCCGCTTCCTCAACGAAGCAGAGGACTACATGTCCTTCGGCCACGACGTGCTCGAGCGTGAGCGTGAGGGGCGCCCCGTCGGCACCATGTGGCTGGTGTTCGACCAGACATACCGCAACAGCTATCTGCTGGGCGGGTCGGTCTTCCCGCGGATGTCGCTGCCCGCCGCCTGGTACGAGAACGGCATCGCCGTGCGCGCCTCGTCGTGGGAGCAGCTCGCGGAGAGGATGGGCGTGCCGTCCGCGCCCTTCGTCGACTCCGCCCGCCGCTACAACGGGCTCGCCGTCGGCGGTGTCGACGCGGACTTCGGCCGCGGCGACAGCGCATACGACCGCTACTACGGCGACCCGACGATCGAGCCCAACCCGAACCTCCGCCCGCTCGACCCCAGCGGGCTGTACGCAATCAAGATCGTGCTCTCCGACCTCGGCACCTGCGGCGGCATCACCGCCGATGAACACGGCCGCGCGCTCGCCGCCGACGGCACGCCGATTCCCGGGCTGTACGCGATCGGCAACTCCGCGGCGAATGTCTTCGGTGAGAGTTACCCCGGCGCAGGCGCGACGATCGGCCAGGGGCTGGTCTACGGCCACATCGTGGCGAGCCATGCGATCGCCGCGGGTCACGTCGCCGCGCGAGGGGATGACGCCGCCGTCGCGTGACGAGAGAGCTCCGATGCGTGAATGTGCGTGATCCGGCGCCCGGCTGCGGCCATACTGGGCACATGCGCGCACCCGTCCTCGCAGCTCTCGCGGCCGTCGCCCTGCTCACACTGAGCGCCTGCACGGCAGCGGATGCCGCGCCGAGCGCGAGCCCGTCCCCGTCATCGTCATCATCATCGTCCACCCCGTCCGGGGCGGGCGGCACGGCCGAGGTCTTCACTCCGATCGTGGGCGCGGCGCTCGCGCCACCGGAGGCCGTGCCGTCCACCGACGGGGCGACGCACCTCGCCTACGAACTGCTCCTGACGAATGTGCTCGGGCAGACTGTCACGCTCGACGCCATCACCGTGCTCGGCGACGACGCCGAACTGCTGCGACTCGAGGGCGACGAGCTCGCCGCGTGGATGCGGCCGCTCGGCGGCTCGGCGCCCTCCCGCGTTCTCACGGCGGGGCAGCAGGGGATCGTCTACCTCGACGTCATCGTGCCGTCGCCGGGGGATGCTCCAGATGCCCTCAGCCACGTCATCGAGCTCACACCGGAGACCGCGATCCCACCCGTCGTCGAGAAGCCGATGAGCGAGACGATCGCGGTGACGAGGGTCGCGGCATCCACCCCCATCGTGATCGGCTCGCCGGTGCGCGGGGCCGGCTGGCTCGACGGCAACAGCTGCTGCGCGGTCACACCGCACCGCACGGCGGTCAACCCGGTCAACGGAACGCTGCACGCACCGGAACGTTTCGCGATCGACTTCGTGCAGCTGGATGCCGCCGGGCGCATCGTCGGAGGAACGATCGATGACCTCGCGAGCTACGGCTACTACGGGGCCGACATCGTGGCGGTCGGAGACGGCCCGATCGTCTCGATGGGCTGGGAGCTGCCAGAGGAACGACCGGGCAGTAACCCGACGGGGCTGGCGCTTGCCGAGTACGGCGGCAACCACATCGTGCAAGACCTCGGGGGCGGGCGTTTCGCGTTCTATGCGCACCTGCAGGGCGGCAACCCGGAGGGGCTTGCGGTGGGGCAGCGCCTGAGACGGGGCGAGATCATCGGGGCGCTCGGCAATTCGGGCAACACCGATATGCCGCATCTGCATTTCCACATCATGGATTCGCCCCGGCCGCTCAGCTCCAACGGCCTGCCGTTCCTGATCGAGTCGTTCACGCTCGCGGGCACCGTGAGCGACACCGATCTGGTGGACTGCATGACGGCATCCGTTCCGTGCGCCGTCGACGACTCCGACAGCGGCGCCAGGGCCGAGGTGAGCCCGCTGTACCGCGACGTCCTCGACTTCGGCAACTGAGTGGTGCCTGTGTGGCCCGAGCGTCAGCGCCGTACTGGGTCGGCGCCGCGGAGCGCCGCGCGCCCCGGCAGGAAGGCGGCGACGGCGATTCCCGCGATCGCGACCGCGATCAGCGGCACCAGTGCCGCCACATACTGATTGCTCTGCCCCGCGAAGCTCACCGCAAGGAGGGTTCCGACGATCGCGGTGCCGAAGCTCGAACCGAGGTTGGACACGCTGCGGGAGAGGCCGGAGATCTCTCCCTGCTGCGCCTCGGAGAAGGAGGACTGCACGACGTTGACGCTCGGCGTGAGCATCAGGCCGAGGCCGAGACCGATCGCCAACAGGCCGGGGGCGAACGGCCACGCGCCCGGCACGGCGCCGACGAGGAGCAGCAGCACCAGACCGACGCCGGTGATGACGAATCCCGTGATGATCAACGATCGCTGCGAGAACCGCCGCACCAGCGCACCGGCCGCCAGCGAGGATACGAGGATCCCGAGTGTCGCCGCGCTGAAGATGATCCCGGTCTCGATCGCGTCGTACTGCCGGACAACTTGGAGGTGACTTGCGACGAGCATCGATGTGCCCATCAGCAGCAGCCACTGGAAGTTCTGGGTCACGAGGGCCAGATTCGACACCCGGTTGTGGAACAACGCCGTCGAGAGCAGCGGCTCGCGCCCGGCCTTCTCCAGTCGGCGCACCCACCAGAAGAACAGTGCGATCACGGCTGCTCCGAGGGCCATCAACCCGAGGGAGAGCAGCAGGTTGTTGTCGGCGGCAAGGATGCCGAACACGAAGACGATCAGGCCGATGGCCGACAGCACGGCCCCGCTGACGTCGAACGGCCGGCCGGGCTCGCGGGGGAGCGGGTCCTTCAGGCGGAGGGCGAGCAGCAGGATGATCGCGATGATGAGCGCCTGGAATCCGAACGCCGCGCGCCACGAGAATGTCGCGGTGATCCAGCCGCCGATCAGTGGCCCCGTCGCGGCCCCGATCCCGCCGGCGGCGCTGACGATGCCGAAGGCGCGGACCCGCTCGCTCAGCCCCGTCCAGTACAGCGTCACCAAGATGTAGACGGGCGGGATGAGCAGTGCCGTCCCCGCGCCCTCCAGAATCGAGTTGCCGAGGATCAACACGCCGAGGCCCGGCGAGAGCGCACTGAGGATGGCGCCGACCCCGTAGACCGCCAGCCCGAGTACGAAGCAGGTCTTCCTGCCGAGTTGCACGGTCAGCTTGCCGAAGGGGATCATCAGCGCCGCCATCACGAGCAGGAAGAGCGTGATCGAGATCTGAATGCCCTGCACGGTGGTGTCGAGGTCGTGGCTCATGTCGTTGAGCATCACGTTCATGTTCGATCCGGCGAAGGAACAGATGAACTGCGCGAGCGCGAGCGGCAGCAACAGCCACCAGCCCGGTGGCGTGCCCTGTGCGTCTGAGCGCGTCGACACCATCGCTACCGAGCGCCGCCCGGCGGGCTCTGCGCATCGGAGCCGGGCACGGGAGCCTCGAGCAGCCAGCTCATATCGATCGGTTGCGTGGTTGTCGGTGGTTCGGTCCCTGCCGCATCGATCGGGTCCATGCGTGGTCCTCCAAACATCTCGGTTGTCCCCGCCCTGTAGCCTCCGCGCGCCGCAGGGACGCGGCATCACGCAGACCGGGTGAATTCTGTGGCAGCGAGCGTACGATGGCTGTTCAAACGAGCTGAGGAGCGGTCATGGCCACGTACAAAGTCGGGTATTTCGTGGGAAGCCTGTCGTCGAAATCCGTGAACAGGGTGCTGTCGCGATCTCTCATCCGGGTCGCGCCGAAGGAGCTGGAGTTCACGGAGATCCCGATCAGGGATCTGCCGCTGTACAGCCCGGACTACGACGGTGAGTACCCGGCGGAGGCGGTGGCCCTGAAGGAGGCGATCGCCAACTCCGACGCCATCCTCTTCATCACCCCGGAGTACAACCGCTCGATTCCCGGCGCGCTGAAGAACGCCATCGACTGGGCTTCCCGCCCGTGGGGGCAGAACTCCTTCGACCACATCCCTGCGGCGGTGATCGGCGCCTCGATCGGCGCCATCGGAACCGCGGTCGCCCAGCAGAGCCTCCGCGGCGTGTTGAGCTTCTGCAACGCCCGCCAGATGACGGCGCCGGAGGCGTACATCCACTACTCGCCGGAGGTCTTCGCCGAGGACGGCGAGGTGCTGAACGAGGGCACCGCCCAGTTCCTCGGTAACTACATGAACGAGTTCCGCGACCACATCGTGCGGGTGCTCACCGTGCTGCCGCGCTAGCCTATGCGGCGAAGCCCTCGAGCACGGTGATCATCGTGCGCACCGATGAGCCGGTGCCGCCCGTGCTCGTGACGCCGTAGCCCGCGCCGTTGTTGGTGCCGGTACCGGCGATGTCGAGGTGGGCCCAGGGGATCGTGGCCGAGCCGTCGGCCGTCTTGCCGACGAACTCGCGCAGGAAGATGCCGGCCACCAGCATGCCGCCGTCGCGCACGCTCGGGTTGAGGTTGGCGAGGTCGGCGAAGCGGGAGTCGAGCAGGCCGCGCAGCTCGCTCGGCATCGGCATCGGCCAGTGCGCCTCACCGGTTGCGGTGCCGGCTGCGACGACCTGGGCGACGAGCGCGTCATCGCCCATGACGGCGGCGGTGCGGCGGCCGAGCGCCACGATGGCGGCACCGGTGAGGGTGGCCACGTCGATGATGGCGTCCGGGTGCTCCTCGCTGGCCAGCGAGAGGCCGTCGGCCATGACCAGGCGGCCTTCGGCGTCCGTGTTCAGCACCTCGACGGTGGTGCCGTCGCGCATGGTGAGCACGTCGTTCGGGCGGATGGAGGTGCTCGAGACGAGGTTCTCGGCCACGCAGAGCCAGGCGGTGACGCGCACGTTCAGCTGCAGGCGGGCTGCGGCGATCGTCGCCGCGAGCACGGTGGCGGCACCGGCCATGTCGTGGTGCATGGTGAGCATGAAGTCGGCGGGCTTCATGGAGTTGCCGCCGGTGTCGAAAGTGATGCCCTTGCCGACGAAGGCGATGTGCTTCTCTGCACCCTCTGGCGCGTAGCTCACCTTGATCAGGCGCGGCAGGCGTGAGGAGCCCTGACCGACGCCGAGGATGCCGCCGCAGCCCTCGTCGGAGAGCCTGGCCTCATCCCACACCTCGACGGTCACGGGCAGATCGGCTGCAGCGTTCTCGGCGGCTGCGGCGAAGGTCTCCGGGTACAGCTCGGCGCCGGGGGTGTTGGTCAGGTCCTTGACGAAGCTGACGGCATCCGACATGACGTTGACCCTGGCGAGCGCGGTATCCGCGACTGCGGCCGGGCTGACGATCGTCACCGAGCTCGGGGTCGCCTTCTGCGCGGACTTCGTCTTGCCGCGGAACACGGTGAAGGCGTAGGCGCCGAGGGTCGCACCCTCGAAGGCCGCGACGGTGTCTGCCTCGCTGTTGATGCCGAAGTCGAGTACGAGCGACTCGGCGCCGGCGAGCTGGCGCACGGCCGACGCGGCCGCGTTGCGCACGGCGTCGGTGCCGGCATCCGCGCCCAGACCGATGATGGCCACGCTGCCGAAGGACGGGTCCTCGGTGGGAAGGCGCAGCAGTTCGTCGGCCTTGCCGCCGAAACCGAGGCTGGCGAACTGCGCGGTGATCTCCTCGACTGCTGGGGCGTCACCGAGCAGCACGGGGCCGTCGGAGCCCGAGACGGCACCGAGCACCAGAACGTCGGCACTGAGGGATTCGAGGTCGGCTGCAGTGAGCGCAACGCGAGGAGTCGTCATGGGGTTCCGTCCTATCGGTTCTGCCTTGTGGGCATGATGTGTCCATTCGACCCTAGGCGATGCGCTCACATCCGGCATGCCGGCGCCGTTCAGACATCTCCCATCGTGAAACCGCCCCGAAACTGTAGTGTCGGGGGCACGGATGCGATGTCGCACTGTGAGATGTCGCACTGTGAAGGGGAGCAGGCAGTGGCTGGAACCACCGAGATGCAGGGGCCATCGGGCACACCCAATGGCGCCGTCGCGGTGCGACACGGCCGACTGCCCCGTCGGAGCGCGGCGCGCACAGCACTGACGTTCACCGGCGCCGCTCTGGCCGTGCTGCTCGTCTCCAGCACCGCGGTGGCGGGCTACGCCGTGCTCTCCACGGTCGGAACCGTCAGTTCGAACGCGATCGACATCACCACCCCTGGCGGAACGCCGCCGCCGGAGCCGCCGGCATTCGGAGCGATCGAGGGCGGGTTCAACCTACTGCTCGTCGGAACGGACAACGACGCCAATCAGGGGGAGGAGTTCGGCGAACGCGATGCCACGCTCAACGATGTGAACATCCTGCTGCACGTCTCGGACGACCACCAGAGCGCCGTGGCGATCAGCCTGCCGCGCGACCTCGTCATCGCGCATCCGGAATGCACGAACCCCGAGACCGGGGAGGTGTTCGGTGCCATGTTCGCTCAGCCGTTGAACGACGCCTACGAGCGCGGCGGTCTTGGCTGCGTTGTGAACACCGTGTCAGGCCTGACCGGTCTCCCCGTCGACTACGCCGCGGTCGTGTCGTTCAACGGTGTCATCGCACTGAGCAACGCCGTCGGCGGTGTGCCGGTGTGCCTGGTCGAACCGATCGAGGACCCCGAATCGGGCCTGAATCTGCCGGAGGGCGAGAGCGTCATCTCCGGCTCGACGGCGCTGGCCTATCTGCGGGCCCGCTACGGTGTCGGCGACGGCAGCGACCTCTCGCGCATCTCGAATCAGCAGGCCTTCCTCTCGTCACTGCTCCGCACGGTGCGCAGCGGCCAGACGCTGAGCGACCCGGTGAAGCTCTACGGTCTCGCCCACGTCGCCGCGGAGAACATGCGCTTCTCGACCAGCCTGGCCAATCCAGCCACGATGATCTCGCTGGCGCTGAGCCTCAAAGACATCCCGCTCGAGAAGATCGTCTTCGTGCAATACCCCGTGGTCGATTCCTCGGAATTCTCCGGCAAGGTCGAGCCCAATCAGGTGCTGGCCGATCAGCTGATGGCCCTGGTCCAGGGCGACCAGCCCTTCCTGCTGCCCGATGGCTCGACCGGCAACGGCGTCGAGGCGGGCGAGGCCGCGCCGCCCGCCGAGCAACCGGTCGCCGAGCCGCCGGCCGCCGATCCTGCGGCGCCGGCTCCGGTGGAGGGCAGCGAGACCCCGGCACCCGTCACCCCACCGGTGGTGGAGGGGCTCAGCGGGCAAACCGCCGGTGAGACCACCTGCGCGAGGGCGAATTCCGGGTAACGGGTAGTCTGTGGGCTGCCGGCATCCGCCCCTCGGGCACTGGATGCCGCGCGTGAACCCCCGTGAAGGAGCCTGCCCATGGCACTCATCGACAACGCCATCTACGTCGACGGCAAGCGGGCGCTGGTGCCGGACAGCCTCGAGGACACCTTCGAGGCGATGCGGGAGACCGGCGGCTTCGCGTGGATCGGACTGTACCGGCCGACCACGAGCGAGATCGAGGCCGTCGCCGCCGAGTTCGGTCTGCACCACCTCGCGGTCGCGGATGCCCTGAACGGGCACCAGCGCGCCAAGCTCGAGCGCTACGGCGACTGCCTCTTCGTCGTGCTGCGCCCGGCCCGCTACCTCGACGAGGAGGAGGAGGTCGAGTTCGGCGAGCTGCACATGTTCGTCGGCCCCGACTACGTCATCACGATCCGGCACGCGGAGTCCCCGAACCTCGCCGCTGTGCGGCGCCGGCTCGAAGCCGCGCCCGAGCTGCTGACGCTCGGCCCGGAGGCCGTGCTCTACGCCGTGCTCGACCAGGTGGTCGATGAGTACGTGCCCGTGGTCGCCGGCCTGGAGAACGACATCGATGAGATCGAGGACGAGCTGTTCAGCGACTCGATCGACGTCTCGCGGCGCATCTTCGGACTCTCCCGCGAGGTGATCGAGTTCCAACGCGGCACAGCCCCGCTGCGCGCGATGATCGAGTCGTTGCAGGCGGGCTTCGACAAGTACAGCGTCGACCTCGAGCTGCAGCGGCACCTCCGCGATGTGCTCGACCACGTCATCCCGATCGGCGACAGGGTCGCCAGCTACCGCCAACTGCTGCAGGACGCGCTGACGGTGCACCTGACCGTCGTCGGCCAGCGCCAGAACGAGGAGATGCGCCACCTCTCGGAGACGAGCATCGCGCAGAGCGAGGAGGTGAAGAAGATCTCCAGTTGGGCGGCGATCCTCTTCGCCCCGACGCTCATCGCCAGCGTCTACGGGATGAACTTCGACGTCATGCCCGAGCTGCACTGGGCCGGGGGGTACCCGTTCGCGGTCGGGCTGATGGTGGCGATGGGCGTCGGCCTCTACCTGATCTTCAAGAAGCGCAACTGGCTCTAGCCCCCACGCCAGTTCCACCGGACGGCGGGGTTAGGCGGAGGGGGTGGCCTCTGCTGCGTCCTGCGCGGCGATCTCCGCGTGCACGGCCTTCATATCGATGGCCTTGACGGCGTCGACGAGCTCGGCGAAGGCCGCCGCCGGCAGCGCGCCGGGCTGCGAGAACACGAGCACCTTGTCGCGGAAGGCCATCAGCGTCGGGATCGACGTGATGTTCGCGGCGGCGGCGAGGCCCTGGTTGGCGTCGGTGTCGACCTTGGCGAAAACCACATCGGGGTGCTTCTCGGAGGTCGCGGAATAGACCGGGGCGAACTGGCGGCACGGGCCGCACCAGTCGGCCCAGAAGTCAACGAAGACAATGTCGTTCTCGGTGATCGTCTCGTCGAAGGTCGCTTCGGTGATGTCGATGGTGGCCATTGGCTCTCTTTCTGTTCGGTGACGATTCTTGCGCACGCCGGGGTTCCGGCCTGGCGGGAGGTGTGCCTCAGGCGAGGCTGAGGAAGAGCTTTTCCAGCTCGGCGACGGTGAGCGGGCCGGAGCCCGGCTCGGTGTCGGAGTTGCCTGAATCGGATGCGGCGGCATCCGGTTCGGCGGAAACGCAATCGCGCATCGCCGTGGAGATGATCGCGAAACCGGCTTTGTCGAGCGCCCCGGTCACCGCCGAGAGCTGGCCGACGACCGTGCGGCAGTCCGCCCCGTTCTCGACGGACTCGATGACCGCGTTCAGCTGGCCGCGGGCCCGCTTCAGCCGGTTGAGGATGCGGCGCTGCGCGTCGCTCATCGCCTCGACGTCGGCGATCACGTCGGCGACCACCTCACTGTCGACGGTGCTCATTCCGGGGCCCCGCTGGCGGTCGGCAGGCCGGCCTCCGCCCAGGCGATCGTTCCACCTGCGACGTTGACTGCGTCGTAGCCGCGCTGCTCGAGGTACTGGCTGACCTGGGCGCTGCGGCCGCCGACCGCACAGATCACGTAGAGCGTCTCGTCGGCCGGCACCTCGTCGAAACGCTCGATGAACTGGCTGATCGGGATGCTGCGGGCGCTCGGCACGCGCAGCTGCTCGAATTCGTACTCCTCGCGCACATCGAGGATGACGGCTCCGTCGATGGCGGCGAGTTCTGTTGGCTGGATTTCGATCATCGGATGGCGCCTTCTGCTTCGGTGAGGACTGCTTCTGTGTCTGGGGACGGGCTCGCGAGCGCGGCGGCCAGCTGGGCGTCGCGCCAGGTGAGGTAGCCGCCGTCGAGGTTGACGACGTCGTGGCCGAGATTGCTGAGCAGGCGGGCGGCCGTGTGCGCACCCTGCCCGACGCGGCAGTGCACGACGATCGGCCCGCTCGGCAGCTCGTGGTGGCGCTCGCGCAGCTGCTCGACCGGGATGTGCGTCGCACCGGGAATGAGCCCCTCTGCAAGCTGGCCAGGGGCGCGCACGTCGAGCAGGAAGGCCCCGGCGGCGACGGCGTCGTCCAGCTCGTGCCACTGCAGTGTGCGGTCGTGGCCGGCCGCCCGGTTGCTGTTGAGGTAGCCGAGCAGATTGATGGGATCCTTGGCCGATCCGAACTGCGGAGCGTAGGCGAGCTCAAGGTCGGCGAGGGCGGATGCCGTCAGGCCGGCGCTCATGGCCGTCGCGATGACGTCGATGCGCTTGTCGACGCCGTCCCGGCCGACAGCCTGGGCGCCGAGGATCAGATCCGTCTCCGGGTCGACCAGCAGCTTGAGCGAGAGCATGTGGGCACCGGGGTAGTAGCCGGCGTGGGAGAGCGGATGGCTGTGCAGCACGCGCACCGCGCGGCCGCGGCTGCGCAGCGCGCGTTCGTTCCAGCCGACGCTGGCGGCGGCGAGGCCACGGAAGCCGACGATCGCCGTGCCGAGCGCCCGTGGCGATGGCACGCCGCTGGCTGGCGCGTCGGCGATCGTGTCCGCAACGGCGCGGCCGTGCCGGTTGGCGAGCCCGGCGAGCGGGAGCAGCCGGGGCGCTCCGCTGACGGCGTCGGTCTTCTCCGCGGCATCCCCGACGGCGAAGATCGCCGGATCGGAGCTACGGTGCGTCGCGTCGACGAGGATCCCGCCGTTCGGGCCGATGGCCAGGCCCGCCTCGGCGGCGAGGGCACTCGACGGCTGCACGCCGATCGCGGAGAAGATCAGATCGGCTGGCAGCGTGATGCCGTCACTGAGCAGCAGGCCATCGGCGTCGGCGCCGATGCGCGCGCTGCCGATCACGTCGACTCCGAGGCGCAGGCGGATGCCGGCATCCACCATGTGCTCGGCAAACGGCGCTGCCATTTCGGCGTCCAGCGCGGGCAACAGCTGGGTGCCGCGCTGCACGAGGGTGACGCTCAGCCCGCGGGCCAGCAGATTCTCGGCCAGCTCCACGCCGATGTAGCCGCCGCCGAGCACGACGGCCTCGCGGAGCGGGGCGTCGTCGAGCGTGATGGCCAGGCTCGCCATGATGCGGTCGAGGTCGGAGACGTCGCGCAACGAGTGCACCCGGAAGTCGCCGTCGAGCGCGGCGGAGCTGCGCGGGCGGGCCCCGGGGGAGAGCACGAGCGTGTCGTATGGCTGGGTGCGGAGCTCGCCGCTGACGAGGTCGCGAGCCGTCACCGTGCGCGCCGCACGGTCGATGGCGATCACCTCGGTGCGAACGCGCACGTCGAGACGGAAGCGCTTCGCGAGCCCCTCTGGGCTCTGCAACAGCAGGGCGTCCCGCGAGGAGATGGTGCCGGAGACGTGGTACGGCAACCCGCAGTTGGCGAAGGAGACGTGCTCTCCACGTTCAAACACGACGATCTCGCGCTGCTCATCGAGCCGCCGCAGCCTGGTCGCCGCCGACATTCCGCCGGCCACGCCACCGACGATCACCGTCACCGCCCGCCGCCGTTCCGACTGTGACCCGTCGTTTTGCTGCTCGCCCACACAACTCCTTGCTATTGGATACCCCAAGGGTATCCAACCCGGCTGGGAGAATGCTCATTCCGAGCTATTCGAGCGAAACTCCGCCCACGTGCGCAGTATTGACCCCCACGCGAATTAGGGTGTGCGTGTGTGGCGAGTGGATAAGAAGACCGACGACGATGACATTTTGTCGGATTTTGACAGCGACGGTGCGGAGGTGCCGTCGTCGGCTGCCTCTGCCAACATGACGTCACCGCACACGCTGAGCCTGGGTGACCCGAGCCTCGTGGCCGGCAATATCGCCGAGAGCGAGTGGGAGCGCTGGCGCACGGAGCTCACCCAGCTGGGTGGGCGCTCGCCGCTGCTCCACTTCGACGACAACACCCGCACCCGCATCGAGCTGAGCGTGACGCACCCCGGCGGTCTGCCGCAGTTCATCACCGGCAAGACCACGATGCTCTCCAGCCTGATCCGCGACGAGCTGGCCCTCCGCAACGCCCGCCTCGCCGCCGGCGTGATCACCCAGAAGGGCATCGAGCTGCGCTCCATGCGCGGGCTCGAATCCGTGCACCTCGCCATCGGCCTGGCCCAGTGGCGTTACGGCGACCAGGAATACCTGGCCCCGCTGCTGCTGCGCCCGCTCGCGATCCGCCGCTACGGGCGCGACTTCGAGCTCAAGCTCAAGGGTCAGCCCTACCTCAACCCCGCACTCGCGCGCGCCCTGCAGGAGCAGTTCCAGATCTCGCTCGACGCCGAGGCGTTCGTCGCCCTGGCCCTCAGCAACGGGGCGTTCAAGCCCCAACCGGTGATCGACCGCCTGCGCGGACTCACCTCCCACCTGCCGTGGTTCAACGTGATGCCGCGCTTGGTCGTCTCCTCTTTCGCCGAGGTCGGCAGCACGATGTCGGCGGATGCCGCCGTGCTCGAGCACCCCGTGATCGACGCCATCGCGGGCAACCCCGGCGCCCGCGCCAGCATCGCCGGTGCCTACAACCCGGTGCTCACCCCCAGCCAGGATGCCCGGCCTCCGGCCACGGACACCCTGTTGCTCGACGCCGACTCCGAGCAGGAGAACGTCGTCGCGCAGATCGCCGCAGGCAACTCGATCGTCGTCAAGACGCTGCCGGGCACCGGAGGAACCCAGACGATCGTGAACGCGATCGGATCCCTGGTCAGCCAGCACAAGCGCGTGCTCGTCGTCAGCGCCCGCCGTTCAACGCTCGACGGCATCGCCCACCGGCTCGGCCAGGTCGGGCTGAACGGCCTCGCCGTCACCTGCCGCACGCTGCGCCGCGACGTCATCCAGTCGATCACCCGCAACGAGAAGGCGACCCAGCCGAGCGTTGGCGAGGTCGACGATGCGCTGGTGCGCCTGCGCAAGGTGCTGCTCGACTACCGCGGAGCCCTGAGCCGCAAGGACCCGGCGCTCGGCGTCTCGGTGCTCGACTCCCTCGGTGAGCTCGCCAGGCTCGCGCTGCTACCGACCCCGCCGTCGACGACGGCCAGGCTCGACCGCGTCTCACTCGAAGCCCTCGCGAACGACCGTTCCGCGGCCGCCGAGGCGCTGATCAAGGCCGCAGCACTCGGTGAGTTCCGCTACGGCCCTGGCGACTCGCCCTGGTACGGCGCCTCCTTCAGCTCCACCGCGGAGGCGACGGCCACCCACGAGCTCGCCAAGCAGCTCGACAAGGTCGAGCTGCCGCGCCTGCTTGAGCGGGCAAACGCGCTCATCGCCCAGACCCGGCTGCGTCCATTCGAATCAGTGGCCGAGCTCGGCATCTACCTGAGACTGCTGCTCGACATGCGGGAGAGCCTCGATAAGTTCCAGCCGGCGGTGTTCGACCGTTCGCTCACCGAGCTGATCGCCGCGACATCCGCCCGCCGCGATTCGCCGGAGATGTCCGGTTCCAACCGCCGGCGCCTGCGCAAGCTCGCCCTCGAGTACCTGCGCCCCGGTGTGCACGTGACCGACATGAACGACGCACTCAAGCGCATCCAGCAGCAGCGCACGCTCTGGCAGCGCTACGTCGTCGCCGGCTCAACGCCCGAGGTTCCCGTCGGCATCGCCGATGTGCACGTGGCGTACACCCGCGTCGCGGAAGACCTCTCCAAGCTCGACGCCCCGCTCGGCGTCGCCGGAACGACCAGGCAGCTCGCCGCCCGCCCGATCCGGGAACTGATCTCGGCGCTCAGCGGGCTCGCCGCCGACTCCGAGGTGCTCGCGAATCTGCAGGAGCGCACCGCGATCCTCGCGCAGCTGCGTGACCTCGCCCTCGACCCCCTGCTGATGGACCTCTCGCAGCGCCACGTGCCGGAGGCCGGCGTCGCCGCCGAGCTCGAACTCGCGTGGTGGCAGTCGGTGCTCGAGTCGATGCTCGGCAACGACAAGGCCCTGCTGAACGCGAACACGCACGTGCTCGACCGTCTGGAGTCGGACTTCCGTCTCGTCGACGAGGCCCACGCGGGAGCCTCCGGCGCCCAGCTGGCCTGGCTGCTGGCCGAGACCTGGAAGATCGGCGTCGTCGACTGGCCGGAGGAGGCCGAGGCGCTCAAGCGCGTGCTCCGCTCCGAGCGCGCAACGCCGGCCGCCATCAACGACGCCGCCCCGCACCTCTCGCGCGTGCTCGCCCCGGTCTGGCTCGCCTCGCCGTACGAGGTCGCCGAGATCACCGACCGCATCGCATTCGACACCGTGCTGCTGGTGGATGCCGGTGCGACGACGTTCGCAGAGAACCTCGGCGCGATCCGCCGCGGCAAGCAGCTGGTGGCATTCGGCGACCCGGTGACCCAGTCGCCGGCTCCGTTCACCACCGGGATCAGCGAGGCCGCCCTGGCCGATCAGACGCCCTCCGTCGACGGGGAGGACGCGGCATCCGAGAGCCGCAGCGCCGTCGACGCGCTGCACGCAGACTCTGCGCTCGCCCGCCTCGGCGAACTGCTGCCGACACTCACCCTCACCCGCAGCTACCGCGCCGGTGGTGAGGACCTCGCCGAGCTGGTGAACCGCCGCTTCTACGCCGGACGCATCGACTCGCTGCCCTGGGCGGGCAGCTTCCTCGGCCACGGCAGCCTCGCCCTGCACTACGTCGCGGGCGGCAACGGCATGCCGGACGCCGACACCGGCGCCGTCGAGAGCGTCGACGCCGAGGTGGCAGAGGTCGTCGCCCTCGTGCTCGACCACGCCGTCAACCGGCCCAAGGAATCGCTCATGGTGATCACCGCGAGCAACCGCCACGCCGTGCGCGTGCACCAGGCCGTGCTCGCCGCCTTCGCCAAGCGCACCGACCTCAGTGACTTCATCCTGCGCGACCGCACCGAACCGTTCACCGTGCTCACGCTCGAACAGTCTGTTGCGCAGAGCCGCGACCGCGTGATCTTCTCGATCGGCTACGGCCGCACGCCGCACGGCCGGCTGCTCTCCAACTTCGGCGCCCTCGGCGAACCGGGTGGGGACCGCCTGCTCGCCGTCGGCATGACCCGCGCCCGGCGCGCGATGGACATCGTCTCCTGCTTCCGTCCAGAGGACATCGACGAAGATCGGCAGCGCCACGGCATCCTGGCCCTCGCCCAGATCCTCAGCCAGACCGAGGCGCGCGAGGCCGAGGAACACCTGCCGGACGACAGTGAGCCCATGCTGCTCGACCTCGCATCGCGGCTGACGAAGATGGGCATCCGCGTCGAGCTCGGGCACCGCGACAAGCTCGCGCTGGCCGCCTCGCACGGCGGGCGTGCGATCGTCGTCGAGACCGATGGGGCCGTCGGCTCCTCGAGCCTGCGTGAGTCGCTGCGCCTGCGCCCGGAGGTGCTGCGGCGCCTCGGCTGGCACTACCTGCGCGTGCACAGCTTCGAGCTGTTCAGCGACCCGGATGCCGTCGCCCTTCGCGTCGCGGCCGTGCTCGACTTCCGCCCCGCCGCCTAACGGGGCTTGCCTGCGGTTCACCCCGTGCGCTCGGCCGAACGTACGGCCGTTGGTGGCGCGTAGGGTTGTCGGTGATGAGTGAGAAGCCTGACGAGAGCCAGCGTGCAGCGGATGCCGCCCCCAGACAATGGGTCGAACGGGTGCCGGGAGCGCGCCGCCGCGCACGGCTGACGCCGGTCGCAGGCACCGACACCAGCCCGGAGCCGCCGATCACGCGCGACGACCCGATCCTCGACGCCCGCCCGGCGGCCGATGGTGGCGCACCGGCATCCGGCACGCCGACCGCCTCTGGACCCAACGACGAGCGCCTGCGCCGGGACGTCCCGCCACACTGGTAGCGGCCGCCAGCCCGAACGGTGTTCCGGCACGCACAGAAGCGCCGACCGCCTGACGGCGATCGGCGCTTCGTGCGCACTGGATGCGCTACTTGTGGTGCTTGCCCTCGCTGGCGACCAGGGCGTCGCGGATCTCGCTGAGCAGGTCGAGCTCGGTGACCGGGGCGCTCTCGTCCTCGACTCCGGCCTTGCGTCTGGCGTCCTGGTGCTCCTTCATCTTGTTGATGGGGAGCACGAAGACGAAGTAGACGACGGCGGCGACGATCAGGAAGGTGATGATCGAGGCGAGGATGGCGCCGAACTTGATCGCGCCCCCGCCCGGCAGCTCAAGGATCAGGGCGCCGGCCAGGTCCTCGGCGTTGAAGAGTGCGCCGATGATGGGGTTGAAGAGGTTCTCGACGATCGAGTTGACGACGGCGGTGAACGCCGCACCGATGACGACGGCCACGGCCAGGTCGATCACGTTGCCCCGCATGATGAATTCGCGGAATCCCTTGAGCATGGTCGTTTCCCTTCGCGACGGCGATGCGTCTACTTGGGCGGCGTGGATGTGCCGCTCTTCGATGCTGATGATGCAGATGCTGATGATGCACCTGAAACGCTAGCCGACGAGGACGTCGATGCCGGGGAGGCCTTGCCGGAGTCGGAGGATCCACCCGAAGATGCCGCGCTCGACGAGCTGGCACCGGAGCCGGGGGCCGAGGGCAGGGAGCTGCCGCCCGAGCGGGAGTCGGTGCGGTAGAAACCGCTGCCGTTGAAGGTGACGCCGATGCTGTTGAACACCTTGCGCAGCTTGCCGCCGCAGATGTCGCACACGCTCAGCGAGTCGTCGGTGAACGCCTGGTGGATGTCGAAAGCGTTGTCGCACTCGGTGCAACGGTAGGAATAGGTGGGCACTGAGTCTCCGTGCGTATCTGTGTCACGCAGCCGCGCAACGTCGGGCCCCGCCGCAATCGCGGCGAGACAGCTACAAGGTGTAGATGCTAAAAGGTGAGGATGCGCGTGGGGGTGACGATGCCGTTCACCGGCTGATCGTGCACCTCGCGCGGAACCTCGTCGACGTATTCGCTGTCGAAGATCACCGCATACACCGGAGGACAATTCTCCATCGAACCGAGCGTCTTGTCGAAATAGCCCCGGCCCCAGCCCATGCGCATTCCGCTCTCGTCCACGGATGCCGCCGGCACGATGATCAGGTCGACGTCATTGATCGCGATGGGGCCGAGCAGCTCGCCGACCGCCTCCGGGATGCCGTGGAGGCCCTCGGTTTCCACGCTCTCCTCGCCGACCGTCCAGTCGAGCAGGCCGTCATCACGTGAGATGGGGAAGAGCACGCGGATGCCCTGTGCCTCGGCCCAGTTGATGAACGGCCGGGTGTTCGGCTCCATGGGGGTGGAGAGGAAGCAGGCGATGGACCGGGCCGCGAGATCAAGTGTGACGGCCTCGAGGTTCTGGGTGAGACCGATCGTTGCGAGATCGCGCTCGTGCTGCGAGAGGTTCTGGCGACGCTCGCGGAGTTCGGCGCGTAGCGCGCGCTTCGCCAGCGTGGGATCGGGAGACATGGCCCCATCTTAGGCGTTCCGGCTCATCCGGAGCCGGTGTCGCCCTCATGTCAGGGGGCGGTGCCCGACCCACGCGCGCGTGTGAGTAACCTAGGGTCATGAAAGCTCGCGCGACAAAGGCCGTCATTCCCGCCGCAGGACTCGGAACCCGATTCCTGCCCGCGACCAAGGCGATGCCCAAGGAGATGCTCCCCGTCGTCGACAAGCCGGCGATCCAGTACGTGGTGGAGGAGGCCGTCAGTGCCGGGCTCCACGACGTGCTCATGATCACCGGCCGCAACAAGAATGCGCTCGAGAACCACTTCGACCGTGTGACGGAGCTGGAGGCGACTCTCGAGAAGAAGGGCGACCTCACCCGCCTTGAGAAGGTGCTCGAGTCGACGGAGCTCGCCGACATGCACTATGTGCGGCAGGGCGACCCACTCGGCCTCGGCCACGCCGTGCTCCGCTCCCGCATGCACGTCGGAAACGCCCCGTTCGCGGTGCTCCTCGGCGACGACATCATCGACGCCCGCGATGTGCTGCTCTCGCGCATGCTCGACGAGCAGCAGGCGCGTGACGCGACCATCGTGGCCCTGCTCGAGGTCGATCCCGACAGCATCCACATGTACGGCGCCGCGGCCATCGAACTCACAGACACCCCGGATGTCGTGCGCATCACCGGTCTGGTCGAGAAGCCGAGCCGCGAGGAAGCGCCGTCCAACTATGCGATCATCGGCCGCTACGTGCTGAAGCCCGAGATCTTCGACGTGCTCGAGAACACGCCTCCCGGCAAGGGCGGCGAGATCCAGCTGACCGACGCCCTCGAGGTGATGGCGGCGGATGCCGAGAACACCGGTGGCGTCTACGGTGTCGTGTTCCGCGGCCGCCGCTACGACACGGGCGACCGGCTCGACTACATCAAGGCCATCGTGCAGCTCGCCGTCGACCGCGGCGACCTGGGCCCCGACCTGCGGGTGTGGCTCAAGCAGTTCGTCGGCGAACTGGACTAACGACCGTGCTGCCCACGTTGCGCGACGACACCGTCACGCTGCGTCCGATCCGGGTGCGCGATGCGCGGGCACTGGAACGGCTGCTGCTGGAGAACCGGCGCTGGCTGAGCAAGTGGGAGGCCACGAGCCCGCAGGGCATCGGCTCATTCGACATGCGCTCCGGCATCCGCAGCCTGCTCGCCAATGCGCGCGGCGGGCACGGGCTGCCGTTCGTGCTCGAGCATGACGGGGAGGTCGCCGGCCAGCTCAACGTGTCGTCGATCAGCTACGGCTCGCTCGCCTCGGCGACCCTCGGCTACTGGGTGGCCGAACGGTTCGCCGGCCTCGGCATCACACCCACGGCGGTGGCGCTGGCCACGGACTACTGCTTCGCGCAGCTCGGCATCCACCGCATGGAGATCTGCATCCGCCCGGAGAACGGTCCGAGCCTGCGCGTCGTGCAGAAGCTCGGCTTCCGCTACGAGGGCCTGCGCCGACGCTACATCCACATCGACGGCGACTGGCGCGACCACTACTGCTTCGCGCTCGTGAGCGAGGAGCTGCCGCAGGGCGTTCTGGCCCGCTGGAGACACGGGCTCGTTCCGGTGGATGCCGCGGCGATCCCGCCGCACGACGCGGCGCTCGCGGCGCGCCCGCTGCCGACGACGCCGCGCTGATGGGGGCCGGCCCAGGCCGCGCTGACCCCCGCATGCGGGCCGATTCTGCGAAAGCGGAGGGGCAATTCCCATAAAGACGACAAATCATCGGGGACACGCCCACGCGAAGTCGCGCCACATGCACCGTTCGCCCTAACTTAGAGACTATGGGTGCAGATGCGCTGGGTGGTGGAGTGTTGGTGGCCGCGGCTGCCGTGCTCTGGCTTGCCTACCTGCTGCCCACCTGGCTGCACCGTCGGCAGTACGTCACCAGCGAACGCAATGCGGTTCGGTTGCAGCAGACGCTTCGCGTGCTCGCCGAAACGGCGGAGGCCCCGCGCGAGATCGTCGTCGAGGCGACCGCCCGCAACGCCGTAGCCCAGTCCAAGGTATTGCGCGAGCGTGAGAATGCCGCCCGCGAGCTGGTGAAGGCCGAAGCCGCAGCAGCGGCACAGACGCGTCGCGCCGAAGACGCGCTGCGCATCGAGAAGCTGCGCGCCGATGCCGCCCGTGCCGCCGCGAACCCCGTCTTGATCGCCCGTGCCAAGCTCCGCTCGCTGCGCCGCGCACGCGCGGCCACCGCGCTCGCCCTGCTCGGGTCGATTGTCGCCGTGCTCGCCGGCGGCGTCACGGCCGCCGTCTCCGGCTCGTGGGCGTTGCTGGCGATCGGTGCCGTCACGGGTACCGCCGCCTTCGTGACACTCGGCACGCTCGCACGGGCCGGTCGCAACGCAGCCAGAGTCGCGCGAGCAGCGGCCGCGGCACCGGCCGCCCCCGCGCGGTTCACGCCCGTCGAGTTCGCCCCGAGCGCCACCGTCCAGCAGGGCTGGACACCCCGGCCCCTGCCGAAGCCCGCCTACCTTGAGCGTGGTTCCGTCGCCGCGGCCGCCAGAGCCTCCGTCGACGCGGCAGCCGAGCTGCGTCGCGTCGCGGCGCGTGCCGCCATGGTCGAGCGCGCCGCAGCACTCGACGCCGCAGCCACGGCCGTGTCGCCTGCCGCCACCGTGACCCCGATCGCCCGGCCCGCCGCTCCTGCCGCGCCGAGCAAATTCGCCAGCATGGGCATGCTGAGCGACCCGGGCGTGGCCGACGCGACACCCGGCATGGGTGACCTCGACGCCGTCCTGCGCCGTCGCCGCGCCGCCGGCTAGCACCTCTTACGTTCACGGGCCCTCGCCAAGCGCGGGACGCAGGCGTATGGTCGGAGCACAGCCGGATGCGGCAGCCCGCGGCATCCGGACCCCAACTGCGAGGTGAGCGATGAGCGAGAAGACCACATACACCGCTGTGCTGTTCGGGCCGGGCATGATCGGCCACGGTGACGAGATGCAGCTCGAATACGTCAACGGTGCCTATCAGCCGGAACTCGTCATCAGCTATGACGAACCGGGCGGCACCATCATCCGCACCTGGCGTTTGGGGCACGAGACAGAGGAACCGGTGCCCTACCGATTCGTCAGCGAGCAGGATGCCGGCGCGGAGGCTCACGTCGAGAATTGAGTCGCGTGTCGTGTGTCTTTCGAGGGTCGGGAGCGGTGCTATCGTAGAAACCGCACGGGCCCTTGGCGCAGTTGGTAGCGCGCCTCGTTCGCATCGAGGAGGTCAGGAGTTCGAATCTCCTAGGGTCCACGCACAAGGAAAAGCCCCGGTCATTGACCGGGGCTTTTCTGCACCCGCGGCGCCTGCCTAGTCCTCTGGCCCGTCGAAGGCGGAGCGTGCGTCCAGGATCTGCCGGTGGTTGTCGGCAGCCCAACCAACCAGGCTGAGCACCGGCTCAGAGAGCGAACGCCCGAGCGGAGTCGCCGTGTACTCGACGCGCGGCGGAATCTCGGCGAAGCTCTGCCGGGACACGAGCCCGTCGCGCTCGAGGCTACGGAGCGTCTGCGTGAGCATGCGGTGCGAGATGCCGTCGACGGCGCGTTGCAGCTCGGTGAAACGGCGCGGCCCGTCGTGCAGCACTCCGATCACCAGCAGGCTCCACTTGTCGCCGACGCGGGAGAGAACCTCGCGGATCACGCGGCTGGCGGGATTGTCGGTGCTGCACGTCGCTGCCCCATCGCTGTCGCCGTGCGGGGGCAGCTGCCTGGTGTCGATGGTGCGCGCCTGTTCGGGGCTCTCCATTGCCGTTCCTTCCATTGCGCACCTCCAGGTGCGTGACGAACCGGGAAGTGCGGGCGTCCGCCACAGAATATGCTAACAGACCGTGCGTTACGCACTATTGGGAACTATTAGCCACTTCTTTGGAGACACAATGATCATCGCCCTCTGGGTCGTCACCGGCATCCTCGCCGTCATGTTCGTAGCCGCCGGTTCGATGAAGGTGGTCAAGCCCTATGCGGAGGTGCGCGGGAAGATGGAATGGGTCGAGACCGTCAGCCCTCCGCAGCTGAAGGGAATCGGCGCCCTCGAGGTGCTCGGAGCGCTGGGAATGGTGCTGCCGGCCGCCACCGGAATTGCTCCCTGGCTGACGCCGATCGCCGCATTCGCACTGTTCGGGATGATGGTCGTCGCCGCGGTCCTGCACGTGCGCCGCAAGGAGTCCGCGACCCCGAGCGTCGTGCTCGGCATCATCGCCCTCGTGGTGGGCATCGGCTGGCTGGTGTTCGCCTAGGCCGCCGCGTCAGAAGGGCGCGTCGTCGCCGTCCCACCAGGCCGGTCTGGCTCGGGCGAGGACGGTGGCGGTGAACCCGGTCGGGGTGCTGACGGTGACGCGGTCGGTGCCGTCGGGATCGATCGTCTTGTCGAGCCTGATCTTGGCGAGGGTCTTCAGCCGGTGGTCCGGTGTGCAGAGTGGGATCAAATTGTCGATGTTGCTCGGGCCGTGGTCGCGGGCCCATTCCTTCACGTGGTCGATGTCAGCCATGGTCGAGGAGCAGTCACAGCCGGGCCTCGCGCAGGACGCGTATTTGATGGTCAGCCATTCCCGTTGGGCCTTCGTGGGCCGGTACTTGTCGCGGTCGAGGTTCAGGAGGGCGCCGTTAATGGGGTCGGTGCCGGCCCGCCGGAATGCGGGTGCATCCACGAAGAGCTTCGCGGCGGTGGCCGGGTCGATCGGGCCGTAGCCGTGCAGGATGGCCGGCTGGCTGCCCGGCTCGTTCAGGCCATTGTTGTTCAGGCCCAGGAGGCTGAGGATCGGCACGAGCAGGATCGGCCGGACTTTGGCGGCGGTCGGGGTGCCGTCCCCGGCGAGCCAGGCTGCGGCGAGGTCGGCCCGGATCTGCATCTGCGTGCGCCGATGAGAGGAGGGGCCGGTTCCCGCTTCCGCGCGGTGGATGTTCCGGGCGGTCTGGGTGAGACGCTCGGTGATGCGGATCGCGTCCTCGGCGGCCAGGTGCAGGTGCAGCCAGGCCATGCCGTCCTCGGCGGGCTCCAGGTGCACGCGGCGTTCGGCCATCGCCCGGTCGTGGCGGGTCTCGGCCGGTTCGGCCAGGAGACGTTCCTGCAGGGTGCGGGCCTTCTGTCGGAACGCGGCCGGGGTCAGCGTCGCGGCGGCGCCGGTCAGGATGGTGTCGTAGTGGGCGATCGCTGCCGGGTCACTGAGCCCGGCCAGGTGCTGTACGGCGGCTGCGGCGTGGGCGTAACCGGTGAGCCCGGTCTGGAACAGCTCCCAGAGCTGCGGCAGCGAGTCGATCAGGGTCTGGCCCTCGTAGGCGCGGGTGCGCACCGTGGCGACCGTGAGCTGCAGCTGCATGGAGACATCCTCCGCAGCGGCCCGTTCGGCCAAATCACGTGCGTCCGGTTCGGTCATGGCACCCGGCCAGAGATAAACGGAGAGGTTACGGCGGCTGGTCCGCAGCGCCCCGGCCAGTGCGGCCAGCTGGGCGGCCATCGCCCGGTTGCCCGCGTACTGCGCATTCGCCGCGGCGGTGATGGAGAACCCGACCGACTCCGTCGGTGACACCAGCACCGGCCCGGCATCCGTGGGCAGAACCGGTCCGGGCCCCTCCACGAACATCCAATCCGGCTCGGGTGAGGCGACTGCATCACAGGGCTCAGAGCCGAAAGCCCCGGGATCATCAAAGTGACGATCTACCGGGGCTTCCATGCTTCTGCGCATGATTCAATTGTAGAACTGTGATGCGAAGAAATCCAGCAATTTCTGAGTTTTTCTCGAACTTAACTGTGAGGTAGCGGATCCAACCGCACCTCGTGCACGATCGCACCGTCGAGGGTGCGCATCGTGAACACGAGCTCGTCGGATGTCGCGTTCGCGTCGATCCACGTCGCGGCCTCCTCGGAGGCGGCATCCGCATCCGGGCCGCCGCCGACGAGCTGCCCGTAGGGGAACTCCGCGGTCGGCGGCAGCCAGGCCGTGCCGTGGGTGTGGCCGGACACGACGATCTGGGCACCCCAGGCGACGAGGGCATCGTTCCACGCGTCGCGGCTCATCCGGCTGAACCAGTCGTAACCGCCGTTGTCGTAGTCTTGCTCGACCTCCTCGATCCAGCGCAGCGGAATGTGGCAGAACACGACCCGGTAGGGGGCGTCGCGGAACTCCGGCTGCGCGGTGACCTCGCGCAGCCAGTCGGCTTGCTCGGCCCGCAGCGGCTCGAAGGCCACGCGCCCCTCGAAGCTCGGGTGGGCGTCCGGCTTGTCCTCGCCGGTGTGCAGCACGACACAAGCGACCGGCCCGACGCGGAACGCGGTGAACGGGCGGCCCTCCGGGGAGGCGACGAAGTCCTCGAGCTGGTACGCCCAGGTGCCGCGCACATCGTGGTTGCCGACGACGATCGCCAGCGGGCGGTCGGCGCTCACATCGAGGCCGGCCGGGCTGAGGATCGTCGTGGTGAACCACGCCGGGTCGATCCAGTCGTTGCAGAGATCGCCGTTCCAGACGAGCACATCGACCTCGGGCGTGACGGCATCCAGCGCACGGAGCGTATCGTCCTGTTGGTGGGTGTCGTTCCACACCGCGAGGTGGGCGGTGTCGGAGGCCGCCGCCAGCGTGCGCACGGTCTTCCATGCGCTCTCGTGCCGCTCACGCGGATCCAGAACCGACTCCGTCACGGCGCGCACACGGCGCGAGGTGCCGGCCGGCCACCCGGCCACGCGCACCCGGAGCACCCGGTCGTCCTGCGGAACCATGCCGAAGGCATCGGCAGTCACGACTCCGCGCTCGCCTTCCGCTTCCCACTCAAGCCAGCCGCGGCAGAGCCGACTCACACCCCACACGACCTCGAAGCCGTCTTCCCGTGGCGCCATGACGACGGGTGGGCTCTCTATCAATGGTGCGGTCACTGTCTTCTCCTCGTTCTTGGGCCTGGTGTCTTCTGTCGTCGCTGTCATAGTGTGCCAGCGCCCGGGCCGAGTTCCAGCTCGAAGCGGAAGCGCAGCGCGTCGTCGAACCACATGGTGAAGTTCGTGCCCCAGATGTTGTTGTGCAGGTTCACGTGCATACCGTCATCCGGCTGGGCGACGGCGTTCTCGAATCGCAGCAGTGCCGGCTTGCCGACCGCCACGAGCGCGGCGTCGATCGGCCGTAGGACGAAGCCGCGCTCGCCGCCGCGGGACGCCTCCGTCACCGCGTGCAGGCTGCGGTTGCCGTTCCGGACGACGCCCTGTGGGTCGATGGGGCTGCCCAGCTTGTTCAACCGCCATGGGCCAGGCGCAGGCAGCGGGCGGAAGCCGAGCCAGCTCGCCTCCGGCAGTCGGGAGGCATCCTTGCCGGCAAGGTCGAGGGTGATCTGGATCGCCCCGACAGCTGGGAAGCGGTAGCTGAGCCGGATGTCGCGAGCGCCGCCCCACGCCTCACAGGCCTCATCGGGCAGCGCGAGGCGCAGCGCGAACACGGTATCCGCCCCGTCGTCGAAGCGCACAGCAGACACGACCCGCGGCGAGAACACCGTGGCCGGCAGTGTCTCGGCGATCGAGAGACCGGGCTTCCTGAAGTCGGGGACGGCCCACATCGCGGTCTCGTCGAGGTTGCGCGAGTACTCCTGCATCCAGCGGGCTTCGTCGCGTTCGTCGAAGGTTTGGTAGCTGTAGGCGGCGAGTCGGTGGTCCGGCCCCGCCCACTCCGTTCCGGCGGCGTCGATGAGCGAGACGATGGAGCCGTCCTCGCCGAAGCGCACACGGTGTGAACCGACGAGCTGCTCGCCGTGCTGCCGGAGCTCGTCGAGGTCGATCGCCACGGCATCCGCCGGCAGCTCAGCGACTGTCGGCTCGGTCTCGGCCAGCGCCGCGCGTGCCTCGGCGAGACGCTCGGGGGAGAGGAACGCGAGCGCCCGGTCGAGGTGGGCACGTTGCTCAGCCCAGGACCGTTCGAAGGAGGAGTAGCGCAGCCCCTGCGCGCCGGGGTGTTCGCTGTACGCCCAGGCGTGCAGGTCGAACTCGGCGGAGTTCGCGCTCGGGTCGATGACATCGGCTGCGCGTGCCCGCCGGAAATCGGCCTTCTCATAGTTCACGTAGTCGGGCAGGTAGGTCTTCAGATCTTCGCCCCAGGTGTGCTCCGGAATCAGGAGGAGGCCGTCGCTGAAGCCGTCGCACTCCGGAGTTCCCGGCAGCAACGTACCCCGCTCGATCCACGACGCGCGCAACCGCAGCAGCGCGCGCAGCCGCGCGGTCTGCACCGGATCGCTCGCCACGCCGTGGATCCACGTGTCGCCGATCTCCTGCTCGAGCACGGGGAGGGTCTCCCGCACGGCGAGCACGGCCGCCGCGAAATCGTCGAGTGTCGACGCCACGATGCGTGCGCCCGGGTACTCGGCCGCGAGTTGCGCGAAGAGGTCCTCGACGTCCTGGGCGGATGGCGGGCCGAAGTTGTCGCCCGTGTGGGCGAGGTGCATGGCGTCGCTGCCGCCGGGCACGATGGCGGCGCCGTGCTCGGTCGCACCGTAGCTCTGGGCGTAGTTGACGACGACCTCGCTGCCGTCCGGTGCGCGCCAGACGAAGAACTCGGGCACCTCCGGCACCGCGGACGCGCCGTTCACGCCCAAGTGCAGGTAGTCGATACCCGCCCGGTCGAGGAAGGGCACGAGGCCGATGGTGTGGCCGGGCACATCCGTCATCTTCGCGGCGATCGTGTGGCGGCCGAAGCGGTCATCGAGCCGACGGCCGATGGAGATGCCGTGCTCGACGAGGCCCGCATCCATGAGCTCGGTGTGCGTCGACATCGGCAGGGCGTGCCACATGACGTGCCCGGAGCGGATCGCGCGCTCCAGCGCCGCCCGCTCGTCTGCGGTGCCGAGGCGGAGCGCCTCGTGGATCAGCCACGAGCCCGTCGTCCAGCGGAAGCGGGCGGGGCCGCCTCGGCGTTCCAGCTCCTCAGCGAGCGCGATCGCGCGCGGCAGATACTCGTGCACGTAGCGCGAGGTGACGTTCTCGGCGTAATCGGTGAAGCCGAGATCGAGGTGCGTCTTGAAGACGACGTGGAGGGTGGTGATCATGCGTGCATCCAAACGGCGGTGTCGGGGGTGAGCGGGGCTTCTGTCGCGCGGGGAGAGGGTGGCACGGGGCGTTCACCAGCGTTCGTGACCCCTTTGTGACCTCGGCCCCAAAAATTCTGTTTGCGCAAACATAATCTTGTCCTAGACTTCGATGGGAACGCAAACATTCTGAAGAAGGAAACGTAGCGAATGACAAAGTTGTCGAACGTCGAGGGCGGGGAGGTGGGTCAGCGATGATCACCGATCTTCCGTCCTCACGCGCAAACAAGCCGGTGACCGGCTCCACCGTGGCCCTGGTATCGGTCGGGGGCCGCACGCGCCGCAAGCTCAACTGGTCCGGATGGTGGTTCGTCGGGCCGTTCATGGCTGTCTTCACGCTCGTCTTCGTCGCGCCTCTGATCTACGCGATCTACCTCAGCCTGTTCCGCGAGACGCTGGTCGGTGGCAACTCCTTCGTCGGCCTCGCGAACTACGCCACGGCGATGGTCGACCCGAAGTTCTGGGAAGCTATGCTCCGCGTCGCCACCTTCCTGCTCGTGCAGGTGCCGATCATGCTCGGCCTTGCGATGTTCGCCGCTCTGGCCCTCGACAGCGCGCGACTGCGCTGGGTGCCGTTCTATCGCCTCTCGATCTTCCTGCCCTACGCCGTGCCCGGTGTCGTCGCGGTCATGATCTGGGGCTACATGTACGGATCGCAGTTCGGCCTCGTCGCCGACATCAACCGCTTCTTCGGTCTCGATCTTCCCTCGCCTCTGGCCGAGAACCTGATCATGGTCTCGATCGGCAACATCGTCACCTGGGAGTTCGTCGGCTACAACATGCTGATCTTCTTCTCGGCGCTCAAGGCCGTGCCGATGGAGCTCTATGAGGCCGCGGAGATCGACGGGGCCGGTCCGTTCCGCACGATCTTCTCCATCAAGCTGCCCTCCATTCGCGGCGCCATCGTCATTGCCACGATCTTCTCGGTGATCGGCAGCTTCCAGTTGTTCAACGAGCCATCGATCCTGCAGACGATCGCCCCGAACTCGATCACCACGTACTTCACGCCGAACCTCTACGCGTTCAACCTCTCGTTCGCCGGCTCGCAGTTCAACTATGCGGCCGCGATCGCGATCATCTCGGGAGTTATCACCATGGTCGTCGCCTACCTGGTTCAGCTCGGCGGCGAAAAGAAAGAGGACAAGGCATGAGCGCCATCGAATCGGCTGCCCGTCCGGGCAAGGCCCCGAGCCAGCTTGCCAGCGGCCGGATGCCGGCGCGGCCGGCATCCAGTCGGCCGAAGGCCACCCCGCGGCACAAGCGGGCTTCGCTCACCCTCGGGCTCCTGATGACATTCATGATGCTCTACTGCCTCGTGCCGATGTGGTGGCTCGTCGTGAACTCGACGAAGACGATGGACTCGCTCTACGACTCCTTCGCATTCTGGTTCAGCGGCGAGTTCGCCCTCTTCCAGAACATCGTCGACACCTTCTCCTACCAGGACGGGATCTTCCTGCGCTGGCTTGGCAACACCCTGGTCTACGTCGTAATCGGGGCCGGAGGCGCCACGCTCCTCGCGACGCTGGCCGGGTACGGCCTCGCGAAGTACAACTTCCCGGGGCGGCGGTGGGTGTTCGCGATCATCCTCGGTGCGATGGCCATTCCGGCTTCGGCGCTCGCGGTTCCACAGTTCCTGCTGTTCAGTGGGCTCGGCCTCACCAACACTCCGTTGTCGGTGATCATCCCCTCGATGGTGAGCGCCTTCGGCCTCTACCTCGTCTGGGTGTACGCCAAGGAGGCCATTCCGGACGAGCTGCTCGAGGCCGCCCGGCTCGACGGTGCCGGCGAGATCCGGATCTTCTTCGTGATCTCATTCCGCCAGCTCGCGCCCGCGCTGATCACGGTGTTGATGTTCACGGTCGTCGCGACGTGGAACAACTACTTCCTGCCGCTGATCATGCTGAGTGACCCCCAGTGGTACCCGCTGCCCGTCGGTCTCGCCCAGTGGGCGGCCCAGGCGACCGCCATCGGCGGTCAGGCCATCCCGAACCTCGTCATCACCGGTTCCTTGCTCACAGTCATTCCGATCTCGGCCGCATTCCTCTACCTGCAGCGCTACTGGCAGTCGGGATTGACCGCCGGGAGCGTGAAGTAGACCGGTTCGCCCGGCACCCAGACCCAACACCCCAACACCAAGACCCCAACACCAAGCGAAGGGAATCACAATGGAATCAATCACCACACGCCGATGGGCACGCCTCGGCGCCGTCGTCGGCGCCAGCGCCCTCCTCGTCGGAGCGCTCTCGGGCTGCAGTGCTGCAGCCCCGGGCGACGACGGAGCAGCGCCCACCGAGGACGTCACGCTCACCTGGTGGACCTGGAGCGACAGCACCCAGGAGCTCGCGGACGCCATCACCGAGGCAAACCCGAACATCACCTTCGACGTCGTCAAGCTCGAGAACCCCGACGCCGTCGTCACGAAGCTGCAGAACGCGGTCAAGGCAGGCAAGGGCGCCCCCGACCTCGTTCCCGTCGAGTACCAGACCATCCCGCAGCTGGACATGGGCAAGGCCCTCGCCGACCTCAGCGAGTACGGCCTCGGCGACTACGAGGATGCCTTCACCGCGTCGACCTGGAACTCCGTCAATCAGCAGGGCAAGATCGTCGCATTGCCGATGGACTCCGGCCCCATGGTCATGATCTACAACAAGGACCTCTACGCCAACGCCGGCGTTGCTCAGGCTCCGACCACCTGGGACCAGTTCGCAGACGCCAGCGCGAAGATCCACGCTTTCGACCCCGAGGCCTACATCGCCAACAGCGGCGACGCCGGCTTCTTCACCAGCATGATCTGGGCTTCCGGCGGTCAGCCGTTCCAGAGCGAGGGTGAGAACATCACGATCGACCTGCAGGACGAGGGCACGAAGAAGTTCGCCAGCTTCTGGGGCGACCGCCTCAACGCCGGCGAGCTCTCCGGCGTCCCGACCTGGTCCGACGAATGGAGCAAGGCGCTCACGCAGGACAAGCTCGGAACCCTCATGATGGGTTCCTGGATGATCGGCGGCATGGACGACTACGGCACCGCGGGCAAGTGGCGCGTCGCCCCGATGCCGTCATGGGATGGCCAGCCGGCATCCTCCGAGAACGGTGGAAGCGGCCTTGCCGTCACCGAGCAGAGCGCGAACAAGGCGGCAGCAGCCAGCGTTCTCACGTACCTCGCCGAGGGCGAAGGACGTGAACTCGTGAACACGAACGGCTTCCCGTCGACCATCGCCGACCTCAGCAACCCGGAGTTCCTCGACCACCCGTTCGAGGCATACGGCGGCCAGCCGGCCAACCAGGTCGGCGCAGCGTCGGCTGAGTCGGTCATCGCCGGATGGCAGTACCTGCCCTACCAGGGCTACGCCAACAGTGTCTTCACCGACTCCGTCGGCCAGGCGCTCGGCTCCAACGGTGACCTGAACGCGGCTCTCGTCGAGTGGCAGGACACCCTGGTCACGTTCGGCAACGACCAGGGCTTCAGCGTCAACAAGTAGCACGGCGTCAACAAGTAGCACAGCACTCGGTCGCGGGGTGCCTGCCGTCACGGCAGGCACCCCGCGATCAGTAACACTGACAGGACAGCGAATGCCCATCTTCTCCATCGGAGACACCGACTTCCTCCTCGACGACGCGCCCCACCGGGTGCTCGCCGGAGCTCTGCACTACTTCCGAGTGCACCCCGATCTCTGGGCCGACCGCATCCACAAGGCCCGTCTGATGGGCCTGAACACCATCGAGACCTACGTGCCGTGGAACGAGCACGCGCCGAGCAAGGGCGAGTTCCTCACCACGCCGCAGCTTGATCTGGGGCGCTTCCTCGACCTGGTGCACGCGGAGGGCATGCACGCGATCGTGCGGCCCGGCCCGTACATCTGTGCGGAGTGGCACGATGGGGGACTGCCGGGCTGGCTCGTCTCCGACCCGTCGATGACCATTCGCAGCAGTGACCCGGCCTATCTGGACGCGATCGCGGGCTATCTCGACGCCGTGTACGACATCGTCCGGCCACGCCAGATCCAGCACGGAGGACCGGTGGTGCTCGTGCAGATCGAGAACGAGTACGGCGCATACGGTGCGGACAAGGACTACCTGCGCACGCTCACGGCGATGACCCGCGAACGCGGAATCGACGTTCCGCTCACGACCGTGGACCAGCCGGAAGACACCATGCTCCAGAACGGCAGCTTGGATGAGCTGCACCGCACCGGGTCGTTCGGTTCACGGGCATCCGAGCGCCTGGCCACGCTCAGGCAGCACCAGAAGACCGGGCCGCTGATGTGCTCGGAGTTCTGGTGTGGCTGGTTCGACAACTGGGGCGGCAAGCACAACACGACCTCGGCGGAGGACTCTGCCCGCGAACTCGACGCGCTGCTGAGCGCCGGCGCCTCCGTGAATGTCTACATGTTCCACGGCGGCACGAACTTCGGATTCACCTCAGGAGCCGACGACAAGGGCACCTACCGGCCCACGATCACCTCCTACGACTACGACGCGCCCCTGGCCGAGGACGGCACCCCGACCGAGAAGTACTGGCGTTTCCGCGAGGTCATCGCGAAGCACGCGAGCGTTCCCGATGAGAGGCCGGCCGAGCGCGTGGACGCACCGGTGTTCGACGTGCCGCTCGATCGCGCCGTGTCGCTCTGGCAGACCCCCGTTCTCGACGGGGTACGGTTCGGCCATGTTCCGACGGCCGCTGAACTCGGCTCCCCGCGCGGCTACTCCCACTACTCGTGCCGGATCGAGGGCGGCGGGCTGCTGGCCTTCGGCGAGGTGCGCGACCGGGCACAGGTCTTCCTCGACGGCGTGGCCCTCGGCACGGTGAGCCGCGACCTCCACGAGCGGATGCTTCCGCTGCCCGTCGGCGCCGTTGGCACCCTCACGCTCCTCGTCGAGCACATGGGTGGCGTGAATTACGGCCAACGGCTCGGCGAGGTCAAGGGGCTCATCGGCCCGGTCACGCTCGACGGCGTTCCGCTGACGGAGTGGACGGCCGGTGCCGTGGCCCTCGAAGAGCTGGACGCGGTGCGCACGGCCCTGGATGCCGCGCCGCCCGTCGCGCCTGGCGCGCCACTCTGCGGCCCCGTCTTCGCCTCCGGCGGCTTCGAGTTGGAGCGCACGGCCGATCTGTTCCTCGACACGAGCGACTGGGGTAAGGGAGTGGTCTGGGTGAACGGCTTCAACCTCGGCCGCTACTGGCGTCGCGGTCCTCAGCGCACTCTGTTCGTGCCTGCGCCCGTGCTGCGCGCGGGGCTCAACGAGATCATCGTGTTCGAGACCTCCGGTGCCACCTCAGCCTCCGCACGATTCGTGGCACGACCGGAGCTCGGTTCCACCGAGCAGTAGCGCATGCGCGCGGTGCGCCTACCGCCCGCGCGGGGCGGAGGTGCTCGCGCGCACGACGAGCTGCGTCGGGATGAGCAGCTTCGTTGTCTCGGCCTCGCCGTCGATCGTCGCGATGAGCAGCCGGGTCGCGCTCTTGCCGACCTCGTCGAAGTTCTGATGCACGCTGGTGAGCGGCGGCCAATAGGCTTCGGCGTCGTCGGCGTCGTCGAAGCCGACGACGCTCACGTCACCGGGCACACTCAGCCCCAGCTCGTGGAATGCGCTCATCACGCCGAGGGCCATCTGGTCGTTCGATGCGAACACGGCCGTCGGCATGCGTTCGGATGCCGCGATCGCACGGCCGGCGGCCAATCCCGACGCTGCGCTCCAATCGCCGACGATGATGGGCGGAACCGGGAGTCCCGCTTCCGACATGACGGCGCGGTAGGCCTCGGCGCGCCGCTTGGCCGAGAAGGAGGTCGCCGGCCCAGACACATGAACGATGTCGCGGTGGCCGAGGGCGAGCAGGTGCTCAACGGCCAGTCGGGCGCCCTGCTCCTGGTCGGTGTCGACGATGGTGTGCGGAAGCGCCGCATCGGAGTCGACGATGACGAGCGGCAACCCTGCGGTGAGCGTGAGCTCGTCCGGGGATCCGACCTCGGCCGACATGATCAGGATGATGCCGTCGACGGCCTGCTCTTCGAGGCGGCCGAACGCGCCGGCCACGTCGACCTGGGTGGGATCGGCGACCGGCAGGAGTGTCGTGGTGTATCCGGCCGCGGCGGCGGCGAAGGCGATGGCGTCCAGCGTGCGCTCATTGCCGAGTGTCCGCAGGTTGAAGGTGACGACGCCGATGCTGCGGAAGCGACCGGACTTCAGATTGCGGGCGGCACTGTTCGGCCGGTAGCCGAGGGCTTGCATGGACGCGAGCACGCGGTCGCGCGTGGCGGGCCGCACATTCGTCTGCGAGTTCGCGACGCGTGACACCGTCTGCGCTGAGACGCCGGCGTGGATCGCGACGTCGTTGATCGACGCACGTGCACGGGGGAGGGAGTGCGCATTCGGAGTCGTCGAGTTCATGGTTGCGTAAACACTATCGGAGCACGGTGGTGAAAGAAAGCCGTGCGACACCGCGCCCCGGGTCTGCCGTCGAATGATCCATGTCGCCATTCTCTGTCATCCCTCAATCGAAAGTTGGTATCGCCGCGCGCCGATGTCTGCTCTAATGCGTTGTCCCCGCGAGAGCTAAACTTCGCGGGCGGAATGAGGGAGGCCCGGATGGGCGCTGTGATCGGGAACATTGTTGTGATGGGCATCGTCACGGTGGTGTTCATGTTCGTACTCTCCGCCTTCGCTCGGCGCATTCTGGGTGTGCGGATCGGGATCACCCGCCTGCTGCTGGCCGGGCTGGTCGGGCTGGGAGCGGAGCTCGGATTCGAGGCCCGCTTCGTCTGGGGCGTGCAGGAGTACAGCCCGGCGTTGCTGCCGCTGCAGATCGGCATCGTGTTCTTCGCGGCGGTCGCCTTCCTTGTCATCGCCGAGCTGCTGGTCCCCGCCGGCACCATTCCCCGCCCCGATCGATGGCTGCACGCGTTCACGGCGTGGCGGTTGCGCACCCGCCGGTACAGCGAGGTGTCTCGCATCGCCGTTCGGCACGGCCTCGTGCCGTTTCGGCTGAACACCGAACAGTCGAGTGTCGGTAGCGCGGAGCGCCGCAAGCAGGCGCGGGCGCTCCGCGGTGCGCTCGAGGAGGCCGGCGGGGCATTCGTCAAACTCGGGCAGGTGCTCTCCACTCGCACCGACCTCCTGCCCGCCGAGTACCTCAGCGAACTGTCCATGCTGCAGCAGCGTGTGCCGGCGGCCGAGTGGGGCGAGGTGGCCGTGCTGTTGCAGGCAGAGCTGGGTGCTCCGGTCGACACCGTCTTCGCCTCATTCGACCAGACCCCGCTCGCCGCGGCATCCATCGGTCAGGTGCACAGGGCGCGCCTCGTCAGCGGGGAGGAGGTCGCGGTCAAGGTGCAACGGCCGGGCATCATCCCGTCGGTGGAGCGCGACCTCGACATCACCCTGCGGCTCGCGGCGCAGCTGGAGCAGAGCACGCAGTGGGGCAAGGAGCTCGGCGTGCGCGAGCTCGCGGCCGGCTTCGCGGCCAGCCTGCGCGACGAGCTGAACTACCGGATCGAAGCAGGGAACATGACCGCGATGGCCGTGACCCAGGCGAAGCACTCGGATGCCGCGCGCGTCGGCATCCCGGAACACTACGAGCAGTACTGCACCAGCCGCGTGCTCGTCATGGAACTCGTCGACGGCGACACGCTCAGTGACCGGCGTGCGCTGGAGCGGCACCCGGCGGAGCAGCGCACCGAGCAGGCCCAGCGGTTGCTGCGCTCGACTCTCGCCCAGATCATCGACGACGGGGTGTTCCATGCCGATCTGCACCCGGGCAATATCATCCTCCGTGCCGACGGCGAGCTCGTGCTGCTCGACTTCGGCTCGGTCGGCCGACTGGACTCCGAACTCCGCGGGCAGATCGGCGATGTGCTCCTCGCCTTCTACCGGGGCGACGCCGGCGCCTTCACTGACTCGCTCCTCGCCTTCGTCGAGCTGCCAGACGACATCGACGAGATCGCGCTGCGCCGACAGATCGGGGTGTTCGTCGCCACCAGGCTCGGCCCCGGCGCCTCGCTCGATGTCACGGTGTTCACCGAGATGGTGCGCATGCTCGCGGACAACCGCATCGCCGTTCCCTCCGAGCTGGCCCTGGCCTTCCGTGCCGTTGCGACACTCGAGGGCACGCTGCGTGTCCTCAGCCCGGAGTTCGACATCCTCACCGAGGCGGGCGGATACGCCGCGGAGCGCGTCGCCGCCGGGTTCACGCCGCAGGCGATCTTCACGAGCGTCAACGACGAGCTCCTCTCGGTGCTGCCGATCGTGCGGCGGCTGCCCGCCCGCATCGACCGTCTGAGCAGCGCCTTGGCCGAGGGGCGACTCAGCGTGAATGTGCGGCTCTTCGCCGATCGGCGGGACCGCGCGCTGATCCGGGACCTCGTGAACCTCGTCGTGGTCACCGTGCTCGCCGCCGCATTCGGCATCATGGCGGCGATGCTGCTGATCAGTGATGCCGGACCGCAGGTGACGCCGTCACTGAGTCTGTTCCAGATCTTCGGATACCTGCTGGTGCTGCTCTCCGGAATCCTGGCGCTCCGGGTGTTCTTCGACGTGTTCCGCGTGCGCAGCCGCGGCTAGTCGCCGGCGCCCCAGCTGGGGCGTTCAGGCGTGACGCTCGATACGATGAACGCATGTCCTATCGCGCCGCCGACGACCGCTACGACCGCATGCTCTATCGCCGTACGGGGCGGTCGGGACTGAAGCTGCCGGTGCTCTCGCTGGGGCTCTGGCAGAACTTCGGCGATGATCGCGCGCTCGATCAGCAGCGTGGAATCGTGCGCCGCGCCTTCGACCTCGGGATCACCCACTTCGATCTCGCCAACAACTATGGGCCGCCCTACGGCGCGGCGGAACGCAACGTCGGGCGTGTGCTGGCCGAGGATCTCGCGCCGTACCGCGACGAGATCGTCGTGTCGACGAAGGCCGGCTGGGACATGTGGCCCGGCCCATACGGCGTCGGCGCCAGCCGGAAGCACCTGCTGGCGTCGCTGGACCAGTCGCTGCTGCGGCTGGGGCTCGAGAACGTCGACATCTTCTACTCTCACCGCCCGGACCCCGGCACCCCGCTCGAGGAGACGGCGGCGGCGCTCGACCACGCGGTGCGCTCCGGGCGCGCACGGTACATCGGCATCTCCTCGTACGCCGCCGCCGCCAGCCGCGAGATGGCGGCGCTGCTGCGCGAGCTCGGCACGCCGCTGCTCATCCACCAGCCCTCCTATTCGATGCTCAACCGCTGGATCGAGACCGACGGCCTGCTCGACGCCGCTGGGCAGGAGGGCTTCGGCGTGATCGGCTTCACCGCGCTCGCGCAGGGACTGCTCACCGGCAAGTACCTCGGCGGTGTGCCCGACGGCTCTCGGGCGGCATCCGATGGCTCGCTCGGTGCCGACATGCTCTCCGACGAGAACCTCGAGCGGATCCGCGGTCTCGCCGCAATCGCCGAGCGGCGCGGCCAGAGCCTGGCGCAACTCGCCCTCGCGTGGGCACTCCGCGACGAGCGGGTGACGAGCCTCGTGATCGGCGCGAGCCGCGTCGAGCAGCTCGAGGAGAACGTGGCGGCCCTGGAGCGGCTCGACTTCAGCGCGGCGGAGCTCGCCGAGATCGACGCGTTCGCGGGTGACGCGGGTGTCGACCTCTGGGCGGATGCCCGCGGTGGCGGGCCGCTTCCTACGCTGCGCCCATGATTCCCGCGCCGTTCGGGGGAGCGCGGAATACCCGATGGGGGTATGCTGTTATGCACAGGTGAAAGATACCCCTAGGGGGTATCGAGAAGCACCTGAGCACAAGGAGACGGCATGAAAGCACCACTCACCCTCGGCCTGTACGGCCTGGCCCTGATCGCGGTCTTCGGGCTGAGTTACGGCGTCGCCGGAGTGGTCGCGGGGTCCATGGCCCCGCCGGCATCCGTGCCGCACGGCGAGACCCACGACGGGGCGGCATCATGACCGGCACCGACGTGAGCGGCACCGAACTGAGCGGAGCAGCTCTGGCCGCCGCCCAGAACATCGAACTCGAGATCGGCGGCATGACGTGTGCGTCGTGCGCGATGCGCATCGAGAAGAAGCTCAACAAGATCGACGGGGTTTCGGCGAGCGTCAACTACGCCACGGAGAAGGCGCGGGTGAGCGCCCCGATCGGCGTCGATATCGGCGCCATCATCGCGGAGGTCGAAAAGACCGGCTACACCGCCACCGTGCCCGTGAAGAAGGCCGAGCCGTCGAGCGTCGCTGCGGGCGAGGAACCGGATGCCGAGCTCACCGGCCTCCGCCAGCGGCTCATCGGCAGCATCGTGCTCTCGGTTCCCGTCATCGCGATGGCGATGATCCCCGCCCTGCAGTTCACCTACTGGCAGTGGGCATCGCTCGTGCTCGCGGCACCTGTCGTCGTCTGGGCCGCCTGGCCGTTCCACAAGGCGGCGTGGACGAATCTGCGCCACGGCGCGGCCACGATGGACACCCTGGTCTCGGTCGGCACGCTGGCCGCCCTGCTCTGGTCGCTGTACGCGCTCTTCCTCGGTACGGCCGGCATGCCCGGCATGACCCACCCATTCGAGCTCACCGTTTCCCCGAGCGACGGGGCGGCGAACATCTACCTTGAGGTCGCCGCCGGTGTGACCATGTTCGTGCTCGCCGGCCGCTACTTCGAGAAGCGTTCCAAGCGTCGGGCCGGGGCCGCGATGCGTGCCCTGCTCGAACTCGGTGCGAAGGACGTCGCCGTGTTGCGCGACGGCGCCGAGACTCTGATCCCCATCGAGGACCTCGCGGTCGGTGACGATTTCGTGGTGCGTCCGGGCGAGAAGATCGCCACCGACGGTGTCGTCGTCGACGGCACATCGGCCGTCGACGCATCGATGCTCACCGGTGAGTCTGTGCCCGTCGAGGTCGCAGCGGGCGACGCGGTGGTCGGCGCAACCGTCAACGCCGGAGGACGACTCATCGTGCGGGCAACCCGCGTCGGATCCGACACCCAGCTCGCCCAGATGGCCAAGCTCGTCGAGGATGCGCAATCGGGCAAGGCGGACGTGCAGCGGCTCGCCGACCGAGTCTCCGGCATCTTCGTTCCGATTGTGATCGCCGTCGCCGTGGCGACGCTCGGCGCCTGGCTCGGCGCCGGCTTCCCCGCCGCCGCCGCGTTCACCGCCGCTGTCGCGGTGCTCATCATCGCGTGCCCCTGCGCGCTCGGCCTGGCGACCCCGACCGCGCTGCTCGTCGGCACCGGACGGGGCGCGCAGCTCGGCATCCTGATCAAGGGCCCCGAGGTGCTGGAATCGACCAAGAAGGTCGACACCATCGTTCTGGACAAGACGGGAACGGTCACGACGGGCGCGATGACACTGCTCGCGGTGACAGCCGCAGACGGGACGGACGAGAGCGAGTTGCTGCGCATCGCCGGGGCCATCGAACACGCCTCAGAGCACCCGATCGCGCAGGCTATCGCCACGGGCGCGACGGCGCGGGTCGGCGCGCTGCCGGCGGTCGAGAGCTTCGTGAACATTGAGGGCAAGGGCGTTCAGGGCATCGTTGACGGGCACATCGTGCTCGTCGGCCGGGACTCGCTGCTCGCCGAGTGGGCGGTCACGATCCCGCCTGAGCTCGCGGCGGCCAAGGCCGAGGCCGAGGACTCCGGGCAGACGGCCGTCGTCGTGGCGTGGGACGGCCAGGCGCGCGGCGTGCTGGTGGTGGCTGATGCCGTCAAGACGACGAGCGCGGAGGCGATCGCGCAGTTCGTCTCGCTCGGCCTCACGCCGATCCTGCTCACGGGCGACAACGAGACCGTCGCGCGTCGGGTGGCCGCCGAGGTGGGCATCGAGCGGGTCATCGCCGAGGTGCTGCCGCAGCAGAAGCTCGAGGTGATCGCCCAGTTGCAGGCGGAGGGCCGTGTCGTCGCGATGGTCGGCGACGGGGTGAACGACGCCGCCGCACTCGCGCAGGCCGATCTCGGCCTGGCGATGGGCACGGGAACGGACGCCGCCATCGAGGCGGCCGACATCACCCTGGTGCGCGGCGACCTCCGCAGCGCGGCCGATGCGATCCGGCTCTCCCGGCGCACCCTCGGCACGATCAAGGTGAACCTGTTCTGGGCCTTCGCCTACAACGTGGCTGCGATCCCGCTGGCTGCGCTCGGGCTGCTGAACCCGATGCTCGCCGGCGCGGCAATGGCGTTCTCGAGTGTGTTCGTCGTGAGCAACAGCCTGCGGCTGCGCGGCTTCCGCTCACGGGCGTAGTACGCCACCTTCCGGCTCGCGTGTCGACAACGCAGGACCACAGCCTCGCCGCCCCTCCTGGGGGATCGGCGTCGCTCTGGTCCTGCGTTTCTCGTCGTGCGGCTAGGCGCGCTCGTCGACGATCCCGATGAAGCGGCTGCCGACACCGTAGACCTCGCTGCGGCTGAGGCCGGCGGCGGGCTCAGGCAGCTCGTGCATGTCGTGGTCGTCGCAGCTCAGGTAGGTGAACTCCGGCCACCACTTCTTCGGCCGTGCCGGCTCGGTGAAGCCGCAGACCACGCAGCTGAGCTGGACCCAGACCGGCTTCTTGCCCGTGCGGTTCGCCCGCGACTGGGCGAGCCAGGCCGGCGGGTTCGCGTCGATCTCGGCGAGCTCCTCCTCGCTGATGCGGGAGGGGATGCCGTTGCGGGTTGCCATCTCGAATGGAATGTCCAGACGGATGGCGGCGTCTCGTCTGCTGACCATGATGTCCAAGCGTAGGCGATCCGGCTGTGCGCGGAACATCGATGGTGCAGCGCGGCCAACTGTGCCACGCTGGCCGAATGTCGTGTTCACCGCGCACGACGCGGTTCAGCCGAGCGAGAGGTCAGCCAATGCCGATGAGTACGTCCGAGGAGATGACGAAAGGCTTCCTTGCGCGGCTGCTTGAGCCGAGAGAACGCACATCGCTCGGGCGCACGATCGTGCGTATCGCTCTCGGCGTGGGGCTCACATTCGCCGGCGTCGGCCACCTGACCTTCGCCCGCGAGGAGTTTCAGGCGCAGGTGCCGTCGTGGCTGCCGCTTGATCCCGATCTGGTGGTCGTGCTCTCCGGCGTCGCCGAGATCACCCTCGGCGGCGCGCTCGTACTGCTTGCCAAGCGGCGTGTTCCGGTCGGGTGGGCGGTTGCGCTCTTCTTCATCGCGGTCTTCCCCGGCAACATCGCGCAGTGGCTCGACGCCCGCGACGGTTTCGGTCTGGACACGGATGGCAAGCGTTTCGTGCGGCTGTTCTTCCAGCCGCTGCTCATCGTCGCCACGCTGTGGTCCACCGCGGCGTGGCGGGACCGCCCGCGCACCGCGACCGAGCTGGGGCGGCGGGCGGCCTAGGCTGGACGCGTGCCAGACGCCTCGACCCATCGCCTCGAATTGACGCTGAAGAAGCCGCTCTTCAACTGGCGTTCCAAGCCGACGGTCGTCATCGCCGGCCGGGGCCAGCCGGCGCAGTGGGGTGTCGGCACCTGGCAGCTTCCGTCCGTCGCGGAACGGGTCGGCGCCTCTGGCGTCATCCGAGTCTTCATCTTCAACAGGCTCTGGCGCTGGGGCACGGCCGTGTACGTCTTCGACGAGACGCCGCCGGCCGCGCTCGTCTACACGCCGCCGTTGCTGCCCTTCCTGCCCGGTCGCATCCGCCCCCGCTGATTCCACTGAGAGCGGCCAAATGGCCGCTACTGGGCGCGAAAAGCGGCCATTTGACCGCTTTCAACGGACGCTGAGGGATGGTGCGCGGCGCGTGGCCGGACGATAATCGGGGTCGACAGCGTCAGCAGAGAACAGCGTCAGCAGAGAAAGGTCGATCATGTCAGTGACACTCAACCCCTACCTGAGCTTCCGCGACAACGCGCGCGAGGCAATGGAGTTCTACAAGACCGTCTTCGGCGGCGAGCTCACGCTCAACACCTTCGGAGAGACGCCGGGCAGCAGCAGCGAGCCGAGCGACGCCGACAAGATCATGCACGGCCAGCTCGACGGCGAGAACGGCATCACTCTGATGGGCGCGGACACCCCGAAGCACATGGATCCGGGCGGAGACATCGTCAACGCCACGGCGATCTCGCTGAGCGGCGACGATGATGCGGCGCTGCGCGGCTACTGGGAAATGCTCACCGACGGCGGGGACGTCCAGCAGCCACTCGTCACCGCACCATGGGGCGACAGCTTCGGCATGTGCGCCGACCGCTTCGGCGTCAACTGGATGGTGAACATCTCGGGTTCCGGCCCGGCCTAGATCTCGCTCACGGCGCACAGGGCGTGGGGCACTCGGATGCCGCCCACGCCCAGTCGCGACGCGTAAAGTCGGAGCATGCGACTCTTCCTCATCCGCCACGGTCAGACCCCATCCAACGTGATCGGCGCGCTGGACACCCTCGTGCCGGGGCCCGGACTCACCGCGCTCGGCCACGAGCAGGCCGCCGCTGTCGGCGAGCTGCTCGCACAGGAACCGATCGGAGCGGTCTACGCCTCCAGCCAGCACCGCGCGCAACAGACGGCAGCTCCGCTGGCCGGACACCGGAAGCTTGACGTCATCGTCCGTGACGGGCTCCGCGAGGTGGCCGCCGGCGAACTCGAGATGCTCACCGACCGTCCATCGGTGCACGAGTACCTCCGCACCTGTATGGCCTGGGCGGCCGGCGATCTCGAGCTGCGGATGCGCGGCGGCGAGAACGGCCACGAGGCATTCGGCCGCTTCGACGCGGTGATCGAGGAGATCGTCGGCAGCGGGCACGAGAGCGTCGCCCTGGTCAGCCACGGCGCGATGCTGCGCGCGTGGGCCGGCCACGCGGTGCGCAACCTCGATGTGGAGTTCGTCACGGCGCGCCCGCTCACCAACACGGGCGTCGTCGTCATCGATGGCGACGGCACCCACTGGCATGCGGAGTCCTGGCTGGGCGCGGCCGTCACCGTCGCGCCGGATGAGGCGCGTTTCGACGGCGCGGCCGGCGAGCCGCTCGCCCCGGCGACCCGGGGCTGAGCCCGATGCCAGAGCACGGCCAGGCCATCGACGACAGCGCACGCTGCCCCTGCCTGAGCGGCGAAACGTACGCGGGCTGTTGCGGCCGGCTGCACCGCGGCGAGGCGGATGCCGCCACCGCGGAACAGCTGATGCGCTCGCGGTTCTCGGCATTCGCGCTCGGCGACGCGCCCTATCTGCTGCGCAGCTGGCACAGCAGCACCCGGCCGGCCGAGCTCGAACTCGACGAGGGGCTCCGCTGGTACCGGCTCGACATTGACGGCGCCAGCCGTGGTGGCATGTTGGATTCCGAGGGCACCGTCGAATTCACGGCCTTCTACCGCGACGAGGACGGCAGGGGCTCGCAGCACGAGAACAGCCGCTTCGTGCGCGAAGGCGGGCGCTGGGTCTACCTGGACTGAGCCTCGGCCCGCACGCCGGGCACGGCTCGGGGCAACACGATCGGCGTACCGTCATCCGGGTCGGGAATCACCCGGCACGGCATATCGAATACCCGCTCGACCAACTCCGCCGTGACGATCTCGGCCGGCAGGCCCTGCGCGATGATCTGGCCGTCGCGCATGGCGATGAGGTGAGAGGCGTAGCGGGCGGCGTGGTTCAGCTCGTGCAGAACGGCCACGATTGTGCGGCCGTGCTCGCGCAGCTCGGCGATGAGCTCGAGCAACTCCACCTGGTGCGCGATGTCGAGGAACGTCGTCGGCTCATCCAACAGGAGCAGCGGTGTCTCCTGGGCGAGCACCATGGCGATCCAGACGCGCTGGCGCTGCCCGCCGGAGAGCTCGTCGACCGGCCGGTCGCGCAGCGCCGTGACGCCCGTGCGGTCCATCGCATCGGCCACGGCTCGTTCGTCGTCGCGAGACCAGCGCGCGAAAAGCCGCTGGTGTGCAAAACGGCCGCGCGCGACGAGGTCGGCCACGGTGATGCCCTCCGGCGCCTGGGAACTCTGCGGCAGCAGGCCGAGACTGCGGGCCAGCTCCTTCGCTGGAATGGAGTGGATGTCGCGGCCGTCGAGTGTCACCGCTCCCGCACTGGGGCGCAACAGTCGGGCCAGTGCGCGCAGCAGGGTCGACTTGCCACAGGCGTTGGGGCCGACGATCACGGTGAAAGAGCCCGGGGGAATCGCGATGTCGACGCCGTCGATCACGGTGCGCCCGTCGTAGCCGATGTCGAGCCCGGTGCCGCGCAGTTCCGCGCGCCGCGCCCCCGTCATTGTGTCGTTCGCTGTCATCGCCTCTTCGTTTCTCTGGCCAGCAGCCAGACCAGGTAGAGCCCTCCGATCGACACCGTGACGGCGCCGACGGGGAGCGAGAGTCCGGGGATCGCGTGTTGCGCGATGATGTCGGAGACGCTCAGCAGTGCGGCTCCGACGAGGGCCGACGTGACGAGATCGACCGAGGTGCCCGAACGGGTGAGCCGGCTGGCGAGCTGGGGTGCCGCGAGGGCGATGAATGCGATCGGGCCGGCCGCGGCCGTGACCAGGGCCGTGAAGCCGATGCCGACGACGATCATGGCGAGTTTCGAGCGCTCAACGGCGAGGCCCTGCGCCGCGGCCGTCTCATCGCCGAGCTCGAGCACCCGCATCCGCGGCGTGATGAAGGAGGCGGCGACACAGAGCACAGCCATGACGATCAGCGCCGGCCCCAGCTGCTCCCACGTCACGCCATTCAGCGTGCCCGCGCCCCACACCGCCGCGCGCATCGCGAAGTCGATGTCGACTTTGACCATGATCCAGGTGTTGACCGAGGTGAGCATCGCGCCGACGGCGATGCCGACGACGATCAGTCGGAAGCCCTGCACCCCGCCCTTGTACGCGAGCAGATACACGGCCAGCGCGGTGGCGAGTCCGCCGACGAGGGCGCCGGCCGCGATCATCAGGTAGCCGCTCGCCCCGAACAGCATGGCGATCAACACGCCGCTGTACGAGCCCATGTTGAAGCCGATCACATCGGGGCTGCCGAGCGGGTTGCGGGTGAGTGATTGGAACACGGCCCCGCTGATGCCCAGCGCCGCCCCGAACAATGCGGCCCCCAGCACACGCGGAAGGCGCCACTCGACGACGACGGTGTGCACGGCGTCCGAGGACCGACCGAGCAGCGCCGCGACGATGTCGGGCAGCGACACCGTGTAATTGCCGAGGGAGAGGGCGAGAGCCGAGCACGCGACGACGACGAGCAGCAGCGCAGCCGCTACGACGATCGAGCGTCGGCGGAGTCGAAAGCTGATGGCGTCGCCGCGGCTCCGCACGACGATTGTGTCGTCGGCTGTGGCGAGCACCCGGCTCACAGCCCGCTCGCTTTCGTGCGGCGCACCAGGGCGATCAGCACGGGAGCGCCGATGAACGCGGTGACGATGCCGACCTGCAGCTCGGCCGGATACACGACCAGCCGCCCGAGAATGTCGGACACCAGCAGCAGCACGGGGGAGAGGACGAGGCAGAAGGGCAGGATCCACCGCTGGTCCGGACCGGTCAACCACCGCACGGCGTGCGGAACCATGAGCCCGATGAAGACGAGCGGACCCGCCGCGGCCGTCGCTGCACCGCAGAGCAGGGTGACCGCAACGACGGTGAGCACGCGGGTCGAGACCACGCCGGCGCCGAGCGATCGGGCCAGATCGTCGCCGAGCGCGATGGCGTTGAGCGATCGTGCGCTCGCCAGGGCCAGCACGAGGCCCAGGGCGATGAACGGTGCGACCGCGAGCACCGTACCCTCCGGGCGGTCGGCGATGCTGCCAGCACCCCAGTAGCGCATCCGGTCGAAGGTGTCGGGGTCGAGCAGTGCCATCGTCGACGAGAGCCCGCCGAGCACGGCGGCGAGGGCGATGCCGACGAGGGTGAGCCGCAGCGGAGTCGCCCCGCCGCCGCCCCTCGCCGCGATGCCGTAGACGAGGACGGTGGCGCAGACGGCCCCGGCGAAGGCGAATGGCAGGTACTGCTCAATGCGGGTGACGCCGAAGACGGCCACCCCGAGAACGACGGCGAAGCCCGCTCCCGCATTGACGCCCAGGATGCCGGGGTCGGCGAGTGGATTGCGGGTGAGCGCCTGTATCAAGGCGCCGGCCACCCCCAGAGCGGCGCCGACCGCGAGCCCGAGCAGGGTGCGGGGGAGGCGCAGCTCGGTGACCACGAGGTGCTCGGGCGAGCCGTCAGGGGCGGAGAGCGCCTCGAGCACGACGCCCAGCGGAAGTGCGCGCGATCCGATCGACAGGCTGAGGAAGACGACGACGGCCAACACCGCGAGGGCGAGAATGAGCAGCACCACACGCAAGCCGGTGCGCCCGGTGCGCCCGGTGCGCGGCGGTGCGACAACCGCCGAGGTGACCGTCATGCCGCCTGCTCGATGCCGGCGAACTCCGCAGCGGGATTCGCCGTCAGCCGCTCCAACGACAGCCCACACTCCCGGCTGAGTGCCTTCAGCAGGCCGTGGCGTGTCGCAAAGCCGGAGATCCGCATCGCGGCGGGAACACCGTCGCCGGCCCGCAGGCTCACGATGGCGAGGTTGAGGCGGGCCCTCGTCCGCCAGCGGGCGAAGGTGAGGCCGGTCTCGTCGATGAAGAGTCGCTGCACATGGCGGACGCTCGTGAATTGGCGTTCAGCCAGCTCGTCGAGGGTGCCGTCGAAGCGAGCGGCCTCGAGGGCGATTGAGTGCGCGACGGGATGCTCGGGGAAGCGCAACGGGAAGTACTCGCGAGTCGTCGCACGCAGCAGCTCCTCGAGTGCGGCTCGGAATGGTGCGCGCTCCTCGTCGGTCTCCGGGGCCGCGCAGAGCAGCACGGTGATGAACTCCGACAGCGCCGGAACAGGCCCGAGCACGCGCGTCTGGCCGTGAGGCGGCACGGCACTCGGCGAGAGCATCGGCCCGAGCGCCATCCCGCCCTCCGGCAGTGAGAGGGCGTGCTCACGCTCGGCCGGCAGCCAGGCGGCCTGCCCCTGTTGCAGCGTGATGTCGCGGCCGTCGACGGTGAGCCTGCCGACACCGGCGACCACATAAACAAGGTGCGGAACGGGGTGCGAATGCGCATCATGGCCCATGAAGCGGATCGCGTGAGTGCGCGCGGCGCTTCGGCCGAGTTCGGCGAAGTTCATGGAGTCCCTGGGATTGGTCGCGCTGGCGGCGAGGATGTCATGTTGGTCACGTCAGAAGTGACAAAGGATAGGCTAGCCTAACTCTGGGCACGCGGTGAGTCACCCGCACACGCCCCTCGCTCCCTTCGCATCACCGTCCCACCAACACAGAGGAACCATGTCCCGTCCGCGCCGCCCACTCGTCCTTCTCGCAGTCACCGCCGTGATCGCAGCCCTCACCGGCTGCTCGACAACGGTCCCGGAGGCCGCTGCGCCCGGTTCGGCCACAGTGGAGACCACCCGCACCGTCACGACCGACCAGGGCGATGTCACCGTTCCTGCCGAACCCGAACGCATCGTCGTCCTCAACTCGAACCTCGCCGGTTACTTCTTCGCCCTCGATGTTCCCGTGCTCGCCACGATCCCCGAGGTGCCAGGCCCCGGCGGCGGCGAGTACCCCACGACATGGGCGGAACAGGCCACGGAGGACGAGACCGTCATCCTGCCCTGGGGGGAGGACGGCTTCGACTTCGAGGCGATTCTCGCCGCCGAGCCGGATCTCATCGTCGGTGGTGGCCAAGGCTTCCCCGCGTTCCAGGCCGGTGAGGCCTACGACCGTCTGAGTGAGATCGCCCCCACCGTTCTGGTGAGCAAGACGCTGCTCAGCTGGCAGGACCAGCTGTCCTTCATCGCCGATGATCTTCTCGACCAGGCGGATGCCGAAGCCGAGCTCGTCGCGGAGTACGACGCCAGGGCGGCCGAGGTTGCAGCAGCGATCACGCTCCCGCCGGTGCCGGTCGCCTACCTGGTGATGACGGCGGACGGCGTGCCCTACTCGCTTCCCGAGGACTCGGCTCTGCCCCAGACGCTCGCCGAGCTCGGATTCGAGCCATCGCCGGTGATCGCAGACAACCCCGGCTTCGAGGCATTCGGGACGGGCGACTCCTTCGAACTCTCGACCGAGCAGGTGAGCCAGGTGCTCACGGCGCCGACGATCTTCACCTTCGGTTTCAACGCCGGCTCCAGCGATGTGGCAACACTGGCGCAGAACCCCGTGTACGCAGCGCTGCCGGCATTCGCCTCTGGCAACGCCTACGACCTGCCGAGCTGGGCATACCGCGCCGACTTCCTGCGCACCATGGAGCTGCTCGACTACATCGAGGCCGAGTTCTCCTAACCCCGATGCTCGAATGCCCCGGATCCGTTGACGCGATAGGCGCATCGGATCCGGGGCCGATCGCGCTCTCCGCCCCGAACACGAAGTGACATCATGGCCCACCGCTCCTTCACGACTCATCCCATCGTTCTGCGCCGTCTGCGCGTCGCGCGGGTGAGCGACATCACACCGCGCATGCGCCGCGTCACCCTGACCGGAGAACAACTGGAAGCCTTCGAGCGGGACGGGCTCAGCCTCGCCTCCTTCGCGAGCACCGGCTTCGACGATCACGTCAAACTCGTGTTTGCGAGCGACGGCGACATCGCCGCGGCGCTCCCGGTGCAGCTCGCCCAGACGATCGACTGGCCCACTGCGGCGAATCGTGAGATGCGTGATTACACTCCGCGCCGATTCGACCCGGTCGCCGGCGAGCTCGACATCGACTTCGTACGGCACGGCCATGGCCCGGCCGCCAGCTGGGCGGAGCAGGCGGTCGTCGGCGACGAGCTGCACATCGCCGGCCCCAAGTCATCGCTGCTGTTGCCGGAGAACATCGACGGCGTGATCCTCGCCGGGGACGAGACCGCCCTTCCGGCCATCGGCCGCTACCTCGACGAGCGGCCGTCGCAGGCCCCGGTGCACGTGGTCGTCGAACTACGTCACCCGGATGCCAGACAGGAGTTGGCGCTGCGCGCCGGCGACACGGTGCGCTGGGTCGAGGCACGGACGGAGGAGCCCGGCGCGATGCTCGAGGCCGTGGAACGGCTGCCATGGCCAGCTGGTGACGTCTACGTGTGGGCGGCGGCAGAGAGCGGCTCGCTGCTGCCGCTTCGTCGCTGGCTCAGCCGCGAGCGCGGCCTGCCGAAGAGTCACATCAACGTCACCGGATACTGGCATGCCGCGACGGATGACGGGCCGGGTGCAGCCACGGCTGCCCAGACGGGCCCGGCGCGCGCAGTAGACCCGGCTGCGCTGCTCTCGCCCGTGCCCTGGCTCGCGGCCAGGGCGGCGCTCCAGAGCGGGCTCGTCGACGCCGTCGCCGCCCGGCCGCGCCCGAGCCGTGACCTCGCCGCCGCCTGCGAACTGGACGAGCCGGCCACACGCACCCTCGTCGACTACCTCGTGTCGATCGAGGTATTCGCACCGTTCACGGATGCCGAGGGCGGTGAGACCGACGCGATTCGGCTCGGACCCGTTGGCGAAGCGATGCTCGGAGACGAGCACATGCTTGCGAGCCTCGAGGACACGCTCGAGTCCCGTGCGCTTCTGGCCATGGCCGAACTGGCACCCGCGCTTCACGGTGGTACCTCGGCATTCGCCAGGCGACACGGCCGCACCCTGCTCGACGAGCTGCACGCAGACTCCGGTCGCTTCGAGGAACGCCTCGGTGACGCGCTCGGCTTCGGCTTCGTGGTGCGCGGCATTCTCGAGCTGGACGCGCTGAAAGAGGCCGGCAGTGTTGCAGCCACCGGCGTCGGAAGTCTTGCGGTCGCCGATGCGCTCGGCGCAGAACGGCTGCTGACGATCGTCGAGTCCGCTGTTCCGCGCGCGGTGCTGCGGGAGGCCACCGGAACCACGGCCGCCGCGTTCAGCGAGGAGTGGCCGACGAGCGACCTCGCGGTCAGCGCGCTTGCGCTCGCGTACCGCTCCGACGAGGAGGCCGTTGCACTGTTGCTGGCGCTCGCCGGCGGATCCCGCCGCGCCATCGTGATCGAGCAGCTCGAGGGGGAGGGCCTCGGCCCGCCCGACCTGGCCGAGCACCGGCTCGTCGATCTGGCGGCGTCCGGCATCGCGGTCCGTGCCGCCTCCGACATCGCCCGGCTGGCCGAGGCGGCAGGGTGGACGCTCAGTGGGCAGAGCACGCTCGGTTGGAACTACGAGGCGTTCGAGCTGCGTCGCTGAGAGGCGGCCGGCGCCCCGGATTCCTATCACACCGGTTCCAGCGCACTCCAAGCAAGCCGCAAGCTGGCTCTGCCACGATGAGAGCATCATGTCAGACCGTTCAGACGCCCTGCAGCTGCCACCCGATCTCGAAGAACTCTCCCGCATTCGGCACGAGTTCGAGGGCCTGATGCTGCGGTACAAGTTCGGCATCGACGAAATGATGACGAAGCTGAACATCCTCAAGGAGGAGTTCAGCTACCGCGACGACTACAGCCCGATCGAGCACGTCTCCTCGCGCCTGAAGAGCCCGGAGAGCATCCTCGCGAAGGCCGTGCGGAAGGGGCTGGAGCCGACCGTCGAGCAGATCGCCGAGCACATCCACGACGTCGCCGGCATCCGCGTGACCTGCAGCTTCATCTCGGACGCGTACCGCATCTTCGACATGCTCACCGCGCAGGCCGACGTGACCGTGCTGCGCGTGCGCGACTACATCGCGGAGCCGAAGAAGAACGGCTACCAGAGCCTGCACGTGCTCATCGAGGTGCCGGTGTTCCTCTCCCAACGGGTGCACAAGGTCAAGGTCGAGGTGCAGATCCGCACGATCGCGATGGACTTCTGGGCGAGCCTCGAGCACAAGATCTACTACAAGTACGACGGCGATGTGCCCGACTCCCTGCTCGCCGAGCTGCGCGACGCCGCGGCGACGGCCAGCAGGCTCGATGTGACGATGGAGCGGCTGCACGACGACGTCAAGGCGCTGGATGCCGAGACCGAGCGCTACATCGACCCCATCTCCGTCGGCTCGCTCGAGCTTCCGGACACACTGCTGCGCACCTTCTGGCCGGCCGATGTCGCACCGGTGCCCGCGCTGGACGAGCTGCCGCGCCCGGACATCAGCGAGGCCTGACGCCGACCGGCCGCAGGCTCGCGCGGGTCACGAGGGGATCGGCGGGGCGGCGGTGGGGACCGGCTGCGAGGCGAAGACGTTGAGGCCGAGCGTCGTGGAGAGGAACGCGGTGGCCAGGGTTCCGCGCACGCTGTTGCCCGCGTCATCCAGCGGCGGGGAGAAGCTCGCGAGCCCGCCCTTGCCGGGGATCACCGTGATGATGCCGCCGCTGACCCCGCTCTTGGCCGGGAGACCCACCTCGTAGAGCCACTCGCCGGAACGCTCGTAGAGGCCCGCCGTCGCGAGCACCGCGAGGGTGCGCTTGCAGGAGTCCTCGTCGATCACGCGCTCCTGCGTGATCGGGTTGACGCCGCCGTCGGCGAGCGTTGCGCTCATCACGGCGAGATCCTCAGCGGTCACGAGCAGGGAGCACTGCCTGGTGTAGATGTCTGTGGCCTCGATCGGGTCGTTGTAGATGCGGCCGTAACCCTCGAGCAGCCTGGCGATGCCCTCGTTGCGGGCGTTGCTGTGCGACTCGGAGGCGTAGACCTCCTCGTCGACGGCGAGCTCGCGCCCGGCGAAGCGGGAGAGTCCGGAGCGGACGAACTCCCACTTGGCCGCCGCATCCGCCCCGGGAACCAGGCTGGTCGTCGCGATGGCGCCGGCGTTGACCATCGGGTTCGCTGTGCGCCCCGGATTCAGCTCGACGGCGAGCACGGAGTCGAACGGCAAGCCGGAGTTGTTGACGCCGAGCAATTCCCTGACCTTCTCGTGGCCGAGCTCGTTCGCCATCAGCGCGAAGACGAACGGCTTCGAGATGCTCTGGATCGTGAAGGCGACGTCGGCATCGCCGACCGAGTGGCGTGCTCCATGCACACCGACGATGCTCAGGCCGAACTGGGCCGGATCGGATGAGGCGAGCGCCGGGATGTAGTCGGCGACCTTGCCGTCCTCGACCGCCGCGAAGCGCCGGTGCGCCTCGTCGAGCAGCCGGCTGACGAGTTCGGCCCCCGGCAGGGTGCCGGTCGAGATTCGCGGTGTCTGCGCGGCCGCGGCGCTGAGCGCCCCTGCGGCCTGACCGAGCGGCGTCGTTGAGGCGGCCATCACGCGCTCACCGTCGTGCGCATCGTCAGCACCGGCGTGCCGTCGACATCGCCGAGTTCGAGTGCGACGGTCACGGTGCCCAGCTCGGCCAGCGAGCTCGCGTGCGTTCCGCCGCAGGGGATCCGCACCGTGCCGTCCGGCAGTTCACAGACCCAGTGCCGACGGTCGCTCAGCCGAGGGCCCTCCGCGCCGACGCGTATCTGCCCCGGCCCGCCCGTCCACTCGGCGAGTGCGGCGTTGATCGCGGCACCGATCTCCGGCAGCGCATCGGCCAGGCCCTCGGCGTCGAAGCCCTTGCGACGCAGCGACTTGTTCAGGCGGTACGTGTCGACGGAACCGAACTCGCCGATGCGTGAGCTCTCGATGGCGATGCCGTCGAAGTCGGGGCTGCCGAGGCCGTCCGCCCGCACCTCCTTGCCCCAGCGGTCGGCCATGGCACGGTTCAGCGCGAGCGCGGCGAGGTGGCATCCGCTGTGCCCGAGCGAGAGCGCCCGGCGGTACGCGGCGTCGACGACCAGCTCGACGCGCTCGCCATCGGCGAGGCCGCTCGCGTCCTCGACGATGTGGGCGACGACGAAGGCCCAGCCGGGCGTGCCGGGGCGCACGGGGATGTCGGCGCCGAGCAGCAGAGCGGTTCCATCCGTGGCGGCGACCACACAATCGAGCACCGGCATCGGCTGAACCGGGCCAGAGGATGCCGCCGGCTGCAGCACCGCGCGATCGGCGCCCTGATCGGGCCAGCCCGCATTCACGGGGTGGCAGCTCGTGGTGTCGAGCAGCACGGCCCAGCGCGGGTCGTCCGCCGCAGACGGCAGCGCCTCGCGGTGAAGCACGATGCCCGTGTTGGCGGTGTCGCCGCGTGCGTAACTCACGATGGTGTCCGTGCCGCTCAGCTTGCCGGCGTCAATCGGATCGGTGTCACTCGTGTCGGGCTGAGGAAGAGTCATGCACCCATTCTGTCCCCCAGCGAAGCGCCCGTACACGGTGGCAACAGAAAGCCGGGTGCGCCCCTACCCGAAAGGTGCCCACCCGGCTCTGCAATGGCGCAGCTGTTCGCCGCGCCGGCACCGCCGTCAATCCGGTTGAACAACCGCGAGGATGTTGCCTGACGGATCGGTGAACCAGGCGATGGCCGGGCCGCGGGGATCGCGGGAGATTCCTCGGTCATCCTGCTCGAAGCCCTCGTAGCGGAGGGTGCGCACGCCGGCGGCCGCGAGCTCGTCGACCGCCGTGTCGATGTCGGTTGCGACGAAGTTGAGGATCGTGAAGACGGCAGGCTCGTGATCGGGCTTGCCGTACACGAACACGCTGCTCGGCGCCGTTTCGGCATCGCCGGGCAGATCGAGGCGGAGCCCGCCCCTGTCGTCCGCCACCGTCAGACCGAGCGTCTCGGAATAGAACGTGCGCGCCTGATCGACGTCGCGCACCGCGAATCCGCTGAAAGCTCCCACAGAGTGCATGCTCATGAGCACAGCAAAGCACCCCCAAACGGGGGCCGCAAGTCCTGTGGGGCGATTCCCAGCGCTGCGACAGCCCGCACGCAGGGGCGGCGTCAGCCGGCCGTGCCGCTCAGAACTTGTCGGCGCGGGAGCGGTTGAGTTTGACCGGCAGCGCCATGAGCGGGCCGACGAAGCGCCGCGGCAGCGCGCGCACCGGGCCCCACACGGCCTGCACCAGGTACTGCCCGAGGATGGCGCCGGCGGCCAGGGCCACCGCGACGGAGGCGGCGGCCAGCATCGACAGCACTCCGTCCAGCGAACCGCCGGAGAGCTGCAGCAGGCCGGTGAAGAGGATGAGCCCCGGCACGAGCGGCACCAGGCCGGAGACGACGATGACGAGCGGCGGCACCCGCACCATCCTGGCCATCAGCGCGGCGAGCAGGCCGACGGTGAGTGCGGCGACGGCGGCACCGAACACCGTTCCGATCATGGTGTCGAGCGCCAGCACGTAGACGAGCTCGGCGACGGCACCGAGCAGGCAGGCCGCCCAGATGGCCCGAACGGGCAGCTGCACCGCGAGGGCGAAACCGAGCACGATCAGTACGGATGCCGCCAGCTGCACGGGCAGGTTGCCGAAGCCGTTCGCCGACGACGGGTTGATCTCGAGCATCAGGCCGAAGCGGGCCACGAGCAGCGAGGAGGCGCCGACACCGGCGACGAGTCCGCCGGTGACGAACATCGCCTCGACGAAACGAGCGGTGCCCGTGACGTAGAAACCCGACAGGGCATCGTGCACGGCGCCGAAGGTGGTGACGCCGGCGAGCAGCATGATGATGGTCGCCACGACGATGAGCGAGGTGTTCGAGCTCGGATCGATGAGGTGCACGGCGGCGGCGACGAGCGGCCCGACCGCGCCGCCGGCCAGCGTCTGGAAGAACACGGGAACACGACGGTTCGCCAGGGCGCTGGTCAGGTAGTCGATGAACATCGTCGCAAGCAGGGCGGCAATGGCCACGATCCAGTTGCCGCCGATCAGGAACGCCGCGCCGGCGCCGACGAGGCTCCAGCCGAATCGGCGCAGCATCCGCGGGTAGAGCGCCGGAGCGCTGACGATGCGGGCGATCGCCCGTCTGGCCTCCGGAACCTCGAGGGGATGCTCGACCAGCTCGGCGATGAGGTTCGACGCGCGGGTGAGCGTGAAGTAGTCGAGCGTGCGGTAGCGCACGTTGCGGCTGCGGCTGATGGTCTCGTGCGTCGACGGGTTCTCGTGGCTGAGCTCGATCACCGAATAGGTCACGTCGGCGTCGACATTGCGCACGCCGTATGCCCGCGTGATGGCCAGCACCGCCGACACCACGTCTTCCGCTCCGGCGCCGTTGCTGAACATCACCTCGGCGAGCCGCATGGCGATGTCCAGAACGGAGCGGGTGTAGTCGGCGGCCTCTGTCGAGGACAGACCGGCGGTACCTATCGAAACGGACATGATCGCAGAGTAACCCGACTACGCTTCGCCGAGCGACCGCTGGGCGGCGGCGGCACGGGCGCGTGTCGCGACCTTGAACCAGGTGGTGTCGGGAATGCGTGCCAGGAACGGCCCGACGATGACGGTGATGAGCACATAGGCGGTGGCGAGCGGAGCCAGCTGGGGTTCGATGCCGGCGCTGACGGCGAGCCCGGCGATGACGATGGAGAACTCGCCACGCGGGGTCAGCGCCAGCCCGGCACGCCAGCGGCCCGGCTCGGCGATGCCGGCGCGTTTGGCGGCGAGGTAGCCGGTGAGCACCTTCGTCGCCATGGTGACGACGGCGAGGATCAGGGCGGGCAGGATCACGGCCGGCAGCTTGGTGGCATCCGTGACGAGCCCGAAGAACACGAAGAACACGGCGGCGAAGAGGTCACGGAGCGGTGTGAGCACCTGGCTGGCGTTGTGGGCGACCCGGCCGGAGAGCGCGATTCCGACGAGGAACGCGCCGACGGCCGCCGAGACGTTGACCTGCGCCGAGAGCCCGGCAACGAGCATGGTGAGCCCGAGCACACCGAGCAGCAGCGGCTCGGCGTGGTCCGGCGTGAAGATGCGGGAGACGATGTGGCCGTGCCTGAGCGCGACGAAGAGGATGAGGCTGACCACGGCGACGGCGATCGCCACGGTCACCGCGCCCTGCAGCAGGCTGACGCCGATCACGAGCGCGGAGAGCACGGGCAGGTAGAAGGCCATCGCCAGGTCCTCGATCACGAGGATCGCGAGGATCACCGGCGTCTCTCGGTTGGCGAGGCGGCCGAGGTCGCGCAGCACCTTGGCGATCACCCCGGAGGAGGAGACCCAGGTGATGCCGGCCAGGGCGATGGCCGCGGCCGGGCCCCAGCCCATCAGGAAGGCGAAGATCGCCCCGGGCAGGGCGTTGAGTGCGGCGTCGAGCAGCCCGGCCATGCGGGAGTGTTTGAGGTTGGTGAAGAGCTCGGATGCCGTGTACTCCAGCCCGAGCAGCGCGAGCAGCAGGATCACGCCGATGTCGGCGCCGATCTCGAAGAACTCGGTGCTCGCCTCGAGGGCGAGCAGACCGCCGTTGCCGAAGGCGAGCCCGGCGATGAGGTAGAGCGGGATGGGCGAGATGCCGATGCGGAGCGCGAGGCGTCCGAGCAGACTCATGCCGAGAAGGAGCGCGCCGACCTCAATCAGGATCAGCGTGTTCTCGTGCACGGCGCAGCCTTAGTCTGGGCCGTTGGAGATGAGACGGCTGACGGCGTCCAGACCCTCGCGCGTGCCGACCGCCACGATCACGTCGCCGGGGCGAAGGATCTCATCGGGAGTCGGCGAGGGGAGCACGACCTTGTCGCGCACGATGGCCACGATCGACACCCGGGTGCGGGTGCGCGTCTTCGTGTGGCCGAGCGGGCGGTTGAGGTAGGGGGAGTCTGTCGGCAGTTCGAGCTGCTCGGTGAAGAGTCCGACCGCGGCGTCGCTCAGATTGGTGAGGCGGCTGATCATCACCGAGGTGCCGAGCACGTCGGCGAGGGCGGCTGCCTCGTCATCGGTCATCGGGATGCTGTCGCGGCAGGCATCCGGGTCGGCCACGTCGAAGAGCGCCAGATCGCGCTCGCCGTCGCGGTGCGAGACCACGCTGATGCGGCGACCGCTCTCGGTCACCAAATCGTGTCGGACGCCGATCCCCGGCAGTTCGACTTTCTCTATGCGTACACCCACCCGTTCAGCTTAGTTCCGTCTGGAGGCATACGGCGCGATGCCTGCCCCGCTGGTTGAGCTTGCCGAAACCCCAGAGCGGACTTGGACAGGCTCAATCAACGGACACAGGCTCACTCAACGGGAGCGGCGAACACCCCGCTGGTCGAGTAGGCCGCCCGCGGCCGTATCGAGACCGAGGCCCGTGCGAAGACTCCGGCCCGTGCGGTTTCGATACGCTCGTTCCTCGCTACTCNCTCAACGGGAGCGGCGAACACCCCGCTGGTCGAGTAGGCCGCCCGCGGCCGTATCGAGACCGAGGCCCGTGCGAAGACTCCGGCCCGTGCGGTTTCGATACGCTCGTTCCTCGCTACTCAACCAACAGGCCGTTGGGCYCCGCTGGTTGAGCTTGYCGAAACCCTCSCTGYGGATTTCGACAGGCTCAATCAACGGGCACAGGCTCRATCGRCGGGCACAGGCTCMCTYAACGGGAGYGGCGAACACCCCGCTGGTCGAGTAGGCCGCCCGCGGCCGTATCGAGACCGAGGCCCGTGCGAAGACTCCGGCCCGTGCGGTTTCGATACGCTCGTTCCTCGCTACTCNGGCGAACACCCCGCTGGTCGAGTAGGCCGCCCGCGGCCGTATCGAGACCGAGGCCCGTGCGAAGACTCCGGCCCGTGCGGTTTCGATACGCTCGTTCCTCGCTACTCAACCAACAGGCCGTTGGGCTCCGCTGGTTGAGCTTGCCGAAACCCTCCCTGTGGATTTCGACAGGCTCAATCGGCGGGAGGCGGCTCAATCGGCGGGAGGCGGCTCAATCGGCGGGAGGCGGCTCAATCGGCGGGGGAGCGGGCTCAGTCGGCGGGCTCGATCGGGCCGAGCCACGCGGTGGCGACGGTGCTGTGCGCCGACTCGGCGTCGGAGGGGTGGAAGATGCCGGCGAGCACGTCCCGGTAGAGTCGGCCGAGCTCGTTGCCCGCGAAGTAGCTGCCTCCGCCGGAGACGCGCAGCGCCTGATCGACGACGTGCCTGGCCGTCTCGGTCGCCCGCACCTTGATCCCGACGAGCTTGGGGAACCACTGGGCGCCGTGATCGGCCTGGGCATCCACGTCGCCGGCGATCGCGTCGAGCTGCGGGTAGATCGCATCCTGGGCGATGGCGGCATCCGCGATGCGCCAGCGGATGTCGGGATCCTGGGCGAGGCTGCGGCCGTCGTTCTTCATCGAGGTGCGGCGGTGCGCGGACTCGACGGCGAGCTCGAGGGCCCGCTTGCCGACGCCCGTGTACACGGCGGCGAGCAGGATCTCGAAGTTGGCGAAGATCGCGAAGATGAGCGGATCGGCGTTGGGGCCGGGGTCGAGCCGGCGCACCACGCGGTCCGGGCGGGCGAGAGCGCCGTCGAGCAGCGTCGTCTGGCTCTGGCTGGCGCGCATGCCGAGGGTGTCCCAGTCGTCCTTGTTGCTGACGCCCTCTCCGCGCTCGACGAAGCCGTAGACGATCTTGGGGCCATCGGCCGAGTCGCTGTCGAGGCCCATCGTGCCGAGACGCGTCCACGCGGGGGAGAGGCTCGTGAAGACCTTGGTGCCGCTGAATCGGTAGCCGCCGTCCGGCTGTGGAACGGCCCGGCTGCGGGAGCCGAACAACATGAGGTCGTTGCCGGCCTCGCTGATGCCGAAGCCGAACACCTCGCCGGCGCCGGCCTCGGCCAGCAGGAAGTCGAGGGAGCCGTCGCCGCGCTCGTGCAGCGCCTTCGCGACGCCCGTCCAGACCAGGTGCATGTTCACGGCGAGGGCCGTGGCCGGGGCCGCGGCTCCCAGCCGGGTCTGCTCGCGGGCGAGCTCGCGAAGGCTGAGCCCGAGCCCGCCGAACTGCTCGGGAACGAGGGCGCGCAGGTAGCCGGCGGCCGCGAGCTCCTCGAAGTCCTCGCTGAAGAACTCGTTGCGGCGGTCGTAGCCGTCGGCCCGTGCGTGGATGCGCGCGAGCAGTTCCTCGCTCAGAACCGTGCGCGGTTCGGGGTTTGTCCGGATGCCGTTCGCTGCTGCGTCTGAAGCCACGCACTCAGCCTAGGCCGGAAGCTACTGCTGCACGTCCTCGGTCTCGGCGGCGGTGGGATCGGCAACCGGCCCGGCCAGGAGCGCCGCGTCGCGCTCGGCGGCACGGCGCCGGGACGACCGGCGTGCGGCGAGGACGATCGCGAGCACGATCGCGGCGATCACGGCGAGCAGCAGCAACCAGGGCAGCAGCACGCCGAGCACGACGATGAAGCCACCGAGGAAGGCGAGCAGGCTGTTCCAGCCGGCGAGCAGGCCGTCCCAGAAGGTGTCTGGGTCGCCCTGTGCGACGGTCCCCTCCGACACGAAGTCGACGGAGAGGGTGGAGTAGTCGATCTGGTCGTCGAGGTAGTCGCGCTGGGCGGTGAGCGAGTCCAGCTCCGCCTGCCTGCTCGAGAGGGCAGACTCGATCGCGATCAGATCCGCCGTGTTCGCCGCGGAGGCCATGAGCACGAGGAGGCGGTCGACCGAGGTCTGCAGCGCGGCGATGCGCGCCTCGACATCCTGCTTCTGCTGAGTCACATCGGAGGCGTTCAGCGAGACGGTGTTGACGAGGCCGAGCTGCTTGATCTTGTCGAGCACGGTGTCCAGTTGCTCTGCAGGCACACGGATGACGAGGGTGGCACGGGCCGGCTGGGTCTCGGTCGCGGGCTGTTCGCTGCGGTTGTCGATGCGGCCGCCGGCTCCGGTGACGAGCTTGATCGCGTCATCCGCGGCACCGATCGGGTCGGCTGAGGTCAGCGAGACGGTGCCCGTGGTGATCACGGCACGCTCGGAGACCGCGCCGGGCACGAAGCCGCCGCCGTCCTGCACGGTGCCGTCCTGCATGGGGGCGATCTCACCGACCGAACCCTCGGACATGGAGCCGCCGGAATCCGAACCCGAGGTCATTCCCGAGGAGCAACCCGCGAGCAGCAGGGCCGCGAGAACGAGGGCAGGAACGGTGAATGCGCGCTTCATGGCACAACCCTATGTCAGTGTTTTCGCCCACACCGGAGCGGATCCACCAGTCTGATCACGTTCGGATACCAGCTCGATCACGGCTTGGTCTCGGCGCGATAACGAGGCGGTCACGGAGCGGTCATGGCGTGCGCAGACCGGCCCACCATAATGGGGTCATGTCATGGATGTCGACGCTCGGTGAACGCCTGAAGCGTCTGGTGCGCCCGCGACCGGGAGCCCCCGTCTTGCATGTCGCCTCGGATGTCGGCAACGGCCCGACCGTCGTGCTCGTGCACGGCATCGCCTCGTCATCCGTCACCTTCCACTACCTCGTCCCGCTGCTGGAGCAGCACTTCCGCTGCGTGTCGATCGACATCCTCGGCTTCGGGCGCTCTCCGGCACCGGAGACGGCCGAGTACACGCTCGATGAGCACGTGGCCGCGCTGCACGCCACGATCCGGGCGAACGGCCTGCGGGGCCCGCTCATCATCGTCGGGCACTCGCTCGGCGCCCTGATCACCGCCCGCTTCGCCGCGGAGCACCCGCAGCTGGTCGAACACCTCGTGCTCGTCTCGCCACCGGTGTACCTCTCGCCGAGCAGCATCGGCGACAAGCGCGCGCGACTCGAGAACGATCTGTATCTGCGCGCATACGACTACCTGCGCACCAACAAGGAGTTCACGCTGGCGAACGCGCGCATCATCGCGCGGCTGCTGCCGATCAAGGGCGTCTTCGAGCTCGATGAGGTGCGCTGGACGCCGTTCGTGAAGTCGATGCAGAACTGCATCGAGAACCAGACGATCATCTCCGACCTCACCCGGGTGAACGCGCCGATCGACGTCGTCTACGGCGCGCTCGACCAGTTCATCCCGCGCGGCGGACTCGACATCATCGCCAGGATGCGGGGCGTCACGATGCACAGGGTCGAGGTGAACGCGCACGTGATCCGCCGACGGCTGGCCCGCGTCGTGGCGGAGGTGCTCGCGGCCGATCTGCCCGCCACGGAGAGGGCCTTCGACGACTCCGTCGTCTAGAGCATCGGCCCGGCCTAGGCTGGGGGCATGGAGCAACGAACGCTTGGCCGTACGGGCCGCACAGTGTCAGTGATCGGCCTCGGAACCTGGCAGCTGGGCGCCGACTGGGGAGACGTGAGCGTCGAGGATGCGACGGCGGTGCTCGCGGCATCCGTCGAGGCCGGCGTCACCTTCTTCGACACGGCCGACGTCTACGGCGACGGCCGCAGCGAGAGCGTGATCGGCGCGTTCCTCGGGGAACGGCCGGGGCACGGCATCACGGTCGCCACGAAGATGGGCCGCAGGGCCGAGCAGCTGCGCGAGAACTACGTGCTCGCGAACTTCCGCGAGTGGACGGACCGCTCGCGGCGCAACCTCGGCGTCGACACCCTCGACCTGGTGCAGCTGCACTGCCCGCCGTCGGACGTCGTCACGAGCGACGAGGTCTACGACGCGCTCGACACCCTCGTCGCCGACGGCGCGATGGCGGCGTACGGGCTCAGCGTGGAGACGAGCGAGCAGGCGCTGGCCGCCATCGCCCGGCCGCACGTCGCGACGATCCAGATCATCCTGAACGCCTTCCGGCTGAAGCCGCTCGACGCCGTGCTCGGGGCGGCAGCAGATGCCGGCGTCGGCATCATCGCCCGGGTGCCGCTCGCCTCCGGGCTGCTCACAGGCAAGTACACCGCGGCGACCCGGTTCGCAGCCGACGACCACCGCAACTACAACCGCGACGGCAGCCACTTCGACGTCGGCGAGACGTTCTCCGGTGTCGACTGGGAGACGGGCCTCGCCGCGGCGTCGGAGTTTGCCGCGTTGGCCGAGAAGGCCGCTCCCGGCGTTCCTGTCGCCGAGGTCGCTCTGGCGTGGGTGGCGCAGCAGCCGGGCGTCAGCAGCGTCATCCCCGGTGCCCGCTCGCCGAAGCAGGCCGTCGCGAACGCGGCCGCCGGGTCGCTGCCGCCGCTCGGCGAGGAGTTCTTGTCCGGGGTGCGGGCGCTCTACGACGCACGGCTGCGCGCCGACATCCACCCCCGCTGGTGATGTCGACAGGCTCAATCAACGGTTCTCCCGCTGGTTGAGCTTGTCGAAACCCCGCTGAGGCTCAGTCGACGCGGTCGGGGTCGCTGCCTGAGCGCTCCGCGGCGTCCAGCCCGGCGATGACGGCGAGCTCTGCGGCATCCAGTTCGAAGTCGAACACGTCGGCGTTGGCCCGCAGCCGCTCTGCGCTCAGCGACTTCGGAATGACCACATTCCCGAGCTGCAGGTGCCAACGGATGGCGACCTGGGCCGCGCTCTTGCCGTGCCGCTCACCGATGGCGCCGAGCACGGGATCGGCGATCGCGCGGCCCCTGGCCAGCGGCGACCACGCCTCTGTCACGATGCCGAGCTCCGCGTGCAGGGCGCGCAGCTCCGCCTGCTGCAGCCACGGCTGCAGCTCGATCTGGTTGACGGCCGGCACGACGCCGCTGTCGTCGATGATGCGTTCCAGGTGCGGCCGGTGGAAGTTGGAGACGCCGATCGATGTGGCCCGCCCCTCCGCGCGCAGCCGCACGAGGGCGCGCCACGTCTCGACGTAGCGGTTCTGCGCCGGCGCCGGCCAGTGGATGAGATAGAGGTCGACACGGTCGAGACCGAGCGCGTCGAGGCTCGCATCGAAGGCCCGCAGCGTCTCGTCGAAGCCGTGCTCCGTGTTCCACACCTTCGTGGTCACGAACAGCTCGGCGCGATCGATCGTCGCCTCGCGGATGCCGCGGCCGACGCCCCGCTCGTTGCCGTAGAGCGCCGCGGTGTCGATGTGGCGGTAGCCGGCGGCGAGTGCGCCGCCGATCACGGCCGGGGTGTCGGCATCCGGAATCTTGTAGGTGCCGACCCCGAGCACGGGGATGCGCGCACCGTCGTTCAGTTCGAGTGTCGTGCTGAGATCCATGCCATCAACTCTGCCAGACCCTCGGCCGCGTCTACTCGGGCAGCGCGGCCGTGGCGTAGTGCTGTTGCTTGCGCGGGATGAAGAGCGTGAGCACGATGCCGATCAGGCCGGCCGCGGCCGAGATCGCGAAGCTCAGCTGGAAGCCCTGCGTGCTCGGCGTGGTGAGATCGCCGACCGTGACGAGGTTCGTGGCCAGCACGATGCCGATCACGGCGCTCGCCGCGGTGGAACCGAGGGTGCGCATCACCGAGTTGAGGCCGTTCGACGCCGCCGTCTCCGTCGCGGGGACGGCTCCCATGATCAGCGTCGGCATGGCCGCGTAGGCGAATCCGACGCCGAATCCGATCGCCGTCGCCACCAGCACCGTGTGCCAGACCTCGGTCATCAGCACCATCGCGAGGACGTAGCCGATCGCGATGATCGTGATGCCGAGCAGCAGGCTGATGCGTGCGCCCCGCGCGGCCGTGAGCCTGGCCGCCGTGCCGGACATCGCCCACATGATCAGACCGCTGGGCATCAGGCAGAGGCTGGCGACGAGCATGCTCTGGCCGAGTCCGACGCCGGTGCCCGTCGGCGTCTCGAGCAGCATCGGCAGCGCGACAGCGCTCGAGAAGAAGGCGAAGCCGACCATCACCGAGGCGAGGTTCGTGAGCAACACGGTGCGCCGGGTGGCGACGCGGATGTCGATCAGCGGATGCGGCGTGCGCAGTTCGTAGATCATCCACAGCGCCAACACCACGATGCCGGCGCCGCCGAGCCCGAGCGTGAGTGGACTCGTCCAGCCCCACTCGCTGCCCTTGGTCACAGCCAACAGGATGCCGGAGAGCGCGATGGCGAGGCCGACCGCGCCTGGCAGGTCGAAGCGCCCGCCGGTGCGCAGCGTGCTGACCGGCACGAAGGTGTAGACCAGCACGAAGCCGATCGTGCCGAGGGCGCCGGACACCCAGAACAGCATGTGCCAGTCGAGGTACTGCGAGATGAGCGCGGAGATCGGCAGGCCGACCGCGCCGCCGATGCCGAGGGTGGCGCTGACGAGCGCGACGGCCTTGCCCAGCCGGTCACGGTGCAGCACATCGCGCAGCACGCTGATGCCGAGGGGGATGACGCCGAGGCCCGCACCCTGCAGCGCGCGCCCGATGACCAGCGGGATCAGTGTCGAGGCGAACGCGGCGATCACGGATCCGAGCACGAGGCTGGCCAGCAGCAGCAAGATGATGCGGCGCTTGCCGTAGAGGTCGCCGAGGCTGCCGCCGATCGGGGTGAAGATCGCCGCAGCGAGCAGCGTTGCCGTCACCGCCCACATCGCGTCGGTGCTGGAGATCGGGTTGCCGGTGCTGCTGAGCAGGTGCGGCAGCTCCGGCAGCAGCGGCGTCATCAGCGTCATCATGAACGAGGCGACGAGTCCGGTGAACGCGAGGGCGAAGACGATGGCCGAATCCGGCGTGCGCCTGCTCAGCTCGCGGCGCTCGGCCTCGCTCAACCAGGGTGCGTCTGGGTTGCCTGGCGCACCGGGGGACGGCTCACCCGCGTCTGGACGTTCGGCGTCGCCGGGAGGAGCTGAGGAGGTGTTGCGCGACATGGAGCCCTTCGATGTGGTCCGCTGTCTGCGGCGCCCACCTCTGCAACGCTACCGGGGCGGCCGCGCATTCCCCCGCGCGGTTTTCCGAGGGCGGAGGCGGACGAAAAGGCCCCGCGTGTTGCATTTTGGATCCAATGGGGCCAGAATGGCCCCGCTTGCATTCCGCATGCCGTCGCCGGCCGGGCCGGTCGGGATGTGGCTCGTCACAACGAAAGTTCAGGGGGACCGCTTGACGAACAGCAGCGGCATCGAAGGCGGTTCGAGCGGCAGCGCCGACATCGTCGACAGCGATCGCGTCGACACCGATCGCGTCGACCCGCAACGCGGCAAAGCCAGCCTCGAGCAACTCGCGCGGGAGTTCTCGAGCGGATACCGCTCGGTGGGCTCCATGGTCTACGAGGTACTCAAGGACGCCATTCTCTCCGGGGCGCTCGCGCCGGGGGAGAAGCTGCGCCAGGAAACCCTCGCCGAGGCGATCGGCGTCTCGCGGCTGCCCGTGCGCTCTGCGCTGATCCAGCTCGAGGCTGAAAGCCTCGTGATCTTCCACGAGCGCCGCGGCGCCATGGTGAGCACGCTCTCCGAGGCGCAGGTGCGGGAGATTTACGAGCTGCGCACGGTGCTCGAGGGCTTCGCATTGCGCGAGGCGATCCGCACGATGACGCCGGAGCGGCTGGCCAGACTGCGGGCGCTGGCCATCGATGCCGATGCCCAGGGCGATGGACACGCGTTCGTCGAGGCCCGCAACCGTTTCTACGACGAGCTCTACGGCAGCCAGAGTCGGCCGATGCTCGCGCAGATCATCGCCGATCTGCGCCTGAAGGTGGGCGGCTACCTGCTCGGTCGGCGCATGGACTCGGTGCACGGCCACAGCCACAGCGCGCTCGTGGACGTGGTGGCCGGCGGCGATGCGGATACCGCGGTCGACGTGTTGGCCCGCCACCTGCAGGCCGTCTGCGACGGCGTCGTGCTGCTGCTCGACCCACAAGACTGAGCGACCGGGCCGCTCGGCCCTGCCACTGACGGCGCCGCGCCAGAGCGTGTGCGGTGCTGCGCTTCAGCGCGCCTTCCTGTGGTGCTCGCGATGCCGGCCCGCCGAGCCGCCGCGGCGCCTCCCAAAAAGAAAATTCAGCAAACACTGGATTCTGGATCCAAAATCCGACAGTATGAGTCAACGCTCCAAGCCGGGGTGTCTTTCCCCGGCCGAACGGTCCAAGCTCTGGGCCTTTCAGCGGCTCGAGGAGGTGTCATGGCAGCGGTCCAGGTCGGTTATGCCGCCATGACTGAGCAGTTCCACCCGCGCGAACTCGTCGAGCTGTGCCAGCTCGCTGAGCAGGCCGGTTTCGACGGCGTCATGGCCTCCGACCACTTCCAGCCCTGGGTTCCGGCGCAGGGTCAGGCTGCCCACGTCTGGAACGTGCTGACAGCCGTCGCGGAGCGCACCAGCGGCGACCTCGGCCCCGGCGTCATCTGCCCGTCCTTCAAATCCCACCCGGCCATGGTCGCCCAGGCGTCCGCGACCCTCGCCGCCATGCACCCGGGCAGGCACTGGCTCGGACTCGGCTCCGGCGAGGCGCTGAACGAGCACATCGTCGGCGGATACTGGCCGGAGGCGCCGGAGCGCATCGCCCGCATGTGGGAGGCCATCGGCATCATCAAGAAGCTCTTCAGCGGCAAGGACGCCAAGCACCGCGGCGAGCACTTCACGCTCGAGAAGACCCGGCTGTGGACTCTCGACGAGAGGCCACCGATCTACGTCGCCACCTCCGGGCCGATCACCGCCAAGCGCACCGGCCGCGAGGGCGACGGCATCATCACCCCCGGCGCCCCGATCGAGAAGGTCGCCGGGCTGTTGGCGAAGTTCGCCGACGGTGCCCGCGAGGTCGGCAAGGACCCGTCCGCCATGCCGCGCATCCTGCAGCTGCACCTGTCCTGGGCCCCGACCCACGAGGAAGCGGTGGCCAACGCCCTGCGCGAGTGGCCGAACGCCGGCATGAAGTTCCCCAAGGACGACATCCGCTCACCGTTCGACTTCGAGCAGATCGCGAAGCTCGTTCGTCCAGAGGATTTCGAGGGACGCCTGCTCATTTCCAGCGACCCCGACACACACCGCGCCGCGATTCAGCGGTACCTGGATGCCGGCATCGACAGGGTCTACCTGCACAACGTCGGCCGCAACCAACGACAGTGGATCGATGTCTTCGCCCGCGAGGTGATCCCCAAGCTCCATCGCTAGGACACCGTCGGCAGCGCGCCGACGGTAGCTCGACTCTTTCGCACCATTCCCAGACCGACGTCGTTCAGGAGAACAACAATGCAGACAGAATCCGTGACCTTCTACAGCGAGGGCGACCCCATCGCGGCCCTCTGGCGCACCCCGGAGGGGCACAGCGGACCGTTCCGTGCCATCGTGCAGGGACCGGGCTGGCTGGGCCTGAAAGACGCCAAGCTCTACGTGCGCTACCACGAGGCATTCGTCGCGGCCGGCTTCGCCGTGCTGATCTTCGACTACCGCGGCTTCGGTGACTCCGGCGGAGACAGGGGCGTGCTCTCGCCCGCCCGCCAGCTGCAGGACCTGGTCAACGCGGTCACCTACCTCACCACCCGTGACGACGTGATCGCCGATGCGATCGGCGCCTTCGGCACCGGCGGCACGGGGGGCGGCAACTCCATCCTGCTGGCCGGCGTCGACTCCCGCATCAAGGCGGCCGTCAGCCAGGTTCCCGTCGCCGACGGCACCGACTGGCTGCACCGCATGCGCCAGGAACACGAGTGGCTCGCCTTCCTCGCCGATCTGGAAGCGGACGCCAAGCTTCGCGTGACCACCGGTGCCGGGCGCCAGGTCCACCCGCGCGAAGAGATCATGGTGCCGACCCCCGAGCGCCGCGCCACCACGATCAAGGCCGACGTCGACGACAGGATCCCGAGCGCCATCTCGCTCAGCTGTGCAGAGGAGATCCTCTCCTACAAGCCCATCGAGGCTGCCCGCACGCTCACGACCCCGCTGATGGTGATCGGTGTCGCCGGGGATGCCACCACCCCCACCGACCACGCCGAGGCGCTCTACGCAGCGGCCAGGGGTCCCAAAGAGCTCATCATGCAGAACCACACCACGCACTACGCGGCCTACGACAAGTACTGGGAGCAGACCACTCCTCGGATCGTGGCCTGGTTCGAGCGTTATGTGCGTCCCGCTGATGTAGTGCTGCGCAGCGATGTCGCGGCATCCGGAATCGACCTGATTGAAAGCCTGGAGGTGTCGGCATGAGCGTCGACCTGAGAATCGCCGGTGGCCGCGTCGCCACCCCCGCCGGAACCGTTGACGCCGATGTCCTGGTGCACGACGGCCTGATCGTCGGCCTGGTCGGCCGCGACGTTGCGCTGGATGCCGTGCGCACGATCGACGCGTCGGGCAAGCTCGTGCTGCCCGGCATGGTCGACGTGCACGTGCACACCCGCGAGCCCGGTTACGAGCACAAGGACGACATCCTCACCACGACGCGCCAGGCCGCGGCCGGCGGTGTCACCACGATCTTCGGAATGCCGAACCTCGCCCCGCCCACGATCGACGTCGAGACGCTTCGCGACGTGTTCGAGCGCTACGAGTCCTCCTCCATCGTCGACTGGAACCACAACCCGGCGCCGACCAAGTTCGACGACATCGTGCCGATGGGCGAGATGGGCATCCGCGCATACAAGATCTACATGGTCGTCGACACCGGGCGCACCTACCCGCACCCGGCAGGCACGGGGATCCACGACCACGGCCACCTGCTGCAGATCATGGACCGGATCGCCACGACCGGCCTGCGTTTCATCGTGCACCCGCACGATCAGTCGCTGATGGACTACATCGAGGGCGAGATCCTGGCCCGTGGCGAAAACACCCCGCAGGGCTACGCCACCGCGTACGCCGCCCGCGAGGGCGTCATCTGGGACACCGCGGTCGACGTCGTGCTGCGCCTGGCCGAGGCGGCCGGATGCCCGGTGCACATCGCCCACATCCAGACGCGTCGCTCGATCGAGGCCGTGCGTCGCGCCAAGGAACGTGGCGTCGACGTCACCTGCGAGGTGAACCACTGGGCGCCGTTCCTCTCCACCTGGAACGACGTCGAGACGCTCGGCCCGTACGCACTCTCCTACTGGGTTCCGGACGACAACCGCGCCGCCGTCTGGGAGGGCATGCGCGACGGAACCATCGACATCGCCTCCTCCGACCACGCCCCGCACACCCGCGAGGAGAAGGAGATCGGCTGGACCGAGATGTGGAGCGCCCACACCGGCACCCCCGGCATCCAGTACTACTACGAGCTCATGCTCGACGCGGTGAACAAGGGCCAGCTCAGCCTCGACCGCGTGGTCGAGATGGTGGCCGAGGTGCCGGCGGCCAAGTTCGGCCTGGCCGGTGTCAAGGGCACGCTCACGGTCGGCGCCGACGCCGACATCGTCATCGCCGACATGGCCGAGGAGTGGACGATCACCGACGACGACGTGCTCTCCAAGATCGGCTGGACGCCCTACAACGGCCGCACCATCTCCGCCCGGATCGAGCGCACGATCGTGCGCGGCACCGAGGTCTACGCCGACGGAACGGTGATCGGCCTTCCTGGAACCGGCAAGATCGCCGCGGCCCGCCCACAGTCATAGCCCCGGCGGCATCCGCCGGGAACGACACGATTCACCGACATCCGCACGAACACGACGAACACGACGAACACACAGAGTAAGGAATCACCATGAAGTTTGGTCTACTGCTGCCGCACTTCGGCGAAGAGGCGAGCAAAGAGAAGCTGCTCGAAGGCTCCAAGCGGGCCGAGGAGCTCGGCTTCGACTCGGTCTGGGTGCGCGACCACTTGGTCTTCGAGCCGCACGGCGAGATGGAGAAGCCCAACCGCACGTTCTACGACGCGCTCACCACGCTCACCGCGATCGGCGCCGTCACCAACACCATCGAGCTCGGCACCGGATCGCTCATCCCGTTCCGTCACCCACTCGTGACCGCACTGATGGCCGGCACGATCACCCAGCTGGTCGGCCCGCGCCTCATCCTCGGCTTCGGCGCCGGAACCTTCGACCACGAGTTCGAGGCGATCGGTTGGGGCGACATGAACCGCGTCGACATGGTGCGTTCCAACGCCGAGATCTTGAAGCGGGTCTTCACCGAGAACGACGTGAGCTATGACGACGGCATCTTCAAGTTCGACAACGTCACGATCGAGCCGAAGCCCGTCGGCGGCCGCGTGCCGTTCTGGTACTGCGGTGCGACGCCGCGCTCGGCGCGTCTCGCAGCCGAGTTCGCCGATGGCTGGATGCCGGGACGCATCTCCCTCGCCTCAATCGAGAAGCGCATGGGCGTGATGCGTGAGATGACGAACGAGAACGGCCGGCCGATGCCGACCATCGCCGTCATCCCGCCGACCAGCATCGAAGACACCCGCGCCGAGGCGCTCAAAGACGTCAACGTGCCCGGACTCCTGGCCTGGGCGAACAAGGCCAAGTTCGCCGTCAAGCCGCCGTCGGGCGTTTTCGAGACCGTCGAAGACCTGAGCGGACAGCTCATCGCCGGCAGCCCGGAGGACGTGGTCAACGAGGTGCGCAAGTTCCAGGCCACCGGTGTCGACCACCTCGTCTTCGACTTCCGCTTCAAGTTCGACCGCTTCTTCGAGCAGATCGAGCTGCTCGGCACGGAGGTCCTACCCAAATTCCGCTGATCGCGGCAGGATGGCTACTGTATCCAGAATCCAAAGACCATCCCGCCACTGTCACCGGCCACCGTGATCCGTTTCGACGAAAGGACGAGAAGCAATGAATGCTGCACCTGTTCAGGCGGCGCCTGCTGCGGCAACACCGCTCATCGAGGTGAAGGGGCTCACCGTTCGGTACAACATTGCCAGAACGGGAGAGACGCTCACGGCCGTTGAGGATGTCAACCTGACCATCAATCAGGGCGAGTTCGTGACCGTGCTCGGTCCAAGCGGCTGCGGCAAGACCACCGTGATGAACGTGATCGCGGGGCTGGTCAAGGCCACGGAGGGCGAGGTGCTCGTCGACGGTCAGAGGGTCACCGGCCCGAGCCCGGACCGCGCGGTCGTCTTCCAGGACTACGCGCTGTTGCCCTGGCGCACGGTGTTCGACAACGTGCGATTCGGCCTGGAGATGCAGAGCAAGTTCCGCGGGGTCGAGACCAAGCAGAAGGTGCAGGATGCCATCGAGCTGGTGGGGCTGAAGGGCTTCGAGCGTTCCTACCCGCGCGAGCTCTCCGGCGGAATGCAGCAGCGCGTCGGCCTGGCCCGTGCCCTCGTCGCCGAACCGCGGATCCTGCTGATGGATGAGCCGCTCGGTGCCGTGGACGCACTCACCCGCGAGGTGATGCGCGCCGAGCTCGAGAAGCTCATCGCCGGCACGGGCAAGACCGTGGTCTTCATCACCCACTCGATCGAGGAAGCGATCCTTCTCGGCGATCGCGTGGTCGTGTTCAAGAGCCACCCGGGTTCCATCCTCGAGATCCACGAGACGCAGATGGCCCGGCCGCGGAGCGAGAGGGGAGCGCAGAGCGATCCGCGTTACCTCGAGCTTCGCGACCACCTGTGGAGTGCCCTCGAGCACGAGGCGACCGACGCGGTGCGAGCGCGAGTATGACAACGCAGACCGTGGAAACGGGGAGGATCCAGACCGTCCGCAGCATCCGCACGGGTGGCTGGCCCGGCCTCCTGCGCCGCCGAGGGCTCATCTTCACGATCATCGACTTCGCGGTGATCATCGCGATCTGGCACATCGCCGTCGTCAACCTCGAACTGGTCAACCGGGTGTTCCTGCCCGCACCGATCGACGTCGTGCTCGGCTTCGGACAGCTGGCGGATGCCGGCCTGCTCTGGTCGAACATGGCCTACAGCGCCATCACCTGGTCGATCGGCTTCACGCTGGGCATCATCGCGGGCATTGTCATCGGCCTCGCGGTCGGCAGCATGCACGTCGCCTACAAGCTCGTGATGCCGCTGATGTGGGCGGCCTGGGCGACTCCGTTGGTGGCCATCCAGCCCATCATCGGCGTCTGGTTCGGCTTCGGCATGACCCCCAACATCGTGCTGGTCTTCCTCAGCACGGCGATCCCCATTTCGCTCAACACCGTCGCCGGTGTGAGCGGAGTCAACCCGTCGCTGCTGCGGGCGGCGACGGTCTACGGCGCGAGCACCTGGACGGCGTACCTCAAGGTGCGCCTGCCGTGGACCGCGCCGTACATCGTCGGCGGCATCCGTCTGGCGATCCCCACCAGCCTGATCGGTCTGTTGATCGGCGAGATGGTGAGCTCTCCCAGCGGAATGGGCTCGTTGATCGTGACGTCCTTGGCCAGGTTCCGCACCAACCAGGCGTTCTCGGCGATCGTGTTCTTCATCCTCGTCTCCGTGCTGCTGGTCTGGATCGCGGACTCCTTCGAGAAGCGTGCGGGAAAGTGGAGAGAGGTGACCGCACGATGAGCGCATCCTCACCCGTCGTCGCTGCAGCGCCAACGCTCAGCGCGCTGCAGTCATTCTGGATCGCCAGCCGCTGGCACTGGGCCATCGCGGCCGAGATCCTGCTCGTGCTGCTGGTGTGGCAGTACCTGCAGGGCGTCGTCGAGTTCTGGAACCCGGTCTTCATGCCGCCGCCCAGCGAGGTCTGGGCCGCGCTGGTCGGGATGTCGGAGAGTGGCGTGCTCTGGAGCAGTGCGGCGTACAGCGCCACCAACGCGCTGATCGGCTTCCTCCTGGCCGCCATCCTCGGTGTCTTCACCGGTCTGCTGCTCGGTTCGTCGAAACTGTTCTACGACATCGTCGGTGGCCCGTTCTGGACACTCTACGCGACGCCCCGCATCGCCTTCCAACCGCTGCTCGTGCTGTGGATGGGCTTCGGCAACGGGCCCAAGATCCTCATCATCTTCCTGATGGCGTTCTTCCCTGTGGCGATCAGCACCATGGACGGCATCCGCGGGGTCGACCCCTCGGTGATCAAGGCCGCACGGGTGTACGGAGCCAACCGGGCGCAGATCTTCTTCAAGGTGCAGCTCTGGGCGGCGCTGCCGCTCATTCTCACCGGGCTCCGCATGGGCGTCGCCCGCTCGATGATCGGCATCGTCGTCGGTGAGTTCATCGGGGGCAGCGAGGGTCTCGGCTTCCTCATCCGCCGAAAGGCTGGCGACCTCGATCTGGCCGCCGCCATCGGCATCACGATCATGCTCGTGATCATCGCGCTCATCGGCATGGCGTTGATCAACGTGCTCAGGCGGGCCGTGGCCCCCTGGTATATCGAGGGCGTTGCACGCAGATAGAGACGACGCCCCCACCGACCCCGTACCCGCGAGGACGTTCCACCCGAATGCAGTATCACTCTAAGGAAGTAGGCACCATGAGAAAGAGCATCACCGCAGCTGCTCTTGTGAGCGTGTTAGCGCTTGCCGGATGCAGCGCACCAGCCGCCGGGGGAGGTGCCGGCGACAGTTCCGTCACCGTGGACACTCCGATCGGCGAGGCCGAGAAGACCGAACTCACGATTGCGCTCTCGGCCCCCAACGTCGACAGCCAGGCCCCCGTGCACATCGCGATCGACAAGGGCTTCTACGAAGAGGAGGGCCTGACGATCTCGATCATCGACGCGGACAACATCCGCGAGGGCCTCGTCGGCGGCAGTCTCGACCTCGGCGTCGACAACTCGATCGACCTGATCGACGCGGCCGTCGCCGGAACCGGGCTCAAGATCGTGGCCGGCTACCGCGCCCGCGAACCCTTCCTGCTGGCCGCCTCGGCCGACGTGAAGGAACCGGCCGACCTCGAGGGCAAGCAGGTCATCCTCGGCGACGCCCCTGGCACGCCGATCATCGACGTGCGACTCAACGAGCTCGCCAAGGCCGGGTTCGACCTGGGGGGCGTCGGCTACCAGGCCGTCTTCCCGCCCGGTTTCTCGAACGCCTGGGTCGAGAACTTCGTCGCAGATCAGGTGAAGCTCACCCCGCTGTTCCCGCGCCACATCCCCATCATCGAAGAGGCCGGAGGACACTTCGTGCTCAACGAGATGATGGAGTGGCCCAACGACTCCCTGGCGACGTCGGAGTCGTGGGTGGCGGAGAACCCCAACACGCTGGCGCGGTTCATCCGCGCCACGACGAAGGGCATCGAGGTCTACAAGGACCTCTCGCAGCAGGAGTATGTGCAGACGCTGATGGAGAGCAAGGACTTCACCGTCACGGATGCCGAACGCGACCCGGCGATCTACGCCTACGGTCCGCTGCTGTACGACGAGAACATGCTGATGAATCAGGACAGCTTCGAAGAGGCGCTGGCCGCATTCGGCATGGAGGTTCCGGACTGGAACAGCTACGTCGACGATCTGAACCTGCAGCGTGCCCAGGCGGCGCTCGAGGGCTAACAGCTCGAATCTGTGCGGGCCGGTCCCCGGGTCGGCCCGCACACCCCCCCACCAGTCATACTCAGCAGACGGAGGCTCCGATGCTCGCAGCACAACTGCACCAGAACGGTCTCGACGGTCTCACCGTCGGATCGAGCGCTCCGCCGAGCCTCGCGCCCGGCGACGTGCTGGTGCGGGTCGTCACAGTCGGCGTGAATCAGCTGGACCTCAACGTGATCTCCGGCATCGGCCCCGGCGCCGCCGCGCAGTTGCCCCGCACGCTCGGCATCGACCCGGCCGGTGTGATCATCGGCCAGGGCGCGGCCGTCCCCGGCGACCGGATCGGCGAGCGCGTCGTCGTGAAACCGAATATTCCCTGCGGGGAATGCGAGCGTTGTGCCCGCGGCGCTGAGGGCGACTGCCCAAGGCAGTCCATCATCGGTGTGCACCGAGACGGCGGTGCGGCCGAGCTCGTGAGTGTTCCGAGCGACAACGCCTTTGCCATCGGCGACCTCGACTTCGCCATGGCCACGGCCGCCGTGCACAGCGTTCCGATCGCGCTGCACACCATCCGGGCGGCCGGCGGAATCGCGCCGGGCGAGCGTGTGCTGGTGACGGGCGCCAGCGGCGCCGTCGGCCGCGCCGCCGCCGAGCTCGCCAAGCACTTCGGCGGAGAGGTCGTCGCCATGACACGCTCCGTGGTCCCGCTCGGCATCGCCGGCATCCGCACCCTCAGCTACGTCTCGCTGGAGGACATGTCCGGCATACTGGCCGCCGTCGCGCCCGACGGCTTCGACGTGGCGATTGACGCCACCGGCCACGCCGGTGTGACGGCCGTCGCCGTCGCCTCCCTCGGCTGGGGCGGACGCCTGGGTTTCTGCGCGGCGTCCGTCGACGCGGAACTCCGCATCGACGCCAGAGACTTCTATCTCAAGCGGAAACGCATCAGCGGCACGGCCAGCGCCGACTTCGCCGAGGTTGCAGAGGCCATCGGCCTGGTTCGCTCCGGCGCGGTCACCCCGCAGATCGGTGCGCGAATGCCGCTGACGGCGATCGCCGAGGCCTACCGGGACTTCGGCGCGCGCGCCACACGCGGCAAGGTGATCATCGATGTCGGCTGAGGGCAACCGGGGCGCCCCGGGCGCCGCGGCGGCAGGCACCCTGCGGCGGAGCATCGAAGCACAGATCGCGCAGCTGACGGAGGATCCGCAGAGCGCAATTGTGCGCCCATGGGTGCGCACCGAGCTCGAGCGTGGCGTGCTCGGCGTCTCCCGGTTCACCCAGTACGGCACCGAGTACGAGTTCCGCTCCGACGAGGCGCTGGACCGCGGCGGCGAGGCCTCGGCGCCAAGCCCCATGCGCTATCTGCTGAGCGGTGTCGCGTTCTGCCTGCAGGGTTGGACGGCGAAGTGTTTCGCGCAGCACGACGTTCCGCTTGACGCACTCGCCGTCGAGTTGCGCACCACGATGGACATGCGTGGAGAGCTTCTCCTTGGCGATGTTCCCGCCCATCCCCAGTGGCTGGTCGCCGAGCTGACCGTGACGAGCTCCGCCTCTGCCACGTCGGTCGCCGACCTCGTCGCCGAGGCGGTGGACCGCTGCCCGCTGAGCGCGCTGCTGAAGCGTGCCATTCCGCTGTATGTGAAGATCACGCTGCGTGGCGTGGTCATTTCCGATGATCGACCGCCACCATTGCACAACGAAGAAAACGAGGAGCAGACCCGATGACGAGTCACCCCACCGCCGCTGCCACCCCGGCGTCCGGACCGCTCGCCGGCGTGCGCGTCATCGAGCTCGGCCAGTACATCGCCGGACCGTTCGCCAGCAAGCTGCTCGCCGACCTCGGCGCCGAGGTGATCAAGATCGAGGCGCCGGACGGCGACCCGATGCGACGCTGGGAGGGCACCGGCGGCTACAGCCCGCAGTTCGCGGCCTACAACCGCAACAAGCGCGGCATCACCCTCGACCTGAAGAGCGAGGAGGGGCTCGCCGCCCTGCTCGCGCTCATCGCCGACGCCGATGTGCTACTCGACAACTTCCGCCCCGGCGTCGCCGATCGTCTCGGATTCGGGCCGGCAGCGGCATCCGCGCTCAACCCCCGCATCATCACCTGCTCGATCACCGGTTTCGGCCCGGTCGGTCCGCTCGCGGCCCGCCCCAGCTACGACACGGTCATCTCGGCGGTCGGCGGCATGTACAGCCAGATCGTGCCCGCCGACACCGTGCGCCCGCTCGGCCCGGCCTTCTCCGATCTGCTCTCGGGCATGTCGGCGACGCAGGGCATTCTGGCCGCGCTGCACGCCCGGAACAACGATGGCGTCGGCCAACACGTTGAGGTGTCGATGGTGGGATCGCTCATCGACTTTCTCACCGAGTCGGCGTCGACCTTCTTGCAGACCGGTGGCACAACGGGGCCAGACAGCCGCCCGCGCCGTGCGCAGGCCTACGCACTCGTTGGCCGTGACGGCAAGGCCTTCGTGGTGCACATGTCGGTGCCAGAGAAGTTCTGGCGCGGCCTGCTCACCGTGCTCGAGCGCGAAGACCTCGCCGACGACGTACGCTTCAACACCCGAGAGGGTCGCGTGGCCAACTACGACGAGCTCGACGGCGTGCTCAAAGCAGAAGCGCTGCGGATGCCGCGGGCACACTGGATGGCCAAACTGGCCGATCACGACATTCCGCATGGCGCGCTCAACACCGTCGGCGACCTCTTCGACGACCCACAGATCCAAGCAATGGGGCTCGTCGAGCAGCTGGCCACCGCCGATGGCGGGAGCGTGTCCGTCCCCATCCACAGCACCGGCTTCAGCCGCAGTGGACGGCCGGAGTACCGCGCGGCCCCGCTGCTCGGAGCGGACAACGAGCTGGTGCTGGGTGCCCCGGCATCCGTCACCCCCGAGCCGACCATACCCCTCGCAGCAGAACGGCAGGAGAACGCCTCATGAGCGCACCCAAGGATCTCGTCGCGATCGACGTGCACACCCATCCGCAGACCGAGGAGTTCCTGGCTGCGATGGGCAAACGGCACGGCGAGATGGCTGCACATTTCGGCCGGGAGCGCCCCGTCGTCTCCTTCGCGGAGCAGGCCGACGCCTATCGTGAGCGCAAGATGATGGCCGTGATCGTCAACTCGGATTCCGAGACGACGTCCGGCATCAAGGGCGCGCCGAACGACCTGCTCGGCAAGGCGCAGAACGACCACCCCGATGTGTTCCTCTCCTTCGCGGGAATCGACCCGTGGAAGGGAGAGGCGGCGATCGCGGAGATCCGGCGAATGCACGCAGAGTACGGCATCGTCGGCGTCGGTGAGCTCAACCCGGCGAGGCAGAAGTTCCTGCCGAACGACCGACGCTTCTTCCCGATCTGGGAGGCGTGCGCCGAGCTCGGGCTCGTCGTGATGTTCCACGGCGGTTTCCCCGGTGCCGGGGCCGGAACGCCGGGCGGCGGCGGCTACCGGCTCGAGAACGCCCGCCCGGTTCCCTACATCGACGACGTCGCCGCGGAGTTCCCCGAGCTCAAGATCATCAGCGCGCACCCGGCCTGGCCGTGGCACCTGGAGAACCTGGCGATGGTGTGGCACAAGTCCAACGTCTACCTCGACCTCTCCGGCTGGGGGCCGAAATACCTGCCACCGGAGGTCGTGCGCTACGCCGACTCGCTCATCTCCGACCGGGTGCTGTTCGGCTCGGACTGGCCCGTGATGACCGTCGAACGCTGGATGAGCGAGTTCGACGAACTCGGCCTCAAGGAGACGAGTCGACAGAAGATCCTGCTCGACAACGCCCGCACCCTCTTCAACATCTGACCGCGACACCTAGGAGACACCCGATGGCCGAACTCGTTTTCGCCGCGGCCACGCCGCACAACCCGTTGCTCTGGCGCGCCATGGTCGAGCCGATCCCCGCTGACCTGCTGGGGGTCGCCGGCAATTTCAGAGCGATCGCCGCACAGATTCACGAACTCGAGGTGGACCTGATCGTGCTCGTCGGCAGCGACCACGTGCGGCAGTTCCACTCCGAACTCCTGCCGGCGTTCGTGGTCGGCAAGGCCGAGAGCTACCACGGCACCTGGGAGAACGAGGCGCGTGCATTCGGCATGCCCTACGTCGAGGTGACGGGGCACCGGGAACTCGCGGATGTGATCGCCGGGCGGGAGATGCTCACCGAGGCGATCGATTTCGCGGTGAGCAGCGAGTGGCGGCTCGACCACGGCTTCATCCTGCCGATGCTCTACCTCACGCCGGAGCTCGACATCCCGATCGTTCCGATCCAGGTCAACTCGACACTGCAGCCGTTCCCGACGCCGCGACGATTCGCCGCCCTCGGTCGACACATCGCCGAGTCCATCGCGGCCTGGGATTCGCCGGCCAGGGTCGCCGTGATCACCTCCGGGCACATGTCCACCGAGATCGGTGGCCCCCGCCAGTTCCTCGGCGGAGGATCCTCGGACGCCGATTTCGACATCGAGGCGGTCGGCTGGCTCGCCGACGGCGACATCGAGGCGGCGATCAACGGTTGCAGCTACGAGCGGGTGCTGGCATCCGGCAACCTCAGCTACCAGTTCGTGAACGTGCTCACCGCGCTCGCCGCAATGGGTGGGGCAGCGGCCGATTTCGCGGAGGCGACGCCCTCGCGCTACGCACCCAGCCCGTTCTTCTGGTGGAGGAAGCCATGAGCAAGTACATGATCAACAAACTCATCCGTGGGATCGAGCTGAGCGACGCCACCGTGCAGGCGTATATCGCCGACCCGCCCACGTTCGTCACCGGTTGGCTGGCCGGGGGAGCAGGACCGGAGACGCGCAGCGACGACCGCGAGCTGACCGCCGAGGAGCGCGCCGCCTTCGAAACCCGCGACTACGCCGCCCTCTACGCGCTCGGCGCGCACCCCTACCTGCTCTGGCACTGGGTGGAGGCCGTCTACCTCCACGAGGCGACGTGGCCGGACATGGTCGAGCGCTACCGAGCCGCCGTCACGCCGATCGGCTGGCCGGATTTCGTCGTATGAGCGCCCTCACGATCTGGGCCATTCCGGGCATCCCCGAGGTGACGGCCGGCGATGACCTCGCCGCGCTGATCGCGGAGGCCGTCGGCGAGGAGCTCCGCGATGGCGACATCCTCTCCGTGACCAGCAAGATCGTCTCCAAGGCGGAGGGCAGGCAGCTCCTCGCCGCCGACCGCGAGCAGGCCATCAGCGACGAGACGGTGCGCCTGGTCGCCAGCCGCCGGCATGAGCGCGGGCTCACCCGCATCGTCGAGAACCGTCTCGGGCTGGTGTTGGCCGCGGCCGGCGTCGACGCCAGCAACACGCCCGACGGCGTGGTCCTGCTGCTGCCGGAGGACCCGGATGCCTCGGCCCAGCGCCTGCGCGCTGACCTGTTCCGGCTGCTCGGCGTGCGCATCGGCATCGTCATCACCGACACCCTGGGTCGGCCGTGGCGGGTCGGCCAGACCGACGTGGCGATCGGCGCCGCCGGTGTGCGGGTCGTGGACGATCTGCGGGGCACGAGCGACGCCAACGGACGCCGGCTCGACGCGACGATCGCGGCCGTGGCCGACGAGATCGCCGCCGCCACCGATCTGGTCAAGGGCAAGAGCGCGGCCACTCCTGTGGCCGTGGTGCGCGGGCTGGCCCAGCTGGTGGCGCGGCGCGGCGAGAGCGAGCTGCCCGGCGCACGCTCGCTGGTGCGGGATCCCGCGGAGGACATGTTCTCGCTCGGGACAGCCGAGTCCTACGCGGAGGGCTTCAACGCCGGTGTAGCGGCTACCTTTGAACACGAGACTGATAGACAACGCGCGGCAGTGAAGGAGAAGCTATGAGCCCGGTGCTGGCACACGGTGGGGCCGAGCAGAGCGGCCCGGGGCACTCGACCGGAGCCCACACGCTGCTGTGGTCGCTGATCATCCCGGTGCGCCGGGCAGACACCGCCAAGAGCAGGCTCGCCGACGGTACGCCGCAGCTGGCCAGAGCGATCGCGCTGGACACCATCGTCGCGGCATCCCGCACCCGCGGTGTCGCCTCGGTCATCGTCGTGACCAACGACGATCAGATCGAAGAGGTGCTGGCCCCGCTCATCCACCCGGATGACTCGACGCTGCGGGTCGTGCAGCAGGGCCTCGTCGAGGGGCTCAACCCCTCGATCCGACTCGGCATCCGCGCCGCCTGGAGCGAGCACGGGCGTCGCGCCCTCGCCGTGATGTTGGGGGATCTCCCCGCCCTGCGCCCGGCCGAGCTCGAGAATGCGCTTGCCGCCGCCAGCCGGTATCCGCTGGCTGTCGTCGGCGATCATGCCGGCACGGGGACGACGCTCATCACCGCGCGCCTCGGTGCACGTCTCGAGCCGTCATTCGGTACCGGGTCCTTCGCGCGTCACGTGAATGCGGGGCACGAACCGCTCGACCTCGGCTCGGAGTCGACGGTGCGCGCCGATGTGGACACCCGCGCCGATCTGGAGCGTGCAGAGCGCCTCGGTCTCGGTCTGCACACCAGCGTCGAACTCTCTCCGGCGCTGGCACGCCGGATGCGCCTGCTGCGCGCGTAAAAGGCGCGATGCGCGCGTACGCTTCCGCGATGCCCGTGCGCAACCGCGTTACGGAGCGTGACGCGGTGTAACGCAGGGCGACACATTCACTCGCTTTCCGCTGTGCGGAGTTGACACCATCAACTCACCCACCCGCACCCACAGCGAAAGGCACCACGGATGTCACGAATCACCCGAACGCTCGCCGCGGCAACAGCCGCGATCGCGACCGCAGCCCTGCTGGCCGCGTGCGCCACAACCGCGGCGCCGGAGGCAGGCGGCAGCGCTGACTCCGCGACCCCCGTTGCCGGCGGCACACTCACCTACCTCGAGCACCAGGCCTTCACGAACCTCTACCCGCCGCAGGCCGGTTTCTACCCCAACGGCGGCGTTGTCAACAACATCGCGGCGCGACTGACCTACCAGAACCCCGAGACGCTCGAGATCGAGCCGTGGATCGCCGACTCGTGGGAGGTGAACGCCGACGCAACCGAGTACACCTTCACCCTCCGCGACGGCGTGACCTTCTCCGACGGCACCCCGGTCGACGCCGCGGCCGTCGCGAAGAACTTCGACGTCTACGGCCTCGGCAACAAGGAGCTCGCCCTCACCATCTCTGAGGCGATCAACAACTACGCCAGCAGCGAGGTCGTCGACGCCGCCACCGTGAAGTTCAACTTCTCGGCCCCGGCGCCCGGATTCCTGCAGGCGACGTCCACGATCAACTCCGGCCTGCTCTCGCCGGCGACGCTCGACCTGCCGCTGGAGAAGTTCGGCGCGGGCAACGCGGCAGCCATCATCGGCGCCGGCCCCTTCGTGATCAGCGACGAGAAGCTCGGCACAGAGCTCACCTTCACGGCGCGCGATGACTACGACTGGGCTCCGCCGTCGCTCGAGCACCAGGGCCGCGCCTACCTCGACGACATCCACCTGATCGTCACGCCGGAGGACAGCGTGCGCATCGGATCGCTCACCTCCGGTCAGGCCGACTACATCCGCTACGTGCAGGCCTTCGATGAGGCCGCCGTCGAGTCAGCCGGCTTCGAGCTCTACGCACCGCAGACCCGCGGCGTCAACAACTCGCTCAGCCTGCGCTTCACGAACCCGCTGCTCAGCGACATCCAGGTCCGCCAGGCGCTCGTCGCCGGGGTCAACGCCCAGGAGGTCGTCGACACGCTCTTCACCGCGAACTACCCCGTCGCCACCTCCTCGCTGAGCTCCACCGCGCTCGGCTACAAGGATGAGTCCGAGTACCTCGCCTACGACCCGAAGAAGTCGGCGAAGCTGCTCGACGAGGCCGGCTGGACCGAGGGTGCAGACGGCATCCGCGAGAAGGACGGCACCCGCCTCTCCCTCGACGTCTACGAGGCCAAGCCGCAGCCGCTCTCCAAGCAGACCCTCGAACTGGTCAGCCAGCAGCTGAAGACGATCGGTGTCGAGCTCAACGTCAAGGCCGCCGACGCCGGCAGCTACGCCGAGGACATCAAGGATCCGCTGAAGACGCCGCTCTACCACTCGATGGTCGGCCGCGCCGATCTCGACGTGATCAAGAGCCAGTTCCACACCAAGAACCGCAACGTGCTGCTCTCGGACGACACCACGCTCGACGCGCTGCTCGAGGCCGTGGCCAGCGAGCCGGACCCCGCCAAGCGCCTCGAGGCCGACGCCGCCGTGCAGGACTACCTGGCCGAGCAGGCCTACGTGATCCCGCTGTTCGAGGAGCCGCAGGTCTACGGCGCAGCCGACTACGTCGAGGGCGTCGAGTTCGAATCCGTCGGGCGTCCGAGCTTCTACGACGTCTGGCTGAACAAGTAACACCGCTCCACCCCGGGGTTCCGGATGCCGCGCGCTGCGGCATCCGGAACCACCCCGATTCACCCCACCACCAGGAAGGCACCCCATGAAGCACGTGCTCGCCCGCATCGGCCAGGCCGCCGTGGTGCTGTTCGTGGCCTTCGCCGCCACCTTCGTGCTGCTGCAGGCACTGCCGGGCGATGCGCTGATGATCAAGTTCGAGAACCCGGAGCTGGGGCTCTCGGCCGAGCAGATCGCCGCCTTGCGCGAGAGCTACGGGGTCGACATCCCGCTGCCACAGCAGTTCTGGCACACGCTCACCGGCTTCCTCGCCGGTGACTTCGGCTACTCGATCCAGAACGGCACGCCCGTCACACAGATGCTGGCCGAGGCCGCCCCGCAGACCATCACGCTCGCCGTGACGGCGTTCCTGCTGGCCGTGCTCATCGCCGTCAGCCTCGCCTTCCTCTCCTCGCTCACCCGCTTCGCCTGGCTGCGGGGCTTCCTCAGGGGCCTGCCAGGCGTCTTCGTCTCCGTGCCGGTGTTCTGGCTCGGAATCGTGCTGATCCAGGTGTTCTCCTTCCAGCTGAAGCTCGTGCCCGTGATCGGAGCGGACCCCGTGCAGGGACTGATCCTGCCGGTGCTCACGCTGGCGGTGCCGATCAGCGCCCCGCTCGCCCAGATCCTCGTGCGCTCGATCGACGAGGTCGAGCTCGCCCCCTTCGTCAGCGTCGTGCGGGCCAAGGGCGCCAGCCGGCGCCGCGTGCTCTGGAGCAACGTCGCCAAGAACGCGATCCTGCCGACCGTGACCATCGCCGGCGTGCTGCTCGGCGAGCTGATCGGCGGCGCGGTCGTGACCGAGACGGTGTTCGGCCGCACCGGTATCGGGCGCCTCACCGAGCAGGCCGTCTCGGCCCAGGACACCCCGGTGCTGCAGGCGATCGTCGTGCTCTCGGCGCTGGCGTTCGTGCTCACCAATCTCGCCGTCGACCTGCTCTACCCCGTGCTCGACCCGCGGCTGCGCCGGGTCTCGCGGGGCAGCGCCGCCCCGGCATCCGCCCCCGTACTGGAAGGTGCAGCAGCATGAGCGCCAAGTCCACCACCCCGTTGATTGAACCCACGAACCCGTTGATTGAGCCCACGACCCCGTTGATTGAGCCCACGAACCCGTTGATTGAGCCTGTCGAAATCTCCGAAGCGGTTTCGACAAGCTCAACCAGCGGGGGATCCGAAATGCCCGCTGGTCGAGTAGCTCGACGCGAAGCGTCGAGAAAGGCGGCAGCCCCGAATCCGGAAGACTCGGCAGCTGCGACCGATGCTGGAAGGTTTATCCGCGCACGGCTCCGCACCATCCAGCCCGGCCTCGTGCTGGCCTGGATCGTGCTCGGCGTCGTGCTCGCCTGGGCGATCGTGCCGTGGCTGTTCACCGGCCACGACCCGCTCGTCGGGGTGCCGGCCGACAAGCTGCAGGCGCCGAGCCTCGCCCACCTCTTCGGAACCGACCAGCTCGGCCGCGACCTGCTGGCCCGCGTGATCTACGGGGCCATCCAGTCGCTCTCCGGGGCGCTGGTCGCGGTCGGCGTCGGGCTCGTGCTCGGCACCGCGATCGGCGTGATCGCGGGCTCGACCGGCGGCGTGCTCGACGCCATCCTGATGCGCATCGTCGACGTGCTGCTCTCGATCCCCGGTCTGCTGCTCGCGCTCAGCATCATCATCCTGCTCGGCTTCGGCACCATCAACGCCGCCATCGCCGTCGGAATCGGCAGCGTCGCCGCCTTCGCCAGGCTCTCCCGCAGCGAGGTCGTCCGGGTGCGGCGGAGCGACTACGTCGAGGCCGCGTTCGGCAGCGGCGGGCGCTACATCGCCGTGCTCTGGCGGCACGTGCTGCCGAACTCGCTCGGCGCCGTCGTCTCGCTCGCCGCCCTGCAGTTCGGTGTCGCGATCCTGGCCATCTCCACGCTCGGCTTCCTCGGCTACGGTGCACCGCCGCCCACTCCGGAGTGGGGGCTGCTCGTTGCCGACGGCCGCAACTACATCGCGACCTCGTGGTGGCTCACGACGTTCCCCGGCCTCGTCGTCGTGGTCGTCGTGCTCGCCGCCAACCGCATCAGCCACTCACTTCGCGGGGAGAAGAAGAAATGACGCAGCAGGATGCCGCAACGCGGGTGCCACCGCTGGTTGAGCTTGTCGAAACCACGCCCGTCCTCGCGGTCGAAGGACTCAGCGTCTCGTACCGCACCGCGGCCGGGCTCAGCCAGGTCGTGCACGACGTCAGCTTCACCGTGCGCCCCGGCGAGGTCGTCGCACTCGTCGGCGAGTCCGGCTCCGGCAAGACGACGACGGCCCAGGCCGTCATCGGCCTCCTCGCCGAGAACGCCCAGCGCGACAGCGGCAGCATCCTGCTGAACGGCGTCGACATCGCCGGGTGGAGCGACAAACGCCTCGAGACCGTCCGCGGCGCCCGCATCGGCCTGATCCCGCAGGACCCGTCCAGCTCGCTCAACCCCGTGCGCACCATCGGCGCCCAGATCGCCGAGGTGCTGCAGATCCACAAGCGCGGCGACAAGGCGGCGCGGCAGGCCCGCGTCATCGAGCTGCTCACGCGCGTCGGCCTGCCCGACCCCGAGCGCCGCGCCAGGCAGTACCCGCACGAGCTCTCCGGCGGCATGAGGCAGCGGGTGCTCATCGCCATCGCCATCGCGCTGCGGCCGGAACTCATCATCGCCGACGAGGCGACGAGCGCACTCGACGTCACCGTGCAGAAGACGATCCTCGACCTGCTCGACGAGCTGCGCGCCGAGTTCGGCACCGCGATCCTCTTCGTCACCCACGACCTCGGCGTTGCAGCCGAACGGGCGGAGCGCATCGTCGTGTTGCAGCACGGCCGCATCCAGGAGCAGGGCGACACCCGCGCGGTGATCGCCAGCCCCGAGAGCGACTACACGAAGCGGCTCTTCGCCGATGCGCCGTCGTTCCACCTCACGCCGGCACGCGCGCAGCGCCCACCGGTTGCCCCGCTGTTCCTCCGGGATGCCGCGGCGGCCGCGGCCGAGAATCCCTACGCGGTCGAGGTCGACGACCTCGTGACCGAGTTCGGGCGCGGAGCGAACGCCTTCCGCGCCGTCGACGGTGTCTCGTTCCGGCTGCGCCGCGGCACGACGCACGCGATCGTGGGGGAGTCCGGCTCGGGCAAGACGACGACAGCCCGCGCCGTCGTCGGGCTGACCGAGCCGACATCCGGATGCATCATCATCGACGGCCAGCACGTCGCCAAGCTCCGCGGCGAGCAGCGCAGGCAGCTGCGCCGGCGCATCCAGCTCGTCTACCAGAACCCCTTCGGCTCGCTGGACCCGCGGCAGAGTGTGGAGCAGATCGTCGCGGAGCCGCTGCGGAACTTCGGCCTGGCCGACGGGGTGTCTGCCAATCGCCGCGGCCGCGGCATCCGAGCGGCCGAGCTGATCGACCTCGTCGCGCTGCCGCAGACCGTGCTCGCTCGGCGTGCCCGCGAGCTGAGCGGCGGCCAACGCCAGCGGGTCGCGATCGCCAGGGCGCTCGCGGTCAACCCGGAGATCCTGGTGCTCGACGAGGCCGTCTCCGCCCTCGACGTCACCGTGCAGGCCCAGATTCTGCGGCTGCTCGAAAGCCTGCAGGACGAGCTCGGCCTCAGCTACCTCTTCATCTCGCACGACCTCGCCGTGGTGCGGCAGATCTCGGACACGGTGTCGGTGATGAGCCGCGGCCGGGCCGTCGAGACCGGCAGCGCCAGCCAGATCTTCGGCAACCCACAACACGAATACACGCAGCAGCTGCTCGCAGCGGTGCCATCAGTCAAGGAGTTCTCAGCATGAGCGAAACCGCCGCAACCCCGCCCTCGTCTTCGGCCCAGCCCTCACCATCGGCACCGGCCCCGCGCGGTCTCGGATTCTTCACCCGTCTGCTCGACGAGGCTGCTCCGGGGGAGCGCTTCCGGCTCGCCGCCGAGCAGATCCGCACGGCGGAGCGCTTCGGATTCGACTCGGCCTGGGTCGCCCAGCACCACTTCAGCGCCAGCGAGGGTGGGCTGCCGGCCCCGCTCGTCTTCCTGGCCCATGTCGCCGCGCAGACGTCTGCGATCCGGCTCGGCACCGGCATCGTGACCCTGCCGCTGGAAGACCCGGTGCGGGTCGCCGAAGACGCATCCGTGCTCGACCTGCTCTCCGGCGGCCGGCTCGAACTCGGGGTCGGCTCCGGCGGAACCGCCTCCTCCTTCCCCGCCTTCGGCAAGCGCAGCGAGGACAGGGGCACGATCTTCGCCGACCACCTCGCCGTGCTGCGCGACGCCTTCGCCGGCCTGCCGCTCGGTGCCGGGAGGGCGACGACGGTCGGCTCGTCGACGAACTCCGCGGATGCCGCGGCGCTCGCCTCCGCCTTCGCCGCCGCCCGCGAGAACCGGCTCTACCCCGCGGCCCCGCAGCTGGGCGGCAGGCTCTGGCAGGCGACGTTCTCGGTGGCCGGCGGAAGCAGGGCCGCAGCCGCCGGAGACGGCCTCATGCTCTCCCGCACGCAGCCGCGCCCGCCCGGGTCGCCGCGCGCGAGCCTCGACGACATCCAGCGCCCCATCGTCGACGCCTACTACGAGGCACTGCCGGCCGGCGCGACGCCGCGCATCATGGCCTCGCGCACGCTCTTCGTCGCCGACAACCGCGCTGAGGCGCTGCGCATCGCCGAGCCGAACCTGCGCCGGGCGGCCGCCGGCTTCCGCGCCGGTGGCCAGCACATCGAGGGGGACTCACTCGAGGAGCTGATCGCCGGCCTCGACACGCACATCGGCACCGTCGACGACGTGATCGAGTCGCTCGCGGCCGACCGCAGCCTCGACCGGGTCAGCGACGTCGTCTTCCAGGTGCACTCCGTCGACCCGCCGCACGAACTGGTGCTGCGCTCGATCGAGCTCATCGCCACGCAGGTCGCACCGGCGCTCGGCATCGGGACCCGTGTCGCCGACCCCAGCGTTTCGTCATCCGATTCCCGCAGCACCGAATCCCTCGCCAGAACAGGAGCACACGCATGACAACCATCGCCCCACCCGACGTGATCGATGAGCTGCTCGGGGTCACCCCGGGTTCCGCCATCGACGAACTGCGCGCCCGTCGCCCGGTCACCCGCGCCAACGCCCAGGCCAGCTACGACGCGCTGTTCACCCCGGAGCACCCCGGAACCGTGAGCGCCGTCGAACGCTTCGCGGTCGCCGCCTTCGTCACAGGGCTGCACGCCTCGGGCGCCACGCAGCAGTACTACGCCGAGCAGCTGGCCAACGCGGCCACAGCCCCGGTCGCAGCGGAAGCGGCCCGCGCCCTGCCCCGGGCCGTCGCCGCGGAAATCACCGCAGCACGCACCAGCGGGCCCTACGGTGCCTACCCGGCAGGCCCGCTCAGCGCCGAAGACAGCGACGGCCTCCGCTACCGGGTCGCCCCCGAACGCCGCGACGTGCTCGGCGTGCGCCTGGCCGCCGCCCTCGAACACGCCCACCTGCTCGTGTTCCGCCCGCGCGAGGCCAGCCCGGCCGCGCTGCAGGCGTTGCTCGACGCGGGGTGGAGCACGAGCGACATCGTCACCCTCTCGCAACTCGTCGCCTTCCTCACATTTCAGATTCGCGTCGTCGCCGGATTGGAGCTCCTCTCATGACCACGCCAGCACAGCCGGCATCCTCGGCATCCGAGACCATCGTCGGCGGCACCTCCGACACGGTCGAGCACGTCATCGAACACCCGGGGCTCGACCGCCCGGTGGTCTTCACGCAGGCCGAGCTCGGCTGGGTGCCGTGGCTCGAGCCGCTGCCGGAGTCCGAGTTCGAGCAACGGCACTGGGAGGGCCTCGTCGACGCCTCGCGCGCCAAATCGCCCTACTTCGCGCTGCTTGCCCGTGACCCCGAGATCCTCGGCGCCCGCACCCGCACCGACAAGGACATCTTCTACAACACCAAGGAGGGTCTGCCGCGGGCCGAGCGCGAGCTCGCCGCCACCGCGACGAGCAGGCACAACGGCTGCATCTTCTGCGCCAGCGTGCACTCCCGCTTCGCGAGCCACCACTCCAAGCGCTCCGACGCCGTTCAGCGCCTGCTCGACGAGGGCACGGATGCCGGCCTCGACCCGCGCTGGCGGGCCATCGTCGACGCCTCCATCGCACTCGCGAGCACACCCGTCGCGCTGGATGCCGGCCACATCGCCGAGCTGCGTGCGCAGGGCCTCGACGAGCTCGAGATCGCGGACGTCATCCACGGTGCTGCATTCTTCAGCTGGGCCAACCGCCTCATGCTGAGCCTCGGCGAGCCGGAGGCCCCACAGGGCTGAGCCGCTCGCGTCGACGTCACCGTCGGCGGAGGAAACACGCGCGGGCGGAGGCCGGTTCTGGGGGAATCGGCCTCCGCCCGCGCTCATCGCCTCCCCAGGTGTTGCGAGCGGACGGGCTGCGCGACCGCACCGAGTGCACGCTCAGTGCCCGCCCGCAGGCGCAGCGGGGTCGCGCCCCGATCCGGCGCAGCGACGCGGCGAGGAGGGTGAGAGGTAGCCCGTCCTCTACCTCTGGAGCACCCCCATGTACGACTTCATCAAGTTGCTGTCCCACGCCGTGCGCGAGCGCGGCGAACGCCTGGAGCGTGGCGTCGCCCGCCGTCGCGCGGACAGAGCAGACTCCGGCACGATGCGGTCGAACAGCTCGACCGATCCGGCATGGGGCACCACGGATGTCGGGCCGGCGACCGAGCCGCTCACCGTGATCCCGCAGCCCGTGCCGGCCGGCAACCACATCGCCGCGCACCGCACCGGGCTCGGCCGACTCGCCTTCTGACACCGCTCGCCGAGAACTGTGGCGCCGAACGTCCCACGCTGCCACACTGGGCGGGTGACCTTCCCCGACGCGCTCATCACGCCGCTGACCATCGCAGCGGTGCTGGGTGGCGGCATCGTCGCCGGCGTGCTGCTGGGATTCTCCAGCTTCATCATCAGAACGTTGCGCGAACTCACAGCAGCCGACGGCATCCGCTTCATGCAGTCGATCAACCGCACCATCGTGCGCAGCCCATTCATCCTCGCGTTCATCGGAACGACCTTGCTCTCTGGCACCCTGATCGTCTTCGGCGTCGTCCTGTCGACGCGCGGCGCGGAGCAGGCCGCGGCCGCGCCCTGGCTGATCGCGGGCGGAGCGTTCTACCTCCTCGGCACGTTTCTCGTCACCGCTCTCTTCAACGTCCCCCGCAACACCGCGCTGGACGGCGTCGACCCGGCAAGCGCCGCAGGCCACGCGGTGTGGCGCGAGTACCTCGGATCGTGGGTGCGGTGGAACCACGTCCGCACCGTCGCTGCGTGCGGTGCGACGATTCTGTTCGCCGTGGCCCTCGCGGTGCGGGCGGTAGTCTGAGAGCTAGCCACCGAGTCCCCCTCACGCGCCGCGTGCACGGGTCGGCCTCGCTCTGGCTGAGTGTCAAGAGGGACCCTGTAGATGACTGAAAGCCCGCGCGATCGTGAGCAACACCACCCGTTGGCCGACCCGGACAAGCCGGCCGCCTTCGCCCGCAGCGACGATCCGCGCGCACAGGCACCTGAGCGCGAACGCCACGGCTTCCTGAGCGCCGAGCCGGAGCCGGTTCTGCGCCGTCACACGGGTCAGACTGCGCCTCTCACACCGGGCGCAGCTCCCCGCTTCACGCGCCACGACCTCGTGCTGCGCAAGGGCGAGTACACGCTCAGCTCTGGCCACTTCACCCCGCAGGAGTCCATGGTCGATGACCTCCTCGCCGTGCGCGGGGCACTCATCGAGGCCGGCATCGACTTCCTGCTCGTGCGCGGCGACAACGACCGCCCGGTCATCGCCGTCGACCGCCGCCAGCGCAAGCAGCTCAGCCGCGCGCTCGCCGCGGCATTCGCCGACGAACCGTTCTACTCCGCCACGATCGACCGGCCCGGCCAGCCCTCGGTGCTCCTGGCCGATGGCGCTCTCTCCCCGGCCCGCAAGGCCGCCGTGTTCCGCCTCTACCGGCCGCGGGTCGAGCCGATCGGCCGCCTCCGCTACGGGCCGGAGACCGCATTCCAGCTCGAGCTCTGGCGCTTCGGTGACGACGAGATCGTCGCCCCGCAGGAGAACGCCCTGATGCGGGCGCGGATGCCCAGGCACGAGGCCGTCGAGGACACCGTCGAACTCTACGGCCGCCGCTGGCGCACCCTCGAGAACATGTTCGCCGAGCTGGCCAGCGACGTCGGTTTCGACATCGACATGGTCTTCTCCTGGGTCGACGGCAGCGACATCGCCTTCCAGAAGGCCCGCGCCGCCCGCATGGCCGGCTACGTCGTGGGAGCCGGCGACGACTCCGACGCCCGCTTCCGGCAGATCGACGAGCTCAAGTACGCGCTGCGCAGCGTCTACCTCTTCGCCCCGTGGGTGCGTCGTATCTTCATCGCCACGGATTCCCCGGTCCCGGCCTGGCTCGGCGAGCACCCGCGGGTCACCGTCGTGCGCAGCGAGGAATTCTTCCAGAACCCGGATGCCCTGCCCACGCACAACTCGCACGCCGTCGAGTCGCAGCTGCACCACATCCCGGGCATCGCCCAGCACTTCCTCTACTCCAACGACGACATGTTCTTCGGCCGCCCGCTCAGCCCCGAGCTGTTCTTCTCGCCCGGAGGGGTGACGAAGTTCGTCGAGGCTGGAACCCGGATCGGCCTCGGCGAGAGCAACCCGAGCCGCAGCGGCCACGACAACGCCGCCCGCGTGAACCGCCGGCTGCTCAAGCAGCGCTTCGGCAAGGTGACGACGCGCCACCTCGAGCACTGTGCCGCACCGCTCCGCCGCGACGTGCTCGACACCATGGAGCGCGAGTTCCCCGAGGACTTCGCCCGCACAGCGGCCAGCCAGTTCCGCTCGGCCACCGACATCTCGGTCACGAATTCCTTCTACCACTACTACGCGCTGATGGCCGGGCATGCCGTCATCCAGAACCAGGCCAGGGTCAAGTACATCGAGACGACGCTGCGCTCGGCGCTGCCGGCGATGGACCGCCTCGTCAAGCGCCGCGATCAGGACATGTTCTGCCTGAACGACGGCAGCAATCCCGAGATCTCGGACGAGACGCGCACGGCCGCGGTCACCGAGTTCCTGGAGAAGTACTTCCCGTTCCCAGCACCGTGGGAGCGCGCGGAGGAGCCGGAGCCCGAGCGCGCCACGAACGGCGGGCACGGCATCGACGCTGAGGCGGCCGAGGCCATCAGCGATGCGGTGACGGCCGCCGCGGCATCCGGCCGCCCGTGGATCGAACCGGCGCCAGTCGCACCGTCGCTCAGGCCATGACGGGGATCGGCGTGGTCGGCGGCCCGTGCACGCTGGACGGCGCGATGTGGATGCCGTCCGCCGCCAGCCTGCGCGCGGTCTCGGCCGCGTCGACGTAACTCAGCGGCGCGTAGCTGCCGAGCGGAACGACCGAGTGCAGCACCGTGTCGGGGTAGACGTGCACGAGGTTGAATCCCTGCGCCCCGTCGCGGCCGCGGGTGCCGCCCACTGGAACGTTGAGGTCCTGGGTGTAGCAGGTGGCCGACGCCACCGACACGGGGATGCCGGCGAACGTCGCCGTCGACGAGTAGTGCAGGTGCCCGGCGATGATGCTGCGCACATCGCTGCCGCGGAGCACGGCGGCCAGCGGGCCCTGATCGCGCAGCTCGACGGACACGGCCAGGTCGAGCACGCTCGGGATCGGCGGGTGGTGCATCGCCAGGATGGTGCCGTGCGGGGCTGGCGTGGCCAGCTCGTGTGCGAGCCAGTCCAGCTGCGCCGTGGTGACCGCCCCGAAGTGGTGGCCTGGCACGGCCGAATCGAGCGTGATCAGGCGCAGCCCATTCAGGTCATAAGAGAAATCGACGGGCATCGTTGACGGCTGCTCGCCGAGCAGCTCGCTGCGGAACGCGCCGCGATCGTCGTGGTTGCCCATCACCCAGATGACGCGCGCACCGAGCCTGGCCGCGGCCGGTTCGACGATCTCGCGCAGTCGGCGGTAGGCATCCGGTTCGCCCTTGTCGGCGAGGTCGCCGGTGAAGACGATTGCGTCCGGATGCCCGCCGGACGCCTCGACCTCATCGAACAGGCATTGCAGCAGCGCGGTGCTGTCGACCCTGTCGTAGAGCTTTTCGGCGCCGGCGAGCAGGTGGGTGTCGCTCACGTGGAGCAGGAAATGATGTGGCCGTGGGTACTCGGCCATGTGTGTGTTCACACGTATCCTCTGTTCATCAGGGCGTGCTCTGCGTTGCGCACCCTCACGGTGCACACATTCCAGCAGACGAATCGGGATGTCGGCTGCGAATGGCCCGGCGCGCCGTAACTGTTCACGCCGGCGATGCCGGCCGTTCACCTGCGGCCGGGTGTTCTGCGGCCTCGTGTAATTCGCGCCTCTCGTAATTCGCGCCTCTTGTAATTCGCGCAGAAGCTGCGACCATCAGTGCATGGCTGTTCTGATCAAACGCGCCTATGACGACGCGTCACCGGACGACGGGTACCGTGTGCTCGTCGATCGGCTCTGGCCGCGCGGGGTGAGCCGGGAGCACGCCGACATCCACCTCTGGCTGAAGGCCGTCGCGCCGAGCCCGGAGCTGCGCACCTGGTGGAACCACGACCCGGCCAGGCTCGACGAGTTCGCCGCCCGCTACCGGGCCGAGCTCGACTCGGTGCCGGAGGCCTCCGACGGAGTCGCCCAGCTGCGCGCCATCGCCGCCGCGCACGACCCGCTGACGCTCGTCTACGGCGCGCGCGATCCCGAGGTGAACCACGCCGCTGTGCTCCGCGACTACCTCAACGGTTGAGCCTGCGTCCGTTGGTTGAGCCCCATTCCGTTGGTTGAGCCCCATTCCGCTGGTTGAGCCCCATCCCGTTGGTTGAGCTTGTCGAAACCCGGACGCCCGCTATGCAGTTGAATTGACGCATGGTTGTTGAACTGAATCCCGCCGCGATCGCCCTCCTGCGCGCCGACCTCGACGAGGCGCGCTACTCCGAGGCGAGCCTCGACGGCCTGTGGGGTCCGGATGCCGCTGCCGCCCTCCGCCGCAACGAGCGTGTTCCGGCGCTCCGCGCGCTCGCGGCGCTGCGCGCCCGACTCGGCGCCCCGACGGCCGTCGCCACCCTCGCCGAGCTGTTCGTGCTGGGCATGCCCGTCGGCCGGGCCGATCTGCAGGCGGCCCTGCCCAGGCTCGGAGTCGACGGTGCGCGTGCGCTCGGACTCGTCGGGCCGGCTGAGGAGCAGCCGGCATCCGATGGGCAGAGCGAGACCCTGCGGGCCCTGCTCGAACTGCGCCCGTACGGCTTCAACGACAGCCGTGGCGGCGGAGCGTGGTGGATCCTCTCCGACCTCGGGGAGCTCGCCCTCGGCGGACCACTCGGCGAGAACCACGTGCTCGGCGTCGGCGGGGCATCGCGCACCCTCTCGGGTCTGATGCTGCAGAACGAGGCCAGGAGCGTGCTCGATCTCGGAACGGGCTGCGGAATCCAGGCGATGCACGCGGCCAGGCACGCGCGGCGGGTCGTCGCGACCGACATCTCGCGCCGCGCCCTGGAGCTGGCCGCGTTCAACGCCGAGCTCAACGAGATCGACGGGATCGAGTTCCGCTTCGGCAGCCTGTTCGAGCCCGTCGCCGGGGAGCGTTTCGACCACATCATCAGCAATCCGCCGTTCGTCATCACGCCGCGGGTCGAGGGCGTACCCGCCTACGAGTACCGCGACGGCGGCATGGTCGGCGATGCGCTCGTCGAGCAGGTGGTGCGGGATGCCGCGGCGCACCTGACCCCGGGCGGCGTGCTGCAGATGCTCGGCAACTGGGAGTACACCGAGGCCGTTCCGGACGCCTTCGACCGGCTGCGCTCGTGGCTGGAACCGCGCGGGGGAGCCGCCGAGGCGGGCGCGGCGCTCGACTACTGGATCGTCGAGCGGGAGGCGCAGTCGGCAACGCAGTACGCCGAGACGTGGATCCGCGACGGCGGAACGCGCCCGGGTACGCCCGACTTCGACCGGCTCTTCGGCGCGTGGCTCGACGACTTCGCCGAGCGCGGCGTGACCCAGATCGGCTTCGGCTACGTGCTGCTGCGCGCCCCCGCGGATGATTTCGACAAGCTCAATCAACGGGATTCCCCGCTGGTTGAGCCGCTCCCGCTGGTTGAGCCGCTCCCGCTGGTTGATCCGCTCCCGCTGGTTGAGCCTGTCGAAACCCCGCGCCTGGAGCGGCTCGAGCGGCTGCACGCGCCACTCGGCGACAACGAGTGGGGCCTCGGGGTGCACCTCGGCAACTGCCTGGCCGCCCGCGACTGGCAGGCGGCACAGCCAGACGCCGAGCTCGCCGCGCAGTGCCTGAGCGTCGCCGGCGACGTCACGGAGGAGCGCCACTACTGGCCGGGCCACGACGACCCGACCGAGCTGTTGCTGCGCCAAGGCGGTGGCTTCGCCCGCACGATCTCGCCCGGCACGGCGCTCGCCGCCCTCGTCGGCGCCTCCGACGGGGAGCTCAGCGTCGGCGCGATCGCGGCGGCTCTGGCGCAACTGCTCGAGGTCGACGAGGCCGCCCTCCGCGCCGAGCTCGTCGACGGCGCCCGCCGACTGCTCGACGACGGCATCCTGCTCCCACCCGGAGCCTGACCGGCACGCCCAGCGCCCCGCGCGGCAGAAACTGCAGAGACGCGGCCGACGTTTCGGGCGCGACCGCGTCGTTTCTGCCGCGTCGGCAATGCGGCACCAACGGGCGCCCCCGACGGGCGCCGCCAACGCTGAGCGAACGCTCGGCCGGGGCCAGTAGTCTCAACTCAACGACTTCTCACACCTCGAAAGCGATCCATGCACGATAGCCCTCTCTCCGCCTCGCCCTACGAGGTGTTGGGCGTCGGCGCGAGTGTCAGCGACGAGGAACTCCGCAAGGCGTACCGCCGGATGCTCCGCGTCACCCATCCAGACACCGGCGGCGACCCCGTGCGCTTCGACGCCGTGCAGCGCGCCTGGGTGCTCGTCGGCACGAGCACGGCCCGCGCGGCGTACGACCGCGGCGGCTCTGGGGCGACGAACGGATCGGCATCCGCGAGCCATGTCTGGACGGCGCAGCCGGCCGGGCCGCGGCGCGACTCCCGCCCGACGGCCCGCTCGCACGGCCACCCCGGCGGCTGGAGCCGCGAACGCTACCTCGTGCTCATGCGCGAGTGGGTCGGCCGTGGGCGCACCCTGAGCGACCCCTACGACCCGGCGCTCGTGCGCTCGGCTCCGCGCGACATCCGGCACCTGCTCGCCAACGCCCTCGCCGAGGAGGCGACGGCCCGCCAGGTCGCCACCCTCGGCATCGGCTTCTCGGTCTGGCACGACGTCGCCACGACCGCGGCCGGTGCGGGGCTCCCGCCGAAGCTCGACCACATCGTGCTCGGCCCCACCGGCCTGTTCGCCCTGCAGAGCGAGGACTGGGGCGGCGAGGTGCGCATCAAACGCGGCGAGCTGATCGGCGAGGCGCTCGCCGGCGAGCAGCCGATGCACGACCTCGCCGTGCGCGCGAAGTCGATCGCCCGGGCCGCGAAGGTGAAGTTCACGGGGCTGATGGTCGTCGTTCCGGATGCCGCAGCGCCCAGCTCGCTGGAACTGCTCGGCAAGTCGCGCGGCGCCGTCACCGCCCTCGTCGGCCAGTCACGACTGCCCGGTGTGCTGCGCGACGGCCTGCCCGGCGCCGCCCGCATCGGCGGGACGGAGCTGTTCGAGGTGCGCACCCGGCTGCAGTCCGCCGTGAAGTTCCTCTAGCCGCGTCTAGCGGGTCGTGGTCCAGTCGAGGTTGACGACCTGGCCGATGTAGATTTCGGTGCCGAGCGACGGGATCGACGGATTCATCTTCAGCAGCTGCTGCTGCGGCAGATCGAAGCGCTGCGCGATGTCGAAGAAGGCGTCGCCGCTGACCACCGTGTAGGTCAGCAGGGCGCCGTCGCCCGCGGTGGTGACCGGTCCCATTGCGCCGGTCACGAGACCGAGGTCGGTGGCCGGGCCGGGCTCAACGGGCTCGGCCGGCGCGTTCGGCTCGATTTCCACGGCGATGGGCGCCTCGGCAGCAGGCGGCTCCGCTGCCGGTGGCTCGGGCGTCGGGGTCGGCGTGAGGGAGGGCTCGGCGGTCGGCTCGACGGTGACGAACACGGTGGCGGGCGGGGCCGCCGGAGCGCCGCTGCATCCGCTGAACGCCAGCGCCGCAGACAGCGCAATGCCGACAGCGACCGCGCCACGCACGCCGAAACGGACAGCCGTGATGCGGCTCAGTGCTGACTCGGTCACGCATTCCCCCTGCTCTGCCCGCCTTGCCCCGCGGGTACCGACCAGTTTCCGACGCTAGAGCATGCCGCCGAGCAGGTCAAGGTCCCGGATCGGGCCGGTGACAGTGGCGGCGGTGGAGATCAGGGCGGCGGCGCAGAGCAGATTGACCACCCATATCCAGAGCGGCACTGTGCCGACCCCGGTCTCGCGCCGCACATTCACGGAGCGCACGATCAGATAGGGCAGCGCGCCGAGCAGGGCCCACGACGGCTGGGCGCGCCGGCCGTGACCGCGCCGCGCCAGCACGGTGTTGTCGCGCGTCGCGAGCGCGAAGACCAGCGCGTAGAGCGCCAGGCCGGCGAAGAGCACGGCGGAGTTGCCGCCATCCAGCGAGGTGCCGCGCGTCAGGGCGTCGGCGGCGGCGAGCAGCGGGAGCGAGAGGTACGGCGTGAATGCCAGCAACCAGACGGCCGCCGTTCCGGAGCGGCCGGGCACATCACGCACCTGCCACTGCTCGACCCGCGGGGTCGCGCTCGGCATCGGCGCGTGACGCTCCGTCTCGCGCTGCCAGTCGTAGCCGGGGCTGTCGGCGAGCCCCTCGGATGCCGCTGCGCTCGGCCGCGCAGGGGGCGCTGGAGGGCGAGGCGCGAGTTGCACCGTCCACGTGGTTCCGTCCCACCAGCGCAGCTGATCGCTGCCGCGTGGATCGGGGTACCAGCCAGCGGGGGGCGCCGCGATCGCGCGGCTTCCGGATGGCAGGACGGTGGGCACAGCGGGTGAGCTCATGGTGATTCCCTCGGGTGGGTCAAACCGTCGAACGGACTAGGGGTGGTTCGAATGCGCTACTTCGGGTAAGTGTCGGTGCTAGAGAGTCAGTGCTAGAGAGTCAGTGTGCCGTGTTTGAGGGCCAGCGCGCCCACCCCAAGTCGGGGGCCACGCTCCGAGTCCGGCTGGAGCGCGCGACACGGCGGCCCGGCGAGGGCGCGACGGCGACGGCATCCGTGGTTCACTGGCGTATGACGAAGATCCCCGCGCACCTGGACTACCTGCTCGACCAGCCGATCTATGCCGTGCTCGGCACGATCCGCCCGGATGACACGGTGCAGGTGAACCCGATGTGGTTCGAGCGCGTCGGCGATGAGATCCACTTCACGCACACGACGAAGCGCGGCAAGTTCCGCAATCTGCAGCACAACCCGTCGATGAGCCTCGCCATCATCGACCCGGCCGACCCGCTGGTGTACATCGAGCTGCGCGGCGCGCTGCGTGCCGTGATCGAGGACCCGAGCGGCGCCTTCTACGTACGGCTCGGCAAGCGTTACGGCAACGCCGGGCAGCAGGCGCCGGCCGACAGCGCCGACCGCGTCATCCTGGTGATGAGCATCGACAAGGCGCTCGGCCACTAGCTCGACCGGCGGCGCTCCGGGAACTCAGGCCCGGTGTCGGTGCGGGCCGGTAGCCTCGAGAATGCGGGGCCGAGTGGCCTCGCGAAGGAGGCTGCCGGTGTTTCTGCGTGACGACGTTGTGGTGACCAGCGCCTCCGATCTGAGCACCGCCTCGGCGTGCGAGTTCGCCTTCCTGCGAACCCTCGACGCCAAGCTCGGGCGCATCGACGCGGTGAGCAGCGCGTCCGACGCGATGCTGGAGCGCGCCGGACGGCTCGGCGACGCCCACGAGGCCGCCGTGCTCGAGCGTTACCGGCAGAAGTTCGGGGCCGACGGCGCGCTCGGCGTGGATTCGTTGGGCGTGGTTTCGTTGGGCGTTGTCGAGATCGAGCGGCCGAGCCTCCGCGATGACGGTGCTCTGGATGCCGCGCTCGCCGCGACCAGGGACGCATTCGAGGCGGGCGCCGCCGTCGTCTTCCAGGCCGCGTTCTTCGACGGGGCCTTCATCGGCTTCGCCGACTTCATCGTGCGCCAGAGCGACGGACGCTACCTCGTTCAGGACACCAAGCTGGCGCGCTCCGCCAAGGTGACCGCGCTGCTGCAGCTCGCCGCCTACGTCGAGCAGCTCGAGGGCATCGGCGTGCCCGTGGCCGACACCGTGCAGCTGCTGCTCGGCGACGGCAGCGTCAGCGAGCACCGGGTGGCCGACATCCTGCCGGTGTACCGGCGGCGGCGCGCGCACCTGCTGCGGATCATCGCGGAACGCCTGGCCGACACCGATCCGGTGCGCTGGGGCGACCCCCGCTACACGCTCTGCGGGCACTGCGAGACCTGCGAGACCGAGATCGCCGCGCACCGCGACGTGCTGCTGGTGGCCGGCATGCGCGTGTTGCAACGGCAGAAGTTGGCCGCGGCCGGCATCGACACCATCGACGAGCTGGCGGCATCCGCCGGACCCATCGCCGGCATCGGGGATGCCGCGCTCACCGGCATGCGCGCCCAGGCCGCTCTGCAGCTGCAGGCCATGGCCGGGGCCGTGGCCGGCATCGAGCCAGACCCGCACCCGGTTCCGCCGTATCGGGTCGTGAAACCGGAGGCGCTCACCGCCCTGCCCGCCCCCGACGCCGGGGACATCTTCTTCGACTTCGAGGGCGACCCGCTCTACAGCGAGGCCGCGGGCGGAGAGGCATCCGGCGATGCCACCGGCTCACAGCGCTGGGGCCTCGACTACCTGTTCGGGCTGATCGAGCCCGACCGCACCTTCCGCACCTTCTGGGCGCACGACCACGCCGAGGAACGCCGGGCGCTGATCGACTTCCTCGCCTATGTCGCCGAGCGCCGGGCAGCGCACCCCGGCATGCACATCTACCACTACGCCGCCTACGAGCGCACCCACCTGCTCAGCCTGGCCGCCCGGCACGGCGTCGGCGAGGAGGCCGTCGACCAGCTGCTGCGCGACAACGTGCTCATCGACCTCTACCCGATCGTGCGCGGTGCGCTGCGGGTGGGCAGCCGGAGTTACTCGATCAAGAAGCTCGAACCGCTCTACATGGGGGAGGAACTGCGCGGCGGCGACGTCACGAACGCGGCCGACTCCATCACCGAGTACGCCGATGCGCGTGCCCTGATCGAGAGCGGGCAGACGGATGCCGGCGAGCACAAGCTCGCCGAGATCGCCGACTACAACGAATACGACTGCCGTTCGACGCTCGCCCTGCGCGACTGGCTGCTCGAGCGGGCGCGCGAGGCCGGCATCGTGCCCGGCGCCCTGCACGGCGACCGCGACGCCGTCATCGAGATCGCGCCGTCACCGCTCCGCGACGCCCTGCTGGCCCGGGCCGGGGACCCGCTGAACCCGCAGCGCACGGCCGATCAGACCGCCGCGGCGTTCGCGGCCGCGGCGCTCGACTACCACCAGCGTGAGCAGAAGAGCTTCTGGTGGGATCACTTCGCGCGCCTCACCGCCCCGATCGAGGAGTGGGCGGACACCCGCGACGTGATGGTGGTGGAGAGCGCCAGTGTCGAGCGCGACTGGCACCGCGAGGGTCGGCAGCGCATCGACCGGCGCTGGATCCGGCTGCACGGCACCATCGCGCCGGGTAGCTCGATCAAGCCCGGCGAGCAGGCCGGCCCGTTCCTCGTCTACGACTTCCCCGGGCCGTGGATCGACGCGAAGGCGGATGCCGGTGCCCGCTCGGCCCGCGCCGTGCAGGTGCTCGACGTCGACGATGACGGCGGCGTGCTCGTGCTCGAGACACTGCCGAAGGACACCGAGCCCTACGACACGATCCCCGTCGCGCTGACGCCGAGCTCGCCGCCGCCGGCCGGGGCGCAGAAGCAGGCCATTGCCGACTGGGCGCAGGAGATCGCAGATGCCGGGAGCCGCACTGACGGCACAGGCGCCTGGCCGCGCGATCCGCTCGTCGACGTGCTGCGACGGGTTCCACCGGTCGGCCTCGCGGCGCCGACCACCCACAGCAACCCCGAACTTGCCGACGTCGTCGCCGCGGTGCTCGCGCTCGACCGTTCCACCCTCGCCGTGCAGGGCCCGCCCGGCACGGGCAAGACCTACCTCGGCGCGCACCTCATCACCGAGCTCGTGCACAAGCACGGCTACAAGATCGGCGTCGTCGCGCAGTCACACGCCGTCGTCGAGAACCTGCTGTGCGGCGTCGTCGAGGCCGGTCTCGACCCGGCTCTCGTCGGCAAGGTGCCGAAGACCGGGCCTGCGGCGGGGCCGGATGCCGCGCCGCCGGCCTTCACCGCGCTGCCGAAGGACGGCCAGCTGCTGTTCGCGCTGGAACACGCGGCATCCGGCTTCGTGGTCGGCGGCACAGCCTGGGACTTCGCGAACCCGGCCAGGGTCCCGCGCCGATCGCTCGACCTGCTCGTCGTCGACGAGGCCGGGCAGTTCTCGCTGGCCTCCACGATCGCGGCGAGTGTCGCGGCCGACACCGTGCTGCTGCTCGGCGACCCGCAGCAGCTGCCGCAGGTGAGCCAGGGCACGCACCCCGAGCCGGTCGACCAGTCCGCACTCGGCTGGGTGAGCGCCGGGCACGACGTGCTGCCGCCCGAGTTCGGCTTCTTCCTGGCCGAGAGCCGGCGCATGCACCCGGCCGTCACGGCACCCGTCTCGGCGCTCAGCTACGAGGGCGCGCTGCACGCGCACCCGGTGGCCGCCGAGCGGCGGCTCGACGGGATCACCCCCGGCCTGCACGCCGTGACGGTTGCACACAGCGGCAACTCGACCGAGTCCGCCGAGGAGGCGGCCGCGATCGTGGAGATCGTGCGCGGAGCCCTCGGCCGGGCCTGGAGCGAGGCGGCATCCGGCCATGGCGAGCGGATGTCGCGCCCCCTCGAACAGCGCGACCTGATCGTGGTCACGCCCTACAACGCGCAGCTCGCGCTCGTGCACGAGGCGCTGCTCGCCGCCGGGCTCGGCGAGGTGCGCGTGGGCACGGTGGACAAGTTCCAGGGGCAGGAGGCGGCGATCGCGATCGTGAGTCTCGCGGCGTCGTCGGCGGCCGATGTGCCGCGCGGCATGGGCTTCCTGATCATGAAGAACCGCCTCAACGTCGCGATCTCCCGGGCGAAGTGGGCCGCGTATCTGCTCTACTCGCCTGAGCTGATCGAATACCTGCCGGTCACGCCGGCCGGGCTCGCCGAGCTCAGCGCCTTCATCGGGCTCGTGGATGCCGCTGTGGAGACGAGCACTGTGGTGACAAGCGCGGTCGAAAACCGCGTCCTCGCCGGGCCGCCGATAGGCTGAAGACATCATGACTGAAGCCATCGTTGTCACCGCCGTATTCACCCCAGCAGAGGGCCAGTTCGACGCCGTCTACGCTGCGCTGCTGCCCGCCATCGCGGCCTCGCACGAGGAAGCGGGCTGCGAGATCTACGCGCTGCACAAGGCACCGAACGGCACGCTCGTGATGATCGAGAAGTGGGAGTCGCTGGCTCACCACGAGGCGCACGATGACGCTGAGGCCGTCGCCACGCTCATCCAGGCGCTGGACGGCCTGCTCGCCGCGCCCGTCGAGGTGACCCGACTCATCCCGCTGCCCGCAGGCAACGAGATCCAGGGCTCGCTCTAGAGCTCGCCGCGCCACCACCCCCCTCACCTCAACACCACGCGCCGCTCGGCGCACCATCCATCCGGGAAGGAGAGAGTATGCGTCTCTGGCGCAAACGCAGGAAGATGGCGAAGTTCGACCCGAGCGCGCTGCCCGCACCCAAGCGGATCTCCCTGGACCGGGCCATCGACGAGGGGCTGCTCCTCGCCGAGTACGCGACCCGGATGGAGACCAAGAACCAGGTGATCATCGGCGCCCTGCGCGGCGACCGTGATTTCGACGTCGAGCGCTACGCGGGGGTCGTGCGGGCCAATCTCGCCCGGCTCGCCGAGGAGGCGCAGGATCAGGCCCTGCGCATCGGCGGGGAACGGCGGCACGCCCGCGACAGCCCCGGCCTCGCGAGGGGGCACCACGACTACCGTCGGAGCGATGTCAGCAATCTGCAGCTGCGCGAGCAGAGCTACTCCGGGCTGGCCGCCAAGCTCATCGAGCTGAGCACCGACGACGACTATGTGAATGGCATCGTCGAAGCAGCCAGAGCGGCCGCGTGGGAGGAGGTCGGCGACGTCGTCGTGTCGACCCTGGCCGAGCAGCAGGAGCCCATCGACCTCGGTGAGAACTACGCGGAGGAACGCCTGATCCGCATGCAGCTGCTGCAGATGGAAGACCTCGAAGAGCTCGCCACGCAGCGCAGACACAGTGCGGCCAACATAACCAGCGCGGCAGGCGCCGCAGAAGGCTCCGCGCCGCGAGTTCCCTGAGTCCGCACCTCGGAAGCTGGGCCGAGGTTTAGGCTGGTGGAGTTCAGCGATTGGCGATGGGTGTGTTGTGAAGATCATCAGTTACAACCTGCGCAAGCACAGCGCCAGTGGTGAACTCGTTGCGCTGTGCGAGCGCTACGGGGTCGATGTGCTCTGCCTGCAGGAACTCGACACCCAGGACATGCCGCCGGCGATCGGCGAGCTGAAGCTGGCCGACTCCACCACGCGCAACCGGCTTGGGCTGGCCGTCTACTACCGGCACGACCGCTTCGAGGCCCTGGAGACCCGCACCTTCTCGCTCAAGAAGTCGTTGCACGACCGGATTCTCACGCCGGCGCACGAGCGGCTCATCGGCACGCGGCTCTACGACCGTGAGGGGCAGCGCGAGCTCATCGTCGCCTCCTTCCACGCGGCACCGCTCACCGCGCTCAACTCGCTGCGCCGCCACCAGATCCACTCGGCGCTCGGCGAGCTCTGGCAGCTTGGGCCCGGGCTGCCGACGATCATGGTCGGCGATTACAACTACCCCGTGTTCAAGGAGAACCTGACGAACAAGGTGCGGGAGGCCGGTTACGACCTGACCCTCAGCGACAAGCGCACCTACACGCGGTACAAGTTCTTCCGCGGGCATTTCGATCTGGCGACATCCGTCGGCCTCGACATCGAGAGCGTCGAGACGCTGCCGCGCGGCACCTCCGACCACATGCCGATCCTCGTGACGGCCGCCTATGGTTCGGATGCCGCGGCCCTCCGCACCTCGGCCAGCGGCGCCGTCACCCCCGACTTCATCATCTGAGCCGGTCCACCCACCCCGCTGGTTGAGCGAACCCCGCTGGTTGAGCTTGTCGAAACCCCGCTGGTTGAGCCTGTCGAAACCCCGTTGGTTGAGCTTGTCGAAACCCCGCTGGTTGAGCCTGTCGAAACCCCGCTGATCGAGTAGCGAGGAACGAGCGTATCGAGATCAAGGCCGCCGGGATCTCGATACGGCCGCAGGCGGCATACTCGATCAGCGTGGGTTGAGCGAACCCCGTTGGTTGAGCCTGTCGAACTCCGCCGGTTGAGCCTGTCGAAACCCCGTTGGTTGAGCTTGTCGAAACCCCGTTGTTGAGCCTGTCGAAACCAGCTGTGACAGGATCGACGCATGCGCATTGCCGTCACAGGAGGATCAGGCAAGCTCGGCCGCACGGTTGTGCGGGAGCTTGCGGCATCCGGTCACCACGTCATCAACTTCGACCAGCGCGGTGAGCGGGGGCCGGGCTTCGTCCAGGTCGACCTCACCGACTTCGGGCAGGTGATCGATGCGCTGAGCGGCGTGAACGACCGCCACGACGGCTTCGATGCGCTGGTGCACCTGGCGGCGATTCCGGCGCCGGGGATCGCGAGCGACGTCGCGACCTTCCACAACAACATGCTCGGCAGCTTCAACGTGTTCTGGGCGGCGCAGCGACTCGGCATCACGCGGATCGTCTACGCCTCCAGCGAGACGGTGCTCGGGCTGCCATTCGACGTGCCGCCGCCCTACGTGCCCGTCGACGAGGACTACCCGGCGCGGCCGGAGAGCGTCTACTCGCTGGTCAAGCACCTCGAGGAGCAGCTGGCGATCGAGCTCGTGCGCTGGCACCCGGAGCTCTCGATCACCGCACTGCGCTTCTCCAACGTGATGGAGCCGGAGGACTACGCCGCCTTCGCCGCGTTCGACGCGGATGCCGCGCTGCGCAAGTGGAACCTCTGGGGCTACGTCGACGCGCGCGACGGAGCCCAGGCGGTGCTGCGGGCGCTGGATGTCGCGGCGCCCGGCTTCGACCGTTTCATCATCGCCGCCGCCGACACCGTGATGACCCGGCCGAACGCGGAGCTGCTCGCCGAGGTGTTCCCCGGCGTGGCGCAGAAGCGCGAGTTCGGGCCGAATGAGACGCTGCTCTCGATCGACAAGGCGCGCAGAGTGCTCGGCTACGAGCCGCGGCACAGCTGGCGTCACCTCGCGACGCCGATCACCCACGACTGAGGCGGCTGCTCGTTGAAACCGCGCCAGCATCGCAGTCAGTTCCTGAGATTGCCTTGGAGGGGGCTGCCGCCTTTCGCGACGCTGCGCGTCGCGCTGTCGAAATCAAGCCACCCGTTCGGCCGCTTCGAAGCCAGAGGCCAGCTCCGTCGCCTAACGTTGTATGAGGAACAATTCGGCGCGCGCCGCGGTTCCATCCGGTAGCGGCCCCATTGCGCCATCCGGCCCCGCGCCGCACTGAAAGGCAGTCGTGTCACCCCACGCTTCACCCGCAACACCCACCGAGACGGCCATCGCACTGACCGAGGCCGAGGTGCTTGAGCTGCGCCGCGACTTCCCCGCGCTCGGCGAGGAGGTGAACGGGCAGCCGCTCGCGTACCTGGATTCCGGGGCGACGGCGCAGCGGCCGGCATCCGTTCTGAACGCCGAACGTGACTTCCTGATCCACAACAACGCCGCCGTCCACCGCGGCGCACACACCCTCGCGGGCCTCGCGACCGAGGCCTATGAGGACGCCCGCGCGGCCGTCGCCGCCTTCATCGGCGCGCAGCCGGACGAGATCGTCTGGACGGCGAACGCCACCGACGCGCTCAACCTCGTCGCCTACGGCATCGGCAACGCCTCCCACGGGCGCGGGGGAGCGGCCGCCCGCCGTTTCGCGCTCGCCCCCGGCGACGAGATCGTCGTGACCGAGGCCGAACATCACGCCAACCTGGTGCCCTGGCAGGAGCTCGCCGCCGGCACCGGGGCCACGCTGCGCTTCATTCCCGTCGACGACGACGGCATCTACACGCTGGCGGATGCCGCGGCCCTCCTCACCGAGCGCACCCGCATCGTCGCCATCGGCCACGTCTCCAACGTGACCGGTTTCATCGCGCCCGTCGCCGAGATCGCCGCGCTCGCCCACGAGCACGGTGCCCTCGTCGTGCTGGACGCCTGCCAGTCCGCCCCGCACCGCCGCCTCGACGTTGCCGAGCTCGGCGTCGACTTCCTCGCCTTCAGCGGGCACAAGATGCTCGGCCCGACCGGCATCGGCGTGCTCTGGGGGCGCGCGGAGCTGCTGAACGCGCTGCCGCCGTTCCGCACCGGTGGCTCGATGATCAGCACGGTCACGATGGAGTCCTCGACGTACCTGCCCGCCCCGCAGCGCTTCGAGGCCGGCACGCAGCCGGTCTCGCAGGCCGTCGCGCTGGCGGAGGCCGTGCGCTACCTGGAGCGCGTCGGCCTGGAGCGGATCGACGCCCGCGAGGACGAGCTGGCCCAGCGGATGCTGGTGGGGCTCGCCGAGATCGACGGCATTCGCATCGTCGGCCCCGCCGCCGGTGTTCCGCGCGCCGGGCTCGTGAGCTTCGACGTCGACGGCGTGCACGCCCACGACGTCGGACAGTTCCTCGACGCGCAGGGCATCGCCGTGCGCGTCGGCCATCACTGCGCCCAGCCGCTCCACCGCCGCCTCGGCCTCACCGCCACGACGCGCGCCAGCGCCTACCTGTACACGACCGCCGAGGAGGTCGACCGTTTCCTCGCGGCCGTCGCCGGGGTTCGCGGCTACTTCGGTGTGACTCCTGTGACTCCTGTGGTTTCTGTGACTCCTGTGGTTTCTGTGACTCCTGTGACTTCGACGACAGGGGCCGGCGCATGAGCGGCCTCGACGGCCTGTACCAGCAGCTGATCCTCGACCACTCCAAGAAGCGCGCGGGCGACGGGGTGCTCGACCACCACGACGCCGAGCACTTCGAGCGGAACCCCACCTGCGGCGACGAGATCACCGTGCAGCTCGCGCTGAAGCCCGGAACCGACACGGTGGAGTTGTTCGGCTGGACCGGCAGCGGATGCAGCATCTCGATGGCATCCGCCTCTGTGCTCTCCGAGTTGGCTCCCGGCATGAGCATCGACGAGCTGCAGAAGCTGATTGACGAGTTCCGCGAGATGCTGCGCTCGCGCGGGGCCGGCGAGCCCGACGACGAGGTGCTCGGCGATGCGGTCGCGTTCCACGGCGTCTCGAAGTTCGTGATGCGCATCAAGTGCGCGATGCTCGCCTGGGTCGCCGCGGAGGCCTGCCTGCTCGAGGTGCGCGCCGCCTCCTAGCGATCGGAGTGCGCGGCGGGGCGCGCTGCGCGCATGGACTCGCCTCGCATGGACTCGCTCAGGGGCGAGCGCTGGGCGTAGACCCGTGCGACCACGGTGACCAGCACGACGGCACCCGCAGTGACGAACGCGGCGATCGCGGTCGACGTCGAGTGGGGCTCATCGCTGAGGCGTGCGACGCCCACCCAGACCAGGCCCCACACGAGCGAGAGCATCGGCGCGATGCGGCCGCCTCCATAGACGGCGAGCAGGATGCCGACGACGCCCGCGAGCACGATGACGACGGCCGCCCACACCTCCGCGGCGATGCCCCAGCCGTCGAAGCCGGCAGCAACCAGCACGGCGGCGATGTTGGCGGCCGTTGCGACGCAGACCCAGCCGAGGTAGAGGCCGATTGTGCCGTCGGTGATGATGCTGTCGGCGATGCCGCTCGGCGGGGACTGGATCGTGAGGACGAAGGCGCGGGCGAGCACCGCGAGCAGCACGAGGATCACGGGAACGGTCAGGCCGAGCAGATCGAACTGCACGCTGAGGATCCACGCCGCATTCAGCAGCAGCGATGCGGCCACAAGGTAGCCGAGTCTGCGCTGCCTGACGGCCCGCTTCTGCGCGGGCAGGAACTGCCAGACGGCGTAGGCGAGGAGGCCGATGTAGATGACGGTCCAGATGCTGAATGCCCCGGTGCCGGGCGCGATGAGTGTGGCATCGGCCGCAAGCGCGCCGCCTGAAGCGTCCTGGACCGGCGTTCCGCCGGCGGCGCCCGAGCCGATGAAGGAGCCGATGATGGCGATCACGGCGCTGATGGCGACGGTGAGCTGCCGGGTGAGATCGCCGCGGCCGGGGTCGGGCTGCACGTCGGTGGCGCCCGCGGATGGTGCGGCAGTCGGGGCTGTACGAGATTCTTCGGTCATGACGCATCCTCTCTGTCGGGGCCACGGCGCTGCGTCGGCCCACCACCCACGCTACGCGCCGGGTTCGGGGCCGCACTCAGGTTGCGTTCGGATGCGGTGCCCACACCCACGCTGGCTCGAGCGAGCGGCGCCCCACTCACGCTGGCACAGTTTTCGGCCGTATCAGGGCTTCGCTCGTTCCTCGCTCAGCCGGCGTGGGGGCGCCCGGCCCCGCCGTCCCACTCACGCTGGCTCGAGCGAGCGGCGCCCAGACTCACGCTGGCTCGAGCGAGCGGCGCCGCGACGAAGGAGCAGCGACGCACGCGAAGCCAAGTGCCATCGAGACACGGTTCCCGGCCGCATCAGGGCTTCGCTCGTTCCTAGCTCAGCCGGCGTGAGGGGCCCCGGAGTAGCATCCCACCATGCGCTTCGACTTCACCTCGCCACTCTGGAAGTGGGACTCACAGGGTGCCTCGTGGTACTTCGTCACCCTGCCGGGGGAGGCCAGTGACGACATCCGCGAGGTGCCCCGGATGCCGCGCGGCTTCGGCGCCGTCAAGGTGCGCGTCACCGTCGGCGGCTCCACGTGGAGCACCTCGGTGTTCCCCGACTCTCGCACCGGTGGCCACTGGCTGCCGATCAAGAAGGCCGTGCGAGTTGCCGAGGGCCTCGAGGAAGACGCGCCCGTGTCGGTCTCGCTGGAACTCGTCGAGTTCTAGCGCTGCGGCGCAGACCGCGCCGCTACAGCCCGAACGCCACCATCGCCTCGGTGATCGCCGCCTGAATCTGCGCGCTGTCGATCGTGGCGGTGCCGTCGCCCGGCTGCGGGCCGTAGTCGCCGAAGCCGGCGTGGTTCGCGCCGTCGATCTCGACGAAGACCGCGTCCTCCGGCAGCAGGTGCGCGGCCGCGTCGATCTTCTCCGGCGTGCTCAGGCCGTCCTCGCTGCCGCTGATGCTGAGCACCTGCAGCCCGGAATCGCTGATGTCGTTGGCGCAGTAGCTGCCGAACAGCACCAGGCCCACCACGCCGTCGTCGGCGGCATCCGGCTGATCCGCCAGCTGGCAGGCGCGCACGCCGCCGAGGGAGTGGCCTCCGACGAACCACTCGTCCACGTCGGGCGCATCGGCGGTGAACGTGTCGAGCGGCCGGGTGTCGAAGAAGGCGAGGTTCAGCGTCGGCTTGGTGATGACGACCGTCGCGCCGGTCTCCTCGACGATGCCGGAGAGCTTGTACATGTACGCGTACGGGTCGACCTTGGCGCCCGGGATGAACACGAGGCCGGTTCCGGAAGCACCCTCGGCCGGCTCGAGCACGACCGAGTGGTCGGTGGACGTCACGACGATGTCGGGGTTCTCCCACACCTCGAGCGAGGCAGGGCGCTCGCCCATCATCACCGAGTGCGCCCAGAACAGAAAACCGATCACGAGCAACGCCAGGATGCTGAGCACCCAGAGGACGGCGGTGCGGACGCGGTGCCGACCGCGCGGGCGGGGCTTACGGGGCTTCTCGGTGTCTGTGCTCACGCCTGCCATTCTCGCAGCTTCGCCCCGCTGCATCCGGCAAGCGCCGAGCCGCCGCACAACGCGCACTCAGGGGGCGCACAAACTGCGGGCATAGCGTCGAGGTGAGGCCGGAATCGAACGCGGCAACGCCTTCGCCCCCGGTGCTCCGAACGCAACATTTGTTTTGAGATGGAGAGTGTGATGGCTGTTTACGACGTATCTGGACGATCGGCGATTGTGACCGGAGCCGGCAGCGGCATCGGGCGCGCTGTGGCGCTGGAGCTGGCGGCGAGCGGCGCCGCGGTGCTGGTCAACGACCTCAATGCGGATGCCGCGGCGGCCGTGGTCGAGGAGATTCGCGCGGCCGGTGGCACCGCAGAGGCCTCGGTCGGCGACGTGACCGATCAGGCCTGGATCGAGTCGTCCATCGCGGCGGCGAACGCACTCGCCCCGCTGCGGATCGCCGTGAACAACGCCGGCATCGGCGGCCCGGCGTCGTCGGTGGGGGAGTACCCGCTCGACGGTTGGTCGAAGGTCATCGAGGTGAACCTCAATTCGCTGTTCTACGGCATGCGCGCGCAACTGCCCGCGATCGTCGCCAACGGCGGCGGCGCGGTAGTGAACGTCGCCTCGATCCTCGGCAGCGTCGGCTTCGCCAACGCGCCGGCCTACGTCGCGGCCAAGCACGGCGTCGTCGGACTCACCAAGACCGCCGCCATCGAGTACGCCCAGCAGGGCGTGCGCGTGAACTCCGTCGGACCCGGCTTCATCAAGACGCCGCTCATTGACGCCACCATGGACGCCGACGCGCAGGCCTACCTCGAGAGCCTGCACCCGATCGGCCGCCTCGGCCGCCCCGAGGAGGTCGCCGCCCTCGTCGCGTTCCTCGCGAGTGACGCAGCGAGTTTCGTCACCGGCAGCTACCACCTCGTCGACGGTGGCTACACCGCCAAGTAGCCCTGTCGCGCAGAACGGCCGTCCACCTCGGTGGGCGGCCGTTCTTGTTGCCGCGGTTCACTGTTCCCGCTACTGCGGTGCGAGTTGCCCCGGGCAGCCGTCGAGCACGCGCGCAATCGCGTCGCGCTCCGCCGCCGTCACCCAGAGTCCGTACTCATGCTTCACCGCGACCTGCCGGGCGACGTACTCGCAGCGGAAGCCCTTCTCCGGCGGCAGCCAGGTGGCCGCGTCGCCGGCCCCCTTGCTGGAGTTGCTCGGCCCGTCCACCGCCAGCAGATTGAGCGGATCGTTGGCAAACGCCAGCCGCTGCTCGGCCGTCAGCTGCTGGGCCCCGGTCTCCCACGCATTCATCAGGGCGACGACGTGGTCGATCTGCACGGCCTGCGAGGTTCCCTGACCGCGCACGAACTCAATGCTCGTGCCCGTGTACGGGTCGGCGAGCATGCCGCTCAGCACGCGGCATCCGCTCGGCCGATCGATGCTCGTGAGGTCGCGAGCGAGGATGTCGTTGCGGGTATCGCAGCCGTTCTGGTCGACGTCGCGCCAGGCGCTGCCGAAGCTTTCCTCGCGGTCGTAGCCGGTCTTTGGGGCGCGGCCCTTGACCGGGAGGGTGGCGAGCAGCTCGGACGCGGTGGTGCCGGTTCCCTCGGATGACGGCGGATCCAGCGTCGGCATCGGCGCCGGCAGTGCGGTGCTCGGCACCTCGACCTCTGCGCTGCCGGTTTCGACTCCGGGTGCCACGGGCGCGGGCCCGGTGAGGGTGCTGATCGCGGTGTATCCCAGCACCGCGAGGAGCGGAATGAGCAGCCAGGCGGCTCGGGTCAGTCGCGTTCGTGCCCGCGCGCGGCTGGCTCGTGTGTTGGTGCCCATGAATCCCTTGTGTTTGGTGCCGAGCTCCAAAACTAGTACATAAATATGTACATATTTTCGGCGATGGCTCTATTCTGGAAGGCATGAACGCCCGCCCCCTCACCGTGACGACGGTGGCCGATGCGCGCGCGGGGCTCTCCGGAGTGCTGCGCAGTTTCCGGGCGGACCCAGCGGGAGCGCCGCCTGTCGTGCTCGGATCGCACCGCAAGGCGGAGGCCGTGATCATGCCGTACGCGCGCTTCGAGCAGATTCTGCTCGCCGCTGCCGGCCTCGCCGATGAGCGCGAAACCGAGCGGGAGCAAGGCACGCGAGGGCAGGTCGGCAGCGACGGACCCCGCGTTGCGGGCGAAGCGGCGAAGGCGATCGCCGACGCCGCCACCACCGCCGATCCAGCCGGGATGGTCGACGTTGCAGCCACGGCCGATCCAGTCCCGCCGTTCGATCCCGTTGAGCACACCGAGCAGATCGAGCGCTGGCTCCGCGGGCTCGACGTCACGCTCGCCACCGCCTCCGAGATCGTCGATCGCGGGCGAGATGCCTTCCGCGAGGATGCCGCACTCCCGCTGGCCTGTGAGGCGCTCACGACCCGGGTGGGGGAGTTGGCCCGGCTGCTCGTTGCGGCCGATCCCCAGCGCTTCGACGACCCGATGTGGTCGCTCGTCGCGCGCAGTCAGGAGATCGTCGTGCAGCACTACAGCCGCGTCGACGAGCAGATGATGTGGGTCACCGTCGCCGAGGGGTTCCCCGAGATCGAGGACCTCGTGCAGGGAGCGCGCGAGGGCTGAGTAGCGCGCCGAGCCAGCGGGCTCAGGTCAGGGTTGGAGGCCGCGCCAGAAGAGATCCAGCGCGGCCGCCACGAGGTCATCCGCTGGCACCCCGTCGAGCAGGCCGCCCGAGGCGAGGGTCGCGATGCCGTGGAACGTGGCGAAGGCAACGAGTGCGATGCGCTGGGCATCGCCGGGGCCGATCGCGCCAGTGGCCTGGGCGTCGAGCACCACGCGCATGGTGACCTCCATCGACGCATGGCCGGCCGCGATGAGTTCGGCCCGGGCATCCGGGGAATGCTTGAGTCCGAACATGAGGGCGAGCAGGGTCGGCTGGGCCAGCGCGAAGGCGACGTAGGCGCGCGCCAGCGCATCGAAGCGGGCGCGGACGGCGGCCGGGCTCGTTGCGCTCTCTGCTCCGCTCGCGCGCTCCAGCGCCGCGGACATCCGAACGAAGCCGTCCTCGGCGAGCGCGTCGAGCAGGGCCTGCTTGTCGCGGAAATGGCGGCTGGGGGCGGCATGACTGACGCCGGCATCGCGTGCGAGTTGCCGCAGCGACAGCGCATCGATGCCGTCGGTTTCGAGGCTCCTCGCGGCGGCTTCCAGCAGCGTGCGGCGGAGGTCGCCATGGTGGTAGGGCTGAGCGGGCACACGATGATCCTACCGTCATGTTGACATTGACAACACTGCGGATGCCGTGCACAATGATGTCACTGACAACATTCGGTGCCGCTCGATCGCGGCACCACCGACGATTGGACCACCATGACCCTCGACCTCCACGGCGGAACCGCCCTCATCACCGGTGCGAGCTCCGGGCTCGGCGTCGAGTTCGCCAAGCGATTTGCGAGCCGTGGCTCGAACCTCGTGCTCGTCGCCCGGCGGGCCGACCGCCTGGAAGCGCTCGCCGCCGAGCTGCGCGCCTCCTCAGGCGTCGAGGTCGAGGTGGTTCCGGCCGACCTCGGGGTGGCAGGAGCGGCGGCGTCGCTCCACGCGGAGCTCGAGCGCCGCGGCATCCGCATCACCTCGCTGGTCAACAACGCCGGCTTCGGCAGCCACGGCGCGTTCGACGCCGCCGACCCCGGGCGCATGGCGGGCGAGATCCAGCTGAACGTCGGCACGCTCGTCGAGCTCAGCCGCGCATTCATGCCGCAGCTGCTGAAGGGCCGCGGGGCACTCATCACCATTGCGAGCACCGCCGCGTACCAGCCGACCCCGGGCATGGCGGTCTACGGCGCGACGAAGGCGTTCGTGCTGAGCTTCACCGAGGCGCTGTGGGCCGAGGCGCGGGGGACGGGCCTGCGGGTGCTCGCGGTGAGCCCCGGTTCGACGAAGACCGAGTTCTTCGACGTCGTCGGCACGGACGAGGCCTCCGTCGGGCGGCAGCAGACGAGCGCCCAGGTCATCGACACGGCCTTCCGCGCCCTCGACCGCGACGGCGGGCCGAGCGTCGTCTCCGGTCGCGTCAACCACGTCACGGCATTGAGCACGCGGCTGCTGTCGCGTCGGGCGCTCACCCGCACCAGCGCGCGCGTGCTCGGTGAGGTACGGATGGCGCGAGGCTGAGCCGCTCGTAGCGGCAGGCCACGAGTGTGCGAGGGCAGATTCACGCGGTCGCGCTATCGCGACGCGGATCGGCTGCCGTACGATGAGCGCACTCGACGGAGAGAGGGGCTGCCATGGCAAGCCTTGGTTTCGGATGGCCCGGTTCAGCCGACGCGCGATACGACCGCCGAGTGGATTCCGAATTCCTCGACCTATTCAGGGAAGGCCACGGGCTCTTCCGCAGCCTCCCGGAGTACGCGAACGGCGCCCGGTATCCGGTAGACCTGCAATTCCGACGGGACATCCGCACAGGTGCCCAACGGGCAACCGTGTACGTCGGGATGCAGAACGCGCTTGATGTTCACTGGCGTGATGGGGAGGTGCGCCTCACCGGACATGCTCGTCTTGGCCGACGGTCAGGCTTCGAGGAGGTGTGGTCGAACTGGACTTCTCTCGAGGATGCCGGGGCCCTGATCGACGACGTCGAGGGATACCTGGAGACTGTAGTGCCGCGCGTTGCAGCAACCGCGGTCGAGGGCGCCGTTCAGTCGGCAGCTTCCTCTTTCGGCCGCGACGGAACGGCGGTGATCGACCGCGAGTTCGCGCTCCAGTTTCGAAATCGGCAGGTACGTCAGCGACTCTTGCAAAGCTGGACAGACGATATCGTCGCACTTCTGATTGAAGCCCCGGTTCTTCGCGACAGCCCGCCCCATTTTGGTGATCGCTGCGATCTCGTCGGAATCAGCAAACGGGGGGAGCTGCTGGCCATTGAAGTGAAGCCACGGAGTGTGGAGTCGATTGTCTGGGCCCCTGCCCAAGCCATTGTCTACGCTCGCATGCTTCAGTACTGGCTCACCGAAGACCCGGCCGCGCCGGAGATCCTCAATCAGATTGCCGCTGCGCGGGCTGAGCTGGGGTTGCTGACTTCGAGGCCCCCGCTGATTGGCCTTGCTTCTCGAGTGCGCCCGGTAATTGCCATCCAACGCGGCACACGCCCAGACATTCTCGCTGACATGGACCGCGTGATCGCCTATCTGCGCTCCGCCGGCATCGAGGAAGCAAATGCACTTGAAGTGCGAGGCGTCAGCATGTCTGGTCGTTTAGTCCGAGATGTGAGTAGCGGCTGGCGCTAGTGCCTCGTCAGCTATGAGGTGGCCGCCGGAGCCGGCACGACTCCAGCCTCTGGCGTCACCGTCACGGTGGTTCCGTGCTGCGGCCCGGTGAGCGTGAGTGTGTAGGAGAGGCCGTCGACGCTGGGCACGTAGTCGGCTGTGGTGCCGGCAGGCAAGGCCACAACCGCTGAGCCGTCTGGCGCAGTGAGGGTCGAATCGTCGCCGACCACGAGCGAAGTAGGCCTCACACCCGATGAGCTCAACTGATCGAGCGCAACCGCCGCCGTTCCAGCTGCCTGAGAAAGTGCGGTTTGTTCGAGCTCGGCCGTTGCGAACGTTGCAGGGGCTGGCGCGGACGGCGCACTGAGACTGCCCAGGTAGTTGATCGCAATGACGACGACGACCGCGAGCACCACCAGCTTCATCAGCTCAGGGAGCGCCGAGCGGCGCTTTTTTGACGGTCGACGCGACGGCGGACGGCTCGGAGCAGTGCGCTGCGGTCGCGAGGTGGGGGCCCGCCTCGCTGCGGCTTGGCTACTTCGCCTCTTTGCTTCAGTGGCAAGCTCGCCTTCGAGCGCCTCGTACTGTGTCTGAAGCTCATCTGGATCTACGGCGGATACGGGCAGCAAACTCCACGTGCGCGCTTGAACCGCGGCATCCGCTATTCGACGCACCTGCTCGTCACTGTAGATGCGGCGCGACTGCAGCGCACCGAGTAGTTCAGAATCGCGCACGACACCGACCGTCACATCGTCGCCATCCGGCGCGGCCTTGATTACAAGTTTGCGCGCGCCGACCACGACGACGAGGCCGGCAGTCTCGACCGTGAGCCCGCTGGCCTGCGTGAGCAGCTTCGCGGCACGCCGTGCTTCGAAGGCGGCGTTCGAGATGTGATGCTGCGGATGGTTGCTCACCCTCAATGCGCGACCCGCGACCCAGACGTCTTTATTGGCGTGATGCTTGGTGTTGATCGTGTACACACCGGCAGGTCCGATCAACACATGGTCGATGTCGCTGCCCTCGCTGCCGACAGGCACGGAGTGCAGTACCGTCCATTCCTCGCCGAGGCGACTCAGAATCTCGGCAACGCGGCGCTCGCCGACTGCTCCGGCGTACCACGAGTGAATCTCGTCCGGAAGTTGGTGGGGACCGTCGGTGCGGGGCTCGGACTTCGCGTCTGCGCTGAGGCGAAGGATCTGCTCCATGAGAGATTGGGCCGGGATGCGACTGCGAAGGTCGTGGTGAGGTTCGACGGTTGGTTCCGGCAGGAGACCGGGATCTGACCAGGACGGCAGCGACTGGGCAGGGCGCTCTGTGGATTTGGCTGTGCCCGGCAGTGCGTACTCGTTTGCCAAGAGCGGGTCGCGCGGATGCCGATGCTCCGCCCATTCCTCGCCCGACCACCAGCGCCATTGTGCGGCATCCGAGGGGTCGGCGTACCAGCCCGAAGGCGGTTGCGGCGGTGCGGGCGGGAGGCTCTCGTCGTCGACGACGAGAGCATGGCGACCGGGCATCAGCCACGGTATCGCGGGGATGAAGGGCGGCGCTGGCCCCAATGACGGGGTGAAGTGCCGGCGATCAGCCGTCCACGGCTGCGAGCAGCATCCCGCCGATCGGCGTTGTCACCACTGAGAACACGAGCACGTTGATGACGACAGTCACCCAGAACACCGCGCGGAAGCTCGCCTTCTGCGTCTTGTGCCGCAGCATCTGCTGGGCGCAGATCGCGCCGGGCCAGCCACCGATCACCGCGAACAGGTGCAGGGTGTTCTCCGGGACGCGCCAGCTGCCGCGCTTGGCCGCCGATTTATCGAGTGCGTAGACGATGAAGCAGGCCAGGCTCGCAAGCGCGTAAACGGCGACAATCCAGAGCGGCAGTGGCCAGTTGGCGTTCACGTAGAGCGCGAAGGCGATGAAGGCCACGATCGCCAGGTAGGTGGCCGGGCCAGCCGAGCGCCCCGTCCGGCGGCCTGAGGGTTGCGCGCGACGGTCTGAACTCTGTGCCCCGCGGTGTGGCGTCCGCGTTCCGGCGCGCGGATTCTGCGCGGCGGGGCCGGTGTAGCGGATGTCCAGGGCCCGACTCTTGCCGTCGTCACCCCGCTCGACCAGATAGCTCACGCTGTCGCCGTCGTGCGGCCGTTCGGCCCGCGCCGGGAAGGCCGAGATGTGCGCGAACACCCTCGCGCCCGCGAGCGATTCGACGAAGCCGAAGCCGCGCTCATCGTCCCAGCTGGTCAGCGTTCCCCGGCTGCGTTCCACCCCAGTGCTCATCCGATGATCGTAACGGCGCTGACCGCCGCGGCACGCCGCAGCACCCCTCCGTTTTCGGCCTGCTCTGGCTGGCGACTACGGTTATTGAGGTCAGAAAAGGGGGCACAGCCGATGAGCGACATCGCGGGCGAATTGGCGCGGGTTCGCGAGGCGTTCGACAAGCCGACGCTGCGCCTGCTCGATCGCAAATGGGCGCCCTTCGTGCTCGCCGTCTTCAAGTGCTCCTTCAGCCGCGACCGGCGCAGCATTCAGGCCGAACGGCTGCACGCCCAGGTCGATGCCTACCTCGCCGACCTCCGGACCATCGGCGCCGACACCCCCAATGGCAACGGTCGTTCCCTCTGCGTGCAGTGGATGAATGACCAGTGGCTCTACCGCGACACCGGCGACAGCGAGGATGGCGCCGACGAGAACGGTGCCGCAGGCGAAAACTCGTCCGCCACCGAGGAGTTCTACTCGCTCACTTCGCACGCGCTCGAGGCGCTCTCGCTCGTCGAGAGCCTCGCTCGCGACCGCGCCCTGCTCAGCGAGTCCCGCCTGACCATGATCGTGGATGCCGTGCGCCACCGTGCCACGCAGGCCAACCCCGACCGCGACGAACGCGTGCGCCGCCTCGATCAGCAGATCGCCGAGCTGCAGAGTGAGCGCGACCGGGTGGCTGGCGGGGGAGAGATCGCCGCGGCATCCGTCGAGGACATGCGCGAGGGCTACGCCAATCTCATCGACCTGATCGGCCAGCTGCCCGGCGACTTCAAGCGGGTAGAGGAGTCGGTGGCGACGATGCACCGGCAAATCGTCAACGACTTCCGCGCCGAGGACCGCCCGGTCGGCGAGGTGCTCGACGAGTACCTCGCCAAGACAGACGCGCTCATGTCGCTGACGGCCGAGGGCCGTGCATTCGAGGGCGCCTTCGAGCTGCTGCGCGATGACGCGCTGCTGCTCGACCTCAAGGGCGACCTCGAGACGATCCTCTCGCACCCCTTCGCCGCGCAGCTGAAGCCCGTCGAACGGCGCAGCTTCGGGGCGACCGTCACCCTCATCCGCAGCGGCATCGACGACGTGCTCACGCAGCGCAACGGCCTCACGACGACGCTGCGCGAGCACATCGTCAACCACGACATCGTCAAGGACCGCGAGCTCGAGGGTCTGCTGCGCGACATCAACAAGGAACTCGTCACGTGGATGCAGACCGCCGGCCCGCAGTCGCGAGTGCGCGCCGAGATCATGCCGGGCAACCTCGACGCCCCGCACCTGCGCGAGCGCTTCTACGACCCCGAATCACACGTTCCGCCGGCGGCGTTGGCCGATGTCTCGCAGCACGCGCCCGAGGTGCTGAGCCTCGGCGAGATGCGCAAGCAGGGCGGGCCGCAGCTGCTCGAGATGCGCGAGGCGCTTGTTGACGCCCTCGGGGCGAGCGGAGCGAACAACGGCGACACCTCGATCGGTGATGTCTTCAACAGCCTGGCACCCGAGCTGCGGCGCCCGGTCGAGATCCTCGGGCTCATGCAGTTGGCCACGCAGATCGACGCCGTCGGGCACGATGGCGCGGCCGGCGCGGCCGACGGCCACACCAAAAACACCAGCACCGAGCAGTACATGACGGTGCGGCCCGATGGCACGACGCGCACCTTCCAGGTGCCGCGCATCACCCTCAGCGATGACGAAACGGCGGCCCTCGCGGCCCTGAACTCTGGAGCGAACAGTGACTGACGACCGACGCGACGAACCATCCGCGGGCGGCGAGCTCGGCACGGGCGCCAAGCCGTTCGGGCACAAGTCCACCATTGAGCACGCGGCCAGTGCAGCCGCTCCCGGCGCAGCCAGCGCGGAGCAGAGCGCCGCGCAGAGTGCTGCTTTCACCGACGGCGACGCCTTCGTCGGCGCCGACGACAGCACGGATGCCGACGGCGACAGCCTCTCGCTGTTCGAGGGAGACGAGGGCGGCCTCTCCGCAGCCCAGCGCCGCACCCTCGTGCTGCTGCTGAAGCACCGCTACATCTCGGCATCCGACCACCCCGCCGCCTGGCGCACGCTCATCGCCTCGACCGGCCTGATCAAGTCGCGACTCAACGACCTCTTCCTCGACCTGCACGTCGACCGCCACTACGAGGTCGCGTTCAAGCGGCAGGCACAGAGCGAGGGCGGGGCCGCGTTCCCGACCGTGCTGCACGACACCTCCTATAACCGCGAGGAGACGATCCTGCTCGTCGTGCTGCGTCAGCGCTTCCGCAGCGAACGCGCCAACGGCCACGACTTCGTCATCGTCGACCGCGACAATCTGCTCGAGAAGGTCGCGCACTTCCGTCCAGCCCACGCCACCAACCGCTCGGGCGACGCCAAGCGGGCATCCGCGGCCATCGAGACCCTCGCCAAGGCGCAGGTGCTGCTCCGCACGAGCGACCCCGACCGCTTCCGCATCGCGCCGGTGATCGAGGTGCTGCTGCCCGTGCAGCGCCTCGCCGAGCTGCTCGACTGGCTGCGTGCCGAGAACGGCAGCGGGAGCGTCGACATCACGGATGCCACCGAGCCGCTGGTCGACGTCGCGGAACCCGCCGAATCCGCCGAATCCACTGAAACCGATGGTCGAGTAGCGAGGAACGAGCGTATCGAGACCGAGTCACCGGGTCTCGATACGGCCGCGGGCGGCCTACTCGACCAGCAGGACGACGCCGACACCGATTCCGACGCCGAAACCGCCGCCGAGCCCGAACTGGAGCCCGCAGTATGAGCGATTCCCCGCTGTTCTACATCGACGGCGCCACCGAGGGCACCACCCAGTGGCGGGCCGAGACGTTCCAGATGGTCAACTGGGGCGGCTTCCACGGCCACCACTCGGTCGCGCTCGCGTCGACCGCGACACTGGTGTCCGGGGCATCCGGAACCGGCAAGAGCACCCTGCTCGACGCCTATCTTGCCCTCATGATGCCCTCGGACACCCCGTTCAACGGCGCCTCCAACGACGCCGGATCCGGCCGGGCCCGCAGCGCCGAGCAGCGCAACGTGCTCACCTACCTGCGCGGCAAGACCGACGACAACCGCGAGGCCGAGACGGGCGCGCTGCACGACCAGGTGCTGCGCGGCGCGGGGGAGCCCACCTGGGGCGCCATCGCGATGACGTTCATCGACGACAACCAGCGCCGCTTCACCGTGCTGCGCAGCTACTACGTGCCGCGGGCGACGAACAGCTACTCCGATCTGTCGATGAAGATGGCCACCTACGACGGCGCGCTGAACCTCGCCGACCTCGAGGATGTCGTCGCCGCCCGGTTCGAGAAGCGGGCTCTCAAGGCGCGCTTCGCCGGCATCGAGGTGTTCGACACCTACGCGGCCTTCGCGCAGACGCTCTACACGCGCCTCGGCATCGGGGCCAACGGCGAGGGCGGCAAGGCGCTCCGCCTGCTCGCCCGCATCCAGGCCGGCCAGCAGGTCAAGACCGTCGACGGCCTCTACAAGTCGATGGTGCTCGAGCGCCCGGCGACCTACGCCGCCGCCGACAAGGCCGTCAACCACTTCGAAGACCTCGAGCGCTCGTACGGCGCGATGGTCACTGAGGCGCAAAAGGCGCAGGTGCTGGAGCGTCTGCCCGAGCTGCAGAAGCAGTTCGTCGAGGCCAACGACCGCGCCGACCTCGTTGACACCTTCGGTGTCACCCGCAGCGGCGACACCCCGCTGCGCCTCTGGGAGCTCGCCACCGAGCAGCGCCTGCTCGACGCAGCCGACGACGTCAACCGGGCCGAGCGGAAGCGCGCCCAGACTGAGCTGAGCGCCGCCACCGCCGCCGAGAAGGACCTCAAGGAACGCCTCGCCGAGAGCCAGCGCCGCCAACGCGCAAACGGCGGCGACGTGCTCGACGAGCTGAAGACCGAGGTCGCCCGGCTCACCGAGACCCGCGACGACCGCGTCGCCTCCCGCACCCGCTTCGACGACCGGGTCGCCGTGCTGGCCCAGCCGATGGGCACGCCCGTCGAGTTCACCGTGGCGCAGGCCATCGCCGCCGACACGCTCACCGCCTTCGCCGACGCCCAGACGCAGGCCGAGGCGCACCGGGAGACGCTCCGCCGCGAGCAGTACCCGCTCGAGGAGCAGATCCGCACCCTCAAGAAGGAGCGCGACTTCCTCGACGGCCGGCACAGCCTCGTCCCGCAGCACCTACACGCCGCACGCCTCGCCATCGCGGAGGCGGCGGGCATGGCATCCGACGAACTGCCCTTCCTCGCCGAGCTCATCGACGTGGCCCCCGGCGAGGAGCGCTGGCGCCAGGCCGCCGAGGTCACGCTCGGCTCGGTCGCGCGCATCCTGCTCGTCGACGAGACCAAGCTCGCCGCGCTCGGCCGGGCGATCGACCCGCTCACGCTGCCGGTGCGCATCCACTTCGAAGGTGTGCCGCTCGGCGCGGTGACGGATGCCGCCGGCGAGAGCCGTGACCCGGGCCTCGTCTCGGGCAAGCTCGTGCACAAGGCGTCGCCGTTCACCACGTGGGTGCACGAACGCGTGCGCCAGGCATCGCTCGACGCCCGCTGCGTCGAGACGCCGGCCGAGTTCGGCGGCGACGGCCCCTACGTGGCGCTCAGCGGGCAGACCCGCAACGGCAGCCGCGGCGCGCACGGCATGAACCGTGACCAGAAGCCGATCATCGGCTTCTCGAGCCAGGCCAGGCAGGACGAGATCGAGCAGGAGCTCGCCCAGCTCACCGTCTCCGTCGAGCAGCTGGGATCCCAGGCGCACACCCTCGCGGCCGAGCTGGCCGCGCTGCGGGCACGCCGCGACGCCAGCCAGTCGGTGGCGGATGCCGTCTGGGCCCTGCTCGACGTCGACACCGCCGAGGCCGCCCTCGCGGGCAAGAACGCCGAGCTGGAGCGGGTGCTCGCCAACAGCGACGTGCTCCGCGGGCTGCAGGAGGAGGAGCAGCGGCTTGAGGCCGAACTCGAGGCGGCGCAGACGCAGCGCTTCGAGGCCGAGCGCGCCGCCCGCGTGCTGGCCTCGGCGCAGTCGGAGCTCGTCGATCGCGAGGATGCCGTCAACGCCCAGCTCGAGCGCATCGCCGACGAGGAGTCGGTGACGCTCTCCGAGGAGCAGACCGCGCTCCTCGACGCCGAGTTCGAGGCCGTCGGCGACCCCGACGACCTGGAGAGCTTCGCCGCCGGGCTCAAGCGCCTCCGCGAACGCCTGACCGAGCAGTCCTCCAGCGAACGCGCGCGGGCCGTCCAGGCCGCCGGCGCGATGAGGAGCATCTTCGAGTCGTACCAGCGTGCCTGGCCGGACCCGACGATCGGCACCGGCCTCGACTCGTTCGAGAGCTACCGCGACATCCTCGACTCTGTGCTCACCCTCGGCTTGCACGAGCGCCGCCAGGAGTGGAAGCGTCGCCTCGCCGCGTGGAGCGGCCAAGACCTGGTGCCGCTCGCCGGCGCCTTCGACTCGGCGATCTCGCAGATCGAGGACCGCCTGCACCCCATCAACGAGATCCTCGCGACGCTACCGTTCGGCGCCGGCCGTGACCGCCTCACCATCACGCTGCGCCGCCTGCACCGCGACGACGCCACGGCGTTCCGCAAGGAGCTCAAGCAGCTCTCCTCCGGTGCGACGGAGCAGTTCACCGACGAGCAGACCGAGGAACGCTTCCTGCGCCTGCAGGCGTTCATGGCCGGCATCCGCAAGCCGGAGGACGAGTCGAAGCCATCGCCGACGCGCGACCTGTTGCTCGACGTGCGCCGCCACGTGGAGGTCACGGCCTCGCGCCTGAACGCCGACGGCGAGGAGCTCAGCACCTACTCCTCGCTCGGCGGTAAGAGCGGTGGCGAATCACAAGAATTGGTCGCGTTCGTCGTCGGTGCGGCGCTGCGCTTCCAGCTCGGTGACGAGAGCCGCACCCGGCCGCGCTTCGCGCCCGTGTTCCTCGATGAGGGCTTCGTGAAGTCCGACGCCGAGTTCGCCGGACGCGCGGTCGCCGCGTGGAAGGGCCTCGGCTTCCAGCTCATCGTCGGCGCCCCGCTCGACAAGGTCACGGCCCTCGAGCCCTACATGGACCTCGTGCTCTCGATCACGAAGAACCACGCCGCCGGCTACTCCTACATCAACCCCATCGCGGATGCCGCGACCCCCGTGGCCCCGCCCACCTCGCCGGTTGAGCCTGTCGAAACCACGCCTCCGCTGGTTGAGCCTGTCGAAACCCCGGAGCTGATCCCCGCCGACTGAGCGACGAATCGCCCCAGCATCGCGTTCGGTTCCCGAGATTGCCATGCTGGGGCTGCCGCCTTTCGCGATGCTGCGCATCGCGCACGCTGGCTCGAGGGAGCAGCCGAGGAACGAGGCCGCCCCCGAAGCCAAGTGCGCTGCGATCAGCCGCCGACTGGTCGCGCCGATACCGGCGGCTCGCCGATCTCGTCGATTGAGTGCCCGGCGCAGGGGCTCCGGGTGGCCGTCGCCCGCTCGACACGGTGGAGGGCGAACCAGCGCACGTCGTCGCGCAGGCGGCACCACGCCACGAGCAGCCAGCGTCCGCCAGTGAAGGCGAAGATCATCGGCTCCACCTCGCGCCGCGTGGCCTGCCCGCGAGCGTCGATGTAGTCGATGTTCACGGTGACCTGATCGACGAGCGCCTTCTCTAGCACGGTCATCACGCGGCGTGGGGCGCTGGGCGCGACGTCGACCCAGACCCGTCGGGAGAGATCCGCGGCCCGCCGGCGGGTGCCGGGGTCGAGCACGTCCCGAATCTTGTTGGCCGCCGCACGAGCGGAATCCGAGTAGGGCGCCTGCGTCGCAACCGCCACCGCGGTGTTCAGCGCCAGCGCCTGCGCGGCGGTCAGATTCACAGGCGGCAGGCTCGTGATCTCGGCCAGGCCGTAGCCACCGCCGGGGCCCGTGCGCCCCCAGATCGGCAGGCCGCCTGCCTCGAGCGCGGCGAGGTCGCGCTTGATCGTGCGGGTGGTCACCTCGAACTCGTCGGCGAGCTGCTGTGCGGTGCGCCCCCGGCTGGGGGCGCGGCGCAATGACTCGGTGAGGGCGTGCAAGCGCTCGGTACGGTTCACTCGTCCATCATTGCAAAAAGTGCAAGAAAGTGACAGGAATAGTGACATGCAGTTGTCCGGTGACTGCAGAACGATGGATCTATGGACACCACCACAAACACTCTGCCCTCAATCATTCTCGTTCCCGGCCACTGGCTCGGCGCCTGGGCGTGGGACGCCGTTGCGTCCGAGCTCCGGAGCCGGGGCCACGCCGTCACGGCGCTCACTCTGCCTGGGCTTGATCCGGATGACGCGGAGCGCTCGTCTCGGACGCTGGCTGACCAAGCCGAGGCGCTGCGCGAGGCCGTCGGCGCGGCAACCGCCGACGGCAGTGCCGTCGTGCTCGTCGCACACAGCGGCGCAGGAGCGCCTGTTTCGCTCTTCCTCGACCAACACCCGACCGCAGTCAGCCGCATCGTCTACGTCGACAGCGGGCCCTCGGGCGATGGCTCGGCGTTCGACGCGGACTTCCCGGCAGACCAGGAGGAGTCGGAGCTCCCGCCGTTCGACCAGCTCGCAGCGAGCCTGGACGGTGTGAGCGAGGCCGACCTGCGCCGGTTCCGGGAGTGGGCGGTGCCACAGCCCGGCCCCGTCATGCGGCAGGCGGTGCAGCTCACGAACGACGCTCGGCGGAACGTGCCGTCCACGATCATCGCCTGCTCGTTCCCGTCGGAGGTCGTGATGCAGATGGCCAGCTCAGGCGACGAGATGATGGCCGAGGTGGCGACTCTCCGCGACCTCGAACTGGTCGACCTGCCGACCGGGCATTGGCCGATGTGGAGCCGCCCGGTTGACCTCGCCGCCGCGATCTCGACCGCAGCCGTGCGCTGAGCCGGGGCGGCGCTCCCTCGGCTGGCGGGGGAGCGTCCCGCCCGCGCATCGTCGAACTGGTGGTGCTTCTCCAGGTAGCTGGTGATGAACGGGCACCGCACCACGATGCGCAGGTCGCGGTCCCGGGCATCGCTGAGCGCCCACTCGACCAGCCGCGTCGCGATGCCGTGGCCGGTGATGCACCGCCGGTGTTTTGGAGCAGGCCACGGCGCGCGGGCAGTCTCGAGGCCAGTTCATTCATCAGGCTCTCATTGGCAAGCAATCGGCCGGCATGCAGAGAAGCCCACTGCTCAGCTAGGCACTCATCGCAGCCCCTGCCGCCGCGACCAACGCGAGCGCGCTGCCCACCATCAGCATCGCCCAACCCATCGCTTGCCGATCGTACATTTTGCTACGCCGTCGTTCATCCTTGGTCAGGGCGTGGTGGGCATCAGCGCGTGCTCGATTGGCGAGCCTCCTGCGTTTCGGTAAGTTCCATCTCGGAATCGAGCTCAACGCTTCGGACGCGGACTCTCGTTCGAGTTTGTTTAGATCGGCTTGGAAATCTTCCAACGTGTACAAACCTTGCAACTTCGCGGAGAACATCTGCCACCCTGTGCCCAAAAGGGTTAGAAGGCTTGCATAGAACACGATGATCGTCATGCATGAACCATGGCAGTCGCGTGTGACAAGGGCGGGACTTGGGTCGGCCCGTCTGACTCGCGGGTTTGGGCCTTATCTGGCGATGGGATGGAAATGTTGATGTCTCGGGTCCCCGGTGTCTTGCGCTACCCGTAGGCATCCGGAATTGGATGACCTACCCGACTCCTTGTCGCCGCAATTCTGGCGGACCAGTTGGCGCCAAGACCGCAGGGAACTGCTTGAGTCCGCAGTGTCAGCCGCGGTTGATGGAGCCCTCCAGCGCGTCGTCGAACTGGTGGTGCGTCTCCAGATAGCTCGTGATGAACGGGCACCGCACCACGATGCGCAGCTCGCGGTCCCGGGCATCGCTGAGCGCCCACTCGACCAGCCGCGTCGCAATGCCGTGGCCGGTGAAAGCGGGCTCGGTCACGGTGAGGGTGCAAACGATGCGCGCCGGTGGCTGTCGAATATGTCGATTTCAGTATTCGCAAGACTTCCTAAAGCGAGACAATGTCGGCGGGGAGCTCTAGGCTGCGGACTAGCTACCTGTAAGCCGGAAGGTCTCAGTTGTGAAGACGCAAGAAGAGTTCGATGCCGCCGAAAGCCAATGGCGCACACAACTTACGGGACGTTCGTTGGTGATCGAAGCGTCGGCAGATCCAGATGAAGCCGAGAAGGCGCTAAGGATTCTGGGGTCAAACTACCGCACACGCACGCGAGCTCAGAAGGCCAATTTCCTGTTCAGGTATAGAGCCCTCTTTCTGATTGGTGTCTGCTCCGCCGCTTTCCGATATGACGTTCGGGGAATGTGGCCATATCTGGAGGAAACCTTCGGGCCGATTCCACCATCCGATCAACAGATTGTGTCCGGAGCTTTCCGTCGGGCCCTCGACCACTTCGGCCTCTCGCGATTTACATTTCCGAGACGGAACGTAGATGAAATTCTGATGCATGCAGGGATCCCAGGGCAGCGCATGGACGAGTTCATCGAGCTGCTCGCACGACGAGATGCACTAGTCGATGGCTTGGACGGAAGGTCCTTCTGTCAATGGATCGGTGGTCTGAGCCGCGCGACTGCATTCGCTCAGTACGGCCTCGATGCGCCTACCTACCGGTTCCTCGCAGAGGGCCGAGAGATCGCCGAGGATCTAGTCGATCGATGCCTGGACCTGCTGAATAGATGGGCGACCTCCGCTGCAACCCAGCTAGATGTCTCTGCATTTCCATCGGTAATGCAGAAGGACTTGCTGCGCGCCTTGAGTGAACTGGGCGAGAAACGAATCGCGCTGCGGTCCAAACCCAGAACACGCAAGGTGGAATTAGTTCCCAGACTCATTTTCCATCCCGCCACCGGAATCTCGGTGCGGTTGCCGTCTCTCGAAGTAATCACTGAATCCAGGGTTGACTGGATCATCGCAGCGGAGGGGGCGACGGCGCGCAGAACGGTGGAGGCACCTTGGCCGGGCGATCCAGTTCGAACTGAGTACTTCCCCGTTGCGAGACCAGCCAAGCAGATTGCTTTGACCGCCAGTCCGGGTGACCAGACGTGGATCCTCAATATTCTGGATCCCGACGATCCGTTACTCGTATTCGATGGGTCCAACGGTGAGTGGATTCCCACACGCAACACCCTCCCAAGATCCGACATTTGGATCGCGGTTGCCAACCCCGACAACCTGCGCATAGAGGACCTGCTCGAAGTCGAGGGTGCCGCGCCTCAACAAGTGATCGACGGGCCAATGGGGTGGACGGGCTGGCTGTTCGCCAAGATATCCCTAAGCTCCGTCTCCAAAATTCGACGGAGGGGCGCCGCGTCCTGGCGCTATGTCTCCTCGGTCAATCGCCCGACGATTGAGCCGACAAGAGAGAGCGAATGGGCGCGAGCTTTGGACGGCACCCCCGTCAGTTCCGAGCTCCCACGGATCTCCTTACCCGCGTCTGTAGACCGCGATGGGAAGAATGCTTCCATCGACTGGACTGTGACAATGATCCACGCGGATTCCGGCGAGCTCATTCGTGAGGTGAAGACCCGGAGTGAACCCTTCGACAAGGTCGTCGACCTAGACCTGCCATCTCGACCGCTTGCCGGAACATTCGATTTCACAGTAACGGGGCCGCTGGGGCGCGGTGCATCCAAACGAATCGCACTCGTCCGCGGACTCGAAATCGACGTGGAGGTGCCGTTTCGCCATATGTCGAAGTTGGGCGACGGGTTGGTTCCAGCGCTGATCACTATCGAGAACTCGTTGGACTCAAGTGCCTCCCATCGCGTCAACCTCGCGTCGAACGAATCATCACGGGTCGTCCAGATTCAGAACGAATCGGACTTCCGCATAGTTGTAGCAACCCCTGCGATGGCTGTCGCGAAAGTTACGCGCGGTGGCTATGTCGTCACAAGTCACTCACCAGTTGCCATCGACCTTGAAGATCTTGCTGTCACTCAGCTGCAAGTTACCTTCGGTTTCCCAGGACAGTCTCAACTTGTAGCGATGAAAGGTGAACAGCTGCTCCAGACGGTCACCGCCGTCGCTATTGGGCCCCTCGGAACGGCCACGTTCAACCTCTCCCAGTTGACCGAGACACTCGCGGGAAGCGCTGGCGCGTCCCTGTTCGTCAGTGCAAATGGTGATCGCATCCCAGTCGGATGGGTTCGCCCCCGGCAGCTGGCGGACGCCATCGAATTGGACGCAGAAAGTCCGATGCAAATGAACCTAGTTGGCTTAACGACGGACTTAACTCTTGAAGCCGCATTCTATCCCCGATATGCACCGTGGTCCGGCCCGAGCGTCGCGAAGTCGAACACGGGCGCCGTTGCTGTTCCACTCAAACTACGTGGGGAGGGAGAAGCCCGAGTCGTGCTCCGAATCGATGACCCTTGGGTGAGGTTCGAATGGCCTCGAGAGTACCCCAGCCGCTCGGTTAACATTTTTGATCTCGACCTCGGCGAGCTTGCCGATGATCGCGGCGGACCGGATCAAGGGTTTCGCTCGTGGTTGACCCGGAGATCTGACTGCCCGACCGATCCCTCGGGCCTTCCACTGGCAATCAGCCTGTATGCCGGTCGTGACATTACCAAGTTCCGCACCAGCGCTGAACTTCTCCGAAACGACCTCGCCCGTGCGATCGCCGACAACCGAGAGTTCCTGCCCGCCGCATACCCACTTTCCGCGGTTGGGGCCGTTCCAGTAGATCTCTTCGTCGCGGCAGACGTGGTCACGCTCCCGCCCGCGGGCTACCCGCACGGAGCAGACTTGTGGGAATCATCCGCGTTCCTTGCAGTCCTCGCAAACTCGAACTCTCTCAGCTCAGTGTCTGACGATGTGCGCCGGGTGCTCGGAGAATCCGCAGACCGGATTCTCATGGAGGGCACTGACCCATTCGCATCCCGAGGCCGTTTTGGTCCGAACGAAGAGGTAATAGCCAGATGGCCGGAGGACCGCATCGAGACCGTCTGGAAGTCAGTAAATCCTGTACCCGGCCGTACACTCGACGCCGGGAGCCGGATAATCGCCGCGAAGCAGATGTTCGACCAGCGATGGCGCATCTCCTTCGATATGCGGGAAGCCTCCCATCTCCTTCAGGTCGTAGAAACGGCGCTGCAACGCACCTTCGGCGACGAAGCGAACGCACCAATGCGTGCGAGGGCCGGTTCGTCTGGTTGGTGCTCGTTGCCCACTCTCACAATCTCGTTCGCTCTCATCGCACGTGCCGCAGCCCGGAATGTGTCCGGGGCCAGCGAGCTGCACGAGCGCACGAAACCCTTCTTGCTCGGCCTGGCTCGGATGTCTTCAAAGCTGGTCGAGCAAGACCTGATTCTCGCCGAACTCTGGATGACTCGATGGAGCGCCGAATGACGACAATGGACCCGCTTGCGGTTAGCACATCGATCACGGAAAGGTACAAGAAGTATCTTGGCTCGTTGATTACACCAGCTGACCCGGCGCTGAACGGAGCCCTGAACGCTGCGGTGGACGAAGCCGCGCAAGATGGCCTGACTCGAGGGCCGTATTTGCACGTCCAGCCTCCTTACGCTCGTGGTGCAAGTGCGCGCGATCTAGTCACGGAAGGCATACTTGGGCCACGTTTCGAGCGTTTTGCTGACGGCATCCCTCTCGACCGCGCGCTTCACCGCCATCAGGAGCAGTCCATCCGCAAAGTAGCGGCAGGCCGCAACGTAGTCGTTGCGACGGGTACCGGATCCGGTAAGACAGAGAGCTTCCTACTCCCAATTCTTAATGCGATACAGGGCGAAGCCATCGACGGGGTCATCTCTCCTGGAGTGCGCGCTCTCCTTCTTTACCCGATGAACGCCCTCGCTAACGACCAGCTGAAGCGACTGCGAAAGATGCTTGCCCAGACACCTGAGATCACCTTTGGGCGCTACACCGGCGATACCCGGAATAGCGACGGCGACGCGGTCGCGGCATTCTCAAAACAATTCCCAAACGAAACCCGCCTGCCCAATGAGCTGCTCAGTCGAGAATCGATGCGGGCAAGCCCACCCCACTTGCTGCTCACCAACTATGCGATGCTCGAATACTTGTTGCTCCGCCCAGCTGACATCGAACTGTTTCGATCACCAGACAGCAATGGGTCTTGGCGATTCATCGTGGTCGACGAAGCACACGTTTACGATGGCGCCACCGGCGCCGAGGTTGGCTTTCTCCTCAGGCGGCTACGAGAGCGCGTGGGTGGAAGCCGACGAATCCAGTGCATAGCCACAAGCGCGACGGTGGGGTCAGATCACGGAAAGGCTGCAATCTTCGCGAGCGATCTTTTCGGCGTGCCGTTCGAGTTCACCGACGACCCTTCGAAGCAAGACGTCATTACGGCATCGCGCGAACCCCTCAAGGAAACCGGCTGGGGCACGCTATCCGAGTCGGATCTGCGTAGTGGCGATCTGCTTCGCGCGAATGCCGCGGCTGGCGGGAGTGCGATCGACGCCTTCGAGGTCCTGTCCCACGATTCCAATGTGCTCGGTATCAAGAAGTTTGCCGCGGAACGACCTAGGACCTTGGCCGAGTTGTCGGGTTTGATAGGAGATGGGACCGCAAACCCACAGCACCTTTCCCACCTCATCCAGAAAGCAACTGCTCAAACTGATCGAAACGGGGAGCCTGCGCTCGCCGCCAAGTACCATTTGTTCGCGCGCGCAACGGAGGGAGCGTTCACCTGCTTGAGCGAATCAGGACCACATGTCTCATTGGCTCGGCGCGAACGGTGCGATCGCTGCGATGCCGCTTCATTCGAGTTCGCAGCCTGCCGCAACTGCGGCGCCTCCTACCTCTGCGGTTCCGAAACTCAGACGGCCACAGGGAGATTCTTCTCCCCAAAGAACGCCGACAGGTCGAAGCTGGTTTGGCTCGCTCTTCAAACCACCAACACCGACGAGTTCGATGAAGATGACGTGATACTCGGCGCCGACGATGGAACACCGCAACCAGTCAAGCAAGCCCGGCTCTGCCCGACTTGCGGAGCCATCTCCTTGGGCGACAACGCCCAATGCTCGACGCGCGGATGCGCCTCGAGCCGGACCATCGCCGTCGAGCGAATTGTCGCTCCAGAAGTCCAGAAATGCCGCCAATGCGGAACCAATCGAAGCGGTGTCGTCAGACGCTTCGAGAGCGGCAATGACGCCGCCGTCGGCGTGCTGTCGACCTCGCTCTACGAGTCCCTCTCCGTCGCGCCTGCGGTCGATCAGGCGGAGCTCCCAGGCGGCGGACGCAAACTCCTCGTCTTCAGCGACAGTCGTCAACAAGCAGCATTCTTTGCGCCGTACCTTGAAGATAGTCACGCACGACTACTGCGGCGCCGTGTACTTCTCGAAGCCGCAGCATCCGCTTCATTCGAAGGCGACCCTGCAGCAGCGACCGACATCGCCTCTGAAACGCGAAAGCTTGCATCTTCGCGAGGAATTTTCCACCCAGCCGCTACGAACATGGAGAGACAGACTCACGCGGAGACATGGCTCCAAGCCGAAATGCTAAGCCTCGACGATCGCAACTCCCTCGAAGGATCCGGTCTCTTGGCCTGGCGAATGCGCGAAGAGTACCAATCGGTGCCACCAGCCCTAAACGCGCTCGGGCTCGACGATCGCGAATCGCTCGACCTGCTTCAAGTTCTGGTCCGAAGCCTCCGGCTCCAGGGCGCGGTCGGGGCCCTCCCTCGCGTCGACATGCGTGATGCAATCTTCGAACCACGACTCGGGCCAATCTATTTCCGACAAGACGGATCCGACTCTGCGCGTAAAGTCTTAAGCTGGAAGCCCACCCGCGGCAACAACCGGCGCTCCGCCTTCGTCCAGAAAGTGCTTTCCGCACTCGATAGCGATGCAGACGCTGAGACCATTCTGAGCGGAGTGTGGCGGTTACTCTCGACCCCGAAGGACAAAGCCTTCAGTTGGTTCCGAACAGATTCGGTTGGTGCCCTCGGCACTGTCAGCCAGGTCGAGCCATCGATGGTCGAAGCCGTGCTTTTCGACTCCACATCTCCGCTTTGGCGCTGCTCCATATGCAGACGTGTATCGAGTTTCAACGTGCGCTCCGTCTGCGAGACCTTCCGATGCGAAGGCACTCTGAGCTCGTGGTCCTTGCCGACCGCCGATTCTGACTCCGACCACTATCGCTCTCTCTATCGACAGACGCGCGTCGTGCCACTCACCGCGATGGAGCACACTGCACAGTGGACAAACGAGCGAGCCGCCGAAATCCAGCAAGACTTCATCGCCGGAACTATCAATGTGCTTTCTTGCACGACGACATTTGAACTAGGAGTTGATGTCGGGGAATTGCAATCCGTCGTTCTCCGCAACGTGCCCCCGACTGTATCCAATTATGTGCAGCGCGCGGGCCGCGCCGGTCGCCGAGTAGACAGCCCCGCACTTGTACTCACCTATGCGCAACGTCGGCCCCACGATCTCTCCATGTTCGCCAACCCACGACAGCTCATCTCCGGAGCAGTACGGCCTCCAGTCGTGCCGATTGCCAACGAGCGGATCGCCGAACGTCACGTCTACTCAATAGTGATCTCAGCCTTCTTCCGAGACGAACTCGACAGCCGAGGCCAGGGATACCGCCGGGTCGGGGACTTCTTCACACTCGAAGGCGGAGAATCCGGCGCCGCCCGACTGCGCGCCTGGACGGAAAACCTGCCACCTGCTGTAGCCCAATCGATCGATTACGTTCTCAAAGGCGCTGTAACCACGGAGAGCCTGCCGACGGCGCTCTGGACGAAGCATTTGCATGAGCTGCTTGAGGCGGTGATCAACGAGTATCACGAAGAAGCGGAATACTACGAGAAGGCCCGCGATCAGGCGTACCTGGACAAGAAGGGCAGCTACGGCGACAAACTCGCCAAGATTCTCCGGACGTTACAGGAACGCGAGCTTCTCGGATTCCTCGCGAACCGCAACCTGCTGCCGAAGTACGGCTTTCCTGTCGACACGGTTGAGATGCGCACCCCCTATGGCGAAGCGGCTTTCGCCTCACATCTCGAGCTTTCGCGAGACCTCTCGCAGGCGATCTTCGAGTACGCGCCCGGATCCAGCATCGTCGCCGGTGGACACGTCTGGACATCCGCGGGGCTTGGGCGCAAACAAGGCAAAGAACTACCACCGGTCTACTTCCGCATTTGTAAGAAATGCGACCTCTACTCGGAATCGCACGAACGTGACGATGAACCGTGCACGCGATGCGGTGCTGACCCTGAAGGCATGCCACACAAGTATTACGAGCCACGATTCGGATTCATAGCTGAAGGCGGTAAGGAGCGCCCAGGGGAGCGAGCTCCGCGCATCAGCTGGCGAGGCGAGACTCGACTTGCTGGCGAGGGTCTGAGCGTCTCGAAAGCTCAGCACATCCTCCCCAACTCCACCATCGAAGCCAACCTCACTGAGCGGACAAAGATGGTGCGAATCAACGTTGGAGCAGGAGACGTTGGCTACTTGGTTTGCGACTACTGCGGTCGCGGAGTCCCCGCAGTTCAACCGTGGCCCAAGGACCACTCCGACCCACTCACCGGCCGCGCTTGCAAAGGCGGCTACAGCCAATTCTCTCTGGCGCACAAGTACGAGACGGACGTTGTCCGCATAGCATTCAGCCTCCCGTGGACAGGCATCGACCCGAAAGTCACCGCGAAATCTGTGCTCTACGCGGTGCTGCAAGCTGCTGCGGAAGAACTACAGATTTCCCGCGACAATATCGACGGAATCGCCGACGCCTACGCAAGCATCGAGGCGACAATCACCTTGATTGATACGGTGCCCGGAGGAGCTGGCTACGCACGGCTCATCAGTAACAATCTTGAGGCCGTTTTAGCAAAGGCCCGTCAGATAGTCGGCAACTGCGAATGCGGGCCAGAGACTAGTTGCTATATGTGCTTGCGCACCTTCTCGAATCAGCGAATCCACGACGATCTGAACCGAGGAGAAGCGCTTCGATTCCTTGACGGACTATGGGCAGGCTCCTCAGATTCCGCAACACAAGGCCCCGACAGGACTCAAGATTGGCGGCAAGCTGAGCAACAAGCAGATGCATCGCTTTCGTCTTTGTTGATGGCAATCACGCCGTCCGCCCCAGCGCCGGAAGTTGGTGTGCAGGTGGGGCCCGCTAACGTCTGGGAGGTGGAACTTGCTTGGGAAGCGGCCAAACTCTGTGTGGTAGTCGACAACGATCTCGAACGAGATGGGTGGCTGCGAGCCCAAGATTGGATTGTCTTAGACGCGAGTCTCGGCTTCAACGTTGAGTCGCTTGCAGCTGACGTTGCGTCGGCACTGACCAAACGAACGCTCCTTCCGAACTAGGCCAAATCGCAACCGACTTCTCGATTGCTATGTGGTGCCAAGTGCTCGGGTTCTCCCAACCCGCGGAAAGATCCCAACTTGTCAAGGCCCGGGGTCAGACCCGCACCGGTCGGCGTCAAAGCCACAAGAATCTCCCGATCAGCTCCCTCAGCCGCGGTCGATGAGGCGGTCCAGCGCGTCGTCGAACTGGTGGTGCGTCTCCAGGTAGCTGGTGATGAACGGGCACCGCACGACGATGCGCAGCTCGCGGTCCCGGGCATCACTGAGCGCCCACTCGACGAGCCGGGTCGCGATGCCGTGGCCGGTGAAGGCGGGCTCTGTCACCGTGTGGGTGAACACGATCCGGTTCGGTGGCCGGAGCACGAACTCCGCGTACCCCGCGACGTCCGAGCCGAGCACGGCCTCGTAGCGGTGTGCCTCATCGTTGCGCCGAAGCTGCAGCGCAGCAGCGTCCACGGTGTCATCCGCGGCACCGTCCTCGGACGCGTTGCTGAGTCGATCGTCTCCCATATGTGTTCCTCCTTGCTCTTCACCCTACGCCCGGCCCCATGCCTGCGCTCGATACCCTCGGAGTCATGCGTCAACGAGTGCGGGAGTTGTGAACATGGGCGATGCGAACGCGCGAGCCGCCGGGCCACGTAGCGCGCTGACGGCGGGCGTCGACCTCGCAGCAGAGCCGAAAAGGACGGCGCTGGCGATCGTGGAGTGGTCCGCGAGCAGTGCCCGCATGGTCTCACTCGCCGTGGGTGTGGATGACGGCACCATCGTCGATGCGGCGGAGCGGGTCGACTCGATGGGCATCGACTGCGCCTTCGGCTGGCCCGACGACTTCGTCGCATTCGTCTCCGCGCACACCCAGGGCACGCGCGTCGACCTGTCGAACGACGAGGGGATGGCGTGGCGCCGGCGTCTGGCCTACCGCGAGACCGATCGCGAGGTGCACCGCCGCATGGGGCGGTGGCCGCTCAGCGTCGCGACCGATCGCCTCGGACTCACCGCGATGCACTGCGCGGCGCTCCTTGACGTGATCGGCGATCGCATCGGCGTCGTCGACCGATCCGGCGCCGGGAAGGTGGCCGAGGTGTACCCCGGCGCCTCGCTCCGCATCTGGGGCCTCCTAGTTCCGAAATACCGGGTCGACCGGGATGCCCGCGAACTCCTCCTCGCAGGGTTGATCGCTGAGGCCCCGTGGCTCGACCTCGGCACCCACACCGACGAACTGCTCCGAACGGATGACGCCCTCGACGCCCTCCTCGCGGCCCTCACCGCCCGGGCGCACCTGCTGGGCCAGACCTTCCCCGTGCCCGAGGAGCATCGCGCCCAGGCCACACGCGAGGGCTGGATCGCGCTACCGTCCGGGCCGCTCTCCGCCTTGCTCGGAGGCCCGATCCGCTAGGTCGCCACCGCTTGCCGCGCCAGCGGTCGACGAGTATCGTGCCTGCGCAGAGTCACGGACGATCGGAGACGCCATGCCCGCCACCGCACTGCCCTCCAGCGGCGACCAGCCGAATGACAATAAATCCAGCGGCGCGAAGACCTGCGACGCGAGCGGCATGGCCGAGATCCACCGGTTCTTCCGGGCCGGCTTCGGCGAAGGCCCCGCGCTCGTCGCCGGCGTCACCGAGGGTGACGCCGCGCACGCCGACCGCGTCGGCGACCACCTGACCATGCTCTCGATCGGTCTGCACGCGCACCACGAGGGCGAAGACACGATGCTCTGGGATCGTCTCGAGAGCCGTGCCCCCGCCTGCGCGGTGCACGTCACGCGGATGAAGGAGCAGCACGCCGTCATGCTGACGCATCTGCAGGCGCTCGACGCGGGCCTGCCGGCCTGGCGGGCCAGCGGGCGGGCAGCGGATGCGGCATCCCTCAGTTCGGCCCTCGCCGGCATCAACTCCGCGCTCGACGTGCACCTGCCCGATGAGGAGACGAACATCGTCCCGGTAATGGAGACCACGCTCACGCAGAAGGAGGTCGACTGGTTCGGTGAGCACGGCCGGAATGCCACGCCCAAGGGCAAGAGCATGATCCAGCTCGGGGCGATCCTCGCCGCGCAGCCGGACGGCGGCACCGAGTGGCTGCACAAACACCTGCCGGGGCAGGTGCGGCTGATCTGGCGCACGGTCGGCGCGCGCAAGTACGCGCGCTACCGGGCCGCCCTGGTGAACTAGGAGCGAGCATCGGCCGAACTCCCCGTTCGGGGGGTGCCTGTGCGGGCTCGGCGCGGGCTACTGTGACTGAGAAACTCTCAGGGGAGCCGATGGCGACTGCCGCAACAATGCGCGATCGATTCGCGGGACAGCTCGTCATCGACGAGACACTGCGAAGGCAGCTCGGCGTGGCGCCCCGCACCTCCGTGCAGCGTTTCTTCGGGAGCTGTCCGCTGTCGGACGACGCACGCCCCTGGTACCTCGGCGCGGTCGGCGAGATCGCCGTCGGAGACATCCTCGAACGCCTTCCGGAGGGTTGGTCCGCCCGCCACGCGCTGCCCGTCCGCACCAAGGAATCCGACATCGACCACGTGGTCGTCGGGCCCGGTGGGGTCTTCACCATCAACACAAAGCACCACGCCGGCAAGAGCATCTGGGTCGCCGGGCGCACCATGCTCGTCGACGGGCAGCGCCAACAGTACATCCGCAACGCCGAGGGGGAGTCGGCTCGTCTCGCGCGCCTCCTGGGCGAGCGGATGCCGCACCACGTGCCCGTGCACCCGCTGATCGTGGTCGTCGACCCGAAGCGCATCATGGTGAAGGTTCGGCCGGAGCGAGTGCGCGTGCTCAACTCGCACGAGGTGCGCCGCTGGCTGAAGCAGCAACCCGAAACGCTCAGCTCCGACGCCGTCTCGGATCTTCTGACTGTCATCGACGACCCCACCCTCTGGCGTGCGACGGATACCGGCGACCCCGCCGAAGCTCGGCGCCAGTTCGCGGAGCTGCACGATCAAGTCCGCGCTGCCCGGTGCCGACGCCGACTCTGGGCGTTCGCGGGGATGGCCGCCCTGCTTGCGCTCGCCATCGGCGCGTTGGCACAGCTGCCGACGCTTTTCCCACTGGTGTTTGGTGCGTTGGCTGGCTAGCTGAACGGGTCGCGGCCGAAACCGCACGGCTCTCGATCGCCTCGGTGCGTCTTCTAGCGCAACCTGGGGTGCGCTTGGTGCGAGCGCGTGGCCTGAACTGGGGATGCCGACTCGATCAATGCAGCCTTGCCAGTCCAATAGGCTGGCTCGAAACGGGGGAGACGTTGCGATGCGGCAGAGGTTCTTTGGCACGCCGGACGGAGTGCGCGTGGGGCAACTGTTTGTTAACCGACGGGAACTCCACGAGGCAAACGTCCACCGCCCGACTCAGTCTGGGATCAGCGGCACAGGTGCGGCCGGTGCCGACTCGGTCGTGATCTCCGGCGGGTACATCGACGACGAAGATCACGGTGACTACCTCATGTACACCGGGCATGGGGGCAAGGATGCGAACTCCTCGCGCCAGGTTCGTGACCAGGATCCAACTGCACCCGGAAACGCGGGGCTAATCACGAGCATGGTCCAAGGGCTTCCGGTGCGCGTCGTCCGCGGTCGACACCGCGGATCTCCATTCGCGCCTCCGGCCGGCTATCTATACTCGGGCCTTTACTCAGTGACCGATTGGTGGATGCAGGTAGGGATCGACGGATTCCAGATCGTGCGTTTTCGGCTAGATCGGGTCGAGGCGCAACCGCCGCTTGAGCCACGTAGCTCAGTTGAGACCGATCCCGCCTTTGCTGATTCAATCGTCAGTCGACGTGTCCGAGACTCCGAAGTCGCGCGTCAGATCAAGAAGCTCTATGATTTCGCCTGTCAGGTTTGCGGCGAAGTCATTCCTGCTTTCGGCGACCGCAAATATGCCGAAGGCGCACACGTTCGCCCGTTGGGACGGCCGCATCTCGGTGCAGACCTGACAACGAACCTGTTGTGCCTCTGTCCGAACCATCACACTCAGCTGGATTACGGCGGCATGGTGATTTTGGATGACTTGACGATCGCCGAGACCAGAGGGATGACGGTGGTTGGTGACCTCCGCTGGTATCGGGCTCACAAGGTTGAGCTAGAGAACGTGCGCTATCACCGCAACCTCTGGCTTCCATCAGCCTCTTGAACGACTCATCAAGACACGAGCACTGCGCCGCTCCGCCGCGCGGTGGTGTGGCCACTGCTAGGTTGGCGACATGACCGAACCGCATGTCCGTGACGAGATCGCGGCGTTTGTCGCTGAGCGTGAATGGGCGCAATTCCACACTCCTGAGAATCTCGCGAAGAGCATTGCGATTGAGGCCGGAGAGCTACTCGAGTGTTTCCAGTGGAATGCTGACGCCGACGTCGAACGTGTCCAGGGGGAGCTCGCGGACGTGCTCACGTATTGCTACATGCTCGCTGAGCGCATCGGCGTAGACCCGGGCCAGATCATTCTCGACAAGCTCGCGCTGACGCGCGAAAAGTATCCAGTGGACAAATCGCGGGGGCGAAGCACCAAATATGACGCCCTTTGACATCGCTCAATTCGATTTCAATCGGGAATCGGTTCGGGAATGGTCCTCTCTCGACAAGCGCAGCAGCAACTGGCCCGTTGTCTACGTCCTGGATAACGCCAAACCGAACAGCCGTGGGCGAAATGACTCGCGTCGGGGTGACGTCTATGTAGGTGAGTCTCTGAACGCGGTTGCCCGGATGCGACAGCATCTTGAAGGCACGGAGAAGGCTCATCTGACGACGATCCGTGCCATCGTGGACAACACCTTCAACAAGTCCGTCTGCCTCGATCTCGAGTCCTACCTGATCCGAATGCTCGCTGGTGACGGGCACTACCAGGTGTTGAATCGCAATGTCGGAATCACGGATGCAGACTATTTTGATCGAGCCCGCTATCAGCTGCGTTTTCAGGACGTCTTCGAGAAGCTTCGAAACGATGGTGTATTCGAGCGGACCGTTCCCGAGATCGAGAACAGCGATCTGTTCAAACTGTCGCCGTTCAAGGCGCTTTCATACGACCAAGCTATTGCGGTAGAAGACATTATCGAAGGATTCTTCGCTGACCTCAGTTCCAACACGACGAGCACGACGATCGTCCAAGGTGGCCCAGGAACGGGCAAGACCGTCGTGGCGATCTACATGTTGAAACTACTAGTGGACGTTGCCTCGGAGATTCACCCAGCTGACCTCGACGGAGACTCACTCTTCTCGGATTTCTTCGTGGAAGAAAATCGGAATCTACTCGCGGGAGCCCGGGTCGGATTCGTAATTCCGCAACAAGCACTCCGGAAGTCGATTCGGAAGGTGTTCAACAGGACTCCTGGCCTCAGCGCAGACATGGTGCTTACCCCCTTTGAGGTCGGGCTTGCGAAGCACGACTTTGACCTCCTCATCGTCGATGAGTCCCACCGCCTAAACCAGCGCGCCAATCAGCCGTCTGGAGTGCTTAACAAGGCGTTTCGGGATATCACAGTGGATCTCTTCGGCGCCGACGACAAATCGAAGACTCAGCTCGATTGGATTCTTGCGAAGAGCAAGCACCAGATACTTATGCTCGATACGGCGCAGAGCGTTCGCCCGGCAGATCTTCCAAGTGAGGTGTTTGACTCGCTCGTGGATACTGCGAAATCTACGCACAGGCATTACCCGCTTGTATCGCAGATGAGAGTTCAGGCCGGAGCGGACTACGTCGGCTACGTTCGGCGGCTGTTGGGTGGCAGCTCGCCACAAAGCGACGTTGCATTGGCTGGGCGGGAGCTTTTTCCGGCTTACGATTTCCGACTATTCGACAGCCTCGCCGCGATGCGGGAAACGCTCCTCCTCCGGGAAGCCGAGCATGGGCTTGCACGAACCGTTGCCGGATTCGCCTGGGAATGGAAGTCGAAGAAGGACAGGCTTGCTTTTGATATCGAGGTCGATGGCTGCCAGCTCCGCTGGAACAGCACTGCGGTCGACTGGATTGCGTCGTCCAACTCACTCGAAGAAGTGGGTTCAATCCACACTGTCCAGGGCTACGACCTGAACTACGCCGGCGTGATCATCGGTCCCGATATCTACCTGGATCCGATCGACGGTGGAGTTCGTGTAAATCGAGATTCGTACTTCGACATCAAGGGCAAGGAGAACAACGCCGTTCTCGAGAAGAAGTACACGGATGACGATCTCCTGGGATTCATCAGGAACATCTATACCGTTCTGCTCACCCGTGGAATTCGCGGAACCTATGTCTACGTGTGCGACCCAGGTCTTAGGGAACATCTTCGACAGTTCATTCCAGTGGACGATGCCGAGCCCGCTCCACGCTCATTTGTCGAGTGAAAGTGGAGCGCGATCTGGGCTAGGCCCGCTCGCGGGAAGCGGCCGAGAGCTCTACCCGAGCAGGTGACTGAGCAGGCGCCCGGCGACGGCGGCGCGGTCCGCATCGGTGGCGAGCTGTTCGAGGCCAAAACCGAGCATCACCGTGTCGGGGGTGGTGACCGCCGAGACGATGCCGCCCAGACCGTTCGTGCGCACGAAGTCCGAGGCGTTGCCGGGGCTCGTCTCCGGTGCTCCCGGGACTGTCCAGGCGCCGAGGCCTTCCTCGAAGCCCTCGGCCTCCGACTCTCCCGCAGCCGTCACGAGCTTGGTGTCATCGACGATGAGTCCGGTGCCGCCCGTGAACGGGTCGGTGACGTAGCTCACGGAGAGTTCCACCTGCGCACCGGCGAAGGCGCTGAGGTCGTAGGAGACCGGCACCCAGCCACCGGAGGTTCCGGTGAACGAGTTCCAGTCGCCGGTGGAGCCGCTCGGCAGGCACGAGTTGGCGAGCGTGAGGTAGTTCGCGAGCTGCGGGTGCTCCTCCATGAAGAAGCCCGCCTCACACTCGGCTGGCACGTCGCTGGTCGTGGCCACATCGCCGGGGGTGCCGTTGTCGGCATCCGCCAGCGTCGTCCAGTCGGAGCCGCCCACGGTGCGGGCCTCGACGATCACGTGATCGTAACCCTCCTCGGTGTCGAAGGAGAACTGCGCCGCGAAGGCCGGGGCATCCGCCGCCGTCAGAGCGCTGAGGTCGTAGCTGCGCGTGAGGCGCTGGTAGCCGTCGTCGATGTGCGGGGCGGCCATCGCCCACGAGCCCTCGACCGCGATGAACGGTCCCTGCGGCTCGGTGTAATTGGCGACCGCCGCGCTCTCGAACTGTGGGAACTCCTCGACCGGCAGCGTCGCGCTGGTGGGGGAGAGCGCACCGGCCTCGTCGACGGGGTTGTCGACCGTGGCCGGGCCGCCGAAGAGGGCGGAGACGCCGTCCATCGGGGGAGCGGTTCCGACGACGCCGCTGGCCGCGAGCGGGGTGCGGCTATAGGCGCCCATCCAGTACTGGGTGAAGTCGTCGGCGTAGAGGAGGCAGTCACTGAAGGGGTCCACGGTGACGGCACAGGGCTGATCGGGGGCGCCGTCGAGGCCGTAGTAGATGCCGCCGAGCGTGCCGGCCAGCACGCCGTAGTAGCCCGTCGTCTCGCCGGTGTAGGCGAGCTTGCCGCCCTCGTTGAGGTAGTCGCGGAGCGCGAGCGTGAGGTACTGGGTGCGCTCGGCCACCGAGAGGTCGGGCACCTCCTGGCTGCCGTACTCGGTCAGCTCGTCCTCCGGGTCCTGCGTGAGCCGGTTGTCGCCGAGGTACCAGAGCGTGGCGTCGTAGTGGCTGAGCACGGCGAGCGGATGCGGCACACCCTGCGCGTCGACATCCCACACGTCCGGGGTCACGCCGTTGGCCTCGAGGGCCGCGACGTGCGCGTCGAGGTACTTCGGTGCGGCCGTGCCGGCCGGGTAGGTGGGGTTCACGCCGGTGTAGTCCTCGTTGGCGATGACGAGCGCCGGGTTGCCCGTGTCCTGGGCGAGTGTGTACGTGAAGTGCTCGCTCTCGACCGCGCGGGCGGCGGCACTGCCCTTCGCGTCCTTCGGATGCGCGCGCCCGGTGAACCACACCTCGACGCTGTCGCCGGGCTTCGCGCCTGTGACGGTGCCGCGGTACTCGGCGTAGTAGTCGGTGTTCTCGAAGCCGTAGCGTTCGCCGCCCGCCCACTCCTCGACGCTGCCGCGCTGGGCGCGCCCGCCATTGATGGAGTAGTGCAGCTCCTTCTTCTGCAGGGTGCGCTTGGCGACGACGGCCACCGGCTGCGGGTCGCCGTAGGAGACGGTGAAGCTGTCGACCTGGAAGTCGGGCGCGTCACGGTTGACCACCGAGACGGGGTCGTCGGGGTCGAGCGCCGATTCGGCGACGGCCAGTGCGAACGGCACGTTCTTCTCGAACTCGGCCTGGATGAGGCCCTCGTCGTCCGGGAAGTTGAAGCCGCTCAGGCAGTCGCTGGACTCCCACGCGTCATCCGGAATCGAGTCGGAGACCGTCTCACAGGTCGTCATCTCGGGGGTGAATCCGAGCGTGCCGTAGGCCTCCTGCATGTGCGAGTCGGTGTCGCCGTTGGTCGTGTACAGCTCGGCCGAGATGTCGGGGTCGTAGCCGGGCACGGCCGGGTTCTGGTCGTCGCCGACCATCGCCTCGTAGATCACGTCATCGGGTGAGGGGGTGGCCACCTGCCAGCCGACGCCGTGCAGCAGCAGCTCGGAGGCGGAGTGGTAGTTGATGAAGAACTCGGGGGTGAGGCGCTTGAACAGGCCGTCGAGCGCCTGCGTCTCTGGTTCGGATGCCGGCGCGGGCCCGCGGTACGTCTCGCTGGCCGGGTTCGGCGATGAGCCCTCGTTGTCGTAACCCCAGCGGGTCGGGTAGTTGCGGTTGAGGTCGACGCCGTCGCCGGTGCCAATGACGCCGTCGCCGTTGTTGTCGCGCAGGTTCTTGCGCCACAGCCGCTGGCCCTCCTGGAAGGTGAAGTCGTAGCCGTCGGGGTTGGCGACGGGGATGAACCACATCTCGGTCGTGTTCACGAGATCCGTGATGCGCGGGTCGCTGCCGTAGTTCGTCAGCACCTCATTGAGCAGGCGCCGCACCATCTCGGGGGTGATCCACTCGCGGGCGTGCTGGGCGCCGATGAAGACGGTGGTCGGCAGCTTGCCCTGCTTGCCGGCCTTGGGGTTCTTCGTCACGCGCACCGCCGTGATGTCCTGCCCGGTAACGGTCTGGCCGATCACCTGCAGCTGCGCGATCTTCGGGAACGCGGCCGCCTGGGCCACGAGCTCCTCCTGCAGGCCGCCGGGCCCGCTGTACATGCGGTAGACGCCCTCGGCCTGGAGCATGCGGCGGCCGGCATCCGGTGACGCCTTGAGTTCCAGCTCGGTGCCCGCTTGGGCGAGCTCGCTGGCCTGTTCGCCGCTCAGGATCACCTGCACGTCGAAGCCGCCGTCCTCGCTCGGGGTCGCCGCGACGTCGTGCCGGTCGACGCCGAGGTCGACGAGGGCGTCGAGCCCGGCGGCATCCACACTGCCCGTGTAGACGGAGAGCTGATCGGATGGCGCAGGCGGCGGTGTGCTCGCCATGCTCGGTGCTGCGCTGACGCCGGTGATGACGAGCACGGCGGCGGTGGCGATGGCGAGTTGACGGAACATGAGCACTCCCTGGGGCGATCAGAACAGCGACGTTCAGAACAGCGACGTTCAGAACAGCGACAAGCCGAACGGTTCATATCCTTGACCCCCCATTTGGGTGCCGTCAAGGGGTTTGCGATGCCTCTTGTGTCGTGCGGTGCATGCGAGGAGCATTCCCTCAGTTGTTGTGCGCTGTTGTCTCGTCGCGTCGGCGAGCGGCGAACCGTGAGGAGTGGGTGATGGCATACGTGACGTGCGACATCGGCATGTCGGTCGATGGCTACAGCGCCGGGCCGAATCAGAGTCAGACCGAGCCACTCGGTGAGGGCGGCGAGGGGCTGCACCGCTGGATGTTCGAGGAGCCGGAGCTGCACACGGCCGAGCGCCAATCGATCGTCGATGCCGGTGCGTTCATCATGGGGCGCAACATGTTCGGCCCGGTGCGGGGGCAGTGGCCGGAGGAAGAGCTGTGGACCGGCTGGTGGGGCGAAGACCCGCCCTACCACGCACCCGTTTTCGTGCTCACCCACGAGGCGCGCTCGCCGCAGCCGATGCAGGGCGGCACGACGTTCCACTTCGTGACGAAGGGCGTCGCTGCGGCCTTCGAACTGGCGAAGGAAGCGGCCGGCACACGCAACATCTCGATCGCAGGCGGGGCCGACACGGTGCGGCAGTTCCTGAACCGCGGGCTGATCGACGAGCTGCGGCTGCACATCGCGCCGGTCGTGCTGGGCTCGGGCGAGCGGGTGTTCGAGGGTGTGACGGATCTGCGGCTCGAGCAGATGGCGGTATCGAGCTCGACGCTCGTGACCCACGTGCGGTACCGCGTGCTGCGCTGAGTAGCATCGTTCTCTCCTCTGGCTGAGATTGCGCCAGGGATGCTTCGGCGTGCCTTGAACGCCCTGGGGTGCAGGCTCGGCCACGTGAGCGCGGAACATTCCTCGGCCGATTGTGCCCGCGGCTATTGACAGCAGCGTGCGCGTCACTTATTTTTCCTACATGCAAAATAAAAGCAACGGGGCTTCACATCTGAGCAGCATGGCGGTGCGCTCGCACAACCGCCGCGTACTCCTGCAGCTCCTGCGCACCGGCGATCTCTCCCGCCGCGAACTCGCCCAGACCTCGGGGCTCAGCCCCGCGGCTGTCACCAACGTCGTCGCCGAACTCATCGACGACGGCCTGGTGCTGGATGTCGCCCCGGAGAGCCGGCTGACCAAGCTCGGCCGGCCGAGCACCAACGTCGCCCTCGCCGCGGACGAACACTTCGTACTCGCCGCCCAGATCGGAGCCGGGGTGCTCCAGGTCGGTGTCATCGACATGGCCTCGCACGTGCTGGCATCCGAACTGGTCGATTTCCCGCTGCCGGCCGAGCCCGAAGAGGTGATGGACCTCGCCGTCGTCATGCTGAAGCGGGTCATGGAGACGGCCGGCGTCAACCCGAGCAAGGCGCTCGGACTCGGCGTCGGTGCCGCCGGCCTCGTCGACGCCGAGGCGCGGATCAACCTCAATTCGCAGAACCTCGGCTGGTCGAACGTGCACATGGCCGACTACTTCGAGCACGCGCTCGACATCGATGTCGTCGTCGACCACAACGTGCGTGCGATGGCCGCGGGCGAATCACGCTACGGCGCCGGCCAGGGTCTCGAGAGCATCGTCTTCGTATACATCCGCAGCGGTGTCGGCGCCGGCCTCATTCTGGGCGGCAGCGAGTACCGCGGAGGCACCCACGGCGCCGCCGAGATCGGGCACATGCGCGTCGTCCCCGGCGGAGAGCACTGCAACTGCGGTGGCCACGGATGCCTCGAAACGGTCATCAACGACCGGGTGATCCGTGCGCGCATGGTCGAGCTCGGCATCCTCGCCAGCCACCCGGCTCCGGACGACCACTCCTGGACGACGATCTTCGTCGAGCGCGTTGAGGCCGGGGATGAGCGGGCGATCGCTCTGCGCGACGAGATCGTCCAGTACGTCGCGAGCGCGCTGCTCAACATCATCAACCTGCTCAACCCGCAGCTCATCGTGCTCGGTGGTCTGCTCTTCGACCTCTCGCCGGTCATCGTCGACGAGCTGCGTCGCACCATCCCGGGCCAGGTGCTGCCGCTGCTGCGCGACAGCATCCGCATCGAGCCATCGCACTTCGGATCCGATGCGGGCATGATCGGCGCGGCCACCGTGGCACTGGACCGGTTCGTCTTCGGGCCGCCCATCCTGAACCTCGCGCGCGCTCTCTGATCGCACGCCAGCACACTCACATCGCAATGAAGGGATCGAGTTGACTGACATCAAGGCACAAATGGAGGCGGTGGGAATCGCCGACGCCGCGCGCGTCGACGCGCCGTCGCCTCGCAAATCACGCATCGGGGGTGGCAAAGAGAAACCACTCACCTGGCTCTACCTCACCACGCTCGTCGCGGGGATCGCCATCTGGTGGATCGGCGCACTCATCAGCGACAACACCCTCGCGCCCACACCTCCAGAGGTGATCGAGAGCTTCGTGAAGGGGCTCGCGGACGGCACACTGATGCTCAACACCTGGGCGAGCGTGCAGCGCGTGCTCGTCGGCTTCGTGCTCGGCGTCGTCGTCGCCATCCCGGCCGGATTCCTGATGGGCTGGTACCGCTGGGGTCGCGGATTGCTCGAGCCGTGGGTGCAGTTCTTCCGCACGGTGCCGCCGCTCGCGCTCATCCCGCTCGTCATCGTCTTCCTCGGCATCGGCGAGACGGCCAAGATCTTCGTCATCTTCCTGGCCTCCTTCCTCTCCTGTGTGCTCGCGACGTTCCAGGGCGTGCGCACCGTCGACTCGACGCTGATCAACGCCGCCAGGGTGTTGGGGGCCAAGGACGGCACCATCTTCCTGAAGGTCGTCGTTCCGGCATCCCTGCCGTTCATCTTCGTCGGCACGCGGGTCGCACTGGGCGCGTCGTGGGCGACGGTTGTGGCATCCGAGCTCATCGCCGCGGCGTTCGGTCTCGGACGCATGATGCAGGCCGCGTCGCAGTTTCTCGATACACCCCGCATCGTCGTCGGCATCATCATGATCGGCCTGCTCGGCTTCGTGATGGACAGGCTGCTCCTGCTGCTCGAGCGGAGACTGACCGGATGGCAGGAGGTGCGCGTGTGAACGCCATGATCTCGGTGCGCGGGGTATCCAAGCACTACGAAACCAGTCGCGGCATCGTCAAGAGCCTCGACAACGTCGATCTCGACGTGGCCCAGGGCGAGTTCATCACCCTGGTCGGGCCGAGCGGCTGCGGCAAGAGCACCATGCTCAACCTCATGGCCGGGCTCCTCGCACCGACCAGCGGATCGGTGCTGGTGAACGACCGCGAGGTGACCGGGCCCGGGCCCGATCGCGGCGTGATCTTCCAGCAATACGCCCTCTTCCCCTGGCTGACCGCGCAACAGAACGTCGAGTTCGGTCTGCAGCTGCAGAAGATCAAGAAGAAGGAACGGGAGGAGATCGCCCAGCACTACCTCGAACTCGTCGGTCTCGGTGACTTCGCGAAGGCGCTCCCCAAGGAGCTCTCCGGCGGCATGAAACAGCGCTGCGCCATCGCCAGGGCCTACGCCGTGAACCCCTCGATCCTGCTCATGGACGAGCCGTTCGGTGCGTTGGATGCCCTCACCCGCGTCAACATGCAGGAGAACCTGCTCGAGACGTGGCAGAAGGAACGGCGCACCGCCGTCTTCATCACCCACGACGTCGACGAAGCCGTGTTCCTGGCCAACCGGGTCGTTGTGATGAGCCCGCGCCCTGGGCGCATCAGCGAGATCGTCGACGTTCCGCTCGCCTACCCGCGCACCGAGGAGATGCGCCTCTCGTCCGAGTTCGCCGAGCTGCGAGCCCGCGTCTGGCGAGGCGTGCACCACCAGCCAGAACAGAAGTCGGCGTGACCGCTGCTTCGTACCTCCCCGCTGCACCAACAATCCCGAACCACCGATCAGACAGGACCCAATGATGAGTTCCATTCGAATGAGCGGCATCGCCGCAACGGCCACCATCGCCACGGCGCTCGCGCTCACCCTCGCCGGCTGCGCGCCGGCCGCTTCCCCCGGCGCCGGCGACGCGTCATCCGACCCGAGCGAGGCCACCCGGGAACGTGTCTCCCTCAACGTCGGCTACATCGACACGAGCATCAACGGCGTCGGCGTGATCGCCACCGCGAACGAGCTGAAGCTGTGGGAGAAGTACGGCATCGACGTCACGCTCACCCCCTTCACCAACGGCCCCACCCAGATCCAGGCCATGCAGGCGAACCAGATCGATGTCGGCTACATCGGCGGCGGCGCCACCTGGTTGCCGGCCACAGGGCAGGCGACCATCATCGTTCCGAGCGAGGTGTCGCTCGGCGACGTCGTGCTGGCCCGCGCCGGCAGCGGCGTCGAGACACCGGAGGACCTGAAGGGCAAGAAGGTCGGAGTGCCGGAAGGCGGCTCGGGCGAAATGATCCTCGCGCTCGCGCTGTCTGAGGCGGGCCTGTCGATGAGCGACATCGAGAAGGTCGTCCTCGACCCGCCCAGCATCGTGAGCGCCTACGTCGGCGGCCAGATCGACATCGCCGCGATCTTCTCTCCGCTCAGCGCCCAGATCATGGAGAGCGTGCCCGACACGGTCACCGTCGCCAAGAACGCCGACTACCCGGACACCTCATTCCTCGGTTCCTGGGTCGCGTCCAACGACGCCGTGACGGACAAGGCGGATGCCATCGAACGCTTCCTCGAGGTCTACGCCGACGTCAACGACTTCCGCGTCGAGGACACCGAGCAGGTTGTCGAATGGGCATCGGCGGCATCCGGTGCGCCGGTCGACCAGCTCACCGAGCAGGCCAAGGTGTCACAGTGGACGCCGTCTGACGAGATCCTCGCCAACAACGAGGACGGCACGACCTTCGATCAGTACAACTCGCTGCAGGACGTCTTCGTCTCGACCGGTCGTATGGAGAAAGCCAACGATCCGGAGACGTTCGTGAACACCGAGCTGTTCGCCGCCGCCATGAAGGCACGCTCGTGACCGTGGGATCGGCCTCGCCGGTACGACTAGGCATCGTCGGGGCGGGCTTCGTCGCCGACTTCTTCCTCCAGGCACTCCAGCACGTGCGCGACCACGAGGTGACGGTTCTCGCGGCGCGCAACGCCGAGCGCGGCGGCGCACTCGCCGAGCGCTACGGCATCCCCGCCGTCGTCGGCGGCGCGGCAGAGTTGGCCGCCCGTGACGATGTGGACATCGTGGTCGTCGCGGTTCCTCAGGATTCCCACCTCGAGGTGGTGAGCATCGCGGCGGCGGCCGGAAAGGCCGTCATCTGCACCAAGCCTCTCGGCCGCAACGGTAAGGAGGCGGCCGCGTGCCTCGCCGCCGTCACCGCGGCGGGCGTCTGGCACGGCTACGCCGAGACCGCGGTCTTCTCGCCGGCCGTCACGCGGGCGAAGTCGATGGTGGATGCAGGGGCGATCGGCCGTGTGCTGAGCGTTCGGGCACGGGAAGCGCACGGCAACCCACACAAGCACGCCCGCGAGATCGACCGCATGGGCGGCGGGCCGCTGCGCGGTCTCGGCTGCCACGGCGTCGCCGTCGGGCGCTACTTCCTCGAGGGGGCGCTCCCGGTTGAGGCCTTCGCCTGGGGGGAGCGGCTGGACCGCGACGACGTGGAATCCGAAGACAACGCGCTCATGATGGTGCGCTTCGATGACGGCCGGGTGGCTCAGGTCGAGGCGAGCTGGACGCACGTGCCCGGGCTCGACATCCGGCGCGAGATCCACGGCAACAACGGCTGGCTCGGCGCCGACGAGACCGGGGCGTCCGAGCTCGCCGCGTTCGCCGGCACCGATGTCGGTTACGTCATGGAGAAGGCGGGCGCGGCCCGCGGCTGGCTGCGGCCCGTGCTCGATGAGCCATGGGCCTACGGCTACCACGGCCAGTTCGATCACTTCATCGCCAGCTACCGCGCCGGAGTCGCGCCGCGGCAGACCCTGCTCGACGGGGCGATCGACAACGCCGTGATCGATGCCGGCTACCGTTCGATGACATCCGGCGTGTGGGAGCCGATCGAGCTGGCCCCGCTCGCCGGACACGATCTGCACAAGGGCGCCGGGGCCCTCGACGGAGTGGGGGCCGCACGATGACGGCCCGCCGGCCCAACATCCTGCTCATCCTCACCGACGACCATGCCGCACACGCCATCGGTGCCTACGGCTCGATCGTCAACGAGACCCCGCACATCGACGCCATCGCGGCCGCGGGGCGACGGGTCGATCACTGCTACTGCACCAACTCTCTGTGCGCGCCGAGCCGGGCGAGCATCCTGACCGGCACACACAGCCACGTCAACGGGGTGACGACGCTGGAAACCCCGATCGATGCCTCGCAGACAACCTTCGTCTCGCTGCTGAAGGAGCAGGGCTACCGCACCGGAATTGTCGGCAAGTGGCACATGGGCGAGGGGGAGGGGCACGACCCGCAGAACTTCGACTACTGGGCGGTGCTGCGCGATCAGGGTGAGTACTTCGATCCGCAGATCCTGACCGAGAACGGCGTGCATATCCAGCCGGGCTACGCGACCGATGTGATCACCGATCTCGCGCTCGACTGGGTCGACTCGCTCGACGGTGATGAGCCGTGGTGCCTGCTCGTGCACCACAAGGCGCCTCATCGTTCATGGGAGCCGGATGACGCCCACGCCGGCATGTACACGGAGCCGATCCCGGTGCCCGACACGTTCGACGACGACTATGCGGGGCGATCGAGTGCGGCCAAGCACGCCACGATGCGCATCGCCGACTACCTCACGCTGGCGGATCTGAAGGTGGAGCCGCCGGAGGGGCTCACCCCCGACGCGCTGGCACTCTGGAAGTACCAGCGCTACATGGAGGACTACCTGCGCTGCGTCGCCTCTGTGGATGACAACGTCGGCCGCGTCACCGAGTGGCTCACGGAGCGCGGCGATGCCGACGACACCCTGCTGATGTACACCTCCGACCAGGGCTTCTTCCTGGGCGACCATGGCTGGTTCGACAAGCGATTCATGTACGAGGAGTCGATCCGGATGCCGTTGCTGCTGTCGTGGCCCGCAGGCATCGAGCCGGGTGAACCGCTGCAGCAGATGGTCACGAACGTCGACTTCGCGCAGACCATCCTCGATGCTGCCGGCGTGCAGGCCGCGGAGCGCATGCAGGGGGTGAGCTTCCTGCCGCAGCTCACACACTCCCCGGACGCGCCGACCCGGGAGGCCGTGTACTACCGCTACTACGAGAACGACGACCAGCACCACCACGCGCTCGCGCATTACGGCATCCGCACCGAGCGCTTCAAGCTGATCTACTTCTATAACGACGGTATGGGCCTGCCGGGCACCTCGGGACTGAGCTACCCGGCGGAGTGGGAACTCTACGACATGGAGGTCGACCCCGACGAGCTGCACAACGTCTATCACGCCCCCGAATACGAGGACATGCGCGAAGAGCTGAAGGTGCAGCTGTGGCGGCTCCAGGCAGAGCTCGGCGATGCACCGCATCCTGGCCAGCCGGTGCCGGCGCTTCTTGCACGGAGCGAACAGGCCGAGCTGACGCACTGAGCGCTGGAACGCCCCGCATGGTCGCCGCCGGATGACCATGCGGGGCGTTCGGCGTCTCAGACCGTTGGCCCGCTGTCGCTCTCGCCCGCGGTCGCGCGGCCGCCCAACCCCTTGCGCACGCCGATGACGCCGTCGCGCTCGACGTGGGAGGTGTCCAGGGCGACCCCGCGTTCGGCGCCGAACAGCGGTGCGGCGTAGTCGAGGATGTCGACGAACTCCTCAGGACTCTCGGGGTAGAGGGCGCCGACGCCCGCGCGCTCGAAGTGGCCGGCGGCCGACTGCCACGCGCCGGTCGCCGAGATGGTGTTGCGCGTGCCGGTCGTGTCCACCCAGGAGAGCAGTGCCGGGGCGACCGGTGAGTCCTCCGGCATCACGCTCGTGATGCCGCAGATGCACTTGCGGGGTGGGTAGTGGCAGTTGCGGTTGCGAGGATCGTGTTCCATGGCCCCTCCTTAGCGAGTGACAAAAGCGGTGATGAGGCTGGCGGCACCGCCGAGCAGGGCGAATCCCAACAAGGCGTAGCCGATGCGCACCCACACGTCGCGACGGCCGTTGTCGCGGTTGAGGTCGTCGATCACGGCCGATTTCGTCTCGAGGATGCGCTCCTTCAGATCGACGATCTCGGGGTCCTGGCACTCGAACAGCACCTTGTCGATCAGTTTCGACGGTTCGAGTTTCACCGTGGACCGGGGGATGAGCGAGATCAGCGCCGCCGCAGCCGCGGCGAAGGCGAGCACCATCGTGATGAGCGGAAGTACGCCGAAGGGCTTCCCGATCAGGTCGACGGCCCAGCTGCCGGCGATGAGCCCGGCGCCGACGAGAAGGAGTGACGCCTTGGTGATGGTGCTGGAGAGGCGCACGGCGGCGATGTCGCGTTGCCGGTCGAACTCCTCGCTGAGCACCTCGATGCGGGCCAGACGATCGTCCCGTGCGCGACGCCACATGATGCACTCCTCAGCGCTTCCGTGCGCTCATTGTTGCAGCGGCGGCATCCGCCGACAAGCGGTGCCAGCCGTGGCGAACGTTCGTAGCGAAGGTCCTACGGTCCGTCGAGCACGGTCAGAGCGCTCACCGGCACTGGCTTGACCGGCACGTGCGCGGTGAAGTTGCCGACATCCGCCATCGACCGGCCACGTTCGAGCGCCACCAGCGAGGCGACCGTCGTCTCGCAGTAGCGGCCCTGGCACGGCCCCATCCCGCTGCGGCACTCGAGCTTCACGCCGCTGGCCGAGGAGAGGTGCGGGTTGTGCGCGAGCACGCCCGTCACGTGCTCCCGCGTCACGAGTTCGCAGCGGCACACCGTGGTCTCCGGCGTCGCGAGCGCGGCGAGACCCTTGCGGTTCGGCGCGAACATGCGCTGCACCACGGTCGAGAACTTCTGCGCGTGCGCAACGGCGTGCCGAGCGTCGTCGAGAGCGGATGCCGGCGCGGCCCCGAGCCCGAGATCCCGCGCGACGGCCAGCCCGGCCAGGTGGCCCTCCGCACGTGACTGTTCGGCTCCGGCCACACCGGTCGGTTCGCCCGCCACGTAGATGCCGGGGCTGGATGTCGCCATGTTCGCGTCGTGGCCGACGATCCAGCCACCTTTGGCCGAGTTGTAGAGCATGCCGCATCCGGCCTGCCTGGCGAGCTCGGTCGAGGCCTGGAAACCGTAGCCGAGCACCAGCGTCGACGCAGGCACGATACGAGGCTTGCCGGTGACCCGCCAGTTCGCATCGACGCGGGCGAGTTCGGCGCCATCCACCCGGTCGGTGCCGAGGGCGCGGGTCGCGACCGTGTTCGTGCTGATGCGCACGCCGGCCGCGAGCAGGCGTGCCACCGCCACACCGGTCTCGGCGAAGAGCCGGGTGTGACCGGGCACGGCGGGCAGCGCGGCAAGCATCTCGCGCGGCGACGGCAGGCCGCGGGCGAACGCAATCTCGGCGATGTCAGCCCCGGCTGCGCGCAGCTGGTCGGCGACGACGAGCAGCAACGGGTGGGAGCCGGCCAGCACCAGACGCTCAGAGACGAGCAGGCGCTGGCTCTTGATGAAGCCCTGAACGGCGCCGGCCATCATCACGCCGGGCAGAGTCCAGCCGGGAATCGCGACGGGCAGATCGTAGGCACCGGTCGCGATCAGCAGGCGACGCACGGGGAGCCGTACGGCACCGTCAGGTCCGCTCACGGCGAGCTGGATGCCGTCCGGGCTGGGATCGGCGTTGCCCTGCAGGCTGCCCTCCGGCCGATCGCGAAACACGCCGAAGGCCGTCGTCTCGTGCATCCAGGTGATCCCGGATGCGGCATCCGCTCGCTCCAGCAGATCGTAGGCCCAGGGGTACCCGGCTGAGAACTTCGCTGTGGCTCCGGGGAACTCCCGCGGCGGCCGGCGGAAGATCTGGCCGCCGGGGCGACGCTGCTCGTCGATGACGACCACTCGGGCGCCCTCGGAAGCGGCGGCGAGGGCGGCCGCGATGCCCGCGGGGCCGGCACCGACGACGGCGAGGTCGTAAACGAGGACCGACGGATCGGGCGTCTCGGAGAATTCAGTCATCTCAGGCACCTCGGGACGATTCGGTTGTCATGCCGTCGACGGCATAGGTGAGGCAGGAACGGGTGAGCGGGACGCCGTCGACCACGAGCACGCAGTCGAAACAGGTGCCCATGTTGCAGAGCGGCTGCCGCGGCGCACCGCTGCGCGTGGTGCCGAACTCGCTGACGCCGTCGGCGAGCAGGGCGGTGGCGAGGGTCTCGCCGTCGAAGCACGGCACGGGGCGGCCATTGAAGCTGATCTCGATCGGCGCGCCGCGTTCGGCCTCCAAACGGCGGGCTTCCGAACGTGCGACCTGGTCACGATTTGCGTCAGACACGGGCACCTCCATAGCGGCGGGGGTCGTAGGGGGAGAGGTCCATGCTCGGTGGGCGCCCCTGCACCATCTCGCTGAGCACGCGGGCAAAACTCGGCCCGAGGGTGAAGGCGGAACCGCCGGTGGCGACGAAGACGCCGGGGCAGTCGGGCACCGCGCCGACGAGCGGCAGCTGGTCGGGGGTCACGGTGGTGGTGCCCACCCAGGTGCGGAGGGCGGGCAGCGCGGCGACGCGGGGAACGACGCCGATGGCCGCGCGGGCATTGCCGGCCACGGAGGCCCGGAGCAGCTCCGGCCGTGCATCGAGGTCGGGGTTGCCATGGCGGTCGACGGGCAGGCGGGCCGGCCAGCCGCCGCCGATCAGCACATTGCCGTCGAGCGACTGCTTGAGCGACAGTTTCGCGCCGGCGTGCTGCACGAGGTGCGGAATGAATTTCTCGGTCTTCAGCGTCACCGTCATGGTGAGCGCGAGGGCGATCGTCGGCAGACTGGCGCCGAGCATCGCGCCCAGCTCGGTCGTCCAGACACCACCGGCCAGGATGACGGCTTCCGTGCGGATCTCCGAGCGCCGGGTCGCGCCGTCGGGCTCGCTGGTCTCGACGCCGAGCAACCAGGAGCCTCCGGCGCGGGTCATCGAGACCACGCGGCTGCGGGTGCGGATGTCGGCGCCGAGCCTGGCCGCTCCCCGCGCGAGGGCTGGCCCCGCCGTGCGGGTGTCGGCCTTGCCCTCGATCGGACAGTAGGCCGCGGCGACGACGGAGTCAGAGAGGTACGGCGCGATCGCGCGCACCTGATCGCCGTCGAGCAGGGTGACGTCCAGGCCCCAGGAACGTTCCAGCTCCGACTTCTGTTCGAGCACGGCGGCCTGCTCTGCCGTCTCGGCGAGCATCAGCCCGCCCTTCTGCACGACGCCGAGCGATTCGCCGAGCTCATCGCCAAGGCCGGCCCAGAGCCGTGCGGCATCCAGGTGCAACGGCATCGCCTCCGCGGCCTGACGGGCCGCCTCGATGCCGTGCTCGAGCATGCGGTACTCGAGCTGGAAGTGCAGGCTGCCGGCGTTCTGCCCCGAGGCGTGCTGGTTCAGCTGGTCGCGTTCGAGCAGGGCCACGTCGACGCCGTCGCGGGCGAGCATCCAGCTGAGCGCGGTGCCCAGCAGGCCGCCGCCGACGACGACGACGTCGCGGTGCTCGGTCATGGCAGCGGTACGGTCTCGATGCCGAGCTCGTTCAGCGTGGCCTCGACGATGCGCACCTCGTCGGGCGTGAGCTCGAGCAGCGGGTCGCGCACGAAGCCGGCCGGAACGCCCTGCAGGCGCAGCGCCGTCTTCATGATCGCCTGAGCGTTGCCGAACTGGGCGCCGTAGTCCTGGGTGAACCAGCGCTGCATCACGACGCGGTCGCGGGCGCCGAGCTCCAAAGCGCGGTCCTTGTCGCCGTCGGCGAGGGCACGCCAGAAGTCGGGGTGCGCCGAGCCGAGCGGGGCGCCGGAGCCCATCAGGCCGTCGCCGTAGCCGAGCGAGACGAGGTCGGCGCCGAGCGGGCTGGTCGGGATGCCGAAGTAGCGCACGGTGCCGCTCAGTGCGTAGAGGCCGTCGAGGAAGGCCTTGGTGTTTCCGGTGGAGTTCTTGATCGCCACGACGTTCTCGATCTGCGCCAGCTCGGTGAGCAGTTCGGTGTCGAGGTCGACGATGCACCCACGCGGCCAGTTGTAGATGCAGATGGGGATGTCGCTGGCATCCGAGATGTCCTGGTAGAACTTGACGATCTCGCGCCGGGTGGGCACGACGTAGGGCGGGGGTGTGACGAGGATGCCGTCGAGGCCGGCCTTCTCGGCGGCGTGCGCATGCCGGATCGCCTCCTGCTGGGTGAAGGCGTTGCATCCGCCGAGAACCCACATGGCGCCGTCGACGTTCTTCGCTCCCTCGCTGAACAGCTGGGCGCGCTCATCGTCGTTGAGGCTGAACCACTCGCCGGTGGTGCCCCCCAGGATGACGCCGTGCATGCGCTGCTCGACCAGCCAGCCGAGCTGCTGCTCGAAGCCGGCGAAGTCCAGCTCGCCGTCCTGCGTGAACGGGGTGGTGATGGCCGGGATGTATCCGGTCCACTCGACGGAATTGCGATCCACTCTGATCCTCCTATGGTGTGGGCGGGTTCACCGAGAGGATGAACTCGACCGTGTGGTTTGTGGTGTTGCGGTAGCGGTGGGGCTGGCTCGAATCGATCGTGATGGCATCGCCGGCGACCACCTCGTGCGCGGAGTCGCCGACCATGACGGTGAGCACTCCCGTCAGCACATAGGCGCACTCGATCGCGACGTGCGACCACGGCTCGTCGCTCGAGGACTCGCCCGGTTCGAGCACGCCGCGCAGAACGGCGAGCTGGGCATTGCCCGGCATCAGACGTTCGTACTGGATGTGCCCACGCGGCGAGGAGATCTTCGAGCGCTCGCCGGCATGGCTGATGTGCACGGCCTGCACGGCGCCCTCGTCGAAGAGCATGGCGACGGACTGGCCGAACACGTCGGCCACCAAACGCAGCGATTTGAGGCTCGGCTCTGTCACCCCACGCTCGATCTGACTGAGCAACGTGGCCGACAACCCTGTCTCCTCCGCGAGACTGCGCAGACTCAATCCTCTGGCAGTGCGGAGCTCTCGCAACCGTGTTCCGATCATGACGTCACTCTACACACAGACTGCACACTCTTGTGCACTCTAGCTGCACGAATCTAAACAGTATTTCCTCCGATTTGGTCTGAGTCCACTTTAATTAAGGCGTTGACGCGGCGAACCCGACCGAAGGCATGTGCAGTCTTATTGCATTTTCTCGTCGACTTGTGGATACTGAGTGCACACTCCGGCCAGCGAAACGCGGAGATCACAGAGTCGTGACGAGAGGAACCAGTATGACCAAGCACCCGAGCCTGACCTTCCGAGGGGGGTGGCTGATGGCCTTCATCCCCATCGCCGTGTTCCTCTCGCTCTGCGTCCTCTTCTTCGTCGTATTCAAGGCCTTCGACATGACAGCCCTGGCGATGAGCGGCATCGTCGCCCTCCTCATCGGCGCCGTGTTCGCCCGCAACTATGGCGCCTTCTGGGATGCCGTCATGCGCGGCATCGGCAGCCCGACGTCGGTTTCGATCGTCGTCATCCTGCTCGTCATCGGCATGTTCTCCGAGCTCGTCAAGGCGACCAACGTCTCTGGCGGATTCGTCTGGATCGGCACCTCGATCGGCATCGGCGGCGGCGGCTTCACCCTCTTCGCCTTCCTCACGGTCTGCGTCGTGGCCATGGCGACCGGCTCATCGATCGGCACCATGTTCACGGCGTTCCCGATCTTCTACCCGGCCGGCGTACTGCTCGGCGCGGACCCCGCACTGCTTGCCGGCGCGATCGTCTCCGGCGCGATCTTCGGCGACAACCTGGCCCCGATCAGCGACACCACGATCATCTCCTCGTCCACGCAGCGCTTCCGCCGCAAGGCAGGCGTCGCCGACATTGCGGGTGTCGTGTCCTCGAGGGCCCGCTACGCATTGACGGCCGCGGGCATCAGCGCCGTGCTCTTCGCAATCTTCGGCGGCAACGGAACGCCGCAGGGTGGAGCAGACGCCATCCTGGAGGCCAGCGCCAACCCGACCGCACTCATCATGCTCGTCCCGATCACGATCATGCTGGTCGTGGCCTTCCTCACCCGCGACATCTTCAAGGCGGTCTCGGTCGGTTTGGTGCTCGGTACGATCACCGGTCTGCTGGCCGGCCTGATCGTTCCGAGCGACGTGCTCGGCGTGACGGATGGCGCGCCGACCGGCTTCCTCGTCGGCGGTGTGGCGAGCATGCTCGGCACCGTGGCTCTCGTGATCTCGGTGTTCGGAATCATGGGCGTGCTCACCGCTGCCGGCGTGCTCGACCGTGTCGTTGACGCCCTCGTGCGCGGCAAGCTGGCCCGCACACCGCGCGGCGCGGAGGCGGCCATCGCAATCGGCGCCAGCGCGACCACCGTGCTCTTCGGCGGCGTCAACTCGGCCTCGATGATGACCTTCGGCCCGGTGGCCGACGAAATCGGCTCGCGGATGAACCTGCACCCGTATCGCCGCTCGAACATCATGGACTGCTTCGCGATGGGTATCTCCTGCGTCGTGCCGTTCCTCAGCGCGTTCCTCTTCATCGCGGCGCTGCTCACGAGCGGCTATGACGGAGTTCCGGCGCTCAGCACCACGCAGATCTTCCTCGGCGCGCTCTACCCGCTCGTGCTGACCGCCGTGATGATCATTGCGATCGTCACGGGCTGGGGCCGACGCTTCGAGGGTCCGGACGGCTCGGTGTCGCGCACCCGCGATCTGTCGGAGCCGGTGGCGGAGCCCGCCGTGGCCGAGGTCGCTCACTAGCGCGACCACAGCGGTAAAAGGGGCATCCGTCGAGCGATCGAGGGGTGCCCCTTCTCTGTGCCCGTTCTCTCTGCGCCCGTTCTCTGTGCGCGAGGGCTGTCGGTGGCCCGGCGTAGCCTCGGGGCAATCAATCGAAGACGCTCGTGCCGGGCTGGAGAGAACGATGAAGGTGCTGGTTGCAAGTGAGCTGGGTCAGGGCACCCGGCCCAGCGATGTGATGGACGCCATCGAGGGCGAACTCGTCTACATGGTCGATGTCTGCCCAGACAGCAGGCGGTTTCCCTACAGCGCATGGTGCGACTGCGGGATCACCTTCTGCGGCATCGTCAGCGGTGAGGTCACCTCGACGGCGCTGGTGCGAGACCTCGAGGGGCTCAGCTACGAAGGTTACGTCGCGTGCCTCGAGGCAACACACGGCGACGCGGTTGATGGCGGATGCAGTTGTGGTTTCGACGCCGAGGAGATCGCCAGCGCACTTGTCGCGATTGCCGCACCGCTCCGCGACGGAACCGTCGTGGAGCGGTGCGTTGACCGAGTGCGGGTGCGACTCCGCACCGTCTAGGTGCGCGCGAAACAGGCAGATTCGTGCGACCGTGTGCGAAAACAGGCTGCTGCGGCGCGCAGCCGCGATTGCCGCCTGTTTTCGAGACAGACGCGCCCTCGGCGGAAGCTCCGATCGAGGGCGCGGTCCGTGGCCTAGACCGCGGCGGTGTCGCGCTTCGGCAGCACCCAGCCCGGGCGCACGAAGTGGCAGGTGTAGCCGTTCGGGTACTTCTCGAGGTAGTCCTGGTGCTCTTCCTCGGCCTCCCAGAACGGGCCGGCCGGCGACACCGTGGTGACGACCTTGCCGGGCCAGAGACCGGAGGCGTCGACGTCGGCGATGGTGTCGCGGGCGATCGCGTCCTGCTCCGGGCTCAGCGTGAAGATGGCCGAGCGGTAGCTGGTGCCGCGGTCGTTGCCCTGGCGGTTCGGCGTGGTCGGGTCGTGCACCTGGAAGAAGAACTCGAGCTGCTCCCGGTAGCTGGTCACGCTCGGGTCGAAGACGATCTCGATCGCCTCGGCGTGCGTGCCGTGGTGGCGGTAGGTCGCGTTCGGCACGTCGCCTCCGCTGTAGCCGACCCGCGTCGAGATGACGCCAGGGCGCTTGCGGATCAGTTCCTGCATGCCCCAGAAACACCCGCCGGCAAGGATGGCGGTTTCGGTTGCGGTGCTCATGCTGCGTTCTCCTTGGTGGGGGTCGGTGGTGGTTTCTGCGGTGGTCTCAGCTGGCGGTGCATCGGATGCCGGGGCGCCCGATGTGGGGAACAACGACCGGTATCGACCGTACCCCTCCGCCTCGAGCTGTGCGAGCGGCACGAAACGCAGCGACGCGGAGTTCATGCAGTAGCGGAGGCCGCCGGCATCCGCTGGCCCGTCGGTGAAGACGTGCCCGAGGTGGCTGCCCGCGCCGCTCGAGAGCACCTCGACGCGCTTCATGAAGAGGGCGCGGTCGACCTTCTCAGTGACGGCATCCGGCTCGATCGGCTTGGTGAAGCTCGGCCAGCCGGTGCGGCTGTCGTACTTGTCGGTCGAGGCGAACAGTGGCTGGCCCGAGACGACGTCGACGTAGATGCCGGCCTCGTGGTTGTTCCAGTACTCGTTGCGGAAGGCCGGCTCCGTGCCGGCCTCCTGCGTGACCCGGTACTGCGCGGGGGTGAGGCGGGCGAGAGCCTCGGGAGTCTTGCTGTAATCGTGTGACACGTCATTCCTCCTGGTGTTGCGGACACCGAGTATTCGGAGTCACTGAGGAGAACGGATGGCGCGGCCGGAGTGTTCCGCCGAAGCTGCATGGCGGCTGTGAGTTGCGGGGTGGACCGACCCGCTACCAGGCGATGAGTTTCGTCGGCGTGATGCGGATGACGGTGTTGTACTGCGCGGCCATGCTCTGCATCGTGAGGCGGAGGTCGCCGAGGCCCGTCGTGTACTTCGCGCCGTATGGCACCCCGATCCGGTCGATCCAGCCCGCCGTCGGGTCTGCAGAGATCTCGGCGAGGCCCTGCAGCACGGTGAGCTGGTCGCCGTTGGCGCCCGCTTCGAGGTGTAGGAGCACCTTCGAGTTGCCGCGGATGTTGCGCACCTTCGCGGCGCCGGGCTCGCTCAGCACGATCAGCTCACCGTCGTGCCAGAGGAACCAGATCGGCACCGCGTGCGGGAAGCCGTCGGCGCGGATGCTCGTGAGCCAGCCGATCCGTTCACTCTCGAGGCGGGCGATCGCGCGGCCCTGCACCTCGTCGGTGGGGTCGAGGTGGAGCGGGCTCGGGTCGTGCGCGGTCATGGGCCGATCCTTTCGTGCGGACGAACGGGTGGCGACAGCCTAGCCCGCGCAGACGCCCGTGGAGACGGAGTCGCCGAGGCCGGGCGCCGCGGCGGCCACCGGCGCCAGCTCGGCGAGCGTGAGCGCGTAGCCGATGTCGTCGACGACGGCCGACTTGGCGAAGACCACGCCCACGACGGCGCCGTCCGGGTTGAGCAGCGGGCCGCCCGAGTTGCCCTGGTTGATGTCGGCGGTGAGTGCGTAGACCTCGCGGCTGAGGCTTCCGTCGGCGCGCGGGATCGGCGTCACCTCGGCCACGGTGGCCGGCAGCGAGACGAACGGCCCGCCGAAGGGGTAACCCTGCACGGCCGCGCCGGCGCCGCGCGTGAGCTGGCTGCCGAGGGGGAGGGCTGCGGCATCCAGATCGCCGACGGCGAGCACGGCCAGGTCGGTCGCGGCGTCGTAGTAGACGACGCGGGCCGCGCGCGGTGGCTCGCCCGGGGCCTCGACGACGGCCTCGTCGACGCCGGCCACGACGTGCGCGTTGGTGACGACGCGGTCGTCAGAGACGACGAAGCCGCTGCCGACCAGGCTGACGCCGCACTGGTGCGCGGTGCCGGTGATGCGCACGACGGATGCCGCGGCCGCTGTCAGCGCCGGCGAGCCGGCGTCGATGTCGGCGACGGGCGGGATGTTCTCCGGCGGCGCGATGGTGTCGATGACCCACGGCAGCGCCTCGTTGACGGCCGAGGCGCGCACGCCGGCGAGGAAGGATTTGACCGGGTCCGGGGTGAGGCGGTCGATGGTGCCGAGCGTCGCGCTGCCCGCGATCGTCTGCGTGACGGGCGGAACGCCCATGCTGCTGACGCCGCCGGCGACGGTCGCCAGCACGAGCGCCGTGACGACGGTGCTCACCGCGATGCCGGCGAGGCGGTCGAGCACGCTGAGCTTGATGACCCGCATGCCGCGGCTGAGCAGCCCGCCGATGAGGGAGCCGAGCGCGTTGCCGAGGATCAGCAGCAGCACGCCGCTGCCGATCACGATCGCCGCGCGCCACTCGGGGGCCGGTGCCCACGCCGAGATCTGCGGCAGCAGCAGGTAGGCGGCAACCCCGCCGGCGATAAGACCGAGCGCGCCGAAGGCGCTGCGGAACAGCCCGGTCCGCCAGCCGGAGACGGCGGCGGAGAGCAGGATGAGCCCCACGACGATGTCGAGGATGAGCGAGCTCGTCACGCGGACTCCTGAATCTGAACGGGCCGAAGCGGGCGGATGCCGCAGCTTCTACTCTGCGGCATCCGGCACTGTCTCAGCTGGGAGAGTGCCGGGCGCGGGTCTTGGTGCAGTTACTTGCGAGGTCAGGCGGCACGGGAGGAGAAAAGCGGCTCGGGAGGTGGAATCTCGCGATTCCGTCCTCCCGAGCCGCCTATCTCCTCCGGTCGTCGTGCGACGGGGCCGTGGCCACGTGCCGGGCGCCGGATGCAGCGCGCCGGGCGTGGTGGCGGCGGCCCCGGCGCTACTTCGCGGGGTAGCCGTAGAAGCCCTCGCCGGTGGCGACGCCGAGCTTGCCCTGGTCGATGTAGTTCTCCTTGATCAGCTGCGCGAAGGCCTGCTGCTTCGGGCCGCCGTTGACGCTGACGTTGTATGCGGTGGTGAGGCCGACGATGTCGTAGATCTGGAACGGGCCCATGGGGGAGCCGGTGCCGATGCGCCAGGTCTTGTCGATGGCGTCGGGCTCGGCGATGCCGTCGACGAGCAACTCACCGGCCGCGCTGAGGAACGGCACGAGGAGCGAGTTCAGCAGGTAGCCGGCCTTCTCCTTCTTGATCTCGATCGGGACCATGCCGATCTCTCCGGCGAAGCTCGAGACCGCCGCGAACACGGCAGGGTCGGTCTCCGGGGTGCCCATGACCTCGGCGGTGTTGTGCACCCAGACGCGGTTCGCGAAGTGCAGGGCGAGGAAGCGCTCGGGACGCCCGGTGAAGCCGACCATGTCGCTCGGCAGCAGGGTGGAGGAGTTGGTGGCGAAGATCGTCTTGGCCGGGGCGAGCTCGGCGAGCTTCGCGTAGGTGTCGCGCTTGATCTCGAGGTTCTCGGGGATCGCCTCGATCACGAGGTCGGCGTCGGCGACGGCCGCGGCCAGGTCGCTGCTGAGCGTGAGGCGCTCGAGCGCGGCATCCGCTGCGCCGTCGGCGGCACCGGCCACCTCGGTCTTGTACGTGTCGACGAGCCCGGCGAAGCGCTTCGCGGCGCCCTCGAGTACCTCGTCGGTGATGTCGTATGCCGTCACGGCGAAACCGCTGAAGGCGGCCTGATAGGCGATCTGGGAGCCGAGCACGCCGGTTCCGAGCACGGTGACGGTGCGAATGTCAGTCATTTCCTTGTTCCTTACTCGTTGTGAGTCGGCTGGGATCAGTCGGCCCCTGTGCGCTGATGGCGTTGTGCGCCGGCGCGGTGTGAAGGTAGCCGCGGGATATCACGTCTACCTGGTTCAGGATGTCGTCGAGCTGCTGCTCGAGCGGCACGGCGGTGAGGGTGGCGTGTGCCGTCTCGAGCTGCAACGCCGCGAAGATCGCGCGGGCCGCCGGCCCGGCATCGGGCGTCGCGCCCGGCTCGTCGGCGCCGCCGGTCGTGGCCGTCGCGACCGGGTGCAGCCTCACCCACGCTTCGGTGAGCGTGTCGGCCAGACGCCGCTGCAGTCGGGCGATGAGCTCCAGCGCCTCGCCGCGGTAGCGGTCGCTCGGGCCGCCGAACATCACGGCCTGCTGGTAGGCGGCGGTGTTCTCGTCGCTCTGCCGCCCGGACTCCACGATCGGGGTGAGCAGCGCGGCAATGCAGTCGGCGACGTCGGCGCTCCGGGGGAGGGCTCGCTCTGCCGCGTCGAGCGCCCGGCCGTAGTACTCGTTGTGCACCATGAGCAGCAGTTCGGCCTTGCTCGTCGCGTAGCGGAACAGCGTCCCGGTGGCGACGTCTGCCCGCTCGGCAATCTGCTGGGTGGTGACGGCCGCGTAGCCGTGCGCGGCGAACAGCTCGGCGGCAGCATCGAAGATGCGCTGCTGCTTCTGTTCCTTGTTGCGTTCGCGCCGGCCGGGTGCGGCGGGCACAGGCCCGATCGTTTCCGACATCCCTGCACCACCTCACTCGACGGACATCGAGGCCCGCGATCTAAAACGGACTCGACTCATTTAGGAGTGTACTCCTTTTTAAGAACGACAGGGTGTGGCCGGACGTTTTCTGGACAAGTGTGCAGAAAAGCGTAAGCTCGAAGCATGGAACGCATCGAAGCGGCTGAATCCGCCCAACACGACATCCGTCGCACGATTCAGTCCTCGATGGACCCGCGTACCGCCCGCACCCGGCGCGCCATCGTCGACGCCGTCGAGTCGCTGCTCGCCGACGGGGTGAGCGCGCTGAACGTGAGCGACATCGTGCGCAGGGCCGGTGTCAGTCGCAGCGCGTTCTACACACACTTCGCGAGTGTCGATGAGCTCGCAGTGAGTGTGCTCTGCGAGGCGCTCGAAGAGATCGGCAGCTCCGACATCCACCTGCGCAGCGCGGGAACGGCCACGGGCGAGGAGGCGGGTCGCGCCGGCATCCGGAGCTTTGTCGCTCACATCGATCGGCACCGCACGCTCTACTCCGGGCTGCTCTCGCAGAGTGCGGGCAGCCAGGCGCACCGAACCGTCGTCACCATGCTGGCCGCCCAGACCCGTGAGACCGTGCTGCTGCTGCCGGGACTCCCGAGTCGCACCTCGGCCGCCGCCGCCGCGCTCTTCATCGCCGGCGGCTCCCTCGCCGTGCTGGGCGAATGGATGCAGGGCGACGGAGCCGAGTCCGTCGACGAGATCGTCGACGAGCTGATGGCGCTGATGCCGGCGTGGTTTGTCGCAAAGGAACCGCTCCGGCGGGCAGGCGGCGACACTCCAGCGGCGGGTGAGCGCTGAGCACAGACCTCCCGGCGGGCTGTCGGGAACTCGGAGCGGAAGCGCTCCTCCACGAAAGAGAGCAATACATGAAAGCCGTTGTTGTCAACGCAGTGAACGCTGGATTCGACGTCGAAGAGGTGCAGATCGCAGCCCCGATCGGCGGCGAGGTGCTGATCGAGGTCAAGGCTTCCGGCCTGTGCCACTCCGATCTCACCATCGCAACCAACGACCTCGGGTTCCCGATGCCCGCCGTCTTCGGACACGAGCTGGCGGGCGTCGTCACCGCTGTCGGACCGACCGTCACCGGCATCACCGTCGGCGACCACGTGGTCGGCAGCCTGATCCAGTCCTGCGGCAAGTGCCGCCGCTGCATGGCCGGCCGCTCCTACAACTGCCTGCACCCAGAGGCCACGCTGCGCACGCCGGAGCAGGAGCCGCGCCTCAGCCGTGACGGCCAGCCCGTCGCCCAGGGCTTTGGCCTCGCCGGCTTCGCCCAGCAGGCGCTCGTGCACGAAAACCAGCTCGTCGTGCTGCCGAAGGAGGTGCCGTGGGCGCAGGCTGCGCTGCTCGGTTGCGGCGTCGTGACCGGTGCCGGTGCGGTGCTCAACACAGCCAATGTGCAGGCGGGCGACTCCGTCGTGATCATCGGCGCCGGCGGCGTCGGCCTCAATGCCGTCAACGGTGCACTCGTCGCCGGCGCCTCACGGATCGTCGTGATCGACCTCAACGACACGAAGCTCGAGACCGCCAAGAAGTTCGGCGCCACCGACGTCATCAACTCCTCCACCACCGACCCGGTCGAGGCCGTGCTCGCCCTCACCGGCGGCGCCGACCACGTCTTCGACTTCGTCGGCTTCCAGTCCGTCACCGAGCAGGGACTCAAGATGCTCGGCATCGGCGGTGGCCTCTACCTGATCGGACTCGGCAAGGGTGGAACGCAGTTCACGGTCGACTCCTTCGACGCGCTCAACGGCCAGAAGCGCGTGCAGGGCGTCTACATGGGTTCATCGACGCTTCAGCGCGACATCCCGCTCTACGCCGAGCTCTACCTGCAGGGCCGCTTCAACCTCGACGACCTCGTCTCCAAGGAGATCTCGCTCGACGAGGTCAACGAGGGCTACGCGGCACTCAAGGACCCGGCGATCAACCGCGTGGTGATCACCTCGTTCTAGGAGGTGCCGCCGCTGCGGCGGGTGGGCGGATCGACTCCGCCGCCCGCCGCACCGAGCAGTGTTCAGTAGCCCATGTACGAGCGCTGGTTGGCGCGGTCCGCCAACCAAAGCCATCGACGAACGGCATCGCCGGACTGGCTACGTCCCGCGTCGACAGCTTCGTCTCGGATCGAGAGCAGACGCTTGGGTGCCATGAATTGCTGGGAGTCGAGCTCCTGCATCAGTCCGATGAACGACTCGGCCTCTGCGGCACCCCCGACCCGGGATGCGACATCCGTCGCCACGAACTGCTCCCAGGTGAGGGAGGGGTCGTAGCCGAAGCGCCCGAAGGCCAAGTAGCTGAGTTCCGCCGACACATGGAACGGCGATGGCTCGCCCCACACGGTGAGGCCCTGCATGTCAACCTCGGCCGCCTTCTTTGAGAGCTCGGCGAACACAGGCGCATTGAACGCGTAGCGCTCGGTGCGCTCGTCGCCGTTCCACTGGCAGGCGAACTGACTACGGATGACGTTCTTCGCCGTGGGCAGTGCGGCGACGTGCTCGGGCGTCAGTTCACTCTTTGCCCGTTCCCAGTAGCCACGGTTGAAAGTGTGCTGGTAGATCCCTCCGGCCGGCAGCGACTCCAGCGGGGCATGCGCGGCCGGGTCCAGCAGGTTGTCCCACTGCAGCTCGCAGTACAACCAGAGATCGTCGCCCGCCGAGCTGGCCGCGTTGAAGAGCTTGGGGAAGTTGTCAGCCATGTCTGCGTGCGACCAGAATTCGGCATCGTTGTCGCGCCGGCTCGCAGCCTCTCGCTCGCCACGCCGTGTCACGCAACGCGGGCAGCCGCAGACCCCATAGTCTCCGCCCTCGATGTTGATGCCCCCGGGGTCGACGGTCTCGACGAGCCAGGCAAGTGCGTCCGCCATCCACTCGATGTTCGCCGGTTCGGATGGGCAGGCCGTGCGGGTGTAGTCGCTCCGCGGGAAGTTGAGCGGGAATGCGAGATCCTGCAGCTGAAAGCCGACACCGCGCTCCATGTCGGCTGCGAAGCCGGGGTTCTCGGTGAGCCAGGTAGCCAAGTTGTATTGGTTGTTGCCCTCCCAGTAGACGCCGCCGTATGCCCCGATCGCGACGCCGGGCAGAACTCGAACACCCCGCGCCTTGGCGTAGCGGGTGAGCTCCTGGGCGGCCTCCACGCCGCCGTGCGAATCGCGGAAGAAACCGTAGATCACGATGGCCGCGATCTGGTTCTGGCTGCAGAAATCCACCATCCGCTTGTAATCCTTCAGGAAGCCGCCCGGCGGCTTGCCGTAGGGGTTGAAGACCCCGATCTCCTGTTGGCCGATCTGGTTGAGCTCCCAGTTTGTCGAGTGATCCCACGTCCAGAACGTGCGATACGTGAGCTTCGGCCGGCGCTCGAGGCTGGTCACCGGCACGCGGATGCCGCCTGGCTCGCTGGTTCCGAGCCGCTGCACGAGCTCCTCGACGCCGTAGATGACGCCGGAGTACGGCCCGCCCTGAATCCGAATCCGGGGCGCGGCACGGGCGTCGACCTCAATGCGGAAAGCGCCCTCTGACAGCGCGGGTGCGTCGAGCAACTCGATCGTCGGCATCGTCTCGGGCACAGCACGACCCTGCGGTGCGTGGATCCACTCGAGCTGCGGCCACTGTTCGGCCAGTCGTGATGCTGCATGCGGATGCCGCTCAGCACCGAGTACGGTGACACGGCCGTTCAGCATGGTGTGACTACGTTGTGACATCAATCGTCTCCTCGAAATGGCCGGGTTCTCCGGCAATATAAATCGATCGGTAGAGCGAACGGTTGATGGATATGTAATATAGCCGACACTATGAATGAAAGCCAGCCGTCGTCGCCCCTCGCGAACAACATCCGGAAGTGGCGTGAGCGGCGGGGGATGAGTGTCTCCGCCCTCGCTCGTGAGGCGGGCATTTCCAAGTCCACCGTGTCTGAGCTCGAGCGAGGCAACGGCAATCCGTCGCTCGACACGCTCTGGGCGCTGGCCAAGACGCTTAACGTGTCACTCGGCGGGTTGTTCATCGGCCAGGCCGGCGTGGGCGAGACGGAGTTCAAGCGGCTCGTCGAGGCCCCGGTGATTGCCCGGGAGGGCGACGCGTTCATTGCCCAGCTCATGGCGAGCTGGCGGAATTCCGGCGAAGTCGAGGTATCCATCGTCTCTCTGGCGCCGAATGCCCACCGAGATTCGCGTGGCAACGCCCCCGGCGTGATCGAGCGCGTGATTTGCGTCGACGGCCTCGTTGAGGTTGGCCCTGATGGCGCGTCAGTATTGCTCGAAGCCGGAGACATGTTGACCTTCCGCGCCGATCAGGCTCACCGCTATCACGCGCGTGAGAATGGCGGGCGGCTCCTCGTTATCCAGCAGTACCCCACGACGGTCTGAGACCGCGGCGGCGCGGTCCTTTTACGCGACCGTAACAATGAATCCGCGAAAAGCCATTGCGCAGACATCATGCGTCTGCTTAGCTGAAGTCGTTCGGTAGAGCGAACGATGTGCAAGTAGAGCGAACAAAGATGTTAGTCAATTGGAGACTGCTATGGATTCCGACTTTCCCCCGGCGGAACACGGCCCGGGCCCAGCGCCTGTCATTGAAACCCGCGGCATCACGAAGAGTTTCGGCCATGTCCAGGCCCTGCGTGGCGCATCGTTGCGTGCGTACCCCGGCGAGGTGCTCGCCCTCATCGGTGACAACGGTGCGGGCAAGTCGACCCTCTCGAATGTGATCGCGGGAGTGCACGCAGCGGATGCCGGCGAGCTCGTGCTGCGCGGCGAGACCGTCAACGTCAGTTCGGTCCGGCACGCACGGGAACTCGGCATCGAGATTGTCTACCAGGACCTCGCCCAGGCGCCGGACCTCACTGTCGTGCAGAATTTCTTCTTCGGCCGCGAGCTGCTCGTCACAGGGCCGGGCCGTTTCATCGGACAGGTCGACGAGCCGACGATGCGTGAGCGCACCAAGCAGGCCATGAGCCTGCTCGGCGCGCAGGTGCCGTCACTCACCGCCCCCGTCAGTGCGCTCTCCGGCGGTCAGCGCCAGGCCATCGCCGTGGCCCGTGCCGTGATGTGGGCGACCGCGGCGATCGTCATGGACGAGCCGACAGCGGCCCTCGGAACCAAGCAGACGAAGATGGTCTACGACGCGGTACGGGCGGCAGCCGACCGTGACCTCGCCGTCATCTTCGTCTCCCACGACATTCCCAAAATGCTCGACTTCGCCGACCGCATCGCCATCATGCGGCACGGGCAGGTCGTCGCCCAGATGCCGACAGCCGGGCTTCAGCTCGTCGACGTGCTCACGACCATGCTCTCCGCGAAGTCGGATGCCGCGCAAGGAGAAGCCGCATGACCCAGACTCAGACACCCCCAGGCGCCGTCACGTTCGACAGCAGCGAGCCGAGCGCCCTGCGCCGGATCCTCACCTCGACGGCATTCATGATCGCCGTCGTCGTGGTCGTGCTCATCTTGCTCTTCGGAGTACTCTCGCCGAATGGCGTGTTCCTGAGCGCCGGCAACTTCCGCAACCTCGCGCTGGACTCGGCGCAACTGATCCTGCTCGCCGTCGGCATGACGTTCCTTGTCGGTGCCGGTGAGCTCGACCTATCGATCGGCGCGAACGTCATCCTCTCCTCCGTGGTCGCCGCGAAGGTGATCACCTTCTTCGGTGGCACCCCAGAGGAGATCCTCGCCGGGGACTACAGCAACGCCGGCATGGCGATCCTGCTCGGATTCCTCGCAGCCGTCGCCACTGGGGTGCTCTTCGGAATCGTGAACGCCACGCTCGTGAACATGCTGCGGGTGAGCTCCTTCATCGTGACGCTCGCCATGATGAGCGCAGGCAGCGGCATCGCCTTCATCATCACGGGCGGAATCAATGTGAGCTCGCTGCCGCGCGACATGCAGAAGGGCTTCGGATCGGCTGACCTCTTCGGCATCATCCCCATCCCGGCCGTCATCGCGATCGTGGTCGGCCTGATCGCCTGGTTCGTGATGACGAAGCTCCGCTTCGGTGTGCACACCCTCGGCATGGGGTCCTCGCTGCGAGCAGCCGAACGCGCCGGCATCAACATCCGCCGCCAGCGCGTGAAACTCTTCGTGATCATGGGCTGCATCGCCGGACTGGTCGGTTTCATCGACATCTCTCGCTTCCTCACAACGAACATCCAGGGCCACCAGGGCGACGCCCTGGCCGCCATCGCCGCCGTCGTCATCGGCGGGACGAGCCTGTTCGGCGGCCGCGCCTCGATCCTCGGTTCGATGATTGCCGCGATCATTCCGGCGATCCTGATCAACGGTCTCGTCATCATGCGGGTCGGCTCGTTCTACCAGCTCGTCGTCACCGGCGTGATCTTGCTGGTTGCGGTCGGCATCGACCAGCGGCGCAGAGCCCAAAGCAAATAGCCCAGCGCCAGCTCAACGTCGGAGCGGCGATCTACCGCACCCCGCCTTCACCCGGAACAGCGCAACGCTCGCGAGAGTCGCTGGCGATCGACGCTGCCCGAAACGCACCATCACCCACCCAGCATCACATTCACCAAGGAGGAACAGTGTCCCGCAATATGAAACTCATCAGCCGCGGAAGCGTCATCGGTGCCGCATCCGTCATCGCACTCGCTCTCACCTCGTGCAGCGCGGCGGGCACATCGCCGGAGGGAGGCGGAGCGGCCAGCGGCAAGCCGACCGTCGCCTTCGTCGCCGCGCAGATGACGGCAACGTACTTCCAAGTCATGCAGTGCGGCGCCCAGGCGGCAGCCGACGAGTACGGTGTCGACCTCGACTGGCAGGGCGACGCTAACTGGGATCTGCAGACCCAGACCCCGCTCATCAACGCGGCGGTGCAGGGTTCGCCGGCCGGCCTCGTTCTCGTGCCGACCGACCCGGTCGGGCTGATTGAGACGGTCGACACGATTGCCGGTGACGGGATGCCGGTCATCACCGTCGACGGCAGTCTCGACGAGCCCGTCGAGACCCAGAACATCCGCACAGACAACCTGAGCGCCGGCGCGTTGGCCGCCGATGCACTCGCCGCGGCAATCGGTGAGAAGGGAACGGTTCTCGTGATCGCCTCCTTCCCCGGTGTCGCCGCGAACGCCGAGCGCGTCGACGGCTTCGCCGAGCGTATGGCAGAGGCCTACCCGGACGTCACGGTGCTGCCGACCGAGTACTCAGAGGCCGACCAGGCGAAGGCCTCGCAGAAGGCCGCCGCCGCGATCACCAACCCCGATCTGGCCGGTATTTACACGACGCTCGCCCCGGCGTCGGCCGGCGCATCCGCCGCAATCCAAGCCGCTGACAAGTCCGGTCAGATCAAGCTCGTCGCCTACGACGCCGACCCCTCACAGGTCGCAGACCTCAAGGCCGGGATCTACGACGCACTCGTTGCTCAGGATCCCTATGGTCTCGGGTACGACTCAGTCGAGCGCATCGCCAAGATCGTCGATGGCAGCCTCGACCCCGCGTCTCTGGAGTACCAGGAGTACGTGACCGCGTTCATCATCGATCGCGACAACGTCGACAGCGACGAGGCCCAGCGCTACATCTACACGCCCAACTGCTGATCAGCCCGAACGCTGAGGCCTGACGCGCGCCCACAACCGGCACCGAGAGAAACGACCGAGTATGACTGACAACGGCCCCCTGCACACGGCGACGATTCGAGACGGCGTGCGGGTGGCCGTTGTCGGTGCTGGCCAGTTCGGCGAGCTTCACGCGCAGGCCTTTCGGACGAACCCCGACTGCCGACTTGTCGCGATCGTCGACCGCAACCTCGATCGGGCGCGGGAGGTCGCGGAGCGGTGCGGAGCGCCGGCGGCCTACGGCTCTGTCGAGGAGTTGTTCGCAGCCGAAGCGGTCGACGGCGTCTCCGTCGCCACTGGAGGGGCGCACCATCTCGAGCCGACCCTGGCGGCGTTGCGGGCGGGCGCGAGTGTGCTGCTCGAGAAGCCGGTCGTGCTGCGGCCAGAGGAGGCACGCCTGCTGACGGATGCCTCCGCCTCGGCGAGGGGATTCGTGCTCCCGGCTCACATCCTGCGCTTCGCGGCACCGTATCGTGAGCTCGCAAGCCGTATCGCCGCTGGATCGATCGGGGCGCCCCGAGCTCTCTCATTCCGGCGACACCGCACCATCGAGCACGACGGCCTCTTCCCCGATGTGCACCCCGTCTTGATGACGATGGTGCACGACATCGACTTGGCGCTCTGGCTGGATGGCTCGGCGCCGACCGTCGTCACCGCGCGTCAGCTCCGTATCGCGGGACGCGCCCAGCCGTCCGTGGTCTGGGCTGAGGTCGTCACGACATCCGGATCAATCTGGTCATTCCAGGTGTCGTGGTCGCTCGCCGGCGCAGGCGGCCTGCCCGATGCGCTCGAGGTGATCGGCGAGACCGGGGCTCTCTCGCTCTCGCTTGGTGCCCGCGTCTCGGACTTCGGCCCGGCATGCGCTCCGGTCGACGACGCACTCACCCCGCTCGGCAGCCATGGAGCACTCGATGAGGAGATCCGGATCTTCGTCGACGCGATCCGCTTCGGCACGGCGCCGACCGTCGTCACCCTCGATGAGGCGGTGAACGGCCTCGCCCTGGCCCACCGGATCATCGCTGCGGCGGAGCTCGCCGAATCGGATGCGGGGCCGCGCCCTCCCGAGGTGGGTGCATGAGCGCGCGCTTTGACTCCCATATCCACCTCTTCGACACCGGATACTCCGGTGATCGCACAGCGGGGGCCGAGCTCGCCCAGTACGAGGCACTCCGAGCCGAGCACGGAGTTGACGACGCCCTCGTCGTCGCATACGAGGGCGATCAACGTTTCCGCGGAAACAACGACTACGTCCTCGGCCTGGGCGAGCGACTTGGCTGGGTGACCCCACTGCTCTTCCTCGACGCTGCGCGTCCGCTCTCGGTCGCCGCCGCCGAGATGGCCCTGGATGCGGGTGCGGCGGGCTTCAGTCTGTACCTAGGCGACGACGGCGCGATCTGTGACGCCTTCGACGACAAGTTCTGGGCCCTCCTGAGCAGCCGCTCGGCACTGCTCAGCATCAACGCCACCCCTCGAGGCGTGGCGGGAGCGTCTGAGCGTATCCGGGCGCTCGGCGATGCGAGGGTGCTGATCAGCCATCTCGGGCTGCCGGCCGCAGGCGGGCGCGATGCCGCCCCGAACGCGGCGCTCCTCGGTTTGGGGACGGCAGAGTCGGTCGCGGTGAAATTCTCCGGGTTGTATGCCACCGACCCCGTGTACCCGCACTACGGCGCCCGCGACGCGACGATGGCACTCCTCGAGGTCTTCGGGGTTGAGCGCCTGCTCTGGGGCTCCGACTTCGCACCGGGGCTCGACGTCGTGAGCGCCGACGAGCTCTTCGCGATTCCCGCGTGGCTGAGCGAGCAGCTGACCGCAGCCGAGCGCGCCCTGATCCTCGGCGGCAACCTGCGAACACTCTGCGGCAAGGACTGACCATGTATCGCTTCTGCTACACCTTTGAGCTTCTGCCAGGCACGATCGAGATTTACGAGAAGGAGCACGAACAGATCTGGCCCGGCGTCGTCGACGCGATGCGCGCCGCCGGCATCCGCGACTACTCCCTGTTCCGACGTGGGCACACCGTGATCGCCTGGGGAGAGTGCGAACGCCCGCTCGTGGAGGCCTTCGCCGAGCTCGACGCCGATCCGGCCAACCGTCGCTGGAGCACACACATCCGGCGGCTCATGCACGACCCGCTCGACGAGAACGGTGAGCTTCTCTTCGCACCGGAGGTCTGGCGGATGCCATGACCGACTGCCCCGCGCCGTCCCAATGGACGGAGCGTCATCCACAACCCGCAACACATCGAAGTGAGGAAACCCATGGAACGCTCCGGCGATCGGCCGCTGCTGGACCGAGACAGCTTCATCAATCTCGAGGCCGAGTCCTATCTGTACACCGGAGCGCACTCCCCGGCGCTCGCCCGCGTCGAGCACGCCATCGTCGACTCGTACCGGGCCAAGAGCCTGGGCGAGCGCGGCCGCGACGTGCTCTTCGCCGCCGAAGACCACACGCGAAAGAGCATCGCCACGTTGACGCATCGCTCCGCGAGTGAGGTCGCCCTGCTCGGCGATGCCTCGACGGCGTGGAGCGCCGTCGCCAACGGGTGGAACTGGAAGCCAGGCGACAACATCGTTGTGAACGAGTACGAGCACCCCGCGGTCTTCGCCCCCTGGCTGCGATTGCGTCAGTTCGGCCTGGAGGTTCGGGTCGTCCCGCGCGCGGAGGACTGGGAGATGCCGACGGCATCGCTCGAGGCGGCCTGCGATGAGCGCACGATCGCGATCGCGGTGAGCCACGTGGGCTACGTCAATGGTCTCCGTCACGACCTCGGCGGCATCGGCCGCTTCGCGCGCGCCGCCGACATCCCGCTGCTCGTGGACGTCTCGCACTCCCTCGGCGTCATCGATATGGACCTCGAGCACGCGGCGATCACGATCAGCGCCTCGTACAAGTGGACGCTCGGGCCATACGGTGTCGGCGTCGTCATCTGGAACCAAGAGCTGTTGCCGGACTTCCGGCCGGGCAACGTCGGCTGGCGCTCCCTCGGGAACATCTTCACGGAGGACCGCTTTGACGAACTGAACTGGAACGTCGACGCCACGCGGTTCCAAATGGGGGCACCCGCGCTCGCCGAGATCGCCGGGCTCGGAGCCGGCATCGATACGATCCTCGAGCTCGGCATCGAGAGGGTGGAATCACACGCGCTCGCCCTCGTGGCCCAGGCCCGCGCCGCACTCGTCGAGCTCGGCGTTGACGTGATCACGCCGGCCGACCCCGCACGCTCGGCCGGGAACCTCGCCTTCCTGCATCCAGCCGGCGAACGCTTCGCCGAACGCTTGGCGCAGCGAGGCGTGCTGGTGTGGGGCGGCGACGGCCGGGTGCGCGCTTCATTCCACGTTATGAACAGCAGAGACGATGTTGCTCGATTCGTCGACGGCGTCGCCGCGACGATCGCGGAGTACGAGATGGTGGGAGCCTGAAAATGACAACGGCAACGACGAGCCACGAACTGATCGACGGCTACCTCGACGCGGGGCGCGACGAGCTCATCGAGCTCGTCGAACAGCTCATCGCGATCGACAGCCAGATTCCGCCGCACGCCGATGAGCGAGCGATCGTCTCCTTCCTGAGCGAGCGGCTCAGCGAGTTCGGGTTGGGCGAACTCACCGTAATCGGGCCCTCCGAGGAGCGCCCCAGCCTGTTCCTGCGGATGCGCGGAAGCGGCGGCGGGCGCACCCTGATGCTGAATGGGCACACCGACACGAAGCCTGTCGGTGAGGCGCGAGAACTCTGGCTGACCGAGCCCCTGCACGCCACGCACCGGGACGGCAACATCTACGGCCTCGGTGCGACCGATATGAAAGCGGCTGTTGCGGCGATGATCTTCGCGGCCCGCGCCATCAAGGAGACCGGTACAGCGCTGCGCGGTGACCTCGTCATCGGCATGATCGCCGACGAGGAGGCCGGTGCCCAGCTCGGCGCGAAGTACGTCGCCCCGTTCGTGGACAACGTCGACGCGATCCTGATCGGAGAACCGAGCGGGTGGGAGCACGACTGGCAGGGCATCCACCTCGTGTCGCGGGGCGTGTGCTGTTTTCGGGTTGTCGTCTCGGGAACGCAGATGCACTCGAGCCTTTCTGACCGGATGCCGTCGGTGAACGCCTCGCTGAAGCTGGCCGATCTGATGACCAGGATCGGCGCTGAGCTCGAACTGCCGTTCACCGCACACCCGCTCGGCGGGGTCGGCCCGACCCTGAACACCGGCGTCATGCTCGACGGTGGCACGTTCTTCGGCGTCGTGCCGGGCCGGGCCGAGTTCGCCTGCGATCTGCGCACCGTCCCCGGCATGACCAAAAAGCAAGTGGCCGACGGGATCGAACGCTGGCTCGAGGCGTGCAGGGCAGCGGACCCCGAACTCGTTGTCGAGTACTGCTTCGAGCCGGGGCTCGACTGGATTCCGTGGAGCGAGATGGATGCCGACCACGCGCTCGTCGCTGCCACCCAGGCGGCGGCTCGCGATGTCCTGGGGGAGGCACCGCCGTTGGCCGTCTTCCCCGGCGGCACCGATGCTCCCTGGTACTCGGAGCTCGGCATCCCCACGCTGCCATCTTTCGGCCCCGGCGTGCTCACCTGCGCCCACGGGCCAAACGAGTACGTGAGCGCCGAGAGCGTGCATCAAGCCGCCCGCATGTACGCCCGCATCGCGGTTGACTTCTGCGGTTGACGCTGACGACAAGACACGACGACACAACACGAGGAGAGACCATGACGATGCACCCGCTGTTCACGACTGAGGCCCCGGCGCCCGGTGGCGCATATTCCCAGGCGATGCTCGCCGGCGATTACATTTTCACTGCCGGTCAGGTGGGCCTGAATCCGAGGACGGGAGAGACGCCGAGCGACTTCCGTGAGGAGGTACGCCAGGCGTTGGCCAATCTGAAGAGTGTGCTCGCAGAGGGCGGCGCCGAGTTCGGAGACGTCGTTCGCACGATGTGCCTGCTGACCGATATCGGCAACTTCGCCGTCTTCAACGAGGAGTACGCCGCTGTCTTTGGCGAGCACCGCCCGGCACGAAGCACCTTCGGCATCGCGCTCGCCGGGGGCTTCACTGTGGAAATCGAGGCGATCGCCTACATCGGAGCCCGCTGAGGGCGCGCTCCACACTGTCGGGGTGGCCGAGTGGCTGTTCCGACAGTGGCGCCTAGAGGTGCCCGCTGAGCCTGCCGTGCAGCGCGGTGCTGCGCTCGTCGAGTCCGGTGAAGGTGACGGATGCCGCATGCTCCGTGTACTTGTGCTGCACCGAGTCGAGCACGGCCACCGTCGAGGCGTCCCAGATCTGCGCGTCGCTGAAATCCACGGTCACCTCGGCGGGGTCCTGCCCGTAGGAGAACTGTTCGACCAGGTCGTTGGAGCTGCCGAAGAACAGCGGTCCGGCGACGGAGTAGTGGGCCCGGGACCCGTCCTCGGAGACCGTGCGCGTGACGGTGACGACGTGCGCGACGCGGCGGGCGAACAGCACCATCGCCAGCACCGCCCCGGCCCCGACACCGATCGCGAGGTTCTGCGTGGCGACGACGATCGCCACGGTGCTGAGCATCACGACGGTCTCGGAGAGCGGCATCCGGCGCAGGGTGGCCGGCGCGAGGCTGTGCCAGTTGACGGTCTTGATCGCGACGATCATCATCACGGCGGCCAGCGCCACCATGGGGATCTGCTCCATCACCCCGCTGAGGGCTGTGACGAGCAGCAGCAGGAAGACGCCGGCCACGAAGGTGGAGATGCGGGTGCGGGCCCGGCCGAGCTTCACGTTCACCACGGTCTGGCCGATCATCGCGCAGCCGGCGATGCCGCCGTAGAAGCCGGCGAGGATGTTCGAGACGCCGAGCGCCCACGACTCGCGGCCCTTGTTCGAGCGGCTGTCGGTCATGTCGTCGACGAGCTTGGCCGTGAGCAGCGTCTCCATGAGGCCGACGAAGGCCACGCTGAGCGCGGTCGGCCAGATGAGGGCGAGCGTGTCGAGATTCAAGGGCACGAGCAGCTCGGTGAAGCCGGGCAGCCCGCCGCCGATCACTCCCTCGTCGCCGACGGTGGGAACGCTGAGGTGAGCGACGATCGTGATCACGGTGGCGACGACGATCGCCACGAGCGGCGCGGGCACGGCGGTGGTCAGGCGGGGCAGGCCGAGCACGATCAGCACGGTCAGCGCGAACAGCGGGTAGACGAGCCACGGCACACCGAGCAGGTGCGGCACCTGGGCGACGAAGATCAGGATGCCGAGGGCGTTGACGAAACCGAGCATCACCGAACGCGGGATGAAGCGCATCAGGCGGGCGAGCCCCGTGACGCCGAAGAGGATCTGCACGAGGCCGGCCAGGATGACGGTCGGCAGCAGGTACTCGACGCCGTGCTCCTTGACCAGCGGTCCGACCACGAGGGCCACGGCGCCGGCGGCGGCCGTGATCATCGCCGGGCGGCCGCCGAGGAAGGACATCGATACGGCCAACACCACGGATGCCACCAGGCTCACGCGTGGGTCGACGCCGGCGATCACCGAGAAGGAGATGACCTCGGGGATGAGCGCGAGCGTGGTGACGATGCCGGCCAACACCTCGATGCTGAGTGCGCGGGGGTTGCGGAGCACGGCGAGCACCGTGGTCGGGGCAGCGGGGAGCGTGGGGGAGGAGTTGCGTGGCACGGCTTCAACAGTAAGGTGCGCGCCGGGCGCCACGGTGCCACGCCGGATTCGGTCCCGGTTCGCTCCCTCGCACCCGCCCTGCTTCCTGCCCTGCACAGGCGGCGGCCGATCGCGGTTTCTCCACAGCCTCGGAGTCTCCTCGTGTGCGCTGACGAGCCGCGCGCAGCATGGGGGAATGACAACTCTTGACGCCGACGAACTCCGGCAGATTCCGCTCGACAGTGACGCCGCCGTGCAGGCGCGCGTCGAACAGCTCATCGGCGCTGCCTGTCGGCGCCAGTGGTGGATGCTGCTCCTTGACGAGGCGGGAAGGCAGATTCCGATCATCATTCCCATGGCCGACTACCCGAAGACGCCGAACGGTGGCGCCGCCGGTCTACTCGCTGCCCGCGTCGCCGAGACCGTGTACGAGGCGGGCGCGGCGCAGGCGATCTTCGTCTGGGAACGTCCGGGCGGGCACCGGGTCAGTCACCTGGATCGCAGCTGGGCGCGGGCTCTCGCCACTGGGTGCGCGGATGCCGGCGTCTCGGTGCGCGCTCAACTGATCAGTCACGACGACGGCGTGCGCTGGGTGGCTCCCGATGACCTGCTGTGAGCGCGGCGGCGGCGGGCTGCAGCCGACGCCGAGGGCGGGAGCGGCGCCATGACCGTGCGCGAGAACGAGCAACGTTCGGCCGCGGCGCTCAGCTCGCTGATTGCCACGCTGCAGGCGCACCCGTCCACCGCCGTCGATGTGAGCGAGCAGTACAGCTACCGGGTGGTGTGGTCGCCCGACGAGCAGGCCTTCCGCGGCACGGTCGACGAGATGCCGGCGCTCTGCTGGCTGGCCGGGGAGCACATCGCGGCGCTCGCCGGCATCCGCAATCGTGCGCGCGAGGCCGTGGCCGAAGCAGTTGCCGGTGGGCGGCCGCCGCCGGAGGCGTTCGGATCGCTCGGCGCGACGCGAGATCCGGCCGGCGCGGAGCGGCCGGGCCTGGCCGAGGTGGTACCGGTGTTGGTTCCGGTCGAGCTTTACGCACGCCTCGCTGCGTCGGCACGCGAGCAGCAGGTGGAGCCTCACCTGCTGGCGATCTCGCGCCTGGCCGGCAGTCGCGAGGTCGCCATTCTCGAACTCAGCGAGCCGGACGACACACGGAGACACCGGGGAACGCGGCGCGGCCACGGAAATGCTCGGGGTGGCTCCGCACAGCTGGCAGAGTGAGGCCATGAAGTTCCGCATCTTCACCGAACCCCAGCAGGGCGCCAGCTACGACGACCAGCTCGCCATCGCCCAGGCCACCGAACGCCTCGGCTTCGACGCCTTCTTCCGCAGTGACCACTTCCTGGCGATGGACGGAGCGAGCGGGATGCCGGGCCCGACGGATGCCTGGCTGACGCTTGCCGCCCTGGCCCGCGAGACCAACGACATCCGCCTCGGCACGCTCGTCAGCTCGGCGACGTTCCGACACCCGGCACTGCTCGCCGTGCAGGTGGCTCAGGTCGACCAGATGTCGGGCGGGCGGGTCGAGTTCGCGCTCGGAACCGGATGGTTCCAGGCTGAACACGACGCGTTCGGCATCCCGTTCCCGGCCAAGCGCTTCGGCATGTTGGAGGAGCAGCTCGAGGTGATCACCGGACTGTGGGGCACCCCACTCGGCGAACGGTTCACCTACAGCGGCGAGCACTACACGTTGCTCGACTCGCCGGCACTGCCGAAGCCCACGCAGCAGCACATCCCCGTCATTGTCGGTGGCACGGGGGCCGCGCGCACACCGCGCCTGGCGGCCCGCTTCGCCGATGAGTACAACGTGCCGTTCTCGCCCCTCGCCGAGACGGATGCCGCCTTCGGCCGTGTGCGTGACGCCTGCGAGCAGGCCGGCCGCGCCGCCGACTCGATGATCTACTCGACGGCGATCACGACCGCGATCGGCTCGACGGAGGCCGAGTACCACCGCCGTGCCGCTGCGATCGGCGAGGAGCCGGCGACGTTCCGCGGGGACTCACTCGGCGGCACCGTGCAGGAGGCCGTCGACAAGCTCGGCGCGCTCGCCGAGATCGGCGTCGAGACCGTGTACCTCCAGATCCTCGACCTCAGCGATCTGGACCACCTGGAGCTCATCGCAGCCGAGGTCGTGCCGGCCTTCGCCGACTGAGCGGGCGCTCACCACACGACGGCTGAGGAGCGAGGAACGAGCGACGAAGCCCTGAGGGTTATCGGGGGACGGATGCGCAGAGCCCGGCGTCCCTGGAGCGGGCTCAGGGCTTCGTTCGTTCCTCACTCAGCCGACGTGGGAGGGCTGGCAATCGCCGCAGACGGTCAGCGACGAACCGCGGCGGCGTCAGCGGCTGAGCAGCCCGGCGCGCTCCGGGTTGCGCTCGAACCACTCCGCCGCGTACCAGCAGCTCGGCACGATCCTGAGGGTGCTGTTCGTCTCGATGTCGTTCACCGCGAACTCCATCAACTCGGCGGCGTACCCCCTGCCGCGGAACGGCGGCAGCGTGAACGCGCGCGTCAGCGCGATCTCGGAGTCGTTCGCCGCGTAGTCGAGCACGCCGAGGAGAGTGTCGCCGTCGCGCATGCTGTAGCGGCGGGCATCCGGTTCGTTGGCAAAGGTGTGAGCCATCTCTCCAGCGTAGTTCTCCGGGCGGACCCGAGACTCGAAGCGCAAATCAGTGGGGGCGGATAGGCTCAAGTGGTAACGGGCACGCCCGCTTCCGGCGTACCCTAGAGGGTTGGCACTTTGCGTTTTCCGCGGAACCCGCACACGTGCCCGTAGAACGACTCGGGGGCTGGCGAGTGCAACACAGACGGAAGGTTGGCCTTGAGCGACGAATGTATCCACGGTTTTGATGACGGACTGTGCGCGCAGTGCTTCCCCCCGCCCGTCACGGAGCCCCTGACGCCGCCGGTGAAGCGTGTTGCCCGTGTGAAGCCCGCGTCGCTGCGCGAGGCCCCCACTGTCAAGTCGACGACCCGCGGCGCAGCCCCGGTCACCCTCAAGGTGGAGGCCGCGCCGACCAAGGTCGCCGAGCTGCGCATCTACCACGTCACGCACGTCGACAACCTCGCCGGCATCCTCGCGGCCGGTCAGCTCTTCGCCGACTTCGCCAAGCCGCCGGTGAACATCTCCTCCGCCGGTGTGCGTGAGGCCCGCCGCGCCAAGACCGTCGACGAGCGTGTGCTCAGCGAAGACATCGGGCCCCGCGTCGTCGCCGACTACGTGCCGTTCTTTCTCTCGCCGAACGCGCACGTGTGGAACAGCATCCGCGCCGGCCACGACGACCCCCGCCTCACTCTCGAGGCACTCGGCTACGCGGCATCCGAGTTCGTGCTGCTGGTCAGCACGGTCAAGCACGCCTTCGACGCGGCCACCGCGCAGGCTGCTGCCGCCGTCGACTCCGACGCAGCGGATGCCGCAGACGGCTCGCTCGGTGGATTCGCCGTCGCCGACGGTGACGCCGTCGGCCTGCTCACGAACTTCGCCACGACCCGTGCCGACGCGGAGCGCATGCTCAAGCGTCTGCGCGCCGACGACGAGTCCGAGAGCATCCTCGGCGCCGAGGTACTGGTCGCCGACACGTTCCCGTTTGAGCAGATCTCGCTGATCGGCGTTGCCAACGACAAGGTCCGCGCGACCGTGCGCGGCATCCTCTCGGATGCCGGTCACAAGACCAAGGTCGCCGTGTACCCGCCGTGGTTCCAGGCCACAGAGGACATCGCGGAGTAGTCGCTTCGCAACAAACGACCGGGGCAGCTGCCCCGGTCGTTTGTGTTTGTGCGGTGCGAACGCTCCGGCCCGTGAGGTTTCGATACGCTCGTTCCTCGCTACTCAACCAGCAAGCAGTCTGAACACAACTCCGCCGGTTGAGCCTGGCCCCGCTGGTTGAGCTTGTCGAAACCGCCCCACGTCGGAGATTTCGACAGGCTCAATCAGCGGGCGAGAGGCACCCTCTGCGGACGCACTCCGCTGGTCGAGTAGCGACGAAGGAGCGTATCGAGACCAAGGCCAGCCGGAGACGCCTAGGTGACCGGGGCCGAGGCGAAGAGCACGCGCTCGCTCGCGACCAGGTCGTCCAGGCCCAGCACGCGCTCCACCGCGTGGCCGGCCGCGAGCACCGCTGCACGCTCCGCCGCGCTCTGCGGGGCGAGCCTGCCCTGCATGAAGCCGCCGAGCGCGCGCACCGCGCAGGCGGCGATCACGCCCTCCGGCGTTCCGCCGATGCCGATCGCCAGGTCGATGCCGGAGCCGGGCGTCGCGGCCGCGATCGCGGTGCCGATGTCGCCCTCGCCGACCACGTGCAGGCGTGCGCCGCTGGCCTGCAGCTCGCCGATGAGTGCCGCGTGCCTCGGCTTGTCGAGCACCGCGACGGTGAGGTCCTCGACGCGGCGGCGGCCGGCATCCGCCAGCCGGCGCAGATTCTCACTCGCCGAGAGGCTGAGATCGAGCACGCCGACCCCGACCGGGCCGGCGATGAGTTTGTGCATGTAGAAGGCGTCGCGCGGATTGAACAAGGTGCCGCGCGGCGCCAGCGCGATCACGCACACCGCGCCGGGCAGGGCCTCGGCGGCGAGGCGGGTGCCGTCGAGCGGGTCGACAGCGATGTCGCACTCCGGGTAGCTCGCGCGTTCCTCGGCGCTGAGACCCTGGTCGAAGCCGAGCCCGAGCTGCTCGCCGTTGGCGAGCATCGGGGCGTCGTCCTTCTCGCCCTCACCGATCACGACCGTCCCGGCGAATGGCGCGCGCAGCAACACGGCGCGCATCGCCGCGACCGCGGCCTCGTCGATGGCGTTCTTGTCGCCGGAGCCGACCATCGCCGCGGATGCCGCCGCTGCGGCATCCGCCGACCGCACGACCGCGGCGACGAGCTCGGGCGCGAAATTCGCGCCCCCGATGACCGTCGTGGCTGGGGGAGTGGCGGCTGTCGACACCGTTAGACGGATCCGGCCGGCGGCCAGACGCCGATGATGAGCGACATGATCACGATCGTGACGAGTTCGTGGGCGATGTTGAGGACCGTGAGACCCGTCGGGCGGCCGTCGAAGGCGTCGTGCGTGATGAAGCGGGCGGCGGTGAAGCCGGCCCAGAGGATGATGCCGGTGAAGATCGTGTTGAACAGGAAGCTGCCGCCGTAGAAGTCCCAGGCGATGAACGCGGCGCCGGAGAGCACCCACGCCGTCACGAAACTCACGATCACGGTGACGATGATCGGCCAGATCGCATCCTTGCTGTTGCCGGACGGCGTGATCTTCGCGGTCTTCATCCAATAGTTGCCGAACACCTTCGGGGTGTACCAGATCGAGCCGACGACCATGCTCGACAGTGTCGCGAGAAGTACCGCCCAGTAGTTGATTTCCGGGACCATGAGAGCCTCCATGTATCGAGCCTGAGTGCGTGCTGTGAGTCTACTCGTGCTTCGGTGAATCCCGCCGTCCGAATTGAGTTCGACTCACCCGACGGCGGTTAGCGCGTCCGGTTCATCGGCAGCGAGCGGTGAGCGGTGCGCGCCCTTGAGTAGATCTCAGGGGGTTGCACTCCGAAGTTAAGGGTCTGCGCCCGATGCCGCCGCCCCCGACCAGACGGAGCCTTGAAGCGTCCACTTCTCTCTCCACGAAAGGCTTGATCATGTTCCAGTCACTCCACTCGCGCGCCGGTATCGGTGTCGGCGCGACGGGTGGTCTCACGCTGTTCCTCACGCTCGGCATTGCGACTCCGGCCGCGCAGGCGAACGGCGCAGTATCGGCCCAGGCCGACGCCGTCAGTAGCGCCGCATGTCCGGTGCAGCGGATCGGCACGCAGCTCGTGCGTTGCGACAACCTCAGCGGGGCCGGCGCAGCCGCGAGGCCCAGCGTTCTGCTCTGGGAGGCGCCCGCCTCGCTATCGAGCGCGCCGGCATCATTGCCATCGCTGCCTCCGCGCATGAATCGCGGCATGTTCTGATGCTGCGGCTGCTGGTTCCAGCGCCGCCCCGGCGCTAGGCGAGCAGGCCGCGGATGTCGTCGGCCGTCAGCGCCGCACTGAAGGCGGCGTCGTCGTCGAGCACCGCGCTGAAGACGCGCGCCTTCGCCTCCTTGAGCGCCATCACCTTCTCCTCGATCGTTCCGGTGGCGACCATGCGGTAGACCATCACGTTCTTCGTCTGTCCGATGCGGTGCGCGCGGTCGACGGCCTGCGCCTCGCTGGCCGGGTTCCACCACGGGTCGAGCAGGAAGACGTAATCGGCCTCGGTGAGGTTGAGGCCGAAGCCGCCGGCCTTCAGGCTCACCAGGAACACCGGCGCATCGCCCGTCTTGAAACGGTCGATCACCTCGGAGCGCTTGCCCGTCGAGCCGTCGAGGTAGGCATAGGCGATCCCGCGTTCCTCGAGCCGAGCCGCCGCCTTCTGCAGGAAGCTCGTGAACTGGCTGAACACGAGCGCGCGGTGCCCCTCGGCGACGACGTCGTCGAGCTGTTCGAGCAGCGCATCGAGCTTGCTGGACGGGATGTGCGCGTACTTCGGGTCTACGAGGCTGGCGTCAAGGCTGAGCATGCGCAGCAGGGTGAGCGAACGGAACACGATGAAACGGTTCTTGTTCATGTCGTCGATCAGGCCGAAGAGCTTCGCCCGCTCGCGCTGCAGCATCGTCTCGTAGAGCTTCGCGTGCCGCGGCTCGAGGTCGATCGCGAGGGTCTGCTCGTGCTTTGCCGGCAGCTCGGGCGCGACGAGCTCCTTGGTGCGGCGCATCATCAAGGGGCGGATGCGGCGGCGCAGCGTGGCCAGCAGCTCGCGGTTCTCCTGCTTGTCGACGCCCTTCTCCAGCCGGCGCACGTAGTTCTCGGTGAACTTCCGCGCGCTCGGGAACAGCCCCGGCGCCGTGATCGAGAACATCGACCAGAGCTCGAGCAGGTTGTTCTCCATCGGCGTGCCCGTGATGGCGAGCTTGAACGGCACAACGAAGTCCTTGGCGACCTGGTGCGCGCGCGCCTTGTGGTTCTTGACGAATTGCGCCTCGTCGAGGATGAGTCCGGCCCAGCCGAGCCCGCCGTATGCGGCCTCGTCGAGGCGGAACAACGCGTAGGAGGTGACGATGATGTCGGCCCCGGATGCCAGATCCGCCAGCGTCTGCTTCCCGCGCCGCTTGGCCTCCGTCGTCTTCACGGTGTGCACGGTGAGGCCGGGTGTGAAGCGGGCGGCCTCCGCCGCCCAGTTGGAGACCACCGAGGTGGGGGCGACGACGAGGAAGGGCCGCCGCTCGGCCGGATCCGTGTTCTCGACCGCGTGCGCGATGAGCGCCAGCGTCTGCAGCGTCTTGCCGAGCCCCATGTCGTCGGCGAGCACACCGCCGAGCCCGTGCCGCCAGAGGAAGGTGAGCCAGTTGTAACCGTCGTGCTGGTACGGCCGCAGGGTGGCGGCGACGGAATCCGGAACCGGCGTCGGCTCGAGCGCGTCACGGTTGTCGAGGATGCCGTTGAGCCCCGACACGGCGGAGCGCCACGACTGCGCCTGCTCGGTGTAGTCGGCGAGGTCTTCGAAGTCGGCCCAGAGGCTGGTCTGGTAGCGGCTGATGCGCAACCCGGTCTCCCACTCGGAGAGCGCCTTGGCCTCCGAGATGAGCACCCGCAGCCGGTCGAGGGCCGGGTGTTCGAGCGAGAGGAAGCTGTTGTCGACGAGGAGCAGCTTCTTCTTGTCTTTGGCCATCGCCTTGAAGAGCGGCCCGAACGGAACCTTGCGACCGCCGACCGTCACGACCACGCCGAGGTCGAACCAGTCGGTCTGCTCGGTTTCGACCGTGGTGATGGTGAGCTCCGGCGCCTCGGTCAGCTCGCGGTAGTCGGGGCGGGTGCCCTGCACGTCGACGCGCACGCCGTCGACCCGTTCGATCCGGGGGAGAACGGTGGCGCAGAACTCGGCCGCGTCGATACCCTCGAGCAGGCGCGCCTGCGTCTCCGGCTCGACGTGCGCCTCGTCGTAGAGGCGTTCGGCGGTCTCGGCCTCCGCCGCCTCGTCATCGCCGGGCTCGCGGCCGTCGAGGTACTCCCACGCCCACTGCAGCATGAGCACATGCTTGGGGCGGAATGTGGCGGTGAGCACCAGCGTCGGGCGCTGCAGCGCGGGCAGCTCGATCGACTCGTCGCTGCTCGTGACCTCGATGCGGCGGCGCAGCTGCGGGTAGTAGCCCTCAAGGAACTCGGTGACCTCCTCCGCCGGCACCTCGAGCGGCTTCGCCTGGCCGAGGAGCGCGCGCAGCTCGGGGGTGAGCGGGGCATCCAGTGGGGCGAGGGTGATGCTCGTGTGCTCGGCCGGCTTCGCCTTCGCGGCTTCCGCCGCCGCCGTCTCCGCCGCCTTTTGGGCACTGCTGCGGCGGCCGTAGCGCACCGGCTCAACAATCTCGGTGACCTCGCGCAGGTACACGCCGTGTTCGCCGATCGCGGCGGCGAGGGCCGTCGAGTGCGTGGCGCCGTCGACCGTGAGCACGGGGGTCAGCAGCAGTCCGGCGGATGCCGCGGCGCCGCTGCCCACAGATTCTTCAGCGTCCGCGTCAACTGCGGCGGTGTCCACGGCCGCGGCCGCGTCGGTGGCGTCGAGGCTCAACGCCGCGTGGCCGGCCAGCTGCACCGACACGGTCTTGGTCGCGCCGAGCAGCGGGATCTTCAGCGCCTCCGCCCGCTCGAACAGCTGCCAGAGCAGGGGGCTCGCGAATTCGTCGAGCACGATCCAGTCGGCGTCCTCACCGGTGTAGGTGAAGCGGGCGGCGCGGTAGAGCGCCCCGAACTCGCAGAACCAGCGGTGCTGCGCCGGCTCGAGGTTGAGCCGGTTCGACTGGTAGCTGAGCGTGCCCCAGCTGATGCCGGTGCGCACCCAGCTACCGCGCTCGTTGCGCATCACCGGGCGCACGGCGAGCTGCAGCGCCGGGGCTCCGGATGCCGTCCGCCGACCCGTTCCCGCCCCGAAGCTCGGGCGCGGCGGCCGGTTGCTCGAGCCGCCCCACTGCTGCGTGCTCCACCGGCTGGTCGGCTTCCGGTTCGCCTCACGGAGCTCGAACTGCAGACCCATCGGCGTCGGACCGGTGGCGACCCGGGCTGTTCCGGTGCGGGAGCCTGTAGGGGCACCCTCGTCGTCGCTGCGGAGGCGGGCATCGCCGGGTGGCTGCGCGATCGGGCCGAGCGCGCGCTTCCAGGCGGGCGCCGGCGGCTGGCGGGTGGGGGCGGCGGATCCGGAGCCCGAGCTGGAGCCAGCGTCGGCGAACTCGTCGGGCATCTCCTCTGGTGTCTCGTCGGGCGCCCACTGCGGGGCCTCGTCGTCGCCTTCGGACGGCCACCAGGTGCGCTGCGCAGCGCCGCGCTGCAGGCTGTCAGAGGTGCGGGTGAACGCGCCGCCGCTTGAGCGCCCACCGGCCGCGCCACCGTAGCCATCCCCGTAGCCATCGTCGTATTCGGCGTCGCGCGGCTCGGGAGGGGCCTCGAGCTCCTCCGTCTTGCGGCGGGCTGCTGCGGCGTTCGCGTTCAGGATGACGGCCGCGACGTGGGCGCAGTCGCCGCCGAGCGGGCAGCCGCAGCCGCTCGCGAACGGGGTGCCGAAGCCGCGGGTGGTCGGCTCGATCCGCACCGAGACCGCGAGCGGGTCGGAGCCTGTATCCGTCACAACACCCGTGAGGGTCTCTGTGGACTCGTGCCAGATGACGGCGCTGACCGAACCGTCACGCGCTCGGCCGCGGCCACGCTCGTAGATCCCGCGCCCGACGAGGCGGATGATGTCGCCCACGTCCACGAGCGGGTACGTGGGCGCGATCATGCTCCCAGTGTGTCACGCCCTGCCGACAGCTCCTCCGTGGAGGGCTCAGGGCTTCGGTCGCTGGCGCTCCCTCAGCCGCCGTGGGTGGTGGCTGTCGCGAAAACAGACAATGACGTCGCCGCGGGACCGGGACAGCCTGTTTTCGCTACCGGGGTGCGAGAACTGCCTGTTTTGCCAACCGGATTGGATGCCGGAGCGGTGGCGCTACTCGCCTGAGGGGTGCGCGTTGACCGCGTCGATCACCCAGGCGTAGTTGAACGCCCGCTCCCGCCAGGCGCTGTAGCGACCGGAGACGCCGCCGTGCCCGGCCGCCATCTCGGTCTTCAGCAGGGCGTCCGCGCCGACCTCGCGCAGCTTCGCCACCCACTTGGCCGGCTCCACGTAGAGCACCCGGGTGTCGTTGATGCTCGTGACGGCGAGGATCCGCGGGTAGTGGGTGTCGTGCACGTTCTCGAGCGGCGAGTAGCCCTTCATGTACTGGTACACCTCCTCGTCGTGCAGCGGGTCGCCCCACTCGTCCCACTCGATCACCGTCAGCGGCAGCGAGGGGTCGAGGATCGAGGTGAGCGGATCAACGAACGGCACCTCGGCGAGGATGCCGGAGAACAGTTGCGGCGCGAGGTTCGCGACCGCGCCCATGAGCAGGCCGCCGGCGCTGCCACCCTCTGCAACGAGCCGGTCGCTGGCCGTCACGTCACGGTCGATCAGGTGCTTGGCGCACGCGACGAAGTCGGTGAAGCTGTTGCGCTTGTGCAGCTTCTTGCCGTTCTCGTACCAGAGCCGGCCGAGCTCGCCGCCGCCGCGCACGTGGGCGATCGCGAAGATGATGCCGCGGTCGAGCAGGCTGAGCCTGGCGATGCCGAAGCTCGGGTCCATGCTGGCCTCGTAGGAGCCGTAGCCGTAGAGCAGCGTCGGCGCCGGCTCGCCCGCCGTGACGAGGTCACTGCGGTAGACGAGCGAGATCGGCACGCGGGTGCCGTCGGGCGCGATGGCCCAGTCGCGGCGCTGGGTGTAGCGCGTCGGATCGAAGTGGCCGAGCACGGGCTGCTGCTTCAGCATCCGCAGTTCATTGCTCTCGACCACGTAGTCGTAGACCGTCGACGGAGTGACGAAGCTCGTGTAGCCGAGGCGGATCGTCGGCTGCGCCCACTCGGGGTTGCCGGAGAGCCCGACCGCGAACAGCTCCTCACCGAAGCTGAGCTCGTGCGGGGTGTCCTCGTAGCGTCCGCCGTTCTTCGGCACCATGGCAACGGCCAGCCGGGTGAGCCCCTCGCGGCGGTACTCGATCGCGACGAAATCCTGGAACGCCTCGACGCCCTCGAGCCGCACCTCTGGGTTGTGCGGAAGGATCACGCGGCGCTCGCCGCGGGGGTCGGATGCCGCAACGCTCACCAACTCGAAGTTGATCGCGCCGTGGTTGTGCACGATCAGCAGGCGGTCCTGGGTGCCGACCACCACGTGTTCGACGTCGTACTCGACGCCCTCCACGCGAGGCCAGACGAGCTCGAACTCACCCGTCGGGTCGCTCGCGTCGAGCAGCCGGGTCTCGCTGGTGATGTTCGAGCCGAGCTCGATCACGAGGTACTTGCGGCTGCGCGTCTCTCCGACGCCCACCCAGTAGCGCTCGTCCGGTTCGTGGAAGATCTGCACCGCGGATACCGGGTCGGTGCCGAGCTGGTGGCGCCAGACCGTGTCCGGCCGCCACGCCTCGTCGACCGTCGTGTAGAACACGTAGCGCCCGCTCGGATCGAACAGTGCGCCGGCGGAGGTGTCGGTGATCGTGTCGTCGAGGTCGTCGTCTGCGCTGAAGCGCTGCACGCCGGCTGCGGCCTCATCCATCGTGGCGTCGCGGCCGAGGTAGCGCACGTGCAGGGTGTAGCGTTCGTCGCCCTCGAGGTCGACGCCGTAGAGGAGCATGCTGCCGTCGGCGCTGACCGCGAAGGTGCCGAGTTCGTAGAAGTCGTGTCCGTGGGCTTCGACGTTGTCGTCGAGCAGGATCTGCTCGCCCGGCAGGGACGCTTCGCCGGACCGGGCGTGGGCGGCCGCGGCGTGAGCGGCGGCGTCGGCGTCGGTGGCGAGCCGGAACGGGGAGGCGGTGGCATCCGGAACCGTGCGCGCGTCGGCGGGTGTTGCCTCCGCCTCGGCCGGGACGATGGTCGGCGGCGTCCAGTCGTCGGGCCCGGCGATCGGGGCGCGGCAGTGCACGCCGTACTGCTGGCCCTCGATCGTGCGCGTGAAATACCACCAGTGGCCGCGCCGCACGGGAACGCTGAGGTCGGTCTCCTTGGTGCGGCCCTTGATCTCCTCGAAGATCTGCTCCTGCAGGATCGCCAGGTGACCGGTGCGGGCCTTGGTGTACGCATTCTCGGCGTGCAGATGCGCCTGCACCTCGGGGCTGTCTTTGTCGCGCATCCACTCGTAGTTGTCGACGTAGACGTCTCCGTGGTGAACGCGTTCCGTCGGAATCTGTGCGGCAAGCGGTGGCGTGAGCATGACTTCAGGGTAGGCCGAATGTGCTGTTCATGGGAGTTTCGGATTCCGGAGAGCAGAATGGGGCCATGGCTGAGACAACTGCACCGTCCGCGAGCTCCGAGCCGAGCCCCACACCGAAGTCCGCACCGGGCTCCGCGCTGAGCTCCGACGACCTTGAGCGCCTGCGCGTCACGATCCTGGTGGCGTCATCCTCAAGGGTCAACGGCAATCACCCCTTCGGCTCCGTGCTGACGGATGCCGCAGGCACAGTCGTGCTCGAAGCGGAGAACACGGTGGTCACCGCCCGCGACGCGACCGGGCACGCCGAGACCAATCTCGTGCGCCTGGCCTCGAGCCGCTACAGCCCGGCCGAGCTGGCCGACTTCACGCTGTACACGAGCACCGAGCCGTGCGCGATGTGCTCCGGAGCAATCTACTGGGCCGGAATCGGGCGGGTCGTGTTCGCGCTCGCCGAGGCCGATCTCTACGCAATTACCGGCGAGAACGAGGAGAACCCGACGATGCGCCTGCCCTGCCGGGAGGTGTTCGCGGCCGGACAGCGGGAGACCGCCGTCGCCGGGCCGGCGCCGGAACTCCATGCCGAGGCGACAGCGGTGCACGCGGGCTTCTGGGGGTAGTGCTTGGATGGACTCATGAGTCTTGAAGTGAGTGCCGAGGTCTACACAACCGCCTACATCGAGGATTTCGCCCGCTTCATCCAGGCGTCGCCGTCGTCGTACCACGCGGCCGCAGAGCTGGCGCGGCGTCTCGAGGAGGCCGGATTTACCGGCCTTGACGAGGGTGCGGACTGGTCGGATGCCGGGTCTCCCGCGGCGGACGCCGCACCCGGCCGCTTCTTCGTTGTGCGCGACGGCGCCGTCATCGCATGGGTGCAGCCGGCGGCATCCGGACCGACGACCCCGTTCCGCATCCTCGGCGCGCACACCGACTCGCCCGGGTTCAAGCTCAAGCCGAAGCCCACGACCGGCGCACACGGCTGGCTGCAGGCCGGCGTCGAGGTCTACGGCGGTCCGCTGCTGAACTCGTGGCTCGACCGCGAGCTCGAGCTCGCCGGCCGGCTCGTCACTCGCGACGGCCGAGTGCACTTGGTGCGCACCGGGCCATTCCTGCGGATCCCACAGCTGGCGATCCACCTCGACCGTGGCGTCAACGACGGCCTCTCCCTCGACAAGCAGCGCCACACCCAACCCGTCTGGGGTGTCGGCGACGCCAGCCAGGCCGATCTGCTCGGGCACCTCGCCGGGATCGCCGGTGTCAAGGCCGCCGACATCGCCGGCTACGACATCCTCACCGCCGACACGGCGGCCCCCGCCCGCTTCGGCCTGAACGGCGCGCTCTTCGCCTCCGGACGCATGGACAACCTGAGCTCCGTCTACGCCGCGCTCGTCGCTCTGATCGAGGTGGCGTCGCGCGGGGCCGTGCCCGAGAGCAGCGAGGGAGCTGAGGGCAGTGCGCAGAACACGGGCGGCGGCCGTGGCCGGGGTGCCGCGGCATCCGTGGCGCACATCAGCGTGCTCGCCGCCTTCGACCACGAGGAGCTCGGCTCCGAGACGCGATCGGGTGCCTCCGGCCCCTTCCTCGCCGACGTGCTCTCCCGCATCGGCGAGGGGCTCGGCGCGAGCCAGGGCCAGCAGCTGCAGGCCTTCGCCGGCTCGTGGTGTGTCTCGGCCGATGCCGGCCACGCCGTGCACCCCAACTACCCCGAGCGGCACGACCCGGCCGTGCGCCCGCTGGCCGGCGGCGGCCCGCTGTTGAAGATCAACGCCAATCAGCGCTACGCGACGGATGCCGCGGGCGCCGCCCTCTGGGTGCGCGCCTGTGCAGCCGCCGAGGTGCCGTTCCAGGAGTTCGTCTCGAACAACACGGTTCCATGCGGATCGACGATCGGACCGCTGACGGCGACGCGTCTCGGCATCCGCACGGTCGACGTCGGGGTGCCGCTGCTGTCGATGCACTCGGCGCGCGAGCTCGTGCACGTGGACGACGCCGTCGCGTTGAGCCGCGCCATCACCGCGTTCCTGAACGGCGCGTAGTTGAAAAGGATCCGGTGGATCCTTTTCAACTACGCGAAACGCGGCAGCCCCCTAGCAGCGCGCACCCACCCGAGCCGATCTCCCACGCCCTTCCGGGGCCTGCCCGCGCGGGCGGGCGCACGGCTGCGACCCGCGCGTGTTGCGGCGTGTGACACGCCCGTGTGACATCGGCGAGCGGCCGACTTACTCTTCTTGAATCGAACGCTGAGTGCGCGGCATCCGCCGGCCCGGCCAGACGCCCCGAAGGAGGTCAGGATGTCCAATCTCAAGCCACAGGTGCAGCACAGTATGCAGTGCACCGCGGGGGAGTCCTGCACCCGTCGCGCGCCCGGCCACGGCATCTCGCCCATGCAGCTGCTCGCGAGCGGCGCGACGCCGAGCAAGTGGCGCGACGCCTTTGTCTCCCAGGTCGACGCCGACGGCTGGATCGCGATCGAACTCTTCGATCCGTCGACCGGTCTTGCGGATGCCGCGACGCCGGAGTCCGGAACGGTCTGGCTGTGGAGCCACGCCGCACCCACGCTGGAACTCGGCACCCCGGTGGCCCTGCACGCGCTCTACGGCGCGCTCGCGGTCGGCTCCGAGCGCATCAGCGTCGTGGTGGCCGGCGCCCTCTAGGAACGACTGACTGTTGCACCCGTGACCGGGTTCTCAGCGGTCTCTCGAGCGACCTTCTCTGCTGCATCACCGGGCAGCCGTCATGACAGTTGCCGGTGTGTGTCATGGTGAGCCCATGAAGAAACTCATCGCACCGCTTGTTCTTGTCGCCGCCCTTGCCCTGACAGGCTGCAGTGGACCAGGCACCACCCCGGCCGGTGCAGGCGATTCCAACACCGTGGCGGAGGCGCCGCAAGCCCCTGATCTGGTCGGCGCCTGGATGCAGAGCAACTCCGCAAGCGAGGACTCGTTCCAGCAGGCCACGATCACCGCGGACACAATTACCGTCGAGTGGGTTGCCGACGGCGGAGACACGACGTCGATTTATTGGGTCGGAACGTTCGAAGCGCCTGCTGACGCGACTGAGCCGTACACGTGGACTTCACAGCGGGACGCCGAGGCTACCGACTCCGCGCTCTTGGCCTCCACCGATGACACCAAAGAGTTCACGTTCGAGGGCGACACCATCAGCTATAAGGTCAGCGCTCTCGGAACCACGACAAAGGTCGAGCTGAAGAAGGACTAGCGTTCGATGCGTCATTTGTGTTGCTCTGCGCCACATGATGTGGCGCAGAGCAACACGAACTGGCGCAGAGCGGTGCGGCGACGCCAGCATGCCGGCACCCGCACGCCGGTCACGCCAGAATGGGCGAATGGATGTCAGTATTGACGGCATCGGTGGCGGCGGCATGTGGTTCACGCTGTCGCTTATCAACGCGGGGCTCGCGGAATCGACGGGGCGTGGACGCCTGAACTGGTGGCTACTCTCGCTGCTACTCGGCCCGATCGCGACGCTCCTCATCGTGGTGATGGGGCGCGGCCCGATCGTAGACGTGCTGCCCGCGGCACTACCCGGCGGGCAGCAGGCCAGCGCTAGCTCATCGGCATCATCGAGCGCATGGCGTCCATGACCTTCTGGCAGGCCACGGCGCACTGACGGCAGATCTCTGCGCACATCTTGCAGTCCTCGTGCATGTCGGCGTGCTTCGTGCACTCCTCCGCGCACGCGTTGCTCAGCATGATCGTGGCCGAGAGCATCGCCATCATGCTCTCCACGTGCATGCCGGCCGGCCGCATCATCATCCGCATCATCGTGTTGCAGACGTCGGCGGTGTTCATGCACATCTCCATGTGCATCGCGCCACCGGCTTCGTCGCCCATCATGCACGATGCACACATCGTGCACGCCTGCTCACAGGCGGAGCAGGCCTCGATACAGTCCTGCAGCATGGCCATGTCGACGTCCTGCATCGCCATGTCTTTCGCGTGCATCTGCATCATCTGCATTGTGCTGTTCATCATCATGCGCGTGCTCCCGACTGAGGCGCCGTGCACGCGAGAACACGGTGCTGAAACGGCAACCCTCTCTGCCCGAAATGCTACGCGCGCGGCAGGCAAAAGTCAGGGGGATCGGACAGGAATTCATGGGTTGTTCTGTCATGCTTCGCGACTAGAGTGCAGCCATGACGCGCATCGGAGTCACAGGTTCAACCGGCCATATCGGCGGGCTCGTCGCCAAGGCCCTCGTGGCCGCACCGACGCCCGATCAGACGTTGCGGCTGATCGTCCGCGACCCGCTGCGGGTGCCTGCCCTGCGCCTGCCTGGGATGGGGGCGGGTGCCGCCGATCCCGCCGCCGGCGCCGCGACCACCGGGCCGATAGACGCCGCGGATGCCGACGGCACAGGTGCCGGCGCGGTCGATGCCGACGCCGCCCACCAGGCGATCGAGGTTGTGCAGTCCAGCTACGACACAGTCACCGCCGTCGACCTCGGCGAGCTCGATGTCGTGTTCATGGTGTCAGCGGCCGAGTCGGCGACCCGGCGCGAGCAGCATCACCGATTCGTGCGGGCGGCCACGAACGGCGGGGTTCCACACATCGTCTACACCTCCTTCGCCGGAGCCGATCCCGGCGCCACCTTCACCCTCGCCCAGGATCACGCGTACACGGAGGAGCTCATCCGCGCGAGCGGCATGAATTACACCTTCCTGCGCGACAACCTCTACCTCGACCTGTTGCCGCACTTCGCCGACGAGCACGGCGTCATCCGAGGCCCAGCCGGTGACGGTCGGGTGGCGGCCGTGGCCAGAGCCGACGTCGCGGACGCGGCCGTTGCCGTCATCCGCGATCTGGCCGCCCACGTGAACGCGACGTACACGCTGACCGGGCCGGAGGCCCTGACGCTGGCCGAGATCGCCGCGGCCACTGGGCTGCGTTTCGAGAACGAGACGCTCGACGAGGCCTACGCCTCCCGCGCGCACTACGGCGCCGAACCCTGGCAGCTGGAGGCGTGGGTGAGCACCTACACCGCGATCGCCGACGGCTCGCTGGCCGCGGTGAGCCCCGATGTGCAGCGCCTCACCGGCCACCCGGCGCGCGGACTCGCTGAGCTCTTCGGCTCGTAGCGCAGCCGCCAGGACCGGCCGCCGACGATGGGTCGCCGTCGGCCCCGCCGACTCAGCCCTGCAACGCGAGCGTGAACGGCAGCACCGCGCCTGCGCCGTGCTGGCGCAGCAGCCGCCCGGCGATCGTCAGGCTCCAGCGGCTGTCGGCGATGTCATCGACGAGCAGCACCGGTCGGCCGGCGTACTCGTGCAGGGCGGCGGCGAGCTCGGGGCCGACGGCGAAACGCTCCCAGACGCCGGAGAGCCGGTAGGCGCTGTTGCCGCCGGGCCCGCCGCTCGGGCCGCCGTTCGCCCAATCGAGTGTGCCGAGCAGCGGCAGTCGGCCGCGTTCGGAGATCGTCTGCGCGACCGAGCCGATGAGCTGCGGATGCCGCCGCGACGGCATCGCGACGACCGCCGCCGGGCGCTCCTCCCAGTTCCACTCGGCGAGCACCCGAACGCAGGCTGCCAGCATGGCCGGGATTGCCGGTGCGTCGCCCGGGGTGGGGGTGACCCCGCGCTGATTGCGCGCTACGCCCCGCTGATTGAGCCTGTCGAAATCAGACTCGGCCGGGGTTTCGACAGGCTCAACCAGCGGAGAGCCAGGCTCAACCAGCGGAGAGGCAGGCTCACCCAGCGGCGACGCAGCGGGCGCCGCCAGCGGGGAGGGCGCCGCAAAGATCTCCCGCAGCGGACCGCCCCAGCCGAGGTCGCTCAGCCGGGCCAGTGCACGGCCCGGGGCGAGCCGCTCGGCGGGCGGAATGTTGCCCTTCACCGGGACGCCGAGCGAGGCGACACCGGTGGGCCACTGGGCGCGCGGCTCGATGAGCACGCCGACCCGGTCGAGTGATGCGCTGGCGCTGGCGGCGGCATCCGCGGCGACGTCGACGGGGTACCAGGCGCCGGCACAGTTGTCGCAGCGTCCGCACGGAACCGCGGTGTCGTCGTCGAGCGCGCGCTGCAGGAACGCCATGCGGCACTCGCTCGTGCGCTCGTATTCGATCATGGAGCGCTGCTCGGCGAGGCGTTCGGCTGCGATGCGCTCGTATCGTTCCCGGTCGTAGAACCAGGGCTGCCCTGTCGACGTCCAGCCGCCCTGCACGCGGCGCACGGCGCCGTCGACGTCGAGCACCTTGAGCAGCAGCTCGAGCCGGGACCGGCGCAGATCGACGATCGCCTCGAGCGCCGGGGTGGAGAGTGGCCGGCCACTGTCGGCGAGGGCGGCGATCACCGCCTGTGCCTTCTCCTCGTTCGGCATCGAGGAGGTGGCGAAGTAGGTCCAGATCGCCTCGTCTTCGACGCCGGGAAGCAGCAGCACGTCGGCGTTCTCGGTTGCGCGGCCGGCACGGCCGACCTGCTGGTAGTAGGCGACGGGGGAGGAGGGAGCGCCGAGGTGCAGCACGTAGCCGAGGTCGGGCTTGTCGAAGCCCATGCCGAGCGCGCTCGTGGCGACGAGCGCCTTGATCTCGTTGCGCTTGAGCTGGCCCTCGAGCTGCTCGCGTTCGTCGGTGTCGGTCTGGCCGGTGTACGCGTGCACGGAGTGGCCGGCCTCGCGCAACAGTCTGGCCGTGTCCTCGGCCGCGGCGACGGTGAGCGTGTAGATGATGCCGCTGCCCGGAAGATCGGCGAGGTGGCTGAGCAGCCAGGCGAGGCGTGCCTTGGCGTCGGGCAGGCGCAGCACGCCGAGCCGCAGCGAGGTGCGGGCGAGCGGGCCGCGGATGGTGAGCACGGGCTCGGTGTCGCCGTGCTGGGCGGCGGCGGCGGCGAGTTGCTCGGCGACATCCGTCACCACCCGGCTGTTCGCCGTTGCGGTGGTGGCGAGCACCGGAACGCCGCTCGGCATCTCGGCGATCAGCTCGCGCAGACGCCGGTAGTCGGGGCGGAAGTCGTGCCCCCAGTCGCTGATGCAGTGTGCCTCATCGACGACGAGGAGGCCGACGCGGTTGATCAGGGCAGGCAGCTGCTCGTCGCGGAAGCGCGGGTTGTTGAGGCGCTCGGGGGAGACAAGCAGCACGTCGACCTCGTCGGCGCGCAGCTGCTCGAGCACGCTGCCCCACTCGTGGGCGTTCGAGGAGTTGATCGACACGGCGCGCACCCCGGCGCGCGCGGCTGCGGCAACCTGGTCGCGCATCAACGCCAGCAGCGGCGAAACGAGAATCGTGGGGCCCGCGCCGGCATCGCGCAGCAGCTTGGTGGCCACGAAGTACACGGCCGACTTGCCCCAACCGGTGCGCTGCACGACGAGTGCGCGGCGGCGCTGGGCGACGAGCGCCTCGATCGCCTCGAACTGCCCGTCGTGGAAGTCGGCGTCCTGGCGCCCGACGAGTGCGCGCAGTGCAGCGAGGGCTGCGGGGCGGATTCCGTCTCCTCCGGCCTCGGCGGGATGCGACAGTGCAGTCGCAGCGACACTCTCGGGGTTCACCGTGTTCTCGTCATCGATTCCTGCGTTCTGCATGTCATTCACGACTCCAGCCTGACAGACACCGCCGACACTGTGGGCCCCGGCATCGCTGACGCGCACGCGGAGCTAGGAAACGATGTGGAAACCGCCGCTCTCACGCGCGTGGCCGTCGGGCGCCCCATCGGGCGTGCCTCCGGAGACCTCGCCGTGCTCGCCCAGCTCGCTCACCTCGAGGGAGGCGACCGCCGCGCCGCGCGGGCCATGACCCAGCCAGTCCAGCATGCGCTGCACGGGTTCGGCGTCGCCGCCGATCTCGGCCTCGACGGCGCCGTCTGCCCGGTTGCGTATCCAGCCCGTGATGCCGAGGCGTTCGGCCTCTGCACGAGCGGAGTACCGGAATCCGACGCCCTGCACCATGCCGTGCACCACGACTCGAACGGAGCTCATGCGTCGACCGATCGGCGCCGTATGCGCGGTCAGCGGCGCTCGGCTGCGCCGTCGTTGCGGCTGCGGCGCGTGGCGCGCACGGGAACGGGGCGCCTCCCAGCCGGAAGAAGACCGAGCAGCATGGGCATCAGCAAACCGGAGCCTGCGACTATGAGCAACCACATTTCTTGGGTCATGGATGCAGCGTAGGAGAGTTGACTGGAGAATCGCTAGATGGCAGCCGCCAACGCGGTGCGCGCCTAGTGGGTGTCGGGTGCTGGAGTCGGCGTCACGCGTTCGTCCTGCGCCTGCATCTCGAGGAAGGTCTCGTAGGCGCTCACGTGCATGGCCTGGTCGTAGGCGGCCATAGCGGCGCCGATCGCGGGCCCGGCCGTGCCGCGGCGCCGGATGCGCTGGGCGAGGAGGGCCAGACCGAGCAGCACAAGGGTAGTGCTGCCGACGACGACGGCTCCGATCCACATGTCACCCATGCCAGCACTCTACGCCGCCGCCGTGCACGGCCGCGAGATGGCGCAAACGGCCCCTTGAGCGCGGCCGAAGGGGCCGTTTGCGACAACTCGTGGTCGACGACGGGCGCCCTAGGCCGTGGCGGTGGCCTGCTTCAGCCAGTCGGCGAAGAGGGCGGCGTCGATGTCGTCGGTGCCGGACAGTTTCAGTGTGGACATGCGGGCCCCGGATTCCAGCCGGCCGCTGGCGTCCGTGATGGGGGAGCCGTTCCAGATCATGAAGGTGGTCCAGCGCGGATACGGCTTGAAGCCGGCGATCGGGTTCTTGCCGTCCAGCCAGACCGGGTGGCCGTGCCAGACCTGGCCGGTGGCGCCGGGAACGGCGTCGTCGATGATCGCGCGCAGCGACTCGGCGATCTCACGGGCGGGGGCGTCGAGTTCGGCGATGAACTCATCGAGGGTTGCGGGCATCTGGGGTCCTTTCACGAGGTGGTGTGGTGGGATTTCGACAAGCTCAATCAACGGGAGACAAGCTCAATCAACGGGAGACAAGCTCAATCAGCGGGAGACGGACTCAATCAGCGGGAGACAGGCTCAATCAGCGGGAGACGGGCTCAATCAGCGGGTGGCGGCAGCGCGAGCGCTCACTCGGTGCCACCGGCGGCCGCGAAGCCGGCCGAGAGCGGGTCGCGGTAGCTGTTGAGCAGGGTGCCGTTGCCGAAGCGCCGCGACGCGGTGAGCTCGAGCTGGAGCGGTTCGGCGAAGAGCGGGATGCCGCGGCCGAGCGCGATCGGGTGCACATAGAGCCGCACCTCGTCGATGAGGTGCTCGCGAAACAGCGACTGGGCAAAGCGCGAACCGCCGGCCACGCTGATCACGGTGCCCGGCTGCTCCCGCAGCGCCGCGATCTCCTCGGCCGGGCTGCCGGTTGCGAGCCGAGAGTTCTGCCAGTCGACCTGCGTGAGCGTCGTGGAGAACACGACCTTCTGCTGCGCGTTCAGGATCTTCGCGAGTGGTTCCTCGGCCGTCGGCCAGTACGCGGCCTGATCGAGGTAGTTCACCCGCCCGAGCAGCATCGTGTCCGAGCCGCTCTGCAGCACCTCCTGGTGGGCGAAGAGTTCTTCGTCGAGCCGCTCCATCGCCCAGTCCAGCTCGCCGTTCGGGCCGGCGACGAAGCCGTCCAGGGTCACCTGCATGCCGAGGCTGACGATTCTCATCGGAACATCTCCTTCAGTGCGTCCGCCACGACGGGCGGCTTGAATGTGTGGTTCTGGTCCGGCATCCACCGCATGGTCGCGCCGGGAACGGCGGATGCCGCCCACTCGGCCGCCGTGCGCAACGGCTCCGGACTCTTCGTGCCGGCCATCACCGTGACTGGGCAGCCGATCGAGGCCCAGCGCGAACCGTCGAGCTTGGGGACCGCGCTGCCGACACCCGGCTTCATGGCCGCGCTCGTCACGGCCAGATCGTAGGGAATCGTGTTCGCGAGCGCGGTGAGGCGCTTCCACATCGGGGACAGCCTCATCCCGAAGGCGACGACGCCCGGCATCCCCATGCCCTTGGTCATGAACAGCGACACCGCCTTGCTCCTCTCGCCGGCGGCCAGGAGGGCGGCGATCGGCGCGCGGAGCCCGATCGCGGTGCGCAGCGGGTCGGCGTTGACGACGTAGGGCGGCTCGTAGCAGGCGAGCCGGCTGATGTGCGAGCCGCGGGCGGCCGCCTCGATCGCCAGCGCGGCACCGGAGGAGAGGCCCCAAACCAGCGCGGTTCCGCCCGCGGCGGCGATGACGGCATCGAGGTCCTCGACCTCGCGCTCGATCGCGTACGGCGAGGTGTCCCCGCTGTCGCCGCGGCCGCGCCGGTCGTAGTTGTAGACGGTGAAGCTGTCGGCGAGCTGCTCGACGAGCTCACGCGTCAGCGGGAAGCGGCGCTCGCTGAACGCGCCGCCGACGAGCACGAGCGCGGGCCCGGTGCCCGTCGCGTCGTAGGCGATGACGGTGCCGTCGGCGGAGGTGACGGTGTGCGGCGGTGAAATGGTGGTGGAGTGCGAGCTCATGGTGCGGTCCTTTCGCTGGTGCTGTGAGAGGTCAGGGGCGGATGCCGGCGGCGCCGGCGATGGCGGCATCCAGCTTGTCGAACGACATGCTCCAGCCGATGTTGTTGCCACGCTCCATCTCGGTGGCCGCGAACGGACCCTGATGCAGGGTGATGCGGGTGCGCTCGCCGTGGTCGTGGAACTGCACGCGGAGCTGCATCGTGATCGGCTCCTCGTCGACGGGACGTTTGACGCTGAGCTGGAATGCGATGAGTTCGGGTTCGAGGAACTCGAGCACCTCGCCGTACGTCCAGATCTCCACGCCCGTGGACTCCTCGACCATGCAGAGCTGGAAGCGCCCGCCGACGGAGCGTTCCATCACGATGTGCTCGACCGGCGCCGAGTACCCGACGGGGCCCCACCACTCGGCGAGCCTGGCGGGCTGCAACCAGAAGTCGAAGACGACGTCGCGCGGGGCCGCGAACATGCGCGTGATGTAGGTGTCGGTGTCGGCGATGCCGCTCGGGCGGGTCTCGGTCATGACGCTGTGTGCCCCTCGGTGAGTGTGTCGGCCTGGGTGAAATTTGTTTGGGTGGCCATGTGCGCCGCCAGTGCGACGTCGAGTTTGTCGAAGCTCTCGCCCCAGAATCGCCGGTAGTTCTCCACCCACACGCTGGCCTCCTCGAGCGGCGCGGCCTCGAGGTGGCTGAGGCGTGCCGTCGCCGCCCTGCTGCGCGAGATCAGCCCGGCGGCCTCGAGCACCTTGAGGTGTTTCGAGATGGCGGGCTGGCTCATCGCGAACGGCGTTGTCAGTTCGGACACCGACGCGTCCCCCGCGGCGAGGCGGGCAAGGATCGCCCGCCTGGTCGGGTCGGCCAGGGCCATGAAGACGCGGTTCAGGCGTTCCTCCTCGGCCGCGGGCGAGGCGGCGCCCGGGGCGTTGCGCACGCTGCTCAGGGTCGTGTTCACCGGTCGAACCTCAATCCATAACTAATTGGTTATGAAGATAGGCCGCGGATGCCGCGCTGTCAAGACCTTTCTCGCGCGAACTCGGATGCGCGGTGCGAACGCGGCCGCGCGCCGCGCGGTGGCGGGATCTCGGCGAAGAGCGGCAGGAACTCCGGGTCGCCGAGCTGCGGCATCCGGAATGCTGGACGCATGACACTCAGCCCCGCCCAGACCCGGCCCGCCTCCGTCTTCGGTGCCGAGCGCGCCGCGACGCCCGAGGCGGCCAGTGCACACTTCCGGGCAAAGCTGGCCTTTGAGACGGACGCCTCCGATGTCGACGCCGAACAGCGTGCGGGAACGCCGAGCTTCGTTCTCGTCGACACCCGCAGCGATGCCGCCTGGGCGCAGGGCCGTGCGGCCGGCGCCGTGCACCTGCCGACTGCACGGATCGCCGAGGAGGCGGCCACGCTGTTCGCGCCGGACACGAAGCTCGTCGTCTACTGCTGGAGCCCCGGCTGCAACGGCGGCACGAAGGCGGCCCTGGCGCTGAGCCTGCTCGGCTACGAGGTGCGCGAGATGATCGGCGGCTTCGAGTACTGGGCACGCGAGGGCTACCCCGTGCAGACGGATGCCGGCACAGAGGCGCGCCTCGTCGACCCACTCGTCGGGCCGGTATCCGCGGCCGGCGCCAGCGTCAGCTGCGGCTGCTGAGCGCGCCGGCTCTCCGTCGAGTCACTCGGCAGCGCCCGCTGCTCGCGCCTGCCGCGCTCAGTCGGCCGCGCTAGCCTGCCGCGTCGGTGATCGCCTGGAACACGCGATCGGGATTCTCGGCGATGCGGTTGAGCACGTAGAGCCACCACTCCGTGCCGAAGATCAGGTACTCCCGTGTGCGCAGTCCGGCCGCGCGCAGCTCGTCGAGCGTTTCGGTGCCGAGACCGAGCAACATCTCGAACTCGACGTGCGGGGCGGCGAGTGCGCTGCCATGAACGCTCAGCAGCGTGTCGAGAATGTCGGCGTCGTGCGTGGCGATCGACAGCGCGTGCCCGCTCGTGATTAGCGTGTCCGCAAGGGTGACGTAGGCGTCTCGAAGTGCGGAACTGTCGCGCGCGAACGCAACGCTCTCCGGCTCGAGAAATGCCCCCTTGACCAGCCGCACGCGCCCCGGCCTCTGCAGAAGCGCCGCGAGATCGGAGGGAGTCCGGTGCAGTCGCGCCTGCACGGTGATGCCGACGTGGTCGAAGCTCCGGCAGAGCCGGGCATGTGTATCGAGCACGAGGTCGGTGCGCGCGGAACCCTCGGCCGAGATGATGAGTTCGGTGCCGGCCTCTGCCGTCGCCTCGGCAAGACGAACCGCGTTGCGGTAGCCCAACTCTGGATCGACGGTGAGCCCGATGTGTGACAGGTCAAAGGAGACGGTGCTCGGCACCGCTGAGCTCTGGATCCGCCGGGCGAGCTCCAGGAAGACCTCGGTCTCTGCATCGGCCACGGCCGCGGCGCGCACGCTCTCCCCGGTGTACTCAATGCTCGCGAGGTGCCCGCGGGCGAACACCTCCGGCAGCCGGTCGAAGACCTGATCCAGCGTCTCGCCGGCGATGTAACGCTCGGCGATGCGCCTGGCGATCGGGGAGAGACCGGGATCGGCGAGAACTCGTGCCTTGAGAGATTCGTCGAGGGCGAAGGCGCGCAGCGTCTCGGCGCTTGCGGCACGGGCGAAGGCAACGTCGAGCATGCCATCAGGCTATCGCTGTGACTGGGCTGGATGTGCGCTGGCACCGAACTGGCTGAGAACTGTGCCGCGGCTCTATGCCACAGGGCCCTGCGGGTGCCTAGACTGAACCATGGTTGTGACGCTACGCGCACTGCAGACTGCTGTTCCCCCCACCGTGCTGGTGCAGGAGGAGGTGCGAGACGCCTTTGCCGCCCAGCCCGGTCTCAGTCGCTTGGGTCAACGACTCGTCAGCACCGCCTTCAACGCCTCAGGCATCGACACCCGGTATTCGGTGATCGAGGAGCTCTCTCTGCACCAACCGCCGGGAGACCATCAGTTCTTCGACAGTGCCATTGGGCTGCTCCTGCGGCCTGGCACCAAAGTGCGCAACGAGCTCTACATCCAGCAGGCGACGCCGCTCTTCGTCGAGGCTGCCCGCCGCGCGCTCGCGGCCTGCCCCGGCATCGAGGCGGCCGATGTCACGCACGTCGTCACCGTCTCCTGCACCGGCTTCTACCAGCCGGGCCCTGACTACATGCTGGTGCGCGAGCTGGGGCTCGCGCCATCCGTGCAGCGCTATCACCTGGGTTTCATGGGCTGTTACGCCGCCATGCCCGCGCTGCGCACGGCGCGACAGTTCGTCGAGGCCGACCCGGATGCCGTCGTGCTCGTGGTGAGTGCCGAACTGTGCTCGCTGCACCTGCGCAGCTCGAACGACCCCGATGAAATCGTGGCGTCGTCGCTGTTCGGGGACGGCGCAGCCGCCGGGATCGTGAGCGCCCGGCCGCCGGTCGACGGAGAGATGGCGTTCACGCTGGACCGCTCCGAGACCGTGCTGACGCCGGTCGGCGAGGCCGACATGGCGTGGAAGATCGGCGACAGCGGCTTCGAGATGGTGCTCTCCAGCTACGTGCCGCACATCATCGACGAGCACATCGGCAACGCGCTCGTGCCGCTGTTCGCGCCGGAACCGGTCCTCGCGACGGCGCTCGCCGCTGGAGCGGCCGGTGAGGCGGTGCAGCACTGGGCGATCCACCCGGGCGGGCGCAGCATCCTTGACAAGGTCGAGCAGAAGCTCGGGCTCAGCGAGGCGCAACTCGTGCCGGCCCGTGAGACGCTTCGCAACTACGGAAACATGTCGAGCGCGACAGTGCTCTTCGTGCTGAAACACATCCTCGAGGCTCCGGACACGGCGGCGGGAGAGCGCGTGCTGGCGATGGCCTTCGGGCCGGGGCTCACCGTCGAGACCGCGCTGCTCAGCACCGTCGGGGCGCGCGTGGCCGCGGAACGCGTGGGCGGCGGGGCGAGCGTCGGTGAGGCGGATGCCGCGGCATCCGTACCCTCGCCCGACAGCACGCCCACGGAGGCCCCGGCGCTGGTGCGCTGATGGCGTCGGCGCCCGCGACGGCCCAGCGACCGCGCCGCTTCCTGCATGCGCGGGCCACGGACACCGCCGAGTTGATGGATGGCCCCGGTGCCGACCCGGCCACGCTGCAGCGCACCTACGAGCAGTTCGGCCTGGTGAACACCGCCGTCTCGGGGTGGCGCGCCAACTACCGCCGTTTCATCCGGCCACAGCTCTCAACGACACGCTCGACCACGCTGCTCGACATCGGCTCCGGCGGCGGCGACCTGCCGCTCGCACTCGCCGCGTGGGCGGCATCAGATGGGCTGCGCCTGCAGATCACGGCGATCGACCCGGATGCCAGGGCCCACGACTTCGCGAGCGGTCGGCGACCGGTGCGCGGTGTCACGTTCCGGCGCGCCTTCAGCGCGGAACTCGTCGGCGAGGGGGCGACCTTCGACATCGTGATGTCGAATCACATGCTGCACCACCTCAGCGCCGCCGAGCTGGGCGGGCTGCTCTGGGACAGCGAGCGGCTGGTGGCCGGGCCGGGCCCCGACTCGGGCGATTCCCACCCCCGGCCGCGACTCCCGCGCGTGCTGCACGGAGACATCACCCGCAGCCGGCTCGCCTACGCCGGGTTCGCGCTCGGCACGCTGCCATTCGCCCGCTCGCTGCTCAAGGGTTCCTACATCCGCACGGACGGCCTGACCTCCATCCGCCGGAGCTTCCGCCCCGTGGAGCTGGAGGGCGCACTGCCGGAGGGCTGGGCGGTGTGGCCGCAGAGCGCGTTCCGATACCTGCTCGTGTACCCGGGGCCCGCAGCACTCGCCAGCGGAGCGTTCGATGGTTGAGTCGCCTGAGCCGCGCACCACACCGGATGACGCCGCAACCGACGGCGCAACCGACGGCGCCGCCGCCGCCGCGAGACCCATCGCCGATGTCGCCATTGTCGGCGCCGGCCCCGTCGGGCTGCTATTGGCGTGCCTTCTCGTGCAGCGCGGGCTGAGCGTGACCGTGTTGGAGGCGCGCGGGCAGAGCTCCGAACACTCGCGGGCCATCGGCATCCACCCGCCAGGCATCGCCGTGCTGGCTCAGCTCGGGCTCGCGGATGCGGCGATCGCGGCGGGGACGCCGATCTTCCGCGGCGAGGCGTGGTGCGATGGCGAGCTGCTCGGCGCGCTCGAGATCGGCGAGGCCGGCGGGCGTTACCCCTTCGTGCTCTCGCTACCGCAGCAGGGCACCGAGCGGCTGCTGCGTGATCGCCTGACCGAGCTGAACGGCGGCGTCGACCCGGTGCGGCGGGAGGTCCGCGTGACGGGGGTGTCGCAGCGCTCGGAGTACGTCCAGCTCACGACCAAGGCGTCGCACATCAGCGTCGGCAGCGATGCCGGCACGGATGCCGCTTCGCCGCGACACGTGCTGGCGCGTTACGTGGTCGGAGCGGATGGAGCCCGCAGCCGGGTGCGGGAGCTCGCCGGCATCCGCTGGGTGGCGGCCGGGAAGGCACAGCCCTACCTGATGGCCGACTTCCGCAGCGATCAGCCGCCGCGGCTGGGCCCGGCGGAAAGCGGGGGCGACAGCGGAGGCGGCAGGCTCGCCGCCACGACCGCGCTGCTCGCCTTCGAGCGCGGGGGAGTCGTCGAGTCCTTCCCGCTGCCGGGCGGATGGCGGCGCTGGGTCGTGCTCACCGACCGGCTCTGGCACGAGGCCGGCGTGGCCGATCTGGCGGGGATCGTGCGGGATCGCACCGGGATCGAGCTGCCCATGGCATCCGCAAGCGACGAGGAACGCGAGCGCACCGACAGCTCACTCAGCGCCTTCGCGGTGCGCCAACACCTCGCCTCGCGCATGGCCGCGGGCCGCATCGCGCTGCTCGGCGACGCCGCCCACGAGGTGAGCCCGATCGGCGGCCAGGGCATGAACCTCGGTTGGCTGGATGCCGCCGCCCTCGCCCCCGCGCTCGAACTCGCCGTGCGAGGCGGCCACGACCTCTCCGGCCGCGCGCTGCACGAGTACGATCTCCGCAGGCGCTTCGCCGCCCGCCGCGCTGTGGCGCAGGCGGCGTTCAACATGCAGATCGGGCGCGAGGCCAGTGGCCCGCGGCTCGGTGTGCGCAACGCCCTCGTGCGGGTGCTGGGGCGCCCGCCGTTCCGCGCCCTGCTGGCGCAGGCGTTCACGATGCGTGGTCTCTGAGCCCCGCGCACGCGCACGCGCCGCGCGAGCCGCCGAACCGCCGGGCGGGACGTCTGCGCGCCAGAAACCGCGCCACCGCTGTAGAAACGTGTGGCGCGATTGTGTGGTTTCTGCCGCGCCGGCCGAGCGGAGGGCGCCGGGCGCGGCGCTAGACCAGCGAGACGAGCGGGGCGTTCTCGTCGGCGGTCCACTCGTTGAGGGAGCCGTCGTAGATCGCGATGTTGCCGGTACCCGCCGCCGTCAGCGCGAGCGCGGCCGCGGCCGCGGCGATCCCGCCACCGCAGTAGGTGATGATGCGGGGAGCGAGCTCGCGCGATGCCGCCGAGGGGGCGCCGCCCGCTGCCGACGGCGTGCCGGCATCCGTCGTGGCAGCCGCACCGAGCACCGGAGCGAGCTTCTCGCTCAGCGCCACCCCCTGCAGCAGGGCGTTGTCCGCACGGTCGACGAGGCGACCGGCCGGCAGGCTGAGGCTTCCCGGGATGTGGCCGGCCCGGCTGCGCGAGCTCGACTCGCCGCTGAACTCGGCCGGAGGCAGCGCGCACACGAGGGTCGCCTCGGCGTCGCCGGCGACGACGGCCGCGACGTCATCCTTGTCGGCCCAGAACTCGGGGCGTTCGACAGCGGTGAAGCCGGCGGAGACCGCCGGTTCGACGTGGCCTCGTTCGAGTGGGCGCGCCTCTGCGCGCCACTTCGTCAGGCCGCCGTCGAGCACGGCGACGTTCTCGAAGCCGAAGGAGCGCAGCAGCCACCAGATGCGGGCCGCCCACTGTCCGACCGAGTCGTCGTAGAGCACGACGGCGCTGTCGCCGTCGATGCCGACGGATGCCGCCGCAGCGACGATCTGCTCGGCGTCGGGCCGCGCGAAGCCGAAGGGTTTGGCCGGGTCGGAGAAGACCTCGAGCACGTCGGCGAAGACAGCCCCGGGGATGTGGCCGTCCACCAGGTACTGGTCGAGTCCGCTGAGCCAGCGGTAGCCCGCCTTCGTGGTCGGCGCCTTCACGTGCAGCACGGTGGCGTCGAGCACGACGAGGCCGTCGCGGCCGAGGTGATCGGCCAGCCACTGCGTCGAGACGAGCGGCGTCGACAGCAACGGTGCGGGCAGGGCGGGGCTGGCGATGGTGGCATCCGGTGAGCTCATGTGCTCACGCTAATTCGCTGCCGATGCCCGGTCGAGGCGGTGCGTAAGAGGAGGTAACGCGCGCGGCACTCGGGCCGCGGCGCTCAGCACTCGATGACGTTGACGGCGAGCCCGCCCTCGCTGGTCTCCTTGTACTTCGTCATCATGTCGAGGCCGGTCTGGCGCATCGTCTCGATCACCGTGTCGAGCGAGACGAGGTGGGTGCCGTCGCCGTGCAGGGCGAGCCTCGCCGCAGACACCGCGGTCGACGCCGCGATCGCGTTGCGCTCGATGCACGGCACCTGCACGAGCCCGCCGACCGGGTCGCAGGTGAGGCCGAGGTGGTGTTCCATCGCGATCTCCGCCGCGTTCTCGACCTGCCGCGGGGTGCCGCCGAGCACGGCGCAGAGTGCCCCGGCCGCCATGGCGCAGGCGGAACCGACCTCGGCCTGACAGCCGCCCTCCGCCCCCGAGATCGAGGCGTTGGCCTTGACGAGCGAGCCGATCGCGGCCGCCGTGAGCAGGAAGGTACGGATGCCGGCATCCGACGCCCCGGGAACGAACCGCATGTAGTAGTGCCCGACGGCCGGGATGATGCCGGCCGCGCCATTGGTCGGCGCCGTGACGACGCGGCCGCCGCTGGCGTTCTCCTCGTTCACGGCGAGGGCGAAGGCGTGCAACCATTCGGTGGAGGTGTCGCGCTCCCGCACCGGCTGGCCGTCGTACGCTTCGAGCCGTTCCCGCACCTCGGGCGCGCGGCGCTTGACGCCGAGGCCGCCCGGCAGCACGCCCGGCGTCGCCAGGCCGTGCTCGACACAGCTGTGCATGGCGGCCCAGATGGCGTCGAGTCCAGCGTCGAGCTCCTCGCGGCCGTGCACGGCCTCCTCGTTGGCCCGGGCGATGTCGGCGAGGCTGATGCCCTGGGCCTCGCAGAGCGCCAGCAGCTCCTCCGAGCTGGAGTACGGCAGCGGATGCCGCGGCGTCGCCGCCTCGGTGACGAGGCGCACGCGCTTCGGGGTGCCGGCGGCTGCTGCGGCGCCCGTGGAGTCGGAGACACGGTCCACACCCGCGTGCGCGGCCGCGGAGTGCGCGGCGTCCTCGCTGGCCCGCCGGATGAAGCCGCCGCCGACCGAGTAATAGGTCTCCTGGTAGAGCTCGTGCTCCGTGCCGGCCTCGTCACGGCCCCAGACGTGCAGCGTCATCGCGTTCGGGTGCCCGGGCAGCCGGGTGAACGGGGCGAAGCTGATGTCGTCCCTGGCGATGTCAACCGGGTGGATGCCGGCCAGCAGCACGCTTCCGTGGCCGACGGCCGATTTCGGCAGCGTGCTCCATGCACCGCGCACGACGGCGGGGTCGCAGTCCTCCGGGCGCAGCCCGCTGAGGCCGGCGACGATGGCATCCGGTGTGCCGTGCCCGATCCCGGTCGCACCGAGCGAGCCGAAGAGCACGCAACTCAGTCGGGTGATGCGCGGGAGCATCGCGGGCTCCAGGCGGTCGGCGAAGTCGCGGGCGGCCCGCATGGGGCCCACCGTATGGGAGCTGGAAGGGCCGATTCCGATCGAGAAGAGATCGAGGGCTGAGACGAACGCTGTCACCCCTCCATCGTAGGCAACAGAGCGTGCAGAAATGCGGCGCCACGTCGCAGAATCGTGCGCAGCTCCGCGCGTCCTCGCAGCTTCGCCGCGTAAGCTTGATCTCCGTGATTCAGCCCGAGCCCCGCCAACTGCCCCGACCTGCCTTCGTCATCCGCGAAGCAACCCCCGAGGAGTTCGCAACCGTCGGCGATGTGACGGTTACCGCCTTCCAGCACGGACCCTACGGTCACCTGCCGACATCGGCAGAGCGGAACCGCCTGATGCGCGACGCGGAGGGCCGGGCGGCATCCGGAACGCTGCTCGTCGCGGTGGCGAGCGGAACGGGCACCCACGCGGAGGGCACGGTCATCGCCACCGCCAGCCTGCTGCGCGCCGAGACCGAGCACTCCCGGCTCGCCACGGGGGAGGAATTCGAGCTGCGCCTGCTCGGAGTGCTGCCGGAGGCCAGAGGTCTTGGCCTCGGCGAGGCACTCACCCGGGTCGCGCTGGAACGCGCCGTGGAGCAGGGCGCGAGCGCCCTTGTGCTCGACACCGGAGAGCTGAACCTGCCCGCCCAGCGCCTCTACGAGCGGCTCGGCTTCGAACGCATCTCGATGGATCAGATGCGCGATGCCGCACAGACGGCCGATGTGCCGCTCGTTGCCTACCGCTACCCGCTGCAGCGCCCAGACGGCGAGGTGCTCGTGCGGTTGATGCGTGACGAGGAGATCGACGCCGTCGCCGAGCTCTCCGAGCGCGCGTACGCCCACGACTACAGCCTCAGCGACTCCTACCGGGCCTCGATCGTCGACGTCGCCGGCCGTGCGGACGAGCACCAGGTCTGGGTCGCCAGCGACACCGAGACCGGCGCCCTCCTCGGCACGGTCTCGACCCCGCGGGCCGGCGCCGTGATGACCGAGCTGCCGCAGGTCGGCGAGATGGACTTTCGCCTGCTCGCCGTGCACCCGGATGCCAGACGCCGCGGCATCGGCGAGCTGCTCAGCCGCCACGTGCTGCTGCTGGGCCGGCTGCGCGGCGTTCCCCGCGTCGTCATGAACTCGGGCCCGGAGATGATCGGCGCGCACAAGCTCTACGAACGGCTCGGATTCGAGCGGCTGCTCGACCGGGAGCCGCTGCTGACCATGCCGGACGGCCGCGAGCTCAAGCTGCTCAGCTTCGGCTACTCGATCTAGCCGCCCCGCCCCACGTCGCCCGTCGCGGTGCCGCGCCCTAGACTGGGCGCGTGAGCGGTCAGGGGGAGACGAGCTGGCGCGGGCGCCTGAAAGGGCAGGCCGTCGGCCGTGCCAAGGCGCTTCCGCTCAAATCGATCACCCGCATCGCCGTCGTGGTCGTTCTCGCCGGCTCTGCCGCCTTCGGTGGGCTCGCGGATGCCGCCGAGCCGCCGATCGCAGAGCGCGAACTCGGCCAGCCACACCATGGCAGCCCGCTCACCATCACCGTGCAGGGCGTCAGCGTCGTCGACGTGCTGCCGGGCAACAGTGCTGCGCCTGAACCCGGCCAGTCGTTCCTGCGGGTGCGCGCCGAGCTGGTGAACGAGTGGGACGAGCCGCTGCTCCGTCCTCTCGACGCTGTGCGCGTGAGTGGCGTCGACGGCCTCGATGCCACCGCAGAGGCGGAGATGGTGCTCTACGCGGCCGACGGCGACGAGCTGCTCCGGCTGCAGCCCGGCGTGCCGACGGTCGTGGACCTCGTGTGGTCCGTGCGCACCGCGGCCGCGACGCCAGGAAGCCCGGTCACCGTGGAACTGTTCGACCTCAGCCTCTACACGTTCACGGCCGTTGCTGTCGGGCAGGAGTGGTCGGACCCGACCCTCGCGGTCACCATGCCGGCCGTCATCGAAACGGCGGCGGACTAATGAGCGCGCGCCGGAAAGCCATCGGAGCCGGGCTCGGGCTCGCCACGCTGCTGCTCGTCTCCGGTGTCATCGCCAACCACACGCCGGACGAGAGCGTGCGCGATGCGCCCTTCGAGGTGCGCGGCGCACTCGGCGCCACCCTGACGGGGCGCAACCTGAGCGCCACCGTGACGGGAGCCCAGTTCGTGACGCAGCCGCGGGGCGAGCTCTGGGGCGAGCCGTGGGCCGCGGAGAGCGGTGGTGTCTGGCTGGTCGTCGATGCCGAGGCCGCCTGCGTGGAGTCGCTGTGTCAGCTGCAGTCGGCGATGCTCGACGTCGATGGAACGCGCTGGTCCGCCAGCGAGCGGCCGAACTCGCTCTCGCTGGCCCAGACGACGCTCGCGGCCGGCATCCCCACCGCGGGTGCCCTGCTGTTCGAAGTGCCCGCCGCGCTCGCCCGGGATGCTGCCGAGTCCGCGGCGCCGCGGCCGGCCGAACTGCGCCTCGGGGTTGCATCCGACGAGCGCCTGGACTCGCTGCTCATCATCGAGCTCGACCTGAGCGCGCTGAAGCAACAGCCGAGCACCACCATCACAGAGCCGGGCTGGGCCGAGTGATGACCGAAACGATCGGTGCAGCCCAGACGGCGCCGGATGCCGAACCGGCACCCACAGTCGCTGCTCCGCCTGCCGCCGGCTGGTGGCGGCGCAACCGCTGGGGCCTTCTCGGCGTGATCGTGCTCCTGCCCATCGGGCTGGCCGCCATCTTCGCCGACAGCTGGCTCGGCTACTTCGAGTCCCGCCCGTCACGGGCCGTCGTGGCCGGCGCCGAAGAAGCGGTGCAGATGCCGACGGCCGCCTTCGAGACCATCGCCTCCGCCCGGCTGCCGGCGGACACACCGGGAGCCGTCGACATGCCCGCCGGCACCGAACTCGTGCTGGCTCGGCTGGCCGTGACTCCGGCGACCGCGGGCGTTCTGTGCGAGATCACGCTGGCCGCTGTCGATGGGGTCGGCGAGTGGCGACCGATCGGCGCGGGGGAGTACGGCTGGTCACCGGAGGAAGGTCTGGCCAACGGCGCCTGTGACAGCGCCCGCACCGAGCCGTACTCGGTCGATCTGGCCTTCCTCGTGCCGCAGACCGCGGATGCCGATCTGGAACTCGTCGTCGAGAACGTCGAGTGGTTCCCGGAGTACCTCCGCATCCGGCTCCCGCCTCCGCTGGAGTGACGCGGTCCCGCTGCCGCGTCAGCCCTGTCGGCCGACCGCGCTCAGCGGATCTGCGGCGGCGGCATCCGCCCGCGTTCGCGTCTCGAGCGCGGCGAGTGAGTGGTCGTAGGCCGAGGCGATGAGGGCGAAGCGGGCCGGTTCGACGAGGAGTGCCGTGAGGTAGACGAGCACGGGGCTGATCGCGAACCAGAAATCGATCGAGTGCGGCCCGAGCAGTTGGTTGATGCCGACGCCGAGCCACGCGACGAGAGCATCGAGCACGGTGAAGCAGAGCACGTACACGCCGAGGGAGATGGCGCCGGCGCGCCAGATGAGCAGGAGCGAGGCGGTGATGGGTGTGAAGCGCCCGACGATGTTGCCGCGGATGTCGCGACCGCGGTCTCGCCACCACTGCGGCACGGTTCCGGTGCGCGCCCGGAGGCTCGTCAGCGCCCGGCCGGCGCGGGCGTCGCGGGCGGCGATCGCATCGAGGCTGAGCTTCTGGGCGGCGATCGTGCGGCCGTAGACGACACCGGCGATCGTGAGCCACGCCAGCGGGAGGAAGGTGATGGCGCCGATCTCGGCGATGAGCCAGTTGATGCCGCCCCAGAGTGCGTCCAGAGCCGGGATCCGGATGCCGATGCCGGCCATCAGGCCCTCCCACCAGACGACGATGGCACGGTCGCCGATCCAGCCCATCACGGTGTTCACCAGTTCGGTGAGCACGTAGGCGGCCAGGAAGAGCCACACCATCTCGAAGTAGGCCGCGAGGACGCGGGTCCAGGTGGGAAGCTTCGCGGCCCAGCGCGTGAGCGCGAGCCTGGCGAGATAGGCGAAGAGCGTCGCGCCCAGCGTGAGTGCGTTGATGCCGAGCGCGCTGCCCCGGCCGAAGATCGGGTCGGCCGGGCCCCAGCTCTGCGCCAACACCTCGGCGGCGTAGCGATTGCTGTCCTCGCCGAGGAAGCCCCAGGCGGCGTAGAAGGCGATGAACGGCAGGATGCTGGCCGTCACCACGTCCCAGAACATCGTCCGCTTGGCCACCGAGCCCGTCGAGCCCGTCGAGCCCGTCGAGCCCGTCGGAACCTCCGCGAGGGCGCGCATCTCGGAACGCATCACGAGGAACATTCCGATGTACGCGATGAGTTTGGCGAGGATCGCGAGCGGAAGCAGGAAATACGCGGCGAGGCCAACGCTCGAGCCGACGAACGCCGACAGGCTGATGAGCAGGTGGTGCGCCACGGTTCCGGCCAGGTACAGGGCGAGCAGCATCGGCCAGCACGAGGCCAGGATGCGCAGCGCCCTCCCCGGAATACGAATCACGCACTCACCCTAGCCGCACCGCAAGCAGGGCGTGCCAGCCGGGCTAGGACGCGATGGAGCCGAAGCGGTCGGCGAAGGCGGCGAGCTGGCGCAGCAGCTGGGGTGGGCCGTGCACGGTGAAGGCGAATTCGGCGGGGATCCAGAGCAGCGCGGTCGCGATGTGCGCGGCGGAGTCGCCGGTGAGCGTCCACACGGTCGTGCCGGCATCCAGCGCCGCCGTGTCGCGCGCCCACCAGCCCAGCTTCTCCTGCACCGCGCCGAGCGGGGCCGCGATGTGTACCTCGGCGCTCAGGGTGTTCTCCCGCCACGACACGGCCTCGGCCACGAGCTCGGCGGCGGCCGCCGCGCTGAGATCCCGGGCGGCGAAGAGCACGCGTGTCTGTACCAGCGCCGCGATGCGGTCGAGCCGGAAGGTGCGCCAGGCGGCACGGTCACGATCCCACGCGACGAGGTACCAGCGACGCCCACGCGGCACGAGCATGTGCGGTTCCGCGCTGCGGGTGGATTCCGCGCCGCGAGCATCGGTGTAGCTGAAGCGGATCCGTTCGCTGTCGCGACAGCTGAGCGCGAGGAGGCCGAGCAGCTCGGGGTCGACGGCGGGCCCCTGCCCCGGCGCGACCGACATGTGCGACTGCAGCGCGTCGATCCGCCTGCGGAGCGCCGGGGGGAGAACCTGTTCGATCTTCGCGAGTGCGCTGAGCGTCGTGTGCTCCGAATCGCGCAGCCCGGATGTCGTCTGGGAGCGCAGACCGATGGCGATCGCGACTCCCTCATCGTCGGTGAGGAGCAGCGGCGGCAGCCCGGTGCCGGCCGTCAGGCGGTAGCCGCCGATCGCGCCACGGCTGGCATCGATCTCGTAGCCGAGCTCCCGCAAGCGGTCGATGTCGCGGCGCAGGGTGCGCTCGCTCACGGCGAGGCGTTCCGCAAGTTCACGGCACGACCAGTGCCGATGGCTCTGCAGCAGGGAGAGGAGCTCCAGCGTTCTGCTCGTGGTGTCTGACATGTTTTCAGTATCTCCTTTATTAGGACAGAAAGTGTCCTATTTGCTTCCTAACGTGGAGGCATGACAACACAGACAGAGCACAAGATGATCGCGGCCAGGGGGCTCGGCAAGACGTTCCCCGGCTCAGGAAAGTCCGGCGGCGCGGTGGAGGCCGTGGCCGATCTCACCCTCGACGTCGCGGCGGGCGAGCTCGTCGCGTTCCTCGGGCCGAACGGTGCAGGCAAGTCGACGACGCTGCGCCTGCTCACCACCCTGCTGCCGGCCAGCTCCGGCGAGGCGAGCGTCGTCGGCTGCGACATCCGCCGCGACCCGGCCGGGGTGCGCCGACGCATCGGTTACATCGGGCAGGGCTCATCGGCCGGCTACACCCAGCGTGTGCGCGATGAGCTGCACAGCCAGGGCGCGTTCTACGGGATCGGCCGGCGCGAGACCCGCCTCAGGGCCGATGAGTTGATCGAATCACTCGACCTCGGCGCCATCGCCGGCCGCCAGGTGCAGACGCTCTCCGGGGGGCAGCGCCGCCGCGTCGACATCGCGCTCGGGTTGATCCACCGGCCGGAGCTGCTCTTCCTCGATGAGCCATCCACCGGGCTCGACCCGCAGAGCCGTGCCAACCTCTGGCAGCACATCGTCGAGCTGCGCCGGCGCTATGGCACGACGATCTTCCTGACGACCCACTACCTCGACGAGGCCGATCAGCTGGCCGAACGGGTGATGGTGATGGATCACGGGCGGCTCATCGCCGACGACACCGCGCAGGCGTTGAAGCGCGATCTGGCCGGCGACCGGGTCGAGCTGGGATTCGATTCGGCTTCGGATGCCGCGGCCGCGGCCGCACACACCCACGGAACGGCATCCGGAACCTCCGTTGTGGTGCCGGCACTCGCCGCCGACGAGGCGCTGCCGGTGATCCTGCGCTCGCTCGACGCCGCCGGACTGCCGCCCCGGGCGGCGTCGATCCACCAGCCGACACTCGACGACGTGTTTCTCGCGCTCACCGGTCGGAGCCTGCGCGAAGAGGGTCAGGCGCCCGCCTCGGCAGAGCACACACCATCCGTTTCTCACGAGTCCGAGGAGGACGCAGCATGAACACCATCGACAGCCGCCACGACACCCGCCACGACACCCGCAGCGACGCCGTGATCGAGACCGGCACAGGCTCGGCCCAGAGTGACAGGGGCCAGACGGCGCGGGCAAGCGCTGTCCCCGGCCGCACCCGCATCTTCGCCGACATCTGGAACGTCTTCGTGCGAGAACTCCGGCCCGTCATGCGCGATCCGTTCAGCGCACTGTTCAGCCTCGTGCAGCCGCTCGTGTTCCTCGGCCTGTTCGGGCCGCTGCTCGTCGCGTCATCCGGTCTGCCCGCCGCCGAGACACTGCAGTGGTTCGTGCCGGGCATCCTCGTGATGGTGGCGCTGTTCGGCACGGCCAGCACGGGAGCGAACCTGCTCGGCGAGATGCAGTCCGGCTCGCACGAGCGCACGCTCGTCGCGCCACTGGCCCGCAGCGCCCTGCTGATCGGCCGCTCGCTCAAGGAGATCGTGCCGCTCGCGATGCAGGGCCTGATCGTCTGCCTCGTCGCCCTGCCGTTCGGATTCCAGATCAACGTGGCCGGGCTGCTGATCGGCTTCGTGCTGCTGGCGATCTTCGGCATCGGTTTCGGCGCGCTCAGCTACTCGGTGGCCCTGGCCTGCCGGGAGCGGGACTGGATGTTCTGGGTGATCCACCAGACCCTCATCTTCCCGCTGATGATCCTCTCCGGCATGCTCTTGCCGATCGAGAACGGGCCGGACTGGATGAAGGCGGCCGCAGCGGTCAACCCGTTGAGCTACGTCGTTGCGGCGGAGCGCGCACTGTTCGCCGGTGATCTCGGCTCCATCGCGGTGCTCGGCGGCTTCGTCGCGGCGATCGCGACGGCCGTGGTCGGGCTCGTCGTCGGCGTCCGCAGCATCCGCAAGGCCTAGCATCACGGCCGTGTTTCCGTTCGTCTCCACCCCGTTGGTCGAGTAGCGAGGGACGAGCGTATCGAGACCCCGCACGGGGCCCGGTTTCCCGCCAGAAACCGGGTCTCGATACGGCGCTGGCGCGCCTACTCGACCAACGGGAAGGCGCGGCGCTGGCGAGGGGTGTCGACCAGCGGGAAGGCGGAGTCAGCGGATCGTCTTGCGGGCGGTGATCTGGCCGGTGTCGAAGCCGAGCAGGTGCAGGCCACCGTTGAAGCGGGCGTGCTCGATCTTGATGCAGCGGTCCATCACGACGGTGAGTCCCTTCGACTCGCCGTACTCCGCGGCATCCTGGTTCCAGATGCCGAGCTGCACCCAGATGGTCGGGGCGCCGACGGCGACGACCTCGTCGATGACGCTCGGGATGTCGCTGCCACGGCGGAACACGTCGACGATGTCGGGCACCTCCGGCAGGCTCGCCAGATCCGGGTAGGCCTTCTGGCCGAGGATCGTGTCGGCGTTCGGGTTGACGAAGTACACGCGGTAGTCGCTGGACTGCTGCAGGTAGGTGCCGACGAAGTAGCTCGAGCGGGCCGGGTTCGGCGATGCGCCGACGATCGCGATCGACTTCGCCTCGCGCAGGATGCGCAGGCGCGCCTTGGCGTCCGGGCCCACCCAGGTGCGCTGCGAGCGGAGCAGCTTGGCGAGGGGCGAGTCGGCCGGCAGCTCGCAGCTCAAGCCGTTCGCGAGCTGCGTCGTCACGACCGCGTCTGTGGTTTCGACAGGCTCAACCGGCGAGGTCTGGCCAACCAGCGGGGACTGGCCGACCAGCGGGGTTGCGGCGTCCGTTGTGCTCATGGTCATGCTCCCGTCGCGGCCGCGAGGGCCTGGTCGAGGTCGTAGATGATGTCATCGACATCTTCGATGCCGACGCTGATGCGCACAACACCCGGCAGCACGCCGGCGTCGATGAGCTGCTGCTCGGTGAGCTGGGCGTGGGTCGTCGACGCGGGGTGGATGACGAGCGTCTTTGCGTCGCCGATGTTGGCGAGGTGGCTGGCCAGGTTCAGCGATTCGATGAACGTCTGCCCGGCGGCGCGCCCACCCTTCACGACGAAGCTGAACACCGAGCCCGGCCCCTTCGGCAGGTACTTCTGTGCGCGTTCGTGGTGCGGGTGGTTCGGCAGTCCGGCCCAGAGCACGCTCTCGATGCGGTCGTCGGCCTCGAGCCACTCGGCCACGGTGCGTGCGTTGTCGACGTGCGCCTGGATGCGGTACGGCAGGGTCTCGACGCCCTGTGCGAGCAGGAAGGCGCTGTGCGGGGCGAGGCTCGGACCGATGTCGCGCAGCTGTTCGGCGCGGAGGCGGGTGAGGAAGGCGTATTCGCCGAAGTTGCCGGACCACTGCAGCCCGCCGTAGCTCGGCACCGGCTCACCGAAGAGCGGGAACTTGTCGCTGTGCCAGTGGAAGCGGCCGCTCTCCACGACGACGCCGCCGAGGGTCGTGCCGTGCCCACCGAGGAACTTCGTCGCCGAGTGGATGGCGATGTCCGCGCCCCACTCGAACGGGCGGTTGAGGTACGGGGTGGCGATGGTCGAGTCGATGATGAGCGGGATGCCGTGCGCCCGCGCGACATCCGACAGGCCCTCGATGTCGGCGATCTCGCCGGAGGGGTTCGCGATCGTCTCGGCGAAGATCAGCTTGGTCTTCTCGGTGATGGCCGCGGCATAGTCGGCCGGGTCGGAGCTGCGGACGAAGGTCGTCTCCACGCCGAAGCGGCGCAGCGTCACGTCGAGCTGCGTGATCGAGCCGCCGTAGAGGTTCGCGCTGGCCACGATGTGGTCGCCGGCACCGGCGAGGCTGGCGAAGGTGATGTACTGCGCGCTCAGGCCGCTGGCCGTCGCCACGGCGCCGAGGCCACCCTCGAGGCTGGCGACTCGCTCCTCGAAGCTCGCGACCGTCGGGTTCGCCAAGCGGGAGTAGATGTTGCCATATTTCTGCAGCGCGAAGCGGGCCGCGGCATCCGCGGTGTCGTCGAAGACGAACGCACTCGTCTGGTAGATCGGAAGCGCACGCGCCCCGGTCACCGGGTCAGGGATGTTGCCCGCGTGAATGGCGCGGGTCTTGAAGCCGTACTCACGATCTGCCATGCCCACACGCTAGCCCGTGCGCCCGGGCCAGCGGCGCGTGTCCGTAACGCGGCGCAACAGCGCCGGATCAGACGCGTTCGAGCAGCTCGGCCGTGCTCAGCACGGTGGCGAACTCACCGCCGTGCAGGTTGACCGCCGTCGCGGCGGCGAGCTCGTCGGCGCTCAGGCGTGCGCCGTTCGGGCCCTCGAGGTCGAAGGTGTGCGTCGCGTCGATCGGAACGAACACCTCGAATCCGAGGTTGCCACCCATGCGCGCGGTCGTCTCGACGCACATGTTCGTCTGGATGCCGCAGACCACGATCTGCTCGATGTCGAGTGCGCTCAGCCACTCCGAGAGGTCCGGCTCTCCGAAGAAGGCCGAGTTGACCTGCTTGGTCACGAACAGCTGGTGCGGTGCTGCGGCGACGAAGTCGAGCAGTGCGTTCCCCGGGTTGTCCGGGTTGAGCGGGGAGGCCTCGCCGACGGAGTCGTGTCGCACCAGAACGACGGGGCGATCCGATCCGACCCACGCGTCGAGGAGCGCCGCGACGTTGGCCTCGCAGTCCGGGTTGTTGCGCCGGCCCCACGCCGGGTCGGCGAAACCCTGCTGCATGTCGATGACGATGAGGGCTGCGTTGGCGTCGAGAGGCATGCACCCATGATGGCGGGTGCCGGCGGCATCCGGAAGCCGGTCGACGAAAAGGTACGCTGGCATTCATGATTCTGGAACACGCGCTCTTACCCGTATCGCCAGGGCGCGAGGAGGAATTCGAGCGGGCGTTCGCCGAGGCGCGCACGCTGATCGCCGCGATGCCCGGCTTCCGCGGGCTGCGGCTCTCGCGCTCGATCGAGACACCGAACGAGTACCTGCTGCTGGTGGAGTGGACGAGCGTCGAGGCGCACGACCCCGGCTTCCGCGGCTCGCCGGAGTACCTGCGCTGGCGGGAACTGCTGCACCACTTTTACGAGCCGTTCCCCGTCGTCGAGCACTTCGCGCAGGTCTGCGTCGTGGCCGACCCGCTGCCCAACTAGTCGCGCGCCGTGTCCGACCGTGGCCGAATGACGACTGCACAGTGGGTGCACAGAGGGCTCCGCTAGGCTGAACATGGCTTCCAAGACGGCGGCCCCGGACGAGGGATCAGTACCCGGAATGCGACAAGACTGGCCACGGGAGTGAACAGTCATGGCATGGATCATCCTCATTGCGTCCGGCGTGCTCGAAGCCGTCTGGGCGACAGCACTCGGCAAGTCGGAGGGCTTCACCAAGCTCTGGCCAACGGTCACCTTCGGTGTCGCCCTCGTCATCAGCATGGGCGGCCTGGCCTACGCCATGCGTGACATCCCCGTCGGCACCGCCTATGCGGTCTGGGTCGGAATCGGCGCGTCGCTCACCGTGCTCTACGCCATGCTCTTCGGCGGCGAGCCGGCGTCGGTGATCAAGATCCTGCTCATCCTCGGACTCATCGGCTGTGTCATCGGGCTGAAGCTCGTCGACGGCAGCCACTAGCCCGGCTCGCAGGGCGCGGCGTGCTCAGTGTGCGGTCGTCACCCCGAGGAGATCGTGGGTGATGATCGCCGCGACGCGCGCGCCGGCACCTGCGGCGACGATGAGCTGTTGCGGCCCGGGCGCGGCGACATCGCCGGCCGCGTAGATGCCCGGGGCGGAGGTGCGGCCATCACGATCGGTTGTCAGATGTCCGTGCTCGTCGGTGGCGAGAGCGACACGGTCGAGGAAGTCGACGACGGGATGCCACAACGGGCGCACGAAACCACCGGTCACCGGCACCCGGTCGCCATCGGCCATGCGCACGGCGGAGATGGCGCCGCGATCGCCCTCGAGGTCGTCGATCGCCCGCCGATCCAGACGGATGCCGTGGGCTGCCAGCACCGCCTCGTCCGCGACGCTCAGCGGCGCAACGCCGTTGGTGAACACCGTCAACGCGCTCGTCCACTGCGCCACCAGCAGCGCCCGCTCAAGCAGATCGTCGGTCTCGCCGATGAGCGCGAGCGGCTGGTCGCGCTGCTCGTACCCGTCGCAGGCGGCGCAGCTGAACAGGCTCATCCCGTAGTAGGCGCGGATCGACGGCAGCGCAGGCAGCGTCTCGCGCAGACCGGTGGCGACCAGGATCGACCGGCTGCGCACCGCCCGCGCGGCGGATGGCGTCGCGCCGGTGATCTCGATCACGAAGCGCTCGGCCCACTCAGCGGTGTCGCCCGAGTCGGCAGACTCGCTCCGCGACACCGCCAGCACCGCCGCGCGCTGCAGCACCTCGACGCTCGGGTAGAGCGCCAGTTCCTCGCGGGCGATGCGGCGCAGCTCGTGCGGAGGCAGCCCGTCGCGCGTGATGAAACCGTGCGAGATCATCGTCGCCGCGTTCCGTGGGCGGTTGCTGTCGACGACGAGCACGCGCTTCCGTGCGCGCGCGAGGTTGAGCGCGGCCGAGAGTCCGGCAGGCCCTGCACCGATCACGACGCAGTCGTAGAGTTCGTGCTCGCTAGGCATGCGCGCCGCCCTGGGCGGGGAGGGCCGCGATGAGCGGGTGGTCGAAGCTGTACGTTCCCACCTTCGCGGCGCCGCCCGGCGAACCGATCTCGTCGAAGAATGCCACATTGGCGGTGTAGTACTCGCCCCACTGTTCCGGCAGGTCGTCCTCGTAGTACACGGCCTCAACCGGGCAGACCGGTTCGCAGGCGCCGCAGTCCACGCATTCGTCCGGGTGGATGTAGAGCGAACGCTCGCCCTCGTAAATGCAGTCGACTGGGCACTCGTCGATGCATGCCCTGTCCTTGACGTCGACGCAGGGCAGCGCGATGACGTACGTCATCAGGCGACGAAGATCTCGGCGCGTGCGATGTCGACCTGCTCGTCGCGAGCGACGACCTTCACGCGTTCGCGGGCGACGGGCGACTCGTCGACCTCGCCGAGCGTCCGTTCATGCGCATCGAGGGCGAGCCAGCCCGGCCAGCTGGTGAACCGGATGCCGCGGCCCTCGAGCACCTCGAGGATCGCCTCGGTGTCTGGCTCGGCAGGCGCGGCGAGCAGGTCGAGGTCCGCGATGATCGTGCCGACCGTCTCGAGGGCGTCGCCCTTGGTGTGTCCGATCAGGCCGACAGGGCCGCGCTTGATCCAGCCGGTTGTGTAGAGCCCGGGAAGCGGCGTTCCCGCGGCGTCCAGCACCCGCCCGCCATCGTTGGGCACGACCCCGCGCTCGTCGTCGAATGGCAGTCCCGGCAGCGCGCTGCCCTTGTAGCCCACCGCGCGGTAGACGGCCTGGAGTGGGAAGTCACGGATCTCGCCCGTGCTGCGCACGCCGCCGTCGCCGGTCGGCTCTGTGCGTTCGAAGCGCATCCCCTCGACCCGGCCATCGCCGTACAGCTCGGCCGGGGCGTGCCAGAAGTGCAGGTGCAAGCGCCGCGAGGCGCCCGTCTGCTCCTTCGTGAGCCAACCCCGCAGAGTGCGCGTCATGACCTTGAGCTGATTGTTCGTGGCGACACCCGCCTCGCCGTGTTCGTCGGCCTGGAAGTCCTCCTCGTAGACGATCACATCCACGTCGGGAACCTCGGCGAGTTCACGCAGCTCGATGGGCGTGAACTTCACCTGGGCGGGGCCGCGGCGTCCGAACACGTGCACATCGGTGACGGGCGAGCCGGCGAGCCCCGCGTAGACGTTGCTGGGGATGTCGGTGGGCAGCAGGTCGTCCGCATGCTTGGCGAGCATCCGCGCCACGTCGAGGGCGACGTTGCCGTTGCCGATCACGGCGATGTCCGTTGCGTCGAGTGGCCAGTCGCGCGGGGCATCCGGGTGCCCGTCGAACCAGGAGACGAAGTCGGCCGCGCCGAAGGAGCCGGGCAACTCGGTGCCGGGGATGTCGAGCTCGGCGTCCCGGATGGCGCCGGTGGCGAAGATGACCGCGTGGTAGTGGGCGCGCAGATCGGTCAGGTCGAGGTCGACGCCGTAGTTCACGTTGCCGATGAACCGGATGACGCCGGAGTCGAGCATCTCGTGCAGCGAGTTCACGATGCCCTTGATCCGCGGGTGGTCGGGGGCGACGCCGTAGCGGATCAGGCCGTACGGGGCGGGCAGCGCATCGAATAGATCGATGCTCGGCTCGCCACCGGCCTCACGCACGGCGGCGGCCAGAATGTTGCCGGCATAGATGCCGGCCGGGCCGGCGCCGATGATCGCGACGCGGAGGGGGGACGCGGAGGTCATGAGGGGGCCTTTCGGGCTGTGCGGAATGCAGAGGTGAGTGGGCAGAGGGGAGCGGGCAGTGGGAAGTGCTGGGGGCGCGACGGCAGCGGGCTCATCCCGCGTGATGCAAGGCGCTATCGGATGCCGCCGGGGCGGAGGCCCCTGCGGCGCAGGAGCCGTCGTTCGATCGGGGCGAAGAAGACGAGTTCGACCAGGATTCCGATCGCGAGGATCACCAGGATCGTGGCGAGAACAGCCGACAGATCGGCGAGCTCGCGGCTCTGCTGCAGCATGGAACCGAGGCCGAAGCCGATGGTGCCGCCCATCGTGATGATCTCGGCGGCCATCAGCGAACGCCAGGAGAAGGCCCAGCCTTGCTTGAGGCCGGCGAAGTAGCCGGGCATTGCGGCCGGGAGAACGATGAGGGTGGCGAGCTGACCGCGGTTGGCCCCCAGCACCGTTCCGACGCGACGCAGCTGCGGCGGAACCTGGTCGACGCCGGCGACCAGGCCGTTCGCGATCGACGGGATCGCTCCCATCAGAATCACAAAATAGACGGTGGCGTCGCTGAGACCGAACCAGAGGATCGCGGCCGGCACCCAGGCAACGGACGGCAACACCTGCAGGCCGGAGAGCAGCGGGCCGAGGGCGCGTCGGAGCAGCCTCCACTCCGCGAGCAGCAGACCGAGCGGAGTGCCGATGGCGACCGCGATCAGGAATCCGATGCCGCCGCGTTCCAGGCTGGTGAGCACGGCGAGCTGCAGCCGGCCATCCGACCAGAGTTCGGCCATGGATGCGGCGACGTCGAGCGGTCCTGGGGCGAGGTCGGGGCGCGGCTGGGCGATGACGACGTAGAACTGCCAGGCGGCGGTCAGCGCGATGAGCAGCAGCACCGGCGGCAGAACGCTGTCGAGGAACCGTCGCCACGGGCTCTTCTCGGTGACCGCGACGCTCTGCAGGGCGTCGAGCCCGGATTCGAGCGTGCGCAGCTCCGAGGCGGCTCGATCGTCTGCGCCGTCCGCGGTGGTCACGGCAGCGTGCGTGTTCCGCGTCTCCGCGGTGAGGGTGTCAGGCAGCATTGCGGCGGATCTCCTGTCTGAGTTGATCCGTGATCTCGGCCGAGAGACGCGAGACCTCTGGGGATTCGATGCGCCGATGTGCGTCACCGGAGACCTGCCACTCATTCGCGATCCGGCCTGGACGCGACGACATCAGCAACACACGCTGACCGAGGCGCACGGCCTCGCGCACATTGTGGGTGACGAAGACGATCGTTCGCCCGGTTTCCCGCCACACCCGATCGAGCTCCTCGTGCAGCAGATCGCGCGTGATGGCGTCGAGCGCGGCGAACGGTTCGTCCATCAGCAGCACCTGGCGGTCCTGGGCGAGTGAACGCGCGAGGGCGACCCGCTGGCGCATGCCACCGGAGAGCTCGTGTGGGCGCTTCTCTGCGGCATCCGCGAGGTTGACCACGTCGAGCAGCTCACGCGCCTCGCTGCGACGCCTGGCCCGCGGCACTCCGCGCAGCCTGAGCGCGAGCTCGACATTGCGGCTGGCCGTCAGCCAGGGGAGGAGCGCCGAGTCCTGGAACATCACCGCGGCGTTGCCGCTGGCGACGGTGATGCTGCCGGAGCTCGGGTGTTCAAGGCCGGCGATGATGTTGAGCAGGGTCGACTTGCCGCAGCCGGATGCGCCGAGAAGGCAGACGAAATCGCCCGGCTCGATCGTGAGGCTCACGGTGTCGAGCACGAGTGGCCCCGTCGGCGTGAAACGCTTGCTCACGGCGTCGATCTTGATTGCGCTCTGGCCGGCCATGGGCTATTCGGTCCCCAGTTCGCCGGCCGTGACCGGTGCGGCGCCTGCCGCGGAGAGCACGGCGTTCAGCGCCGCGAGGTCGAACAGACCGTTGATGTCGCCCGCCTTGGCGGTGCCCGCGTCGACTCCGGCCTTCAGGAGCACGGGGAAGGTTGCCGCGAGCGGGTCTGTGGTGAAGGTGACGTGTTCGAGCGCGCGCTCGATCACGGGATCCGGCAGGGATTTGCCGGTGTCGGCGGCTAGCTTGGCGTTGATCACCGCTCCCGCCTCGCTCGGATTCTCGTTCAGCCAGGCGACGGACTGTGTGTGCCCGGCCAGGAGGGCCTCCACCGCATCGGGGTGCTCGGCCAGGAACTCGGCGCGGACTGCGAGGACCGTTGTCGGGAAGGCGCCGTCCTCCCAGAGGGATGCCTCGTCGACGAGCACCTCTGCACCGGCGTCGAGCACGAGACGGGACACCCACGGTTCCGGAAGCCAGGCGCCGTCGATCTGCCCGCTCTGGAAGAGGGCGAGCGTCTGAGCGTTCTCGGTCGGCGTGATGGCGACGTCGCCGCCGCCGGTTGTGCTGGTCTCGTAGCCCTCCGCGGACAGCCAGTTGCGCAGCGCGACGTCCTGGGTGTTGCCGAGCTGTGGGGTGGCGAGGGTGGTGCCCGCAAAATCTGCCGGACTGTCGATCCCCGGCCGCACGACCAGGGCAGCGCCCCCGCTCGCCGCGCCGGCGACGATGCGGAGCGACTGGCCGCCGCTCGCGACGAAACTGTTCACCGCCGGGTTGGGGCCGATGTAGGCGGCGTCGATCGCGCCGGCGCTGAGGGCTTCGATCGTCGCCGGGCCGGCGCTGAAGATCTGGGGCGTCAGCGTGGTGTCCCCGAGCTCCTCCTCGAAGAAGCCCTTCTCCAGGCCGACGAGTGCTGGGGCGTGGGTGACGTTGTCGAAGTAGCCGAGCCGGAGCTCCGTGGCCGGGCCTGCCGCGGGCACATCTCCGGCGGGCGCTGCGCAGCCACTGAGCATCGTCGCGAGCAGTCCGAGCGACGCGATGCCGATGGTGGTGCTGAGCTTTCCGCGGTTCATGCTGCACTCTCCGTGGTGTCGGTGATGACGATGCCGGCGGCGAGCGTCGCGCCGTCCTGGGGGTGGATGACGAGGAATGCTCCTGCCCGGCGGTTGACCGAGTACTCCTCGACCGGCAGGGCCGATGCGAGACGGATGCCGGCGTGGCCGATGTCGTTGATGTCGAGGCCGTCTGCGGCCTCGATGGCGAGCGTGTCCAGATTGCGGCGTCCGGTGACGGTCGTGAGGATCGCCTGCACCGTGGACGTTCCGAACTTGACGAGCACCCGTGCCCCCGGACGAAGCGGGCGCGGATCGAGCCAGAACAGCGCGACGGAGAGGTCCTTCTTCAGCTCGGGCACGCGGTCGGCGGCCGTGATGACCGCGCCGCGCGCGACGTCGAGATCATCGCGCAGGCGGAGGGCGACCGACTGCGGTGCGATTGCCGTCTCCAGTTCGACGCCCGCGAAGTCGATGCCCGTGACGACGGTGGTGCCGCCGCCCGGAACCACGGTGACGGAATCGCCGACGCTCACGGATCCCGAGGCGACCTGACCGGCGTATGCCCGGTAATCGCGGTACGAGTCCGCGTCCTCCGGGGCGACGGCCACTGCGCCCTGCGGGCGGATGACCAGCTGCACCGGCAGACGGAACGCCTCGAGTGCGCTTTCCGCTTCGTCGATGAGGGGGAGGGTCTCGAGCAGTTCGAGGAGGCTGGGGCCGTCGTACCACGGGGTGTTGATCGAGCGGTCGACGACGTTGTCTCCGGCGAGGGCCGAGACCGGGATGACGTGCACCCCGTCGATCCCGAGTTCGCCCGTCACGGCCCGCACACCGGCCGCGACGCGGTCGAATGCCGCCTCGTCGTAGCCCTGGAGGTCGATCTTGTTCACGGCCACGATGATGTGGGGAACCCGGAGCAGCTGCACGACCGAGAGGTGGCGGCGGGTCTGCTCCAGCACCCCGTTGCGGGCGTCGATGAGCACGACGACGGCGTCGGCCGTTGTCGCGCCGGTGACCATGTTGCGCGTGTACTGCACGTGGCCCGGGCAGTCGGCGAGGATGAACGAGCGGTGCCCGGTGGCGAAGTAGCGGTAAGCGACGTCGATCGTGATGCCCTGCTCGCGCTCGGCCCGAAGACCGTCGGTGAGCAGGGCGAAGTCGATGCCGCCGCCCACGCCGCCGAAACCCCGCTCAGCCGAGGTGCGGGTGACGGCGTCGAGCTGGTCGGCGAGGATCGCCTTGGAATCGTGCAGCAGTCGTCCGACCAGCGTCGACTTGCCGTCGTCGACGGAACCGGCCGTGGCGAAGCGGAAGAGGGTGCCCTCCAGGGGGCGTGTCAGCAGTGCGTCGGTCATTAGAAGTACCCGTCCTTTTTGCGATCTTCCATCGCGGCTTCTGAGATGCGGTCGTCGGCCCTGGTCGCACCGCGTTCGGTGATCGTCGACTGGGCGACCTCGTGCACGACGGCGTGCACGGTGGCGGCGTCGGATTCGACGGCGCCGGTGCAGCTCATGTCGCCGACCGTGCGGTAGCGCACCGTTCGGAGCTCGACCGTCTCGTCGGGGCCCGGCGCGCTGACCGGTCCGGTTGCGCGCCACATCCCGTCGCGCCGGTACACCTCGCGCTCGTGCGCGTAGTACAGCGGGGGGAGCTCGATGCCCTCACGCTCGATGTAGCGCCAGATGTCGAGCTCTGTCCAGTTGCTGATGGGGAACGCGCGCACGTGCTGCCCGACGGTGTGGCGTCCGTTGTAGAGATTCCAGAGTTCTGGGCGCTGATTGCGCGGGTCCCACTGGCCGAACTCGTCGCGCAGCGAGAGGATGCGTTCCTTGGCCCTGGCCTTGTCCTCGTCGCGGCGTGCGCCGCCGAAGACGGCGTCGTGCCTGCCTGCCGCGATCGCGTCGAGCAGCGGCTGGGTCTGCAGCGGATTGCGGGTTCCGTCCGCGCGCTCCTGGAGACGCCCGTCGTCGATGTAGTCCTGCACGCTGGCCACCGCGAGCCGGATGCCGAGACGCTCGACCGTGGCGTCGCGGAAGGCGATGACCTCCGGGAAATTGTGGCCGGTGTCGACGTGGAGCACGGGGAACGGCACCGTCCCCGGCCAGAAGGCCTTGGCGGCGAGGTGGAGCACGACGACGGAGTCCTTGCCACCGGAGAACAGCAGCACGGGTCGTTCGAACTCAGCGACGACCTCCCGGATGATGTGGATCGCTTCGCTTTCGAGCAGGTCGAGCTGGTCGAGCGTTGGCCGCCCGGACGAGAAGATCGGCGCCGTCGAGAGGGCAGGGGAGAGGGCTGGTGTCGAGGTCATAGGTGAAGTCCGCATTCTGTCTTCTCGAGCCCGGCCCAGCGGCCGGAACGGGGGTCGTCTCCTGCGCTGACCGGCTTCGTGCACGGTGCGCAGCCGATGGAGGGGTAGCCCTGGGTGAGCAACGGGTTCAGCACCACGGAATGCGCGGTGGCGTAACCCTGCAGTTCGTCGAAGCTCCACGCGGCCAATGGGTTCACCTTGACCAGCCCGTTGCGCGCATCCCACTCGATGAGGGGGGTGTTGATGCGGGTGGGCGCCTCGTCGCGGCGCACCCCGGTGAACCAGAGCTCGTAGCCGCGCAGAGCGCGGTTCAGCGGGGCGACCTTGCGCGCCGCACAACAAGCACCGGCGTCACGGGCGAACAGGTCCTTGCCGAGGGCGGAATCCTGCTCGGCAACGGTGCGCTCCGGCAGCACATCGACAATCGTCACGTCGATGGCCCTGGCGACCTCGTTGCGCGTCGTGTAGGTCTCGGCGAAGTGGTAGCCCGTGTCGAGGAAGAGCACGTCGACGCCCGGCAACTGATCGGCGACGAGTGTCGGCAGCACGGCATCCGCCATCGAGCAGGCGACCGCGACGGCGCGGGTGTCGAAATTCTCGGCGACCCAGGCGATCAGCTGTTCGGCCGAGGCGTCGGAGAGCTCGGTGGCTCCCCGTTCGGCGAGGAGGCGCAGCTCGTCCGCGGGGCGGAGCTTCGGGTCGCGGAGTACGGCGGTGCTCACAACTTCGGTGCTCATTGGAGTGCCTCCTCGTCTGCGCGGTGCGCCCAGCTGGCGAATGTCTCGGTGTCGCCGCGCTCGGCGAGGAATCGCCGGACGAGGCGCTCGACGTAATCGGCGAGGTCATCGGCGGTGACCTTGAGTCCTCTGACGGTGCGGCCGAGGCCGGCTTCGTCACGCCCGACGGAGGCGAGGCCGCCGCCGAGGTGAACCTGGAATCCGGGCACCTGTCCTCCGGCGCCGTCGGGGAGCAGCTGACCCTTCAGGCCGATGTCGGCGGTCTGGATCCGGGCGCAGGAGTTGGGGCAGCCGTTGACGTGCAGGCTGATCGGCTGGGGGACCTCGATCCCGGCGAGGCGCTTCTCGAGCTCGAGCACGGCATCGGTGGCTGTCTGCTTGGTCTCGACGATGGCGAGCTTGCAGAACTCGATGCCGGTGCAGGCGATGGTCGAACGGCGGAACAGGCTCGGCCGGGCCTCCAGGCCAATCGCGTCGAGCGCGGTGATCAGCGGCTCGACGTTCTCCTCGGTGATGTCGAGCAGCACGATCTTCTGGTGCGGTGTCGTGCGCAGCCGGGTGGATCCGTGCTTCTCGAGGAGGTTGGCGAGAGCGGTGAGGACGGTGCCGGAGACGCGGCCGACGAACGGGGTGACGCCGATGTAGAAGCGTCCGTCGTTCTGCTTGTGCACGCCGACGTGATCGCCCTGACGGGTCGGTGTCGGTGCCGGCGGCCCGTCGGGGAGTGCCTCGTGCAGGTACTCGTCCTCGAGGACCTGCCGGAACTTCTCCGGCCCCCAGTCGGCGAGCAGGAACTTGAGCCTGGCTTTGTTGCGGAGCCTGCGGTATCCGTAGTCGCGGAAGATCGAGACGACACCGAGCCACACGTCGGCGACCTTGTCTGGACGGACGAAGACGCCGAGCCGTTCACCGAGGCGAGGGCTGACCGAGAGGCCGCCACCGACCCAGAGGTCGTAGCCGATGCCGAGCTCTGGATGTGCGACGGCGACGAAGCCGACGTCGTTGATCTCGTGCACGACATCCTGGCTCGGGTGACCGGTCAGCGCGGTCTTGAACTTGCGGGGCAAGTTGGCGAGCTCCGGCACGCCGATGTACTTCGCCGTGATCTCGGCGATCGTCTCGGTGGGGTCGATGAGCTCGTCGAGGGCGATGCCGGCGACGGGGGAGCCGAGGACGACGCGCGGCACGTCGCCGCAGGCCTCCGTGGTGCCGAGGCCGACGGCCTCGAGCCGGCGCCAGATCTCCGGCACGTCTTCGACCCGAATCCAGTGCAGCTGGATGTTCTGTCGATCGGTGAGGTCGGCCGTGTCCCGGCCGAACTCCTGGGAGATCTCGCCGATGACGCGCAGCTGACCGGTGCTCAGCTGGCCGCCGTCGATGCGCACCCGGAGCATGAAGAACTCGTCCTCAAGCTCGTGCGGCTCCAGCGTGGCGGTCTTGCCGCCGTCGATGCCGGGCTTCCGCTGCGTGTACAGGCCCCACCACCGGAAACGGCCGTGCAGATCGGTGCCGTCGATCGAGGCGAAACCGTTCTTGGAGTAGACCTGCTCGATCCGCTCCCGCACGTTCAGTCCGTTGTCCTGTTGCTTCCACTCCTCGTTGCCGTTGAGCGGAGCAGTGCCGTCGATCTTCCACTGGCCGTTCGGGCGCGAGGCGGGGCGCGCGGGACGCGCCGCCTCTGCGGTCTCAGCCAGGTTCAACGACACGATGCTCTCCTTCTCGGTCGACGCGGCACGGGAGTGCAGATGCGTCACTGCGATTGAGCAAGACTCATTGACGCGCGCAGTGCGCGCGAGGGGGCGAGGTCACGACCGGTCACGGAGTGCAGCGGGGCGTAACAGAGCTGCGCCGCAGCGCGCTCTGCGCCTACACTGCTTCGCGATAACGGCTGGCAACGACCTCGACGAGGAGTTCCGGCGCGGGCTCGTCGGCGGTCAGCAGCGGCAGAGTCACGACGTCGGCACCGGCCTGTTCGGCGAGCGAGTGGAAGTAGCCGGGTGCCAGCAGATAGCTGCTCACGACGATGCGCCGGCCCGGGTTGGCGGCACGCGCAGCGCCGACGGCATCCGAGAGCCTCGGCTCGGCCGCGGAGAGAAATCCGATGACGACGTCCCGACCGGACGCCGCGGCGAGGCGCTCGGCGACGACCAGGCAGTCGGCGACCGCCCGCTGATCGCTGGAGCCGGCGGCGGCGAGGACGAGAACGTCGTCGTCCCGGAGGCCGGCCTGGCTCAGACGATGCTGCAGCAGCGCCACAAGCCGGTCGTCGGGCCCGAGCGCCGCGGTGAGCGTCACCGGCCGCTCGGTCTCCGCCGCAACCGCGCGAGCGAGGTCGACGTGCACGTGGTAGCCGGCCGAGAGCAGCAACGGGACCACGATCGCCCGGCGCAGATCGGGCAGCCCGGCCAGGGTCTCCTGCGGATTCGGCCGCTCAACATCGACGAAGCCGCTGGCGACGGTCAGCTCGGGGTGGGCCTCGGCCACCCTGCCCATCAGGGCGGCGACCGCGGCCTGGCCGGCTGGCGACGAGGTGCCGTGTGAGATGCCGACCAGGGCGGGGCGAGTGGGGGCCATGTGACCCATCGTCGACCCATGGACTCGCGCTGCCGAATCCCCGTTACTCAGGATGACGGACGCGGCACCACGGCGGTCAGCATGTTCGGGGTCAGGCCAGCTGCACCGCGGCGTAGGCGAGGGCGGCGATCAGCGCCCAGCTGAGCAGACCGACGATGATGGCACGCCAACCGGTGCGCACGAGTTCGCCGAGTCGCACCGCGGAGCCGAGCCCGAACAATGCCATCGCGAGCAGGGCCGTCTGCACCCAGTCGGCGACCTCGAGCACGCTCTCCGGCACGGGCAGCAGGGTTCGCGCGAGCACGGCGGCGAGGAATCCGGCGACGAACAGTGGAACGATCGGCGGGCGGGCGGCGGCTTCCGGTGCGGCGCCGCCGGTGCGGGTGGCGAGCTCGACGGCCGCGCCGTGCTTGCGCCGCTCGACGCCGGCCGCGACGGCCACCATCGGTGCCAGCATGAGCACGCGGGTGAGCTTGACGACGATGGCGACGGCGAGGGCGGCCGGCCCGGCGATCTGAGCGGTCGCGACGACCTGCCCGACGTCGTGCACGCTGGCGCCGACCCACTGGCCGAACTGCTCATTGCTGAGGCCGAGCGGATGCCAGAGCAACGGCAGCACGGCGATGGCGAGCGTTCCGCACAGCGTGACGAGGGCGATGGGCGTCGCCGTCTCCTCGTCCTTGGCCTTGACGACACCGCTCATCGCGCCGATCGCCGACGCGCCGCAGATCGAGAATCCGGTGGCGATGAGCAGCGGCTGGTGGCCCGGCAGCCCGAATGCGCGGCCGAGGCCGATCGTGCCGACGAAGGTGAGCAGCACGATCGCGACGATCATGACGATCGACAGCCAGCCGAGGCCGAGAATGTCGACCAGGCTGAGTTTCAGGCCCAGGAGCACGATTCCGAGACGCATGAACTGCTTGGACGCCACAGACAACCCGGGTGCGAGGACGCCGTTCAGCGGGTGGCGGGCGGCGGGGATCTGGCCGACGATGATGCCGAGCGCCACGGCTGCCGTCAGAAGCGGTATCGCCGGAATGAGTGCGTGGATCGCCCACGAGAGGAGGGCCGCGGAAGCCGCGAGAGAAACACCGGGCAACCACTTCACCTATCGAGCCTAACGCCCCTCGGTGATCGCTGCGGACACCCGTTGGCGGCGGCAAAAAAGGACGTGGGCAGCGAAAAAGGACGGGATCGAGGATCCCGTCCTTTTTCGCTGACTATGTCCTTGGTGACTCTGTCCTTGGTGGCTAGTGCGTGCGGAACCGCTGCGTCATCGGGCAGTCGAACGGATCGCGGGCCGAGAGCCCCACCCGGTTCAGGTAGTCGACCACGATGCCGTAGCTCTGGAACAGCCCGGTCTCGGTGTAGTTGATCGAGTGCGCCTGGCAGTACTCCTTGACGAGTTCCTGGGCCTTGCGCAGGTGCGGGCGCGGCATGTTCGGGAACAGGTGGTGCTCGATCTGGTAGTTCAGGCCGCCCATGAAGGTGAGCATGCCCCAGCCGCCGCGGATGTTGCGGCTCGTGAGCACCTGGCGGCGCAGGAAGTCGACCTTGGAGTCGTGCGGGAGGATCGGCATGCCCTTGTGGTTCGGGGCGAACGACGCACCCATGTAGACGCCGAACACGGCCAGCTGCACACCGAGGAAGGCGAAGGCCATTCCGACGGGCAGGAAGATGAAGAGCACCGCGAGGTAGGCGGCGAGGCGGGTGACGATCATGCTGATCTCGAGGCCGCGCTTGTCGACCTTGCCCTTGCCCATGACCGTGCGCAGGCCGTGCATGTGCAGGTTCAGGCCCTCGAGGGTGAGCATCGGGAAGAACAGCCAGCCCTGCTTGCGGGTGACGATGGCGTGCAGGCGGTTGACCTTGGCGGCCTCGTCCGGCTGGAACACGATGAAGTCGTTGTCGATGTCGGGGTCTTTGCCCACGACGTTCGGGTTGGAGTGGTGCCTGGAGTGCTTGGTCATCCACCACGAGTAGCTGATTCCGACGAAGGCGTTGGCGAGGATCCGGCCGGCCGTGTCGTTGGCCTTGCCCGACTCGAACACGGTGCGGTGCGACGCCTCGTGCGCCAGGAAGGCGAACTGGGTGAGCACGATGCCGAGTGCGGCGGCCATGAGCAGCTGGAACCAGCTGTCGCCGAGCAGCACGAAGCCGGTCACGATGCCGCCGAGTGCGACGAGGAGGATTCCGAACACCATCCAGTAGAACCAGGTGGCCCGGCGGAGCAGCCCGAGGTTGCGCACCGTGTGCAGCAGCGCCGAGTACTCGGTTGTGGGGTTCTTACGGTCACCGCCAGGCTTCGTGCGAACAATGCGCACGGAGGGCTTCGTGATCGTGACGGATGCCGTGGCTCCCGCAGAGGTGTCGGGTGCAGCGGTAACTTCGCTCATCGTCAGCCTTCGTGTGAGTGACTTCCCAGTCTGGAGTGGGCGGTTGCCCGGAGCTCACGGTGTCGAAGAGAATGCGGCGACAGTGCGATCAGATAGCTGAAGCCTACGACGAACTGGCTGAGAAATGCCCTCGATTACGCGCTGCTTTCATGCCGTGGCGGGAATATAAGGGGTGTATGTTCCGAGGCGGCTATGAGTCTGATCGGGCCCGACAACACGCGGGAAATCAGACCCAGCCCGGCAGCCACATGTGCAGGTTCCAGAACCAGAACGGCACCCGCTGGCCCGTCCAGATCGGGTAGAAGAAGGCGCTGACCAGCACAACGAAGATGAGGAAGATGCTGACCAGGCTGACGCCGCGCTGTCTGCGCCACCAGACGTCGTCGCGTGTGCCCAGCACGAGCGAGATCACGACGCCCAGGGCGAGCAGCATGTACGGCTCGAAGGCGATTGTGTAGAACTGGTAGACCGTGCGATCCAGATACATCAGCCAGGGCAGGTACCCGGCGACCATGCCCATCAGGATCAGGCCGATCTGCCACTCGCGGTAGCGGACGACCCGGTAGACGAGATAGAACACGGCGGCCGTCGCCGACCACCAGATCAGGGGGTTGGCCACGGAGAGGATGGCCGCGCTGCACGCGTCGAACTGGCATCCGCTCTCACCCAGGGTCGAGCCCTCGTAGTACATGCTCGTCGGCCGGGTCATGAACAGCCAGGTGAGGGGGTTCGCCTGGTACGGGTGCGGTGTGCTGAGGCCGACGTGGTAGTTGTACGCGGCGAGCTGATAGTGCCAGAAGCTCTGCACGCTCTCCGGAACCCAGGCCATGGCGCCGGTCCAGGCATTCCCGGCCTCCGACGCCCAGCTGCGATAGAAGCCCCCGGCGGTGACGAACCAGCCCGTCCAGCTGGTGATGAAGGTCGCCAGCGCGATCGGCACAAGCAACAGGAAGGAGACGGGGCCCTGCTTCAGCACGGCGGCGCTGGCCCAGAACGGCACGCCGGCGCGGCGGCGGGCCAGGGCGTCGACGACGACGACGTAGAGGCCGAACGCGGCCAGGAAGTACAGCCCGGACCACTTGACGCTCGCCGCCAGCCCGAAGGCGAGTCCAGCGGCCAGCAGCCACGGACGCCACCACAGCGCCGGGCCCCAGCTCGGTTCGGCGACAAGGCCGGCGGCCGCGCGTTGCCTGCGCTCTGACAACCAGGCGCCGAGGCGCTTCTCGTGCCAACTGCGATCGAGCAGGATCGCACCGAATCCGAGCAGGGCGAAGAACATCAGGATGCCGTCGAGCAGGGCGACCCGTGACATCACGATTGCGTGCCCGTCGACGGCGAAGAGGAAGCCGACGATGACGGCGACGATCGTCGAGGAGAACAGGCGCCGGGCGATCACCGTGAGCAGGAAGACGGCGAGGACTCCGACGACGACGGTGCCGATGCGCCAGCCGACGGCATTGTCGGCGCCGAACGCCGCCAGACCGAGCGCGATGATCCACTTGCCGAGCGGTGGATGCACGACGAAGGAGCCCTCGCCGGTGAAGACGTCGGTGTCTCCGGAGTTGAAGCTCGCGTCGGCGCCTTCCGGCCAGGTGGACTCGTAGCCGTTGTTCAGCAGCGTGTACGCGTCTTTGACGTAGAAGGTCTCGTCGAAGACGAGCGAGTGCGGGGTGGCGAGATCCCAGAGCCGCAGCACAGCGGCGAGCAGGGTGACGGCGATCGGACCGCCCCAGTACCAGAGGCGTTGCCGACGCCGGGTGCGCAGCACGTGTGCCCACCACGTGTCGAGTCGGCTGCCACGCGGCTCGTCGACAGCGCTGTCCGCGCTCTGTTCGGCGTCGTCATCCGGGCCCGGCGTTTCAGGGGCCGTTGCCTCCGCGCCGAGCACAGACGGGCTCGGCGTCTCGTCGTCGCTCGCCACCGGCGCCGCCGAGACCTCGGTGGGTGCACCGTCGCCGCCAGCGTGCCGCAGCCCTCCGATGCCCATTCGCCCATGCTAGGCCAGAGAGGAGGCTAGTCCGGTGAGGAGGCCAGGCCGGGAAGGAGGCCGGGCCGGGAAGGAGACTAGTCCAGACTGGAGACATGATCATTCTTGCGGCCACCCCCATCGGCAACCTCAAAGACGCCTCGGTGCGACTGGTCGAGGCGCTCAGCACCGTCACGGTGATCGCCGCGGAGGACACCCGCGTCACGCAGCGGTTGCTCGCCGCGCTGGGAATCGAGAACCGGCCCCGCCTCATCGCGCTGCACGACCACAACGAGCGCGAGAAGTCGATCGAGCTGGTCGAGCTGGCCCGTGAGACCGATGTGCTCGTGCTGAGCGACGCCGGCATGCCCACGGTCTCCGACCCCGGCTTCCACCTGGTCGACACCGCAGCAGCGGCCGGCGTGACGGTGACGGCGCTGCCGGGGCCGAGCGCCGTGCTCACCGCGCTGGCCGTCTCCGGGCTGCCGACGGACCGCTTCACCTTCGAGGGGTTTCTCCCGCGCAAGTCCGGCGAGCGGGTGAGCACCTTCACCGAACTCCGTGACGAACGCCGCACCATGGTCTTCTTCGAGTCGCCGAACCGTCTCGCCGCATCGCTCGGCGACATGGCCGCCGTGTTCGGTGCGGAGCGCCGGGTCGTGGTGTGCCGGGAGCTGACGAAGTTCTACGAGGAGGTCAAGCGCGGCAGCGCGGCCGAACTCGCCGAGTGGGCGGCATCCGGCGTCAAGGGCGAGATCTGCATCGTCGTGGCCGGCGCCGAGAAGCGGGTGAGCGATCTGCCGAGCGGTGTCGCAGAGGTGCTCGCGCTGGTTGCGGCGGGGGAGCGGTTGAAGGATGCCGCGGCCGTCGTCTCGGAGGGCACCGGCCTCGGCAAGCGCGAGCTGTACCAGGCCGCGCTCGAGGCAAAGCCGGCCGGGCCAGGCAAGCCGGGCAAGCAGGGCGGCAGCGCGAGCCAGCCCGCCCGGTGATCAATCGGGGCGAGTAGCGATCGGTCGGGAACAATGGCTGCCCCGCCGGCGTTAACAGTGTTATCGCCAGTGGTGGAGGTGCACCGTGCCGAAAGCAATCAAATACTCGCGCTATGGCGGCCCCGAGGTTCTCGAGATCGTCGACATTCCGATGCCGGAGCCCGCCGAGGGCGAGGTTCTCATCGAGGTGATCGCCGCCGGGCTCAACCCGGCCGATTCCCGCCTCCGTGAGGGGCTGCTCGCCGAGCGGATGCCGGCGCACTTCCCGCAGGGCCAGGGCTCAGACTTCGCCGGATTCATTCGCGCAACGGGTCGCGGCGTCACCCAGTGCGAGGTGAACGATGCCGTGATCGGGCACGCATCTCGAGCTTCGCACGCCACCCACCTGACCGTGCCCGCCACGAACCTCACCCCCAAGCCGCCGCACCTCCCGTGGGAGGTCGCCGGCGGCCTGTTCGTGACGGGCACCACGGCGTGGGCGGCGGTCAACGCGCTCGGCATCGCCTCCGGTGACACGGTCGTCATCTCGGCGGCGGCCGGGGGCGTTGGCTGCATCGCCGCGCAGTTGGCCGCGCTGCGCGGGGCGACCGTCATCGGAACGGCCAGCGAGCGCAACATCGACTTCCTCCGCCAGATCGGCGTGATCCCCGTCATCCACGACGACGACATCGTGCTGCGGATCAAGGAGGCCGCGCCGAACGGGGTCGATGCCTTCCTCGACGCCTACGGCGGGGACAACCTCGAGATCGCCGACGCGCTCCGGGTCGCGCCCGCGCGCATCCGCAGCGTCATCGACTGGGACGGAGTGCTCGACTACGGCCCCAACGAGTACGGCGCAGACGAGTACCGGGCCTTCGACTATGCCGCGGAGGCCGATCCGGATGCCAGGCCGACCGCCGAGAACGAACACGCCTTGGGCGCCAAGGGCATCGACGTCGTCGCCAAGCTCGCCCGGCTGGCCGAGCAGCACCGCCTGCTCGTGCCCGTCTCCGACATCTTCCCGCTCGAACAGGTGCGGGAAGCGTTCGAGGAACTCGACCGCGGCCACACCCGCGGCAAGATCGTGCTCGGCATGCACCCGGTCGGCTACGCTCACCAGCACATCCACGAGGCGAGCTGGCACGGGGTGCCGCTCAAGGAAGCTGCGGCGACGGTCGACGTCCCGACCGAACACGAGCCGATGCGGGTGCGGGAGAACCTGCCGCCCGTGATCGGGCACCTGCCGGGGCAGCGGCATCCGCACCCATCGGACGAGCTGGCGGAGGAGCACTGAGTCCGGCCCTGCGTAACGGGGGATCGGCGGCATCCGGCGCCCGAATAGAATGGAGCCCATGTCCGATGGCTCCTCTTTCTTTGTCACCACGCCGATCTTCTACGTCAACGACGTCCCGCACATCGGACACGCCTACACGGAGGTGGCCGCCGACGTGCTCGCGCGCTGGCACCGTCAGCGTGGCGACGACACCTGGTTCCTGACGGGAACCGACGAGCACGGCCAGAAGATCCTGCGTACGGCGACCGCCAATGGCGTGACGCCGCAGGAGTGGGCAGACAAGCTCGTCGAGGAGTCGTGGAAGCCGCTGCTGGAGACGATCGACCTCTCCAACGACGACTTCATCCGCACCACGGAGCCGCGGCACGAAGAGAACGTGCAGAAGTTCCTGCAGCACCTCTACGACACCGGATTCATCTACACCGGCGAGTACGAGGGCTACTACTGCGTCGGCTGCGAGGAGTACAAGCAGGCGGGTGACCTCGTCGACGGCTCCGGCGAGTATGCGGGCCAGAGGGTCTGCGCCATCCACTCCAAGCCGGTCGAGCTGCTGCACGAGAAGAACTACTTCTTCAAGATGAGCGCCTTCGCGGAGCAGCTGCTCGCCCTCTACGAGGAGCGGCCGGACTTCGTGCAGCCCGAGAGCGCGCGCAACGAGGTGCTCGCCTTCGTGCGCTCCGGTCTCGACGACCTCTCGATTTCCCGCTCCAGCTTCGACTGGGGTGTCAAGGTGCCCTGGGACGAGTCGCACGTCGTCTACGTTTGGTTCGACGCGCTGCTGAACTACGTGACCGCGGTCGGTTACGGCCAGGACGAGGCCGAGTTCGAGCGCCGCTGGCCGGCCACCCACCTCGTCGGCAAGGACATCCTCCGCTTCCACGCCGTGATCTGGCCGGCGATGCTCATGGCCGCAGGGCTGCCGGTGCCGCACCGCGTCTTCGGCCACGGCTGGCTGCTCGTCGGCGGCGAGAAGATGTCCAAGTCGAAGCTGACCGGCATCGCACCGACGCAGATCACCGACACCTTCGGCTCCGACGCGTTCCGCTACTACTTCCTGCGCGCGATCAGCTTCGGCCAGGACGGCTCCTTCTCGTGGGAAGACCTGCACGCCCGTTACACCTCCGAGCTGGCCAACGGCTTCGGCAATCTCGCCTCGCGCGTGATCGCCATGGTCTCGCGCTACTGCGACGGCGTCATTCCAGCCCCCGGCGCATTCAGCGAGGCGGATGTCGCCATCCAGGCGATCGAGCGCACGGCGACCGCCACGGCATCCATCGCCATCGACCGCCTCGCCATCCACGAGGCGATTCACGAGGTGTGGACGCTGGTCGACGGCCTGAACGGCTACATCACCGAGCAGGAGCCGTGGGCGCTGGCCAAGAAGCCCGAGGAGCGCGAGCGCCTGGAGACGGTGCTGTACACGGCCGTCCGCGGCCTCGGCACACTCGCCGTGCTGCTCTCGCCGGTGCTGCCCAAGGCGACCGCGAAGCTGTGGACCGCGCTCGGCGGCGACGGCGCCGTGCAGGACCAGCGCATCGACCACGCCTGGGAGTGGAGCGGTGCGGCATCCGTCGCCCCGCTCGAGGCGTTGTTCCCGCGCATCGAGACGACCGAGTAACACCGCAATTCACCCGCTGGTCGAGTGGGCCGCCCACGGCGGTGTCGAGACCAAGGCCACAAGGAACTGACGATGAGCGACGCGAACATGGACACCTCGGCGCACGTGCGCAAGCGCGAGCAGACCGAGGGACGCGAGCTGAGCTACCCACCGTTGCCCGAGGCGCTCACCGTCGGTGTCTACGACAACCACACGCACCTCGAGATCGCCGACGGCGAGAACCCGATCGACTACCGCGAGCAGCTCGATCGGGCATCGGCCGTCGGCGTGCGCGGTGTGATCCAGGTCGGCGGCGATGTGCCGACCTCGCAGTGGTCGGCTGCGACCGCCGCGGTCGAGCCGCGCATGCTGGCCGCCGTCGCGATCCACCCGAACGAGGCGCCGCTCTACGACACCGCCGGCGGCCCAGACGGCAGCTGGGAGGGCGGACTCGACGCCGCCATCGCCGAGATCGACCGGCTGGCCGGCCTGCCACGCGTCGTCGCCGTCGGTGAGACCGGGCTCGACTTCTTCCGCACCGGCGAAGAGGGCCGCGCCGCCCAATTGCGTTCCTTCGAGGCGCACATCGACATCGCCAAGCGCCACGGCCTGGCCATGCAGATCCACGACCGCGATGCGCACGCGGCCGTCATCGAGACGCTGCTGCGCGTCGGCGCGCCGGAGCGCACCGTGTTCCACTGCTTCTCCGGCGATGCCGAGATGGCCCAGCTCTGTGCGGACAACGGCTGGTACCTCTCCTTCGCCGGAACGGTCACCTTCAAGAACGCGCAGAACCTGCGTGACGCCCTCCAGGTGATTCCCCGCTCTCAGATCCTGATCGAGACGGATGCCCCCTTCCTCACGCCGACCCCGTACCGGGGCCGTCCGAACGCACCGTATCTGTTGCCGCTGACGCTGCGCGCGATCGCCGCGGAACTCGGAACGGACGCCTCGGTGCTCGCCGCGCAGATCACCTCGAACACCGAACTCGTCTACGGCCGCTGGGACGCAGAGCCCGTGGCATCCGCAGCCCACCCGGCCGAGGTCGGCGCCGTCGCTGCCCGCTCTGCCAACACCGCCTTTCCCGCCAGCACCGAGGCCATCGGAGGCATCGCATGACCGCACACCGCCACGAAGAAGAGATCCCGGAGACCGTGCCGGGTCATGGCCGCTTGCTGGGGCCGGCCGAGATCCGTGACCTCGCCGAGCTGCTCGACGTCACACCGACCAAGAAGCTCGGGCAGAACTTCGTCATCGACGCCAACACCGTGCGCCGCATCGTGAAGACCGCCGGCGTGAAGCCGGGCGAGCACGTCGTCGAGATCGGTCCCGGACTCGGCTCGCTCACCCTCGGCCTGCTCGAGATCGGTGCGTCCGTCACGGCGGTGGAGATCGACAAGCGCCTGGCCGAGCAACTCCCGAAGACGGTCGAGCTCATGCAGCCCGGCGTGCCGCTCACCGTCATCACGCAGGACGCGATGCGCGTCACCGAGCTGCCTGGCGATCCGGCACGGCTCGTCGCGAACCTGCCGTACAACATCTCCGTGCCGGTGCTGCTGCACTTCCTCGAGCACTTCCCCTCGATCCGTTCCGGCATCGTCATGGTGCAGGCCGAGGTCGGCCAGCGCCTCGCGGCGACACCGGGATCCAAGGTCTACGGCAGCCCGAGCGTGAAGGCCGAGTGGTACGGCTCCTGGCGCACGGCCGGTCAGGTGTCGCGCCAGGTGTTCTGGCCGGTGCCGAACGTCGACTCGATCCTCGTCGGATTCGATCGGCGGGATGCCGCGAGCTCCGGTGACGCGGCCATCGACGAGACCGGCGCGATCGGCACGGAGGCCGAGCGCGTCGCGACCTTCGCGCTCGTGGACGCCGCCTTCCAGCAGCGTCGGAAGATGCTGCGGCAGTCGCTGGCCCCCGTGCTCGGCGACACGGCCGCGGCCAGCGCCGTGCTGGAGGCGGCCGGGGTCAGCCCGACCGAGCGCGGCGAGCAGCTGACGGTGCACGACTTCCTGCGCATCGCGAGAGCGGCGTCCGCCCGAGCGTAGCCGCGGCACTGGCGTGTCCGCGTGCACAGCCAGTAGCGTGGCGAGCATGGCTGAAGAGATCGTCACGGGGCGTCAAGACGGAGTGAGCGACGACTCTCTCCGTGCCGCAACGGGCAAGACCTGGGCGGAATGGTTCGCGATCCTCGACGCCGAGGGGGCAGCGGCATGGAAGCACTCCGTCATCGCGCGCTGGCTCGACGCCAACTACCCGCTCGGCGGCTGGTGGGCTCAGGGGGTCACCGTCGGCTATGAGCAGGCCCGCGGCATCCGCAACCCCGGCCAGCGCCAGGACGGCAGCTACGAGGTCAGCGCATCCAAGACGCTGCCGCGTGAACAGCAGGAGACGCTGGACGCCGTGATCGCCGCCGTCGCGGCGGAGCTCGGCGCGCCGGCGTCCGAGAGCCGGGCCGTCCGCCACATCACCGCGCGCTGGCCCCTGTCCGGGCACGAAGGGGAGACCGGCTCGATCCTGGCAACGGCCGCTCCGTCGAAGGCGGGGAAGACCTCGGTGTCGCTCACCTGGAGCAGGCTCGAGGAGCCAGAGGACGTCGCTCCGGCGAAGCTCCGCCTGCAGGGGTGGCTGCAGGCCGCCGCCCGGGTGGGATAGCGTGAGGATATGACTCTCGCTGCTGCCTCCCCGGTCGTGCATGCGAGAGCGCCGGGCAAGATCAACGTCTTCCTGGCGGTCGGTGCGCTGCAGGACGACGGCTACCACGACCTGGCAACGGCCTATCAGGCGGTCTCGCTCTACGAGGACGTGCGGGCCTATCCGGCCGACGACTTCTCTGTGAGCTTCGGCGGCAGCGTCGACACCTCCGCCCTCGAGGTCGACGGCAGCAACCTCGCCATCCGGGCCGCCAAGCTCCTCGCCCGCAAGACCGGCTTCCGCGGCGGCGTGCGCCTCGAGATCGAGAAGAACGTGCCGATCGCCGGCGGGATGGGCGGTGGTTCAGCGGATGCCGCGGCCAGCCTGATCGCCTGCGATGCGCTCTGGGGCACCGATCTCGGCAAAGACGACATGCACGCGCTGGCGGCCAAGCTCGGCGCAGATGTGCCGTTCGCACTCGCCGGCGGCACCGCCATCGGAACGGGCCGCGGCGACCAGCTCAGCCCGGCCCTGGCCCAGGGCAACTTCCACTGGGTGCTCGCCATCGCCGAGTTCGGCATGTCGACCCCGGCCGTCTACTCCGAGCTGGACCGCCACCGCGCGCGCCACCTCGCCGACATCGCGCCGGCGCCGGCATCCCCGCAGGTGGACGCCCGCGTGTTGCACGCGCTCCGCGCGGGCGACTCCGCGCTGCTCGCCGAGGCGCTGCACAACGACCTCCAGGCTGCGGCGCTGCAACTGGCACCCGGCCTCGGCCAGATCCTCGAACTCGGCGAGGCCAACGGGGCACTCGCCGGCATCGTCTCCGGATCCGGCCCGACACTGGCGTTCCTCGCACCGGACGCCGACACCGCCCTCGAACTCCAGGTGGCCCTGTCGGCCTCGCGGCTGACCGCGGTCCGCGCCCACGGCCCGGTCCACGGCGCCCGCGTCCTCCACTCCTAGCCGCCGCTCACCCCGCCTTCGCCGAGACTGCAAGTTCGGGTGGAATAGCGCCTCATAGCGCCCGAACTTGCAGTCTCGGCGCGTGCGGAGGGTGGCGCGAAACTGTGGAGAACCGGCGCGGGCGACGGCGGTTGTGGATAACCGCGCAGGGGCGCTCCGCGAGCGGCACACTGTGACGCATGCGAGTACGCGGTGAGATTCCCGAATCCTTCCGGCGGCGCCCCGGCCTGAGCCGAGCTGAAGCCACACGGCTCGGGGTGAGCGATGCGCAGTGGCGGCATCCGACTCTCGCGCGGCCATTCCACGGCGTTGTCTCAGCGCACTCGGCTCCCATGGATCACCGAGCGCGAGCCGAGGCGTACGCCCTGCGGATGCCGCAGACACAGTTCTTCAGCCACAGCACAGCCGCATTGTTCTACGGGATCCCGCTGCCACGCGCCGTCGAGCGGGCGCAGACGATCCACGTCAGTGCTCGCCCCGCGGGCGGTCTTCCGCGAGCGCAGGGAGTCCGGGGACACCACGAGGCGTGGGACCGTGAACCCGTGCGTCGGGGTGAGCTGTTCCTGAGCAGCCCGGTGGATACGTGGTGTGAGCTGTGGCGCGAGCTGAGCATCGAGGAGCTTGTCGCGGCCGGGGATTACCTGGTCACCGGGGATGAGCCATACTCCGGCAATCCGCCGCTTGCGACACTGGACGAGCTGAAGAACGCCGTCTACAGCTATGGGAGCCGCCGCGGCGTGCGGAAGCTGCGCGAGGCACTCGCCCTCGTCCGCTACGGTTCGATGTCGCCGATGGAGACGACAACGCGACTGTTCCTCGTGGCTCATGGGCTGCCGGAGCCCGAACTCAACCACCCCGTGTTCGATGACGACGGCGCCCTCCTCGCTCTGATCGACCTCGCCTACCCGGAGTACAAGGTGGCGATCGAGTACCAGAGCGGCCTGCACATGGCGAGCCCGCAGCACCGCAATGACATCGCACGTCGGGAGCGGCTCGAGGATCGCGGCTGGACCGTGATCTACATCTCGATTGACGACATCCGCCATCGCCCGCACGAGACGCTCGCCCGGGTCCGTGCGCGCCTGCGTGCCCGCGGCGCTCTCGTCTGAGCCCGCGCCCGACATCCACCCCGCCGAGACTGCAAGTTCGGGCGGTAAGAGGCCGCATAACGCCCGAACTTGCAGTCTCGGCGAGGGGAGGGTGAGCGCGGGGCGAGCGCACAGGCGGTGCCGATAGAGTTGGGGGCGATATGGCACACATGCTTGGCGCCGAAAGGCTGCACCTCGAATTCCCCACCCGCGTAATCTTCGACGAAGTGACGGTGGGGCTCAATGAGGGCGACCGCGTCGGCATCGTCGGCCGCAACGGCGATGGCAAGTCCACGCTGCTCAGCCTGCTGGCCGGGCGCATGGAACCGGACGGCGGCCGCGTCACACGCCGCCGCGACGTGCGCCTCGCCATGCTCGACCAGGCCGACACCGTCGATTCGAGCCTGACCGTGGCCCAGGCCGTTGTCGGCGGCATCGACGAGCACGTCTGGGCGGGCGACCCCGTCGTGCGCGACGTCATCGGCGGCCTCCTCAGCGACATCCCCTGGGATGGCATCATCGGCTCCCTCTCGGGTGGCCAGCGTCGTCGCGTCGCCCTCGCAGCGCTGCTCGTCGGCGACCACGACGTGATCTTCCTCGATGAGCCGACCAACCACCTCGACGTCGAGGGCATCGCCTGGCTCGCCGGTCACCTCAAGAAGCGCTGGCCGCGGGATGCCGGCGGGCTCATCGTCGTGACTCACGACCGGTGGTTCCTCGACGAGGTCTGCAACGCCACGTGGGAGGTGCACGACCGCATCATCGAGCCGTTCGAGGGTGGTTACGCGGCGTACATCCTGCAGCGCGTCGAGCGCGACCGTTCCGCCGCCGTCTCCGAGGCCAAGCGCCAGAACCTGATGAAGAAGGAGCTGGCCTGGCTCCGCCGCGGCGCCCCAGCCCGCACGGCCAAGCCCAAGTTCCGCATCGACGCCGCCAACGAACTGATCGAGAACGAGCCGCCGCCCCGCGACACCGTCTCGATGCAGTCGATGGCCATGCAGCGCCTCGGCAAGGATGTCGTCGACCTGATCGACATCACCGTCAAGTTCCCCGCCACAGAGCACTCGCCGGCCAAGACGGTGCTGAACGACGTGACCTGGCGGATCGCACCGGGTGAGCGCACCGGCATCCTGGGCGTCAACGGCGCAGGCAAGAGCACGCTGCTCAACCTCGTCGCCGGAACCCTGCAGCCCACCAGCGGCACCGTCAAGCGCGGCAAGACTATCAAGGTCGCCGTGCTCACCCAGCAGCTCAACGAGCTGAAGGCGATCCAGAACGACCGCGTCAGCGAGGTCATCGGGCGTCAGCGCTCGAGCTACGTCGCCGGCGGCAAGGAGATGACGCCCGGCCAGTTGCTCGAGCGCATGGGCTTCATGAGCTCGCAGCTCTCCACCCCGGTCAAGGACCTCTCCGGTGGCCAGAAGCGCCGTCTGCAGCTGCTGCTGATCGTGCTCGACGAGCCGAATGTTCTGATCCTCGACGAGCCGACCAACGACCTCGACACCGACATGCTCGCCGCAATGGAGGATCTCCTCGACTCCTTCCCCGGCACGCTCCTCGTCGTCAGCCACGACCGTTACCTGATCGAGCGCGTCACCGACCAGCAGTACGCCGTCACCGAGGGGCACTTCCGCCACCTCCCCGGCGGCGTCGAGCAGTACATCGAGATGCGCAAGAAGCAGGTCGCGGCGGATGCCGACAACGTCGGTTTCGCGAGCGTCGTCGGAGGCGGAGACTCCGGGGTTTCGACAAGCAACGGGAGTGGCTCAGGCAGCGGTGGCGCCGCGGCGAAGAACGCCCCGAAGAAGCCGGCCATCGGCGGAGCCGAACTCCGCAACGCGCAGAAGGAGCTGGCATCCATCGACCGCAAGCTCGCCAAGTGGCAGCAGCAGATCGTCGAGCTGCACGAGAAGTTGGCCGTGCACGACCAGAGCGACTACGACGGTCTCGCCGCCCTCTCGACCCAGCTGCAGAAGCTCGAGCGTGACGTGGTGGAGCACGAAGCCCGCTGGGTCGAAGTATCTGAGCTGATCGAGGGATAGCGCCGCAGGAACTGTGACGAATTGAGGCGCAGTGGTTCTGCGGTCGCAGTTTTGCCGCGTACCGTTGTAATCACCCCGCGCAGCAGCGGCACACAATCCCTCCGAACACCACCGGGGCGAAGCTGTGCCCAGACGTGATCAGACTCCGTGATCGACATACGTGACGACCGGCCGCTCGGGTACCCACAGCGAAAGGTAGTTATGTCCATCTCGAAGAAGTCCGCCAAGGTCCTCGCCGCTCTCACCGCCCTGCCCCTGCTCGCCGCTCTCGCCGGTTGCGCCACGACGAGCGACACCGCCGGCTCCGGCAGCAGCGATGCCAACGAAACCGTGAAGATCGGTGTTGTCGGCAAGAGCGACCCGCAGTGGCCGGCATTCGTTGACGCAGCCGAGGCCGAGGGCATCACCGTCGAGATCGTCGACTTCGGCGACTACGCTCAGCCGAACCCCGCGCTCAGCGCCGGTGACCTCGACCTTAACCAGTTCCAGCACATCGTCTACCTCGCCGACTACAACGTCTCCTCCGGCGAAGACCTCGCGGTCGTCGGTTCGACGGCGATCTACCCGCTCGGCCTCTACTCCACCAAGTACGACAGCGTCGCCGACATCCCCGCGGGCGAGACCGTCGCGGTTCCGGATGACGCGAGCAACCTGGCCCGCGCCCTGCTCGTGCTGCAGTCCGCCAAGCTCATCGAACTGAAGGATGGCGGCAGCATCTTCTCCGGCCTGAACGACGTCGACGAGGCGAAGTCCAAGGTCAAGGTCACCGCGCTCGAGGCCGCACTCACCGCCACCTCGCTTCCCGACGTGGCCGCCGCGGTCATCAACAACGACTTCGTGCAGGACGCGGGCTTGACCTTCGCCGACGCGATCGCCCAGGACGACCCGAGCGACGCCAACGCGCTGCCCTACGTCAACATCTTCGCCGCCCGCGCCGAGGACAAGGACAACGCGACCTACAAAAAGCTCGTCGAGATCTTCCAGACCGACGAGGCCGTTCAGGCCGGTCTGCTCGAGGCATCGGGCGACACCGCCGTTGCGCTGCAGACCCCGGTCGCCGACCTGGAGAAGTCACTCGCCAAGGTCGAGGCAGACACCAAGGCCCAGAAGTAATCTGAGCCACCGCATCACCACGCGGCCCGGCGGGGCACCTGCGCCACACAATGGCGCCAGGTTCCCCGCCCGGCCGCACCCCCCGTTAACAAGTCAGCGGCCGGCAACCACCCCGCGCCCCGCCGCTAAGGAGTATCCATGGCTCTTGTCAGCCTGCAGCACGTCACGAAGGCGTACCCGAACCCGGACGGCGGAGACGCCGTCGTCGCCATCGACGACGTGAGTCTCGACATCGAGGCCGGTGACGTCTACGGCATCATCGGCTATTCCGGTGCAGGCAAGAGCACCCTCGTTCGCCTCATCAATGCCCTCGAGCCGGTCACGAGTGGCAGCGTCCTCGTCGACGGTCAGGAGCTCGCCGGGCTGCCGGAGAAGCAGCTGCGCCCGGTGCGCCTCGGCATCGGCATGATCTTCCAGCAGTTCAACCTGTTCAGCGCCAAGACGGTGTGGAACAACGTGGCATACCCGCTGCGCGTCGCCGGCGCATCGAAGGAGAAAATCCAGGCTCGCGTCGACGAGCTGCTCGAGTTCGTCGGGCTCAGCGAGAAGGCCAAGAACTATCCTGAGCAGCTCTCCGGAGGCCAGAAGCAGCGCGTCGGCATCGCCCGCGCCCTGGCGACCGAGCCGCGCATCCTGCTCTGCGACGAGGCGACAAGCGCGCTCGACCCTGAGACGACGCAGGAGGTGCTCGCTCTGCTCAAGCGCGTCAACGAGGAGTTCGGCGTGACGATGGTGGTGATCACCCACGAGATGGAGGTGATCCAGAGCCTCGCCACCAAGGTCGCAGTGATGGACAAGGGCCGCATCATCGAGAGCGGCGAGGTCTTCGACGTGTTCTCCAGCCCCAAGAACGCCTCCAGCCAGAAGTTCGTCGGCACAGTGGTCAAGGGCGTGCCATCGCCGGCCGAGATCGCCGTGCTGCGTGAGCGCCACGCCGGGCGCATCGTCACGCTGTCCTTCCGCGACGGCGACGCCAGCCAGGCATCCGTGTTCCTCCGGCTCGCCCAGGCCGGGATCGAGTTCGAGCTCGTCTACGGCGGCATCAACGACATCCAGGGCAAGGCCTTCGGACACCTCACGCTGGCACTGCGGGGTGAGGATGCCGTCATCGACGGCGTGCTCACCGACATTGCCGCCACGACCGAAGTGTCGGAGGCGCGCTGATGGACAAGCTCCTCGAACTCCAGCCAGAATTCTGGGAAGCCGCATTCGAGACCCTCTACATGGTCTCGGCGACACTGCTCTTCGGTGGTCTCGGCGGACTCCTGCTCGGCCTGGGCCTCTACTCGACCAGGGCGGGAAGCCTGCTTCCCAACAAGACGATCTTCACGATCCTGAACGTCGTGATCAACTTCTTCAGGCCTATCCCGTTCATCATCTTCATCGCCGCCCTGCAGCCGCTTACGCGCGCCGTCATCGGAACGGGAATCGGCAACAACGCTGCGATCTTCGCGCTCTCGCTCGCGGCCTCCTTCGCGATCGGCCGCATCGTCGAACAGAACCTCATCACGGTGTCGCCCGGCGTCATCGAGGCCGGTCGGGCGATGGGTGCCGGACCTGTGCGGATCCTGCGCACGATCGTGATCCCCGAAGCGCTCGGGCCGCTGATCCTCGGCTACACCTTCATCGTGGTCGCCATCATCGACATGACGGCAATGGCCGGCTTCATCGGTGGTGGAGGACTCGGCTACTTCGCCCAGCTCTACGGGTACCGGCAGTTCGAACCCGTGGTCACCTGGGCCGCCGTCTTCCTGATCGTGATCTTCGTGCAGCTTGTGCAGTTCCTCGGCAACAAGCTGGCGCGCAAGGCGCTCCGCCGCTAGAGCCGCCGCTGGTTGAGCTTGTCGAAACCTCGATTTCGACAAGCTCAATCAGCGGGGTGGGTCGCTCAATCAGCGGGGTGAATCGCTCAAGCAGCGGGTGGATCGCTCGATCAGCGGGTGGATCGCTCAAGCAGCGGGCGGATCGCTCACTCAGCGGCGGGGCGCACCCGGCTCGCGACGGCGGGCAGCTCGCCGGCGAGTCGCTGCCACTCGGTGTCGCTGAGCGTGATCGCGCGGAGTTCGGTGAGCCAGCCGTCGATCGGCTCCGGTTCGTTCAGCTCCGTGGCGAGCTCGATGAGGTTCGCGAATGCCAGCGCCTGATCGAGCGCCGTCGCGCCGTCCCGATGGCGTCGCAGCCCCGAGGTGATGGACCGGAGCGCCGCACGGTCGTCATCCTTGAACTCCCGCAGGATGCGCGCATTGTCGAGTGCCTTCGCCAGCCCAGTGAGCCCGGCCGCACCGCCGTACTCGAGGTCCTTGGGCTCGTCGCGTTGGATGAAGATCAGGGAATTTCCGGAGGGATCGACCACCGTGAACCGTGACGCACCCGGCCGGAAGCGCGTGATTCGCGGCTGGCCGGTGCCCAGCACCTTGCCGTATGTCGCGCGCAGCGCGGCCGAGAACGCTGCGTGGTACGGGGCGACGGCGTCGACCAGCACGAGGCAGCCGCCTCCGTCGTCACGGGCGGGGTCGTAGCTGGTCGGTGGCTTGCCGAAGTGCAGGTCGATGCCGCTGAACCGGAACGCGAGGTACAGGTACGGCTTCGTCATCCGGTATGTCACCTCGAAGCCGAGCGCCTGGTAGAACTCGAGCGTCTCGTCGACGAAGGCACACGGCAGCAGGGGAACCGTCGTCTCATTCGGCAGCACGCGTGGTTCGGTCATGCGATCCTCCGAGTGGGTGCGGGTGTCTGGCGCTCAGTCGAAGTCGAGGCTGAGCTTGCGGAGCAGGCCGGCGAGACGTTCCTGCTCCGGTGCGCTGAGGGCGCCGAGCAGCTCGGCCTCGGCGTCGACGAGGCGGGTGATGGCGGCATCCACCCGGCTGAGACCGGCCGGGGTCATCACGACCAGGATGCCGCGGCCGTCGTTCGGGTCGGTGCGGCGTTGCACGAGCTCCCGGGTGACGAGGCGGTCGATGCGGTTCGTCATGGTGCCGCTGGAGACCAGGGTCTGCTGCAACAACTGCTTGGGGGAGAGCTGGAACGGGCTGCCTGCGCGACGGAGCGCCGAGAGCACATCGAACTCCGAGGATTCGAGCTCGGAGAGCGCGAAGGCGGTGCGCCGGGCCCGGTCGAGGTGCTTGGCCAGCCGGCCGACACGGGAGAGCACCTGCAGCGGCGCGAAATCCAGATCGGGGCGCTCGCGCAGCCACGCATCGACGATGCGGTCGACTTCATCACTCGTGGGCATTCTCCTATTATCGCGGGCGGATGCCGGCCGCCCGACGCACGGAGACGCGAAACGACTGTGCAGCGACGTCAAAAAGCGAAGGCTCGATCTGGCAGACTGGAGGGCGCGCGGAATCCGATTCTGCGCATTCCGCCGTGGTGTAATGGCAGCACGACAGCCTTTGGAGCTGTTAGGTCTAGGTTCGAGTCCTGGCGGCGGAGCACTCACGTTTGAGAGAGAGGGTCGTCTTCATGACCGATCAGAAGCTGGCCATCGTCGTCCTCGCGGCAGGGCAGGGCACCCGAATGAAGTCCTCGCTCCCGAAGCTTCTGCACCCGATCGCTGGCCTGCCACTGGTCAGCCACGTGCTCGCCACCGCCGCCGCACTGGACGCGCAGAGCGTCGTGACCGTCGTGCGTTACGAGCGTGACCGGGTCGTCGAGGTCGTCTCCGCCCAGCTCCCCGAGAGCATCATCGTCGACCAGGACGAGATCCCGGGCACCGGTCGCGCCGTCGAGCAGGCCATGACGGCTCTGCCAGAGGACTTCGACGGCGACGTGCTCGTCGTCAACGGCGACGTGCCGCTGCTCGACGCCGAGACGCTCGCGCAGTTCGTGGCCGCCCACCGTGCCAGCGCGGCATCCGCCACCGTGATGTCGGCCGTCTACGACGACGCGACCGGCTACGGCCGCATTGTGCGCGGCGAATCGGGCGCATTCGACGGCATCGTCGAGCAGAAGGATGCGACGCCGGAGCAGCTCACCATCGGCGAGGGCAACGCCGGAATCTACGTATTCTCTGCCGCAGCGCTGCGCGAGCAGCTCGGCAAGCTGACCACAGACAACGCCCAGGGCGAGAAGTACCTGACCGACGTGATCGGATTGCTGCGCGCCGCCGGTTCCGACGTCAGCGCCGTTCCGGTCGCCGAGGCGTGGCTCGTCGCCGGCGTCAACGACCGCGCCCAGCTCGCCGAGGCGGGGCTGCGTCTGAACGCACTCATCGTGCGCGGCTGGCAGCTGGCCGGCGTCACCATCCAGGACCCGGCGAGCACCTGGATCGACCTCAAGGCGAAGCTCGCCCCCGACGTCACCGTGCTGCCCGGCACTCAGATCCTCGGCGCCACGGTCGTCGAGACCGGCGCGATCATCGGCCCGGACACGACCCTGCGCGACTGCGAGATCGGCGAAGGCGCCGAGGTGCGCCGCAGCGACGCCACGCTCGCGGTGGTCGGCGCCGCGGCAACCGTCGGACCATTCGCCTTCCTGCGCCCGGGCACCAGCCTCGGCGCCGACGGCAAGATCGGCGCCTTCGTCGAGACGAAGAACGCGAAGATCGGCACGGGCAGCAAGGTTCCGCACCTGAGTTACGTCGGCGATGCCACGATCGGCGAGCACTCCAACATCGGCGCCGGATCGATCTTCGCCAACTACGACGGCGTCAACAAGCACTCCTCGCGGATCGGGTCGCATGTGCGCACCGGGTCGCACGGGGTCTTCGTCGCGCCGATTACAATTGGTGACGGAGCGTACACGGGTGCCGGAACTGTCGTTCGCAAGAACGTGCCTGCCGGTGCCCTGGCCATCAACGTCGCCCCGCAGCGCAACATGGACGGTTGGGTTCACGCCAACCGTGCTGGCAGTGCTGCGGATGACGCGGCGCAGGCCGCTTCGGCGTAACGCCACGCACCGCAGCATCACCGCAGCACCCAACACAACAAAATCGACGGCCAGCCGTCGGGGAGAGCGAGACCACACGTGTCCGGAATCAAGTCCAGCGGAGAAAAGCGCCTCGTTCTCGTGTCGGGGCGCGCGCACCCGCAGCTTGCACTCGACATCGCGTCTGAGCTCGGTTCCGAGCTGGTGCCGACGGATGCCAGGACCTTCGCCAACGGCGAGCTCTACACCCGCTACGACGAGAGTGTTCGCGGCTGCGACGCCTTCGTGATCCAGTCGCACACGGCCCCGATCAACGAGTGGCTGATGGAGCAGCTCATCATGGTCGACGCGCTCAAGCGTGCATCGGCCAAGCGCATCACCGTCGTCGCCCCGTTCTATCCCTACGCCCGCCAGGACAAGAAGGGCCGCGGCCGCGAGCCGATCTCCGCCCGTCTCGTCGCCGATCTGTTCAAGGCAGCAGGTGCCGACCGCATCATGAGCGTCGACCTGCACGCGGCCCAGATCCAGGGCTTCTTCGACGGCCCCGTCGACCACCTCTTTGCCATGCCGGTGCTGCTCAAGCACTTCCAGCAGAAGCTCGACCCCTCGACCCTCACGGTCGTCTCCCCGGACATGGGCCGCGTGCGCGTCGCCGACATCTGGAGCGACAAGCTCGGCGCCCCGCTGGCCATCATCCACAAGCGCCGCGACCCGCTGGTGCCGAACCAGGTCTCGGTGCACGAGATCATCGGCCCGGTCGAGGGTCGCGTCTGCCTGCTCGTCGATGACCTCATCGACACCGGCCGCACCATCGTCAAGGCCGCCGAGGCGCTCAAGGCCGCCGGCGCCATCGGCGTCGTCGTCGCCGCGACGCACGCCGTCTTCAGCGACCCGGCGACCCAGCTGCTGCAGAGCGACTTCATCGACGAGGTCGTCGTCACCGACACCCTGCCGTTGTCCGCCGACAAGCAGTGGGACCGCCTCACGGTGCTGCCCATCGCTCCGATGCTGGCCCGCGCCATCCACGAGGTCTTCGAAGACGGCTCCGTCACGAGCATGTTCGACGGCGCGGCATAGAAAAGAGCGCTGCGCGCCTTTTATCAGGCGGCGAAAGGCTCGTCGCGCCAGCGGCAAGAAAGGCGGCAGCCAGTACTCAGGCAACCCCGGGAACCGCCACCGATGCTGGTGCGCCTCCGCCCGCACGCACGCCCCTGAGCAGAGTCTGACCCGCTCCGTCTGCTCAACCGCGGCGCCCGAAGCAGCCGCATGTCTCAGGGCTTCAGTCGCTGGCGCTCCTTCAGCCGCCGTGGGAAGCGCCCGCCTCTGCTCGGCTGCTCCTTGAGCCGCTGTCGCCGGGCGCCAGCCTCGCCGCGCTCCTCCGCACGCCGCCTCGGCATCCGGCCCACGCCGAGAGTGCAGTATTTGCGCACTTCTCGCCCGACACTGCGCAATTCCTGCACTCTCGATCGGATGCCGTCGGCATCCGCCCGGCTAAACTCGGCGCAGAGTCGTTCGCCCTGCAACCTTCCGGAGCCCGCCATCGCCTTCCTCGCCCCCGACACCCGCGCGGCTCTCGAGCTGCTGCTCTCACTCGACACGGAACCAAACGCCGGCGCATCACCGGATGCCGCGGCCGCCGCTCTCGACCGCCTCGCCGCCATGCGCGGCCTGCTTGCCGCGCTCGAGGCTGAACCGGCAACGCTCGCCGCCGTCCGACAGGCGGTCGCATCCGGCGTGAGCTGGGACCGGCTGGGAGAGGCCGCGCGGCTCAGCCCCGCCGCCGCAAAGGCGCGGTGGCAGGGCAGCGACGAGGAGATCGCCGCCAGACACGAGGCCGGTCGCAAGCGCTCGGCCCGCCCAAGCGCCAAGCCCACCGATCTGCCCGGACTCTCGGTGGCCGAGGCGGCAGAGAAACTCGGCGTCACCGTGCAGGCGATCTATCTGCGGGTGTCCCGCGGCCAGCTCGAGGCGCAGACCGTGGAGCTGCCGGACGGGCGCCGCTACAAGCGGGTGTTCCCGAGCGACTAGAGGAGAAGGTGAGGGTGCGCTAGCTCTGCTGGCCGCGCACGATCCCGGACGGGACCCCGGGCAGGAACCCGAGCGGTGCGAGGTGCCGCTCCGCTCCGCTCTGGTTGAGCGAGTAGCACTGCCAGCCGGGGCCGCCCTCGCCGAACAGCTCGAATCCGGAGCGCGAGCCGCCGGCATCCGGCACAAGGGTGGCGACGGTCACCTGGCAGGCCCTATCGGCGGTCGCCGTCGACACGCCGACGGTCGTGAGGATCGTCGGCAGAACCAGGCCGAGCACGCAGAGCAGCACAACGATCTGGGTCAGCCGTCTGCGCCGATTGCCGTGCAGTGGCCGAGAATCGTCGTCGTCGTGAATGGCGAGCTCTGGATAGTTGGTCATCGCTTCCATCATCTCAGCTCGCGCGCGTCGGTTCGCACGCGCGACTCGAGCGAGCCCGGCATGAGAGGCGGGGGCCGTCGGTTCGTCAGCGGATGGTCAGGATCGATGCGATGCCGGCGCCGCTGGCCAGCAGCGCCACGAGCGCTGCCAGGGCCAGCGCCGTTGCGCTGCTCGTCGGGGGAGTGCCGACCGCACGCAGCAGCTGGCGTTTGCGCACCGAGGAGTAAGCGGTCGCGCCCGCGGCGGCGAGCAACAGCATGGCCCCCACGCCGAGGAACAGCGGAGCGTTGCCGACCATGCCGGCGCGCAGCACGAGCACGCCGTTCACCGCGACGGCCAGCGCCGTGCGGTTCCACGCCAGCGCCGTGCGCTCCGGCTGCAGGCCGGGGTCGCGCGGCGGGCGAGCGGCTGGGTTCGCGCTGCTCATCGAGGGTTAGCCGAAGACCATGAGCACGGCGATGACGGCGGCAGCGACCAGCGAGAATCCCGCCAGCAGCGGCAGCAACAGCGTGAACGGCAGCGGCTCACCGGTGCGCATCGCGATCTCGTTCGCGCGCCAGCGGGTGTACGCGATCACGCTGAGCACGGCTCCGATCACGGCCAGCAGCACGGCGAGGGCGACCACGACCCAGCGTGGGCCGAGAGAATTCGAGAACTGGTGCAGCAGCACGCCACCGGCCAAGAGGGCGAGCGCGGTGCGGATCCAAGCGAGGAAGGTGCGCTCATTCGCGAGCGTGAAGCGGTAGTCGGGCTCTTCGCCCTGCTGTCGCCACCGGGGGTTCTGCATTCGATGCTCCTCGTTGCTTGCCGGCTTCCAGTATTGCGGATGCCGGGCGGCGCCACCGGCCATTCGCCACCGGCCATTCGTCACTGGCCGTTCACCCCGTTTCGCTACGATCAGCGGGTGAACACGCTGCAACGGCACCTCGGCATTCCCGGAGCCATGGCCATCGGCCTGGCCTCGATGGTCGGCGCGGGAGTCTTCTTCGTCTGGGCACCCGCCGCCGCGGTCGCCGGGTCCGGACTGCTCATCGGGCTGTTGATCGCCGCCGTTGTGGCCACGCTGAACGCGCTGAGCTCGGCCCAACTCGCCATGGCGCACCCGGTCTCCGGCGGCGCATACGCCTACGGGCGAGCACTCCTCGGGCCGTGGTGGGGCTTCTCGGCCGGCTGGCTCTTCCTCGCAGGCAAGACGGCGTCGGCCGGGGCGATCGCCCTCATCGCCGGCGGCTACCTGTGGCCGGGCCATGAGCGGCTCGTGGCCATTGCCGTGATCCTCGTGCTCGGCACCGTCAACGCCCTCGGGGTGCGCAGCACGGCCAGAGTCAGCGCCACCGTCGTCGCCGTCGTGCTCGCCGGGCTCAGCGCACTGCTGCTGCTCGTGGCGCTCTGGCTTTCCGGGGGAGGCCAGGCGGTCGGCGCGCCGATCGGCGAGTTCGGCGGGGCGGATGCCGGCTGGCTCGGCATCCTGCAATCGGCCGGGCTGTTGTTCTTCTGCTTCGCCGGCTATGCGCGCATGGCGACGCTCGGCGAGGAGGCCAGAGACCCGCGGCACACCCTGCCGCGCGCCATCCTGGCAGCACTCGGTGTCGCGCTGGTGCTCTACGCGGCCGTCGGGACCGCCTGCGTTCTCGTGCTCGGACCAGACCGGCTCGCGCGCTCCGCGTCTCCGCTGGCCGAGCTCGCCGCGGTCGTCACGGGCGCACCGAGCGAACCAGACACGGCCGGTGCGGCCGGCGGCTGGGTGCTCGTCGTCAGCCTCGTCGCGGCGCTGGCCTGCCTCGGCTCGCTGCTCGGCATCCTGGCCGGCCTCAGCCGCACGGGCCTCGCCATGGCGCGGGACAGCGAGCTGCCCGGCGCGCTCAGCCGTGTCTCGGCGCGCACGAGCTCGCCCGTGGTCGCCGAGGCGGGCGTCGCCGCGCTCGCGATTGCGGCCGTGCTGCTGCTCGACCCGGCCTGGCTCGTCGGCTTCTCGGCGACGTGCGTGCTCGTCTACTACGCCATCGCGCACCTGGCCGCGCTGCGGCAGCCGCGCACGGAGCGCTGGCTGAGCCGAGCGGTGCCGATCGCCGGCGCGTTCGGCTGCGCGCTGCTGGCATTCACCCTGCCGTGGCAGGGAGTGCTGATCGCGGCGCTCGTGCTGGGCATCGGGCTCGCCGCGCGCGGCATCCGTCTGGCTCGACGTCGCACCGACGCCTGAACGGCGAAACGCGCCGCCTCACCGAGTGAGACGGCGCGTTCTGCGCTGGCGACGGGCCCGATCAGTGGGCGTCGAGTCAGTGAGAGTCGACGGCCTGGATCTCGCTGCGGTCGCCCGACCACAGCGTGTGGAAGGTGCCGTCCTGGTCGACGCGCTTGTAGGTGTGCGCACCGAAGAAGTCGCGCTGGCCCTGCACGAGCGCGGCCGGAAGGCGCTCTGCGCGCAGCCCGTCGTAGTACGCGAGCGAGGACGAGAATGCGGGCGAGGGGATGCCCGCCTCTGCCGCGGCCACGACGACTCGGCGCCAGGCCGCCTGCGTGCTGGTCATCACGTCGACGAAGAACGGCGCTGTGACCAGGGCCACGAGTGCGGGGTTCTCGGCGTATGCCTCGGTGATGCGGTTGAGGAAGCGGGCCCGGATGATGCAGCCGCCGCGCCAGATCTTGGCGATCTCACCCTTCTTGATGTCCCAGCCGTACTGCTCGGCGCCGGCGACGATGGCGTCGAATCCCTGCGAGTAGGCGATGACCTTCGAGGCGTAGAGGGCCAGGCGCACGTCCTCGACGAAGGCGTCGGCATCGGCGACGACGAAGTCGCCGTCCGGGCCGGGGAGCACGGATGCCGCGGCGCGCTGTGCCGGCTTCGACGAGAGCGAGCGGGCGAACACAGCCTCGGCGATGCCCGAGACGGGGATGCCGAGGTCGAGGGCCGTCTGCACGGTCCACACGCCGGTGCCCTTGGAACCGGCCTGGTCGAGGATGACGTCGACGAGCGGGGCGCCGGTCTGTGGGTCGATCTGCTTCAGGACCTCGGCGGTGATCTCGATCAGGTAGCTCTCGAGATCGCCCGTGTTCCACTCGGCGAAGATGTCGGCGATCTCGGCGGGGGTCTTGCCGGTTCCGCGACGGATCAGGTCATACGCCTCGGCGATGAGCTGCATGTCGGCGTACTCGATGCCGTTGTGGATCATCTTGACGAAGTGGCCGGCGCCGTCGGTTCCGACGTGCGTGACGCAGGGCTCACCGTCGACGACGGCGGCGATCGATTTGAGGATCGGGCCGAGCGTCTCCCACGCCTCTGCGGATCCGCCCGGCATGATCGAGGGCCCGAGCAGTGCACCCTCTTCGCCGCCGGAGATGCCGGCGCCGACGAAGTTGATGCCCGTTGCGCGCACGGCGGCCTCACGGCGGATGGTGTCGGTGAACAGCGCGTTGCCGCCGTCGACGATGATGTCACCGGGCTCGAAGACCTCGGTCAGCTGGGTGATCACGGCGTCGGTGGCGCGGCCGGCCTGCACCATGATGATCGCGGTGCGCGGCTTCTGCAGCGAGGCGGCGAACTCTTCGATGGTCTCGGATGCGACGAAGCCGGCATCCGGGAACTCAGCCGTGACGGCGCGCGTCTTCTCGGCGGAACGGTTGAAGATGGCGACCGTGTTGCCTTCGCGGCTGGCGAGGTTGCGGGCGAGGTTCGAGCCCATCACCGCCATTCCGATCACGCCAATGTTTGCCTGAGCTTCTGACATGGGGATACTCCTAATGCGCAGTGGGGAGATGGCGTGCAGAGTGATGCACCCGCGATACACGGTAGCAAAACTGCGCGGCGTCGGTTTCAACCGGCCGTTGTGTGACGGCGCACCCGCGCGGCAGCGTCGAAAACTCAGTCGTTCTGGGAGCACTCTGAACGCCGAATGAGCGCGCCGTGTGGGGGAGCTGGGCGTAAAACCGCGTGATACAGTTTTCGTAATAAATCTGATTTATGGATCTCGTATCGATGAAGAATCAGATGTAATGAAGCGTCTGAGGAGTAAACACCGTGTCTGTCAGCAACGCGACCGCGAGCAACTTGTCGGGCGTTCCGCCACTCATCGTCATGGGCGTCTCCGGTTCCGGCAAGTCGACGATCGGCACCGCACTGGCCGAGGCGCTCGGCATCGAGTTCATCGACGGTGACGATCTGCACCCCAGCGCGAACAAGGCCAAGATGGCCGCAGGAAATCCGCTGAACGACGAGGACCGGGCACCCTGGCTCGAGATCATCGCCGAGCGCATCGGTTCCGAACTAGCCGACGGCCGTCCGATCGTCGTCGCCTGCTCTGCGCTCAAGCGCAAGTATCGCGAGCAGCTGACCGCCTACGCTCCCAGCACGGTCTTCGTACACTTGAACGGGGAGCGCTCTGTGATTTCCGAGCGCCAGAGCCACCGCGTGCACGAGTACATGCCGAACACCTTGCTTGACTCCCAGTTCACCACGCTCGAACCGCTGCAGAGCGACGAGCGTGCCGTGATCGTTGACCTCACGAAGAGCCCAGACGAGATCGTCGACTACGTCAGCGCGGAGCTTCGCGCTCTCACCAGCGGCGTCTGATCACCGGGAACAGCCGCCCCCACAACTTCATGCCGTGCGCAACCCCCGCGCGCACGCCGGAACCAGCGCATTGATCCCGATGTGCGACATGAATCACAAGAAGGAATAGACAACGATGACTGACCTCGAGCTCAACTGGACGCTCAACACACCCGGGCTCCTGCTCGTTGCGGTGGGCGCGATCGCCCTGCTGCTCGTGTTGATTATGAAGTTCCGCATTCACGCCTTCGTGGCGCTGATCGTGGTCAGCGTCGTGACCGCGATCGCCACCGGCATCCCGGCCGTCGGCCTCGTGCCGACCCTGATGAGCGGCTTCAGCTCGACGCTCGGCAGCGTGGCGCTGCTCGTCGGTCTGGGCGCCATGCTCGGCCGCATGCTCGAGGTCAGCGGCGGTGCAGAGGTGCTCACCAACGCGCTCATCAAGACCTTCGGTGAGAAGCGCGCCCCGCTCGCGCTCTCGATCGCCTCGCTGATGTTCGGATTCCCGATCTTCTTCGATGCCGGCCTCGTCGTGATGCTGCCGATCATCTTCACGGTCGCCCGCCGTCTCGGCGGCTCGCTGCTCACCTACGCGTTCCCCGCCGCGGCCGCCTTCTCGGTCATGCACATCTTCGTGCCGCCGCACCCCGGCCCCGTCGCCGCGACCGGGCTGCTCGGCGCGGATGTCGGACTCGTCATGGTGTTCGGTCTGCTCGTCGCGATCCCCACCTGGTACCTCACCGGTTACCTCTTCGGCCACGTCCTCGGCCGCCGCTTCAACATTCCCGTTCCCACGATCCTTGACGCCCCGGCCGACTCGATCGAAAACAAGTTCCGCTCCTCGCCGAAGCTCGGCACGATCGTCTTCCTGCTGCTGCTCCCGCTCGGCCTCATCTTCCTCAACACCGGCCTCAACATGCTCGGCACCGCCGGCGTCGTCTCGCTCGAGGACGGCTGGGTCCAGGCACTCCGTGCGCTCGGCGAGACCCCGATCGCCCTCCTCATCACCGTGCTGCTGGCCATGTGGCTGCTCGGATGGCGCCAGCAGAAGGAACGCTCGCTCGTCGAGACCGTCGTCGACAGCGCGCTCGGGCCGATCTGTTCCATCATCCTCATCACCGGCGCCGGCGGCATGTTCGGTGGCGTCCTGCGCGCCAGCGGCATCGGCAACGCCATCGCCGACTCGCTTGACGCGATCGGGCTGCCCGTGATCGTCGCCGGCTTCGTCATCGCCGCCGTCGTGCGCCTCGCGCAGGGTTCGGCCACCGTCGCGCTCACCACCGCCGCCGCGCTGATCCAGCCCGTCGTACTCGGAAACCCCGAGTTCAACGCCGTGCAGACCGTCGCGATCGTGCTCAGCCTCGCCGCCGGCTCGGTGTTCGCCGGTCACGTGAACGACTCCGGCTTCTGGCTCGTCAGCAAGTTCTTCGGCATGGACACCAAGACGACGCTCAAGACGTGGACCGTCGGTCAGGCCCTCATCGGTATCTGCGGCTTCGTCTTCTCGCTCGCGATCTACCTCATCGCCAGCACGTTCTAACGCCGGCACACTGAAACGGAGAGAGCAATGACACTGAACATGTTCGATCTCACGGGCAAGGTCGCCCTCGTCACCGGTTCCAGCCGGGGCATCGGCTCCGCCATCGCCCGCGGCCTCGCCGCGGCGGGCGCCACGGTCGTGCTCAACGGCCTCGACGAGCAGCGACTGGAGGGTGCCCGCGTGGCACTCGCGGCCGAGTTCGGCGAGGAGCGCGTGCGCGCGATCGGCTTCGACGTGACGGATGCCGCGGCCGCGGCATCCGGAATCAACTGGGTCGAGGCCGAGGTGGGTCCGCTCGACATCCTCGTCAACAACGCCGGCGTTCAGCACCGCGTTCCCATGCTCGACCTCGACGTCGAGGACTGGGAGCGGGTGCTCCGCACCAACCTCACCAGCGCCTTCCTCGTCGGACGCGAGGCCGCGCGCCACATGATCCCGCGCGGTGCGGGCAAGATCATCAACGTCGCCTCGGTGCAGACCGATCTCGCCCGTCCCACCATCGCGCCGTACACGGCGTCGAAGGGCGGCATCCGCAACCTCACGCGTGCGATGACGGCCGAATGGGCGGAGCACGGCCTGCAGATCAACGCGATCGCGCCCGGCTACATCCACACCGAGATGACCCAGAAGCTCGTCGACGACACCGTCTTCAACGAGTGGATCCTCGGCCGCACCCCCGCACACCGCTGGGGCACCGTCGACGACCTCGTCGGCCCGGCCGTCTGGCTGGCCTCTGCCGGCTCCAACTTCGTCAACGGTCAGGTCGTCTTCATCGACGGCGGCATGACCGTCGTCGTCTAGCAGCACCGACACACGGGAGACACACATGAGCACCATCCCCACCGAAACTGTCCCGACCCAGACCCTCGGCGTCGTCGCGCACAGCGCGGGCGACATGCGCATCGAATCCGTGCCGGTCCCCACCCCGGCCGGCGACGAGGCCGTCGTCGAAATCGCCTACGGCGGCATCTGCGGTTCCGATCTGCACTACTGGCAGCACGGCGCGGCGGGGGAGTCGCGGCTCATGGCGCCGATGCTGCTCGGCCACGAGGTCGTCGGGCGCGTGCTCGTTGCGGCCGCCGACGGCAGCGGGCCGGCAGTCGGGACCGAGGTCGCCGTGCACCCGGCGACGCCGGGACCCGGTGACGGATCGCCCTACCCGGCCGACCGCCCGAACCTCTCGCCCGGATGCACCTACCTCGGCAGCGCCGCGCGCTTCCCGCACACCGAGGGGGCGTTCGCGCGCTACGCGGTGTTGCCCGCGCGCATGTTGCGGGCGCTGCCCGCCGGGCTCTCGCTGCGCGATGCCGCCCTGGTCGAGCCGGCCGCCGTGGCCTGGCACGCCGTCGCCCGGGCTGGCGATGTCGCAGGCAAGCGCGTGCTCGTCGTCGGCAGCGGGCCGATCGGCGCGCTCGTCGTCGCCGTGCTGAAGCGCGCGGGTGCCGCCGAGATCGTGGCCGTCGACATGTTCGACAAGCCGCTCGAGATCGCCACGGCGGTCGGAGCGACGCGCACGATCGTGGCGACGGATGCCGATGCGATCGCCGCCGTGCAGGCCGACATCGCCTTCGAGACCTCCGGCAACTACCGGGGACTCGCCTCCGCGGTGCGCGGCGCGACCCGCGGCGGGCGCGTCGTCATGGTGGGACTGCTGCCATCCGGCGAGCAGCCGGCGCTCATCTCGCTCGCCATCACGCGCGAGCTAGAGCTCGTCGGTTCGTTCCGCTTCAACGACGAGATCGACGAGGTGATTGCGGCGCTGGCCGACGGATCGCTGCAGGTGGGGCCGGTTGTCACGCACGAGTATGACGCCGCGGACGCGCTGGAGGCGTTCGACGTTGCCCGCGATTCTGCGACCAGCGGCAAGGTTCTGCTCCGCTTCTCCTAGCGTCCAGATTTCGACAGGCTCAATCAGCGGGTGTCCCGCCGGTTGGGCCTGTCGTCGTATCCGCCCCGCCCCGCTGGTTGAGCGAGCCCGCTGGTTGAGCTTGTCGAAACCCCGCTGGTTGAGCCTGTCGAAACCGCCGCGTCAGTCGTTCAGGAACTGGCGGGGCTGATCCTGCCAGACCTGCTCCACCTCGTTGGTGGTGCGGCGCATGATCTTGTCCATGGCGGCGCGCGCGGCATCCGGCCTGCGGCCCTGGATCGCATCGGCGACGTCGACGTGCCACTGCAACGCCTCCTCGTGCGGATGCCGCGGCATCAGCCCGTAGTCGGTGCGACCGCGCAACACCGCGCCGATGACGCCGCGCAACTCGGTGAACATCTCGTTGCCGGATGCGCAGAGCACGAGGCTGTGGAAGTGGATATCGAGCTCGAGGAACTTCTGCAGATCGCCGGAGCGGCCCACGGCCCGCATCTGCGCGGCAACGGCCATCAGCTCGGCCGCCGTGTCATCCGGTGCATGTTCTGCGGCCAGCTCGGCGGCGGCAGGCTCAACCGCCGAACGCAGCTCGGTGAGCGACCGGAGTTGCGCACCTTTGCCCTCCGAGGCGATGCGCCAACGGATGACGGAGGGGTCGAAGAGTGACCATGAACTCATCGGCAACACACGGATGCCGATGCGCTTGACCGATTCCACGAGGCCGAGAGAGGCCAACACGCGCACGGCTTCGCGGACCACGGAGCGCGAAACACCGAGTTCATTCTCGAGGTGTTCGGCATGCATCGTGTCGCCGGCGGCCAATTCGCCACTCACAACTCGTTGACCGAGACTCTCGATCACAAGTTGGTGCAGACGGGAGCTCATGTCATGAGGATATCGGGCTTGACGCCGGCGCCGGATGGCGCTGCGAGCACGCTCTCGTGGCAGCGTCAGCAAACTCGCAAACTCCCGGGTAGACTAGGCCACTGAACTTCGGCGAGGGATGCCCCTCGAAACGCCCGTACGGGTGAATCTGGCATCCGTTATCGACGCGGTGGGAGGGGCTTCACGGCTTGTCCTCACGCTGACATGCGTTCGAGTTGACAATCCAGACCCCCGGTCTGGTCAGACATCGATCTGGGCACTGTGCGTATCAGCACCGGCCCACAAGGAGAATCATCATGAGCGACGTAGACAAGGTTGCAACCGAGGTCCGCGAGTCCTTCGGCAAGGGCGCTGCCCGCAAGATCCGCGCCGTCGGCAAGATCCCTGCCGTCATCTACGGTCACGGCACCGAGCCGCAGCACGTCACCCTTCCGGCACACCAGATGGGCCTGATCCTGCGCAAGTCCAACGCGCTGCTCGACCTGGACATCGCCGGCAAGAGCCAGCTCGTCCTCGTCAAGGACGTCCAGAAGGACCCGGTTCGCCAGATCATCGAGCACATCGACCTCATCGTCGTCCGCAAGGGCGAGAAGGTTCAGGTCGAGGTCTCGATCCACGTCGAGGGCGAGTCCTTCGGTGGCACCCTGGTCGACCAGGGTCTGCACACCCTCCTGCTCGAGGCCGAGGCCACCCACATCCCGACGCACGTCGTCGTGAACGTCGAGGGCTTCGAAGACGGCGCAGAGGTCTTCGCCAAGGACATCGAGCTGCCCAAGGGCTCCACGCTGCTCACCGACGCTGACGCCCTCGTCATCGCCGTGCACACGCAGGCCGCAGCGAAGGCTGACGAGACCGCTGAAGTAGCCGAGTAATCATTTTCACCCTGTTTCGTCGGGCACAGAAGGAGCAAACTGTGAACTCTGTGCCCGGCAACACTTGGTTGGTGGTCGGGCTCGGCAACCCCGGGCCCGGCTACGCCAGCCACCGCCACAACGTCGGCCAGATGGTCGTGGATGAGCTTGCCTCCCGCCTCGGCGCGACGTTCAAGAAACACAAGACTCCCGCCCAGGTGGCCGAGGGCTTTCTGCGCCCCGGCGGGCCCAAGCTCGTGCTCGCGAAGTCGAATGGCTACATGAACACCTCGGGTGGCCCCGTCGCCGCCCTGCTGAAGTTCTATTCGTTGCCGCTGGAGCGCCTCATCGTCGTCCACGACGAACTCGACATCCCGTTCGACTCCGTCAAGCTCAAGTCCGGCGGTGGTCACGGCGGTCACAACGGCCTGCGCGACATCGCCAAGGCCGCGAACTCGCCGGAGTACGTGCGCGTTCGCGTCGGCGTCGGTCGCCCGCCCGGTCGGCAGGATCCGGCCGACTTCGTGCTCCAGGGCTTCTCCTCGACCGAACGCTCCGTGTTGCCGAACCTGCTCTCCGATGCCGCGGATGCCGTCGAGCTCGTCATCACCGACGGAATCCTCGCCGCGCAGCAGAAGGTGCACGCCCCCTCCGCCTGAGCCGGCTCAATCACCGGCAAGCAATCGGCGGGCGACCCGGTGACACCGGGACCTCATGGCCGCGGCTGAACCACCAGCTCCACCAGGTCATCGACGCGCACGCTCTGATCGGCCGCGGTCGCCAACAGTCGGTAGAGCACGGCGCCGACGAGTGACTCCGCCAGCACGCCGGGACTCGCGGCGCCTCGGAGCTGACCACTCGCCCGGGCCTGTTCGAGCCGCACAACGAGGAGTGGCTCGCTCGGGAGGGCGAGGTTCTCGTAGAGCGCCGAGCGCAATCGGTCGTCTTCGACGGCCGCGACCACCATGCCCCGCATGAGCGAGCGGAACCCCGGCTCATCCAGCGCCGTCTGCAGCACGGCCAACCATTCGGTCAGATCGGCTTCGAGATCGCCGCTGTTGGCGACAACGGGCGAGAAACCCGGTGTGAGTCCGTCGAGCACGCACTCGGCGAGGATTGCACTCTTCGACGGCCACCAGCGGTAGATGGTCTGCTTGCCGACGCCCGCTTCTGATGCGATCCGTTCGATCGTGAGACCGGAAAACCCCAGCTCGGGCAACAGTCGCACGGCCGCGTGCATGATCGCCAGCCGTGCGCTCTCGCTGCGTGCTCGTCCCGGTCGCGTGCTCCTCATGCACCCCACCATATTCCGGTGCAGCCGGCCGCGGCACCCGCAGCGGGTGGGCACACGGCGTCGGCCGCGCCGCCCGGGCTGGGTACGGGCTGGGAACCGAGCAGCGGATTTTGCAACGAGACACTCCGTTCCGTAACGTGACAACTCGGACTTGACCTGAAGGAACGACGTGGCTGAACTGCTGTACCGGCTTGGAAAATTCTCTGCGAGACGCGCCTGGCTGGTGATCCTCTCCTGGCTGGCCGTTCTCGCCGTCGCCGGTGGGGCATTCCTCGTCGGTTTCAGTTCGCTCGCCTCGAACTTCGACATCCCCGGAACCGCATCCGGCGCGGTCACCGACGCGCTGGCCGAGGAGCTTCCCGATTACGCGGGTGCATCGGGCACGATCATCTTCTCCACCTCCGACGGATCGGCGCTGTCTGCCGAGCAGCAGGCCGAGATCTCCGCCCTCGTCGAGGGCGCCGAGTCGCTGCCCGACGTCGCCACCGTGATTGATCCCTTCGCCACCGAAGAACAACGGGCCGAGCAGTCGCAGCAGCTGGCGGATGCCGAGCAGCAGCTCGCCGATGGACAGGCCCAGCTCGACGCGGGCCGCGAGCAGCTCGAGGCCGGGCAGGCTCAGCTCGACGCCGGCCAAGCGCAGCTCGACGCTGCACAACTGCAGATCGACGATGCGCGCGCGCAACTCGACGTCGCCGGCATGCCCACAGAGCAGCTCGACGCCCAGCAGGCCGAGCTGGACGCGCAGCAGGCCCAGCTCGATTCGCAGGCAGAGCAGGTCACGGCCGGCCTCGCCGAACTGGATGCCAAACAGGCCGAACTCGATGAGGGCGCGCACACGGCGGAGATGGGCACCGAGCTCCTCTCGATGGCGGAGAGCATCCGCATGGTCTCAGAGGATGGCTCGACGGCCGTCGTCAACGTGTCGTTCAGCGTTCCGATGCTCGAGCTCGACGAGGCGTCGAAGGCGGCAGCGATCGACTACTTCACGGGATCCCCGATCGACGGCGTCGACGTCTCCTACTCGACCACCATCGGCCAAAGCGTGCCCAGCATCTTCGGCGTCGGCGAGGCGGTCGGTCTGGTGATGGCCGCCATCGTGCTCATCGTGATGCTCGGATCCCTCCTGGCTGCCTCCTTCCCGCTCATCACCGCTCTCGTCGGTGTCGGCATCGGAGTGCTCGCCTCGCTCTCCTTCTCAGGCATCGTGTCGATGACCTCCGTCACCCCGGTGCTCGGTGTCATGCTCGGGCTCGCGGTCGGTATCGACTACTCGCTCTTCATCATCAACAGGCACCGCAAGCAGCTGCTCGCCGGCGCCGAGGTGCGTGAGTCGATCGGCCTCGCCAACGGCACGGCGGGCAACGCCGTCGTGTTCGCCGGTGCCACCGTGATCGTGGCGCTGCTCGCGCTCAACGTGACCGGGGTGCCGTTCCTCGCCCTCATGGGTACGGTCGGAGCCGTCTGTGTTTTGGTCGCAGTTCTGCTGGCGGTCACCATGACCCCGGCCCTGCTGGGGCTCGCGGGCGAACGACTGATCGGTCGCCGCGCCCGCGCGCGTTTGGCCGATGGCGCGAAGACGGAGAAGCCGGTCAAGGCGATGTCGACCTGGCGCGCGGTCGTCACCGCCGTGCTCAGTGTCGCGCTGCTTCTGGTCGTCGCCATCCCGGCACTCTCGATGCGCGTCGGCCTGCCCGATGGCAGTTCAGAGCCGGAAGGCTCTCCCACCTACAACGGCTACACGATCAGTGCCGAACAATTCGGGGCCGGTTCGAACGCGACCCTGTTGGTGACCGCCGAGCTGCCGGAAGGGCTGAGCGGCGACACAGAGGTGCTCGAGGCGCAACTCGCGGTCGCGCGGGAGCTCTACGGCCTCGACAATGTGACCGCGGTCGCGCCGATCGCCGTCTCCGACGACAACAGCCTTGCCGCCTTCCAGGTGATTCCGGCCGAGGGGCCGAACGCGGAGTCGACGGATGCGCTGGTGCGCGAGATGCGCGCCCTGCCTCCGGTGAACGGTGACATCACGCTGGGCGTTGCCGGCCAGGCGGCGATCAACATCGATATCTCCGAGAGCCTGCTCGACGTGCTGCCGACGTACCTGCTGCTCGTTGTCGGGCTGTCGCTGCTCATCATGATTCTGGTGTTCCGCTCGATTCTGGTGCCGATCATCGCAACGGGTGGCTTCGTGCTCTCGCTGCTGGCGACCTACGGCGCCACCGTGGCGGTATTCCAGTGGGGCTGGTTCGCCGACATCATCGGTCTGCACAACACAGGACCGATCCTCAGCTTCCTTCCGGTGATCCTCATCGGAATCCTGTTCGGACTGGCCATGGACTACCAGCTGTTCCTGGCGTCCGGCATGCGTGAGGCCTACGTGCACGGTGCGAATGCTCGGGATGCCGTTGCGCAGGGCTTCCGCGCTGGGCGTTCCGTCGTGACGGCCGCAGCCCTGATCATGGTGTCGGTGTTCGGCGGATTCATCTTCTCGGAGTCGACCATGATCCGCTCGATCGGATTCGGCTTGGCCTTCGGTGTGCTCATCGACGCCTTCATCGTGCGCATGCTGCTGATGCCGGCGCTCATGCACCTGCTGGGAAAGAGCGCGTGGTGGATTCCGCGCTGGCTCGACCGCATCATGCCGAACGTCGACGTCGAGGGGGCAGCGTTGGAGCGCCGCCACCACTCCGCTGGTTGAGCGGGTTGAAACCAGCGTTGGCGCGCCGCCACCACTCCGTTGGTTGAGCGTGTCGAAACCGCTGTACTGAGGAAGGCCTCGGTCTGAGCATCTGCTCGGGCCGGGGCCTTCGTCGTAGTGGCGCTTGCTCCGCTGGTTGAGCTTGTCGAAACCGCACCAGCAGCGGTGGCCGTTGCTGAGTCTGCCGGGGGTGGGGCTGCCGCCTTTCGTGACGCTGCGCGTCACGCTGCGCGACACGCCCGGGGGTGTCCTGTTTTTGCGCAGGTGGGCGGATGCCGCGTAATGTCTTCCTTGTTGCCCCACAGGTTTGGAAGCGGAAAACGCAGGCCGGCCTCAAGCGGGAACAGGATCTTAGCCATAAATCTTCTGGTTGTCGCGTTTGCGGTGCCGGGGTTTCACGCCTAGGATTGACACTTGCCTCTTCTTCTTCTCGCCTGCGGGTTTGAGTCGGATTCTGGTGCTTTCGGGCCTGGAGTGTATGACTTGCTCGGTTTTGCGTCGGG
>NZ_LMDN01000001.1 GCF_001425085.1 Leifsonia sp. Root4 | reverse complement strand
ACGTTCGGTCAGATCGTTCGTGGCCCGTTCCCGTTCATCGAGTCGAATCGCTCGATCGACGTCGACCCCGTGCGCGGCCTCGTGTATGGCGCGGTGCCGTCGCGCGGTGTCGAGGTGCTGGACGCCGTCACGGGTGAGTCGATCGGCGTCATCGGTGGAACGGCCGACGCCTACTACGTGGCGGCAGACCCCGCCAACGGCCGCGTCGCAGCCGTCTACTTCAGCGATGTCGCCGATGCCGTGAACATCGAAGCCTTCGATGTCGAGAAGAACTACGCCTCGATCTGGGAGAAGACGAGCCGCGCGAACCCGCGTCAGCTCGACTTCGACAGCAGCAACGGGCTACTCTACGTCGGCTACACCGGAACGGCCGTCGGTTCCGGCGGCTTCAGCGTGCACGATCCGAAGACGGGAACGGTGCTCGGCGACTTCGCCGATCCGAAGTATGGCAAGGATGGCTACGGCATCTCGGTCGACGAGGAGCACCAGCGGGTGTTCGTCTCCAACCGTGACTTCCGCCTCAACCCGCCCGGCTCCGAGATGACCTCGGCCGCCGTCACGATCAGCGAGCGCGTGCTCGACCCGAGCTTCGACTACGAGCAGATATCCTCGCTCTCCTCGGTGAGCAAGGCGAACGCGAAGCTGCCGGCTGGCAGTGCGTACTCGGAGAAGAAGGATCTGCTGTACCTGGGTGACCAGAACTCGCAGAAGATCTCCTCGGTGAGCAAGGCGAACGCGAAGCTGCCGGCTGGCAGTGCGTACTCGGAGAAGAAGGATCTGCTGTACCTGGGTGACCAGAACTCGCAGAAGATCTTCGAGGTCGATCCGGCGACGGATGCGGTCAAGCGGGAGATCACGCTGCCGGAGAATATCCGGGACCTGGGCATCGATGATGAGGGTGAGCTGCTCTATGTCGGGCAGCAGAACCGGAACTGGGTCGTGGTGTCGATCGCGGATGCGACGTTCGGTCAGATCGTTCGTGGCCCGTTCCCGTTCATCGAGTCGAATCGCTCGATCGACGTCGACCCCGTGCGCGGCCTCGTGTATGGCGCGGTGCCGTCGCGCGGTGTCGAGGTGCTGGACGCCGTCACGGGTGAGTCGATCGGCGTCATCGGTGGAACGGCCGACGCCTACTACGTGGCGGCAGACCCCGCCAACGGCCGCGTCGCAGCCGTCTACTTCAGCGATGTCGCCGATGCCGCGAGGGCGAGCCAGACGAGGAAACGCACCCAGGTGAGCGTCGTCAGGTTGAGCATNGACGTTCGGTCAGATCGTTCGTGGCCCGTTCCCGTTCATCGAGTCGAATCGCTCGATCGACGTCGACCCCGTGCGCGGCCTCGTGTATGGCGCGGTGCCATCGCGCGGTGTCGAGGTGCTGGACGCCGTCACCGGTGAATCCATCGGCGTGGTCGGTGGAACGGCCGACGCGTACTACGTGGCGGCAGACCCCACCAACGGCATCGTCACGACGGCGTACTTCAGCGACGTCCCAGACGCCGTGAACATCGCCGCCTTCGACGTGGACAAGAGCTACGCGGCCCTGTGGTCGATGACGAGCAGGGCCAACCCCCGTCAGCTCGATGTCGACTCGACCCACGGGCTCGTCTACGTCGGCTACACCGGAACGGCGGCCGGCACAGGCGGATTCTCGGTGCACGATGTCAAGACCGGTGCGCTGCTGGCCGATCTGGCCGATCCGAAGTATGGCAAGGACGGCTACGGCATCTCGGTCGACGAGGAGCACCAGCGGGTGTTCGTCTCCAACCGTGACTTCCGCCTCAATCCGCCCGGCTCCGAGATGACCGCCGTGTCTGTCACGGTGAGCCAGCGTGTCGGAGCGGCCGGCCCGGTTGACCCGGTCGACCCGGTTGATCCCGTCGACCCGGTTGATCCCGTCGACCCAGTCGACCCCGTTGACCCCGTTGACCCCGTCGATCCGGCGACTCCGCCCGTCGGGCTGAGCTACACCGCCAAGGCGCTGAGCGCAATCGCCTCCTCAGCGGCGAACGCAGATCTCGATGTGCGCCCCGTCGGCTCGGTCGTCGACGAGAAGACCGGCCACGTCTTCGTCGGCAACGAGATGCGCCCGGCGCGGGTGTTGGAGATCGACCCGGTCACCGACACGCTCATCGCAACGCACCTCGTCCCGGGCGGTGCCGATGAGGGTGTCCGCGACGTCGCCCTCGACGCCGAGAAGGGCGAGCTTTACGTTGCGTACGGCGCATCGTGGGCCGTGCTCAAGCTGAGCGACGACACCGTGCTGCGCGGCCCGTTCACCTTCCCCTCCGGCAACGTGCGGGGCATGGACGTCGACCTGGCCGGCGGCCGGGTGTTCGGAGCAAGCCGAGCCAGCGGCTTCGACGTGATGAACGCCGTGACGGGCGAGCTGATCACGACGGTCGCGACGGATGGCGCCAACTGGCGCTCCCACGGCATCGCCTACGACGCGACGGCGAAGCGCATCTACGTGAGCAACTCCGATGCCACGGGCGCCACGGCATCCGTGCGAGCCTACGACGACGCGAGCTATGAGGTGGTGGCTGAGGCGGCGACCTCGGCTACCCCGGACCTGCGCTCGATCGCGGTCGACCCGCTCGCCGGGCGGCTGTACCTCGGCCACCAGAGCGACGCCTTCGAAGCGAGCGGCGTGCTCGTGCTGAAGGCGGCCGACCTGAGCACGATCCAGGACTACACGGCGACCGCGTACGGCAATAGGGTCTACGGCGTCTCGGTGAATCCGCTCAAGGGAACGGTCTACGTCTCGGCGCGAGATCGCTTCCCGACGGGCCTGATCGAGCTGCAGCGCGCGGCCGAGTAGCGCGGCCGGTGAAGGGCGCCTCGTCATCCGACGGGGCGCCCTGTCGCTGTGCTCAGCCGACTCCCAGCCGCGCGCCTTTCGCCGGCCTCCACAGTTTGGTAAACTTGAGTCACATCGACTCAAGTTTTGTCGACCGTCTGCCGCCGATCGCGGCATCCGACGGTCGAGCGCGGCACGGAAAGGAACACACAATGCAGCCAGGCCAGCAGCCACCCCAGGAAGACGCCAAGAGCGCCCTCGAACAGTACGGCGTGGACCTGACCGCGATCGCGGCGAGCGGCAAGCTCGACCCCGTGATCGGGCGGGACGCCGAGATCCGCCGGCTCAGCCAGGTGCTGACCCGGCGCACCAAGAACAACCCGGTACTCATCGGTGAGCCAGGCGTCGGCAAGACCGCCGTCGTCGAGGGCCTCGCCCAGCGCATCGTCGCCGGCGACGTCGCCGACTCGCTCAAGGGCAAGCGGCTCGTATCGCTCGACCTCAGCGCCCTCGTGGCCGGTGCGATGTACCGCGGCCAGTTCGAAGAGCGGCTGAAGAGCGTCCTCAAGGAGATCAACGAATCCGACGGCGAGATCATCACCTTCGTCGACGAGCTGCACACCCTGATGGGTGCGGGCGGCGGCGAGGGCTCGGTCGCGGCATCCAACATGCTGAAGCCCATGCTCGCCCGCGGCGAGCTGCGCCTGATCGGCGCCACCACCCTCAACGAGTACCGCGAGTACATCGAGAAGGATGCCGCCCTGGAGCGCCGCTTCCAGCAGGTGTTCGTGGGTGAGCCGAGCGTCGAAGACACCGTGGCGATTCTGCGCGGGCTGAAGGGCGCGTATGAGGCGCACCACGGAGTGACGATCAGCGACGGCGCGCTCGTGGCCGCGGCATCCCTCAGTAACCGCTACATCACCGCGCGCCAGCTGCCCGACAAGGCGATCGACCTCGTCGACGAGGCGATGAGCCGGCTCAAGATGGAGATCGACTCCTCTCCGGTGGAGATCGACCAGCTGAAGCGCCAGGTCGCGCGGATGAAGGTGGAGGAGCTCGCCCTCAAGAAGGAGAAGGACGACGCCTCCAAGGAGCGCCTGGAGAAGCTCCGTGAGGAGCTCGCGGAGAAGAGCGAGGAGCTCGGTGGTCTCGAGGCCCGCTGGGCGCGCGAGAAGGCATCGCTCACGGCCGTCGGTGATCTGAAGAAGCAGCTCGACGAGGCCACCCGCGCGCGCGACCGCGCCATGCGGGAGGCCGACTACACCGAGGCGTCCAAGCTCGAATACACGACGATCAAGCAGCTGCAGGAGCAGCTCGAGGCGGCGGAGCAGGCCGAGAACGACCCGATCGAAGACCGTATGGTCAACGAGCAGGTCACCGAGGAGGACATCGCCGCGGTCATTGCCGCGTGGACGGGAATCCCCGTCGGCCGGCTGCTGCAGGGTGAGACCGAGAAGCTGCTGCACCTCGAGAACGAGCTCGGCAAGCGCCTGATCGGTCAGAAGAAGGCCGTCGCCTCGGTCTCGGATGCCGTGCGCCGCACGCGTGCCGGAATCTCGGACCCCGACCGCCCGACCGGATCGTTCCTGTTCCTCGGACCGACCGGCGTCGGTAAGACGGAGCTCGCCAAGGCGCTGGCCGAGTTCCTCTTCGACGACGAGAAGGCGATGATCCGCATCGACATGTCGGAGTACGGCGAGAAGCACACCGTGTCGCGTCTCGTCGGCGCCCCTCCCGGCTACGTCGGCTACGAGCAGGGCGGTCAACTGACCGAAGCCGTGCGGCGTCGCCCGTACTCGGTGATTCTGCTCGACGAGGTCGAGAAGGCGCACCCGGAGGTCTTCGACGTGCTGCTGCAGGTGCTCGACGACGGCCGCCTCACCGACGGTCAGGGCCGCACGGTCGACTTCCGCAACGTCATCCTGATTCTCACCTCGAACCTCGGTTCGCACTTCCTCGTCGACCAGTCGTTGACGTGGAACGAGAAGGAGACCGCGGTGCAGCAGTTGGTGCGCCAGGCTTTCAAGCCCGAGTTCGTCAACCGACTCGACGACATCGTCGTGTTCTCCGCGCTCTCGCAGGAGGAGCTCGGTGAGATCGTCGAGCTCTACATCGAACGGCTGTCGAAGCGCCTCGCCAACCGCCGGCTCTCGCTGGCGGTGACGCCGGACGCCAGGCGCTGGCTGGCCGAACGCGGCTACGACCCGATCTACGGGGCCCGGCCACTGCGCCGTCTGATGCAGCACGAGATCGATGACCGGCTCGCGAATGCGTTGCTCAGCGGCGCCGTGCGTGACGGCGACCTCGTGCGGGTCGACCTCGCGGCCGACGGTGACAGCCTCACGGTCGGCGCGAGCGAGTAACAGCGCACCACGTCGGCTGAGTGATCCCTCTCCACGTCGGCTGAGGGAGGAACGACCGAAGCCCTGATGCCCGACCCGAAACGGCCGCCCCGAATACTGGGGCGGCCGTTTCGTGTACTCGCCCGCCCGCTGGTTCAGCCTGTCGAAACCCTGTTGGTCGAGTGGGCCCGCCAGGGCCGTATCGACACCCTGCCGCGTGCGAAACCCGCACCAGCATCGGTGGCGGTTCTCGAGGTTGCCTTGGAGAGGGCTGCCGCCTTTCGCGACGCTGCGCATCGCGATACTCGACCGGCAGAGTGTGCCGCTGGTTGAGCTTGTCGAAACCCGATTTCGACAAGCTCAATCAACGGGATCCGCGTAGGCTCGCAGCATGCGCGCAACTGTGATCCACGGTGAACGAGACATCCGCCTCGACGAGGTGGCCGACCCGGTGCTGGCCCTGCCCACCGACGCCATCGTGCGGGTCGTCGCCGCCTGCGTCTGCGGCTCCGACCTCTGGCCGTACCGCGGCGTCACTCCCACTCACGAACCGCACCGGATCGGTCACGAGTTCGTCGGCATCGTCGAGCAGCTCGGCGCCGCCGTCACGGCTGTGAAGCCGGGCGACTTCGTGATCGCACCGTTCTACCACTGCGACTTCACCTGCGTGAACTGCCGAAACGGCGTCAGCACCTCCTGTCTGCACGGCGGATGGTGGGGTTCGAACGACGAGTCCGGCCACTTCGTCGACGGTGCGCAGGGTGAGTTCGTGCGTGTGCCCAACGCCAACGGCACGTTGGTCGCAACGCCGTCTGTCCCGGATGCCGCCCTCGTGCCGAGCCTGCTGACCCTGGCCGACGTCATGGGCACCGGGCACCACGCCGCCGTCTCTGCCGGCGTCACCCCTGGCAGCACCGTCGCCGTCGTCGGTGATGGCGCCGTCGGCCTCTGCGCCGTGATCGCCGCGAACCGCCTCGGCGCCGCCCGCGTGATCGCGATGTCGCGGCATCCGGAGCGGCAGGCTCTTGCCCGCGAGTTCGGAGCGACCGACATCGTCGAGGAGCGCGGCGACGAGGGTGTCGCACGCATTCAGGAACTGACCGGCGGCATCGGCGCCGACTACGTGCTCGAGTGCGTCGGCACCAAGGAGTCGATGGACCAGGCGATCCGCTCGACCCGCCCCGGCGGCATGGTCGGCTACGTCGGTGCGCCCAACGGCGGCCCGGAGCTGCCGGTGCGCCCGCTCTTCAACCGCAACGTCGGTGTCAACGGCGGCGTCGCCCCCGTGCGCAACTACATCGAGGAGCTGCTGCCTGAGGTGCTTGCCGGCGTGATCGAGCCCGGCCGCGTCTTCGACGTCGAGTTGCCGCTCAGCGCGGTCGCCGAGGCATACGCCGCCATGGACGAGCGCCGGGCGACGAAGGTGCTGCTGCGGCCGTAGGGCTCAGGGGCGCGGCGGATAATTGCCGTACAGGCAGATGGCGAAGTGCAGTCCCAGGAATGGCGGCATGTTGTCATGGGGCTGACCGCCGCCAGCAGGCTGCAACGCCTGGGGGTGGAGCGGGACGAGATCGGCCGCAGCGCCCTGCCCGTAACGCTTCACCGGGGCGCGGCCCTGACGCGGAACGGCGAACACGTTGCCTGCCGGTGAGTTCGCCTGTCCCGGGATGTTGAGCGCCTGAAGCGCGTGCACGTGGGCGGGCATCTCGTCGAGGGTCAGGGTGACCGTCTTGCTTCCGCCGGATTGTCCCACCGTGTACGGGCTGAGACCGGGGCCCTGCCCCTGGCCGACGGCAAAGCGATCTGTGAGATTCGGAAGCCCGAAGGTCGACGTGCCGTTGCCGCCGTACTGCACGCCAAGAATCGAGTAGAGCGCAGTATTCTGCTGGATCGGGAGCAGGGAGCCGTCGCACCAGGCCCAGTCGATGGGGGCAAAGTTGAAGGGGAGGAGGCGGATCTCTCCGGTGTATGGGTCGGCCATGTCGTTTTTCCGTCGTTTGGAGGGTCAGGGAGCGGCGCAGGTCACGGGCGGCTGGGGTAGATGCCGGCCGTCGCGATGCAGAAATTGAGTGTGAGGAAGGGCGGTCGATTCTCGTGCGGCTGGCCTGTTCCGACCGATGTGACCGCCTGTGCGGCCATCGGGGCCGCCCCACCGGAACCCGTTGCGGCGAAGGCGGGCTTCCCGGGACTGGCCAGTAGGCCGTCGGCCGGTGTGAGTTGGGAGGCCTGCTGAATGGCGGACGCGCGATGGCTGTGCGCGGGCATCTCGCCGATCCACAGCGAGTGGGCGGCCTCACCCCCGGAATCACCCTGACGCAAATCGCTCGAACGCTGCGCACCGAGAGGCGACCGGCCCCGTAGGTCCGGCAGTGCGAAGGTGTTACGGCCGTCGCCGCCGAACTGCGTGCCGAGCAAACTGAACAGCGCCGAATTCGTTGAAATGGCCAGGAGGGTTCCGTCGCAACGCAGCCAGCCTTTCGGGGCCCAGTCGAAGCTGAACAGGCGGATCTCGCCGAGGAAGGGTTCCATGGTGTCCTCTCAGGGAATTGACGGCGGCTATGGCCGTGACGGGAAGATGCCCTGGAGGCAGATCATGTAACCGACGGCGAGGGAAGGGGGGATGTTGTTGTGGGGCTGGTTGCCGCCAGCGGCGTCGCCGGGGCTGGCCTCCAGCGGTTGCGGCGTTCCTGCCGACGCAGGTGCATAGGGAGTATCGGCCCAGCTCGCCGGGACCATGTTCTGAACGCCGGCGGTCGTCGCCGAGGCGGCCGCGGCGTGGAGGGGGTGCGTGTGCGGCGGCAGATTGCCCGCGCCGAGGGTCACCGTTTCTGCACCGCCGGTCTGACCGGTCGTGTACGAGCTCCCGGCGCCGGTGCCCTGGTGCACCGGGATTCTGCTGCGCAGATCGGGCAGCGCAAAGGTGGTCACCCCATCGCCGCCGTAGGTGGTGCCGATCAGCGCAAAGAGGACCTGGTCGTTGGCGATGCTGAGCTGCCGTCCGTCACAGGGCTCCCAGCCGGGTGGAGCGTAACTGCCGCCGAAATAGCGGATCTCACCGACGAATCCTTCAGACATGGTCGACCTCCAGCAGGTTGATGGTCGCGGTGTACGCGGTTTCGCTCTCGTAGAGCTGGGTTGGCACGAGGAAGAGTGCCATTTCGCTCATCCCGGGGCCGGCGAGGGTGAAGATCCCCTGCCCTCGAGCCGTGCCACGGCCGTGGAAGGTGAGGACGTAGCTCGCCGCGCCTGTAGCGGGTCGGCGCAGTTCACTGCACGCGCCGAGCGTGAGCGAGATGGCGTGCCCGCTCTCGTCGACGGCGGCGAAGGTGCTACCGACCAGTCGCAGGAACTCCGCGTGCTCCGGCAGCTGCGGGATGTGCTGCGCGTGCGTGGCGGCCTGTGTGGCGCGCGCACGTGGTGTGGCCCGCCAGAGCGCCCGGTGCGCACCCGTCTCGCCCTCAGCGGGCGTGATGTCAACGAAGCCGAAGCCAGCGTAGAAGGCGCGGGCCGGGCCATTGCCGCTCGCAACGGTGAGGGTGATGGGCGCCCCGGTGGCGTCGGCTCGGTCCAGCACTGCAAGCATCACAGCGGAGCCGTGACCGCGCCGCTGCGATGCGCTGAGCACAGCAATGTCGACCACGTGGATGCCCGCGGCCGTCACCTCCAGGACGAGCCGGCCGATCGCGGTGCCGGCAGAATCCCTGATGATCAGCCTCTCGGCCGAGGGGAAACTCTGCTCGAGGTGGTGCTGCCAGAGGCCGAATTGCTGGTCGAGGAAGGTCGCTCGGAATTCGTCCGGGAGGGCTCCAAGCTCAAGCGTGCGGGCCTCCGCGAAGAGCGAGTGCAGTAGTTCCTCATCGCCGGGCTGCTCGAGATGCAGCGACGTGCGGGGCGGCATCGTCTGCGTCGTTCCTGTGGATCCGATCATTGGGGGCGGTTGACGAGCGCCTGCAATTCGCGCAGCTCCGGATCGCCGATCGGGCTCAGGTAGAGCGATGCGGCGGGAGCCACCGGGTGGGTGATCGTATAGATCGCCGCCGTGCGCTCGGCTCCTGCCGGCGCTGTGAAGACGAGACTGAAGCGATTCTCGTCGTTGGCTGCCGCGTGGGTCAGGTCGAGGACGTCGGCCAGAATCAGCGGAGTGCTGCCTGCGTCGGTTGTGGCCAGGAAGGTCTCGCCGATGTGACCGATGAAGTGCGAGCGCACCGGTGGGCCGGCGGCGGGCGACGGCGTGAAAGCCGGCACTGTCGTTCCGAGGGGGACGGGTGCGCCGAGGGCTGGCGGCGCGCTCAGCGTGGCGATGGCGATCGAGCCGACGGTACCGGCCCCCAACGCCATCACTGCTCGGCGAGAAATCTCACGCATGGAGCCCCCAGGTTGGAATATGGACGTCGTCCATTCTTGTTCCTGGCGACCGCGTCGCGCAGCCCGAGAATCCCCCCAGTTCGGGGCCTTCTTTCGAGGGCAGCATTCCGATTAGATTTACGCTGCTGGACAGCGTCCATTATTCTGAGCTCCGCGGGGCGCCCGGCCGATTGCCACGGCAGCTGCACCGTCTGGCCCCGACTTCAGAAAGCCCTGACGCCTCTATGACTCCGATCCCCGCTGTCCGCCTTCGTGCTCGATCGGCAACCGCGCGCGCGTTGGCCGTGGCGACCGTTCTCGCTCTCACACTCGGCGGGACGGTGGCGGGAGTTGCAGCGCCGGCCGCAGCGGCATCGGAGACCTGGGCGGTCACCAGCACCGCAGACACCGCACAGCCGGCATCCTGCGTCGACGGCAGCGGCATCACGTCGCCGAGCGGGCCGACCCTGCGTGACGCGCTCTGCGCAGCCAACAACCGGACAGAGCCCACGACAATCAACGTGGCGACTGGCGACTATCGGCTGAACCCCGCGCTGGGCTCTCTTGAGCTCGGCACGCAAAGTGGCGCAGACATCACCGTCAGGGGTCAGACGGATCGATCGGCGCGGATCATCGGCGACGGCGCAACGTCCGTGCTGGTGCTCGACCCGGACCTGGTCGGCGGTGTGACGGTGGCGCTCGAGGGTCTGACCATCACCGGTGGCGTGGGCGATCTGTACGGCGGCGGTGGAATCGTGGCCGGTTCGGCCGGCGCACCTGCGGACACCTTGACCATCGACAACAGTCTGATCACCGGCAACCGGGTCAACAGCGGCCCGACCAACTCGCCTGGCGGCGGCGTGCAGTTCGTGGGCGGCGCGCTCACCATCACAGACTCCGAGATCAGCGACAACGATGCCGGCACGAGCGGTGGTGGCGGGGTCGCCTACCAGTCAATGAGCGTGACGGGTGAGAGCTTCACCGTGCGGCGCACCCACTTTGCGGGCAACATGACCCGTTCCACCGGAGCCACCGAGCCCAACCCGAATACGGTGATCGGCGGCGGCGCCGTCTACTTCTCGGGCGCCGGGGCCACCGCGTCGGTCACCGACAGCAGCTTCACCGGCAACTCCGTGACCGGGAACCCGGGAGCGGCCGCACGCGGCGGTGCCGTCTACCAGGAGGCCGGCACCCTGTCCGTGCTGCGCAACAGCTTCGACGGCAACGTCGTCGCTGGCCCGGCGCCGGGGAACGGATCGTACGCCGGCGCCGCAATTCACACGCTGGGCGGTGTGACGAACGCCCATTTCAACAGCTTCACGGGCAACACGAGCAGCGCGGGAGGCTTCGCAGTGGCGCGCGGGGTCGACGGCGTTGTGGCGGTCGATGCGACCGTCGACGCTACGAACAACTGGTGGGGCTGCAACCCCAGCGCCGGCCAGGCGGGCTGCGATCCGGTCTCACCGGGCGTTGCGGCCTCGCCCGCGCTCGAGCTCGTGACGAGCCCGAGCGCCCTGGACCTGGCAAGCGGCGCGACGAGCGGCGTGCTCACCACCACGATCACCAGCGTTCCCGGCAGCGCCGCACTGCCGGCGGGATCGCTCACACAGTTCACGGGCGCGGCGGTGGCGTGGTCCCTGGCCGGCGCGACAACAGCAACGGTGAGCGGCAACGCCGCGTTCAACGCCCAGGGCATCGCCACGGCGAACTTCGACTCCCACGGCCAGACCGGTGAGCTGACGGCGACGGCACGGTTCGGCACCCTGAACTTGGAGACCCCTGTGGTGCTGCGGGCCGACCCCAGGTTCACGAGCCCGAACACTGCGTCGTTCGAGATCAACACCGAGAACACCGTCACGGTGCGTACGACGGGTTACCCCGTGCCCACCCTCCCGGCGACCCTCGTGGGGCTGCCGACAGGAATGAGCTACACCCCGGCGAGCGACGGTTCGGCGACGATCTCGGGCGTCCCGACCGTGGCCGGCACCTACCCGGTGTCGATCAGCGCGAGCAACGGCAGCACCTCCGTGAGCCAGACACTCACAATAACCGTGGCGCCGGCGCAGCGATTCACGAGCCCGGATGCGGTCACCTTTGTGGCCGGCACAGAGGCGAGCTTCGACGTGACGGCCGTCGGCAGCCCGCTCGGCGCGCTCAACGTCTCTGGCGATCTGCCCGACGGGCTGGCCATCGTGGGCGGAGCGGCCGGTCAGGCCACCGCGACGCTCTCGGGGACCCCAGGCGCAGGCGCCGGCGGCAGCTACCCGCTCGTCTTCAGCAGGAGTTCCGGTGCCGACATCATCACTCAGAACTTCACCCTGACGGTGAACGAGGCTCCAACGGTCACCGGCCCCGCGGGCCTCGACCTCGCGGTCGGCACGCCCGCGAGCCTTCACTTCACAGCGGGCGACGGTTTCCCGGCCGATGCGCGCGTAGACCAACTCGCCGGGGGCCTGCCGCCCGGTATTACCGACAGTTTGATCGGCGGCGGCCTGGAACTGAGCGGAACACCGCTCGCGGGAGCGGGTGGCGTCTACTCGCTCACTGTGAGCGCCACCAACAGCGCCGGCCTCAGCACGACGCGGACCATCGCGCTGACCGTGCAGGAAGATGCGTTCGTCGCAGCTGAACCCAACGACATCACGGTGCCCGTGGGCACGGCGGCGAGCTTCACCGTTGGCCTGGGCGGCTACCCTGCACCGGTCGGCCATTGGCAGGTCTCGCGCGATGGATTTGTCTGGGCCGACCTCGGCGAGACCGGCCGAACGCTCACGATTGCGCAGACGAGCGCGACAGACAATGGCCTGCACTACCGCTACTTCGTCAACCCCACGCTGGTCAGCGAGAGCGCGCAGCTGACGGCGTGGACCGGGCCGGTGATCGGCAGTGCCGGCGCCGCGAGCTGGGCAGTGGACGGCGCGGAGCACTCGTTCGAGGTGTTCGCGAGCGGCATCCCGGATGCCACGATCACCGTCTCCCCGACGGCACCGGCCACCGTGCCCGGCTGGCTCACCGTCGGCACCAGCGCAGCCGGCCGATTGACGATCTCGGGAACTCCACCCGTCGGCGCCGGAGGCGTCTACGTCTTCGACGTCTCGGCGAGCAACGTCTTCGACACCACGCCGGTGAGCGCGCTGAGCATCACCGTTGAGGAGGCTCCGACCATCACGGGCCCGAGCGGCCTCACACTTCCTGAGGGCGCTGCTGTTGGATCCGGCATTACCGTGACGGCAAGCGGGGGCCACCCCGCGGCGGCTGCCTTGGCGCTCGATCCCGTAAGCTCGGTGCCCCCAGGCATCACCGTAACGCGAGTCTCCGCCGACACCTTCACGTTCAGCGGCACCCCGACGACCGGCGGCGACTATTCGGTGAGCTTCACCGCGCGCAACTCGGCGACTGGGCCGACCTCCTCCATCCAGATCCCGATCCGGGTGACGGCGCCGATTGTCATCACCGCGCCTGCGACGGCCGAACTCACCTACCGCGGGAACGACTCGATCCCGATCAGCGTCGCACCGGGATTCCCGACGGTGACGAACCTCACCTTCGCCGGATTGCCCGGAGCCACCCTGACCACCTCTGACGGCATCTCCTACGACTTCTGGATCGGCGACAACGTCGCCCCCGGCGTCTACAACGTGATCCTGAGCGCATCGAACACCGAGGTCACGTCGACGGAGCTCATGGTCGTCACGGTGCGGAATGCGCCGCAGATCACCGCCCAGCCGTCGTCGGTCACGACCGTGGTCGGCGCCACCGCCACCTTCTCGGCGACCGTGGTCCCCGCCGACCCGTCGACGGGCACGGTGACCGCGCAGTGGCAGCGCTCGGGTGACGGCTCCAGCTGGACGGACGTGCCCGGCGGAACACTGAGCGCCGGCGTCGCAACGCTGAGCTTCACGGCGACTCAACTGATGAGCGGCGCGCAGTACCGGGTCGTCGTCACCGACGGCGTGGGCGCGACGAGCGCGGCGGCGACGCTGACGGTCGGCACGCCGCCGCAGCTGACGAGCGCGGCATCCGCCCCGTTCGAGGTCGGAGTCGCCGGTAGCTTCACGGTGACGGCCGCCGGCACGCCGGCGCCCGCCATCACAGCGGGCGCCCTGCCGGCCGGCCTCGGCTTCGTCGACAACGGCAACGGCACCGCGACCATCTCCGGCACACCGGAACCAGGTACCGGCGGCACCCACGGCGTGGCGATCGGAGCGGGCAACGGCTTCGGCGCTGATGCCGCACAGTCGCTGGACCTGGTGATGTCGGAGAAGCCTGCGGTCACCTCGGCCAGCAGCGCCACGGCTCCGGTCGGTGCACCGTTCTCGTTCACCGTCACGAGCAGCCCCGGCTACCCGGGCGCCGTCACTCTGAGCCTGGGCGGCGCACTTCCCAGCGGCGTCACGTTCGTCGACAACGCTGACGGAACCGCGACGATCGCCGGAACCCCCGCCGCAGCCACCGGAGGCGACCACGCGCTGACCCTGACGGCGACGAACCTCGCCGGATCGAGCGCCCAGAACTTCACCCTGACGGTGACGGAGGGGCCCGCGATCACATCGGCGGATGCCGCGACGATCACCGTGGGATCGGCGGCGGCCTTCACGGTGACGAGCAGCCCCGGTCACCCGGGCGCCGTCGCCCTGACGCAGAGCGGTACGCTGCCTGCCGGTGTCACATTCGCCGACAACGGTGATGGCACCGCGACGTTCGGTGGCACGGCAGCGGTCGGCAGCGGCGGGACATACCCGCTGACGCTGACGGCGACGAACGGCGCAGGGTCGAGCACGCAGTCGTTCACGCTGACGGTGACAGAGGACCCGGCGATCACCTCGCCCAACACGGCGACCATCACGGTGGGCGACGCGGCGGCCGTCGCCGTGACCAGCAGCCCCGGATACTCGGGGGCGGTGGAGCTGAGCGTGGCAGGAACGCTGCCGAAGGGCCTGACCTTCACCGACAACGGTGACGGAACAGCTGTGCTCGATGGCACGCCGAAGGCCGGCAGCGGCGGCGACTACGCGCTCAGACTGAAGGCGAAGAACACCACGGGTGCGGCCACCCAGGCGTTCACGCTGACCGTGACGGAGCACCCGGCGATCAGCAGCGCGGATTCCGCGATCGTCAAGCGGGGCGTGGTGAGCAGCTTCGCGGTCACCACCGAGGGCGGATTCCCGCACGACATCGCGCTCAGCATCAGCGGTGCCCTGCCCGACGGCCTCAGCTTCAGCGATGCGGGCGACGGCACGGCCACCATCGACGGAACGACGACGGCGCCAGTGGGGGAGTACCCCGTGACGCTGACCGCGACGAATGCCGCGGGTCTGACGACGACGCAGACGCTGACCGTCACGCTGCAGGCGCTGCCCGTCGTGATGCCGCCCGCGACAGTTCCCGAGGGGAGCGGAGCGCTTGAGGGCGTTCCCGCGACTGTGGCGCCCGGCAGCACGCTCGACGTCAGCGCGTCCGGCTTCGCCGCAGACTCGCCCGTCGTCTTCTCGATCTACTCGACCCCGACGGTGCTCGCAACCGTGACGGCGGATGCCGCGGGGGTCGCCCGTGCAACGATCACGATCCCGGCAGAGTTCTCGGGCGCGCACTCGATCGTGGCGTCGGGAACGGCGCCGACGGGAAGCGTGCTGTTCAAGCGCAGCGACGTCACCGTCACAGCGGATGACGGTGGCAACGGCTCAGACCCGGGCGGGAACCCGGGCGGCGAGCCGGCCCCCGGCACCGGAACCTCGGGAACAGACCTGTCGGCAAGCGGCTTCGACGGCGGGGCGCTGCTCACCGGAGCACTCGTCCTCCTGCTGCTCGGCGGCGGAGCTGTGCTGGTCACCGCCGTGTTGCGCAGACGCCGAGCAGGCACGCGCGACCGCGACTGATGCGGGGCGCGGCCGCCATCCGGCGGTCGCGCTTCCCGCCCCTCCGCTTGCCGCTGGCTGAGCGCACTCCGCTGGTTGAGCTTGTCGAAACCGGGCTCCGCTGGTTGAGCCTGTCGAAGCCTTTCCGCTGGAGTGATGTCGACAAGCTCAATCAGCGGAACGCGGGCTCGATCGGGCGGCGTTCGGGGCCCGGACACAGTGCAGCGGCCCGGTGAATTCACCGGGCCGCTGCACTTAACGCGGGCCCACGCGGGGCATCCGCAACGATCGACTAGTCGTTCAGCAGAACGATGTCGTCGAGGGAGAGACGCTGGCGCGGGGCGATCTCGCGCTCGCGCAGCCCCTCGGGGAGTGCTGCGGCATCGCCGAGCTTGCCGATCGTCATCACCGAGGTCGGGACGAAGCGCTCCTCGAGCTCGAATGCCGCGCTGATCGCGTCGCGGTCGAAGCCGCCCATCTGGTGCACGTGCAGGCCCTCGGCGTGCGCCTGCACGCTGAGGTGGGCGACGGCCTGGCCGAGGTCGTACTGGGCCCACGGGGTCGGCTTTCCTTCGGCATCCGCCACGATCGCGACGTTCACGACGAGTGCGGCTGCGCTGCCGGCCCAGGCCTGGTTGAAGCCCAGGAGCGCGGCGGCAATCGTGTCGAAGGTCGCCGTGCCGCGGCGGGCGATGATGAAGCGCCATGGCTGCGAGTTGTTGGCGCTCGGAGCCCAGCGTGCGGCCTCGAACACGCCGGCGAGGGCGCCGGGCTCGAGCACGGCATCCGGGTCGAAGGCACGGGGGCTCCAGCGCTCGGCGAGAACGTCGAGCATGGGAGCGCTGGTCTGGGCGGTGCGGGGGGCGGCGTCAAGCAGCGTCATGAGATTCCTTGCAGTGAGGTGGTTGAGAGTGCGCCACAACACTGGGGCATCGGTGGGTGAAACGCGTGTGTGTCCACGACTATTCCGCCCACACCCATGTGCGAGCGGATGCCGGCGGCACCGGCATCCGCTCTGCGAATCCGTTACCGGGCCGCGAGCTCGCGCTTCACCGCGGCAATGAAGGTGTCGATGTCGGCCTCGGTGGTGTCGAAGCCGCACATCCAGCGCACCTCGTTCTTGGCGGCGTCCCAGTCGTAGAAGCGGAAGCTCTCGCGCAGGGTGTCGGCGACCCCGTCGGGCAGCACAGCGAAGACGGCGTTGGACTCGGTCGGCTGCGAGAAGCCGAGGCCGCTGATCGAGCCGTCGGCGATGCCGGCCTCGAGCGCGCCGCGCAGGCGTGCGGCCATGGCGTTGGCGTGGGAGGCGTTGCGCAGGTAGAGGTCGTTCTCGAGCAGCGCGATGAGCTGGGCCGAGACGAAGCGCATCTTCGAGGAGAGCTGCATGTTCATTTTGCGCAGGTACTTGAGACCGGTCGACGCCTCGGGGTTCAGCACCACGATCGACTCGCCGAACAGCAGGCCGTTCTTCGTGCCGCCGAAGCTCAGCACATCGACGCCGGCATCCGTGGTGAACGCCCGCAGCGGCTGGCCGAGCGCGGCGGCGGCGTTGGAGATGCGGGCACCGTCCATGTGCAGCTTCATGCCGAGCTTGTGGGTGTGCTCGGCGATCGCCGTGACCTCGGCCACCGTGTACGCGGTGCCGAGCTCGGTCGTCTGGGTGATCGAGACGACACCGGGCTGGGCGCGGTGCTCGTCGCCCCAGCCCCAGGCTTCCTTGTCGATGAGCTCAGGGGTGAGCTTGCCGTCCGGTGTCTCGACCGTGAGCAGCTTGATGCCGCCGATGCGCTCCGGTGCGCCGTTCTCGTCGCTGTGGATGTGCGCGGTGCTGGTGCAGATGACTGCGCCCCAGCGCGGCAGCATCGACTGCAGGCCGGTCACATTCGCGCCGGTGCCGTTGAAGACGGGGAAGGCCTGGACGCCGTCGCCGAAGTGGGAGGCGAAGACCTGCTGCAGCTTCTCGGTGTAGATGTCGTCGCCGTAGGCGATCTGGTGGCCGCCGTTGGCCGCGGCGATGGCCGCCATGATCTCGGGGTGCACGCCCGAGTAGTTGTCGGAGGCGAAGCCGCGGGAGTCAAGGTCATGCAGAGTGTCAGTCACCGCTCTAGTCTGACACCCCGGCATCCGCCGTTTTCATGCGCCGCACGCACAGTTCGTGCCTGATCGGCCCGCTCCGCGCCACACTTCCCCGCGCGGGATGGCTGCAGCGGGACATGCAGAGGGGCGGATGCCGCGTGCTGCGGCATCCGCCCCTTCCCCCGGGCCGAGGCGTTACCCCTTGAGTGCCTCGGCCAGCTTGACCCTGGCGCCGAGGCGCAGCAGGGAGTTGCTGTAGATACGCGATCCCAGGGCCAGCACGACCACCGTCGTCGCCAGCAGGATCGCGAGCGAGAGCAGCGGCTCCCACCACTCGGCGGTGCCGAGGAAGACCCGCATCGGCATGCCCACCGGCGCCGAGAACGGCACGTAGCTCATGATGCCGAGCACGAGCGGGTTGTCGTTGAAGAGGATGACGAGGAAGTACGGGATCATGACGAGCATCGTCACCGGGGAGGTGACCGTGCCGACGTCTTCGGCGCGGGAGACCATCGACGCCGTTGCCGCGAACAGGGCCGAGAGCATGACGAAGCCGACGGCGAAGAACACGATGAACCAGATCACCGACGCGCCGAGGGTGCCGAGCAGCACCTTCTGGCTCGTGACCACCATGCCGAGGATCGCGAGCACGGCGATGGCCACGATCTGCAGGAACGCCATCGCACTGTTGCCGACCACCTTGCCCGCGAGCAGGGCGCGCACGGGGATCGTCGACATCAGAATCTCGACGATGCGGGTCTGCTTCTCCTCGACGACGCTCGATGCGATCGTCGAACCGAAGGTGATCGCCGACATGAAGAAGATGAGCCCGAAGCCGAGCGCGACGAGGTAGATCAGGAAGGAGTCCTGGCTGGCCTGCTCGAGCAGCACGACCTCCGGCCGGATGCTGAGCGCACCGACGACTTCGCCTGGGGCCTGGTCGAGGCCGATCACGGTGACGGGGTTCGCGGCCTCCGTGTCCTCGCTGGGCACGACGATCGCACTGACCTCGCCGTCGCGGAGCATCTGCTCCGCGTCCTCGCGCGAGTCGGCGGTGACGCCCTCGAGGCCCTCGGCCTCCGCAATGGCGGCGCTCGCCGCATCGGCGGAGGTGCCGATCAGGGCCACCTTGGTGAGCTCGGGGTTCTGGCTGACGAGGCCGCCGATCACCACGGAGGCGAGCACAGCAAGCATGAGGATGCCCGTCGAGATCAGGAACGCCTTGCTGCGCAGGCGCATGGTGATCTCGCGGCCGGCGACGAGGCCGACGCTGCGGGCGAAGGTGGGCGTGCTGCGGTCGGCGGTGCCGCGCGGCGGTGTGCTCTGGTGCGTGCTCATCAGCGGATCACCTCTCGGAAGACCTGGGCAAGGGAGGGTTCGTGCGGGCCGAAGCTCACCAGCTCGCCGCTGGCCACGGCGCGGGCCAGCACGGTGGCGCGGGCGTCGTCGTCGGCCTCGAACAGGGCGTAGCCGCCGTCGAAGTCGACCACCGTGACGCCGGGAACCTCGCGCACCCAGCCGGCATCGCCCGTTCCCGATCCGGTTGCGCTCGTGCCGCCGAGCAGCAGCTCGTGGCGGGAGGAGCCGTGCTCGCGCCGCAGCCCGTCAACCGAACCGTTCGCGCGGATCTGGCCGTCGGCGATGATCACGAGGTCGTCGCAGAGTCGCTCGACGATGTCGAGCTGGTGCGAGCTGAAGAGCACGGGGGCCCCGGACGCCGCGTGCGACTGCAACACGCCGAGCACCACGTCGACCGCCATCGGGTCGAGGCCGCTGAACGGCTCGTCGAGCACGAGCACCTCCGGTTCGTGCACCAGTGCCGCCGCGATCTGGGCGCGCTGCTGGTTGCCGAGCGAGAGGCTCTCGACGGTGTCGTTCGCGCGCTCACCGAGGCCGAGCTGCTCCAGAAGCGCCGTGGAGTTGCGGTTGGCGGCGGCCGCGGTGAAGCCGTGCAGCCTGGCCAGGTAGACGAGCTGCTCCTGCACCTTCATCTTCGGGTAGAGACCGCGCTCCTCCGGCATGTAGCCAAAGCGGCGGCGGTCGGCGGCGGTCAGGAGCGTGCCGTCGAGGCTGACGCTGCCGGCATCCGGGTCAAGCACGCCGAGAATGATGCGCATCGTCGTGGTCTTGCCAGCTCCGTTGCCGCCGACGAAGCCCGTCATACGGCCGTGGCCGACGGTGAAATTGACGTCGCGCAGCACGGCGCGGTCGCCATAGCTCTTATTGACGTTCTGGATCTCTAACACTGAGTGCACCTTTCGCTGCTGTGCTCTCAGGCTACGAGGGGTGAGAGGCGTGCGGCATCCGCCGTGCGGGGGGTTTCTGCTCTCCGCCGTGCGGCGGAGGGGGCGACTCAGGCACCCGCTCCGGCTCGAGGCCCCCGCAGTCACTCACGCTGGCTCGAGGCGCAGCCGAGGAACGAGGCCGCGACCGAAGCCGAGTGCCCCGCGTGATCGGGTCGCCCGGCGCACTACGCCGCAGTGCCCGCGGATCCGCTCGGGGCTTCAGTCGCTGGCGCTCCTTCAGCCGGCGGGAGCGGCGATCTGCTGCTGCACCTGGCGGCGGAGCACCTTGCCGATCAGCGAGCGAGGCAGCTCGTCAACCTGCACGAAGCGGCGCGGAACCTTGTACGGCGTGAGGCAGGTCTTCGCGAAGGTGCGGAGCGCGTCCGGGTCGAGTTCGACGCCGGGGGCCAGCACCACCGCGGCGGTGACGACCTCTGAACCGTCGGCATCCGGGGCGCCGACGACGGCGATGTCGAGCACATCGGGGTGGGCGAGCAGCGCCGCCTCGACCTCGGTGGGCGAGACGTTGAACCCGCCGGTGACGATGAGTTCCTTGGCCCGGTCGACGATGGAGATGAAGCCGTCGGCCGACACCGTGACGATGTCACCGGTGCGCAGCCAGGGGCCGCTGCCCGCGGCATCCGCGGTGTCGAGCGGATCGACGGACTCCGCCACCACGTCCGGGCCGAGCAGGGCCTCCGCGCTGTCGCTCGGCCGGTTCCAGTAGCCGGAGAAGACCTGCGGCCCGCGCACGAGCAGCTCGCCCGCCTCGTCGAAACCGCGCTGAACGCCCGGCCGCTCCGGGTCGACGACGCGGATCTCGATGTTCGGCAGCGGCAGGCCGACGGTGCCGGCGCGACGGTTGGCCGCGACGGGGTTCACGGCGATGATCGGCGAGGATTCCGTCATGCCGTAGCCCTCGACGAGCAGGCTCTCCGTGCCGGCCTCCCAGCGTTCGACGAGCGCGGGCGGCAGGGCCATGGCGCCGGAGATGGCGAACCGGATGCTGGCCAGGCTCACGCCGGCGGCATCGGCAGCCGTGAGCATCCGGTCGTAGATCGGCGGCACGGCGGGGAGGAAGGTCGGGGGGTTGTGGCGCGCGGCCTTCAGCACGAGCTCCGGGTCGAAGGCCGGGAACAGCACCAGACGCGCCCCCATGCTCATCGCCGAGGTGATGCAGAGGGTGAGGCCGAAGGCGTGGAACATCGGCAGCACGCCGTAGAACACCTCGGCGCCCGGCTTCGGCCCCGGCAGCCAGGCCTGACCCTGCAGCGAGTTCACGAGCAGGTTGCGGTGGCTGAGCACCGCGCCCTTCGGGGTGCCCGTCGTGCCGCTCGTGTACTGCAGCAGCGCGACGTCGTCGGGCTGCGGACGCGGGTGGTCGGCGGCGATCGGCTTGTTCTTGAGCACGCTCGCCCAGACGACGGCGCCGGGGGCGGGGTGGCCGAGAGTCAGCTTCGCGCGGCCGGTGCGGGCGGCGGCAACCGGCATCCGGAGCTTGGCGCGCATGCCGATCGGCATGGCACGGGTCACGTCGACGGCGATGACGGTGTCGACGCCCATGGCGGAGGGGAAGTCGGCGACGGTCGCGGCGAGCTTGTCCCAGACGATGGCTACGCTGGCGCCGTGATCCTCGAACTGGTGCAGCAGCTCGCGGGGCGTGTAGAGCGGGTTGTGCTCGACCACGATGGCGCCGAGGCGCAGCACGGCGTAGAAGGCGATGATGTGCTGCGGGCAGTTCGGCAGCACGATCGCCACACGGTCGCCGGCCGCGACGCCGAGACGGCGCAGACCCTCGGCTGCACGGTCGATGGCTGCGCCGAGTTCGCGGTAGCTCGTGGTCGCGCCGAAGAACTCGAGCGCGACGTGGTTGGCGTAGCTCGTGGCCGAGGCCTCGATCACGTCGACGAGGGAGTCGTCGGGAACATCGATGAGGTGCGGAACTCCGGGGGAGTACGAGGCGAGCCAGGGCTTGTCGGCGAAAACGCTCATCGGGCGGCTCCGCGGCTGAGCGAGTGCATCATGCCACCAGTCTTACATTGCCCGGCAGCGCGCCGGTGCTGGCGCGCGCCGAGAATCGGGAGGATCATGTCTTTCGTGTCCTCATCAACCCGCCTGGCGGGCGCGGCACCGTGAACACCGCCGCCCGTCGCATCCAGCGCATCTACCTCGGTCTCACGCTGGGCAACACCCTTGCGGCATCGTTCATCTGGGGCGTCAACACGCTTTTCCTGCTGGATGCCGGGCTCAGCTCGCTTGAGGCCTTCGCCGCCAACGCCTTCTTCACGGCCGGCATGGTGCTGTTCGAGGTGCCGACCGGGGTCGTCGCCGACAGCTGGGGCCGCCGCACCTCTTTTCTGCTCGGCACGATCACTCTCGCCGTCTCCACCTACCTCTACTACCTGATGTGGCAGCTGCACGCCCCGTTCTGGGCGTGGGCGGTCATCTCGGTGCTGCTCGGACTCGGCTTCACCTTCTTCTCCGGCGCCGTCGAGGCGTGGCTCGTCGACGCGCTGCGCTTCTCCGGCTACGAGGGCGGCCTCGAGGCCGTGTTCGGCCGCGGACAGATCGTTGCGGGCGTCGCCATGCTCGTCGGCTCGGTGGCCGGCGGTGTGATCGCCCAGGCCACGAACCTCGGCGTTCCCTTCCTCTTGCGCGTCGGCGTGCTGCTGGTGATGTTCGTCGTGGCGTTCGCGCTGATGCGCGACATCGGCTTCACGCCCGAGCGCTCCGTGCACCCCCTGCGGGCGACCAGGGAGTTGCTCTCCGCCTCGATCGACGGCGGCCTCAAGAAGCCGCCCGTTCGCTACATCATGCTCGCGGCGCCGTTCACGGCCGGCGTCGGCATCTACGTCTTCTACGCGCTGCAGCCCTATCTGCTCGACCTCTTCGGCGATCCGAAGGCGTACTCGATCGCCGGTCTCGCCGCGGCGCTGGTTGCCGCATCGCAGGTGCTCGGCGGATGGCTCGCCCCGCGTGTCAGGGCGCTGTTCCGCAAGCGCACGACCGTGTTGATTCTCAGTGTCGTCGTCAGCGTGCTGATCCTGGTGTCGCTCGGCTTCAACCGTGTGTTCTGGGTCGCGCTCGTGCTGCTGGCCGTCTGGGGTGTCGTCGCCGCGGCCGCCGGGCCGGTGCGCCAGGCCTACCTCAACGACATGATCCCGTCGAAGCAGCGGGCAACCGTTCTGAGCTTCGACTCGCTGATGGCATCCAGCGGTGGCGTGGTCGTGCAGCCCGTGCTGGGACGCTCCGCCGACCTCTACGGTTACCCGGCCTCGCTCGCGTTCGCCGGTCTGATCGAGGCCATCGCGATCCCGTTCCTCTTCGCCAGCCGCCGCCAGCACGCCCCGGCCGATCTGGCGAGCGATTCGGAGGTGGCGGCCGCGGCGTCCGATGCCGCAGCCGGGGGCCCGGCGGATGCCGGAGCGAGCGAACCCGGTCCTAGGCCCGAGGGGCAGCCGTGACCCCGTGCTCGTACGCGAAGATCACGGCCTGAATCCGATCGCGGAGCCCGAGCTTCATCAGGATCTTCGACACGTGGGTCTTGACCGTGGACTCGCCGACGTAGAGCCGGGTGGCGATCTCGGCGTTGGAGAGCCCCGCGGCCAGGAACTGCAGCACCTCGCCCTCCCGTTCGGTGAGCGTCGCCAGCGCGGCATTGTCGGCGGGCTGGGGGATTTCGACAAGCTCAATCAGCGGGTGTTCGTTGGTTGAGCCTGCACTCCCGTTGGTTGAGCCTGTCGAAACCGAACTCGTCGCCGCAGCGATCACGTGCCGCGTGACATCCGGCGAGAGCAGGGCATCGCCGCGCGCCAGCACCTGCACGGCATTGACGAGCTCCTCCGGTGAGGCGTTCTTCAGCAGGAAGCCGCTCGCCCCGCTCTGCAGGGCGCTGAACAGGTAGTCCTCGCGGTTGAAGGTGGTCAGCACGAGCACGCTGGAGGCGAGCGTCGGGTCGGCCACGATGAGCCGGGTGGCCTCCAGGCCGTCCATGCCGGGCATCTGCACATCCATGCAGATGACATCGGGCGCAAGCGCGCGGGCCTGGGCGACGGCCTGTTCGCCGTTCTCGGCCTCGCCGACGACCTCGATTCCGGGCTCCGATTCCAGGATGATGCGGAAGCCGGCGCGCATGAGCTGCTGATCGTCGACGATCAACACGCGGATGTCGGCAGTGGTCGGTGAATCAGACATTCTCAGTGCTCTCGTTTGTGGTGATTTCGACAGGCTCAATCAGCGGGGCCCCGGTGGTTGAGCTTGTCGAAACCGCGGAAACCCCGTTGGTTGAGCTTGTCGAAACCGCGGAAACCCCGTTGGTTGAGCTTGTGGAAACCACGGCGGGAAGCGGGAAACGGGCCCGCACGAGGTAGCCGCCGCGAGGGCGTGGGCCGAGTTCAATCGTGCCGCCGACGGCCGCGACCCGCTCACGCATCCCCAGTTGACCGAGCCCGGAACCGGCGGCGGTGCGCTGTTGGCCGCTGGCTCCGATGCCCGTGTCGCTCACCTCGAGTTCGACCGCGTCGGGCAGATAGCGCACGCGCACGTCGGCCGTCGCCGCGCCACCGCCGTGCTTGCGCGTGTTCGTGAGCGCCTCCTGCGCCACCCGATAGACGCTGAGGCTGACGCCGCCAGGGAGAGTGCGGGCATCGCCGATGATGCTGAGCGTCGCCGGAAGGCCGGCGGCCGCGGCATCCGCCACCAGATCAGCGAGCTGTTCGACGCCGCGCGTGCTGTTGCTGAGATGAGCGGGAACCGTGCCCGTGTCCGCCTGGTCGGAACGCAGGGCGCCGAGCAGCAGGTGCAGCTCCTCGACGGCGCTGCGTGCGTTCTGCTCGATCAGGCTGAGTGCGGCGCTGGCCTGGGCCGGGTCGCGTTCGAGCACGCGCCGGGCCGCCCCGGCCTGCACTCCCATCACGGAGACGTGGTGGGCGACGACGTCGTGCAGCTCGCGCGCGATCCGCACTCGCTCGAGCGCGACGGCCTGCTGCTGCGTGCGCTCGCGCGCTTCGGCGAGTTCGACGGTGCGCTGCTCGAGCAGAGCGCGCGCGCGGGCGGAGCGGTACGCGGCATCGCCGAAGAACCAGGCGCCCCCGAAGTAGAGCAGATTGGTCATGATGTTGATCAGGCCGTAGGCGAGATAGGGAGAGAGTGCGCCGTCCCGGGGCAGTTCGGGCAGATAGTCCTGCACGGCGGAGTAGAAGATGAGCTGCCAGAAGACCCAGGCCAGCATGCCGGAGACGATGATGGCGCGCACGACGGTGGCGACACGGCGGCTGCGGCCCCAGGCGCCGACTGAGTAGATTGCGACGAAGAGACTGATCTGGCTGAACAGCATCTCGCCGGTTTCGAACACGAAGGCGACCGTGAACGCGAGCGAGGCCACGATCGCGACGGCCTCCGGCCACCGTCGGCGGAACGCGAGGGGCAGCGTCATACCGATCACCCAGAGCGTCGACTGCCAGCCGGGGGTGTCCTCGTAGGTTCCGGTGACCCGGAACAGCACCAGGCTGATCGTCGTCGCGACGGCCAGCGCCAGTGCCAGCAGCAGGTCATTGCGGTAGCCGGTGCGTCCGGGACGCGGCCGCACCCACTCCTCGCCGGGGAGCGGGGCAGCCGAGTTCGGCCCGGCAGCCTCGCTCGGCGCGATTGTGATGGACGTCTCGCTCATGTCTCAACGCTAGCGGCGCGGATGCCGCGGCGAATCCGCCGTGTGGGGGATTGCGGCCGGGTGGGTCGTGACCGTGGGAAATGGGGGCTGGTGACCGACTCTGCCGCCACCGATACTGGGGTGATGAGCACGCACAGCGGCAGTTCTCGGCGCACATTCCTGGCCGTTCTGCGTGCTGGGACGGCGGTCGCGGTGGGCGCGTTGCTGCTCTCGGGGTGCGCGGCTGGCGCACCAGCGGCTGATACCGCAGCGCCACCGCGCGCGAGCGACGCAGCAAGCGAGAGGCCGGTCGCTGAGTCGAGCGCGTTCCCCGTTCCGACCCCGGTCGTGCCAGCACTTCCCGCCTCGGGCGAGGCGCCGGTGGAGGTGACGCCGGAGACCCCCGAGCCGCCGCGTTGCCTGGACGAGCAACTGGAGCTGGCTGTCGAGGCCCTGCCCGATGAATCCGGCGCGGGGCAGAGCGGATTCAACCTGCGCTTCCGCAATGTCTCGAGCGACGCATGCACCCTCTGGGGCTGGCCGGGCGTCAGCGCCGTCGATGCCGGCGGTGCGTTGATCGGATACCCGGCGCAGGCCGTCGGCGGCGATGGCGCGCTCGTGACGATGCAGCCGAACGGGGTCGCGATCTCGCACGTGGCCGTCAGCGCGGCCGGCGCCTACGACTGTCCCGCTGTGACGGCATCCGGGCTCCGGGCGTTCGTCACGTCGGATGGCGCGGGACACGGCGTGACGGTCGAACACGAGATCGTCGTCTGCGGCGACGCCACCTCGACCATGCGGCAGAGCGCGTTCGCGGCGGCATCCTGACGGACGGCTGGCGTGTCTGCCGTGCCGGCCAACGGATCCTGCCCTCGGCCCAAAGCAGGAGGGGCACTGCCGTGTGGCAGTGCCCCTCCTGTGCGGTGAGCGGTGTGCGTGCGCGCTCTGCTTAGAGCTGAGCGCTCCGGCGGCGGCGTGCGACGAGCAACGCGGCACCGAGCAGCAGCATGAGCGAGGCGGCGCCGAGCGGCAGCGTCGTCTCGACACCGCTCTCGGCCAGCCCGGCCGTGACGTTCAGGGCGTACGCCTGCACGGCCTTGGAGCTCTGTCCAACGACGACCATCGTGTGGTCACCGGCGCTCAGCTGCGTGAGCAGACCGGTGCTGAGTTCGATATGAACTGCGCCGTCGACGACCGCGAAGGTGCCGACCAGCACGGGGCTCGAGTACGCGTAGACGTCGACGAAGCTGTCTGCGCCGTCCCACACGATGCTGGCGGTGTGGTTCGTACCCGCGTTGAGCGAGCCGGCAGGCAGGCCGGCGGCATCCTGGGCCTGGACGCCGGCGGGGGCACTGGCCGCGAGGAACGCGTCGAGACCCGAAGAGTCGGCGACGGGGGCCGCGGCGGCGGGCTGCTCGGTTGCGGTGACCGCGGCAGTGAGCTCGCTGTTGAGCGTCGTGGGCGAGAAGCCCTCGGCGGTGCCGGTCACGAGAACGCCGAGGAAGCGGCTGACCAGGTCACCGGTGACGGTGTAGCTGGTGCCCGATGCGCCCTCGATGCCGCCGCCCATCATGCCGCCGTTCCAGAACCACTCGTAGCTGAGCTCGGTGCCTGCCGGCCATCCTGCGGTGGTCACGCTGAGGGTCTGGCCAACGACCGGGGAACCCGTGACGGTGACGCTGACGCCGTCGAGCGGGAGCGACGGCGGGCCGCCGAAGGTGAACGCCGTGCCGAAGATGTCGAGGGTGCTGAGGTAGCTGGCGCTGATCTCGGAGTAGATGCCGTAGGCGGAGACGTCGGTCATGCCGGCGGTCTCGAGCGCGGGGAGAATGGTCTCCAGTGTCGCCGGCTCACCGAAGGCGAGGCCGGGAACGTCTCCCCAGACGATCCACGACGAGTCCAGGCCCGGGGTGTTCGTGCCGGAGACAGCGCCGACGTAGCGGAGGGTGGTGCTCTCGCCGAGCTCGCTGTTCTGCACGGTCAGCTCGAGCGCCGACGGCGTGGTGTCCTCGCTCGTCGTCCACGAGATGAGGCTCTCGGCGACGGCGTCGGAGACGCTGCTGAGTGGCTCAGGCGTTTCGAGGGTATTCGTGATGGAGCCGCCGTACGCGATGCTCAGCGCCCCGCCGACATCCTGCAGGTTGTCTGGCGCATACGTCTGCCAACCGGTGGCGCCGACCTCGGAGCCGATGTCGGCCTTCGCGACGTGCGTGCTGACGACGACGGCCTGGGCCGGTGCCGCGACGGCGAGTGTGGCGCCGGAGAGCAGCACGACGCCGAGTCCGAGTGCCGCGCCGCGGCGGAGCCGCGCGCTGAGGGTGGTGTGATTCACGTGTGCAATTCCCATTCGTCGAAGGCAGATCAGCCGTACCGCGAAAGTGGGCGAGTTGCACCGTCAGCTCGTCGGACGAACGCCGGTTCGTCCGGCGGGATCGCCCGAGCTTATCGAGAGGGCGGGGCTTCGGAGGCTACGGACAGCCGAATGTGACTCGGAGTGGGGGTTCCTCAGTTTGGGCGGTCGGGCCGTACCGGGTCCGCGCGCGAAGGCCGGCTCAGGCGTCGCCGAGGCGAATGTGGCTGCCGTTGAGCGTTCCGGCCGACTGCTGCCAGAGGGCGACGACTCCCGACGCGAGTTCCTGCTCCAGCCCGGCCAGCGCCTTCACCACGAAGATCACGGCTGCGGCATCCGGTTCTGCCGGGGCCGCGGCTTTCGCGAAGCCCTGAGCCACGGCCCGAGTCCACGCGTCGGCAGCGGCCTTCGCGGCGGCGTAGTTGGCGCCGCCGGCCAGCGGCCGATCCACGGAGACGCTCGACACGATCGCCAGGCGGCCGGCATCCGATGCCAGCAGCTGATCGTTGAAGGCGCGAGTGGTGTTGCGCAGTGTGCCAAAGGCGGACTCCAGCACCTGCCAGTCCTCATCGCTCTGGCCGGCCAGCCCACCGCCGCCGCGCCAACCGCCGACCAGGTGGATGAGTCCGTCGATGCCGGCATGCCCGTGCTTCGCGGCGGTCACCCGGATTTCCTCGGCGAGGGCCGAGACGGCCGTGAAATCGCTCAGATCGCAGACCCGCGTGATGACGCCGGGAATGGCGTCCGCCAGTGCGGCGAGGCGCTCGGGATTGGATCCGACGGCGATCACCCTGGCACCGGCCGCGCTGAGCGCGGCGGCGCAGGCGTGTCCGGATGCGCTCGTCGCGCCGGCGATCAGAACGGTGCGCGCGGCGACGCCGAGCGCGAGTGCGGAGTCGGTCATGCTCATGCTCTCAGGCTAGACAGTTCGCGATGGGGTGGCACCCCTCGCGTGAAAGGAGAAAGCGCGATTGCAAGGATGCTTCTCGTGAAACAGTCCTTGCAATCGCACTTTGTCCTTGTTTCCCGGGTGCGGGGCCCGGGCCCCGGCTGCTAGGCGTCGGGAGTTGTGGCGGTGATGCCGATGGTCGACTCGATCACGGGCTTCATCTTCTTGTCGAGTGCCTCAAAGAACATCGACAGTGGGAACTCGTCGTCGAGCACGAGATCCGTGTAGCCCTTCGGGGCGCCGGCGAGCACGTCATCCGGGAGACCGCGCGCCCAGACGGATGCCGGGTTGGGCGTCAGCGTCTCGGCGATCATGTCGTAGGCGGCGAGCCAGTGCGCCTTCTTCGGGCGATCGATCGACTTCCAGTAGAGCTCGTCGATCTGTGCGCCGAGGGCGATCACGACGTCCGGCACGGCATCCCAGTCGAAGGCGAGCTGGGTGTCTGTCCAGTGCAGCACGTGGTGCTGGTGCATCCACGCGAACAGCAGCTGGCCGCCGAGGCCGTCGTAGTTGCGCACCCGGCTGCCGGTGATCGCGAAGCGGAAGATGCGGTCGAAAATCACCGCGTACTGCACGAGCTTGGCGTGAGTGCGGGCATCGGGGCTCGCGTTCTCGTCGCGCTCGATCGCCACCGACTCGCGGAACGCGGTCAGGTCGCAGCGCAGCTCCTCGAGTGAGTAGAGGAAGAACGGCATGCGCTGCTTGATCATGAACGGGTCGAACGGCAGATCCCCGCGCATGTGGGTGCGGTCGTGGATCAGATCCCACATCACGAAGGTCTCTTCGGCCAGCTTCTGGTCGTCGAGGAGCGATGCGGCATCGGCGGGCAGTTCGAGCTTGGTGATCTCGGATGCGGCACGCACAACGCGGCGGTAACGGGCCGCCTCACGGTCCTGGAAGATCGCGCCCCACGTGAACGTCGGGATCTCGCGCATCGCGACCGTCTCGGGGAACAGCACGGCGGAGTTCGTGTCGTAGCCGGGGGTGAAGTCGACGAAGCGCAGCGGCACGAAGAGCTTGTTGCCGTAGTCGCCGGCCTCCAGCTCGCCGATGAACTCGGGCCAGATGACCTCGACCAGCACGGCCTCGACGTAGCGGTTCGAGCTGCCGTTCTGCGTGTACATGGGGAACACGACGAGGTGGCGCAGGCCGTCGACGCGGTGCTGCTGCGGCTGGAACGCCATCAGCGAGTCGTAGAAGTCGGGCACGGCGAAGCCGCCAGCGCTCCAACGCTCGAAGTCGGTGACGAGAGCGTTCAGGTACGCGGCGTCGTGCGGGAAGAGCGGGGCGAGTTCGCGCACGGCTGCGACGATGGCGGCAACGTTCTCCGCGGATGCCGCATGCTCGACCTCATCCGGAACCGAGCCGTCCTGCGCCTGCACCGCCTGCAGTGCGACCGCGGCCTGCTTGAGGCGCGCCCACGCCGGGCTGTTCTCGACGTCGGCGGCGAGCGTGATCGACGCCGCGGTGACGGAGCTCACGGCGTCTGGGTTCGTCACATCTTCGACGACCTCGGGCTCACCGACCAGTGCTTGTGCAATGTAATTCGACATGGGAACCTCCCGTCCTCGTGAAGAGCGCCGCGTGCCAAGAAGGCCGGCAGGCGGCAGCGTGTGCGCCGATATGGCGTGCTCCTCAGCGTAATGAGAAGGCTGCTGCGTTTTCATGCGGGCATGCGCAACGAAGCTGCGTCGTCGCCGCGGTTCGCGCGCGAGACGAGCGCGCGAGACGGGTGTGCAGTGGGCGTTACTCCAGCAGCTCGCGGATGTCGGCGGCGCTCAGCTTCGCGCCGGGCGCGGCGCCCTCGGTCATCACGCTGTCAAAGAGCTTCGCCTTCGTGGCCTTCATCGCCATCACCTTCTCCTCGATCGTGTCCTTGGAGACGAGGCGGTAGACCATCACGTTCTTGGTCTGGCCGATGCGATGGGTGCGGTCGACGGCCTGCGCCTCGGTCGCCGGGTTCCACCACGGGTCAAGCAGGATCACGTAGTCGGCCTCGGTGAGGTTGAGACCGAAGCCACCCGCCTTCAGGCTGATCAGGAAGACGGGGTTCGTGCCGTCCTTGAACTCGGCGATCGTCTTCCCGCGGTTGCGCGTCGAGCCGTCGAGGTACGAGTACGCGATGCCCGCGGCGTCCAGGCGCGCCCTGGCCTTCGCCAGGTAGCCGGTGAACTGGCTGAAGATCAGCGTGCGGTGGCCCTCGGCCACGGTGTCGTCGAGCATCTCGAGCAGCGCGTCGAGCTTGGTCGACGGCACATCGGAGTACTTCTCGTCGTAGAGGCTGGCGTCGAGGCTGAGCTGGCGGAGCATGGTCAGCGACCGGAAGATCTCGAACCGGTTCGTGTTCATGTCTTCGATCAGGCCGAGCACCTTCTGCCGCTCGCGCTGCAGGTGGGTCTCGTAGACCTTGCGGTGCTTCGGGTGCAGTTCCAGCTCGAGCACCTGCTCCTGCTTCTCGGGCAGATCGGTGGCGACCTCGTCCTTGGTGCGGCGCAGCATGAACGGGCGGATGCGGCGGCGCAGCTGCGCCAGGCGCTCCTCGTCGCCGTCTCGCTCAATCGCTCGCTGGTAGTACTCGCCGAATGTGCTCGGGCTCGGGAACAGCCCGGGCGCCGTGATCGAGAACAGCGACCAGAGCTCCATCAGGTTGTTCTCGAGCGGAGTTCCGGTGATCGCGAGCTTGAACGGGACGCGCAGCCGCCTGGCGCACTGGTGCGCGCGGGACTGGTGGTTCTTCACGAACTGCGCCTCGTCCAGCAGCAGCCCGGACCACCGCTGCCGGTCGTACTCCTCGAAGTCGAGCCGGAACAGCGTGTAGGAGCTGATCACGACATCCGCGTCGGCGATCGCCGCGGCGAGTGCCCCGGAGCGCTTGGACGAGGTCTCGGTGATGGCGACGACCTTGAGGCTCGGCGCGAAGCGGGCGCACTCGGCCGCCCAGTTGGGCACGACGCTGGTCGGCGCGATCACGAGGAAGGGCGGGGCGGATGCCGCGGCGCCGGCATCAGCATCGCCGGCCTCGTCGCCGCGCCGAGCCTCGGCGATCAGCGCGATCACCTGCAGCGTCTTGCCGAGCCCCATGTCGTCGGCCAGCACGCCGCCGAGCCCGGCGTCGTGCAGGAAGCTCAGCCACTCGAAGCCCTGCTGCTGGTACGGGCGGAGCTGGGCGTGCACGGTCTCCGGCAGCGCCCTGGCCGTGATGGCCGCGCCGGACGCGAGCCCGGCGACGGTCTCCCGCCAGGCCTCTGCCTGCTCGCCGACGACTCCGAGCTCGACGAGCTCCTGCCAGAGCTCGGTCTGGAAACGGCTGATGCCGAGCCCGTGGGCATGCGGTTCCTGCAGGCTGCGGGCCTCGGCGATCAGCGTGCGCAGCTGCTGCAGCTCCGGTCGGTCGAGGCTGAACCAGATGCCGTTCTGCAGGATCATGACATCCTGTCCCGCGGCGAGGGACCGGAAGAGGTCGTCGAACGGGATCGTCTCGCCGTCGACGGTGACCTCGACCGCGAGGTCGAACCAGTCGCGGTCATCCGGCCGCTCGTGGGTGGCCAGGGTGATCAGCGGCGGCTCGGCCGCCTCGCGATACTCCGGCAGGGCCTCGCTGAAGAGCACGGAGAGATCGGCGCCCGCCTCGAGCGCCGGCACGGCGGTCGCAAGGAAGTCGAGCATCGCCGAGCCGGCCAGCGTCGAGCTCTCGGCCAGTCGGGTCGATCCGGCCGCCCCACCGAGCGGAGGCGTGCCATGCACCGTGTCGGCCGCGCCCGACCAGCCGGGAGGGGCGGCCTCGACGAGGGCGGGGAAGCGGTCGAGCACCGGGCGCAGGGCGCCGAGGATCTCCTGCTCGCGCACGGCGTTGCGGTAGCCGCCTGCACCGGGCTGGCCCGCGCCGGGGTGGAGCGTGCGCACGAAGGCGACGTTGTGCTCTGGCGCTGCGGAGGCCGCTGCGGATGCCGCTGCGGATGCCGCCGCGGGCGCGTCGGCATCCGCGTCGCGGGTCAGGTAGCGCCAGTGCCAGCCGAGCTGGATGCGCGCCTCGGGAAGGCTGGTGACGCTCAGCACGAGGTGCGGTTCCGGCACGGCGGCGAGCTCGAAGGAGCCGTCGCTGCTGCTCAGGCTGAGCTGAGCGCGCAGGTGCGGGTAATACTCGGCGAGGAACTGCTTCTCATCGCTCTGCGGCACGACGAGCGCGGTTCCGGCTGCGGCCAGCTCGCGCAGGGCCGGGCCGATCGGCGCGGAGAGCCGGGCCAGCGTGAGCGTGGCCTCGGTCGACGGCGCGGATGCCGCAGAGCTGTGCTTGCTCGATGCCTCATCGACCCAACTGGCGATGCCGTGCGCGGGGTTGCCCAGCAGAATCAGTGCGCGCGCATCGAGCGGGCGCTCGCCGAGCGAGAAGGAGGGGGTCATGGTGAGCCCGGCATCGTCGCGGGTGATGTCGAGCGAGAGCTCCGCCTGCTCGCCCGAGAGAGCGACAGGGCCCTGCTTCTTGCCCGAGCCGATCAGAGCGATGCCGGCGGCGCCCGCCTGCTGCAGCTGGCTCCACAGCGCGGCCGACGGGAAGGCCTCCAGGTGCAGCCACTCGCCGGCGGAGTATTGCTGCGCGGTGCCGCGCGAGCATTCGTCGTGGATGCGAATGAGGATGGCGCGCTGGGCCAGATTGACCCCTGTGGAGTAGCCGAGGTTCTGCCAACTGAGGTTGCCCTTGATCCAGCGGCCGCTCGTGCCGAGCGTCATCGGGCGCACGCCGAGCCGCGGCGGCGCGAGCGGGTCGGCCGGGGCGCGCCAGTTGCGCTCCGGCGCACGGAGCTCGAACTGGAGCGCGAGCGGGGACCCGGTCTCGAGCTGCCTGCCGTTCGCGGTGAGGGGTGCCAGGGCCTTCTGCCAGCTCCGCGCCGAGCTCGCGGCGGGGCCGGCTGGGCCGGCGCCGTCGGCGGGGGGAACGGGTGCCTCGGCATCCGCGCCCGGCGCCTGAGCGCCCTCCTCGCCCCGCTTGCCCGCGCGGCTGGCGATGAGCAGCGCCGCGACGTGCTTGCAGTTGCTGCCGATCGGGCAGGTGCACGAGCCGACCGGGTTCACGAGTTCTCCGGATGCCGCGCGGTGGAACGAGACGCTGGCGACGTAGCTGTTGCGGGCGCTGCCCGCGATCGTGGCGAACACGCGCGTGCCGGAGGCCGCCCAAGTGATGCGGCCGACGTGCCCGTGCTCGGCGAAGTTCTCGCCGCGGGAGAACGCCTGCGCCCCGACGAGGCGCGCGATCTGCAGATCGGTGAGGGAGTGGGCCATGAGGTGTCCGTGCGGTCGAAGAAGTGAGACCTTCTAGTGTCGCAGCTCCGGCGGGGGCCGCGGGCCGCGGCATCCTCAGGGCCGGTCACCTGAGCCCACCGTGCCCGCTGCCCGGGCGTCACCGGAGGAGCCCTGGCGCTTAAGCTTGGCCGGTGCAGTTCTCTCTGTGGTTGGCCCTGCTCGGCGCGGGCACCTTGATCAGCTTCACGCCCGGCGCGGGCGCGATCAACACGATGAGCAACTCTCTGAACTCGGGCTTCCGTCGCTCGATCTGGGGGATCCTCGGGCAGCAGGCCGCGCTCGTCGTGCACATCGTCATCGTCGCGCTCGGCGTCGGTGTTCTCGTGGCCAGCTCACCGGTCGCGTTCAACGTCATCCGCTACGCCGGCGCCGCGTACCTCGTCTACCTCGGCATCCGGCAATTCCTGGCCAAGCCGGCCGTCGATGAGGAGAGCGTCGCCGCGCTCCGCAACGAACCGGCGTGGTCGATGTTCCGCCGCGGCCTCTGGGTGAACCTGCTCAACCCGAAGGCGATCGTGTTCTTCCTCGCCTTCCTGCCGCAGTTCATTCGACTCGACCAGCCGCTGCTGCCGCAATACCTGATCGTGGCCGCCACAGTGATCGTCATCGACATCCTGGTGATGTGGTTCTTCTTCGCCGGAACCGCGCGCTCCTTCCAGCGTTTCACCCGCGACGCGAAGGGGCAGCGGGTGCTGAACCGGGTGTTCGGTGTGCTGTTCGTGCTCGTCGGCGTGCTGCTCGCCGTCATCCACTGACCGACGGGATCCAGGGCGTCGCGACGTCAGCGAAGCGTGAGAACAGGCCGCGGATCCGCAGAGTTTCCGTGAGGACACCTCGGTGGCCCCGCGTGGCGGCGTAGACCGGAGTCATGTTCTCGAACCGACACCCGCACACTGGCTGGTTTTCGCTCTCGTTTACCCTCTCTGCGCTGCGCCCCTTCGCGGCCGTGAGCCGCTTCGCCGATGTCGGCCGCGCTGGCTTGCTCGTGCGCGCCGCCGAACGGTCGAGCAAATGACACTCACCGCACTGCTGCCGACGCTCCGCCGCAGCATCCCCGACCCCATCGCGCTCGACCGTTGGCCGGAGCTCACCCGTGCGACGACAAGCGATGTGATCGTGGCGGGTGTTTCGCTCCTGCGGGTCGTTGACCTGTTCGGCACTCCGTGCACCCACTCGGCGGCGGCCGTCATCCCCGGCAGCGACGGGTGGCCGTCACCGACGCTGCGGGCGACTGCCGCGGTGATGCGCGTCGAGGCGATCAGCAGCACGCCGACGGGCGTGCTGCGTCTCGCGGTGGACGCACGCGTCGACCGCGCCGATGCGGTGCTCACCGAGACCCGACTCATCGGGCGCGCGTCGACCGCCAAGGTTGCGGCGGCGATGCTCGTGGACGGTGCCCGCGCCTGGCCGCTTGGGCACGGACTGCCCGGTGACGTTGCCGTCGGCGACCTGCTGGCGTTCCCCTGTCGCGGCAGCGTGCCGGCGACGGTGCTGGCGCACGGAGATGGCGGCGAGGCGCCAGGGGAACGCACCGAATCGTGGCTGCACTCACTGGCGTAGCCGTGCACTCCCGCTCGTAATTCCGGCAGCTCGGCGAGGACGGGCTGCCATGCGCCGCCGCCGGGGCGGGCCAGCCGCGCGCAGACGAGCTGCCGGAATTCCTGACGAGGCGCGGCGTAGAGTGCTCGCTATGACAGCCGAATCCGCCAGCGCGGGCCCGACGACCGGCGGGCGGATGCCGCATGGCGGCGCACACTCGACCGATGCGTCATCCGCCGCCGCACTCTCGGCGGCCGCAGTGCAGGCGGCGCTCGCCGCGGTCGCCGACCCGGCACGCGGCCGCTCCAGCCAGGGATTCTTCAAGACCGCGCCGGGCCAGTACGGGGCCGGCGACGTGTTCATCGGTGTGACGGTGCCGCAGCAGCGCACGATCGCACGCTCCTTCGCCGGGCTGCCGCTCGCCGAGCTCGATGTGCTGCTCGACAGCGAGGTGCACGAGCATCGCCTGACCGGCGTCATCATCGCAACGAAGCAGTTCGAGGCGGCGAGCACCCCACGCGGGTTCGACCAGGCGCGGCGGGCGGCGATCGCCGGCTGGTACCTCGCCGCGGTGCGGCGTGGGCGCGTCAACAACTGGGACATCGTCGACAGCTCTGCCCCCGGCATCCTGGGTGCTTGGCTGTTCGACCGACCGCGCGATGTGCTGTTCGAGCTGGCCGCGAGCCCGGTGCTCTGGGAGCGCCGCGTCGCGATGATCACGACCCAGGGCTTCATCAACCGGGGTGACGCCTCGACCGCGCTCGAGTTGGCGGCCGTGCTGCGCGACGACGAGCACGACCTCATGCAGAAGGCGGTCGGCTGGATGCTGCGCGAGCTCGGCAAGCGGGTCGACCGGGCGCTGCTCATCGCATTCCTCGACGAGCACGCGGCCAGGATGCCGCGCACCGAGCTCAGCTACGCCACCGAGCACCTCGACCCCGGGCTGCGGGCGCACTACCGCGCGCTCCGCTGAGGCCCGCCACCCCGCCGGCTTGGCCACGAGATGGCGCACATGGCCCCATGCGCGGCGCTCAAGGGGCCATGTGCGCCAACTCGCCACGCAGTCGGAGCGAGTGGAGCGGGCTAGGCGCTCGCGGCGAGCCGCCAGAGCGACGTGATCTCGCGGGCGCGGGCCGCGTGCAGCGGGTCGCTCGCGTCGGCGCTGCGCGCGTGAGTCGGGCGGGTGTCGTGCCGCTCGATCACGCGCAGGCCGGAGTCCTCGATGAGGTCGAGCAGCTCGCCGCGCGAGCGCAGCCCGAGGCGTTCGGCGAGGTCCGAGATGATCAGCCAGCCCTCGCCGCCCGGGTTGAGGTGCGCGCGCAGGCCGCCGAGGAAGCCGCGCAGCATCCGGCTGTCCGGGTCGTACACCGCGTAGTCGCTCGGGATTCGCGCCTCGGCAGGAACCCACGGCGGGTTGCAGACGATGAGATCGGCCTGGCCGGGTGCGAAGAGGTCTGCCTCGACCACCTCGACCTGCTTCGAGAAGCCGAGCCGCGCGATGTTCTCGCGGGCACAGGCGATGGCGCGCGCGTCGAGATCGGTCGCCGTGACGCTCTGGATGCCGCGGTGCGCCAGAATCGCGGCGATGACGCCGGTTCCCGTTCCCACGTCGACGGCACGGCCGATCTCGGCCGCATCGGCCGGAAGGGGCGCCGTCGCGACGAGCTCGAGGTATTCGCCGCGCACCGGCGAGAACACGCCGTAGTGCGGGTGGATGTGGCCGGGGCGCACGGGCTCGCCGGAGACGTGCAGATCGAGCTCCGGCACGTCGACGCCCCGGCGGCGCCACTCGTGCGCACCGATCACGCCGAGCAGTTCGCGCAGGGCGACCAGCGAGCCGCCGGGCACCGCTGCGGAGGCCGTGCCAGAAGCCGCTGCACCATATGCCTCGGTGCAGGCGTCCACCACCTGGGGCGCCCGGCGGAGCGGCACGACGTAACCGGCATCCAGCGGAACGAGCAACAGACTGAGCAGCCGGGCCCGGTGAAAGCTCTGCTCGCGGTGCTGCCGGAACGCCAGGGCGAGGTCGCGGGGCGCGCGCCGGTTTCGCTTGTCGATGCGGGTTCCGAGCGCGCTGAGCAGTTGGCGTGCCGCCTGGAAGTCTCCGCGCCAGAGCAGCGCGGTGCCGTTGCCCACCAGCCGGAATGCCTCGTCGGCCGCGAGCTTCTCGTCGGCGATGACGACGTTATCCGGAGCGGGCCAGCCGCCCTCCGAACGCCAGCGCGCCTGGCGCTCGGCGCCGCCCTCGCTCCAGCGCACCGTCGCGGGGAGTGGAGCGGGCACGGATGCGGGTACGGATGCGGGCACCGATGAGGGCGCCGCAGCCGGAGGCGAGAGGGGAGCTGCCGCCTGCCGCTTGTCGGCGGGCGGGGGCTGGGTGCTGGGCATGGTGGCCGATCTGTGACACGACACGCTGCAGAGTCGGCTCCGCCGCTCGTGCGCGGCGGGAACCGTGGAGCGCGAAACGCCCCGGGCTGAAACTCGAGTATCCCAGCTCGGGCTGGGAGCCGCGGCATCCGCTGGGCCACAGAATCGCCGGCCGATGCGGGGCGCGGCGCCCCCGAATGGGGGAGTGACGGGGATGCCCGCGCTTGCCAGTCTGGGGAGGCCTCGCCGGACGGCGGGACAATCGCGCCCCACGTGCGCAGCTGCGCGCCTCACGCCAAAGGACACGGTCATGACCACGCCCACCGCAACCCCCGCACCCAACGCCGTCGACCCGCAGAGCACCAACGTGCTCTCGATTGTCGCCTTCGTGCTCTCCCTCATCGGCTTCAACGTGATCGCCATCGTGCTCGGCTTCATCGGCCTCAGCCAGGCGAAGAAGAACGGGCAGCGCGGGCGCGGCTTCGCGATCGCCGCGGTCATCATCGGCTTCGTCTCCATCGTCCTGTTCGTGCTGATCCTCATCCCGTTCTTCGTGCTGGCCGCATCGGGCGAGGTCGCAGTCAGCTGACGCCGCTCTGCACCGCTCGCCCAAACGCAGAGCCCCCGCCCACGCCGGCGGGGGCTTTCCGCGTATGCGGGCACCTCGCCGGGCGGCCTGGCGTCCGCGCACGGCTGGATCGAAGCCTCACACTGTGATGCGAGAATGAGGCCATGTCCCGAACTGTTCGTGGTGCCCGCGTACTCATCACCGGAGCCGCCAGCGGCATGGGGCGCCTCTACGCCGAGCGCGCGGTGGCCGAGGGGGCGGCATCCGTTGTGCTCTGGGACAGGGATGCCGCGGCGCTCGCCCGCGCGGTCAAAGAGCTCGGCGACGCCTCACAGGGGCGCACCAGAATCCACTCCTACGTGATCGACCTGGCCGACCTCGGGGCCATCGCCCAGACCGCGCAGCGCGTGCGCACCGAGGTGGGCAACCCCGACATCCTCATCAACAACGCCGGCATCGTGCGCGGCAACCAGTTCTTCTGGCAGAGCGATAACGGCGAAGACACACGCCCGACGATCCAGGTCAACACGCTGGCACCGATGTACGTGACCCGCGAATTCCTGCCCGGCATGATGGCCGACGGCTACCGCGCCGCGCGCATCGTCAACATCGCCTCGGCCGCCGGAACGCTCTCGAACCCGCGGATGAGTGTGTACGCCGCGTCGAAGGCTGCGCTGATCGGCTGGAGCGACTCGCTGCGGCTCGAACTCGAGCGCGAGGATCACGGCAACGTGCGGGTCACCACGGTGTGCCCCAGCTACATCTCCACCGGCATGTTCGAGGGGGCCCGCGGGCCGCTCCTCACCCCGATCCTGACGCCGGAGTACGTCGTCGACCGGGTTTGGCGCGCGATGCTCGCCGGCAAGCCGCAGCTGCTGCTGCCGTGGTCGGTCGGGCTGTCCAGGGCGCTTCGCGGCGTGCTGCCCGTGCGGGCATGGGATGCCGTCGCCGAGGTCTTCGGCGTCTACCGCTCGATGGCGGGCTTCAGCGGCAGGCAGTAGCTCGCCGTAGACTCGTCCGGTGGATACGACAGCACTGAACGAGTTTCTCGCCGACATCGAATTCTCGGGCGTCGTGCTCGTGCGCCGCGGCGATCAGACGCTCTTCGAGGCGGCCGGCGGGCTCGCAACGCAGCGCTGGGGCGTGCCGAACAGCCTCGACACGCGCTTCGACACCTCCGCCATCACCAAGCTCTTCACGAGCGTCGCCGTGCTGCAGCAGGTTGTGGCCGGCAAGCTCGACCTCGAAGCCTCCATCCACGACTACGTCGACCTCGACGGCACCACGATCGGCCGCGACGTCACCCTGCTGCACCTGCTCACCCACACCAGCGGGCTCGCGGATGACGCCGACGAGGCCGCCGGCGAGGACTACGCCGAGCTCTACATCGACACCCCGAACTACTCCATCGTCGAAACGCGCGATCTGCTGCCCTTCTTCGCCGACAAGGCGCCGCTCGAGGCGCCGGGCGTCGAGAGCCACTACATCAACGCCGGCTACGTTCTGGCCGGTCTCGCCCTCGAGTCGGTGACCGGGCTCAGCTACCGTGCATACATCGAGCGCGACGTCTTCGCCGCGGCCGGCATGACGAGCAGCGGCTTCTTCGACAAGCGCGACGCCACCCCGAACGTCGCGGAGGGCTGGGACCAGGCCGAGGACGGCAGCTGGGAAGCCAACATCTACAAGGCCCCGCCGATCGGTGGACCGGACACCGGCGCGCACTCGACCGCCGAGGATCTGCTGCGCTTCCTCCAGGCGCTCCGCACCGGCGTGCTGCTGAACCCGGAGTACACGAGCGAGTTCTTCACCCCGCAGATCGAGCACGACGAAGAGACCTCATACGGTCTCGGCCTCGAATTCGACATGAACGACGACGGCAGCGTTCGCTCCTACTTCAAGGACGGCATCAGTGCCGGCGCCAGCGGCATCCTGCGCCACTACCTCGAAGAGGGCATCGACGTCGTCGTTCTGAGCAACGCGGAAGAGGGCGCGTGGGACGTCATCCGCGAGCTCGACGAGCGCCTCGGCGGCTGAGGCTGCCCCGGCCGCTAGCTGAGACGCCGGTGGGGAGCCGGCGGGCGTCGCCGCTCCCATGCATCGAGGATGTGTGAACGCATCGCGGCCTCTGCGGCATCCGCATCGCCGGACTCGATCGCCGCGAAAACCCGCTCATGCTCGTGGAGCGTGATGTCGAGCTCGCTGTGCCTGACGAAGCGCGCACTGACGCGGGCCTGGTGGAAGAGCGTCTTGACGATGTTGTCGGCCAGGCGGTTGTCGGTCATCTCGCCGACGACGGCGTGAAACACGACATCGGCGTCGTTGAACGCCGGCTCGTCACCGATCGTGTCGCGCATCAGCTCGAGGGCATCGCGGAGCTGCTCGATCAGCTCGCGGTCGCCTGAACGTGCCGCATCACGGGCGATGAGACCCTCCAGCGTCGCGCGCACGTGGCTGAGGTCGTCCAGGACGCCCAGCGTCTCGTCGTTGGCGACGAGCGCAGACAACACGGTCTCATCGATCATGTTCCACGAGGCCGTGGGCAGCACGAGCGTTCCGCGCCCCTGGGCGACGACGACCAGCCCCTTCTCCTCGAGGCGTTTGACCGACTCGCGGATGACGGTGCGACTCACACCGAACTGCTCACAGAGCGCGGCCTCAGGTGGGAGGGTGGACCCAGCGGGAATCGCGCCGCGCACGATCGCATCAACGAGCTCTGAGACGACGGTGACTCCGAATCGGGGCGACAGGGCTCGTCGGGCGGCGGGCGCGACGGCCGCATCTCGCTCTCCGAGTGTTGATCTGTCAACGCGCATGAGCACAACCTTATCCACTTCACTGTCGGCGATCAGCAAGCTATTTGCATCAAAGGTAACATGTATGATGTAATAACTCTCGGCCCCGCTGGGGTGCTTTTGTCGTCAGAGACGCCGACTTGAAAAGGTGCGAAATGTCACAGCAATCGTCCTCCCGCCGCCGAACTGCGTGGCTCTTCTCCGTAGCGACCGCGGCATCCGCGGCCCTGCTCCTCAGCGGCTGTGCGCCGAGCGCGTCTGGCGGTGGCGACACCCAGTACGGCTTCACGGCGGCGGAGCAGGTCGCAGACAGCGAGATCACCGTCTGGGTCGACGCGTCCCGCGAGCCGGCTGTCACGGCGTTCGAGGAGAAGTACCCCGACATCAAGATCAAGTACGAGACGTACGACGGCAACGCCGGCGGCAGCGGCTCGTTCCAGAGCAAGATCACACTGATGGACCAGGCGGGGGAGGGCTGGCCCGATGTGGTCTTCTCGACCCAGCAGAACGATGCGATCTGGGCCTCGAAGCAGACCGCGAACGGTGAGCAGGGCTTCGCGGCGCCGTTGAACAAGGGGCTGCTCGAGCAGAGCTTCCTCGATGGCTTCGCCGAGGGTTCGCTCGACTACGCCACCATCGACGGCACCACCTACGCGCTGCGCAACGACCTCGCGCAGACCGTCTTCTACTACGACCAGTCCCTGCTCGACCAGTTCGGCTACGCCGTGCCGACCACGTGGGAAGAGTACGGCGCCCTCGGCGACAAGCTCGCCGCCGAGCACCCCGGCTACATCCTCGGCAGCATGGGTGACAGCTTCATGACCTACGTCTACTACGGCGGCAGCGAGTCGCCCGTGTTCCAGTCGCCGGAGCCGAGCGTCTTCCACTCCGACACCGCCGACGCCAATGCGACGGGGATCTCGGCGATCATCGACAAGATGCTCGCGAACGGCACGCTCGTGCAGGACAGCTTCTTCAGCGCTGAGTTCGCGGCGAAGTACAAGGACAAGCTGGTCGGCGTCCCCGGACCCGTCTGGTACACCGGCGCCATCTTCCAGGGCGGCCTCGCAACCCCGGCCGGTCAGATCGGTGTCGCACCCGCGCTCAAGTGGGAGGGCGGAGAGGTCGAAGCCGGCAACGTCGGCGGCGGCCAGTGGTACGCATCGAGCCACTCGAAGAACCTTGACGCGGTGAAGACGTTCCTCGAGTTCGTCACCAGCGCGGACGAGTTCCAGGTGGCCGCGTCATCCGGATACCCGGCGTACACGAGCGCGGCGACGAAGTGGCTCGACAAGCAGGCAGAGGCGAAGTACTTCGTCAACGAAGACTTCACGACGGTCATGACCGACGCCGCCACCCAGATCTGGGACGGCTGGAACGTCACCAGCTGGAGCCCGGAGAGTGCCTGGGCGAAGATCGTCATCCCCGGCATCGCGGCGGGCGAAACGGTCGAATCGCTCCTCCCCGCATGGCAGAAGGAACTCCAGAACGAGGCAACAGTGAACGGGTACACGGTCAAGTAACATGACGCTCACCGCTCCTCCGGCTCCGGCCGACGCCGCACCAACAGTGCGACGTCGGCCGGCGGCCCGGCGCTCCTCCCGGGTCAACGGGGAGCAGGCACGGTTCGGATACTTCTTCGTCAGCGGCTACACCCTGTTGCTGCTGGCCTTCGGATTGATCCCGACGTTGTACGCCATCTACCTCGCCTTCACGCGCAACGGCGCCTTCGTCGGATTCGACAACTTCGTCCGCGTCTTCGGCGACTACCGCTTCCTGCCTGCCGTCGCCCATGTGGCGCTCTACGTGATCTACTGGCTCGTCAGCCTCATCGTCTTCGTGGTGATCCTGGCGCTGGTCGTGCACCACGTTCGCGTGCGCTGGCTCGGCAACACCGCCAGGTTCCTCTTCTACATCCCCGGCGCGATCGCCGGTGCATCCAGTGTGCTGCTCTGGCTGTTCGTGCTCGACCCGACGGTGAGCCCCGTGTCCGGCCTGCTCAAGGCCATGGGCTTCGAGTCGCTCATCAACGTCGTCGCCGTCGGCAACCTTCCGGTCGTCTTCACCGTCATCGCCTTCTGGGCCGGTGCCGGCAGCTGGATCGTCATCATGTATGGCGCATTGAACAACATCAGCGCCGACATCATGGAGGCCGCCCGCATCGACGGGGCCGGCGCGGTGCAGACCGCGTGGCACATCCAGCTGCCGATGCTCAAGAAGTGGATCAGCTACATGGGCATCATGTCGCTGGCGGCGGGCACCCAGCTCTTCGTCGAGCCGAAGATCCTCGCCCAGGCCACCAAGAACGTCGTGCCGGAGGACTACTCGCTGAACCAGCTGGCGTACCTCTACGCCTTCCGGCAGGGCGACTTCTCCGGCTCGGCCGCGATCTCGATCATCCTGCTCGTCGTCGCCCTCGGCCTGTCGACCATCTTCATCTTCCGCGGAAGGCTCTTCGACCATGACTGACGCAACTCTGCGCCGCCGCCGCGCCGTGACTCCAGGGCAGTGGATCGGGCGAGCGCTCGTGGCGATCGTCCTGCTCAGCTTCATCGCATTCTTCATCGTGCCGATCATCTGGCTGATCCTCGCTCCGACCAAGAGCAACAACCAGCTGCTCCTCGAGGGCCCGTTCAGCTTCGGCTCGATCGATCAGCTCGTCGCCAACTGGAACGAGCTGTTCGCCTTCGGAAGCGGGGTGTTCGCCACGTGGATCGGCAACTCGGTCTTCTACTCGGTGACCGCGCTGATCATCACCCTGATCGTGAGCGTCCCCGCCGGCTACGCGCTCGCCCTGATCGAGTTCAAGGGGCGCCGGCTGCTGCTCGTCACCACGCTGATCGTGATGCTCATCCCGAACACCGCGCTGGTGTTGCCGATCTTCCTCGAGCTGAGCGCCGTACGCCTCATCGGCAGCCCGCTGGCCGTCATCCTGCCGTTCTCGTTCTTCCCCTTCGGCGTCTACCTGACCTACATCTACTTCTCCACGGCGATCTCACGCGACCTGCTGAATGCCGCGCGCATCGACGGGGCCGGCGAGTTGCGGGTGTTCGGCAAGATCGCGATGCCCTTGGCCACGCCCGTCATCGCCCTGGTCGGCTTCTTCAGCTTCGTGGCCAGCTGGAACAACTACTTCCTGCCGTTCCTCGTGGTCGGCGGGCAGAAGATCCCGGTGCAGGTCGGTCTGTCCAACCTGCTCGCCAACGTGCCGGCGTTCAACCCGACGACCGCGTCGAGCATCGTCATCCAGCTGCCGACGCTCGCGCTGGCGACGCTGCTCTCTGTCGCACCGATCCTCATCATTTTTCTCTTCGCCCAACGATTCCTGGTCGAGGGCATGACCGCCGGAGGTACGAAGGAATGAGAATCACCGGATACCGCACGCTGTCGAGCCGACACGAATGGCACCGCGCCGTCGGCGACATCAACGGGCACATCACGGATGCGGTCACCGACGTGCCGATCCTGCTCATCGACACCGACGAGGGCATCACCGGCGTCGGCATGGGATCTCACGCCGACATCGACCGTCTCTTCCCCGCCATCGATGGTGAAGATCCGCGGTCCGTCGCTGCCCTGTTCGACCGGATGCTCGCGCAGGTCTTCAAGTCCGGTCACTCCGGGGCGACATACGGCGGCATCGCGACGATCGACGCCGCGCTCTGGGACATCAAGGCGAAGGCAGCGGGTGAGCCGCTGTGGCGCCTGCTCGGTGGCCGCGACCGCTTCGTGCCCGCGTACGCCTCCGGGCTCGACATCGCACTCGACGACGGGCAACTCGAGTCCTTCTACTCAGAGTTCGCTGACCGCGGCTATGTTGCGGGCAAGCTCAAGGGCGGCTTCGACCCTGACGCCGACCTCCGGCGCCTGCGCATCATCGACGGTGTCTTCCGCCGCAACACCTCCAAGCCCGGGTTGATGCTCGACGCCAACGAGTCGTGGCAGGTCAAGCAGGCCGTTCGCTACATCGGTGAACTCGAAGAGCAGATCGACCTCCTCTGGGTGGAGGAACCGCTGCGCCGCTGGGATGCCCTCGGGCACGCCCGATTGAGCAACGCCGTGCGCACAGCCGTGGCAACGGGTGAGAACCTGACCGGGGTCGAGCAGTTCCGCCCGCTCTTCGCCGCTGGCGCCCCCGACGTTGCGCAGGCCGGCGCCGTGTGGGGCGTGACGCACATGCTGCGCCTCGCCGCAGTCGCCTCCTCGCACGATCTGCCGGTGAGCCTCGTCGGCTACAACGCCAACCCGGCGGTCGCCCATGCCATGACGGCGATCCCGAACCACCTCACGACGGAGGTGCAGGGCCTGCAATTCGCGACGGGGATCACGGTCGATCACGAATACGTCGACGGCGGCATCGTGTTGAGCGAGGCCCCGGGGGCCGGCATCGAGATCGACGCCCAGGCCATCGCCGCGGCCGCGAGCCTGGCCGACTGGTCAGATCCGGCCGGCCCGCACGTGCGACCGCCGCGCGCCGGGCTCCGACTGGTGCTCGACGGGGTGGAGCGCTGAGACCATGCAGATCCGTCCAGGACTCCATCGCATCGAGGCGCCCCTCGGCGAACGATTCGTCGCACTGCACCTGCTCGTCGGCCCCGCCGGCGCGCTGCTCATCGACACCGGCATCCGCGAATCCGTCACCGAGACGCTGCTGCCATACCTCGACGAGCACGGAATCGATCGCTCGAGCCTGCGCTGGGCGCTCAACACGCACTGCGACTTCGACCACACCGGTGGCAACGGCGCGCTGAAGGCGGCGATCCCCGGTGTCGAGCTCCTCGCGCACGCCCTCGACCGCTCGCTCACGGAAGACGTGCAGCGCCTGATCGACGAGCGCTATGGCGAGTTCCGCGGCAGCGACGGATTCGACGACCCGGCCGAGACGACCGAGTACCTCCGCTCGGTCTCCGACCTCGTGCCCGTCGACCGCGTCGTGCACGGCGGGGAACAGATCGATCTCGGTGACCGCACGGTCACCGTGCTGCACGTGCCCGGGCACAGCCCCGGTCACGTCGCGGTCCACGATCCGGTGAATCGCGCCGTCGTGATCGGCGACTCGACGCTGGGCACAACGGTGCCGACCGCCGACGGTCGGCCGGCCTTCCCGCCGACCTATCGCGACGTCGACCCCTACCTCGAGTCGATCGCGCAACTGCGTGCGCTCGATGCCGATCTCGTGCTCACCGCGCACTACCCGGTGTACGAGGGCGAGCGCGCAGGCGCATTCCTCGACGAGAGCGAGGCGTACACCGAACTCGTCGACGCCGTCATCACCAGTCGGCTGGCCGCGGCGGGGGCTTCGCTGACCACGCTCGAGCTGGTGCGCGCCGCCGGGGAGGAGCTGGGCCCGTGGGGCGCGGCCGCCCTCGACTACGCGATCTTCCCCGTCACCGGCAACCTGGAGCGGATGGAGCGCCGCGGTCTCGTCGGCTCGGAACTCGACGGAACGCGCCGGCGCTGGTCGCTGCTGAGCGCGCGATGAGCCGGGTGAGACTCGGCGCCGTCGGTGCCGGCTGGTGGGCAACCAGCAACCACTTCCCCATCTTCGCCGGCCGCGATGACGTCGAGCTCGTCGGCGTGTGCGGCATCGGGGCCGAGCTCCCCGCCGTGCGCGAGCAGTTCGGCTTCGGCATGGCAACGGACGACTACGAGACGTTGCTCGATTCCGGCCCCGACGCGATCGTCATCTCGACGCCGCACGACCTGCACTACGCACAGGCTGCTGCCGCGATCGACCGCGGAATCCACGTGCTCGTCGAGAAGCCGGTCACCCTGAATGCGACGCAGGGCTGGGACCTCGCGGAGCGTGTGCGCGCCAGCGGCGTGCACTTTCTGGCGCCGTACGGCTGGAACTACAAGCCGTTCACCGTCGAGGCCCAGCGCCTCGTCGCCGCCGGGCACCTCGGCGAGATCCAACACGTGCTCTGCCATATGGCCTCGCCGACCCGCGGGCTGTTCGCGGGCGACACGAACCACATCCGGAGCCTCTGGGATTCGAAGACAAGCGGTCCGGCGCCATCGACCTGGCAGTCGCCGGCCCATGGTGGCGGCTACGCGCACGGTCAGGTGACGCATTCCAGCGCGCTCTTGTTCTGGCTGACGGAGCTGCGCGCGGCATCCGTGATGGCCAAGGTCTCGACAGCCGGAGCGGCCGTGGACCTGTTCAACGCCGCGGTGATCAGCTTCGACGGCGGTGCCATCGGCTCGCTGTCCGGCGCTGCAACGCTCCCGGACGGCGACCCGTACCAGGTGGACATCCGCATCTTCGGCAGCGAGGGCGTTCTGCTGCTCGACACCGAACGTGAGCGGATGTCGCTGCACCGCTACGACGGTACGAGGTGGGATCTCGACATCCCGTCCGGGGCAGGCGCCTACGAGTGCATCGTGCCGCCCAACCGTTTCATCGACCTCATCACCGGAGCGAGCACGGAGAACAACTCTGACGCCGAGGTCGCGGCCAAATCGGTCGAGCTGATCGACGCGATGCTGCGAAGCGCCGCGGCCGGCGGCGCCGAGATCGCCGTACACGGCGACCCAGAAACTGAGCACGACACCGAGCACGACATCGAGGAGACGACGACATGACCGCGCCGACCGCAATCCTGGCGGGCTACCGCATCATCGACTGCTCGATCGCGATGGCCGGGCCCTTCGCGGCGCAGCGCCTCGGCGACCTGGGCGCCGATGTGATCAAGGTCGAGCCGACGACGGGCGAGTGGCAGCGGCACGCGGCGGCGGGCGGGGCGGCCGGCAACGAGATCAACGTCTCGTTCCTCTCGCTGAACCGCAACAAGCGCTCGGTCGCGCTCGACCTCAAGAGCGCCGACGGGAAAGAGGCGCTCGCCGCACTGGTGAGCGGAGCGGACGTGTTCCTGCAGAACTACCGGCCGGGCGTCGCCGCCCGCCTCGGCGTCGACTATGAGTCGCTGCGCGCGATCAACCCGTCGATCGTCTACGTCTCGATCTCCGGCTACGGGGAAGACGGCCCGTACCGGGACCGCCCGGGCCAGGACCTTTTGCTGCAGGCGATGTCCGGAGCGATGCTCTCCGCTGGACGCCACGGAGACGAGCCATCGCCGGCGGGGCAATACCTCGCCGACGCGGTCACCGCGTCCACCGCCTTCGAGGGCGTGCTCGCCGCGCTGTTGCACCGGGAGCGCACCGGGGAGGGCCAGCTCGTGACCGTGAACATGCTCGATGCGCTGACGACCCTGCAGATGCAGGAACTCTCGGTGTTCACCGTCGGCAAGAAGACCCAGGAACGCTCGGCCGAGCCGCACGCCCACGTCTACATTCGAGCACCCTACGGGGTGTTCGCGACGAGCGACGGCTTCGTTGCGCTCGCGTTCGCCGATCTGCACGTGCTCGGGCAGTTGATCGATGAGCCTGCGTTCGACGGCTGGAACAGCGAGGTGGAGGGCTGGACGCGCCGCGACGAGATTCACGCGCGCACCGCGGCGAAACTGCGTGAGAAGCCGGCACAGCACTGGATCGACACGCTGGGTGCCGCCGGCATCTGGATCGGCCCTGTGCTCGGCTACCAGGAGCTCGTCGACGACCCGCAGATCGCCCACAACGGCACGTTCATCGAGTACGAACACCCGACGGAGGGCCTTGTGAAGACCCCGGGCTTCCCGTACCGCTTCTCGAAGACGCCGGCGCAGCTCTACCGCGGCGCACCGCGCACCGGAGAGCACACGCGCGAGGTGCTCGCCGAAGCCGGCTTCACGCCGGAACAGATCGCCGCGCTGCTTTCCAGCGGTGCTGCGGTGGCGACCGGTGCCGGGGCGGATGCCGTAGGCACCGACGTGCCCGACCTCGTCCCAGCCTCGGCCTGATGGCTCGCTACCGCGGTCTCACCTGGGACCACCCCCGCGGCAGGAACGCGCTCGAGGCCGCGGCCGCGCAGGCTCGGGACGCAGACGGAGAACAGCTGATCGAGTGGGATGTGCATCCGCTCGAAGGCTTCGAATCGAGCCCCATCGACGAACTCGCCGCCCGCTATGACGTGATCGTGCTCGACCACCCGCATCTGGGCGACGCATTGGCGGCCGATGCGCTGCGGCCGCTGGACACCGTGTTCGACGCCGAACTGCTGAGCTCCCTCGCGGACGGCTGCGTCGGTCCGAGCTATCGCTCGTACCTCGCGCACGGCCGGCCGTACGCGCTGCCGCTCGATGCCGCAACGCAGGTCGCCGTCCACCTGCCGGAGCTGGAACGCGTTCCCCACACCTGGCAGGACGTCGCCGCGCTGTCCCGCGAGCAGCCCGTCGCGCTCAGCCTCGCCGGGCCGCACGCCTTCCTGAGCTTCTGCTCGCTCGCGGTCGCACTCGGGGATGAGCCGCGCACAATACCGGGCAACGGTCTGCTCGCACGCGAAACGGGCCGCCGCGCGCTCGACATCCTGGCCGATATCGCATCGCGGGTGCCGGCCGGAACCGCCGAGCTGAACCCGATCGGGCTGTTGGACCGGATGCGCAGCGAGCGCGACATCGCCTACATCCCGCTCGTCTACGGCTACGTCACGGCGGCAACGGGCCAGGGTGGACTGCGCTTCACCGACGCGCCGTCGGCGGAGCCCGGCGGCCGGATCGGCTCGACCATCGGCGGCACGGGCATCGCCATCACCCGCCGCAGCGAGCCGGACGCCGCGCTCGTCGCACACCTGGCCTCACTCCTTGCGCCGACGACGCAGGCAGGGTTCATCCCGGACAACGCCGGACAGCCCAGCCTCGCGAGCGCATGGGACGATGACGCCGTCAATGCCGGCGCCAACGACTTCTACCGCGGCACCCGACGCACAATCGATGCCTCCTGGGTGCGGCCGCGGGTCGCCGGGTACGTCCCGTTCCAGGCCGAGGCATCGGCCATCCTTGGCCGGGCCATGCTCACTGGGCGCGGCTTCGACGAGGCGCTCGCCAGGGTCGATGCACTCCTCGACGCGCTCGCGGATGCCGCGGCACCAGCCACCCCGCACGCCACTCGCGAAAGGCCAGCATCATGATCACCCCGTCCAGCAGCGACATCCGACTGGAAGTCGATGGCCACGTCGCGACGGTCACCCTCGCCCGCCCGGCCAAGCTCAACTCCGTGACCCAGGAGATGTCCGATGCGCTGGTCCAGGTCATCGAATGGGCGAACGGCTCCGACTCGATCCGTGCCATCGTTCTCACCGGCGACGGGGAGCGCGCCTTCTGCGCCGGCTCCGACATCCGTAGCCTCGACACATATGCGACGCCGTGGGACTTCCGCAACCGCACCGACTACTGCGACGCGATCCGAGCCGGGCGCAAGCCGGTGATCGCGGCGGTCAACGGCTACGCCTTCGGAGGCGGTCTCGAGACGGCGCTGAGCTGCGACATCCGACTCAGCTCGACCACCGCGAGCTTCGCCGCCCCCGAGATCAAGCTGGGTTGGATCGGGGGAGGGGGCATGGCGACGTTCCTCTCGCACTCCATCGGGGCCTCGAACGCCGCGCTCATGCTGATGACGGGCGACCCGATCGACGCCGACACCGCGCTGCGCTGGGGCCTCGTCAGCGAGGTGGTTGAGCCCGGTCGGTTGCTGCGGCGTGCCCAGGAACTCGCCGCCGTCATCGCCTCCCGCCCGCCCATCGCGGCCGAGACGGCGAAGGCCAACCTCCGTGCGGCGGTGAACATGACGCAGGAGGAGGCGCTGCGCTACGAGCGCGACCTGCAGACCATCACCTTCGCCACCTCCGACGCCGACGAGGGGCGCGCCGCCTTCGCCGAGAAGCGGCTGGGCGTCTTCCACCGCCGCTAGGCCGCCCGGCACCACGCCAGCCACCAGCCTGCGACCGACCTCAGCGCGCCGGCCACCACGACATCGAGAAGGAACACCATGACGACAACCGACTGGCCCCGTGAGGCCGCCGCCCTCCTCCCCGCCGACGGCTATGCCGGAACCCTCGCGGGCCGGGCCTGGGTCCCGGCGGCCGGCGGCCCGAGCGTCGTTGCGATCCGCGAGGACGGCGTCGTCGACGTGACCTCGACGTTCCCGACGATGCGGGCGCTGACCGAGACCGCAGACCCGGCGGCCGCGCTCGCCGCGGCATCCGGAGACGTACTCGGAAGCCTCGACGAACTGGTGGCGAACACGCCGCCGGAGTCACGGGACCAGAGCCGGCCCTGGCTGCTCTCGCCCATCGACCTGCAGGTCGTAAAGGCGGCAGGCGTGACGTTCCCGATCTCGATGCTCGAACGCGTCATCGAGGAACGCGCGCGCGGCGACCAGGACGCCGCGGTGCAGATCCGCGCTGAGATCCTCGACACGATCGGTGGCTCGCTCACCGAGCTGCGTCCCGGCTCCACCGAGGCGGCGGCGCTCAAGGCCTTTCTGATCGAACGCGGCTGGTGGAGCCAGTACCTTGAGGTGGGCATCGGCCCGGATGCCGAGGTCTTCACCAAGGCGCCGGTGCTCTCGACCGTGGGGTCCTGCGTCGACGTCGGGGTGCTCGCACAGTCGGAGTGGAACAATCCGGAGCCCGAGATCGTGCTCGTGGTCAGCTCGGACGGGCGCATCGTCGGGGCGAGTCTCGGAAACGACGTGAATCTCCGCGACATCGAGGGACGCAGTGCGCTTCTGCTCGGGAAGGCGAAGGACAACAACGCATCGGCCGCCCTTGGCCCCTTCATCAGATTCTTCGACGAAGGCTATGACCTCGACGCCCTGCGGGCCTCCGTCGTGCGCCTCTCCATCGACGGCGAAGACGGCTACCGGCTCGACGGCAGCAGCGAGTTGTCCCAGATCAGCCGCGACCCGGTCGACCTCGTCGGCCAGGTCGTCGGGGCCCACCACCAGTATCCCGACGGCTTCGTGCTCTACCTCGGCACCATGTTCGCCCCGGTCGAGGATCGCGACGTGGTCGGCCGCGGCTTCACCCACTACGACGGCGACATCGTGCGGATCGCCGAGCCACGGCTCGGAACGCTCGTCAACCGCGTGCGCTCTGCCGAGAGCGCCGCACCGTGGGTCTTCGGAATCGACGACCTCTACCGTTCACTGATCGCGCGCGGCCTGCTGCGCTGACCCTGGAGACATCATGCTGAGCAGCACAGACCCGCGCACCGGCGCGAAGACCCCGACCGAGATCGAGGCGACGAGCACGACGGAGGCGGATGCGATCGTGCAGGCCGCGCAGGCTGCCTTCGGCCGGCTGGCCGGTCGTGGCCGGCTCTGGCGGGCAGGCCTCCTCGATGCGCTCGCCGACGCGCTCGAGGCGAACAGGGCCGAGCTCGTCGCGATCGCCGACCGGGAGACCGGACTCGGCACGGGCCGCCTCGGCGGCGAGATCGGACGGAGCGCCTTTCAGTTCCGTCTGTTCGCCGAAGCCCTCCGCGACGGCGGCTACCTCGAGGCGACGATCGACCACGCCGGCCAGACGGATCTCGGTCCGGCCCCCGACCTTCGCCGCCTCCTCGTGCCGATCGGGCCTGTCGCGGTCTTCGGATCCAGCAACTTCCCGTTCGCCTTCTCCGTGGCCGGCGGCGACACGGCGTCGGCGCTCGCCGGCGGCAACACCGTCGTGCTGAAGGCGCACTCCTCTCATCTGGAGACGTCTGCGCTGTCGTTCTCCGTGCTCTCGGCTGCGGCGTCCGCGTACGGCGCACCGGCCGGCGTGCTCGGCATCGTCTTCGGCACCGAGGCCGGGCGCACCCTCGTCGCGCATCCGCTGATCACGGCGGTCGGCTTCACCGGCTCACTCGGCGGTGGTCAGGCGCTGCTCGCCATCATCGAGTCCAGGCCGATGCCGATCCCGTTCTACGGCGAGCTCTCGAGCCTCAACCCGTTCATCGTCACGCCGGGTGCCGCAGGGCGCCGCGGCGACGAGGTCGCCGATGGCTTGTTCGGCTCGTTCACGCTCGGCGGCGGCCAGTTCTGCACGAAACCGGGCATCGCGTTCGTGCCGCAGGGCGCAGCGGGCGACGCACTGGTCGCCCGCCTCGTCGACACGGCGAGGGATGCCGCAAGCCACGTGCTGCTCAACGAGCGCATCGCGAGCAGTTTCGAGGAGATCCGCCTGCGGCTCGCCGGCGTGCAGAGCGCGACCGTTCTCGCCACGGGTGAAGCGGGCGCCGTGGGCTTCACGGCCGCCCCGACGGTGATCTCGGTCGATGCGGCAGACGTGACGACCGACATCACCGAGGAGGCGTTCGGGCCGCTCGTCGTCATCGCCAGATACTCGGGAGACGAGCAGGTCATCGCCGCCCTCGACGCGGTGCCCGGCTCGCTCACGGCGACCATTCACAGCGAGCAGGACGAGACGGATGCCGTCGCGGCACTCGTCTCGGATCTCACCCCCCGCGTCGGACGAATCGTCTTCGACGGCTTCCCGACCGGTGTCCGGGTGTCGTGGGCACAGCACCACGGCGGACCGTGGCCGGCGACCAATTCGCAGCACACCTCGGTGGGGGTGAGCGCCATCCGCCGCTTCTTGCGTCCGCTGGCGTTCCAGGACGCGCCCGCCGCGCTCCTCCCGGCTGAACTCCGCGACGAGCTGCCGGATGGCGCAACGATTCCGCGGCGCATCGACGGCAGGCTGGTGCTCGCCTAATCAGACCATGTCGTGCTCGGCGCGGGCTGCGCGGGCTGCGCGGCGCCGGCTGTTGGGCCGTCTACTCGGCGCCGAGCACGACAGCTACCGGCCGAGCAGGCGCGCACCGGCCGGGCGCGCACTCCGCAGTGGCTTCGCCATCTCGAACTCGAGCTGCGCGGTGTTCAGCGGGTACGGGATCACCTTCCCGGTCTCCTCGAAGCCGTGCCGCTTGTAGAAGCGGCGGGCCGCGATGCTGTCCTGGTGCACCTCAAGCGTGAGCACGTCGCCGTGCGTGGCCGCCCATTCCTCCACGGCGCCGAGCAGTGCATCGCTTACCCCGGATGCCGCTCCGCGCCAGTCGGGGGCCACGTAGACGCCGACGAGATGCGCGCCGGCCGCGCCCTCGGGCAGATAGGCGGCCATCGTGCCCACCCAGCGCCCGGCCTGCTCGCCGTCGGTCAGCACGGCGACGACTCCGAACGAACCGGGGTTGCTGTTGCGCGCCGCACGCATGCGCCACTCGGCCTCGTCGTTGGCCTCGGCCGTTTCGAGGGTCTCAAGGTAGGCGTGCGGGGTGTCGGCGATCATCTCGAGACGGAGCGCCCGCACCTTCTGCCAGTCGGACTCGACGATGAGGTGCAGCGTGAATGGCGATGTGGTCATCGCTCCATCGTTGCAGCTTCGACACGTGCGCTGCACCGGAGATTCGGGAGACACCCCGGTCGGAGCGTCGGACGAGACGGCGTGTCCGCCGAAACTCCGGCCGACGGCACGGCCCGCTCGCCGGCCGACGGGTCGACCGTGGTTGACCCGTGGTTGACCCGTGGTCAACGGGTGGAGCAGCTCAGGCGTGCTCGGCCGAGTCGGCCAGGTAGCGCGTGATCGCGTCCTTGTTGCGGCTCAGGCAGGAGATGCGACGCTCGAGTTGTTCCCGCTGTTCGGTGAGTGAGGCGACGATCTCGGGGTCGAGGGTCGTGATGCGGATCGACGGGCTGCCCGTGTTCAGGCAGGGCAACAGCTGCTTGATGATCCGGGTGGGGATGCCGGCCTCGATGAGTCCGCGGATCTGCTCGACCCTGTCAACAGCAGCCTCGGGATAGTCGCGATAGCCGTTGTGCGCCCGCTCCGGGCTCAGCAGCTCCTGTTCCTCGTAGTAGCGCAGAAGCCGCGCGGGCGTCGCGGTTCTGGAGGAGAGTTCCCCGATGCGCATGGGCGGCCTTTCGACTGGATTTGACCTTAACACTAATGGCAAGGTTCCACACTGGGGTCATGTCATCCACACTCGCCGTTCCGGCAACGGGTTCGACCCCACTTCCAACCGCGCGGCTCCCCCTCGGCGGCCTGCTCGCGCTCGCCGCCGTCGTGTTCACCGGCGTCGTCACCGAAATCCTCCCGGCCGGCCTCTTGCCGCAGATGAGCGCCGACCTCGGCATCTCCGATTCCCAGGTCGGCGCCCTCGTCGCCGTGTACGCGGTCGCGACCGCGATCACCGCCATCCCGCTCACCGCACTCACCCGGGCGCTCCCGCGCCGCACGCTGCTCGTCTCGCTGGTTCTCGGTTTCGCGCTCGTCAACGCCGTGACGGCCCTCGCACCGAGCTACGCCGTCATCCTCGTGGCCCGCGTCATCGGCGGAATGCTCGCCGGGCTGCTCTGGGCCATGGCGGCCGGCTACGCCATGCGCATGGTCGCGCCCGAACGCGCCGGCCGGGCGCTCTCCGTCGCCATGGTCGGCACCCCGCTCGCCTTCGCCTTCGGCCTGCCGATCGCCACGGCGCTCGGCTCGGCTCTGGGCTGGCGCGAGGCGTTCGGCGCAATGGCCGTGCTCAGCCTCGGTCTGGCGCTCTGGGCGGCACTCGCCCTGCCGTCGTTCCCGGGCGAGCGAGCCGGCGAGCGACCGTCGCTGCTCGCCGTGCTGCGGATGCCGGGGCTCGCCGTCGTGCTCGCGACGACCGGGGCGTTCGTGCTCGCGCACAATGTCGCGTACACCTATATCGCCCCACTCACCCGGGATTCCGGGCTGTCGGAGCACCTCGATATCGCGCTGCTCGTGTTCGGGGTGCTCGCGGTCGGTGGCGTGCTGACGGCCGGTGCTCTGGTCGACCGGCAGCTGCGCGGCATGGTCGTGATCGCCGCGATCCTGCTCGGCGTCGCCATGCTGGCCATCGCCCTGTGGGGCGGTGACCCCGTCGTCGTCTTCCTCGCGATCGGGCTGTGGGGCTTCGCATACGGCGGGGCGCCGACCCTGTTCCAGTCCGCGCCTGCGCGCATCGCGGGATCGTCGGCGGACGTGGCCCAGTCGATGGTGGTCGCCACGTGGAACGGCTCGATCGCGATCGGCGCCTTCGTGGGCGGGGTGGCGCTGGATGCCGCCGGCGTCTGGCTGCTGCCGTGGCTGACGATCGCGCTGCTGGCGCTCTCGGTGGCGCTCGTCGCGAGCTCACGCGCCGCGTTCGCCCGGCTGAGCTGAGCCAGGCGCGGACCACCCGGCCCGGGCGCGGCAGAAACTGCGCCTGCGCGGCAGGCGGTACCGGCGCGAACCGGTGGTTTCTGCCGCGGATGCCGGGGGAAAAGCGCGGGAGGGCGCGGCCGGGCCTAGTAGAACATCGGCCGATCGTCGTCGTCACCGTCGAGCTCGACGTCGACGACGACGGGCACGTGGTCGCTCGGGCCGTCGCCCTTGCGCTCCTCGCGGTGGATGGCGGCATCCGTCACCGCGTCGGCGAAGGCGGGCGAGCCGAGGATGAAGTCGATGCGCATGCCCTCGTTGCGGGGGAAGCGCAGCGCCTTGTAGTCCCAGAAGGTGTAGCCCTCCGGCACAAGCGGGCGCACGACGTCGCTGACGCCGGCGGCCTCGAGCGTCGCGAAGGCGGCCCGCTCGGCGGGCGAGATGTGCGTCGAGACGCCGGGCACGAAGCTCGGGTCACCCATGTCGCTCTCGAGCGGCGCCACGTTGAAGTCGCCCATCAGCGCGAGGGCGAGATCGGGGTTCGCCGCCAGCTCGGCGCGCGTGTGCTCGGTGAGGGCCGCGTACCAGTCGAGCTTGTACGTGTAGTGCGGGTCGCCGAGCGCGCGGCCATTCGGCACGTACAGGCTCCACAGTCGCAGATCGTTGACGGTCACGCCGATGGCGCGCGCCTCCTGCGGTTGGTCGGGCCCCTCGAGCCCCTTCAGGAAGCCGGGCATGCCTGCGAAGCTCGTGCTGACATCGGTCATCGGATGCCGGCTGGCGAACGCCACGCCGTTCCACTGGTTCAGCCCGTGCACGGCCAGCTCATAGCCGGCCTCCTCGAAGGCCTCTGCCGGGAATTGCTCCGGCTTGCACTTGATCTCCTGCATGGCGAGCACATCGATGTCCTCGCGTACGAGCCAGTCGGCGACGCGGCCGACGCGGGTGCGGATCGAGTTGACGTTCCAGGTGGCAATGCGCATGGAACCAGCCTATTTGGCCGAACGGTGCACGGACACATCCGAACGGGTGCCCCGGGCTGGCAAGATGGGGCTGTGACGGGATTGCAGATCGGCTACGCCGCCATGCTGGAGCGCTTCGCCCCGGCGGAAGCCGTCGCGCTCGCCGCGCACGCCGAGGCGCACGGATTCTCCGGCGTCATGGCCAGCGACCACTTCCAGCCGTGGGTTCCGGCGCAGGGCGAGTCCTCCTTCGTGTGGAGCGTGCTCGGCGCGATGGGGGAGCGCACCCGGGGCGCGCTCGGCACCGGGGTGACGACGCCGGGGTACCGGATGCATCCGGCGACGGTCGCCCAGGCATCCGCGACCCTCGCCGCGCTGAACCCCGGCAGGCACTGGCTCGGCATCGGCTCCGGTGACGCGCTCAATGAGCACGTCGTCGGCGGCTACTGGCCGGAGGCCCCCGACCGCATCAACCGCATGTTCGAGGCGGTCGACGTGATCAAGAAACTCTTCTCCGCGTCAGCGGCCGGGCGCGACGTGAAGCACACCGGGCAGTACTTCCGGCTGGAGTCGACGAGGCTCTGGACGATGCCGGAGGTGGCCCCGCCGATCTACGTCGCGACCGCCGGGCCGATCACGGCCAAGCGGGCGGGCAAGACGGTCGACGGCCTCATCACATCCGGGGCTCCGCGCGAGAAGCTCGAGCATCTGCTGTCCCGGTTCGCCGGGGGCGCGCGCGAATCCGGGCGGAACGCCGACACGCTGCCGAAGGTGCTGCAGCTGCACCTGTCCTGGGCTCCGAGCGATGAGGAGGCGACGGCGAACGCGCTCCGCGAGTGGCCGAACGGCGGCATGCGCTTCGCCGGGAGCGACATCCGTTCGCCATTCGAGTTCGACCAGATCGCGCGCATGGTGCGCCCGGCGGATTTCGAGGGACGCATGCTCATCTCGAGCGACCCAGACGCGCACCGCGCGCACATCCAGAGCTTTCTCGACCTCGGCTTCGACACCGTGCACCTGCACAACGTCGGCCGCAACCAGCGCGAGTGGATCGAAGTCTTCGGCCGCGACGTACTGCCGAAACTGCGGAGGTGACGCAATGGCACAGAATCGTTTCATCCCGAGTCGCCTCACGACGTGGCCGCTTCCCGGCATGCCGGAGGTGCGGCCGGGCGACGACCTCGTCGCCATGATCGCGGATGCCGCGCGAGCGGCCGCAGAGCCGGGCGAGCCCGAGTCGGGGCTGGTGGACGGCGACATCCTCGTGGTCACCTCGAAGATCGTCTCCAAAGCCGAGAGTCGCATCGTCGCAGCCGCCGACCGCGAGGATGCCATCACGGCCGAGACGGTGCGCGTCGTGGCCACGCGGGCGCACCCGGGCGGCGTCACGCGCATCGTCGAGAATCGTCTCGGAATCGTCGCCGCGGCCGCCGGGGTCGACGCGAGCAACACCGCCGACGGCACCGTGCTGCTGCTGCCGCTCGACCCCGACGCCTCGGCCCGCGAGCTCGCGGTCGGCCTCCGCGCGTTGACCGGTGTGCGCGTCGGCGTGATCCTCAGTGACACCCTGGGCAGACCGTGGCGCGACGGCCAGACCGATGTCGCCATCGGGGCCGCAGGGGTGCACGTGTTTGACGACCTCCGCGGTTCGACGGATGCCGCAGGCAAGCCGCTGCAGGTGACGATGCCGTGTGTGGCCGACGAGATCGCGGCCGCCACCGACCTCGTCAAGGGCAAGGCGAGCGGGTGCCCGGTCGCCGTCGTGCGCGGTCTCGGCCGTTTCGTCGGCGAGCTCGATCTGCCGGGAGCCGCCTCGATCGTGCGGCCCTCCGAGCGGGACATGTTCCGACTCGGCAGCGAGGAGGCCCGCGCAGAGGGCGTCGCGGCGGGCTACGAGGCCGGTCTGGTCGAGGGCCGAGGGCTCGGCTACAGCGACGGTTACGCCGACGGCTTCGCCGAGGCCGACGCCGAAGACGCCTGAGCGCGCCACCTGAGCGCGCCACCTAAGCGCGCCACCTAAGCGCGCCGCCTTAGCGCGGCGCCGTAGCCGGTCGGCGGATGCGCGCCGCGACACGCCGCTGGCTGCCGCCCGAATGGCCTGTTTCGGGCCTCGCATCCGCGCACCGGCTGCAGTCGTGCGCGGATCGCATGCCGCCGATCCACCGGTGCACCCCCCCGAACGAGGGGCATTCTCCCAGTGGGGTTCGCGGGCGCGGCGCCTGCTCGCGCGACACGCCGCGAGGCTCAGAGCGAATACCCCCCGTTTGGTGGGTCACGCGCCCACTGTTGCCCGGGGTCTGCGCCGTGAGAGCATCGGAACTATGACTCTCACGCTCGGATACAAGGCCTCGGCCGAACAGTTCTCGCCCCGCGAACTCGTGGAGATCGCGGTCTCGGCCGAGAAGCACGGCTTCGAATCGGTTGCGGCGAGTGATCACTTCCAGCCCTGGCGGCACGAGGGCGGCCACGCACCGTTCTCGCTGGCGTGGATGGCTGCCGTCGGTGAGCGAACGTCGACCATCCGCATCGGCACCAGCGTGATGACCCCGACGTTCCGTTACAACCCCGCCGTCATCGCTCAGGCCTTCGCCACGCTCGGCTGCCTCTACCCGGGGCGCGTCATGCTGGGCGTCGGCAGCGGCGAGGCGCTCAACGAGATCGCGACCGGCTTCCGCGGTGCGGGCGAGCAGGACTGGCCAGAATTCCGCGAGCGTTTCGCCCGCCTGCGCGAGTCGATCAGCCTCATGCGTGAGCTCTGGGCGGGTGACCGCGTCAGCTTCGAGGGCGAGTACTACTCCACCCACGACGCCTCCATCTACGACCGCCCCGACGGTGGCGTTCCCGTCTACATCGCCGCCGGCGGCCCCGTTGTGGCCAAGTACGTCGGCCGTGCCGGTGACGGCTTCATCTGCACCTCCGGCAAGGGCATGGAGCTCTACACCGAGAAGCTGCTGCCGGCTCTCCGCGAGGGCGCAGAGGCGGCAGGGAAGGACTACGACGCCATCGACAAGATGATCGAGATCAAGCTCAGCTACGAGGAGGACGAGCAGACCGCCCTCGACAACTGCCGCTTCTGGTCGCCGCTCTCGCTGAGCCCGGAGCAGAAGCACGACATCACCGACCCGATCGAGATGGAGAAGGCCGCTGACGCGCTGCCGATCGAGCAGATCGCCAAGCGCTGGATCGTCGGCACCGACCCGGACGCGACCGTCGCCGAGATCAAGAAGTACACGGATGCCGGCTTCAACCACCTCGTCTTCCACGCCCCCGGTCACGATCAGGAGCGCTTCATGGAGCTGTTCGAGCGCGACCTGGCACCGCGGCTGCGCGCGCTCTGACGACGCGGCCCCGGCCGATCCTGAGTGTTCTCCACTGATCGCTTGCGCTCAGGGGGGACGGGCGTAGCCTGAACACATGCGCGCCCAGAGCACTCGGGCGTCCGGGGCAACACGCCGCTGGATTCCCGCAACAGTCATACCGGCCATCGCCGCGCCGATCGTGATCGGTGTCGGTGTCGTGCTCGTGCCGATGGCGGCCAACGCCGCGGTCGACCTCCCCGATCTGACGCCGGCCGAGCTCATCGAGCTCGCCGCGTCGAGCGAGGTTGACGCCCTCTCCGGCACGATCGAGCAGCGCTCGGAGCTGGGCCTGCCCGATCTGGCAGCGCTCGGCGGTGCGATGGGTGGCGCGGCAGGCGGCACGGGCGACGACGGTTCCCCGGATGGTGCCACGGCATCCGCCAGCGATCTTGACGACCTGCTCTCGCTCGCCACCGGCACGCACACGGCCAAGGTCTACCTCGACGGCCCGAACGCGCGGATGCAGGTGCTCGACCGGCTTGCGGAGCGCAACGTCTACGTGTCGCCGGACGGCGTCTGGATCTACGACTCGGCCGAGAAGGCCGCCACCCACGTCACCGTCGACACCGCAGCGCTCGCCGCGCTGAAGGACGAGCTGCGGGCCGAGCACGCCGCCGATCCGCAGGCTGACACCGCACCGCTGCCGACCCCCGAGTACACGCTCGAGCAGGCGCTGGCGGCGGTGGACGAGACGACGGAAGTCACCGTCGGCACCGACGCCCGTGTCGCCGGCCGCGGAGCCTACGAACTCGTGCTCACCCCGCGCGACAGCGAGACGCTCGTCGGCGAGGTGCGGGTCGCGATCGATGCCGTGACGGGTGCGGCGCTCGCGGCATCCGTCACCGCGAGCGGCGAGGATTCACCGGCGTTCAGCGTCGCGTTCACGGAGGTCTCCTTCACGGCGCCGGACGCCACGGTGTTCGCCTTCACCCCGCCGCAGGGGACCGCGGTGACCGAGCACGCCGTTCCCGTGCCGACCGCCGCCGAGCTGCGGCAGCTGAAGGCGGACCACGAGGCGGGCGCCGACGGCACAGACAGCGGCCAGCCGCGTCCGATCGTGCACGGTGATGGGTGGAGCACGGTGATCGAACTTCCGGCGGGCTCGGACGGCGCTGCGGCGGGTCTGGGCGCGGAGGGGATCGCGATGCTCGACACGATCGCGGAGCGCGTGGACGGCGGACGGATTCTGGCGACCTCGCTCGTGACGGTTCTCATCACCGATGACGGCCGCGTGTTCGCCGGTTCGGTGAGTCCGGAGCGGCTGCTCGCGACCGCGGACGCCGCGAGTGAGCGCTGACGGGCGCCGCGAGTGGCCGACTTCGCGATCGAGACGCAGGGCCTGTCCAAGCGTTTCCGCTCGCAGCTCGCCGTCGACGGCATCGACCTCGCCGTGCCGAGCGGTGCCGTCTTCGGCTTCCTCGGCCCGAACGGCTCCGGCAAGACCACCACGATCCGCATGCTCCTCGGGCTCGTCGCGGCCAGCTCCGGTTCGGCGCGGGTGCTCGGCACCGAGATGCCCGGTGGAGTCGGCCGGGTGCTGCCGCGGGTCGGCGCGCTCGTCGAGGGGCCGGCGTTCTCGCCGTACCTCTCCGGTGAGGCGAATCTGCGCCGCTTCGACGCGGCCGATCGCGGTGCGCCGGGGCGGAGCAGGTCGGCCAGGGTCGCCGCAGCCCTCGACAGGGTTGGACTCTCACACGCCGCCGGCAAGAAGGTGCACGCCTACTCGCTCGGCATGAAGCAACGGCTTGGGCTCGCGAACGCCCTCCTCATGCCGCGGGAACTCCTCGTGCTCGACGAGCCGACGAATGGTCTCGACCCGCAGGGCACGCGTGAGGTGCGCGGCCTGATCCGCTCTCTCGCCGATGACGGCACGACCGTCTTCGTCTCGAGCCATCTCCTGGCCGAGGTGGAGCAGATCTGCTCGCATCTCGCCGTGATGCGGGCCGGGCGGCTCGTGGCGCAGGGCACCCTCGACGACTTCCGCAGCGCCGGAGAGGCGACTGTGCGGGTGCAGACGCCGGACCCTGCGGCGGCACGGGCGGTGCTGGCGGGACTCGGGCTCGAGCTGGAGCAGGCGGTCGGGCCGGATGCCGCGGCGCCCGCGCCCGGCGGGGCGGCCGGCGCCGTCGACGGCAACGCGCTCGTGATCGCCCGCCTCGACGGGCGCCCACCGGAGACCGTCGTCGCCGCACTCGTCGCCGCCGGTGTGCGCGTGCGCGGCTTCGAGGCGGCACACGCGAGCCTGGAGCAGCGCTTCGTGGACCTCACCGGGGAGGGGTTCGACGTTGTCCAGTGAAGCCCGGTCCAGTGACGCCCGCTCCAGTGAGGCTCAGCCAAGTGCGCCCCGGCACCCCGATATCGCCGTCGGCGCGTCGGCGTCTGGCCTGGCCGGTGGTTCCGGATCGGGCGGTGTCGCGGCATCCGCTGCGCTCGTCGGCTCGGAGCTTGCCACGCTGTTTCGCCGGCGTCGCACCGCGGCGCTCGCGGCGGCGCTCGCGCTGATCCCGATCCTGATCGGCGTCGCGATCCGCCTCGCCGGCGATGGAGGCAGCGGCCGCGGGCCCGCGTTCCTCGACCAGATCACGAACAACGGCCTCTTCGTCGGCGTCACGGCGATCACCGTCGCGACCCCGCTGTTCCTGCCGCTCACGATCGCCGTCGTCGCGGGCGACACGATCGCGGGGGAGGCGAGCCACGGAACGCTCCGCTACCTCCTCATCGCACCGGCCGGGAGGGTGCGGTTGCTGCTGGTGAAGTACCTGAGCGCCGCCGTGTTCTGCCTCGCCGCTGCCATCACGGTGGTCGTCGTCGGCACGCTCGTCGGCTGGGCGTTGTTCCCGATCGGGCCGGTCACCCTGCTGTCCGGAGTGACGGTCGGGGTCGGGGAGGGGCTGCTCCGGCTGCTCGGCATCGCCGCCTACGTTGCCGTGTCGATGCTCGGCCTCTCGGCGATCGGGCTGTTCTTCTCGACGCTCACGACCGTGCCGGTCGGCGCGATGGCGGCGACGGCAATCCTCGCCGTGACCGCGCAGATCGTCGGTGCGCTGCCGCAACTCGAGTGGCTGCATCCGTGGCTCTTCACGAACCACTGGTTCGGCTTCGCCGATCTGCTCCGGGCGCCCATCTCCTGGGACTCCTTCGCCGACAACGCGCTGCTGCAGGCCGGCTACATCGTGGTGTTCGGCGCGCTGGCCTGTGCCCGATTCCTCAGCAAGGACATCCTCTCCTGAGCGCCAGCCGGACCGCACGATAGTCTGTCGAGAGCATTGGCCGGGCCGATCTCAGTGAGCGTGACGACGGACTCGGCCGCAAGGGGGAGGAACGTGGGCGTGCCGGAGGCGACATCAACCATCGAGCGCCCCGATGGCGCAGGCACTGGCAGCTCCGAGCGCGGGTCGGTCTTGGCGAGCGCCACCCGCCACGCCGCCTGGGGCCTGCTCGACGGCCCGGAATCCCTGGTCGTCATTCGCGCTCTGCCCGGCATGGGCAAGACCCGGCTGGTGCGCTCCTGGGTCGAGGAGCGACGCCGGCGTATCGGCGACGATGTCGTGCTCCTGAGCGCTCGTGATCTGGGCGCACCCTTCCGCGAGGTCTTCCGCGACGAGCAGCGCCGGATCGTCGTGATCGACGACGCCGATGCGCTCTCCGGAAGGCAGCTGGCCGAGCTCTACGCCGAGCTGCTGGCCGACCAGACGCGCAAGGGGGTCGTCTGCTTCGGCACTCTGGGCGGCGCGAGCGAGATCGCCGCTCCCGACGGGCTCACCCTGCGGGAGATCGGCGCCGCCCATCTCAAGCTCTCGCTGGAGCAGATGCCCGCCGCGCTCGCAGACTGGACGGGCGGCGTGGTGTCCGCGGAGTGGGCCCCTGCCATCCACGAGGTGTCCGACGGCTGGCCGGGGTTGGCGCGTCTGCTGGCCTCGGAGCTGGCGCACCCCTCGTCCCCGGAGCCGGCGGCGGGCGAGCGCATGGGCCCGGCCGAGCTGATCGCGGTTCCCCCGGTGGAGAACTGGATCCGCGCCGCGGTCGATGCGGCGATTGCCGATGCGCGCGCGCAATCGGTGCTGCGCCGGATGTCGCTGGCCCCCGTGATCGTGCCCCGCCACCGGGAGCTCATGGCGACGCACGACGGCGCCGGCATCGACGACGCTCTCGTGCGGGCGCTGGGCGGGCTCGGACTCTTCGAGCAGAACAGAACCGAGCAGAACCGAACCGAGCAGACCAGAACCGAGCAGACGCGCAGCGACGACGGCCGCGGCCGCCTCCGGCTGGTCTCCGGCGTTCGCACCGTGGTCGAGAACGACACCCGCAGCACTCACGCCGCGGAGTACCGCCGCTGGAATCGGCTCTTCGCCGATGGCCTCGTCAGCCACGGCGGACGGGACGAGATCTGGATCGCGCTGACACACGCCAGGGCCGGTGAGGACTGGGACCTGATGGCCACGCTCTGGCCCCGGCACGGTCTCGGCCTGCTCAACCGCAATTTTGCGGCATCCGTCGCCGCCTATTCCGGGCTGCCAGAGGAGGCCGTGCAGCTGCACCCGGGGTTGCGGCTGGCCCAGGTGGTGCTCGCGAGCATCGGGGCCTCGGCCGGAGACGGGCCGGGCATCTGGCTGCGCTCGGCCACGGGAACGGCCAGGAAACTGGCGTCGGCCCTGACCGCCGTGCCGACCGCCGACGGGCTGATCGGGCTGCTGAGCGCGGTCATCGTGCACCAGCGCGTGACGGGGTCGATCGAGGCCGCGCGCGACACGGCGAACAATGTCGAACGCGAGCTGCAGTTGCGGGCGGGGCGCGGCGACCTGCCAAGCGACTCCAACCGCGCCTGGTGGCAACTGCAGCGCGCCGTGACCATGCTGCTCGTCGAGGAGCTCTCGGAGTCGATCGCGCTGGCCACCGACGCCTACGAGCTCGCGGTCGGCGCCGGCATCGATGCCGAGCACGTCGTCGCCAATGCGACATCGCACCTCGCGCTCTGCAACGTGCTCATCGGTTCGGAAGGTGAGGCGGCGGAGTGGCTGGCCGTCGGCGAGCCGAGAGGGCCACTCCGCTGGCACGATTCCGTCACGAGGGCCCCCGCTCGGGTGGCGGAGACGCTGCTGGCCACTGAACGGCTCGACCGAGCGCGAGCCGAGCTCGCCGCGGCGCCCATGGGCAACGGCTCAGGGCCGCTCGAGATGTGGCCGTTCATCGCAGCCGCCGCGGCGCGCCGAGAACTCACCTTCGGAGATCCCGTCGTGATGCTCGCCGAGTTCGACAGGGTCGAGCGCGCGCAGACGCTGATCGGACGCACCGGCACGGGCGGCGGCGCCATCATGCTGGCCCGCACCCGCGCAGACGGGCAGATCGCGGTCGGGGATGCCGGCCGGGCCGTCGACGTGCTCGAGACAGCAGCCAACACGCTCTTCGGCGCGAAGGTGGATGAGGTGCCAGAGCTGCTGCTGCCGCTCGCGCGAGCCCAGCTCTATGGCGGGCAGAGCAAGAAGGCGGCGCGGCTGGCGTTGCGGGCCGTGAACTCGACGAGCACCTGGCACGGCGACCAACTGGAGGCGTATTTCATCGTCGCCGAGGCGCAGCTGCGCGAGGGCTCGCACCGGGAGGCTGCAGCGACCTTCGCACAGGCGCATGCGCTCGCCACCCGTCGGCAGAACTGGCGGGCATACCTGACGATCCCTGCGGCATCGCTCAGCACGCTGCTTGCGGCGATCGGCTCGGTGCTGCCGGATGCCGCGCAGGCCAGCATCGCCGCTGCCACCCCGTTCTACCCCGAATCGGAGTCGATCGCCGAGCTCTCCGGGCGGGAGAGCATTGTGCTCGGCGCGCTCGCCGACGGCGGGTCGACGGCGACAATCGCAGCCTCGCTCTCGGTCTCGCCGAACACGGTGAAGAGCCAGATCGCCTCGATCTACGCCAAACTCGGCGTGCGCGACCGCGAGGCCGCACTCGTCGTCGCCGAGCGGCGGGGGCTCATTCAGCGCCAGGACTGAGCATGGCCTCAGCGCCGTGCCACCGAGCCGGCAGTCACGGATTCGGCCAAGGCGATGGCATCTGCGGCGATAGCGGCCGTCTCCTCGACGGAGTGGAACCAGAGCGGGCGCACGAGCGGGCGGATGCCTGCCTCCTCAAGTCGCGGGGCGGCCGCGGCATCGGCCGGGTCGACGAGCCACCCGTCGATGAGTCCGCCGCCGGGTCCGGCACCGTGGACCTCGCCGCTGGGCCCGCTGCCGCGCGCCCCGTAGTGCTCGGCGACGGCGACGGCGCTGGTCTCGACGCCGATCGCGTGCAGGCAGGCGTCGGCCATTCCGCGCACCACAGATCCGCCGATGATCGGGGAGACCGCGATGACGGGGGCAGCGGTACGGCGCACGGCCTCCGCGATGCCGGGGATGCCGAGGATCGTGCCGATCGAGACCACCGGGTTCGACGGCGCGAACAGCACGAGGTCGGCATCCGCGATCGCCTCGAGCACTCCGGGAGCCGGGCGCGCGTCGGCGACGCCGTCCTGGGTGAAGGCGAGCGCGGGCAGGGCGGCGCGGTGTCGCACCCACCACTCCTCGAAGTGCAGCTGGCGCGTGCCGTCTGGCGCATCGCCGTCGGCGACCGTCACGAGCGTCGGCACCTCGTCGTCGGTGGCCGGGATCAGGGTCACTCCCGGGCGCCAGCGGGCGCAGAGTCGCCTGGTGGCCTCACTGAGCGGCAGGCCGTCGCGCAACCACGAGCTGCGCGCGATGTGCGTGCCGAGGTCGAGGTCGCCCAGCGTGAACCACGGCCAGCCAACGCCGTAGGCGGTGAGCTCTGCGCTCACCCGCTCGCTCTCGTCGCGGCGCCCCCAGCCGCGCTGCTCGTCGGCCGCGTCGCCGAGGGCGTACATGATCGAGTCGAGGTCGGGGCAGACCCGCAAGCCGGCGAGCCAGAGGTCGTCGCCGGTGTTGGCCACGACGGTGACCGAGGCCGTCGTGCCAGAGCCCGGAACGCTCTCGGCCGAGCCCGCGGCGCCGGATGCCGGCCACTCCGTGCGCAGGTGGTGCAACAGCCCGCGGGTGAAGCGCGAGCCGCCGACGCCGCCGGCCAACACCACGATGTGCGGCGGGCGGCCATGCTCGACGCCGCTCACAGCGCGGCCGCCGTCTGGGAACCGATGGAATCGGCTTCGGCCGGCAGCGTCGAGAAGGCGAGCAGCAGCCGCCCGGTGCGCGGATGCGTCAGCGCCGTCGCGTCCACGCCGTAGACCGCGCGGATCAGCTCCTCGGTGAGCACGGAGGCCGGTGGCCCGGCCGCCACGACCCGGCCGGCTGCGAGCACGATCACGTGGTCGGCGAACGCCGCGGCCAGGTTGAGATCGTGCAGCGCGGCGAGCGCGGTGAGTCCGCGCTCGGTGAGGCCGCTGACGAGGGTGAGCGTGTCGAGCTGGGCCCGGATGTCGAGGTGGTTGGTCGGCTCGTCGAGCAGCAGCAGCCGCGGCTCCTGCGCCAGCGCCCTGGCCAGGTTGACCCGCTGGCGCTCGCCGCCGGAGAGCGTGCGGTAGAGCCGCCCTGCCAGCTCGAGGGCGCCGACATCGGCGAGGCAGCGCAGCGCGAACGCGCGGTCGTCGTCGCCCGGCGCGGCGAAGAGGCTGCGGTGGGGCGTGCGGCCGAGCAGCACGGCATCCGTCACCGAGATCTCCGACTGGCTGTCGGCGTGCTGCTCGGCCAGGGCCACGACGCGGGCCCGGCTACGGCGGGACGCCGTGTCCAGTCGCTCGCCGTCGAAGTGTACGGTTCCGGGCGATGCCACGGCGTGCGCGGTGCCGGGTGCCTGGCGCTGCGGTGCGGGGTCCTGGGTCAGGACCCCGGCGATCAGGTGCAGCAGCGTGCTCTTGCCCGCACCGTTCGGGCCGACGAGTGCGCCGAGACGGCCGCTCGGCAGGGTGCAGTCGACGCCGTCGATCACGAGGCGTCCGGCGCGGGTGATGCGCAAGCGCTCGGTCTGCAGGCCGGGCGCTGCGGCATCCACGAGCCCGAGGGCATCGGGCGCCGTTGTGCGCGTGATGGTCATTGCGCGCTCCGATTCTTGAGCATGATCATGGCGAAGACCGGCCCGCCGACGATGGCCGTGAGGATCCCGACCGGCAGTTCTCGCGGGTCGAAGAGGGTGCGGGCGCCGGTGTCCATCCAGAGCAGGAAGATGGCTCCGGCCAGGGCAGAGAGTGGCAGCAGGCCGCGGTGGCCGGGGCCGATGAGCAGGCGGACGGCGTGCGGCAGCACCAGCCCGACGAAGCCGATCGCGCCGCTGACCGCGACGAGGGCGCCGGTGAGCAGTGCGGTCGCGCCGAGCAGCGTCCAGCGCACCGGCGTGACCGGTACGCCGAGCGCCGATGCGGCCGTGTCGCCGAACGCGAAGGCGTCGAGCACGGTTCCGCTGAACAGCAGGGGAACGCCGATCACGAGCAGCGCGACGCCGGCGATCACGACGGCGGGCCAGCGGGCGCCGGCCAGTGAACCGAGCAGCCAGTTGAGGATCTCGCGGTAGCTGTCGCCGGTGGCGCTCCAGAAGATCACGAGGCTGGTCAGCGCGGCAAAGACCGCCGAGACGGCGATGCCGGCCAGGATCGTGCGGCTCGGGCTGAGGCCGCCGGCGGCGCTCGCGAGCCCGAGGGTGGCGACGAGCGCGAGCAGGGCGCCGACGAAGGCCGCGATCGGCAGGGCGATGGCCGCGCCGAGCACGATCACGATGACGGCTCCGAGGGAGGCGCCCGAGCTCAGGCCGAGCAGGTACGGGTCGGCGAGCGGGTTGCGCATGAGGGCCTGCATCACGGTTCCGCAGAGCGCGAGCCCCGCACCGACGGCCGCGGCGGTGAGCACGCGGGGCAGCCGCAACTCCCAGACGATGCCGTCGCGGAGCGCGGACGGGGCCTCGACCCCGAACAGCTCACCGAGGCCGAGGTGGGTCAGCACGCTCGCCAGCACCTCGCTCGGGCTGAGGTCTGCCGGGCCGATCGCGACGGCCAGCAGCACGGATGCCACGAGCACCAGCCCGAGCACCGCAGCCACGATCCCCGTGCGCCCGCGCCCGCCCGCCCGGCCCCCCTCCTCGGGGAGCGGGGCGGGCGCGATGGGGGAGCGGGCCGGGGCGGCGCTAGTCACCGAGCGACTCCAGCTGCGTGTTCAGCGAGGTGACGGCCTCGACGTTGCGGACTCCGGCCTCTCCGGCGGGGAAGGGCACGATCAGGTAGTCGCCTGCCTGCACCGCGCTGAGCTTCGCGGTCGCCGGGTTCGACTCCAACAGGGCGATCTTCGACTCCGCGGTGTTCCACGCGGCGTCGACGAGCACGATCACGTCCGGGTCGGCGGCCACGATGGCCTCCCAGCCGAGCGGCGACCAGCTGTCCTGCACATCGGCGGCGACGTTCTCGAGCTCGAGCGCGTCGAGGATCATCTGGGGTGCGCCGATGCCGGCGCCCACGTAGGGGGTGTCGCTGCCGGAGCTGTACCAGAGCGCGCTGCGCCCTGCACCGGCCGGTTCGACGGCGGCGAGCTCTGTGCGCTGCGCGGCGACGAGCTCTGCCGCGGCATCCTGCACGTCGAAGATCTCGCCGATCTGCGTGATCTCGGCGAAGACCTCATCGAAGTCGAGTGGGTTCGGGCGGTACGCCTCGCCTTTGCAAGCGGCGGGGGAGACGAAGCTGTTCACGCCGAGGGCTGCGAGGGTCGGGCGGTCGCCTGCGCCCTCCGCGCTGAGGTTGGACTCCCAGCCGGCGTAGACGAGATCCGGCTCGAGCTCGAGCGTCGCCTCCTGGCCCGGCACCTTGTCGCTGAGCACGGGGAGCGCGGCGGCCTCCGCCGCCCAGGCCTCGGACGCCGGCCCATCGCCGAAGGCGGAACCGACGATGCGGTCGCCGAGGCCGAGCGCGAGCAGCATCTCGGTCGAGGTCGACTTGATCGTGACGACGCGCTCCGGAGCCGCCGTGACGGTGACCTCGGTTCCGCAGTTGTCGATCGTGAGCGGGTAACCGGTCTGGCTGGTGTCGCTCGCTGCCTCCTCGGGTGCTGCCCCGATCGTGTCGGATGCTGGCGCGGCGCAGCCGGCGAGCAGTGCGAGCGTCGCGGCGGCGGTGGCCACGGCGGACACGCGGCGGCGAATCGGGTGCGCGGCGCGCGGCGCAGTGATGAACGGGTTGACGGGGAGCATGGAACCTCCGGACAGGGTAATGGCAGGGAGATCCGAACACAGTCGGTGACCTGCAGCCCAAATCCAGGCCGGCTCGACCCCGCCATGCAGGCGGGGGGTCGCGTTCAGCCTAGACCCACGACGCGTCCGAGCGCCAGAGATTTCTGGCTTTTGGATCCAGAAACTTTCGGAGTCCGCAGATGACGGTGCGTTTCCGTGGCCGGTCAGCGGATGCGTGCGCCCGAAACCGGCGAATCGGGGCTGCTCGGCGGCGTGTCGCGCCGCGCATCCGCGAACCGGCTGCGGGCAGCCGGCTAGGCCTCCAGCGTGTAGAACGCCGGCGGGCCCGGCAGCGCGGCAGCGGCCAGCGCCTCGGCCACCGCTGCGGCGTTGCCGCGCACCATGCCCGCCGTCACCCGCACGAAGCCGGGGCCGACCCCCGGCACCGAGCCGAGGCCCCTGGCCGTACCGGTGCCCGCGCCTGCGTGCACGGCCCCGCCGGCGAGGAAGGGTGAGCCGGGGGCGACGCGGATGCCGACCGCCGCCAGCTGCACGAGGGCAGCGCGCTCGTTGGCCACGGGCAACCACAGGTTGATGCCGTCGGGCAGCGCGGCGCCCTCCGCTCCGGACGCAGCATGCACCCCGCGGAGGGCGAGCTCGGCGCTCAGCGCCTTCTGCCTGGAGTAATACTGCCGTCTGGCCTCCGTCACCTCGTCCAGCGCGGTGCCATCGGTGAGCAGATCGGCGAGGATTCGCTGCACCATGCGGGACGTCCATCCCGGGCCGAGCATGCGCCGCGACACGATGCGGTCGATCAGCTCAGCCGGACCGCCGAGGGCGGCAATGCGCAGATCGGGCCCGTGCGACTTCGAGAAGCTGCGCACGTGCAGCACCTGCGCCGGAATCCACTGGCCGAGGCTCACCGCCGGCGCCGTGCTGATGGCGCCGGAGTGGTCGTCCTCGATCACCATCACCCTGGAACCGTTGCGGGAGGCCGTGATCACCCGCGCCAGTTCGTGGGCGCGCTCAACGGGCATCGAGGCGCCTGTGGGGTTCTGCGCCCGCGGCTGGAGCACAATGGCCGACGGGCCCTGCAGCATCGCGGCGGCCAGGGCGCTCGGCACGATGCCGTTCTCGTCGATCGCCACCGGAACCACCGTGGCGCCGAGGGCGCTCACCAGGTCGAAGAACGCCGGGAATCCGGGATTCTCGAGCACCACCGTGTCGCCGAAGCGCACCACGGCTTCGAGGCTGCGCGAGACGGCGTCCAGGGCACCGTCCACCACTGTCAGTGATTCGGCGCGGTACGGCCAGCTCTCGTCGAGCACCCGCCCGAGTGCGGGAATCACCGGCAGCTCGTGGTAGCTCGCGGTCTCCGCGTGCACCGAGACGCGGGAGAGTGCCGGCCCGAGCGTCGGCAGCAACAGGGGGTCCGGCGTTCCGCGGGAGAGGTCGAGGTGGGCGGCATCCGGGGCCAGCTCCGCACCGGCGGCCAATCCGAGCATGCGCGGCGGCAACCAGGCCCGCGGATGCTGCCGCACGAAGCTTCCGGCCCGGCCGCGTGATTCGATCAGCCCGGCTTGGCTGAGCGCCTGCCAGGCGTGGCTGACCGTCGCGGGGCTCACGCCCAGCGTCGCGCCGAGTTCACGCACCGTCGGCAACCGGTCACCGGGCGCGAGTTCGCCGCTCGTGATGTGCCTGGCGATGGCCGCAGCGATGCCGCGCGGCGAAGAATCGCCGATCAGTTTCCAGATCTCATTCACGAAACTCTTGCCTCCCGGAGCTTTCAGCAACATGATGATTAACGCGTGTGTCACACAGTGAAACAAAAGAGAAATGTTTACGCCGAACAATAACAGAACGAGCAACGGCGCTCGGTTCGGCTCAACCGCTCGGCGTTGGTGACTCACACGATTTGCCACCGCCGGCACCCCGCAGTGCGAAACGCATGGCGGCTCAAACCCAGTTTGATCAGGCGCAGTGGAGGCAAACATGACGGCAAACACGAGGACCGGCGACACCCCCAACATCGTTCGGGCAGCACTCACCCAGACCACCTGGACCGGCGACAAAGAATCGATGCTCGACAAGCACGAGCAGTTCGCCCGCACCGCCAAGGAGCAGGGCGCCGAGGTCATCTGCTTCCAGGAGCTCTTCTATGGCCCGTACTTCGGCATCACGGAAGACGCCAAGTACTACGACTACGCGGAAGCCTCCGACGGCCCGATCGTGCAGCGCTTCGCCGCGCTCGCCAAGGAGCTCGGCATGGTGATGATCCTGCCGATCTACGAGGAGGACCAGCCGGGTGTGTACTACAACACCGCCGTCGTCGTCGATGCCGACGGCACGATCCTCGGTCAGTACCGCAAGCACCACATCCCCCACCTCGACAAGTTCTGGGAGAAGTTCTACTTCCGTCCCGGCAACATGGGCTACCCCGTCTTCGACACCGCCGTCGGACCGATCGGCGTCTACATCTGCTACGACCGGCACTTCCCGGAGGGCTGGCGCGAGCTCGCCCTGAACGGCGCCCAGATCGTGTTCAACCCGAACGCCACCAAGCCCGGCCTCTCTAACCGGCTCTGGGAGATCGAACAGGCCGCTGCCGCCGCCGCCAATGGCATGTTCGTCGTGGCATCCAACCGCGTCGGCAAGGAAGACAACGAGTACGGCGATCTCGCCGTCAGCTTCTACGGCTCGAGCCAGGTGCTCGACCCGCGCGGCAACTGGGTCGGCGAGCTCGGCTCGGCGACCGAGGAGGAGGTGCTCGTGCGCGACCTCGACATGAGCCTCGTGCGCCAGGTGCGCAACGACTGGCAGTTCTTCCGCGACCGCCGCCCGGAGTCCTACACCTCGATCCCGAAGCCGTAACCGAGCTCGACCAGACGCAAGGAGGATGACATGGCAACGACTCTCATCACCGGCGGAACCGTGGTCACGTCCACGGGCAGGGCGGATGCCGATGTGCTCGTCGACGGCGAACGCATCGTCGCCGTGCTCCAGCGCGGCAGCGTGCTGCTCGGCACCGATCTCCGCGCCGGCGTCGATCACGTGATCGACGCGACGGGCAAGTACGTGATCCCGGGCGGCATCGACGCGCACACCCACATGTCGCTGCCATTCGGTGGAACGGCGGCATCCGACACCTTCGAGACGGGCACCAGGGCGGCGGCCTGGGGCGGCACGACGACGATCATCGACTTCGCCGTGCAGAGCCACGGCCAGAAGGTGCAGGACGGCCTCGCCACCTGGCACGGCATGGCGGCCGGCCAGTGCGCCATCGACTACGCCTTCCACCAGATCATCGGCGACGTGAACCCCGACTCGCTGGCCGCCCTCCGCGGGCTGCCGGACGAGGGCATCTCCAGCTACAAGATGTTCATGGCCTACCCGGGCGTCTTCTACAGCGACGACGCCCAGATCCTGCGCGCCATGCAGGTCGCGGCCGACACCGGCATGATGACGATGATGCACGCCGAGAACGGCCCGGCGATCGACGTGCTCGTCGAGCAGCTCCTCGCACAGGGCAAGAGCGACCCGTATTACCACGGGGTCGCGCGCGCCTGGCAGATGGAGGAGGAGGCGACGCACAGGGCGATCATGCTTGCCAACCTCACCGGGGCGCCGCTCTACGTCGTGCACGTGAGCGCCAAGCAGGCCGTCGAGCAGCTCGCCGCGGCCCGCGACAACGGCCAGAACGTCTTCGGCGAGACCTGCCCGCAGTACCTCTACCTCTCGCTCGAGGACAACCTCGGCGCGTCGAGCGAGGAGTGGGGCAGCTTCGAGGGCGCCAAGTGGGTGTGCTCGACGCCGCTGCGCTCCAAGGAGGAGGGCCACCAGCACCACATGTGGCAGAGCCTGCGCACGAACGACATCCAGATGGTCTCCACCGACCACTGCCCGTTCTGCATGAAGGGGCAGAAGGATCTGGGCCTCGGCAACTTCTCGAAGATCCCGAACGGAATCGGCTCGGTCGAGCACCGCATGGACCTGCTCTACCAGGGCGTCGTCGACGGCCAGATCTCGCTGGAACGGTGGGTCGAGATCACGAGCACGACCCCGGCGCGCATGTTCGGCATCTACGGCAAGAAGGGCGTGATCCAGCCGGGGGCGGATGCCGACATCGTCGTCTACGACCCGAACGGCCACACCTCGATCGGCTACCCGGTCGACGCGGACGGCAACCCGACCGGGCGCAGCCACCACATGAACATGGACCACTCCGCCTGGGAGGGCTACGAGATCGACGGCCACGTCGACACCGTGCTCTCGCGCGGCAAGGTCGTCGTCACCGACCGACAGTACGTCGGCGCGAAGGGCGACGGGCAGTTCGTCCGGCGCGGCCTCAGCCAGTACCTGATCTAGGCGGCACCCGCGCACGTCATCGCCCGCATCGCATTCTTCGCACTTGGAAAGGGAAACAGATGGATTTTGGAGCGGTACTGCAGACAAACCCGCCGTCTGCACGCACGGTGCAGCTGGCCAAGCTCGCCGAGGACCACGGCTTCACCCACGTGTGGACCTTCGACTCGCACCTGCTCTGGCAGGAGCCCTATGTGATCTACAGCAAGATCCTGGCCGAGACGCGCAAGGTGATCGTCGGCCCGATGGTGACGAACCCGGCCACCAGGGACTGGACGGTCACCGCCTCGACCTACGCGACGCTCAACGAGATGTACGGCAATCGCACCATCTGCGGCATCGGCCGCGGCGACTCGGCCGTGCGCGTCACGAACGGGGCGCCGACGACGCTGAAGACGCTGCGGGAGTCGATCCACGTCATCCGCGAGCTGGCGAACTCGCGCGCGGTCGAATACAACGGAGCGACGCTGCAGTTCCCGTGGAGCACGGGATCGACCCTCGACGTCTGGGTCGCCGCGTACGGCCCGCTCGCGCTCAAGCTGGCCGGCGAGGTGGGCGACGGCTTCATTCTGCAGCTCGCCGACGTCGACATCGCCGCGTGGATGATCAAGACGGTGCGGGATGCCGCGGAAGCGGCGGGGCGTGACCCGATGTCCATCAAATTCTGCGTCGCGGCGCCGATGTACATCGGCGACGACTGGGAGCACATGCGCGACCAGTGCCGCTGGTTCGGCGGCATGGTCGGCAACCACGTGGCCGACATCGTCGCCAAGTACGGCATGCACGGTGACCCTTCGACAGGCTCAGGACGGGGCGTTCCGGAGGCGCTCACCGACTACATCGCCGGTCGTGAGAGCTACGACTACAACGAGCACGGCCGGGCGGGCAACACCCACGCCAGCTTCGTGCCGGACGAGATCGTCGACCGCTTCTGCATCATGGGAACGGCCAAGGAGCACATCGAGAAGCTCGAGGCGCTCAAGGCGCTCGGCGTCGACCAGTTCGCCGGCTACCTCCAGCACGACAACAAGGAGGAGACGCTGCGGGTCTACGGCGAGACCGTGATCCCGGCGCTCAGCGAGCACATCACGGCCAAGGCATGACGATGACCGCCTCCCCGATGGGCGACCCGCCGGCATCGCTGGTCGAATCCGACGCGCCGTTGGTTGAGCCTGTCGAAACCCCGCGAGGGGATGTCGACCCGTCGACGGGCCCGGGGCGGGCCACGCGGGGACAGCGCGGCGCCCCGGCGCGCGGCGTGCGCGAGCTGCAGGCGTGGGGCTACGGCGCCCTCGGACTCGCCGCGATCGTCGTGATCTGGGAGCTGTACAAACTGCTCGCCCCCGCCGACGGCGTCGTGATCGGCGAGACCCGCGTGCTGCCGCGCACGACAGACCTGGCGATGCCGCACATCTGGGACATGCTCGCGCGCCTCTTCGAGCCCGTCACCCGCGCAGACGGCGCGGCGCCGCTCTGGGCTGCCGTCGCCGCCGGTGCGCTCGTCACCCTCGGCATCGCGGCCGTCGGCTGGCTGGTCGGCCTCGTCGTCGGCATCGGCCTCGCCCTGGTGATGCTGCGCTGGCGACTGGCCGAGTGGGGCCTGCTGCCCTGGATCATCCTCAGCCAGACCGTTCCGCTGATCGCCTTCGCCCCGATCGTGCGCAGCTGGGGCTCCCGCATCGAGATCGGCAGCTTCCAGTGGGACGACTGGATGTCGGTCGCCCTCATCGCCAGCTACCTGGCGTTCTTCCCGATCGCGATCGGCGCGCTGCGCGGCCTGCAGTCGCCGGATGTCATCCACCTCGAGCTCATGCACAGCTACGGCATCGGCTGGTGGCGGACCCTGCTGAAGCTGCGGGTGCCGGCATCCGTGCCCTATCTGCTGCCCGCCCTCCGCCTCGGTGCGGCCAACGCGGTGATCGGCGCCGTGGTCGCCGAGGTGTCGACCGGGCTGCAGGGCGGGCTCGGCCGCATCCTCATCCAGTACGCGGGTCAGGCCAGCGGCGACCCGGCCAAGGCGTGGGGGCCGATCTTCGGCGCCATCGTGCTCGGCCTCGTTGTCGCCGGGTCGATCGCGCTGCTCGGCGTATTTCTCAAGAACTACCGACGCGTGGAGGTCAACGCATGATTCGACAGGCTCAGCACGGCGCCCAGGCTCAGCACGGCGTCCAGACCCAGTCGCGGAGCGCGGACGCCGTCACCGTCAGCGCCGTCGACAAGACCTTCGAGACCCGGAGCGGGCAGGTGCGCGCCCTCCAGGGCATCGACCTCACCGTGCAGGCCGGCGAGTTCGTGTCGCTGATCGGGCCGAGCGGATGCGGCAAGTCAACGCTCATGCGCATCATCGCCGACCTCGATCAACCCACCGTCGGCACTGTCGCCGTCTTCGGCAAGAGCGCTGCCCAGGCCCGTCTCGACCAGGACTACGGCATCGCCTTCCAGCAGGCCGGGCTGCTGCCGTGGCGCACTGTCGCGGCGAACGTCGCCCTTCCGCTGGAACTGCACGGCGTGGCATCCGCCGCCCGCACTGCACGCGTGGCCGAACTGCTCGACATGGTCGGGCTCGCCGAGTTCGCCGATCGCTACCCCGATCAGCTCTCCGGCGGCATGCAGCAGCGCGTCGCCATCGCCCGCTCGCTCGCCGAGAGTCCGAGCCTGCTGCTGATGGACGAACCGTTCGGAGCGCTCGACGAGATGACGCGAGAGCGGATGCAGACGGAGCTCGTGCGCATCTGCGCCGAGACGAAGGCCGCGGTCGTCTTCGTGACGCACTCGATCCCCGAGGCCGTCTACCTCTCCGACCGGGTCGTCGTGATGTCGGCTCGGCCGGGCCGGATCCAGCAGATCGTGCCGATGCGCCTCGGCAGCGGCGATCGCGCGGAGAGCCGCACGGAGGCGCTGCGCGAGGACACGAGCTACTTCGAGATGATCACCGCGGTGCGGGAGGCGCTGCACGCCGGCAACACCGGTGGGCTGGCCGGAGCGGCAACCGGGGGAGTCGCCACTGCCGGGCTCGGAACGGCGCCGGTCTCCGTGCGCGGGGCGGAGACGCGCTGATGAGTGCGGCCAGCGTCCCGGCAACGGCACCGGGCAGGCGCCGGGCGCCGATGAGCGCACGCACCGAGTCGTGGCTGCGGGTGATCGCGCCGGTCTCGGTCGGCCTCTTCGTGCTCGGGCTCTGGCAGTTCCTGGTGAGCGTCGTCGGCGTCAGCGAGTACCTGCTGCCGAGCCCGGCGGCCATTGCGGAACAATTCGTGCTGTACCTGCCGTCCATCCTCTCCGCCATGGCCATCACCGGCACGAACGCCCTGATCGGCCTGCTCGTCGGCTCGATCCTCGGCATCGGCTTCGCCGCCCTGGCCGCGAACTTCCGCTCGATCGACGGCATGAGCGCCCCGGTCGTCGCCTCGCTCGCCGTCATCCCGATCGTCGCTCTGGCGCCCGTGCTCAACTCGATGTTCGGCGCGGACAGCCAGTTCAGCCGGCAGGCGATCGCGGCGCTCGCCACCTTCGTGCCCGTGTTCATCAACACCCTGCGCGGCTTCCGCCAGACCAGGGCCGTGCACCGCGACCTGATGAAGGTCTACGCGGCCAGCACCGGCCAGGTGCTGCGCACCGTCACGCTGCCGACCGCGGCACCATTCATCTTCACCGGCATCCGCATCGCATCATCGCTCGCCGTGATCTCCGCCCTCGTCGCCGAGTACTTCGGCGGGCCGCGCGGCGGCCTCGGCGGGCTCATCTCGACCTCGGCCGCGTCGAGCGCCTACGCCCGCGCGTGGGCCTACGTCGTGGCATCCATCGTGCTCGGTCTCGTCTTCTACCTGGCGACGCTGCTCTTGGAGCGGCTCGCCAACCGGCGGAGAGGCGACTCCTAGCCGACACACGCGTCCCACCGCCCACGAGGCGATGTGGCAGGCAACACCACCCACTAGGCACAACCCACCAGGCACAACCCGATAGGCACGGTTCCACACGCACCACCTCATGCATCACTGGGAGCAGGGAAAGGACTGAAAATGAAACACAGCACACGTCGCATCGCGACACTGGGCGCATTCACTCTGTCGGCAGCACTCGTACTCTCCGCGTGTTCCGGATCCGGCGACACCTCGGGCGGGTCAACGGAGGGCTCGGGCGGTGACGAGCTCACCTCGGTCAAACTGCAGCTGCAGTGGCTTCCGCAGGGACAGTTCGCCGGCTACTTCGCCGCCGCAGACCAGGGCTACTTCGAGGAGGAGGGCCTGGACGTCGAGATCATCCCCTCCGGCGGTGACATCGTGCCGCAGGACGCCCTCGCCAACGGCGACGTCGACTACGCGATCGCCTGGGTGCCGAAGGCGCTCGGATCGATCGAGGCCGGCGCCGAGATCACCGACATCGCGCAGATCTTCCAGCGCTCCGGCACCCTCCAGGTGTCGTGGGCGGATTCCGGCATCGACTCCGTCGCCGACTTCGAGGGCAAGAAGATCGGCTCGTGGGGATTCGGCAACGAGTGGGAGATCTTCGCGGCCATGGCCGCGGAGGGCCTCGACTCCTCGACCGTCGAGATTATCACGCAGGACTTCAACATGAACGCCTTCCTGCAGGGTGACATCGACGCGGCCCAGGCGATGACGTACAACGAGTACGCGCAGCTGCTCGAGGCCGTCGACCCCGACACCGGTGAGCAGTACACGGACGCCGACTTCAACGTGATCAGCTACCAGGACACGGTCGGCGCCATGCTGCAGGACGCGATCTGGGCAGACACCGCCCGCCTCGCCGACGACGCCGACTACCAGGACACGACGGTCAAGTTCCTCAAGGCCGTCGTCAAGGGCTGGATCTACGCCGCGGAGAACCCGCAGGAGGCTTCGGAGATCACCATCGCCGCCGGCTCCAGCTGGGGCCCGAGCCACGAGCTGTGGATGGTCAACGAGACCAACAAGCTCATCTGGCCGTCGCCGGACGGCATCGGCATGATCGATGAAGCAGCATGGGACGCCACCGTGAAGGGCGCGCTCTCGGCCGTGAACGAGACGGGGGCATCGCCGATCACGGAGGAGCCGCCGGCATCCGCCTGGTCGAACGACTGGATCACCAAGGCTCTCGATGAGCTGAAGGCCGACGGCGTCGATGTGACGGGCGACGGCTTCGAACCCATCGAGGTCACCCTCAACGAGGGCGGCAACTAGCCCTCCCCGTTTCGACAGGCTCAACCACCGGGACTTCGCTGGTTGAACCGTAGCTTCGCTGGTTGAGCCGCAGCTTCGCCGGTTGAGCCGCAGCTTCGCTGGTAGAGCCGCAGCTTCGCCGGTTGAACCGCAGCTTCGCTGGTTGAACCGCAGCTTCGCTGGTTGAGCCTGTCGAAACCCTCGCACCACACGAAAGGCAACGCAGCCATGTCTGAGCCGTCTCAATCACAGATGTCCAACCCCGATCTCGACTCCCTCACCGGAGAGCTCGATGAGCGGCACGTTTTCCACTCCTGGTCGGCGCAGGGTGCGCTCACACCGTTCGTGATCGCCAGCGGCCGGGGGTCGCGGGTCTGGGACCACGCCGGCAACAGCTACCTCGACTTCTCGAGCCAGCTGGTGAATGTGAACATCGGCCACCAGCATCCGGCGGTCATCGAGGCCATCCGCGAGCAGGCCAGCCTGCTCGCCACCGTCGCACCGGCCACGGCGAACCTGGCACGCGGCGAGGCGGCCAAACGCGTCGCGGCCCTCGCGCCCGACGGCTTCAACAAGGTCTTCTTCACCAACGGCGGTGCGGATGCCAACGAGAACGCCATCCGCATGGCCCGCCAGTTCACGGGGCGCGACACCGTGCTCAGCACCTACCGCTCGTACCACGGCAACACCGGAGCCGCCGTCGTCGCAACGGGCGACTGGCGCCGCATCCCGAACGAGTTCGCCCGCGGCCACGTGCACTTCTTCGGCCCGTACCTCTACCGCAGCGAGTTCTGGGCGGACTCCCCTGAGCAGGAGTCGGAGCGGGCGCTGCGCCACCTCGAGCGCGTCATCCAGAGCGAGGGGCCGTCGTCGATCGCCGCGATCCTGCTCGAGTCGATTCCGGGCACCGCCGGCGTTCTGCTGCCGCCGCCCGGCTACCTGGCCGGCGTGCGCGAGCTGGCCGACCGCTACGGCATCATGCTGATCTTCGATGAGGTGATGGCCGGCTTCGGGCGCTCGGGGCGCTGGTTCGCCTTCGAGGGCTACGACGTCGTACCCGACCTCATCACCTTCGCCAAGGGCGTGAACTCCGGCTACGTGCCGACCGGCGGCGTGATCATCAACGACCCGATCGCGCACTTCTTCGACGAGCGGGTCTTCCCCGGCGGGCTTACATACAGCGGCCACCCGCTGGCGATGGCCTCGATCGTGGCGGCGCTCGACGCGATGGCGTCTGAGGGGATCGTGGAGAACGCGGCATCCGTCGGCCGGGAGCACATCGCACCCGCGCTCGCCGCCCTCTTCAACGACCACCCGATCGTCGGCGAGGTGCGCGGCGAGGGAGTGTTCTGGGCGCTGGAACTCGTCACCGACCGCACGAGCCGCGAGCCGGTCGGCGCGGCCGTGATGGGGCGGATCAAGAAGGAGCTGCTCGCCCGCGGGCTGCTGCCGTTCCTGGCCGACAACCGCATCCACGTCGTTCCACCCTGCGTCGTGACGCCGGAGGAGGTGGCCGAGGCGGCCGCCATCTACGACGAGGTGCTCTCGCTCGACCTCCTCTGAATCGCACGTTGATCGAGTAGGCCCTCTAGGGCCGTATCGAGATCCCGACACCGCGAGACCAGCGGTCTCACGCCATAACTTCCACAGATAGGACCCACTCATGACCGACCTTCCGACACTCGACCACTGGATCAATGGCGCTCCGGCATCCGGAGCCTCGACCCGCACGGCGCCCGTCTTCGACCCGGCCCGCGGCGTCGCGCAGAAGAACGTGCGCATGGCCAGCACCGCCGACCTCGGCACGGCCGTCGCGGCAGCCCGCGCGGCGTTCCCCGCTTGGCGCGGCACCTCGATCGCCAAGCGCCAGAGCGTGCTCTTCACCTTCCGTGAGCTGCTCAACAAGCGCTCGGGCGAGCTGGCCGCGATCCTCACCAGCGAGCACGGCAAGGTGCTCTCGGATGCCGGCGGCGAGATCGCGCGCGGCCTCGAGGTCGTCGAGTTCGCCTGCAGCATGCCGACGCTGATCAAGGGGGAGTACTCCGAGAACGTCTCAACCGGCATAGACGTCTACTCGCTCAAGCAGCCGCTCGGCGTCGTCGGCATCATCAGCCCGTTCAACTTCCCCGCGATGGTGCCGCTCTGGTTCTTCCCGCTGGCGATCGCGGCCGGCAACACGGTCGTGCTGAAGCCGTCGGAGAAGGACCCGTCTGCGGCCAACTGGATGGCGGAGCTGATGAAGGAGGCCGGGCTGCCTGACGGCGTCCTCAACGTGGTGCACGGCGACAAGGAGGCCGTCGACGCGCTGCTCACGCACCCGGACGTCGCCTCGATCTCCTTCGTCGGCTCGACTCCGATCGCCCGGTACATCTACGAGACCGCGAGCGCCAACGGCAAGCGGGTGCAGGCGCTCGGTGGCGCGAAGAACCACATGCTGGTGCTGCCGGATGCCGACCTCGACCTCGCCGCGGACGCCGCCGTCAACGCGGGCTTCGGCTCGGCCGGCGAGCGGTGCATGGCCATCTCGGTCGTGCTCGCCGTCGACGCCGTCGCCGACGCCCTGATCGAGAAGATCACCGAGCGCATGGCGACGCTGAAGACCGGTGACGGCCGCCGCGGCTGCGACATGGGGCCGCTCATCACGGGTGTGCACCGCGACAAGGTCTCCGGATACATCGACGTCGCCGCCGCCGACGGGGCGACCGTGGTCGTCGACGGCCGCGGCGTCACGCCCGACGGCGATGCGAACGGCTTCTGGCTCGGCCCGACGCTGCTCGACAAGGTGCCACTCGGCTCAGCCGCGTACACCGACGAAATCTTCGGGCCGGTGCTCTCCATCGTGCGTGTCGACGGCTACGAGCAGGGACTCGACATCATCAACTCGAGCCAGTACGGCAACGGCACGGCGATCTTCACGAACGACGGCGGTGCTGCCAGGCGGTTCCAGAACGAGGTGAGCGTCGGCATGATCGGCATCAACGTGCCGATCCCCGTTCCCGTCGCGTACCACTCCTTCGGCGGCTGGAAGGAATCGCTGTTCGGCGATGCCAAGGCCTACGGCCCGTCGGGCATCGCCTTCTTCACCCGGGAGAAGGCCGTGACCTCGCGCTGGCTCGACCCAAGCCACGGTGGCCTGAACCTCGGCTTCCCGCAGCACGACTGAGCACCTCGCAGCCACTCCTTGCTGGTTGAGTAGCGAGGAACTCCGTTGCCGGTTGAGCAACCAGGAACCCAGTTGCTGGTTGAGTAGCGAGGAACGAGCGTATCGAAACCTCACGGGCCGGAGCTTTCGCACGGGCCTCGGTTTCGATACGGCCGTAGACGGCCTACTCAACCAGCGGCGGGTTCCCCGTTGGTTGAGCCTGTCGAAACCCCGGCGGCGTCATGCGACTGCGACGACGACCTTGCCTGCCGGGTGGTCGTCGCGCCAGTGGCGGATCGCCGCCGGTGCCTCGGCCAGGGGGTAGCTGGACTCGACAACGGGCCGGAGCGTGCCGGCGTCAACGAGTTCGGTGAGGTCCAGCAGCAGCCCGGCGCTCTCGCCGGCCACCAGCATGCGCAGGTTGTGCCCCACGAAGGGCGACTTCAGCGCTGCCCCCATCGGCCGGCCCATGCCGCCGAAGACGGGGGCGTCGACCTCCGAGCCCACGATCACGAGCGTGCCGTGCGGGGTTAGTGCCCCGCGCAGCTCGGCGACCGAGCGGTGCCCGGCTGTGTCGATGATCACGTCGAAGAGTCGGATGCCGCTGGTGAACGACTCGCGCGTGTAATCGATCACGTGGTCGGCGCCGAGCGAGCGCACGAGCTCGATCTTGCCGGTGCTCGTCACCCCCGTCACGGTCGCTCCGAGCTCCTTCGCGATCTGCACCGCGAAGGCCCCGACCCCGCCGGCCGCTCCGATCACGAGCACGCTCTGGCCGGCCTTGACGGCGCCGCTGTCCCGCACCGCCTGCAGTGCCGTCCCCGCCGAGATCGGCAGGGCCGCAGCCTGCTCGAAGCTCAGCGAGGCCGGCTTCGGCGCGATCCGGTCGGCCCTGGCACAGACGAACTCCGCAAAGGAGCCCTCGCAGTATCCGTAGACCTCATCGCCGATCGCGAAGCCGTGCGGGCGCTTGCCGGGCTCGCCAATCGCCTCGACCACCCCGGCGACCTCGCGGCCCTTGACCTTCGTCTTCGGGCGGCGCAGGCCGAAGCCCATCACGCGGGCCAGGTAGGGCCGCCCGGTCATCAGGTGCCAGACGCCGGCATCGACGCCGGCCGCCCTCACCCGGATGAGCACCTCCCCGGCTCCGGGGGTCGGGGTCTCGATGTCGGCCAGGCGCAGCGCGTCGACGTCGCCGTACTCGTCTTGAACGATTGCTCGCATGATCCTGCTCCCTACGGTTGTTGCGGGTATTGGAAGACCGCGTCGAGCGGAACGCCCAGCGCGTTGGCGATCTGGAACGCCATCTCGAGCGATGGCGAGTAGCGTCCCTGCTCGATGGCGATCACGGTCTGCCGGGTGACGCCGATGCGTTCGGCGAGCTCGGCCTGGGTCATCTCGCCGCGTTCGAAGCGCAGTCGACGGATGTCGTTGGTGACCTGCGTCGGCTTCACCATGACTGGAACCCCCGGCGGTAGGCGATGATGCGGGCCGTGCAGCTCAGGATGGCCGAGAGCACGAAGCACAGGTAGAGCACGTTCGCGATCCAGAAGTAGCCGAGCTCGAACATGGCCAGCAGCATGGCGACCACGCCGCCGATCACGAGGAAGGACTGGCCGATGCGCTCGCTGGTCTGGTAGATCTCGCGGTCGCGCTGATCCTTCGTGGCGCCAGCCCGCGGGGTGAAGATGCCGACGACGATGTTCAGCACGATTGACACGAGGATGGCGCCGCCGATCGTCCAGAGCATGGCCGGCACGTAGTCGACCTCCGGCAGTGGCGCGCCTGCGCTCAGCAGGATGACGAGGTAGGTGAGGTAGCCGCCGACGGCGACGAGCCCCATGATCCAGGTCCGCTTCTCTTCGGATGACATCACAACTCCGTCCATGTAAAGAACTCTTGACATTGAATGTATGCCTTTCCATACATCGTGTCAAGAGTTCTTTACACGCCGGGTTCCGGATGCGGAGCCCGCGCGGCGGCGGCGCGGCATCCGGTTACAAGGACATAGTGCGGTTGCAAGGACGTTCCGGCGAGAATCGTCCGTGCAACCGCACTATGTCCTTGCTCGGCGCGGCGCAGCTACCGGCTCAGCGTGATGCCGATCGTGGCGAGGGTGCCGAACACGACGCCCCAGATCGTGATCGCGATGATCTGCCAGAGGATCACGGCGTTCTTGGATGCGCCGAAGGAGACCATGGCCGCCGAGGTGAACTGGCTCGGCAGGATGACGGGCCCGACCAGGCTCACGCCGGCCACCCCGTACCTGTCGAACCACGACCGCACCTTCTGGCGGCGGGGCGACTCCTCCTGCGGCGCCTTGCCGTTGAGCACACCGGAACGCACACGGTGTGCGGCGAACACGAAGATCAGCATCGCGATGACGTTGCCCACGATCGCTGCGCCGATTGCGACCACGGGGTTGAGGCCGGCGAGAACGCCGATCACCGAGCCGAAGTAAGAATCGACGAACGGGATGGCTGCGACGAGCATCACGCCGACCCACTGCAGAAACGTCGGGAAGGAGGAGGTGAAGTCTTGCAGCGCATCGATCATTCGGGGGGCCTTTCGTGGCGGTTGGAGTGTGGGGCAGTGGTGCGATGTGTCCATCCTCCAAGCGCGGCCGAGCCCGGGGTAGTGCCGTGCTGTCACCGCATTCGTGGCATTTCTGCACGCGAGATCGTGACAAATGTCACTGCTCTACGCTGGACGGCATGCACCGAATCAACCACCGCAGGCGCTCGTGACCGCCGCTCAAGAACGGCCGGATCACGGCCGTGGCGTCGCGGCCACCTGGAGCTACACGCTCGGCTCCATCGTCTTCGTGATCGTCGCGCTGACGGGCGCACTGCTGCTGGTCGCCGCCGAGAACTTTGCGGGCTCCCCCAGCGCTCTGGAAGCCGTGCTGCTCTGCCTCTCGCTTGTGGCCGCGGGCGTGCAACTGCGCTACTGCTGGTTCCTGCGGGTCGGCCTCGCGGGCGGGCTGCCCCGCCCGGCGTGGACCGCCGCCCTCCTCGCGCCGGCCGCCGCCGTGTGGGTGCTCGGACTCTTCGCCCCCGGTGCCGGGGTGGTGACGTCGTTTCCGCTGTGGATCGCGGTCTGCCTCATTGCCTGCGTGATCCCAGCGCGGCAGCGCTGGATGCTGCTGGCCGCCGGGCTTGCCGCAGTCGTCGGCCAGCCGCTGCTGGCGGCGGCGCTGACCGGGCAGGAGTGGGCGAACCCGCTGGGCTCGAGCGGTTGGCTGCTGCCGCTCTATGGCGTTCTGCTGCCGGCCATGCTGCTCAGCGGGCTGTGGTGGTGGGAGATCGTTGTCGAGCTCGACCGCAACCGCCGCGCGGCAGCCGAGCTGGCCGTCGCCAAGGAACGCCTGCGCTTCGCCTCGGATCTGCACGACATCCAGGGCCACCACCTGCAGGTGATCGCGCTCAAGTCCGAGCTCGCCGAGAGGCTGCTCGACCTCGACGTCGAAGCGGCCAGGGCCAACATCCACGAGACCCGCATCATCGCGAAGCAGGCTCTGGAGGAGACCCGGCTGCTCGTGGCCGGCTACCGCGAGGTCGCGCTCGACGAGGAGCTGGAGAACGCCCGCGAGGTGCTCTCGGCGGCCGGTGCCGACTGCGACTTGAACGTCGATGCGCTTCCCGCCGATGCCGAGCTGCACCGTGCACTCGCGATGACGGTGCGGGAGGCGACGACCAACATCCTCCGGCACAGCAGCGCGACCCGCGCGGCGATCCGGCTGCGCGTCACGCCGGACGGCTGCTCGCTCTCGATCAGCAACAACGGTGTGTCCGCCGCGGGCGATGCCGACGATACGCGCGGATCCGGCCTGGCCGGGCTGCGCGAACGCGTCGCCGCTCTCGGTGGGCAGCTGGATGCCGCATCCGACGGCGACAGCTTCGAACTCCGTGTACAGGTTCCGGCGCGTGTCGGGGCGGCGGCATGAGCGGGGCGACCCAGCCGCGCGTCATCCGCCTGCTCATCGCCGATGACGAGCACCTGATCCGTGGCGCGCTGGAGGCGCTGCTCGGGCTGGAACCGGATATCGAGGTGGTGGCCAGCGCCGACAACGGCCTGACCGCCGCCGAGCTCGCGCTCGAGACTCGGCCGGACATCTGCCTGCTCGATCTGGAGATGCCCGGCGCCGACGGGATCGAGGCGGCCGCACGCATCCTGGCGTCGGTCGCGACGAAGGTGATCATTGTCACCCGTCACGCCCGGCCTGGAGTGCTGCGGCGCGCGCTGGCGACCCGAGTTTCGGGCTTCGTGCCCAAGTCCACGCCGGCCGAGGAGCTCGCCAACGTGATCCGGGATGTCGCGGCGGGCAAGCGCTACATCGACCACGAGATCGCCGCCGCCGCGCTCACGGCCGAGCGCTGCCCGCTCACCGACCGCGAGCTGGATGTGCTGCGGGTCAGCCGGGGCGCCGTCGGCGTGCAGCAGATCGCCGATCAGCTGCACCTCGCATCCGGCACTGTGCGCAACTATCTCTCATCGGCCATGACCAAACTCGACGCCGCATCCCGCCACGACGCCGCCGAGCGGGCGTGGCAGCAGGGCTGGATCTAGCGCTGCCCGCGCCTCCACCCCGCTGATCGAGTAGCCCTCCGCGCTCCGCTGATCGAGTAGCCGTAGCCCTCCGCGTAGCCCTCCGCGCTCCGCTGATCGAGTAGCCGTAGCCCTCCGCGCTCCGCTGATCGAGTAGCCGTAGCCCTCCGCGCTCCGCTGATCGAGTAGCGAGGAACGAGCGTATCGAGATCGAGGCCGCCAGGATCTCGATACGGCCGCAGACGGCCTACTCGATCAGCGGGAGGCGTGCGCGTGCATCGTCTGCTCAGTCGTGCAGGATCTGCTGGAACAGCATGTGGTCCTGCCACTCGCCGGCGATCTTGAGGTAGCGCGGGGCGAGGCCGAACTGCTCGAAGCCGGCGTTCAGCAGCACTCGCTGCGACGCCGCGTTGTGCACCAGCGTCCCCGCCTCGACACGGTGCAGCCCCAACTCGTCGCGGGCGAGCGCGACCGCGTGCTGCACCGCGGCGGTCGCAATGCCGCGGCCGGTGTGGGCGGCATCCACCCAGTAACCGAGGCTCGCGCTCTGGAATGCGCCGCGCACGATGCCGGAGATGTTCACCCGGCCGATGATGTCGGCGCCCAGCGTGACCACGAGCGAGTGGGCGGTGCCGGAGGCGTGCTGGTTGAGCTGGCTGTAGGTGACGGCCCGCTGCCCGGCCGGGGTGAAGTAGTCGTCGGCCCGGGTCGGCTCCCACGGAGCGAGGTGCACGCGGTTGCGCCAGTAGGCGTCGGCGAGCGCGGTGGCATCGCCAACGCGCAGCAGGCGGATCTCGGCTCCTGCGGGCAATCTCGCGGATGTCGGCATCGAACGATGCTAGCGCTCGCCGGGCGTCGCGACGGTGTGGGGCGGCGTCCGCCGGTCATAGGCTCGACATCATGGCCGAGCTGGAAGCCCAGGCGCGCGCACTCGGCCTGGCCGCCCTCCGCCTCGACACCCGCGCCGACCTCGTCGAGGCCCGCCGGCTGTACGCGCGACGCGCAGCGTCGCGGAAGCCGGCAGCCCACAATCAGGCAGCCTCAGGAACAGCGACCGATGCTTGCCGGGTTTTGCGACGCAGCCCGGTTTCGACAGGCTCAACCAACGGGCCTCCCGCCGGAACCGCGCGGTTTCGACACGCTCAACCAGCGTGCCACCCGTTGATTGAGCCTGTCGAAATCGGTCGGCGCTACAGGCTGCGGCCGGACTCCCAGAGGTTGTCCGAGGTGCCGCTGATGAGCGCGGCGACCGACATCGCCTGGGCGTCGGTGAACGAGGCGATGTAGTCGACGACGGCACGGGAGCGGCCGAAGCGCGCGATGTCGTGGTCGCTCGTGCCGGCACCGACGGCGGCGAAGTACTCCGGGGCGTTGTTGCGCAGCTCCCGGTACTCGGCGGTGGCGGCTTCGATCGAGTCGATGAGCCGGCGGGGGGCGCGGGCCGCGTCATCCGCGTCGTTCAGCCAGAGGTGGAAGCCGTCGGCGAGCGTCTCGAGCACGCGGGCCTGGCCGCGCTGGTAGACGGCGAGGTCGCTGCGGTCGAGCACGAAGCGGGTGTGCACGAACTTGAGCACGACGACGTCGTGCCAGGCGTCGCTGCCGAGGCGGACGTGGCCGCTGCGCACGTTCGGCGTGCGCTCCACCCGGATTGAGCCCTTGAGGCGGTCGATCCAGCGCCGGGTGAAGGCTGCGACGGCGCGGTCGGCCTCAAGGCCGCCGTCGTAGGGGATTGTCAGCAGTCCCTCGACGAGGTCGTAGGTCACGCGCACGACGGAGGCGCGGAATGCCTCGGCGTTGGCGATCCAGGAGTCCTTGGCGTAGGTGTGCCGCCAGGCCGCCTCGAGCGCGTAGCCCGGGCGGCGCAGCGCGACGCCGGCCATGAGCTCGCCGGTGGTGAGCGCGGCGAGCGCACTCTGCGCCTGCAGCCAGCCGTTCAGCTCTGCCGAGACCGCCGTGAACTGCAGCACGCCCGCCCGGTAGAAGTCGTCGAGGTCGTGCACCGAGTAGGCGATGTCGTCGGCGATGTCCATCACCGAGCATTCGAGGGTCTGCTGGTGCCGGCCGATCGCGGGGAAGGCCGAGAGCACGTTGGCCATCTCGAGTGCGTCGATCGAGTAGGCCGAGAATTTGAGTGCCCCGGATGCCGAGTCGGGGCCGACCCCGCGCGGCAGCCGTTCCGCGGGCTGCGGCGGTAGGGAGCGCCACTCGTTGCGGGTCCACGGGTACTTGAGTACGGCGGCGCGCACGGCCTTGGTCAGGTTGAGGCCGCGCGCCGTGGCGTCGCAGCTGTCGAGCGCGGTCAGGATGCGGAACGTCTGCGCGTTGCCCTCGAAGCCGTCCGGCAGGCCGAGCCTGCTGCGGGCGACGCGGTCGAGCACCTGCTCGCCGAGGTGGCCGAACGGTGGGTGTCCGAGGTCGTGCGCCGCGGCGGCGGCCTGTACGACGACGGGGTCGCAGCCGCCGAGGTCGGCGACGATCTGGCGGGCGGCCTCCGGGGCATCGCGGAAGCCGACGGCGATGGAGCGGGCGACGGCCGAGACCTTGAGCGAGTGGGTGAGGCGGTTGTGCACCGTCGTGCCGGAGCCGGCCTGCGGGATCACCTGCGTGACGGCAGAGAGCCGCGAGAAGTAGGGCGAGAAACGGATGCGCTCGACGTCGACGCGGAACTCGTCTTCGCCGGCTGCGCCGCCGGTTGTGGGCTCCGGGATGGCGCGGTCGCGCCCGCCGCCGGTGTGGGATCGCGCAAAGTTCTGCATGGTGCGCTCAGCCTACCGAGCCGCGCTCAGCTCCGCCGGGCGGTGCGCGGAAGCGCGTGCGCTCGGCCGGTGTTTCGGGCGGCGCGCCGCAGTCGCCGGCCGGCCCGACGGTGTGTCTGCCGGATCTCCGGCCGAGCGCGCGCCCATGCGCGAGCGGATGCCGCCGAGCTCAGCGCGAGGAGGTTCGAGCCGAGAAGGCGCTCACGCGGGCACGCGCCTCCGCGCTGTCGAATGCGACGCCGATGGTCACGGCCTCGTCGTCGAGGGAGTCCTGGAACGAGCGGGTGCGCCCGGCGTGCACGAGGCGCTTGGCCTGCCCGTATGCGGTGGACGGGCCCTGCACCCAGTGCGCGGCGATCGCGGCGGCGCGGTCGGCGACGGCATCCGGGGCCGTGAGCTCGGTGACGAGGCCCCAGTCGAGCGCCTCGGCGGCGGAGAGCGTGCGCGGTGTCAGCAGAAGCTCGAGTGCGCGCCGGCTGCCGATGGCCTCGGGCAGCAGCGTGCTCACGCCGCAGTCGGGGGTGAGCGCGATGTCGGCGTACTTGCTGGCGAAGCTCGCCGCCTCCGAGGCGACGATGACGTCGGCGACGAGCATGAAGCCGAGGCCGCCACCCGCGACGGCGCCCTGCACCGCCGCCACGATCGGTGTCGCACTGCCCCGCAGCAGGCGATGGCCGTCGTGGATCACATCGGCGAGCTCCCGCACCGCCTCGCCGGCGCTGACCTCGGCGGAGCCGAGAGCCGCCATGGCGAGGACGTCGCCGCCGGCGCAGAATGCGCGGCCACGGGCATCGAACAGCACGGCGCGGATGTCGGCTCGCTCGGCGATCTCGGTGGCGATCGCACGCCAGCGGTACGCGGCATCCGCATCGATGGCGTTGAGACGCTCCGGGCGGTTGAGGGTCACGTGGGCGAGCCCATCGCTCACCGTGAACAGGATGCTGTCGCTCATGGCTGCAGTCTACGGAGCCGCCCCGCGTGCGCCAGCGCCCCTCCCATGCATTCCGCCAGCCGCAGGCCACGCGAGATGTCACAGATGGCCCCTTCGCGCGTGCTCAAGGGGCCATCTGTGACATCTCGTGGCTGGAGTCGCGAGACAAGCAGATGCTTGCAAGTATCTTGTGATGCATGAGTGACGACGTCGGGGCTCAGCTCCGCAAAGGCGTGGTCGAGCCGTGCGTGCTCGGCCTCCTCGCGCGCGAGCCTATGTACGGCTGGCAACTCTCCGAACAGCTCGTCTCGCACGGCATGATCGCAAGCATCGGCACGCTCTACCCGATCCTCGGTCGGCTGCGCGCCCAAGGCCTCGTCAGCAGCTTCGACGAGGCGTCACCCGCCGGCCCTGTGCGCAAGTTCTACGAGCTGACGGATGCCGGCCGCGGCCGCCTGCGCGCCTTCCAGCAGCAATGGGCCCCGTTCTCGGCCACCGTGCTCCAGCTCGTCGGAAAGGACGACTCCCATGACTGACGCCACCCTCGCGCCTGCCGCACGGGACTACCTGGACCGCTTGGACGCGGCACTCGCCGGCATCGACGCGTCGACACGGGCGGACATCCTCTCCGGGGTGCGCGAGGTGCTCATCGGCCGTGACGCGGATGCCGTCGCCGCCCGCATCCGCGAACTCGGCGACCCCGACTTCATCGCCGCCGAAGCTCGGGCGGTCCCCGTCGCGGCGGAGGTATCGCCGGACGGCACTCCGCGCGCCCGCCGCCCCGAACCGGCCGGGCTCGCGATCGTCGCCGCCGTGCTCGTCATGATCGGTGGGGCGCTCGTGCCCATTCTGGGCGCGGTCGTCGGCTATGTGCTGGTGTGGATCTCGACGGTGTGGACCACTCGCCAGAAGTTGATCGCCACGCTGCTTCCTGTCGGCACGGCTCTGGCGTTGGCGCTCGTCCTCGTCGCTGTGAGACTCGGTCTCGACCCGTCCGGCGAAGCAGGTGCGGCCAACCCGCAGTCAGCAATCTCACCCACCATGGTGTTGTGGAACGGAATCGTTCTCATTGCCGCTGTGCAGCTCATGGTCGGCATCTGGCTGCTCGTGCTTGCGCGCCGCAGCTGGGCCGCGCGCGCCTGATGCAGCCAGTCCGCGGATGCGACGGCCGCGGCGCCCCGAATCCGGCCGGAACTGCGGCGTGTCGCGCGCCTCATCCGCGGACCGGCTGCATCCGCTGACCGACTTCTGGGCCGCTACTGCGCGGCGTCATGCGCGGCCTGCACCTGCGCGGCCTGAGCCTGCAGCGCGGCGAGCACGGTGCGCACGGCGAGGCGCTCGGCGACATCCGGCCGCATCAGCGCCACCACCTGGCGCGTCGACTCCACCCCGCGCAACGGCTTGAGCACGACGCCGTCGCGCCCGCTCGAGGTATAGCGGGGCACGAGGGCGATGCCGAGGCCGGCCGTGATGAACGCCTCGACGACGCGCATGTCGGAGAAGCGCTGCGTGACCGTGGCCCGTCGGCCGGTCTGCTGCTCGATCTCGTGCAGGATGCGTTCGAAGGGGAAGCCGGTCGGAACGCCGATCCACTCCTCGTCGACGACATCCGCCGGGGCCACGAAGCTGCGGCCGGCGAGGCGGTGCCCGAGCGGGAGCCCGACGTCGAGCGGTTCGGTCATGAGCGGGATGACGCGCAGCCCGCGGCCGCCCCAGCTCTGCTGGCCGGGCATGGCATGGGCCAGCACGATGTCGTGATCGGCGGTGAGCGCGGGGAAATCGGCCTGCTCCGGGTCGAGGTCGGTGCAGCGCAGCACGAGACCGTCGGGGAGCGCGGCGAGGGTGCCCGGCAGCAGCATCTGCCCGGCGGTCGGAAAGGTGACGAGGCTCACCTCGCCACTCGGGTGGTTGCGGAACTCGTCCCAGAGCGCGCCGGCCTTCGCCAGGGCGACGGCGACGTCGCCCGCACTCCGGGCCAGCGCGATTCCGGCGCTGGTCAGGGTGAGCCCGCGGCCGGAGCGTTCGGTGAGCGGAACGCCCACCTCGCGTTCGAGCTTCTTGAGCTGCTGCGACACGGCGGAGGGCGTGCGGTGCGTCGCCGCGGCGACGGCCGTGATGCTGCCGCGCTCAGAGAGCTCGCGCAGCAGGTCGAGTCGGCGCACATCCATGAAGCAAAGCTACAGCGTCAGTGCAGAAACATTCGCTTGTTCTGCACGATTACGCGCGGTGTACTTGAGGTACAGCAACCACGCAACGGCGCGCGCGTTCACCGTCATCCCGTGCCGAAAGGTCTCACCATGTTCGTTCTCATCGCAGCGCTCGTCGCCACCGCAGTACTGGCCGCCATCGGCAGCATCGTGCTCGTCTCCCGCGACGGCTACGGCCGCATCGCCGAGCGCAAGCACGTGCGTATTTACTGAGCCGTCGCCCCTGCCCGCTCGGCGGCGCGGCCGGCACCGGTGATGTGCGGAAAATCCTTGCCCCTCGCAGTCCGCCGCCGATAGCGTGATGCCGACGGGCCGAATCATGGGCCCTTCGCGATCGAGGGGGACATCTGATGGCGCACGTCGTGGCATCCGGGGCTGGCAAGGCACTGATGGATCGGCGCACCGATCCGACGCACGAGTACATTCTGCGGCTCACCGGCACGGAGCGCCCGCGGGTGCTCTTCGTGGGAACGGCGACCGGAGATGACCCTGCCTACATCCTGAGTTTCTACCAGACGTACGATTCCGACCGCTGCGCCCCGCACCACCTGCCCTTGTTCCACCGGCCGATGGACGACCTGGCCGGCTTCGTGCGCGACTTCGACGTGATCCACGTCGGCGGCGGCAACACCGCCAACATGCTCGACGTCTGGAAGCGCCAGGGCCTCGACGTCATCATGCGCGAGATGTGGGAAGACCCGGCCTCGAACGTCGTCTTCACCGGTGGCAGCGCCGGCGGCATCTGCTGGTTCGAGGGCGGGACCACCGACAGCTACGGGCCGACCCTGCAGGTGCTGCCCGAGAGCCTCGGCTTCCTCCCCGGCAGCTTCTCGCCGCACTACGACGCCGAAGATCAGCGCCAGCCGCCTACCACGCGGCGCTGAAGAGCGGCCAGCTCGGCCCGGGGCACGCGGTCGGCAACCTGCAGTCCGTGCACTTCCACAACCAGGAGTTCGTGCGGGCGATCAGCCCGGTCGAGGGCGGGCTCGCGCTCACCGTCGAAGCGGTCAACGGCGCGATCGTCGAGACGCCGCTCCCACTGGTCATGCTCGACTCGGCGGAGGCCGCCGGCCGGATCGCGCAGGGTCACACCGCATGAACGACAGCGTCGTCATCCTCGTCCTCCAGCTACTGGTCGTCATCGGTGCCATCTACATGGGCACCCGCACGAGCGGAATCGGACTCGGCGTGTGGGGCCTCGTCGGCGTCGCGGTGTTGTTGTTCGTCTTCCAGACGGCGCCGGGCAATGCGCCCGTCGACGCGGTGTTCATCGTGCTCACGGTCATCACCGCGGCATCCGTCATGCAGGCGGCCGGCGGCATTGACTGGATGGTCTCGATCGCCGCGAAGGTGATCAAACAACGCCCGAAGAGCGTCGTCTTCCTGGCGCCGGCGATGTCGTTCCTCTTCACCGTCGGAGCCGGAACCGGCAACATCTTCTACCCACTGTTGCCCGTGATCTACGACGTCTCGTACCAGCAGAAGATCCGTCCGGAGCGCTCGCTCTCTGTCGCGGCCGTCGCCTCCCAGGTCGGCATCCTCTGCAGCCCGGTCTCGGCGGCCACCGCCTCCATGGTCGTCCTGCTCGCCCCGAGCGGCTTCGACCTCGGCATGCTGCTGCTCATCATGTGGCCGGCATCCATCGCGGGCCTGTTCGTGGCCTGCCTCGTCATGGTGCGCTGGGGCAAGAACCTCGAAGACGACCCCGAATTCCAGCGCCGCCTCGCCGCGCACGCGATCAAGCCGCCGGCCGAGCAGGATTCAGAGGTGAAACTGCCGAAGACGGCGGCGCTCTCGGCGTCCCTGTTCCTGATCGGCGTCGGCATCATCGTGCTCACCGGACTCTTCGAGGGTCTGCGGCCGATCATCGGCACGGATGTCGACGGCGACCCCGTCCGCGTCTCGGTCACGATCATCATCGAGGTCGTCATGGGCGTGATCGCCGCCCTGATCTTCCTCACCTGCAAGGTCAAGGCCGCGGATGTGCCCAAGCAGTCGACGTTCCCCGCCGGCATGGTCGGCGCCTTCGCCCTCTTCGGAATCGCCTGGCTCGCCAACACCTTCGTCGCCAACAACAACACCCTGATCGTCGACGGTCTCGGCGCGGTGGTCTCCAACTCCTCGGCCTTCTTCGGGGCGCTGCTGTTCGCGCTCGCGCTCGCCGCGGTCGCGATGCTCACGACCAGCCAGTCGAGCGCGACCAACGCCATTGTGCCGATCGGTATCGCCATCGGGCTGCCCGCCCCGTTGCTGGCCGGACTCTGGCCAGCCGCGATGGGCATGTACATCCTGCCGGCGAACGGCAGCCAGGTGGCGACGGTGGCCTTCGACCAGACCGGAACGACGAAGATGGGCAGGTTCGTCTTCGACCACTCCTTCCAGATCCCGAACCTCGCCTACATGGTCGTCGCGATCGCCGTCGGTGTTGCCATGTCGTTCGTGGTCGGCAACTGACGTGCCCGTGCCGAACTCCGGTCGGGAGGCTTTCACGCCGCTCCGGCTCGTCCGCGTAGAATCGGGGGGTGACTGACGTGCGTGCGCAACTTATCGACTACATCTCGGCCGAGGCCGTCTTCCACGGTGACTTCACCCTGACCAGCGGCAAGAAGGCGACGTACTACGTCGACCTGCGCAAGGTCAGCCTCGACCACCGTGTCGCGCCGCTGATCGGTCAGGTCATGCTCGACCTCATCGCCGAGATTCCGGATGTCGCCGCCGTCGGTGGCATGACCATGGGCGCCGACCCCATTGCCGCAGCCGTTCTGCACCAGGGTGCGGCCCGCGGTGCCAGCTACGACGCCTTCGTCGTGCGCAAGGAGCCCAAGGACCACGGCCGGGGCCGCCAGGTCGAAGGTCCCGATCTCGAGGGCAAGCGCGTGATCGTGCTCGAGGACACCTCGACAACCGGCGGCTCGCCACTGGCCGCCATCGAGGCGCTCAAGAAGGTCGGTGCGATCATCGCCGGCGTCGCCGTGGTCGTCGACCGCAACACCGGTGCCCGCGAAGTGATCGAGGCAGCGGGATACCCCTACTTCTATGCCATCGGCCTCGACGATCTGGGTCTCTCGGGTGCCTGAGCAGGGTGACAAGGCGACGCCCGGTGACGCCGGAGCGCCCGAACCCGCCTTCGGCAGCGCCGAGTGGCTGCTCGCGCAGCTGAATGGCGGCCGCACGCCGGCCGCGTCACCGCGCAGCCCGCTGCTGCCGCCCGCGACGGAGCCGGCGGAGCAGTCGGCGACCGAGCCGGTAGCGAAGCCTGTCGCTGAGCCGGCCGATGAGCCAGTGGATGAGCCGGCCGCCGAGACCCCCCGCCCGGCCGAGACCGTTGCGCTCCCCGTCGTTCCGCCCGCTCCCGTCGAGCTCGCGGAAACCATGCCCATGGCGCCTCTGCCGTCAGCACCCCTCGCCTCTCCTGTCACGCCGGGTACGCCCGCGCCGCCGCCCGTCACGCGCGCCGCCGCGCGCGCAGCGGCGCCACCCGCAGCCGTGCCACCCGCCGCCGTGCCACCGCTCGCGGCATCCGCGGCATCCGACGAATTCTCGGCCCCGCGCTCGGCGCAGCCCGACTTCTTCGAGCTGGCCCCGCCGATGTTCAAGGCGCCGCCCGCACCGCTGCCCGCCACTCCGGCTGCCCCCGCCACCCCGGCTGCCCCGGCAGCACCCTCGGCCCCGGCACCCGCGGCCCCGGCGGCCGCTGAATCGGCGGCGGCTGCGTCGGCTGCGCCGATGGCCGAGCAGTCCGTGGCCGCGGCCGAAAGCGAGCCAGAGCCCGCCGCTGGCGCGGTCTCCGCCTCGGTTCCGCCCGAGTTCGATCCGGCCAGCCCCGAGTTCGACCAGTCGTTCACCGCCGCGATCCTCATTCCCGGCGACGAGCCCGACGCGTACCTCGACGAGGACGACGAGGTCGAGACCCCGAGTGGGCCGGTGTTCCAGTGGGGCCTCGTGCCCGATGCCGACGTCGTGGAGCCCACCGCACAGCCTGCCGCGCAGTCCGCTTCAGCACAGCCCGAGGCAGCCGGATCCGACACTGCGCAGCCCGATTCGAAGCCCTTTGCTCCAATCGCCGTTGCTCCAATCGTGGCCGCCCCGATCGCTGCAGTGCCGTTCAGCGCTGCTCCGGTTGACGCTCCGAGCGAAGCGGTCGAGACCGCGCTGCCGCCGGCGACAGCCGGTGCTGCGTCGGGCAGTGCCGAGCCCGCCGGTGCCGAGCCCGCCGGTGCCGAGCCCGTCGCGCCGATCGTGCCCGCCTTCTTCGCCAACGCCATCGGCGAGCCCATCTCCGATGAACCCGCCGGAGAACCCGCCGACGAAGCCACCGTTGACGGCTCCGTTGAAGCCGAGCCCGTGACTGCGCCCGTCACGGCGGCCGCCTTCGCGGAGCCGACGGCAGAGCGTGCCCCCGAGCCCGAGCCCGAGCCCGAGCACGAGCCCGAGGCCGATCAGGATTCCACCTCGGACGACGATCTGGCGGACTGGTTCGCCGCGAGCCTCGCCGCCGCCGCCGCTCCGAGCGGTCCCGCAGCCGTCGACGCTGAGGAGGCAGAGCCCGCAGCCGAGCCCGCGACGGAGCTGATCGCCGCGTCCGCTGTCGAACCGATCGAACCGGCGGAACCGCCCGCCGCGGAACCGCCCGCCGAGACCGTGGCCACCGCCGCGGCGCAGCCGCCCACCCTGATCGTGCCGCCCGCTCCGGACGTGGCCCCGATTCCGATCCCCGGCGTCACCGCGCCGCGCCCGTTCCAGGCTCCCAGCTACGGCGCAGGAGGGGCGTTCACCCCCGTCTTCGCCGCCTCGGCGAACGGCCAGCAGCCTCCGCAGGCGCCGCAGCCACGCGGCGCCGGCGCCCCGGCATCCGCGGCCGGTATGGGTCAGGGATCTGGGGGTTCGGGATCCGGCCAGCGTCGAGGCTCGGATGGCGGCAAGCCGCCACGCGCGCTGATCATCACGCTCCTCGCCTTGCTCGGAGTCGCCGTTCTCGTCGGACTCTTCCTGCTCGGCACGACGCTGCCCGCGCTGTTCGGCACGACGCCGGCACCGGAGGCCAGCGCCACGCCGAGCGCCGAGCCGACGACGGAAGCTCCCGTGGCGCCGCCGGCGCCGACCGCGATGCAGCCGGCAGGCGAGCACAAGTGGGACACGCTGTTCGGCGGCGAGTGCCTCGACCCGTTCACCTCGCCGTGGGCGGAGACGTTCACGGTCGTCGACTGCGCGGCGCCGCACGCCGCCCAGCTCGTCTACCGCGGCAGCTTCGACCCTGACCCCGCTGCGACCTTCCCCGGTGAAGAGGCGCTCGCCGGCCAGATCAACGCCCTCTGCGGCACCCCGGGAATCGTCGACCTCGCCGCCGCGGCAGCGTTCGGCGAATTGCAGCTGCAGGGCAGCTTCCCGGTGACGGCCGAGCAGTGGGATGCCGGGCAGCGCAACTACTACTGCTTCGTCACGCAGGTCTCCGCAGAGCCCATCACGGGCAGCGTCGCCGGCCCCGGCCCCGCAGTCTGATCACACGGGCGCGGCAGTACTGACCGTGCCGTCACACCCTCGCAGCACCTCCGTGCGCAACGCCGCGTCGGAGCAACACACGAGCACCAGGAGATTTCTCACATGACTGAGTCCGCCACGCCCCGCCTCGTCGTCGTCGGCTCGCTCAACGTCGACAGCACCAGCTACGTCGGGCACTTTCCGGCACCGGGCGAGACGGTGGAGAGCACCGGATTCGCCGTGGCGCTCGGAGGCAAGGGCACCAACCAGGCCGTCGCCGCCCACCTGGCCGGGGTCGGGACCGAGCTCATCGCCCGCGTCGGCACCGACAGCTCCGGCGACTTCGCGCTGAGCACCCTCGACCAGCTCGGCGTCGACACGAGCGGCATCCAGCGGATCGCCGACGTCACCACCGGCGTCGCGCAGATCACCGTGGCCGCCTCCGGCGAGAACACCGTCATCGTCACCGCCGGAGCGAACGGCCTGCTCGGCCCCGAGCTCAGCGACGCCGATGCCGCCGCGATCGCCGCGGCCTCTCTGGTGCTGACGCAGGGAGAGATCCCGGCCGCGACCGTCGAGGCGCTGGCGGCCTCCGCATCGGCCGCCGGCACCCGCTACGTGCTCAACCTCGCGCCCCCCGTCGCCGTCGCGCCCGCGGCGCTGGCCGTCTGCGACCCGCTCGTCGTGAACGAGCACGAGGCGCGCGCCGTCGGCCTGGTGCCGGATGCCGCGGCCGACGACACGCTGTCGATCGAGCGGTGGCAGCAACTCGCGGCATCCGCCGTCGCAGCCGGACACTGCCGCTCCCTCGTCATCACGCTCGGCTCGGCCGGCGCCGTCGCGGCCGATGCGGCCGGCAGCTGGCACCGGCAGGCGCCGCGGGTGACCCCGGTCGACACGACCGGTGCCGGCGACTGCTTCACCGGCACGCTCGCGGCCTTCCTCGCCGAGGGCCGCTCGCTGGCCGAGGCCACGGGGCTCGCGGCCGCAGCGGGCGCCCTCTCGGTGCAGGCACGCGGCACCGTCGGGTCCTACGCGCCACGGGCCGCCGTGCTCGCCTTCGCGGCCGAGCACGGCCTGGCATAGCCGGGCGTCGGGGTAACCGTCCGGCGCCTGTGGCCGCCGCTCGCTAACGTGGAGGCATGCCGACCCTCCCGCAGCTGATCGCGATCCCCGCCGGCGTCGTCGAGCTGCGGGACGCCAGGGCCGGCGCGGACGGCAGGGCCACGGTCCGAAGCGTGGCGCTGCAGGCATTCGAGATCGGCCGAACGCCGCTCACCCGAGCCGAGTATGACGCGGTCGTCGACCCCACCCCGCACGCGGGCGCCGCGGGATCGCTGCCCGTGCACCCGGTGACGTGGTTCGCTGCGGTGCGATGGTGCAATCTGGCCTCGGATGCCGCCGGGTACGGCCGTGCGTACCTCGTCGATGGTCGCAGGGTGCGCTGGGACGTGAGCGCCTCCGGATTCCGCCTTCCCACCGAGGCCGAATGGGAATGGGCCTGCCGCGCAGGATCGACAGGGCCGCGCTATGGTCCGCTCGACGAGATCGCCTGGTCAGCTGCCGAGGAGCTCGACGGCGCGCAACCCGTCGCGGGCAAGGCGGCGAACGCATTCGGGCTCTTCGACACGCTCGGCAATGTGTGGGAGTGGTGCTGGGATTACGCCGACACGGCGCGCTACGGGGACTATCGAAGCCTCCGCGGCGGCGGTTGGGCCGATAGCGAGTGGAGCCTGCGTGCCTCCGTTCGGCGCGGCAGCGCCCCGGACGCCGTGCTGGAGGACGTCGGCTTCCGCGTGGCGCGCGGCGCGGTCGGTGGGCCGGGTGCCGAGGCCGCACAGGGGTGGTCGGCGGCATCCGACCGGGACAGGGCCGAGGTGCGCGGACCACGGCCGATCGGGTGGACCCCACTGCGCGACGCGTAGCGTCGCGAAAGGCGGCAGCCCTTCTCAGGACACCTCCGCGAGTGCCACCGCTGCTTGCCCGGTTCCCCGGTTGGGCCGAGCAACGACGGCTGGACGAATTGTTCGCTGTGTCGAGTTTCGGCGAGCAAGAGTCGCCCGCCGTGCGCTACGAGCCGGACGAACTGGACTGAAAGTCGACGATTTAGAAACGTGTGGCTGATCCTCCATACTCGTGACCGTGACTGCTGAAACGACCACCGCCGCCATCCCCGCATCGATCGACGACCTCGAGTTCGTCATGATCTCCTCCTCGGGAAGTGCGGTGTCCGAGACGGCGCCGACGCGTTTCCGGTACCAGCAGCGTGGCCAGATGCTGTGGGGCGCGTACATCGGCGACACCGTGCAGCTCGGCCGTTTCGTCGGCCGTCGCGACGGCGATGAGCTGACGATCTGCTTCGCACACAAGCCGATCGACGGCGGAGAGGTCATCCTCGGGACCGCACAGAGCGTGCTGCGTCGCGGCGATGACGGCAAGCTCTACCTCGACGAGACCTTCGAGAAGGACGGCGCCCCGCACCTGAGCGCCTGCGTCGAGTCCGCACCGCTCGCCCTCTGGCCGGCGCTGGACCCAGCGCGCCGGAGCGAACCGCGGCTCGACGGCACCTCCTTCGTGCTGCAGAGCTCGACCGCGAGCACCGTCAGCGAGACCGCTCCCACCCGCTTCGAGTTCAGCGAGAACTCGGGCATCATCTGGGGTCACTACTTCGGCGACACGGTCACGGGCGGGCGCTGCGTCGGCCGTTACCGCGACGGCGTGCTCGAGGAGTACTTCGTGCACCACGTTGTGGCGACGGATGCCACGCTTCTCGGTGACAGCACGACGGCGGTGAAGCAGCTGGATGACGGCCGCTTCGAGCTCATCGAGGACTTCGTGCTCGACGGCGTTCCCGGCTACAGCGTCTGCGTGCAGCTCGCCTGAGCGGGGGTTTCCGTTGATTGAGCCTGTCGAAATCCCAACCGGCGCGGTCCGCGCCTAACCGTTGAGGCTCGCCCGACCCGGGTTCACACGGGTGAAGCGGGTCAGGCCCAGCTGGGCGACCTCTTCGTCGCGCGGCGGGAGGTCGGTGGGCAGCAGATACGGGCGCTGGAAGACCTCGTCGAGCACCAGCACGGTCTCGACCGACTTCACCTCGGGCAGCGCCGCCAGGACACCGATGACGAAGGCGTGGATCGCGCCGACCTCGTCGCCGCGGATCAGCAGCATGGCGTCGTGCTCGCCCGTCGTGATGCGGCAGGATTCGATCTCGGTCATCTGCGTGATGCGGGTGCGGAAACTGCTCCAGGTCTGCGGGTGCACAGAGAGGAAGACCAGCGCACAGATCCCGAGGCCGGCCTTGGCCGGGTCGATGCGGGCGCTGAAGCCGGTGATCACGCCGTCTGCCATGAGTTGCTCGACGCGAGTGTAGACATTTGCGCGGGAGACATTCACGCGCTCAGCCAGTGCCGACATTGATATTCGTCCGTTATCTCGCAGTTCGGCCAAGATTTTCAGGTTGATGTCGTCGAGTACGTGCTGCGATTGTCCAGTAGCGACGTGGGCGCTGCTCGGTTTGCTAGACATACTGGCGGACATTCCCCTCGTTGGTGATGCAATTTCCGGCGCATGCGGCCTTTGATTGGACAGAGTAGCGCTCTTTGTGCAAATCTCATGCAAAGCCGTCCAGTGGTAATTCGGATGGTGGTGTTGAGTTCCCATTCCGCATGCCGACTCTGACAAGCACGCTAGCGGCGATGGCGCTCGACTCTGGTCCTGTATTTCATGACAAGGAGTTCCCCCGTGCGCACAAAAATCCGCTACGTCGCAACAGCCCTCGGGCTGAGTGCATCGCTCGTTCTCGTCGGTTGCGCAGCGACCGCCCCGGAAGGCGGCAGCGGCAGCGCTCCGAGCAGCATCGTCATCGACACCGCCTTCACCCTCGAGACCGGCGACCCGGGCCGCAACTACGTCCCGACCGGCTACATGGTCTCCAAGGCCCTCTACGAGACCCTCCTCGACTTCGCGGGGTCCGACGAGTCCACCCCGGTTCCCGGGCTGGCCAGCTACGAGCAGAACGAGGACGCAACCGTCTTCACCTTCACGCTCGCCGACGGCCGCGTCTTCTCCGACGGCACCCCGATCACCGCAGACGACGTCGTGTTCTCGCTCAACCGCGTCAAGGGCATGACCGAGAGCAAGGCGAACTTCCTCATGGAGGGCATCGAGGTCACGAAGGTCGACGACAAGACCGTCGAGCTCAGCACCGCGACCCCCTCGCTGAAGCTGCCCGCCCTGATGACCAACCCGTCGCTGGCGATCCTGAACTCCAAGCTCGTGATCGAGAACGGTGGAACCACCGACAACTCCGACACGGCAGAGAAGTTCCTCAACACGACCTCGGCCGGTTCCGGCCCCTACGTGCTCGACTCGCTCGACTTCGAGTCGCAGGTCGTCCTGACCGAGAACGAGAAGTACAACGGCGAGGAAGACATCGACTTCACCCGCGTCGTCATCCGCAGCGTCTCCGAGAGCGCAACGCAGAAGATGAACCTCGAGGGCGGCGACTCCCAGGTGGCCGTCGACCTGAGCGGCGACCAGGTCGCAGGGCTCGGCGACGGTGTCAACGTGTTCTCGACCCCCTCGGCGCAGACCATTTTCCTGCTGCTCAACCAGAGCCCCGAGGTCGCCGGTGTCACCGCCAACCCCGAGTTCGCCTCAGCCGTGCGCTACGCGCTTGACTACCCGGCGCTGCTCGAGCTGGCCGGAGCCGGTTCAGAGCAGGCGACCGGCGTCATCCCGCCGTCGTTCCTCGGTGCGCTCACCGACGGCGTCGAGCAGGACCTCGCCGCGTCCAAGGCGGCCCTGGCGGCATCCGGATACGCCGGTGAGACCATCACCCTCGAATACCCGAACGACTACCCGGTCGGCGGCGTGAGCTTCACCCCGCTCGCCGAGCGCGTGCAGTCGCAGCTGGCGGATGCCGGCATCACCGTCGAGCTCGCACCGGCACCGTTCACCACGCAGATCGACGAGTACGTCAACGGTCGCGAGGCGTTCAGCATCTGGTTCTGGGGCCCGGACTACGCCGACTCGGCCAACTTCCTGCCGTTCGCGGCGGGTGCGAAGGTCGGCCTGCGCGCAGGCTGGACCGCCGAGCAGGACCCGGCCGTCGTCGGCCTCGCCGCCGACGCGGAGAACGCGACGAGCATGGACGAGCGTGAGGGTGCGTTCAGCGCCTTCGCCGCGGCTCTGCAGGAGCAGGGTCCGTTCGTTCCGCTGATCGTGCCCGGCTCGAACATCGCAACCGCCGACTACATCGACGGCGTCGCCTACAACTCGACGTGGACGATGGACATCGCCGAGCTGCAGTCCAAGTAGAAGGAACCACCAGCGTGGGACAGAACACCCGCGCGACCCGCGAGTACCCGGCCACGGCCGCGCAGAGCGACACCGCTCCGCGCACATCGCCAGAGCGCACAGCGCCTCGGCGTAAATCACCCCTGGCCGGGTATTTGCTTCGTCGCCTCGGAATGTCAATATTGTTGCTCTTCGGCGTCACGCTTGTGACGTTCAGCCTGGCGAACCTCGTGCCGGGAAACCCGATCGTCGCGGCGCTCGGTGAGGGAGCGGCGAGCAACCCGGCTACCGTCGCGGCGTACATCGAGAAGCACGGACTCGACCAGCCGCTGCCCGTGCAGTACCTCAACTACCTCGTCAACCTGTTCCAGGGCGACATGGGTGTTTCGTTGCGCACGGGGCAGCCGGTGGCATCCGATCTGGCCAAGGCCGTTCCCGCCACCATCGAGGTCGCCATCGGCGCCATCATCGTCAGCCTCGCCGTCGGTGTCGCGCTCGGTGCGCTTGCCGCCTACCGTCGCGGCAAGATGAGCGACCAGGTCGTGCGGGTCGTCTCGTTGCTCGGCCTCAGCATCCCGACCTTCTGGATGGCCCTGGTCGCGTTCAACATCTTCTTCCTGCAGTTGGGCATCGCGCCAGGCTCCGGGCGGCTCTCGCCGATCCTGGCCCCGCCGCCGACGGTGACGGGGCTGTACACGGTCGATGCGCTGCTCGCCGGGCAGTGGGTGACGTTCATGGACGCCATGGCCCACCTGATGCTGCCCGTGTTCGTGCTCTCGCTGTTCACGATCGGACTCCTCACCCGCTTCGTGCGCACCTCGGTGCTCGAGGTGCTGGATGCCGACTACATCCGTGCCGGGCGGGCCAAGGGGCTCTCCGGCCCCCGGATGCTCTTCGGGTACACGCTGCGCGGGGCATCGCTGCCGATCCTGACGATCGTCGGTCTGGCCTTCGGATCGCTGCTCTCCGGCACCGTGCTGGTCGAGGCCGTGTTCGCCTGGCCCGGCCTCGGCAGCTACGCGTACAACTCGGCCACCAGCCTCGACCTGCCGGGGGTGATGGGCGTCGGACTCGTCGTCGGCGTGATCTACCTGGGCATCAACTTCGCCGTGGACATCCTCTACGGCGTGCTCGACCCGAGGGTGAGACTCGCATGACGCAGCTTTCAGTGAATAGGCCGGCGCCGTACAAAGCTGGGCCCAAACGCCGCTGGCTGAACATCCCATCCGCCTGGGTGACCCCGCTCGGCGTGATCGGGGCGCTGATCGCGGCCTTCTGGGTCGTCGTGGCGTTCACCGCACCGCTCTGGGTGCCGTACGACCCGCTCGCTCAGACGCTTCCGCGCCTGCAGCCGCCCGGAATCGACACGCTCATGGGCACCGATGCGCTGGGCCGCGACGTCTTCTCACGCCTGATGACCGGTGCGAGCGTCACGATCCCGCTCGCGCTGCTGCTCGTGGTCATGTCGATGCTCGTCGGCACCCTGGTCGGCGCGATCGCCGGATACTTCGGCAAGTGGGTCGATGAGGTGCTGATGCGCATCACCGATCTGGTGATGGCATTCCCCACCGTCATCCTGGCCATGGTCGTCGCGGCATCCCTCGGGCCGTCGCTGTTCAACGCGGTCATCGCCGCCTTCGTCGTCTCCTGGCCGCAATACGCCAGGATGACGCGCAGCATCGTGCTCGGCCTGCGCACCCAGAACTACGTGATGGCCGGGCGCCTGCTCGGCTTCTCGCCGTTCAAAACCTTGCGCGTCGACATCGCCCCCAACGTCGTCGGCCCGATCCTCGTCTTGGCCAGCCTCGACGTCGGCACCGCCATCCTGCTGCTCTCCGGGCTCTCCTTCCTCGGTCTCGGCGCCCAGCCGCCGACACCGGAGTGGGGCTCGATGATCTCAGCGGCCATGGAGAACTTCGACGCGTGGTGGCTCGGCGTCTTCCCCGGTCTCGCGATCCTCACCGTCGTGATGGCGTTCAACTTCGTCGGTGACTCGCTGCGCGACATCTTCGACCCGACTTCCCAGATGAGCCGAGTGGGGGCCAGCGCATGAGCACGATGGAAATGACCGCGGATGCCGTGGCAGTCGGCACGACGCCGGTGCTCAGCATCACGGGCCTGACGATTGGCATCGGGCCGCGCAAGGCACCGAAACCGATCGTCACCGGCATCGACCTCGACCTCACGCCCGGCCGCGTCCAGGGCCTGGCGGGGGAGTCGGGCTCCGGCAAGACGGTGTCATCGCTGGCGATCCTCGGGCTGCTGCCTGCCAACGCGGTGGTCGGCGGCTCGATCACCCTCCGCGGCGGTGCCGGCGACGGCGCGATCGAGCTGATCGGCATGGGGCGTCGTCAGCTGAACACGATCCGCGGCCGCCGCATCGCGATGATCTTCCAGGACCCTTCGTCGAGCCTGCACCCGCAGCTCACGATCGGCTCGCAGCTGACCGACCACGTGCGCACGCACCTGGGGCTCGGCAGGGCGCAGGCGCGCGCGCACGCGATCGAGCTGCTCGAACGCGTGCGGGTGCCCGACGCCGAGGAGGCGCTCGGGCGCTACCCGCACCAGTTCTCCGGCGGGCAACGGCAGCGCATCGCGATCGCGATCGCCCTCGCCTGCGACCCCGTCGTGCTGCTCGCCGATGAGCCGACCACGGCGCTCGACGTCACGGTGCAGGCCGGCATCCTGCACCTGCTGCGCGACCTCGCCACCGAGCGGCAGCTCGCCGTGTTGCTGGTGACGCACGACCTCGGTGTCATGAGCGCCATCGCCGACGACGTCGCGGTCATGCGGCATGGCGCGATCGTCGAGGCCGGCTCGCGGGAGCAGATATTCGGCAACCCGCAGCACGAGTACACGCGCGAGCTGCTGGCGTCGCTGCCGAGTGCGCAGGCCGTGCCTGCCGCACTCGCGAACGAGGAGGATGCCCGATGAGCGCGTTGCTGAACGTCGACGATCTGGTCGTCGAGTACCACGGAACGTCTGTCGTGCGTGCCGTCGACGGCGTCTCGCTGTCGATCGCGCCCGGCGAGGTTCTCGCCCTCGTCGGTGAGAGTGGCTGTGGCAAGTCAAGCCTCGCCCGCGCGGTTGTCGGCATGGAGAAGCCGCACTCCGGCAGCGTCCGCTACCGCGGCGACACGGTGCCGCTGCTCGGCGTGCGGCGCAGGCAGAAGGCGTTCACCTCGATCCAGATGGTGTTCCAGGATCCCAACTCGTCGCTCAACCCCCGCATCAGGGTCGGTGCGCAGATCACGGAGGGCATCAGGACGGCGCTCGCCCGCGGCGACGCTGGTTCTACGCCGGAGGAATGGCTGGAGCGCGTCGGCCTGCCGACCGCGATGGTCTCCCGCTACGCGCACGAACTCTCTGGCGGGCAGCGCCAGCGCGTCGCGATCGCCAGGGCGCTCGCCGCCCGGCCCGACCTGCTCGTCGCCGACGAGCCGATCTCGGCACTCGACGCCTCCAGCCAGGCCTCCGTCGCCGACATGATGCGCCGCCTCGCGCTGGATGCCGGTGCCGGCCTGCTGTTCATCTCGCACGACCTCGCGATCGTGCGCCTGATCGCCGACCGCACCGTGGTGATGTATCGCGGCGCGATCGTGGAGTCCGGCGTGTCCGAGCGCATCTGGGATGAGCCGGTGCACCCGTACACGCAGGCGCTGCTGGCCGCGATTCCGGAGCCGGACGGGCTCGGCGTACTGCCGGCCGCACCGGCCGCCGAGGCGCCGCTGTCGTGGCGCACGCCGGTTCCGACCGCGCTCGATCGGGTCTGAGCCGGGGGCAGCGCCGGAGAAAACGCAGGAGCAGAGCTCCGGCGAAGCCGTAGGGGGCTCGCCGGAGCTCTGCTCCTGTTTTTTGTGCGGTGAGGCGCCGCATCAGCGAGGCCGCGCCGGATGTCGGCGCCACCATGGTCGCGGATCCGCTCAGGGCTTCGGGGGCGGCCTCGTTCCTCGGCTGCTCCCTCAAGCCAGCGTGAATGCACGCTGGCTTGAGCGAGCGCCGCAGCGACGAAGGAGCAGCGACGCACGCGAAGCCCTGAGCGTCTCGCCTGGACGGGCCGCTCCGGAGCTCGGGCTAGAGCTCTGTCTCCAGCGGCTCCGGGTGCACCAGCTCGTGCACGCCGGCGAGCACCTCGTCCGGGCGGAACGGGTAGCGGTTGATCTCCGCGTCGTCGCTGATGCCGGTGAGCACGAGGATCGTGTGCAGCCCCGCCTCGATGCCGGCGACGATGTCGGTGTCCATGCGGTCACCGATCATCGCGGTGTTCTCCGAGTGCGCGCCGATCTTGTTCATCGCCGAGCGGAACATCATCGGGTTCGGCTTGCCGACGATGTAGGGCTCCATGCCGGTGGCCTTGGTGATGAGGGCGGCGATGGCGCCCGTAGCGGGCATCGGGCCGTCGGCGCTGGGGCCGGTGGCATCCGGGTTGGTGGCAATGAAGCGGGCGCCGGCGCCGATCAGGCGGATCGCCTTGGTGATCGCCTCGAAGGAGTAGTTGCGCGTCTCGCCGACGACGACGTAGTCGGGGTTCGTCTCGGTCATGATGAAGCCGGCCTCGTGCAGGGCGGTCGTGATGCCGGCCTCGCCGATGACGAAGGCGCTGCCGCCGGGGATCTGAGACTTGAGGAATGCCGCCGTGGCCAGGGCGCTGGTCCAGATGGAATCCTCCGGCACGTTGAGGCCGGAGGCGCGGAGACGCGCGCTCAGGTCGCGCGGCGTGAAGATGGAGTTGTTGGTGAGCACCAGGTAGGGGTTGCCCTGGGTGCGCCACTGCTCGAGCAGCTCGGCTGCTCCCGGGAGCGGGTGGTTCTCGTGCACAAGCACGCCATCCATATCGGTGAGCCAGCATTCGATTTCGTCGCGACGAGCCATGGACAACCTTTCCTCACGCACCAGCCTAGGGCGGATGCGCGGCGCTCAGGTTACGAGGTCAGGTCGGCTGCGTTTCGAGCGACGGCAGGCTGCGGCTCAGGCGCGCGGTTCCGTGCTGATCCAGATGCTGGCGAGGGCGTCGGCGCTCAGCGCGAGGGTGTTGCCGTCCGGCAGGAGCACGCCGGCATCCGCGAGCTCAAGCACCGTGTCGAGGCCGATGGCGTTCTCGGTCAGCAGGCGCAGCACGGCGGGGTCGCGGTCGCTGATGCGCACCACGGCGCCGCGGCTCCCCGCGGTTGCGGCGGCCAGGAGGACGGCGTCGGGGCGCAGCAGGCTCCCGTCGGCGGCCGGAATCGGGTCGCCGTGCGGGTCGCGGCGGGGGTGGCCGAGGCGAGCGTCGATGGCCTCGAGCAGGCGGTCGCTGAGCGCGTGCTCAAGCACCTCGGCCTCGTCGTGGACGGTGTCCCAGGTGTAGCCCATCTCGTTGACCAGCCAGGTCTCGATCAGGCGGTGCCTGCGCACGACCTCGAGTGCACGGGCGGTGCCGAGTTCGTTGAGGCGCACGGCACCGTACGGCACGTGCGTGACGAGCCCGAGCGCTGCGAGCTTCTTGACCATCTCGGTGACCGAACTGGGAGCAATGCCGAGCTTCCCCGCCAGCGCGGAGGGCGTGATCGGCTCCGGCTGCCACTCGGTGTGGGCGTAGATGGTCTTGAGGTAGTCCTCAACGGCGGGAGTCGTGGCTGGCATTTGATCAAGAGTAGCCCGCAGGGGTTTCGACAGGCTCAACCCGCTTCGCGGTTTCGACAGGCTCAACCCGCTTCGCGGTTTCGACAGGCTCAACCCGCTTCGCGGTTTCGACAGGCTCAACCAGCGGGGGTCGAAATCAGCCGAACAGCAGCACCAGCAGTGTCACGTTCAGCGCGATGAGCAGAACGGATGCCGTCACGCCAGCCGCGGTCGTCATCCAGCGGTTGCGGTACTCGCCGAGCACGCCGGCCTTCGCGGTCAGCCAGACCAGCGGCACGAGCGCGAACGGGATTCCGAAGGAGAGCACCACCTGGCTGAGCACGAGCGCCTGGGTGGGATCGAAGCCGCTGCCGAGGATCAGCAGCGCCGGAATCAGCGTGACGAGGCGCCGAGCCAGCAACGGCACCCGGATGTGCAGCAGTCCGTGCATGATCTCGGCGCCGGCGTACGCGCCGACCGAGGTCGAGGCGAGCCCGGAGGCGAGCAGCCCGACCGCGAAGAGGGTCGCGACGACCATTCCCATGGAGTCTTCGAGCGCCGCGTACGCGCCCTCCAGGCTGTCGGTGCCCTCGACACCCTGCAGGTTCGCGGCGGCGAGCAGCAGGATGCAGAGGTTCACGCTGCCGGCGATGACCATCGCGATCGAGACGTCCCAGCGGGTCGCGGTGAGCAGTCGCTTCGTGGTGAGGCCGGATGCGCGCACCTCGAAGCGGTCGCGCGCGAGGGCCGAGTGGGCGTAGATGGCGTGCGGCATGATGGTCGCGCCGAGGATCGACGCGGCCAGCAGCACCGAGTTGGTGCCCTCGAATCGTGGCACCATGCCGCCGAGCACGCTGCCGGCATCCGGCGGGCTGATGAACACCCCGGCACTGAAGCCGATCGCGATGATCGCGAGCAGGCCGATGATGACGCGCTCGAACACCCGGGGCCCGCGCCGCGTCTGCACCGCGAGCATCACCATCGACACGGTGCCGGTGATCACGCCGCCCCAGATCAGCGGGAGGTTGAACAGCAGGTTCAGGGCGACCGCGCCGCCGATGATCTCGGCGAGGTCGGTGGCCATGGCGACGAGCTCGGCCTGCAGCCAGTATGCGCGGCGGGCATGGCGGTTGCGGATGCCGCTGCCGAGCAGCTGCGGCAGGCTCTTGCCCGTGACGATCCCCAGCTTGGCGGAGAGGTACTGGATCAGCCAGGCCATCACATTGCCGGCGACGACCACCCACACCAGCAGGTAGCCGTACTGGGCGCCGGCGGTCATGTTGCTCGCGACGTTGCCGGGGTCGAGGTAGGCGACGCCGGCGACGAGGGCTGGCCCGAGCAACCACAGGATGCGGTGCTGCGGCGGGATCACGCCACGCCGGGTGGTGAGTGTCGGCTCGTCGTCGAGTTTTTGAGGCATGCCTAAAAGATAGCAAAATTTAGGCGCACCTAAAAGTTAACTGCTCCTCATGCTTCCGGCTCGGCCGGGGCCCGCTGAGCGGCTCGCATTCCCGCTACTATGGGCAGCACGTGGCAGACCGCCCGAGCTATTCCCGAAGCATGCTGTGGCGGTCGCAGTGCATTCAGCTATGCATTCTGTGGCAGTTCAGTGAAAGTCGGGAAGACCCATCAGTGCAAGACTCCGCTAGCATGTGCGCCCGCACTTCGGAGCGGGGATGCGCCACACTGCCCCGTTTGGCGGCCCGCAGCGTTCCACGGCCGGCCTTGGTGAGCAGGCTCAACCGCTTGGCGGCGCTCACCCTCGTGCAGGCTTTCGCGGGCTACGGCAAGACGCAGCTGATCGGGAGCTGGGCGCGTGACCTCGAAGCGGCAGGGACCGTTGTCGACTGGGCCGATGCAGACTCCTCGATGAACTCCGTCGATGCGGTGCTCGCTCGTCTGCACCGAGGGATCGAGCACGCGGAGCGCGGGGCAGCCCCCGTGCTCGTTGTAATCGACGACGCCGACCACATCGACTCACCCGACGCCGTGAACGCGCTCCTCGCCCTGCTCGAGCGGCTGCCAACTCTGCAGTTGGTGGTGTGCTCTCGTCGCGTGCATCCGATTCGAGCGGCAGCAGACGGGCGTCGAATCGACATGCAGGTGCTGACTGGGCGCGAACTCACGGCCAGTGCCGACGAGATGTCCGCCTTCGCCGATGCCTGGGGCCACGAGGTGGCCCAAGACCGCATGGCGGAGCTGCGCTCACTCACCGGCGGCTGGCTGCGCGTGATGCAGCTGGTTCTCGATGACACGGCGGTTGGCGCGACTTCGCTCTCGCCCGATGCGGCGAGCCGATTTCTGCGCAACTCGGTGCTGCCACAGCTCGGCGACGGGCAGAACAGGGATATGGCATTCCGGGCCGCCGTACCGCACGCCGTCACGCTCGGCGTGGTCACCGCTCTGCTGTCGCAGTGGGGCGAAGAGCGGGGTGATGAAACGCATTCGGGCTCAGCCATGACATCCGTCGAGCTCGTCGATAGGCTGCACCTCGTCGGGCTGCTTGAGCGGGCGGATGACAGCATGGAGGACGGGGGCGAGCCGGCCTGGCGCCTTCCGACCCTGATCCGCCGCGTGCTGGTGCAGGAGTTCGAAGCCGGCCACCCGCTCGAGTTCCAGGCGGCTCACAGAGCGCTCGCCAGGCACTACCGCCTGTCGCAGAGGGAAGCGAGCTTCGCCGCGTCCGTGCACCATGCGCGCACCGGTTCCGACTGGCCGCTGCTGAACCAAATCGTCAGCGAACGCGCCCTTGCGATGTCGCTGGCCGGATCGCGCGACGTGATGGCGGCCGTCTCGACGATCCCGCAGCACGCCCAAGACGCTCACCCCGGCCTCGGTTTCGCCGCAAGCATGCTCGAACCGTGGGTGAGTGATCCTGACACCGACAATGGCCGAGCGCTGCTGCGCAGGTACATGGCGGCGGGCAAGGATGGGCTCGCCGATCTGGCGGGGTTCAGCTCCGCCGCCGAGCTCTCCGCGGTGACCGCGGCGGCCGTCGTGTCGTTGCGCGGTAGCGGGCGTGTGAAGGCGGCGCTGGAACTCGCCAACCGCCTTGACACCGAGCTGGGCCTGCGCCGCGCGCGGGGCGACGTGGGGTGGAGGGCCGAGCCGACGGCGTGGTTTCTGTTCCAGTGGAGCATGACGGCGCTGTTGAGCGGTGACCATACTGCTGCCCAGCAGCTCTCGCTCCGCGCCTTTGAGCTGGCACAGACGGAGGGCAACGAGTTGGTGGCGTCGAACGCCGCGGCGCAGCTTGCCCTGATCCACACGCTGTCCGGCGAAGCGGGCGACGCCCAGAGCTGGCTCGGCACGCACCAGGGCTTTGCGACCTCCGGCAGCTGGACCGACCGCCTGATCGCGATACCCGCCCGGATCGCCCAGGTGCACCGTGCGCTCGACGCATTCGAGACGGATGCCGCGTCAGCGTTGCTGGAGGAGATCGGTGATGCCGCCCAGCCGATCGAGATGTGGGCGTTCGTCGCCGATGCGGCTGCCCGCCACGCCCTGCTCGTCGGCGAGCCGATGGTGATGCTCGCGCGGCTGGAGCAGTTCGTGCGCGTGCACGCCGAGGTGCTCCAGGGCGATGGGGTCGCCCGCTCCCTGCTGGACCGAGCCGCGATCGAGCTCCTGCTTTCGATGGGGGAGCTCAACCGGGCGGAACAGCGGATCGCCGCGTCCGAGCGCAATGGCTCCCCACTCATCGTGCAGGCCGCCCGCCTGCGCCTCATCGCCGGCAGGGACGACGCGGCCCAGAAGCTCGCGGCGTCGGCGGTGTGGGCGACGGAGACGTCACTGCGCGATCGCATTGAGCTGTTGCTGATCGGCGCGGTTGCCGAGATGCGCCTGGGTGATTCTGAAGGCGCCGCGCGGTCGTGCCGACGCGCCCATGCCCTGGCTGCCCACGCGAAGACGCTGACGCCCTACCTCGCCATTTCCCGCGAGGAACGCGACGCAGTGCTGGAGCTTGCCGGCATCCGGCTGCCGCCCAGTGTGCACGAGCGCCTTGACGGGTTCCGGAGTGTATTCCCGCGTCGGGCCTCGCTCATCTCGCTCACGGAGCGCGAGCAGGTGGTGCTCGCACAGCTCGTGCACACCGACGCGTTCTCGGAGATCGCCGCTGCGCTCACCGTCTCAGTCAACACGGTCAAGAAGCAGGCGGCGAGCGCGTACGCGAAGCTCGGCGTGCACGATAGGCGCGCCGCGTTGGCACGCGCGCACCAACTGGGACTCCTCACTGCCGGTTCCCGCTAGCCCCGTCTGGGGGTGATTCCGGCGCCTCCGGTGCCACCCCGGTACCAAGTGCGAAACCATTTGTGCCCGATCGTCGGCTCGCGGCTGGCATCTGCCCTGCGGCGTCGGGCTTGATGGACTCGTACCCCTGCGCGCGGCCGGTGTGCAGGAGTGCGTCTGCAGCCGCGCGGGGCGAAGCTTGGGAGAAGAATGCATTTCGGCACGAGGGCCGCGTCCGCCGCGGTCGGAGGCGCGCTCGCGGTCCTGCTCGTTGGATGCGTGCCGGCGACCTCGGCGTCGCCATCGACGGTCTCTGACGTCATCGCAGAGACAATCGAGCGCACGATCGACGTACGCCCGCTCGTCGACTGCGGCACGGATGTCATCGACACCGCCGACGGTGCAGAGACGTCGTGCACCGTCACAGACCCCGCGACCGCGAGCACCCACGACGCGCGCATCCGATTCATCAACCCCGCCGGCGGTGACGACTTCACGGTCGACATCGCCGTTGCCGACGAGCCGAAGTAACGAGAGTGCAGGATCGCATTGTGAGTACCTTCTTCACGACCTTGACGGGCCGAACCGCACGCCACAGGCAGGGCAGGCGGGTCGGGACGAAGATCGTGGCGAGCGTCGCTGTGGCACTCCTGATCGCCACTGGATTCACGCTCCCGACACTTCCTGCGCTCGCCGAGGAGGTGCAGACGGCCACCCAATTGGAGGGCACCGTTGAGGCGCCCCCGGTCGAGGACGCAGGGGAGCCAACGCTGACCCCAGCCGAGGAGACCCCAGCCGAGGAGATCCCAGCCGAGGAGATCCCGGCCGAAGAGGCAGCCGTCGAGGAGGTCCCGGCCGAGGAAGTCCCCGCGCAAGACGCTCCGGCTGCCGAGAGCCCTGCAGAGGCGCCGCCAGCCGAGGGCGCACCGACCCAGCGCGCCGACGGGCCGGTGGCGATGTCGGTTCCGGGTGGAACCGCGGTGCTGACCACGGCGATCGTCCCCGTCGACCACCTGACGGGCGACCCACAGACGACTGCCGCCTACAATCTGCACGGCGGCAACGTCGGCTACCGCGTCTCGTACTCCTGCGCGGTCTCCGCCTGCGAGAACGTGACGGTGCAGCTGGCGCCGGCGCAGGCGAGCCCCTACTTCCCAGCGGCTCAGGTCGGCACCTTGCTCCGGTACTCGAGCTGGACAGCCCCGTTCCTGGGTGCCACGATCGGTGGCAACGACACGACGGGCAAGCTCGTGAGCCTCGGAACGCTCACCCCGGGCACAGCCGGCACCTTCCTCGTCGTCTACGGCATCAGCGGCAGCAGTAGCTACACCACAGCGAGCCCCGCCCAGTACTACCCGTCTGGCTTCCAGGTGCAGAACTCCGCGACGATCGACGCGAGCACCGCGGGCGCGACTGCCACAGCGAATGCGGCCCCTGTCACGTTGAGCAACACGGTGCCGAACCCGTCACAGTCGATCACGAGTCCCGGGACGGTCGCCCCAGGGGAGGTCGTCTCCTACCGCGTCTACATGGGATCCGGTGCGTTCATTCCCGCCGGCTCGGGGCGAATCGCGGGAACGCCGGAGCTCGTCGGCGCCGGCAGCTATGTCGTCGTCGACCAGCTCCCCGCAGAGGCAGAGTACGTGTCGAGCAACGGTGGCGGCGTCTATGACGCGGCGACCCACACCGTCACTTGGGCCGTCGGCTCCGAAGCTGCACCCACCCAGAACACCGTCGGCGGCTGGGGTTCCTCAGCGCAGTCCGGCTGGGTGACGCGCGGCGAGTATTCCCCGCGCACGGTGTCGATCCGCTATCCGGGAACGCGCTTCGCCGCCGCGACGAACGGCTGCGAGTTCACGCAGAGCGTGAGCCACACGGTCACCTCGACGCTCACCTACCTCGACACCGCGCGCACCGTGAAATCGGTGTCCGGCTCGATGGCGCACACCGTCTCCTGCTACCTGCCGTTCGGCGCCGCGACGGTAGCCAAGGACTCCACCAACAGTGCATCGTCTGGCGCCACCCGACTCGTGAACGTGCCGAAGACCGACACCCCGAACGCGTTCTATTGGGCCGTCGAAACCGTGAACCGCGGCAACGTGTCGGGAGTCGCCGTCGTCACCGACAACACCCTCGACCAGGCCAACGCGCCCGTGCACCGGATCAACACCACGGTGACGAGCCCGGCGCCGACGATCGCATACCGCTATGTCTGCCAGACCGCCGACCCGGTCACCGGCCTGAGCGATGTCTCCGGCAGCGCGCAGAGCACCGACATCTCGTTGACGACGGCGCAACGAGCCGCCGGATGCCGCTACGCCTCCGCAGAGGTGACCAGCGGTCCGATCGCTCCGAACCGCGTGTCACCGAGCGACCCAACAGCCGGCACGCCGTTCCGCGTGCACTACAACTACACCGTCAACAAGGACGCCCCGATCGGGCAGGACCGCACCAACACGGCTGCCGCGACGATGGCCTACCCGAACCAGAGCGTCGCCGATGTGCCGCTCGCCCCCGTCTCCCGCACGATCCGATTCCGGGCCACCCCTGTTGTTCAGCCGCCCGGCACGCCGAAACCCGCGTTCGCCGCCTCCTTCGCGGCGGCCGCAGTCGTCGACGGCGGCGGAGCCGTTGTTCCCGGGCGCTCGGTGACGTTCGCCGTGCGGGGAACGACAGCGAACATCCCGGCCGACGTCACGATCACGCCCGAATACGTCTTCCTGGCACCTGCCGGCTGGGTAATCACGCCCGGCTCAGCCTCGTTCCCGACCGGGAGCGTTCCGGCCGGTGTCGACTTCAGCTACCGCACGGTCACGATCGCCGGTATGGATCGCCAGCTTGTGGTCGCGAAGTGGCCGAATGACGTCGCCTTCGGCTCGAACGGGACCTGGCCAACGATGACCGTCATCGGCTCGCCGACCACAGCGGTCGCCCCGGGGACGACGAGCGTCGCCAACGCGTGGATGGGCGATTCGCGTGAGACATACGACAACGTCGCTGCGAACTACGGCGGCGCCCAGCAGAACACGGCCGATGTCGCGGCAGACGGTGCAACCGCCCAGTGGTTCGCCAGCGCGGCGCAGAACGTGCTTGTCTCCTCCTCCGACGGCCTCGTCGTGCTGAAGGAGATCTGCCTGCCGGATGCCGGCGCGGCCGATGGCTGTGATTGGATCGCCGACCCGAGTCGAGCTGTGCCCGTGCCGGTCGATGCCGCCAGCATCAAGTACCGTATCTCGCTCCAGAACACCGGTAACACGGCGCTCGGATCGGTCGTCGCCTACGACGTGCTGCCGTACATCGGAGACACCGGCCTCATCCCCTCCACGGCCGCAACGCCCCGCGGCTCGGACTTCACCCAGACCCTCACCGGCGTCTCGGATGTCTCGACGAAGCTGACACTCGCCTATTCCGCGTCGACCAACCCCGCTCGCCCCGAGGTGAGCCCGGCCGGCGTCGACAACGACTGGTCGGCAGCCCTGGCGGGCAAGCAGGCGATCCGTGCGAGCGTCAACGGCACACTGGCCGCCAACCAGGTCGTCTCCTTCACCTACACCGCTGCCGTCGGTGCCGGCGCCACGGCGGATTCGACGGCGTGCAACTCCGTCGCCGTCGCATCCGACCGCACCCTGCCGTCGGAGCCGCAGGCGGTCTGCGCGACCACCGCAGAGGCCGACCTCGAGGCCGGCGGCGTCGCAACGGTCGACGTCCAGCTCGGTCGTCCGTCCGTGTTCCCCTTCACCTTCGACAACCTCGGCGGCTCGCAGTCGGCGCCGGCCGGTGTCGCCGTCGCCGTTCCGGCCGGTGCGACCGTGACGGGCGCCCCCTCCGGGTGGAGCTGCACGTCGGTCTTCCCCGTGGTCGGGCCCGCGACGCTGGACTGCGCGCCGCCGGCGAGCCTCGAGAAGAACACCCCCATCCCATTCGATCTGCCTGTCATCGTGACCACGAGCGGAATCGCCATCATCGCCACCGTCACGGGGGCGATGGTCGACCCCGACGAAGGCAACAACGCACACACGATCACCGCGCCCACCGCGGCAGCAGCGGCCGGCAGCTTGGGGGTCGTGAAGTCGGACGGCGTCGGCGCGGTCGTCGTCGGCCAGGAGGTCACGTACACCGTCACGGTGACGAACCCGCTCGATTTCGAGAGCCTCCGCGATGTCGCGGTTGCGGACACGCTGCCGGCCGGCGTGCAGTTCGTCTCGGCCACGGCGGGCGGCGCCCTCGCGGGCGGCGTCGTCACGTGGACGATTCCGTCGATTGGGCCGGCTGCGGATGCAGTTGTGGCGGTCACCGTGCAGGTGCTGGACTCCGCGGCGAACTCGATCGTGAACACGGTGTCGGCCAGCGCCCTCGACCCCGGCTTCCCAAGCGCAACTCTGAGCGCGAGCGGAACCGACACGGACGCGGTCGACCGGCTCACGCTGACGAAGACGGGCGCGCGTGCGGGCTCCGCTTCACCGAAGCCGGGTGATGTCGTCACGTACACCTTCGTCGCGACGAACAGCGGCGGTGGTGTGCTGAGCGGGGTGAGGCTCGCAGACGCGATGCCGGGCCTCTCGGCGATCACGGTGCTCTCGTGGCCGGCCCTGCCTGGATATCTGGGCGCTGGGCAGTCGGTGACCGCTCGGGCGACGTACACCCTGACGGCGGCAGATGTTGACGCGGGGGCTCTCTCGAACACGGCATCCGTGACCGGGACCTCGACCGGAGGCGGCAATGCGACCGCGAGCGCGACGGAGGACATCACGCTCCTCGGAACGCCCGCGATCTCGCTGGTCAAGACGGCGGCGCTCGGCTCGCCCGTGCCGAACTCCGCTGACCCGGTGAACTACACATTCACCGTCACGAACACGGGCAATGTGAGCCTCAGCGGCATCGCCATCTCCGACCAGCTGGCCGGTCTGTCGACGATCACCTTCGGAACCTGGCCGGGCACCCCCGGGACCCTGGCCGCCGGGCAGACGGTCACGGCGAGCGCGACGTTCGCGCTCGGCACTGCCAACATCGACCACGGCAGCCTCGTCAACACGGCGACCGCCACCGGAACTCCTCCGGCCGGTGCGTCCGTCTCCTCGACGGACGACGTCACGACGTTGCTTCCGGCGAACGCCGCGTTGACGCTCGAGAAGAGCGGCATGCAGGCAGACCCGTTCGGCACGGTCGCCGGCGACACGATCACCTACACCTTCGTCGCCACGAACGCCGGCAACGTCACCCTGAGCGGCGTCGCCATTGCCGATCCGCTCTCCGGGCTTTCCGCGCTCAGCTATGCGTGGCCGGGCACCGCTGGCGTGCTCGCGCCTGGCGACTCTGTCACCGCGACGGCCACGTACGTCACGACGCAGGATGACGTGGACGCGGGCGGCGTCAACAACACCGCGACCGTCACCGGAACCGGAGCGGACTCGAGCACGGCGTCGGCCATTGACTCGACGAGCGTTCCGATCCCGGCCGACCCGCGTCTGACGCTCGAGAAGAGCGGCACGGTCGCCTCTGCCATGCCTGCGCCCGGTGACGAGGTCGCGTACAGCTTCGAGGTCGAGAACACCGGCAGCATCACGGTCACTGACGTCGCGATCACGGACGGGCTCGACGGCCTGTCGGCAATCCAGTACGGCGCATGGCCGGGCGTGGACGGCCGACTCGCGCCGGGCGAGCGCGTCATGGCGACCGCGAGCTACGCACTGACCCAGGCGGACATCGACCTCGGCCGGGTGGACAACACCGCGACCGCGTCCGGCATGGCCCCGGGCGACGACCCCGTGTCGACGATCGACAGCGCAACGGTGAACCTGCTCGGCGCGCCGGCGATAACGTTCTCGAAGACCGGCGACATCGGCAGCGGAATCCCCGTCGCCGGTGACCCGGTCGACTACAGCTTCGAGATTCGGAACAGCGGCAACGTGACGCTGTCCGGTGTCGGCATCACCGACGATCTCGTCGGCCTCTCGGAGATCACGTACGGTACGTGGCCGACGAGCACGGGAGTTCTCGCGCCCGGCCAGTTGGTGACGGCGACCGCGAGCTACGCGATCACGCAGGCCGATCTGGACCTCGGCACGGTCGTGAACGATGCGACGGCGGCGGGAACCGGCGCACGCGGCGGCCCCGCGGCGGCCGACGACGGCGTGACGATCGCCCTGCCTGCTGGCCCGGCCATCACCCTCGACAAGTCGGTGGCGCTGGATGCCACCGGCGACCCCGTCGCCGGTGCCACCGTCACGTTCGGCTTCGAGGTGCGGAACGCCGGCAACATCACGGTCAGCGGCATCACCCTGCTCGACGACATGCCGCAGTTGTCGGCGGTCGAGTTCGGCGCGTGGCCGGACGCAGTCGGCGTGCTCGCCCCCGGCGAGACGGTGACCGCCACAGCCGGTTACACGCTGACCCAGGGCGATCTCGACGCCGGCACCGTGTTCAACGACGCGACCGTCTCGGCAACGCCGGCGCGCGGCGACCTCGACGCGGCCGTTGACTCGGTCACCCTCGTGCTGCCGGCCGCTCCCGCGCTCGCCTTCACGAAGACGGTCGAGCTTGCGGATGCCGCCAGCCCGGTCGCCGGACAGGATGCGCGATTCGTGTTCGAGATTGAGAACACCGGCAACACCACGGTCTCCGGCATCGCGATCGCCGACGAATTCGATGGCCTCTCGGCGATCGTGTTCGGCTCGTGGCCGGGCGATGACGACGTGCTGGCCCCCGGCGAGACGGTGAGCGCCTCAGCCGGCTACCGACTCACGCAGGCCGACATCGACGCGGGCGAGATTCTCAACCGGGCGACTGTGTCCGGCACGCCGGCCCGGGGCGGCGCGCTCAAGGTTGAGGCAACCGTCACGGCCGCGCTCGTGCCGGTTCCCGGTCTGACGATCGTCAAGAATGCCGAAGCGCAGGATGCGAACGGAGACGGCTTCGCGAATCCCGGGGAGCGGATCGGCTACACGTTCGAGGTTGCCAACACCGGGAACGTGACCCTCCGCGACGTGGTCGTCAACGACCCCAAGGTCTCCGGCATCCCCGTGATCGACTCCATCGCCCCCGGCCAGAGCGTGACCGTGGCCGCTGACGACTACATCGTCACGGCAGCCGACGGCACGGCGGGCAGTGTTGTGAACACCGCAACCGCCTCCGCTCGGACGCCCGACAGCTCGGCGGTCGACGCTGCGGCCTCGACGACGACGACGAAGGCCGGCCTAGTGCCGGATGTGCCAGGCAAACCTGATGTGCCGGGCAATCCCGTTGTGCCGGGACCAGGTGAGCCCGGCACCCCGGATGCGCCCGACGTACTGACCGGCGTGAGCGGACTTGCACACTCCGGATTCACCGGTGGCGCGATCGCGCTGGTCGCGGGGATACTCGTGCTCGCCGGTGCCGGGTTGCTCGGCATCCTCGTCATTCGCCGCCGCCGGTCCAGCATCGGCTAGCGCGGCCCCAAGCCGTCCGCTCTCGGTCGACCGCACTCTGACGACGCAATCCCCGGAAGGGGATTGCGTCGTCGTGGTTGTGGGGTCGACGCGGCTACGGTTGAAGAGTGCAGAACCCTGAGAACCCGGATGCCGTGGCGACCGTCGCGACCCCGACCGTCGAGCTGAGCACCTGGGGCGTCGGCCCGTGGCCCGGTGGCCGCGAGGAGTGGCCGGACGAGGCGCACTACGATCCGGAACTGCTCGAGCGCGGCGACACCCGCAACGTGATCGACCGCTACCGCTACTGGCGCATGGAGGCCATCGTCGCCGACCTCGACGAGCACCGGCATCCGTTCCATGTTGCCATCGAGAATTGGCAGCACGACATGAACATCGGCTCGATCGTGCGCAGTGCCAACGCCTTCGCCGCCGACACGGTGCACATCGTCGGCCGTCGCCGCTGGAACAAGCGCGGCGCCATGGTGACCGACCGCTACCAGCACGTGCTGCACCACGCCACGGTCGACGAACTCGTCGAGTGGGCACGCGCGGAGGGGTTGCCGATCATCGCGATCGACAACGTGCCCGGATGCGTCAAGATCGAGACATTCACCTGGCCGGAGCGCTGCCTCATGCTCTTCGGGCAGGAAGGGCCAGGGCTCTCGCCCGAGGCGATTGCCGCGGCGGATGCCGTTGTCGAGATCACCCAGTTCGGGTCGACCCGCTCGATCAACGCGAGTGCGGCGGCCGCCGTCACGATGCACAGCTGGGTCATGCAGCACGTGAGTTTCTCCGACTGAACCCCGGTTGCCCCCCGCACGGGGCTGGGCAGGGTGATTAGCAGGGTGAAATCGTGTCCTCATTTATGAGGACACTGGCCGTACGGACGGTCGGGCTGCCAGTCTCGAGATGCAGCCCGAATTGCACACCCTACTTTCCCTGACGCGTCAGAGTCGCTAGTCGATTCTGCGCGCGCTCGCGGGCTGCGTACCCGATTCGCACCCACTGGGGGATTCCCGATGTCCACACCCACTGCACGTTCCAGCGCGCCCGCACACCGGGCACCGCGACGCCGGCGAGCAAGCCTGCCGTCATTCGCAGCGGCGATGCTGTCGATCGTCGCGCTCGTCGCCGGCGCCCTCGTCATCACGCCGGCGACCGTTGCCGCCGAACTGGACGGCACCATCACCGTCGCCAAGTCGGTGCAGGGCGAGGCCGGTGTGCCGGAGTACGTTCCCGGCGCACGGTTCAGCTACGAACTGAAGGTGTCGTGTTCGACGACCCAGAGTGACGTGTGCCAAGAGGCCACGATCACGGATGCCGTTCCCGCCCCGTTTGTGGTGACGAGCGTGTCGCTCCCGGGGACGCCGCAGAGTCACTTCGTCGACCACACATCGGGCAATGATGTGGCGATCGAGTTCGTGCAGCAGAGCCAGGACGGCGACATCGGGTTGGTCTCGGGTGCATCCGACCTGCTCATCCTCGTCGAGGTGGAGATCCCGAGTGATGTCACGGCCGACTTCGCCGGCCTCATCTCGAACACGGCGAAGGCCACGGCGCTCAACGCGCCCGACCACCAGAGCTCGGCAGACGTCACGCTGCGCGTCGACGCGAATCTCGCCGTCGCAGCCACGAAGTCCGCGACTCCGGGCGACACCATGCCGGCCGCTCCCGGGCTGCCCGTCGAGTTCTCCATCGGCGCCTCGAACACCTCCAACCACGCCGTCGACAGCCTCAGCCTCACCGACCCCGGCGCGGGCTCGAGCAACCTCGAGTACCTTGACTTCGCCGGTATCGGCGCGATCACCGCACCGACGGGCGCTGACACCGTACTGATCGAGTGGCTGGATGCCGACGGCGCCTGGACCGCCATCGGCGCCGCAGTGCCGATCCCGGCGGACACCTCCACCCTCTTCGACGGCATCGACCTCGGCGGGGTGAAGGGAACGCGATTCACGTTCACCAGTTCGGCCGGCAAGCTTCCGATCACCGCCGCCGACGGCCGAGCGGCCATCGTGCTCGACTACGTGACGAACGACGCCGTGAAGACCCTGCCGGCGAACACGCCGCTCACGGTCACCAACGTCGTCGAGGCGACCGTGACGAACGAGGGCGACACCGTCACCGAGCCTGCCTCCGCGACCGTCAGCGTTCTCAACACCCCGCCGTCTGTCACGGTCGCCAAGGACTTCGCCGTCACCGCGATCATGCCGGGCGACTCGACCACCGCGACCCTCCGCGCCGACAACACGGGCAAGCCCGTCACCAGCATGGTGATCACCGAGCCGGGAACGGGTGGCATCACCCTGGCCGATCAGGGTCTCGGCTTCGACGGCTTCGTCGCAGAGGACATCGAGTGGCCGGCCGGGGCAGAGGCCGTCGCGATCAGCTACCTCCACGCCGACGGCAGCTCCAGCGACGCGCTGACGGGCACCGACCGCGACACCATCCCCTCCGCCCCGAGCGGCAGCTCGGTCGTCGGGTTCACGGTGACCTTCACCGGCAGCATCGACCCCGGCGAGTACGCCGTGCTGCCCTTCGGCGTCACGGCCCAGCCGATCAGCGGCCTCGTCGATGTGACCTCGACGAACACCGTCGAGGCGACGGTGACGGACTCCGATGGGCAGAGCGCGAGCGCCACATCTGCCGACGACCTGACGCGCCAGGCCAAGCGCGTCAACACGGAGATCTCGAAGAACATCATCAAGGGAGAGCTCTGGGCGGCACCCGGTTCGTCGACGCTCGTGTCGCTGCCGGCATCCGTCACCCCCAACGACGGCAGCGCGAACAGCTCGACCATCGGCGCGCAGTCGCTCATCGTCAGCGACCCGTCGAACCCGACTCTGGCACCGAGCCAGTTCTGGAACACCTTCGATCTGCAGGAGATCACCTCGATCGACGTCCCGCCTAGCGCGGCGATGACGCCCGAGTACTGGGACGGCACGACGTGGGCGCCGCTGCCCGGTGTCAGCCCGCTGCCCGTTCCCGCCGGAACCGCCAACTGGAGCTACACCCCGAGCGCCTCGCTCAGAGAGCAGCTGCAGGGAATCCGCTTCGTGTTCGAGCCCGCCGTCGCCGGCGAGCTGCTCGAGCCCGGCTTCAACGTGCTGCCGTACTTCAAGGTGCAGCTGCGCGACGAACTGCGTGACGGAACGGGCACCACTCACGACGCCACCGATGCCGTGACGATCCCGAACGAGGCGAGGAGCACCGTCGCGAACGAGAACGCCGTCATCCCCGAGGTGACGGCCGTTGACGACGACGGCATCGTGCTCAAGCCGCTGCGACCCGGCATCGACCCCGACCTCGTCGACAAGACGTGGATCCCGGAAGAGCTGATCGCCCAGTCCGACGACTCGTCGTGGGCCCGGTTGAGCTGGGGAACCCAGGATCTGCCGCTCGACACCGTCACGATCACGGACCCGGCCAGCGCCGCCGAGCTCGGCACCGTTGCGACGTCCGTCTACGACGCGTTCAACGTCACGCGCATTGCGCCCATGACCGACGAATGGATGACGTTCGACCAGCTCGTCGCGGAGCGCTACAGCGACGCAGCGGACGCGTGGGTGCCGCTCGGCATCTGCACCACCGCCGACCCGTGCGTCGGCTCCTTCCCCGGTTACAGCTTCACCGAGGCAGAGCAGCTCGACACCATCGGGGTGCGGTTCACCTTCGCCGAACGCGCCGACCGGGCGGATGTCATCACGAACCCGCTCACGGATCCCGCCGTCGGCTCCGGCGTCGCGGCATCCGGCACGAGCCGCTTGATCGACCTCGAGATGCAGCTGCGCACCGAGCTCCGCTCCAATGCGAGCATCCCGGTGCTCGGCACCGAGCATGACTACCGCTACAACTCCGGCGAGAAGGGCATCGTCAAGAACACCGTCAACGCAACCGGCGTGCGCGGGTCCGACAGCTACAGCACCGACGACGCCGACCTGATCACCATCCTCGACCGTCCGCTGAACGTCAGCCTCAGCAAGCGCTTCGTCGACTACGACGAGAACATCGATGATCTCGCGCTCCAGCCGGACGTCAGCGCCGTCGGCCTCCCGCAGGCCGGAACGGTGCAGAGCAGGTTCCCCCTCGTCACGGCGCTGCTCACGGCCGAGAACGCGACGGAGACCAAGGTCAACGCGCTGAAGATCTCCGACCCCGACCCGACGGTCGGCGTGGCGGAGACCTTCTACGAGGACTTCAACCTCTACCGCATCGCGTCGATCACCCAGCCGGACGGCACAGCGACGACGACCGTCACGCTCAAGCGCGCCGGACTGCCGGACGAAGTCATCACCTCGCTCGTCCTGGCGTACTCGCTGACGCCGGCCGCCCTGTCGAACGTCACCGGGATCGTCGTCGAACACGACGGCCGCATCGCATCCAAGGCGACGTCGACCCTGCGCCTGGAGTATCAGCTGCGCGAGCAGTCCCGCTCCGGCGACCCGGTGACGACGACATCCGCCCCCCTGGTCAACACGGCCATCGCGGAGCTGGAGAGCCCGGCCGCGACGCCGGGCACCCCGCCGACCGCGATCGCGAGCGACGACATGAACGTCGTCACCCCCGACTACGCCCTGACCTCCGGCAAGACGATCAGCCCCGCGACGCGCACCGAGATCAGCGCCCAGACGGGCTACACCGTCGAGCTGAGAGGCAAGCCGTCCGGAACGGTGCGCACGACGCACCTCCAGCTGGATGACGCGACACCCACCTTCTGGAACGCCTACGACTTCGCGGGCTTCTCGGCCGTCAGCCTGATGCGCCCGGTGGAGCAGCTGCGGGTCTCCGTGCTCCTCGACACCGACTTCGCACTCGCCGCAGACGGCACGCTCGACGTGAGCTGCGCGGACGACAGCACGCTCGACGCCTGCTGGACGAGCGGATCCTGGGTGGCGCCGATCGGCGGCAGCCGGACCGTCACGGCCGGTCAGCTGACGAACAGCTTCGGCACCGCGTTCGACAACGCCGACGTGCGCGGCGTGCGCTTCGAGTACCGGCGCGCAGGAGACGAGAACTGGGAGCGCCCGAGCAACCCGACGGTCACCGCCGGCTACAAGGCCTCCCGCCGCACGACCCTCCTGGTCGGCGCGGACGGCGGCGCGACGACGCTGATCCCGACCACGCGGCCCGGCGTCGCGCCCGCACCGGGGGAGACCCAGAACGGTCACACCAGCAACCTGCTCTCCGCGGTGGCGACCGGCGCATGGAACAACACCGGCAGCAGCATCTGGACGGCGACGTCCAGCGCTCCCGCCGAGACCGTGCTGACCCACCTGGTCAACAGCATCTCCGTCACGAAGGTGCACGGCAGGGAAGACAGGGTGAACCCGGACACCACGTTCGGCACCTTCCTGCCCGGCCAGCCGATCCCGTACGTCATGGACATCGTGAACACGGGTGCATGGCCGATGACCGGCCTGGCCCTGAGCGACCAGCTGACGGCGGATGCCGCAGGCTCGCTGCTCGTGGAGCCGAGCCAGGAGCCGGACGAAGACCCCGTCTCGCCGTACACCTTCGTGCTGAAGAACAGGTGGGGCACCTCTCTGGACTCCTCAGGATTCCGTGCATCGCTGGACCCGGCCACGGGCGCCATCACCATCACCGTGCCGACTCTCTTCGTGTTCCAGCCGGGTGACGCGCTGAAGATCAGCGCCCAGCTGGCCATCCGCGTCACCCCCACCGTCGCGCCGGGGACCCAGGTCACGAACGGCGTCAGCGCGAGTGCCGACCGCGATTTCGAGACCTGCGCCTACTCGGCGAACGGCTCGAACCGTTCTCCGCTCAGCAACGTCAGCTCCTGCGCATCCGAGACGACGTTCACCCCGGCAGCGGCCTCGCCGTTGCAGGTGACCAAGTCGGTCAAGGGCGTCGACGCCGGCCTCGACGGGCGTGACGACCTCGGTGTGCTCGCGCTCAAGGTCGCGACGGCCAGCTGCGCCAGCCCGAACGCCGCGGACGGTTACTACGCGACCCCCTGCGTGCCGATCACCGAGCCCGGCGGTTCCGAGCGCTGGCGCATGCGGATGAAGAACGCCGGCAACATCAGCGCCACCTCGCTCAGCAGCATCGATGTCCTCCCCAGCTACAAGGACCAGGGCGTCACGGTCCCAGGGCCGCGCGGTTCGCTCTGGGCGCCGACGTTCCTCGGCGAGCTGCAGACCGAGCTCTCGGGTATCGCGGATGCCGCCAAGGCCGTTGTCACGACGTACTACAGCTCCACCATCCCGAACCAGGCCTGCAACGCCGCCGACATCATCGCCAGCGGCGGCACGGCACTGAACCCGGCCGACCCGTGTGCGGCCGAGGTCGCAGACCGCGCCGCGAATCTGTGGCAGCCCTACGACAACAGCCTCGACGCGGCGACCCTCGCAACGGTCAAGGCGCTCAAGTTCGTTGTCACCTTCACGGATGGCGGTGCGGTACGACCGGGCGAGAGCTTCGGCGTCAACTTCCTCACCCAGACGGCGTGGTTCGCCCAGCAGGCTGAGGCGCCGGCACAGGGCGTCGATCCGATCGCCTGGAACGTCGTGTCTGCGGCATCCGTCGGCAACGACAACGGCGTTCTCGTGCAGAGCTCCGTGACCCAGCCGCGCCGTGTCGGCGTCGCGATGGCCACGGGCCAGCTCGACTTCGCCAAGCTGGTGCAGGGCACGATGGCGAGCTGGAGCGGACCGTTGCCGAGCGACTATCCGTTCCAGTTGCAGTGCACCTCCGGCGGACACCCCGTTCCGCTCGTCGGCGCCAACGGAACGACCGACCTCAGCCGCTTCTCGCTGAAGGCCGATGGGACCGTGCTGCACTACAACAGTGGCAGCGGCACATACGGCAACGTCACGCTCCCGTTGAACGCGAGCTGCTCGATCGTCGAGGACCCGGCAGCACTCGGTGTCGATGTCAGCTATTCGGCCGACGAGGTCACCGCGCTCCGCCACTCCTTCGCGGCCAACGTCGCGAACCCGGCCTTCACCGGAACCACCGAGGTGGAGACGATCACCGCGACGAACACCTACCTGCTCGCCGGATTCTCGGTGACCAAGCGGGTCGACGCCAGCGGCGCGGTCGATCAGGACGGCACAGCGATCGCCTACCCGGGGCCGTACGCCTTCGGCGCCAGCTGTACATTCCTCGGCACCGAGATCCTCACCGAGACGTTCAGCCTGGACGCCGACGGCGCCAAGGAGTTCACCGAGCTGCCGACGGGAGCCGAGTGCACCGTCACCGAGACGGCGCGCGGCGGTGCGGCATCCAGCAGCTCCGTCTTCAGCCAGACCGGTGAGGACCCGGTGGAGACCGCCGGCCACACCTCGACCTTCACACTCACCGCGGACGATGCCGATGACGAGCTCACGAACGAGCTCGTGATGACGAACACGTTCACCGTCGGTGCGGCGACCATCACCAAGGAGTTCGCCGGCAACGGCTCGACCGATTGGGGCAACGAGGACTTCACCGTCGAGCTCAGCTGCACGCTCGCCGGCGCCCAGCCCGGCACGGTCTTCTCCGACACGCAGGTGTTGAGCAAGGCGTCACCGACGTGGACGATCTCCACCCTCCCCAGCGGTGCGGCGTGCGACGTGACCGAGAACTCCACCGGTGGCGCGAACAGCAGCAGCGTGTCGCCGGACAGCTTCATCGTCGGTGCGGACACCGCCGCGCCGACCGCGGTGACGGTGACGAACACCTTCACCACCGGCAGCGTGCGCGTCACCAAGGCGCTCGCCGGCGAACCGGCCGCATCGCTCACCCCGGCGACCACGGGTGAATACACGGTTGAGCTCTCCTGCACCAGAGACATCGCGGGCACTGCAACGCCGATCAGCATCCCCGGTGGTGCGGAGCGCGTCATCACCGGTGCCGGATTCGCGGAGTACACCGGCCTGCCGAGCGGCGCGGAGTGCACCGTGAGTGAGACCGGACTCGGCCACGCCCAGGAGTCGACCCTCGACCCCAGCGACGGCACCGTCACGATCGGCGTCAACGACATGGTCGAGGTTGATGTCACGAACACCTTCCTCAACGGCTCGCTCGAGATCAGCAAGACGGTGAGCGGTGGCGGAGCGCCGTTCGCACCCGCGAGCTTCGACGCAACGCTCAGCTGTGTCTGGCAGGGCGAGTCCGTGCCGCTGCCGAACAGCGGCGCCATCACCCTGCGCGACGGCGAAACGGTCACGATCGACGAGTTGCCGCTCGACACGGTGTGCTCGATCGATGAAGCGGATGCCGGCCAGACCTCGTGGACGGCCTCCCCGGCCTCCGTGACCGTCAGCGACGTCAGCACCGCGGCGACGATCGACGTCGAGAACGTCTACGAGCTGGCCAGCCTGCTCGTGCAGAAGACGGTCCAGACGGGTGAGGGCGCCGGGACGCTTCCGAGCCGCTTCGCCTTCAGCGCACAGTGCACCTTCCAGGGTGCCGAGGTGCTCCCACTGACCACGTTCACGCTGAACGACGGCGAGTCGCGCACCTTCGACGGGCTGCCCGCCCGCTCGGAGTGCACGGTCATCGAAACCGATGCGCGTGGCGCCGACAGCACCGTGAGCACGGTGAGCGTCGTCGATGCCACTGTCCCGCCGACGATCGACCAGGCGACGAGCACGGTCGTGATTCCCGAGCTGACCGCGGGAACCGAGCCGCAGAACAACGTCGGCTTCACCAACCTGTTCGACTCCTCTGCACTCATCGTCACGAAGAAGCTCGAGGGCGGGGCCGCACAGCTGGGCTCCGACAAGAGCTTCGACGTCGCCCTCAGCTGCCGGCTGGCGGGGGAGGACCCCTGGTCGAGCACACTCACGCTGAATGCCGCCAACGGCTTCAGCGCGAGCCTCGGCGAGCTCGTCGCGGGTACAGAGTGCACCGTGACGGAGGAAGCACTGAACGGGGCCGACGCCGTGGTGATCACGCCGAACGACGGTGACGACGTCACCACCGGCACGGTGACGATCCCGGATGCCGGCAGCACGACCGTCACGGTGAGCAACTGGTTCCTCAGCGGCTCGCTCGAGGTGACCAAGTCGGTGCTCGGCGATGCCGCGGCGGCATACGGAACAGCCGACTTCGGCGTCGCGCTCTCCTGCACGCTGGACGGTGCGCCGATCGAGGTCGCCGGGGGCGGCGCGCGCACGGTGAGTGCGGCCCAGCCGCAGGCGCTCTTCGCCGGGCTGCCGAGCGGCGCGGAGTGCGTGCTCAGTGAGACGGAGGACGGCGGGGCCGGCGCGAGCCGGATCACCGCGGCCGACGGCACCACCCTCGCGGACGACGCGGCAGCCGGTTACGCCTTCACGGTGACGACCGACCCGACCGTGCTCGCCGTCGAGGATCAGGCACAGCCTGCCCTCGGCCTCGAGAACGTCTTCAGCTTCGCCGCACTCACGGCGACGAAGACCGTCGACTCCGCTGTGCTCGGCGCCGACGGCGAGCCGTTCGACCACGGCTCCTTCGAGCTGAGCCTGCAGTGCACCTTCAACGGCGCGGCCGTCATGGCGGCGGAGCCGATGACGCGCATGGTTGCGGCGAGCGAGAGCATCAGCTGGACCGAGCTCCCGGAAGGTGCATCGTGCGAGGTCACCGAGACCGACAGCAGGGGCGCCATCGGCACGACGGTCACCGTCAGCCAGGGCGAGCTCGTGGCCGAGCCCGTGCTCGGGCGCACCGTCGTGCTGGAGCCGCTGCTTCCCGGCGACGCGGCCGCCAACACGGTGGCGTTCGTGAACGAGTTCGCCGCGGCATCCGTCACGCTGCAGAAGATCGTCGACGGCACGGCGGCGAGCACCGTCTCGCGCACCTTCCCCGTCGCGCTCTCCTGCGTGCTGGTCGACGAGCAGCACCCGGCTCCCGGCATCGTGGTGCGCGACGTGACGCACCAGATCGGTGGCCCGAAGCGTCTCACCGTCACGGATGACGCGCTCCCGGCCGGCGCGGAGTGCACCGTCACGGAGACGGACACCGGCGACGCCACGCGCACCTCGGTGTCGATCGGCGAGCAGGCCGTCGACGGCAACACCGCGAGCTTCACGCTCGCGGCCGGCGGCGCGGCGGCGGCCACGGTGACCGTCACGAACACCTTCACCGCTCCGGGAACCGGGCTCGTCGTGACCGGCGTCGAGATCGGCCTCGCAGCAGGTGTCGGAGCGCTCATCCTCGGCCTCGGAGGAGTGCTGCTGCTCGTCGCACGCCGTCGCAAGCGCGGGGTGCACGCGGCCTAGCAGTAGACAGTTCCCGCTGGCGGGCATCGGTGCAGAGCACCGGTGCCCGCCAGCTGCGTTTCCCGCTTCCGCTCGTTCCGCAATTCCACTGAGAGCGGTCATATGGCCGCTGAGAGCGCTCCAGAGCGGCCATATGACCGCTCTCAACGGACCCCCGGGATTGCGAAGAAGGCTCATTCGTGCCTAAACTGACTAGTCAGTACAAAAACGGGAACGAACGGAAGGATCGACGTGCAGTCGATAGCGCGGGCAAACAATCTCGCCCTCAGTGCAACACGCGGCAGGGTCTACGGGCCCCTCAGCTGCGAGATCGGCAACGGGCTCACCGTTGTCAGTGGCGAAGCGGGGAGCGGCCGCACCAGCTTGCTGCTGACCCTCGCCGGGCGGATGAAGCAGAGCGAGGGTGAGCTGAGCGTGCTCGGCCACGCGCTGCCGCGCCGGGCCCGCGCCGTGCAGAAGGCAACGGCCATCGCGGGCTTCCACGACATCGACGCCCTCGAGGAGTCGGTGACCGTCGGCGCTGCGATCCGCGAGCGTCAGGCCTGGCTGGCCCCCTGGTATGCGATCGTGCCGCGGGTGGATGACGCCGCAGTGCGCCGCGTCTGCCTGCCCGTCTTCGGGGCTCCCGGCGAACCGGGCGCAACGCCGATGCCGCCGGCCGACACCGTGATCTGGGATCTCGACGAGACCCAGACCGCGCTGCTCCGTGTCGCGCTGGCCATGCTCGCCGCCCCGCGCATCCTCTTCTTCGACCAGGTCGAGCAGTTGCAGTCGCCGGAGGCGCGCAGCGCCCTCTGGGCGCGCCTTGACGCCCTCAGCCGCGGCACGGCCACCCGCGCGGCCACCGCGGTCGTGGCATCCGTCGCCGCCCCGGACACCGCGATCTGGGCACAGCTCGGCATCGCCCCCGCCGTCATCGCCATTACGCAGAGCGGCCCCGACGGCCGTAGCGAGCACGGCGACACACCCCTTTCCCTCGACGACCTCATCTTGGAGCGTGCCTGATGCTCGCTGTTCTCTCGCCAGGCACCGAACTGCGCCGCTTCCGCAAGGGCGTCATGCCCAAGGTCGCCGTCGCCGTGCTGCTGTTCATCCCGCTGATCTACGGCGCCCTCTACCTCTGGGCGTTCTGGGCGCCGACCGACGAGCTGAAGAACCTGCCGGTCGCCCTCGTGAACGAGGACATCGGCGCGATCAACGACGGTGAGCGCATCACGGCGGGCGCCGACGTCGTCGACAACCTGGTCGACGGTCACGACCTGGACTGGCAGGTGACGGATGCCGCCGACGCCAGCACCGGAGTCGCCGACGGCGACTACTACTTCGCCGTCACCATCCCCGCCGATTTCTCGGCGAACGCCATCTCCGTCGGAACCGACGCTCCCACCTCGGCGACCGTCGCCGTGGACTACAACGACTCGAACAACTTCCTCGCCTCGACCCTCGGTGGCTCCGCCATGACGGTGCTGCGTGACGCGGTCGCCGTCGAGCTCGGAACGCAGACCGCGGACGCACTCCTCGTCGGACTCAACGACGCGGGCGACGGCATCCGCTCGGCCGCCGACGGAGCGACGACGCTGGCCGACGGCCTCGTCACCGCCCACGACGGTGCAGGCAAGCTCATCGTCGGACTCGGCTCCCTCGCCGACGGCGCCGTGAGCCTCGACGACGGCGCAGCCAAACTGGCGGACGGCGCATCGACCCTGTCCGGTGGTCTGGCAACACTCAACTCCGGTTCTGCGACCCTCGCCGAGAAGTCGGGAGAGCTCAGCGCCGGTGCAGCCACCCTCGCCGGTGGCATGCAGGCGGCAGCCGACGGCGCAGCGACCCTCTCGGAGAAGTCGCAGCAGCTGAGCGGCGGGGCCACGGCACTCGCCGACGGCACGGCGGCTCTCGCAGCCGGAACCGGCCAGGTCTCCGGTGGCATCGACCAGCTCCTCGCGGCCATGGAGGCCGCTCCCGCCGGGACCCCCGCGAGCGCGTTCCTGCCGAGCGTGCAGAAGCTGCAGGCGGGCGCGACCGAGCTCAACACACAGACCGGCGCCGCCGCGACCCAGGTTCAGGGCTACGCCGGGCTGAGCGCGCAGTTCACCGCCGGTGTCGGCGAGCTCTCCGACAAGCTGGCGGCCGGGGCTCCCGGTGCGCAGCAGCTCGCCAGCGGTGCCGCGCAGCTCTCCGACGGTGCAGGCCAGCTGGCCGCGGGAGTCTCGACTGCGGCATCCGGTGCCGGCAGCCTGAGCGCCGGCGCGGCAACGCTGAGCGCGGGCACGGGAACGCTCGTCGACGGCAGCAGTCAGCTCGTCGAGGGTGGCTCGGCGCTCAACGACGGCGCCGCGCAGCTCGCAGACGGAAGCCGCGAACTCGCCGACAAGCTCAGCGAGGGCGGCGAGGCCGTTCCGGTGATGAGCGACTCCGACATCGATACGAAGGCCGGCGTGTTCGCCGAGCCCGTCGTGCTGGATCAGAGCTGGCAGAACGAGGCGAAGAGCTTCGGCGAGGGATTCGCCCCATTCTTCATCGCGCTGGCCACCTTCGTCGGCGCCCTGATCACGTGGCTGATCCTGCGGGCCCTGCCCGCCAGGGCACTCGCGGCCGGGGCCAGCGGCATCCGCGCCGTCATGACCGGTTTCCTGCCCGCCGTCGCGATCGGCCTCGGCCAGGTCGTGATCATGATGCTGGTGCTCGTCTACGGCATCGGCCTGGAGCCGGTGTACTGGCTGGCGACCTCGGCATTCATCTACCTGGCGACGCTGACCTTCCTCGCGCTGCAGCAGATGTTCATCATCCTGCTCGGCACGGCGGCCGGCCGCGTCGTGAGCCTGGTGCTGCTCATGCTCATGCTCAGCTCCTCCGGTGGCACCTACCCGGTCGAGACAACTCCGGAGTTCTTCCAGGCGCTGCACCCGTGGATGCCGGCCTCCTATGTGGTGAGCGGCCTGCGCGAGCTGATCACCGGCGGCGTGGACTCTAGACTGTGGCTTTCGGTGCTGGTGCTCGCCGGCATCCTCGTCGGATCGCTCGCGATCAGCGCGTGGAGTGCAGGCAAGCAGCGGATGTGGACGGTCGCGAGGCTCCACCCGGAACTCTCGATCTAGCCCACCTTCCCCTCCAACAGAAACGGTTGATGCCCATGGCTCGCTCCAGCGGAACGAAACGCGCCATTCTCGACGCGGCCCTCGAGCTGGCGGCGACCAGGGGCATCACCGGCACCACGATGGACGACGTCGCCGAGCGGGCCGGCGTCGCCAAGGGCAGCCTGTACTACAACTTCAGTTCCAAGGACCAGCTCTTCGAGGCGCTACTCGAGGAGGGCGTCGGCTCGCTCGCCGACGCCCTCCGCGAGGCGCGCGGAACGCTGGTCGGCTGGGCGGCGATCGAGGCGCTCGTCACCGCCCTGCTCGACCGCATCGCGGCAAACGCCGCGCTCGCCAAGCTGATGGCGTCCGAGATCTTCCGCACCGACCGCGCGTGGCAGAAGACGCTCTTCGCGCTGCGGCACGAGGCGCTCCTGGTGTTCGCCGAGGCGATCGAGCAGGCGGATGCCGCTGCTCCGGCATCCGCAGGGGTCGCGGGGCCGGGCGCCGCAGGCGGCGCGAGCACGATCATGGCCTCGAGCGTGTTCGGTGCCGTGCTGATGTCGGGTCTGGAGTGGCTCGTCTTCGAGCCGGAACGCTCCCGCGACGAGGTCGCGGCCGCGATCCTCGCCTCGCTGAGCGGCGCGCTCGCCCCGCGGCATCGCTGACGGGCAACGGCCGAGCATCGGTGACGGTTCCCGAGGTTGCCTGAGGTTGGGCTGCCGCCTTTCGCGGCGCTTCGCGCCGCGCTGACGGGCTTCAGCGTGGGGCGCGATAAGGTGGAGTGTGACTGGCGACGACTCGCTTGGCCCTGCCGAGATAGAACTGCCCGATGCGCCGACTGTGCGCGAGGCCTTGGCTTCAGCGAATCGTGACGAGGTCGCAGGCGTCGTGCTTCGGCATCCGGAGTCGCCGCTGGCCTGGGCCGAGCTCTCCGACATCGCCCACGCGGACGGCAGGGCACTGGACGCTTACGCCTACGCGCTCGCCGCCCATGTGCGCGGAACCGACGCCCTGCAGAGCGCCGGATGGCGGCCCGGCGATCTGGTGCCGTGGAGCCTGCGCTCCAACCGTGGTGTGCTGCGTGCGGCCTATGCGCTGCGCCGCGCTGCCAGCGCGATCGGTGCCCACGATGAGGCCGACCGCCTCGGCGACTTCCTGCAGAGTGTCGACCCGTCTGCGGTCGGGCGCATCGAAGTGAAGTACACAACCACCCAGCTCTTGCCGGTGATCACGCCGGAAATGCTTGCGGCAGCGTCGCCGAACACAGAAGCCTTTGTAGTTCGAGGAGAGGACTAGCAACATGCCAGCAATCGTTTTGATCGGCGCCCAGTGGGGCGACGAGGGCAAGGGCAAGGCGACCGACCTGCTCGGCTCGCGCGTCGACTATGTCGTCAAGTTCAACGGCGGAAACAACGCCGGTCACACGGTGGTCGTCGGTGACGAGAAGTATGCGCTGCACCTGCTGCCCTCCGGCATCCTGACCCCGAACGTCACGCCCGTCATCTCCAACGGCGTCGTCGTCGACATCGAGGTGCTGTTCGAGGAGCTCGACGCGCTCGCCACCCGCGGGGTCGACGTATCCAAGCTCAAGGTGAGCGCCAACGCGCACGTCATCACCCAGTACCACCGCACCCTCGACAAGGTGACGGAGCGCTTCCTCGGCAAGCGCCAGATCGGCACGACTGGGCGCGGCATCGGCCCGAGCTACGCCGACAAGATCAACCGCGTCGGCATCCGCATCCAGGATCTCTTCGACGAGAACATCCTGCGCCAGAAGGTGGAGGGCGCTCTCGAGCAGAAGAACCACCTGCTGGTCAAGGTCTACAACCGTCGCGCGATCACCGTCGACGAGATCGTGAGCGAGCTGCTCAGCTACGCCGAGCGCCTGCGCCCGATGGTCGAGGACACCGCGCTGCTGCTGCACAAGGCTCTTGAAGACAACAAGACCGTGCTGTTCGAGGGCGGCCAGGCCACGATGCTGGATGTCGACCACGGCACGTACCCGTTCGTCACCTCCTCGAACGCGACCTCCGGCGGCGCCGTCACCGGCTCCGGCATCGCGCCGAACAAGATCGACCGTGTGATCGCCGTGGTCAAGGCGTACACGACTCGCGTCGGCGCCGGCCCGTTCCCCACCGAGCTCTTCGACGACAACGGCGAGTTCCTGCGCGCCAACGGCTTCGAGTTCGGCACCACCACCGGGCGCCCGCGCCGCTGTGGCTGGTACGACGCCCCCATCGCCCGCTACACCGCGCGCATCAACGGCGTCACCGACTTCGTGCTCACCAAGCTCGACGTGCTCACCGGCCTGCCGACCATCCCCGTCTGCGTCGCGTACGAGGTCGACGGCGTGCGCTTCGACGAGGTGCCCGTCTCGCAGTCGGACTTCCACCACGCCACCCCGATCTACGAGAACTTCCCGGGCTGGACGGAAGACCTGACCGGCGTGCGCAGCTTCGAGGAGCTGCCGAAGAACGCCCAGGACTACGTGCTCGCCATCGAGGCGATGAGCGGATCGCGCATCTCGGCGATCGGCGTCGGCCCCGGCCGCGACGCGATCGTCGTGCGTCACGACCTGATCGACTAAGAGTCGACCGTTGGGCCGCGACCGTCGCGTCGCGGCCCGCATAAAGTGCAGGGGCCCGGGATCTTTCCCGGGCCCCTGCGCTTTTCGCGGCCCCCGAGCTTGGCCGACGCCGGGGCGCTAGGCGAGGAGCTTGAGCGCGCCGTCGATCATGGCGGCGGCGCCGCCGAGGTAGGCGATCACGATCACCGCGGTGCGCGCCGCCCGGTGGCTGACACGCGTGTGCAGCAGTTCGCCGAGGCCGAGCCCCACGAGCAGCGCGATGATCACGGCGAGCCAGCTGGCGGCATCCAGTTCGGGCCACGCCCCGCCGGAGAAGAACAGTTTGGTGATCAGTGAGACGGTGCCGATGACGACGAAGTACGGCTGCAGGGTCGCAGCGAACTGCGCCTGCGGCCAGCGGGTGAGCACGGCGTAGACGCTGAGCGCCGGGCCGCCGACGCCGGCTGCCGTGTTCATGAAACCGGATGCCGCACCCGCCACGATCGCGGACGGTCGCCGTGGCAGCGTGTGCTCCGCCCGGGTGACGAGCAGCGAGGCGGTCAGGGCGACGATCACGAGCAGCCCGACGCCGAGCTGCAGCTCGGGGCCGCCCAGCTTGGCGGCGAGCAGGGAGCCAGGCACGACCGCGATGATGGCGGGCACGGCGAGCCAGAGGAAGGTGCGCCACTCGATGTGCTTCCAGACCCGGGGGATGATCAGCAGCGAGGAGAGCACGCCGCAGAGGTTGACCACGAGCACGCCGTCGAACGGACCGAGGATGATGACCAGCGCGGGGGAGACGACGAGGGCGAAGCCCATGCCGGTGATGCGTTGGGCGAAGGCGCCGATCAGAACGGAGACGACGACCAGAGCGAGCATCCTGCCAGCGTAGTGCTGGGGCGGGATGGGCGCGGCGGCCGGTCGTGCGTCAGGCCCCGCGCCGCGCTGACGCCGAGCTCCCGCCGAGCGCATCCCCCGCGTGGGCCGGGCCCCGCACTCACACCGGGCCGCACGCGCCCGTCGCATGCCGTTCACTGGCGGGTAACCCGCCTACGCGAAGATCGGGCCATGACCGCAGTGCGCCCACCACTTGAGCCGATCCATGGCCGATTCATCTCGCTGCACCCGCTGCGCACCGACGGGCTCGTCGAGCTGCACGCCGCGATCGGGCATCCGCTCGTCTTCGCCGGCGGCTACGGCGGCGGGCCGGCCGCATACCGCGCGGATGCCGCCGACTTCGCCGTGTGGGCGCGCGGCTACCTGCGCTTCGGCGCCGAACCGCGGGCGGGCGCGCGGCTGGGCTGGCGCCGTCGCGTGATCGACAGTTCGGCCACCGACGCCAACGTCTTCGCCGTCCGGCTGCACGGCGGCGCCCACGACGGGGTGCTGGTCGGCACGACAACGCTTGGCGACATCGACGTCGAACGGGAGTCCGCGCACCTCGGCTGGTCGGCATTCGACCCGCGGGTGTGGGGGTCCCAGGTCAACGCCGAGGCGAAGCTGCTGCTGCTGAACTCTGCGTTCGAGCACGGATTCGGCCGGGTCAAGATCCAAGCGGACGCCATGAACACCCGCTCGCGCAGGGCGATCGAGCGTCTCGGCGCCCGCTACGAGGGCACCGTGCGTCGGGAACGCCGGCGCCCGGACGGCAGCTGGCGCGACACCGTGCTCTACTCGATCCTCTCCGAGGAGTGGCCAGAGGTGCAGGCCGGGCTTCACGACCGGCTCGCCCGCTTCACCGGGCCGGTCGCGTTCCGCTCTGCTGAGGCGCTGCGCGCGTAGCCCGTCCGCGGATGCGGGACGCGCGTAGCCGGTCAGCGGATGCGCCGGCTAATCGGCGCCGTTTCGGGCCGGAACCGCGGCGCGTCGCCGGCGGCATCCGCTGACCGGCAGTTCGGCACAGGCCGTGCCCGCGAATCGCGGCCAATGTTCGGCGCATTTCGGACAGCGTGCTCCCCGGCGCTCGGCACTGTCGCACCACGGCGGTAACGTCGTGGGGTGAGCATTCCCCCCGTCCAGAACCGCAGCTACAGCGCACTGTCGATCGCGCTGCAATTCGTGGCGATGGGCACGGTCTGGGGCGCCAGCTTCCTGTTCATGAAGGTCGCCCTTGACGGCGTCTCCTTCGGGCAGGTCGCGTGGTCACGGCTGATCCTCGGCGGCCTCACCCTCGGCCTGATCGTGCTCGCCAGCCGGCCGCGCGTCGGCGGCGGCCCCGTGCTGCCGCGCGAGGCGAAGGTCTGGCTGCACTTCACCGTCATCGCGATCACCGGCTGCGTCATCCCGCACCTGCTCTTCGCCTGGGCCGAGCAATACGTCTCCTCCAGCCTGGCCAGCATCTACAACGCGGTCACCCCGATCACGACGGCGCTCATGGCCACGCTCGCCTTCCGCGTCGAGAAACTCGACCGCGGGCAGATCCTCGGCGTGGCCGTCGGCATCCTCGGCGTCATCGTGATCATCGCGCCCTGGCAGTACGCCGAGCTCACCGGATCGCTCTGGGGCCAGATCGCCTGCCTCGGCGCCGCCACCTGCTACGGCTTCACCTTCGGCTACACGCGCAAATTCCTGAGCGCCCGACCCATCACCGGCGCCACCTTCGCCTTCCTCAACATCGGGATCGGCGGCGTGATCATGCTCGCGCTCACCCCGGTGCTCGCCTGGCAGCCGGTCGAACTCAACTGGGCGATCGTGCTCAGCCTGCTCACCCTCGGTGCGCTCGGCACCGGCCTCGCCTACATCTGGAACATCAACGTGCTGCGGGCGTGGGGGCCGACCAATGCGTCCACCGTCACCTACGTCACCCCGGTCGTCGGCGTGCTGCTCGGCGTGGTGATCCTCGGGGAGCGCTTCGGCTGGCACGAGCCGATCGGCGCAGGCCTGGTGCTGCTCGGCATCCTGTTGGCGCAGCGGCGCATCCGCGTCGGCCGGCGGATTCCGGCCGAATCCGTCCCCGCCTGAGCGTCCCCGCGCCGACCGCCGCACGGGGCATCATCCGGTGCTCGCCGCGACATGCGGACGATAGGGTCGAAGCATGGCTGCAGACGAGCGCGAAGCGCGTGAAGAACTCGATGGAATCCGGCTCAGCATCGACAACATCGATGCCGCGCTCATCCACATGCTCGCCGAGCGCTTCAAGTACACGCAGCGCGTCGGCCGGCTGAAGGCCGACCACGGCCTGCCGCCAACCGACTCCGCCCGTGAGACCCGCCAGATCGCGCGGCTGCGCGCCCTGGCCGAGGAATCACACCTCGACCCCGCCTTCGCCGAGAAGTGGTTCAACTTCGTCGTCGCCGAGGTCATCCAGCACCACGAGGAACTCGCCGGAGCCAACGGCGTCGCCACGGCCGAGCCCGCGCAGTCGGCACAGCCGGCCGAGCCCACCGACAGCCCGTCCTAGTGGGTGCAGCGGGCGACGTGACCACCGCCGGCGCGCGCTGGAACCCCTCCGCGATCCCGTCGCAAGCGGGCAAGACCATCGTCGTGACCGGCGCCAACGCCGGCCTCGGCTTCTTCACGAGCGAGCAACTCGCCCGCGCAGGCGCCAGCGTCGTCCTGGCCTGCCGCAATCAGAGCCGGGCGGATGCCGCGGCGCGCGCCATCCGCGCGCGCGTGCCCGGCGCAGCCGTCGGCACCCTCGCGCTCGACGTTGCCTCGCTCGACTCGGTGCGCGCGGCATCCGCGGAGCTGCTCAACCTCGAGCGGATCGACGGGCTCGTGCTCAACGCCGGCATCGTGCACCCACCACGGCGGCGCGAGTTCAGCGCCGACGGCCTCGAGCTCGTGCTCGCCACGAACTACCTCGGCCACTTCGCTCTCACCGCCGAGCTGCTGCCGGCGCTGCTGCGCACCCCCGGTTCCCGGGTGGTCGCGCTCGGCTCGATGATCTCGCGGCTGCTGGATTCCCCGCTCGACGATCTGCAGCTGGCCGGCGGGTACCAGCCGTGGCGGGCCTACGCCCAGTCGAAGATCGCGATGCAGGTGTTCGGCTTCGAACTCGACCGCCGCTTGCGTGCGGCATCCGCTTCAGTCGCTTCAGCCGAGGCCGCTGGCCACCCCGCGCGCACCTCGGCGTTCGTCGCCCACCCCGGCTACTCGATCGGCGGGCGCACGCCGCGGGTTGCCGGAGTGAACGAGCCGAGTCGGCTCAAACGCTTCGTCGACAACCTCCAGGCGCCGATCACGCAGGGCAAGGATCGCGGGGCGTGGTCGATCGTGCGTGCGGTCGCCGACCCGGCCGCTCACGGCGGTCAATACTGGGGGCCGCGATACATCATCAAGGGACAGCCCAGGCTGCAGGCGCCGAGCGCGACCAGCCTGGACCGGGCCATCGCCGAGCGCGTCTGGCGCGAGTCGGAGGCCCTGACCGGCACCGAGTTCACGATCTGAGCCGCTGTGGTCCGTGGTCCGTGGCGGTCCGCGCCGCGACCGTTGCTGTGCCGTCGGCCGGAGTTTCTGTCGACAGGCCGTGGCGGCCGGCGCGCCGCTCGGCGTGTTCACCGGCACGCCGGCCGACGGTGCGCGGTATCGCTATGCCACGGCGGTGGGGGTGGCGGTGTTGATACGGGGGGCCCGGATGCCGCAGCGCGCGGCATCCGGAACCACTCGGAACGACTACGCCTGGGGCAACGCGACGACGACGTCGATCTCGACGAGGATGTCGTAGAGATCGCTGCCGACGGTCGTGCGCACGGGATAGGGCTCGCTGAAGAAGCCGGCGTACGCCTCGTTGTACTCGGCGAAGTCGCGCTTGAGGTGCTGCAGGTGCGCGGTCGTCTTGACGACGTCATCCATCGATGCGCCGACCTCGTTGAGAACGGCCTGGATGTTGCGCAGCACCTGCGCGGTCTGCTCGCCGACGCCGCCGGGGACGACCTCGCCCGTCGCCGGATCCTGCGGGCCGAACCCGGCCGTGTAAAGGAAGCCGTTCGCGACGACGCCGTGGCTGTAGGGGCCGGCTGGCTTCGGGGCGTTGGGAATGGTGATGGCCTGCTTGGTCATGGTTGTCCTCGCTGTTGTTGGGGGCGGCGGATGGGTGGCTGTGGGGCGCTCGCGGGGCGGATGCCTAGCCCAGCGCTCTCGCGATGCGCTCGGTGGTCGCGAGCAGATCGGGCAGGTGGCGCTTCAGGGCGTCGAGGTCGCTGACGACCTTGATCGAGCTGATGGAGAGCGCGCCGAGCACGGTGCCCGTGGAGTTGGAGATGGGCGCGGCGATGCAGTTCATGAAGTCTTCGAACTCGCTGTCATCGACGCCCCAGCCGCGGGCGCGGATCTCGGCGAGCTCGACGTCGAGGCTCGCGCGGCTCGTGTGCGTCGCCGCGGTGAATGCCGTCCACTCGGTGTCGGCGAGGAGTTCGTCGCGCCGGCTCTCCGGCAGGGCGGCGAGGATGACCTTGCCGACACCGGTGGCCTGCGGCAGCACCGGGAGGCCGATGCGCGAGTACATGCGCACGCTGCCGCCGCCCTCCACCTTGTCGATGTAGACGACGCTGCGCTCCAACAGCTGGGCCAGGTGCACGGTCGTTCCGACCCTGGACTGCAGGGCGCGCAGCTCGTCACGCGCGATGCGGCGGAGGTCCAGGTTGTCGAGCGCCTGTTGGGCGATCGCGATGATGCGGGTGCCGATGTCGTAGTGGCCGTCGCTGCGGTGCACGACGAAGCCGGCGCGCTCGAGCGTCTGCAACTGGCGGAAGACCGTCGAGCGGTGCACCGCGAAGTGCGCGGCCACCTCGGCGAGGGTGCGCGGTCGCTCGGCGAGGAGCTCGATGATCTCGGTGGCGCGCTGCACTGTCTGCGACACGGATTCCTCCTCTAGACTCGACGTACGTCAATTCTTGCACAGCTTGTTGCAATATATGCACACGCTCGGGTGTCTGGCGGTTGACAACGGAGTGGCCGTGGGCCGGGAAGCAAGGGGAATGGTGTCCGACAGGAATCTGAACGGTGTCGAGACGCCGGAAGAGACGCCAGCAGAGACGCTGTGCATCGGTGAGACGATGCTGCTCGTCGTGCCGGCATCCGGCGAATCGCTTTCGGAGGCGAAACAGGTTTCGGTGCATATCGGTGGCGCGGAATCGAACTTGGCGGCGGGTCTGGCCCAGCTCGGTGCCCGCTCCGAGTGGTTCAGCCGGCTCGGGGCCGACCCGCACGCCGAGCGCATCCTGCGCACGCTGCACGAGCGAGGCGTCGAGACGCCCCTGGTCGTCACCGACCCCACGCGCCCGACCGGGCTCTACTTCAAGGACCACTCGACCGGAACGAACCGGGTCTACTACTACCGCGCGGGATCCGCGGCCTCAGCGCTCGGCCCCGGCGACCTCGCCGGCCTCCGGCTGAGTGAGCGTCGGCTCGTGCATCTCTCCGGAATCACCGCGGCCCTGTCGGCCAGCTGCGACGCGCTGCTGCAGAGCGTGATCGTCACGCGCGCGGCATCCGAACCCACGGTGAGCTTCGACGTCAACTACCGCCCGGCCCTGTGGAGCGTCGAGGATGCCGGCCCCCGCCTGCTCGAGCTGGCCAGGGCGGCCGACATCGTGATCGTCGGCCGCGACGAGGCCGAGACCCTCTGGGGCACAAGCGACGCGGCGAGCGTGCGGGCGCTGGTGCCGGATGCCGCAGAGCTCGTCGTGAAGGACGCCGAGTTCGGCGCGACTCACTTCGGCGCGGCCGGCACGACCTTCGTTCCCGCCCTGCGCGTCGACGTCGTCGAGGCTGTCGGCGCCGGCGACGCCTTCGCAGCCGGCTACCTCGCCGCCTGGCTGAGCGACGACGACACGGCGACGGCGCTCCGCCTCGGCCACATCATGGCCGGATACACGCTCGGAGCCGTCAGCGACATCGCGGTGCTGCCACCGCGGAACGTGCTGCGGAAGCTCGCCGCCTCCACCGACGCCGAGTGGGCCGGGCTCAGCTTGCCGGCCACCACGAACGCGGCAGCAGAAGCCCCCGACGCCCACCCCTCCGATTCCCACCCCTCCGATTCCCACCCCTCCGATTCCCACCCCTCCGATTCCCACCCCTCCGATTCACAGCACGAGAAAGAGGCCACCCATGGCACATGACATCGAAACCCTGCTCGGCGGCTCGCCCGTCATGGCGATCTTCCGCAACATGGCGCCCCAACCGGCCGTCGAACTGGCCAATCGCGCCTGGGACCTCGGCATCGAGCTCGTCGAGGTGCCGATCCAGACGGCTGACGCCGTGCCCAGCCTCGAGGCGGTCATCCGTGCCGGTGCGGAACGCGGCAAGCTCGTCGGCTCCGGAACCGTCGTGAGCGTTGAGCAGGTCGAGGTGAGCAAGCGCCTCGGCGCCGCGTTCTCGGTGGCGCCCGGCCTCGACCGGGCCGTGGCCGAGGCCAGCACGCGCCTCGGGCTGCCGCACCTGCCCGGCGTGGCCACCGCCACCGAGATTCAGGCCGCGGTCGGCCTCGGATTCACCTGGGTCAAGGCGTTCCCGGCCACCGTGCTCGGCACCGGCTGGTTCACCGCCATGCGCGGCCCGTTCCCGAACATCCGCTTCGTCGCCACCGGCGGGGTGGATGCCGGCAACGCGCGCGCATTCCTGAATGCCGGAGTCTCGACCGTCGCCGTCGGCTCCGCCCTCGCCGACCCGGCCCAGGTCGATCTGCTGGCCGAGATCCTGGCGGAGCCGAGGGCGACGGCATGAGCGCCGCCGAGGCCGCACCGGAGGGCGTAATTGTTCCGAGTTGGCGCGACAAGGGGATCTGGGCGCCAGCGGCATCCGATGCCCCAGCCCCTGCCACCACGGAGGAGGCGGCGGCGCTCGCCGGCTACCTCGCCGAGCGGCCGGCCCTCTTCGGCGGCAGCTGCGTGTGGCCGGCGATGGTGCTGCGCGAGGATGCGCTTGAGCAGAACATTCGGGCGTTGGCCGATTTCGCCGCACGGCACAGCCTGCTCTTCGCCCCGCACGGCAAGACGACGATGGCGCCGCAGCTCTGGCGACGCCAGATCGATGCCGGCGCGTGGGGGATCACCGTCGCCACCCCGGCGCAGCTGCTGATCGCGCGTCGCGCCGGCGTCGCCAGGGTCCTCCTGGCCAACGAGGTGCTCGACGTCACGGCCCTGGACTGGATCGCCGCCGAGCTGGCCGCGGACCCCGGGTTCGAGTTCGCCTGCTTCGTCGACTCGGCCGCCGGGGTGCGCGCCATCGCCGCGGCCGGTGTGGCGCATGCGCTGGAGCACGGGCCGCGCGGCGGTTTCCCCGTGCTCCTCGACGTCGGATTCGCGGGCGGACGGACGGGCGTACGCAGCCGGGCCGAGGCGCGCGCACTGGCCGATCTTGTGGCGGCAACTCCCGGCATCCGCCTGGTCGGCGTCTCCTCCTATGAGGGTGGCCTTCTCGCGGTCGAAGCGGTGAAAGGCTACTTCGCCGGCGTGCGCACCATTGTCGAGGAGCTGGCCGCCGCGGGGTTGTTGCCGGTTGACGCCATCGTGACCGCCGGCGGAAGTGTCTACTTCGACCAGGTGGGCAGCGAACTCACGGCGGAATGGGCGCGCTCGGTGCTTCCCGATGCGCGCGTGATCCTGCGCAGCGGCGCGTACATCAGCCACGACGACGGCGTCTACGTCGGCAAGACGGCGTTCAACCGCATCCCGGCAGAGGGCTCGCTCAGCGGTGCGCTGCAGATCTGGGCGCAGGTGATCTCGGCCCCCGAACCCGGCCTCGCCCTCGTCGGCATGGGCAAGCGCGACGCCCCCATCGACTCTGGACTTCCGGTGCCGCTGCTGCTGCGCCGGGCGGATGCCGCTGGGCGGCACCTCTCCACAGAAACGGCTGTGATCCACGGCGCGCGTCTCACGGCGCTCGACGACCACCACGGCTACCTCGCATTGCCCGAGGGCGTCACAGTCATGCCCGGCGACCTCGTGGCCTTCGGTATCTCGCACCCGTGCACGGCGTTCGACCGTTGGAGCGGCATCCCGGTGGTCAACGCAGACGATACGATCATCGACATCGTGCGCACCTATTTCTAGCGGCGCGAACATACCTCGAAGGGCATGCACATGAGCGCAACGCTGTTGCTGGGCGGGTACACGGGAGACGCCGGGGCGGGCCTCGGCATCGAGGCGGTCGCGCAGACACCGGATGCCGGGCTTGCGGACCTCGGCACGGCCGTCGTCGTCGACTCGCCCTCGTATCTGGTGCGCCACCCGCGACTGCCCGTCGTCTACGCCGCCTGTGAGGTGGCCGGCGAGATGTGGGCCTTCGCGGTGGCGGAGAACGGCGAAGCCGACAGCGATCCGCGTGCCGCTGTGAGGCTCAGCCCACTCGGGGGGCCGTGGCCGGCCGGCGCGCTGGTGTGCCACGTTGCCGTGGATCCTGACGGGCGCTGGCTCGTTTCGAGCAGCTACGGCGACGGCATCGTGTGCCTCTTCACCCTTGACGAACGTGGTGAGGTCGTTGCGCGTTTCGAGGGCGCGGCCGCCATCGACCACGCCGCGGTGGCCGCAGGCGTTCCGCCCAGGCAGAGCAGGGCGCACGCGGCACTCGTGCTCCCCGACGGCAGGATCGCATCGACCGACCTCGGGCACGATCTGCTGCGGGTGTGGAGCGTCGACCCGAGCGAGAATGGCTTCGCGCTCCGTCTCGACCAGGAGCTCGCTCTACCGACCGGGAGCGGGCCGCGCCTGCTCGATCTGCACCCGAGCGGCCACATCTACATCATCACCGAGTACTCCATCGAGATCGCGATCGTCGCGCCCATCGCCGGCAGCACGATGTATGCGCTTTCTGGCATGCTTCCGGTCCTCCCCGCCGGTGAAGCCCCGGCCGCCGGAGACTGCGGCGCGCACATCAGCATCGACGCCGACAGCGCGCGGGTTCACGCCAGTGTGCGCGGGCGCAACTCGCTGCACAGCTTCGGCATCTCCGCGGATGGCGGCGCGCTGCATCCGCTCGCCGAGATCAGCAGCGGCGGCGACTGGCCGCGTCACCACCTGCAGCACGACGGCCGACTGCACGTGGCCAATCAGTTCTCGAACACGGTCACGACCTTCACGATCGGCGAGGACGGGCTGCCGGGAGCCCAGATCGGCGAGCTCGCCAGCGGTGCGCCCAGTTGCGTGATCGCGCTGTAGCCACTCACAGGCGTTCTCCCGGACCTCCTCCGCGCTCCGCGCCGCCGAGCCGGAACTCTTCCGATCCGACCCTCCCGTTCCGCGCCGCTCGAACATAGACTGGCGAACGAGGGAGCTCGTCGCATTCGGGTCGTTTCACTCGGGGTCGGCATCTGGCTCCCTGAGTGTGGAACGACGATGGGGAGTTACACGTGCAGCACACCGATATCCCAAGCAGAGACACCATCCTGGCCCTCGCAACGGCGAGGGATCCACAGAGCGTCTCGATCTACCTTCCGACCAGTCCGCTCCCAAAGGACTCGGAAGCCTCCCGCATCGAGCTGCGCAATCAGGTCGACGAAGCGCAGCGCCAGCTCAGTGAGGCCGGCGCAGACAAACGGCAGATCGCGGCCATCACCGATCAGATCGCCGGCTTCATCGAGGACCGCGCGTTCTGGACGCATCTGTCCAACAGTCTCGCCCTGTTCGCGACACCGTCAGGGCTGAAGACCTTCCGGTTGCCGAACCGGCTGGAAGCCGCGGTCGAGGTCTCCGACCGCTTCTACGTGAAACCGCTCATGCGGGCGGCGACCTTCCCCCAGACGGCCTTCGTGCTGGCCCTGGCCCAGAATTCCGTGCGTCTGCTCGAGATCAGCGCCGACGATGTCCCGCACCGGATCGAGGTCGCCGGGATGCCGGAGAACGTCGCAGACGGAGCAGCACTCGACCCGGTCGCCGGGCGCGCGCCGGCCGGGCACCAGACGGGTGGTCGTTCGGGAGGCGGCATCACGACCGCCGGACGCATCCAAGGTGCCGAGGGTCAGAAGGTGCGCATGGCCGAATACTCGCGCGCCATCGTGCGTGCCCTGCGGACGACGTTCACCGGGCTCAACGTTCCGTTGATCATCGCCGGTGCCGAGCCGCTGGTGAGCATCTTCCGTGGCGTGAGCACCTACCCGCACCTGGCGGCGCAGACGATCACCGGCAATCCGGAGGAGATCCCGGACGCCGAGCTCGCGGCATCCGCCCGCTTGATCCTCGACGAGATCTACGCCGCGCAGCTTGCCGTGTTGCGGGAGAGCTTCGCCGACAGGCAGGCCAACGGCCGGGCGTCGACAGACCTCAGCGATGTGGCGCGTGCGGCGACCTTCGGCGCGATCGAGACGCTGTTCGTCGACATCGACCGCTCGATCCCCGGCACGATCGACTCGGAATCCGGTGCAGTCACGGTCGATGCGGCGGATGACGGCGTCAACTACGGCGTCGTCGACGAGATCCTGCGCCGGGCGCTGCTCAGCGGATCGCAGATTCTCGCGGTCCGCGCCGAGGATGTCCCGGGGGGAGGGGCCTTCGCAGCAACGCTGCGCTTCGCAGCCTGAGACCCAGCATTCACCAGCGACTGCCCGCACCAGCCTTGGTGCGGGCAGTCGCTTCGTTGTGTCTCGCCGGCGCCCGCTCGGCCAGAAAAGGGCGGTAAACGCCAGTGGAAGCCGACCCAATTCGCATTTGCAAACGATTATCGATTATCGTAGGGTCAATTCCACACCCCCTCACCGAAGGACATAATCAATGACGATTTTCCCCCGCGCTGTCGCGATGACGGCATCGCTCGCCGCCATGACCCTGGTTCTCGCCGGCTGCTCGGCCAGCGCCCCGAGCACGGGAGGCACGGATGAGAAGGTCGAGCTCCGCATGCTCGTCAACATCACGCCGAACCTCACGCAGACCTGGTGGGACGAGCTGATCGCCCCCTTCGAAGAGGCCAACCCGAACATTGACGTCGCCATCCAGGCGCCCGTCACCGAGAACGTGAAGACCACGGTTCCCCAGCTCCTCGCCTCCGGCGACGTCCCCGACGTCATCCAGTCGATCTACCCGACAGCGGAGCTCGCCCCCGAGCTGCTCGACCTCTCGGCATACGACTTCGTCAAGTCCGCCCCGCTCTCCGAGCAGTACACGATCGACGGCAAGTACTACACCGCCGGCGTCGGCCAGCAGCTCCAGACGATCGTCTTCTACAACAAGGCGGCCTTCGCCGAGGCCGGCATCACCGAGGTGCCGACCACCTTCGAGGAGTTCGAGAGCGACCTCGGCAAGCTGAAGGATGCCGGCTGGACCCCCATCCAGACCGGTGCCGATTGGTTCACGAACCTCACCCCGCAGTACCTCGGCGTTCCGACCGTGCTCAGCGAGAACCCGGACTGGTACGCCGACATGAACAGCGGCGAGCTGACCTGGAGCGAGACCTTCGGCGACACGATCGACGCCTACGCCGACTGGGTCGCGAAGGGCTACATCCCGGCCGACGCCGCCGGCACCAAGTACCCGGACGCCGAGGCGCAGTTCCTCAGCGGCAAGTCGGCCATGTACCCGATGGGCAGCTGGTTCGCCGCCTCGGAGTTCAAGGCCACCGACGCACCGGAGATCGGCGTCTTCGCCGCCCCGGCCGTCAAGGGCACAGAGGATGCCAAGGTCGGTTCCAACCTGGCCAGCCCGTACCTCGTGATGAAGTCCACCAAGCACGAGGATGCAGCAATGAAGCTCGTCGAGTTCCTCACCACGGATGAGGACGCGGTTCTCACGCAGCTCAAGGTCGACTCGAACTTCCGCGAGGGCTACGAGTACGAGACCAATGAGCTCGGCGCAGAGCTGCAAGCGATCCTCGCGGCAACCGAGCAGGAGAACTTCGTGCCGACCGGTGACGGATACGGCGAGCTCACCGCTCCCGCCGGCTACCAGGCCGAGTTCAACACGCAGGCCCAGGCGATCCTCATCGGAGGTAGCGCCGACGACGCCAAGAAGGCCATGGACGAGTGGTGGGCGTCCAACCGCTAGTCGACTGACGATGTGGTGCGGCGGGGCCCTTCCCGCCGCACCGCATCGTGACCCACCACCCTCAGATAGGAACCCAACGATGGCCAACTCCTTGCGGCGCCCCCGAGCCAGATGGCAGCGGCTGCTCCCCGAAGTCGTGATGACGACACCAGCGCTCGTGATCTTCGTCGGGATGTTCGTCATCCCCACGATCCTCGCGGTGTATCTCAGCATGACCGACTGGAACGGTTTCAGTCTCAACATGAACTTCATCGGTGTGGAGAACTACACCGAGCTGTTCAACAACCCCCGCGCCCAGAGCGCCGCACTCTTCACGGCGGTCATCGCCATCGTCGGCACCATCCTCTGCAACGTGATCGGCCTCGGCCTCGCCGTGCTGATCGCGGAGCCCACCCGGGCGAACTCCGTCATCCGGACGGTGCTGTTCTACCCGCACATCATCAGTGCCCTGATCATCGGCTTCCTCTGGTCGGCCATGCTCTCGCCGACCGGGATCGTGAACTCGACGCTCGCCCAGCTCGGCATCGATGCCGTGCCCTTCCTCTCCGACCCCACCTTCGCGGCCGTCTGCGTCATCGCGACGATCGTGTGGGCGACGTTCGGCATCAATCTGATCCTCTACATCGCCGGCATCAAGTCGGTGCCGACCGAGTTCTACGAGGCCGCGACGGTCGACGGCGCGAGCAAGTGGCAGCAGTTCAAGTCGATCACCTTCCCGATGATCGCCCCCATCATGACGGTCAACCTGATCATCGTGCTGGTGAGCCTGCTGCGCACCTACGACCTCGTCCTCGCGCTGACCGGTGGCGGCCCGGCCGGCCGCACGCAGACGATCGTGTTCCAGATCCTCGTGGACTCGTTCCAGAACGGCAAGCTCGGCTTCGGCTCGGCCCAGGCCGTCGTGCTCATGATCGTCACCGCGGTCTTGGGCGTCGTGATTACCCTCGCACGTCGCCGTGCCGAGGAGAAGGTGACCGACTGATGCTGCAGACCACCGAGGCGCCAGACCTCTCCACCCGCGCGATCATCGCGCCCGCCGCTCCGGCACCGCGCCGCCGTCCAATGACCACGAAGCGCGTCAGCGTCGGCAGGGTCGTGAAGTGGGTCGTGCTCGGCGCCGCCAGTTTCGTGATGCTCGTGCCGCTGTACGTCATGGTGATCAGCGCCTTCAAGCCGGAGTCCGAGATTCTCAGCGACCCGCTCGCGATCAACCCGGACACCTTCACCTGGGACTACCTCGTCCAGGCGATCCAGAGCCCGAACTTCAACGTGGTCGGCGCGTATGGCATCACGCTGTTCTTCGTGCTCGCGGTCAACGTGTTGAGCATCGCCGTGAGCGCCCCCGTCGCCTATGTGATTGCCCGCGGTCGCACGCGCTGGTACGCGGCGCTGCTGCTGCTCTTCGTCTCGGGCCTGTTCGTGCCCTCGCAGGTCATCCTGATCCCGGTGGTGTTCGTGCTGCGCTCCATCGGCCTGATGGGCACCATCCCCGGCTTCCTCCTCTTCGAGACCGCTGTCACGCTGCCGATGACGATCTTCCTGTTCACGGCGTTCGTGCGCACCATCCCGCGCGACATCGACGAGGCGGCCTCGATCGACGGCGCCGGTCGCGTCCGCGCCTTCTGGTCGTGCATCTTCCCGCTGATGCGCCCCATCGTGGCCACCATGATCGTGCTCAACTCGGTCGGTGTGTGGAACGACTTCGTCAACCCGCAGATCATCCTCGGCCCCGGTTCCGGCATCTACACGGTGACCACCGGTGTCTTCGCGGCCGTCGGCCAGTACACGACCGATTACAACGTCGTGTTCCCGACCCTGCTTCTCGCGGTCGCCCCGGTGCTGATCTTCTTCATCATCATGCAGCGGCACATCATCGGCGGTCTCGTCGCCGGCTCGACGAAGGGCTGATCCGTGACCGCGCGCGAGGTGCTCGTCACGCCGATGGCCACGATTCCGGCCTGGGCGGTCCTGGAACGACGGCTGTTCGATGCGGTCGAAGAGAGTTGGCGGGTCTTCGCCGCAAAGTTCACGGAGGCCGACGGCCGCCTGCGCTTCGACCGGAGCCTCGCGAACTCGCGTGACGGTGTCGACGACTTCTACGAGGCCTTCTTCAACTGGCCGGCGTTCTACAGCCTGGGTGGGTCGCGCGAGATCCTGGATGCCGCCAAGCACCACTGGCGCGGTGTGACGGCCCAGCTCACCGAGGCCGGCATGCTCTCAGAGGAATATGAGAACGGCTACGACTGGTTCCACCAGGGCGAGTCGCTCATCTTCTTCTACGCGCTCTGCGCCGCCGACCCGCACGACACCGCGTTCCGCGATCGCGCCCGGCGCTTCGCCGAGCTCTACACCGACGCACGCCGCGGCAACTACGACGAGGCCAGCAACACCATCGCCGCGCCGCACAACGGCGCACTGGGCCTGCTGCCCGGCCTCGGCAACGAGTGGCAGAGCTACCCGGCATCGCTCGAGAACATGCGCCCCTACGGCCTGCCGCTCGAGTACCTGCCCGGCATCTCGAGCTGGTCGGATCTCGAAGACCCGGCCAATGCGGATGCCATGGGCGCCGCCATGCAGGCGGTGCTCGGTGCCGGCGACGTGCCGATCAATCTCGCATCAACGAGCCTCGTGCTCAACCGCTGGCTGTACGACGGCGATGAGGCCAGCGAGCGTTGGATCGCCCGCTACGTCGACGGCTGGCGGGCCCGCGCCGCCGACAACGATGGCCTGATCCCGGACAACGTCTCAGCGGACGGAACCACAGGCGGCCAGCACGACGGCCGCTGGTTCGGCGGGCATTATGGCTGGACCTGGCCGCACGGACTGCTCTCGGTCGAGATGGGCGCGCTGATCGGGGCCATGAACGCGGCATTCGTCACCGGCGACAACTCCTACCTCGACCTCGCCCGCACCCCGCTCGACACCGTGCTGGCGCAGGCGATCACTGCCTCCGTCGACGAGACGCCGATGAGCCTGCAGCCATCGTGGCAGGATCGCCTCGGCGCGGCCTCGGCCGAGCCCGCCCTCCTCGTTCCGCACCGCTTCGGCCGCGACGGCTGGTTCGACTTCGGTCCGATGCCGATGAGCATGCCGATGTGGCTGTGGTGGTTCTCGCGTGAGGATGCCGACCGTGAGCGCCTCGACCGCGTGATCGCCGGATCCGTCGAGTCGTCCATCGGCTTCGGCCCGTTTCGCGACAAGGAGGAGGCGGGGCACGAACGCCCGTGGCTCGCCTTCCTGAACGGCGAGAACCCGGACTACCCCGAGGCGGCGCTGGCCGGAGCGCTCGGCCAGGTCGCGCGGCGGATGGCCCTGGTCGCGGCGGAAGACCCCGACATCCGCACCGTGCACATCCACTTCTGGCAGCGGGTGAATCCCGTCGTCACCGAGGTGCTCACCCAGCTGATCGCCGGGGCTCCGCAGGTGCTCTACAACGGGGGAGTCCCGTTCGCGGCGCTCTCCTACGAGGATGCCGACGCCGGCCGGCAGGGGCTCCCAGCCGATGTCGCAGCCCTCGTGCACTCCATCGAGGGCGAGAGCATCCGGGTCGAGCTGGTCAACCTCAGCATGACGGCGACCCGCCGCGTGCTCGTGCGGCCTGGTCGTTTCGGTGAGCGGGACATCGTCTCCGTCACCTCCCGCGGCGAGAGCGGGGCCGACTACCCCGGTGCGACGCCCGCGTACCGCTCGATGCCCGGCGAGCCCGTGCAGCAGACCGTGCCGGTCGACGCGGCCGAGCTGCTGGTCGAGCTGCCGCCGAACCACCGCGCCGACATCACGCTCGTCACCCGCCCGAGCGGGCGTCGTCCATCCTTCGGCGTGTAAACGCCACCTGACACAGCGCCGCCCCACAGGGCATACGCACTCCACAACACCGAACGCATCAATGAAAACAGAGGTATCGCCATGAGCGAGCTGCTCCAGACTCTTCCCGCCACCGAGGCACTGCCAGACGGCGAGGCGATGTCTGATGACGTGCCACGGATCGGCGGCATCTGGAACCTTCCCGTGCGCGGGCCGGAGATCGCTCCCCTTGACCCGGCAACGGTCGAGGCGTTCAAGGGCATCAGCTCGGCCACGGCGTGCGCGCAACTGCACCGCCTCGGCATCACGCAGACCCTGATCGAGGGCCCGAAGACGACGATGCCGGGAACCCGGGTCGTCGGGCGGGCCGTCACGCTGCAGTTCATGCCGCTGCGCGAAGACATCTACCAGGATGCCGGTGAGACGCAGGAGTACGTCGAGCGCGCGACGGCGCTCTGGGGCGTCCTCGACGAGATCGAGGCAGGCGACGTGCTCGTCGTACAGGCCTACGGCTCGACCCGCTCCGGAGTCGTCGGCGAGATGCTGGCCCAGCACCTGCAGAACCGTGGCGGTGTCGGCCTCGTCGTCGACGGCCGCATCCGCGACTCGCAGGCGGTGCGCGAGGACGGTCTGCCCGTCTGGTCGCTCGGCGGCACCCCGCACTACGCCTCCCAGGGCGAGCTCTTCGCATGGGCGTACCACGTGCCGATCGCCGTCGGCGGCGCGCTCGTCATCCCCGGCGATATCATCATCGCGGATGACGATGGCGCCGTCGTGGTGCCGGTGGCCAAGGCGGAGGCTGTGCTCGCCGCGAGCAAGAAGCACGACGACTGGGAGGTGTTCTCGCGTATGAAACTGCGTGCGGGCGGGGCGCTGCGCCGCTACTACCCCCTCAACGAGGCCGGCAAGGCCGAGTACGAGCAGTGGATCGCGGACGGACGGCCCGAGATTGGCTGAGTCGACATCGCCTGCGCCCGCCGTGCAGACGGCGACGGTCGGGGCTGCCCGCGTGCCGATCAGCCGTTTCGGCCTCGGCACCGCCAAACTCTCGAATCGTGACGACCAGGCTGAGGCGACCCGGGTCGTCGCCGCGGCGCTCAAGCGGGGCGTCACCTACTTCGACACCGCGCCCTACTACGGCATCGGTCAGGCGGAGCTCGCCCTCGGGGCGGCGTTGCAGGAGCAGCCGGGCGCCCAGGTCACCGTCTCGACCAAGGTGGGCCGCATCGTCGACCCCGCCACGGGCGCCTGGCACTACGACTACTCCCGCGACGGCGTGCTGCGGAGCCTCGACTCGTCCTTCGCCCGCCTGCAGCGTGACCACGTCGACATCGTCTACGTGCACGATCCGGACGACTTCGCGGCAGAGGCGAGCGCAACGGCCATCCCGACGCTGTTGGCGCTCCGCGACGAGGGTGTCATCGGCGCGGTCGGCGTCGGCATGAACCAGTGGCAGCTGCCGCTCGAGTTCGTGCGGAACTTCGACCTCGACGTCATCCTCATCGCCGGCCGCTACTCGCTGCTCGATGCGAGCGCGGCGGAGGAACTCTTCCCAGCCTGCATCGAACGCGGAGTCGGCGTCGTGCTCGGCGGCGTGTTCAACTCCGGCATCCTCGCCGACCCGAGCGACCAGGCCACCTTCGCCTACCGCCCCGCCGCGGCCGATCTCCTCGAGAAGGCGCGCCGGATGCAGGCCATTGTCGTGCGGCACGGCTTCGCCCTCGCCGACGTCGCGCAGGCGTACAGCGCGGCTCACCCGGCGAGCACGGCCGTGCTCATCGGTGTGACCGATGTCGCCCAGCTTGAGACGAACGTCGCCGCGTGGCACCGCCCGGTTCCGGCCGCACTCTGGGCCGAGCTCGCGGATGCCGGCCTGCTCCCGCGGGGCGGAACGCTGCCGGGCACCGAGGCGGCCCGCCCGTGACCGACATCGTGCGCACCGCGCGCCGCACCCGAGTGCGGCCGGGCATGGCCGCGGAGTATGCCCGGGTGCACGCGCGCCTGCCGGAGGCCGTCTTCGACTCGCTGCGCGAGGCCGGCATCCTCAGCTGGCGCATCTGGAGCATCGGCGACGACCTCTTCCACGTCATCGAGTCGACGCCGGACACCGAGGCCGCGCTCGCCGAGCTCAGGGCGCGCGGACCCATCGACCCGGAGTGGGCGGCGCTGATTGCGACGCTCGTCTCGGATGCGCCGGGCGACAACGACCAGCTCAGTCAGGTCTGGGGAATGGATGCCGAGACCCAGTGGCCGGGCGAGGGCTGAACACCCACAGTTCATTCACGGCGCCGTTGGGCCTGCGCCGTGGTTTGATTGATTATGGCTAATCGATAGTCAGCGTTTTCGGATGGGCCGTCGATCGGCCGAAGCAGGATTGGAGGGAGCCACGTGAGAGTCTTCGACGCGCATGTGCACATGTGGGACACCGCGGTGTTCCCGCTCCCCTGGCTCGCCTCCGTGCCTATTCTGGCCCCGCGCTACGACGTCGACGATGTGCACTCACCCCTCGCCGATGGCGTGATCTGCGTACAGGCCGGAGACACCCTGCTCGAAGCCGAGTGGCTGCTCGAGCGGGCCGCGCGGTTCCCCGGCATCGACGCGGTCGTGCTGCAGTATGCCGCAAGCGATGAGACCGGGGCCTGGGCCGGCGTCGTGCACCCCGCAGTCGCTCGCTCGCTGGAGAACGGCGGCCCCGTCGTCGGCGTGCGCATCCCGGCACGCGGCGCCTCGGACGACCTCACCGCGATCCCCGGCATCGACGCGCTCTGCTCCGGCCTGGCCGCCAATGGTCTCGTGCTCGAGCTGCTGCTGCGGCCCGCGCAACTCCGCTCCGTCTCACGCCTCGCCGAACGCCACCCGGCGCTGACCATCGTGCTCTGCCACATGGGGATCGGCCAGGATCCGATCGAGGTGGGCTGGGAGGCCGAGCTGGCCGCTGTCGCGGCGCAGCCAACGGTGAATGCGAAGATCTCCGGCATCCTCTCTCTGGCGGATGACGACAGTCGCCCAGACGCACCGGGGCGCATCGTGCGCGCCGCACTCGACTCCTTCGGGGCGGAACGGCTGCTCTTCGGCAGCGACTGGCCGATGTCGATGCGCACCGGGCTGGACTACGCCGGGGTTCTCCGCCGCATCGACGCCGAGCTGGCGCACTGCACGGACGAGGAGCGGGAACGCATCTTCGGCGAGACCGCTCGCTCCGTGTACGGCCTCAGGCAACCGGTGCCGGCCGCCGCGACCACATTGGAGTTCGGGCAATCCCGGCCCCGATACGGCAGACGCGATAGCGTGGCCGAATCACCCATGACGACATTCACGCAACGCGACGGTAGGTTGAATTGATGAGCGACGCAGGCTACACCTCTCTGAGCCTGGACCGAGGTCTGCTCTCGGACCGGGTCTACGCGCTGATCAAGACCTCGATCAGGAACGGCACCTTCGAGCCGGGTGCGCAGTTGGTGGAATCCCAGCTGGCGCGCGAGCTCGAAGTCAGCCAGGCGCCGGTGCGTGAGGCGCTGAAGCGCCTCATCCACGAGGGCGTTGTCACGCACGTTCCGCACCGGGGCAGCTTCGTCACGGCGTTCAGCGAAGAGGAGGCCGAGCAGGCGCGCACCGTGCGCATCGCGCTCGAGGGCCTCGCCGCCTCGTTGGCGTGCGGCCAGCTGAACCCCGCGGCGCACGACGCACTCGCGGACGCCATCGACCAGATGCACGAGGCGGCATCCGCCGGTGACATCGCCGGGTTCCGCGAACTCGACCTGTTCTTCCACCGCACGGTGATCGAACTGAGCGGCAACGTGTACCTGCCGCGAATGTGGGAGCAGATCGAGCCGAGCATGCGCTCGCTGCACGTTGTCTCCGACCCCAACTTCGTCGGGGACTGGCACCAGGTCGCCGAGACGCACCGCGGCCTGCTGAGCGCGCTCGACGGTGGTGACCCGGAGACCGCGGCACGACTGTTCCGCGCCCACTCGGACGGCCACGCGCTCGTCGGCGGGCAGCTCGCCACCAGCTGAGCACCGCTCCGCTGCGCGCCGCGTCGGTTGAGCCTGTCGAAACCCCTCCGCCCCCGCTGGTCGCGCCTGTCGAAACCCTGCCAGCATCGGTCGCGGATCCTGAGTTTGCCTTGGATTGGGCTGCCGCCTTTCGCGACGCTGCGCGCCGCGCTGGTTGAGCCTGTCGAAACCCTCCACGCTGGTCGAGTAGGCCGTCTACGGCCGTATCGAGACCGATGTCCGTGCGAACGCTCCAGCCCGTGAGGTTTCGATACGCTCGTTCCTCGCTACTCAACCGGCAAGCTGTTCCGAGACCCCCCGTTGGTTGAGCCTGTCGAAACCCTCCACGCTGGTCGAGTAGGCCGTCTACGGCCGTATCGAGACCGAAGTCCGTGCGACGGCTGCGGTCCGTGAGGTTTCGATACGCTCGTTCCTCGCTACTCAACCAGCAGGCAGTCTTCCGTTGGTTGAGCTTGTCGAAACCCACGCTGGCAAAGAAGAAGGGCCGACTCTCGCGAATCGGCCCTTCTGCGTTCAGCGCTGACGTTCAACGCCCGGCGATCACCAGTCGTGGATCGTGCCGTCGAGCTGCAGCCGGTTGACGGGCAGGTACGCCGGCGCGTACTCGAAGCCGGCGGCCAGCTCCTCGTTGTACTCGACGCCGAGGCCGGGGTTCGTTCCCGGGTGCAGCAGGCCGTTCTCGAAGCTGTAGCTGGTCTCGAAGACCTCCAGCGTGTCGGCGGGGTGCTTCATGTACTCCTGGATGCCGAAGTTGTGGATGGCGATGTCGAGGTGCAGCGCCGCGGCCATGCCGACGGGTGAGATGTCGGTCGGGCCGTGGAAGCCGGACTTAATCTGGTAGACCGCCGCGAAGTCCATGATCTTCTTCAGTGCGCTGATGCCACCGGTGTGCGTGACGGCGCTGCGCACGTAGTCGATCAGCTGCTCCGTGATGAGCGTCTGGTAGTCGAAGACGGTGTTGAAGACCTCGCCGATGGCGAGCGGCGTCGTCGTCTGGGAGCGCACGCGGCGCAGCGCCTCCTGGTTCTCGCCCGGCGTGCAGTCCTCGAGCCAGAACAGCTTGTACGGCTCGAGCGACTTGCCGAGGATGGCGGCCTGGTTGGGCGTCATCCGGTGGTGTCCGTCGTGCAGCAGGGGGAGCTCGTAGCCGAACTCCTCGCGCACGGCGGCGAAGACGCTGGGGATGTGGTTGAGGTAGGCGGCGGTGTCCCACTCCTCCTCGCTCGGCACGGACGTGCGCTTGGCCGGTTCGTAGTCGTAGCGCTGGCCGGGAGCCTGGTCGCCTGCGACACCGTAGACCTGGCCGAGCCCGGGAACTCCGGTCTGGATCCGGATCGCCTTGAAACCCTGGTCGAGGTGGTTCCGGATCGAGGTGAACAGCGAGGGGATGTCGGAGCCGGAGGCGTGCCCGTAGGCGAGCGCACCGGTGCGGGAGGCACCTCCGAGCAGCTGGTACACCGGCTGCCCCGTGATCTTGCCCTTGATGTCCCACAGGGCGACGTCGACGGCGGCGATCGCCGCCATGGTGACGGGGCCGCGGCGCCAGTACGCGCCACGGTAGAGGTACTGCCAGGTGTCCTCGATGTTCTGCGGGTCTCGCCCGATCAGCATCGGGATGACGTGCTCAGTGAGGTAGGCGACGACCGAGAGCTCGCGGCCGTTCAGGGTCGCGTCGCCGAGGCCGGTCACCCCATCCGAGGTGGTGATCTTCAGCGTGACGAAGTTGCGTCCCGGACTCGTGACGAAGACTTCTGCGCGTTCAATGGTGCTCACGGTGCTTCTCTTTTCTTCACTGACTGTTCGTGTGTCGGTATGGGTGGGGCGGATGTCGGCTCAGGCTCTGCGCGCGTACGCCGCCAGCGGCAGCGTGTGGGCGAGGTCGATGATCGTCTCCGTCGCCTCGTCGATACCCAGGCGGTGTTCGGCGACGAGCTTCGAGAGGTATCCGGCATCGACCCGGCGGGCCAGGTCGTGCCGCGCCGGGATGGAGGCGAAGGCGCGCGTGTCGTCGACGAAGCCGCTCGTGTTGTAGAAGCCGGCGGACTCGGTGACGAGTTCGCGGAAACGCATCATGCCGTCCGGGGAGTCGAGGAACCACCACGGGGCGCCGAGCTTGACGGCGGGGTAGGCGCCGGCGATCGGTGCGAGCTCCCGGGAGTACACCGTCTCGTCGATGGTGAACAGGATCAGCCGGAAGCGCGGCTCGAAGCCGAAGGCGTCGAGCAGTGGCTGCAGCGCCCGGGTGAACTCGACGTTCTGCGGGATGTCGAAGCCCTTGTCGGCGCCGAACGCCCGGAAGTTGGGAGCGGAGTGGTTGCGCGCAACGCCGGGGTGCAGCTGCATGACGAGACCGTCCTGCACCGACATCCGCGCGCTCTCGAACAGCATGTTGGCGGCGAAGGTGGCCGCGGCGGCCGTGTCGACCGGGCCGCGGAGTGCCTCGGCGAAGATGCGGTGGGCCTCGATGGCGTCGAGCGGTGTCGTGTCGGCGCTGAGGTGGCCGTGATCCGTTGCCAGGCCGCCGGCGGCGACGAAGGCGAAGCGGCGCTGCTGCAGCGCCTCGAGGAAGCTGGGGTAGTCGACGATGTCGATGCCGCTCACCCCGGCCAGCGCCTCGATCTCGCTCCGCCAGTCTGCACGGTCGGGGTAGAAGACGCTGTCTGGGCGGAACGTCGGGACAACCCGCTCGCCCCAGCCCTCAGCGGCGAGCGCCGCGTGCTCGGTGAGCGCGGAGTGCGCGGCATCCGTCGTGCTCAGCATCTCGATGTTGAAGCGATCAAAGAGCGGCCGAATGTGCCACTCCGGCCGAGCGAGGGTCTCGGAGAGCTGGTCGTAGATTGCGTCGGCTGTGGCCGCGGACGGCGCTTCGGTGATGCCGAAGATCAGGGAGAGCTCGTGTTCCATCCAGTAGCGGGTGGGGGTGCCGCGGAAGAGCTTCCAGTTCTCGGCGAAACGACGCCAGACCATGCGGTGATCGGTCTCGAAACCGCCGCCGTCCAGCGGCCGCACGCCGAGTTGCTCGTGTGTGATGCCCTGGGAGACCAACATCCGCAGCAGATAGTGGTCGGGGATGATGAACATCTCGGCCGGGTCGCCGAACGCGTCGTTGCGCAGGATCGCGCCGACGTCGATGTGGCCGTGCATCGAGATGATCGGCAGATCGGCCACGGCCCGGTAGAGCTCCCGCGCGATGCCGCGCTGCGTGGGCTCCGCCGGCAGTGCGCGATCGGGGTTCACGCCCCAGGGTTCCGATGACACGACTCTGCCTCCTCGTTGAATGCAACAACTCTTGAGCGTGTTTCAGGCGAATGTGCTTCGATGCTTCGACGCATTCTCGCGGCCGCTCACCGTTAACATACCGAATTTCCGAGGGAGTTGGCGCAAATTCATCCGATCTCTGTGCCGTCAGCCGCGCGCTCACGTGGCCGAACTTGACGAAATCATGAAAAGGTTTGCAGAATGGGAGCGTGCCCACGGTGGGCGCAGCGCGACACACGCAGGGCGGTATGGACATGGCTGTGACGATTCGCGATGTTGCCAAGGCCGCCGGGGTGTCGATCTCCACCGTCTCGCGAGCCCTCGCGAAGCCGGATCAGGTCGCGGAGGCGACGCGAGTGCACGTGCGGGAGGCGGCCAGGACGCTGGGCTACCGGCCGAGCCCGGCCGCCCGCGGTCTCATCACGGGGCGCACCGGCAACATCGGACTCGTCGTCCCCGACCTCGAGAACCCGTACTTCGCGTCGATCTGCAAGGGCGTGCAGGCGCGGGCGCGAGCGGCCGGTTATGCGGTGTTCATCGCCGACTCGGACGAGGATGCCGCGGTCGAGGCCGAGATCGTGCGCAGCCTGGCGAAACAGGTCGACGGCGTCATCCTCTGTTCGGCACGTGGCGGCGACGACGCCGTGCGTGCCGTGGCTGAGGAACACCCGGTGGTTCTCGTGAACCGCACGGTCGATGGTGTTCCGTCGATCGCATTCGACAACGGCGGCGGCGTGCGGAGCGTCATGGCCCACCTGCTCGCCCTCGGCCACCGCACCATCGCGTACGCGGCGGGCCCGACCAGCTCGTGGTCGAACACGGTGCGCGTTGAGGCCATGCGCGCGGTCGCGGCGGCGTCGCCCGAGCTCGAGCTGCTCGAGTTGGGCAACTTCCCCCCATCGTTCTCCGGCGGGCTGCAGGCCGGTGACCTGGCGATCGCGAGCGGTGCGACCGCCGTCGTCGCCTTCAACGATCTCGTGGCCGTCGGGCTGATCGACCGGCTCCGGCAGCGTGGCGTGGGCGTTCCGGAGGCCATGAGCGTTGCCGGCTTCGACAACGTCCCCGTCTCGACCCTGGTGTGGCCGAACGTCACCACCGTCGACTGCCCCCGGGTGCAGATGGGGCGCGCCAGCGTCGATCTGCTGCTGGACACGGTGCTCGGCCGGGCCGGAACGCCTGTGGTGCCCGTGCTCGGCACAGAGCTCATCGTGCGGAACTCCACCGGCGTCGCACCGCGGCGCTGACACCCCACCGCGCACCCGCGCAGCCTGACACCTGACCACGAGGAGACCCGTGACCGCAGCACTCCGCCTCTCGAGTGAGACCCTCGCCCGGCTCCAGCGCCCCGGTACGGCCGTCGAGTTGCCGCTTCTGACCGCCGACGAGCTCTCGCTGGGCATCGTGCACTTCGGCATCGGCGCGTTCCACCGCGCCCACCAGGCCGTCTACACCGAGCGAGCAGCTGCGGCCGAGGGCGAGACGCACTGGGGGATCCTCGGGGTGACCGGACGAACGGATGCCGTCGCCCTCCAGTTGCAGCCGCAGGACTGCCTCTACGGCGTGCTGGAGAAGAGCGCGAGCGACACGCGACTCCAGCTGGTCTCCTCCGTGCGCGACGTCGCCTGGCCCAGGCGGGACTCGGAGCAGGTCGTGGCGACGCTCGCGGCGTCGACTACGCATCTGGCCACCCTCACGATCACCGAGAAGGGCTATCTGCGCGCACCGGACGGCCGCATCGACCTCTCACTGCCGGCCGTGGTGCACGACCTGGCACTGATCGACGCCGAACTGAGCGGCGCCGCTCTCGAGTCTGGCGCTGACGGTGGCGGGGCCGCGTCGCAGACGCCGATCGGCCTGCTCGTGCGTGGCCTGGCCCGTCGCCACCGCAACGGCGTTGGCGCCTTCTCGGTGGTGTCCTGCGACAACATGGTCGACAACGGCGGCGTCACGCGCCGCCTCGTGGAATCGCTCGCTGCTGCGCTGCCAGCCGGGGCGGAGGCCGCGGCCTTCCGCCGGTGGTTGGCGGCATCCGTCACCTTCCCGTCGACGATGGTCGACCGGATCGCCCCGGCGACGACGGACGCCGACCGCGCGGAGGCGCTCGAGCTGCTCGGGCTGCAGGATGACGCCCTCGTCGTCGCCGAGCCGTTCTCGCAGTGGGTGATCGAGGATGACTTCGCCGGGCCGCGCCCCGCTTGGCAGAAGGCCGGCGCCATCCTGACGGAGGATGTCGCGCCCTACGAGATGGTGAAGTTGCGCACCCTGAACGCGACGCACTCCCTGTTGGCTTGGCTCGGCGCGCTGAGCGGCCACCGCACGATCGCGTCCGCGGTTGGCGACGAGCGGCTGCGGGCTCTGGCCGTCGGCGTCATCGACGATGACATCCTGCCGACCCTCACCGCGCCTGCCGGTATCGATCTGGCGGAGTATCGCGACAGTGTTCTCGAACGCTTCGCGAACCCGAGCCTCGCGCACACGACCGCGCAGGTTGCGATGGACGGCTCGCAGAAACTGCCTGTACGCATCCTCGGGACCGTCGCGGATCGGCTTGCCGCCGGGGCGACGCCGCGTGGGTTGGCGCTTGTCGTCGCAGCGTGGATCGGCTACGTCGCGGCATCGACCGCGCCGGGCGGGCACACGCTGGACGATCCGATCGCCGCGCAGCTGCAGAGCACGGTTGGGTCGGAGACGGAGCTCCGCGAACACCCGGATGCCGTCGTCGGGCGGATGCTCGCTCTCCCCGCGGTGTTCCCGGCCGAGGTGGGCGACTCGCTGGCGTTCCGCGAGGCCGTCGTCGCGCAGCTCGTTACCGTGCAGCAGCTGACCGGCTCGCGCGCGACTGGCTAGCGCGACGGGCGCGGCTGGCCGTGCGGCAGCCGACTCTGCGTCGGCCGGCGGGGCCTAGAAGCCGTACGCCACCGTCGACGCAAGAGTGCCGGTGCGGAGGCCCTCGAGAACGAAAAGCTCGTGTGGCACGACCGGCGTGGGCAGGGCATCCAGCGGGAACCAGGCCAGGGCTGCGGCCTTCTCCTCCTGCAGCTCCGGGGTTCCGTGCCATTCGCGGCAGGCGAAGAAGAAGTCGACGCGTTCGTCGATTTCCTGTCCGTTGCCGTGGGTGCGGTGCATCGCGGTGAGCGGATGCAGCATCGAAGCGTCGATCGAGACGCCGAGCTCCTCGCGGGCCTCGCGGGCTGCGGCGGCGAACACGGATTCGCCTGGCTCCACGTGACCGGCCGCGCCGGAGGCCCAGTGCTCGTCGTAGTAGCCGGTGCCCCGGCGCAGCTGCAGGAGCACCTCATCGGGGCCTGCCGTGTCGGCCCCTGCGTACAGGCTGCCGGAACCGGCGCCGGCGCCCGGGCGCAGCAGGAAGACGTAGGCCGCCGGAATCACCTGAAACCGCCCGTGATCGCTCATGACACCAGCCTACGGTCACCCGCAAGAGGCAGGACAGTTTTGCTGGTCGAGTAGCGAGGAACGAGCGTATCGAGACCTCGCGGGCTGGAGTCTTCGCATGTGCGAGGGTCTCGATACGGCGCTAGCGCGCCTACTCGACCAGCATGGATCTCACGCCCCAGTGTCGGCGGATCCGCTCAGGGCTTCGCGTGCGTCGCTGCTCCTTCGTCGCGGCGCCGCTCGCTCGAGCCAGCGTGAGTTCCCACGCTGGGTTGCGAGCGTCGTGCATCTTCACGCTGGGTTGCGAGCGTCGTGCATCCTCACGCTGGCTCGAGGGAGCAGCCGAGGAACGAGGCCGCCCCCGAAGCCCTGAGCGTCTGATCGGATCGGGTCGCCCGGGTCTCGAGACGGCCGCGGGCGGCCTACTCGACCAACGTGCCGGCAGGGTTTCGACAGGCTCAACCAGCGAGGGGTTCGACGTGCTCAATCAGCGAGGCGAGGAACGCAGAAGGGCCCGGTCGCGAACGACCGAGCCCTTCCGTGCAGCGGGCGACTAGTAGCCGACCACCGGGCCGAAGGCGTCGGCGAGCGGCGAACGGTGCGCGGTGCGGAGCTCCTCGAGCGGAACGTGGAACTCGCCCTGGATGTCGAGGCCGTCGGTGCCGGCATCCGTCACGCCGATGCGGAGAACCTCGTACTCGCGCCCCTCGCAGAGGCCGCGGAACTTGACGTCGTCCTCGCGCGGAACGCTGACGATCACGCGGCCGGTCGACTCGGAGAACAGTGCGGTCGCCGTGTCGACGCCGTCGCGCTCTGCGAGGTCGCCGAGCCAGACGCGGGCACCGACACCGAAGCGCAGCACGGCCTCGGTGAGGGCCTGGCCGAGGCCGCCGTCTGCGAGGTCGTGTGCGCTGTCGATGAGGCCCTCGACGGATGCCGCGTGCAGCAGCCCGGCCAGGCGGCGCTCTGCCGCGAGGTCCACGGCCGGCGGGCGACCACCGAGGTGGTCGTGGATGACGCCGGCCCATGCCGAGCCGTCGAGCTCGAGCTTGGTCGTGCCGAGCATGTAGATGTTGTGTCCGTCGTCCTGCCAGCCGGAGGGGATGCGGCGGGCGACGTCGTCGATCACACCGAGCACGGCCACGACGGGCGTGGGGTGGATGGGGGAGTCGCCGGTCTGGTTGTAGAACGACACGTTGCCGCCGGTCACGGGAACCTCGAGCTCGAGGCAGCCGTCGGCCAATCCCTCGACGGCCTGGGCGAACTGCCACATGACCTCGGGGTTCTCCGGCGAGCCGAAGTTCAGGCAGTCGGAGATGGCGACGGGAACCGCGCCGGTGGTAGCCACGTTGCGGTACGCCTCGGCGAGGGCCAGGCGGGCGCCCTGCTTCGGGTCGAGCTGGCAGTAGCGACCGTTGGCGTCGGTGGCGACGGCGAAGCCGAGGCCGCTCTCCTCGTCCACGCGCACCATGCCGCCGTCATCCGGGAAGCTGAGGGCCGTGTTGCCGAGCACGTACTTGTCGTACTGGCTGGTGATCCAGCTCTTGTCTGCGAGGTTCGGGCTGCCGACGAGCTGCAGCAGCTGGGCGCGCACAGCTGCGGCATCAGTTGGCCGGGGCAGAACGGATGCCGTGTCTGCCTGCAGCGCGTCGAGCCACGTCGGGTAGGCGACCGGGCGGTCGTAGACGGGGCCGTCGACGGCGACCGTGTTCGGGTCGACGTTGACGATCTCCTCGCCGTGCCAGTTGATGACGAGGCGGCCGGTGTCGGTCACCTCGCCGAGCACGCTGGTCTCGACATCCCACTTCGCGACGACGGCGAGGAAGCCCTCGAGCTTCTCGGGTGTCACGATCGCCATCATGCGCTCCTGGCTCTCCGACATGAGGATCTCCTCGGCGGTGAGCGTTGGGTCGCGCAGCAGCACGTTCTCGAGGGCGATGACCATGCCGCCGTCGCCGTTGGCCGCGAGCTCGCTCGTCGCGCAGCTGATGCCGGCGGCGCCGAGGTCCTGGATGCCCTCGACAAGCTCGTTCTTGTAGAGCTCGAGGCAGCACTCGATGAGCACCTTCTCGGCGAAGGGGTCGCCGACCTGTACCGCGGGGCGCTTGGTCGGCCCGCCCTCGTCGAAGCTGTCGGAGGCGAGGATCGATGCGCCGCCGATGCCGTCGCCGCCGGTGCGGGCGCCGAAGAGCACGACCTTGTTGCCGACGCCCTTGGCGTTGGCCAGGTGCAGGTCTTCGTGGCGCAGCACGCCGACCGCGAGGGCGTTGACGAGCGGGTTGGCCTGGTAGACCGAGTCGAAGTAGGTCTCGCCACCGATGTTCGGCAGGCCGAGGCAGTTGCCGTAGAAGGAGATGCCGGAGACGACGCCGTGCACGACGCGGGCCGTGTCGGGGTGGTCGATGGCGCCGAAGCGGAGCGCGTCCATGACGGCGACGGGGCGGGCGCCCATCGAGATGATGTCGCGAACAATGCCGCCGACGCCGGTTGCTGCGCCCTGGAACGGCTCGATGTAGCTGGGGTGGTTGTGGCTCTCGATCTTGAAGGTGACCGCCCAGCCCTCACCGACGTCGACGACGCCGGCGTTCTCGCCCATGCCGACCATGAGGTTCTTCTTCATGGCGGGGGAGACCTTCTGGCCGAACTGCCGCAGGTAGTTCTTCGAGCTCTTGTAGGAGCAGTGCTCGCTCCACATCACCGAGTACATGGCGAGCTCGCCCGAGGTGGGGCGGCGGCCGAGGATCTTCTTGATCTGCTCGTACTCATCGGGCTTCAGGCCGAGGGCGCCGTAGGGCTGTTCCTTCTCGGGCGTCGCAGCGGCGTTCTGTACGGTGTCGGCGACACCGCGCACAGACGTGTTGGCGGGGTTTTCGGTCACGAGTGGCGCTCTCCCAATGACAATGGCACGGCCCGAGACAGGCACGGCTGGTGGATGCAGGCTCCGCTCAGTCTACCGTTTGGCTCTGGGCCCGACGCCCGGGTCGTGCCCGGCCTCCCGCCTAGGCTGGATGGGCCGAATCCCGGCACAACGAAGGAGCACGATGGTTCACTCACACGCCGGTCTCGCACTCGCGGGGCGCCCGACCCGCACGCGCCGATCGGGGGCGCTGCTCGCCGCAGCACTGCTCGCCGTGGCCGCGCTGCTCGTGCTGAGCGGCTGCTCAAGCAAGCCGGCCGTCGTGGCCTCCGCCGAGGCGGCATCCGTGGATGTCGCGGCCACCGTCACCGTCAAGGACATGACGTTCACGCCGGCGTCGGTCACCGTGAAGCCCGGCCAGGCCGTGACGTGGATCTTCGATGACGGCGTCGTCGAGCACGACGTGGTTGCGGCCGACGGCAGCTTCGTGAGCGAGATGATGACGCAGGGCAGCTACACACACGTCTTCACCGAGGCCGGCACCTTCGACTACAGCTGCAGCCCGCACCCCCGCATGGGCGGGGTCGTGATCGTCGAGTAGCGCGACGCGCAGCGTCGCGAAAGTCGGCGGCCATCACCTAGGCAACCTCGACATCTGCGCACGGTGCTGGCTCTGGAAGGCCGCCGACTGCGCCGCGCCTACTCGACGTCCCCGGTGTCGACCGTGTGCGCGATGTGCGCCCGTTCGCCATCGTGGCTGAGAATCGCCAGGATCTCGACCGCTGCGCCGTGCGCGCCGATCGCGTGCGGGATCATCGTGGAGAACTCGGCCGCGCTTCCGGCCTCGACCAGGATCAGGCGCTCGCCGAGGCGCAGTTCTGCGGTACCGGAGAGCACCGTGAACCAGTCGCGGCCCGGGTGCACGGCGAGATCCCCCGTCGGCGGTGCCGGCTTCGTCATCCGCATCTTCGCGACCGTCATCTCGTGCGGACTGCGCTCGCGGGCGAGGGTCCACACGGTGGTGCCGCGCTGTTCGTGCACGTGCGGACGGATGACGACGTCGTCGTCGTTCGGCGATTCGACGAGCTGATCGAGCGTGGTGTCGAGGGCGCGGGCGATCGGCACGAGCTGGTCGAGGGCGATCCGGCGCTGCCCCGTCTCGATCCGGCTGAGGTTCGATGGGCTGAGGAAGCTGCGCTCGGCGAGGGTGTCGAGCGACCAGCCCTTGGCGAGGCGGAGCGCCCGGATCCGGCGGCGGATGAGCGCGTCGATGTCGACCTCGGCCCCAGTCGTGGGGTCGGAGTCGTGGTTGTGCGCATCTTGCTGCATAGGCAAGAGTCTATGTCGGAGCCGCAGGGCGCGCCTAGGCTGATTGCATGACCGCGCCCCACTCGCACACCCACGCCCACGACGATGCGTCCATCGCCGAGATCCTCGATCTGGACGCGGTCGTACTGACGAGCACCCTCGGCGACATCACCACGTGGGTGGGCGAGCGCGTGCGCTCGCCGCAGCGGATCCTCGACGTCGGAGCGGGCAGCGGCGCAGGCACGGTCGCCCTCGCCGAGCGGTTCCCGACCGCCCAGCTGCTCGCGGCCGACCGATCCGCCGGCATGCTCGATCGCGTGCGGGGTGCGGCGGCCGCTGCCGGAGTGGCAGGGCGGGTGTCGACCGTGCGGATGGACTTCGACGGCGCGTGGCCGGAGCTCGGTGCCGTCGACCTGGCCTGGGCGTCGGCCTCCCTACACGAGCTCGCCGATGCGGCGCGGGCGTTTGGGGTGCTCGCTGGGGTGCTGAGCCCGGGCGGCCTGCTCGTCGTCGTCGAGATGGACGGCCCCCCGCGCTTTCTCAGCGGTGGCGAGAGCACAAACGGGAGCACAAACGCGGGCACAAGCGCGGCGGAGAGCGGCGATGGTGCGGCGGAGCTCGAGGCTCACATCCACGAGCTGCTCGCCGAGAAGCGCTCGCCGGCTCACGACCACCCGGACTGGAGCGACGGCATCGAGCGGGCCGGTTTCACCCGCATCGAGAAGGCATCGTTCGTCGTCGACCTGCCGCTCGAGCCGGATGCCGTGGGCGGCCGCTACGCACAGGCTTATCTGCGCCGGCTGGCGCCCGTCGCGGTGCCGCGGATGACGGCATCCGAGCGCGCCCTGTTCGAGCAGCTCATCGCCGACGACGGTCCGCTGAGCCTGCGCCGCCGCGGCGATCTGCGGCTGCGCACCGGCCGCACGGTCTGGGCCGCGCGGAGGCCCTAGCGGCGCCGGCCTGCAGCCCGCCGCGAGCAACGCAATGGCCCGTGTTCGGCGCGGTGGCCCATGCGCGAACGCGGGCCACTGCGCCCAACATGGGCCATGGTCGAGCGGGCTGCTAGCTCCAGCCGCCGGGAGGGCCGGCGATGAGCAGCACGGTCATGATGCCGGCAATGCCGATGACGAAGATGCCGACGAGCGCGGCCGTGTGGTTGAGGAACCAGCGCATGGTGCTGTCGATCCAGTGCTTGTCGCGCGGGTCGTCGCTGGTCTCCTTGCGCCACGGGCCGTCGAGGCGCCCGGTGCGGTCGGCCCAGATGTCGAACGGCACGGTGGCGTACGGCACGATCGCCGTGATCACGCCGAGGATGATGAGCGGGATCGACCAGCGCTGGTTCACGCCGACGAGCACGGCGGTGAATGCGTAGGTCAGGAACACGAGGCCGTGCAGCGAGCCGGCAATCAGCACGGGCAGTCCGCCGGCATCGAAGCCGTACTTCAGGATCATCGCGGTGATCAGACCCGTCCAGGTGATCGCTTCGGCAATGGCGAGTGTGCGGTAGAACAGGCGTGGTGACACGGCGGATGGCTCCAAAGATCGGGGGATGCTCCCATCATCGCAGCCGCGGCTGGGCGATCGCATGCGTCGAAAGTTCGAATCGGGCTGTGTGAATGCTGTGCGGGCCACCGCCGTTGTCTTGACTGAATCAAAACAACTGCTACGGTGGAGTCATGACGTCGGATGCCGCAACCACGAGCCCAGAGGAGCGTCTGCGCTCCGCCGGGCTCAAGGTCACGGCCCCCCGCCTCGCGGTGCTCGACGTCGTGCAGCACCCTGGCCACCGCAGCGCCGAGGACATCTTCGGCGCCATCGGCACCGCGCTGCCGAACAGCTCGATGCAGGCCGTCTACGGCGTGCTCGCCGCGCTCGAAGGCGCTGGCCTCCTGCGCAAGATCGAGCCGGCAGGCTCGCCGGCGCTGTACGAGAACCGCATCGGCGACAACCACCACCACCTCGTCTGCACCGGCTGCCAGGCCGTGCAAGACGTGGACTGCGTCATCGGTGAGGCGCCGTGCCTCACCCCGCACAGCACGCACGGCTTCGAGATCCAGACGGCCGAGGTCACCTTCTGGGGCCTCTGCGCCGACTGCCAGGCCGCCCGCGCCGCAGCAGAAGCAGCAGAAGCGCGAACAGAGCCGCAGTAGCGCGGCATCCGCACCCGCAGCACCGCCCCGTCACCGGGGCAGTATTCGGCGCGCCAGCGCGCCCCACGAACGTATCCGCCCTACCGAACACCACACAGAACCGAAACAGAGTAAGGAAGCCATGTCGGAATTCACGACCACGCAAACCGGAACCCCCGTCGCCAGCGACGAGCACTCGCTCACCGCCGGCCCGAACGGCGCGACCGCGCTGCATGACCGTTACCTCGTCGAGAAGCTCGCCCAGTTCGCCCGGGAGCGCGTGCCGGAGCGTGTCGTCCACGCCAAGGGTGGCGGAGCATTCGGCACCTTCGAGGTGACGGAGGACGTCTCGGCGTTCACCCGTGCCGCCGTGTTCCAGCCGGGTGCGAGCACCGAGACGCTGCAGCGCTTCTCGAGCGTCGCCGGCGAACAGGGTTCGCCAGACACCTGGCGCGACGTGCGCGGCTTCTCGGTGAAGTTCTACACGACGGAGGGCAACTACGACATCGTCGGCAATAACACCCCCGTCTTCTTCATTCGCGACGGTATCAAGTTCCCCGACTTCATCCACTCGCAGAAGCGCATGCCGGGCTCCGGCCTCCGCAACTCCGACATGCAGTGGGACTTCTGGGGCCTCTCGCCCGAGTCCGCCCACCAGGTCACCTACCTCATGGGCGACCGCGGCCTCCCGCGCTCGTGGCGCGAGATGCCCGGCTTCGGCTCGCACACCTACCAGTGGATCAACGCAGCCGGCGAGCGCTTCTGGGTCAAGTACCACTTCACCTCGAACCAGGGCAACGTCGAGATCGACGCGGCTGAGGCCGAGCTCATCGCCGGCGCGGATGCCGACTACTACCGTCGCGACCTCTACGAGGCGATCGAGGCCGGCAACTTCCCGTCGTGGGATCTGCACGTGCAGGTCATGCCCTACGACGACGCGAAGCACTACCGCTTCAACCCCTTCGACCTCACCAAGGTCTGGCCGCACGCCGACTACCCGCTGATCAAGGTCGGCACGCACACGCTCAACCGCAACCCGCAGAACTTCTTCGCCGAGATCGAGCAGGCCGCCTTCTCGCCGGCGAACACGGTTCCCGGCATCGACATCAGCCCCGACAAGATGCTGATGGCCCGCGTCTTCAGCTACCCGGACGCCCAGCGTTACCGCGTCGGCACCAACTACAACCAGATCCCGGTGAACGCGCCGCACGCGGCCCCGGTCCACAACTACTCGCAGGACGGCGCGCAGCGTCACGGCTTCAACGCGCCGACCGTTCCCGTGTACGCGCCGAACAGCGTCGGTGGCCCGGCCGCGGACGCCGCAGCCGCCGGTGCCGGCAGCTGGGAGAGCGACGGCGAGCTCGTGCGCACCGCCGCCACCCTGCACTCGGAGGATGACGACTTCGGCCAGGCCGGAACGCTCTACCGCGAGGTCTTCGACGACGCCGCCAAGGCGCGTTTCGTCGACACCCTCACCGGTCAGGGCAGCTCGATCACGGTCGAGGACATCCGCGAGCGCTTCTTCCAGTACTGGACGAACGTCGACGCCGAGCTCGGCGCCACGCTGCGCGTGACCGTCGCCGCGGTCCTCGCCCTCTAAGCACCACCCCGCACCACCCAGCACCACCCCGTGTCACCGTCGTGGTGACGCATGGGGCATCCGGTCGTCTTCGCGACGGCCGGATGCCCCGCCACCCACGCCGTCCAATGGAGCTCTGCGTTCACTCGAAGCCACCAGCACCTCGCGGGTGGAAAGGAGCAGCACATGAACTCGAACATCACCGATCCCGGTACGCCCGCGGCATCCGACGGACTCGACATGCAGCAGCGCGCGATGGGCAGCGCCGGCCAGGTCGCCGCGCTCCTCGATGAGCCGTACCGCGGCGACGCCCAGCAGATCGCGATGGGCTCGGCCGGCCAGAGTCTGCTCGCCGCCGTGCGGCGCGACGTCGGCGGCTACGTGTCGGGCGCGACGGCGGGCGCCGCGCAGCCCGGCGGCTACGTCAGCTCAGACACCGCTCGCCTCGTCATCGCGAACAGCTACGTGAACGCCGCCCCCGCTGTGGTCGGCGCCTACGTCACCACCTCTGCCGTCTAGTCACGCCCCGCGCTACGCCGGCTTCCTGCACGTTGGGCTCGAGCGAGCGGCGTCTCTCTGCACGATGGCTTGAGCGAGCGGCGCAGCGACGAAGGAGCAGCGACGCCCGCGAAGCCCTGAGCGGATGCGTGAACCCTCGCTTCGCCATCCGTGTCTGGCGGTGTCAGGGCTTCGGGCGCGGCCTCGTTCCTCGGCTGCTCCCTCGAGCCAGCGTGCGGATGCCGGCCGCTCGACCTTCTTCGCGCCGATTCCGGCCGCTCGGCGTCTCTCTGCACGATGGCTTGAGCGAGCGGCGCAGCGACGAAGGAGCAGCGACGCCCGCGAAGCCCTGAGCGGATGCGTGAAACCGTCGCTCGGGCATCTGTTCCTGGCGGTGTCAGGGCTTCGGGGGCGGCCCCGTTCCTCGGCTGCTCCCTCGAGCCAGCGGGGTTGCCCTGCCCGGAAGCGCCAACACGATGCGCGCTCGGCCGGAGTTTCGGGTGGCGCGCCGCATCCATCGCCCGCAACTACGGAGTGTCGACCGAAACACCGGCCGAGCGCACACGCCGGCGGTGCCGACGGATGCCGGAGCTGGGCCGGAACGCAACAGCGCCCGACCCCTGAGGAGCCGGGCGCTGCGTGACGCTGGTGGTGCGAACGCCTAGGCGTTGACGAGAGCCTGCTTGATCACCGAGGTGAAGAAGCCGAGGCCGTCGATGCCGGAGCGCATGGCCACATCGGTGTCTGGACCGAAGCCGGCCTCGACCGCGTGCTCGGGGTGCGGCATCAGGCCGACCACGTTGCCGCGGGCGTTGCGCACGCCGGCGATGTCGTTCAGGGAACCGTTGGGGTTCACGTCGACGTAGCGGAACATGACCTGGCCCTCGCCCTCGAGGCGCGCGAGCGTCTCGGCGTCGGCGATGAATCCGCCCTCGCCGTTCTTCAGCGGGATGGTGATCTCCTGGCCGACCGCGAAGTCGCTGGTCCAGGCGGAGTCGGTGTTCTCGACGCGCAGCTTCTGGTCGCGGCAGATGAAGTTGCCGTGGTCGTTGCGGATCAGGCCGCCGTCGACGAGGTGCGCCTCTGCGAGCATCTGGAAGCCGTTGCAGATGCCGAGTACGGGCATGCCCTTGTTCGCGGCGTCGATGACCTCGGTCATGATCGGCGAGAGGCTGGCGATCGCGCCGCAGCGCAGGTAGTCGCCGTAGCTGAAGCCACCGGGAAGCACGAGGGCGTCGACGCCCTCGAGGCTGTGCGAACCGTGCCAGAGGGCGACGGGCTCCGCGCCGGCGAGACGCACGGCGCGCTGGGCGTCGCGGTCATCGAGCGAGCCCGGGAAGGTGACGACGCCGATCTTCATCAGTGCGTCTCTCCGGCCGGCGTCTCGTAGTGGATGCCGACGACGTCTTCGATCACCGAGTTCGAGAGGATGTCGTTGGCGATCGCCTCGACCTCCGCGCGCACGGCGTCGGTGACGGGGCCGTCAACGGTGATCTCGAAGCGCTTGCCGATGCGCACCGAGCTGAATCCGTCCTTGCCGATTCGGGCGAGGGCGCCGGCTACGGCCTTGCCCTGCGGGTCCAGCAGTTCGGCCTTCGGCATTACTTCGACGACGATCGTGGGCACCGTGATTCTCCATCCGGAGTCGAGAGGGGTGGGGTCAGGCCAATTCTAGCCGCTGCCGGCGCGACGCGAAGCGTCGCGAAAGGCGGCAGCCCTGTCCAAGGAAGCCCGCGAACCAGTGACCGATGCTTGTCGGTGTCGTACAGAAGCCCTTGATCACATCGCGGAGCACGACTACCGTACACAAGGTGAGTTTTATTCAGGCTAATGGGCTTGTGAAGATTTACACGCCCAAGGGCTCAGACCCCGTGCACGCACTCGATGGTGTCGACCTCTCCGTGCGGCAGGGCACCGTGCGCGCGCTGCTCGGCCCGAACGGCGCTGGCAAGACGACCATGGTCAAGGTGCTCACCACGCTGATCAAGCCGGATGCCGGCAACGCGAGCATCGACGGAATCGACGTCGTCCGCGACGCCCACCGCATCCGCCCCATCATCGGCGTCTCCGGCCAGTACGCGGCCGTCGACGAGAACCTCACCGGGCTGGAGAACCTCGACATGGTCGGCCGGCTCTACCATCTGGGCGCGAGGGCCACCAGGCGCCGGGCGAAGGAGCTGATCGAGTCCTTCGAGCTGACCGAGGCGCAGAACCGCCCGGTCAAGGGCTTCTCCGGCGGCATGCGGCGGCGCATCGACCTCGCCGGCGCCATCTTCTCCCGGCCACGGGTGCTCTTCCTCGACGAGCCGACGACGGGCCTCGACCCGCGCAGCCGGCTCGGCATGTGGGATGTCATCACCGGCCTGGTCGGCGAGGGCACGACCGTGTTCCTGACCACCCAGTACCTCGAGGAGGCCGACCGGCTGGCCGACGACATCTCGGTGATCGACGGCGGCAAGCTCATCGCAGAGGGAACGGCCGACGAGCTGAAGGCCCGCATCGGCGGGCAGCAGATCGAGCTGACCCTCGTCGACGCCGGTGACCGCGATTCCGCCGCCCGGGTGTTGCAGCACCACGGGGCCTCCGATGTGCGCGAGGACGGTGACGGCCGCAGCCTCTCCGTCGCCGTGCGCGAGGGGCCGCTCGCGCTCGAGCTCGTGCTGCGCGAGCTGAACGCCGCCGGCATCCGCCTGCACGATGCCGGCATGCGCAGGCCGACCCTCGACGACGTCTTCCTGAAGCTCACCGGACATATGGCGAGCACGGAGGCCGACGCCGACGGCGATGAAGTCGACGGCGGGAAGTCGAAGAAGACGCGGCAGGAGAAAGCCCAGAAGGAGAAGCCCCGGCAGGAGAAGTCGCAGAAGGCGGGTGTGCCGTGACAACCGCAGTGCGTGGGACAACGACCCTGCCGGATGCCTCTGGCATTCCGTCATCGATCGGAACGTGGTTCAACGACGGCTGGATCACCACGCGGCGCAACCTGATCAAGGTCAAGCGCGTGCCGGACATCCTCGTGTTCACGACGCTGCAGCCGATCATGTTCGTTCTGCTCTTCACCTACGTGTACGAGGGCGTCATCAACATTCCGGGAATCAGCTACACCGAATTCATCATGGCCGGGATCTTCGCCCAGACGGTGGTGTTCGGCTCCACCTGGTCGGGCTCGGCGATGGCGCAGGACCTGAAGGATGGCATCATCGACCGCTTCCGCACCCTGCCGATGAGCCCCAGTGCCGTGCTGGTCGGCCGCACCAACGGCGACCTCTTCATCAACGGCCTGTCGATGGCCGTGATGATGCTTACCGGGCTCATCGTGGGCTGGCGGATCAACTCGAGCTTCTGGGAGGGAGTCGCCGGCGTCGCCCTGCTGCTCCTGTTCGCCTACTCCTTCTCCTGGGTGATGGCGTTCGTGGGCATGAGCGTGCGAAGCCCAGAGGTGGTCAACAACGTCTCATTCCTGATCCTGTTCCCGCTGACTTTCATCTCGAATGCCTTCGTGCCGGCCGAGACCCTTCCGCCGGTTCTGCAGACGATCGCCCAATACAACCCGGTGTCGGCCCTGGTGCAGTCTGCGCGCGAGCTCTTCGGCAATGTGCCGCCAGGCACCCCGGTCGGCGACGCCTGGACCCAGCAGAACCCGATCGCGACCACCCTGATCGGCGTCTTCGTGATGCTCGTGGTCTTCGTGCCGCTCTGCATCCGCAAGTTCGTGAGCATCAGCTCGCGCTGACCCTGCTGAGGGCGCGTAAACCGCACCAGCATCGGTCGCGGTACCCGGGATTGCCTGATTGTGGGCTGCCGCCTTTCGCGAGTGAACGCAATGCTTCGCATCGCGTTCACTCGCGCGTAACCGATGAGCGACCGTGGGTTGGTTCTGGCTCCTTAGCGTGATCGATGTCCGCCGGCACCGTCACAGCATTCGCACCAGCCGGAATCCTGAAAGGTCACATCCGTGTCACTGCTTTCCAAGCCGACCAACGGCTCGTTCACCCTTCCGCGTCTGCTCGCCGTCGGTGCAGCACTCGCACTGACCGTCGGGCTGGCGGCCTGCGCTCCTGCTGCCGGAACCACCGACGACGCAGCCGGCGCCGCCGCGGGCGACGCGAACGCCGAGACCGTGAGCTTCGCCAAGGATGACGCCACGCTCGTCTTCGGCGTCGTGCCAGACACCGTCGACACGCAGACCAACTACCAGCCGCTGATGGACTACATCGCCGAGATCACCGGCAAGGAGGTCGAGTACCACGAGTCGACCGACTACGCCGCGCTCATCGAGGCCGCCGTCGCCGGCAAGATCGACGTCGCCAGCTTCTCCGGCTTCACCTACGTCACCGCCACCAACAACGGCGCCAAGATCACCCCGTTCGCCTCGATCATCACCCAAGAGGGCGAAGAGCCCGGCTACTACTCCGAGGCCATCGTGCCAGAGGGCAGCAGCATCACCTCGATCGACGGCTTCAAGGGCAAGAAGGTCTGCTTCGTCGACCCGAGCTCCACCTCCGGCTACCTGTTCCCGAGCTACAACCTGCTCGAGGCCGGCATCGACCCGGAGAAGGACGTCACCCCGGTCTTCGCGGGCAAGCACGACGTGTCTGCGCTCAAGACCTCCGAGGGTGTCGAGTGTGAGGCCGGCTTCGCCGAGGACTCCGTCGCCGAGAACCAGGCCGGCGTGAAGATCATCGCCAAGACCAAGGTCCCCGGCGCCCCGATGGTCGTCTCCGACAGCCTGCCGGCCGAGCTCAAGACCACGATCGTCGAGGGCCTGAGCAACATCACCATCACCGACATCCAGGATGCCGGCATCAAGAACGCCGACTCCGAGGGCTTCATCAACACCTTCTACGCTCTCGCCCCGGTCGACGACGAGTACTACGACCTGATCCGCGACATCTGCGAGGCGACCAACGCCAAGCAGTGCCAGTAGCCGGCACCGTCTGATCGGGTTCCGGATGCCGCGCGCCCGCGGCATCCGGAACCCGCTCGCACACCCGGCACCAGACCACCGAACCAGCACCGAAGGAACCCAGCCATGACCGAGCTCGTGCCCGCGCCGATGACTGCACACGCGGCGTCAGCGCCGACCGCCGCTGCAACACCGGCATCCGACACCGACACCGTTGTGCGCATGAGCGGGCTCGGCAAGCGCTTCGGCGATCTGGCCGCGCTCAACGACGTGAACCTCGAGGTCAAGCGCGGCGAGGTCGTTGTGCTGCTCGGGCTCTCCGGCTCCGGAAAGTCCACGCTGCTGCGCCACGTCGACGGCCTCGAGCAGCCGAGCTTCGGCGAGATCAGCGTGCTCGGCCAGGACCTGGCCCAGCTCACGGGCCGAGAGCTGCGCCGGCTGCGCAGCCGCATCGGCTTCGTGTTCCAGCAATTCGAGCTCGTCGGCTCGCTCAGCGTGCTCGAGAACGTGCTCACCGGGGCGCTCGCCGCCCTCCGCGGACCGCGCCTCGGGCTCATCAGCTACCCGCGGGATCTCAAGCGCGCGGCCCTCGGCCACCTCGACCGTGTCGGCCTGCTCTCCGCCGCGTACCAGCGGGCAGACACCCTCTCGGGCGGCCAGCAGCAGCGCGTCGCCATCGCCAGGGCGCTCATGCAGAACCCGGAGGTGCTGCTCGCCGACGAACCCGTCGCCTCGCTCGACCCCGAGTCGAGCGAACAGGTCATGAACCTCATCCGCGAGATCGCCGTCGACAACGGGCTCACCGTGCTGTGCAGCCTGCACCAGGTCGACCTCGCCCTCGGCTGGGGCGACCGCATCGTCGGGCTCCGCCACGGCCAGGTCGTGCTCGACACCCCTACCGCGGGTCTCAGCAAGTCCGAGGTGATGGAGATCTACGGTCGCGTCGCCACGACGACCAGCGAGTTCCGCGCCATCAGCGAACTCGAGTTGCAGTTCGCCGCTCCGGCCTCCGACGACGACTCGTCGACGGCGCCCGGCAGCAGCGGTCCGGCACCCCGATGAGCACAGCGACGCTCAGCCAGCCGCGGGGCCTCGTCGCCCCGGTTCGGCCGCGCACCTCGCCGGAGCGGATCGCGGCGATCGTCGCCATCCTGCTGGTGCTCGCCGCCGCCGCGTGGTCATTCGCCGCCGTCGGCATCTCGCTGCCGGACATCATCGCCAGCTGGGGCAACGCCGAGAACTTCCTCTCGCGCGCGCTGCCGCTCGAGTTCCCGCCGCTCGGCGAGCTGCTCTGGTCGACCGCACTCACCCTCGGCATCGTCATCATCGGAACGCTGCTCGCCGCGGTGCTCTCGCTCCCGGTGGCCTATCTGGCCGCCGGCAACACCACTCCGGGGCGCGGCTGGCGCGTTGCCGGCCGTTCCATCGGCGTCGTGACCAGGGCGATCCCCGACGTGGTGATCGCGATGATCCTCGCCGGCATGTTCACGCTCGGTGCGCTGCCCGGCATCATCGCCATTGGCATCCACTCGATCGGCATGATCTCCAAGCTCTTCGCCGACGCCATCGAGCAGATCGACGAGGGCCCCCGCCGGGCGATCCGTGCGGCGGGCGGCAGCACCGCTCAGCAGTTCTTCAGTGGGGTGATGCCCCAGGTCGCGCCGTCCTTCGTCGCCACCATCCTGCACCGCAACGACATCAACCTGCGCGGCTCCGTCATCCTCGGCTACGTCGGTGTCGTCGGCCTCGGCCACGACCTCGCCTTCGCGTTGCAGTCGCTCGACTACGCGCTGGCGATGGGTCTCGCTCTCGTGATCTTCCTGCTCTGCGTCGGCATGGAGATCGTCTCCTCTGCCGTGCGCACCTCGCTGCTCGGCGTCGCCCCCAGCGGGCGCGGCCTTGGGGACCGCACGGTGCGCGCCGCCGCCAGGGCCGGCCGCGGCGTGACGGGGCGCTTCGCCGCGCGCACCGAACAGACCCTGCTCGCGCCGCACGGCGTTGCCGGCTTCGCCGACGTCGACGCGGCCATGCGCCGCCCGTGGACGGCCAGCCGCCGCACGAACGCCGTGTGGTCGGCGATCGCCGCCGCGGTGGTCGTCGGTGCGCTCTGGGTCTGCGACATCCAGTGGGGCGATCTGCTCACCTTCTGGAAATACGTGCCTGCGATGCTCGCCAAGCTGTGGCCGCCGAGTTTCGGCAACTACTCGGCGGAGCAGATGTTCGGTGCGATGGCCGAGACGATCCAGATCGCGCTCGCCGCCACGCTGCTCAGCCTGCTGCTCTCGCTCGTGGTCGGCTCGCTCGCCGCCCGCAACATCGCCCCGAACCGGGCCACCAGAGTCGGAGCGCGGCTCTCGCTCGTCGTCGTGCGCGGCATCCCGGAGCTGATCCTCGCGATCGTGCTCATCGTGATCACCGGCTTCGGCCCGCAGGCCGGAGTCCTCGCCCTCGGCTTCTGCGGAATCGGGTTGCTCGGCAAGCTCTTCGCCGACAGCTTCGAGGAGGTTGCACCGGGGCCGGAACGCGCACTGCGCGCGGCGGGGGCGAGCCGCATGCAGGTGTACGCTGCCGCGACCGTTCCGCCGTCGAGCAAGGCCATCATCGGCCACAGCTTCTACATGCTCGACACCAATCTGCGCGCGGCCACCATCCTCGGCATTGTCGGCGGTGGCGGGATCGGCTTCTACCTCAACAACGCCGGACGTATCTCGGCCTACGACGAGGTGATGGCGATCGTCCTCATGATGACCGCGACGGTTCTCATCGTCGAGGGTCTCGCCAGCTGGATCAGAAAGGCACTGCACTGATGGTCTCCGCCCGTTCAAGCGCCCACCCCGCCGTTCGACAGACCGGCACATTCGAAGAGTTCGACGTCGCCATCGTCGGGGCCGGCGTCGTCGGACTCGGGCATGCGCTCGCCGCGATCGACCGCGGGCTCTCCGTCGTCGTCGTCGACAGGGCCGCCGACATCAGCGGAGCCTCGATCCGCAACTTCGGACACGCCTGCGTGAGCGCGCAGACCGGGCAGGCCCGCGCCTACGCGGAGCGCAGCCGAGAACTCTGGCTGAGGATCTCCGCCGAGACGGGAATGTGGCTGCGAACGAGCGGGGCATGGCTGGTCGCGCGAGCGGATGACGAGGCGGCCGTGCTGGCCGACTTCGCCTCCGCACAGAACACCCCGCAGAACACCGGGCGGAACGCTGCGCAGCGCTATGCCGAGCAGCCGCCCGCCGACGTGCCGCCCGTCGAACTGCTGAGCGCCGCCCAGATGCGCGCCGCCGTCCCCGCCCTCGGCCCCGACGTCGTCGGAGGCGCCTGGATGCGCGACGACCTACAGCTGAACCCGCGCGAGGCCGTTCCGGCGCTGGCCCGCTGGCTGGCCACCCGCGGTGTGCAGTTCCGCTGGCAGAGTGCCGTGCGGTCCGTGAAGTCCGGCGTGCTCTCCACCAGCCGCGGCCACATCGCCGCCGACACGATCATCGTGGCCGTCAACCACGACATCGATCAGCTCTTCGGCGAGGTCGCGCAGGCCGTCGGCATCCGTCGCTGCGGCCTCGACATGATGCGGGTACGCGTCGAGCTGCCCGGCGCCGGGCCAGAGACTCCGGCATTCGCCCTGCCCGGCCCGCTGCTCACCGGCTGGTCGATGCTGCGCTACTCCGCCTTCGCCGCGTCACCGGCGACGGCCGCCCTGCGCGAACGGCTGGAGCGGCGGCATCCGCAACTCATGGCGCTCGACCTCAACCAGATGTACACGCAGCTGCCCGACGGCAGCCTGATCGTCGGAGACACCCACTATCGCGGGCAGTCGGTGACGCCGTTCCAACAAGAGGGGGCGTTCGACGCCCTCGCCGCCATCACGAGTGAGCTGTTCGGCGGGGCGCGCCTGCAGGTGCTCGAACGCTGGCAGGGCGTCTACGCCTCTGGGCCGAACGAGTTCCTCGTCGAGTCGCCGCTGCCCGGCGTGCACATCGTGGCCGCGACCACCGGCATCGGCATGACGTGCGGCCTCGGCCTCGCCGACAGCGTGATCGCCGAGCTTTTCGAACCCGCCCGCGCCTAGCGGGCCCGCCCCGCACCGCCGCCCACTTCCTCCCACCGGCTCACCAGAAAGACAGGCTGATCATGACCGAGACCGCTCCAATCACCGCCACCGACATCACCGACGTCCCAGCCGCGGACGCCACCGACATCGACGCCATCGAGCTCGAACTCGACGACGCGCTCGATTCCTTCTACGACGACGAGGAGCTCGAGGAGTTCGAGCTTGAGGAGTTCGAGCTTGAGGAGTACGAGGTGGCGATCGAGCTCGTCGTGCTCGACATGGCCGGAACGACCGTCGCCGACGACGGCACCGTCGAGCGCGCCTTCGGCCGCGTCGCCGAGCGGCAGAACATCGGCGCGACGCCCGAGGAGCGCGAGGCGGCCCTCGAGTACGTGCGCGTCACGATGGGGCAGTCCAAGATCGAGGTGTTCCGCGCCATCACCGGCGACGAGGAGCGCGCCCAGGCCGCGAACGCCGCGTTCGAGGCGGCCTACGCCGAGATCGTCGCCGAGGAGGGTGTGACCGAGATCCCCGGCGCCCGCCTCGCCATCGAACAGCTGCAGGAGGCCGGCATCACCGTGGCGCTCACCACGGGTTTTGCCCGGCCGACCGTCAACGCGATCCTCGACGCGCTCGACTGGCGCGACCTCGCAGACATCGTGCTGACCCCGGCGGATGCCGGCCGGGGCCGCCCGCATCCCGACATGCCCCTCACAGCGCTGCTGCGCACCGAGACCAGCGCGGTGGAGGCCATGATCGTCGTCGGCGACACCGTCTCCGACATGCAGAGCGGAACCCGGGCCGGAGCCGGCCTCGTGATCGGCGTGCTGAGCGGTGCCCACGGCGAGGAGCAGCTGTTGGCCGCCGGCGCCGACGACGTGATCAGCTCCATCGCCGAACTGCCTGAGCTGCTCGGCCTGTTCGACGACGAGGACGCCGAATTCGACGAGAACGAGGACGACGCAGACGACGCTGACGATGTGGACGGCGAGGACGATGTGGACGGCGAGGACGATTCTGACGCCGGCGCCGACGCCGGCGCCGCGCCCGCTTCCGACGTTCAGGCGTAGGCCGGTCCATGCCCGGAACAGCGCTCGCATCGCCGCGAACCGAATCGCTTGACCTCGATCTGACCCCGGCCGCCCTCGCGATGGTGTGGCCGGGAGTCGGCCGCGCCCACGAGGCGCTCGCCGTTCCCGGCATCCGGCTGGCCCACGGCGACGCCCTGGTCTCGGTGGAGCTGGCGACCGTGTGCGGATCCGATGTGCACACCATCTCCGGCCACCGGCCGGGGCCGGTGCCATCGGTGCTCGGCCACGAACAGGTGGGCAGGGTGCTCGCGACCGCCGGCCCGGTGCGCGCCGTAGACGGCCGACGCCTCGAGGCGGGCATGCGGGTGATCTGGTCGGTCGTCGTGTCGTGCGGGCGCTGCGCGCGCTGCCGGCGCGGGCTCTCGAACAAGTGCAGCTCGGCGGCGAAGTACGGCCACGAGGCCGTGCACCACGAGTGGGAGCTGAGCGGCGGCTTTGCCTCTGCCGTGCACCTGAAGCGCGGCACCGGCATCGTGATCGTCGACGACGAGACCCCGGCCGGGGTTCTCGCGCCGGCGTCGTGCGCCACCGCCACGGTCGTCGCCGCGATCGAGGCGGCCGAGCAGATCACGCCGCTGACCGGCCGCACCGTGCTCGTGACGGGTGCCGGGATGCTTGGTCTCACGGCGACGGCGATGGCGACGGATGCCGGGGCGCGCGTGATCGTCAGTGACCCGAGCGCCGAGCGGCGTGCGGCCGCGCTGCGCTTCGGTGCGGCGGCCGTCGCCGATCCGTCGCTTCCGAGCGCAGCGACCGGAAGCCTCGCGAGGGTGCTCGCCGCGCAGACAAGGGGGCGCGGGCTCTGCGATGTTGCGCTGGAGCTCTCCGGGGCCGTGCCCGCTGTGGCATCCGCCATCGCCTCCCTCGACACCGGCGGCGTGCTCGTGCTCGTTGGCAGCGTCTCACCGAGTGCGCCGGTGCAGCTGGACCCGGAGCGCGTCGTGCGCCAGCTGCTGACCGTGCGCGGCGTGCACAACTACACGCCGGTCCAGCTGCAGCGGGCCGCCGACTACCTGGCGACGGCATGGCGGCGGCGCCCGTTCGAGCAGCTGCTCGGCGAGGTGTTCCCGCTCGAGCAGATCGACGCGGCCTTTGCCGCGGCGCGTGCGCTCGGCGGCCCGGCACCGGCTGCGTCCACGGCGCCGGCGACCGCCCCCGCGTCCTCGCCCTCCTCGCCAGCGGGGATCTCGCCCACCGCCCTGTTCCGCCCGCCCGCGCCGGACTCCGAGGCGGTGCGCCCGGCCGCCGTGGCGCCGGTCGCCGCCCGCATCGGCCTGGCGCCGAGCGCGGTTCCGCACGCCGTGCCGCACCCGTACCCGGACCGCGATCGCACCGGTCGCCGCATCCACCCCGCCGACTAGTCGCAGTTCCACTGAGAGCGGTCAAATGGCCGCTTCAGGGGGTCGAAAGTGGCCATTTGACCGCTCTCAACGGACTCGCGGATTGACGGGGTGCGGCATCCGGGGTCTAATAGTCCGGTTGGACTAATCGGAACGGAATACTGTGGTCGCGCTCACGCCCCTCGGCATCGCGGCACTCGCGCTGCTCGCGGAGCGACCCATGCACCCCTACGAGATGTACCAACTGCTGATCCAGCGCCGTGAGGACCGGGTCGTCAAGGTGCGCCGTGGCTCGCTCTACCACGCGGTCGATCGGCTGCTCGAACAGGGCCTCGCCGCCGTGCGCGGCACCGAACGGGCGGGCAATCGGCCGGAGCGGACGAGCTACGAGATCACGGATGCCGGGCGCGAGCGCCTGGGCGGCACGATCGCCGAACTCCTCGCCACCCCCGTCAACGAGTACCCACGCTTCCCGCTGGCACTCGGAGAGTCCCACAACCTCCCGCGGCACGAGGTGACCGAGCTCCTCGGCGCCCGCGTCGCGCTCCTCCAGGCCGAGCTCGCCGAGATCGAGCAGCTCATGGCCGGCGCAGCCGCCCGGGGCGTCCCGCGCCTGTACTGGGTCGACGTCGACTACCGGGCGACGCTGCTCCGCACCGAGATCAGCTGGCTCACCGCCACCGTCGCCGACATCGCGAGCGGCGACCTGCCGTGGCTCGAGACCGGCGCCGCCCCTTTCCCGCACTCCCCGAATTAAGGACAACGTCCATGGAAATCGTCACCCGGCCCTGGCCGGCCCTCTGGGCACTCGTGCTCGGATTCTTCATGATCCTGGTCGACTCCACGATCGTCTCGGTCGCGAACCCGTCGATCATGACCGGGCTCGACGCCGACATCAACAGCGTGATCTGGGTGACGAGCGCCTATCTGCTCGCCTACGCCGTGCCGCTGCTGATCACCGGCCGCCTCGGCGACCGCTTCGGCCCGAAGAGGCTCTACCTCATCGGCCTGGTCGTCTTCACCGCGGCATCCGCTTGGTGTGGCTTCTCCGGCGACATCAACTCGCTGATCATGGCCCGCGTCTTCCAAGGCTTCGGCGCGGCCATGATGACGCCGCAGACGATGGCCGTGATCACCCGCATCTTCCCGCCGGACCGGCGCGGCCAGGCCATGGGACTCTGGGGCGCCGTCGCCGGCGTCGCGACGCTCGTCGGCCCGATCCTCGGTGGCGTGTTGGTGGATGCCGCCGGCTGGGAGTGGATCTTCTTCGTCAACGTGCCCGTCGGCATCGTCGCCTTCATCCTGGCGTGGCGGCTCGTGCCGACGCTGGCCACGCACAAGCACCGCTTCGACATCCCCGGCGTCATCCTCAGCGCGCTCGGCCTGTTCCTGATCGTGTTCGGCATCCAGGAGGGCGAGAGCTACGACTGGGGCGTGATCTGGGGACCGATCACGGTGTGGGGCCTCATCATCACCGGCATCGTGATCTTCGCCGCGTTCATCGGCTGGCAGGCGATCAACAAGGGGGAGCCGCTGCTGCCGCTCGGCCTGTTCCGCGACCGCAACTTCGCGCTCTCCAACGTCGCCATCACGACCGTCGGATTCGCGATCACCGCGATGGCGCTGCCGCTGATGTTCTACACGCAGACGGTGCGCGGCCTCACGCCGACTCAGTCAGCGCTGCTGCTCATTCCGATGGCCCTGATCTCGGGTGGGCTCGCGCCCGTCGTCGGCAAGCTCGTCGACCGGGTGAACCCCAAGTACATCGCCGGCTTCGGCCTGCTCTGCCTCGCCGGTTCCCTCGCCTGGCTCGGCAGCATCCTCACGGCTGATGTGCCGCTCTGGCAGCTGCTGTTCCCGATCGCGCTGCTCGGCCTCGCCAACGCCGGCATCTGGGCGCCGCTGGCGACCTCGGCCACCCGCAACCTGCCGCCGCGCCTGGCCGGCGCCGGCTCCGGCGTCTACAACACGACGCGTCAGATGGGTGCCGTGCTCGGAAGCGCCGGCATCGCAGCCCTCATGCAGTCGCGCCTCGCGGCCGAGCTGCCCGGTTTCACCGAGGGCGGCGGGGCGGGCGAGGGCGCGGGCTCCGGCAACACCGTGCTGCCCGAGGCGTTGCAGGCCGGCTTCAGCACCGCGATGGGGCAGTCGCTGCTGCTGCCGGCGGTCGTCGCCGTGCTCGGGGCGCTCGCCGTGGCGTTCTTCGCCGCACCCAAGAAGGTGCACGGCTGGACCACGCCGCAGCAAGACGCGGATGCCGAGGCGGCCGAGACCGGCCCGACGCCGGTCGCCGCCGACTGACCGCCTCCGCAGCCCGTCGCGAAAACAGGCAGTGCCGGCGCAATTGCGCCGGCACCGCCTGTTTCCGCGTACACCGGAGCGCTGCTGCCTGTTTTCGCGACCGTGCGTGCGGGACGCGCAGCGTCGCGAAAGGCGGCAGCCTTCAGCCAGGCAAACTCAGGAACAGCGACCGCTGCTGGCTCGGTTTCGACAAGCTCAGCCGGCGGGGCCGGCGAGCACCGACGCGAGGGTGTCGCGGGCGGCACCCATGCCGCGGTAGACCTCGTCGAAGCTGGTCGAGAGCGGCGCGAGCCCGATCCGCAGTCCGCCCGGATCGCGGTAGTCGGGGATGACGTCCTGCTCCCACAGCCTGGCATTCACCTCGCGCATGGCCGGGTGGTGCACGGTCACGTGCCCGCCGCGCTCCTCCGGGTCACCCGGCGTTGCAAGCGTGACGCCGAGCGGGGCGAGCCACTCCTCGAACAGACGGATCGCGAAGGCGGTCAGTGCGCGGGACTTCTCCCGGATCGCGCCCATGCCCGCCTCCTCGATCATCTCGATCGTGTCCTGCATGGCGAGCATGCCGACGATGGAGGCCGTTCCGCTGACGAAGCGCTGCATGCCGGGGGCCGGCTCGTAGTTCGGGCCCATCGCGAACATGTCGCTCGTGCCCCACCAGCCCTGGATCGGCTGGGCGAGCTCGGCCTGCAGCCCCTCACGCACATAGGCGAAGGCCGGCGAGCCCGGCCCGCCATTGAGGTACTTGTAGGTGCAGCCGACGGCCAGGTCGAAGCCCCAGGCGTCGGCCTCGACGGGCACGGCGCCGGCGGAGTGGCAGAGGTCCCAGAGGATCAACGCCCCCGCATCGTGGGCGATGCGGGTGAGTTCCGGCGCATCGGCAAGGTGGGCCGACCGGTAGGCGACGTGCGAGATGACGACGAGCGCCGTCTGCGGCCCGACGACGCCTGCCAGTTGCTCCGGCGTGACGCCGGCGCTCGTGTCGACCTCGATCCAGCGCAGGGTCAGCCCGCGCTCCTTCGCAATGCCGTCGAGGATGTAGCGGTCGGTCGGGAAGTTGTCGGTGTCGACGACGATCTCGACGCGGGCCGGATCGCGGGCGATCTGCGCGTCGACGGCGGCGCGCGCCAGCTTGTACAGCAGCACCGTCGTGGAGTCGCCGATCACCGTCTGACCGGCGGCCGCGCCGATCACCGATGCGCCGATGCGATCGCCGATCTCATAGGGCAGGCGCAACCAGGACTCGTCCCAGCCGCGGATCAGCCGGCCGGCCCACTCCTCGCGAAGGAAGCGCTCGACCCGCTCGATCGCGGATAGCGGCGGCCGCCCGAGGGAGTTGCCGTCGAAGTACACGAGCTCGCTCTCCGCGCCGGCGAAACGTTCGCGGAAGTAGGCGAGCGGGTCTGCCGCATCGAGTCGCGCCGCCTCGGCGCGCAGCGAGTCAGCTGCGGAGTCAGCTGCGGAGGCGACCGCGTGGTCGAGCGCGGACTCGCGTGCGGGGCCGGCGGTTGCCGCCGCGGCATCCGAGATCGTGGTGCGGTCATCGCTCATGGCAGGGTCTCCTCGAGGTAGTCAAGCGTTGTTCCGCGGGCTCCGGCGAGCCAGCGGGCGGTCTGTTCGGCGATGTCGGTCGTGTCTGTCTCCTCGCCGGCTGCGAAGGCGATCTCGCTCGGCGGATCGCCGGGAACCCAGGCGACGCGCGGGCCGATGCGCAGATTCGAGCCGTCTCCGGCGATCGAGGTGACGAGTCCGTTCGCGCTCAGCCCGGCCTCGGCGAGGGCGAGGAGTTCGCGCTCGTTCACGCCGACCGGCAGCGGCCCGTTGCCGAGGTCGGTGCCGTAGAGCACCTTGCCACCGAGCTGCACGAAGTGGCGCACATTCTCGATGGCGATGGAACGGGCCGGTGTCTTCTCGCCCCAGCCGTGGATGTCGATCGTCGAGACCCACTGCATGCCCATGAGTGTCATCTCCTCGAGCAGTTGCCGGCTCAGCACCTCGCTGAACGGGGCGTGGGCGAGGAGGTCGGCGCCGACGTCGACGGCCAGCTGGGCGCTGCCGATGCCCTCGGCGTGGGCGATGAGCGGGATCTTCTTGCGTCTGGCCCGCTCGTAGACGCCGATCTGCGCGTGCAGCTCCGGCAGTGGGCCGGCGTCGCTGTTCAGCATGAGCTTGATCGCCCTGGCGCCGAGCTCCGCCTGGGCGTCGACGGCCGCCTGTGCCTCCTCGAAGGTGTTCAGCTCGATGATCGAGCCGGGTGGGGCCCACCCGCTCCGGCCGGGGTAGCCGCCCGGCGCGGTGAGGAAGGCACCGACGAAGTAGGTTTCCGGCAGCTCGGAGCCCATCTGCGCCGAGTCGATCGCCCAGAGCGCGATCTCCTCGGGAATCCAGCCGAGGTCGAGCGCGTGGGTGATGCCGCCGGGCAGCAGTGCCTCGCGATCGATCAGCCCCATGTGCACATGCCGGTCGAAGAGCACGGGGAAGAGGGTGCCGGGGATCTCCAGCTCCGCCGGGCGGGCGCGCGCCGCCCGCTGTGCGGCGGTGTCGGTCAGCGACGGCTCCGGGTCGGGGTGCAGGTGGCCGGAGTGGTAGGTGAAGACCGTCGGCCCCCGCCACTCGCCGGCCCACCAGTTGCGCACGCTGATCCGCGTGCCCTCGGTGATCACGGCGTTCTCACGGCGTGCGGCCGATCTCGGTGCGCACCGCGTACAGCTCGGGGAAGAAGGTGAGCTCGAGGGCCTTCTGCAGGAAGGACGCGCCGGTCGAGCCGCCGGTTCCCGTCTTCATGCCGATCGTGCGCTGCACGGTCTTCAAGTGCCGGAAGCGCCAGAGCTGGAAGTTCTCCTCGAGGTCGACGAACTCCTCGCAGGCCTCGTAGGCCGACCAGTTCTCGCTCGCGTTCTCGTAGATGTGCCGGAACACGGGCACCAACTCGGGGTCGAGCACCCACGCCTCGGTCACGTCGCGCTCCAGCACCGACTGCGGCACCGCGTGCCCGGCACGGTGCAGGTAGCGCAGGAACTCGTCGTAGATGCTCGGGGCCTCGAGCAGTTCGCCGAGCAGGGCGGATGCCGCGGCATCCGACTCGAAGACGCTCAGCATGCGGCGATTCTTGTTGCCGAGCACGAACTCGACGGCGCGGTACTGCCAGGACTGGAAGCCGCTGGAGTTGCCGAGGAAGCCGCGGAACTCGGCGTACTCGGTGGGGGTGAGCGTGGCGAGAACCGACCACTGCTCCGTCAGCGTGCGCTGGATGTGCTTGACCCTGGCGATGCGTTTGAGCGCGGGGGCGAGCTGGTCGGCGCGCAGCAGATCGCGGGCGCTCGCCAACTCGTGCAGCACGAGCTTGAGCCAGAGTTCCGTCGTCTGGTGCTGCACGATGAAGAGCAGCTCGTCGTGGTGCTCCGGCACGCTCACCGGCAGCTGGGCCGAGAGCAGCGTGTCGAGCTGCAGGTAGCCGCCGTAGCTCATCCGGTCAGTGAAATCCGTCACAATGTCCGGGTCGAACTCGCGGGTGTTCTTCTCGACCGACACTGGTGCTCCTCGCTTGATGCCATGCGCAACTCCATGGTTGCTCCAAGCATCATCGCTGCCAGCGGGGGCCGAGCGCAACGCGGCTCGGCGCGCCCCCGAGGCACTCTGCGCTCAGGTCAGCGCCGCAGCAGCGGGGCGTCGTAAAGCGGAGGCTGACCTCGGTATATTTTCCAGGCGAGGCGTACACTGGGAGCATGAGTTCTACGGGCGATTCGGCAGTCAGCGTCGGCTCCGGCGCCGAGCCGATCCGGCGTCGTAAAGACGCCCAACGCAACTACGATCGACTGCTCAGCGAGGCCCGCGCCGTCGTGGCCGAACGGGGCAGCGATGCGTCACTGGAGGAGATCGCGCGCCGTGCCGAGGTGGGGATCGCGACGCTCTACCGGCACTTCCCGAACCGCACAGAGTTGATCAGGGCGCTCTACGAGCAGTCGCTGGCGGCGCTCATGGCCTCGGCATCCGACATCTTCTCCGCGCCCAGCGCATGGGAGGGCGTCTCGCTCTACGTCGAACGCGTCGCGGAGTGGCTGATCGAGGACCCCGGCCTGCCATCGATCATCGTCTACATGGGCACCGCGGATGCCGACTACCGACCCGGTGCGGCGATCGAGGCGCCCCTCGCCGCCCTCATCGCACGCGCTCAGGCCGACGGCGAACTCCGCCCAGATGTCAACGGGGTCGACGTGTCGATCCTCGTCACGATGCTCGGCGTGCTCTCCACCTACAACCGACCGGGCCAGCCGGCCACGATCGACTGGCGCCGCCAGCTCGGCATCGTGCTCGACGGTCTGCGGGCAGAGAATGTGCGCACCGAACTGCCCGGCACGCCGCTCGACGCCGACGGCTTCCACCACGCGGTGCACAAGAACTGAGCCGCCGCGGCATCTGTGCGCCGGATTCGCGCAGCCGGTTCGCGGATGCGTTGGCCGAAACGGGCGGTTCCGCCCCGAACCAGCGGCGTGTCGCCTGCCGCATCCGCGGACCGGCTCCGCCGTGCGCCCGGCAGCGCTAGACGTCGGCGCGGTGCTGCCTACGCAGTGCGCACCTGGATGAGGTTCGCCCACGGGTCGTCGAAGCGCAGCGTGTGGCCGTCGTCGCGCACGCCGACGCCGTAGTGCGTCATCCGCTCCTGCAACGAGCCGAGCGCATCGGCATCCGGAACCAGGATGTCGACCTGCCCGAGCCCGAGGGCGAGGCGGCGCTGGCCGGCCCCGCGGCTGTTCCAGGTGTTCATCGCCATGTGGTGGTGGTAGCCGCCGGCCGAGACGAACAGCGCGCTGCCGCCCATCTCCGCGGTGGTCTCGAAGCCGAGCTTGTCGACGTAGAAATCGCGGGCGCTGGCGACGTCGCCGACCGAGAGGTGCACGTGGCCGACCACGGCGCCGCCGATCACGGGGTCGGCGATGCCGGCCTCGGTGAGGTGCGTCTGCAGGTAGTCATTGGGATCGAGGGCGAGAGTCGCCATGTCGATCGTGCCGTGGGTCCAGCTCCACTCGGTGCGGGTGCGGTCCCAGTAGAGCTCGATGCCGTTGCCCTCGGGGTCGGTGAAGTAGAAGGCCTCGCTCACGATGTGGTCGGCGCTGCCCGTGAAGGTTCCGGGGTGCTGCCTGGCCACCGAGTACACGGCGGCGGCGAGAGCTGCCTGTGTCTCGAACAGGATGGCCGTGTGGAAGAGCCCTGCGGCGCGAGGCTCCGGGCTGGCCAGCTCCGGCGCATGCTGCAGGATGACGATCGGGGTGGTGCCGCGGCCAAGCACGGCGGTTCCGCCCTCGTGACTCAGCAGCCGCAGTGTCACGGCGTCGCGGTAGTAGGCGATCATCGCGTCGAGGTTGCCGACGCGCAGCGTCACCGCGCCCATTCCGGTGTCGGGGGCCAGCAGTTCGCTGGCGCTACGCGTGGACGGTGGCTGCTCGGTCATGCTGAGTGCAACGGATGCCGCGGCGCCCGTATTCCGGCGCGGGGCCTTACAGCGCGGTGAGGCGGCCCAGCAGTTCGCGGTAGCGGGCTGCTGTCTGCTCGACGATCTCGGCCGGGAGCTCGGGCGGCGTGCCCTGCTGGTCCCAGTTGGCGGCCAGCCAGTCGCGCACGATCTGCTTGTCGAAGCTGGCCATGCGCGCCTCGGGCGTGCTGCCGGCGGCATAGGCTGCGGCATCCCAGTAGCGGCTGGAGTCGCTCGTGAGCACCTCGTCGCCGAGGCGGGTGACGCCGTTCTCGCGGTCCGCGCCGAACTCGAACTTGGTGTCGGCGAGGATCAGGCCGTGCGCCTCGGCGATGGCCGAGGCGTCGGCGAAGATCTGCAGCGAGAGTGCGCGGAGCTCGGCCGCGACATCCGCCCCGACCAGCTCGACGGTGCGCTCGTAGCTGATGTTCTCGTCGTGCTCGCCGAGCGGGGCCTTCCACGCGGGGGTGTAGATCGGCTCGGGCAGGCGGTCGCCGTTCTGCAGGCCGGCGGGCAGCGGGATGCCGCAAACGGTCTGTGACGCCTGGTATTCCTTCCAGCCACTGCCGGTGAGGTAGCCGCGCACGACGCACTCGACCGGGTACATGTCCAGGGTCCGCACGAGCATGCTGCGCCCGGCGACGGCGGCCGGGATGCGGCTGGCGCCGTCGAGACCGTGGTCGGCGATCAGGTGGTTGGGCACCTGCAGCTGGTCGAACCACCACAGGCTGAGGGTGGTGAGTAGCTCGCCCTTGCCCGGGATGCCGGGCTCGAGAACGTGGTCGAATGCGCTCACGCGGTCGCTGGCCACGACGAGAACCTCGGGGCTGGTGGCGAGCGGGTCGCCGGTCCAGCTGTCGTCGTCGGTCATCGTCGCGCTCGGCACGTAGAGGTCGCGCACCTTGCCCGAGTACACGTGGGTCCAGCCGGAGAGTTCTGCAGTCACCGCACCAGTCTACGGGCGCGGCGCGGCGCGCGCGGCCCCGCCAGTGGATGCCTGTCGACGGTGCCAGACGGCATCCGGCGTGCGCGCCCGCAAGAATGTTTACGCTAACTGTTTACGTTGACATTTTGGTGAGTGCGCGCCTAGCATGGCGGTGTCAGGCACCCGAACCGGCGTTGTCTTTCGACGCTCGGCGGTGCGCGAAAGTCAACAGAGAGGTTCGCAAATGCAACGTCGCACCGTGCGACTCATCGTCGCGATCACGACAGCTGCCCTGGCAGTGTCGATCGCGACTCCCGTGTATGCAGATACGAGCACCACGCCGCCACCGATTCCCGTTCTCACGGGGGCCGAGCTCTCCGCTTCCTGGGCGGCACCGCTCAGCACGCGGGGCCGCTACGTCGTCGACGCCAACGGCAACCGTTTCAAGCTGAAGTCGGCGAACTGGGATGGAGCCCAGGGCCACTGGAACGGCACGCAGCCGAAGAGCGATCCCGCCAACTACAACAGCGGCGTGAGCTATGACATCCCGATGGGGCTCGACCGTGTGCCGCTGAACACGCTCATGGCCGACTTCCACCAGGTTGGCATCAACAGCATCCGCCTGCCGTTCTCCAACGAGATGCTGAGCATGACGGCGCCTGTTCCGGATGCCGCCGTGCTGGCGAACCCGCAGCTCATGGGCAAGACGCCGCTGCAGATCTTCGACGCCGCGGTCGCCGCGCTCACTGCGGACGGTTTCGCCGTCATCCTGAACAACCACAGCACGACCTCGCGCTGGTGCTGTGGAGAGAACGACGGTAACTCCAAGCCGCACAGCAGCCAGACCCTCGACAAGTTCGTCAGCGACTGGGCGTTCCTCGCCGCGCGCTACGTGAACAACCCGCGCGTGGTGGGCATGGACCTGCGCAACGAGGTGCGTCGTGACATCACGGACGACCCGAACTGGGGCATGGGCGACGCCAATGACCTCTACAAGGCGTACCAGCTCGCGGCGGTCGCCATCCAGAAAGTGAACCCGAACACGCTGATCGTGATGGAGGGCATCAACTGGCAGGGCATTCCGATCGACGGCTTCTTCCACGAGCGGCCCAACCTTCGACCGGTCGCGACGACGTCGAACACTATCCTGTTCCCGGACAAGCTCGTCTACTCCTCACACGTCTACGGCTTCACCGGCCCGAACCACACCGGGGCAACGGGGCTCGGCGAGACCCACGACCCGCGCTACCGCGATATGACGGCCGCCGAGCTCTCCGCCGCGGTGACCGCCGAGTCGCTGTACGTGACGACGCCCGGCCAGCACTACACGGCCCCGGTCTGGCTGAGCGAGTTCGGCACCACCGGCGCCGGGCAGGACAACCCCAAGGAGATCGCCTGGTGGGGCAACTTCATCGACGTGCTCGTCGCAAACGACACCGACTTCGCGGTCTGGCCGCTGGTGACCCACGCCACCGAAGCGGGTGTGTTCAGCGACAAGTTCGCGTTGATCGGCTACTCGCCCACCGGCACCAAGTTCAGCATCGCGGATGACTGGCGCTACCCGGCCTGGTCGAAGCTCGTCACCGCGCCGGGCAAGAGCGGACCCGTCGCCGCCCCGCCGCGCTGGAACATGCTCGGCAGCGGCGCGACGTCACCCGACAACAACTCCTCGCTGCGTGCGCAGGGGACAGACTGGGATTCGGGCCAGTGGAAGGGCAACTGCGCTGACTCCGAGCGCCTGATCGGACTCTCCCGCAGCTCCAACCGTGCTCTGTGCACGAACAACGCGCAGCCGGCGACGAGCAGCACGCACACGATCGTGAGCACCGAGGCGACCGTGACTCACGACTGGGCGGGCGGCTATACCAAGCTGCAGTGCCCGGCCGGCCAGATCGCCACCGGGTACAGCGTCAACCCTGGCGTGACGAACAAGTGGGCGATGTCGAAGCTGTACTGCTCGCAGAGCACCGACACCCTGCCGAACAGCCAGGGACGCACCCTGTGGTTCGACCAGGGCGACAACCGCCCGGCCGGCGGCGGCTCGACCGGCAGCGACTGGGCGCCGGGCAAGTACAAGGGGCAGTGCAACAACAACGAGTACATCGCCGGTGTCGCGTACACCTACCGCTGGAACAACGGCGGCGTGCCGAGCGGTCTGCTCTGCAAGCCGCTGGCCTAGCGGGGTCGGGGCGCGGCGCTTCGGCGCCCTGCTCCGACTCAGCCCGAGTCCAGGCGCCGCTCGGGCCGAGCCCGGCATGAAACAGTGAGGGCCGGGTCACCGTATGGTGGCCCGGCCCTCACGCGCGGTGTGCGGCTCGCGCCGTGGTTACTCCGCCACGCGGGCGGCGATGTCGCTGCGGAACTGCGCGCCCTCGAGCTGAATGAGGCCGAGCGCCTCGTAGGCGCGGGCGCGAGCGCCGGCGAAGTCCGGCGCGGTCGCGACGACGTTGAGCACGCGGCCACCGGTCGAGACGAGGCCGCCGTCGCGGCTGGCGGTCGCGGCGTGGGCGATGTGCACGCCGTCGACGGCGGCTGCGGCATCCAGCCCGGTGATCGGGCGGCCGGTCACGGGCGTCTCCGGGTAGTTCTCGCTGGCGAGCACAACGGTGACGCAGGCGTCGGCCGAGAACTCGGGGTTCGCGCGCTCGCCGAGTGCGCCGGTGGCTGCGTCGAAGAGCAGGCTCGAGAGCGGGGTGACGAGGCGGGGGAGCACGACCTGCGTCTCCGGGTCGCCGAAGCGGGCGTTGAACTCGATCACGCGGATGCCGCGTGAGGTCAGGATCAGGCCGCAGTAGAGCAGGCCGATGAACGGCGTCTGCTCGGCGGCGAGCCGGCGCACGGTCGGCAGCGCGATCGTGCGCTGCACCTCGTCGACGAAGGCGGCCTCGCTGCCGAACTCGGCGTCGAGCCAGGGCAGCGGCGAGTACGCGCCCATGCCGCCGGTGTTGGGGCCCGCGTCGCCGTCGGAGAGACGCTTGTAGTCCTGGGCGGGGGAGAGCGGCAGCACATTGTGGCCGTCGCTGAGGAAGAAGAGGGAGACCTCCTGGCCGTCGAGGAACTCCTCGATCAGCACGCTGCCGTGCTGCAGCCAGTGGCTGGCGTGGCCGATGGCGGCGTCGCGCGACTCGGTGACGAGCACGCCCTTGCCCGCTGCGAGGCCGTCAGCCTTGACGACGTACGGCGCACCGAACTCGTCGATGGCGGCGGTCGCCTCGGCGAGGCTGCCTGCGCGCACGGCGCGGCCGGTGGGAACGCCGGCCTCGTCCATGATGCGCTTGGCGAAGGTCTTCGATCCCTCGAGCTGGGCTGCGGCCTGGGCCGGCCCGAACACGGGGATGCCGCGGGTGCGGAGCGCGTCGGCGACGCCGGCGACCAGTGGGGCCTCCGGGCCGATCACAACGAGCTGCACGTTGTTGTCCATGGCGTAGTCGGCCACGGCGACGGGGTCGTTGGCGTCGAGGGCGACGGTGCTGATCGAGCCGGCGCGTTCGGCGCCGGCATCCGCGGCGATGCCGGCATTGCCGGGCGCGGAGATGATCTCGTGGGCGTCGCCGCCACGCTGCTCCTCTGCCAGGAGGGCGGTGATGATGGCGTGCTCGCGGGCACCGGAACCGAGGACCAGAATTCTCACCGGTTCAGGCTACCGGATGCCGCGTGCTCCCGCCCGCGCGGCCGGTCCGCCCTGATTTCGACAGGCTCAATCAACGGGGGTCCCGGCCCCGGGCCCCGCCGGTTGAGCCCCGCTCCGCTGGTTGAGCCCCACCCCGCTGGTTGAGCCTGTCGAAACCCGGCCAGCATCGCTCTCCGCCACGAGGCTTCCTTGGTGGGGGCTGCCGCCTTTCGCGACGCTGCGCGCCGCGCTGGTTGAGCCTGTCGAAACCCGGCCAGCATCGCTCTCCGTCACGAGGTTTCCTTGGTGTGGGCTGCCGCCTTTCGCGACGCTGCGCGCCGCGCTGGTTGAGCCTGTCGAAACCGCGGGCGGGTAGCGTTGGGGGCATGGCACGGGCACGCATCGATGACGCACAGGGGCGGGCGGCCGTCGCCGCCTGGCGAACCGATCGGGCAGAGGCGAGCCGCGACGTCCGGGCCCTCGCCGTGCGCTACACCCTGCAGCTGCTCGCCGAGCTGGCTCCCGGCAACACCCTCGAGGTGCGCGTTCCGCCGTTCGGCGCCGTGCAGTGCATCGAGGGGCCGAGGCACACACGAGGCACCCCGCCGAACGTGATCGAGACGGATGCCGCCACCTGGCTGGAACTCGCCACGGGCGAGCTGCCCTGGGCAGAGGCGCTCGGCTCGGGCACGGTGCACGCCTCCGGGCAGCGCGCCGACCTCGCCGAGCAGCTCCCGCTGCTGTAGCAGCCGCCATTCCGCTGGTTGAGTAGCGCGAGGCGCAGCGTCGCGAAAGGCGGCAGCCCACTCCTTGGCAGCCTCAAGAACCGTCACCGATGCTGCTGCGATTTCGCGCGGGCCTCGGTCTCGATACGGCCGTGGACGGCCTACTCGACCAGCGGAGTCTCGAGCAAGCGGGGTCTCTCGAGCAAGCGGAGTGCGCGGCGTCAGCGCAGCGGCAGGATCAGCGGAGTTCCCGTGCGCGGGTGCTCGAGCACCTCGACCGCCTGGCCGTAGACGGCGGCGATGCGCTCGGCGGTCAGCACCGCGCGCGGCTCCCCGCTGGCGACGACGCGGCCGCGCTGCAGCAGCGTGACCCTGTCGGCGTACGCGGCGGCCACGTTGAGGTCGTGCAGCACGACGATCACGGTGTCGCCGGATGCCGCGCGCTCCCGCGCCAGACGCATCACGTCTTCTTGGTGTTTCAGGTCGAGGGCGGCGGTCGGCTCGTCGAGCATCAGCGTCGACGCCCCCTGCGCCAGCACCCGCGCGAGCGCGGCCCTGGCGCGCTCGCCGCCGGAGAGTGACGGAACAGACCGTGAGGCGAGCGCCGTGATGTCGGTCAGCGCCATCGCCTCGGCGATCATCCGCTCGTCGTCATCCTCAGCGGCGGTTCCCCGCCAGGGCGCCCGGCCCATCTCGACGACCTCGCGCACGGTGAAGGGGAAGAACACCTCGTGCTGCTGCAACAGCACCGCGCGCACGCGGGCGAGTTCGCGCAGCTTCCATGTGGCGAGCGGGCGTCCGTCGAGACTCGCGGTGCCGGCACTCGGTGTCACGTCGCCGGCGAGGGCGCCGAGGAGCGTTGACTTGCCTGCACCGTTTGGGCCGAGCAGGGCGTGCAACTCGCCCGGGCGCGCCTCGAAGTCGACGTCGTCGAGCAGCCGGGCGCCGTCGATGGTGACGCTCAGGCCGCGGGCGGCCAGGCTCGGGGCAGGAGTGCTCGGCGCGGCGGGCGCCGCGGCATCCGGAACCTCGGTCAGTGACTCGCGGATGCTCATCCCCAGCCTCCAGAGCGGCGGCGCGTGCGACGGAGCAGCCAGAAGAAGAACGGCCCGCCGACGAGCGAGGTGAGCATGCCGATGGGCAGATCGGCCATCGGCACGGCGGTGCGCGCGACGAGGTCGGCGCTGGCCATGAGCAGCGCGCCGCCGAGTACGCTCGCGATCAGCAGCGGGCGGTGGGCCGGGCCGAGCACCATGCGCATGAGGTGGGGAACGACGAGGCCGACGAAGGCGATGATGCCGGCGAAGGCGACGGCGGCGGAGACCAGAACGGCCACGACGACGATCACGACGATGCGCACGAGCTCGACGTTGACGCCGAGGTGGCGTGCCCCGCGCTCGCCGAGCGAGAACAGGTCGAGGGTGCGGGCGAGGCTGAACGCGACGATCAGACCGATCAGCACGAGTGGCGCGATGATCGCGACCTGCTGCCAGCGCGCACCGTTCAGGCTGCCGAGCTGCCAGAAGATGATCTGCTCCCGCGATGCGCTGTCGCCGAGGAAGGTGAGCAAGGCCAGTGCGGCGCCGGCGAAGGCGTTGATCGCGATGCCGGTGAGCACGAGGGTGACGACCTCGGTCTTGCCGCGTGTGCGGCTGGCGAAGTAGACGAAGAGCGTCGTCGCCAGGCCGGCGATGAAGGCGGCCAGGGCCACGCTCCACTCGCCGAGGAAGGTCCAGCCGAAGACGATGGCGGTGGCCGCGCCGAGTGCCGCGCCGGAGGAGACACCGACGACGCTCGGCTCGGCCAGTGGGTTCGAGAACACGGCCTGCATGAGGGTGCCGGATGCCGCCAGGGCAGCGCCGATCAGCAGTGCGAGCACGATGCGCGGGAAGCGGATCGTCCAGAGGGCGACATCGCCGGTGGGGTTGGCGGCCGGGCCGACGTCGAGGCCGAGCGCCCGGAGCACGGAGCCGACGACCTCGCTCGGCGGGATCGTGAGCTGGCCGCTGCCGGCCGAGACGAGACAGACGAGCACGAGCGCGACGCTGAGCGCGCCGAACAGCACAGCACGCCTGCGACGGAGCCGCTTGATTTCGACAGGCTCAATCAGCGGGAGCCCGCTGGTTGAGCTTGGCCTGCCCTGAGCCTGTCGAAGGGTCGAAACCCGGCCAGCATCGCTCTCGGTGGGCAGGTTTCCTTGGTTTGGGCTGCCGCCTTTCGCGACGCTGCGCGTCTCGCTGATCGTCATTTGGCTGTGGCCTCGGCCGCGACCGGGCCGGACTGCTCCGGCGCGTAGACGGCGCGCGCCAGCGCTTCAAGCACCTGCGGCGTGCGCGGGCCGAAGCTCAGAATCTCGGTGTCGCTCATGTCGACGATCCGGCGGTTCACCCCGGCCGGCGTGCTCGCCAGCGCGGGGATGCTCTCGAGGAGGCCCTCGACGCCGTCGACCGACTCCAGACCCTTGGTCATCACCAGCACGAGGTCGGGCGCGGCCTCGACGAGCGCCTCGGCCGTCACCGGGCGCATGCCCTGCCAGCCGATCTCGCCGGCGACGTCGACGCCACCGATGCTCGTGATCAGCGCGTCGGCCCCCGACTCCTCGCCGAAGAGGTAGTAGACGCCGGCGCTGCCACGCACGTAGAGGAAGAGCATGCGCGGCCGGTCTGCGGCGTCCGCCGGGGCGATGCCCTCGATCTCGGCCGTGACGGCGGCCAGCTCGGCGTGCACGCGCTCGGTGAGCTCCGTGCCGGCATCCGGAACTCCCAACGCCGCGGCGACCTGCTCGATCACGGTGCCGATGGTGTCGATGCTGCGCTCTGAGGTGGTGATGACGACGGGGATGCCGGCATCGCGCAGCTGGGCGAGTACGGCGGGCGGGCCGAGCGTGGTGTCGGTGAGGATGACGGTGGGGGCGAGCTCGAGGATCGGCTCGGCCGAGAGCTGGTGGCCGCCCATGGTCACGACGGGCAGCTCGGCCGCCTCGGCGAAGCCGGTGGAGCTGTCGCGGCCGACGACCTGCTCGCCGAGGCCGAGCCCGAACACGGTCGCGGCGAGGGAGCCGGAGACGTCGAGCGCAAGAATGCGCGAGGCATCGGTCACCGTCACCTCGGTGCCCTTGTCGTCGATGACGGTCACGGGCAGTTGCGGCTCCGACGCGCTGTCGACGGCCGTGATGCCGGCGTCGGCCAGGCAGGCCGTCGAGGGGCCGACCCAGTCGCGCGGCGCATCCAGCACCGTCAACTCGGCGAGGGGGATCTCGGATGCCACGCACTCGCGCGGCGATTCCGCCGCGACCGTTGTGCTCGCACACCCGGTCAGCGCAAGCAGGATGACGGCCAGAGCGAGGGGTGCCCCGCCCCGCAGCGCACGGCGCACGGGGGAGTGGGGAACGGAGGAGATCATGATAACTAAGGATAGCCTAAGCTAAGAATTGACAGTTCGCTGTGAATCTGCAACGGTTAGGTAAGCCTTAGCTAACCATGCTCCGGCGTTTGATCCCACATCCAGCCCACGTGAACGAAGACCGTTCCTGCGTGGGCTCCTTCTTGCCTGGAGAAGCCGCGTCGTGAAGACACTGCAGCAGCACCGTGCCCGCCCACAGAGATGGCTAGCCACTCTCACGATCGCGCTCCTGGCGCTTGGTGCTCCGCTCGCCACGGCCGCGCCCGCGTTCGCAACCGCCGCGGTGCCCGGGATCGAGCAGCCCGCAGAGCAGCCCGCAGAGCAGCTCGCGGAGCAGCCGGCTGAGCAGGCTCCGGCTGAGGAGACGGCCCCTGCCGACGCGACGCCGACAGAGAGCGTCACCGATGAGCCGGCCGCCGATGCGCCGCAGGACGCGGCCGCTCCGGCCCCCGAGGCGGCTCCGCCGGCCGAGGAGACGCCCGACGCAGCCCCGCTCGTCGCCGACGTCGCCGCGCTCGCCGTCACGGTGGACTCGGCATCCGAGGAGGCCGGGCTCACCGTCCGGGTCGTCGGATCCGGCTTCGGCGCCACGACCGGCGCGTATGGTGCGCTGATCGAGAAGGGCACGGAGGCTGCCGTCGGCGCCTCCGGCGGCTACACGGCCTTCGGCTACTGGATGACGCCCGGCGCCATCGTCGACGGCGCATTCGACAAGTCACTCGTCGCGGCGACCACCGCCCTCGACCGCACCAAGCTGTACGAGGTCATCGTCTGGCAGGGCCACTCGGCCCCCAACGCCGACACGATCTACGCCCGCGCCGACGTCGCTCCGACGACCGAGCAGTGGGACGCGCTGTTCCCGCCCGCCGTCGCGCCGACGCCGGTGTCGAAGACGGATGGCCTGAACGCGGCCGGTGAGACGGTCACGGTGACCGGTACTGGTTTCGTTGCCGGTGACGCCACCTCGGGCACTCGCCCGCCGCTGGCCGGCAAGTTCGCCGGTTCCTACGTCGTGTTCGGTCGTTTCGCGGATGTGTGGAAGCCGTCCGAGTCTGCGCCGTCGGCGTCGCGCGTGGTCGCTGATCAGAAGTGGGCCGTTCCGGCCGCTGACATGGCATCGATCGGCGGCACGAACGCCGGTGCGATCGAGCTGAAGGCCGATGGCACCTTCGAGGCGACCTTGTCGGTTTCTGAGGAGTTCACGAAGAACCCCGGCACGGGCTACGGCATTTACACCTACTCGGGCAGCGGCGCCAAGGCGGCCCAGTTCGAGACGTTCACCCCGATCACCTTCGCGCCGAAGGTCGTCACCCCGACGATCACGGCATCCGTCGACTCCGCCTCGGCGGAGTCCGGGCTGGGCGTGCGCGTCGTCGGTTCTGGATTCGGCGCGACCACATCGGCCTACGCCGCGATCATCGAGAAGGGCACCGAGTCGTCGGTGACCGCCGGTTCTGGCTTCATCGCCATGGAGTACCTGCGGGGCGGGATCGTTGCGGGCGCGTTGGACAAGACGCTCGTCGCCCCGACCGCCAAGCTGGACCGCAGCAAGCAGTACGAGGTCGTGATCTGGAAGGAGCACACGCTCCCGAACGCCGACACGATCTACGCCCGCGCGGCCGTCACCCCGAGCAACGCCCAGTGGAACGCCGTGTTCCCGCCCGTCGTGGTTCCGTCCCCGAGCGTTGCGGCGACTGTCGCTGCGGCCTCAGAAGCGACCGGCCTGTCGGTGCGTCTCGTCGGATCGAGCTTCGGCGCGACCACATCGGCCTACGCGGCGATCATCGAGAAGGGCACCGAGTCGTCGGTGACCGCCGGTTCCGGCTTCGTCGCGATGGAGTACTGGCCCGCATCGATCGCCGGGGGTGCGTTCGACAAGACGCTCGTCGCTCCGACCGCCAAGCTGGATCGCTCCAAGCAGTACGAGGTCCTGATCTGGAAGCAGCACTCCCTCCCGAACGCCGACACGATCTACGCGCGGGCCGATATCGCCCCGTCGTCCGGTCAGTGGGATGCGGTGTTCCCGTCGGTCGTGGCTCCGTCCCCGAGCATTGCGACGACGGTGTCATCGGCCACGGCGGATTCCGGCCTCACGGTCCGGGTCGTCGGTTCGAGCTTCGGCACGACCACCGGCGCCTACGCGGCGCTGATCGAGAAGGGCACGGAGGCGAACGTTGACGCATCGGGCGGCTATGCCGCATTCGGTTTCTGGATGACGCCTGGCGCCATCATCGGCGGATCCTTCGACAAGACGCTCGTCGCCCCGACCACGGCCCTTGACCGCGGCAAGCAGTACGAGGTCATTGTCTGGAAGGGCCACACGGCCCCGAACGCCGATACGATCTACGCCCGCGCCGCGCTCACCCCGAGCGATGCCCAGTGGAACGCGCTGTTCCCGACCACGCCGGAGCCCGGCGCCGCAGCGACCAGCACCACGCTGAGCGTCGACAAGACCGCCGTCGTCACCGGCAGCACCGTCACGGCGACCGCCGTCATCGCGCCGGTGTCGGCATCCGGAACGGTCAGCTTCTTCAACGGCGTCAGCGTCATCGCGAAGGATGTCGCCGTCAAGAACGGCACCGCGACAGCCACCGTGAAGCTCACCGCGGTCGGATCGGCCTCGCTCACGGCCGTCTTCACCCCGGCCAAGCCGGCGCTCTTCACCGGCAGCACCTCCGCGGCCGTCGTCGTCGCCGTCGCTGCCAAGCCGGTCACGCCGCCCGTCGTGCAGAAGGGCGAACTGGCCTGGGGCGTCTACGGAGCCTTCCGCGACTACGTCACGGGGCCCATCGCCTCCGGTGCGATCACCCCGGTCGATGGGGCGAGCGCGGCCGGGTCAGCGTTCCTCTTCGCCCAGGCCGGCGGCACCGTCGACCTGCAGGCAGGCAAGGGAACAGCAGAGTACGCCGGCGGTGTGCGCTTCACCGGCCACCACGGTGCACTGGACCTGACGCTCAGCGCTCCGAAGCTCCGACTCGACAGCGCCAGCCGCGCGACGCTGAGCGTCGCCGTCAACGGCGCACGCGTCGACTTCGCGACCGTCAATCTCGCCGCAGCCGGAACGAGCACGGACAAGGGCACGACACTCGTCGTCGACGCCCCCGTCACCCTCAGTGCCGCCGGCGCGACCGCCTTCCAGGACTTCTACCCGGCAGGCACCCTCCTCGACCCGATCACCGTCGCCTTCAGCACCGGAACGACGGAGCCGGCCGAGACGATCGGGACCCGCACCGGCCTCGTCGTCGACACGAGCGCCGTCACCGTCGGTGCCACGGTCACGTTGAACGCGACCGTCACCCCGGCCACCGCTCAGGGCAGCGTCATCTTCGCCGCCAACGGCGAGCAGATCGGTGCCCCCGTTCGGCTCGCCGACGGGGCGGCCTCGGCCACCGCAGTGCTCCGCACCGTCGGCGACGTCGCGCTGACCGCGCGCTTCGTTCCGGATGCCGGCTTCGCCGCGAGCAGCTCGGCCGCGAGCACCGTCACCGTCACGAGCGGTGTCGTGCCGCCGGTGACCCCACCGATCACGCCCCCGACCACCCCGATCGTTCCTCCGATCGTCGCGCCGACGGTGCAGGGCGGCTCGCTCAGCTGGGGCGTCTCGGCCAGCTTCCGCGACTACCTCAGCAAGCCGGCGACGGGCGGCAGCATCACCGTCGACGGTGGCGCCACCTCCTCTGGCGGAGCATTCCAGTTCGGCCAGAGCGGCGGCAGCTTCGACCAGGGCAGCGGCACAGGAACGGCCGACTACGCCGGCAACGTGCGCTTCACCGGCCATGGCGGCATCCTCGACCTGACGTTCTCGAACCCGAGCCTCTCGGTGGCGGGACCATCCAGCGCGATCCTCTCGCTCTCGGTCAACGGCAGCCGGGTGGACTTCGCCACGGTCGACCTCGGTGCGGCCTCGCGGTCGACGCTGAACGGTGCCACGGTGTTCAGCGGTGCCCCGGTCACGCTGACCGCCGCGGGTTCGAGCGCGTTCCAGGGTTACTACCCTGCTGGCCGTGCCCTGGACCCTCTCACTGTCACGATCGGAGCCGCCGCCGCGGCCCCGGCCGGTTCGACGGGAACGGTGTCGACGGCATCCGTTCGCACCCCGGCAGCGAGCGACATCCCGGCAACCCCGCCGGCCACGACGGGCATCACGCTCGCTCCGGCCGTGCTCGCGGGCCTTGTGGCAGGCGGCCAGATCTCCTTCGAGGTCGACGGCTTCCAGCCGAACGAGACGGGCATCCGCGTCGTGATCTACTCGACCCCCACCGTGCTGGCCGAGAATCTCACGGCCGACGCGAACGGTGTCGTGCGCTGGAGCGGAACGCTTCCGGCCACGCTCACCGGTGAGCACACGCTGACCGTGCAGGGCTCGATCAGCAAGGGCATCGTGCTCACTATCCCCGAGCGCACGGTCGCCGGCTCCTGCGCTGTCTCCGGCGCAACGCTCGACTGGGGCTTCAAGGCGAGCTTCCTCGCCTACATCAGCAGCGGCATCGCCAACGGCGGCTGGGAGCTCTCCGGCGGCACCACCGAGGCCGACGGCCTGTTCCACTGGGCAGACGGCTCCGGCAGCATCGACGCCGAGACCGGCTCCGGCCTCGTGAACTACAGCGGCGGCATCCGCTTCACCGGCCACGATGGCGCCCTCGACACCACGATCGCGAACCCGCGCATCGAGCTCGTCAGCGCCACGGAGGGCTACCTCGTGCTCGACGTGACCGGCACCACCCAGCAGGGTGAGCCGATCGCCGCCCAGGCCGTGCGCTTCGGCAGCCTCGCCCTCGGCGACGGCAGCCTGCAGGTGACCGAGAGCGGCATCACCGGCACCGACATCGCCGCAGAGCTGACGGATGCCGGGGCAGCAGCCTTCGGCACCTACCCGGCCGGCGACGCCCTCGACCCGGTCAGCTTCACGCTGCCGACCGCCGACTGCGCCGTCGTGGCGGAGGAGGCCGTCGCGGCCGAGACCGGGGCAGGCGACACGGAGGCGACCGCCACCAGCGCGGACACCGCCGAGCAGGGTGTCGACTGGATCGTCTGGATCCTGGCGGCGGCTCTCGCCGCCGCCGTGGCTGTCATCGTCGTGCTGCTCGTCAAGCGGCGTCGAGCGGGGGCTGGCGCCTCGGCCGAGTAGCACGGCGATGCCACGAAGCAGGGCCCTCACCGAATACGGTGGGGGCCCTGCTCTTTTCGCGATGCGCGCCATGAACTCAGGATGGTGCGCGAGAATGGAGGGGTGAGTGAAACCGCAGCACCAGACCCCGCACCGCACACCCCCGGAGAGCCGGTGGAGACCGTCGTTGCACACGAGACGCTGACGGTGCGCCGTTCGCCGCGCTACATGCGCTTCCTCGCCCTCGGCGCCGGTGTCGGCATCGTCGCGGCCCTGGTGCTCACCCTCATCTTCCCCGAGAACGAAGACTACGACCGCGGTCAGGTCTTCGGCTTCCTGCTGCTGTTCCTGGGTGCGATCGGCCTCGCGCTCGGCGCGCTCGTGGCACTGATCCTCGACCGTCGCGCCGCGCGTCGAGCCGTCACCGTTGTGGCGGATAGAATTGACGCGCATTCGAGCGACAACTCACAGTAAGGGGTCTCGGCTTGGCCAGAGGCGACGGACTTCTCAATCACGATCTTCTTCAGGGCGAGAAGGGGCCGCAGGATGCCTGTGGCGTCTTCGGGGTCTGGGCGCCGGGCGAGGAAGTCGCCAAGCTCAGCTACTTCGGCCTCTACGCGCTGCAGCACCGCGGCCAGGAGTCTGCCGGCATCGCGACGAGCGATGGCGACAAGATCCTCATCTACAAGGACATGGGCCTTGTGTCGCAGGTCTTCAACGAGACCGCGCTCAACACGCTGACCGGCCACATCGCCGTCGGACACACGCGCTACTCGACCACGGGCGCCTCCAGCTGGCAGAACGCGCAGCCGACTCTCGGGCGCACCGCCACCGGCACCGTGGCCCTCGGCCACAACGGCAACCTCACCAACACGGCCGAGCTGCTCGAGCTCGTGCACGAGCGATACCCGGAGACCGACGGCGAGCTGCGTCGTGGCAACACCACAGACACCGCCGTCGTCACGGCGCTGCTGACGGGTGACCGCGAGCACACGCTCGAGCAGACCGCCCTCGAGGTGCTGCCCCGCCTCCGCGGCGCATACTGCCTCGTCTTCATGGACGAGCACACCCTCTACGCCGCCCGTGACCCGCAGGGCGTCCGCCCGCTGGTGCTCGGTCGCCTCGACCGTGGCTGGGTCGTGGCATCCGAAACCGCGGCACTCGACATCGTCGGCGCCGCCTTCGTGCGCGAGGTCGAGCCCGGCGAGCTCATCACGATCGACGAGGACGGCCTGCGCACCCAGCGTTTCGCCGAGTCCAAGCCGGCCGGCTGCGTCTTCGAGTACGTCTACCTGGCCCGCCCGGACACCACGATCGCCGGTCGCGGTGTGCACGAGGCGCGGGTCGAGATGGGCCGCCGCCTCGCGGCGGAACACCCCGTCGAGGCCGACCTCGTCATCCCGACCCCCGAGTCCGGAACGCCGGCCGCCATCGGCTACGCCCAGGCCAGCGGCATCCCCTTCGGTCAGGGGCTCGTCAAGAACTCCTACGTCGGCCGCACATTCATCCAGCCGTCGCAGACCATCCGCCAGCGCGGCATCAAGCTCAAGTTGAACCCGCTCAAGGCGGTCATCAAGGGCAAGCGTCTGATCGTCGTTGACGACTCGATCGTGCGCGGCAACACGCAGCGCGCCCTCGTGTCGATGCTGCGGGAGGCCGGCGCCGCCGAGGTGCACGTGCGCATCTCGAGCCCGCCCATCACGTGGCCCTGCTTCTACGGCATCGACTTCGCCACCAGGGCAGAGCTCGTCGCCACAGGCCTGGCCATCGACGAGGTCCGTCAGTCGATCGGTGCCGACTCGCTCGGCTACCTCTCGGAAGACGGCATGATCGAGGCAACGGAGCAGCCGCGCGAGCGCCTCTGCACGGCCTGCTTCACCGGCAAGTACCCGATCCCGCTGCCAGAGTCGCAGCACCTCGGCAAGAACCTGCTGGAGCGCCCCGCAGCATCCAACGGCTGCGACCCGGGGCCGGATGCCGAGTTCGAGAGCGTGCTCGAGACGAACATGCCCGTCGTGATCGGCGACCCGGGGCGGCAGGAATAACGCGCCAGCGTTATTGAAGGCGGCAGCCAGTCGCACGGAAACCTTGAGAACCGCAAGCGATGCTGGTGCGGTTCCGCGGGCCACAAGGGATCCGGCGAATCACCCCCGCTGGTTGAGCTTGTCGAAACCACGCCGCACGAGCTCGATTAACGGGACAGTCCCCGCTGGTTGAGCTTGTCGAAACCACGCCGCACGACAGATTTCGACAGGCTCAGCCGGCTTGGGAGGGCCTCAGGCGAGCTCGGCGATGATCGGGCGCAACGCCTCGGCGAAACCGGCGGGATCGCTCCGCAGTGTGTCGGTCATCGCGATCGTCGTCTGCCCGATCCACCACGCGCCGGATGCCGCGAGCGGCAGCAACTGCACGGTGAGCTCGAACACACGCGCCCGTCGGCCGTGCTCCCGTTCGTTCTCGGCGATCAGGCCGGCATAGGCGAGTTTCAGTGAGCCGCGCGGCTCGTGCTGATACTCGCTGAAACGGCGGGCGGCGGCATCCGACCAGGCGATCGCCGGATCGGCGAACGGCGTGATCATCTCGATCAACAGCTCGGCGCCGCTCTCGGGCAGGGCGATCAGATCGCCGAACGCCGGCACGAGGTCCAGCGGAACGGGCGAGGTGTTGCGCTCCGGCTCCACTGCGCTCCGCCACCAGGCCAGCCACTGGGTTTCGAGCATGCTCCGCTGTGGTTCCGGCATCAGCTCGAACGGCAACGGCTCGTTGGCCGGCTCGGGAACGGCGTCGCCCTGCCGGTGTTGGCCGGAGTGCCTCGGGAGGAGGTGGTGTTGCGGGTGCCGCAGTTCACGCAGCGCGGTGGCATCCGGAACGCCCTTCACACCGAGCAGCCGCGGCAGCTCGACCGGGGCCTCGAGGCCGAGTCGATCGCGCAGGTAGAGGGCGAGCAGCACCTGTCGATTCGCCTCTTCGCGAACCGACCACCATGCCGCGCCGGAGCCCCACATAGCGCCAGTGTATCCCTCGGCCAGCTGGCGCGGACCGGGTGATTCCGAGAAATATTCGCTCTCCGGGCGGTGCTCGCCGCCGCGGCGCCTGACGGCGGTTCGCGGCCCGGTACCCTAGAGGGGTGACCGAGAATTCTTACGCCGCTGCAGGCGTCGACACAGTAGCCGGTGACCTCGCGGTCGAACTCATGAAGGCGGCTGTCTCCAAGACGCACGGACCAAACGTCTTGGGCGGCGTCGGCGGCTTCGCCGGCCTCTTCGACGTGTCATTCCTGACGGCGTACAAGCGCCCGCTGCTGGCCACCTCGACCGACGGCGTCGGCACCAAGGTCGCCATCGCGCAGGCTCTCGACAAGCACGACACCATCGGTCAGGACCTCGTCGGCATGGTCGTCGACGACATCATCGTCGTGGGCGCGAAGCCGATCTTCATGACCGACTACATCGCATGCGGCAAGGTCGTCCCCGCGCGCATCGCCTCCATCGTCGAGGGCATCGCCAAGGCCTGCTCCGAGACGGGCACCGCCCTCGTCGGCGGCGAGACCGCAGAGCACCCCGGCCTGCTCGGCGCCGATGACTACGACGTGGCAGGCGCCGCCGTCGGCGTCGTCGAGGGTGACGCCGTGCTCGGTGCCGAGCGCGTGCAGCACGGTGACGTCGTCGTGGCGATGGCCTCCTCCGGCATCCACTCCAACGGCTTCTCTCTGGTTCGTCACATCCTCGCCAGCAACAACATCGGCTACACCGATCACTCCAACGAGTTCGGCGGCGTCGTCGGCGAGGTGCTGCTCGAACCGACCCGCCTCTACACGGGCCCGCTCGTTCGCCTGCTCGAAGACCCGGCCGTCGGCCCCAGCGTTCACTCGCTCAGCCACGTCACCGGCGGCGGCATCGCGGCGAACCTCGCGCGCGTGCTGCCCGTCGGCTCCTGGGTCGAGCTCGACCGTGCCAGCTGGTCGCCGAGCAGCGTGTTCCGCGTGCTCAGCGACCTCGCCGGCACCAGCCTCGAGAGCTCGGAGGGCACCTGGAACCTCGGTATCGGCATGTTCGCCGTCGTGTCCGCGGATGCCGCCTCGAGCGTCGTCGCCAAGCTCGAGGCCGAGGGCATCCACTCCTGGGTCGCCGGCCGCGTCTCGACCGCTCCCCGCGACTTCACCGGTTTCGAGCAGGGCGCAAAGGGCGTCGACGGCGGTGCCGTGCGCCTCGTCGGCAGCTACGCGGCGTAGCCCTTGTTCGAGGGCTCAGTCAGCACTTCCGCTGGCTGAGCCTGTCGAAACCGCACCACCGCTGGTTGAGCTTGTCGAAACCGCACCACCGCTGGTTGAGCTTGTCGAAACCGCACCACCGCTGGTTGAGCTTGTCGAAACCGCACCGCTGGTTGAGCTTGTCGAAACCGCACCAGCATCGCTTGCGGTGGTGGAGGTTGCCTTGGAATGGGCTGCCGCCTTTCGCGGCGCTGCGCGCCGCCCGCGCGGGTACACGAAAAGCCGTGAGCTCAGCGTCGAAACGCTGAGCTCACGGCATCCGGAATCGAAAGTGAACGCTAGGCGCGCTTCTGCTCGTCCTCGGTGGCGTAGGTGTCCTCGTACTGCGTGGCCTCATACTCAGGCCACTTGGCGAGGTCCTCGTCGAGACGATCCTCACCCGCGCGAACATCGCCGCTGTGGGTGAGTTCACGTTCGAGTGCACCATAGTTGGTGTCGGGGCTGAAATACTTCAGCTCACGGGCAACCTTGGTGTGCTTTGCTTTTTGACGGCCGCGCCCCATGCGAGACCCCCTTACGATGACAGGCCGGGTACCGATGTTGCACCCGGGATTTACCGATAAAAAGTATGAAAACTAACCGCCAGTTTAGCATGTAGGGTGCGCTGTGCCGGTGGCTGCTTCACAGGCCCAGATCTGAGATGAGGAGTGATGGATTCCGACCGTTCTGTACCGGTCGTCGTCATTGGCGCCGGACAGGCTGGACTCGCCGTCGCCTACTATCTGAGGCGCTTCGAACTGGTCGCAGGCCAGGACTTCGTCGTGCTCGACCGAGGTCCGGATGCCGGCGGCGCCTGGCAGCACCGCTGGCAGAGCCTGCGGCTCGGCTCCGCCCACCGCGTGCACGATCTGCCCGGCATGGCCGAGCTCGGCCTGAGCTTCGACACCGCGGAACGCGACGTGCCGGCGCGCGATGTCGTCGGCGACTACTACCGCCGCTACGAGCAGCACTTCCAGCTCGGCGTCGAGCGCCCGGTCACGGTCCGCTCCGTCGCCAACCACGGGGCCGACCTGCTCGTGCAGACCGACCGCGGCGCGATCGCGACACGATTCGTCGTGAACGCGACGGGCACATGGGGTGCCCCGTTCATCCCGCACTACCCGGGTACGCCGGGCTTCGCCGGGCGCCACCTGCACACCTCCGACTTCGTCTCGGCCGAGGAGTTCCGCGACAAGAACGTGATCGTGGTCGGCGGAGGCACCTCGGCGATCGGCTTCATGCTCGAGCTGGAGGGCGTCGCATCCGGCCTCACCTGGGTGTCGCGCCGCCCGATCGACTGGCTCGATAGCGAGCAGCTCGACATCGAGGATGCCGCCGCCGCGGTTGCCCAGCAAGACAAGGCCGCCAGGGCCGGGCGGGCCCTGCCCAGCATCGTCAGCGGGACCGGCGTTCCGAAGACACGCCGCATCGCCGCCGGCATCAATCGCGGGCTCCTCGTGGCCCGGCCGATGTTCGCGCGGCTCGAGACCGACGGCGCGCGCTGGGCCGACGGCAGCTTCGCCCCCGCTGATGCAATCATCTGGGCGACCGGATTCCGGCCGGAGCTGCGCCACCTCGCCCCGCTGAAGCTCCGCGAGCAGGCCGGCGGTGTCACGGTGGCCGCCGGTGCGTCCTGGACAGACCCGCGCATCTTCCTCGCCGGTTATGGGCCGCAGGCCTCGACCGTCGGGGCGAGCAGGGCCGGGCGCACAATCGCCCGCCAGATCATGGCGCTGCTCTAGCTCGTGCTCCGTGGCGCAGTCGAAACCCCCGCTGGTTGAGCCTGTCGAAACCCCGTCGGTTGAGCTTGTCGAAACCTTGATTTCGACAGGCTCAATCAGCGGATGGGGCGCCGCGTTCCGGCGGGCTTGGCTTCGGTCGCGGCCTCGTTCCTCGGCTGCTCCCTCGAGCCAGCGGGAGAATGCACGTTGGCTCGAGCGAGCGGCGCCCATCTGCACGTTGGCTCGAGCGAGCGGCGCCGCGACGAAGGAGCAGCGACGCACGCGAAGCCCTGAGCGTGTCCGCGGAGACGGTCGCCCCGCTGGTTGAGCCTGTCGAAACCCTGATTTCGACAGGCTCAATCGACGGGGTGTCGAAACCTTGATTTCGACAGGCTCAATCAGCGGATGCGGCTACTTGCGCTTCTTGCGGCGCGACGCCGAGGGGCGGGACGTCGTCGGAGCCGCACCCGGGTGCACGGCGGTGGCCGTCGAGCCGGTGCGCGGCTGCGGACGCCCATCGGCGACCGTCGCCGGTGCGATCGGCTTGCGCGGGACGGGGCGCACTGGCTCGCCGCGGCGGTCCTGGCCGGGGACGGGGCGCGAGCGGCGTCCGTAGATCAGCTCGCTGGAGTCCAGCAGCCAGGGCACGAGGGCGATCGTCACGCCGTGCACCATCATGAGCTTCTGGCGCACGCGGCGGGCCTTGTGGTTGTGCAGCAGCCCCTCCCACCAGTGCCCGACGATGTACTGCGGCATGTAAATGGTCGTCACCTCGGAGCCGTGCTCCTCGCGGCGGGACTTCACGTGCTGGATCAGTGGGAGGCTGAGGTCGCGGTACGGCGAGCTCAGCACGCGCAGCGGCACCTGGATGTTCATGCGCACCCAGTCCTTCTTCAGCTGCTTCGTCTGCGCGTCGTCGAGCGAGACGTGCACGGCCTCCAGCGATTCGTGGCGGGCCGCGATGGCGTAGTCGAGTGCCTTGAGCACGGGCTTCTGCATGTTGCCGACGAGCACGATGGCGTGGTCGCCCTGCGAGCCGAAGGTCGTGACCGGATCGACCTCGATCTCCGTCGCGACGTCGCGGTAGTAGCGGTTCACACCGAGCATCAGCAGGAACAGGATCGGCATCATCAGGAAGACCAGCCAGGCGCCGTGCGTGAACTTGGTGATGGTGACGACCAGCAGCACCACGGCCGTCATGGCCGCGCCGACGGCATTGATGCTGAGGCCCCGCCAGATGGCACCGCGGTCGGAGCCCGGCTTCTTCAGCTCGCGCAGCCAGTGCACGACCATGCCGGTCTGGCCGAGCGTGAAGGAGACGAAGACGCCGATGATGTAGAGCTGGATCAGCACGGTGAGGTTCGCCTGGAACACCGCGAGGATCACGACGGCGGCCAGGGCCAGCAGCAGCACGCCGTTCGAGTAGATCAGCCGGTCGCCGCGGGTGCTGAGCGACTTCGGCGCGTAGCCGTCCTTCGCGAGCACCGAGCCGAGCAGCGGGAAGCCGTTGAACGCGGTGTTGGCGGCGAGCAGCAGCACGAGCGCCGTCGCCGCCTGGATCACGAAGAACAGGATCGAGTTGTTGCCGAAGGTGGCGGCGGCGACCTGGGCGATGAGGCTGCGTTGCGGCTGGGTCTCGCAGTCGGCGAAGCCGATCAGGTGACAGGCGTCCTCCGCGTAGTGCACCTGCGAGATCAGCGCGAGCGCGGTGAGGCCGGCGAACAGCACGATGGCGATGCCGCCCATCAGCACCAGGGTGCGCTGGGCGTTCTTGACCTTGGGCATGCGGAACGCCGGCACGCCGTTGGAGATCGCCTCAACGCCGGTGAGCGCGCTGCATCCGCTGGCGAAGGAGCGCAGCAGCAGCAGGATGACGGCGGCCTGCGTCAGCTGTTCGGCCTGTACCCCGTGCGCGGCGGACTCGGCCACCGGGGCATCGCCGAAGACGGTGCGCACGAGGCCGGTGACGATCATGAGCGCGACGCTGCTGATGAACAGGTACGTCGGGATCGCGAAGGCCTTGCTCGACTCGCTGACCCCGCGGAGGTTGATCGCGGCGAGGATGATGACGAAGACGATCGCGAGTTCCACCCGGAAGGGGTTGAGCTCTGGGATGGCCGAGATGATGTTGTCAACGCCGGATGCCACAGAGACGACGACGGTCATCACGTAGTCCACGAGCAGGGCGGATGCCACGACGAGGCCGGCCTTCTCGCCGAGGTTACGGTGCGCCACCTCGTAGTCGCCGCCGCCGGAGGGGTAGGCCTTGATCAGTTGCCGATAGCTCGCGACGACCGTGACGAGGAGCACGATCACGGCAACGGCGACCCACGGGGCGAAGCTCAGGAAGGCGAGCCCGCCGATCATCAGGATCATCAGCAGTTCCTGCGGCGCGTACGCCACGGAGGAGAGGGGGTCGCTCGCGAAGATCGGGAGGGCGAGGTGCTTGGGCAGCAGCTGCCCCTCGAGCTTCTCGCTGGGAAGAGGTTCCCCGATGATCCAGTGTTTTGCCGAGCGCAGCTCTGCCGGTGCCTCAGGTGTGTCGTTCGTCACGGCTGGAGAGCCTACGCCCGAGAATGCCGAGCAGGGCGCGCCCTAACGGATTCCTAACGGCGCACATTCTCAGTGTGCGTTCAGGGCCCTCGCGGCGATGATCCGGCGGTACTCGTGGCCGCTCTCTTTGATGGTGCGTTGCTGGCTGTCGTAGTCGACGCGGACGATCCCGAAGCGCTTCTCGTAGCCCCAGGCCCACTCGAAGTTGTCGAGCAGCGACCAGTAGAAGTAGCCCTTCACGTCGACGCCCTCGTCGATGGCGTCGAGCACGGCGCCGAGGTGCTCGCGCAGGAACTCGGTGCGCCCCGGGTCGGGCACCGTGCCGTCATCCGCCACCACATCGTCGTAGGCCGCGCCGTTCTCGGTGACGTAGAGCTTGACGCGGGCCGGGCCGCTGTACTCGGCCTCCACCTCGACCAGGAGTTCGCGCAGGCCGTCGGGCTGCACCTCCCACTCCATGGCGGTCAGCGGTAGCCCCTGCGGGTGGTTGAAGACGCCGTCGGCGGCGGGGAACGGCGAGCGGGTCTGCCTTGTCGTCGGGGCGTCGCCGACGAGGGGGTGCGCGGCCGGCCGGTCGCTGACGAACTCGCCGTGGTAGTAGTTGACGCCGAGCGAGTCGATCGGCTGCGCGATCTGGGCGAGATCGCCCTCCTTGACGTACGTCTCCAGGCCGAGCCCGGTGACGTCCTCGAGGAAGTCCTCTGGGTAGCTGCCGCGGAAGATGGGGTCGAGGAAGACCCGGTTGAACTGGGCATCGATGCGGCGGGCGGCATCGAGATCGCCGGCGCTCGCCGGATCGACCGGCTTGGCCACGGTGAGGTTGAGGGTGATGCCGAGCTCGAGGGAGGCATCGCGCTCCCGCAGTGCCTCGATCGCGAGGCCGTGGGCGAGCAGGAGGTGGTGGGCGGCGGCGAGGCCCTGCTCCGGGCTCTGCCGGCCGGGGGCATGGGCGCCGGCGGTGTAGCTGAGGAAGCTCGAGCACCACGGCTCGTTGAGCGTCGTCCACACCGGCACGCGGTCGCCGAGGGCGTCGTGCATGCTGAGCGCGTAGTCGCGGAAGCGGTAGGCGGTGTCGCGGTTCGTCCAGCCGCCGTCCTCCTCGATGGCCTGCGGCAGATCCCAGTGGTAGAGCGTGAGCCAGGGGCGGATGCCGGCGCCGAGCAGTTCGTCGGTCAGCCGCGAGTAGAAGTCGACGCCCAGGGGGTTCACGGCGCCGCCGTCTGGACGCACCCGTGACCACGAGCTGGAGAAGCGGTAGGTCTGCAGGCCGAGCTCCTTCATCACGGCCACGTCCTCGCGATAGCGGTCGTAGTGCTCGCACGCGTCCTCGCCGGAGTCGCCGTTGATCACCGCGCCGGGCACGCGGCAGAATGCGTCCCAGATGGAGTCGGTGCGGCCGTCCCGGTGGGCGGCGCCCTCGATCTGGTAGGCCGCCGTCGCCGCACCGAAGAGGAACCCGGGCGGGAAGGGGCGGACGGTTCCCGCGGCGCGCGCGGTGTTGGCACTTGGGGCAGCCGTCCGTGCCGCTCGTGGTGCAGCCGGTGCGGCCTGTGCCGCCGCCGCGTCCGCACGGCGCTCGTCGCCAGAGTTCGTGCTCATGAGCCCATTGTTCGCCAGTCGGCGCGTTTCGTACACCGTCATCCTCCGATTGGCCCGGAATTCGTGCGGGGCCCCGAGTGCCCCGCCGCTCACCGAGAGTGCAGAAATTGCGCACATATCGTGCCGAAGAGCGCGATTTCTGCACTCTGGAACGATTCAGGCGGCGGACGCGGACGCGGCGCGGGCGCAGGCAGAGTCGCCTGGGCGCATCGGGTGATGCGCCTACTCGGCGCCGACCGCCTCGATCACGCGCGCCAGCGTCGCGCGCAGGGTCGCGAGCTCGTCGAGGCTCATGCCGAGACGCTTGATCACCTGCGGGGGGATCCCGAGCGCCTGCTCGCGCAGTGCGCGGCCGGCATCCGTGAGCGTGATGTCGAGGGCGCGCTCATCGTTGGCGTTGCGGGCCCGCGTGATGTACCCGGCCGCCTCGAGTCGCTTGAGCAGGGGGGAGAGGGTGGCTGGCTCCAGCTGCAGCGCCTCTCCGAGGTCGCGGACGGTGCGGGGGCTCGCCTGCCAGAGCGCGAGCATCACGAGGTACTGCGGGTGCGTGAGCCCGAGCGGTTCGAGGATCGGCCGGTAGGCGCCGATCACGCCGCGGGCGGCGACGGCGAGCCCGAAGCAGACCTGGCTCTCGAGTGCGAGCAGGTCGACGGTTCCCGCCTCGAGCGATGCCGGGTCGACGGATGCCGCGGCGCCCGCACCAGCGGGCCCACTCGTGGTGCCGTTCACCGTCTCGTTGATCATGTGGTTCATTGTGCCGTTCATTTGGAGCATGTGCCGTTCATCTGGAGCCGCCTCTGCCTCACCGCCGCCCTGGTTTGAGGGACGGCGACTTACTTAGTACACTAATCATTATGGCACGAAGCAAAGATGAAGGTACGGGCGGCAAGCTCGCGGGTCTCTTCGACAAACTGAACCGCAAGCTCGTGCCCTACATCGGCCCGCCCCCGCTGGGTCCGTACAACGAGACGCCGCCGGCCGTGCCGGCGCCGAAGCTCTGCCCGCTCTGCGGAGTGCCGATGTCCGAGCACGAGATCGACCGGTCCGGCGAGCGCACGCAGCTGTACTGCCCGCGCCCCAGCTGATCCTCTGCGCGAAGCCCAGCACGGCTTGATCGCGCCGGCCGTTTCCGGCCGTTTCCGGCCCTGTCCGGGCTTCGGGGGCTGCCTCGCTCCTCGGCTGCTCCCTCGAGCCAGCGTGAGAACCGGCGCCACCGCTTCGGGCGCGCGGCCCTACGCTGTGGGCGCCGCCGCGACGCTGCGCGTCACGGTGTTGAACGCAGCAGGCTGAGCATTTCGGCCTGCACTGCCTCGAGCCGCTGGCGCAGCAGAATCGCCGCCTCCGGCGATACCCGCGAGCGGGCCGCTTGGGTGCGGAGCTCCGTGCGGAGCACCTGGCGGAACTGCGTGATCGCCATCTCGGCATCGTGCACCGCGCGGTTCGAGTCGATGTGCTGCTGCTGGCTCGATCCGGCTGTGAACGCGCTCTTCGCCGACTCGGTCTTGCCTCCGCGCTTGGCGTCACGCGCGGCGCTCGCCAGGTCGGCGCGCAGGCTGCGCATGGCGTCATTGACGCCGGCGCGCACCTCGTCGGCGATGCGCCGCACCGAGTCGGTCATCGCGTCTTCGATCGAATCGAGCTCGCCGCGCCGTGCCTCAAGCTCGGCCCGGCCGGCATCCGTGATCGAGTACGTGGTCTTGCGGCCGTCGCTCTCCTTGGTCACCAGCCCCTCCTCCTCGAGCTTGGACAAGCGCGGGTAGATCGTGCCGGCGCTCGGGATGTAGCTGCCGCCGAAGCGGTCGCTCAATGCCTGGATCAGCTCGTAGCCGTGCCGCGGCTGCTCTGCCAGGAGCGAGAGCAGGTACAGGCGCAGGTTGCCGTGGGCGAAAACCGGCGGGGTCATGCCGATGCCTCGCCTTCGCTCGAGACCGTGAAGTCGACGGGGGCCGTGGCGCCGCGCCGCACGATCGAGATGTTGCCGGAGACCGAGTTGGCCTGCAGATCGAGCCAACTGCCGGAGAGTTCGCCGATCACGCGCTCGAAGCCCTTGCCGAGGGTTCCCTTGAATGTCGTGTCGTCGAGGAACACGGTTCCCGCGACGGTGTTGACGCGGTAGCGCTCGCCGGGGCCGGCGTCCAGGCGCACCGTGAGGTCGCCCGAGACGGTGTTCGTGTTGATCTCCGACGGCGTTCCAACGACGTCGAGGATCATGTTGCCCGAGACCCCGTCGGCGCTGAAGCGCGTGATGGACCCGCTGGCGACGACGTCACCCGAGACCGTGTTGACGTTGATGCGACCGGTGTGGTTGCCGACCGAGACCTCACCGTTGACCGTGTTCACGTCGAGGTCGCCGATCACGTGGTCGACGACGACGTCGCCGGTCACGGTGCTGAGCTTGGCGTCGCTCGCGAATCCAGAGACGAGGGCCTCCGCCGAGACGACACCGAGCTTGATCGCGACATCGCGCGGCACGAGCACGCTCACCTCGGCCTTTGCGCTACCGGTGAAGCCCTTGAACACGTCGAGGAAGTTGTCCCAGCGCAGCTGGGGGTGGTCGATCTCGAGGCGGTCGCCGTCGATCTCCACCTTGAGTTCCTTGCCGGTGACCGAGTGCACCTCGACGCGCGCGCTCGACTCGTCGTGTGCGATGACGTCGATCTTGCCGCCGATCATGCCCACCTTGAGGCTGCGCACGAACTCCAGGTCGATGACCTTGCTCTCGCCTGGCTGAATGAGCCATTTCTCGATTGCCATTAGTTGTCTCCTTGTATGTGGCGGATGCCGAAACCGATGCATACGCGATATATCGCGTTGTGCTGAGATTCACGATATATCGCGTCCCGCCGTTCGTCAAGGTTCCCCGCTGCAAAAAGCCTGAGCCCAGAATGCGCCGTGCACTTGACATTGACGCAACGTCAACTTCTACGGTTGTCAGTGGCGGCACACAGCGCGCAGGCGCACGGGCCGGAGAGGGAGACATGCACTGGTCGATTCAGGAGATCGCGAAGCTCGCCGGAACGACGAGCCGCACACTGCGCCACTACGACGAGACGGGCCTACTGCGGCCGAGCAGCATCGGCTCCAACGGCTATCGGCACTACGACGAGGCCGCGCTCGTGCGATTGCAGCGCATCTTGCTGCTGCGTCAACTCGGGTTGGGGTTGCCAGCGATCGCCGACGTGCTCGACAACGAGCGTGACGAGAGGCACGCCCTGCACGGCCACCTCGACTGGCTGCGGCAGGAGCAAGACCGACTGGCGCGGCAGATCGCGTCGGTGGAACTGACGATAGAGACCTTGGAGGGAGGTGAACAACTGATGGCAGAGAACATGTTCGATGGATTCGACCACACCCAGTACAAAGAGGAGGTCGAGCAGCGCTGGGGCGCGGATGCCTACGCGAAGAGTGACGCGTGGTGGCGCTCGATGACAGCAGAGCAGAAGGCCGGGTGGCAGGAGCGGCAACGGCAGCTCGCCGCCGACTGGAGCGCGGCCGCGACTAGCGGCGTCGCTGCGGACAGCGCGGAGGCGCAGGCCCTGGCGCGCCGCCACGTCGAGTGGCTGCGCGGCATTCCGGGCACCCCGGGCGGCGGAACGACCGGCGGCGCAAGCGGACCGCCCAAGGCCTATCTGCTCGGCCTGGCCGAGATGTATGTGGCCGACGAGCGCTTCGGCGCCAACTACGGCGGGCAATCCGGAGCCGAGTTCGTGCGCGACGCGCTGACCGTATTCGCGGAGCGCGAGCTCTAGGCAGAGCAGCGCCGGGCGAGAACGCTCGGGTTCCGGATGCCGCACGCCGCGGCATCCGGAACCCGAGCGCCTGTGTGTGGGGCAGCCCCAACCGTGCTTCGGGGGGAAGCCCCCGTGACAGCTGCCGCCCGGGTTACTACCGTCGTGAGTGTAGAACTTCGGCGCTCGATCGGGCGGCCACGACAGGGAGAACACTCATGCGCACCACCATCCGAACCGCAACTCGCATCAGTGGGGCCGTTGCCGGCCTCGCGATCGGCGCGACGATCCTGAGCGGATGCGCGCTGCTGCCGGCCCACGGCATGGGCGACGAGACGACCCTCAGCGACACCACCGTCACCAGCGTGCGCATCGACGATCCCACCGGGAGCGTCAGCATCAGCGGGGAGATGGCCGCAACCGGCATCCACATCGAGCGCGAGATCAAGTACTGGGGCGCCAAGCGCGATATCGGGACCACCTACGAGGTCAACGGCGATGAGCTGGTGCTCAGTGGATGCGGCCGCCGATGCACGGTCGAGTACTCGATCGAGCTCCCGGCAGGCGTGGATGTGAGCGGCCAAACCGAGAACGGCTCGATCGAACTCAGCGAGGTGAACAACGTCGAGGTGAGCACGAGCAATGGCCGCATCGAGTTGGAGGACGTGACCGGACGCGTGGAGGTCGGCACGAGCAATGGCCGCATCGAGGGCAGCGGCCTGAGCGGAGACGGCATCATCGCCAAGACGTCGAACGGCGCCATCGACCTGGAGCTCGCGACCCCTCAGGACGTGCGGGCCAACACCTCCAACGGAGCGATCATCCTGCGCGTTCCGGCCGGCGACTACGAGGTCGTCGCCGAGACGTCGAACGGCGGCAAGAACATCGACATCGCGAGCGATCCGAACGGCGAGTTCCTGCTCGACCTTGGCACGTCGAACGGGTCCATCACGGTCCGGGATCGCGCCAGCAGCAGCGACGACGACTAGCCCCGCGGGCCGTTCGAGCGATCGGGCGTTGCGCGGTATCCGTCGCGACGCGCGACGAGCACGGTGGCGAGGATTGCCCACGCGGCGAGAAGCGCGATGAGGCCGAGGAAGACGATCATGGGGTGGCTCCTTTCACATGCGGATGACGTCGGCTCGGTGCTCGGGCCGGCGCCGGTTTCAGTTCGCGGGTGAGTCCAGCTGCGGACTCGACGGGGTGGCGCTACCCTCGAGCTCGGCCTCCAGCACGGCCTCGACGTCACGCTCCCGCTCGGTCTCGGCGTCGGGGCCGGGCGGGACCGCTGCGGCATCCGTCGCCCGCGGTTTCACGGCGAAGAACGGAATCGCCCACTGGCAGAGCGGGCCGACGAGCAGCGCGAATGCCGCGGTGCCGAGGCCGACGTTGCCGCCGAGGATCCAGCCGAGGGTGACGACGGTGAGCTCGATGCCGGTGCGCACCTTCCAGATCGCCCAGCCGGTGCGGGCATTCAGGCCCGTCATCAGGCCGTCGCGGGGGCCGGGGCCGAAGTGCGCGCCGATGTAGAGGCCCGTGGCGATGGCGAGCACGAGCAGCCCGGCGACGAAGAGCAGGATGCGCGCCCAGAGGTCGAGTCCGCTGGGGATCAGCGCGAGGCCGATGTCGGCCGACGGCCCGACGAGCAGTGCGTTCAGCACGGTGCCGATGCCGGGCTTCTGTCGCAGCGGGATCCAGAGCAGCAACACCACGGCGCTGGTGAGCACCGTGATGAGGCCGAAGCTGAGCCCGGTGTGGATGCCGATGCCCTGCGTCAACACGTCCCAGGGGGCGGCGCCGATCTCGCCGCGCACGATCAGCGCGATGCCGATGCCATAGAGGAAGAGTCCGACGAAGAGCTGCACGAAGCGCCGGGGGAGACGCCCGGTCACGGGCACGAGGGGAGTAGTTGAAGGAGCCACTCTTATATCCAATTGCACAATTGGCCTTCCATCCAATAGCCAATTCGCCTAAAGTGGCCTCATGGTTGATGCTCAACTCAGCGCCCGCACCCTCACAGCCCTCCTCGGCGAGTGGCGCGAGGGCGGCTCCGCCTACACGGCGCTCGCCGATCGGATCCGTCTCCTCACCATCGACGGACGCATCCCCGTGGACACCCGCCTGCCCGCCGAGCGCGAGCTCGCCGAGCACCTCGGCCTCAGTCGCACCACCGTCACCGCGGCCTATCGGCAGCTGCGCGAGCTCGGCTTCCTGCAGAGCGTGCGCGGCTCGGGCAGTGTCGCCCGGCTGCAGGGCAGCCCGGCCATGCTGTCGGTGCCGGGAGACCGCGGCTACCTCGACCTCAGCAAAGCGGCGATGCCCGCCCTGCCGTGGCTCGTCGACGCGAGCCGACGCGGCGTCGAAGAACTGCCCCGCCACCTCGGCGGCGCCGGCTTCGACCCGATCGGCACGCCGGAGCTGCGCGCGGCCATCGCCGAGCGCTACACGGCCCGCGGCCTGCCGACCGCGCCGGAGCAGATCATGGTCACGATCGGTGCCCAGCACGCGATCGCGCTGCTCTCCCGCGCCCTCATCGGCCGCGGGGATCGCGCGCTGATCGAGCAGCCGACCTACCCGCACGCCTACGAGGCGCTACGCGCGGCCGGTGCCCGGCTCGTCCCTGTGAGCTCGATCCCCGAATCGAGGGGCCCGGATACCGCCTCGCCCGCGGCCGAGACCGCGGCCTTCGAGCAGGCGATCCGGCAGGCCAATCCGGCGATGGGCTACATCATGCCCGACTTCCACAATCCGACCGGGCGCTCGCTCGGCGCGGAGCAGCGCGAGCGCATTCTCGCCGCCGCAGCCAGGCAGGGCACCGTGATCGTGGCCGACGAGACGACGGCGGAGCTCGACATCGATCGGCTCGGCAGCCCGCTGCCGATGGCGGCGTACGGCGACGCGGTGCTCGTCGGCTCCGTCGGCAAGACGGTGTGGGGTGGGCTCCGCGTCGGTTGGATCCGTGCCGAGCGCCCCCTGATCCGCAAGCTCGTCGGGCTGCGCGCTCCCGGCGACCTCGGCACCCCGATCCTCGAGCAGCTCATCGTGACCGAGCTGCTGCCCGACATGCCGCGCATCCTCGAGCTCCGCAGGGAGCAGCTGCGCGCCGGGCGCGACCACATCGAGCAGCTGCTGGCCGGCCGCTTCCCCGAGTGGGAGGTGCCGCACGTGCACGGCGGCCTCGCGACCTGGGTCAACCTCGGCTCGCCCGTCAGCTCACAGCTCGCGCTCGCCGCCCGCAACCACGGCCTGCTCATCGCGGCCGGGCCGCGTTTCGGCATCGACGGTGCCTTCGAGCGCTTCCTGCGCCTGCCGATCAGCTACTCGGCCGAGGAGACGACGCGTGCCGTCGACGCCCTCGCCCTCGCCTGGGGCTCGCTGCTGCGGCATCCGGTGCCAGACACCGGCTACCTCGCCGACGTGGTGTAGTCGCACCCATCGTTCGAGTGCTGGGCTCAGGAGCGCGGCTGCGTCGGCAGAGTGAGTATCTCGGCTCCGTCATCGGTGATGGCGATTGTGTGCTCGCTGTGTGCGGTGCGGCAGCCTGTCGCGCTTCGGAGCGTCCACCCGTCGGGGTCGGTGATGAGCGTCGCGGTGTCTGTCATGACCCACGGCTCCAGGGCCAGGAGCAATCCCGGGCGCAGCGTGTAGCCACGGCCGCGCCGGCCGGTGTTCGACACGTGCGGATCCTGATGCATCGTCGACCCGATGCCGTGGCCGCCGAACTCCGTGTTGATCGGGTAGCCGGCGTCGCCCAGCACGGAGCCGATGGCGTGAGAGATGTCGCCGATGCGGGCGCCGGGTGTCGCTGCGGCGATCCCTGCGCTCAGCGCGCGCTCGGTCGCGGCGATCAGCGCGACCGATTCCGGGGGCTGCGCGTCACCCACGATGAAACTGATGGCGGAATCTGCGGCCACTCCGCCCAGGGAGACCGCGAGGTCGAGCGTCAGCAGATCGCCATCGGCGAGTGCGTAGTCATGCGGAAGACCGTGCAGCACGGCGTCGTTGACCGCCGTGCAGATGTAGTGGCCGAATGGTCCGCGCCCGAAGGACGGTGCGTAGTCGACGTAGCAGGACGCCGCACCGGCCTCGGCGATCATTGTCTGCGCCCAGCTGTCGATGTCGAGGAGGTTCGTGCCGACAGTGCTGCGGCTCTTCACCAGCTGCAGGATGTCGGCGACCACGGCGCCCGTCTCCCGTGCTCTGGCCAGTTGGGTGGGGCTCAAGATCTCGATCATGCGTTGCCTTTCGGAGGTGGTGGTCACGGTGGCCAATAACAATACCGGTAATGTTATCCCGGTACTACAATCGATGTCATGGTCCGATTGCCGCTCTCGCCCGCAGAGGTCGCGCGTGGAGTGCGCTTGGGCGCCCTCTTGCGTCGTGCCAGGGGGCAGCGTTCGATGCTCGAGACCGCGCTCGATGCCCGAGTCTCGCCCGAGACCCTGCGGAAGATTGAATCCGGTCGCGTCGCGACCCCCGCATTCCCGACCATTGCTGCGATCGCCGCGGTGCTCGGCCTCTCCCTCGATGAGGTGTGGGCAGAGATCAACAAGCCGGAATGCGATGTCGAGCCGTCCGGTTCTCGTCGCGCCACCCGTGAACGCTTGGCGTCGTAGGCCAGAGTCAGTGGAGTCCGACGGGTTGGGGTTTCGACAAGCTCAACCAGCGGGGCTCGACACGCTCGACCAGCGGGGCTCAACCCGCGGGGTCGCTGGCATCCGTGAGCAGATTCAGAGCTCGGTGAAACGCAACGCCTCGTAGCACTGAGAGAATGGCGCAATGCACCTTCTTGCTGCGCTCTCCATGAAGAACCGCGCGCTCATCGCCCTCGTCACCGTCGTCGTGATGATCTTCGGCGGTATCGCACTCACCAGCCTCAAGCAGGAGCTCGCGCCGTCGATCGCCTTCCCGCAGCTGGCGATCATGACGCAGTACCCCGGTGCATCGCCCGACGTGGTCAATGACGACGTCTCGACCCCGATCGAAACGGCCATCCAGGGCGTCACGGGCCTCGAGTCGACGTCGACGTCGAGCTCGACCGGCGTCTCGGTCGTCAGTGCGTCCTTCACCTACGGCACCGACATGGCCTTCGCCGAGCAGAAGCTGCTGAGCGCGGTCAATCGCATCTCGAGCACCCTGCCGAGTGACGTCGACCCGCAGGTGCTCGCACTCAGCCTCGACGACTTCCCCGTCATCCAGGTGGCCGTCACCGGCGTCGACGATGTCAGCGCGCTGTCCGACGAGATCTCGCGGACCACGCTCGGCGAGCTGCAAGACATCGACGGCGTGCGCGAAGCGACCATTGTCGGCAAGGTCGGCCAGCGCGTCACCATCACACCGAACGCAGACGAGCTCGCCGCCCGCGGCATCAGCGTGAGCGCCATCACCGATGCGCTGCAGCAGAACGGCGTGCTGCTGCCGGCCGGCACCATCACCGAGGAGGACAAGACCTTCTCGGTGCAGACCGGTTCGCGCATCACCACGCTCGATGAGCTCACCGCGCTGCCGGTGCTGGGTGCCACAGAGGCGGCCCCGGTCGACCCCGAAGCGCTGGCGGATGCCGCAGCGCAGGGCTTCGGCGCAGCCGGAGTCGGAGCCGCGGCCGCGGCACCCCGGGTGCCGCTGCCGACCACGATCGCCGATGTGGCAACCGTCGCGCTCGAGGACAACCCGGCCGCCAGCATCTCCCGCGTCGACGGCGAGCCGGCGCTCACCATCGCGATCACCAAGCTCCCGGCCGCCAACACCGTCGACGTGTCCAACGCCGTGCGCGACATGCTGCCGTCCCTGCAGAGCTCGCTCGATTCCACGAACCCGGGCGCCACCTTCACCGTCGTCTTCGACCAGGCGCCGTTCATCGAGCAGTCGATCGAGTCGCTCGCCGTCGAGGGCATGCTCGGCCTGTTCTTCGCGATCATGGTCATCCTGCTGTTCCTGCTCTCTGTGCGCGCCACCCTCGTCACCGCGATCTCGATCCCGACCTCGGTGATGATCACGTTCATCGGACTGCAGGCCGCCGACTACACCCTCAACATCCTGACCCTCGGCGCGCTCACCATCTCGATCGGTCGCGTCGTCGATGACTCCATCGTCGTGATCGAGAACATCAAGAGACACCTCGTCGCCGGGCAGGACAAGGCGGCGACGATCGTCAAGGCCGTCAAGGAGGTGGCCGGAGCGATCACCGCCTCGACCATCACAACGGTGGCCGTGTTCGTGCCGATCGCCATGGTCGAGGGGGTGACGGGCGAGCTGTTCCGGCCGTTCTCGCTCACCGTCACGATCGCGCTGCTCGCCTCGCTGCTCGTCTCGCTGACGATCGTCCCCGTGCTCGCCTACTGGTTCCTCAAGCCGTCGCAGGCGCACAAGCACGCCGACCTCTCGACCGAGGCGCTGGCGGATGAGACCGGAATCGATGAGCTCGAGCACCCGTCCCGCCTGCAGCAGGGCTACCTGCCGGTGATCCGCTGGACGCTGAACCACGGTGTCGCGACCCTGCTCGTCGCCGTGCTCGTGCTCGGCGCGACGATCGCCATGGTGCCGCTGATGAAGACGAACTTCCTCGGATCCTCCGGCCAGAACACCTTCCAGGTGAGCCAGGAGCTGCCGATCGGCACCAGCCTGGCCGCGCTCGACACCGCATCCACCGATGTCGAGCAGGTGTTGCGCGAGACCGAGGGCATCGAGATCGTGCAGACCTCGATCGGCGGCGGCAGCGGGCTCTCCGCGGCCTTCGGCGGTGGCGGCGGCTCGACGATCACCTACTCGATCACCACCGAGGACGGCGCAGACAACGAGGCCATCCAGGCCGAGGTGCGCACGGAGCTCGACGAGCTCTCGGATGTCGGCGAGATCACGATCGCCGCCTCAAGCGGCTTCGGCGCCTCCAGCGACATCGAGGTCGACATCACCGCGTCGAACGCCGCCGATCTGCAGCAGGCGACCGACGACATCAAGGGCGCTCTGGACGAGCTGGATTCGATCTCGCAGACCAGCACGAACCTCTCCGAGTCGCGGGCGTACATCGGCGTCGAGGTGAACCGTGACGAGGCCGCGGCCGCGGGCTACAGCGAGGTCGCACTCGGCAGCGTCGTCTCCCAGGCGATGCAGCCCCGGCAGTCCGGCTCGATCGTGATCGACGAGACGACGCTCACGATCTACATCGCCTCGGCCAACCCGCCGACGACCATCGAGGCGCTGTCCGCGCTCGAGATCCCGACGGTCACCGGACCGGTGCGCCTCGACACGCTGGCGACCGTGGCCGAGCTTGAGGGCCCGGCATCCATCACCACGGTGCAGGGGCTTCGCAGCGCGACGGTCACCGCAACCCCGAACGGCGACGACCTCGGCACGGCCAACAGTGAGGTCACCGCGGCGATCGCGACGGCCGACATCCCGGACGGAACGACGGCGACGCTCGGCGGCGTCACGGCCGACCAGAGCGACGCGTTCTCGCAGCTCGGGCTCGCGCTGCTCGTCGCGATCCTGATCGTCTACATCGTGATGGTGGCGACGTTCCGCTCGCTGCTGCAGCCGCTGCTACTGCTCGTCTCGGTGCCGTTCGCGGCGACCGGCGCCATCGCGCTGCAGGTGATCACCGGCATCCCGCTCGGCGTCGCATCGCTCATCGGTGTGCTCATGCTCATCGGAATCGTGGTGACGAACGCGATCGTGCTCGTCGACCTCGTGAACCAGTACCGCGATCGCGGCATGAAGGTGCGCGACGCCCTCGTGCACGGCTCGTCGAGGCGTCTGCGCCCGATCCTCATGACGGCACTCGCGACGATCTTCGCCTTGCTGCCGATGGCGCTCGGCATCACTGGCCACGGCGGCTTCATCTCGCAGCCGCTCGCGGTTGTCGTGATCGGCGGACTCGTGTCCTCGACCGTGCTCACCCTGATCGTGCTGCCGGTGCTGTACTCGCTCGTCGAGGGCGGCCGGGAGAAGCGCAAGCTCCGCAGGGCCGCTGCTGCCGAAGCGCAGCAGGAGCCCGAGGCCCCGGATGCCGTGGCTGCCGGCGCCCCGCTGACCGAGTAGCGTGCGTCCGCGGAACGCGGCGACCGGCGATCTGCGCCGGTTGCCGCGTTGCGCGCCGGACCTCCGGCGCACAGCGGGTCCCCGCTGGTTGAGCCGCCCCCGCTGGTTGAGCCGCCCCCGCTGGTTGAGCCTGTCGAAACCCGGAGCTGATTCCCGCCGAGTGACGTCCGAACCGCGCCAGCATCGCTTGTGGGTCCTGAGATTGCGTGGCTAGGGGCTGCCGCCTTTCGCGGCGCTGCGCGCCGCGCTTTCGGCAATACTGAGGGTATGACGCTCGCTCGCAGCACCAAGCTCACCATCGTCGGGGCCGGAAGTGTCGGCTCATCCCTCGCCTATGCCGCCCTGATCCGCGGTTCGGCCAGGGAGGTCGTGCTCTACGACATCGACACCGCGAAGGCCGAGGCGGAGGTGCTCGACCTCGCCCACGGCACCCCATTCACCGGGGCCTCGCGCATCACCGGCGGCAGCGACATCGAGCTGGTCGCCGATTCGGATGTCGTCGTCATCACCGCCGGCGCGAAGCAAGAACCCGGCCAGACCCGCCTCGAGCTGGCGGGCGTCAACGTGCGTATCCTCGAGGCGATGCTGCCGCAGCTCGTCGCGCTGGCGCCGAACGCCGTGTTCATCCTCGTGACGAACCCCTGTGACGTGCTCACCGCCGTCGCCGAACGCATCACCGAACTGCCGCCGGGGCGCATCTTCAGCTCCGGCACCGTGCTCGACTCCGCGCGGCTGCGCTGGCTCGTGGCCGAGGCCGCACAGATCGCCCCGCAGAGCGTGCACGCGCTCATCGTCGGCGAGCACGGCGACAGCGAGTTCCCGCTCTGGTCCTCGGCGACGATCGGGCAGACGCCGCTGGGTGCGTGGACCGATGACGCCGGCCGCGTGCTCTTCCCGCGCGAGCGCCTCGAGACGCTCACCCACGACGTCGTCAACGCGGCGTACAAGATCATCGCGGGCAAGGGTGCGACCAACTACGCGATCGGGCTCTCCGGTGCGCGGATCGTCGAGGCGGTGCTGCGCGATGAGCGCAGCATCCTGCCGGTCTCCAGCGTGCTGCACGGCTACCGCGGCATCGACGGCGTCGCGCTCAGCGTGCCGTCGATCGTCGGGGCCGGTGGCGTGCAGCGGGTGCTCGACATCTCGTTGGACGCGCGCGAGGAGGAGCTGTTGCAGGGCTCCGCCGACGCGCTCCGCTCCTCAATCGCGCTGTTCTCCTAGGCGCGGGCATGGCGACCCCGGACTTCGTGCTCACCCTGCGCGAGAAGATCGGCACCGCTCCGCTCTGGTTGAGCGGTGTGACCGCGGTCGTGCTGCGTGAACCAGCGCGGGCGACCGCCGAAGCGGGGCAGGACGCGGCATCCGGCACGGAGGTGCTGCTCGTCCGGCGAGCCGACACCGGCGCGTGGACGCCGGTGACCGGCATCATCGACCCCGGCGAAGAGCCCGCGGATGCCGCGGCACGCGAGGTGCTCGAGGAGGCCGACATCGTGGCCGCGGTCGAGCGGCTCGCCTGGGTGCAGACGCTGCCGGAGCGCGCATACGCGAACGGCGACAGGGCCGCCTACCTCGACCTCGTCTTCCGCTGCCGCTGGGTGAGCGGCGAACCGCACCCGGCCGACGGCGAGAACACGGCCGCCGGGTGGTTCGCGCTCGACGCGCTGCCGCCGATGTCAGCGAACATGCTCGAGCGGGTGCGCGCCGCGCTCAGCCCCGCCGGTGAGACCCGCTTCCAGCGCGGAAGCTGAGCGACCCGCCAGCGGTCCATCTCATACGGCCAATCCGTCGGCCAATTCACCGGCCGGCCCACCGGCCAGTCCGTGGCCCGTCGGCCGGCCCCGTACCGCCGGCCGGTGTTTCGGGCGACACGCTGCGAGTGCGGGCAGCGGCGCCGGAGTGTCACCCGAAAGTCCGGCCGGGCGCACGCTCGCAGAGAACAGGGCTGCCGAACAGCGAACGCCTCTGCTGAGATGGGCGCATGCAGATTCTGATTCTGGGTGGAACGGCCTGGCTCGGCCGAGAGATCGCCCGCGAGGCCCTGGCCCGTGGGCATGGGGTCACCGCCCTGGCGAGAGGGGAGTCCGGGCCGGTTCCGGATGCCGCGACGCTCGTCGTCGCCGACCGTACGCGCCCCGACGCCTACGCGGCCGTCGCCGACCGTGACTGGGACGCCGTGGTGGAGATCTCGTGGCAGCCGGCCTTCGTGCGGGAGGCGCTGGCGGCGCTCGGCGACCGGGCCGCGCACTGGACGCTGATCTCCTCGACCAGCGTCTACGCCTCGGCTGCCGACGTCGGCGCCGACGAGTCGGCCGCCACCTACCAACCGCTGCAGGCCAACCGGGCGGAGAAGTCGGAGTACGGCGAGGCCAAGGCGGCGGTCGAGCTGGCCTCCCGTGCCGCGCTCGTTGAGAAGCTGCTCATCCTGCGACCGGGAGTGATCGGCGGCCCCGGCGACCACACCGGGCGCAGCGGGGCCTGGGTCGCGCGCGCCGCGCGTGCGCCGGATGCCCCGCTCCTGGTGCCGGACGAGCCGGCCCTGCCGACCCAGGTCATCGACGTGCGTGATCTCGTCGCCTTCATCGTCGACTCCGCCGAACGCCGGCTGCACGGCACCGTCAACACCGTCGGACCGGTGGTGCCGCTGGGCGAGTGGATCGAGGAGAGCCGCCGGATCGGCGGCCATCGCGGCGATGCTGTTCTCGCGTCATCCGCCTGGCTCCTGGCCAACGGCGTCGAGGAGTTCATGGGGGAGGAGTCGCTGGCCTTGTGGCTCCCCGACCCGGACTTCGCCGGGTTCTCGGCCCGATCGGGGCGGGCCGCGGAGGCCGCAGGGCTCACGCACCGGCCGCGCGCCGAGCTGCTCAGCGATGTGCTCGAGTGGGAACGAAGCCGGGGCCTCGCCCGTGCGCGGCGAGCGGGCCTGAGCGCCGAGCGCGAAGCCGAGCTGCTGCGGCGTCTCGCCGCGGCACGCTGAGACCCGTCCTCCGGTGAGTTGGCGCAATCGGCCCCGTGGGCGCGCGCGAAGGGGCGGATTGCGCCAACTCGCGATTGCGGCATCAGGCGGGCGTGGGCGTCTGGGGGCGCAGACACGCGGCGACGCGGATGCCTGTCGCTGCGGCATCCGCATTGCTAACGTCGAGCTGTGACGACGCAGACACCCCACTCGCCCGCCCTCCCGCACGACCCGCTCTGGCCGCGAACCGGCGGCTGGCCGGCGCCGGACGCCCTCATGCCGGGCGCGCACGTCGACCTGGCCATGATCGGACTGCCGGCCTGGCGCACCTCGCTCTCCACCACCAACGCCGGCGAGACGCCCGACGCCATCCGCGCGGTGCTGCCCCGCTACTCTGACGCAATCATCGCCGACCGCGGCGTGCGCGAGGGCATCCGCTCGATCGCCGACCTCACCATCGTCGACTGTGGCAACGTGCACGAACCGGACGGGCCGGAGGGCGAGAAGCGCGCGCTGGCCGCGGTGGCGCGGGCCGCCGCCCTTGCCGACGTGGTCATAGCGCTTGGTGGTGACAACTCGGTGACCGTCGCCTCGGCTCTCGGAACCTGGGGCGACGCCTTGCCGAGCGCCGGCCTGGTGACACTCGACGCGCACTACGACCTGCGCGACGGGGTCAACAACGGCTCGCCCGTTCGCCGTCTCGTCGAGGCCGGCCTCGCCGGAACCCGGATCGTGCAGATCGGCATCGCCGACTTCGCGAACTCCCGTCGCTACGCCGAGCGCGCCCGCGACTTGGGCATCACCGTCGTGCACCGCGATGAGTTGCACCGCCGACCGATGAGCGACGTGATGGCCGAGGCGCTCGACATCGCCGGTGCCGGCGGCGGTCCGGTGCACGTCGACCTCGATGTCGACGTCTGCGACCGCTCCGTCGCCCCCGGCTGCCCCGCATCGGTTCCCGGCGGCATCTCCGCCTACGAGCTGCGCCTGGCCGCCCGCGCCGCCGGTGCCGACCGGCGCGTGCGCTCTGTCGACATCGCCGAGGTCGATTCCACCGCGGATGCCGAGGACGGCCGCACCGTTCGCCTCGCCGCGCTCTGCGTACTTGAGGTGGCGGCCGGGCTCGCGCTGCGCTGAGGCCAGGCCCCGGCTACACCTTTCCGACAGTCGGACGGCGGCGTAGCCTTGCCCTGTCGCGTCGACGCCGCGTCGACGGGCCCCGGTGCGGGGGCGGACACGATCGATGGGAGACGACTCATGCCCGATCACGTGAACACGGTGCCGGGAGCCCCCTGCTGGGTGGAGCTCGCCAGCTCGGACGTCGAACAGTCGCTCGCGTTCTACGTCGAGGTCTTCGACTGGGAAGCCGTCGCGGGAGACCACAGCGATGCCGACGGCTACATCACCTTCTACCGCTCGAACAAGAAACTCGCCGGGCTCATGAAGAACTCCGCCGGGGCGGCGGGCACGGACAACTGGATGACCTACATGTTGGCTCCGGATGCCGTGGCAGCGGCATCCGCAGTCGAGACGGCCGGTGGCAGCCTCGTGGCCCCGCCGATGGTGGTGCCGGAGATGGGCACGAGCGCAATCGCGGTCGATCCCGGCGGCGCAGCGTTCGGCCTCTGGCAGCCCGGCGAGCATGAGGGATTTGGGATGTTCGGGCGGCCCGGATCCGCGGTCTGGCACGAGCTGCACACACGCGAATACACGGAGTCCGTCGCCTTCTACGAGCGCGCGCTCGGCTGGACGATGGAATCAATGGGCGACAGCGACGACTTCCGGTACAGCCGCTTCGTGGCCGACGGCGTGCCGCGCGCCGGGATCATGGATGCGTCGCGGCATCTCCGCGATGGCGTCGCATCGAACTGGCAGGTGTACTTCGGAGTGCTGGACGTCGACGCCACCCTCGGCCGCATTCTGGCGCACGGCGGCGAGGTGATCGAGGCGCCGGAGGACACGCCATTCGGGCGGCTGGCCGGGGTCACCGACTCGACCGGCGCCTACTTCAAGCTGACCAGCGTCACGGACTGAACCGCTGTCGCGGATTCACCGCCTGACCAGGTCTCGATGCTCCTGCACCGCGATTGAGACGGTGGCCGATGCATCCTCGGGTGCCTCCTCGAGTCTCGGCGGCATGGCGAGATCGGTGACACGACGCTTCGCACGACCGATTGCGGCCAGCGACACGAGCCACTGCAGGCCGTAGCCGATCGCGAACACCAGCAGGGTGAATATCAGCGCCATCGCGGCGCCCTTGTCCGGGGCATAGATCTGCGCCGAGCGCGGGTTGATCATCGCGTACATGTACACCGAAATCGGCCGGGACTCCGGCGTCGCCATGAACGCCGGCAGTGTGAACTCGTTCGTTCCGAGGATGAACATCTGAATCCACACGGCGAAGACGGTCGGCATCAGCAGCGGGCCGACGATCCGCCGGAACCCCTCGAACCGGGTGGCGCCGCTCGTCATCGCGGCCTCCTCCAGCTCCATCTTGATCTGCATCGTGGCGCTGTACCCGCCGCGGTAGGCGATGGACACTCGATAGGAGTATGCGATGACCAGCGCGGCGACTGTGCCCGCCAGCGGGATCCATGGATTGATGACCATGAAGGTGAGGAACATGGCGAAGCCGGCGATCGTCGCCGGGATCGCCACCGAGGACGAGGCGAACAAGTCCATGGCCTTCGAGCGGAACGTCTTCTTGCCCCGTGCGATTCCGTAGGCGAGAACCGTCGCCGCGATGCACGCGATGGTCGCACTGCCACCGGCGATGATCAGTGTGCGGCCGAGTGATGCCCAGAACTCCGGGTCGCTGAACACCGCCCCGAATGAGGTGAACTGCGTCAGCTCGAACAGGGCAGAGAACGAGAAGCCGATCGGGTACGGGGTGATCGCGGCCCAGAGCAGGGCGAACAGCGGGATCACCGCGGTCAGCAGAATGAAGATGAAGATCGCCGTGAGCACGGGGGCGCGCCAGGCCCCGAGCTTCATCACCGTCGGCTTGAAGCCCTTGCCGGTCACGGATGCACGGCGCTCGGCGTTCCTGGTCGCCCTCAGATAGATCACGAAAGCGATCGTCGTGATCACCAGGAAGATGACACCCCAGGCGGCCGCGAGGCCATACTGCGGCAGCTGGCCTGCCCGTGAGCCGATGAGCGTCCACAGCTTGAGCGCGAAGATGTCCTTGCCCGATTCCTGTCCGAACAAGAGCGGGACTTCGAGGCTTCCGATCCCCAGGATGAAGGTCAGGACCATGACGCCGAGCAGGCCGGGCCACAGCATCGGCAGGGTGACTCGCCGGAGTGTCTGGGCCCAGGACGCACCGGACACCCGGGCGGATTCCTCGAGGGATCCATCCATGTTGGTCAGCAGGGGGACGATCATCAGGTACGGGAACGTCACGTTCGTGAGCGACTGGATGACGATCATCGTGGAGAAGGCATAGGGGTCGATCGGCACATCGCCGGTGAACGGCAGCAGGCGGAGCAGCTGATTGAGGATGCCGGTCTCCGGCGAGAGCATCAGCAGATACGCCTGGGCCTTGACGATGGGCGGGATGATGAACGGCACGATGACGAACACCGAGATGATCCGGCGCGCCGGAGCATCCGTGCGCACAGTGACCCAGGCAAGCCCGAAGGCCATGAGCAGTGAGAGCACCGTCGAGCCGCCCACGAAAGCCGCAGTGGAGCCCAGTACCGCCCAGAAGTCTTCGCGCAGGCTCCACAGGGTGACGAAGTTCTCCGTCGTCCACTCTGCGGAGGGCACTCCGAACGGTAGGAACGGACCACGGAACGCCGTGATGATCTGCACGATCAGCGGGATCGCGAGAACCAGGAAGATCACCGTTCCGGCAATGATCATCGCAACCGTCATCGTGGTCGGCCGAGAACGCGCGGCCTTCGTGGTCCGTCCTACCTGAAACATCTACTATCCGTTCAGTGCTTCGTCGGCTGCGCCGACCATGGCGATCCAGGCGTCTCGCTCGGCCTGCGTCTCTGTCCCTGCGCCCGTCTCGAGGCCCAGTAGCAGCGCCTCGGCGTTCGTCTTCATGAGTCCCGTGGACTGGTCGAAGAGCGACTGCGGGAGGCCCGCGTACGGCACCTGGGTGGTGGCGAATCGCTCGTCCGTCATGCGCAGCTCGAGCCAATCCGGGTCGTAGGAGTTCCAGAGAATCCACAGCATGGCTGCAGCCTTGTTCTTGGCATCGACATTCACGCCAGAGAACTGCGCCCAGACGCCGGCGTGTTCAAACGGAGCAACCTTCAGCGAGGGGTTCGGGTTGAACAGGGTCTGGTTCAGCGAGATCGGCACATCACCGCTGGAGAGCGGTGTGTTCTGATCCTCCATCAGCTGCATCGTGCCGGACGACTTCAGCTCGGTGATCAGGTCGACCATGGCCTCCTCGCCCTCGGCCATCCCATAGGCCTCGAAGACGACGGGGTTGTAGCCGGCGATGGAGACCTTGCCCTCGTACTTCGGATCGAGCAGGCCGTCCAGCGAGTCAGGCACCTCGATCTTGTCCGAGTTGTACTGCATGAGGGAGCCGTTGATGCTGTCGGGCACCATCTCGGGGGCACCGATGGTCAGGAACTCTTCCGGTACGCCGAACTCCGTCCAGTCGACCTTCTCCCAGTAGCCTTCGTCGTACATCGGGGCGGTCGTGACGATGGAGCCGGACACGATGTCGGTGTTGCGCTCTCCGGTCGCCTTCGCCGAGATGATCGCCGACGACAGGTTGTAGGTGAGCCCGCGGGACTCGATCGTGATGTCGGGGAAGCGCTTGTTGAACTCGGCAACCACCTCGGGAGACTGTTCGTACCAGTCCCAGATCACCAGGCGTCCGCCATCAGTGGCCTTCGCCGTTTCGTAGATGGTGTCCAACTGGGAGTCGATTCCCGGCCAGAAGTCCTCATAGAAGTTCTCGCACCGGGTGATGGCACCCAGCTGGGAGGCGTCGCAGGTGGCGTCCGATGCTCCGGCTCCGGTCGGGAGCGCCTCCGGAGTCGCTTCGGATGTTCCCGCGCAGGCGCTGAGGAACAGCAGCCCTACCGCCGCTGTCGCGACGAGTGTGTTGCGTTTGACCATGATCGAAAGTCCTCTCTGACTTGATCTGTTGCGTGTTGTGGGGTGGTGCGATCAGGCGGCCAGCACACGACAACTGTGTGGCGCGAGTTCGATGTAGATTTCGCTGCCCGTGGAGGGCGAGTTCAACGGAGCTCCGCGCGCGACGAGGCTGCCCACCACGGTCTGTCCGCTCAGGATCTCTACCTCGAACTCCACGATCTCGCCCAGGAACTCCACGCGCACCACTCGGGCCGGAACCACGTTCGGGAGATCGGGTGCGACGTCGTGCCAACGCACGCTCTCCGGCCTGAAGGTGATGGTCACCTCGCGGCCGGTCCCGACCTCGCTCGGGCAGGGCGTGATCAGCCGTGTGCCGAACGCCTCGACGAGTGCGTCTCCGTTCGCGCTCCGGCCGCGAACCACGGCCGAGATCATGTTCACCCGGCCGACGAAGTCGGCAACGAAGCGGTCAGCGGGCTTGAAATACAGATCCCGAGGCGTTGCCTCCTGCACGATGCGACCCTGATTCATCACCGCGACGCGGTCAGACATCGACAAGGCCTCGGATTGGTCGTGCGTGACGTAGAGCGCGGTGATCCCGAGGCGCTGTTGCAGGCTGCGGAGCTCGTTGCGCATGGTGTCGCGGAGCTTCGCATCAAGGTTGCTGAGCGGTTCGTCGAGCAGCAGCAGTCGGGGCCGGTGCACCAGCGCACGGGCGAGTGCGAGGCGCTGCTGCTGGCCGCCGGAGAGCGCTGTCGCCGGCCGCTGAGCGAACTCGTCGAGCTGCACGATCTCCAGCGCCTCCATCGCGCGCTTCGTGGCCTCCTTCTTCGGCAGCCTGCCCCGAGACACCTGGAGCGGGAAGACCGCGTTGGCGAGGACACTCATGTGCGGCCAGATCGCATAGTTTTGGAACACCATTCCCACGTCACGCTTGTCCGGCGACACGTGCTCGGTGCCGGTGGAGAGCACCCTGCCATCCAGCGAGATGCGTCCGCCATTGCTGTTCTCCAGGCCCGCAACGCAGCGCAGGGTGGTCGTCTTCCCGCATCCGGAGGGGCCGAGCAGGGAGTAGAACGTCCCGGGCTCGATGGTGAAGGTGACGCCCTTGACGACCGGGATCGCAGTGCCGTCGAGTTCGTACTGCTTCTCGAGACCTTCGACGACGAGACGACCGCCTCCATCACGCGTTGGCTTGGCCGCGCTCGCCACTCGCCGCTCGGTGACGGCGTGGACGGGGGCGCTCACGCCCGCGGTCTGCGGGCGTTCCTGGTGCGACGTCGACACTGACGGACTCCTCTAATTTTTGTATTCTGGATCCAGTTCGATCCGGGATGGGGGAAAGCAAAACACGGATCTCGGTTCAGGGCAATGGCCCACAGGCCCGCTGAGCGAATCGGCATCGGTCCGATCAGAAAAGCTATGGCTCAGCCCTCTGACCGCTCGTCGCTATCGCTCGGAACCGGCGGGAATCGACACGGGCGCAGCCGTCGCATCTTTCGGTGCATCGCCCCAGGCGACGGTGACCTTGGGCTTCGCGAAGAACAACACCACGAGCGCACAGAGTCCGAACGTGACCGCCGAGAGCAGGAGCGACTGCGACATCGCCGCCGAGTACCCCTCGGCGATCGAGGGGGGAAGCGTGCCTCCCGCAGCCGTGTCAACGTCGGGGAGTTCGGCCGCGAGGCGCGCATTCAGCAGCGATGCGATCGCCGCCGAACCGAGCACAGAGCCGAGCTGGCGGGTCATGGTGTAGACGCCGGATCCGGCGCCGGCCTGAGACCGTGGAAGGTTGCGGGTGGCGGTCGAGGCGAGCGGGGCGAAGATGCCCGAGATGCCGACGCCGAGCAGCGCGGAGGGCAGCAAGAGCACCCAGAGCGCGACATCCGGCGTGATGAGCACGACGTACAGGCCGAGAGCGAGCGTGACGATCGAGAAGCCGGAGAACGCGATCCACTTCGGATCCAGGCGATCGCTGAACCTGCCGACCAGCGGGGCCAGCACGCCCGAGATGAGGGCCATCGGAACGAGCATGAGCGCGGCCTGCGTCGGCTCGAGGCCGCGGGCGATCTGGAAGTAGAACGCGAGGGGCAGCGGCATCGCCGTGATGGCGAAACCCACAAGGGAGATCGCCACGTTCGAGAGCGAGAAGTTGCGGTCGGCGAACAGGCTGAGTGGCAGCAGCGGTTCGGCCGTGTTGAATCGCTGCCACAGCACGAAGGCCAGGAGAACGACGAGTCCCGAGATGATGAGGCCCCAGACGGTGATCGGGCCGACTATCGTGCCCCAGTCGTACCGTGCGCCCTCCTGGATGCCGAAGACGAGGAGGAACATACCGATGGCGCTGAGTGCGACGCCCAGCCAGTCGAAGCGGTGGGAGTGGGTCGGGAGGTTTGGCACGAGGCGCAAGGCCGCGATGAACGCGATGATTCCGACGGGCAGGTTGACGAAGAAGATCCATTCCCAGCCGAGGGAATCGACGAGCAGGCCGCCGAGGATCGGTCCGAGCAGTGTCGCGACACCGGCGACCGCTCCCCAGAGGCCCATGGCCGCACCGCGCTGAGTGGGCGGGAAGATCCGCGTGATGACCGCCATCGTCTGCGGAGTCATGAGCGCGGCTCCGAAACCCTGCATCGCGCGCGCCGCGATGAGCATGCCGATGTCGCCGGAGAGGCCGCACCAGAGCGAGGCGAGGGTGAAGACCACGAGGCCGACGAGATAGACGCGTTTGGGCCCGAATCGGTCGCCGAGACGGCCGGTGATGAGCAGCGGCACGGCGTAGGCGAGGAGGTACGCACTCGTCGCCCAGATGACCGCGGTGAGGTCGGCGTCGAGGTCGCGCATGATCGCGGGGTTCGCGATGGACACGATGGTCGAGTCGAGGAGGATCATGAAGAAGCCGATGACGAGCGCCCAGAGGGCGGGCCACGGTTTGGCGATCTGGTTCATAGACGGCTTTCTTGCTTGGGAGGCGCGAGTGCGCTCAACCGCGGCTGTGCGGCTCAGGCGACGCTTCTGAATGGGTGGATGCCGCGGCGGGTGCCTCGGCCACAGCCGGATCGTCGGGCCAGCTCAGTTCGCCGGAATCGAGCTCGCCGATCGTCTGCGCAATCCAGTGCGACTCGGCCTCGAGCATGGCGCGGGTGTAGTGCACATCGAGCACGAAGTAGCGGTCGAGCGCCTTCTCGGCGATGCGTTCAAGGGCGGCGTCCATGAATCGGATCGCCTCCCGGATCTCCGCAAGCCGGCCACGGAGTAGCCGCGCCACATCGGGTGCAGGCAGATTGCGCACCTCGCGGATGGCGACCGGGAACTGGGGGTACTCGTTGACGTGCGTGCTCAGCATCTCGGCGAGCGTTTCGCGCAGGGCCTCGCGGCCGGCATCCGTGATCGCGTAGACGGTTCGCTCGGGGCGGTGGCCTGCGCGTTCAATCCCATTGGCGGCGATGAGTCGGTCGGATGCGAGCCGCTCAACAGCCCGGTAGAGCGAGCCGGCGCTCACCTTGATCACGCGGTCCTCGCGGCGGCGGATCATCAGTTGGTACATCTCGTACGGATGCATCTCGCGCTCGGCGAGCAGCGCCAGGGTGGAGACTGCGAGCGGTGTGAGTCGCGCCATCGGCCATTCCTCGTCTCTTCGGCGGAAATTAATATTCCGCTCGGAATAATACGCATGGAACAACCGTGTGGCAAGGGTTGATTCTTCCGGCCGCTTCGGGGGTCCTTGAGCGGCGCCGCCGCGAAATCATCGCTGCGGCGGCACCGGTCGAGGGGCGTGGCGGGCTAGCCCGCGGCGGAGGAGCTGGCGGCAGGCAATCCGACGACCGGCTCGCCCAACAGGGGCGTCGAGACGGCGTAGATGCCGTGGTTGGCGAACACCCAGATCAGGTTTCGATCCCACTCCACGAAGATGCCGTGGACCGGCGCGGCGAGATCGTCATCGTCCTTCAGACCCATCGGTGGGACGAAGTATGCCCCGACCTTCGGGTCTTCTGGATCGCGCACATCGAAGATCTGGAGGCCAGCGGCATAGAACGCGTAGGGGATGACGCCGCCGTGCGGGGTGCCGGTGTTGATGAAATAGCCCGAGCGCTTCGGCCCGAAGGAGCCGCGGCGCTGCGCCCAGTCGGTGAATGGCGCTTCGGCCGGCGGCATGGGGCGGGGCAGGGTCCGGACCAATGTCGGCCGGGTCGGGTCGCTGACGTCGATCTGATAGATCTCCTTGGCGGGCTCGTAGCAGTCGGTGTTCATGGGGTACCCGGAGACGTAGACGTAGCCGGTCTCCTCCACCTGGGTCGTGTCGACGTTGTCGCCCTCCGTGCCAGCCACACTCGCCGGGAGGTCACACCATCCGACGTGCTGCATGTTCGCGGGATCGGACACGTCGAGGACGAAGAAGCCCTGGCCACCCTGCGCGGCGTAGCCGTAGTTCCACCCCGATTCGACCGACCGCGGCATGAAGATGCCCATCCTGGAGCCGAACCAGGACGTCTTGTTGTTCCAGCGCTCATTGTTCGCCAGATACGGCGAATCCGCCTCCTCCCCGGCGCGGCTGCCCGGCACCCACCAGGTGGAGAGGTGCACCGGGTTGGCCGGGTCTGAGACGTCGTATGCGGCGTGGCCGGCGGCCCACAGAGTGGTCTTGTACGGCTGGTTGGTGAAGGTGTTGTCCGGTGCGGTGGCCACGAACAGGTACTTGTCGCCGTAGTACACCGGCAGGTCCAAGACGCCGTTGCCTTCTTGGATCTCGTCCGGCCCGTGGTTCGGGTCGGTCGAGACCTCGGTGAGGAGCGTCCAGTCGCGCGGGGTCGGGCCGTTGACCTCGAACACTCGGAATCCGCGCAGGCCCTCCCAGTCGTGGAGCTGGCCCTCGACTGTTGGGTCGGTCCACTTGTTGGCGACGCGGCCGTTGAGGAAGTACCTCGGGGTCTCGTTGGCCTGGATGGCGATGTGCTTGCCGAGCTGTTCGTTCCACTGGATCGTCACCGCGCCGAAGCTCGGACCGGTCCACGGCAGAGTCTCCTCGTCGACGATGGTCAGCGCCCGCGGGTCGGTGATGTCGTAGACGTTCCAGCGATTTCCGCCGCCGTAGTGCAGCATGTAGCGACGGTCGTCCCAGTCGTAGATCGCCTGCCACGAATGGCTCGTGTTGACGACGATGGGGTAGAACGCTTCGGCGGTCGCGTTCAGCGCGTAGGTGGCTGGATCGCGGTAGGGGAGCTGCCCTGGCCAGTCGACGAAGACGTCGCGCGGCACAGAGGGCGTATGCGCCGGAGGCAGGAATGACCCGTCCGGCTGCATGCCCCAACTCGCGGGATCGGGATCGGCTGGCTCGCCAGCGACACGCTCGAAGTCCTTGGGGTCGTATTTCTTCGCGTCGGGCACGTACGGAGAGCCGGCCATGTCGCCTCCAGGTTTGGCTTGAAGTGAGAGTGCAATTGAGAGAAACTGTATCCAAAATCCAAAATCTGTCAACAGGGTGCCGTCAGATGCGCTGGCCGGATCAGCCCCGATGGGGGTCGAACGGAAGAGAATTGGGGACGATCGTGAAAATCGGCGTTATTGGGTTTGGGGCCATCGGGAAGCATGTGGTGGACCACATTTCGGCCACCGACGGCCTTGAGCTGTCATTCGTACTCACTCGCACGCCGATCCCCGACGCGCCGTGGCCGGACGGCGCAGCGATAGCGGCGCTCACGCCCGCTCACTTGAGAGCCACCGATCTCGTGATTGAGGCAGCCCATCCCGAGATCATCGCGAACCACGGCGCGCAGATTCTGGAGCACGCGGACCTCATGGTCGTGTCAGCCGGAGCTCTGGTCGATGACCGCCAGCGCGAGAATCTCATTGCCACCGCCCGGCGGCACGGAAGGCGTATCGTCGTCCCGTACGGCGCTCTCGCCGGCCTCGAGGCGCTCGCCGGCCGGCCGTCGACCTGGCGGAGCGCATCCATCACTTTCGTGAAGCCGCCGCATGCCTTCGAACCGCCCCCCGCCGATTCCACGGCGGTCTCGGTTCTCTACGACGGCGCGGTGCGCGGCATCGCTGCGCGGTATCCGCGCAATGTCAACGCGATGGTGACGTTCGCCCTGGCCACGGCCGGGCTCGATGCCAGCAGAGCCGTGCTCATCAGCGATCCGTCTCAGACATTCGCCACCCTCGAGTTCGAGGCGATCGGCGAGGACGGCGGCACGCTGCGAGTGACCAAGAGCCAGCCCATGCTTGGGGTGTCAGGCTCCGAGATGCCGGATGCGATCGTTCATTCGCTGATGATGCACGTGGGCGGCCGCCCTGGGCTCTGCTTCGGCTGACCGCGGCCGGTCGTCAGCGCTGAGCAGTCGCGGCCGCGAGCTCGGACTGCGCGATCTCGCGTTCGAGCTCGGCGAGCCGCGCTCCCTCTTCGCGTAGGTGCCCCAGCAGCGCCGCCGCCGCCGGTGATGGCGCGCGATCCTTGGGCAGCGTGACACCCACGGCGCGTCGAATGGAACTCAGCGGGGTCGGGAGGATGCCCAGCTCCCGGTCGTCGACCGCGATGAACATCGGCAATGCGGCGATGACGTCGGTTGACACCAGAAGATTGCGCAGGGTCAGCATCGAGGTGCACTCGACCCGGTCCGCAGGCAGGGGGAGCCCTTCGTGGAAGAACACGGCTTCGAGCTCGGCACGCAGGGCGGTCTGTGCGACCGGGAAGATCCACGGGAAGTCGACGAGATCGGCGAGGGAGATCTTCGAGCGACCGTGCACGGGATGCCCGACGCGCGCGACGAGCCGGATCGGCTCGTGGTGGAGTCGTTCCTGCACGAGCCGCACCGGCACGGTCGACGAGAGTCGGCCGACCGTGAGATCGAGGTCGCCGGCGAGCAGCAGCTGTTGGAGTGTGTCTGGCGTGCCCTCGCGCACGACCACGGTCAGCCGGGGGTGCTCGGCCTTGAGTCCGGCGATGGCGCGCGGCAGCAGCAGATTCGAGCCGGCGAGGTGGGTGCCGACGGTGACGGTGCCGAGCCGGCCAGACTGCAGCAGGCGCACCTCCTCGTCCGCAATGCGCAGTTCGGCGAGCACGGAGCGGGCGCGTGCGATGAACGAGTGCCCATACTGGGTCGGCGCGACGCCGCGTGGAAGTCGGTCGAAGAGCGGCACCCCGAGCAGCTCCTCGACTTCGCGCAAGCCGCGGGTGACGACCGGCTGGGTGATGTGAAGCGAGGCAGCCGCACGCACGAGCGTGCCCTCGTCGGCGATGGCGATGACGAGGACGAGGTGTCGGATCTTCAAGCGTCCGTCAAGGAGGCGGTCAGTGCTCACAGAATCGGACTATAGCCGAATAGGCATGGCAGCGCCAAGAGAGGGCATTTGTTGGCATGGACCCGGACTCCTAGCCTGAAGTCATGTCTCCCTCAGCGTCGACGCAGCCGCGCCAGATCCGCAACTTCATCGGCGGTGAGTTCGTTGACGGCGTGCGCACCTTCGACAAGTTCAACCCCATCGACGGCTCGCTCATCGGCGAGGTGCACGAAGCCGGCCCCGAGGAGGTCGCGCGTGCTGTCGCCGCGGCCCGCGCAGCGCTCGAAGGCCCGTGGGGGCGGATGTCGGTCGGGGAGCGCGCGCAGATCATGCGCCGGATCGCCGACACGATCGATCGCCGTTCCGCCGAACTCGTCGCGGCTGAGGTCGGTGACACCGGCAAGCCGGAGGCGCTCGCTCGCGACCTCGATGTCGCCAGGGCCGCTGCGAACTTCCGCTCCTTCGCCGACACCGTCTCGGCGGCGGGCCTCGACTCGTACCTGACCGAGCTTCCCGATGGGCGAAGCGCACTGAACTATGCCATTCGCAAGCCGCTCGGCGTGGTCGCGGTGATCGTCCCGTGGAACCTGCCGCTCCTGCTCCTCACCTGGAAGCTCGCCCCGGCGCTGGCCTCCGGCAACACCGTGGTGGTCAAACCGTCTGAGGAAACTCCGTCATCCGCGACGCTCCTCGCTGAGATTCTCAGCGAGGCCGGCGTCCCGCCCGGCGTGGTCAACGTCGTGCACGGCTTCGGCGAGGGCTCGGCCGGTGGGTACCTCACTGCGCATCCCGGAATCGACGGCGTCACCTTCACCGGCGAATCCTCGACCGGCTCCGCCATCATGCGGGCCGTGGCCCCGCGCGTGCGCCCCGTCTCGTTCGAGCTCGGCGGCAAGAACGCGGCCGTCGTCTTCGCCGATGCCAATCTCGACGCCGCCATCGCAGGGCTTGCCCGCTCGACGTTCCTGAACACCGGACAGGTGTGTCTGTGCACCGAGCGGATCTACGTCGAGCGGGCGGTCTTCGACGACGTGGCCGCCGGCCTTGCCGAACACGCCGGTCGCTTGCGCCTCGGCCGTCCAGGCGATCCGGCGACGACGACGGGTCCGCTGATCTCGCAGGCTCATCGCGAGAAGGTGCTCTCGTACTTCGAGCTCGCCAGGGCCGAGGGCGCCACGGTGCTCGCCGGTGGCGGCATCCCGACGCTCGGCGACGGCCTCGACTCCGGCTCCTGGATTCAGCCGACGCTGTGGACAGGGCTCGACAACTCGCACCGCGCGGTGCGTGAAGAGGTCTTCGGGCCGGTCGCCGCGCTGATCCCCTTTGACACTGAGGACGAGGCGATCGCGCTGGCCAACGACACCGAGTATGGTCTGGCCGCCGTGACCTGGACCAGCGATCTGGCCAGGGGCCACCGGGTCGCGCAGCGCATGCGGGTCGGGATGTCGTGGGTGAACACCTGGTACCTGCGTGACCTCCGCAGTCCCTTCGGCGGAACCGGTCTTTCTGGCATCGGGCGCGAAGGCGGTCAGCACTCGATCGAGTTCTACACCGAACCCACGAATGTGTGCGTGCAGCTGTGAACGCCGCAGCCAGCGAGCAGGCGGTGCAGCGCGCCGACGCTCGGCTGCGCGCCGTCCACGAGACCGGCGTGCCGTGCGCACCGGTGCGCGACCTCATCGGCGATGACCAAGACGCGGCCTACGCCGTGCAGTCGCTCGGTACTGCTCGCCGCCTGGCCGCTGGGCATCGCCTCGTCGGCCGCAAGATCGGCCTCACCTCGCCGGCGGTGCAAGCCCAGTTCGGGGTCTACACCCCGGACTACGGCGCGCTGTTCGATGACATGATCGCCGCAGATCGCGAGCTACTGGATCTCGGCCGCTTCCTCCAGCCCCGCGTCGAAGCCGAGGTCGCCTTCGTCCTCGGGCACGACCTCGATTCCCCCAGCTCGAACGTCGCCGATGTGTTGCGTGCGACCGAGTTCGTCCTCCCCGCGATCGAGGTCGTCGACTCGAGGATCGCCGGGTGGGACATCCGCATCGCCGACACGATCGCCGACAACGCCTCAAGCGGAGCGGTCGTACTCGGCACGACCCCGCGCACACTCGACGGATTCGATCTCACCGACATCGGCATGAGCCTCGACCACGCCGGCGAGGTGCTCTCGACGGGGTCGGGCGCGGCATGCCTCGGCAGCCCCGTCACCGCCGTGGCCTGGCTCGCTCGCACCGCAGCCAGACACGGCAGCCCGTTGCGTGCCGGCGAGGTCGTCCTCTCCGGTGCCCTCGGTCCCATGGTCGCCGTGAGCAAGCCGGGCGTGTTCCGCGCGCGGATCGATGGCCTCGGTGAGGTGCGCGCCGTGTTCGGCGCCGACACCGCCACGAAGCCCCGAAGCAAAGGAACGACAGCATGAGCACCGGAGTCGCCATCATCGGATCGGGCAACATCGGCACCGACCTCATGATCAAGGTCATTCGCCTCTCAGAGACGCTGCACGTCGCCGCGATGATCGGCATCGACGCCGAGTCCGACGGCCTCGCCCGTGCGCGCAGGCTCGGGATCGCAACCAGCCATCAGGGCGTTGAGGGGCTCGTGCTCATGCCCGAGTTCGCCGACATCGAGCTCGTATTCGACGCGACCTCGGCGGGCGCGCACGTGCACAATGACGCCGTCGTGCGATCGCACGGCCGAGTCATGGTCGACCTCACGCCGGCGGCGATCGGTCCCTACGTCATCCCTCCGGTCAATCTCGACGCACACCTCGACTCCGACAACGTCAACATGGTGACGTGCGGAGGCCAGGCAACGGTGCCGATGATTGCCGCGGTCTCGCGTGTCTGCCCCGTCGCCTACGGCGAGATCGTCGCATCGATCGCGTCGCGGTCGGCTGGGCCGGGCACGCGGGCGAACATCGATGAGTTCACCGAGACGACGGCGCGGGCGATCGAGGCCGTCGGGGGAGCAGAGCGCGGCAAGGCGATCATCGTCCTGAATCCCGCCGAGCCTCCGATCGTCATGCGTGACACCGTCGTCTGCCTGGTCGAGGGTGCGGTCGACGAGGCCGCCATCCGCGAATCGGTCGAGGCGATGGCGGCTGATGTCCGTGGCTACGTCGGGGGGTACCTCCTCAAACAGGAGGTGCAGTTCGACGCGGTCGATGAAGCATATGTGCCGGCGCTCGATCGGCCATTCCGTGGCACGAAGGTCTCGATCTTCCTCGAGGTCAAGGGGTCGGGCCACTACCTGCCCGAGTACGCCGGAAACCTCGACATCATGACGTCTGCCGCTCTGCGCACCGCCGAGCGGCTCGTCGCGCGGCGCCGAACCGTCGAGCGAACGGGAGCCTCCGCATGAGCAGCACAGATCGGTTCGCCGAGCAGTCCGCGACCCCGGCCGTGTACGTCCAGGACGTCACCCTCCGCGACGGCATGCACGCCGTCGGGCATCAGTACACCCTGGAGCAGGTGAGCGAGATCGCGGCCGCGCTCGATGCGGCGGGCGTCGATGCGATCGAGGTCTCCCATGGCGACGGACTCGGCGGTTCGAGCATCACCTACGGGCACGGAGCGAACACAGACGAGCGGTGGATCGAGGCGGCCGCTGCCGTCATCACCCGCGCCAAGCTCACCACGCTCATCCTTCCCGGCATCGGCACGATCGAACAGCTCCGACGCGCCCGCGACCTCGGCGTGCAGAGCGTCAGGGTTGCGACGCACTGCACTGAAGCTGATGTCGCGGCCCAGCACATCGCGTGGGCCCGCGACAATGGCATGGATGTCTCGGGGTTCCTCATGATGAGCCACCTCAATGATCCGCGCGCTCTGGCACAGCAGGCGAAGCTGATGGAATCCTTCGGTGCGCACTGTGTGTACGTGACCGATTCCGGAGGGCGACTCACGATGCAGGGCGTCGCCGACCGAGTCGACGCCTACCGCGAGGTGCTCGAGCCCGACACCCAGATCGGCATCCACGCGCACGAGAACCTCTCGCTCAGCAACGCGAACAGCATCACGGCGGTCGAGCACGGCGCCTACCGTGTGGACGCCTCGCTCGCCGGGCAGGGTGCCGGTGCGGGCAACACTCCGATCGAAGCGTTCGTGGCGGTTGCCAATCTGATGGGGTGGCAACACGGCTGCGAGCTGTTCGCCCTCCAGGATGCAGCGGAGGAGCTCATCCGCCCGCTGCAAAAACGCCCGGTGCGGGTCGACCGTGAGACCCTCACCCTCGGCTACGCCGGTGTGTACTCGAGCTTCCTGCTGCACGCCGAGCGTGCGGCTCTGCGTCACGGGCTCGATGCCCGCGACATCCTGATCGAACTCGGCCGCCGCAAGATGGTCGGAGGGCAGGAGGACATGATCGTCGATGTCGCCCTCGACCTCGTCGCCGCGCGCCTCGCTGCGTCCGGAGGCGCCGCGTGAGCGGGCTGGCCGCGGCGTCGACCCTCGCTGCATTCGCAGATGTTCTCGACGACGCGCAGCGCTCGGCGACGCCCGTCGAGCAGCTCTCGGCCCGAGGAGAACTCGGCTTGGCCAACGCCTATGCCGTGCAGCACGCGATCCTCGCACGCCGCCAGGGCCGCGGTGAGCGCATCGCCGGCGTGAAGCTCGGTTTCACGAGTCTCGCGAAGGCTCGGCAGATGGGGGTCGATGACGTCATCATCGGCACCATCACCGACGCGATGCGGGTCGATGACGGCGGCCGGTTCGACCGGCGCGCCTGCATCCATCCCCGCATCGAGCCCGAGGTGGCATATCTGCTCGGGGCAGATCTCGACGACACAGATCTCGACGACCCACATCTCGACGACACGAACCTCTCCGACGAACGCGCGCTCGCCGCTGTGATCGCGGGCGTCGCCCCGGCCCTGGAGATCATCGATTCGCGCTACCTGGACTTCCGCTTCTCGCTTGATGACGTGGTCGCCGACAACACCTCGGCCGCTGCCTTCGTGATCGGGCCCTGGGTCGACCCGGCACTCGCCGCCGACCTCGGCAATCGCGGGGTGGGCCTCGAGGTCAACGGTCACCTCGTCGAGACCGGCTCGACCGCGGCGGTGCTCGGCCATCCGCACCGGGCCATCGCTGCAGCCCGCCGCCTGGCATCCGCCCATGGCTTCGCCCTCCGCGCCGGGATGATCCTGCTCGCGGGCGCCGCGACCGCCGCCGTCCCTCTGCCGCGCCGCGGATTCGTCGAGGCGAGTATCGCCGGACTCGGCCGGGTCGCCGTGCACGTGGACGGCGGCAACGATCAGGAGGACGAGAGAGATGTCTGAACCCCGTGCCATCACCGTTGCCGGACGTGCGACCCCCCGCGGGCGGTTCCCACACGCACAGATCTCGGGCGATCTGGTATTCGTGTCCGGCACATCCAGCCGCCGCGCCGACAACAGCTTCGAGGGGGTCATCGTCGACGAATTCGGCACCACCCACCTCGACATCGAGGCGCAAACCCGTGCCGTGTTGGAGAACATCCGCGCGGTGCTCGCCGCGGCGGGCTGCAGACTCGAAGACCTCGTGCAGGTCACGAGCTATCTCGTCGACATGAACGACTTCGCCGGCTACAACGCCGTGTGGGCGGAATACTTTGACGAGACCGGCCCCGCCCGCACAACCGTCGCGGTACACGCCCTGCCCCACCCGCATCTGCGCATCGAGATCCAGGCAATCGCTCGGCTCGGCGTCCCGGGGGCCCAGACCACCCACCCCATCAGCACGACAATTCTCGAGGAGGAGAAATGAGCACCATCCCACCCGTCATCGACTTCCCTGCCTGGATCCGCGAGCACGAGCATCTGCTCAAGCCGCCCGTCAACAACAAGGCGGCCTGGGCGCCGATGGGCGACTTCATCGTGCAGGTCGTCGGCGGCCCGAACCAGCGTACCGACTACCACTTCGATCCCTACGAGGAGTGGTTCTACCAGTACCGCGGCAACATGCACGTCAACATCATGACCGAGGACGGTCCACAGCGGATCGACATCCGCGAGGGCGAGATGTGGCTGTTGCCCGGCAACGTCTACCACTCTCCGCAGCGCCCGGAGGCCGGCTCGATCGGCATCGTCATTGAGCGCATCCGCGAGGAGGGCACCTTCGAGAAGTTCGCCTGGTTCTGCCCGAACTGCACCACGAAAGTGCACGAGGTGGAGCTGCAGGTGCGCGACATCGTCGAAGACTTGCCGCCCGTGTTCCGCGCGTTCTACGAGAGTGAAGAGGGGCGCACCTGCCCCGAGTGCGGCAGCGTCCACCCCGGCAAAGGCTGACCCCAGTGGGCACCATCGACATCCACACGCACTATGTGCCGAGCGCCTGGCCTGACCTGTCTGCACGGGTCGGGCCGGGGCTTTGGCCGTCGTTGCGGGTCGACTCCGAGCGCGACGCGATGATCATGCTCGGTGAGACCGAGTTCCGTCCGATCGGTGCCGACTGCTGGGACGCCGAGGTGCGTCTGGCCGACATGGATGCCGACGGCGTCGAGCGTCAGGTCGTCTCGCCGACGCCACTCTTCTTCTCCTACGACAAGTCCGGAGACGAGGCCGTCAAGGTCGCGCGCATCTTCAATGACCTCGCCCTCGACATCTGCGCCCCGGCGCCGCACCGCCTGCTCCCGTTCGCGCAGGTTCCCCTCCAAGATCCCGACGCCGCCTGTGCGGAGGTCGATCGATGCATCGCCAACGGCCATCGCGGAGTGGAGATCGGCAACCATGTCGGCGACCGCGACCTCGACGACGAGGGGATCGTCGTCTTCCTGCAACACTGCGCCGAGCGCGGGATCCCTGTGTTCGTGCACCCCTGGGACATGCCGACCTCGCCGCGACTCGAGCGGTGGATGGCGAGATGGCTGACGGGGATGCCGGCTGAGACCCACCTGTCGATCATCTCGATGATCCTTGGCGGGACATTCGACCGGGTTCCCGAGTCACTCCGGATCGCGTTCGCCCACGGCGGCGGATCATTCGCATTCTGGCTCGGCCGACTCGAGAACGCGTGGCACCAACGTCCCGATCTCGTCGCAACGAGTGCGCTCCCGCCCTCCCACTACACGAAGCGCTTCAGTGTGGACTCGGTCGTGTTCGACCCGAACGCGCTGCGGCTCCTGGTCGAAACCCTCGGCGCCGATCAGGTCATGGTGGGAAGCGACTACCCGTATCCTCTCGGCGAGCGGCCCGTCGGCTCCGCCCTCGAGAGCGCCGACTTCCTGACCAGCGCCGAGAGGACCGCCATCCGGCGGGGCAATGCGCTGCGATTCCTCGCCCTCGATGCACCGTCTGTCAACGCCACGACCACCACCCTGGAGGAGACGTACCTCTCATGACCATCGACACGACCGACACGCTGACGACACGCCTCGCCTGCGAAACCCTCGACGCCGCCGACCCGCTCGCCGCGTTCCGCGACCGCTTCGAGCTGCCCGAGGGTGTGATCTACCTCGACGGCAACTCCCTGGGTGCGCTCCCGAAGGCGACGGCCGAACGCGTCCACGACGTCGTGACGCGGGAGTGGGGGGTTGGGCTCATCCGCAGTTGGAACGACGCCGGCTGGTTCGACAAGCCGCGCACTCTCGGCGAGCGGATCGCACCTCTCATCGGTGCCGGCCCGGGCGAAGTCGTCATAGGGGACTCGACATCGGCGAGCCTCTTCCAGGTCGCGATCGCCGCAGCCCGGCTGCGCCCGGGGCGCCGGGTCATCGTCTCCGAGCGCGACAACTTTCCAACAGACCTGTACATGCTGGAGAGCGTGCAGGAGCTGCTCGGCGACGCGAATGGTGCGCTCGAGCGCCGACTGATCCACGCCGACGGCCCCTCCCTCGACGAGGTGCTCGACCAGGACGTCGCCGTTGTCGTGCTGACCCACGTCAATTACCGCACGGGCCGCATGTACGACATGGCGGAGGTGACGCGCAAGGTCCACGAGGCCGGGGCGCTCATGGTCTGGGATCTCTGCCACAGCGTCGGTGCCGTCCCCGTCGACCTCAACGGCGCGCACGCCGACTTCGCGATCGGATGCACGTACAAATATCTCAACGGGGGCCCCGGCTCGCCGTCGTTCATCTGGGTCGCCGAGCGGCACCACGCCGCCGCGCACCCACCCCTCAGCGGTTGGCACGGGCACGCTCGCCCCTTCGACTTCGGCGTCGACTACGCGCCGTCCGCCGGCATCACGAGGTTTCGGGTCGGCACGCCCCAGCTGTTGTCGATGGCGGGCCTGGAGGCGAGCCTCGAGCTGTGGGACGAGGTCGACATGACACAGGTGCGGGCCAAGAGCCTCCGGCTCACCGATCTCTTCATCTCGCTCGTCGACAGCCGCCTGGCGCCCTGGGGCGTCGAGGTCGTGACTCCGCGCGAGCACGCCGTGCGCGGCAGCCAGGTCGCCCTGCGGGTCGACGACGGCTATCCGGTGATGCAGGCGCTGATCGAGCGTGGCGTCATCGGCGATTTCCGGGCGCCGGATCTCATGCGCTTCGGCTTCACGCCCCTCTACGTGTCGCACGCCGACGTGTGGGACGCGGTGGCCATCCTTGAGGACATCCTCGCAACTGAGAGCTGGCGTGCCGAGCGGTTCAGCCGCCGCGGCGCGGTCACCTGAGCTCGGGCGCACTCGAGCACCTCGCCCTGGGGTTTGGGTTGGGTTGGGGGTGACGGCGGGCGGCGTCATGTGTAGTCTCGGCGGTGAAAGCGGGGTCATCATGAAGACGCTCCTCCTCATCCGGCATGCGAAATCCAGCTGGGACGTGCCCGGCCTCGTCGACGAGGCCCGCCCACTGAACGAGCGCGGGAAACACGACGCGCCGAAAATGGGGAGGCGCCTGGCGCGGCGGGGCATCAAGCCCGACGTCCTCCTGAGCAGTCCGGCCGTACGGGCCCGCACAACGGCGGAGCTCATCGCGCGTGAACTCGACGCGGACGAGGCACTCGTCGTCGACCACCGGCTGTACGCGACGAGCGCAGACGGGCTGCTCGACGTGATCCGTGCACAGGATGACACCGTCGACTGCCTTGTCGTGGTCGGCCACAACCCCGAGATGGACACCCTGGCCAGGCGGTTCTCGCCATTGACACCGCCGATGTCCACCTGCGCGGTGCTCGAGCTGCACTTCGACGGGGACTCCTGGGAGGCCATCCAGTCCGGCGCGCTGCTCAACAAACGCTACGACGCCCCCAAACTCGCCGAGGTCTGAGCGGGTCGCTCACAGAAAAACAGGAGCAGAGGTCAGCCGGGGCTCCTGAAAGACCCCGCGACGCCGTGCTCCTCCTTTTTCTGCGGCTCTCAGCCGACGACGAGCGTGCCGTCCTTCCAGACTCGCTGCACCAGCGGGACACCGGGCCGGTAGGCCAGGTGCACGTAGCCGGGGGTCTTCAGCTGCACGAGGTCGGCGCGTGTGCCGGGCATGAGCCGGCCGACATCCGCGCGCTCAAGCGCGACGGCGCCACCGGCGGTCGCCGCCCACAGCGCCTCGGCGGGCGTCATCCCCATGTCGCGCACGGCGACGGCGATGCAGAACGGCATCGACGAGGTGAAGCTCGAGCCGGGGTTCGTGTCGCAGGCGATCGCCACCGTCACGCCGGCGTCGAGCAGGCGCCGCCCGCTCGGATACGGCTGCCTGGTCGAGAATTCGACGCCCGGCAGCAGGGTGGCGACGGTGCTCGAGGCGGCGAGGGCCGCCACATCCTCGTCGCTCAGGTAGGTGCAGTGGTCCACGGATGCCGCACCCAGCTCGATCGCGAGCCGCACCCCGTCGCCCGGGCCCAGCTGGCTCGCGTGCACCCGCGGCTTGAGGCCGGCCGCGATGCCGGCCTGCAGCACGCGTCGGCTCTGCTCCACGCTGAATGCACCCGTCTCGCAGAACACGTCGATCCACTTGGCGTGCGGGGCACAGGCCTCGAGCATCGGACCGGTGACGAGCTCGACGTACTCGTCTGCGCCGCCATCGCGCGGGGCGTACTCGGCCGGCACGACGTGGGCGCCGAGGAAGGTGACCTCGTCGGTGACCTCGGAGGCGAGCCGAACCAGGCGCTCCTCGCTCTCGACCGAGAGGCCGTAGCCGCTCTTGATCTCGAGCGTGGTCGTTCCCTGGGCGAGCATCTCGTCGACGAAACCGTAGAGCCGCGCCCGCAGCTCCGCGTCGCTCGCCGCGCGGGTGGCCGCGACCGTCGATCGGATGCCGCCGGCCTCGTACTTGCGCCCGGCCATGCGCGCCTCGAATTCGGCGGCGCGATCGCCGCCGAACACGACGTGGCTGTGGCTGTCGACGAAGCCGGGGATGACGCAGGCGCCGCCGGCGCTCTGCTTGTCGATCCCGGCGAGCGGGCCGAGGCCGAGCTCGGCGATGGCGGTCGCGGCGTCGACGGCCGCGCCGATCCACGCCACGCGGCCGCCGTCGATGATGACGGCGGCATCCGTCAGCTCACCGGTCGGGCCGGTTCCCAGCGTCGGGTCGTTCGTGACCAGTAGGCCGATGTCGGTGAGCAGCGTCGTCATCGTGCAATCCTCTCGTGATTTCTCTCCCCGCTGACTGAGGGAGGAACGACTGAAGCCCTGAGCGGTGTCGGGGCTTCAGTCGCTGGCGCTCCTTCAATCGACGTCGGGGAGCATCGGCACGCGGAGCCCGCGCTCCCGGGCGACCTCGACGGCGCGCGGGTAGCCGGCATCCACGTGGCGCATGACGCCGGTTCCCGGGTCGTTCACCAGCACGCGGGCGATCTTCTCCGCCGCGAGCCGGGTGCCGTCGGCCACGATCACCTGACCGGCGTGGATGGAGCGGCCGATGCCGACGCCGCCGCCGTGGTGGATCGAGACCCAGGTGGCCCCCGATGCCGTGTTGAGCAGCGCGTTCAGCAGCGGCCAGTCGGCGATCGCGTCGGAACCGTCGGCCATGGCCTCGGTCTCGCGGTACGGCGACGCAACGGAGCCGGAGTCGAGGTGGTCGCGCCCGATCGCGAGCGGCGCGCTGAGCTCGCCCGATGCGACCATCTCGTTGAACTTGAGCCCGGCGAGGTGGCGCTCCTTGTAGCCGAGCCAGCAGATGCGGGCGGGCAGCCCCTCGAAGTGCACCTTCTCGCCGGCCGCGGTGATCCAGCGGCGCAGGTGCTCGTCCTCGGGGAACAGCTCGAGGATCGCCTTGTCGGTCGCGGCGATGTCCGCCGGGTCGCCGGAGAGCGCCGCCCAGCGGAACGGGCCCTTGCCCTCTGCGAACAGCGGGCGGATGTAGGCGGGCACGAATCCGGGGAACTCGAATGCGCGCTCGTAGCCGCCGAGCTGCGCCTCGGCCCGGATGGAGTTGCCGTAGTCGAAGACCTCGGCCCCGGCATCCTGGAACTCGACCATGGCCTGCACCTGCTTGGCCATCGAGGCGCGGGCGCGCTCGGTGAAGCCCTCCGGGTCGGATGCCGCGAGCTCCCGCCACTGCTCGACGGAGACACCCTCCGGCAGGTACGCGAGCGGGTCGTGGGCGCTGGTCTGATCGGTGACGATGTCGATCGGCACCCGGCGGGCCAGCAGCTCGGGGAAGACCGTTGCCGCATTGCCGACGAGGCCGACGGAGAGCGCCCGGCCCTCGGCCTTGGCCGCGAGCACGCGGGCGATCGCGTCGTCGATGTCCTCGGTCATCTCGTCGAGGTAGCCCTTGGAGACGCGGCGGGCCAGGCGGGTGGCGTCGACGTCGACGATGAGCACGACGCCCTCATTCATGGTGACGGCCAGCGGCTGCGCGCCGCCCATGCCGCCGCAACCGCCGGTGAGGGTGAGGGTGCCGGCGAGGCTGGCGTTGGCGGCATCCGCTGCGCTCAGCCCGCTGGCCTCGGCCAGTTTGACGCCGATCGCGGCGAAGGTCTCGTAGGTGCCCTGCAGGATGCCCTGGGTGCCGATGTAGATCCAGCTTCCGGCCGTCATCTGGCCGTACATGGTGAGGCCGAGCGCCTCGAGCCGGCGGAACTCCGGCCAGTTCGCCCAGTCGCCGACGAGGTTCGAGTTGGCGATGAGCACGCGCGGAGCCCACTCGTGGGTGCGGAACACGCCGACCGGCTTGCCCGACTGCACGAGCAGGGTCTCGTCGCTCTCGAGGGTCTCCAGGGTGCGCACGATCGCGTCGTAGGCCTCCCAACTGCGGGCGGCCTTGCCGGTTCCGCCGTAGACGACGAGCTCGTCCGGGTGCTCAGCGACCTCGGGATCGAGGTTGTTCATGAGCATGCGCAGCGGTCCCTCTGTCTGCCAGCTCTTGGCGCTGAGGGTCGTTCCGCGGGCGGCGCGCACCGGGCGGGGGCCCGCGGCGGTGTCGGCGGTGTCTGGCTGTGACTGTGCTGGCGTCATCATGACTTCCTTGTGCTGGAGATGCGGTGTGCGGCGTCTGGTTCGCGGCACGGGGCGCGTGATTCGTCGCTGCTTCGATTTCAGCGTGAACGGATGCCGCGGGCAACGCGCGTCCCGTATCCTTTGTCTGGAATCACAGACGTGGCCGCCCGGTCGCGAGGACTGGCCGGGCGAATCGCTCACAGGGATCGGAGAGATGATGGCGTCCAACGGTGACGTGGGTCCAGGGCCGGCGGTGTCGAGCAAGGTGCCGGCCGCCGAGCACACGCTCCGGATCCTCTCGTTCCTCTCGACCCAGCGCGGCCCGGTGCCGGCCGCGACCATCGCGAGCGCCCTCGGCATCCCGCGCTCGACGGTCTACCACCTGCTCGTCGTGCTCGCCCAGCACGGCTTCGTGCTGCACCTGCCGGAGGCCAAGCGCTACGGGCTCGGCCCGGCCGCCTTCGAGCTGAGCGGTGGCTTCTCGCGGCAGGAGCCGCTCAGCCGCATCGGCCAACCGCTGCTCGCCGGGCTCGTCGACCGGGTCGGCGAGAGCGGCCACCTCGTCGTGCTGCACGGCCGCGATGTGCTCTACATCGCCGAGGAGCGTGCCCCGCGGCGGCCGCGCCTGGTCACCGACGTCGGCATCCGGCTGCCTGCCCACCTCACCGCGAGCGGCCGGGCGATGCTCGCGACGCTGCCCCCGGCCCAGCTCCGCGCGCTCTACCCGGACGCCGCGGCCTTCGTCGACCGCAACGGGCAGCCGCCGCACAACTACGCTCAGCTGAAGGCAGTCTTGCAGACAGTGCGCGAGCGCGGCTACGCCACGGAGGACAGCGCCGTGACGGCCGACTTCGCGTCGCTCGCCGTCGCGGTGCGCGACCACGTCGGCTGGCCGGCCGCCGGCATCGCGCTCACCTTCCCGCGGGACTCGGTCGCGCCGGAACGCTGGCCAGAGCTCGCCGCGCAGATCGGCGAGGTGGCCGCCGAGCTCGCCCGCCGCATTCGCGGTTCCGCGCTCTGACCGCGCCCGGCAACGTCCACTGAGAGCGGTCAAATGGCCGCTTTCCGGGCGCTGAAGCGGCCATATGACCGCTCTCAATGGAACCGGACGCGGGGGGCGGCGGGGTGGGGTCAGCCGATGGCGACGCCGCGGGCCGCGAGGAACGGCAGCGGGTCGGTGCGCACGCCGTCGAGTGCGACCTCGAAGTGCAGGTGGCATCCGGTGGAAACGCCCGTGCTGCCGGAGAGGGCGATCGCCTCGCCGGCCGCGACCACCTGACCGGGCGTCACGGCCAAACCGCCGTCGGCGATGTGGGCGTATGTCGTGGTGATTCCGGCACCGTGGTCGATGACGACGCGGTTGCCGAGGCCGCCGTACGGCCCACTCGCGCTGACCGTTCCGGCTGCAGCCGCCACGATCCAGGCATTGCAGCCGGTGCCGACGTCGAGGGCGTAGTGGAAGGGCCCTGCCCCGGCAGGCCGGTCGGGGCGCAGTCCGAATCCGTCGGTGATCGGTCCGGTTCCCGGTGCCGTCCAGGCCTGATCGCCGAGGCGGCCGTCATCCGTCGGCACCAGGGGAAGTGCCACGATCGACGTTGCTGCGGCGCCGGCCACTCGAAGCGAATCGAGCACAGCGGATGCCGCACTCACGGCCTGCTGGGCCGCGTCGAGTTCCGCCCGCGACTCGTCGAGGGGCAGATCCGTCGCGGCCGCCAACGCCTGCTCGGCATGGATGCGGGCGGCATCGGCCCGGAGGTTGTCGCGGTCGGCGCGATCGGCGAGGGTGTCGAGATCGGAGTTGAGGTTGTTCAGGCGGTCAACGGTGGAGAGTTCGTCGAGGAATGCTCCGTCGGAGCCTTCGCCGAAGAAGACGTCGATCGGGCTCACCCCCTGGCTCGGTGAACCGCTCGGTCGCATCGCCTGCACGAGCAGCCGTGTGGATGCCGCCGCCTGGACGTCCGCCGCGGTCGCGACGTCGGCCAGGGCGGATGCCGTCAGCATCTCGTCGTCGTACTGCGTCTTCACGAAGGTGTAGCGGTCTTCCGCCGTGCGGAGGGCCGCTCTGCTGTCACGCAGTGATGCCGCGGCCTTCGACAGGGCTGCACTCCGGCCGGTCGCTTCCAGGCGGGCGGCGGAGAGCGAGGAGTAGTCGAAGGTGCGCACCGTCAACCGTGGGGGCACTCCGGTGGTGCGCGGGCCGCTCGGCTGAGGCGCGGCGGGCGTGACCGTTGGTGGTGCGGGCGTGGGGCTCGCGCTGGGCGTCGGCGTCGCTGTCGGGGTGGGTGTCGCCGTCGGCGTGGGCGTAGCGGTCGGGGTGGGTGTGGGGGTGGGTGTGGGGGTGGCAGTCGGTGTCGGCGTGGGTATGGGCGTCAGCGTGTGACTCGGCGTCGGTTCCGGCGTCGGTTCCGGCGACGGTGTCGGGGTCGACGAGGGGACCGGTGTCGGTGAGGGCGTCGGCGTCGGTGTTGGTGTTGGTGTTGGAGTTGGCGTCGGCGTGGTCGTGGGCTCGAGTGGCGGCACCGGTTCCGGCGTCGGCGTTGGCGTAGCCCCCACCCCATCCACCGGCGTCGTCGCGTCGGGAGTCGTCTCGGGGGTAGCGTCGGTCGATTCCTCGGTGGGTCCGAGCAGCTCGGGCTCGAGCAGCTCGGGCGCGACAGGGCCCGGCGTCGAATCCGCGGTGGGCGCGGCATCCGTGGTGGCATCGCCGGCGGTGGCCGCAGAGGGGATGCCGGCGAAGGCGAGAGTGGCCGTGACCGCGATGGAGAGCGCCAGAGGGGGTCGGTGCCACCGCAGGGGGCGGCGCCGATCCAATCCAGGGTCGTTCGAGAATCGCAGGGTCATGACGAGTAACCATCCACATTCGGGTTATGGATAGCCGGCCAGTGGGTCAGCCCCGCCAGTCTGTCACTCTGCCCGGGCGCGCACAATGCTTTGCGCGGGGAATCCCACAGGGCACTGGCGCGCGGACGCGCCGCGAAATCAGGCCAGCTGGCCCGTTTCGGCGCTCGCCGCGGCCAACACGCGACCGCCCTGTACCAACTCGACGACGGCCTCGATCTCGGGGGAGAGGTAGCGGTCCTGGCCAGGGCCGCCCGATGCCTCGTTCACGATCCGCATCACGGCGCCCGTCGCGGCGCCCGGCTGCAGCGGTGCGCGCAGGGCGAGCCCGCGTGCCGCCGTGAGCAGCTCGATCGCCAGCACCCGGCTCAGCCCGTCGATGGAGCGACGCAGTTTCCTGGCCGCGGCCCAACCCATCGACACGTGGTCCTCCTGCATGGCCGAGCTCGGGATCGAGTCGACGGATGCCGGAGCCGCCAGCCGCTTCATCTCGCTCACGATTCCCGCGGCGGTGTACTGGGCGATCATCAGCCCGGAGTCGACGCCGACCTCGTGTGCCAGGAACGGCGGCAGGCCCTGGTTGCGCGAGCGGTCGAGGAAGCGGTCCGTGCGGCGCTCACTCATGCTCGCGACATCCGCCGCCGCGATGGCGAGGAAGTCGAGCACGTAACCGACCGGAGCGCCGTGGAAGTTGCCGTTGGACTCGACCCGACCGTCGAGGGTGAGAACCGGGTTGTCGACGGCGCTGGCCAGCTCGGCGAGCGCGACGGTCGTGGCGTGGGCGACGGTGTCGCGGGCGGCACCGTGCACGATCGGGGCGCAGCGCAGCGAGTAGGCGTCCTGCACGCGCTGGTCCTCCGGCCCGGCGTGGCTGGCCACGATGGGCGAGCCGGCGAGGATCGCGCGGAAGTTCGCGGCGGCCAGGGCCTGCCCGGCCTGCGGGCGGAGCTTGTGCAGATCGGCGGCGAAGACGGCATCCGTGCCCATCAGGCCCTCGACGCTCATCGATGCGGCGATGTCGGCGGTCTGCAGCAGGGCGGTGAGGTCGTGGATGGCGAGCGAGAGCATGCCGAGCATGCCGTCGGTGCCGTTGATGAGGGCGAGGCCCTCCTTCTCGCCCAGCTGCAGCGGGGTGATGCCGGCCGCGGCCAGCGCGGACGCCGCCGGCATCAGTTCGCCGGAAACCCGCACCTCGCCTTCGCCCATTGCCACCAGCGCGCAGTGCGCCAGCGGGGCGAGGTCGCCGGAGCAGCCGAGCGACCCGTACTCGCGCACGACCGGGGTGATGCCGGCGTTGAGGATGGCGGCGTACGTCTCTGCGGTCGCGCGGCGCACGCCGGTTCGGCCGGTCATCAGCGTGCTGAGGCGCAGCAGCATGAGGGAGCGCACGACCTCGCGCTCGACCTCGGCTCCGGAGCCTGCGGCGTGGGAGCGAACGAGGCTGGCCTGCAGCTGGGCCCGGCGGTCCGACTCGATGTAGGTGGTGGCGAGTGCACCGAAGCCCGTGGAGATTCCGTAGTGCGCGGCCGGGTCGGCGGCGAGGCCGTCGATGATGGTGCGGCTGGCGGCGACGGCGTCCAGCGCGGCCGGGTCGAGCACGACGCGCGCGTCATGGCGGGCGACCGCCACGACCTCCGCGATGCTGAGCGGCCCCTGGCCGACGGTGACTGAGGTGGTGGTCGTGCCGACTGTCGCGGGTGGCGCTGAAATGCTCATGATTCCAGTGCACAGCACGCGGCGGCGTTCGGCAATCCACGCCGCGCGCTTGCCGTCTGGCATGCCAGACGGCTGGGCGGCTATCTCTCGCCGGCGTGCACCTCGAGTTCGAGTTCGACGAATGCGGTGATCATGGCGCGGTATGCGGCCTCGACCACCGCCGGCGATGCCCCGGCGGCAATGGCCTCCTCGCGCACCCGTGCGATCACGGTCTCGACCCTGGCCGGCGCGCGCACGGCGTCGCTGCCCTGCCCCGCCTTGGCGATCCCGGCGCCCTCGACGAAACGCTGCCGCGCCGCGATCAGCGCGATGATCTCGCGGTCGAGCGCATCGATGGCCGAACGGATGTCGGAGAGATCAGGCGACGGGTTGTTCACACGATGCAGCGTACTGCTCGGAGGCCGCTTCCCGCCTGCGGGCGACAGCCGTGCTCACTCGGTCGATGACCAGGCCGAGGACGAGGGCGATCACGACGCCGATGGCGGCTCCGAGCAGTGGCTGGTCCTTCACCCAGTGCCCGGCGAGCACCCCGATCAGCACGGAGTAGACCGCCCAGCATGCCCCGGCCAGCACGGTCAGCGGCCAGAATCGCCGGTGCGAGAAGCCGGTCGCGCCCGCCGTCATGTTCACCGCGATGCGACCGACCGGAATGTAGCGGGCGACGAGGAGCATGCTGGCGGCACTGCGGCTGAGTCCACGGGCGGCCCAGTCGAGGGCGGCAACGGCGCGGGCATGCCGCATCCACCTGAACCGCGTCGTGCCGACGGTGCGGCCGAGCCAATAGGCGATGTTGTCGCCGGCCGCCGCTCCGATGGCCGCGAGGATCACGATGGCGATCGGATTCGGGGCGCCGGTGCTCACGCCGACCGCGGCGGCGACGACCACGATGCTCTCGCTGGGCACCGGCGGGAAGAAACCGTCGATCACGACGATCGCGAAGACCACGACGTAGACCCACGGCGAGTTCACCGCCGCGATCAAGAAGTCTGTGAGCAATTCCATGGGTGACATCGATTCGAGTCAGAGGACGAGGAGGGAAATCGGGGCATTCTCAGGCTAGGAAGCGGCCACCGCTGCGGCATCGCCCGCAGGTCGCGCACCCGTCATCCGTGTGGATGAGGTTGTCGTCGTCCGAACGGACGGGACGGCCCGGCGGAGCGCCGCGCCGACGCGGCCGCTGCCGAGCAGTGCGACGAGCAGCATCGTCAGCGCCGCGGATGCCGGCAGCGGTCCGAATCCGGCGATCAACACGACGGCGACGCCGCCGGCCCCGAGCACCGTGTCGAGCGCGACGGAGCGCGGGGTCGGTAGAGCGGCGCCGGACACCGGGCGCCGACCGCGCTCGAAGCGGGCGAACAGCGAGACGACCGGTGTCACCGCGAGGCCGACGATGAGCAGCCACAGCGCTCGACTGCTCCACCACTCGGCGCTGAGCGGCTCCGGCAGGGCGAGCCCGGTCGTCGCGTTGAGAATGAGCAGCGCCGCGGCCAGAATGATCAGCACCGGCATATGCCAGATGTAGACCGTCATGCCCCGCTTGCCGAGTTCGTCGATCGCGCGCCGCGCGCGCGGGCGCTCGGCCAGGGCGGAGATGCGGCCGCGGAGGAGCGAGAACAGCATCAGCTGGGCGGCGCCGAGCAACACCAGGCACAGCGTCGGCGGGTTGAGGTTCACGAACATGTCTGCCGGGTAGGGGCCGGCGGTGAGCGCGATCAGCGCGGCGAGTGCGGTGATGATGACGCCGACCCTGGCGCGAGGCGCGATCGCATCGACGTGGCCGTCGGCGAGCCAGAAGCCGAGCTGCTGCACGAGCAGCCAGACGAACAGCAAGTTGAGGAAGCCGATGGCCCCGATGCCGCTGCTCAAGCGGGCGACGTCCACGGCCACGACGGCGGCCAGCAGCAGCACGGGCGTGGCGACCTTGGCGCGTTCGTGTGCGGCAACCATGAGCGGCACGAGCGCGGAGCAGAGGATGTAGACGCCGAGGAACCAGAGCGGCTGACCGATGCGGAATCCGGCCGTCGCCACGAGCTCGGCCGGCATGCCGAGCGCGGCAAGCGCGAGCAGGGCCCCGCCGACGACCACGACGAGCGCGAGTGCCGGCCGCACCAGGCGGTCGATCCTGCCTCGCACATACGATGCGGGGGATACGCCCCGGGCGCGCAGGCCCCGCCACTGGCTGATGCTCGCGAAGCCGCCGATGACGAAGAAGAGCGGCATGACCTGCACGATCCAGCTGACCGGGGCGAACCAGGCCTGCTGCTCGAGCGCGTTCGCCAGAACGGGGCCGCCGGCGCCGACGCTGACGCCGACCATCATCGCGTGCAGGGCGACGACGGCCACGAGCAGCATCGCCCGCACCGCGTCGATGCTCACGTCACGGCCGCTCACCGAACGGCCGGCTACGTCTCGGCCGGTTCGCGCGGCATCGGCGATGTGCTCGGATGCCAGAGCGGCCCTGCTCCGCGGCTGCGGTGTCGAGCCGCTCAGTCGTTCTGGCGCGATCGTCACGGTTGGTCCCCTTGCCCGGGCGGCGCTTCCGCCCGTGACGGCAGGCTAAGGAGACGGTGAATGCGTGGACATCACCCCGGGGAGCCGTTCGTGGCCCGTACGGCGGTAGGGGTCTGGCGGCAGGCTACGCGCCGGGAGCAGCGGGGGAGCCGCCGCCCGGCTGCACCAGCGCGACGTCATAGGCGAAGACGACGGCCTGAACCCGGTCGCGCAGACTCAGCTTGCCGAGCACCTTGCTGACGTGGGTCTTGACGGTCTGCTCGGCGATGAACAGCGCCGCCGCAATCTCGGTGTTCGAGAGCCCGCGCCCAACGAGCGTCAGCACCTCGACCTCGCGCTCGGTGAGCCCGGAGAGCAGAGCGGTGTCGGTGCGCGGCGGCGGGCCGGAACGGGCGAAGTCTTCGATCAACCGCCTGGTCACGCTCGGCGCAAGCAGGGCGTCGCCGCCCGCAACGATGCGCACCGCGGCGACGAGATCCTCGGGGAGTGCGTCCTTCAGCAGGAAGCCGCTCGCACCGGCCCGCAGGGCCTCGTAGACGTAATCGTCAATGTCGAACGTCGTCAGCATGAGCACATGGGGAACATAGTCGCTGCTGCGGGGCGGCTTCTGCAGGGCGCGGGTCGCCTCGAGACCGTTCATGACCGGCATCCGCACGTCCATCACGATCACGTCGGGGCGCAGCTGATGGGCGAGCTCCACCGCCTCCTGCCCATTCGCGGCCTGACCGAGCACGGTGATGTCGGGCTGGGCACCGAGCACGGCGGCGAAGCCGGCGCGCACCATGGCCTGGTCGTCGACGACGAGCACTGAGATTGTCACGGCTGAATACGGCCCTTCGTGTCGTCGTTCGGCAGATCGGTTCCGGTGTCGGCGGATGCCGAGATCGGCAGCGTCGCGAGCACCCGGTAGCCGCCGTCCGCGGTCGGGCCAGCGTGCAGCCCGCCACCCAGCATGCTGCACCGTTCACGCATGCCGATCAAGCCGTGACCGCCCGTGGAGGGCCGACCACCGTCGCCCGCCCGAACGGCGCCTGCTTCCAGCGGTGCCTCATTCTCGACACAGAGCACGATGGCGCCGTCGATCAGTTCCGCGCGCACCGAGGCGATTGCGCCGGGGGCGTGCCGCACGACATTGCTGAGCGACTCCTGCGCGATGCGGTAGGCCGCGGTGCTGGCGAGGCCGTCGACCGGCAGATCCGGCGCGACGTCGACGGTGACCACGACGCCCGCGCGCTCGATCGACGGCACGAGGTCGATGATTTGCGCGACACCCGGCTGCGGCATCTCCTCGCCGTGCGAGTCTTCGCTGCGCAATACGCCCAACAGCCGCCGCATCTCCTGCATCGCCGCCCGCGCGGAGGCGGCGATGTCGCTGAACTCTGTGCGAGTCGCTTCATCGAGCTGCGGCAGTCGGTACGGGGCACTGGACGCCTGCACCTGAATGACCGACATGCTGTGTGCCACGACATCGTGAAGTTCGCGCGCGATGCGGTTGCGTTCCTCGACGAGCACACGGCGCTGTTGCTCCGAAGCGCTTTGCCGGCGCTCGGTGACGAGTTCGCCGCGCATCCGCACGCTCTGGGCGAGCAGGCGGGCCAACAGCAGGGCGAAGGCGCTGATCGCGGTCGTGGTGACCACATTGGCCACGATCCCTTCGACCGTGGCGATCTTGCTCTCGCCGGCGCCCGCGTAGAGCAGGATCTGCAGAGAAGTCGCGGCGCCGATCGCCCAGGCGGCGACGCCGACCACGATCGGGCGGAGCAGCCCGAGCACCACGAGCATGCCGCAGAACGTGAGCAGACCGGGCACGGCGAGGGGCCACGGCGCGCCTGGGGCGACTGTGCCGAACGCAATGAACAGTGACGTGCCGGCGACCCAGCTGGCGATCGACCACTGCGGCGCGATGATGGCCAGCGGGATGCTGCCGCTCTGCAGGATGCCGACGGCGAAGGCGGCGAGCACCGGGAGCTGGTAGATCGTGGCCGAGAGCGGTACGCCGATGCAGAACAGCACGATCGCGAGCGCACAGGAGGCCACCCAGAGCAGGAATCGTTCTTGCTCGGGGGTGCGCGGCATCCGCGGCGTTCTCGGCGCTCGCGGTGCCCGCGGTGCCGGCTGTCGTCGTTCTCGTGCCATCATCGTGCTGCCACTCTGACACGAGGGGCCGGCCGGCGCATCACTCCCCGGAGGGGTTCCGCCCCCTACCGGGGTAGCGTGCTGCCCCCGGTCAGCATGCGACGTCGCCCGCCAGTTGGCGCAATCGGCCCCTTTCCGCGGGCTGATGGGGCCGATTGCGCCAACTCGCGGCTAGCTAGCGGGCGGGCGCCAGCCAGCGGCGCAGCAGCCGTGTCACCGTCGGCAGCATCACATAGGTCATGATCGGCGTCAGGCAGAGCGTCGTGATGAGCACGCGGAGCGCGGTCGGCAGGCCGTCCCAGCCGGGAGCCAGCCAGCCGACGAGATAGGCGAAGGCCACGTTGAGGGGGAAGAACCCGAGCCAGATGGTGATCGCCTGCTTCCAGCGGGGCGGTACCGCGGAGGCCGCACCGGCGTGCTCGACGGTGATCGCCGTCGGCTCATCGAACCAGCCCTCGATTCCGGTGCGACGCTCGGTCTTCTGCTCGTGCACGAAGCCGCTGCCGGTCTCGAGCCACCAGGCGCGCTCCGGTGATTGTTCCCAGTGCAGGAGGGCGGCGGCATCCGCGAATCGGTAGAGGATGTGCCAGCGCGTGCGGTCGGAGCCGGAGCGCACCCAGCCGGATCCGAGGAAGCCGGGGTAGTTCGTGGCCAGGTTGATGCCGGTCTGCATCCAGGCCGTCGCCTCCGTGATGCGCGCCGGGTCGACGGTGCGCTCAATCGAGACGGTGATGGGGGAGTTGTCCATGTTCTCAGCCAAGCGCACCGACATTTCGGTGATGTGTCGTGGTGGGTGTGATGATGTGCGCGGCGGATGCCGAGAGCTCAGGCAGAGACGGACTCCGCCGTGCGATCGAGTGCGGGATCAACCGCGGGATCAACCGCGGGATCGACCGCGGGGTAGAGCGCGTCGAGGGCGTCGACGAGCGGAGCCAGCTCCGGCACCTGCTTCGCCTGCTCGACGGCCTCATGGAGCGTCGCGTCGTGGGTGGGGCGTGCCTGCTCGAGCAGGGCGTCGCCCGCTGTGGTGAGCTCCGTGTAGATGCCACGCCGGTCGTCGACGCAGAGGATGCGGGTGAGCAGGCCGCGGTCTTCGAGCCGGGTGACGAGCCGGGTGGTCGCGCTGCTGGAGAGCGCGGTCGCGCGTGCGAGCTGCTGCATGCGCATGTGCCAGCCGTGCTGACGGCTGAGCGCGTCGAGCACGGTGTACTCGACGACCGACAGCCCGTGTTCGCTCTGCAGCGCCTTCTCGAGCGCTGACTCGATGATTCCGTGCACGGCCGCGAGCGCACGCCAGCCCTGGGCGCGGATCTCCACTGCGTCGTCGGCGATTCCCATGTGCGTGCTCCTCTCGTGCTGCCTGCGGCAACTATAGCAGCTTGCGCCGATAGAACGCGTGTGCAAGTATTTATGCAGCGCGTGCAACTACTGCGCACGCTGCTAATTGCACGCGTCATCCGATTGATGCCGCGGCACCTCGACGCGTCATTCGACGCGCGCTTCGTCCTGTCCGCGCTTCGCTATCTCTGGGAGAAACCGCATGCCCATCGCCCTCTACGCCCTGGCCATCGGTGGCTTCGGCATCGGCCTCACCGAATTCGTCATCATGGGGCTGTTGCCGGAGGTGGCCGCCGATTTCGCCGTCTCGGAGACCACAGCCGGCTACCTCATCTCCGGCTACGCGCTGAGCGTGGCCGTCGGCGCCATCGCGCTCACCGCCGCCCTCACCCGGGTCGACCGCAAGAAGGCACTGCTCGGCCTGATGGTGCTCTTCATCCTCGGTAACCTCGTCTCGGCGCTCGCACCCGACTACTCCACGATGATGATCGGCCGCGTCATCGCCGCTCTGTGCCACGGCGCATTCTTCGGCATCGGCGCGGTCGTCGCCGCACAGCTCGTCGCCCCGAACAAGCGGGCAGCCGCGATCTCGGTCATGTTCGCCGGGCTCACCATCTCCAACGTGCTCGGGGTTCCCCTCGGCACCCTGCTCGGCCAGGCCGCGGGGTGGCGCTCCACCTTCTGGGCGATCACCGTCATCGGCGTTTTCGCGCTCATCGGCATCGCCGCGCTCGTTCCCGCCCGCACCGGCACGGATGCCACGGGCAGCCCCGGATCCCTGCTGCAGGAGTTCCGCGTCTTCGGCACCCCTCAGGTGTGGCTCTCCATCGCCGTCACCGTGCTCGGTTACGGCGGCATGTTCGGCGGCTTCACGTACATCGCCTTCACCCTCACCGAGGTCAGCGGCTTCTCCTCCTCCGCGGTGCCGTGGCTGCTCATCCTCTTCGGCGCGGGGCTCTTCGTCGGCAACATCCTCGGCGGCCGCGCCGCCGACAAGAACCTCGGCCTCACCCTCGTCGTGCTCCTCATCGTGCTGACCGCCGTGCTCGCCATCTTCGCTCTCACCGCAGGCAACCCGGTCATGGCGATGGTCAGCCTCGTGCTGATGGGCGGCTTTGGATTCGCGACCGTGCCGGGGCTGCAGATGCGGGTGATGGCGCACGCCGAGGCGGCACCGACGCTGGCATCCGGGGCCAACATCGCCGCGTTCAACGTCGGCAACGCGTTCGGCGCCTGGATCGGCGGGCTGACGCTCGCCGCCGGGCTCGGCTACACCTCGCCACTCTGGGCCGGCGCGGCCGTCACCGCCGGTGGCCTGCTCGTGTTGCTCGTCGCCGTCTTCGCCCCCGGCGGCGAGTTCGCCAGGCGGGCCCGCCCGGCCCCCGCCGCGGCCGCCGCGGCTGCGGGCGCCAGCCCCACCTCGCCGACGGCCGTCGTCGCCGCCCAATCCTGACCCCACTCCCACCACCCCAACACAACAAGGATCCCCATGTCGCTCACCCACACCATCCCGACCATCACGCTGAACAACGGCGTCGCCATTCCGCAGATCGGCTTCGGCGTCTTCCAGGTGCCGGATGCCGAGACCGAGGCCGCCGTGAGCGCCGCGCTCGAAGCCGGCTACCGCAGCATCGACACCGCGGCCGTCTACGGCAACGAGCGGGGCGTCGGGCGGGCGCTCGCGGCGTCCGGCATCCCCCGCGAGGAGCTCTTCGTCACCAGCAAGCTCTGGAACAGCGACCAGGGGGCTGGCACTCGCGAGGCGGCAGAGGCCAGCCTCGACAAGCTCGGACTCGACGCCCTCGACCTCTACCTGATCCACTGGCCGGCCCCGGCGAACGAGCTTTACCTGCAGAGCTGGACGGCGCTCGAGGAGTTGGCGGCAGCCGGCCGCAGCCGGGCGATCGGTGTCTCGAACTTCCTGCCGGAGCATCTCGAGCGTGTGATCGCACTCGGCGGAACAATTCCGGCCGTCAACCAGATCGAGCTGCACCCCGCACTGCGTCAGGCCGAGACCGTGGCGTTCAACGCCGCGCACGGCATCGCCACCGAGGCGTGGAGCCCACTCGCGCAGGGCGCGATGCTGAGCAACCCGGTGATCGTCCAGCTGGCCGAGGCCATCGGGCGCACACCGGCGCAGGTGATTCTGCGCTGGCACCTGCAGCAGGGCCGCATCGTCATCCCCAAGTCGGTCACGCCCGCGCGCATCGCAGAGAACCTGGCCGTGTTCGATTTCGAACTGGATGCCGTGGCCCTCGCCGCCATCGATGCGCTCGAGCCGGCCGCCGGTGCCGGCCGCGTCGGACCGCACCCCGCCGAGTTCAGCGGCTGACCCGGCCGCCCGCCGCCCGCGATTCGTTCGTGACATGGCGCAACCTGCCCCTTGCGGCGGTCTGAAGGGGCAGATTGCGCCAACTCGCGGCGCGACCGCTAGCCGAGCTGTGCGTGCAGGAAGCCGGCGACACGGGCGCGCATCGCCTCGTCCAGGATGCCGATGGAGTGGTCGTCGCCGGGCACGACGACGTACTCGACGCCGATGCCGGCGGCATCCAGCACCCCGGCGAAGGTCTGGGCCTGTGCCAGCGGGATGAACTCGCTCGCCGCATGTCCGATGAAGAAGGGCGGGTCGCTCCGGTCGACGAAGGTCGACGGCGAGGCGTCCTCCGCCTGCGGGCAGAGCGTCCACTCCTCGCAGCCGAGATAACGCGTGATGATCGTCTGCAGCAGCTCGTTGCCACCGTCGCGGAGCACCGCTTCCCGGCGCAGGTCCGTCGGCGCCGAGAGCTCGGCGACGGCGGCAACCCGGCTGCCCTCATCCAGCGGCCCGGTTCCGCGCGTGCCGAGCAGCGCAGCCAGATTGCCGCCGGCCGAGCCGCCGAACGCGCCGATCCGCGCCGGGTCGATGCCGAAGCGTGAGGCGTTCGCCGGGGTGCGCATCCACTCGACGGCCAAGGCCACGTCGTCGATCGCGGCAGGGAAGAGGGCCTCGGGTACGAGGCGGTAATTCAGCGAGTAGGCCACGAAGCCCTCGCTGGCCAGCCAGCTGCAGACGTTGCGCCAGTCATCGTTGGCCTTGTCGCCGCGGGCCCAACTCCCGCCGTGGATCGACACGATCGCAGGCAGCCCCGCCTGCGGCACATCCCCAGGTGCGTCCTCCGCGCCCGGCAGAGTCGCGTCCGGCAACGGCGTATCCGGCAGCGTCGCGCCAGGCAGCATCGCGTCCGCCGCGACCGCGTCCGCTTCGACCGCGTCCGCTTCGACCGCGTCCGTCTGCACCGCATCGGCCCGCACCGCATTCGCCGCGGTCGCTTCGGTTGCGGCCGTGTCGGCCGGGCGGCAGACATCCAGGGTCAGCAGCGTTCCATCGTCGCGGGTGCCGTACGTCACGTCTTCGATCACCCGGATCCCGCTCGGGGCGGTGAAGGTGCGGATGCCGATCACCTCGGGCGTGGTGAGCTCAGAGACCGCGATGTCACCGGCATCGCCGAGCTCGCGCACCCCGATGTGGAAGCCGCTGAGCAGCAGCGTCGCGACCAGTCCCGCGCTGAGCGCCGCGAGCACGGTGAAGACCCGAGTGCGGCGCGAGCGGCCGAGCACGGCGGGCTTCGAATTCACTTGTTCTCCGAGTTCGGGTCAGAGCGAGTGAACTGAGCGTAGGCCATGGGTGCAGCGCCGAACGAATCGCCCGGCGAAACGGCCGGCGAGCGGCGTCATTCAACGACCGATCGTGCCATCGCCATGGCGTCCAGCGGCTTCGCCATGCAGACGCTGAACTGCTCGCCGATGTACTGCCCGAACTGCGCGATCTCGGTGTACCCGTGCCTGGTGTAGAGAGCGAGCGCCGGCGCGTGCAGCGGGCCGGTCTCCAACACGAGTCGGCGGATGCCGCTGGCCCTGGCATCGATCTCGAGCCGTCGCAGCAGCGCTCCGGCCACTCCGCGCCCGCGCGCCGCGTCGCTCACGAACATGCGCTTCAGCTCGGCGTCTCCCGGCCGGCTGCCGTCGCGCTGCGGATCGAGCACCACGAGCGCGGCGATGCCCAGCGGTGCACCGGATGCGTCCCTGGCGACATAGACGTCGACGTTCGGCTGCTCGAGGGCATCGACGTCGAGCAGGAAGTTGCTCTCCGGCGGGTAGCCGAGGCTGCGGGCGTAAGCGCTGCTCTGTTCGAGCAGCGCGATCAACTGCGGCTGGCGGGGCGCTTCGATGCCGATGATCGGCGCGGCAGGGCTCATGCGGCGAGCCTAGGGCGCGCAGGTTTCGGTGCGGTTACGAGCGCTGCCGCCGCGCGGGCACTAGTGTGTTTTCTATGGCTATAGGATCCACTATTCGGGGCGCGTCGGCACGGCAGGTGCTGGCAGACCACGTCTACGACGATCTCATGCTCGCGCTGGTGGATGGGCGCCTGGCGGCCGATTCCCCGCTCAACATCGACGCCCTCGCGCGCGAGATGGAGATCTCGCAGACGCCCATTCGCGAGGCTCTCGCCCGGCTCGAGGCGACGGGCCTCGTCGTGCGTGCCGCGTTGCGCGGTTACCGGGTAGCACCGCTGTTCACCGTGGACGAGCTCACCGAGCTGATGGAGGCGCGGGAGGTGTTGGAGCCCGACAGCGCATTCCGCGCCTGCGGGCGGGCGACGACCGAGCTGCTCGATCAACTTGAGCAATCGATCAGCGACCTGCGCAACGCCCCCGTCGATGGCGCCGGTGAATCGATCCGGCCGTATTGGGAGGCCGACGAGCGCTTCCACCGGCTGATCGCCGAGAACGCCGGCAACCGATTCCTGCTCGCCGCCTACACCGCGCTCGGCGGCCATGTGCAGCGCTTCCGCCTGTTCGGAGGGCTCGGCGTCAGTGACGCAAGCTACGCCATCGCCGAACACAGCGTCATCCTCGAGGCGATGCGTGCCGGTGATGCCGAGCTCGCCCGCAAGACCATGCACGACCACATCTGCGGCGTGCGGATGCGCTCGATCGCGGACTCGCAGCAGAACTAGACGGCAGCGTTCGCGGTCGCGCCGGGCGGCAGAGTGCCGCGCCGGTGGCACGCGCGGCGGTGGCAACGCGCGGGGGACCGCGCCAGGGGTTGAGCCCGCGCCTCCGGCGCGCCATCGCGGCGCCGCTGTGCGGCGGCGGACGCGGCACACTGCGGGTTGTGTGACAGTGCGCGGTTTGACGGACGCCCATCGACATGTAATCCTATAGGAAACAGGATCTAGCCGATAGGAAAACCCGTCGGCGCACAACGAGGTGTCGAATGCCCTATACCCGCGAGACGTGGCCCATCGCCGCCGCGCTCCACCAGCTCGCCCGCCCAGAGGTGCAGCACGCCGATGCTTCACGCTGGGCCGCAGACCTCGAGCAGGTGGCATCCGTTGGCTTCGATGCCATCGACCTCACCGACAGCTGGCTGCAGATTGGTGATCTCGGGCGCAGCCGCCTCGACGAGTTCCGCTCGGTCACCCAGCAGCTCGGATTGGCTGTGCCCGCCCTCTCGATCACACGCCGCAGCGTGATCGATCCGGTGAACGGCGACGACAACCTCGCCTACACGCAGCGCACCCTCGAAGCCGCGGCCGAACTCGGCATCGGAGTGCTCTCGATCGGCCTGCACCGCCCGCTCACCGCCGCCCAGCGTGAGGCACTCTGGTTCTGGACCGCCGACGGCGCAAAAGATCCCGAGGGCGACGCCGACACCTGGAACCTCGCGGTCACGCGCTTTCGCGAGATTGGCAAGCAGGCGGCAGCCTACGGAATGCTCGTGTCGCTCGAGCTCTACGAAGACACGTACCTGGGCACGTCATCGAGCGCCGTGCGCCTCATCGAAGACATCGGTCTGAGCAACGTGGGCCTCGACCCCGACCTCGGCAACATCGTGCGCCTGCACCGCCCCATCGAAGACTGGCGCGAGATGCTCGCGACCATGCTGCCGTACACGAACTACTGGCAGGTCAAGAACTACACCCGGGTCGAGGCGGCCGGAGGCGTCATCAGCACGCACCCCGCACCACTCGAACTCGGTGTCATCAACTACCGCGACGCCATCCGCGACGCCATCTCGGCCGGCTTCAACGGCGTTCTGTGCTGCGAGCACTATGGCGGCGACGGCCTCGGGGTGAGCGCGATGAACATGCGCTACCTGCGCACACTGCTGCCGGCGGCATCCGTCTCCGAGCGAGGCATTCCCAACGACATCAGCGAGATCAGCACCACCCAGCCGGTAAAGGAGACCGTCGCATGAGCCATTTGATTACGGATGCGGCCACATTCGCCGCCGATGCCATCGACGGTTTCGTGGCGGCCAACAAGCGCTACGCTCGTCGCGTTGACGGCGGCGTCGTGCGTTCCACCGTGATGCCGGAGGGTCAGGTTGCTCTCGTCGTCGGCGGCGGATCGGGCCACTATCCGGCGTTCGCCGGCGTCGTTGGCCCCGGCCTCGCCGCTGGCGCGGTGTGTGGCAACATCTTCGCCTCGCCCGCCACCGGCCAGGTGTACCGCGTGGCCAAGGCGGTTGAGCGGGGCGCGGGCATCCTGTTGAGCTACGGTAACTACGCCGGCGACCGCCTGCAGTTCGGCCAGGCCGAAGAGCGCCTGCGCGGCGAAGGCTACGACGTGCGCACTGTTGCCGTCACCGACGACATCGCGAGCGCACCGGCGGCCGAACGCGAGCGTCGTCGCGGCATCGCGGGCGACCTCACCGTCTTCAAGGTGGCCGGCGCGGCAGCCGAAGCCGGCATGAACCTCGACGAGGTCGAGCGCCTCGCCATTCTCGCCAACGACCGCACCCGCTCGATCGGTGTCGCCTTCAGCGGCTGCACCATCCCCGGCGCAGAGAGCCCCCTCTTCACCGTCGAGCCCGGAACCATGGCCATCGGCCTCGGCATTCACGGCGAGCCCGGCCTTGAAGATGTTCCGGCTCCGACGGCCCGTGGCCTCGCCGAGATCCTGGCGAGCCGCCTGCTCGCTGAGCTTCCCGACGGCGTCGAGCAGGCAGCGGGCAGCCGGGCCGTGGTGCTGCTGAATGGCCTCGGCACCTTCAAGTACGAAGAGCTCTTCACTGTGTTCGGCGCCGTCTCCGCCGAGCTCGAGGCAGCGGGCGTCGACATCCTCGACAGCGAGTGCGGCGAGCTCGTGACCAGCCTCGACATGTCGGGCGTCTCGCTCACCCTGCTCTGGGTCACCGACGAACTCGCCGAGCTGTGGGCGGCACCGGCCGACTCTGCAGCGTTCCGCAAGGGTGCCATCACCGCGATGATCGACGAGAACATTTCGAGCGTCGCGGATGCCACGGCCACCCGCGTACTCGAGAGTGCGACGCCTGCGCAGCAGGCTGCGGCCACCGCTGCGCTCCGGCTGTTGCGTGTGACCCACGACACGATCATCGATAACGCCGAGGAGTTCGGCCGCATCGACGCGATCGCCGGCGACGGCGACCACGGCATCGGCATGAGCCGCGGAGTCGTCGGAGCACTCGCGGCCGGCGAGCGCGTCGTTTCAGAGGGCGGCGGTGTTGTGCGCCTGCTCGCCGAGAGCGGCGAGGCGTGGTCCGAGCATGGTGGCGGCACCAGCGGTGCGTTGTGGGGCATGGCCCTCGCCAGTGCGGGCACGAGCCTCGCTGCGAGCGGCGCTGCCGATGAGAACAGCGACGACACCATCGCAGCGGCATCCGGAGCGGCGGCAATCGCCGCAGCCGTGGCCGCGGGCCTGGTGGGCATGCAGCGTTTGGGCAAGGCCGAGGTGGGCGACAAGACCCTCATCGATGCCTACGCACCCTTCGCCGCAAAACTCACCAGCGGCGTCGCCGCAGGCAACACGCTCGCCGATGCCTGGGTCGCGGCCGCCGCAGTCTCGCAGGCCGCAGCCAGTGCAACCGCCGAGCTCAAGCCTGGCCTCGGCCGTGCCCGCACCCACGTCGCCCGCAGCCTCGGCCACCCCGATGCGGGCGCGATCAGCTTCGCCCGCATCGTGATGGCCGTCGGCGACGCGCTGCAGGCCCACTAGGCCACGCAGCGCTCCACCCCACTTCGCAGAGAATAGAGAGAGTAATGACCGAACCACTCCGCATCGTCATCGGCTCTGATGACGCCGGCTACGAATACAAAGAGGCCTTCAGGGCTCTGCTCGAGGCAGACCCCCGCGTCGCCTCTGTCACCGACGTCGGCGTTGACGCCGCCGGCCACACCGCTTACCCGCACATTGCCGTGAGCGCAGCCCGCCAGGTGAAGGCCGGCGACGCCGACCGTGCGCTGCTCGTGTGCGGCACCGGGCTGGGCGTCGCGATCGCCGCCAACAAGGTGCCAGGCATCCGTGCCGTCACGGCCCACGACTCCTTCTCGGTCGAGCGGAGCGTGCTCAGCAACAACGCCCAGGTGCTTACCATGGGCCAGCGCGTGATCGGCATCGAGCTCGCCAAGCGCCTCGTCGGCGAATGGCTGGACTACCGCTTTGACCCCACCTCCGCCTCTGCCGACAAGGTCGAGGTCATCGAGAGCTACGAAAGGCCAGCATCATGACCGCAACTCCCCGCCCCCGCATCGCGCTGACCCTCGGTGACCCAGCAGGCATCGGCCCCGAGCTTGCGGCCAAGCTGCTCGCCCGCCCCGAGACCACGGCCACCGCCGACGTCTTCGTGCTGGCGGATGCCGCAGAGCTCGCCGCCGCCGCAGCCATCGCCGGTGTCGAGGTGCCCCTCGCCGATGCACCGTCCGTCGGCTTCGCTGTGCTGCTCGACGACAACTCCTGCCCCACAGAGGCCATCCCGGCTCAACAGGTGAGCGTTGAGGCCGGCGCGCGCGCCATCCACCAGCTCACCCGTGCACTCGCCATGGCCAACGCCGGCGAGATCGACGCCATCGTGTTCACTCCGCTCAACAAGACCAGCCTCAAGCTGGCCGGCATGAACCACGAAGACGAGTTGCGCTGGTTCGCACACGAGCTCGGCTACACCGGTGTCACCAGCGAGCTCAACGTGCTCGAAGGCCTCACCACTGCTCGCGTCACCTCGCACATTCCGCTGTCTGAGGTTGCCAAGAACATCACCGCGCCGCGTGTGACCGCGGCGATCGAACTGCTCAACCTCACACTCAAGGGTTCTGGCCTGGATGCACCGCGCATCGGTGTCGCGGCGCTCAACCCGCACGGCGGCGAGAACGGCAACTTCGGCCGCGAAGAGATCGATGAGATCGCCCCGGGTGTCGAGGCAGCTCAGGCTCAGGGCATCAACGTGCAGGGCCCATTCCCGTCTGACACCATCTTCGCCGCCAAGCGCAACGAGTTCGACGGCATCGTCACGATGTACCACGACCAGGGACAGATCGCCATGAAGCTCATCGGCTTCGACAAGGGCGTCACCATCCAGGGCGGCCTGCCGGTCGTCATCTCGACGCCCGCGCACGGCACCGCCTTCGACATTGTCGGCAAGGGCATCGCCGGCACCGGTGCAACCGAGCACGCCTTCGACCTCGCCGTCGGCGTCGTCAATCAGAAGCTGCAGAGCGCTTAGGCGCTCCGCTCCAGGCTTTCGGGGTCGGCCGTCGTTGGCTCGTGGCTGGCCCCGAATCCTCTACCGCAGTAAATTTCTATCGGGCCTCACAACCCGTTCAATCCGCAAGGACGCGTTTTCATGTCATCCCTCCGCCCCAAGCGCACCTGGGTGCGCGTTCAGATCTTCTCGATCCTCTGGATCTTGGTGCTTCTGAACTTCATTGATCGTGCAACCCTTTCCGTGGCAATGCCCTTCATCGCCGAAGAGTTCCAGATGAGCCCCGAAATGCAGGGCGTTCTGCTCGGCTCCTTCTTCTGGACCTATCTCATCTTCCAGATTCCCGGCGGCTGGCTGCTCGACCGATTCGGCCCCCGCAAGATCGTCGGTGGCGCTGGCGTGATCTGGGGTTTCTTCCAGCTCATCGCCGGCTTCGCCTCGAGCGGACTGTTCCTCACCTTCACCCGCCTGGGCCTCGGCGCCTCAGAAGCCCCCGTCTTCCCCGCCGGAGCCAAGCTCAACGCCAACTGGTTGCCCGCAAAGGAACGCGCACGTGGCGCCACCTTCGTCGACGCAGCCGGCCCATTCGGCTCGGCGGTCGGTGGTCTCATCGTGACGCTGCTCATCGGTGTGTTCGGCGGATGGCGCATGGCGTTCATCATCACCGGTGCCGTCACCATGCTCGTGGCCGCGCTCTATTTCTTCTACCTGCGCGACAGCCCTGCACAGCACAAGGGCGTCAATGCGGCAGAGCTGGCCCACATCCAGAGCGATGACGCATCCGTCGACACCGCCAGCGGCCCGCTGCCCAAGGCATCGGACTATGCACGCTCGACCTCGTTCTGGGGCCTCATGCTGGGCCGTCTCGGCTGGGCCACCGTGTGGTGGGGCATCATCTCGTGGACTCCCTCCTACCTCTCGAGCGCCCTCGGTTTCGACCTCGCCGGCCTCGGCTGGGGAACCTTCCTCGTCTACGGGATGGGCGTCCTCGGCCAGCTCGTCGCGGGCATGACCGCAGACAAGTGGCGCCAGTCCACCCCGCGCTTCAACGTCGTGATGAAGACCATCTTCGGCATCTCGGGGCTCGGCACCGCGATCGCGATCTTCGCCCTCCCCGGCGTGACAGATGGCCCGACTGCGCTGGCACTGCTCAGCACCGCTGTGTTCTTCATCAACTTCGGTGGGCTCTACTGGGCGATTCCCGCGTGGCTCGCTCCCAAGAAGCAGGTGGGCACCGTTGGTGGTGTGATGAACGTCGCCTCCTCCGGTGGTGGAGCACTCGCCCCGATCGTCATGGGTTTCGCCATCGGCGCCAGCGGCGGAAGCTATGCCGGTTCGTTCGTTTTCTTGGGCGTCTGCGCCACGGTCTACCTGCTCGGCTCGCTGCTCATCAACTTTGAGAAGCCCCTCGCCGCCGCACGCCGCGGGGCTCTCACGGCCGAGAAGCCGGTTCCGGCTGAAGAGGACTCGGTCGCACGATGACGCGCTACGCCGGCGGGATCGTCGATGCCCACCACCACTTCTGGGAGCCATCGCTCGGCCGCAACCCCTGGCTGCTCCCCGAGGCGGCCATCCCGTTCCGCTACGGCTCGTACGAGTCGATCAAGCGAGACTATCTTCCGAGTGATCTGCTGTCGGATGCCGCCGGCTACCGCATCGTCGGCACCGTCACCATGGAGACGGAGTGGGACAGCACCGACCCCGTCGGCGAGATGCGCCATATGAGCGGCATCGCGGAGCGGTTCGGCCTGCCGAACGCCGCGGTGGCCGCCGCGACGCTCAACGATCCCGCGGTCGACGAGACGCTGGAGCAGCTGGCCGGCATTGCGCTGGTGCGCGGCGTTCGCCACAAGCCGGGGCAGGCGGCATCCGCGGCTCTGGCATCGCAGACCGCGACCCTGCTCACTGACCCGCGCTGGCAGGCCGGTTACGCGCTGCTCGCCAAGCACGGTCTCGACTTCGAGCTGCAGACCGCCTGGTGGCACCTCGGCGACGCACTCCTGCTTGCGCAGCGCCACCCCGAGACGCCCATGATCATCAACCACACGGCACTGCCGAGCGACCGCTCACGTGAGGGCATCCAAGGCTGGGCGGCAGCGCTCACCGCCATCGCCGCCGCGCCCAACGTGTCCATCAAGATCTCGGGCATCGGCCTCGCGGGCGTGCCCTGGTCGGCGGAGAACAATCGCGAGATCGTGGAGCGCACCGCCGAGATCTTCGGCCCTGAGCGCATCATGTTCGCGAGCAACTTTCCGGTCGACGGCCTCACGGGAAGCTACGACGACATCATGGGCGGCTTCGTGACCATCGCCGACGGCTGGAGCCCCGCCGAGCAGCGCGCGGCGTTCCTCTCCAATGCCGTGCGCATCTACCGCCTCGATGACGGGCTGCTCAGTGCCTGACGGAGTTGATGCACCCGGCTTCGTCGGTGCGAGCACCAAGGCATACATGGGTCAGGCACAGACCCTGGCATGGCTCGACGGCATCGCCACGGCGATCGACGAGCGCCCCGAGCTGACGGCTGGGGGAGTGAGGACGTTTGTGATTCCCGCATTCCCGCTGATTCCGGCAGCGCTCGAGCGCCTCGGTTCGCGCGGGGTCATGGTCGGCGCGCAAACCGTGAGCTGGGGCGACGGCGCTCTCACGGGCGAAGTCTCCGCGGCCCTGCTCGCAGAGATGGGCGTCGGAATCGTCGAGATCGGTCACGCCGAACGCCGCGAGCACTTCGGTGAAAGCGACGAGGTCATTGCGCAGAAGGTGCGCGTGAGCCTCGATGCCGGCCTCACCCCCCTGCTCTGCATCGGCGAGCCGGAGCGGGCCTCGATTGCCGAGGCGGCAGAGTTCTGCCGCAGGCAGGTGTTCAGCGCGCTCGGCGGCTCGCTCGTCGAACTGCCCGCACTCGTGCTCGCCTACGAGCCCATCTGGGCCATCGGTGCGAGCGAACCGGCCGCCGCTGACTACGTCAGCGGGGTGGTCACGGCCGTGCGGGACACCCTGCGCGCCGAGCGTGCGCAGTCGATTCCGGATGCCGCCGAGCACCCCGTTTCGGTGATCTACGGTGGCAGCGCTGGTCCAGGGCTGCTGCAGACGCTGCACGGTGTCGACGGGCTCTTCCTCGGTCGATTCGCACATGACCCCGCCAACTTTGTGAAGGTCGTCGACGAGGCGCTCGCGCTGCGCGCCTAATCCGCGCATTCCGCTCCTCGTCGCCAGAGAACATCGTTGGGGTGCCTGGCGAGCGCACAATCCGGAATCTGATCACCGAACGGTAACGAAGTCGGCGGGTTCACCCCGACGGCTGAAAACGTTGCACACGACTGTCGTAGATCCGATAGGATCTTTGATTGAAGTACCCCTAGCGCCAGGCACTCGACACAGCACGAGGGCGGCTTGGACTTATCAAAGGAGATAGACATGGTGTCAACCACGGCCAGAATCGCCGCGATCGGCGCGGTAGCCCTGCTCGCCCTCACCGGCTGCAGCAGCGCAGCCGAGAATCCATCCGTCGGCGCAGGCGCAGAAGGCGGTTTCACGCCCTCGGGCGACGCCCGCATGATCGTTCCGTTCAGCGCGGGCGGCGGCAGCGACCTGAGCGGTCGCGCAATCGCTGCAGGCCTCGAGTCGGTCACCGGCGTGAACGTCGCCGTGGAAAACCGCGAAGGCGGCTCCGGCGCGGTCGGCTACTCGCACTTCCTGGCGCAAGAGGGCAAGGACAACTACCTGCTCGCGGCCGAGACCGCACTGCTCGCGCTTCCCCTCACCCAGGACGTGCAGTTCGACTACACGAGCTTCACGCCCATCATGAAGCTCGGCGACGACTTCACGCTCCTTGTCGTCGCCCCCGACTCGCCCTTCGAGACCTGCGCCGATGTCGTCGACGCCGCAAAGAAGGACCGCGTCGTCGCTGCGGTCTCGGGTGCAACCAGCCTCGACGAAATCGTGTTCACCCTCGTCGAAGACGCCACCGGCGTCGAGTTCGACCGCGTGCCGTTCGAATCGGGCTCGGAGGTGCTCGCCTCGCTGCTCGGCGGCCAGATCGACATCGCCTCACTCAACCCGGGTGAGGTTCTCGGCCAGCTCGAGAGCGGCGACCTCAAAGCTCTCTGCGCGTTCTCAGACGAGCGCTACGACTACGAGCAGCTCGCAGACATCCCCACCGCCAAGGAGCAGGGCGTCGACGTGGCCTTCGCGCAGTTCCGCGGCTTCATCGCGCCCGGCGGCATCACCGACGAGGCGAAGCAGTTCTGGATCGACGCCGCCAAGGAGTTTGAGAAGTCCGACGCATACGCCGAGTACATCGAGAGCAATGTCATGCAGGCCAACGCCGTCTACGGTGACGACTTCGTCAGCTACCTCGAGGGCAACAACGCCGACCTCACGAAGGTCTTGAAGTAGTGGAATCCTCGCGTCTGAAGGTCGCCGGCATCGCGTTCAGCGCGGTGCTGGCGGCCGTCGGCGCGGCCGCCGTCGTCGCGGGCATCGGGTACGGTGCCTTCGACGAAGATGGTCGTGTTGGCCCCGGTTTTATGCCCGTCTTCGCCGGCGGGCTCATGATGCTCTTCGCCCTCACCGACATCTTCCAGCGCTGGCGTCAATCGGTTGTCGCCCACCGCGACGCCGAACTCACACTCGACACCACGGCCTTCCAGGCCATCGAGAGCGAACTCGACAGCGAGGGCAACCCCGACATCGACATCTTCGGGCGTTCGCAGAAGCAGCGTAATCGCCAGCTCGTCGCCGTCATCGGCATCCTGATCGCCACCCTGTTCATGGTGAACATCGTCGGCTTCATCATCGCGTTCGGCCTGATGCTCATGGCCATCGCGGTCTTCGTGGAGCGCCGTGCCTGGCTGTCTTCTCTCCTTGTCTCGGTTGTCGCGCTCGGCGTGGCCTATTTGATCTTCGGGGTCTTCCTGCGCGTGCCGCTGCCCCAAGGTCTGCTTGGAGTCTTCTAAACCATGCTCGACAATCTCATCCTCGGTTTTCAGACCGCGCTCACGCCCGAGAACGTTCTCTGGTGCTTCATCGGTGTGCTCGCCGGCACCATCATTGGCCTCATGCCCGGTCTGGGATCTACGACCGGTGTGGCCATCCTCATTCCTCTGACGCTCACTCTCGAGCCCGTCACCGCACTCATCATGCTCGCCGGCATCTACTACGGCGCCCAATACGGCGGAACGATCACCTCGGTGCTCATTTCCACACCCGGTGAAGCGGCCAGCGTCGTCACAACGCTTGACGGCTATCAGATGGCTCGCAAGGGCAGAGCCGGCGCCGCGCTGGCGATCAGCGCGATCGGCTCGTTCGTGGCCGCGATCATCTCGCTCGCGTTGCTCATGGCGCTCGCACCGCCGCTCGCAGACCTCGCCCTCAATTTCGGGCCCGTCGAGAACCTCTCCATCATGATTCTCGGACTCGTGATCGTGGTGAGCTTTGCCGGCGGATCGATGGCCCGCGGGCTCATGATGGCCGCAGCCGGTCTGCTCATCTCCACCGTTGGAGTCGCAACCGGCTTCAGCGATGCCCGCTTCACCTTCGGCAACATCGATCTGCTCGGCGGCATCCCGTTCGTCGAGGTCATGATCGGCATCTTCGCCGTCGGCGAGGTGCTGCACCAGATTCGCATCGGCGCAGCGGCCCCCATCAAGGCGCGCTTCAAAGACATGGTCATCACCAGGAATGAGCTCAAGCGCAGCGTCGGTCCGATCTTCCGCGGCAGCGGGATCGGTTTCGTGCTCGGTATCCTCCCCGGCGCCGGCTCGACCCTCGCCTCATTCATGTCCTACGGCATCGAGAAGAAGGTCTCGCCGAACAAGAAGGTGTTCGGCAAGGGCGCCATCGAAGGTGTCGCGGCACCCGAGGCGGCCAACAACGCGGCAGCCAACGCAAACTTCGTGCCGACGCTCGCGCTCGGCATTCCCGGCGGTGGAACCACGGCAGTGTTGCTCGGAGCCTTCACGATGTACGGCCTTCAGCCGGGCCCGCTGCTCTTCGAGACCCAGCCAACGCTGGTGTGGGGACTGCTCGTCTCGTTCTTCATCGGCAATGTTCTGCTGCTGATCTTGAACCTGCCGCTCGCGCCCGTATTCGCGCAGATGCTCCGTATTCCCTACGGCTTCCTCTACCCGATCATCCTGCTGACGAGCTTCATCGGCGCATACTCGGTCAGCAACAACATGTTCAGTGTTGTGCTCGTGCTGATCTTCGGTCTGCTCGGCTATGTCATGAAGGAGATCGACCTCCCCGTCGCGCCGCTCGTGCTCGGCCTCGTGCTCGGCCCGCTGTTCGAAAAGGCACTCGTGCAGACCTCGGCTCTCGGCCAGGGCAACTTCGGCATCATGCTCGAGAGCCCCATCTCGATCGGCATTCTGCTGTTCGCCCTGCTCATGGCGGTGGGCCCGATGATCCTCACCAAGCTGCGCGCACCCGGCAAGGCGCGCCGCGCGGCGGCTGCTTCGTCTGAGCGGGCTGAGGACAAGGTCGACGCCTAAGCCCCGTGCTCGTCAACCCCGTGCTCGTCGAATGACGGATGCCGCCTCACTCGTGTGGGGCGGCATCCGTCATTCAGGGCGTCTTCTCAGGCGGCGTACTGTAACGTAGACAAGTCGGCTCTAGACACCGCATGTGTAATGCGGATGGGTTTGTAAGTCTGGTGGGCCGGTTTCGCAACAATTCTGTTGGCGAAAAATCACAATGTATGTGAACGGCCCCGGTCACGACTTCCCCGGGTTCTCAGTTGCGATGCGCTCATCCGGCGCAGCGTCGTTCTGCCATGTACTCGAACACAACCCAGGAACATCTTCGATGCCCAAGAACCACAATTCTGCCGGCCGCACGGCCAAGAACTACGACCCGTCCTACGCAAAGGGTGCCGCCAAGGGCGGCCCCAAGCAGGGTGCCCGCAGCCCGGGACACCGCGGCTTCCGCGCCGATGAGGCCGGTGCCGCCCCCAAGAAGAACCGCTGGAACGCCGACGAGCGTGCCGCTCGCGCAGCCGGTGGCTCCGAGCGCCCCGCCTACGGCGACCGCCCGCAGCGCGGCAACGACCGCCCGGCTTACGGCGACCGTCCGGCGCGCGGCAACGACCGCCCGTCCTACAACAACGACCGCGGTGACCGTCCGGCGCGTGGCAACGACCGCCCGGCGTATGGCGACCGCGCGGCCGGTGGCCGCAGCGAGCGTCCCGCGTACAACAACGACCGTTCCGNTGGCAACGACCGCCCGGCGTATGGCGACCGCGCGGCCGGTGGCCGCAGCGAGCGTCCCGCGTACAACAACGACCGTTCCGAGCGTCCGTCCTATGGCCAGCGCAGCGAGCGTCCCTCCTACGGTGACCGTCCGGCGCGTGGCAACGACCGCCCGGCGTATGGCGACCGCGCGGCCGGTGGCCGCAGCGAGCGTCCCGCGTACAACAACGACCGTTCCGAGCGTCCGTCCTATGGCCNCGAGGCCCTTGCCGGTGCCACAGTCGTCTTCACGGATGATGACGTCCTGCGACACGTGACCGTCCGGCGCGTGGCAACGACCGCCCGGCGTATGGCGACCGCGCGGCCGGTGGCCGCAGCGAGCGTCCCGCGTACAACAACGACCGTTCCGAGCGTCCGTCTTACGGCCAGCGCAGCGAGCGTCCCTCCTACGGTGACCGTCCGGCGCGCGGCAACGACCGCCCGGCCTACAACAACGACCGCGGCGACCGCCCGGCCTACGGTGGCGATCGCAGCCAGCGCAACGAGCGTCCGTCCTACGGCGACCGCCCCCAGCGCAGCGAGCGCCCCGCCTACGGTGCGGGCAGCGAGCGCCCCGCGTACAACGCAGACCGCGCACCGCGTCGCGACGTCGCCGACCGTGCGGACCGCCCGCGTCGCAACGTCGAGGAGCGTCCGCCGCGCCGCGACAACTTCGACCGCCCCGGATTCCAGAAGTCTGAGCGCAGCGACTCGAGCTTCTACCCGAAGCGCGACTTCTCCGGAACCGCAGGCAAGGGCCACTTCACCCCGCAGGACGACGTGGTGCTCGAGCGCCTCGAGGCCGAGGCAATTCAGGCCTCGGACGTCGTCGGCATGAGCTTCGGTGACCTGGGCCTCGGCGGCAACATCGTCGCAGCCCTCGCCGAGCTCGGTGCTCCGAGTCCGTTCCCGATCCAGGCCGCAACCATCCCCGACGTTCTCGCCGGCAAGGATGTCCTCGGCCGCGGAAAGACCGGCTCCGGCAAGACCATCGCCTTCGGCGCTCCCCTTGTGGAGAAGCTGATGGAGAACGGTGGCGGCAAGAAGCGCGCGATGGGCCGCAAGCCCCGCGCACTCATCCTCGCCCCGACCCGCGAGCTCGCACTGCAGATCGACCGCACCGTGCAGCCGATCGCACGCTCCGTCGGGCTGTTCACCACGCAGATCTACGGCGGAGTCCCGCAGCACCGCCAGGTCGGCGCACTGCAGCGCGGCGTCGACATCATCGTCGGAACCCCCGGCCGCATCGAAGACCTCATCGAGCAGGGTCGACTCGACCTCAGCGAGGTCACCATCACGGTCCTCGACGAGGCCGACCACATGTGCGACCTCGGCTTCCTCGAGCCGGTGCAGCGCATCCTGCGCGAGACCGCCGACAACGGGCAGAAGCTGCTCTTCTCGGCAACGCTCGACAAGGGCGTCGCCCAGCTGGTCAAGGAATTCCTTCCTGAGCCGGCCGTCCACGAGGTCGCCGGTGAAGACCAGGCCTCCTCGACGATCGACCACCGCGTGCTCGTCATCGAGCAGCGCGACAAGGGCCGCATCATCGAGCAGCTCGCCGACCGCAACGGCAAGACCCTGGTCTTCGCCCGCACCCGTGCCTTCGCCGAGCAGCTCGCCGAGCAGCTCGACGACGCCGGCATCCCGGCCGTCTCGCTGCACGGTGACCTCAACCAGGCCCGCCGCACGCGCAACCTGGCGCAGCTCACCTCCGGTCGCGTCAGCGTGCTGGTTGCCACGGATGTCGCCGCCCGCGGCATCCACGTCGACGACATCGACCTGGTGATCCAGGCCGACGCTCCCGACGAGTACAAGACGTACCTGCACCGCTCCGGTCGCACCGGCCGCGCGGGCAAGCAGGGCACCGTCGTGACGCTCATCCCCAAGCAGCGTCAGCGCCGCATGGCCGAGCTGCTCGAGCGTGCCGAGATCGAGGCCGACTTCGTCGTCTCGTTCCCGGGCGACGAGCTGGTCTCGCAGATCGCCGGCCACACGCCGGTGAACGCGTAACCACACGCAGCAGTTCTGGGCCCGCTCGACCTTCCGGTCGGGCGGGCCTTCTGCATGCCGGCTACCGGATCTGGGCCCAACTCTCGCCCTGCGGGCCGCTGCGCCGCTATGCTCGCCGTCAACCGTGCTGAGAAGGAGCCAACCGTGACCGATGCGAACGAGCCAGTCGTACCCGCTTCCCAGCCAGCGCCGGGTGGCGCGCCAGGCTCCGCTCCTGCCGGCGGCAAGCCGGCCGCGACGGTGACCAGGGCCATGCTGCTCTGGGTCGGCGTCGGAGTGGTGCTCCTGGCCTTCTTGGCCTCGTTCCTCGGCGCCAGCATGGCAGGAGCGGCGGCCCCGGCACCGACGCCAACGCCGGCTCCGACCGTCTACGTGACGCCGGAGCCAGAGCAGAGCGAGGAGCCGCTGGACCCAGCGGAGCTGGAGGCGATGATCACCGAACTCATGCCAACCGGATCGGTCGTGCGGGCGGGCGTTGGAGCGCCGTCGGTCGATGCGGGCCTGGACGGGGATCTCTACATCGACCTCGACAGCGCCAACGTCTACCTGCGGCAGGACGGCGTGTGGGTGTCCGTCGGCAACATCAGGCAGAACGCCGCGGAGAATTTGACGGGCGAGCAGGGCGAAACCGGCGCCACCGGTGAGCAGGGTGAACAGGGCGAGGCAGGCAAGCCGGGCAAGCCGGGCGAGCCGGGGGTCGCAGGCACGCAGGTCACGCTCGGCACCGAAAGCCCGGATCCGGACGCCGACTGCGGCGCGGATGGCGACATCTACCTCGACACCAGCGCCATGATCTTCTACGCCTGCGCCGCGGGAGTGTGGGCTCCGCAGGAGTAGCGGCGAGGCAGGGAATTCCCGCGCCACCGGCAGTGTTATGTCAATAGTCGGGCATCTGAGCGCGTCCAGCGCAGTCTCAGGCCACGTGCAGCGAGAATGCAGCGTGGAGTGCTTTGCTCGGCACAACACAGAGTTCTCGACACGGCTTCTCGACTGAGTTTTTCGACACAGAAGCTGCGGGAGCAGAGGGGGAGCGATGAGCACCAACTACGTGGATATTGAAGATGCGGCCGGAGTGACGCGGCGCTACCGCCATCACGCGAACGGGCGCGGCTTCGTCTCGGCCGAGGCGACCGTGCACCGCAGCGCGTTCATCGCGCGCGGAAGTTACGTCGACCCGGGTGCCGAGGTGCATGCCGAAGCACAGATCGGTCCGGACAGCTGGATCGAGCCGGGCGCGATCGTCGGTGCCGGCGCGACACTTGGATCTCGTGCGCACCTGGCCCAGCACGCCGTCGTCGGCGCCGGCTCGCGCCTGGGCAACCGGGTCACGATCGGGGCCGCGGCCCGCGTCGGCGCCGGTGCACGCCTCGGCGACGATGAAACCGTCCCGGCCGGAGCTGTCATCCCCGGCCTGACCCCCGCCGCGCCGAACGGATCCCGCGCCGAGCACCTCGGCCTGGCCGCCTAGCCGCCCGGCGCTTCGCGCCGCCAACCGCGTTCCGCGCCAGAAATGTCTGGCGCGGAACGCGGTTTTTGGCGCGCGTGTAGTGCGCATCGTGGCTGACGCGGCTACGCCGCGGGCGACCAGGTGCTCAACGGATGCCGAGGTAGAAGCGCGATTCGTCTGTGCGGTGAAGCGCGCGGTAGTACTCGAACGGAATCTCGTCGGCGCCCCACGCGATCGACTCGATGTGCAGAACCGGCGAGCCGGCGGAGAGCTCGAGCAATCCGGCTTCCTCTGCGGAGGGGATGACCGCCTGTATCCATCGGTCGGCACCGACCGGGGTCACCCCGTAGTGGCGGCGGAGGTGTTCATAGAGTGAGCGGTTCTCCAGATTGCTCTTCAGCAGACCACTGAATGGTTCCTTGGGTAGCGTCGTCTGCACGAGCAGAGCCGGCGTGCCGTCCACAGATCGCAAGCGCCGGATCCGGATCACCGCGGATCCCTCTGCGAGCCGGAGTGCGCCGGCCTCTGTGCTGTCGGCTTTGCCCTCGGAGAGGCTGAGTACGCGAGTCGCGGAACTGCGCCCCGCTGCGAGCAGATCGGCGGAAGATCCGAGGGTTGAGCCGATGAAGCCCAGGTCGCGACGCGGAGGCGAGACGAAGGAGCCCTTCGCGCGGATCTTGTAGATCAGGCCGCGCTGCACGAGGTCGGCGAGCGCTTCACGGACGACGGTGCGAGACACGCCGAAGCGGTCTATGAGCTCGGCTTCCGAAGGCAGTGCTTGGTCTGCGCTCAGTTCGCCACTCGTTACCGCACCGCGGATGACGCCGGAAAGCTGCATCCACAGTGGCTCCTTCGATGCGCGATCGAGCTGGTGATCGCGCAGAGATGCGCCGCTCATGAGTCCCCCTTCATGCGAGACGCCATCTTTGACGATCCCGAGACTACCGTTCGCTGCCCGGTTGACAGTGAAGGAATGTCTGCCTATATTCATATCACTACTAACTTGTCATTATGAGTTAGGGACTACAGGTCGGTCGGCAATCGGGGCGTTTCGTGTTCTCGCGAGGTATCCAATCGGTCAGGTAGAGCGCAAAGACGCGAATCACATTTATGGAGGACAACAATGTCGTTTAGATCCCTTCGGCGAGTCAGCATCGCCGCCGCGGCCATCGCCGCTCTCACCCTCACCGGATGCGCAACGGGCGCCGACGCCGGTTCAGCCCCGGCCGGCGACGGCGACGGCGTATCGATCGCCCTGAGCAACGGCTTCGTGAACGGCTGGCGTCTCACCCTCATCAACAAGTTCGAAGAGGAGGCCACGAAGCTCAAGGCCGATGGGATCGTCTCCGATTTCTCGACGGTGAACGCGCCCGGTGAGAACAGCGCAACGGAGCAGGCCTCCCAGATTCGCAGCCTGGTGCTGCAGAACCCGGATGTCCTGCTGGTCATCCCCGCCTCCTCCACCGCCCTCATCCCGGCCGTTGAAGAAGCGTGTGACGCCGGAATCACGGTTGTCGTTCTCGACGCCGACATGGACGCACCGTGCGCCCACGTTGTGCGCAACGCGTATGACATGTGGGGCGAGGTGTCGATCATGCCTGCGCTCGAGGCGATCGGCGGCGAGGGCAACATCGTCATCAACCGCGGCGTCATCGGCTCACAGCCGGAAGAGGCGTTCCATGCCCGTCAGCTGGAGATCCTCGAGGACTACCCGAAGGTGAACGTCGCCGCGGAGATCAATGGCTTCTGCGACAGCAGCACCGCCCAGAAGGAGATCGTCTCGGTGCTGGGCTCGCTTCCGGAGATCGCGGCAGCACCGGGATGCATCGGCGGCATGGGCATCGTTCAGGCATTCGAGTCGGCCGGCCGGGAGGCACCGGTCGTCGTGTTCGACACCGACGGCAAGTCGCTGAACTTCTGGAGGGACAAGGGCATCGACAACGGTTCCTTCGCCGCCCTCACCGACCCCGGCCAGGTCATCGCCGCGATGTACGTTGCTCTGGCAGTGCGGGACGGTCAAGACGTTCCACGCGAGGTCGTCCTCCCCCTTCTCGAGATCTCGCAGGATGACCTCGACTACTGGGCCGACAAGCTCGACTCCGATGAGTACGCGGCGAACCAGTGGGACAAGGAAAGCGTGGACGCTGCTCTGACCGCAATTGCCGCAGGCGAAGACGTTCTCGCCCCCGCCATCAAGTAACCCCGTGTGAGCGGCGAGTTCGAGGAATAACCATGTCACGTACAGCGATCAGTGAATCACCACCCAGTGAATCGGTCGGTATGGCGCCCAGCGCCGCCCAGACCGCGCCGACCATCATCGCGCGCGGCGTAACGAGGAGTTACGGAAAAACCCGTGCTCTGCGGGGCGTCGATCTGCGGCTCGAACATGGTGAGATCCTCGGACTCGTCGGTCACAACGGCGCAGGCAAGAGCACGCTCATGCGTATGCTCGCCGCCATCGAGCAGCCAGACTCCGGCGAGGTCATCGCCAGAGAACGCCAGGCGGGCAAGGCCTGGGACGCCGCGTCCGCCGCCGCATCCGGTGTGCGCATGGTCTACCAGGAGCTCGCCCTCTGCAATGACTTGACAGTCGCGGAGAACGCTTCGCTCTCTGACCCCCGCCCGCCCGGTGCATGGGGCTGGCGGGGACGCGCGGAACGACGTATCAGTGAGGCGCTCGACACCGTCTTCCCCGGCCACGGCATCTCGGTCTTGCGCCGCACCGGTGAGCTGGCCATGGCTGAGCGCCAGATGGTCGAGATCGCCCGCGCCCTCTGCACCGACACCCTCAGCATGCTCATCCTCGATGAGCCGACCGAGTCGCTCGGCGTTGACGCAACCGCCCAGCTCTATGCGCACCTTCGCACGCTTACCAGCCGCGGCGTGAGCGTCCTGCTCATCTCGCACCGGATGCAGGAGGTGCTCGCCAACAGCGATCGCATCGCCGTGATGAAAGACGGCCTGGTCGTCGAGACCTTCGCTGCGTCCGCGACGTCCGAGGGCGAACTGCTCGTCGCGATGGGTGGCGAGGTGCGCGCAACGGAGGCCGAGTCGGATGCCGTTTCAGTCGGCACCGCGCTGGCCGGTCGCGCCGGCCAGCGCGGTGACCTCGTCGCCTCGGTGCGCGCCGCATCGGGAATCTCCTTCGAGGCCCGCGCCGGCGAACTCATCGGTCTGGCCGGTCTCGCGGGTCAAGGCCAAGAGCAACTGTTGAACAAGCTGTGGAGCGCCGGCGCGCTGAGCCGAGGCGTCACCGTGCCGAAGCGTCGCGCGTACGTACCTGGCGACCGCCAGACATCGGGAATCTTGCCGCTCTGGAGCGTCGCGGAGAATCTCACCATCTCCGCGCTGCGCGGGCTCGGCCGCTTCGGTCTCATCGATGGGCGCGCAAAGCGCGCACTGGCCGCCCGCTGGATCACCGCGCTCAAGGTGCGCGGTGATGCCACCACTCCGATCACCTCCCTCAGCGGCGGTAACCAGCAGAAGGTCCTCGTCGCCAGAGCCTTCGCCGCCGATGCCGCGCTGGTGCTCCTCGACGATCCGTTCCGCGGGGTCGACGTCGCCACCAAGAACGAGCTCTACGCGCTGATGAAGGCCGAAGCCGCCGCAGGGCGATCGATCGTCTGGTACTCGACGGAGAACAGTGAGATGGCGCATTGCGACCGGGTCTACGTCTTCCGCGCGAACCGCCTCGTCTCCGAACTGAGCGGCGAATCCAACACCGAGGAGCGGATCATCGCCGACTCCTTCGACGAGACCACCGGAGAACTGCGATGACCACCACACTTCCGGCCACAGCCCGGCCCGGGCTGAGCACTCGCGCCAGGGTGAGCGTCAGCCATGGTTTTCCCGCCATGCTCTCCCTCGTTGCATTGCTCGTCATCCTCGGCATCGCCGTTGCCAACCAGCCCGGCATCCTCAGCGTGTCTGGCCTCACGCTCATGCTGATGTCCGCGGTGCCGTTGGTCTTCGCGGCGCAGGCGCAGATGCTCATCATGTCTGTCGGCGACATCGACCTCGGCATCGGTGCCCTCATCGGTCTCGTGACGGTCATCGCCGCCACGCTCCTGACCGAGAGCCCCATCCTCGGTGTCGGGATGCTCGTGGCGATTGTGCTGGTCTACGCCCTGCTCGGGCTGATCGTGCAGAAGCGCGGCGTTCCCTCCATCATCATCACGCTCGGCATGTCTTTCGTCTGGATCGGCCTCGGCCTGCAAATCCTGCCGACGCCGGGCGGTGCCACTCCCGAGTGGCTCGCGGCACTCGGCCGGTGGCGCCCGGATGCCATCCCCGCACCATTGGTCTTCATCGTGGCCGCAACCGTCATCGGCTGGTACCTCGCACGGCAGAGCCGTATCGGCACCCGGATGCGGGCGCTCGGCAGCAGCGCACCGACGCTGCAGAAGGCCGGCTGGTCTCTCGCCGGCACCCGCATCGTGACCTATGTGCTTGCCGCGACACTGATCATCGTCTCCGGCCTGCTGCTGGCCTCGCAGACCCGCTCGGGTGACATCAACTCCGCGAGCAACTTCACTCTCATGACGATCGCCGCAGTGATCCTGGGCGGCGGAAACTTCTCAGGCGGGCGTGCGCTGCCCATCGGTGCGACACTCGGCGCCGTCACCCTGGGCCTGATCACCGTGCTGCTCAGCGTGATGAGCCTGTCATCCAGCCTGCAGTCCGCTGCGCAGGGAATCATCGTGCTCGCCGTTCTGGCCGGTCGCGTCATCACAGAGAGGTTCACCCGATGAGCGTCACGCTCCCCTCACCTTCGCTGACCGAGCCGGATTCCGCTCTGGGGCGTCGCCGCCTCGGCTGGCCGGCCTGGGGCTGGTCCCTCATCGGCGTGCTCGCCGTGTGGGCCCTCATTGTCATCGTGCGTCCCGGCGCACCGCTCGACCCCCTCGCGCAGGCACTGACGCTGGCACCGTTCTTGGTGCTCGTCGCCCTCGGCCAGATGCTCGTCATCACGCTCGGCCCTGGCAACATCGATGTCTCGGTTGGCACGATCATCTCGATGGCGTCCTACGTCTCGGTGGCCATCGGTGCCAGCGTCGGTCCGATCGCCGGCATCCTCGCCGCCGTCGGTGTCGGCATCGCCGCAGCCGTCTGCAGCGTCATCGCCATTCTGTTGCTCAGAGTGCCGCCGATCATTGCCACCCTGGCGACGAGCTTGATCGTCTCCTCGGCGACCTTGCTCCTGGCCGATGCCAGCAGGCATTCGGCGGATGCCGGGCTCCGCGAGTTCGTGAACGCGAAGATCCTCGGGATCCCGGGGATCCCGGTGATCGCGCTGCTCGTGCTCGCCGTCACGGTCGTGATCGCCCTGATGCTGCGGCACACGCGCTTCGGCCTCTCGGTACTGGCCGTCGGACAGAGCGCCCGCGCCGCAGAGCGCGCCGGCATCACGGTGTGGGCGATCACCGCCTTGGCATACCTCGCCTGTGGTGCATTCGCCGGCCTCGCCGGTGGCCTGCTCGCCGCGTTCATCTCGCCGAGTACGGTGCTCGGCACCTCGTACATGCTCGACTCCATCGCCGTCGTCGTGATCGGCGGAACGTTGATTTCCGGCGGTCGGGCGGTTCCGACCGGCGCCTGGACCGGTGCGCTCTTCTTCGTTCTACTCTCCGGACTGTTGAACCTCGTGGGATGGAGCATTGGCGCTCAGAACATCCTCAAGGGCGTCCTCGTCGTCGCCGTGGTCATCGTCTCGGCCGCTGCCACCGGAACCGGCCGATCTTCACGTGCGCGACTGCGCGAATCCCTCCACCTCGGAAACAGAAACAAGGAGACAACACATGGCTGACCTCGATGACCTTCGCGAAGGAACGAACTTCGGCGGCGCGCCCGTCGGTACCCCGGGCAACTTCCACCTGAAGGGCCTTGGCGGTCAGGACTGGGGCATGCGTGCCCGCCTGTCGCGCATCTTCGACCCGGCCGACGGCAGGACCGTGATGCTCGCCTTTGACCACGGCTACTTCCAGGGCCCGACATCCGGTCTCGAGCGCCTGGACCAGTCGATTGTCCCTCTGATCCCGCAAGCCGATGCCCTCATGCTCACCCGCGGCGCGCTTCGCACCACCATCCCGGCCGAGAACGGCAAGGGCATTGTGTTGCGCGCCAGCGGTGGACCGAGTGTGCTGACCGACCTCTCCAACGAGGAGATCGCGGTCAGCATCGACGACGCCGTGCGGGTTGACGCTGCTGCGCTGGCCGTGCAGGTCTTCGTCGGAAGCGAGAACGAGACCAAGTCGATCAAGAACCTGACCACCTTGGTCGACCAGGGCCAGAACGTCGGAATCCCCGTGCTCGCAGTGACGGCAGTGGGTCGCGACATGGTGCGCGACGCCCGCTACTTCCGCCTCGCTACCCGGATGTCGGCCGAACTCGGCGCAGCTTTCGTGAAGACCTACTACGTCGAGGACGGCTTCGAGACCATCACGGCCGCCTGCCCCGTTCCCATTGTGATCGCCGGCGGCAAGAAGGTTGAGGAGAAAGACGCCCTCACCATCGCCTATCGCGCGATGCAGGAGGGCGCCGCCGGCGTCGACATGGGTCGCAACGTCTTCCAGTCCGACCACCCGTCCGCAATGCTCGCAGCCGTGCGCGCCGTCGTGCACGAAAACCTGACGCCCGATGAGGCCTTCGCCCTGTACGAGGAACTCTCCCACTGATCTGAGGGCGCGGGATGGAACCATCCCGCGCCCCTGTCGTTACATAAGGAACACCATGCCTGCTCTGTCGAGCTATGCACACGCCGTAGCCCCCGTGGACGTCGCCGTGATCGGCGCCGGAATCAATGGTCTCGCCGTCGCCCGAGAGGCCGCCCGTCGCGGCCTCAGCGTCGCGTTGATCGACCAAGACGACATCGGGGCACGCACCTCGGCCATCTCCACCCGCCTGATCCACGGCGGTCTCAAGTACTTGGAGCGCCTCGAGCTGCATCTCGTCTACGAGTCGATTCGTGAGCGCAACATCCTGCTCAAGCGTGCGCCGCACCTGGTGCACCATTACCCGATGCTGGTGCCGTTCGTGAAGGGCCAGAGCCGGCCCGGCTGGTTGGTCGCCTGCGGCCTGCTGCTGCACGACGCGCTTGCCATCGGAAAACCGCTGCCGTTCAACCGGATCGTCTTCGGAGCCAGGATGCGCCGCGATTGGCCGGAGCTCGCCGAGGGCGGTGTCACATGGGGCGGACTCTTCCACGATGCGCACGTACCACTGACCGAACGCCTCAGCCTCGAGCTCGCCGTCGACGCCCAGGCGCACGGCGCCACGGTTCTGACCCACTCCCGTGTCGAGGCGCTCGTGCGCACCGGCGGGCGCGTTGCCGGCGTACGTTACCGTGACCGTCTCGACGGGCAGTTGAAACAGCTTGATGCGCGCCTGGTCGTCAATGCTGCCGGACCGTGGGTCGACGAGGTGCTCGCTCTGGCCGGTGGGCACGACCGCAAGATGGGCCCGACGAAGGGCAGCCACCTGATTGTCGACCCCTTTGACGGGGCTCCGGACACCTGCATCTTCTTTGAGTCGCCGGATGACGCACGCCCGATGTTCGTGCTGCCCTGGAACGGTCGCTTCATGATCGGAACCACCGACATCCCGTACAACGACTCGCTCGAGTCGATCGTGATCGACAAGGACGAGAGCGCCTACCTGCTCAATGCGGTCAACCTGCTCATCCCGCGAGCGAAGCTCAACGTCGATGACGTGCTCTGGTCGTACTCCGGTGTGCGCCCCCTGCCCTATGTCGGCGAACTCGACGACCCGTCCAAAGTCAGCCGCGATCATGAGATCCTCGTGCACACTGGTGCCAGCAGCGGCCTGATCACCCTGATCGGCGGCAAGCTGACCACTCACCGCGCGTTGGGCGAGCTGGTGGCCAAGAAGATCGAGCGTGCGTTGGGTCGCAAGCCCGGCGTCTCGCCCACCCGCGATGCTGCGCTCCCGGGTGCCCCGGCCGGAGACTGGGCCGCGTACCGCACCAGCTTCATTGAGCGCAGCGCACTCCCTGTGGCATCCGCGACCCGCATCGTCGACACCTACGGCGTCGCCGCGGAGGTCATCGCGCGACTGGCCGCGGAGACGCCAGAGCTTGCGGAGATCGTCGACCCGGACAGCGGTGCGATCGCCGCCGAGGCCGTGCACGCCGTGCTGAACGAGGGTGCCTTCACCCTGGAGGACGTTGTGCTGCGTCGCATGGTCGTCGCGCTGAACGCCGACGTCGGCCTCTCGGCCGCCCCGGTGATCGCCGCCGTGCTGGTGCAGTACGCGGGCTGGACAAACGAGCGCGCCGAGACAGAGCTTGACCGATATCGTCAGTCGATGCGCCGTTTCATGCCGCGGGTCGTCCGCGCTGAAAATGCAGCCGACCACTAGCAAGGAAGCGACAGTGTCAGTTCAACAGTGTTTCATCGGGATTGATGTCGGCCTCACGTCGGCGAAGGCCGCCGCATTCGACGCGGATGGCAACGAGCTGCGGAGCTACTCCGCCCCGAATCCTCGCGTGGCCGTCGCCTCCGACCGCCAGGAGATCGACATGGCCGCGCTCTGGGGTGTCGTGGCCGATGTGCTCGGACACCTGACCGGCTGGCTCGACGCACATGGCTGGGCCGTGCAGTCGATCGGCGCTACCGGCCACGGCAACGGACTCTACCTCGTCGATGAGGCGCTGGCCCCGGTGCGGAGTGCCTTCGCCTCGACCGACACGCGCAGCGAGAACATCGTGGCTGGCCTGGACGAGGCCGAAGTGGAACGGGTACGTGCCATTACCGGCTCGATGCCGTGGGCCGGGCAGCCCGGTGTGCTGTTGCGCTGGCTGCATGACAACGAGCCGGAGGCTCTGGAGCGGGCACGCTGGGCGCTGACCTGCAAAGACTGGATCACCGCCTGCCTCGTCGGCCGCGCGACCGCCGACTACTCCGATGCCTCTGGGTGCGGACTGGTCAATCTGGCCGAGCGGCGCTACGAGCCGGAGGTGTTCGACGTGCTCGGCGTTCCGCGTGAGCTGATGCGCTTGCAGCCACCACTGGCGAACTCGGATGCCGTCGTCGGCGCGGTCACCGGCGAGGCCGCTGCCCGCACCGGCCTCGCGGCCGGGATTCCCGTGGTGGCAGGGTGCATGGATTGCGTGGCCAGCCCGATCGGGGCAGGCGCGACAAAACGTGGCGACGTCACGGTCATCGTTGGCACCTGGGCGATCAACTCGGTCGTCGTGCCCGTCAAGGATGCGCCGCCCCGAGTCACCCTGAACGCGTTGCTTCCAGATCCCAAACTCATGCTCGCGCAGGAGGTGGCCCCGACGTCAGCCGCCAGCATCGAGTGGTATTCCTCACTGATGTCGACCCTGGCGGCTGACGGTGTCACGCCGCAGCAGCTTCTCGCGGCGGCGGAGTCCGTTCCGCCCGGTGCCGATGGTCTGATCTTCCTGCCGTTCGTCCACGGCGCGCCCGAGCACCTCGGGGCGTCCGGAACCCTGATCGGTGTCAAAGGCAGCCACGGCCACCGCGAAATTGCGCGGGCCGTTGCGGAGGGCATCACCCAGTACCACCGGGTGCAGTTGGCCAAGTTGCGTTCCAGCGGTGCCGAGGTCTCGGATGAGCCATGGACACTCGCTGGCGGTGGCGCCAAGAACCCGCTGTGGGCACAGATGTTCGCCGACGTGATTGACCACCCCGTGCGCAGACAGCTGGGAACAGAGCTCGGTGCACGCGGCGTTGCGTTGCTCGCGGCCACTGGAACCGGTCACGATACCGGCGGCTGGGGAGTGAGCCCGGACCCCGCACTCGTGGTGTCGCCGGGTAGGGACCGTGACAGCTATCAACTACAGGGGGAGCGCTTCGACCGAGTGCTCGCCGCCATGGGACAGGTATGGACGGAGGCCGCACGATGACGGCAATGGAGCACGCACTGCAGGGTGCGCTCGAGGAGATTGTGCGCGTGTCACGCGCGCTCGGCGACGATCCGAAGCTCGTGCTGCACGGCGGAGGAAACACCTCGATCAAGGCGCTCGGCACGGACGTGACCGGCGAGGAGATCGAGCTGCTGCTCGTCAAGGGCAGCGGCTGGGATCTGGGCACGATTCAGGCACAGGGCTTTGCCCCGCTCCGCCGTGACCGGCTGCTTGCCCTGTTGAAGCTGCCGACGCTGAGCGACTCAAGCATGGTCAATGAATTGCGCCAGGCGTCGCTCTCGGCCACGGCGCCGACCGCGTCGATCGAGGCGCTGTTGCACGCCCATCTGCCCGCCCGTGTGGTTCTGCACTCGCACGCTGACGCCATCGTGGCCCTGACCGACCAGCCAGACGGGCTGCGGCGCGCCGCCCAGGTCCTGGGTGAGCGGGTCGTCGTCCTGCCGTACATCATGCCGGGCTTTGATCTGGCTCGGCTGGTTGCCTCGACCGAGCTGGGAGACGCGGATGCGATCGTGCTGTCCAACCACGGGCTCTTCACTTTCGCGGATGACGCTGAGCTCGCGCTCGAGCGACACCTCGCTCTGGTGGCCACGGCATCTGCAGCTCTCGGGATCGAGAACTGGGGCCATGAAGGAGAGAGCGTGTCCCGATCGGGGGAGCCGTTCGAGCTGGCCAGGCTGCGGCGGGACATCGCTCAGGCTGCGGGCCGCCCGCTGCTGTTGCGGCAATCCAGCTCGGAGCGGGCGTTGGCCTTCGCCGCTCGTGACGACCTCGCCGCCGTCACGGCGCGCGGAACCGCAACGCCGGAACACGTGATCCGCACCAAGCGGACGCCGCTGCTCGGCACCGACGTGCGGGCCTATGCCGACGATTACCTGCGCTATGTCGCCCAGAACCGTGGCGACGGTGAGTACACCGTGCTTGACCCGGCCCCACGTGTCGTGCTCGATGCCCGGCTCGGGCTGTTGACCGCAGGAGCGACACCGGCGGCGGCGGATGCGGTGCACGACATCTATGTGCACACGATGGACATCATCGATGCCGCCGATCGCGACGGCGGATATCACTCGCTCAACGAGGCGCAGAGCTTCGAGATCGAGTATTGGGAGCTGGAGCAGGCACGCGTTCGGCAGACGATGATCGGCCGTGATCTCGAGGGCGAGGTGGCCGTGGTCACCGGTGCGGCGTCGGGGATCGGCCGGGCGTGCGCCGCCGCGCTCTTGTCGCGTGGCGCCGCCGTGGTGGGCATCGACCTCAACGACTCCGTCGTGTCGACTTTCGAGGGGCGCTCGTGGCGCGCTGTCGTCGGCGACGTGAGCGACACCGCGGTACTGGACGCGGCCATCGATCTCGCCGCGCGCGAGTTCGGCGGCATCGACATGCTCGTTGTCGCGGCCGGAATCTTCCCGGAGAGCGCACCGCTGTCCTCTCTCGATGACACACTCTGGGATCGCTCGCTCCGGGTGAACGCCACGGCTGTTGCGCGGGCACTGCGGGTGACGCATCCGCTGCTCGCGCTCGCGCCGCGAGGCGGCCGCGTCGTGCTGGTGTCGACCAAGAACGTTGCGGCGCCCGGCCCAGGTGCCGCCGCCTACTCCGCCAGCAAGACCGCGGCGGCCCAGCTCGCCAGGGTCGCGGCGCTGGAATGGGCCGCCGACGGCATCCGGGTCAACCACGTCGAGCCCGATGCCGTCTTCGACACCGCGATCTGGACCACGGAGTTACTCGCCGAGCGGGCAGCGCGCTACGGCCTGACCGTCGAGGAGTACCGCACCCGCAACCTGCTGGGCATCGAGGTGACGAGTGCCATGGTCGCGGATGCCGTCGTGGCGCTCTGCGCGGGGTTCCCGGCAACCACGGGTGCACACATCACGGTGGATGGCGGCAACGACCGCGTGATCTAGTTGCCTCGGCCATGCTCAACCGCGCACTCGCGCCCCATCGAAACAAAGGACCATCACCGTGTCGGACAGCTTCTTCCAGGTCATTGCGCGTTACCAGCCGAGGGACGGACAACTCGAGACTGTGCTCGAGCTGCTCGCCGAGCTGACCACGGCAACGCGCGCCGAGCCCGGCTGCGTCAGTTTCGAGTACTTCCGCAATGTCGAGAACCCGGGGGAGGTCGTGATCGTGGAGCGCTTCGTAGATCAGGCCGGTTTCGCGGCGCACCGCGATACCGAGCACTTCACCCGCATCGGGGTGGAACAGATCGTGCCGCTGCTCGAAGCCCGGTCCTCAACCAAGGCGGTCGCGACGCTCGTGTAGTCGGAGCGTTTGAGGCTGCGATCGAGCCGTGGCTCACGCCGCCTGCGTGATCGTGCTCCAGCCGTGCTCGCCGACGCTCACCTGCAGCGAGGCGTGAATCTGCTCCTTCATCGCCTCGACGTGGCTGATCAGCCCGATCGTGCGGCCGCCGGTGCGGAGGCTGTCGAGCGTCGCCATCGCGATCTCGAGGGTGTCGGCATCCAGAGAGCCGAATCCTTCGTCGATGAACAGGGTGTCAAGCGTGATGCCGCCTGCCCGCCCCGTCACGACCTCGGCGAGGCCGAGCGCGAGCGCGAGAGAGGCCAGGAAGGTCTCGCCACCCGAGAGGGAGTGCGTCGCCCGCTGCTGGCCGGTGTGGCCGTCCAGAATGGCCAGACCGAGTCCGGACTGGGCGCCGCGGTGGGCGATCCCGTCATCGTGCTCAAGCGTGTACCGGCCGCCGCTCATCTGGCGCAGCCGTGCGTTCGCCGCCGCGACGATCTCTTCCAGCTCGGCCGCGAGCACGAAGCTCTCGAGGCGCATCCGCCGCTCGTTCGGGGCATCGCCCTTGAGCGTGGCCGCGAGCCGTGCGACGACCTCGTAGCGTTCAATCAGCTCGGCGGATGCCGTGATCAGCCGCCCGGCGCGACCGATGAGCTCGTCGAGGGCTTCCGCCTGCCCGCGCACCGTGGCGTGACGGGCGAGCGCGGCGTCTCGGGTGTCGCGGGCCGCTGCCAGCGCTGCCGCCGAGGCGTCCAGTTCGATCAGATCGGCCGGAAGCTCTGCCAGTTCCGGCTCGCCGAGCGTCGCAGTCGCGGCTGCGACGGCATCGTCGTGTGCCCGCACGCGCGTCTCGATCGCGGCACGCGCGGAGGCGTCGAGGTGGGCGGCGGTGACCGCGTCCGCCGAGGCGAATCCGTGTGCAGACAGCTGGCCGGCGAGGGCGGCATCTGCGTCGATGAGGGCGGCCGCGGCCGATGTGTCTGCGGCGATCGCCTCGGCGAGCCCGCGAGCCAGCCGGAGCGTGTCCGCGAGGGCGGAGCTGCGCTCGGCCACCGTGGCGTAGCCGGCGCGCTGCTCGGCGAGTCGTTGCTCGGCGGAGTCGCGCCGGGTGCCGGCCGTCGTCACCGCCGTCGCTGCGTGTCCGAGCGCCTCCCGGAGCGAGCCGACGTTGGCCTCTGCGCTCTCGAGCTCTGCGCGCCGCGCCGTGAGCGCGGAGCTCAGCCGCTCCAGCTCGTTCGCGGCGGCCGTGGCGGTGTCGCGGGCCGCTGTCGCCGCCACGATCAACTCGGCGAGTTCGGAAGCGGTGCGTCCGCCGGCGCTGGCCGTTGCCGCGGCCAGCCTCTCCGCGAGCGCGCCGGCGGCACGCCTGGCCTCCTCTGCACGCTCGCGCCGCTCGGCCAGCACGGCCTCGGCCTCCTCGATGTCGGACTCGGTCACGGCGTCAGCCGACGTCTCCGCCGGACGCGGGTGCTCTGTCGCACCGCACACGGCGCAGGGATCACCGTCACGCAACGCGACGGCGAGTTCGGCGGCATGGCCGTTCAGCCTGACAGCGCGCAGCCGGTCGAGTTCGGCGGATGCTGCGGTGCTCTCCTGCCCGCTCGTGAGTTCGAGCGCGCGGGCGGCGGCGAGCCGGGTCTCGAGCGTCACGGCGGTCTCGGCGTGCTCGAGCGCCGTCGTCAGCCGGCCGAACTCCGCGGTCGTGCCCTCGAGAGTGGCGGCGACCGCCATCAGCTCAGCGATCCGATCGCTGTCGGCCGCGATCAGCGCGGGTAGAGCCGCCGTGTGTTCGAGAGCCTCGGCGAGGGCCGTCTCAGCGGTCTCCTGCGCGCGCCGCAGCCGTTCGAGCTCAGCCAGCTGCGCCGGCATCTCGCGTTCGAGCAGCATGGCGTCATCGAGGGCGCCCTGCTGCAGCGTCGTGCGCTCGACCACCGCGTCGATCTCCGCCGCGGTCGGGGCGGCCGAGCCCGGGTCTGCGGGGTCGGCATCGGCAGCGCGAGCGGTCTCTGACGCGGCGAAGGCGCGCTGCGCGCCGGCCAATGCGGCTGCGGCGTGGGCGGCCGCCGTCCGCCCGCGGCGTGCCGCCGTGACGGCGCCGATCGCGACATCGGCGCGGCCGGCCGCGGTGAGCGCGGCCCGGTCGGCGTCGACGGCCGCGGATGCCGCGCGCAGGGTGTCCAGCCGTTGCTCGGCGTCTGCGCGGCGCAGTTGCGCGGTGCGCCGGGCGACGAGTGCGTCGTGTGCACCGTCGGCGAGCGTGAACGCCGCGTCGGCGGCATCCGCCTCACGTGCGGCGCTCGACAGCTGCTCGTGCGCCGCAGCGCCGAGCTCGGCGAGCCACGGCGTCACCTGCTCGGGCAGGGGCGGCTCCGGGACGCGCAGGAGATCGGCGACTGTGGGATCGTCGGCGGCATCCGGTGCACGAGTCTCGGCCGCAGAATCGGCTGCCTCCGCGCCGGTGGCCGCAGCGCCCGGTGCCGTTTCGTCATCCACCCCGAGGCCGAGCGAGCGGGCGATCGTCACGGCCTGCTCGAGCATCTGGGCGAGCGTCGTGCGTTGCGAGCCCAGCTCGCCGTCCAGGGACTTGCGCTGTTCGGTGATCGCGAGCTCGTAGTCCTGGAAGCGGCGCGTGCCGAAGAGCGAGCGCAGCACATCCTGGCGGGCCTCGCTCTTGGCCAACAGGAACTGCTGGAAGCGGTTCTGGGCCAGCAGGATCACCTGCAGGAACTGGTCGCGGTTGAGTCCGACGAGCTCGGCGACGCGCGGGCCGACGGTGCGCGGGCCAGCCTCGATTCCGATCCACTCGCCGTCCCGGAGCTCGAACAGCTCTGCGGTCGGCTTCTGGGTGACGGTGCCGATACCCCGCGACTTCTGCCGCTCGTACTCGGGCGCGCGCTCGACCCGGTAGCGGGTGTCGCCCGCCGTGAACTCGAGCGTGACCAGGCTGGCGTCGTCTGGCCCGCAGTGGTCGCTGCGCAGCCGGCCCTTGGTGCCGTCGTAGCGCGGAACACCGTCGTAGAGCGCGAAACAGATCGCGTCGAGGATGCTCGACTTGCCCGCGCCGGTCTTGCCGCCCATCAGGAAGATGCCGTCGTCGGCGAAGGCGTCGAAATCCACGTGCTGCGCGGTCTTGTACGGGCCGAAGCCCTGCACGGTGAGCCGGTTGATCCTCATGCCGCGTCGCCGTCCCGTCTGGCATCGTCCCGCTGTGAGCCATTCAGGGCTATGACCTCGGCCAGCAGCGCGCGTTCGGCGTCGCTGGCGCCGACGCCGTTGCGCACGTGCTCGAGAAAGCCGCCGACGATCTCGCCGTCGCTCTTGGCCTTGATACGTTCGGCGTAGCTGGCCCCGGATGCGGCCGCGACGACGCTCGGGCGGTGGTCGAGCGTCGCGCACCACCGGAACCGCGTCTGCAGCGTGCGCATGGCATCGAGCGGGCGGGACTGGTCGGTGAGCACCGCGAACACCCAGTCCTGCGCGGCGTGCTCGTGCGCGGCATCCGTCATCAGCTCGTCGAGGGTGCCGGTGAGGATGCTGAGGCGGCGGGGAGTCGGCAGTTCGAGCCACTCCACCGATTCGAGGCCGTCGGCGCCGAGCTCGACGAGCCAGCCGCCGCGCGGTTTGCCGGCCTCGCTGAAGGAGAAGTGCAGCGGGGCACCGGAGTAGCGCGCCCGCTCGCTGAGGGTCGAGCGGCCGTGGATGTGGCCGAGGGCCACGTAGTCCGGTCCGTCGAAGGTCGACAGCGGCACCAGGTCGAGCCCGCCGGCGGTGATGTCGCGCACGACGTCATCGGAGATCGGGCCTGAAGCGTTGTCAAGCATGGCGGGCGCTGCGCCCGCACCGATGGTGCCGTCACCGTTGTCGCCGCCACCGACGTTCACCGCGAAGCAGTGTGACATGACCACGCTGCGGCCGCCACGCGCCGCCAGGTCGGTGCGCACGCGGTCCATCGCGAAGCCGAGGACCTGGGCGTGAGTGCGCAGGGGGATGCCCGGGTAGAGCCCGCGCACGAGCGCCGGCTCGAGATAGGGGATGCCGTAGAACTGCACGTCGCCGTGCACGTCGGCGAGCGTGACGGGTCGGTCGAGCTGTTCGGTTTTGGCGAGCACGTGCACGCCGCCGAAGGCCGCGAACTCCGATTGGAAGCCGAGACGGGTCGCGGAGTCGTGGTTGCCGCTGCTCAGGATGACGGTGGCACCGGCCTCACGGATCGCGCTGAGCGCCCGGCCCAGCAGCTCGTAGCTGCCTTGCGACGGCACGGCGGAGTCGAAAACGTCGCCGGCGACGAGCACGACGTCGATAGCCCGTTCGCGCACGAGCGCGGCCAGCTCACGCAGCACCTCGTCGAGCGCCGCGAGCGTGGAATGCCCGTGAAAGGTGCGCCCGACGTGCCAGTCCGAGGTGTGCAAGATCCGCATGACTCCACGGTAGCGGTGGCCGCTGACACGACAGTGTGCGGCCACGCGGTCACCGCGTGAGAAGGCAGACGGGTGGGAAGCCTGACGGCCGAGAAGCCAAATAGGTGAGAAGGCAGCGAGGTGAACGCGGGGCGAGTAGCAGGTGCATCTTGGCGCCGACCGTCAACGGTCACAGGGCCCGGTCGTACGCTCGACTCATGAATCGCACCTATGTCGTCACAGGCTCAGCATCGGGAATCGGCGCCGCAACGGCCGAACTGCTGCGGGAGCGCGGAAATCGGGTGATCGGCGTCGACCTGCGTGGCGCCGACGTCGTCGCCGACCTCTCGACCTCGGCCGGTCGGGCCGCGGCTGCGGAGGCCGTGCTCGCGGCATCCGATGGCCAGATCGACGCCGTCATCGCCGCTGCCGGAATCTCGGCGCCGATCGCGCTGACCGTCTCGGTCAACTTCTTCGGCGTCACCGAATTCCTCGAGGCCCTCGCCCCGGCGCTGGCCCGCAGCAGCGCGCCGCGCGTCGCGGCCGTGAGCTCGATGGCCTCGCTGCAGCCGAACTCGGCAGAACTCGTCGAGGCGCTCCTGAGCGGCGACGAGCAGGCGGCCGTCGCGATCGGCACGGCGCTGGCGGAGAAGGGCCCGGAGACCGGCTACCTCAACTACCCGTCGAGCAAGCGTGCCCTCAGCCGGTGGATCCGTCGCGAGGCGATCACCGAGCGCTGGGCCGGCGCCGGCATCCCGTTGAACGCGGTGGCCCCCGGGACCGTCGTCACCGCCATGACCCGTGAGCTGCTGGCAAGCGAGGAGGGGCGTGCCATGGTCGACGCCGCCGTGCCGATGCCGTTGAACGGCCACTCCGAGCCGATCGTGATCGCGCGTCTCCTGGCCTGGTTGACGAGCGAGGAGAACACGCACACGACCGGTCAGACGATCTACACCGACGGCGGAGCCGACGCCACGCTCCGCGGCGACAACATCTGGGACTGACCCACGATGCTGCGGCCTCCGGCCGTGCCCGCCGCGAGAGCAGACGGGCACGGCCGGAGTCGCATCACGCTGCCGTAGACTGCCGCACCAGGCGCGTCGCAGAGCATGAGGAGGCCGACCATGGGCCGGGTGGTCGTCGTGAATTTCATCAGCCTCGATGGGGTGATCCAGTCACCGCTCTCGCCCGATGAGGATCGTGACGGCGGCTTCGAGCGCGGCGGCTGGGTGCTTCCGTACGGCGACGACACGGTCAACGCGTTCATGGAATCGGTCACGGTCGGCGCTTCCGGCATGCTGCTCGGCCGCCGAACCTACGAGATCCTCTCCGGGGCGTGGGCGGATGCCGACGAGTCCGAGCCGGCGATCGCGGCCATGAACCGCATGCCGAAGCACGTCGTCACGTCGTCCCCTGGCGATCTCGCGTGGCGGAATTCCTCACCGGTCGCGGGCGAGCTGGCGCCCGCGGTCACGGATCTGAAGCGCCGCACCGACGGTGAGCTCGTCGTTTTCGGGGCGGGGACCCTCGTCCGCGCACTGGCACAGCACGACCTGGTGGATGAGTATCGCCTCCTGCTCATCCCGGTCGTCCTCGGCGCAGGCAAGCGCATGTTCGACGACCGCGGCCACCTCGCCCGGTTCGCGCTGAGCGCGAGCACCGTCGCGCCCAGCGGCGTCGTCATCCTCAGCTACACCCGCGATACATCCGGCTGAGCAGCCGTGAGCAGGCGCAGCGTCTGCTCGCGGCCAGGCGTGCGGTCGATCGGCTCATTCGCGTGGGAACCGCCGATCGCCGACACCATCACCTCGTCGACGCCATGCTCGGCTGCGAAGGCGGCGAGCTCTGCCCTGGCCGTCTCCGGCGTGCCGATGAGCCAGCGGGACTCGGCGGCCGCGATGAACGAGGCGCGGGCGGCATCCGGGGCGTCCAGCTCGGCCGCCGCGGCCTGCTCCACGGTCTCGAGCGCCGTCAACCGCTGGCCCATCCGCAGCCGAGCCATCATGCGCAGCTGCGGCAGGGCGCGGGCGCGAGCCTCCTCGAGCGTCGGCGCGACCGAGGCGTTCAACGTGAGGAACGACTGCGGCGTGGGGTGCCCCTCACTCGGCTGGTACTCGCCGCGATAGATCCGCATGGCGGCGGCGAGGCCCTCGCCGCTGAAGTGGTTCGCAAAGACATAGGGCAGGCCGAGGCGCGCGGCGAGCCGCGCGGAGTACTCGCTCGAACCGAGCAGCCAGATCGTCGGGGCACTGGATGCCGCCGGCGTCGCGTGCACCGTGTACTCCTGTCCGCTGGTCAGCGAGAAGGAGGCGCCGGTCGGCTGCAGCAGGGCCTGGATCTCGGTGATGTTCTCCGGGAAGCGCTCGACCTCGCTGGTCGATCCGCTCTGCCGCAGCAGCGCCGAGATCACCGGGTCGCTGCCGGGAGCGCGGCCGATGCCGAGGTCGATGCGGCCGGGCGCGATCGCCTCGAGTGCCGCGAACTGCTCGGCCACGATCAGCGGCGCGTGGTTCGGCAGCATCACGCCGCCGGAACCGACTCGGATCCGCTCGGTGCGGCTGGCGATCGCTGCGATCAGCACGGGCGGCGCTGTCGACGCGACGGCGGGCATGTTGTGGTGCTCGGCCAGCCAGTAGCGCTCGTATCCGAGTTCGTCGGCCGTCTGGGCGAGCGCGACGGATGCCGCGACCGCCTGTGCGCTGCTCTGCCCGGTGCGCACGGGCACCAGATCGAGCACGGAGAGGCGGGGAGAGATCGGGGTGGTCGGGGTGGACTCGGGGGCGCCGGCTGCAGAAGTCATCACAGTTCGGAACCCGCGAGGAGGCGTGGCTATTCCGCAGGGCATGATCAGGCGCCGGCATTCGGCATCCGTCCGGCGCGCGTTCAGCCAAGCCCAAGTTCGAGCTGCCAGACTCGACGAGGCCGTTCGCGGCACTCCGAATTGCACCCACACGGAATCGAGAACTTTCCAGCATGAAAATGACCACACCGTTGCGCCGCATGGCGCCGCTGGCGCTCCTGGCCGCGAGCGCCCTCGTTCTCACGGGATGCGCGGCTGGCAGCGACTCTGATTCAGATGCGACCGCGACGCCGGCCGCCGATGCGTGCACCTCGTACACCTCCGGCGACGAGAGCGAATCGGTCACGGTCAGCGGTGACTTCGGCAAGGAGGTCACGGCCGAGTTCACCACCCCGTTCGAGGCGACCGAGCTGCAGCGCACGATCGTGGACGAGGGCGACGGCGACGTGACCGCGGCGGGCGACAGCGTCGATCTGCGCATCAACGTCTTCAAGGGCACCACCGGTGAGGCGGCGATCGCCGAAGACGCGACCTTCACCGTCGGTGACCCGCAGATCTTCCCGGCGTTCCTCGCCGGCATCGAGTGCGTGCCCGTCGGCTCGCGCGTCGTCACCACGATTCCCGCCGCCGACCTCTTTGGCGAGGCCGGCAGCGAAGGCCTCGGCATCGCGGCCAACGAGAGCGTCGTCGTCGTGACCGATGTCTCCAAGATCGTTCCGCCGCTCACCGCGGAGGAGTGGACCGAGAACCCGCCGACCGTCAAGTTCAATGGCGAGGAGCCGCCCGTTCTGACGCTGCCGGAGGGTGAGCCGCGGCCAGAGCTGCTCGTCGACGTGATCGAAGAGGGCGACGGCGCCGTCATCAAGAAGGGTGACACCGTCACCACGAACTACCAGGGCACCAACTGGAACACCGGCGAGATCTTCGACCAGAGCTACGGCAAGGAGCCGCTGGTTCTGCCGACCACGAGCGTCGTCGAGGGCTTCGGCACCGCGCTCGTCGGCCAGAAGGTCGGAACCAAGCTCGTCGTCTCGATCCCGCCGGAGTATGGCTACGGCGTCGAGGGCAGCAGTGAGCACGAGCTCGCCGGCCAGACCCTCGTCTTCGTGATCGAGATCCTGGATGTCGAGTAAGCACCTCGCGTAAACAGCGAAACACGGAGGGCCCGCTCGAGAGAGCGGGCCCTCCGTGTTTCCACGTGGCGCCAACGGCATCCCCTCACCCGCGAGATGCCAGAGATGGCCCCTTCGGAGCGTCTGAAGGGGCCATCTCTGGCATCTCGCCGCGGCGAGGCGGCATGGAGGCGGCGAGGCGCGCGAGGCGAGCCAGACCGGCTAGATGGCGGCGAGCTCGCCGAGCTTCGCGTGCAGCTCGGAGTCGCGCGGCTCCACCATGTGGGTGGCATCCGGGAACACGATCACCGGGATGTTGGTGCGGCCGCTGATGGCCTTGGCGCGGTCTGCACCCTCGATCTCGATCTCGAGGTCGACGTAGTCGTAGTCGACTCCGAGGGTGTCGAGCAGCGACTTGGAGCGGCGGCAGTCGCTGCACCAGGTCGCGCCGAACATGGTGATGCGGTCAAAGGTCTCGGCGGATGCGGAAGCGTCGGTCATGTCACCCATGCTAAAGCGCGAGGCTGGGCGATACGCTGGAGGCAGGCCGCTGGTGCGGCCGACACCGAGGTCGAAGACGAGTACGGCAGGGCATGATGGCACGTCGCAGGCGCAAGGGATTCACGCCGTTCGACGATGAGGCGATCCCCAAGCGTGATGAGGTCTCCCTCGACGAACAGATCGAGGAAGGCGTGATGTTGGCGGAGTTCGGCGCCCGGATGGCGCTGAAGAACCAGATCATCATCGGTGTGCTGACGGAGCCGGATGCGTTCGACGACGAGCGGGTGCGCGATGCCGCACGGGCCGCCCTCTACGAAGAGGTGCAGCAGGAGGACGAGTCGGCCTCGATCGCCGAGGATGAACGCGGCTCGGCCGCCAACCGTGAGGGCAAGGCCCTGCACCACCACGACTACCGCACCGACGACGTCGCCAATCTGCGACGTCGGGAGAAGGTGCACGCCGCCGTCGCCGAACGACTCTGGCGCCTGCGCGAGGACCGCGAGTACCTCGACTCCTTCATTGCCAGGGCCAGGGCAGATGCGTGGAGTGAGATCTCGGCCGTGATCGAGAAGAAGCTCGACGACGTGTGGCCGCCACTCCTCGTCGAAGACAAGTCAGATGGCACGCCGGAGAAGCGCGTGAAGCAGCTTCGCAAGGAGCTCCGCCGCGAGGTGCGTGCCGCGAACCGCCGCTGGTAACGGGGTGGATGCCGCGGCATCTTGCCCGCCCACCGCGCCAGTCACCGCGCACGCTGCCGGCTCGGCGACGTCGCCCGAGCGCTCGCGCCAGTTACCGGGATATGACGCAGAAACTACTGGCGCGTAGCGCGGTAACTGGCGCAGAACGCGTGCCTGAGTCCGCACGGGCGCCGTGCCGGGACGGTCCGCCCGCTGAGGCTACGCGGCGACGGCTGCCGAGGTGCCGCGCGCCTTCAACAGCGTCTTGGAGGTCCAGCCGAGCAGGATCGAGACGACTCCGACGCCGATCGCGAAGAGTGCGATGCCGAAGGAGATCACCGAGGTGAAGAGCGAGGCCCGCAGGAACGAGGCGTTCATGACGGTGGCACGCATCGGGTCGTCCTGCGCGAGCTGCGCGTAGGTCAGCCCGTCGGTCATGGCGAGGGCGTGGGTGTTGATGATGTCGGCCTGAGCGAATGCGGTCAGCGGGCCGGCGACCTCCCACCCCTCGAGGAACGGCGCCCCCTCGCTCACGGTGATGCCCTCCGCGCGCAGCTTGACGCTCACCGCGATCCATGCCACGACCCCGACCACGATGAAGATGACACCGAGCACGATGACGCCGATGCTCGCGATGTGCGCCAGGCGCAGAGACTTGTCCAGATTGCTGCTGATCGTCGACATCGATCGTCCTCCCCAAGCGAATGATGTCTGCAGCGTATCCGCATCGCGGCGCCACGCGATAGGGCGGGCGTCCGGCCGGGCGCGGCGAACGTTACGGTGTTGGTCGCGCCCGCCGCGACGGTCGCCACGGGTGTGGGAGATTGTCAGCCATGACCGACGCCACCGCTGACACCCGCCCCGCCCCGCTCGACGCGCCGTTGACCGAGGCGCTCGCCGCGGCCATCGACCACCTCGTCTTCGCCGGGCCGGACCTCTCCGCCGCCGTCGCGAACATCGCCGAACGCACCGGTGTCACCGCCGCCCCCGGCGGGCGTCACGCCATCGGCACCGCCAACGCCCTCATCGCCTTCACGGTGGCCGGCGCCCGCGGCCCGCACTACCTCGAGATCATCGGGCCGGACCCGGAGGGGGAGCGCGCGGCATCCGAGATCGAGATCTTCGGCATCAACTCGCTGCAGGCGCCCACCCTCAGCAGCTACGCCGTGCACCTCGGGCCGGCGAGCATCGAGGATGCCGCAGCGCGCGCCCGTGCGGCCGGACTCGTGCTCGGCGATGTTGCAGCGCAGTCCCGTACGAAGCCGGACGGCTCCGTGCTGGCGTGGAGCTTCACGGCACCGCCCGGCCATGTCTCGCCGATCGTGCCGTTCCTGATCGACTGGGGAACGACCGCCCACCCCGGACTCAGCGAGCTGCCGACGCTGGAACTCGTCGCGCTCCGCGGCGAGCACCCGCGCCCGGCCGAACTGCGGGCGCAGCTGGCGGAACTCGGGGTGCCGCTGGACATCGCGCAGGGCGAGACGCCGGCGCTGATCGCGACCGTGCGCGGCACGCTCGGCGAGGTCGAACTGCGCTAGCCGCGCATTTCGACAAGCTCAATCAATGGGGCCTCCGCTGGTTGAGCCTGTCGAAACCCGTTGGCGGAGCAGATGCCCGTTGGTTGAGCCCGTCGAAACTCGGGGGTATCCGGCCTCGGGCCGATCGGGCCCGAGGCGTCGATAGGATTCGAAGGTGCGCCGCGGCGCAGCGTGAAGCAGCGAGGGGCGAATCGGTATGGAAGCAGGCGTCGACGGCGTCGTGACCGCTCTCGCCGTCATCCTGCTGCCGATCCTGCTCGGCTACATCGTCGGGCGCACGAATGTGCTCGGCGAGCACGCGCGTCCCGTGCTCAGTCGCCTCGTATTCTTCGTGCTCTCGCCGCTGCTGCTCTTCACCGTGCTCTCCGGCGCCGATGTGCACACGCTGTTCTCCGCACTGCTCCCGGTCTCGGCGATCGCTGGAGCGCTCATGGCACTGCTGTTCGCCGTGCTGGCATGGCTCTGGCGCCGCCCGCTCGCCGAGTCGGTCATCGGCTCGCTGGCATCCGGTTACGTCAACGCCAACAACATGGGCATCCCGATCGCGCTGTACATGCTCGGCGACGTCGCCTACGCGGCTCCGATTGTGCTCCTGCAGCTGCTTGTCTTCACCCCGATTGCGCTCGCGATCCTTGATGCGAAGGTCACCGGCTCCACCTCGCTGCCGCGGATCCTCGGCCAGACCTTTCGCAACCCGATCATCATCGGCTCACTCGCCGGCCTGCTCGTGGCGCTCGCGGGCATCACGCTGCCGGCCGTCGTGCACGACCCGATCGCCAGCGTCGGCGAGGCCGCGATCCCGCTGATACTGATCAGCTTCGGGCTCTCGCTCGCCGGCCAGCGGATGCTGAGCCCGGGGAGCGGACGCAAGCTCGTGCTCGTGGCCTCGGTGCTGAAGCTGATCGTGATGCCCGTTGTCGCCTGGCTGTTCGGCGCCTTCGTCTTCCGCCTCGACCCCACGGCGCTCTACGTCGTGGTCGTGCTCGCCGCGCTGCCGACGGCCCAGAACGTGTTCAACTACGCGCAGCGCTACGACACCGGCGAGATTCTGGCGCGCGACACCGTCTTCGTCACCACGCTCGGCTGCGTGCCCGTGCTGCTCGGCATCGCACTGCTCTTCTCGTAGTTCCGAGCGCAGCTCTTCTCCTAGTTCCGAGCGCAGCGCCGAGCGCTAGGCGAGCTCGCGCCGCGGACGCACCGCGATGTCGGTGATGTGCACATCGGCCGGGGCATCAACGACGAAGCGCACCGCGTCTGCGACCGAGCTCGGCCGGATGTACTTCTCCGGCTCGTACGGCTCGCCCGCGCTCTCATTGCCGGAGCGCAACAGGGGAGTGTCGGTCTGCCCGGGCGCGACGGTCGCCACGCGCAGCCGCGCCGACGACTCATCGATCCGCAGCACATCGGCGACCGCCTTCAGGGCGTGCTTGCTGGCCGCGTAGACGGCGCTGCCGGGAATCGCCCGCGTGCCGGCACCGGAGCCGATGAAGACGACCGTCCCCGCCGCCGCGCGCAGCTGCGGCAGCAGCACCCGGGTGAGCTCCGCGGGCGCGATCACATTGCTCCGCAGCACGAGCTCCCAGTCGTCGACGGATGCCGCGGCGACACCCAGCCGGGGAGCGATCGCCGCCGCGTGTACGAGCACGTCCACGCGGGGCAAAGCGGCGACGGCTGCGAACGCGGCAAAGTCGGTGAGCTCCAGCAGCTGCGTGCGGCATCCCGTCTCCGCCGCCAGTGCGGCCAGGGCGTCGGCCGAGCGGCCGACCGCGATCACGTCGTGCGTGGTGGACAGCTCGGCGACGATCGCCGCGCCCATGCCGCCCGTCGCGCCCGTGACAAGTGCGACCGGGCGCTCGCTCCCCGGGCGCGGGGCGGGCTGGTCGGGGGTGGCTGCGGTGGGCATTGGTCTCCTCTGCACAGTTTTTCTGCGTCGGTCTCTGGCGGGCTTCTGCCTGGTCTCTGGCGGCGCGAGAACCGGTGGATTTCATGCTGTCACGGGGGCAGGCGGCATCCGCGGCGATGACGATTTGCGTCGGGGTCTTGACGGGCTGCGCGACCCGGCGTACATTCGTGATCAATAAAACAGTTGATCAAGCAAAGGGTTGATTATGAGCCTCGACCTCCACGCCGATGGGCGTCTCGACCGGGCCTTCATGGCGCTGGCCGACCCCGTGCGGCGGGAGATCATCGCCAGGCTCAGCCGCGGGCCGGCGACGGTCAACGAGCTCGCCGAACCATTCGAGATCTCCAAGCAGGCGGTGTCCAAGCACATTCAGGTGCTCGAACATGCCGGGTTGGTCACGCGCAGCCGTGACGCCCAGCGCCGGCCGGTGCACCTCGATGCCGGCGCCCTCGAACGGCTCACGGCCTGGATCGACGGCTACCGGCTCATCCACGAGGCGCAGTTCCGTCGGCTCGACGCCCTGCTCGGATCACTGACGAACACCGACACCGGCGCGAGTGATGCCGGCACCACCGAATCCAAGGAGAAAGAACAATGAGTACCACCACCAACGCTCTCACCGTCACTGCTCCGGAAGGCGTGCAGTACGTCGACTTCGTGCGGGAATTCGACGCCCCCGTCGCCGCGGTCTTCCGCGCCCACGCGGAACCGGATCTGGTCAAGCAGTGGCTCGGCCCAGACGGCTACGACGTCGAGATCGAGCGCTTCAACTTCGTCACGGGCGGCGGCTACCGCTACATCCACCGCGCACCAGACGGTGAGGAGTACGCGTTCAATGGCGTCTTCCACGTGGTCCGGCCGAATGATTTCGCGATCCAGACCTTCGAGTACGAGGGCTTCGCGGATGCCGTCAGCATCGAGTCCATGCGCTTCGAAGACCTCGGCGACGGGCGAACCCGCCTCGTCGGGCACTCCGTCTACCCGAGCCAGGAGGCACGCGACGGCATGGTCTCCAGCGGCATGGAGCGCGGCATGTCCGAGGGCTACAACCGCCTCGACCAGCTGCTGACGACACTCTGACGGCTGACGACACTCTGAGCAGCGAACCGGCCGGCGGATGCCGCGTGGCCCGACCTTGCGGCATCCGCCCGGCTCGCGCTCAGCGGCACAGGTCCGGCACGGCACCGGCACGCCACCGGCACGGCGCGAGCGCACGGCACCAGCACCGCGCCACCAGAACACTCACCAGCAGTCAGGAGAAGCACCATGGATTGGACACTCGAAGTCATCGTTCTGCCGGTCAGCGACATCGACCGCGCGGTGGCGTTCTACCGCGACCAGGTGGGATTCCACCTCGACCATGACACCAGGACCGAGCAGATGCACGTCGTCCAGCTCACCCCGCAGGGATCTGGCTGCTCGATCGTGATCGGCGATCTGCCCGCACAGAACGAAATGGCCCCAGGGTCGATGCGCGGGCTGCAGCTCGTCGTCTCCGATGCCCAGGCCGCCCGCGATGAACTGATCTCGCGCGGTGTCGAAGCGAGTGAGATCGTGACCTTCGACGCCAGGGACGGCGGCACCTTCTTCGGCTTCTCCGATCCGGACGGCAACAGCTGGGCCGTGCAGGAGCTGCGCGTGCGCGCCGAGAAGCCGCTCATCCCGCTCGAGGCACGTGGCCGCTTCGGAGGCGACGACTGAGCCGAGCGCCTAGAGTTCTGAGATGCCGATTCTCAACAAGGACATGACCCTCTGCATCTCGCTCTCGGGCCGACCGAGCAACATCGGCACGCGCTTTCACAACTACCTCTACGACGCGCTCGAGCTGAACTACATCTACAAGGCGTTCAGCACGGGCGACCTGCCCGCCGCCATCGCCGGTGTGCGCGGGCTCGGCATCCGCGGCTGCGCCGTGTCGATGCCATTCAAGGAGGCGGTGATCCCGCTCGTCGACGAGCTCGACCCATCGGCCGCCGCGATCGAGTCGGTCAACACGATCGTCAACAACGACGGCCACTTGAAGGCATACAACACCGACTACCTGGCGATCCAGCGCCTCGTCGAGCGGCACGCGGTGGCGCCGTGCCCCGTCGTCGTGCGGGGCAGCGGCGGCATGGCGAAGGCGGTCGTCGCCGCGCTCCGCGACGCAGGCTTCACCGACGGCACCGTGCTCGCCCGCAACGAGGCAGCGGGGCGTGCGCTGGCGGAGCAGTACGGCTGGCGGGTTGCCACCCAGGCGCCGTCCTGCGCTGTGCCGGATGCCGCTGGCGCCCCTGACGCCGCAGACGCCCCGCGCACCGACGTCGCGGTCGGGGCAGGACTGCTCGTCAACGTGACGCCGATCGGCATGGCCGGCGGAGCCGAGAGTGCGGAACAGTCGTTCTCGGATGCCGCGATCGCCGCCGCATCCGTCGTCTGGGACGTCGTCGCGATGCCCAGCGAGACCCCGCTGATCCGCGCGGCGCGAGCCGCGGGCAAGCGCGTGATCACGGGCGCAGAGGTGATCGCCATCCAGGCCGAGGAGCAGTTCGTGCTCTACACCGGTGTGCGCCCGAGCGCCGAGCTCGTGGCCGAGGCCTCCGCCTTCTCGCTCCGCCAGGAGTAGGTGCTGCCACCCATGCGGCGCGCGGTGCGCGCTGCGTAGAGTGGCCGCCATGAATTCCGCCGAGCCTCGGGCCGATGCGGGCCCACACCCGCGCAGCTACCTGTTCGCACTCACCGACGGTGGCGGCACGGTCCCCCCGGAGCTCGGCGTCGTCAGGCGGCTCCACGCCCGCGGCCACACGGTGACGGTGCTCGCGGAGCCCTCGATGGCCGAGCAGGTGATCGGCACGGGGGCGACGTTCCTGCCCTGGTCGTGGCGGCCGGCGGAGCCCTTCCACGACTGGGATCTGCGCACTCCGACGCGTCTCGCGCGCGGGATGGCCGAGCAGATGATGACCGATCCGGCCCCGAGCCAGGCGCACGACACCGTCGCTGCCATCGACAGGAGCCGGCCAGAGCTGGTGCTGACCTCGTCTTTCGCCGTCGGAGCGATGATCGCAGCCGAGGCGTGCGGCGTGCCGTTCGACGTGCTGTTCCCGAACGCCTATCCGTTGCCGGCGCCTGGCATGCCACCGTTCGGCGCCGGGCTCACACCCGCGCGCGGCTCGCTCGGGCGAATGCGGGATCGGGCGGCGACCGCGATCAGCGGCAGGCTCTTCGATCACTACGCGCTCGCGCCGCTCAACCGGGTGCGCGCCGCGAACGGCCTCGATCCGATCGCGCACACCTGGGATCAGATGCACCGTGCCCGCCGTCAGCTCGTTCTCACCTCGGCCGCGTTCGACTTCCCGGCCACACTGCCCGGCAACGCCCGGTACGTCGGCGCCGTGCTCGACGACCCAGAGTGGGCGGCCGACGACGCCTGGACGCCACCGGATGGGCGGGCGCCACTCGTGCTCGTCGCCCTCTCCTCGACCTTCCAGAACCACGTCGGCTGCCTCCAGCGCATCACCGACGCGCTCGGAAGTCTGCCCGTCCGAGGCCTCGTGACCACGGGGCCGGCAATCCGCCCGGAGGCGATCCACGCACCCGCGAACGTCAGCGTCGTCGCCTCCGCCCCGCACAGCGCCGCGATGCGTGAGGCGAGCCTCGTCGTCACGCACGGCGGCCATGGCACGGTCGTCAAGTCGCTCGCGGCCGGCCTGCCGCTCGTCATCCTGCACCACGGGCGTGACCAGGCGGACAACGCGGTGCGCGTCACCAGCCGCGGCGCCGGCATCGCGGTGCCCCGGTCGGCATCGGCGGAGCGGATCGCCGGCGCGGTGCTCACGGTGCTCGCCGACTCGGACTACCGCGTCGCCGCGCAGAGGCTCGGGCGGGCCGTCGCACGCGACGCCGCCGGGGGAGCGCTGCTCGCGGAGCTGGAGTCCTGAGCCGGTCCACGTCCTCCCGCTCCCGCTTCGGCACGGCATCCAGACCGCAGTTTGACGCCTTTCCGGCGCCCGGAAGCCGTCGAACTGCGATCTCGAGCGAGCGGCTCAGGCGAGGGCGAGCAGCCCGGCCGCGGTGATCGCCAAGGCAAGTCCCACCCACTGCACGGGGGCGATGCGTTCCTTGAGCACGAGTGCGGCGAGGAGGATCGTGCCGGCCGGGTACATCGCGACGAGCACACTCATCACGCTGAGTTCGCCGAGTCGCAGGCCGATCAGCATGAACACATTGGCGACGGCGTCCACCGCCCCGGCCGCGACGGCGAGCAGCAGCCCGGTGCGCACGGTTGTCGCCGACGGGCGCAGCGCCCGTTTCGTGAAATCCACGGGGCCGGCGGCGGATGCCGCACCTTCCGGCCCGGCTCCGCTCACCCGCCGTGCCCCGATGCGCCACAGCAGCAGCACGACGGCGAACATGATCGCTGCGTTCACGCCCCGGTTGAACAACAGCGGCACGATCCCGCTGTCCTCCGGCGTGAGGTCGATCAGGATCATGAAGGTGCCGATCGCCGCCCCGCTGCCGATCGCCATCAGGATGCCGCGGAGGCTCGGCCGCACGGCACCCTGTTCCGGCACGAAACCGACGAGCACGACCGCGAGCAGGGCGAGGCCGAGCGCCCAGTAGCCGATCGGGGAGAACGCCTCGCCGCGCAGCAGGCCGAGCGTCATCGGCACGATCGCGGAGACGACGGCGGTGAGCGGCGAGAGGATGCTCATCGGGCCGATCGCCAGGCACGCGTAGAGCATCGAGATGGCCAACGCGCCCGTCACGCCGGAGAGGGCGCCCCAACCGATGGCGGATGCCGACCACGCCCCGCCCAGCCACGGCAGCGCGAGGAGCAGCACCGCGAGCCCGGCCGCGGCCGTCACCGCCGTCGTCAGCACCGCGCTGATGCGCCTGGCGGAGAGCCCTCCGAAGAAATCGGCGGCGCCGTAGACGAGCGCGCCGGTCAGACCGAGGAGTGCGATGAGCATGAGGGCTCCAGACTAGACCGGCCGACACGCTGCTCATGTGAGCAGCGAAGGTGACAATCTGCTTAAGCGCAAGAGAAAAACAATGGCACCCCCTTGGCAGTGTCGGTGTGCTTCCCTAGGCTGCGACTGACCCCCGCAGGGGGGTCGCCCAGTCGCCCTGCTTGGCGTCATGCTGCGGTCACATCGCGGCGTTCGGCGCGCAATCGGGCGGGCACCACATCGACAGGAGATCTCGTGCACCAGCAACACAGCTCCCGCTCGCGGAGGCTCGCAGCGCTCGCCGTCACGACGACGGCCGCGCTCGCCTTCACGGCATTCGGTTCAACACCGGCATTCGCAGAGGATGCCGTCGCAGCAGCCGCCACCCACACGATCGCCCAGGTCCAGGGAACCGGCGCAGCCAGTCCGCTGCCGAGCAACACGCCCGTCACCGTCGACGGTATAGTCACGGCCGACCACCGCGTCGGCGGGTTCGGCGGCATCGTCGTCCAGACGCCCGGCGTCGGGGGCGACGTCGACCCGAGCCCAGGCGCCTCCGACGGCATCTTCGTCTTCCTCGGAGCCAATGCAGCAGCCGGCATCGCCATCGGAGACCAGGTCACCGTGAGCGGCCTCGCCGGTGAGCGCAGCGGGCAGACCCAGATCAACGCGAGCGCCGGTTCGGTTGCGCTCGTCGCCGCCGGCGTCGGACTGCCGGCCCCCGTCGTACTGCCCGACACCCTGCGCGGAGACGCCCGCGAGCCCTTCGAGGGCATGCTCGTCGCCCCGAGCGGCAGCTACGCGCTCAGCTCCAGCCACAACCTCTTCTCCTTCGGTGAGCTCTGGCTGAACGCCGGTGAGGCCGCGGCGGTCAAGAGCACAGAACTGGTCGGCCCCGGTGCAGAGGCCGATGCGATCACCGCGGCCAACAAGGCCGCGCGCGTGCTCGTTGACGATGGCTACAGCGTGCGCGTCACCGACGCGTCGCACAACGGCGAGCAGCCCTACTTCACCGCGGACACCGTCGTCCGCAACGGCGACACCGCCGTGTTCCCCGCTGCGGGCATGGTCCTCGGCTACGGCTTCAACGAGTGGCGCCTGCAGCCGCAGCTGCCGGTGACGGATGCCAGCGACGCCGCAGGCAAGGTGAGCTTCACCCCGGTGAACCTCCGCGCCGACGCACCGCCGGAGGTCGGCGGCGACGTGAGGCTCGCCTCCTTCAACGTCTTCAACTACTTCACGACCCTCTCCAGCGTGAACTCCGCCGCCCGCGGCGCCGAGACACAGGAGGAGTTCGACATCCAGAAGTCCAAGATCGTCGCGGCCATCAACGGCCTGGACGCCGACGTCGTCGCGCTCATGGAGATCGAGAACTCGGTCAAGCTCGGCACCCCCGCCGACATCGACGCCGCGCTGAACGATCTGGTCGCCGGGCTCAACGCCGCTGCCGGCTCCGAGGTCTGGGCGGCCGTGCCGACCCCGGCCGCGCTGAACGACGCCGCGATCACCGACTTCATCACGAGCGCGATCATCTACAAGAAGGAGGCCGTGACCCCGGTCGGCGCGAGCAAGACCGTCATCGACGAGACCGTGTGGGACATCGCACGCGAGCCGATCGCACAGACCTTCACCTTCGAGGGCAAGACGATCACCGTCGTTGCCAACCACTTCAAGTCCAAGAGCTCACCGGGCGGCACTCCGGCGCCGCCGGAGCCGGCCGATGGGCAGGGCTTCTTCAACGCGGAGCGCACGGAGCAGGCCCAGTCCCTGCTCGCCTTCAGCCAGCAGCTGCAGGCCGAGTCTGGCAGCGGTGACGTGTTCCTGATCGGTGACTTCAACGCCTACGCGCACGAAGACCCGATCAACGTGTTCACCGCAGCGGGCTGGACGGATGTCGTGCCGACGCACGCCGCCGGCCAGTACACCTACACCTTCAACGGTGAGCTCGGCTCGCTCGACCACGTGCTCGCCTCGCCGTCGGTGGCACCGACCGTCACGGGCGCAGGCGTCTGGAACATCAACTCGCCGGAGTGGAGCGACCGCGGCTACGCGTTCGGTGCCACAGAGGCCGGTACCCCGTTCCGGTCCAGCGACCACGACCCGATCGTCGTCGGCGTCTCCCAGGAGGTGCAGCCCGTCGACATCAACGTCGTCACGGTCAACGACTTCCACGGCCGACTCGAGCAGGTGGCACCGTCCGGCGGGGCCGCGGTACTCGCCGGCGCCGTCAAGCAGGTCCGTGACGCGAACCCGAACACGGTCTTCGCCGCAGCGGGCGACCTGATCGGCGCATCCACCTTCACCTCCTTCATCCAGCAGGACAACCCGACGATCGACGCACTGAACGCGGCCGGACTCGACGTCAGCTCCGTCGGCAACCACGAGTTCGACCAGGGCTGGGACGATCTGAGTGGGCGGGTGCTTGACCGGGCCAACTGGGAGTACCTCGCGGCGAACGTCTACGACAAGACGACGGGCAAGCCCGCGCTGCCGGAATACTTCACCGAGACGTTCGAGGGCGTCACGGTCGGCTTCGTCGGCGCCGTCACCAACGAACTGCCGTCGCTGGTCAGCCCGGACGGCATCGCGAATCTTGAGGTGCGCGATGTCACGACGGAGGTGAACCGCGTCGCCGATCAGCTGCGCGATGGTGATGCGGCCAACGGCGAGGCGGATGTCGTCATCCTGCTCGTCCACGAGGGCGCAGCCACGGCCGCGATCGAGTCGGCGACCGACGAGGCCACGGCCTTCGGAAAGATCGTGACCGGCGTCGACTCCGACGTCAACGCGATCGTCTCCGGTCACACTCACCTCGCCTACAACCACGTGATCGACGGTCGCCCGGTGATCTCGAGCGGCCAGTACGGCGAGAAGTTCGGCCTGATGGATCTGCAGGTGAACCCGCAGACCAAGGAGCTGGTCTCGATCAGCAACGAGACGCTGCCGCTGATGAGCGCGCCGATCCCGGCAACACCGACCACGCCGGCCGTTCCGGCGATGCCGCTCTACCCCGCAGTGCCGGAGGTGCAGGCGATCGTCGCCGACGCCGTCGCCGTCGCCGACGTGCTCGGTGCACAGAAGCTCGGCGACATCACGGCCCCGTTCAACCGGGCGAAGCTCTCCAACGGCACCACGGAGAACCGCGGTGGCGAGTCCACACTCGGCAACTTCGTTGCCGACGTGCAGCTGTGGGCGACGCAGGCTGCCGGAGCCCAGATCGCCTTCATGAACCCGGGCGGCCTGCGCACCGACATGCCGTACGCCAGCTCGGGACCGAACGACCCGGATGGCAACGTCACATACAAGGAGGCGGCTATCGTGCAGCCATTCGCCAACACCCTGGTGGCGATGGACATCACCGGCGCGCAGCTGAAGACACTGCTCGAACAGCAGTGGCAGCCGGCCGCGTCGACCAGGCCGTTCCTGAAGCTCGGCGTCTCGGAGGGGCTGGAGTACAGCTACAACCCCGCAGCGGCCGCCGGCGGGCGCATCGGCGCCATCACCCTGAACGATGAGGCGATCGACCCGGCCGCCAGCTACCGCATCGCGGTGAACTCCTTCCTGGCCTCCGGTGGCGACAACTTCAGCGTCCTCGCCTCCGGCACCAACCGAGCCGACACCGGCAAGGTCGACCTGGCGGCAATGGTGGACTACCTCGCCGTCAACTCGCCGGCCTCGCCCGACTACGCGCAGCGCGCCGTCGGTGCGGTGCTGAGTGCGCCGGCGGATGCCGCAGGCTACGAGGCCGGTGAGACTGTCACCGTCAACCTCAGCTCGCTGGCCTTCGGCGACAGCACGACGCCGGCTCCCGGCACGGTCGAGCTCTCGCTCGGCGGTGTCGCCGTGGCATCCGCCCCCGTCGACGCGACGGTGACGGACGCCGTCTTCGACGAGACCGGAACGGCGACCGCGCAGTTCACGGTGCCGGACGGCCTCGACGGGGTGCAACAGCTCGCGATCACCGTCGCCGCGACGGGAACAGCGGTCTCGGTGCCGATGGCGATCCAGAGCGTTGTGGTGCCGGAGAAGATCGCCAGCATCACGTTCGGGGCCCCGAACAAGCTGCTGGCCAAGGCCGGTTCGGCTGTGAAGTACAACGTCACCGTGGCGGCGGCATCCGGGCCGCGTGCCACGGGGACCGTCGAGGTGCGAGACGGCAAGAAGGTGATCGCGACGATTGAGCTGACGGCCGCGGACAAGGGCAAGGCGAGCGTCAAGCTGCCGAAGCTCGGTCGGGGCATTCGCATCCTGACCGCGCACTACCTCGGTTCGGACACGGTCGAGGCTTCGCGGAGCCTGCCGGTTCCGCTGATCCTCTGGTAAGCGACGCCTGATCGACGGCCCTCCCGCCCCGTGCTGGAGGGCCGTCGTGCTTCCCGCCGCCGCTGACGGCACGGGCCCCAAGCCGTGAGCCCCCGCTGGTTGAGCCTGTCGAAACCGCGCCGGGCGGCCACGGCGCGGCGCCGCCCGCTGTACCGCCGGCCGGTGTTTCGGTGGCCGCGCCGGTGACGCGGGCGCCAGCGGCGGCATGTCGACCGATTCTCCGGCCGAGCGCACGGGCAACCTGGCGAGCAGCGGTCGCATTTCATGAGGGTGCCTGACCATGGGCTGCCGCCTTTCGCGACGCTCCGCGTCGCGCCCGCTGGTTGAGCCTGTCGAAACCCCGATCGGTGAGCGGACGTAGACTGGGTGCATGACGAACTCACGCTGGGCGCGGTTCACGCGCGGGTGGGTCGTCGCCGCACTCTCTGTCTTCGTCGCGGCACTCTCGCACAGCTTCGCCGGTGGGGCGACGCCGAGCTGGCTGGCCATCGCGCTGGCTCTCGCGTTCGCCTCGATGCTCAGCATCGGTCTCAGCGGCGGCCGCGCGGCATCCACGCGCCGCTCGGCTCCTGGCCGGGTCGCGCTGGCCGGCACGGTGGTCTCGGTCGCGGGAAGCCAGCTGATGTTCCACGGCCTCTTCAGCCTGCTGGGCGCACAACCCGCGCTCGGCCACGCCGCGCTGCCGGCCGCATCGGTGGGCGTGCACGCGGGGCACCAGCTGAGCTCGGCCCAGATCGCGGGTCAGCTCGCGGCCATCGCCCCGCAGGGCAGCACCCTGCTGCCGAGCGGCGCGCACCACGACGCCTGGATGCTGCTCGGCCACACCGTCGCCGGCCTGCTCACGATCGCCGCCCTGCTGCACGGCGAGCAGGCGCTGCGCGGCCTCGCCCGCACCGCCGGGCTTGCGCTGCGCGGCCTCGTCGTACGCCCGATCGCTATCGTCGCGATCCCGGATGCCGCACCCGCCCGCCCCCGGGCGCACGCGGTCTGGATCCCGCGCCCGCTCGACGTCGTGCAGGCGGCGTTGCGCCACCGCGGCCCGCCGCTGTCCGCAGCCGCCTGAACCACACATCGCGTCGGCCAGGCCACTCTCATCGCGCACTCCACGCACATGCGTCGAACGCGCCCGCTCGTTTCCTCACCCATTCGCCGACCCCTACGGCGCCTGGATGGGTTCAGACCCGCACCAGGCACCGGCCGTATCGGCACCCACACAAGGACTCTCATGACCACTCGCACCATTCGTTCCGCCCGTTCAACCTCGGCCCGCACCCGCACGCTCACCGTCGCCGGCCTGGCGGCAGGAGCGCTGCTCGCGATCGGCGCCCCGCTGGCGGCATCCGCGCACGTCACCGTCACGCCGAGCGACACCGCCGCCGGCGCATACACACTGCTCACCTTCTCGACCTCGCACGGCTGCGAGGGCTCCCCGACCACGAAGATGACGATCGACATCCCCGAGAGCATCATCTCGGTCACGCCCACGGTGAACCCGAACTGGACGATCGAAAAGATCAGCACCGGAGAAGGTGACGCCGCCCGCGTCTCGCAGGTCGTCTACACGGCCATCACCCCGCTGGAGGACGGCTTCCGTGACACCTTCGTGCTCTCGGCCAAGCTGCCGGATGACGCCGTCGGCGAGACCCTCGAGTTCCCGGTGCTGCAGAGCTGCGCCGTCGGCGAGACGAGCTGGAGCGAGACGAGCGTCGCCGGTGAGGACGAGCCGGAGTCGCCCGCACCGTTCATCGTGCTGACCGAGGCCGCCGCCGACGGCGACGGTCACGGCGGCCACGCCGCTGCCGGCTCGGATGACGCCGCCGTCGAGAGCGGCGAGGAGACCGCGGTCTCGCCCGAGGCTCCGAGCTCCGACATGGTCGCCCGCATCCTCGGCGTCGGTGGCCTCATCGTCGGCGCCATCGGCGTGACCCTGGCCGTCGTCACCCGGCGCTCGGCCACGGCCAAGGCCGGAGCAGCGGGTACCGCTGCCGGCGCTGCCGGCGCTGCCGGCGCTGCCGGCGCTGCCGGCGCTGCCGGCGACAAGGCTGCGAAGTAGGCTGCCGTCATGACGCGAAACCGGATCTCCTCGGGCCGCGGCCTGCGGCAGCGCGCCGCATGCGGTGCGGCCATCGCCGCACTCGTGCTCGGCACCGCCGTCTTCGGGGCGGCGGCACCCGCATCCGCACACAACCAGGTGATCGACACGGTCCCCGCCGCCGACGCCGTCGTGACCGAACAGCCCGGGACGTTCTCGGTGACGACCAGTGACGCCATCCTCGACGCCGAGACCGGCAACGCCATGGTGGTGAGCGGGCCGGCATCCGCCCCGCTCTACTACGGCGACGGCTGCGGCGTCGTGACCGGCCCGACCCTGGCGCTCGACGCGCAGCTCGGCGAGCCGGGAATCTACACGGTGACGTGGCGGGCCATCTCGGTCGACTCCCACGTGATCTCGGAGTCGTACGAGTTCGAGTGGGCCCCGGATGCCGGCGTGCAGCTGGCCGAGGGAACGGTCGAGCCCCCCTGCGCGGCCGCGAGCGGCCAGACGGGTGACGAGCCGGAGTCCGGCTCGGACGCCGGCACAGAGGGCGAGACGGCTCCGGCCGCCGACCTCAGCACCGTGCTCTGGATCGGTGGCGCCCTCGGCGCCGCGCTGATCGCCGTGCTCGTGACCGTGTTCGTGCTGCGCCGACGCCAGTAGTCAGATCGCCCGCGGGCGCACAGAAACGGCTCGGGTTCAGCAGAACCCGAGCCGTTTCTCGTTCAGCGTTCGTCGTCACGCGGCCGTTCGGGCCGCCGGGTGGACTCAGCTGGCCGGCAGCAGAACCGCGTCGATCAGGTAGACGGTCGCGTTCGCCGTGTGCACACCGCCACAGATGACGTTGGCGCCGTTGACCATGAGCTCATCGCCGCTGCCGGTCACCTCGACGGTGCCACCCTGCACGGTGGTCTGCGTGCCGACGATGGCGTCCGGCGCGATCTGACCGGGCACCACGTGGTACGTCAGGATCGAGCTGAGCATGGCCGGGTCGGTCTTGAGCGTCTCGATCGTGGCGGGGTCGATTGCCGCGAAGGCGTCGTCAACCGGGGCGAAGACGGTGAACTCCGAGCCGTTCAGTGTGTCCACGAGATTGACGTCCGGGTTCAGCTGCCCGGAGACCGCAGCGACGAGGGTCTTCAGGAGCGGGTTGTTCGACGCGGCAACGGCCACGGGGTCTGCCGACATGCCCACGATCGATCCGGAGCCGGATGGGACGGCGTCGGCGTAAGCCGCGCAGCCGGGGCCGACGAGGTCGGCGGCCGGGTCAGCCGTCATCGCCTCTGGCGTCGTGCTGGGCGCTGACTCCTCGGCGGAGCTCGAGCTGGAGTCGCCGGCGGCCGTGCCGGTGTCCATCGAACAACCGCTCAGGGCGAGGGCGGCGATGGCGACGACGCCGAAGGCAGTGAGCGTGGTGCGGGTGAAGTGACGCATGGAAGTTCTCCTTCGATAGATCGGCTGGATGCCGGGGCCCACGCGCTGTGAGGGCTCAACAGGGCATTCGGCGGCATCAGCGGATCGGATTGGTCACATCTGCAAATAATGTGTGGCGGTTTCGCGGCACCAATCCCAACCGGGCCCCGCACCGAACCCTCTGCAATCGCATCGAGAGGACATCGTGCTCACACTCGCTCTCATCGGCTTCGTCGGAGGCCTCATCACCGGAATCTCGCCGTGCATCCTGCCCGTGCTCCCGGTGATCTTCTTGTCGGGCGGCGTGCAGAGCGCACGCAGCCCCCGCCAGCGCACGGCCCAACAGAAGCGGCTGGCCTCGGATGCCGCGGCCGGCTCGCCCGCCGTCGCCACCGCAACGCTGACCGCCGAGCTTGAGCCGGCGCCGTCCCGGTGGCGCCCCTACCTCGTGATCCTCGGCCTCGTCGTCAGCTTCAGCGTCTTCACGCTGATCGGCTCGCTGCTGCTGGCCGTGCTCGGGCTGCCGCAGGACGTGCTGCGCTGGGCCGGAATCGTGGTGCTGGTGCTCATCGGCATCGGCCTGATCGTTCCCCGCTTCGAGGCGATCCTCGAGAAGCCCTTCGCCTGGATCCCCAAGAAGGATGTCGGCACCGAGCGCGGCGGCTTCGTGCTCGGCATCGCTCTCGGCGCCGTCTACGTCCCCTGCGCCGGGCCGGTGCTGGCCGCGATCACCGTGGCAGGCTCCACCGGGCGGATCGGGATCGAGACCGTCGTGCTGACGGCCAGCTTCGCGATCGGGGCCGCGCTGCCGCTGCTCATCTTCGCCCTCGCCGGGCGCCGCGTCGCCGAGCGGGTGCGCAGCTTCCGCAAGCACCAGCGCGGCATCCGCATCACCGGCGGCGTCGTGATGATCGCGCTCGCCATCGGGCTCGTCTTCAATGTGCCGCAACTGCTGCAGCGTCTCGTGCCCGACTACACGAGCGCGCTGCAAGACCAGTTCGGCAACTCGGAGCAGATCAGCGAGGCGCTCGACCTCGGCGGCCTGGTGAACGAGCAGAACAAGGACCTCGACCAGTGCACGAATGGGGCAACCGAGCTGCAGAGCTGTGGGGTCGCGCCAGACATCCGGGGCATCCAGGAGTGGTTCAACACGCCGGGCGGTGATCCGATCGCGCTGGACGAGCTGCGCGGGCAGGTCGTACTGGTGGACTTCTGGGCCTACTCCTGCATCAACTGCCAGCGCTCGATCCCGCACGTCGTCGCCTGGGACAAGGCGTACCGCGACGCCGGCCTCACGGTGATCGGGGTGCACTCGCCCGAGTACGCATTCGAGAAGGAGCCACGCAACGTGCGGGCGGGCGCCCAAGCCTTCGGCATCGAGTACCCGGTCGCGCTCGACAACAGCCTCGCCACCTGGACCAACTACCGCAACCGCTACTGGCCCGCGCACTACCTGATCGACGCGGACGGCGTGGTGCGCCACATCCGCTTCGGCGAGGGCGGCTACGCCGACACCGAGAAACTCATTCGCGAGCTGCTCACGGCGGCCGACCCGTCCGTTCGGCTTCCCGATGCCACGGACGTCGTCGATACGACCCCCTCGGGTGGCGCGACGACGCCGGAGAGCTACCTCGGCACGACGAAGCAGGTCAACTTCGCCGGGGCGGAGAAGTACTCCGCCGCGACCGGCAGCTTCCGGCTGCCGAGCGAACAGCCGGCTGACAGCTTCGCACTCGACGGGCAGTGGACGCTCGGCACCCAGTCGATCGAGCCGGCCCCGCGCTCCGACTCGGCCGAGATCCGGCTGAACTACACGGCAGCCGAGGTGCGGATGGTGCTCTCCGGCAGCGGGACGGTCACCGTCGACGTGGACGGCACGCAGACGAGCATCGAGGTGAGCGGGGTTCCGCGCTCCTATGAGCTGCTGAACACGGATGCCGTGGCATCGGGAACCGCCACCGTCACCCTGCCGCCCGGCGTGCAGGCGTTCTCCTTCACCTTCGGGTAGCGGGGAGCTTTGAGGACCGCAGCCGAACCAGCATCGGTGCGGTTCTCGAGACTTCGTTGCTTGGGGCTGCCGCCTTTCGCGCCGCTGCGCGTCGCGCTGCTCGACCGGTGGGGCCCAGCGGCTCTCCGCTGATCGGCAGGGTCTTCCGGGTCTCCGCTGACCGGCAAGGTCCTGCGGTCTCCGCTGATTGAGTAGGCCGCCCGCGGCCGTATCGAAATCGAGGAGGCGGAGCCTGTCAGGAGCCCCGGTTACACTCGACGGGTGAACGATTACGCGGAGCCGGCCTGGGCAGAACCTGTCTGGGACGGCGAGGAATTCCCGCCGCCGCCCGAGGATGACTGGGCCCCGCCGGAAGACCCGTACTTCGCTGCTGCGCCCGGCGGTGCCGGGAATTCGACCCTTCGACAAGCTCAGGGCACGCCAAGCTCAAGCAACGGGAGTGGGCAGCGCTCCTCGCTGATTGAGCCTGTCGACATCAAGCGACCGGCATCCGCCAAGTTCGCCAGCGCGGCCGAGGCGCTGCACACGGTCTTCGGATACGACGCCTTCCGTGGGGAGCAGGCGGCGATCATCGCGCAGGTGGCGGCCGGCGGCGACGCCGTCGTGCTCATGCCGACCGGTGGCGGCAAGAGTCTCTGCTACCAGATTCCCGCGCTGCTGCGCGAGGGAACCGGCATCGTCGTCTCCCCACTGATCGCCCTGATGCAAGATCAGGTCGATGCGCTCAACGCCGTTGGCGTGCGCGCCGCCTACCTCAACTCCACCCAGGACTCGGGCACGCGGGCGGCCGTCGAGCGCGCCTACCTCGGCGGCGAACTCGATCTGCTCTACATCGCGCCGGAGCGCCTCGGCACCGAGCAGGCCAAACAGTTCCTCGCCCGCGGCCACATCGCACTCTTCGCGATCGATGAGGCGCACTGTGTGTCGCAGTGGGGGCACGACTTCCGGCCCGACTATCTCGCCCTCGGAGAGCTGGCCGAACGCTGGCCGGATGTGCCGCGGATCGCACTCACCGCCACGGCGACCGATGCGACGCACAAGGAGATCACCTCCAGGCTGCACCTCGAGCGGGCCGAGCACTTCGTCTCCAGCTTCGACCGACCGAATATTCAGTACCGCATCGTGGAGAAGAACGAGGTGCGCAAGCAGCTGCTCGACTTCATCCGCGCCGAGCACGCCGGCGACGCGGGAATCGTCTACGCGCTCTCCCGTGCCACCACCGAGAAGACGGCGGCGTTCCTGCAGGCGAACGGCCTCAATGCGCTGCCGTACCACGCCGGACTCGACGCCGGTCTGCGCGCCCGCACCCAGTCGCGCTTCCTGCGCGAAGACGGCGTGATCGTCGTCGCGACGATCGCATTCGGCATGGGCATCGACAAGCCCGACGTGCGCTTCGTCGCACACATCGACCTGCCCAAGTCCGTCGAGGGCTACTACCAGGAGACGGGTCGCGCCGGCCGTGACGGCGAAGCCTCGACCGCGTGGCTCGCCTACGGTCTGCAGGACGTCGTGCAGCAGCGGCGCATGATCGACCAGTCGCCAGGTGACATCGCGCACCGCCGCCGCATGTCGTCGCACCTCGACGCAATGCTCGCGCTCTGCGAGACGGTCGAGTGCCGCAGGGTCAACCTTCTCAGCTACTTCGGCCAGCCCAGCCGAGCGTGCGGCAACTGCGACACCTGCCTGGCCCCGCCAGCCTCCTGGGACGGCACGGTGCCCGCCCAGAAGCTGCTCTCGACGGTCGTCCGGCTGCGCCGTGAGCGCAATCAGAGCTTCGGCGCCGGCCAGATCATCGACATCCTCCGCGGCAAGCAGACGCCGCGCACCGCACAGCACAAGCACGAGACGCTCGCGACCTGGGGCATCGGCGGCGACCTCGGCGACCAGCAGTGGCGCGGCGTCGTGCGCCAGCTGCTCGCCCAGGGCCTCGTCGCGTCCACGGGCGACTACGGCACCCTGGCCGTGACGGATGCCGGCGGCGAGGTGCTCTCCGGCGCCCGCATGGTCTCGTTGCGGCAGGAACCGGAGCGCGCGGCATCCCGCAGCAGCCGTTCGAGCAAGCAGACGGCCGCACTCGCCGATCTGAGCCCGGCCGACGTCGAATTGTTCGAAGCCCTGCGCGCCTGGCGCGGAGCGACGGCGAAGGAACTCGAGGTCCCGGCCTACATCGTGTTCGGCGACGCAACCCTGCGCGCCGTGGCCGCCGCCAAGCCGCGCTCGCTCGCCGAGCTCGACGGCATCAGCGGCATCGGCGCGAAGAAACTGGACTCCTACGGCGAAGCCCTCGTCACGGTCGTCACCGCCTTCGGCTGAGCCGCCTTCGGCTGAGGCCCCGATGTCTGAGCCAGCCCGCAGCGCCCGTTGCCCGTGTCGGCGCGGCGACGTAGCCTCGGAGCATGCATGAGACGGTCACACTCCGACGCTGGGGCGAGGGGGATCTCGCGATTCTGGAGCGCAGCAACACTCCGGAGATGACGCGCTTCCTCGGCGGGCCGGAATCCGAGGAGGCGTTGGCGAATCGGCAGGCCCGCTTCCTGCGGCTCTGGCGGGAGGGTGAGGCGCGCATGTTCGCCGTCGAGTCCGCGGGGGAGGCCGAAGCGGTCGGCTCGATCGGCTACTGGAAGAAGAGCTGGCAGGGCGCCGATGTGTACGAGACGGGGTGGAGCATCGCGACCCCGTACCAGGGCCGCGGCCTCGCCACGCTGGCGCTGAGGGCCTGTGTCGCAGATGCCGCGCAGCAGGGCGACCGCCGCTGGCTGCTGGCCTTTCCGCGCACCGACAACGCCGCATCGAATGCGCTCTGCCGTGCGGCCGGATTCACCCTCCGCGGCGAGGAGGACTTCGAGTATCCGAAGGGCACGGCGATCCGCTCGAATGTGTGGGCATACGACCTGGCCGCGCTCACGCCCGTTGCTCGCTAGGAGGCGTCAGGCGAGCTTCTTGCTCATGTTCACCGCGGCGATCCCGTAGCCGAGCGATTCGTAGAGTGCCTGCGCGCCCGAGTTGAAGCCGAAGACGTTGAGGCCGATCGACGCGGCCCCGAGCGCACGCGCCTCCGCCTCGCCGAGCAGCAGCGCCTGGCGGGCATGGCCCTTCCGCCGGTGCGCCTCGTCGATCTCGACGTCCCACACCCACCACTCGGTCGTGCTGCCGCTCTGCGGGCCGATCCAGAGATACCCGACAACGGTGTCGCCGCTCTGCTGCGCGTCCACGACGTCGAACACCTGGTGCAACGGCAGCGGAACGCCGTCGGGGAAGAACTGGGTGCTCGAATCCGCCGCCCGCTTGGCGGCCAGCTCCGGCTCTTCCCCGGCGGCGATGCGCGAGAGTCGGTAGGCCTCGTTGGAGGAGACGATCCAGCCGGCGAGGCGGTCGGCGGGCATGGGGCGCAACGCGGTTGTCATGTCATCGATGATGCCACGCCGTCCGGGCCGTGAGCGTGTCGAAACCCGTTGGTGGAGCTTGGCCTGCCCTGAGCCTGTCGAACGGTCGAAACCCGCCCTAGGTCTTGAGGATCTTGATGCGCGTCACCGCGTAGGCGCCGTAGCCGAAGAGGATCGTGATCGCCGAGATGATGAGGGAGTACACCGCGACCGAGTCGTAGCCGCTGGCCGGGTCGAGGAACGGGTACGGCACCCAGCCATCGCTTGCGCCGCGGATCAGGATGACGACGAGCCAGATCACGGGGTAGATCAGCATCACCCAGAGGCGCGCGAACGGCAGTTTGATGCGATCGCCGAAGAGCACCCAGTCGGCGACGGCGTAGATCGGGATCCAGATGTGCAGGATGTCGTTGGACCACGGCACGTTGAACGCCCCGTCGAGCCCGGCGTCGGCGAGCAGCGTGTTGTAGACGATGCCGACAATGGCCATGATGACCGTGGCGAGGGCTCGCAGGTAGGAGAGCCATCTCGGCTGTGCACGCTTGCCGAAGATGAAGATCGCCGACAGCGCGAATGCCACCGCGGCGATGATGTTGCCCTGGATCGTGAAGTACCCGAAGAAGTTGAGGGGATTGATCTCCGTCCCCGACGCGGTGCTCATGAACTGAGCGACGATCGCGACCACGATCGCGGCGGCGGCGATGGAACGGAGGCTGGCAAACAGTATCTTCACGGATCCACTCTCTGGCGCGGTGTGTGGTGCGCCGGTCGCGCACCCACGAGCTTGAGCGTAGCGAACGGCATCCCCAGCTGCGCGGCCCCACCTGCGCATGTCGTCAGCGGGCCTCTGTTGCTCCGCCGCGCGTCAGCACTACGCTGAGCGCAGCGGGAGCCACCCGCGCAGAGTGGGTGAGGGAGCAGCGCATGAACAGCACATCCTTGAATCGTCGCCCGGGCGGGGTCACCCTCGTCGCGGTGCTCGCCTGGATCTCGGGCGCACTCGACATCGTCGGCGGAGTGCTCCTGCTCTTCATGCAGAACGACCCGGAGATGCAACGCGCCTTCGGCGGCTCAACCGGTCTGATCACCACGGCCATCGTCGGAATCCTGTTCGGCGTCGTCGTCGTGGCGGTGGCGAACGGCTTGCTCCGGGGTCGGAACATTGCCCGTCTGATCGTCACGGTCGTGCAGGTCCTCTCCATCACCGCCGGCATCTTCACGTCCATCGCGGCCCCGACGCTGATCTCCACCGAACTCGTCGGCGTGATCATCGCCGTGATCGTGCTGATCCTGCTGTGGACGCGTTCCGCCAGCGCGTACTTCCAGCCCCAGCCGTGACGTCGACCGCTTGAGGCGCAGCAGGGTGCGCCTCAAGCGGTCGGTGCGCGGGCTTCAGGCCGCGACGCCCGTGCGCCGCACGCGGGTCAACAGCATCGCGCCTCCGAATGCGAGCAGCAGGAGTGCTGCGAGCCCGGCCGGGAGCGGGTTGCTGCCCGTCGCTGGCAACGCTGCGGCTGGCGCCGTCGTGGGGGGAACGCTCGGCAATGCCGCCGCGGTTACGGTGATTGTGATGGCGGGGGCGGATGACGGAGCGTTCTTCTCGTCGCCGAGGTAGCGCGCGGTGATCGCGTGGCTGCCGACGGCCAGCGTCGACACCGACAGGGTGGCGACACCCTTGACGGTGGCCGCAGTGCCGAGAGAGCTGCCGTCGGCGAAGAACTCGACGGTGCCGGTCGGGTCGCTGCCGGTGACGGTGGCGGTGAGGGCGATGGCGGTGCCTGCTTCCGCAGATGCGGCGCTGGTGCTGAGGGTTGTTGTTGTGGCGCCGGGGATGACGGGTGCGGCGGTCACGGTGACGGTGACCGCGGTGGATGCGGAGGCGGCATTCGTCGCATCGCCGCTGTAGCTGGCGGTGATCGCGTGGCTGCCGACGGCGAGCGTCGATGCCGAGAATGCCGCGATGCCGGATGAGGTGGGTGCGGTGCCGAGAGAGCTGCCGTCGGCGAAGAACTCGACTGAGCCGGTCGGGTCGGTGCCGGTGACGGTGGCGGTGAGACCGATGGCGGTGCCTGCGTCCGCAGACAAGGTGCTGGTGCTCAGGGTTGTTGTTGTGGGGCCGGGGATGACGGGTGCGGCGGTCACGGTGACGGTGACCGCGGCGGACGTGGAGGCGGCATTCGTCGCATCGCCGCTGTAGCTGGCGGTGATCGCGTGGCTGCCGACGGCGAGCGTCGATACCGAGAATGTCGCGATGCCGGATGCGGTGGCCGCTGTGCCGAGAGAGCTGCCGCCTGCGAAGAACTCGACGTCGCCGGTCGGGGCGCTGCCGGTAACGGATGCGGTGAGGGCAATGGCTGTGCCTGCTTCCGCAGACAAGGTGCTTGTGCTCAGAGTTGTTGTTGTGGGGCCGGGGATGACGGGTGCGGCGGTCACGGTGACGGTGACCGCGGCGGACGTGGAGGCGGCATTCGTCGCATCGCCGCTGTAGTTGGCGGTGATCGAGTGGCTGCCGACCGCGAGCGTCGATACCGAGAATGTCGCGATGCCGGACGCGGTGGCCGCTGTGCCGAGCGTGCTCCCGTCGGCGAAGAACTCGACTGTGCCGGTCGGGTCGCTGCCGGTGACCGTGGCGGTGAGGTCTATTGGAGCGCCGACAACCGCAGAAACGGGATCGGCCGAGAGGGTCGTGCTGGTGGCAGCCGGAACGAACGCGCCGAGCGCGAGCGAGCCGGGACCGGTCACGTCGAAGCCGAATGAACCAACGGCCCCCGGAGCGGAGCTGCTCTGAAAGAGGAAGTAGGTGGTGTTGGCATCGAGGGTGACCGTGCGGTAGACGCCGTCGTCGACGCCCAGGAGGCAGGAGGTGCCCAGGCTGCTGACGTCGGGGGCGGCCGTGTAGATCGCAAGTGTGCCGTCGCCCAGGAGCCCGCCTGTTGGCGTCCACGCCCTGTCGACCGGTGTGTACACACCCGCGACGTCGACGTGGAACGGCTGGACCGTGTAGTGGCGAAGCGCGGCGTCGTCGACGAAGTTGCATGCGCCGCCGAAGTCCGCGATGCTGCCACCGCTGTACTGCGGGTCGCCCGCGTCCAGGGAGTAATCGATGTACGAGACGGGGTCGGCCGCGTAGGCGGGGGCGGCGATGCCGACGCTCAGAATCGTGGCCAGGGTAAGCGTTGCGATGACGGGTAGGCGCATTTGGCCGAGCATAGCAACGAGAATAGGTGCGCGGCGTTCTGCAATGCCCCCAGTTCAGGGAAGTTACCCGGACTCAGCGCCCGCCCCGATGGGAGGCCCGTTCCCGGGGCGAGCCTTGTCGATGATCTCCGGATGACGCGGGCAGCTCTTGTGGGATTCACACAGTGCCGTGGCATCGGTCCGTGGTGTTCTTTGTAGGCCGTTGACGCAGTATTTCACTGCCATGCCCCGTGCTCGTACCGTGAAGTCAGACCTGTTTCACAGCACTGTTTCACAGCGAAGAATGAGGACCAACGATGGTTGACACTGCTCGCAGCACCGACGGCACCCCCGTAGACAGCACGGCGCCACACGGCACCGCCGTCCCGATGGACTCGCCCGCAGACGCCGACGCGGTGCGCGTCGACACCGAGGCGCTCGGCCGGCAGCTGCTCGGCACCTGGGCCGAGGCCCGCCTGGCCTCGCGGAAGCTGGCGGGGCGGCCGGAGATGCAGCGCATCGAGGGTCAGAGCAAAGAGGAGCACCGCGAGCGCGTGTTCGGCCAGCTCAAGCTGCTCGTCGAGGACGGCCAGGTGCTGCGCGCCTTCCCCAGCGCGCAGGGTGGCAAGGACGACCACGGCGGCAACATCGCCGGATTCGAGGAGCTCGTCTCCGCCGACCCGAGCCTGCAGATCAAGTCCGGTGTGCAGTGGGGGCTCTTCGCCGCCGCGATCCTGCACCTCGGCACCGAGTACCACCACGAGGCGTTCCTGCCCGGCGCGATGAACCTCGACGTGCCGGGCGCCTTCGCCATGACCGAGATCGGCCACGGCTCCGACGTCGCGAGCGTCGCGACCACCGCGACGTACGACGAGGCGACGCAGGAGTTCGTCATCAACACCCCGTTCCGCGCTGCCTGGAAGGAGTTCCTCGGCAACGCGGCCGTGCACGGCACCGCCGCAACGGTCTTCGCCCAGCTCATCACCAAGGGCGTCAACCACGGCGTGCACGCACTCTACGTGCCGATCCGCGATGAGAGCGGCGAGTTCCTGCCCGGTGTCGGCGGCGAGGATGACGGCCTCAAGGGTGGCCTGAACGGCATCGACAACGGCCGGCTGCACTTCAGCGATGTGCGCGTTCCCCGGGTCAACCTGCTCAACCGTTACGGCGACGTCGCCGAGGACGGCACGTACAGCAGCCCGATCGCCAGCCCCGGCCGCCGCTTCTTCACGATGCTCGGCACGCTGGTGCAGGGCCGGGTCTCCCTCGACGGCGCCGCCACGGCGGCATCCGCCATGGGCCTCGCCATCGCGATCACCTACGGCAGCCAGCGCCGCCAGTTCACCGCCGGCAGCGACACGGACGAAGAGGTGATCCTCGACTACCAGCGGCACCAGCGCCGGCTGCTGCCGTTGCTTGCGACGACGTACGCGGCGACCTTCGCCCACGACGAGTTCCTCGTCAAGTTCGACTCCGTCTTCAGCGGCAAGGCCGACAGCGACGCCGACCGCGAAGACCTCGAGACGCTCGCGGCCGCGCTCAAGCCGCTGAGCACCTGGCACGCCCTCGACACGCTGCAGGAGGCCCGTGAGGCCTGCGGCGGCGCCGGGTTCATGGCCAGTAACCGGCTCGTGGGGTTGCGGGCTGACCTCGACGTCTTCGTCACCTTCGAGGGCGACAACAACGTGCTGTTGCAGCTCGTGGCCAAGCGCCTGCTGACCGACTACTCGAAGAAGTTCGCCAAGGCCGACCCCGCCGCGCTCGCCAGGCTCGTGGCCTCGCAGGCCGCCGACCGCGCCTACCACGGCAGCGGGCTGCGGAGCCTCGCCCAGACCGTCGCCGACTTCGGATCGACGGCGCGCTCCGTCGACCACCTCCGCGACGAGAACTCGCAGCGCGAGCTGCTCACCGACCGCGTCGAGACGATGATCGCGGGAGTGGCCGGCGCCCTCCGCGAGGCCCGCCACATGAGCAAGGCGGATGCCGCCGCCGCGTTCAACGCACAGCAGAACGAGCTGATCGAGGCCGCTCGCGCCCACGGCGAGCTCCTGCAGTGGGAGGCGTTCACGCGCGCGCTCTCCACGTGGGACGAGAGCACCGATCCGGGCACGACCCAGGTCCTCACCTGGCTGCGTGACCTCTTCGGCCTCGGCCTGATCGAGAAGCACGCCGCCTGGTACCTCATCAACGGGCGCCTCTCGCCACAGCGCGCACAGTCGCTCACGGCCTACATCGACCGCCTGCTCACCCGCATCCGACCGCACGCCGTCGACCTCGTCGACGCCTTCGGCTACGGCCCGGAGCACCTGCGCGCGCCGATCGCGAGCGGCATCGAGCAGGAGCGTCAGGACGAGGCGCGCGCCTACTACGCCGAGCAGCGCTCGTCGGGCACGGCACCGCTCGACGAGAAGGTGCTCGCCAAGCAGGCGGCGAAGGCGGCGAAGGCCGCGGCCGCGGCATCCGCCCCCTCGAAGAAGCAGCAGGGCAAGCCGAGCGCGAAGCCGAGCCGACCGACCGCAACCGCGGCCGCGAAGTAGGCTGCGGCCATGCGATTCGGTTACAACATCGGCTACTGGCGGCAGGGGCCGCCCGCCGGCGCCCGCGAGGCTGTGCAGGAGGCGGAACGCCTTGGCTTCGACTCGGTCTGGACCAGCGAGGCATACGGCTCCGATGCGCTCACCCCTCTGGCCTGGTGGGGCGCGCAGACCGAGCGGCTGAAGCTCGGCACCGCGATCATGCAGATGTCGGCGCGGGCGGCGACGGCGACGGCGATGGCCGCCATCACGATGGACCACCTCAGCAACGGGCGGTTCATCCTCGGCCTCGGCGCCTCAGGCCCGCAGGTCGTCGAGGGCTGGTACGGGCAGCCGTACCCGAAGCCGCTGGCCCGCACACGCGAGTATGTCGACATCGTGCGCCAGGTGCTCGAGCGTTCCGCCCCCGTCACGAGCGACGGCCCGTTCTACCCGCTGCCGTACTCCGGAGGCGACGGCACGGGGCTCGGCAAGCCGCTCGTGTCGACGGTGCATCCGCTCCGCCGCGAGCTGCCGATCTACCTCGCCGCCGAGGGACCGAAGAACGTGTCCCTCGCGGCCGAGATCGCCGACGGCTGGTTGCCGTTCCTGTTCTCGCCACGGCAGAACGCGGAGTTCAGGGCGCAACTGGCCGATGGCTTCGCCCGTCGCGCCGACGAGCGCTCTCCGCAGACCGACTTCGAGGTGGCCGTGACGGTTCCCGTGGTGGTGAACGACGACGTCGAGAAGGCGGCGGATGCCGTGCGCCCGATGATCGCGCTGTACGTGGGCGGCATGGGCGCCAAGGGTGCGAACTTCCACCGCGACGTCGTTGCCCGGCTCGGCTACGAGGCGGAGTGCGATCTGATTCAGGAGCTCTACCTCGGCGGGCGGAAGGAGGAGGCGATCGCCGCTGTGCCGACCAAGCTCGTCGAGGAGATCGCCCTCATCGGGCCGGCAGCCAAGATTCGTGACGAGCTCGCGCGCTGGGAGGAATCCGTCGTCACGACGATCCTCGTGCAGGGTGACGTGCGCACGGTGCGTGCGGTCGCCGAGCTCCTCGGCTGAAACCACGCTGGTCGAGCCTGTCGAAACCCGGCAAGCACCGCTGACGGTTCCTGAGATTCCCTTGGTGGGGGGGCTGCCGCCTTTCGCAACGCTGCGCGTTACGCTGCTCCTTCGTCGCGGCGCCGCTCGCTCGAGCCAGCGTGCATTCTCACGTTGGCTCGAGGGAGCAGCCGAGGAACGAGGCAGCGACCGAAGCCCTGACACCTCCCGAAACCGTTAGCCTCTGCTCGCTTTCGCGGCGGCCTTCGCGGCCTTCTTCGCCTCGCGCACGAGCCCGAGCGAGTCGGCATCCGTGATGTCGGCGACCGAGCGGTAGGAGCCCTCCTCGCCGTACGGCGCCGAGGCCTCGCGCCAGCCGGCCGCGTCCAGGCCACGCTGTTTGCCGAGCAGTGCCAGGAAGATGCGCGCCTTCTGCTCGCCGAAACCGGGCAGCTGTTTCAGCCGGCGCAGCACCTCTGCACCGCTCGGGGCGTTGCCGTCGCTGTCCGGAGCCGTCCAGATCGCCGCGGCATCGCCGCCCCATTCGCGCTCGATGATCGCGCAGAGCTCCTGCAGCCTGGCCGCCATCGAACCGGGGAAACGGTGCACGGCCGGGCTCTGCCGACAGATCTCGACGAAGGCCTCCGGCTCGGTGTGTGCGATCGTCGCGGCGTCGAGCGCGCCCAGGCGTTGGCGCAGCTTCTCCGGCCCGGCGAAGGCGGTCTCCATCGTCACCTGCTGGTCGAGCAGCATGCCGAGCAGCAGAGCGAGCGGGCTCTCGTCCAGGAGCGCGTCGCTGGCGGCATCCCCGGTCAGATACGTGGTCATGTCTCTCCTCTTTCGTTTGCGCCGAGACTGTAATTTCGGGTGGAATAGGGCCCCACTTCGCCCGAACTTGCAGTCTCGACGACGGGCGTGTGGTCGTGGAGCGGCTCAGAGGAGGCCGAGAGAGCGCACCGCGTCGCGCTCCGAGACGAGCTCGGCCACGGAGGCGTCGATGCGCGTGCGCGAGAACTCGTCGATCGAGAGGCCCTGCACGATCCGGAGCTCCCCGTCGACCGACTCGACCGGGAACGAGCTGATCAGGCCCTCCGGCACCCCGTATGAGCCGTCGGAGGGCAGCGCGACCGACGTCCAGCCTGCTTCACCGGTCAGCGGCGAATCTGCCCCGACCCAGTCGCGCACGTGATCGATCGCGGCGGAGGCCGCTGACGCCACCGAGGACGATCCGCGCACCTCGATGATCTCGGCGCCGCGCTTGGCGACGCGCGGGATGAACTGCTCGCTGAGCCAGCGCGATGCGCTCTCGGCGCTGCCGAAGCGCTCGGCGAGGAGGGCGGGAACCGACGTTCCGTCGAGGGTCGCGTGGGAGACATCGGGGTACTGCGTCGCCGAGTGATTGCCCCAGATCGTCACATTGCGGATGCCGCCGACCGGCGCGTCCAGGGCGGCGGCCAGCTGACCGAGCGCCCGGTTGTGGTCGAGTCGGGTGAGTGCCGTGAACCGTGCAGTCGGCACATCGGGAGCGTGCGCGCTGGCGATCAGCGCGTTCGTGTTGGCCGGGTTGCCCACGACGACGACACGCACATCGTCGGCGGCGCCGGCGTTGATGGCCGCGCCCTGTGGCCCGAAGATGCCGCCGTTGGCCGCGAGCAGATCGGCGCGCTCCATGCCGGGGCCACGCGGGCGGGCACCGACGAGCAGTGCCACGTTCACGCCGTCGAATGCGGCGGTCGCGTCGTCGCTCACGTCGACGCCGCGAAGCAGCGGGAACGCGGCATCCTGCAGTTCAAGTGCCGCACCCTCGGCGGCCTTGACGCCCTGCGGGATCTCGAGCAGCCGCAGCCGGACGGGGACATCGGCGCCGAGCATCTGCCCGGAGGCGATGCGGAAGAGCAGGGCGTAACCGATCTGGCCGCCCGCGCCGGTGATCGTGACGGTGACGGGGTTCTGTGAGTGCGCCATAGTTCAGCCTAATCACGCCGGGCCCCACCGGTGCGGCCAAGTTGCACAACATCTACGCTCGATGCATGCGCGAGTTCTACCCCGACATCCAGCCGTACGAGTCCGGATTGCTCGATGTCGGCGACGGCCAACAGCTGTACTGGGAGGTTTCTGGCAATCCCGAGGGCAAGCCGGCCGTCTACGTGCACGGCGGTCCGGGTGCCGGCAGCGGCCCGGCGCAGCGGAGGGTGTTCGACCCCGAGAAATACCGCATCGTGCTCTTCGACCAGCGCGGCTGCGGGCAGAGCCGTCCGCACGCCAGCGACCCCGCCGCCGAGCTCACGGCGAACACGAGCTGGCATCTGGTCGCCGACATGGAGAAGCTGCGTCGCCACCTCGGCATCGAGACGTGGCTCGTCTGCGGCGGTTCCTGGGGCAGCGCCCTCGCGCTCGCATACGCGCAGACCCACCCGGCCAGCGTCAGTGAGCTCGTGCTGCGTGGCATCTTCACCTTGCGCCGCACGGAGCTGGACTGGTTCTACCAGGGCGGCGCGAGCGCCCTGTTCCCTGAGCTGTGGGAGGCCTTCATCGAGCCGGTGCCCGCCGACGAGCGCGGAAACATGATCCGTGCGTACAGCCGGTTGCTGAACGACCCGGATCCGGCCGTGCACGGCCCGGCTGCGATCGCCTGGGCGCGCTGGGAATCCTCGACGATCACGCTGCTGCCGCAGAAGCACACCATCGACCACTTCACCGAGGAACGCTTCGCGATCGCCTTCGCCCGTATCGAGAACCACTACTTCATGAACGGCGGGTGGTGGGACGACGGGCAGCTCATCCGCGATGCCGCGACGCTCCGCGACATTCCGGCCGTCATCGTGCAGGGGCGCTACGACGTGTGCACCCCGGCCATGACGGCGTGGGATCTGCACAAGGCCTGGCCCGAGGCGGAGTTCCACATGATCCCGGATGCCGGCCACGCCTTCGATGAGCCGGGAATCCTCGACGCGCTGATCACTGCGACGGACCGCTTTGCGGCGTAGCGTTCTCTCATGACGTTCAACGACAACGCAGACATCTCGAGGGGCAAGGTCTCCAAGCGCGGGCGCAACACCGGCATCGCCGTCGGCGGCGGTGTCGGCGTGATCGTGCTGTTCGTGCTCTCGCAGCTGCTGGGCGTCGACCTCACCGGCCTGGCCGGGGGCGAGCAGGCCGGGCAGTCGCAGAGCGAGGAGGGCGAGAGCCTCGAGGCCTGCCTGACCGGTGCGGATGCCAACACCGATGTCGAGTGCCGGATGAAGGGTGCGGCGGCGTCGCTCGAGGCGTATTGGAGCGAGGAGTATCCACTGCTCGGCGGCACGTACGTCTCGCCCAACGACATGCAGCTCTTCACCGCGTCGACGCAGACCGGCTGCGGTGCGGCGTCGAGCGCGACAGGGCCCTTCTACTGCCCGCCGGAGCAGACGATCTACCTGGACACGAGCTTCTACGACGAGCTCCGCGGCCGCTTCGGTTCCAGCGGAGGCCCGCTCGCCGAGATGTACGTCGTCGCCCACGAGTGGGGCCACCACATCCAGAACATCGCCGGCATCCTGGAGCAGGCACAGGACGGTCAGACCGGGCCGGCCTCCAATGGTGTGCGCGTCGAATTGCAGGCTGACTGCTTCGCCGGGGCGTGGACCGCCGCGGCATCCGATGTCGAAGACTCAGCCGGCGTCGCGTTCCTCAAGCCGGTCACGCGAGCGCAGATCACCGATGCGCTGAGCGCGGCGGCCGCTGTCGGCGATGACCGCATCCAGCAGGCCGTGTCCGGGCAGGTCAACCCGGAGGGGTGGACGCATGGGTCGAGTGAGCAGCGCCAGCGCTGGTTCCTGGTCGGATACGAGAACGGTGCGGAGTACTGCAACACCTTCGACGTGAGCGGCTCAGAGCTCTAGGCGGCGCTCGCCGAACAGAAGGGAACCCTTGGGTTCGGATGAGTCACGCTCTATGCTGAGCGGAACTCTATGAGCAAAGGATGACGGATGCCCTGGCTGGTGAGGCGCGACCAGATACTTCTCAGCCTGCAGGGCGGGCTGGGCAACCAGCTCTTCGAATGGGCATTCGCCCAGGCGCTCAGCGATGCGGACCGGGACGTGCTCGTCGATCACGTGCGGTGCCGGGGGGACCGGCCGTTGGCTGTTGGCCCCTTGATCCCGGCTGGCCGGCGCCTCAGTCGAGCAAGCGGGTTGGCGCTCGCCCTCGCGCAGAAGGCAGGACTGATCAACGACTCCTCCCCGCTGCGCCTCGTCAAGCAGCGGGTGTCTGGCTTCGATCCCTCCGTCTCCGAACGTCTGGGCGGCCGGAGCTACCTGCTCGGCTACTTCCAGTCCCCGCACTATTTCGAAAGCTCGGCCGATTCGGTCCGCACCGAGGTCACCGGGCTGCTCCGCTCGATGCTCAGTCCGAGCGGGCTTGAGCTGGCGCGCCGACTGGAGAATGACGAACGCAGCGTCGCCATCCACGTGCGCCGGGGCGATTATGTCTCTGACCCGGATGCCGCGGCGCGGCACGGGGTGCTCGGCGGCGACTACTACGCACGCGCGCTCGCCCACCTCGAGGCCACAGGGGCGCGCACCAGGGTGTGGTTCGGTGACGACCCGGAGTGGATCCGGCAGAACCTGGCCGGCGACGGAGACCTGATCTGCCCCGACGACGCGGCCATCGCCGATGGCGGGGAGATCGCCCTGATGGCGGCGTGCGCCTCGCGGGTGATCGCGAACAGCAGTTTCAGCTGGTGGGCCGGTTGGCTCGGTCGGCCGAGCACCGCGGAGAACCCTGTGATCGCGCCGGTGATCTGGTTCGCCGACGGCCACAGCGATGCGAGCGACCTGGTCCCCGCCGACTGGCTGCGCCTGTGAATCACCTCAGGCGTCGTTGATCGACGCGCAGAAGAGGGGCCCTGCTGGTGCAGGGCCCCTCTTCGTGCCGGGTCAGTCACCCCCGATGTTGCCTATCTGTTGTTGCCTACTTGGCGTCGTAGTTCCAGATGCGCACGTAGTCGACCTGGTAGTCCAGGTTCTGCGTCCACTCCTTGTGGGCCGGGTCGGGGATTCCCCAGTACTGCGCCGACGGTCCGACGTGCAGGTTCATGCGAACGTGCAGCGGGCTGCCGAAGTACTTCTCGTTCCACAGGTTCGGGTGCGTCGCCGGAGTCGCCGTCGCAAGGGTCCTGCCGTCGGCGATGATCTTCGCGTACGTCGGGGTCAGCTCGAAGGCGAAGGTGTGGAAGCCGTCGTACACCGTCTTGGAGCCGCCGAAGTCGGCGTGCGTCCAGTAGTACTTCTCGTTGCCACCGGCAGAGGTCTGGGTGTGGATCGTCGTCGTTGCGCTTCCGATCCGCTGACCACCCGCGGCGGCCGTCTGGTTGAAGCCCCACGACTCCATGATGTCGATCTCACCCGAGTTGGAGTTGCGCAGCCAGAAGGCGGCGAGGGATCCATAGGTCTGCGGTCCGGTCGGGACCTTGGCGCGGACCTCCCAGCGGCCGTAACGCTGCTCGTACGACATGTTGCCCGACTTCAGCGCGCGCTGGTCCATGTAACCGGTCTTGTGCGTGAGTTCCTTCGGGCCGGCCTGGCCGTCGGGGCGGATGACCGGGGTGTCGAGCCAGTCGGCCTTGAGGTGCAGGATGCCGCTGGAGTCAACGGTCACCTGGTCGCGGCTGGGCACCGCGGCGTCAGGCAGCAGGCCGAGGTCGGTGCGGTCACGCACGTTCCACTTGGTCGGGTCGACCGCTGGCTTGCCCGTGGTCGGGCTGACGAAGGTGAACTCGTCGCGCCAGCTGGGCGAACCCCAGCCGTCGACTGCGCCGGTGCCGGCGTCGGGGGCGACGGGAGGCGTCGTGGTCGGCGGGACGACGGGAGGGGTCGTGGTCGGCGGCACGACGGGCGGCGTGGTCTCCGTCGGCGGGGCCACCGTCGACGACGTTGCCATCGTCAGCTTCGCGTCGAAGCTGCTGTTGGTGGTTGCACGCCAGTTGGACTGCACCTGCACCGAGATCAGGTTCTCGCCCTGCTTGAGCGCAGAAGCGGGAACCGTTGCGGTGAACGTCGCGGCGCGCGCAGCCTTCGACAGCGGGGCCTTGGTCGCGTAGCTGGAGTCGGTGATCGTTCCTGTCGGCAGATTCTGGCGGGTGACTTCCTTGCCGTTGACGTAGACGATGATGCCGTCATCCGCCCACGTGGTCAGGGTCATGCCGGCTGCAGGAACAGTGCTCAGTGAGAACGTCTTCTGGAAGTAGCTCGCGAGCGGCTTCTTCGTGAAGTCGTTCGGCAGCTTGGTTCCGAGCGTGCCCGGGTCGGTGCCGAAGCCGAGAGGAGCGGCACCGGTCTTCCAGGCCGCCTTCGCGGTCTTCCAGGTGCTGACGGGGGCGGTGGTGGCGCGGTAGTAGGACCAGGCCTTGTCGCCGAAGCCGACAACCGTGGTCGTCTGCTCCGCGGCAGTGCGGACGCTCGTCGTGGATGGAGCCGCGCTTGCCGGTGCGGCGGGAATGAGGATCGCAGCCGAGAGGGCGGCAACCACCATTGAGGAGAGGACAGTTGTTTTACGCACTAAGAAAGAATGCCTAACGAATACTTGAATGGGGGACAATGCCCGTATAACAAAACGCCCCCAAAACAGGGGGGTGGGCAGGACTCGTCAACGGTATACGGCATATTCTGGCAAAACCCTGAATCGTGCTCATTTCTGACTTCTGGTGACATGATTACTGCAAGGAAGTCGGATTGGCGCAACTCAGGGATCACAGAAGTGAACTGGAGGCTCGATGGCCGAGGTATTCTCGCTCGAAGATCTGGCGCGCAGCATCACGCGTCAGTGGCGTCTTCTGCTCGTCGTCATCGTCGTGGCGCTCGCCGCAGGCGTCGGTGCCAACGAGCTCTGGCCCGAGCGCTATGAGTCCACAGCGGTGATCACGGTTGAGCCGATCGCCGTCTCGACAACGGGGCAATCCAGCGAACCGGCGAACATGGACACCGAGCGTGTCGTGGCGTCGTCGACAGAGGTGTTGACCCTCGCCGCGAAGGAGCTGAACGGTCCGAGCGTGGCCGAACTCAGAGACGGCCTCGTTGTGATGGTGCCGAAGGGCGCAGAGGTGCTCTCCTTCACCTTCACCGCCGACACCGCGGATGGGGCCGCTGCCGCCGCGAATGCCATCGCGTCCGCCTACCAGGAGAACAGGGTGACGACGGCGCGCACGGTCGTCGAGGAGGCATCCGCCGGCCTCACCGCCGGAATCGCCGAGATCGCGGCGGAGGCCGCAGCCCTGCCGGCCGACAGCCCGGTCCGGGCGACGCTGGAGACGCAGATTCAGGCGTTGCAGGAGCGCCAGGCGATTCTGCGCTCGGCCTCATTCAACGCGGGCTCCATTGTGAGCCCGGCTGTCGCCCCGTCAGAGTCCACGAAGCCATCGATGCCGATCCTGCTTGCCGGGGCGCTCTTCGTCGGCATCTTCGTCGGCTGCTTCGTCGCCATGATCCGTGCCCGTTTTCAGCGGAGCCGTTCCGAGGCGGATGCCGGCGAGGTCCGCACCGGCGCCAGGCGTCAACGCCCGGCCAAGATCGGCTCGGAGAACGCCGCCTGAATCGCGGCACGCATAGTTGGAGGATCCCGCGGTTTCAGCCGGCCACGGGGCTCAGCGCCGCGACGGGCTCGCCCCAGATTTGCTCGACGAGCTGCACGGTGCCGCGGATGTGGCCGGCCGTTGACGCACCGAAGACGATCGCCGGATCGGCCGGCAGGGAGTGCAGCCACTCCAACGCCTCTCGAGGCGCGATGGCACCGGAGGCGTAGACCGACATCGCGATCGGCCGGAATCGGCGCTCGGTGAGCGCCAGCTCATAGGCGTCGATGCCGCCGGACACCCGGAAGCCGAGCTTGTTGATGTTGGAGCACACGATCGGGTTCTCCTCGCCGACCCGGTCGAGCGCGTCGAGCAGCATGGGCAGGTTCATCGTGATGAACCCGGGTTCCGCGTTGTAGCGGGAGCGCACGTGGGAGCTGAAGATCGCAAAGGCCTCATCGAAGCCGAGTCCGAGCAGCAGGTCGACGACCACGTTCTGCAGGAAGATCACGGGTGTCGAGAGTCCGGCGAACATCTTCATCTCGGCGTCGACGAGCAGGGTGACGATGCCCTCGATGTCCTTGGAAGCCAACGCCTTCCCGCCGCGGAGTGCTGCGTTCATAAAGCCGTCATCCGGCATGAACTGGCGCAAGGCCCCGAGCATCCCCTGCTCGGTCACGGCGTTCGCGTACTTGTGCGCGTAGGGCATGCACGGGTAGAAGGTGAAGCCCTCGTAGCGCTCCGGATGTGAGCGCACATGGTCGCACACCTCAGCGATGCGCTCGTGAGTTGTGCACATGAAGGTTCGGATGCCGGCGTCATACGCGATGTCGAGCACCTCGATGATCGCCTCGACCGCGTGGAATTGGATGGCCTGCGCGCGTGCCTTCTCCTCGGACATGTGGTTCACGCCGAAGAACTGGTTGTCGCCGAAGAGCAGCCGATCCATCTCCAACCCCTTTCGTGCCGCGCTCAGCGCGCGGCGGCTCTCGTGCTTCGACCACCGAACAGTGACTTGCGCGGCTTCGTCGCCGGAGGCGTCGTCGTCGTGGCGCGCACCGGATTCTCCTCGGCCGAGGCCGAGACGAGCACCATCTCGATCATCCGGTCGGTGGCAGCCGCGCTCGCGAAATCATTCTGCGTCGCCCCGCGGGACTCCGGCCGAGCGAGCACCGCTCGCACGAAGTGGTCGATCTGCGCGCTGTACTCCTCGCCGCGGAGGTAGAACCACACCGGGGGCGTGAGGGTCGTGGTGTAGCGGGAGTTCCAGCCGTGGTGGTACCCGGCCGGCGGCTCCGCCGTGTCGCGCAGGTAGACCTGGCACTCCTGACGATCGACGACGATCTTCCCCGCAGAACCCCAGATGGAGAGCTTGGTGGTCATCTTCCGTTGCGACTCATCTGACCAATCGACAGAGAGCTGTGCGCTGACGGCATCCGCGAAACGGAGGGTGCTGTACACCTGATCGTCGGTCTCGGCCGAGAACACCTGGCTGATCACCGTGCCGCCCGCGGAGACCGCCTCTCCGAAGTACCAGCTCAGCAGGTCGAGCGGGTGGGCGGCGTAGTCGTAGAGGCAGCCGCCGCCCGAGACCCGCTTGCTCCGCCACGTTCCGCCCTTCGGCTTCAGCACCACCGGCCCGTAGGACTCGGCCAGGGCGTGGCTGACGGTGCCGATCGCACCGGCGTCGAGGAGGCGCTTGACCTCCTGAAAGGCCCCGACGAAACGGTTGTGGTAGCCGACCTGCGTGACGAGCCCCTTCTCGGCCGCGACAGCGGCGAGCTCTTCCGACTCGTCGGCGGAGAGCGTCAAGGGTTTCTCGCAGAAGACGTGCAGCCCACGGCCCAGCGCTTCGCGGATGAGCTGGACATGTGAGGCGGAGGGGGTCGCGATGATGACGGCATCCGGCTTGACCGTGTCGAGCATCGTCGTGAAATCGGTGAAGGTGGTGAGGCCCGTGTACTTCGACAGAACGTCGAGCACGTAGCCGATCGAGTCGCAGACGCCGACCACCTCGACGTCGGGATGAGCGCGCACCATGGCGAGATGGGACAGGCCCATTTTGCCGATTCCGACCATTGCGACTGTGACCATGACACTCCCGAGGATCCTTCGGAAATAGCCCTGTGCTGCGGCGTTTGTTCATGCTAGCGGAAGCATGTGCCGCGACGGTAGGCTCGGTCTGCCCTCACATCCTGGGAGGAAATCGTGACTGCACCCGCCGTCAGCGCTGTCGTTCCGACGCATAACCGCCCGGACATGATGCGCCGAGCGGTGCAGAGCATCCTCGACCAGGGCTACCAGGGGCACGTCGAAGTGATCGTCGTCTTCGATGCCTGCGAGCCGGTTCTGCCCGATGTCGTCGTACCGCGCAACCGTGAGCTGAAGGCACTCGTGAACGACCGCAGCCGTGGCCTCGCCGGGGGGCGGAACACCGGAATCCTCGCCGCGGAACACGACTACGTGGCATTCCTCGACGACGATGACTATTGGATGCCGCACAAGCTGGAACGCCAGATGGCGAAGTTCCTCGAGCACCCCGACTCTCTCCTGGTCGGCACCGCCATGATCGTCGACGATGGCGAGCGCACCCATGAACGCCTCGTGCCCTCGGAGTCGATCAGCCATCGCGAGTTCCTGCACGACCGCCTCGCCGGGCTCCACTCCAGCAGCTTCGTCTTCCGGCGAGCCGCGCTGCTCGGACCCATCGGGCTGATCGACGAGGAACTCCCGCGCAGTTACGGCGAGGACTACGACATCCTGTTGCGCACCTCGGCGATCACCGACGTCGTCGTCGTGAACGAGGCGCTCGTCTCGGTCACCTGGCAGGGGCAGTCCTACTTCTTCGGTCAGTGGGCGGCGTATGCGGAGGCGCTGCAGTACCTGCTCGAGAAGCATCCGGACTTTGCCAGCAGCGGGCCGGCCATCGGCCGCATCGAATCGCAGATCGCATTCGCGCTCGCCGCGAGCGGCCAACGGAGCGAGGGCGCGCGCTGGGCACGGCGGGCGATCGCCCATTCCGGGCGCCAGACGAAGGCCTACCTCGCCCTGGCCATCGCCATGCGTCTCACCACGGCGAACGCGGTCGCGCGCACCGCCGCACGATTCGGCAAGGGGATCTAGCGCCGTGCGGGTTCTCATCGTCTGCTCGTCCGGCGGCCACCTGACCCAGGCGCTCGCGCTGAAGGAGTGGTGGGGTCGGCACGAGCGCTCCTGGGTGACGCTGCCGACCGAGGATGCCCGATCCAGACTTGTCGGCGAGAGGGTCGTCGAGGCGCACTACCCGACCGTGCGCAATCTTCCGAACCTGGCGCGGAACTTCTCGCTGGCCCGCCGGGTGCTCCGTGCCGAACGCCCCGACCTCGTTTTCAGCACCGGCGCCGCCATCGCCCTGCCCTTCTTCGCGCAGGCCCGCTTCTTCGGTGCACGCACGGCGTTCCTGGAGCCGGTCGACCGGATCACCTCCGCCTCGCTGAGCGGTCGGCTCGTCTACCCGTTCTCCGACAGTTTCTTTGTGCAGTGGGATGCGCTCGCGGAGATGTACCCGGGTTCCGAGAACATCGGGGTCGTGCTGTGATGCGCCCGTCGGTCGTCGTCAGCGCCGGAACCTACCATCTGCCGTTCAACCGGCTCACCGAGTGGATGGAGCCGTGGACGCAGGCGCACCCCGAGGTGCACGTCGTCATGCAGCATGGCCCTGGCAAGCCCCTGGGGGGCGCGGAGAACCACGCTGTGCTGCCATACGCGCAACTGCTCACCCTCTGCTCCGCCGCTGACGCCGTGGTGCTCCAGGGCGGTGCTGGAGGGGTGATGGACATGCGCGCGTTGCGTCGGATCCCGATCGTCGTTCCGCGCGTCCCCGTCGACGACGAGGTGGTCGACGACCACCAGTTGATCTTCACGGAGCGCGCGGCAGAGCTCGGGATCATCCGCAGGGTGCTGACGCGGGAACAGCTGTGGAGTGCGATCGATGCCGAGCTGGCCGGCGCACGGGAGAGCCCGTCCGCCCCGGTGCCGACGCCGGGCGTCGCGAACCTCGCGGCGGCGCTGGAGCAGTTGCCCCCGCCGCTGGGGCTCGGCGACCGCGCGCGTCGATTCGCGCGCGTGGCCCACGGGCTCCGCGCCTGATCGATCGTTCGGGCTACCGGCGCCGACTCAGCGGGCTGGTGGACTCGTCGGCACGGCCGGCGCCGTCCGGGCTGCTCTCGGCGGGGTCTGGAGACTGCTCCGCGTAGCGGCGCATGACCGGCACCTCCCGCCACAGAGCCACGATCCCGAGCCGGCCGCGGAGGAACCACAACACCACCAGGTAGATCGCGCCACAGACGAGGAGCCCGCCGATGAGGGCGGGGAACGTGGCACCGAACACGATGCGGACGGTCAACCCGCCGACGCCGAACACCGCGAGCGGGATCGTCATCGCGAGCAGCAACTTCCGCGGCTCCAGCAGCATCCTCATCCGCCTGTGCACCTGCCACGAAGCGATCGCCGTGTCGATGATCACGCACGCCGTCCACGTCAGTGCCGCGCCAAGGATTCCGAGCACGGGCACGAGGAGGAGGTTGAGGCCGACGCTGAGCGCCAGCGCGAAGGCCTTGTTGTACATCTGCCAACTGCTCTTGCCACCCTGCAACAGCACGCTCTGCAGCATGCCGGCGCTCGTCGCGATCATCATCGCCCCGGCGAGGATCGTGAGCACGATGGATCCGGCCACGAATTCGGGGCCGAACATCGCGAGCACGGCGGGGCCCATCGTCGCGAGTGTCAGGTAGAACGGCCAACTCGTGAGGATCATGGCGCGCGTGACCTTGGTGTGCAATGTACGTGCACCCAGCAGGTCTCCGCGCGCCAGCAGGCGGGAGATCGCCGGGCTCACGGCAAGCCGCATCGCCTGGTCGACGACCTGCCCCGCTCGCACGGTGCGTGTCGCGATTGCGTACACGCCGGCAGCCGACGGCGAGGCAAGTGCGGCAACGATCAGCACATCCGACCACTCCAGCGTCGTCTCAAGCGCGCCGCCGACGGCCCGCGTTCCGCTGAATGCCCAGAACCGACGGGCTGCGACGCCGGCCGGCTCAGTCGCCGCCCTGCGCGCACGCCAGTCGAGGATGACGGGGCGCGCCAGCACCGCGACGGTGACGATCAGCCACAGCGGGAGCACCGCCATCCACGCGCGGACGGCCCCCAGCGCGTCGGCGGCCCACACGAGTGCGAGGGCGACGAGCAGCACCCGGCTGAGGGGGAGCAGGATGTTCTGCAACAGGGTGAATGCCACGATTCCGCGCATCATGCGCGTCGCCGTGAGGAGCACGGCGAGGACGGCGGATGGCACGACATACGGCGCGATGTCCCGAAGCAACTCCTCAAGCTCACGGGTCTCTCCCGCCCCGCTCAGCCACTCCGCCAACGGTGCTGCGGAGAGGTAGATCCCGATGGCGACGAGTACGGAGAGGACGGCGACCGGGACGACGGCGATCACGACGGTGCGCCAGCTCTCCCCGATGCGCGTGAACGCGTGCTGTTCGGAGATCGAGCGCACGATGCTGCTGTTCGTGCCGAGGCGAAGAATCTGACTGACGATGGTGAAGAAACCGATCGCTTGGAAGAACACGCCCGTTCCGTGCGCTCCGAGGCCGTTTCCTATCAGCACGGCAAGCACGAGCGCGGCCAGAGCCGCGAAGCTCGAACCGATCAGACTGTACGAGCCACTCCTGGCCAATCGTTCAGGCCGCATGGGTGCTGATCTCTGTGCGTGGATTCGCGTTCCAGAAGCGGGAGGACGGGGCGTAGCGCTCTCTCAGCATTACTCCGAGGACGAGGCAGATCGTGAGGATGTGCCGGTCGAGCCCGTAGAAGACGCTGAGCGCGCAGGCCGACACGATCGAGGAGTGCAGCCAGAGCGCTGAAACGTTCGGCGCCGACCAGGTACGGGCGAGTCCGCCCAGCAAGAAGAAGGCAAAGAGGGCGAGGCCGACGAAACCGAAGCAGAACATCGCGTCCCAGATCATGCCCTGTGTTCCGACGGTGATCTCGCTGGTGAAGGATGGTCGGGGGGCCCCGTAGCCGAAGATCGGTGACGCCAGCGCCCGCACGAAAGTTTCTTCGTAGAGCGCCCCGCGCCCTTCCGAGGTGTCGGCGGCATCCTGCCTCTCGGCAATGCCGTTCAGTGCACCCGTCAGCGTCAGCAGCACGACGAGGATCGCACCGAGGGAGCCGACCCAGAGGAACGGCACCCATTTCCCGCGAGCGAGCAGCCGGAAGAGCACGTAACAGACGGCCGCGATGAGACCGACGAAGAGGCCGCGATTCGTCGTCGCGATGGCCGGCGGGATCGCCGCCGCGATCCCGAGCATCAGCCACACCGTCGCCGCTGCGGTTCTGCGCTCGAGTGCCGTCGCGACGGCGATCGGAGTCAAGATTGCGATCGCGGCGCCCCAGCCGTTCGTGTAGGGGAACGGGGCAGACGGGCGCTCGAATGGTTGCTCAGCGCCCCACGGCGTCTGTACCTCCGCGAAGGAGGGGAAGACGAGATCTCGCACGTACTCGTTCTCCAGGATCGACGCCGGTAGCAACTGGCCGATCGTCATGGTCAGTGTCGTCTCCGGCCAGAGCATGCCGAGGTAGCCGCCCGCGATCACGAACACCCAGGTGAACGTGAGACCCGACATGACTCGCCTCACGGTGAGCGCGTGCCTGGCATTGATGACGTACACGAGTGCGACGGCCACCGCGGCGAAGTGAGCGAACCGCATCGAGAAGCCGATCATGCGGCCGAAGGAGTCGAGCATGAGCGCGCAGGGGAGCATCCACACGACGAACGCGACGAACGGCAGCATGCCGGGTACGAGCTTCACCCGGGAGCGTTGCGAGAGGAACGCGATCATCGGCACGGCGACGATCATGGCGATGAACGGCAGCATGCCGAGTGCCCACCAGGCCGGCATGCCCCAGAGCAGAATGAGCACCGGCCAGCCAGGAAGCTCGCGTTCAGCGGGGGCAAGCGCCGCCGTGCGCGAGCGGTTCTGAGCCCTGCGCTGAAGTCCGATGCTCACGGTGTCAGCCTCCCGCGGATGCCGTCGCCCGGCGGGTCTGGGCCGCCAACATGCGGTACTTGCGCCGGAGCGAGAGGGCGGCCACCCCGAGAGTGAAGGCCAACAGCGCCAGATACAGCGCGGCGAACAGCGTCGGGAACGGCAATGCCAGCACCGTCAGATACACCGTTCCCACATCGTAGGGAGCCTTCACGAACGACATCCAGGCCGGCGCGTCTGGTGCGTCACCACCGCGCTCGCCGAGTTTCTCGGCCAGCGTCTGCGCGAAGAACCACACAGAGCTCAGCACCATGTATCCGAGCGCTGCGCCGACCAACCAGTACGAGTCGCCCCAGCGGAAGAAGTGCACGGCGATCGCCAGGTGGAATAGCGGGAGCCGTGCCGCATCGACGACGTGGTCGAGCCACTCGCCGGCCAGGCTGCCGGTTCCGGTCAACCGGGCGAGCTGGCCGTCAGCAGAGTCGAGGGCGTAACCGGCGAGGAGCAGTGCCGTCGCGCCGAGCGCGACAGCGATCGTCGGCGGAAGCAGTGCGATCACGAGGAGGGCGGCAAGCGAGCAGAGCCCGCTCAGCAGCGTGACGGCATTGGGGGAGAGGCCGAGCACGGCGGCCACCGCCGCCGCGCGGCGGCCGAGCGGGCGGTTGACCCAGCGGAGGTAGGCCGGCTGGCCGGCACCGGACTTCTGCGCCGATGCCAGCCGCGCCACCGCGGCCCGGTAACTGATCTGGACCACTTCGCCTCCGTCTACTCCTGCTGCGCCGACCGCCTCCGCGTTCGCCCCCGTGCCCGCCATGTCACCGCGTGCCGTTCAACGAGAGGTCGAAGCTCGCGTTCGCCGTGCTCCGGTAGTTGAGGTGGGTCGACGCGGCGATGACATTTGTTCCGGCGACGAGCAGGTTCACCGGGACATCGACGACGATTCGGTTGGCTGCCGCCGTCGCCGATGAGGGCGCCGCCGTCGCGTAACTGTTCTGGCCGAGAGTCCCGGTCGGCATGTTTCCGCGGGCGATCTCCGTTCCGTTCAGGTACACGACAACCCCGTCATCGGCGATCACACTCAGCTGCGCGGTGAGGATCGTGCCGGGATCGGCCACCGTGAACGGCGAGCGGAATTGCGCACTCAGCGGTCGAGGTGTCGGCACACCGACCGAGATATCGGTGGCAAGGCCGGTGGTGCCGAAGCCGAGACGCGCGGAGCCCGTCGACCACCCCGAATCATCGAAGGCCGTGGCGTTCCAGCCGGCCGGCAACGCGGTCGAGGTGTACTGCCACTTCCACGATGAGCCGTTCGCGATGAACGCCACGTTCGGGTCAACGGGCCCGGCCGGTGTCGTCACGTTCGCGGTTCCGGGTGCAGAGACCTGCCCGAATCCATTGACCGCGACGACCGAGTACGCGTAACTCGTCTCCGGCGTGAGCCCGGTGTCTGTGAACGTGAGCCCCGGTGCCGCGACCACGCCGACCTGGTTGCCGTCGCGCGACACCCGGTACTCGGTGACCGCGGAACCGGCTGGCTGGGTCCACGACAGCTGCGCCGTCGTGGAGTCGCTCGCGCTCCCGGTCACCACGGGGGCTGCCGGAGCGGCGGGCGGCTGGCCGACCTTGGCCGTGAACCGCAGGTCGAAGCTCAGATCGGGCGTCGACCGGTAGTTCGCGTGGATGGAGACGGCCACGACGTTCGTGCCCGCGACCAGGAGCGAACTCGGAACGCTGTACTCGACCCGTGCCGCCGCAGCCGGGCCGGACCGCGGGGCGGCCGTCGCGTAGCTGTTCTGGCCGAGGGTCCCGGTCGGGAGGTTGGTCCGCCCGACCTCGGTTCCGTTCACGTAGACGACAACGCCGTCATCCGCGATCACGCTGATCTTCCCGTCTACGACGGTCAGCGGGTTCGAGACGGTGAAGGCCCGGCGGAACTGGGCGCTCAGCGGGCGGGGGCTCTGCGCACCCACTCCGATGTCGGTTCCGAGTCCCGTTGTGCCCAGTCCGAGGACGGCGTTTCCGCTTGCCCAGGCCGAGTCATTGAACGCCGTCGTGCGCCAGTCTGCCGGCCATGCGGCCGTGTCGAAGCGCCACTTCCAGTTCGCATTCGAGCTGATGAAGGTGAGATCCGATGCGCTCGGCGGCGCAACCAGGTAGACGGCCGTTGTCGCGGAGCGATTGCCCGTGCTGTCGACTGCCCGCACGAAGTAGCGAGTCGGTGTCTCCTCTGTGGGCACATCGAAACTCGTCGACGTCGTCGACACCACGACCTTGTTGTCTCGGATCACCTCGTAGCTGACAGCGCCCCGGTTGTCGGTCGAGCCACCCCAGCTGAGGTGCGTCATCCCTGTACCGATCGGGGAGCCGCTCACGGCGCCCGGCTTGCTCGGGGCGACGATATCGCGGGGGGCGAAGCGAATGAATCCGCCGGACCACTGGTTGAGCTCGCCGGCGCGGACCGAGTAGGCGTAGTCACCGCCGGTCCAGAGGTTCCCGTTCGAGTCGGTGAAGAATGCCCAGGCTCCGAAGCCGCGCCGGGCCTGCACGATCGGGTTGAACTCGGGCAGGTAGGCTCCGCTCGTCGCGTCCCATGCACCCAACAGGTTGATGCTGTCGCCTTGGGCCCAATTCGAACCGACATCGGGCCAGGAGTACGCGTTCGAGTAGTTGAAGTCACCGCAGTGGCAACCGCCGAAGATCGTGTTCCCTGTCGCCTCGACGGCTTGGAAGTCACCGCCGTTCTTGGTGATGCTTCCGGCCTTCGACGCGAAAGTTGTCCGATCGTACTGAATCAAACTGTGCTCAGAACCACCGATGAAGACGTTGCCGCTGGCCTCTGCGATTCCGAGCTGCCACGTTCCGTGAGCTGTACCACCGCTGAAGATCGGGGTGAGCACGGGCTGGACCTGAGCGGCACCTGATGTCGACTGCAGTGCGACCGCGTTCCTGGCGACGTTGGCCCCGGTCTGCTGGAAGTAGCCGGAGAAGTAGGCGCGGTCGCCGGCTGTGGCGGCCTCGACTCCGACGCTGGTCCCGTTCAGGTTGGGGTTCCAATCCGTGGAGGGTGCGCCGGTCGTGACGTTGATCCTGGCACCGTTCCAGGTGCTCGCGGTCGGGCCGCTGGACGGCACGACGTGGGTGAAGCTGCCGGAGAGGTACAGCCACGGGCCGTTCATCGAGAAGCCGCGCACCTGGGTCGTTCCGCCGGTGTTGCGGTTCTCCGTTCGGGCCTGCCAACCGGATGCCTTCGCGCCCGTCTGCGCGTTCAGCACGACGAAGCCTTGCTGTGCCGCCCCGTCGACCTGGCTGAAGTCACCTCCGACTGCCAGCCGGCCATCGGGGAGCCCCATGATGGCCTTCACCTGTCCGTTCAGATTCGGCAGGAAGGTGGGGATGAACTCGCCGGTGTTGACATCGAACGCGGCCAAGAACTTCCGTTCGATCTTGTTCGCTCCCGTCGCGTTGAGCGTGCGCTGCACGTACTGGAAGTTGCCGCCGACGTAGACGGTGTTGCCGACCTGGCCGAACGCCGCAACCTCGGTGTCCAGCTCGCCGTCGATTCCATTCGCCTGCCCGGTGACGCCCCAGCGTGTCGTGATCGCGTTGCTCTCCGGCATCTCGCGGAGCGTCTGCGCCGGCGCGCCGGCATCCGGGATCGTGCCGAAGTTCATCTCAGCGATCTTCAACTTCGGCCGAATGAACACCTGCGTGAACGGCCTGGCGCCGCCGGCCCCTGTCGTGTTCGACCAGAGGTAGGAGGTCGCGCTGTTCACGCCCGCGACGGTGCTGCCGTAGGCGAAGCCACCGAGCCAGCCCTGAGCCGAGGAGATGTTCTGGTCCACCCGCCGGAAGGCGCTGTTGTTGCCGAAGTTGACGGTCTGCCCGCCGGAGCCGGAGATGCCGTCGAAGCGGTAGGTGCCGACCGGGTGTTCCGCGCGGAATGTCCATACCCAGCGGTCCCGCTTCGGCATCGTGAACCGCACCTCTTGGAAGGTCGTTCCCGTCTGGTTGCTTGCGCGGCGCAGGCGGATGCCGTCGGCCAGATCCTTCACGGCGCTGCCGTTCAGGAGCCCGTCAACCGTCTGAGCCGGCATCTGTGCCGGCTTGAACGCGGCGGTTCCGCTCGGCGTGGAGTACACCTCGGAAGGGCGAAGGCCGTTGTAATAGTTCTTCCAGCCCTCGCGGCCACGCCCGACGAGCGCCCAGCCGCCTCCGTCGGTCGTCATGTCGCAGTAGACCTGAGTCGGTGCCTTCAGCGTCGGCGTGACAACCCAGTAGACGCCATCAGCCGACGAAGGATAATTCTGCTTCGCTTCCCAACACGATCCGGCCGCGGTCGGCGACGTGAGCCCGTCGGGCAAAGCGGTCGCTGCCGTTGCCGTCTCGGCCGGGGTGACGACGCTGAGGAGCGGGACGGTTATCGCGATCGCGGCAGCCCAGACGAGCATCGGCCGGAGCCACGAACGCCGGTCACGGCGTGCGGTGTGTTGAGTGACGTTCATGGGAGTGTCCTTTTGTCACGCGCAGGGTGCGCTGTCGGGGATTTCGTGTGTCGCGATCTTCCAGAGCCCGTCGATGTACTGGGCTCCGTAGGTGTGCAGGACCGGGCCGCCGGGGTTGTACATGCGGTCCTTGAGCGAGTTGCCGTTCTCGTCGACGACGTCGATGTCTGAGGCATCGATGCACACGTCGAGGATGACGGTGGGCGGGGTGGCGGTCAGGTCGATGTCGCGCGTCGTGACGCTGGTGATCGTGGCTTCACCGATCTGCTTGAAGCCGAGTTGTTCACGTTCCTCAGCCATCGCCTGCAGCTCGCCCTGGACGAATCCAGTGGCGAACAGCTCGATGCCTTCGGTGTCGCCGTCTGCCCGCTGGGCGATCTCGGCGCTGGCCTCGATGACGGCCGTGATCGCCACATCGGCAGCCTCCGCGGACTCGGCCTCATCACCAAGAGGTTGCGGCTCGGTGGGCGGAAGCGCCAACGGTGTCACCGGGGCGGTGGGGTCATCCTCCTCATCGCCGGAGTCGATGGGCGGCGCTGCGGTCTCCGCAACGCTCGTCGGGGACGATGCCGGTGATGTGCCGAACCAGCCGAAGGCGGCACCGAGGCCCAGCGTCGTTGCAACGACGACCGCCAATCCCGTCGCCGCGAGCAGTATCACACCGGAGTGCGCACGGCGTCCTGCCCGCTCGGTGTTCTTTCCGTCTCCGGGCGCTGGCGGCTCCCAGTCGTCAGGGCCGGTGCCCCAGGACTCTGAATCGTCGTGACTCATCGTGTCGCCGCCTCTCTGCTGTGGTGCTGGGCTGTGGTGAACTGGTCGAGCCGGGCGCGCTCACGATCCGTGTCCATCACGACTCCACCGTGGCGAAGGGCAGATAGCCGAACGATTTCAGCAAGGCAGTCTGCTTCGCCGTCTCCAGGTCGGCGGCCACCATCTCTGCACAGAGTTCGCGGGCACCCACAGAGGGCATCCAGCCGAGCTCCGCCCTGGCGGCCGAGGAATCACCGAGCAGCGTCTCGACCTCTGCCGGGCGGAAGTAGCGCGGGTCGATCCGCACAATGACGTCGCCGGGTACGACCCCGGGGGCGGTGTCGCCGTCCACGGTGTCGACGATCCCGACTTCGTTGAGCCGCGTGCCCTCGAAATGCAGGCCGATGCCGGCATCCGCCGCCGCCCACCGAATGAACTCGCGCACCGAGTGCTGCTCGCCGGTGGCAATGACGAAGTCCTTCGGAACGTCGCCCTGCAACATCATCCACTGCAGACGCACGTAGTCACGGGCGTGGCCCCAGTCGCGCAGCGAGTCGATGTTACCGATGTAGAGACATGATTCGAGACCGTGCGCGATGTTCGCCATGGCCCTGGTCACCTTGCGGGTGACGAAGGTCTCTCCACGCCGCGGCGACTCGTGATTGAAGAGGACCCCGTTGCAGGCGTACATGCCATAGGACTCGCGGTAGTTCACGGTGATCCAGTACGCAAAGAGCTTGGCGACGGCATAGGGGGAGCGTGGGTAGAACGGCGTCGTCTCGCGCTGCGGAATCTCCTGAACCTGGCCGAACAGCTCCGACGTCGACGCCTGATAGAACCGGACGCGGTCGGTCATGCCGAGCAGGCGGATCGCCTCCAGAATGCGGAGTGTTCCGAGGGCATCGACGTCGGCGGTGTACTCCGGCGTCTCAAAGCTCACCGCCACGTGGGATTGTGCGCCCAGGTTGTAGATCTCATCCGGCTGTGCCTCCTGGATGATCCGGGTGAGGCTTGAGCCGTCGGTGAGATCGCCGTAGTGCAGGTGCAGGCGGCGGTGCTGCTCGTGCGGGTCTTGAAAGATGTGATCGATCCGCTGCGTGTTGAACTGAGACGAGCGGCGCTTGATGCCGTGCACCTCGTAGCCCTTCTCGAGCAACAGCTCGGCAAGGTACGAGCCGTCCTGGCCGGTGATGCCGGTGATCAGCGCGCGACGGGTCATGAGCGCACCCCCGCGGCATCCGCACGCGCCAGCTGCGCAGGCTGGCCGGTGGTCAGCGTGTCCAGTGCCCGGCGCAGTCTCGTGCTGGACGTGGTCATTGTGTAGGGGAAGTAGACGACTTCAACCCCGACATCCGCAAAGGCGAGTTCGAGAGCGTAGCCCCGCTCCGTGCCCTTCCAATCATCACCCTTGAAGTAGATGTCGAATCCGACCTTCTGCCACGTCTCCAGCTTGTCCAGCGCCGTTTCGGTGACCGCCTCGTCGACGAAGGAGATGTGACGCACGATCTCGAGCCGTTCCGTGAGCGGTACGACGGCGGCGGCCCCCTTGGTGCGCAGCAACACCTCGTCGGAGACGACGCCGGCGATCAGGTAGTCGCAGCGGCTCCTCGCGTGCCGGAGGATGTTCAGGTGGCCGACGTGGAACAAGTCGAATGCCCCTCCCGCGTAGCCAACGCGGTGCTGGATCCGACCGCTCGCTTCTGGAATGTCCATCAGTACGCCCCCTTCGACGTGATGATCGTTTTGAATGTGCGCCAGATGATCATGAGATCGCCGGTGAGCGACCAGTTCTCGACGTAGTAGAGGTCGAGCCTGACGCTCTCCTCCCAGCTGAGATCGGAGCGACCGCTGATCTGCCACAGGCCGGTGATGCCCGGCTTGATGAACAGGCGACGGTGCACGCTGCCCTCGTAGCTCTGCACCTCGCTGCTGAGCGGAGGGCGTGGGCCGACGATGCTCATATCGCCGATCAGCGCGTTCCAGATCTGTGGGAGCTCGTCGAGAGAGAACTTGCGCAGGCCGCGTCCGATGCGTGTCACGCGGGGGTCGTTGCGCATCTTGAACAAGACACCCGAGCCCTCGTTCTTGTCGAGCAGGCCGGCCAGATCGTCCTCGGCCGTCTGCACCATGGAGCGGAACTTGAGCATCTGGAAGGTGCGTCCGTTGCGACCGCAGCGTTCCTGCCTGAACAGGATCGGACCCCGGCTGTCCAGCTTGATGAGAAGGCCGATCACGAGCATCAACGGGAACAACACGACCAGGGACACCGCCGCAAGCGTGACGTCGAGTGTGCGCTTGAGGATGTGCTTGCCGCCCTCGAAACTGGGAATCTCGACGTGGATCAGCGGGAGGCCCTCGACAGGCCGGAAGTGAATGCGGGGGCCTGCGACATCCGTCAGCCGGGAGGAGAGGACGAGCTCGGCGGCGGTTCCTTCCAGGTCCCACCCGAGCGTGCGGATGAATTGGCTGCCGCCGTCGGGTTGACCGGCGACGATGACGGTGTCGGCAGAAACGGACTCGGCCGCCTCGGCGATGCCCTCAAGGTCCGACACCACAGGAACGTGCTGCGCTCCGACTGTGAGCCCCTGCCCGTCATCGTCTTCGAGCGAGACACCGACGACGTGATAGGCCGCGCCGGACTTCGACTCGATCTGCGCGATGACGTAGGCGACGTCTTCCCGCTTGCCGACGACGATCGCCCTGGCGAGGTAGTGGCCGAACAAGCGCTGGTGCAGCAGCCACTTGCGCCACAGCCAGCGGTCGAGCAGGAGGCTGATGACGCCGATCGGCAGAGCGGCGATGAAGTAGCCGCGGGCCACATCGATCTGCAGCACCAGGAATGTGATGGCGAGAAGCCCGAAGGCGAGGGCGCTCGCGTTCACGACCCGCTTGTACTCGGTCACGCCGACGCCGACGATGTGCGAGTCGCGGGTGTGGAAGGCGGCGAGGGTCAGCAACCAGGCGAACACGACGAGGCCGGCGACGAGTGCATACTCTGCGGCCAGCGACGGCGGGTGCTTGAGTGAGGTGCTCGATGCGAAGCCGATGAGTCCGACCACGCTGACGATGCCGAGGATGATGCCGACATCCGTCAGCCGGAGCCGGTCGCGGTAGAGCCGAGCCCAGCGAAGCCCGGATGCCGGGAAGTCGACGGTCGGCGCCGTGGGGAGCTCCGTCGGCACTCCGACGAGCTCAAGGCGACGGCGTCCTGATGTGGCGTCTCTGCGCGCCCGGGGGCGGGGCTCGCTCATCGCCTGGCCCCGTTTCGGCGCGGGGAGGGTCGGTGGGCGAACAGCGAAGACTGTGGGTTCGGGTCGAGGCTGTCTTGTGTTGTGGGTCGACGGAACGGTCGACGAATTATCAGTGCGATCACGAAAATCCCTGCATTTCGGGTTTACAGGTACTGCGTCGGGTTGATGCAAGATCGACCGTGCGTGGGTTGCTAGGACAACCCGGCCATCAAAGATGATGGCTGCTCAGCTCTTCTCGTGGATGACCTTACGCCTCGATTGGGGGGTGGCGATACCCCAGAATGGGGGGTGCGTTCCGTCGGAAAAGCGCTCGCGGATGCTGTAATGGGCCGGAATGGCGGGGATGTGGGCGGGGAGGAGCCGGCGCACATTCGGCTCACATTCGACGTCAAGGAGACGTGAAGCGGGCATGAAGCTGGACACGGGGCGCTCCGCCCTGCGCGTCCAGGCACACAAAAACGGCCCCGCCGAAGCGGGGCCGTTCAGTAACCCAGAGGGTTCAGCGCACGCCAACAGGTGGCGGCGCGGTACTCAGACTAGAGCGGGCGGATGTTCTCAGCCTGCAGGCCCTTGGGGCCACGGGCGGTCTCGAACTCGACCTTCTGGTTCTCGTCGAGGCTGCGGTAGCCATCGCTCGCGATAGCGGAGAAGTGCGCGAACACGTCGGCGCTTCCGTCGTCGGGGGTGATGAAGCCGAAGCCCTTTTCAGCGTTGAACCACTTAACGGTGCCGGTTGCCATTTTGTCTCTCATTCATGAGGTAATCGATCGGATCCGACCTTCGAATCCGAGCGTCGCGTGTCTTGATTCGCCCTCAGAAAAGCGCCCATGAACCGGTCGGTTCGTGGTTGCTTGAAATACAATGCGCAACACAACAACTTGAGCGTCAACACTAGCTCATGAACCCGTGATATTGGTGAATTTTTTGTGAACGTTACGCCGGATCGTTATACAAGCGCCATAAAACGCTCCGACTTCTGGGTGATTTCGCGCTCGACACCACGGGCACCGCGCACACTCGGCGACGATCAGATGCCGTCGATCACCGAGACGAGCAAGTCCAACTCGCTTTCGATCGGGTAGTGATGGTTGCCGACGAAGAGGCCGTCATCGTGGATCTTGTCGGCTGCGCTGAGGTCATCCGGGACATGGGCGTTCAGGTGCTTCATGACGGGATTCCGTGTGAAGTTGCCGCCGACGATGGGCCGCGATTCGATGCCAGCGGCCGACAGCGCGCGCACTACTTCCGCGCGACGGCCGGCGAGTACCCCGTCGAGCAGGAGCGAGAAGCCGAACCAACTGCTCTGGCCGTTCTCGCGCTGGATCCGAACCTTGTCGTTGCCTGCAAAGCGGTCGACGAACAGCGCCGCATTCTGTCGGCGCCCTGCAATGAGGCCGGGGAGCTTCTGCAACTGCGCGCGGCCGAGCGCGCCCGACATCTCGACGGGGCGAACGTTGTAGCCGGGCAGAACGAAGCGGAAGAGGTCGTCGAACGGTTCGCCGGATTTCGGGTGTACCAGGTTCTCGTCGGGAAGTTCTCTCGTCCAGCCGTGCGCCCTGAGCGAGACGGCCGCCTGGTAGGTGAATTCGTCGTCGGTCGTGACGAGTCCGCCCTCCATCGTCGAAATGTGGTGGGAGAAGAATGAACTGTAGGTTCCGGACAGGCCGAATGTGCCGGCGTGACGACCGTCAAGTGTGGCACCGAGTGACTCGCAGTTGTCCTCCATCAGGATCAGGCCGTGCTCGTCTGCCAGAGCGCGGAGCCCAATGAGGTCTGCGGGATTGCCGAGCAAGTTCACGACCAAGATCACTTTGGTCGCGGGGGTGATTGCCGCAGAGACGGCCTCGACGCTCATGTTGAGTGTGTCGAGATCGACGTCGACGAAACGCAGGCGCAGACCCAGCTGCTGCACCGGGTAGTAGGTGGTCGCCCACGAGACAGCCGGAACGATGACCTCGTCGCCCGGATTCACGTTGAGCTCCGGATTGTAAACCGCTGCGGCGAGGGCGATGAGGTTGGCGCTGCTGCCAGAGTTGACCATGACCGCGTGGCGCGTGCCCATGGCTGCGGCGAATTCCTCTTCGAAAGCGCGAACCTCGGGGCCCATCGTGAAGCGGCCCCCTTCGATCACGTTCTGGAGGGCTGCGTACTCTGCGGCATCCCAGGAAGAGGTGGCGAGAGGGAACTGAATAGTGGTCATTCTGCTGTGACACCGTTCTTTCAGCGTTCGAGTGAGTCCAGGTAGCCCGCATAGGATTGCCGCATTCCGTCGACAAGACTCGTGTTGGCCCGCCAACCGAAGTCCATTGCCAGGGACGAGTCCATGAGCTTCTGGTGCATGCCTGCCGGCTTTGTGGGATCTGTCACCAGCTCGCAGTCGTAACCGACCGTGGCGAGGGCAGCCTCGTAGTAGTCGCGCACGCTGTGATCCTCACCTTTTCCCACATTCATCACGCTTGGCCACTCGGAGATGCTGTCCAGGTGTTCCACCAGCCAGTGAGCGAGGTCTCCGACGTACGTGAACTCCCGACGGGCGAGGCCGTCTCCCCAGACGTCGATCGACGAGGCGGACTGGGTCTTCGCTGCGTGAGCTTTCGCAATCGCCGCAGCGACCAGGTGGCCGCGGTCGAGGGAATAGTCATCGTTCGGCCCGTACAGGTTCGAGGGGATCAGCACCCGGTAGTCCAGCCCGAACTGGCGAGCGACGTAGTTGCAGTAGCGTGCGGCGGCGATCTTCGAGAGGGCGTACCCCTCATTCGTCGGCTCCAGCGGGGCGGCGAGCACGTCGGTCTCGACCAGCGGCTGCCTGTAATCCTTCGGGTACATGCAGGAACTGCCGAAGTAGATGAACTTTCCGACGGAGCTCTCCATCGCAGAGGACAGCACGTTCGAGTCGAGTCGCAGGTTGTCCATGAGGAACCCGGTCGGGTCTGCAACGTTGGCTGCGATTCCGCCGACGCGAGCCGCTGCGTGAATCACAAGGTCCGGCTTGATCGAGTGCATCATCTCGTGCACTGCAACGAGATCGAGTAGATCGGCGTCCGCGCGGGTGACCGGGATGAGCTCATCCTGGCGGCCCTGATCGCGCCACGCATCCGCGATTGATCGTGCCAGCATGCCATTGCCGCCGGTGAGAAGGACGCGCATACGGTATCTCCCTAGGCGATAGGGGTGTTTATCGAGGCACGCTCAATCGAGCCGCCGCCCGACAGGAGTCTAGTTGATGGACTGCCGAATCGAGCCCGGCCTATCGGCAAGAATATGGGGACGGACTCCGGATCCAGCCGCACCCGCACCGGGGAGCAGGGGCATCGTCATGCTCTGGCGCCCCTGGCCGTGACAAGGGAAACAAAAAACCCCTACTTCCTCGCGGGAGTAGGGGTTTGTTTGTGGCTCCGACCGGCGTCGATCCGGTGACCTTTCGATTTTCAGTCGAACGCTCTACCAACTGAGCTACAGAGCCCGGAGCATTCGGAAATGCTGCCGAGAAGGAGAAAGCCCCAACTTTCGAAGGGGCTTGTCGCCTAAGCGACCCTGACGGGACTTGAACCCGCGACCTCCGCCGTGACAGGGCGGCACGCTAACCAACTGCGCTACAGGGCCTCGTAATGAAGCGTTTTGTGCTTGCGCACTGTTCAATTGTACATACTTTGTTGCTATTCAATTGTGTGACCCCAACGGGATTCGAACCCGTGCTGCCGCCGTGAAAGGGCGGTGTCCTAGGCCACTAAACGATGGGGCCGGATTGTCTTGAACTGCAGGACAACCGAGGCATAAGCATACGTACATTCTCAGTGATTGCCAAAACGGCTGCGCCCGGGCGTGTCCCCTGTTCGCGTCAAATCCCGCCACGGCCCGGAATGGCGCGGAGAATGCCGCTCTCGCGGGTTAGTCTCACCGATGTCGTGCGACGGCTGCGCCTGGGCGCAACCGCAAGCGGTTGAGGAAGCGGCGGAAGCGCGTCTGAGCGCTCTCGTGGCCGAATTGTTACTGTTGGCAGTGTTGTCATCGTTACAAATGTGACAGATGTTACTTTTCGAGGGTTTTCGGGATCCTCGAACTGGGGAGATATGAAGCGCACTAGACAGGCACAAGGACGCGGCCTCGCCGCGTTGTGGGAGATTGTCGCTCGCCATCGAATTCGGTCGAGCATCGGCGCAGGACTGGTGACCGCGCTCACCGTGACGCTTGCCCTCGGCGGTCCGGCCGCGGCCGCGGGATTCCCCAGCTGGGATGACGTCCAGGCCGCAAAGGCCAATTCGGCATCGGCTGCGGCCGCCGTGGACAACATCCGGGCGCTCATCGTCGAACTCGACGTGGCCGCACAGGCCGCCCAGGCGGAATCCGACAAGCGCAGCACGGAACTGCTCATCGCCCAGGACAAGTTCGACGAGGCCTCCGAGCGCGCGGCGGCGCTGCAAGCACAGGCCGACGCAAGCAAGGCGACCGCGGATGTCGCAACCAAGCAGGCCGGCCAGCTGGCCGCGCAGCTCTACCGCTCCGGCGGGGGAGACCTCAGCGTCAACCTCTTCCTCGACGGCAAGGCCGACGCCGCCGTCGACGAGGCCGACGGCCTGCTCTCGCGTCTCGGCAGCATGAGCAAGATGGTGGAGCGCAGCACGGACATCTACGCGAGCGCTCAGGCATCGACCAACACAGCATCGGCGCTCGGCGCTCAGGCGGAGATCGCCACGGCGGAGCGAGAGAAGCTCCGTGTCGCGGCGCAGGACGCCCTGGCGGCGGCCGTCGCCGCCCAGCAGGCCGCCGACGCCGCGCTGCAGGAATCGCAGGACCGCAGCGTCGTGCTCGACGCTCAGCTCGCGTTCATGCTCGACGAGCAGGCGAAGACGACAGCCGCATACCAGGAGGGCGAACGCCAGCGCATCGCCGCCGAGGCTGCGGCTGCTGCGGCAGCCGCTGCGGCTGCGGCGGCCGAAGCCGCGGCAGGCGGCGGCGGAGGTGGCGGTGGCGGCGGTGGCCCTGGAGCCGGCCTCGGCGGCGGGTACATCAGCAACGGCTGGGCGGTTCCGGCATCCGGTCGGATCACCGACAGCTACGGACCCCGCCCGGTGATCTGCGGTGGGGGAGGGTGCAGCAGCAGCTTCCACCGTGGCACCGACATCGGCACCGGTTGCTACTCCCCGATCTACGCGGCCGCGTCTGGCACCGTGATCTACTCTGGCTGGAATGGCACGTACGGCAACTGGATCCAGATCGACCACGGCAACGGCGTGAGCACCGGCTACGCACACATTCGCGATGGTGGCCGGTTCGTCGGCGTCGGAGACTGGGTGGACGTCGGGCAGAACATCGCCAGCTCGGGTACGACGGGTGCGTCGACCGGCTGCCACCTGCACTTCGAGGTGTACATCAACGGCGGTCGCATCGACGCCGCTCCATTCATGGCAGATCGTGGGGTTCCCCTTGGCTGATCCACGCACACGACCGCTCTCACGCGTCAAGCCGGTCACGGTCTTCTCGGCCGTGACGATCGGTGCTCTGGCGGCAACCGGCGGACTGGTCGGCCCCGTTGTCGCCGCGCCCGACTATCCCTCGTGGGACGACGTGCAGAACGCGAAGAAGAACGAGGCGACGAAGAAGGCCGAGATCGACAAGATCACCGGCTTCCTCGACGGCCTGCGCGCGAAGGCGGATGCCGCGATGAAGCAGTCGCTGATCGCCTCAGAGGCCTGGCGGGTGAATCAGGAAGATCTCGCCTCCGCCACGGAGCGCGAGGCGAAGCTCAAGGATCAGCAGGCTGCCGCAGCGAAGAAGGCGGAGACCTCCAAGATGCGCGCGGGTCTGCTCGCCTCGCACCTGGCGCGCTCCGGCGGCCAGGACATGTCGATCAACCTGTTCCTCGAGGGGGACGGGGCCGATGACCTGCTGCGTCAGCTCGGGGCGGCGAGCAAGCTCAGTGAGCAGTCGCAGAAGATCTACAGCGAGGCGATTCAGGACAGCAACACCGTCGCCGCCCTCGCCGAGCAGGCTCGAACGGCAACGGCCGAGCGGGAGCGTCTGGCCGCTGAGGCCCAGACCAAGCTCGACGCCGCCAACGCGCTCGCGCAGGTGGCGGTTGACGCCTACGACACGGAGCAACGCAAATCGGATGAGCTCTACGCACAGCTCGCGGTTCTGCGCGACAGCACCGCGCAGCTTGAGCGCGAACGCGTCGAGGGTGAGCGCGCGGCCGAAGAAGCGAAGAATCCGCCGCCCGTGGTGCAGCCGCCGGCCGGGGGCAATGGTGGGAACGGCGGGTCGACGCCAACGCCCAAGCCGAGCAACCCCGCCGTGAATCCCCCCGTGAATCCACCGGTCACGCCTCCCGTGACGCCGCCCGTCACACCGCCCGTGACGCCGCCGGTCACGCCGCCTGTGACTCCGCCGGTCACGCCTCCCGTGACGCCCCCCGTGACTCCTCCGGTCAACAACAGCGCCGCGGAGCAGGCCATCTCCTTCGCGCTCGCCCAACTGGGCGACCGCTACGTGCTCGGCGGTGCCGGCCCGGACGTGTGGGACTGCTCCGGCCTGACCCGCGGAGCCTATGGCAGCGCCGGTGTCTGGATCGGCACCCACTCCGCGACCAACCAGTACAACACCATGGCCGCGCAGGGTCGCCTCGTGCCGTTCAGCGAACGCCAGCGCGGCGACCTGATCTTCTGGGGTGGCGGTGGGGATTACTACCACGTCGCGATCTACCTCGGAAACGGCCGCATCGTCGAGGCTCCGAACGAGACCAGGCCGGTGCGCGAGTACTTCATCTGGGGCATGGGCGACGTCGCGTCATACGTCGGCCGCCCGGGCTAGACAGTCGGCTTAACGCGAGAAGGGGCACGCCATGCGGCGTGCCCCTTCTTCGTGCGGTTTGTCAGTGGCCGGGGAAGGCGACGATTCCGGCCTCGATGATCGCGGTGGCCTCGGCGGCGTCGCCCCAGCCCTCGGTCTTGACCCACTTGCCGGGCTCGAGGTCCTTGTAGTGCTCGAAGAAGTGCTCGATCTCCTTGCGCTGGAACTCGGGGATGTCGGTGACGTCCTGGATGTGGTTCCAACGGGGGTCGCCGGCCGGGACCGCGATGACCTTGGCGTCGCTGCCGCCGTCATCGGTCATGTTGAACACGCCGACGGGGCGCACCTTCACGCCGACGCCGGGGAAGAGCGGGTAGTCGAGCAGCACGAGCACGTCGACGGGGTCGCCGTCGAGGCCGAGGGTGTTCTCGAAGTAGCCGTAGTCGGTGGGGTACACGAAGGTCGTGTAGAGCACGCGGTCGAGGAACACGCGACCGGTCTCGTGGTCAACTTCGTACTTGTTGCGGCTTCCCTTGGGAATCTCAATGACGGCGAGGTAATCGGCCATGGCGGGGTCTCCTTGTATCCATGAAGAATGAGCGGATGCTGCGCAAACCCCGAGAGGGGAAAGTCCGGAATAAGGTTACTTGATGGATTCTGCACGCCGCCCCCGCCTGACTCCGGCCATCGCCGATGTGCGCCGCGCGGTGCGCGGGGTGCTCGAAACGCTGGACGAGGCCGCATCCCCGCTTGTGCTCGTTGGGCTGAGCGGTGGTGCCGACTCCCTCGCCATGGCCGCCGCGACGGCGTTCGAAGCGCCGCGTGCGGGGGCTCGAGCCGGCGCGGTGATTGTCGACCACGGACTGCAAGCGGGCTCGGATGCCGTGGCGGAGCGCGCGGCGGAGCAGGCGCGCGGTCTCGGCCTCGATCCGGTGCTCGTGATGCGCGTGGATGTTGACGGTGGCGCGGGCGGGCCGGAGGCCGCAGCGCGGGCGGCACGCTACGACGCCTTCGAGCGTGCGCTCGGTGAGACCGGAGCCGTCGGCATCCTGCTGGCTCACACCCTTGACGATCAGGCCGAGACCGTGCTGCTCGGCCTCGCCCGCGGTTCTGGGCCGACGAGCATGCACGGCATGGCCCCGAGGAGCGGTCGCTACCTGCGGCCGCTGCTCGGCATCCGCCGCGGCGACACCGTGCAGTTCTGCGCCGATTCCGGGATCGAGCCGTGGCACGACCCGCACAACGCCGACCCCGCGTACGCCAGGGTGCGGGTGCGGCAGAGCGTGCTTCCCGTGCTCGAGACCGAGCTCGGCCCCGGCGTCGCTGAGGCGCTCGCCCGCACGGCCGAGCAGTTACGCGAGGACTCGGCTGCGCTCGACGAGATGGTGCTCGAGTTCATCGAGGAGATCTGTGAGCCGGCCGAGGCCGGCATCGCGGTCTCCGTTGCCGCCCTCGCCGCGAACCCGGCCGCGCTTCGGCAGCGCGTCATCCGCTTCGTCGTGCAGAGCGAGTTCGGGGTGAGCCTGGACCGCGCGCACACGTTGTCGGTGGCGCGCCTGGTCACCGACTGGCACGGGCAGAAGGCGCTCAACCTCCCAGGCATTAGAGTTGAGAGGAACGCCGGGCTCCTCGTCTTCACGGCCGCGTAGCCTCGTCCCCCACCCCGCACGACAGCTCAGCAGCAGGGCATCAGCGCAGCCGATGCCGGAACGGATCAACGTCCATGGATTCCCACCACTTCGCAGGCGACCTCGACGAGATTCTGCTGACGGAAGAGCAGATCCACACGCGCCTGGCCGAACTGGCCCGCCAGATCGAGGCCGACTACGCGGGAGAGAACGTGCTCCTGGTCGGGGTGCTCAAGGGCGCCGTCATGGTGATGGCCGACCTCGCACGCGAGCTCGACATGCAGGTGACGATGGACTGGATGGCGGTCTCCTCCTACGGCTCCGGCACCGCGTCCAGCGGCGTCGTGCGCATCCTCAAGGACCTCGACAGCGACCTGACCGGGCGCAAGGTGCTCATCGTCGAAGACATCATCGACTCCGGCCTCACGCTCAGCTGGCTGATCTCCAACCTCAAGTCCCGCGGACCGGAGTCAGTCGAGATCTGCGCGCTGCTGCGCAAGCCGGAGGCAGCCCGCGTCGACATCGACGTCAAGTACCTCGGCTTCGACATCCCCAACAAGTTCGTCGTCGGCTACGGCCTCGACTACGACGAGAAGTACCGCAACCTCCGCAGCGTCGGCATCCTCTCGCCCCACATCTACAGCTAGTTCGCGAGGCGTCAGCGTCGCGAAAGGCAGCAGCCTCAAGCCAGGAAACCCCGGGAACAGCCACCGCTGCTCACGGGGTTTCTGCGTTCGCGAACGCCACACGGTGAGCCTGCAGCGAACATGCGGCAATCGTGCAGCACGGTCGCGGTAGCCTTGCAGCACCATGAACGTCAAGAAGCTTCTTCGGGGTCCGCTGCTCTACATCGTGCTCGCGGTTGTTGCCGTGTGGATCGGGTCAAGCCTGATCACTATGTCTGGATTCCGCGAGGTCTCCACCCAGGAGGGCTTGCAGTTCCTCAAGGACGGCAAGGTCGCCAGTGCGAAGATCGTCGACGGCGAACAGCGCGTCGACCTCACTCTGACCAAGGCAGACCCCAAGCTGGGCGAGCAGGTGCAGTTCTACTACGTCACGCCGCGCGGCACCGAGGTCGTCGACGCCGTGACGGCCGCCGACCCCGCCGATGGCTTCGACGACGAGGTTCCGCAGCCCAACTGGCTGCTCTCGCTGCTCGGCATCCTGCTCCCCGTGCTGCTCATCGGCCTGTTCTTCTGGTGGATGCTCTCCAGCATGCAGGGCGGCGGCAACAAGGTGATGCAGTTCGGCAAGTCGAAGGCCAAGCTCGTCTCCAAGGAGAGCCCCAAGGTCACCTTCGAGGATGTCGCCGGCGCCGACGAGGCGATCGAAGAGCTCGAAGAGATCAAAGACTTCCTCAAGGACCCGGCCCGCTTCCAAGCCGTCGGAGCCCGCATTCCGAAGGGTGTGCTGCTTTACGGCCCTCCGGGAACAGGCAAGACGCTTCTCGCCCGCGCCGTCGCAGGCGAGGCAGGCGTTCCGTTCTACTCGATCTCCGGATCCGACTTCGTCGAGATGTTCGTCGGTGTCGGTGCCAGCCGCGTTCGCGACCTGTTCCAGCAGGCCAAGGAGAACGCCCCGGCCATCATCTTCGTCGATGAGATCGATGCCGTCGGCCGGCACCGCGGTGCCGGTATGGGGGGCGGCCACGACGAGCGCGAACAGACGCTCAACCAGCTGCTCGTCGAGATGGACGGCTTCGACCCCAAGGCCAACGTCATCCTCATCGCGGCGACGAACCGCCCCGACATCCTCGACCCCGCGCTGCTGCGCCCTGGCCGTTTCGACCGCCAGATCGGCGTCGACGCCCCCGACATGCTGGGCCGCAAGAAGATCCTCGAGGTGCATGGCCGCGGCAAGCCGCTCGCCCAGGGCGTCGACCTCGAGGTCGTCGCCCGCAAGACGCCCGGTTTCACCGGTGCCGACCTGGCGAACGTGCTCAACGAGGCCGCGCTGCTGACGGCGCGCTCGCACGCCCAGCTCATCGACAACCGTGCCCTCGACGAGGCCATCGACCGCGTCGTCGCCGGCCCGCAGCGCCGCACGCGCGTGATGAAGGACAAAGAGAAGATGATCACGGCGTACCACGAGGGCGGTCACGCCCTCGCTGCTGCGGCCATGAACTACACGGACCCGGTCACCAAGATCACGATCCTTCCCCGTGGACGCGCCCTCGGCTACACGATGGTGATGCCACTCGAAGACAAGTACTCGATCACGCGCAACGAGTTGCTCGACCAGCTCACCTACGCCATGGGCGGCCGCGTCGCCGAGGAGATCGTCTTCCACGACCCGACCACCGGGGCCTCGAACGACATCGAGAAGGCCACGGCCACCGCGCGCAAGATGGTGACCGAGTACGGCATGAGCACCGATGTCGGCGCCGTCAAGCTCGGCCAGTCGAGCGGCGAGATGTTCCTCGGCCGCGACATGGGCCACCAGCGTGACTACTCCGAGCGCATCGCGGAACGCGTCGACCAGGAGGTGCGTGCCCTGATCGAGCAGGCGCACGACGAGGCCTGGGCAGTGCTCAACGACAACCGCGACGTCCTCGACCGACTGGCCGCGGAGCTGCTCGAGAAGGAGACGCTCGACCACAACCAGATCGCCGAGATCTTCAAGGACGTCAGGAAGCTCCCGGAGCGCCCGCAGTGGCTCTCGAGCGACAAGCGCCCGCTCTCGACGGTGCCGCCGATCGACTACCCCGTGCTCACCTCCCCGGTGAACCCGGGCGCCACCGATGGCGGAGTGCTCTCAGAGGATGTTTCGGGTGCTGCTGCGGTCGAGGCTCCAGACCAGCACCCCCGCGCCACGAACCCGCGCCCGGCCACGGCCTAGGCGGCGCTCGTGAGCGGAGTCGACAGGGCACGCATCGAGGCAGCCGTGAGCGAGATCATCCTCGCGATCGGTGAGGACCCGGCGCGGCCGGGGCTGGCCAGGACACCGGCCCGCGTCGCCGATGCCTACGCCGAGTTCTTCAGTGGACTCAGCGAGGACCCGCTCGAGCACCTGCTCGACTCGGTGCCGATCGGGGAGGACGTCGACGGCGTCCCCCAGACCAGCGACGTCGTGCTGCTGCGCGGCATCGACTTCCGCTCGGTCTGCGAACATCACCTGCTGCCCTTCGTCGGTGTCGTGCACATCGCCTACCTCCCGAGTGATCGCATCGTGGGTCTCGGCAGGCTTCCGGCCGTCGTTGACACGCTCGCGGCCCGCCCGCAGTTGCAGGAGCGCCTCACCGAGGAGATCGCCGACGCCCTGAACGACGGCCTCGCCCCGCGTGGCGTGCTCGTCGTACTCGACGCCGTGCACCGGTGCGTCGTGGCCAGAGGATCCCGCCAGACGAACAGTTCAACGGTCACGATCGCGAGCCGCGGCGAGCTCGCCGAACCGGTGGCCCGCGCCGAGCTGATGGCGTTGATCGGCAGCGCGGCCCCCGCCGGGCGCCCGCGTGAGGGTTCGACCGCAGGCGGGCACGGTGCCTAGCCTGCCGGATGCCGGTGCCACCCCGCTCATCATGGGCATCGTCAACGTCACACCGGACTCCTTCAGCGACGGCGGGCGGTGGGCCGACCCTGTGGCGGCCCTCGCGCACGCCAGGCAACTCGTGGCATCCGGCGCCCACATTATCGACGTCGGCGGCGAATCGACCAGGCCGGGCGCCGCGCGGGTCGATCCGGCAGCGGAACAGGCTCGGGTGATCCCGGTCATCGCGGCCCTCGCGGATGCGGGCATCGCGGTGAGCGTCGACACCATGAACGCGGCGACCGCCGTCGCGGCGGCATCCGCCGGAGCGCTCATCATCAACGACGTGTCCGGCGGCCTGGCCGACCCGGCCATGGCCGACGCCGTCGCCGCGAGCGGGCTGCTCTACATCGCCATGCACTGGCGCGGCCACTCCGAGAACATGCAGGAGCTGGCCAGCTACGGCGACGTCGTTGCCGACGTCTGCGCGGAGCTCTCCGCCCGCGTTGACGCGTTGACGGCGGCCGGCGTCGCGGCGGAGAAGATCGTGCTCGACCCCGGACTCGGCTTCGCCAAGAACGCGGAGCACAACTGGGCGCTGCTCGGCCGGCTCGGCGAATTGCGCGCGCTCGGCTACCCCGTGCTGGTCGGCGCCTCGCGGAAACGCTTCCTCGGAACGCTGTTGCCGGAGGGTGCGGCCCCCGCCGAACGGGACTTGCCGACGGCCGTTGTGAGCGTGCTGTCTGCGCAAGCGGGAGCCTGGGCGGTGCGGGTGCACGACGTGGCCGGCACGCGTGTTGCCCTCGAAGTGCTCGCTTCGTGGCAAAGTGGAGAACGTGCCTGATCAGAACGCAGTCCGCAGCTCCTCCGACGGTGCTCCCCTCTCCTCCGGCGGCACCGTCGTCGACTGGAGTGCGCGGGACCACATCACGCTCACCGGGCTCCGGGTGCAGGCCAACCATGGTGTCTTCGACTTCGAACGGGCGAACGGCCAGCTCTTCGTCGTCGATGTAACGGTGTGGCTCGATTTCGCCAGAGCGGCAGCCGGCGACGAGCTCGACGCGACCATCCACTATGGCGAGCTCGCGGAGGAGGTCGCCGCCGCCGTGCAGCGCGACCCCGTCGACCTCATCGAAACCGTCGTCGAGCGGATCGCGGCAACCGTGCTCGAGCACCCGGCCGCCCAGCGCGTGCGCGTCAGCCTGCACAAGCCCGATGCGCCGATCGCGGTGCCATTCGGCGATGTCGCCGTGACGATCACGAGGGAGCGATCATGAGCGCGCAGAACGTCGAGACAACCGAGGGGCCCGCGGTGATCGCCCTCGGCGCGAACCTCGGTGACCGCCGCGCGACCCTGGCCGCCGCCGTGCGCGCCATCGCCGATCTGCCCGGCGTCGAGCTCACGGCCGTGTCGAGCTTCATCGAGACGCCCGCCCTGAAACCGCACGGCGTCGACACCGATGCGCCCGCCTACCTGAACGGCGTTGCAACGGTGCTCAGCGCGCTGCCCCCGCACGCACTCCTCGACGCGCTCAACGCGATCGAGCACGCCAATGGGCGCGTGCGCGACGAGCACTGGGGTGACCGCACCCTCGACCTCGACCTGATCACCTTTGCCGAATTGCAGCAGAGCGACGAACGGCTCACGCTGCCGCACCCGCGGGCGGCCGAGCGCGACTTCGTGCTGCGGCCGTGGTTGGAGATCCAACCGGATGCCGTGCTGCCCGGTCGCGGCCGCGTCGACGCGCTGCTCTCCGCGCTGACGGGGGAGACGCCGACTGAAGGCGCCGAGACGGGGGAGGGGCGATGAAGCGCACCTCGCCCGCGGCGCTGGCGCTGCTCGCCCTCGGCGGCGGAGTCGTCGCGTTCCTCGCCGAGCTGGCGATCGCGGCATCCGGGCTGCCCATCATCATTCCGCCGATCTCGCTCGGCTTCACGCTCGTCGCCATCGGCGTCATCGTTGTGCTGCTGGCCTGGCCCGTCCGACGCGCCGTGCGGGCAACCGTCAAGGTGCACATCGACCCATTCCGGGCGATGCGTGTCGCGGTGCTCGCGAAGGCGTCCGCGTTCTCCGGAGCGCTGTTCACCGGTGCGGGGATCGGGCTCCTGTTCTACCTGCTCAGCCGTTCCGTCGCCCCCATCACGACGTCGCTCTGGCTCGCGGTCGCAATGGCGGCGGGCGGGCTCATCCTGCTGATCGCCGGCCTGGTCGCCGAGTATTTCTGCGTGCTCCCGCCGGATGACCGCGACAACGAAGCGCCGCAGCCGCACGGTTCGCATGCCTGAGCGCGACGCACGTGATCCGGATCACGCCATGAACAACGCCGAAGTGAGAGAAGCCACGATGAACGAGCTGCCAACGAGCCCTGCGCCCGAGGCGGATGCCGCCCAGCGCCTCGATCTCGGCGACCCCGCCGCCTGGCACCGCGTGTCGCCGAAGTACCTCGTCGTGGAGATCGTCGGCACGGTGTTCGGCGGCTTGCTGTTCTGCGCGGGTGCCGCGGCGGTCTGGATCCTCGGCGAGCAGCAGTGGGCGCTCTGGGTCCTGATCGGAATCGCGACCGTGTTCATCGTGACGCTGACCGTCGAGCCACGCCGGGTGCGCTCGATCGGCTACCAGCTGCGCGCCGATGACCTGCTGTTCCGCCGGGGCATCATGTTCCAGCGCTTCGTGTCTGTGCCCTACGGCCGCATGCAGCTCGTCGACATCACGCGCAGCCCCGTTGCGCGGGCGCTCGGCCTGGCCGAGCTGAAGTTCGTGACCGCGGCAGCGGCCACCGGGGTCATCATCCCCGGGCTGCCCATGGATGAGGCCGAAGCGCTGCGCGACCGGCTGGTCGCACTGGCCGAGAGTCGCCGGGCGGGGCTGTGAGCCTGAACGACGTGGCTGCCCCCGGCATCCCTCCGCGCGGGGTGTCGAACCTCGCCGACGGCGAGTGGCACCGCCTGCACCCGGCCACGCCGCTCTTGAAGGGCGGCGTCGCGCTCATCGCCATCACCGGCATCGTGATCGCGAATCTGCGCGAGCGCCTGGTCGAGCTGTTCTTCGGGGTTCCGAGTTACGGCGGCGACCCGATCGACGAGATCTACAGCCGCGGCGCCGTGGGCTGGGCGCTGCTCGCGATCCTCGGCGTGCTGCTCGTGGTGATGGCGGGCTTCTACCTCTCGTGGCGCATGCACAGCTTCCGGGTGACGGAGGAGGCCGTCGAGGTGCGCAGCGGAATCCTGTTCCGCACCAGCAGGAAGGCCAGACTGGACCGGATCCAGGGCGTCAACATCGACAGGCCCCTGCTGCCCCGCATCTTCGGTGCGGCCAAGCTCGAGGTCGGCGTCGCCGGCCAGGACGCCAATGTGCAGCTGGCCTACCTGGGGTCGAGCCACACGGACGCCCTGCGCCGCGACATCCTGCGGCTGGCATCCGGCATGCGCCAGAACGCTGCAGCGCCGGCCGGTGCCGGAGCGGGCGCGGCAGCAGCCACGGCGGCACCGTCCGCTGAGCCCGCAGCCGGCACGGCCGGTGCCGCGGGCGCCCAGGCGCAGAGCGGCGAGGCGCACGCCCTCGACTCGCACGCCCCCGAGACACCCGGCGCCGTGCCGCACGCAACCGGGGCGCACGGCCTTGCGGCATCCGCCGGCGCGCTGATCACCCAGCGGGCCAACGAGTTCCTGGCTCCGGAGCTCGACCCGGATGCCGCGCCGCCGGAGTCCGTCGTGCACATCCCGCCGCTGCGACTCATCGCCTCGATCGCGGCGAGCGGGTTCACGCTCGTGCTGATCGCACTCGTGGTCGCCGTTCCGATCGCCCTGGCGAACCAGCAGTACTGGGTCATCTTCGGATTCGTGCCAGCCCTCATCGGTGGTGCCAGCTACTACATCAACCGCTTCACCAAGGGGCTGCGCTACACGATCGCCGGGACCGCCGACGGCGTGCGCGTCGGCTTCGGCCTGCTCTCGACGAGCAACGAGACGATTCCGCCCGGCCGCATCCACGCGATCGCCGTCACCCAGCCGCTGCTCTGGCGCCCATTCGGCTGGTGGACGATCCGCATCAACACCGCAGGGCACTCGCAGCAGAACGGGCAGAACGCCTCGAACACGACCGTGCTGCCGGTCGGCCGCATCGATGACGTCGAGCGCGTGCTTGCGCTGCTGCTGCCGGAATCCGGGCTCCTCCCCGCCGGGAGCGGGTTCACCGCCCTCGCGCCCGGCGCCGTGCCGGTCGAGCCGGTCGAGCGACCGGCCCTCACGATCGAGCCGCCCGCCGAGCCACCGGCCGATTTGGCGACCGGGCCATCGGCCGAGTCTCCGACCGAGCTCGAGTTGCCGACCGTCGCCGACGCCGCGATCCCCAGCCTGATCGAGCGCGGCCTCGTGTCCAAGGGCGGCGCAGATGGCTTCACGAACGCGCCGCGCCGTGCGGCCTGGCTGCGACCGTTCTCGTGGCGCCGCACCGGTTTCGCGCTCACCGAGAACACGGTGCTGCTGCGGCACGGGGTCGTCGCGCGCGAACTCGCACTCGTGCCGTTCGCCCGCATGCAGAGCGTCGGCGTCACCCAGGGGCCGATCCAGCGCAAGCTCCGTCTCGGTGGCGTGCACCTGCACACGGTCGCCGGTCCCGTCTCCGCGCGCCTGAGCACGATCGACGACGCGGTCGCCGCCGAACTCTTCGAGACGCTCGCGGCCGGAGCCGTGGCATCCGACGCCAGCGACACGAGCCACCGCTGGGGCTCCAGACAGGGAGCACAGTGATGGCGCAGCGTGCGGGCCGGCTCGGTGTCGGCATCGTCGGGGCCGGCAACGTCGGACCGATTCTCGGCGCCGCGCTGGCCGGCGCCGGCCACGCCATCGTGGGTATCTCGGCCATCTCCGCCGCGAGCCGCGAGCGGGCCGAGGCGATCCTGCCCGGCGCCCCGATCCTCGACGTCGACGTGCTGGTTGAGCGCAGCGAGCTGGTGATCCTGGCGGTTCCGGATGCCGAGCTCGCGCCGCTCGTGGCCGGGCTCGCCGCACGCGGCGCCTGGCAGCCGGGCCAACTCGTTCTGCACACGGCCGCCCGCTACGGGATCGGCGTGCTCACGCCCGCCCTCACCGCCGGCGCGATTCCGCTCGCCGTGCACCCGGCGATGACCTTCACCGGAACGAGCCTCGACCTGGCCAAACTCGCCGGCACCTGGTTCGCGGTGACAGCCCCGAGCCCTGTGCTGCCGATCGGTCAGGCGCTCGTCGTCGAGATGGGCGGAGAGCCACTCATCATCGCCGAGGCCGACCGCGCGGCCTACGCGGAGGCCGTCGACACCGCCGTCTCCTTCTCCACCGCCATCGTCGACCAGGCCGTCGCCCTCTTGGCCGGCATCGGCGTCGAGGCGCCCGGCCCCGTGCTCGCGCCGCTCGTTCGCTCGGCCGTTGAACGTGCACTCGCCAAGGCCGGTGGGGCGGATGCCGCGGACCCGACGCTGTTTGGCGGGCAGGCATTCGGCGGCCAGGAGTTTGGCGGGGACAGCGACGGCGCGTACGGCACCGACTACTACCTCAATGACGACCCAGAGGACCCCGCATGACCTTCTCCAGCCGGCCGAGCGCCCCCGCGACCCCCGTCGTGCTGACGACGGTGGCCGAGGTGCGCAGCGCCCTCGCCGCCGGGCGGGCGGGCGATTCGGCATCCGATGCCGGCATCGCACTCGTGCCGACCATGGGCGCGCTGCATGATGGACACCTCAGCCTGGTTCGCCGCGCGCGGGAGCTCGCAGGAACCGTCGTCGTGTCGATCTTCGTCAACCCGCTGCAGTTCGGCGCCGGCGAGGATCTCGACGCCTACCCCCGCACCCTGGATGCCGACCTGGCGGCCCTCGCGGCGGAGGGCGTCGAGTACGTATTCGCGCCGACCGCGCGGGAGATGTACCCGTCCGGGCCGAGCGAGACGCGCGTCACCGCCGGCCACATCGGGACGCTGCTGGAGGGCGCCACCCGGCCGGGGCACTTCGACGGCATGCTCACGGTCGTCGCGAAGCTCTTCAACATCGTGCGGCCGGACGTCGCCGTGTTCGGGCAGAAGGACGCCCAGCAGGTGTTCCTGGTGCGCCGCATGGTCGACGAGCTGAACCTGCCGCTCGCGATCGAGGTCGTGCCGACCGTGCGGGAGAGCGACGGCCTGGCCCTCTCCAGCCGCAACCGCTTCCTCGATGCCGGCGCGCGGCGGGCGGCGTTGGCGCTGAGCGGCGCGCTCCAGGCGGCGGATGCCGCGGCATCCGATGGCCTCGTCGAGTTGCTCGCCGAGGCGACAGCCAATTTCGGCGACCACGACGACGTGACGCTGGACTACCTGGTCGTCGTCGACCCGGCCAGCTTCCTGCCCGTCGACGAGCACTTCCGCGGCCCGGCGATCGCACTCGTCGCGGCCCGCGTCGGCGCGACTCGCCTGATCGACAACACGCCGATCACGCTCGGCTAGCGTTCCCGGTAGGGCTGGGAGCAGAGGCTCAGCTCGCGGCGACTACTCTTGACTACTGCGTGCGTATACGTCTCGATACCCGCATCACGCCCCAGTTCACGGAGAAGACATGGCCGACGCCCCCACCACGACCGAGCTCACCGCCGAGGAGATCGCTGCAGAGCAGCAGGACATCTCCGAGCAGAAGGCCGTGCGTCTGGCCAAGCGTGAGCGGCTCATCGCAGCCGCGGCCGACCTCGGTGGCGGCGCCTACCCGGTGAGCGTTCCCGTCACGACGACGATCCCCGCGCTCCGCGCCCGCTTCGGCGAGCTCGAGGCCGGCGCGGAGACCGGTGAGATCGCCGGCATCGCCGGCCGCGTGATGTACCTGCGCAACACCGGCAAGCTCTGCTTCGCCACGCTCCAGGCCGGCGATGGCAGCCGCATCCAGGCCATGGTGAGCCTTGCACAGGTCGGCGAGGAGAGCCTGGCCGAGTGGAAGGAGCTCGTCGACCTCGGCGACCACGTCTTCGTCGAGGGTGAGGTCATTTCCAGCCGCCGCGGCGAACTGTCGATCATGGTGACGAGCTGGCAGATCGCGTCGAAGACGCTGCTGCCCATGCCGAACCTGCACAACGAGCTCTCGGAAGAGAACCGCGTGCGCAGCCGCTACCTCGACCTGATCGCCCGCGAGCAGGCCCGCACCAACGTGATCGCCCGCGCCAAAGCGGTCGCCAGCCTCCGCCGCACCTTCGACGACCTCGGCTTCATCGAGGTCGAGACCCCGATGCTGCAGGTCATGCACGGCGGCGCATCCGCCCGCCCGTTCGTCACCCACTCCAACGCCTTCGACACCGAGCTCTTCCTGCGCATCGCGCCGGAGCTCTACCTGAAGCGCGCCGTCGTCGGCGGCATCGACCGCGTGTTCGAGATCAACCGCAACTTCCGCAACGAGGGTGCAGACTCCACGCACAGCCCCGAGTTCGCCATGCTCGAGGCCTACGAGGGCTACGGCGACTACAACTCGATCGCCGACCTCACCCAGAAGCTGATCCAGGATGCCGCCAGTGCCATCGCCGGCGGACACGTCGTCACCTGGGCCGACGGTACCGAGTACGACCTGGGCGGCCAGTGGGACCGCATCTCGATGTACGACAGCCTGAATGCGGCGGCCGGCACCGCGTTCACTCCGGAGACGCCGCTCAACGAGCTCAAGGCTCTCGCCGAGCGCGAGGGCATCGAGATCGATCACCCGATCCACGGCAAGTACATCGAAGAGCTCTGGGAGCACTTCGTCAAGGGCGGCCTCGTGCGCCCGACGTTCGTCATGGACTTCCCCGTCGACACGAGCCCGCTCGTGCGCGGCCACCGCTCCATCCCGGGCGTCGTCGAGAAGTGGGACCTCTACATCCGCGGCTTCGAGCTGGCCACCGGCTACTCCGAGCTGGTCGACCCGGTGATCCAGCGCGAGCGATTCATCGAGCAGGCCACTCTCGCCGCCGGCGGCGACCCGGAGGCGATGCGCCTCGACGAGGAGTTCCTGCGTGCGCTGGAGTTCGGCATGCCGCCGACCGGTGGCATGGGCATGGGCATCGACCGCCTGCTGATGGCGCTCACCGGCCTCGGCATCCGCGAGACCATCCTCTTCCCGCTGGTCAAGTAAGACCGCAGTCGGCACCGCTGCCGGCGACTCTGAGAACCGGAGACACAGATATGAACGACGAATTCCTCCCCAAGAGTGAGCTCGAGCCCGAGAAAGACCCGAAGAAGGTCTCCAACGGGCGCCTCGCGATCTGGATCATCGTCGGCGGTGTCGGGCTCTACCTGGTCGGCAGTGGCGTGTGGGGCATCATCACCGGAGGCTAGGTCTCGGGTCGGCCCCGCCAGCCCGTGGCTGTGCGTTCGTCGCCGGAACAGGCAGATGTGCGCCTGCGGCCGGAACAGGCAGATGTGCGCCTGCGGCCGCGAAAGCAGGCGGATGCGGCCGTTTCTGGCCGGAGCTGCCTGTTCTCGCTACGCGCTCAGTTGTGGGCGGCCGGACGCCAGAAGCGCCCGCACCACGGCGACGCAGCCGTCCAGGTCGAACATCACCTGCTCGTAGCCAAAGCGATGCCATCGGAATCCGCGAAGCACGAGGGCCGAGTTGCGCAGCCGGTCTCGCTGCGCTGACCGAGGGTCGTCGTGCCAGGCCTTGCCGTCTGCCTCGATCACCAGCCAGCCGTTGATCACAAGATCGACACGGCCGACGCCGTCGATTCGAACTTGGAGCTCGACGCTCCACCCCTCACGCTCGAAGGCCAGACGGAGCAGCGACTCGAGCCCCGACTCGGCGCGCGCATCGACGTGCCGCACGAGGCGGCGGACACGTCGCGGCATTCCAGGGCCGATGGTGAGCAGCCACTGTCGGCTCACCGCGCCCGAGTGCAGCGCGCTGTCGAAGGACGCCACGATCTGATCGTCGCTGAGGCAGCAGCGCGCATGCTGAAGAAGGGCATCGACGAGGCTCACTCGCCACTGCGGAGAACGTGGGCCGAGGGTTTTTGCCGGACCAGCGCCGGGGATCCTCAGCCGCCACTCGGTGTCTCGCATCGGCGGCAGACGGCTCGCGCTGTGCGGCGTTGCGACGCAGAGCGGGACCTCGTGTGGAACCCAAACACCGTAGCTCGCGAGTGCGCTGGCCCCGCCGAGCGTTCCCCGCAGCTCGACGGCCCGCACCGCGTCCGCTCTTGCCGCGGCTGTCGCAACCCAGCTGCGAGCGACGACGCGCAGCGCGCGTGACTCGATTTCCGCTCGAATGCTCCGAGCCGAGTGGCCAAGCTGCTGGAGCTGTCTGCGACGGGCGAGCCCGCCGAGTTGCTGCATGTCGTCCGCCAATGCGCGTGCCATCAGGCCAGCCTGCCGCGGCCGGCTCGCCGCCACTGGAGCCGGACGGAACCTGTGGATGGCGTCCGCCGGATGTCGCGCTGTGCACAACAGACGCCGCCGCCGCGCGAGCATACGGACCTCTTCGCGCCGGCTTCGCTGTGCGAGCGTGCTCTCGCTGGGCGATGGCGGCATCCGCGCGACGTCGCGGAAACAGGCAGCCGGCGTCATCCGGACGCGAAAGCAGGCGGATGCGGCCGACGGCGCATCCCCGGCCTGCTTTCGCAAGGTGGCACGCCCGGACCGCGGCAGGATGCCGTGGCACCCGCGCGCGGCAAAAGCAACGTATTCTGGAGGGGCTATGGATAATTTCTGGGTGAACGCGATCTTCTCGATTGTTCCGACGCTGCTCGTCGGAGTGATCTTCTGGATCATCATGCGCTCGATCATCCGAATGGACCGTACGGAACGCAAGGTGTACGCCCGTATCGAAGCAGAAGAGCGCGCGCGTCTGGGCCTCGACTCTCCGGCCCGATAGCCGCAGATGCTGATTGACTTCACGGATCCATCGGACACGTCGCTCGTCATACTCAGCCTCCTGCTGCTCGTGGACTTCGCCGTCCGCGTCACGGCGATCATCATCATCCCGCGCAATCGCCGGCCGACTGCCGCGATGGCCTGGTTGCTCGCCGTGTTCTTCATCCCCTACATCGGCATCGCGCTGTTCCTCCTGATCGGGAACCCGAAGCTTCCACGCAAGCGGATGGCGAAGCAACGCCGGATGGACGCATTCATCCGTGCGAACTCGGATGTCCCCGGCGGGCGACCACACAACGAGGACTGGCCGGAGTGGTTCGCCTCCGTCGCCCAGCTGAACCGCAATCTCACCTCGATGCCGATGGTCGACGGCAACACGGCGACCCTGCTCGAGCACTACGACGACACGATCATGGCGATGGCAGCCGAGATCGACAAGGCCGAGAAGTTCGTGCACGTCGAGTTCTACATCCTCTCCTGTGACCAGACGACGAGGGTGTTCTTCGACGCGCTCGAGGCGGCCGTCGCGCGCGGCGTCACCGTGCGCGTGCTGATGGACCACTGGGCCTCCTGGCGCACCCGCGACTACAAGCACACCGTCAAGCGACTCACCGCGATGGGGGCGCAGTGGCACCTGATGCTGCCCGTGCAGCCGTTGAAGGGCAAGTTCCAGCGCCCGGATCTGCGCAACCACCGCAAGATCCTCGTCGTCGACGGGCACGTCGGCTTCATGGGGTCGCTGAATGTGATCGACCGCAGCTACAACAAGCGCTCCAACATCAAGCGCGGGCTCAAGTGGCAGGAGCTGGTGACCAGGGTCGAGGGCCCCGTCGTCGATGCGCTCAATCTGATCTTCATCACCGACTGGTACATCGAGTCGGAGGAGCTGCTCGAGAAGGAGGTGCGGGTTCTCGAGTCGATCGACGACCCCACGCTGCTGGAGTGCCAGGTCGTTCCGAGCGGCCCGGGCTTCGAGGGCGAGAACAACCTGCGTCTCTTCCTCGCCCTGCTCTACGGCGCGCAGCACCGCATCGTCATCACGAGCCCGTACTTCGTGCCGGACGAGTCGATGCTCTACGCCATCACCACGGCGGTCGACCGTGGCCTCCGCGTCGACCTGTTCGTCTCCGAGATCGGCGACCAGGCCCTGGTCTGGCACGCCCAACGCTCCTATTACGAGGCGTTGCTGCGCGCCGGCGTGCGCATCTACATGTACAAGGCGCCGTACATCCTGCACTCCAAGCACTTCACGATCGATGACGACGTGGCCGTGATCGGATCGAGCAACATGGACATGCGCTCATTCGGCCTCAACATGGAGGTCTCCATGCTCGTGCGCGGCGAGAGCTTCGTGCGCGACATGCGAGTGGTCGAGGACCACTACCGCTCCGTCAGCAAGGAACTCACCCTCGACGAGTGGATGAAGCAGCCGCTGCGCTCGACCGTGCTGGACGGGCTCGCCCGCCTCACCTCGGCGCTGCAGTAAGACATCGCCTCGGCGGATCTCGATACGGCCGCAACGCGACGCGAAGCGTCGCGAAAGGCGGCAGCCCGAATCAGGCAGCCTCAGGCGCCGTCACCGATGCTGGCCCCGGTTTCAGTCGGCTCGCCCTAGCCGCGGGGCTTGAGCCGCACGGTGGGCAGCGCGGGCGCGGGCAGCGCCGATCCCGGGTAGTCCGCGACGATGCCGAAGCGACCGGATGCCGTGGCCGCCCCGGCCTCATTGATCACGTCGTGCTGCCAGTCGTGGCGGTAGTCGACGATCTCGTCGTGGTTGCGCCCGATGAAGTTCCACCACATCACGATCTCCTCCGTGAACGGCTCGCCGCCGAGCAGCATCACCCGCACGGGGTGCTCACCGGCCCGGAGCGTGACCGCGTGCCGGCCGGGTGCGAGGTAGCCGAGCTCCGAGCGTGCCAGCGTCGTCTCGGAGTCGCCGGCGTCGGCGTCATCCTCGTCATCGTGGAGCGTCACCGGGCCGGCGTCCACGAGCACACCGTGCTCGAAGGCGGGGTCGAGCGGCAGGGTGACGCTGCCGTGCGCCGGCAGATCGAGCTGGGCACCGAGCAACCGGCTGAAGACGATCGGGCCGGCAGGGAGCGGAACGTTCAGGCCCGGTCCTGCGACGCCGGCGGGTGCCGCGGCCGTGCCGGACTCCTGGTGCTCCGACGGCGTCTCCGCCTCGTCGGCGATGGCGCCGATGAACACGCGCAGCTCCGCGTCGCCGCGGCGCAGTGGCCGGGCGTCGTGACGCTCGAAGAACGGCTGGGTGGCGCGCGCGGCATCCGGGAGAACGATCCAGAGCTGCACGCCGTGCAGGGTGGTCGTGGCCGGGGTGGAGACCTCGGAGTGCGAGATGCCGCTGCCTGCTGTCATCAGGTTGAGCTCGCCCGGGCGCACCATGGCGTGGCTGCCGACGCTGTCGCGGTGCTCGATCTCACCCTCGAACAGCCAGCTCGCCGTCTGCAGACCCGTGTGCGGGTGCGGCGGGACGACCATCCCGCCGGTGGCGGCGACGTCGTCGGGGCCGTAGTGGTCGGCGAAGCACCAGGCCCCGATGGTGGTGCGCCCGCGCTGCGGAAGGGTGCGCCGCACCGGCATCGCCCGCGGCCCACCGAGGGGCACATCGCGCGGAAGCAGCACCTCGACGGGGGCCGGGCGGGCGGATGTCGCCGCCTCGATGTACTCGCAGATGAGCTCTGCCGGCTCGCGCTCAAGATTGCTCATATCCACAGCCTATGCCCGCGTGCAGAGGGCTAGTCTGGCGGCATGACACCGAGTCTCCGCTCCATTCGCCCCGCTGCCGCAGTGCTGCTTGCGGCATCCGTCGTGCTCACGATCAGCGCCTGCGCCAGCTCGGAGGGCGGAGTGGGAGGCGCCGGTGCGACGTTCAGCCCGGAGGAGGACTACGCCGGGCTTCCGGAGGGCATGGTCGGACTGCCGCAGAACCCGAGCGGCGAGCCGCAGCTGTATTGGTTGCAGGATGCCAGCCAGATCGGGATCACGCTGTGGGGGAGTTCGAGTTGCCCGCCGATCGTCGAATCGCTGACGCAGACCTCGGCAAACGCCTTCGAGGTGACGCAGCAGGAGATCCCGCCGAAGCCGTGCACACGCGACCTCGTGCCGCACACGACCGTCTTCGCGACGCCGACCGGGACGACGCCGAGCTCCGATGTGACGATCGTGCTCGACGGCACCAGCCTCACCCTCCCCGCCGAGCGCTAGCTCCGCGGAACGCCCGCCACTGAGCGTCTGGTTTCGGATGGTGTGGACGTTCTCAGGGTCCCGATGGGCGGTCGCGGCGCGCCCAAATCGGTGCTGTGGTGCGCCGCTCCTCTGGCGCTAGAGTGGCGGCATGGCTACTACCGTGCGCAACCGCTTCGTCATCGCAACCGTGGTTGCGGCATCCGCTCTGCTGTTGACGGGCTGCACGCCCGTCCCCAACACGCCGACCGGAGACTTCCCCGGTTTCCCGGAGGGCGTCGACGTCGAGAGCGATGCGCCGACAGGTGAGCCGCAGGCCGCCTGGATCGGCATCGGCAACAAGATCGCCATCACGATCTTCGGCAGCTCGACCTGCCCCTACGTCGGCAGCGCCATCAACGTCGAGAAGCAGGCGGGCGAGGGTAACGCGGTGAGCATTGAGGTCCCGCCGCTGCCCGACCAGCCGTGCACCATGGATCTGGTGCCCCACACGACCGAATTCTGGACCCCGCAGGACGTCACCACGACGGAGCCGCTCGAGATCACGGTGCTGGAGCAGACCATCGTGCTGCCGACGAAGGAATACAAGCCGGCCGAAGGCAAGCCCGCCGAAGACGAGCCGGAAGAAGACGCCGAGCACTAGCCAGCCGCGGCTCGCGCGTTTCTCAGGACTTCGCGCGGTTACAAGGACTGAATCCGCGATTCGATCCTTGCAGCCGCGCGAAGTACTTTTTTTGCAGCGGAGGTCCGCAGTCGAGGGGAGCGCTCAGCCGCGCCGGGTGCGCACCAGGAGCTCGCCCACCTCGCAGTCCAGCGCGTCGCAGATCGCCTGCAGGGTCGAGAAGCGGATGGCGCGGGCCCGGTCGTTCTTCAGCACGCTGAGGTTCACGATGCTCACGCCCACCAGCTCGCTCAGCCGCGTCAGCGTCATGCCGCGCTCGATAAGCAGCTCGTCGAGTCGGCAGCGGATGCCGTCGTCATCGCTCTCGGCGGGGGCCATCAGACCAGCCCATCGGTGTCGCGCTGCAGGCGTTCGCCGATCGCGAAGACCGTGCTCATCAGCGCGGCGACGAACGCCAGGAGCATGAGGCTGAACGGCTCGACGGAGATGATCACGTTATCGAAGGTGCGCTCGCTCAGCACCGCGAAGGCGCCATTCGCCGCCATGTTGCCGAGGAAGGGCACGGCGGCGTAGCCGACCAGCCCCACGATTCCCGCCGTGCTGACGAGCACGGTGTTGGTGCGGCTGAACACGACGCTGCGTGTCACGTTCCGGCCGAGCCAGATTAGCGCGACCACCACGGTGAGCACGGTGATGACAACCACGATCTGCTGGATCACGATCGCCCAGAGCGCCGCGACCGGTAGGGCGGGCACGGTGAGCATGGCCTGCTCGAGCTCGACGTCCACGGGGGAACCGTCGACGCCGATCGGAGCGGACGCGATGGTGCCGGCGAACTGCCCGAGCACGGCGACATCCCTGTTCGGCAGCACCTCCATGATCCGCTGGAACGCGGCGATGCCCGTCCACAGGGCGATCGCGGCACCGGCCACCATGAAGATCCACAGTCCGACGGCGTCTGACCGCTTGATGGTGTAGTTGGGCGCAGTGCGCATTGTCATGCTCCTTCACGTTTATCGATAACAACGATTATCGTTAAGGTACGGCCGGATGCCGGGGCTGTCAACTGTGCGGCGGCTGTGCGTTGTATCGGGCGTCCGCGGCATCCCGTGTCACATCGTCATGCTCTGGGCGAACACAGGCACACGCGGACTCTGCGCTGGTTACTCTCTATGTATCGGCGCCGCATACCTGCGTGGCGTCGCGAGGAGTGATGATGTTCGAGAGATTTACCGACCGTGCCCGCCGCGTCGTTGTCTTGGCCCAGGAAGAGGCCAAGATGCTCAACCACAACTACATCGGAACCGAGCACATTCTGCTCGGGCTGATCCACGAGGGCGAGGGTGTCGCGGCCAAGGCGCTCGAGTCCCTCGGCATTTCGCTCGACGCCGTGCGCGAGCAGGTGCAGGACATCATCGGTCAGGGTCAGCAGCAGCCGACCGGCCACATTCCCTTCACGCCGCGCGCGAAGAAGGTGCTCGAGCTCTCACTGCGCGAGGCGCTGCAGCTCGGCCACAACTACATCGGAACCGAGCACATCCTGCTCGGCCTCATCCGCGAGGGTGAGGGCGTCGCAGCTCAGGTTCTCGTCAAGCTCGGCGCCGACCTCAACCGCGTGCGCCAGCAGGTCATCCAGCTTCTCTCCGGCTACCAGGGCAAGGAGCAGGTCGCCGTCGGCGCCAACGAGCAGACGCAGGCCCAGGGCGGCTCGCAGATCCTCGACCAGTTCGGCCGCAACCTCACGCAGGCTGCCCGCGACGGCAAGCTCGACCCCGTGATCGGGCGCGAGAAGGAAATCGAGCGCGTGATGCAGATCCTCTCGCGTCGATCCAAGAACAACCCCGTGCTGATCGGTGAGCCCGGCGTCGGCAAGACCGCCGTCGTCGAGGGCCTCGCCCAGGCCATCGTCAAGGGCGACGTGCCCGAGACACTCAAGGACAAGCAGCTCTACTCGCTCGACCTCGGTTCGCTCATCGCCGGAAGCCGCTACCGCGGTGACTTCGAGGAGCGCCTGAAGAAGGTCACCAAGGAGATCCGCACCCGCGGCGACATCATCATCTTCATCGACGAGATCCACACGCTCGTCGGTGCCGGTGCCGCAGAGGGCGCCATCGACGCGGCCTCGATTCTGAAGCCGCTGCTGGCCCGTGGCGAGCTGCAGACCATCGGTGCGACGACCCTCGACGAGTACCGCAAGCACTTCGAGAAGGATGCCGCACTCGAGCGTCGCTTCCAGTCGATCCAGGTAGCGGAGCCGAGCCTGCCGCACACGATCAACATCCTCAAGGGTCTCCGCGACCGCTACGAGGCGCACCACAAGGTGTCCATCACCGACGGTGCCATCGTCGCGGCGGCGAACCTCGCCGACCGCTACATCGCCGACCGCTTCCTGCCGGACAAGGCCATCGACCTGATCGACGAGGCCGGCGCACGCCTGCGCCTCTCGATCCTCTCGAGCCCGCCCGAGCTGCGCGAGTTCGACGAGAAGATCGCCGTCGTGCGTGGCAACAAGGAAGCCGCCATCGAGGACCAGGACTTCGAGAAGGCCGCCAGCCTGCGTGACGAGGAGAAGAACCTCCTCGGCGAGCGTCTGCGCCTCGAGAAGCAGTGGAAGTCCGGCGACGTCAAGACGACCGCCGTCGTGGATGAGGGACTCATCGCCGAGGTGCTCGCTCAGGCCACCGGCATCCCCGTGTTCAAGCTCACCGAGGAGGAGTCCTCGCGACTCGTCTTCATGGAGAAGGCCCTGCACCAGCGCGTCATCGGTCAGGAGGAGGCCATCTCGGCGCTCTCCAAGACGATTCGCCGCACCCGTGCCGGCCTGAAGGACCCGAAGCGCCCCTCCGGCTCGTTCATCTTCGCCGGTCCGACCGGTGTCGGAAAGACGGAGCTGGCCAAGGCGCTCGCCGAGTTCCTGTTCGACGACGAAGACGCCATCATCTCGCTCGACATGAGTGAGTACGGCGAGAAGCACACGGTCTCGCGCCTGTTCGGTGCTCCTCCTGGATTCGTCGGCTTCGAAGAGGGTGGCCAGCTCACCGAGAAGGTGCGCCGCAAGCCGTTCTCCGTCGTGCTCTTCGACGAGATCGAGAAGGCCCACCCGGACATCTTCAACTCGCTGCTGCAGGTGCTCGAGGAGGGCCGCCTGACCGACGGTCAGGGCCGAGTCGTCGACTTCAAGAACACCGTCATCATCATGACCACGAACCTCGGTTCGAAGGGCATCTCCGGCGGTCCCGTCGGCTTCCAGGTCGAGGGTGACAGCGCGGTCGGGTACGACATCATGAAGGGCAAGGTCGTCGAAGAGCTGAAGAAGCACTTCAAGCCCGAGTTCCTCAACCGTGTCGACGAGACGATCGTCTTCCCGCAGCTGAGCAAGCCGGAGCTGCTGCAGATCGTGGACCTGTTCATCAAGCGTCTTTCCGAGCGGATGCTGGACCGCGACATGACGGTCGAGCTCACCCTCGCCGCCAAGGAGCGCCTCATCGAGGTCGGCTTCGACCCCGCCCTCGGTGCGCGTCCGCTCCGTCGTGCCGTCCAGCACGAGGTGGAGGACCTGCTCTCCGAGAAGATCCTGCACGGCGAGCTCAACTCGGGCGACCACGTGCACGTGGACTTCGTCGATGGCAAGTTCGTCTTCACCACCACGCAGCGTTCGGTCGCCGCGACATCCAACGTGAACGCCGGAGCCGCACTCGGCACCGGTCCGGTCACGCCGGGCATCGCGATCGCCGGCTAGGCACAGCACAACCACCGCGCCCCCGCGCGTCACAGGCCCCGACAGCTCCGGCTGCCGGGGCCTGTTGCGTGCCACCGCATCGCAACGCGCTGTCTCACAACGTGCGGCTGCTGCTGGGCACGCGCGGCGACGGAGTGTGGCGGCAGTACGCTGGATGCACGCAGACAGAAGGGTGCCAGGGTGGCTCAGCAATTCACGGTGCGTCGCGCACGCACGAGCGACGTCCCCGACATCCAGCGCCTGATCGAACCGCTCGTGCAGGAGCGAATCCTGCTCGGCAAGGACCTCGTCGTCTTCTACGAGGCGGTGCAGGAGTTCCGGGTCGCCGAGAGCGATACCGGTGAGATCATCGGATGCGGCGCGCTGCACGTGATGTGGCAAGACCTCGCCGAGGTGCGCACGCTCGCCGTCTCGCGGGCGTGGCGCGGCACCGGCGTCGGTCACGCCCTGCTCGACCGGCTGATCGACGATGCCCGCGAGCTCGGCCTCTCCCGCGTGTTCTGCCTCACCTTCGAGGTGCCGTTCTTCGTGCGTCACGGATTCGCCGACATGGGCACGGAGACGGTGGCGCCCGAGGTCTACGCCGAGCTCGTGCGTTCACCGGACGAGGGCGTCGCCGAGTTCCTCGATCTGGCGAGGGTCAAGCCGAACACCCTTGGCAACACCCGCATGCTCAAGCGCCTCTGACGCGCCCGGCCCAGCCTGCGAAAGCGCTGAATCACCGGGTAAATGCCGGGCAAAGCGCATGTGGCGTTCTAGCCTGATGGCATGTCGACGATCAAGAATCCCGTCGGCCCCCAGCCCAGCAAGGTCTACTGGCGCCGGAGGCTCGTAGTCCTGCTCGGTCTGCTCGCCGTCATCGTTGTCGTCGTGCTGATCATCGTGCGGCCCGGTGGCAACGCCGAGGCGCAGAAACCCGATTCCACCGGCTCTTCCAATCAGACGACGGATCCCGGCAGCAGCACGGGCCCGACGGCCCCTGCCTCCGCCGACGGGGCGTGCGCGCCTGAGGTTGTCACGGTCGAGGCCGTCACCGACGCCGGCGACTACGCGGCCGACCAGCAGCCGGAGCTCTCGCTCGTCGTGACGAATACCGGAGCAACGGCGTGCACCCTCAACGTCGGCACGGCTGCCCAGGTCTTCACCGTCAAGAGCGGCGAGGACGTCTACTGGACCTCGACCGACTGCCAGACGGAATCCAGCGATGTGCCGTTCGAGCTGAAACCGGGGGAGCCCGTGAAGTCGGCCGCGCCGATCGTCTGGGACCGCACCCGTTCATCGCCTGACACCTGTGACTCCGCCGAACGCGACTCGGCTCCAGCCGGGGGCGCCTCCTACCACCTGTCGGTGAGTGTCGACGGCGTGGAATCAGCCAGCTCGAAGCAGTTCATCCTCAACTAGCGGCCTTCGGCGCTGAGCTGCTGTTCGGTGTCCCTCCGTTGTCCTCCGCTGGCCCTCCTGCGCGGGCGCTCGGCCGGTGATTCTGGCGCCACGCCGCACGAACGGGCGCCCCGCTCGGCGTGTTCACCGCAACACCGGCCGAGCGCACGCCGCGAGCGAACGGCCGGGGGCCGGGCGATCGGCTTTGGCTAGGCTGGAGTCATGGCATCCGGAGCTCAGAAGAAGACCAAGCGCGTGGGCGGGCACCCGGCGAGCAAGGCGGCCAAGGCCGCGAAGAAGGGCCCGGGCGCCGAGGAGTTCCGTTCGCAGGCCCTCGCCGAGGCGCTCGAGCGCCAGGACATGGCCGCGGTCGCACTCGCGTTGCGCAACGGCAACACGATCGTCCCGCTGATGAAGGCCGGTGACCGGGATCGACCGCTTGAGTCGGGTGAGGTGTGGACATACCGCGACCCGAACACGGGCGAGATCGCGCTGCTGCTCTTCAGCGATGCGCGCAATAAGCCGGCGAACCTTCCGCCCGCCGTCGGCCTGCAGGGCCCGGAGTGGCTGAAGACCTTCCTGCGTCGCTACAGCGAGCAGATCACGACGGTGTTCTTGGACATCGCCGGCCCCCACCCGATGCAGGCCTCGCCGGCCGAGCTGCTGGCCGCGCTCGAGCTCTAGGCTCGGCTTCAGGGCTCCGACTCAGAACGCGCCGTCGAGCTCCCGTTCGCGACTCTCCGCCCGTTGCTGGCGCTGCTCGGCCGGGGTGCCCGGCCCGGCGAGCCGCAGCCGTTCGAGTGCGGCCGTGACGCTGCCGAGTTCGGCATCCAGGATCTTGTTGAAGCCGAGCCGTCTGGCCTCGGCCCCGCGGAGCTTGCCGGCCGTGACCGGGCGCACCTCCCCGGCCAGGCTGATCTCGCCGTAGGCGGCCATATCGTGGGGGACCGGGCGGTCATGCATCGCGGAGGCGATGGCGACGGCAATGGCGAGGTCGGCGGCGGGTTCGCTCAGCCGCACCCCGCCGACGGTGGAGATGTAGACATCGAGCTGCCCGACGCCGGAGAGCTTGGCCCGGCGCTCGAGCACGGCGAGGATCATCGCCACCCGCGAAGGGTCGACGCCGTTGACCACGCGCCGCGGCTGGGGCCCGGTGGACTTGACGAGCAGCGCCTGCACCTCGACGGGGAGCGCACGCCGCCCCTCGAGGGCGACGGTGACGCAGGTGCCGCTGACGCCGGTCGCGCCCCGGCTGAGGAAAAGCCCGCTGGGATCTGGCACCTCGGCGATGCCGTCTCCGGTCATCTCGAAGCAGCCGACCTCGTCGGTCGGTCCGAATCGGTTCTTCAGCGCACGCACGAAGCGCAGCGCTGTCTGCCGATCGCCCTCGAACTGGCACACGACGTCAACGAGGTGCTCAAGCAGTCGCGGCCCGGCGATCGAGCCATCCTTCGTCACGTGGCCGACGAGCAAAACGGGAAGGTGGCGGTCCTTCGCCACGCGGATGAGCGTCGACGCGACCTCGCGCACCTGGCTGGGCTGGCCGGCGAGACCGTCGGAGAGCGAGCTGGCGACGGTCTGCACCGAGTCGACGATGAGCAGCTGTGGTTCGACGGCGTCGATCTGGCCGAGGATCGTCGCGAGATCGGTTTCGGCGGCCAGGTAGAGGGTCGGTACGAGCGCATTCGTGCGTTCGGCGCGCAGACGAACCTGCTGCACCGATTCCTCGGCGCTGACGTAGAGCACCTTCTGGCCCGTCGCCGCCGCACGGGCCGCCACCTCCAGCAGCAGCGTGGACTTGCCGACACCGGGTTCGCCGCTCAGCAGGATCGCCGCACCGGGAACGATGCCGCCGCCGAGAACGCGATCGAACTCGGCGATGCCGCTCGGCCAGTGCTGCACGGACTCGGTCGTCACCGCCGTGATCGGCCGGGCGGAGCGAGCGTCAGAGATCTGCACCGGCCGCAGAGTGCGTGCCGGTCCGGCCTGATCGGCGAGGTCCTGAACGGAGCCCCACTGCTGGCATTCACCGCATCGCCCGACCCAACGAATGCTGGTCCACCCGCACTCGACACAGCGGAAGGAACTCACGGATTTGGCCATGCTCCGAGGTTAGCCTGCTGCTCTGACAGGGGTGCCTGTCGGGGCCGGTGCCAGGCCAGAGAGCACGGATGCCGCATCGCGCGACGCGCGCGGCATCCGTGATTGACGCCCTCGATTCGCGCTCGGCGCCTCTCGCAACTAAACTAATCCGCGGTACCGTGTCCGAGCGGCCGAAGGTGCAACTCTCGAAAAGTTGTGTGGGTGAAAGTCCACCGTGGGTTCAAATCCCACCGGTACCGCCATTGGGCCCTTCTAGGGTCTGGTCGATTTCGTTCTAAGAACTGGGATCAAAAGAAGAGGGCCTCCGCATTGCGGAGGCCCTCTTCTTCGTTTCTTGACCGTTATCGGTTTTCTTCACCGGCCAAGTCCTGTACGGACCTCGCTGCTGGGCCCAAGCGCCAGTTTTACGGCAGGCTGGCGCCGTCTGTCCTTGACCCGGGTGTGAATCTGTCGATCGGGGGCAGCACAAATAGCGCCCTGTTCGGCGCGAATGAATCAGTTGGGTGGCCTGGAGGCAGGCCTATGTTCTCAGAGGGTCGGATCTGCCTTCAACGATGACCACGTCTGGTGCCGGTCCCCAAGTGCGCTTGTACTTGCTGTGTGCCTTCCGGTCCCGTCGACGCGACTCGGGGTAGCGCCTCTCAATCTTCTGGAAAATCTCGCGCCCCTCCTCCGCGAGGAACGACTGTAGCTTCCGCATGTTCGCCGAGATGACGAGCATTGTGATGAGAACTTGTTGCGCGGCCATTCCGCGCGCAGAACGACGTTGTGGGTTCGAGAGCGACTCGTGGGCATCGTTCTTGATATACCCGTTCATGCCCTCGACGGCATTTCGATCGAACTTGTAGATCTGGGCCCATTCCGAAGATTGGAAGCGATACCTTTGCGCAAAGCGGATCGTGTCGTCGTTCTCCTCGAACACGGCTGAAGATTGGCAGCAGATCGCCGGCGGCTTCTCCGGGAGGTTCTTCTTCAGCACTCGAGGCTTCGTCTTCTTTGAGGACTCGGGGTGGATTTCTCGCAGTGGGCACTCGATCTTTGCTTGGGGACCAAGTGCCGGGCACATCTTCTTCACTTTGCCGTCCGCGTCAGGCTTCTCCTTGTTGCGCGCTGCGTATCGTGCTCGTTCGTCGATGAGGGTTCTGTATGTGTGCTCATCGAATTCTTTCGCCTCCGCGCGAACGGAAAGGTTGATGAGGTCTTTCGGGGTGCCCGGGCAGAGGTGCTCGCCCTCGACATAGATCGTGCCGTTTTGCCCACCGTCTTGTTTTCCGAACTCGGTGCGCTTCATATCAAACACGAGGTCGAATTCCATGTCCCGGAGCGGACGATGAAGGTTGGACACCTTCTCGTTTGGGAAGTATCCACGGTCGGCGGTGAAACGCCCCGGCACATGCCCGGCCTGTACGAGCTGTCGCGCGAGCTTGACAGCTTCTTCACCTATTTGCTCACCCGGCTTGCTGAGGTTGAATGCGCGAATGGTGATCGGGTAGTTGGGCTTCGTCCCTGGAGTGTCTGCGGTGTTAATGATGAAGTTTGCGGCGAATCCCCAGATGTACTCTTCACCCTTGACATACCAGGCGGCATCAATCTCGGCGACAAGTCGCTCTTCCATGCCCTTAGCTTGCTTGTCGCGTTTGGTGCCCTTCTTGCTGAAGACTGGAATCGGGGTCTGGTCGACGGAAAGATTAGCCCGACGCTGCAACCTCCGGAGGCGTCGTGGCTGCATCGTGAATGTCATCTGCACGAACTTCTCTGAGAACAGGTCGAGCCGTTCTTTGCGGCGCCGCATCATGTTTCTGTCGCGGCCCGTGAAGATCTTCTCGCGCTGCTCGTTCGTGAGGAGGTATCGCCGCGTCTTCTTTGTGTCGAGATGTGGGTCCATGGTGTCGACCAGGCGGTGGAACGCGTTGTACGCCTGGTTGAACCAGTTCTTCCTCTCGGTGCCGCCACCTCCTTGGCGCGGCGGAAGCGAGTTTGGAATCCTGAGGAACTCGCGCGATTCCGGAGAAAGGCGCCGGTGTAGAACGTTCGCCATTTCCGTGATGTTTAGTGGTGCATGCTCTCGAGCCAGCAGTAACATCACGACAAGCATTGCGTGATCGTTCACGTACGGGGCTGGCCCGCCCGGGTGTTTTCCCAACCGATCTTCCGCACGCCACTCGAGGACCCGACCAAGCAGGCCTGTCATCTGGATGCACTTGTCGACGGTGAGCACGGCAGAGTGCGGGAACACAGAAGTCTTGCCGGAGAAAGTCGCGAGTTCCGCATCCGTGAGGCGCTCGGCGAGATCGAGCTCGAACCCTTCGACGAGATCAGTCATTCGCCAAGCTCCCGTGCGCGAGCTCGCGATCAATGGGTGAGACCGCCGGGAGGCTGGCTACATATGGAACGAGTGCCGAGAGCTTGTGTAGACCCGCAATCTCCAGCACGAGGTCGATGCGAAGCCCGCAGGTGAGATGACCGATGATCCAGGTCGCCCGCATCCGTGATGCAGTCGGGCGAGGAGCCTTCGGGCCGTTTGTGGTGAGCGTAGAAAGGAGCGGGGCCGGCTTTGCCGATCGGTGGCCGATGATGACGAAGTCTTCGGAGGCGCGGCTGGCAAGGGCCTGGCGAAGGGTTTCGCACCATTCGCGGCGCATCGGGACGATGCGGGGTGATGAGCCCGCGCGGACATGGATGTTCATGTCCGTGCAGTCATCGCTGATGTCTTCAACGCGGACTGCGACAAGTTCCACGGCGCGCAGCCCGGCACCCAGGCCAAGCGCGACGAATGCAAGATTGTTAGAGCGACGGTGCTCCGACCCGCGCGCATGGGCAGCGGCCAAAAACGCTGCTTGTTCGCGTGAGGTGTACGGAAGCAGCGGTGGGAGCGGAGCGACCGGAATAGCCCTCCGGGAGTCTTCACCGTCTCCGCAGCGTCGCACAAACGTGTTCAGTCTCCTCAACACTGCCGCTCGGTAGCTTGCGCTTGTGCCTGTCCCGAGCTCCATGGCGGCGAAACGTTGGACTTGGTGAAAGGTCCAGTAGTCGGCGGGCTCGTCGAGGCTTGCGCCAGTACTGGTCCGGAGCCAGAGGGCAAAGCGAGTGGCGACGGTCAGGTGAAACCTGATCGAGGCTGGCGATTGTGGTTCGAGCTGATTCACGCTGGCAACCACGAAAGACCTGATCGCGTCCCAGTGCGCACCAGCCGAACGGGAGACATAGTTCGCGACGACATGGCGGGTAACCTCAGAGTGGTCATTGTATTCGACAGGCGTGCCAATGTCGACACGGACGGCGGTGGGGGCGACTTCAGGCGCGGGGATCATCACGCACTGTTAGATGCGAACGCGAGGTGCCCCAATAGGCAATGTGCCCCTTTGGGATACATGGAGATTTCGGCCTAGGCTCGTTCTGTGACCGCCCCTCGTTTCGTACCGCGCAGCTACGCACTCTCCGCCAAGGATTTTGGCACCACATCTCAGATTCGCTGGCGATCTGCGGAAGGGCTCAGCACCGGCGATTACGTCAACCTTCGAGTCGCGCAGGTCCACCACGCGCTTTCGCTCCGCGTGCGCAATGCTGTCGCAGTGAACGGCACGACCATCATGGAGCTTGCTGATGGCATGGGGATGAACCATCTTCGACTTGGTCGGCTACTCCGGGGCGAGATCGTCCTGCGATTTGAGGACGTCGTCTTGATTGACGACGAGCTCGGTACGACCATGCTCCAGGAGATCGCAGATGTGCTCGCAGGCTCGATGAACCAGCGCCGAACTGCCAACGACACGGTGCGCTGACCGTCAGAACGACAGCGGGTGATTTGTCGCGGCGTCGGGGTCAACGAATTGCAACAGTCGGTCCAAACCTTCGGCGTTCTCGAGCCCCGCGGCTTTGAGTAACGCGATCAGCGGGGCGCCGGAGTTGAGGTGATACACGAGCCACGTCGCTCGCATCTTGCGTGCCTGAAGCGGGACCTGCGCCGGATGCCGAGTGACGAAGTCAGTGACGAGGTTGTGATTTAGCGCATCGCGTCCTTCTCGGAACAGCCATGTGTCCGGTGATTCGGATTTCTGCGCGAGAATGAGCGCCGCACTCCACTCGTCGAGGACCGGGACCGTCCTGGCGCGCGGACCCCTAACCGCGACTGTCACTCCGCTCGCGGCCAGTTTGATGTCGCCGATATGAGCCCGCCCGATCTCGCTACCGATGAGGCCGGCGCCGAGCCCCAGGCTGAGCAGTCGCTGCGCCTGAGTGCTCCGGGCCGAAGGCAACGACCGCGCCCACGCGCTCAGCATGATCTGCTGCGCTTCGGAGTAGGGCGCGTTCGGCACTGACGGCCCAAACGCCCGTTCGCGGGGCGGCTCCGCAAGGCCCGGCAGTAGCACTTCGCTAACCCGGCGGAGTCGAGAGCGCATCGTCCCGCGCCCGGCCTTTGTGTAGCGAACCAAGCCCTCCATGCAGAACCTGTCGATGGTGTGCGGGTCGAACGCAACTTCGCGATCAAGCGGGAGCCCGGCTTGAGTCACCATCCAGGCCGCGAGCGGCGTAACGGCGGCGTAAAGCTCGACGTCTCGATATGGAGTGAGCGCGACCGCGTCAACGACCGAGCCATCGACGAAAGGCTTGAGCTGAAGCCAGAGCTGAACGGGAAGTCGGGGAAGGTAGTCAGCCATAGTCGCCTCGCAAAGTTGCGCCCAACTGGCTGTGTGTCCTCGAATCGAAACTCGAGCCGCGGCAGCCACGCCCAGAGGGCAGTCCGGTCGTGTGCGGTGGCAACCAATTCGGGAGATCAACCGCCCGCTTGTGTTTAATACTATCAACACCGTATCTTGGTGTGAATGACCAATTGGACTGGCGTACATCGCGCGCCCATTCAGGCTGACGGCGCGCTCGCCTCTAGTCTTGAGGCATGCCCCGGACCGCCCGCAGAAAGCCGAACGAGATCGTTCGCTCGTGGCCGACGGTGAAGTCTGAAGACCCGGTCGGTGAAGTCGCGAGGCGCTTTACTCTCAACCTGCGCGAAGCGATCGGGGAGCGCAGCATTCGCGCCGCAGCCCGCGCCGCTGATCTCAGCCATGTGACGCTCGTCGCCATTCTCGAAGGCCGGACGTGGCCCGACATGGAGACGATCGCGAAGCTGGAGCTCTTTCTTGACGCGGACCTCTGGCCCGGGCGCCAAAAGCCTTCGTCAGACGAGCAGCCGGCGGACTAGAGCGGTATCACCGTTAGCTTCGAGGTGTGATTTGAGTGATTCGACGAGCATGACGCTCACCTCGCCTGGGCGTATCGGTTTGCCTGGATTGCGGACGGCGACAGTCGTGTCGGAGCATGCCGTTAGCGTCCAGCTCCTGCCGCGAACCCTTCCTGTGGGCGCGAACGTGCGGATCAAGCTGCGCGATGACTTGACCTACAGCGGTAACTAAGCGCTGAACGTTGCCGGGACGAGTTCGCCTTCTCGTCCTCTTCGGCGCCGCCGTCCTGCTTCCTCAGTGTCGCTGCGCAGCCTGATTGGGCCAGCTAACGTGGTTACGGTCGCGGGGGTCGTGGCGACTGCGGGAAAAGTGGCAGCGACCCGATCGCTGCGCCGCACCCCGCACATGCCGGGAACGGACGGTGCCTCGTGACTCTTGGTCGCAATCGCAGGGGTGCCATCGGCGCGATTCACCTCGCGCGTTTGCAGTATGCAAGGATTCAGGAGTGAACCGCAAACTTATTGCTGCTGGTATTGCAGGTATCGCCGCCACGATGCTGGCTGGTTGTACCCAGGCTCCAGAGAGCGTCGCGACTCGCGAGTATGAGGGGTTCCCGGACAGCTTTCATGGCGGAATTGCCGACCTGCCGACCGAGGGGTATGCCGTTCTGATCGACGACGGAGAGACCCTCTCTTACACGATGAGGGCCATGTCAGGTTGCTTTGGGGTGGCGACCAGCATTCGCGCAAACGACTCGGATCAACTTGAATTGCTCCTGACTCCGCACCAGCGAGAATTCCCATGCAACTCTGCTGAACGCGCCGTGACCTATGAAGTGCCCATCCCGGAATCGGTGGGCTCAGTGCAGCTAGACCGCATTTCGGTGGGCAACTTTGTAGTGGCGCTTGAAGCCGCGGGAGAGCCCGGGTAGTCCCGACCCTCCCGCGGCGCGGTCGTATTAGCGGATCGTGCGGTTACACCCGCGTGCGGTACTGAAACGCATACCGACCGTCACTGGTTCGTGCGCAATAGGACAGCACGGTGTACCCCTGCAAGGTGCTGATAAGTGACCGACGAGTCGCACACTTTTCGTACGTACTGAAGTACTCTGCCACGTTGCCCTCTGCATGGGCAGGAACTACCCCGCCGAACGCTACGCTCCCCGCGATCAATAGCCCACTCATAGCGGTGACAGCAAAACGGCGCACAGATTTGTTCATGATTCCCCCAGTTTTATCTTCGAGCAGAGCCGAAGCGGCCCCCGGCGCTCATGCTAGCGCGATCACTCAAAAAAACGGGTCAATTGGTATGTGAATGCTAACGTGGCTCCGCCGCCGGCCGAGAGTAGCTTCTGGAGCGAAAAGACCAGGAGATCACCATGCACACCGAAGCCATTGCAGTCGCCTTTCAGTCAGATTGGGCCTTGGTTCATTGGATGGTGGCGCTCGGGCTTGTTGCGATCGCCTTGGGCGTTTTCTGGTTCGCGGAAGGGCTCGGTGAGTGGGCGGATGCTGCCGCCAGCACAGGCACTTGGGTGCGCAGCACAGTGAAGTGGGTTGTGCTGATTGCTTCAGCGCTCACACTCTTCTTCGCCCCAGGCGCGATGATGCGTCACGTCGAGGTGCAGGCCGCCACATGGATTGTGATTGTGCTGTGTCTTGCTGGCGCGGTGGCGCTTGCGATTCACGGTCTCGACGCCTATGAGCAGCGGTCTGTCATCCTCGGCGGCGCAGCTGCGCTCGTGGCGGGCGCCCTGCTTGGCGGACTCAATGATGCGATCACGCGCATAGCTGCTTCGGTGCCAATGACCGTCACTGGGTTCGTCCTACTCGTCCTCTGCGGGGTCGCTGCTCTGTTCTTTCACTTTCGCCGCACAAGCTGATTGGGCTCTCCCCGGCGGCGGCGGCGGCGTGGTGGTGGCGGAGTCGTGGCGATCGCAAGAAACAGGGGCAGCCCCCCGATCGCCATGGTGATCAAGGATTCATATGCAGTCACTGGGCAGCCTTTCTGTCACATTGTCTTCTGGCCACGGAATCATGCTCGGCCACCTAGTCATATGCGGCAACTGGAAGCAGCTGCCAGTGGAGCGCCGATGCCGACTCACCTATTGCCTAAGGCCGCGGCGGGCACAGATTCTGTTCGCCCTGCGCGAGCATCCCCACCGAAACCATGAAAGCCCGGTATCTTTGAAACAGGACGGTCGGTATTGAATGGCCAGCATGCAGACCCGCAAGCCAGCGGGTTCCAAGTGCGGGCAGTCGACGAGAGCTTCTCTCGATTCCGATCCAAAGCCGCTCGCTCACCCAAGCGACTCAGCGGAGTCCTAGACCAACAACCGAACGTGGCTTACCGAATGGGCTGCAAACAATGAAAGGTACCTAGCAAAATGACCACACGTCGTATTGCCAACGTCCGCTACAGCGGAACTGTCCGCACCCACGAGACGCTCTCCGAGTTCAAATGGGTGGACTCCCTCGGAACGATCGGCAACAACACCAAGGCAGGGATGGTCGCCTGGCTGGACGCGGCCGGAACTTCCGCACACGTGGGCACCGGACCCTCACGGGTTGAGGTGGCGGTAGTTCGCACGCCGGGCGTCACGCCGCACCTGCGCACCCACGCGGATGGCAAGTACAACAACAACCTCTTGTCGCTGCCGCTCTTCTAGGCCGCGAAACGCAGGCGGGCCGCCATCGGTTCGATGGCGGCCCGCCTCTGTCTGTCGCCCAACATTTTGCTTGCTGCTGGCCGGCGCTCTTCGCGCTGTGAACACCGTCTTGAGTTGCGACGAGAGTGCGACCAACTACCCCCTTCGGGGCGCTCATTGTGAGCAGAACCGAATGACAGCGTCCAATGACTACACGACTCGAGAGCAGCCCCACCGTTCGCGACACGGCAAGGCTCGCGACTTTTCGCGACGTGGGATGGATTGCAACGGTCTCGTCACGCGCGTTCGCAACCAACGCGAAACCGCGCTTCCGCGGGTGGCGGGTCGCTCTGGTGTGGCCGCTCCTCGCCATGGCCGTAGTGGGCCAATGCGCAGCGAAAGAGCAGTGGGTCGCCGGTCGGAGCACTGCGGTAGCGTTGCTCGCTCCCAACGGAAGCAAGCGGGCTCGGGTTCGGCGTGCAGCGGCGTTGGCCGCTCCCGGGGTGCTGGCCGTTCTCGTGGTGGGACTCCTCACCATGGTGATGGTGTTTGACCAGGTGGGAGCTCTCGTGCTTGGTGCAATCATATTCTCGCTCGCCGCGATATGGATGGTGCTCGCGACGATGGCGGCAAAAACGATCATTCCGCCGCGTGCCATTCTGCGCGACTTCAAGGAAATGAAACGGGCGCTGGGAAGCGGATGGACTGTGGAAGGGCTTGTCTCTGACGGCTCAGAGGTTGGTCAGTCGCTAGCACTGGCGACATTCGCCAGCGCCGCGCTTCCGGCGGGAGCGATCGTGTTCGCGTCGGCCAGTACCGAGCGCGTTGCGAAGCTTTACTCAAGGCGCATGACTCCTTGGGGCGACTCGGGGCTCGTCTTTTACAGACGTCTGCCCTAACAAAAGAGCGCCAGCATCGCGAGCGCTCCGACGAGCGAGGCAGTACAGATACTCCACGCCCGAATGGCCACAACCGTCGCAACCACTGATGCTGCGACAGCGACCAAACCCAGCCCCATCGCGAGAAAGGGGTGGAACGGCTCGGGCCAGGTCGCGAGCAAGATCACGGCCACCCTCGCGACCGCCACCACGGCAACGCACGCTGGAACAAATTCGAGCGCACGCCACCAAGCCCGCGTAAGGGTTGTTTTCAGATCGGGTGTTGTTACTGACGGGTGCATACCAATCTGTATGCGGCGAAACGAGAGGGCGTGGTGGCGGTTCCTGCGACAAGGGTGTGGGCGCTCAGAACTGGGTCGCGTTCGTCCGACTGCGTCTCTAGAGCTGGAGGTCGCTATCCAGCGAGTGACTCCGCCGATGGCTGCGGACAGCGCTTCATTAGCTCATCAAATCCAGATGAAAGCGCCGTGTCCGGAAGGGCGATATATGGGCTCCACGCCCCGACTGATTCAAGGAACACTTGCTCAGATGGTGGCTCAGGAAGGCTGAAGCCTTCACGAAGGAGGCAGTCTCTTGTATCGAGTTGGGCCTCATACAGGCGCTTCAGCTGCCCTGCGGTTGGGACCGGGCGATCGCTGGCACCAATGAGCTCCAAGCACTGATCGCGGGCTGCGGTATAGGCGGACCGCTGTTCAGAGGGAATGCTTGTGATTACGCCGCCGTCGGCGTCCCGGACGGAATCCCAGCCGAGGTCGCTCATGCATGCTGGGTAATTCTCGCTGAAGTCGGAATCGCTGCCAGTGCTGTTAGAAACGGCGGTGCAACCCGTGAGCAACCCGGCGACCCCAAATAGGACGCCGACGGTAACGTATGCGCCGATTCGCCTCGGCCGATCTCTGAGTGTCAAGCGCGAACCCGATCGACGTTCATCCTCGCGAGATCCAACCGTGTTGGTTTGGCGGGTGCTTCACGCCTCATCCCCACAATCCTTCTGGGACTTGGGGACATTTCTCGTCAAGATCGGCGACGGCCGTCACCGGTACCTCCGAGTATGGGCTCCACGCTCCAGTCCTGTAATAGCTCTCGATGAACTTCTCTCGCGAAGGCGGGTCCGAGGGTGTGTACCCGGCATCGATCAGGCAGTCGCGGAGCGTTGTCGTGTAGTACACGTACAGGTATTCCAACTGCGAGTCGGTTAGCTGCGAAAGGTACTTTGGATCGACGGGGTACTGCGCCTCGCAAGTGTATTGAGCCAGTGCAGATGGCTCCCTCTGGGCTTCTGTGACTCCAACGAGACCAACTCCGCCGTCTTCAGACGTCGCGTTCCATCCGGCGTCTCGCAGACACTGTGCGACTGCTTCAGGCCACTCCTGCAAGGAGACCAGGCGGACAAGCTCGACGTCGGGTCGCTTGTCGTCCGGTAGCGCCGCCCGCACCCATGCGTCTTCGATGGCCGCCGCGGTCAGCTGGTCGGCCGCGCTTTCAGACAAAGCGGCGGGCTTTGGAGATGGGGTCCGGGCTGGCGTGGGTGCGCTGCATCCGGAAAGCAGAAGCCCACTCACCGCGATCGCGATCGCAGCTGCAATCGGCAAGGGTCTGATTCTCATTGTTGTCCTTAGTCGGAGGGGCGCCGGCGCGAAACCGACGCCCCCAGGTGACCGCGCTATCCGCAGTAGTAGGTGCCCCAGCTGGCTGATGCGCCTGCGACGCTAGCCCCTTCAGTCATGCCGACCCAGAAGGTCTTAGCCCTCGTCTGGTTGACCGTGCCATTGGCAAATGTCACGGTCGAGTAGGACCCGCTGATCTTGTGCGCATGGGTGACGTTTCCGCTCCCTCCGCTGCCCGTGTAGACGTACTGGCTCGACGGGGCGCAATTTTTGGAGCCCCACGCCCATTCGCCCGCATATGCGGGGAGTGCAGATCCAGCAACCATGAGCGCCGCGCCGGCAGCCGCCGTGAGTCCTAGTGCCAGTTTCCTCTTCATTGAAGACCTCCAACTTCGTCACCGCGATCTGCGGTAATACATACCTACCGTATGGTTTGTTTTAAGGCAAGCAATGGACCATTCCCGTCGGACGCCTCTACGAGTGAAGCATCGTGTCCGGGGTCGTATCCTGTCCGACGAAGTCAGGGCACTCGAAGCTCGGTGATCGGTTCGCGGCTGGCGGCGTTCAGCGCAGGCGCAAGGGTTGCTACGAGGCCGATCATCACGGCAAGCGTCGCAACGCCAACCACATACGTTGGACCGGGCAGCGGGTCGTTGCTAATCGCGAGGAGGAGCAGGGCGAGCGTCGTTCCGAGGGCAGCGCCGATGAGTGAGAGCAGCCCCGTTTGGATGAGGAGAAGCGCGACGATGAGCCGTTGTGATGCGCCGAGTGCCCTCCTGCGCCCGAAGTCCTTCCGCCGAAGCATGACGATGCCATAGAGAATCGCAGATGTCAGCACCGCAGTCATCGCCAGGATGCCCAATGTGAGACTTCGCCCGAATGTCCCGAGCTGCCCTTCGATCAACGCCCGCAAGCTCGCAAGCCCCTCGCTGGTTGAAACTGTCACCTTCGTGGGGTCGCTTGTCGCGAGCACACCTGTCACGGCGGCCGCAACTGCCGCTACGAGATCCGGGCGTTCGGCGACGACCACGAGAATTCCGACCTCGCCCGGCGCGGTCAGCGGCTGGGGTGCGACGAGCATTGGTTCAAGGAAGCGAAGATGCTCTGGCACGTCGACCCCACCGACTACCGAGAGTTCCACGCCGCTCGTTTGTTTGACGCCGCCTACCCCGTCGGCAAGCCCCAAATCTTCGAGTGCTGGCGGTGACCCGTAACCTGTGTCTCCAGGGCCGGGCGGTACTTGTGCGAGGCCGAGCGGACGCCAGTCTTCGCTCCACGCGAGGCGCAGCGGGACCTTGGTGCCGCCGGAGAACGCGCGGTTTTGCACGTCAGTCGCGGCGCCGAACGCGCCGGCCCATTCGATGCCCTCGATGTTTCGGATGCGGCCGAGCACCGACGAGTCAAGCTCCGCCGAAGGTTCGGCTCGCATAATGATCGAGCGTGTGCCAGCAGAATCGATCGAGCCGATAACGGCATTCTCGGCGCCCACCGTTCGGCCGCTGGTCAGCAGCACGGACGCGCAGAGGCCGGCGATCATGACAACCGTTAGTGCGGACGCTACGGGTGCAGACATCGCTGTCGCCAGCGCCTCACGGAATACGGGGAGAATCGATCGCCTCGAGGCGCCCCCGCCGGAGAAAGGCCTCGCGTCGGCCGCCGCCGATTGATGCTGCACGATCAGAGCTCAATCTTGCGATGGCAGCGCGCGACTAGGGCGGGGTCATGGGTGACGACGATTACTGCGGCGCCCCGAGCAGCCTGGTCGTGCATCGCCTGGATGACGATGTCTGACGAGCTTGGGTCAAGATTGCCGGTCGGCTCGTCGGCGAGGAGAATCCGGGGGTCACCGATCAGTGCTCGGCACAACGCAATGCGCTGCGCTTGCCCGCCCGAGACTTGTCCCGGTTTCGCACCCGCGCGCAGGCCCACGCTGAACTGCTCCATCAGTGCCTCCGCCCGCTTCGCGGCCACAACACGCGATTCGTTCCGGTAGAGCACTGTCTCCAGGATGTTGTCCATGACTGTTCGGGAGGCATCGAGGGCAGAATCCTGGAATACGAACCCGAACACGCTCGCGCGAAGATGCGCGCGGGTGCGGTCTGGAAGTGCGTGAACCGGTTCGCCATCGAGCAGCACTCGTCCCGCAGCCGGCTTCAGCATCAAGCCGAGCAGGTATAGAAGCGTTGACTTCCCTCTCCCAGACGGGCCCGTTACCGCCACGACCTCGCCCGCTTGAAAGTCGGCGGACCACGACTGGAGCAGTGGCGCCGTGGCCTCATACGAGAACGACAGACCATCGGTGCTGAGCAGCGCTGCGCTCATTCCTGGGTGTCTTCCGAGACGGGGACTTGAACGCGCATCCCGGCCTTCGCGCCGTCAATGACGGACATGCCTTGTGCGTTTGCTGTCACGGTCACAGGGTGGGTCCGGCCTTCGTCGTCGATGACGTTGATTGTTCCATCGGCTTTCGTGAGGAGGGCGGCGGTGGGCGCGATGATTCCGGAGACGGGTTCTTGCAGCACGATTTCGCTTGTCAGAAGGTTCTGACCCGTTGCGGGCAGGAGAGCGCAGGAGTCTGCGCAGATCGGGGCGCCGTCGATTCCTTCTAGCGACACATCCACTTGATTGCCGTCTGCAGACGGTGCCTGTCCTGAAACGACGGCTGGCCATTTTGTGTCCTGAAAGGTGATGAGCACGGTCGTTCCCTCCGGCATCAGCGCAGCCTGGGTGGGCGTCGCCGGAATGCTGAAGCTCGGCGCGGCCGCGAGCCCGGATACGACTGACTCTCCACCGGCGAGGGTGGCTCCGCGGAACACGATTTCCTCGTCGATGACCACGCGGCCCGGGAGGTGAGGCACGAACACCAGGTCCCCGCGGTTGACGACTCCAGTCGCCTCGATGCCGAGAGATTCCTGCCATTGTTCGATGGCTCGTTCGCTTTCGACGCCGAGGTCGCCATCGACCGCTCCTTCATAGAATCCGAGCTCAGCGAGAAAGGCTTGCAATTGTGCGGCATCGGCGCCGACGGAGTCACGCGCGAGGGTACGGAACGCTGGCACGTCGCCCTCTGCCACAACGACGGGCCGGAGATCGACTGAGTAGAGGACAGCACCCGCCCCCACTTCGTTCCCTGCAGCTGCGGAAACGGATGTGACTGTCCCCGCTGCTAGATTGGTGCCAACGGGTTCCGGGTCCCACTTCGCGATTGCGTTGAGCGTGATCGAGGAACTCACCTCTCCTTCGGTCAGAGTCGCGAACGTGGATTTCGTGGGCGCAAGGACGTCACCGGGCGAGGCGAACACCGCGGACGCTGCCCAACCGAGCGCACCGCCTACGGCTAGTACAACGACTCCAGACACGGCCCAAGCAGGCCATTTCGCGCGATCGTTCATCGAACGCGCAACTCCGACTCGACCACAAACGATGCCAGTTCATCCGTGTATGGATGACCTAGTTGATCACTCGCATTGAAACTGCCGGATGCCACCCCATCGCAAAGACGACCGCTCATAACTCCCTTTCCGAATGCTTCGCCCCAACCTAGGAATCTGGCGTTGCTGGGCTCTGACCGGAGCCGGAGCCACGGTGAATACAAGCTACGCCGTGCGGAGACTAAAACCAAACGAATGGTTTTCTTTGGACTTACTCGCGACGTCGTTCAAGCGCCGACGGCTGGATTCGTGCCGATATCCCGAGGGGCCCGGGTGACTGGCGGAGTTTCTCGTTGATTGCGCGCCACTCATCGCGAGACAGTCGAGCTGGCATTGTGCCTGATGCTGCCCCGAAATGGGGACGTAGAGCGGCGCCTTTAAAACCAACCAAACGGTATTCTTGGTGCCGGAGCCAGAGCCGATCACGCTCGCTCGTTTCGTCGGCTGGGGGAGCTGTGGGTGATTTGCTCGTTGAATTTGAGCGCGCGGTAGCGCGGAAGCTCACACATCGGCAATCGATCAGTGAAGTCTTCGTCACTGACGTTCACCCCATCTCCGCCGACACGTTCGTCGCTGGCATCCAGCTGCCTAGGCGCCATGCGCTTTTCGGCTCGCCAGCGACCCGCGTCGACTCGCATCTGATTATCGAGATCATCCGCCAACTCACGATCGTCACCTGCCACACCTTCTACGACGTCCCGCTGACGTCAAAGTTTTTGATGTCCGGCGTCGGGTGCGTGATCAACGAGCTCGCCGAGATAGCGTTCGTCGCCGGAGGCTCAACTGATTGCGTGGTCACTCTTCGCGGGCGAGATGTCGTGCGTCGACCGTCGGGGGACCTCCGCAGCATCAGAGTAGATATGGAGGTTGTACGCGCAGGGCTCGTCGTCGCTACTGGCCACGGCGATGCCATTATCGCCGGCCCAAACGTCTACAGCCGGATCAGAGGTGAGCGGGCGAACCACAGTTCACTCGACTTCAGGCGAGAACCCGGTGACCACGTGGAGTCGGCGACGGTTGGGTACTCGGCTGAATCAGACGTCGTCCTCGCCGCTTCCGGTGCCGAGCACTGGCGTCTCAGCGTCGACACCACGAACCCTTTCTACTTCGACCACCCTCTTGATCACGTCCCGGGAGTGCTGGCAATCGAAGCAGCCCGTCAAGCGATTCGAATCGCGCAAGAAGACCCTCAGCTTGACCTTGCTCGTGTCGAGGTCTCGCTCGCGCACGTGCTCGAGTTTGGCGAGCCGATCGACGTTCTGCTGATGCGCACTGCGCCTGGATATGTCGTCGAGTTCGTGCAGGCGGGGCGTATCGCTGTGCGGGTCGTGTGCGAGGCGAGGGCGACTCTCTGAGCGCTCAATCGCGAACGTGTCTAGACGGCCGAGTGGAAGTAGGAAGCCATGACTGGTTCAACAAACGAAGACGTCGCATTCGCCGTCGTCACGAAGTCTTTCGACCCAGGAATGTTCATTGAAGCACTCGAACCCTACGCCTCTGGCCGCTGGCCGATCCGACTTGAGGCCGTTTCAAAGGTCACCCGGCTGATCGCCGTGTACCGGGGCGGGCCGATCGCCGTGTGGCGGGTGCGAGGCGTGTTCGAAACAGAATGGGTCTAAGAAAATTCGTCGCCAACCCCTACACGTTGGCTCCTCGGCTGGTCGGGAGTCGGTGAGGCAACGCTACCGGGATGGGCTACCGGGACGTCACTTGCCGAATGGTGGCAACACTTTAAGCAGGCCGGCTGACTTTTCGACATTCCATCTGAGCTTGCCGTGTTGTCGCCCAAGCCTCAGCGTTCCAGAGAACGCATCCTGTTTCGGGCCAGAAGTCGGATTCGCACAGGCGCAGTCATCCCCGTCGACGGTGCCCCGTTTACGAGTTGTGGGGATAGTCGAAGGAATTCCGGTCGAGGGAGGTCAGATCGGTGCTCAGCGTCGTGTCCGAACGATTAGAGACGAGTACGACGCCATGGTGCGGCAAGTCGCGAGAAGTGAGGTGCCGCAGCTGGTCGGGCCAACCGGCGTTGCGCTACTGCCGGATCCAACCATTGACGACGACTTCACCCGTGCAGTAGATCTGGCTGCCCGAGCGATTGTCGCGGGCTTAGACCCGATTGAAGCCCGCCTGGCGGCGAACGCGGAGCTGCTGCGCAGTGGGCTGGACGTTGTCGCGCTGCGCTCCGGTGATCTTCGGCGTCACAGTGACGCGGTGCGCGCAATCCGTGACGACGGAGACGCGGAACTGCTCTTCAGGCTGATGCTCGAGCGCTACGACTAGGACGACTAGCGCGCGGGGCGAGTACGCGCGGATCGCAGCCGGGCTCGTTTTGCGCAATGCCGTGCGCGAGATATCGAAATCTGCGAGTCTCGGTTAGGAACGGTAGTCGGCCTAACGTCCAATGGAGGAGCCTGGTCCATGTCTGAGCGCAAGCCCCTGCGAGTAGCCATGATCGGAACCGCCTTTATGGGGAGGGCACACTCGCAGGCATGGCACACGGCGCCGCGCTTTTTTGACCTCGCGTTGGAGCCAGTTCCGGCGGTCATAGTTGGCACCTCGGCGAAGCGGACCGAGGAGCAGGCGAGGATGCTCGGCTGGGCCGAAGCTTCAACGGACTGGCGAGCCGTGGTCGAGCGCGACGATATCGACCTCGTCGATATCTGCTCGCCCGGGGACACTCATGCGGAGATCGCGATCGCCGCACTCGAATCTGGGAAGCACGTGCTTTGCGAAAAGCCATTGGCTAACTCGGTAGAAGAAGCCGAACGTATGGTGGGCGCCGCCGAACGGGCGTTTGCGATGTCCGCGTCGATTGCAATGTGCGGGTTCAGCTATCGTCAAACCCCTGCTCTCAGTTTGGCACGCCAGTTCATTGCCGAAGGTCGACTCGGAGCGATACGCCACGTTCGCGCAAGCTATCTACAGGACTGGCTGAGCGATGCGGACGCTCCCTTGAGTTGGCGACTCGATAGATCCAAGGCCGGCTCTGGCTCGCTCGGGGATATCGGTGCCCACAGCATCGACATCGCGCAGTGGCTCACCGGGCAGGCGATCGTCGAGGTGTCGGCGACGATGCGGACCTTTGTGGCCGATCGTCCCATGGGCGTTGCGGCAGCTGGACTTGGTGGCGTCGCAATCGGGGGTGCGCCGAGGGGCCCTGTCACTGTTGACGATGCGGTCGCGTTCACAGCGACACTCTCCGGAGGGGCGCTCGGCGTGTTCGAAGCCACCCGGATGGCGACGGGACGAAGAAATGCGAATCGCGTCGAGGTCAATGGAGATCGCGGTTCCGTTGCATTCGACTTCGAGCGCATGAATGAGCTTGAGTACTTCGATGGTCGCAGCGTCGACAAGCGTGCAGAAGGATTCAGACGCATTCTCGTCACCGACCCCACACACCCATACGCGTCGAATTGGTGGCCAACGGGGCATGGGCTGGGCTACGAACACCTTTTCACCCATCAGGTAGTTGACGTAGTCAGAGCGGTTGCCGATCGTGCTGTCCCATCACCATCTTTCGCAGAAGCGCTCGATGTTCAGAGAGTCCTCGCCGCAGTCCAGGCGAGTTCCGCCGCGCGGTCAATGGCGACAACAGTGAAAAGGACCCCAGAATGATAAGACCCCAAGCTCTCATCGTGCGCGGAGGATGGGACGGACACGACCCCGTCACCGCCACCGAAAGGTTTATCCCCTTTCTTGCAGCAAATGGTTACGAGATCCGTGTGGAAGAGTCGACTGCTGTCTACGCTGACCCCGCGACAATGGCAGCTACCGACCTGGTCATTCAATGCGTAACGATGTCCGAGATCACCTACGACGAGGTCATGGGTCTTCGCGCTGCTGTCCAAGCAGGCACCGGGCTGACCGGCTGGCACGGTGGTATCGCGGATTCGTTTCGGGCATCGTCGGACTACCTGCAGCTCATCGGAGCTCAGTTTGCAACCCACCCAGCTCGGCAGCCGGTAGCAATGTCGCACGACGTGGCCGACATCAACTTCCGCACGTACACGATCGATTTCACGCCGCTGGGGCGGAGTCATTGGATCACGGAGGGGCTCGAGGACTTCGAGCTCACAACCGAACAGTACTGGGTGCTGCATGACGACCTCAACGACGTGTTGGCAACGACAACTCACCCGGCGCCGGAATGGCAACCATGGCATCGACCGATCGTGTCGCCGGCCATTTGGACGCGCTCGTGGGGAAAAGGCCGCGTCGTTGTGACGACTCCTGGACACAGCGTGGAGATCCTTGACGACAAGAACATCACTACCGTGATCGAAAGAGGGATCCTGTGGGCAACTCGCACCGCGTAGGAATCGTCGGGCTTGGAAACATCTCTGCCGTTTACCTTGAGACGCTCTCACAGAGCCGGACAGTGTCGATCACTGCAGTTGCAGACCTCGATGAAGCGCGCGCGAAGGCCGTCGCCGAACAGATCCCCGGTGCGCGTGCACTCACTGTTGAAGACCTCGTCACCAGTAGCGAGGTGGACACAGTTCTGAATTTGACGATTCCATCGGCTCACGCCCAGATCGCACTCGCCGCGATTCGAGCGGGGAAGCACACATACGGTGAAAAACCACTGGCCGCATCGATGAGCGATGCCCGCGCCATCGTCGAAGCGGGAATCGCCGCCGGCGTCCGTGTCGGCTGTGCGCCAGATACGGTACTTGGCACCGGCGTCCAGACCGCCCGAGCATTCGTAGATAGTGGGGGCATCGGGCGGCCGCTAGCCGCTTCGGCGACCATGGTTGCCCCCGGTCACGAGCGGTGGCATCCGAATCCCGACTTCTTCTATCTTCCTGGTGGGGGTCCGCTTCTGGATATGGGTCCCTACTACGTATCGGCGCTCGTGCAGTTGCTTGGCCCGGTTCGTTCAGTTGTCGGTGCTTCTAGCCGGCTACGTGCTGAGCGCGTGATCAACAATGGAGGACGCGCGGGAGAAGCAATCCCAGTGAAAGTTCAGACACACATCTCAGGTGTGCTCGAGCACGAGAACGGAGCCTTGTCGACGCTGACAACCAGCTTCGACGGGGCGGCGACAAACGCCGCGAACATAGAGGTCCACGGTGAGCTCGGCACTCTCGCACTGCCGGATCCCAACTGGTTTGACGGCGAAGTCAGGTTCATTGAAACCGGTGGGACCGAGTGGCGTGCTCTCGATGTCGCCGCCGGCTACCAAGAGGGTGCTCGCGGTGCCGGCCTGCTGGACTTCATTGAGGCGACCCCGGAACGCCCAGCTCGAGCGAGCGGCACGTTGGCTCTGCACGTGCTGGAAATCATGACAGCCTTGCTGCAGTCAGCCGAGCAAGGTCAGCGAATCGCCCTCGCCACGACCGCGGAACGCGGCCCAGCCGTTCCACTCACCGCGCGGTCTGAGTGGCTCAAATAGTCGGGTCGTGTCTCGACGGCCTCTTCGATCACTCGACGTAAAGGCATCGGTGCGGATGGCGTGTGCTCGATATCAACGTCCGTCGCTGGGGAGCGCAGCGACCGACAAGGTGGATTCGCGGACCACGAGCTTTGAGGGGAGCTCGACCCGCTCATGGCGCTTCCCGTCCGTATCTCTCAGTTCGCGCAGTAGCTCCACAGCTCGGTGCGCCATTGCCCTAAGTGGTTGACGAACCGAGGTGAGGGGCGGTTCTGCGGCGGCGGCACGCGGCTCATCGTTGAAGCCGACCACACGGATGTCGGATGGGATGGCACGTCCGATAATGGCCGCTGCTGCATACACGGCCAAGGCCATCTCGTCGTTGGTGGCGAACACCCCTAGTGGGACGGGCGCATCCTTGAGCACTCGGATCAGCTCGGCGGTCGGCCGTGCGTGAGTCCATTCGCTGGCCAGTCGATGGGTAGTGGCTTCCGGCGCGAGCTCTGTGATGGCTGCTCGAAAGCCCTCCTCGCGAGCGCGCCCGAACCTGAACGCCGGAACGCCGGTGACCACCGCGAATGAGGACGCTCCCGATTCAACGAGGTGTGCGCCCGCGTCGTAGCCGCCTTGCCAGTCAGTGGTCCCAACGCTCGCGAGCTCCCCGTCAGGGTCGGACCGTGGATCGAGTAGGACGATTGGGATTCGTAGGCCACGCAGTTCGTCAAGTTGGCGGTGTGTGGGACGAATGATGCCGAGGATCACTCCTGACGGTTTCCGCCTTGCGACCCGCGCTGGCCAGTCGTCGGCCGGGTCATCCCGCTCGAGCGTCAGTACGAGATCAAAGCCAAGCCGGAAGGCAGCTTCTCGGGCGCCGCGGGCAATTTCCTCAGTCCATGCGTCGTCGAAGCTTCCGAGCACGAGTTCTATGAGTCGTTGATCAAGAGCGGGCGGCCGACCCCGTTGCCCGGCCACGCGGTCATACCCCAGGGCGTGCGCCGTCTCTAGGACGAGCTCTCTCGTCTCCCGCTTCAGATCGCCGCGTCCCGCGAGCACTCGCGAGACAGAGGAGATCGAGACGCCAGATTGCTCGGCAATCATCTGAAGCGTGACGTGGACATGGCCTGCCATCAGAGTCCTCCTCGACTATTGCGCAATAAGCTCGACACTAGCGCTCGCAGTGTGCACTCGTAGCCTCGCGCATAGAAAGCTCCGCAAACGTCACGGTTTTTGCGCAACTACTACTTGCATCTTTGACCGAGTGATCTGGCCCGGCGTAGCGTTCCCGGTGGAGCTCGAAGAGTGCACTCAACCCTCTCCAGTTCCTCCCGCACCGATTCACAACAAAGGAGTTGACATGCGCATCACCCGACGCCGCGTTACCGCGGCCTTGGCCATTCCGGCGCTCGCCACAGTCGCCATGCTTTCCGGTTGCGCGCCGAGCAGCGGCGCTACTGACGGCGAGAAGGATACGCTCGCGCTCGGCATGACCGCCGATATTCCTGGCCTCAGCTTCACGATCCAGCCGTCGTACCAAGGATGGTTTGCCGATGCTGTCTGGGACACCCCGTTGAACTGCGATGAGTTCGGAAAGCCGTTGCCGCAGCTTGCCGAAGAATGGGAATACAACGAAGACAAGAGCGCCGTGACTTTGAAGCTCCGCGAGGGCGTGAAGTTCAGCGACGGATCAGAACTCGACGCGGCCGATATCGAGGCGTCCTTCAACGCAATCGGTGAATCAAACGCGCGGTTCGCCGACCTGACCTTTGATTCCCCGGATCCCCGTACGATCACGGTTACTTGGCCCGCGCCGATTCCCACCATCGACCTGGTGCTGTGCGAGCCGCAGATCTCATCCTCCGAGGCCATCGCAGCAGGCAAGGACGACACGACTGTGGTCGGTTCTGGGCCGTACCTTTACGACGCGGCTGCTAGCACCCAGGGCTCGAGCTACACACTGACGAAGAACCCCGACTACTGGGACTCCGAGACCTACCCGTACGACAAGCTTGTGCTGAAGGTGTTGGCTGACTCGACTGCTGGTGTGAACGCCCTCAAGACTGGCCAGATCGATGGCATCCTTGCCGATGCCTCGACCGTCGACGAGGCGAAGAGTTCTGGGCAAGAGATCGTCACGCTCCGCGGTGTCACCACGCGCTTGCTCATCACGGACCACAACGGCGAGAAGATCCCCGCGCTGGGCGACGTCCGTGTGCGCCAGGCCATGAACATGGTCTTCGACCGCGATGCCATTGCGGAACAGCTTTACCGCGGCTACGCCGACCCGGCATCACAGATCTTCCGCGTCGGCAGCGACGCGTACATCGAGGATCTGGTCGACCCATACCCGTTCGACGTGGAGAAGGCGAAATCTCTCATGACCGAAGCCGGCTACGCAGACGGATTCACGCTTCAGATCCCGTTCTTTGAGGGTCAGAACCACGATCTGCTCTTCCCGTACGTGACGGAGCAGCTCGCCCTGCTGAACATCACAGTCGAACAGGTCAACCTGACCGGCCCCGACGCCATCAACAACCTCCTGAGCGGCGAATTTCCCGTACCGCTGTGGCAGCTGGGTAACTACGGTGAATCGCTTCGGGACATTAAGGACTACATCCTGACCGACGGCATTTGGAATGTCTCCCACCAGCCTGATGCCACGGTAGATGCCCTCTGGCAGACGATCCTCACTGCCGACGACGAAGAAAGAGTCGCCGCCCAGCAGGAGATCAACCAGTACGTTGTTGACCAGGCGTGGTTCGTTCCGATGGCCTACCCGGACGGGTTCTACGCCCACAATCCTGCGGTCAAAATCCCAACCATGTCCGACTTCTCGGCGCTGCACCCGCTGTTGCGCGACTTCCAGAAGTAACCCGTCGACGGGCCCCGGCAATGCTGCGCATTCTTCCCATTCATCTCGTCCGAGCAGTTGGCGTCCTCCTGATCGTGAGTCTCCTCACCTTCTGCATGATGTACACCGACGGCATCGGGATCGCTCGAGCTGTCCTCGGTGTCACGGCATCCGACGAGCAAGTGGCGGCGAAAGCGGCAGAGCTGGGGCTCGATCGTCCCCTCATCGTCCAGTACCTCGATTGGCTTTGGGGGGCGGTGCAGGGTGACTTGGGCTCGTCTTTCCTGACTGGCCAACCGGTCACTGACGCCATGTCATCGCGTGTGCCCGTGACACTCTCCCTCATCATTGGAACGATTGTCCTCACGGCGATCATCAGTGTCGTGCTAGGCGTTACTGCCGCGCTCTACGGAGGCTGGGTTGACCGGCTGGTGCAATTCATCTCCGTGCTCGGCGCGGCAGTCCCTGGCTTCATTGTGGCGATCGGCCTGATCTTTGCGTTTGCGATCGCGATCCCGCTCTATCCAGCGACCGGGTACATTCGCGCGACGGACAGTGTTCAGGGGTGGATCTGGTCATTGACACTTCCGATAACGGCGCTGCTGATCGGCACAATCGCGAATGCGGCCTCCCAGTTCCGCGGTTCGGTTCTGGACACACTGTCCCAGGACTATGTCAGGACGTTGCGCTCACGCGGCATTTCGGAACGTGCGCTGCTCTTCCGCCACGTGCTGCGGAACGCAGCGGGACCCGGTCTCATCGTGCTCAGCCTGACAACGTTGGGCCTGCTCGGTGGTGCCCTCTTCATCGAAGCCGTCTTCGCCCTTCCTGGTGTCGGCCAGCTCGCGAACCTCTCGGCGCAGGCCGGCGATGTCCCGATGGTGATGGGTACCGTCATCTTCGCGATGATCCTCATCCTCGTCGTCAATTTCCTTGCGGATCTATTCGTTGGTCTGCTCAATCCGAAGTCGAGGATCCGATGACTATCGACCAGCACGAACTCGACCCGGTTGTCGATGGCACCGCAGATCTCACCACAATCAGAACTCGCCGTTCCACGTTCGGCGCACTGCTGAGAAACCCGTTCGCGATCTTTAGCTTCCTTTTCCTCCTCGCCATCGTGGTCACCGCGATTACCACCCCCTGGCTTGCGCCGTACGCCCCCAACGCCACTGACCTCGGCGCGACGAATGCTCCGCCGTTCAGCGACGGGCACTTGCTGGGCGCCGACGCCTCCGGGCGCGACATCCTCTCTCGACTGATGTGGGGTTCGCAGCAGACGATCATCGCGTGCGTGCTCGTACTCGGCGTCTCGCTCATTCTCGGCCTGACGTTCGGTCTCCTCGCTGGCTACTACCGCGGCAAGCTAGAGACGGTCGCAAACTTCATTTCCGACGTCATCATGTCGCTGCCCGGCATCGTGATGCTTATCGCGTTGTACGCTCTCACCGGCCCGAATATCCCGGCAGCCATGGCTGTGTTCGGCGTCATCGTGGCTCCCTCCTTCTATCGTCTTGTACGTGCGGTCGTCATTTCGGTGCGATCTGAGTTGTACATCGATGCCGCAAAGGTCGTCGGGCTTTCCGACGCAAGGATCGTCGGGAGACACGTTCTTTCCGCCGTCCGCGCACCGGTCATCGTGCAGAGTTCGTTCGTTCTCGCCACTGCGGTCGGAATCCTCGCCGGCGTCGACTTCCTCGGGCTGGGCGACCCGTCGCAGCCGTCGTGGGGTCGCGTGCTCCAAGAGGCGTTCAATAACCTCTACACAAACCCCGCGAACGTCGTGTGGCCGTCTCTGTTGATCAGTCTGACGATCCTTTCCTTCGTGCTGCTCGGCAATGCATTGCGTGACACACTTCAAGCATCAAGCCGCAGCGCAGCGCTGAAGCCCGCCCGGCGACGATCACTCGCGCGCGCGGCGCAGGATGAGCGGGTCGCTGGTGTGAACGATCTGACTCCGGCCCAAGACGTTCTCCTTTCCATCCGAAACCTTCGGATCGGGTATCCGACCTCGGCCGACACAGTGCGCGAGGTCGTGCATGGTGTCGATCTCGAAGTCAGGAAGGGCGAGATCCACGGGCTCGTAGGTGAATCCGGTTCGGGCAAGTCGCAACTCGCCTTCTCCACGCTCGGTATCTTGCCTCGCGAAGCGGTGGTGCTCGGCGGCAGCGTGTTCTTCCAGGGCAAGGATCTGTTGGCGGACTCCGCACGGATGCGCTCCGCTCGGGGCCGTCGCATCGCCTATGTGCCGCAAGAGCCGATGTCGAATCTCGACCCCTCGTTCACCATTGGTGCGCAACTCACGTACGGCCTGCGAGCGGCAACCGGGGTGTCAAAACAGACAGCGCGCAAGCAATTGCTCGATCTGCTCACACGGGTCGGCATCGACGACCCGCAGCGGGTGATGGCGCTCTACCCGCACGAGATCTCGGGTGGGATGGCGCAGCGTGTGCTCATCTGCGGTGCCGTTGCGTCGGCGCCTGAGCTCATCGTCGCCGACGAGCCCACGACCGCGCTCGACGTTACGGTCCAGGCTGAAGTCCTCGAGCTTCTCCGCGAACTCAGTAAAGAACGAGGACTTGCGATGATCATCGTGACTCATAACCTCGGGGTCGTCGCCGACATCTGCGACACAGTGAGCGTGATGAAGGACGGGCGTCTCGTGGAGAGCAACGATGTGGACTCGCTCTTCGCATCGCCGCAGCACGAGTACACCCGGGACCTGCTCGAATCATCGCGGTCGGTCGAACTGCTGGAGGTTGGCAATGAGTGAGAACCTGTTGGAAATCCGTGACCTCGTGGTTCGGTACGGCGGGAAGCGAGGAGGTAAGACCGTCATCGAGGATGTGTCGCTCGACCTCCGAGCAGGGGAGACGGTGAGCCTCGTCGGCGAATCGGGGTCGGGAAAGACGACGATTGGCCGCGCCATTCTTGGCCTCGCTCCCGTCACCGGCGGAACGATTTCCTTCCGTGGACAGACGATCAGCAACATCCCTCGGAACCGGCGGCGCCAGGTCGCGCGCGACATCCAAGTCATCTTCCAGGACCCGTACTCCTCATTGAATCCGTCGATGACGATCGAGAACATCCTTGTGGAACCGCTTCGAGCCGCGGGCATGACCGAGGGACGTGCCCGCGTCCGTGAACTCCTCGACGCGGTCGGCATGCCAGCGGATTCGGGGACCCGGTACCCGCGGGAATTCTCTGGCGGCCAGCGGCAACGAATTGCGATCGCACGCGCTCTCGCGATGGAGCCCTCTGTCATCGTGTGCGACGAGCCTACGAGTGCCCTCGACGTGACGACGCAGTCGCGGGTCTTGTCGCTGCTCGCCGAGCTGCAGAAGGAGACTGGTGTCGCGTATCTCTTCATCAGTCATGACCTCGGCGTGGTTCAAGCGATCAGCGACCGTATTGCGGTGCTGCGCGGCGGCCGCATCGTCGAGCTCGGCGAGGCGCGGCAAGTGGCGACAAACCCGCAACATCCGTACACGAGACGACTGCAGATGTCTGCACCGGTCGCGGATCCCCCTAGGCAGCGGGCCCGACGAGCTGAACGCGCGCGCGTTCTGGCCGGGGAGACCGCGGCGAAGGGTCCGGGGTTGACAGTCAGCTGACGGAACATTTCCGCCGCTTGCACACCCTACGACCGCTCGTCCCACCCAGCCTCAGAGAGACCAATGACAGTCATTTCCGCCCCGACCACGCCGCGATTCGAGCATCGAACCGGAGACGCGCTCGGAATCGCCGTGCCTACTCCGCGATTGTCCTGGACGATTGAATCGGCTCCGGCAGGTTACGTGCAGGCAGCCTACGAAGTGGAGATTCGGCGCAACGACGCGACAGAGACGCTGGTCGTCGAGTCTGATGAGCAGGTACTCGTCGATTGGCCGGGCGCGCCGCTACGGTCACGAGAACGAGTGACCGTCCGCGTCCGTGTCCGCTCTGCTCAGGTCGATGCTGTGTGGAGTGGGTGGAGCCCTGGCGGCACCGTCGAAGCCGGCCTTTTGGAATCGGACGATTGGGCGGCTCGCTTCATCAGCCCCGTGGGCATTGGCGGCATCCGCCAAGCTGCGCCGGAGCTCCGCGGCATGATTCAGGTGCCCGGCCCCGTGGCCAGTGCTCGCCTCTACGCGACCGCGCACGGGATCTACACGGCTCGCCTCAATGGAGCTCCGATCGACGACACCGTCCTTGCGCCGGGCTGGACAGCGTACGAGCACCGGCTTCGCATCCGGGCGTACGACGTGACCTCGCTCGTCGCAACAGGGGACAACCACCTCGACTTTGTCCTCGGAAACGGGTGGTGGCGCGGGCGATTCGGGTTCCTTGGCGAGCGGGCTATCTATGGAGACCGGCTCGCGCTCCTCGCGCAGCTCGAGGTCACCCTGGTCGACGGCTCCGTTCAGATCCTGGCGACCGACGGATCGTGGGTGGCGCGTCCAACAGGAATCCTGTCCGATGACATCTATGACGGCCAGACCACCGATCTGCGCAATGATCCGGACGCCCCGTTCACCGCTACCGTCGAGGAGGTCGACGCCGACCTCTCCCGTCTTGTCGGTGAAGACGGTCCGCCGATGCGAGTAACCGCGACTATCCCGGCCGCCAAGATTTGGACCTCTTCCAGCGGAAAGACGCTCGTCGATTTCGGCCAGAACCTCGTCGGCTGGGTCCGCCTGCGCATACGCGGTGCCGCCGCCGGAAGCGAGATCATCTTGCGTCACGCAGAGGTCCTTGAGGACGGCGAACTCGGCGTCGGACCGCTCCGCACCGCGCGCGCCACTGACACCTTTCTGCTCAGCGGGGCAGCCGAGGAGTTCCTCGAACCGTCGCTCACCTTCCACGGCTTCCGATACGCGGAGATCTCGGGAGCAGGAGAGATCCCCGCTGCCGACATCGAAGCCGCTGTCATCGGCAGCGACCTCGAGCGCACCGGATGGTTCTCCTCCTCGCACGAGCTGCTCGACCGATTCCACGAGAACGTCGTGTGGGGGATGCGCGGAAACTTCCTCGACGTGCCCACCGACTGCCCGCAGCGGGATGAACGCCTCGGCTGGACGGGCGACATCCAAGTCTTCGCTCCGACCGCCACTTACCTCTTCGACTCCGCCGGATTCCTCAGCTCCTGGCTCGCCGACCTCGCCGTCGAGCAGCACCCGGACGGCAGCGTGCCACACGTGGTCCCCGACATCCTCCGCACACAGCTGACGTCCGCGCCGGCCGCGGCATGGGGCGATGCCGCGACCGTCGTCCCATGGACGCTCTGGGAACGCACCGGTGACCGCGGCATCCTCCGGCGCCAATTCGACAGCATGCGAGCGTGGGTCGACTGCGTGCACAAGCTCGCCGGCGACGACCTCATCTGGCGAGGCGGATTCCAGTACGGCGACTGGCTCGACCCGACCGCCCCACACGATGACGCAGCTGCGGCTAAGGCCGATCCGGATGTCGTCGCGACCGCCCACTTCGCCCGCTCTGCAGAACTCGTCGCGCGTGCAGCAGCTGTCCTCGGAGAGGAGTCCGAAGCAGCGCGCTACGGTTCGCTCGCGAATAGCGTTCGTGTCGCATTCCGACACGCTTTCGTCACCGGAGACGGCCGTATTCTGTCCGATGCCCAGACGGTGTACGCCATCGCTCTTGAATGGGAGCTGCTCGAGGATCCCCGTCAGCGACAAGTCGCCGGGCAACGCCTCGCGGACCTCGTTCGCACGAGCGACTTCCGCATCGCAACGGGGTTCGTGGGGACCCCGGTCGTCGCCGATGCGTTGATGAACGCCGGTCATGCCGATGTCGCGTTCCGACTCCTCCTGCAGACTCACGCTCCCTCGTGGCTCTATCCCGTCACCATGGGAGCCACGACTGTCTGGGAGCGCTGGGACAGTCTCCTCCCAGACGGCTCGATCAACCCGAGCGGAATGACTTCGTTCAACCACTATGCGCTCGGGAGCATCGTCGACTGGGTGCACCGCCGTGTGGCGGGCTTGGCGCCAGCCGAACCTGGGTACCGTACGCTCGCGGTCCGGCCAATGCCGCCAGCGCAGCTCGAACACGCCAGCGCCCGACACACTACGCCCTACGGCGAAGCCGCGGTCTCCTGGAGAAAGACGGACGGGACACTCGTTCTCGACGTCCAGGTGCCGGTCGGAAGCACGGCCACGGTCGAGCTCCCTTGGGGAACGGGCACGGCGACGGTCGGCCACGGCGCCCACCAGTGGATCGTGGACCAGCCAGATAGGCCCCGCGCTGCCATCAACACTGTGCGCGAGCTCATCGATGACGAGCCGTTATGGCAGGACTTCACCCGCCTCGTCCTCGCGCACGGTGACATCCTCGATGAGGCCCGGATCGCACATTTGCTGGCCGGCATCCTCGATCAGTCCATTGAAGAACTGCCAGAGGGGGTCTGGACCAAGGCCTGGCCATCCGATTCCACGAAACGGGAGCTCGCCGCCTTCGTGCGGGCGCTCTCCGGCGAAACCGTAGCCGAAACCGAATCCCGCACACCAGTCGGGCACGAAGGAGCACCAGCATGACTTGCACCCATCTCGACGCGGACCTGCCCATAGATGAACGGGTGGAACCCATGCGCGCACAGATGGCGCTGCGGAGCTTCTTCTGGGGTGTGAGCGTCACCGATGCCTGAGCCTGTTGCCGCTTTGCTCGATGCAGAACTCGGTACCTCAAGTGCCGCGATCGAACCAATTCTGCCGGGCTTTCATCCTGATCCGACGGTTTGCCGAGTTGGCGACGACTACTACCTTGCGAACTCGAGTTTCGAGTACTTCCCCGGTGCGCCGATCTTCCATAGTCGTGACCTCGTGTCGTGGACGCAGATCGGTAACATCTTGACCACGCGTGAGCAGTTTCGAAGGACGATTACGGGGCCCTCAACGGGCATCTATGGCTCGACGCTTCGATTCCATGACGGCCGCTTCTGGTTCATCACGACGAATGTGAGTGACTTCAATTCGGGTCAGGTTCTTGTGCATGCTGTGGACCCGGCGGGGCCGTGGAGCGATCCAGTGTTCGTCCCCGGGGCCATCGGGATCGATCCTGATCTCGCGTGGGACGACGACGGTATCTGTTATCTCACCTGGCATGTCCTTGACTTCGTCGTGGGTGGCCAGGGGATCGCCCAAGCTCCGATCGACCTCGAGACGGGGACGCTGCTCGAAGAGCCGTACCCCGTATGGCAGGGCAGTGGCATGATGGCCGCCGAGGGGCCGCATCTCCATCGTGTTGGGGAGTACTGGTACCTCTTCCTTGCGGAGGGCGGCACGGAGCGGGGCCACTGCGTCACGGTCGCGCGGGCCTCGAGTCCCCGAGGGCCCTTCGAGCCCTGCCCGCAGAATCCGGTGTTCACGCACCGCAGCAGTGCCCACCCCGTGCAGAACGTCGGACACGCGGATCTTGTTGAGGCGCCAGACGGGCGCCACGCGGTCGTCTATCTCGGCGCGCGACCGAAGGGTTCGACGCCCGGGTTCCACGTGTTGGGGCGCGAGACCTACCTGGGGGGTATCGACTGGGTTGATGGCTGGCCCGTCTTCGACGAAGCGCGTTTCGATTTCACTCCCGGTGACACCACTTTTTCGGATGCGTTTGGTCCGGGGCCACTCGACGTGCGTTGGGTGGTCGCCGATGGTGAGGCGGAGGCGTTGATTGATCGCCATCCGAGCGGTGGGCTGAGCTTCTTCAGCTCAGGAACCGCAGCGGATCTGCTCTGCTTCCGCGTGCGCGATCTTGAATGGACGGCGGAGGCGGTTGTCGATCATGCTGGCGAACTTCGGCTCCGCCTCGACGACCGCCACTGGTGCTCGATTGAGCACAATCAGGGCGTCGTCCGGGCTACCGTCCGCATCGGGGACATAGAGCAGGAACTCGGCCAGTTCGAATCAGGTACTGATTTGGTCGTCCTGCGACTCCAGGCCGTTCCGCCGGCCTCCGCGCCAGCGCCGTTCGGCCACGGCGGACCCGATGACATTCTGCTCTCGGCAGATGCGGGCGATGGCTTCATCGAGCTGGCCCGCCTCGACGGCCGCTACTTCGCCACCGAGATCGCCGCAGGCTTTACCGGGCGAATGCTGGCGATCGGATCGCCCGACTCTGACGGACGGGTACTCTCGGTCAACTACCGCCCGGCGCGTCGGCGCTGACGTGCGCTCCTAAGAATTTCGACCCAAGGGGGCCGCCACGTATTGCGGTGGGAGACTTCCCCGAGCAATGGCCAGAGAACACCGAGGAGGAGAGACCTAGGAGGATGCTCGGTCACCCGAGCACCCACCCGAGCCAGTTTCGATGCGACTGTCGGGCCGCGTTGCGCTTCCGCCAAGCCGCACCGCCGGCCAGCGTGGCGGCGGCGGGCCTGTGACGCTCGGCGGGATGAGTCCGGATGAGCTCTGTATGCACCTCGCTGTAGTAGGTACGCAGAGCAGGACGTTTCGGTACCGCGCATCATTGGCGTTTGCCAGACGACACGACTACTTCTCGAGCCGAAGTTGGCCGAGCGCCCCGTCGATGGTGGTGAACACGGCGATCGTCGCTGCCTCATCGTGACGTGGGTGCTGTGTCCGTCCGGTAAGCACGGCCTCGCTTACCGCGCGGAGCATCGGGGTGTAGCCGTAGCCCTCTCGCTCCATTGGGAGGCGTTCGGGCTCGTCGAAGATTCGTCGAGCATCGTCGGTGTGCAGAACCAGCTCCGGCGAATTCCAGAACGGCGCGCGCAGATCGATCCAGCCGCGGGGGCCTGCGATGGCCGCCCCCAGATCGCTGAACTCGAGCATGGACGTCGCAAGCTGGGCGTGGCGCCCGTCGCCATAGCGCAGGAGCAACTGGCACGACACGTCCAGTCCATCGTCGCGGATGATGCCATGGCAGATGATCGTGTCTGGGGACCCAAGCAGCGCCTGAGCGAGCGCGATCGGATAAACGCCTTGGTCCCTCAGCACGCCGCCTCCCAGAGTCGGATCCCAGCGGCTGCCGGTGTGTGGCTCCGGCGCCGGCAGTCCGAATGCAGCGCGGACACTTTGTACGGGGCCGATCCGCCCGCGTTCCAACTCCTCGAGGAGTCGTTCGAAGGCCGGAGTGAACTTCATCCACATGCCCTCCATCAGGAAGACGCCATGCTCGCGTGCGATGGCGAACAACTCCGCGACCTCGGCAGCGGTGAATGCCAGGGGCTTCTCTACGAGGACATGCTTGCCCGCCCGAATCGCCCTTTCCGTCAGCTGGCGATGTGTGGCGGCGGGAGTCGCCAGATAGACGACATCAACGTCCGGATCCTCAAGGACCGCGAGGTCGTCGGTGCTCCGCGAGATTTCGTTGGCTTTCGCAAAGGACGCCGCCTTCGCCCCGTCGCGACTGTAGACAACGACGATCTGGTTGTCGGCCACGCGGCGGAGATCGGCGACGACTTTGGTCGACACTGAGGCGGCGCCGACGATGGCCCAACGCAGCGAGGTTCGGGTCACAGGACGAGACCGTCCCCGAAGCGGAACGTGGGGGCCGTGGTGTCGAATGGCACATCGGGTCGGCTTTCCGAGACCGCAGCCATTGATGATGGCACGTCGAAGGGAAGCGTGCCTGTTGGAACGACCTCCCCGAAGATGACCTGCAGGAGAGCCTCGTCTCCTGCCCCGAAGTCAACCGTTAGAGAGTGAGCGAGGTCGACAAGCGGGGCAAGGATGGCCGGACGGTCCAAGTAGACATCGATGACGGTCGGGACGCTTCGGGCGATCTCCTCGATGTGCGCCCGCGTCTCGGGAGCGAACTCGAGCGAACCTGCGTGGAAGTATGACTCCAACGTCCCCGCTTGACCCCGAGGGTCCCACGGGGCAGCGAGACGGATGATCGCCACATCAGCTTCGGCTGGAGAGTCGACGATCCGCGCGTACGTCGCGAGTTGATCAGTATCGATGCCCTCGCTGAAGACCGCGATGCCGCGTGCCAATGGCAGGTGGGCCGCTCCCTCCCGATTGACAAGTGGCGTGATGGCGAGTGCTTGTGCGCGAATGCCCGCCTCGCGATCGGACGGGATTCCGACGATCCGCTCAGCTTGGTCAGCATCGACGTACGGTGATTCGAACAGGCCTAGGCGGAATTTTTCGATCAGCAGCCGGCGCGCCGAACGATCAATGCGCGCTTCGGTGATCCGTCCCGATGCGATGAGCTGGACAAGAGCATCCACATCGGTTTCGCCGCCGAACTGGTCGACGCCTGCCTCGATGGCTTTGACCATCCGCTCGGCGTAGGTCAGGCCCTCGACGCCCCAGTAGTTGCGGCTCAGAATGCTCCAGTCCGCGCACACGATCCCATCGAATCCCAGTTCACCGCGAAGGAGGCCGTCGATGATCCCGGCATTGAAGCCAAAGCCGACCTCTTCGTACTCAAGACCGATGGGCATGCCATAGTAGGGCATCAGTTGGGCGACGCCCGCGGCGATCACTGCTTTGAACGGACCTAGGTGAAGTTCAAACTGCCCGCCCGGGTAGATCTGTTCCCTGCCGTAGGAAAAGTGGGGGTCCTCGCCATCTTTCTGCGGGCCTCCGCCAGGAAAGTGTTTCGCCATGGCCGACACCGAGTCAGCCCCGACCTGTTCGCCCTGCAGGCCCTCGACGTAGGCCACGCCATGCCGGGCCGCGACGTCCGCACTTTCGCCGAAGGTGCCAACGGCGCGGGCCCAGCGCGAGTCGGTCGCTAGGTCGATCTGTGGGTGGAGTGAGACGCGGATGCCGACAGCGAGGTATTCGCGCCGCACTGTGTCCGCGTACGCCCGCGTGAGCTCCACGTCGTCGATTGCTCCGAAGCCAAGGAATTCGGGCCATTGCGAGAATGCACTTGTGCGCAGCGACGTGCCCGGGTTGTAGCCAAATGAATGGCGCGGATCAGTGGAGAAGGTGACGGGAATACCGAGTGGGAGGCTCAATGCTGCGCTCTGTGCGCTGTTGTGCCATTCAGCCATCGCTCGCGCGCTTCCGCCCTGCAGCGTGTTGAAGTGGTTGATCCTTCTGTGTACCAGCTCCTTTGTGGAGGGGGTGTCGAAGACGCTCGGCTGGTCTAGGCCGGCGTGACCGCCCCGGGGGTGAAACATCAGCCCCGCTTTGTCCTGCGTGTCCATCCGTGTCAGCAAGTCGTCCGCACGCTGTTCCGGCGAGAGCGTGGGGTCCTGGTAGGGAAAGTGCGTGTTTCCGGTCATAGTGGTGCTCCTGAATATCGTGATTGAATTTGGTGCCATCGTGTGGATTTCAACTTTTTGCCGAGGTCTTGCCATAGAAGTTAGTGGGACGGGTAGTTCGGTTTTCGGATAGTCATGGCGCGCTACACTGGGAGCCGTGTCGATGGAGAACCGCCCGGCTGATGCCGCGGGCAGCAATAAGAACGCGAAAGTGCGCGGGCCGTACGCCAAATCCGCCGAGGTGCGGGCGCGCATCCTGGATGCGTGCATTGAGGAGTTCAGTGTCAGCGGCTTCCATGGCGCGACTATGAAGGACATCGCCCTGCGGGCCGGGATCAGCCAGACTGGCCTGCTGCACCATTTCGCTACGAAGCGCGACCTTCTCGACGCGGTGCTCCACGCCCGGCAGGAGCAGAACGCTCGGGTAATTCGAGAGGCCCCTGAATCGAACACGCTCCACGCCCAGATGGCCGTCATCCGTGACAACGCTGCCCGACCCGCTCTGATCCAACTTCACAGCATGTTGTCCGCCGAGGCCACTGCACAAACGCATCCGGCGCACGATCACCATTTGCTGCGATACGAGCGGTTCCGTATGCGACTCACAATGGTGTTCACGGAGCTGCGTGACACAGGTCGGCTCAAAACTGAGGCCACGCCGGGTCAACTGGCGAGCCTGTATATCGCCGCCCTTGACGGACTTCAGATCCAATGGCTTTATGACCCGACTTCGGTTGACGTCGAGGCGGGGATGCGCGCTTTTGTGCAATCGGTCGCCGACATTGACGTCTGAGACCGATCTCACGAGGCGATGGACGCGGCCTCCTGCGCGTCTAGGGCACGTCGCCGCTCGGCGCGCCGCTCGGCTTGTAACGCAGGGTCGGGGATCGGCGCGGCGAGGAGTAGCCGTTTGGTGTACTCGTGTCGGGGCGTGAGCGTGACCGTGGCCGCGTCGCCTATCTCGACGATGTCGCCGTGATACGCCACGGCGACGCGGTGTGAGACATGCCTTACGACCGCGAGGTCGTGCGAGATGAAGAGGTAGGCCACGCCTGTGTCGCGCTGGATTTCTAAGAACAGGTCGAGCACCCGTGCCTGAGTCGATAGGTCCAGCGCCGACACAGGTTCGTCACAGACGATGAGCTTCGGACTCGGGGCCAGAGCGCGCGCAATGGCGACCCGTTGGCGTTGACCGCCGCTGAACTCCCGCGGCAGTCGCTCGGCCGCATCGAGTGGGAGGCCCACCTGGTCGAGGAGGCTACGTACCCGTCGACGGGCGTCCTTGCGGCCCATGCCTTGTGTGACCAGTGGCTCACTGAGAATGTCGCCGACCGACATCGACGGGTTGAGCGAGGTGTACGGATCCTGGAAGACCACTTGCAGATCGCGGGAAAGCCGGCGGCGCTGGGTGGCTGTTGCATGGGTGACATCTGTACCGAGTAGGCGGATGGTCCCGCCCGTGATCGGGGCCAACCCGAGGACGGCGCGGCCGATCGTGGTCTTCCCGGAGCCGGACTCGCCCACAAGACCCACGGTTTCGCCTTCGTGTATGTCGAGTGTGATTCCGTGCAGCACCTCCTTGGGTGGCTTTCTGAACCCTGGAGTGGGGTAGCTGACTCGCAGATCGGAGATTTCAAGAAGCGTCATTGGATCAGGCCTTTCCTTGTTCGCTTGAAACGAACGAACGTTCGCGGGGCGGATCGCTGCGGACCGTGGTCTCGTCGAGAATCGAATCTAGAAGCTGACGCGTGTACTCGTCCTTCGGCGATGCGAACAGCTCGTGGGCGTTTCCCTCCTCGACGATGCGTCCGTGGTTCATCACCAGCACCCGGTCGCAGAGGTCTGCGACGACGCCGAAGTTGTGGGTGACGATGAGGACACCCATATCGAGGGTCTGCTGGAGGTCGCGGAGAAGGTCGAGGATTTCGGCCTGCACTGTCACATCTAGGGCGGTGGTGGGCTCGTCCGCAATCAATAGCTTCGGACGACTGGCGACTGCGCCAGCGATGAGTGCTCTCTGAGCCATTCCCCCGGAGATCTGGTGTGGGTAGGACGAGAAGACCCGATCGGGGTCGACGATGCCGACCCGTCGCAATAGCCCGAGGATCCGCTCCTTGGCTTCCTTCTTGCCGAGGGGCGTGGTCGCGCGTAGCCCCGCAACGAGCTGCGCTCCCACCGTCGAGGTGGGTACGAGGTTGCTCATCGGCTCCTGAGGTATGTAGGCGATGGTGCGACCTCGCAGGCGGTTGAGCTCAGCGGCTGGGAGTCCGACGATGTCCCGACCCTCAAGTAGGATCCGACCGGAAGTGATGATCGCCTCCGGAGGGAGCACGCCCAGGACCGAGAACGCCGTCTGGGTCTTGCCCGAACCGGATTCGCCGACCAAACCGACGATCTCGCCTGCCTCGACCCGAAGTGATACGTCGTGGACAACCTCGACGAGTTCTGATCCGGCCGGGTATGCTACGGCGAGGTTCTCGATGCTGAGCAGGCTTGACGAGGTGCCGCTGCCGCCCTTGGAGGATGCGATCCCCTGGGCCTTTTGTATCGAGCGAGCTGCCGCTCCGGCCTTCGATGCCTTCGGTCGGGCGCCCTCGAGAGCATCGCGGAGCGAGTTGCCGAGGAGAACCAGCGAGGCCGTGATAAGTCCGAGAGCCAGGCTCGGCCACAGGAGCTGAAGGGGGTAGGTGTACAGGTTTATGAATGCCGCGGCGATCATCGCCCCGAAGCTGGGCACGTCGGTGGAGCCCAACCCGAGGAATGCGAGTCCCGACTGGGCCCCAATTGCGGAGTTCGCGAGGAAGGCTGCAGCAATGATGATCGGGCCGCGAATCACGAAGAGGACGTGCCTCGTCAAGATCCTGAGATTCGACAAGCCGGAGACACGGGCAGCGTCCACGAAGAGTTCGTGCTTGACCGATACCACTTGGTTGCGAACGATCCGATAGATCGTGGGCGAGATGATGATGCCGAAAAGCACCATTGTCACGCGGAAGTCGCCCCGTGTCACCGGCATGAGCAGGATCAGGACCAGGAGTCCAGGAAAGGTCATAACGAGGTTGAACAGCCAGTCGGTGCCGCTGCGTACTCGATTGCTTAGGTAGCCGCCGATCAACCCTGCGCTGACTCCGACGAGGAGTGCGACGCCCGTGCCGATCAGTGCCGACTGAAAGCTGGTACCCAGCGAAAACAACAGACGTGAGTAGATGTCGCGCCCGCTGCTGTCTCCGCCGAGTGGATACCCTTCCGTTCCGATCGGAGCGTTGATGAGGCTGAGCGTGGCATCGTTCGGTCCGTTGGTTGCGATCAACGGTGCAAGGGCGCCGAGGATCGCCAAGACGATCAGGATCGATCCGGAGACAATCGCTTGCGGATCGCGACAGAGTCGTCCGAACGGCGAACGACGTGGACGTTTGGCCTCGGCCGATGAGATAGCGATACTGACGGTGCTCATAGTGCTCTCGCTTTCGGGTTAAGCCAACCGCCGACGAGATCGACGACAAGGTTGACGGTCACCACGAGCAACACCGAGAACAGAGTGATGCCCATGATGACGGGGATGTCGCCCTGAAGGGACGAGTTGAATGCATACGTACCGAAGCCTGGCAAAGCAAAGACTCGCTCGATGATCAGGGCGCCGCTGAACATGCCGATGAACTCGAGCGAAAGCACCGTGAGTGCCGGACCGGCCGCCCCGCGCAAGGCGTAGCGCAGCACAATCGTTCGGGTGGGGAGTCCACGGGTGGTGAGCGTGCGGACGTAATCCTTGCGCAGCTCGTCGATCATCGCGCCGCGGACTTGAGCCGCGATACCCGCGACGCCGCCGATTACGAGGACGATGGTCGGTAGCGTTATCGAGGCTAGCCATCGGCCCGGGTCTGTAGTGAGTGGTGTGAAGCCGGTAGCGGGGAAGAGTCCCAGCTGGATGGCGAAGACGTACACGAGCATGATCGCCAAAAGTAGGTTGGGGACGACGAGTCCTACCAGTGACACAGACTGCGTGACGCGGTCCACGGCGCCAGCGCGCGTGGCGGCCATCACGCCGAGTGCGGTACCGATGATGGCGGTGGCAACGAGGGCGAAGAGGACGATGGAGAGCGTGACGGTTAGGCGCGAGATAGCGGCGGCGCCGACGGGCTCATTCGTGAAGTACGAGACACCCAAGTCACCCTGAACAACCCCCAGCAGCCATTCGCCGTACTGCAGGGGAACGGGTCTGTCGAGGCCGAGCGAGTTGGCCCGCTGCTCGAGGATCTCCGGAGTCGCTCCAGGGCCGACGAGGCTTAGAACAACATCGTCGAAGGAGAAGCTCAGGAGGAAGAACGTGATGGCGGTCACCAGCAACGCTAGAACTAGTCCTGCCGCCAAGCGGCGTACTGCATAGGAGATCATGGGGCTCCGTGTCGGGAATCTAGGGTCTGGGTTGGGCGGCACAGCCGCCCAACCCAGAGTGGAGGGAATTAGTCCGAGAGACCGAACAGACGGACGCTGGTGGTGTAGGCACCGCCGTTTCCGAGGTACTCGATGCCGGGCGCGGTCGCCCAGGTCTGAGCTGCAAAGAACAGCGGAACGCTGAAGGCGTTTTCAACCAGGTAGGTGTTCAGCTCCTGGTAGGAGGCCTCGATCTCGTCGTCCGTGATGGCTGCGTTCGTCGCGTCATAAAGGACGTTGAACTCAGCGTCCGACGGGTTGAACGGGTTCAGGAACCCGCTCGGCCCAAAGTACGTTTGCAGGTCGCGAGACTGGGCAGAAATTGTCGTGATGTAGAAGGCAGCTCCGTATCGCTTAGCTGCCAGCGAGCTCGCGACCTCCTGGGCCGGCACGGGCTCCCACACGGCAGCGATCCCGATCTCGCCCAGCGCCTGAGTGACGAGGGGCTCAAGCTGGGTCGAGAGGAACGTGCTCGGGAGTGTCAGGCTGAATCCATCGGGGTAGCCGGCCTCCGCCAGGAGCGCCTTCGCGCCATCGACATCGAACGAGTAGGTCGAGTCGAGAGCGTCCACGTGGCCAGAGGCGCCGGAGTAGAAAATTTGCTGCGTCACACCGCCCCGCCCCCTTAGGACGTTGGTTGCCAGGCCCTCGCGGTCGAAGGCCATGTTGATGGCCTGGCGCACGCGGGCATCGCCCAGCGCGGGTACCAGCTCGCCCGCGCGATCGAGCAGGACAAGCGATGCAAGGGAGGTGTTGTTGAGCGTCTTGGTCGTGAACCCGGCGCCTTCGGCAACCGCAACCTGATCGGGCTGCACGGACGCTGCCGAGATCTCGCCCGACTGCAGCGCGTTGAACGCCGCGGCGTTGTCAGAGATGACCTTGATCGTGACGGTCTTGAACGGGAAAGCCTCCGCGTTCCAATGGTCGTCACGACGTGTCAGAACGTAGGTCGCGCCGTTGGTGGTCGCGGCGTCGTCGATCACGTATGGTCCGGAGCCGACGGGGCGGAGAGCAGTAGCTTCGTCCTCGATGGTCGCGGGATCGCCAATGACTCCAGCGCCGAAAGCCAAATTCGAGAGCAGTGCCCCGTCGGGTCGTGACAGGTGCAGCTTGACGGAGAGATCGTCGACTACCTCGATTGATTCAATCGCCGTAAGGCGCGACGACGGCGTGCTCGATGCGGCCCGGGTGCGATCAAGGGTGGCCTTGACCGCCTCCGCGTCGACCGGAGCTCCTGAACTGAAAGTCATCCCGGCTCGTAAGTGCAGCGTCAGATCCAAGGCGTCATCCGAGTACTCCCAACTCTCGGCTGCGTTGGGCTGGAGCTGGCCCTCGGTATCAAGATAGACCAGCGTGTCGAAGACCCCGTTCCAGATGTACTGAGACTGGCCGTCATCCAGGTACGCAGGGTCGAGCGAGGGCGGAACGCCAAGGATTCCGAGCGAGATGTTGGCGTCGCCCGGCTCAGTCGGGGGCGCAGGGGTAGCGCAGGCGGAGGTGAGGAATACAGCGGCGACGATCGCCGCTGCTGCGAGCGTGCGCACTGCCGTGCGTCCGCGGGACGTGCTCCAATGCATGGGGGACTCCTTTGTCGATGGTGCTCACAGCAACCGGCGGACCATGATGGTGCCGCGGTTCAGGCTGAGGGCTGGAGGTAAAAGTAGCATCAGGATTCGAGATTCAGCAAACTGTATTCTTGCCATCGTCCGAAAGTGTGAGCCAAACGCGGATTGCAGGACGTCCGCAAGAGGCTTCCGGAGTTATCCAAAATAGCGATTGAGTGCTATTTCGATGTGACCTCGCTGACCGGTGTCCGTGAAGCCTGTGGCCCGCGGCGGGTGGGATCAGGGCCGGCGGGCGAAGTACGCATCGGCGAAGCTGGTCCACCGATCCCATAGGTCAACGTCGGGATCGCGAAGCCATGTCAGCTGAAGACCATCCATGAAAGACAGGATCTCGATTGCGACGTCGTACGGTGAGCGGTCGAATCCGCCGAGCAGCGGCGTCAGTTGTTGGGCGCCTCGCCGCATCCGCATCTTGAAGTAGTCGTGGGCTGGGTGCGTTGATGTCAGCGCTTCCGCCGATAAGACGGCCAGGAGCCGCATGTGCTCGGGGCGCGCGATGTTGTGCCGCACGAGCAGGTCGAGGACAGCTCGCGCTTCTCTGGCTCCCTCGCGTTCGAGAAAATCATTCGTGAGTTCCTCGGACTCGCGTTCCTTCTCGTTGAGGACTTCGATCAGCAGCTCTTCCCGTGACTCGAAGTGGTGTAACACCCCGGCCCGGGAAATGCTGCAGCGCTGAGCGAGCCCAGCGATGGAGAAACCCTGAAAACCCGATTCGGCGATCATCGCACTTGCTTCTTTGACGAGCTGTGCGCGGCGTCGATCCGCAGTGAGTCGGACCCGTGTGCTGATCGTCATACCAATACCTCACCACATTGGCTTGCATTTGTAATGCTCATTACCTACGATCATGCTACCTACGCTTGTGTAGGTAACGCCATGTGTGGCCCGTAGAGACAAGGATGCCAGTTCGATGACGAACAGAACCGCGAGCGAAGACACTCGCCCGATCATGCCCGCTCGCGCAGACGACCCGAGGACTCCCCTCGCGAAAGTTATTCCGTCGGCTTCGGAAATCGTCGCAGGTCTGACGCTTGAGGAACGAGCCTCTTTGGGAAGCGGCGAGTCGTTCTGGCGCACTAAAAGCGTGCAAGGTTTGCCGGTCGCCGTTCTCGAAGACGGTCCACATGGGGTCCGCCACCAAAGCGGTGCGGAGGACCATCTCGGCATCTCGCCGAGCGATCCGGCGACCTGCTTCCCGCCGGCCACGGCGCTCGCCCAGACCTGGGACCCAGAGCTCATTGAACGCGTGGGCGTCGCTCTGGGCGTCGAGGCGCGCGCGTTCGGCGTCGACGTCCTGCTCGGGCCAGGTGTGAACATCAAGCGCGACCCGCGCTGTGGCAGGAACTTCGAGTACTTCAGCGAGGATCCGCTTCTGAGCGGTTCCATCGGAGCGGCCTGGGTCAGGGGGCTGCAGAGTCGCGGCGTAGGCGCATCTCTGAAGCACTTCGCGGCGAACAATCAGGAGTTCGAACGGATGCGCGTGAGTGCCGACATCGACGAGCGTCCTCTACGCGAGATCTACTTGCGCTCGTTCGAGCGCGTCGTCCGGGCGAGCGCGCCGTGGACGGTCATGGCGTCGTACAACCGGGTCAACGGCATTGCATCGACTGAGAACTCCTGGCTGCTGACAGAAGTCCTGCGCGACGACTGGGGTTTCGATGGGGTCGTGGTGAGCGATTGGGGCGCGGTCAGCGACCGGGTCGCCGCCGTCGCCGCCGGGATGGATCTGCAGATGCCAGGCGGTGATCGCGAGTCGGACCGGGAAGTGGTCGACGCCGTGAGCGACGGATCGCTTCCCGAGCGTCACGTGACGGAGTCGGCGCGACGGGTGATCGAACTCGCGGAGCGCGCGGCTGCGGGACGGGCCAAGTTCGGGGGAGGCGCATTCGATACGCAGTCCCATCACCAGCTTGCCCGAGAAGTCGCTTCGCGCGCGATTGTGCTCCTCAAGAACGATGGTGGGACGCTCCCTCTCCCGCGGACGGGACGCATCGCGGTTGTTGGCCCTTTTGCTGTGGAGCCGCGTATCCAGGGAGGCGGAAGCTCTCGAGTCGTGCCGACTCAGGTAGACATCGTCATCGACGAGCTGCGCACGAGCGCTCCCCAATCGACCATTGACTATGCCGAGGGATATCTGCACGACGGCAGTCGAAGCGAGGAACGAATCGATCAGGCCGCCTCGCTCGCCGCCGCCTCCGACGTGGCCGTCGTGTTCCTGGGCCTCACTGCCGCTGAGGAGGCCGAAGGAACCGATCGCCCGGACATCGAGATTCCTGCGCACCAGATGGCCGTGCTGCGAGCGGTCGTTGCCGCACAGCCGCGGACCGTCGCCGTCTTGGTGCACGGCGGCGTGCTTCGCCTGAACGAGGTCGCGGCGCTCGCCCCGGCGATTCTGGACACCACGATTCTGGGCCAGGCCGGCGGAGGAGCGATCGCCGATGTACTGTTCGGCGATGTCAACCCGTCGGGACGTCTGGGTGAGACGGCGCCCCTCCAGCTCCGAGACGCCCCGTCTTTCCTAAATTACCCGGGCGACGGTTTACACGTGCGATACGGCGAAGGGATCTTCGTCGGCTATCGAGGATACGACCAGCTGGGTAAAGCTGTTGCGTACCCATTCGGGCACGGGCTCAGCTACTCGACGTTCGAGTACGGCGCGCTTCAGCTCGTCGCTACCGAGAGCGGGGTTTCCGCCGCAATTGATGTGGTCAACACCAGCTCCATCGACGGCCGCGAGGTTGTCCAGTTCTACGTCGGAGGCTCGACGGGCGTCACCCGTCCTGTTCGTGAGCTGCGCGCGTTCCGTTCAGTCGCGATCCCCGCCGGCGCGACAACTCGTGTTGAGGTGGAAATACCCCGCGGCGAGTTCGCATACTGGGACATTCGCGAACACGGTTGGCGAGTAGAGGCGGGCCAATACGTCATCGAAGCTGGAGCCTCCAGCCGGGACCTTCGCGCTTCAGCGCAGATTGAGCTCGACGGGGATCCTCGACTTGCTCCCTTCACCGGGATCTCGACCATCGGAGAGCTCATGGAGCACCCCGTAGCGGCGGACCGAATCAAAGCCGTGCTGGTCGCGAGCGGAGCTGGGCAGACGAGCGTCGCCTCGAAGGAGCTTGGCATCGACGCTCACAAGTCGACACTGCGGATACCTCTTAATAGGGTCCGCGGGTTGAGCGCTGGTCGCGTACTGGGACGCGAGCAGCTCGGGGAGCTTCTCGCCGCTGTAAATGAAGAGAGCTGACGATTCACATGCGCATTGAAACTGGCAATATCGCCGTCGTCACAGGGGCCGCTAGCGGCATTGGCTTTGGCCTCTCTCGGGAGCTCGCGGCTCGCGGAGTCTCGCTCGTCATGACAGACGTTCGAGCGGATGCTCTCGAGCTCGCGGCCGCCGGACTCCGTGCCGACGGGGTGGATATCCTCAGCGTTGCCGCCGACGTGAGCAACGAGAAGTCGATGCTTCACCTCGCCGATCTCACATTCAAGCGTTTCGGCAGGGTCGACCTGCTCTGCAACAACGCAGGGTTGGTCGGACCGTCCGCTCCCGCCTGGGAACAGACTTTGGAGAGCTGGAACCGGCTCATCGCGGTGAAAGTAGTCGGCACCGTGAACGGGGTGCGCGCTTTCGTTCCTCACATGGTCGAGCGCGGCAGCGGCCACGTGCTTAACACGGCGTCCTCAGGCGGACTCTCGGTCCTTCCCACACGTACCCCCTATACAGCGACTATGCACGCGGTCGTGGGGTTCACTGAAACGCTCGACGCCGAGCTTCGCGCGGTTTCTCCGAAACTCGGTGCCACGGTGCTCTCGCCCGGGCTGGTCGACACGGACCTCGGTCGTAATTCGCAAGAACTCGGCGCAGTGACTTTGCCCGCCGGGTCTCTAACGTCTATCCGGGATTTTGCTCCCGATGCCCTTACTGCTGAAGAAGTCGCTCGGGCCGCGCTTGATGCGATTGAAGCGGGGTTGGTGCACGTCGCACCGGGCGCGGGTGTTTTGAATCGGGCCCGGGCGAGGGTCGCAAGCCTCCTCGCGGACCTGGAGATTGCGACTCGATGAGCGCGATCGATTCCTCGAATAGGCCTTCGACGAACGTGCTGCGCACACTTGCCGGACTGCTCATGGGGCTCCTCGTGGCACTTTTGGCAACTTCAATCGTCGCGACGTCGCTGCCAATCATCGTTCACGATCTCAACGGCAGCCAAGCAACCTTCACCTGGGCAGTCACCTCGACGTTGCTCGCGATTACTGTCTCGACACCGCTCTGGGGAAAACTGTCGGACCTAGTTGACCGCAAAGCGCTCGTGCAATCCGCGCTGATTATTTTCATCGTCGGCTCCATCGTCGCTGGGTGCGCCCAAGAGCAGTTCACCCTGATCGGAGGGCGCCTCCTTCAGGGGGTGGGTGCCGGCGGGCTCATGTCGCTTGTGCAGATCGTCATGGCCGATATCATCAGCCCGCGCGATCGCGGCAAGTATATGGGCCTATTCGGCGCCGTTATGGTAGTCGGGACAGCCGCCGGGCCGCTCGTCGGGGGGATAATCACCGACGGGTTTGGATGGCGCTGGAACTTCTTTATTCCCGTCGTCGTCGCACTGCTTGCGTTGGTGCTCATTCACTTCACTCTGCACCTTCCACGGCACCAGTCGAAAGGAACTCTCGATTATCTCGGGGCTGTGCTCATCACTTCAGGCGTCTCGCTCCTCCTGATCTGGATCACTCTTGCCGGCAAGGACTTCGCATGGGTCTCGGCACCGTCGGGGTATCTGGCAGGGGGAGCACTGGTGCTCCTAGTAGTTGCAGCAATAGTGGAGACAAAGGTGAAGGACCCGATCATCCCACCCGCCCTCTTCCGGAACCGCACCTTTAACATCGCCATAGTAGCCAGCCTCTCAGTCGGTGTGGGCGTCTACGGAACCTCCGTCTTCATCAGCCAGTATCTGCAACTCGCCCGCGGTGCCAATGCGACGGAGTCGGGCCTTCTCGTCCTTCCGCAGCTCATCGCAGTTGTCCTTGCATCGACCATCGCCGGGGCAGTGATTAGCAGAACCGGAAAGTGGAAAGCGTGGATGGTGGTTGGCGCTACCTTGCTCGCTGCGGGCCTAGCTGGACTTTCGACGATTGATCTCTACACGCCCTACTACCTCATATGGATCTACCTCGCATTGGTTGGCACGGGAATCGGCACGGTCATGCAGAACCTCATTCTCGTCGCGGAAAACACAGCGGACATCCGGCACATGGGAGTGACCAGCGCCTCGGTCGCCTTCTTCCGAACTCTCGGCGGCACAATTGGGGTCACGGTTCTGAGTGCAATCCTTGCGGCCAGCGCTTCACGATCGCTCGACGATGCTAAGCCGGGACTCATCGGGGAGGGAGTTCCCGCGGACGAAGTCGATCTGACGACGCTACCGGACATGACCGCGCTATCAGAGCCCCTCCGCTCCGCAGTCGCCGAAGCCTACGCACAGGGAGTCTCGGACGTATTCCTTGCCTGCGTTCCCCTCGCCCTCGTGACGATCCTGGCGATTGCACTTCTTCCAAATCTTCCCCTCAACGCACGAAACCGTTCTCAACGGCTTGCCGACGCGGAGACAGACACTGCCGTCGAGATCGCTGGCGGGCATGGGGTGCTGGGTGATGGCGAGGAAGCATTGAATGAGGAAAAATCAAGACGTGGATTGTAGAAGGCCGCTGCCGCGCTTTGTTCTGATCGCGAGGCACTGACCGCGCGCGGCCGACAATAGTCCGTTGTTGTATATTGCCGCCTCTGGGCACCGACTAAGCATGAGTCAAATGAGGGTCACCGTGTGCCCGGGCAAGGGAGCCGGACACTGGCGGGCGTGCGGATGGGTTGTGCGACGGCTTGCGCGGCCTGAGTCAGTGGGTCCCGCCAGTGACCAGCTTGAACTTTGGGGTCGGGATCGGCGGGGCGATCTGACCGTCCAAGCGAGCGCGCAAGTCACTTGCAATTCCGGAAATGAGCTCGCGGAAGCTCGTGTCGACTGACGACAATGGAGGCGACCACAGCTGCCCTCTGCCGGCCACGGGTTCAAGGGCCGTCCGCCCTACCGTCAGATTGACCTGATCAGGGTTTCTTGCCGTGGCGAAAAGGCGGAGACTTGATACATCCAACGTCTGTTCAACACTTATTCGCTGAAAGCACACTCCTGCGGACCCTTTCGGGGTGGTGTTCGGCCCGTCCCGATTCACCAAAGGACCTCGAGCACCTTGGTGTTCTGAACGCTGAACGCCTCTCCGGGCTCGGCCTCGAGCCGGTTTTCACCACGAGCGAACTCGCCGAGTACCTCCGCGGTGCACGTGCAGGCCCTCTACCACCTGATATGTCGCCGAGCAGCCGTTGAAAGACTTGACTCGGCCGGCTGCCCGCGGAGCAAGTGCGGGCGGTTTTGGTCCGCTGTACGGGGTCCGCGGTCGGCCGGGCAACGCATTGAGTAACAGGGCGCGCGGGACCCCGCCACCTTTGCCTGGTCGGGAAAACGATCAAATGCGGCGCCGGACGCAAAGGCCGTCGGCAGTTTCGCGATCGAGCGGGGGCGCAGAAGGCGAGTGGCGCTTCGGCTCGGCGTCCGTGCTGTTAGCCAAGGCCGAGTTCGTCCACCACGTCGGCAACCCGCGCCCGCTGAGCATTGGTGAGCCCCTGGATCGGCAACGGCAGGCACTTCTCTGGTGTGAGGCCGAGGTGCTCAGCGATCGCCGCGACCACGCGCAGACTGCCCCCGAACTCCGCGAACAGACCCCACAGTGGGGCAAGTCGCTCCGACTCTGCCACCGCCTCACCGGGCCGACCTTCTAGTGCTGCACGGGTGATCCTCACCGCTGGGTCCGGGAGAGTGCCACCGATAACCGAGTACCAGGCATCGCAGCCCGCGTTCAGCCCATCGGCTGCGAAGGCGTCGCCGGACACACCGATCGTGACGTGCTCGGGCACCACCGCCCGAATCGCCGCGACTCGCTCCCGCTCCTTTCGGGGATCAGCGGGGGCGCCGGGGATCTTGATCGACACGACGCCGGGCAGCTCGGCGATCCTCGCATAGAGATCGGTGGTGAAGGTGAAGTGGGTGGTGCCGGGGTTGTCGTACACGATCACCGGCAGCCGGGTGTGCTCGGTGGCGGTGCGGTATAGCTCGAACACGTCATCCGCGGTCAGAGGCTGGTACGTCATAGGTGCCAGCAGTACCCCTGCAGCGCCGGCAGTTTCGGCGTTGTCGATGTGAGCGAGGACGTGGGAAGTGCGCAGGGCCCCGACGCCAACAAAGACTGGAGTGCTCCCGGCGTGCTCGACTGCGAGGCGGGCGACGCGGGCGCGCTCTTCGCTTGCGAAGTAGGCATAGGAGCCAGTCGAGCCGAGCGCGGTAATCGAATCTACCCCGGCTTCCGCCAGACGCACGACCAGGCGAACGAACGCGGCCTCGTCAACTGCGTCACCCTTGAGCGGGGTGAGAGGGAAGGCGCTTAGACCGGTGAAGATGCTCATGCCTGCTCCTCAAGCCCGGGGGTATGTTCAAGGCCGAGAGTCGGGTTGCCGTATACGGTCTGCACCTCGGAGATCACGACGCGGTATTCGCCGAGCCATTCCCCGTACCGTGACTTTGCCAGCCGGTGAGTGTTCATATCGACGAGCTTCCGCAGGGCATCCATGTCGGCCCAGTAGTACACCTCGGCGTGTAGCCCGGTGTCTTCGTTGCGCCAGGCCTCCTCACCCAAGAACCCGGGGATCTGGCGGGCACGCAGCGCGATCTCGCTATTGATGCGATGGAAATCGCCAGTGAGATCCTTCGTCTCGAAGATGAATGTCGAACTGTACTTCGGAGTTGCGGTCATGGTGCCTCCTTCGTTGTCGTGGGCATTTCGGCGGAAACGGGGTTGGTCGTGCGTGCCCCGCCGCGTTGCGCGGCGGCTCCGGCGACGACGATGAGGGCGATGCCGAACAGTTGCCCGAGCGTGGGTGTTTGGGCGAGAACCAGCAGCCCGATGAGGAGGCCGAAGGGCGACCGCCATCGACCACGGAGGCACTCCCGTGGCGCGTCGGCCGATCACGGGGCGGCGAGTTGACGCCGCACCGCCCGAACCTCGCTGCCGAGACTGCTGAGGGCATCGGCGAGTGCGTCTGCCGCTTTGGTCAGGGCTTCGTCGCGAGGGCATCGAGAATGAAGAACGCCGTATCCGTGGCATCGGAAAGGGCGGTGCGTCGTCCCTGCCGCCAGTTCCAGCGACGGCACGTCACCCCGGCACTGTCGCACCAGGTCACCTCGCCGGGCTCTGGATGCTCGATCACCGTGTCTCCGTTCGCGGTTGTATCGAACGGTTCCTCTCCGGTGGCACGGGTCAAGCGGGCGGCGCCGTCGTAGAGGTGGAAGTCTTCGCCGCCGAGCGGAATCTGATGCAGCACGGAGATCGCGTTGTAAATGTCGGTGAGCGCATTCACCCGCGGGAGGCCCTGCTCGGCGCGGCGGGTGAGAGCTTCGAGGCTGTTGCGGGTGCGTTGCGGCTTCGCCCCGAACGCCCGATACGCCTCCCGCCACGCTGCGATATGCGGCAACTCCTCAACAAGGGAAGCAGCGAGCAGCGCGCGGGAATGAGCCTCAGCCGCCGCGACCAACGCATCGAGACGTGCACCGCCGCCCGGATCGCTCCCGTCGGGGGCGAGGCCGTCAACCACGAGCAGCATGGCCCGGTAGTCCGGGCGCAGATCGAACACGGCAGGGTCCACCTCGCTGGCGTCCAGGAACTCGTTCGGGGTCATGGGGTTAGGCATTCGGAATCTCCGTTCTGTGCGCGGCACCGACTCCCGGTTCGAAGACCGTGAGCGAGAACCGGGCAGGCTCGTCATGACGGTTGATGTAGGCGTGGGCGATGTCACCGTAGAACGACAGTGCGTCGCCGGTGGCGACCTCGTAGCTCTCGCTGTCGACCGCAACGGTCAGAGTGCCGTCCTGGACGTGAAGTAGTTCCCGGGTGCCGTCGGCATGGGCTTCGCTCTCATGGCGTTCGCCCGGTGCAAGAGTCCAATCCCACAGCTCGACCACGTCCGGCCCCCCTGTGCCCGCGACCAGCACCCCCTTCCCGCCAAGATCGCCGGTCCACAGCACTGCGCCCTCACCGCGGCGGGTGATCTTCGCGGTGCGCGCGGCGGGTGGCTCGACCAATGCAGGCAACCCAACACCGAGCGCATCCGAGAGTCGCAGCAGCGTACCAATGCTTGGATTGACCCCACCCTGCTCTACGTTCACGAGCATGCGGCGACTGACGCCTGCCGCCGCGGCGAGCTGGTCGAGCGTCCACCCGCGACCTTTGCGCTCCTGCTTCACCCGCGCACCAATGGCTCGTGCCAATGACTCCGCCACTTGATCCATTTGGTGCATAATACTGCACTACTTTGGCACTGTCGATGGCTGACCAGTTCTTGCGAGATCCTTCAGAACTCAACGGAACTGTTGCCTAGTCTGCTCAGCTCGCATTGATCCGGAGACGGGCAAGCATCGATGCGGGGTCGACGTGCAGGCCGAGCGCTGTTGGCCAAACTGGCGTCGGTGCTCTCGGCCGCGAAGCCGCGGATTGCAGACATCGTTAAGGTGAATGCCTAAACGGGACGCGGTCATCGTTGACTGAGCACGGTGGATCTTTTGACCCCGTGCTCCATAAGGGTTGGACGCGCCGACCTCTACGGCGCGGCCAGCGCTCGGGACCGTCGTCAGTCCTTCGCGGCGGCCGCCTCTCCCATCCTTTTCAGAGCGAGGGTGAGGATCGCGCTTGAGGTCGCGAAGTTGAGCCGCACATACCCGTCTCCTCCCGATCCGAAGATGTGTCCGGAGTTGAGTGCGACCCGCGCCCTGTCGCGGAATAGCTTTGCGGGGCCGTCGATGTCGGTGGCGACAGCGAACGCCGTGCTCGCCGGGGTGGTGCGCGGAATCGCGAGCTGCCGGCAATCGAGCCAAGCCAGGTAGGTGCCTTCAGGTGGGATCCACGACAGCTGTGGTAAGTGCTCCTTTAGGAGCCGCCCGAGTAGCGTGCGGTTCGCGTCGAGACCGCCGAGAAGGTCGTCGAGCCAGTCAGTGCCGTACCGGAAAGCGGCCGTGTGCGAGATGACCCCGAGGTGGCTCGGTGCGTAGTCGATCTCGGCTGGCACGCTTCGGAGGTCTGCGGCGGCCTCAGGGCCCGCAACTGCGAGCGCGGCCTTCAGCCCCGCGAGGTTCCACCCTTTCGATGCCGAGATGAAGGAAATCGCGTCCTCCGAGCCGGCAACGGTCAGGTACGGGACGAAGTCTGCACCGGCGAGTACCAGTGGGCCATGGATCTCGTCGGCCAACACCCGCACACCAGCCGAGCTGGCGATCACCGCGAGTGCCTCGAGCTCGGAGCGGGTGTGGACAGTGCCGGTGGGGTTGTGCGGGTTGCAGAGCAGTACGACGCATTGCCCGCCTTCGCTCTGCACTCGCTCGATCGCGGACGCGACTGCATCGGGATCGAGGCGGCCCGACGGAGTCAATGGCGCCTCGACGACATGGCGACCGGCGTGGGCAATGTACGAGAAGAAGGGTGCGTAGACGGGTGACATGACGATCACGGAATCTCCCGGATTGGTGCTGACGCGCAGCACCTCGACGATGCCTGTCATGACCTCGGCGAGCACCCGGGTGTCAGCGACTGGGAGATCAGGCCACCCCCAGCGGGCGGCGGCGAATTCCGCGACAGCCTCGGCGTAACCATGACGCGAGGCGTAGCCAGTGTCCCCAATGTCGATCGCGTGCCGGATTGCGTCCGCCACCGGCGGCGCGAGCGGAACATCCATCTCCGCCACCCACAGCGGCAGCAAGTCGGCATCGTGCGCCTGCCACTTCTGGCTCGTGCGCCGACGCAATTCGTCAAGAGTGAGTTGCTCCAGTGGGTTCGGTCTCAGGGATGAGGTCATCTGAGCAGCCTAACTGCCGGACTCGAACGTGGACGAGGAGGCCTTTGTGCTTGCAGCCAACGATGCCAACTTCGCCACGCGAGGGAGGCTCGCCGCCGCCCGCCAGCGTGTCTCGCGGCGTCGGCTCGTTCAGAGACCTGGCCCATCCGATACGGATCTACGCAGCACCATTGTCCAAAGTACTAGTGTCGCCAGTGCCATCGCCGAACCCATAACCACGCCGAGCGGAAGCACCGTGGCGATGCTGATCGCACCGACGATGGGGGAAGCGAGGCCCGCAAGCCCAAAGTTCACGGCACCGAGCAGGGCCGCCGCAGTGCCCGCTCGGTCTGCGTTGTCGGCGAGGCCGAGCGCTCCCAGACAAGGGCCGCAAGCACCCGCGAACATCATGAACAGCAGCATCACGGCGATCACCGGCCAGATTGAATCGGACGACAGCCCAATGACGCAGAGCGAGAAACCACTCAGTGCTATGGAGGGCAGAACCACGGCGAGGATTCGTTCCGGCGCGGCGCGCTGCGCAACGAACGCGGACACCTGCGTACCGAGAACGAAGGCGACCGCATTGAACGCGGAGATCACGCCGTAGAGCTGCGGGGTGAGCCCGTACTGCTGCTGGAAGAGGAAGGACGACGTGGAGAGGTAGGCAAAGACCGAGGATACGAGAAAACCGCCGATGAGTGCGATGCCAACGAACCGTCGGTCGCCGAGCAGCCCGCGGTAGCTGCGCCAGACAGCGCTGCGGTCCGAGCGAAGGAATCGTCGTTCGAAAGGGAGCGTCTCCGGCATCCAGATGAAGGCGGCGGCGAGCATCAACAGCCCGTAAGCGGCGACCACCGCGAACAAACCCCGCCAGCTGAGCGCAGCCATGAGTTGGGCCCCGAGGAACGGAGCGATCACGGGTGCGATCCCTGTGAAGAGTGCGACTCGGGCGAGACCCTTGACGAGTTGCTTGCCCTCAGCGACATCACGCATCATCGCCATCGCGACCACACCACCCCCCGCGGCGCCGGCGCCCTGCAACACTCGGAGGACGAGGACCCAGGTGGTATCGGGCGCTGCGGCGATCGCGATACTGGCAACAACGTGCAGGGCCGTCGCAACGAGTAGGGGCCGCCTGCGCCCGATCGAGTCACTCCATGGCCCAACGACGAGCTGGCCGAGCGCGAAGCCGAGCGTGGCAGCGCTCAGGGTGAGCTGAATTAGCGCTGGTGTGGTGTCTAAATCGGCCTGCATCTGCGGAAATGCCGGCAGGTACAGGTCGATTGTGAGCGGGCCCAGTACGGCGAGGAGGCCGAGGAGTATGACGAGACGAGGTGAGGCCCCGGCTCGGGTCTGCGGTGTGAGCAGCGTTTGGGACATGGTGGCAAAGCCTCCGGGAACGTGAGCGACATTTCCGGGGCGGAACCGGCCGGGCGAGAGCCCTCATTCAGCGTTCCATGGTTCCTCAAGGCTTGCATTTGTTTGCGCAAAAGAAGGAGCGGGCGGGCCGGTCAGGCTGTCGCCATTTCCGATCCGCCCGCGAACCATGGTTGCTGCCGCGTCAGCGGCGAGCTGGCCGTCTCCGAACGCTGAAGAGGATGCCCCCTCCGAGCAGAGCGATTGCAAGGATGATCCAGCCGGCCGCCTGTACACCGGTGGTCGCGAGATCTTCCTCGGGAGCTGCCGGCTGACTACTCGGCTGAGGGGAGCTCGTCGGAACCTCTGAGATGAGCGTGACCGATGCGGCCGCGCTCGTGTTCCCTGCGATGTCGGTGGCCCGATAGACAATCCCGGTCGTGGCGGTTGCTGGCTGCACCGGTGAGCTATATGCCTGCCACGCTGCCTGCCGTCCCGTATCGTCGACCTCGGCGTATTCGATGGTGTCTAGCCCCGATGTTGCGTCGTCGCCGGTGATGGTGACTCGGCCCGATGTCGCGTCTATGGATGCATGGGCGGCGGGGGCGGTCTGGTCGATCCGACCCGACCACTCTGCCTCAGCGGAACTGGCTGCTGAATCCGTGGCACGCACCCTAAAGGTGTGTTCGCCATCACCATCGAGGGTGATCGGGCCGCTCTGCGGAACGAAGCCGTGACCGTCGACGTCGATCTCGACATCAGGGTCTGGGTCTACATCGTCGGTCGCCGTTGTGGAGAGCGTCACTGGACTCCGATACCACCCATCGTTGCCGTCGGGCGACTCGGGGCTTGAAGCGATCGAGACATGCGGCGCCGCAACTTCGTGCACGACGACCCGTACCCGGTCGAGGTTTTTCACCTGGGCGAATTCTTCGTCGACTTCGCCATTCCTATCAGTGGTCACGCGCACCGCGGCAAAGTAGGTTCCGGGCGTCGGGTAGCTCTGTTCGGCGGTCGCGGTGATCACGGAGCCGGTCGAGTCCAGGCTCGCCGCGCTCCACGTTCCGGTTCCCGTCAGATCCCAGTCGATGCGGACGATCTGCCCGGTTCCCGGCGGAGCTGCAGCTTGCACGGCAAAAGATGTCGGCTGACCGACCTCGACGTCCACGCGTTGTTCGCCTGACACAGTGAGATTCACCGTGGGCTGGATGCCCCCACGTGTAGTTGCGGCGGCGTTTACCGAGATTTGTGCGTCGTCAGTGACGTCGTAGGCAGTCGACGCGGCTGGCTCGATATCGCTCTCCGCCCAGGCTGAAATGTCGCGCAGCGCCTGCTGCAGCACGTCTTCGAACGATACGACGTAGGTCGAGCGGGTGCCCGTCACCGGGCCCTCGAGGTGATCGGCACTCTCCAGATACCAGACCCGGAAAGTATCGTCGTACGAGCTTCCCAGCGCCTGCTCAGCTCGCTTCGCGTACCAGTCAGCGTGCCAGGAGTATGCGTCTACATCGAGCAGGTTGCCCACCACGATTGTCTTCGCGGTGACTTTCCCCGAGTACGCCGCGCCGCCGGAGATGCTGCCAGCGAGCACTTCGCCGAGTTTCAGTGGCCTGGTCGGGTACTTCGCACTCCCGTCAGCATTGCGGTGCTGATTCCACGCGTGGAAATCCAGAGCTGTCGGGGTTTGGTGACGTTCGTAGGCAAAGAGTGCGAGCGACCACGAATTGTCGAACCGGATGGTGGCGCCCTCGACGAGTGCGGCCATTGCCTCTGCCGAGTTCTCACCCAGAGTGAAGGTGCCACTCGCGGCGTCGAGGGAGCCGCTCAAGCGTTGCTTCGTGCCGTCGGCTTCGAGCACGGAAACGTCTAGCGGGATCCACCCTTGCTCGCTGTGGGGCAGGTCGGCGGCGGTTATTGCTGTGACCGCGCCCCCTCCATCCCGGGTGAAGCTTGCGATCGAGGTGTCGGCGACTATGCGATGGGAACGAAAGTAGTCGCCGAGGGGCGTCTCTTCAGTGCCGAGGTAGCCAGGAGCCGTCCAGAAGTCGTTCTCGTACCCTGAGTCGATTTGGCGGACCGTTGCACCGAAGCCGAGCAGCGCGTCATTGCTCGTGCCCTGCAACAGATAGTCGGGGGCGATCCAACCCGCAAGCGGCAGGCCGAGTCGAGTGACTTCAGTCAAGACGTCGGCTTGGAGGTCGTCGAGCGTCGCATAGGGGTCGCCACTACCACCGGGGAGCATGGCGTCAGCAATTGCAGGGGCCTCTTCTTCGAGCACGAATCGCGCGAGGGCACGGCTGAAGAAGGTGTTTGGGATCGCGGTCGGCGTACCGATCACGAACGGAACGAAGCCGTCCCAGAGTCCAGTTGTGTTCTCGGCAGCGCCGATAGTCGGGTATGAGCCTCCGCTGCCTCCATAAAGATATGCATGTATCTCCGCGTCGGAGCCGTAGTGCTCGGCGGCAAGTGACTTGGCAAACTTGACGGCCGCCGCCTCCGCCCGATAGCCGGATGCGCCGGCCACCTGCACGGTTCCAGCTCCGCTTGCGATGCCGAACGCGATGGTCTCGTCGCTCGCCTGTGCGCTCTGCAGCGGGTAGGTGCGCTGGAAAAGCCTCCCCTTCCAGCTTTCTGCAGGCGGCAGGTAGACCGTAAACTCACGGCCGCCGACTGTACCGGATATCCGATGGTGCGGAGTTGGCAATGTCTCCTCAGACTCGGCTGTCACCAGAGGTTCTGCGAACTCAGGGTCTGTGCACGCTGCTGTGATCAGCCATGCCCGACCAACTTGCTGGCAATCTTCCCCACCAGCGGCTACCGCAGGACCGGGCGATGCACCTACGAGGGACGCGGCGAGGGCGACCATGACAGCTCCCAGTGGGATTCGAAACCGGCGTCGCTCCATTCGTTCAGCGCGTTTTGATGAGGTTGACGAATGATGATGCAGCATACTGCTCCTTTGCAGACGGATGGCACGACCATCGGTCGTGCAGCCGGGTTCACGACGGACGGGCGTACCGGGCGATACTTCCAAATGCGCCGCGAAAGTGCCGCGTTTTGCGCAACAGCCAGCGGCGGCGTTGACGGGCCTTTCCGCGAAATCTAGGCTCAGTTGAACTCACTGGGCGGCTTTTGCTGCGCTTCCGGCCCGAACGCTCTCGTCGCTCTGCGGCCGTCGCGCCGGTCCTCGGAGAGAGTCAGCATGCACGAATCGTGTCCCCATGGAGACGTGCGGTTTGGGCTCAGTATCTGCTGGACGCTAGCACCACACATCGGTGTGTCTGGTCCGAAGCCAGAGGATCAACGCGAGCCCGATTGGGCAGTCCTCGATGAAGGTAAGAATGGGTGCTTAGACATGCGCTGGGCCGAACGAATGGAAAGAACACGATGACGAAGTCCTTCTTCAACGGCGACTGGAGCGTGCGGAGAAAGGTGAGCGGCTTCGTTGATCTGCTCGGCGGAGCCATTCCAACAACCGTCACGCTCCCTCACGATGCCATGCGTGAGTTGCCGCGGTCGGGTCGCGACGGAGGAGGCCCGTCGTCGGCATTCTTCCCCGGCGGAGAAGTTGAATACACCAAACGCTTCGACGTGCCTGCGGAGTGGCGCCAGCGGCGCGTATCAATCGAGTTTGAGGGGGTCTATCGTGACGCGATGATCTATGTCAACGGCGAGTTCGCAGGGCAGTGGAGGTATGGATATTCCGTGTTCCGGATCTCCCTGGACGCCCACCTGCGATATGGCGAAGAGAACACGATTAGCGTTGAAGCACGAGCACATGAGGACTCCAGATGGTACTCCGGGCTCGGAATTTACCGGGACGTGCATCTCATTGTGGCGCCGTTGGCTCATATCGTGGACGACCACGTGCGGGTCAGCACGCCGGACGTCGATGATGAGCGCGCCGTCGTTGAGACGGCCGTGATCGTGCGGAATTCAGATCTCGGCACGCGCCGGCTCACGCTGGAGGTAACCGTCCGCGACGCAGAAAGCAATGTCGTTGCATACGACCAAAGCCCGGTGACGGTCAGGCCAGGCGGCGAGGCCGTGGCGCGGAACCGACTCTATGTTGACGAGCCGAAGCGGTGGAGTGTGGATGATCCGTACCTGTACCGATTCAGCGCTCGTCTTCTCGAGGAGGACGGCCGTGCGAACGACGAGGATGTCGACGTTCACTTCGGCATCCGGACTGTGCGAATCGATCCACGGCGGGGGCTCCGCATCAATGACGAGCCCCTGAAGCTGCGGGGAGCGTGCGTGCACCACGATAACGGTCCACTGGGCGCTGCGACTATCCGCCGGGCGGAAGAACGTCGTATCGAACTCCTCAAGGCGGCAGGTTTCAATGCGATCCGCAGCTCGCACAATCCTCTGAGTCCGGCGATGCTCGACGCTTGCGATCGTCTGGGGATGCTCGTGTTCGATGAGTCTTTTGACGCTTGGACCGAGATGAACAAGCCATTCGACTACACGCTCGACTTCAATGAGTGGTGGGAGCGCGATGTCGATGCGATGGTGCGAAAGGATTTCAACCACCCGAGCGTCATCCTCTACTGCATTGGCAATGAGATCCATGAATACGGGACAGGGGCAGGTGCGGCTATCGCCCGAGACATCGCAGAGCGTATTAGGGCGCAGGACGACACCCGGTTCATCACCACGGCGGTCAGCGGGTTCTGGGCTGTGGCAACCGAGGTGATCGGCGATCTCAAGGGGCGCCTCGATGACGCCGCTGCGCGAGGTGTCAATGACGTCATGAATGAAATGACGGAGTTCTTCGACGAGGTCACCATCTCCGATATCGTCGGCGAAAGGACGGCCGAGGCGCACGCCGTCGCCGACATCGCCGGGTTGAACTACGCAGAAGCGCGATACTCCGCCGACGGGGCACGCTTTCCGAACCGGGTTGTCCTCGGCACCGAGACGAATCCCCGTGATACCGCCAAGTCGTGGCTGCGGACTCTCGAGAACCCTCACGTCATCGGTGGGTTCACCTGGACGGGGTGGGACTACCTGGGAGAGGTCGGGCTCGGCCGCACGGACTACACCGACGATCCGGACGTCCGAGGCGGCGGCGACCCGGAGTTCCCCTGGCTGACGTCCTGGTCCGGCGACATCGACATCACTGGCGTCCGCCGCCCCCAGTCCTACTTCCGTGAGATTGTGTTTGGTCTTCGCAATGAGCCATATATCGCGGTCCGCCGCCCCATCGCAGAGGGCATGCGGCGTCTGGAGATGCAGTGGGCCTGGAGCGACGCAATTGCTAGTTGGACCTGGACGACTGGCCACGGGACACCGATGGAGGTGGAGATCTATAGTGCTGCCCCGGAGGTAGAACTTGAGCTGAACGGGGTCTCGTTGGGTCGCCGGGCGGCCGGAGCAGACTCCGAGTTTCGCGCCATTTTCACGGTCCCATACGAACCGGGCACGCTCACGGCGTTCAGCATCGCAAGTGACGGCAACCGGTCCCGCACCGATTTGCAAACGGCTGGGGCAAGCACCCTTTGGACGACCGCGGACCGGTCGGTTCTCAGTGCCGACAGTGGCGATCTCGCGTATCTGAGCATTGAGTTGCGTGACGGCCTGGGCATCCTTGATACGGCACGAGAGACAGTCGTGACCGTTCGTATCGAAGGGCCCGGGGTGCTTCAAGCGTTGGCCAGTGGCCGACCCTCCACCGAGGAATCGTTCACGCATCCGAGTTGGAGAACGTTTGACGGGCGCGCGCTCGCAATCGTTCGCCCCACTGGTCCCGGCGAGATCACCGCGATCGTTACGAGCGACGATCTAAAGGAGTCGAGGGTGAAACTGACCGCGGTGTGAGTGCGTTGATTGCGTTGCCGTTGCAGTAGAGAACGACACTCGGTTGGTTGAGGTCCTTCCGCACCAACACGCTCGACTTCAATGAGTGGTGGGAGCGCGATGTTGATTCGGTTTGTTCATCTCGGACCAAGCGTCGAACGATCCATCGAACACGAGTATTCCAGGGATCGCATAGCGGGGCGCGTCCGGTCTGCTCGAGTCGTGAGGACCGCACGCGCCCCGTGAAGGTTAGTGCCAGTCGCGCGTGGCGAAAAGCACGTCTATGGCTTGACGCCTCTGCTCGAAGGAGAGGTCGGTGTCTCGCATGTCGAGCACGATTGTGCCGAACCGTCTGCCGTCATCTCCGAGCACAGTTGCCCAGTACTCGGCTTCCCCGGCGCTTTCAAACCTGAGGTACGAGCCCACGTCGGTATGCCAACCTTCTACGCATCCCGGCTCGGCGCATAGCGTGCTTGTTTCTTCGACAGGTGAGATGCTCGGGCTTGAGGACAACAAATCACCCACGGTTCGCGGCCCGAAGGCGTTGGCCCCGCCGATGACCCACCAGGCTGCCGCGATGAGAAGAGCGATGAGGATGGCTCCGCCGACTGCGGCTGCGATCCATCGACTCTTCGATGATTGGGTCGGGCTCGGTTGTGTCGAGTTCTGAACCATGTGTGTTGGTCACTTCTTAGTATTGGTTGGCGGTGGTCCAGTTGCAGTGATGCACAGCCACTCCGAAGCCCCAATCGCCGTTCGTCCGGTTGGGCCGGAACTTCTCCAAGTTCCAGGTGCCGGCGGCCACGGCGCCGAGTGCGTGGCAGGAGAACTGCTGACGCTGGCTGGGCTTGTCGAGGGCTGTCCGGATGGTGCCGCCCTTGCCCCAAGCCTCATCCCATCCTGCCGTGTTCAGGATGGCTTGGCCAGCAGCGATGCCTGTGAGTCCGCCGCCCTGTGCTGCGCCGCTGTAGACGGACCAGCCCCAATTGGAGAGGTTGAGATTGACCCGCGGCTGGGAGTTGTAGCTGTCGACGGTGATGCTGCTGAAGAGGTTGATTCCGATCCACGGGTCGGCGACCACCGGGTAGCTATAGCTTTGATCGTGCTCGACAATCTGAGTCACGGTTGCGCCCTCGACCTCGTACCGAGTGGGAACGTCGCGTCCGGCGGCATCTTTCGCCCATGCAGGTGCCAGTCCACCGAGCAGCTTGTCGCCGTCGACAAAGAGCAGGGCGTCTCCAGAAGATACGATTGTCGCGCTCGACGGCAGAACAAAGCTGTAGCTGTAGTCGGTAGGTGCGGTGGCAGCGTTGATCACCGTGTTGATCTGAACGCCCCCGTCCTCCCGGACGATCGGTACCGTGGTTGATCCGTTGTTGTTGTCGTAGACAACGACACCATCTGCTGTGCTCACAGCGTCCGATGCTTCCGCGGCAAACGGCAGTTCCACCGCGATCGACGACGTGCCTTCGCTGGGGCTGAATATCACGTTCTCGGACGCGTCGGTGGGAATGATGATCGAAGAGTCAGCGGTCGCGGCGTCGAGCGCTATCTCCTGATCGGGAGTGGCGCTGACGGCTACCGCGCTTGCAAGAAGGTCGGGATCAACGTTGTTGATCGCAGCCAACGCGTTCGCGGCGACGGTGGCGTCGGTGACCTCTGGTGCCGGCTGGGTCTCTGCAGAAGCAGACACTGCCGACGTTGCGACAAGCGCGCACGCCGCTGCCATTGTGATGATTCCTTGCGATATCGCCATCTTCATTACGAAATTCCCCCTATATATGACGTGCTTTTTTGGGCTTCATCGGATGCTCTGCCCAGTTCCCCCCTGGAACCTTCCACAGCGTCGCAGAGTATGACGAGGGTCACAGTCCGCATATGAGAGGACTTGAAATAAACCAAACGTATGGTATTTATCGGCCAGGCCAGCTGGCCTTCGACCATGTCGCCTCGCTTCGATTTCGGGGCGACTGCGGATCGCACATCCTAAACCTGCATGGACCGGCACCCCGTGGTGATGGCAGCAGCAAGGTCGAACATCATGCGCATTGCAGGATTGGTTTTCGCGGTAGTCGGTGTTGTCTTGGCCGTGGTGGTGATTCTCAACCCGGGTGGGCCGGCCAATAATGTTTTGCTGCCATCGATGGTGATGTGCCTGCTGCTCGCTGCGCTCGTCGTTGTTTGGCACGAGAAACGCCGCAAGAACAGCTCCAAATAGGCTGCGCCACAACGAGAAGACGCCCCCGTAAGTAGTTGCGGGGGCGTCTTCCTGTCTAAGCGTGCCCGATCGATCCGGGGCGCCGGTCGGCTCGGCCAGAACCTTCAGTCTGGCTCCATCAGCTACTCCATCTCGGGGATTAGAGAAGCCCTCGTGTGCTGGTCTTGAAGATCGCTTCGCGGATCGCCGACGAATCGTAAACGTGATCGTCCGCGAGCCAGTCGATATGACGCGCGCTCAGCCCAGCGTTCTGCGCTCGTTCGTACGCTTCGGCCCGCGTCAGGGACTCGAGGGCATCGAACTCTGCCGGTGACAGCGCTGATTGGACGATGTGCGTGAGCGTCACGGGTTCTTCTTCTGCGGCATGGAAGACCGTTGGCCCTGGAATGTCGGCGGCGACGACGAGTCCCGCGAGCAACTCGCCCAGGACTTCGACGTCGATCGCGCTGTGCCGTGCACGTCCGCCGTCCGGCAGTCCGTTGATTCCGGTGATGAGCTTGAGGATTCCAGGCACGAGCCATTTGTCGCCGGCTCCGAAGACGAAATGTGGCCGCACCACGATTCCGCCAGCCTCGAGTACAAGCTCTTCTGCACGCGCCCTGGATGCGCTGAGCACTGAGTTAGGGGCGACGACAAGCTCCGGCTCGCGTGCGTTTCGGTGGACGCCGGCGCCGTAGACGCCAGCGGTGCTGACGTAGATGAGGCGGGCCACATCGGCTTTGGTGCATGCCTCGATGACGTTGGCGGTGCCACGAACGTTGACGCGTTCGCATTCTGCCTCGTCGTATCCGATGTAGCTGGCTGAGTGAACAACGCCTCCTACACCGTTGAACGCAGCGTGAAGCGAGGTGATGTCGGTGATGTCTCCGCGGATGAAGCCAGCGCGGAAATCGCTGTTGCGGTGCACGCCGATGGCCGTCGCGTTTGTTCGGTTTTGCGCTGCCTCAAGAGTGGAGCGGCCGATGAACCCGCTGGCCCCCAGCACCGCAATCCGTGTGATGTCTGGGGTTTCTGAAGCTCCGTAAGCTGGCACGCTAGGTAGGATAGCTCTGGCAGACGTGGGGGAGATGGATGGCGAAGCAGGACCGGGCGATTCAAACGCGCGACAGCATTGTCAAAGGCGCGGCCAGGACTTTCTATCGCGTTGGGTATGCAGCCGCTTCGATCTCAATGATCGCCGAAGCGGCGGGCGTGACCAAGGGGGCGTTGTACTTCCACTTCAGCGCCAAGGAAGACATTGCCCGGGCAGTGATTGACGCGGAGCACAAGTCAGTGACCGACGCCGCTCAGCAAATCCACGAGACGACGACCAGTCCAGTTGAGATCATGATGCTGATGTGCGCGGATCTCGCACAGAAGCTTGTCAGCGATCCCGTCGTTCGAGCGGGAATCCGACTGACCACGAGTGGCGCCATCTTCGATCCCCCGACTCGAGCGCCCTACGATGAGTGGCTTGAAATCTTCGAGGCCCTTTCCCAACGCGCGATCGAAGCCGGCGAGTTCCGGGACACGACAGATCCCGCGAAACTGGCGCATTTCATCATCCCGTCGTTCACCGGAGTGCAGCTTCTCTCCGATGTGCTCACCGACATGGCCGACTTGATGACTCGAGTGGGAGAGATGTGGGAGATGATCCTCCCGGCTGTCGCCGTTCCTGCGCAGCTTGAGCCGTTGACTGCTGTTGGAGCAAGAGTGTTCAGCCGCAAACTGGTCCGGCCGAAAGGCTGACTTCGCGGGCCCGGTCGAATGGCGAGGGCCGAGTCTGTTGTTTGAGTGCACACTGCCCGGCGCTTAGCGGACTTGTGTCGTTCGACGCCCTCGCAGACGCAGGAAGGCAGGTGTCCTGCGCAGCTCTTGTTGGGCGGTGCCAGCCGCAGCGGCTGACCCACGCATCTGGTTAGCGGCGCGGGCCGAGCTCGGGTGTCCGCCGGAGCGGCCCCCAATCTCCGCGTCTTCTTAGTGACGCAAAAATGAGCCGGGCAGATGCCGCATGATCGTGCCGAACCGTCGCATTCCGGGGAGGGCGAGTGGAGTCGATTGTGCGCTCAGCGAGCCAGGACAGAAGCGACCCGTCGGTGTCGGTCTCCTTCGAGGACATGGAGAGGAACTCGATTTCGTGCGGCCTGCTTCCTCGTCGGACAGGATGCCCCCCCACTCTTGCGCCGCTTGTCGAGCGCGGTCGTCCACGCATCCGGCACGGTGGCCAATTGCATTTCGAAACGTCCTCAGAAATCGCTATAGCGGATGCCAAGCGTAGCGTTGCCGGCCCTCCCGTTCGCGGATCGGGCGAGTGAACGGTGTTGCTAGCGAGCTACTCGCGTGCCGCGAACGACAGCCCCCCCGACTACGGCGCCCACTCCGATCCAGCCGACCGGTGCGATGCTCTCCTGCACGATGAGGACGGCGAGCAAAGTGGCCAGGACTGGCTCAATGAGAGTGACGGTCGTCGCCGTACGGGCGCCAACGCGGCGAAGTCCGACGCCGAAGAGCCAGAAACCCAGGAATACGGGACCGACTGCCAGGTACAGGCCGAGCCCCTGGACTGATCATCGTGCCTTGGACGTGGCCAACCAGAAACGGTTTGTCTCTGAGGTCTGACGGCAGCTGATCGAGATCATCGTTGAGCGCAGAGAATGTCTTCTCGATTGTTGTGAGCAACTCGGTCTTCGAAGCTGGAACGGCCACGGGGTTCTCCCTAAACGCGCGGAAGCATCAGTAGACCACATCGCGACTCTGGGTGAGGGTTGTCGCTTCCGCCTGGAGACCGCCTCGCGCTGCCGCGTAGGTGTTCAAGAATCCGACGGCCCGGGCACGTGACCGCGAAGCGCGACTCATGCGTCTCTTGCACAAGCGCCCGCATTCAAATTTTGAGGCGCCTTTCGTCGTTGCTTCACGCTCGGAAGGCAGGCGCTCCGCACCCATCGGCGTTGTCAGGCTTCGTGAGTCAAGCGGGGCGCGGACGAGAGTTGCTCGAGACGTTCAGTGTCAGGCTCTCAGCTCGGGCTGCCACTCAGCGGTCTCTGCTTTCATCCATTTCTCTCGGCGTTTGCGAGCACTCTTGTGGTGGCCCAGCTGCCAAAGCATTGATCCATCGCTTCGCAACTCATAGCCGAGGGCCTGCAATAGCTGGGCGCCGGACAATGGCGCAATATCGAGGCGCGTGCAAACCTCCTCGAGGTGCCAGGCCGCGTTCAGTTCAAGGAACTCGCGCAGGCGGGCAGGAGTTCCGATGCCACGGGCCTCCCACTCGCGTGCAGTACGTCGAGCTCGCTTGTCGCTCTTGGAGCCCGCAATCCGAATTCCGATCCGGCGAACCGACCACGCGGCAATGCCACCCACGGTGGCGTCGAGCCCAATCTGCACGCCCTGGTCTAGTAGGAACGACGCGATGTCGTACCAAACTGAGTCACCCCCGAACCCGCCTTCGGAGCGAGTGACGAGAAGGTCAGAGAAGTCTTCCTGGTTGTAGCCGGCGTCCGTCGCGTTCGACGCACGCCGAAGTATCGTTGTCTTTCGACTGTGAAATTCGAGGCGGTGGTTGTACCCGAGTCGACCAGATTCGTCGAGGAGCCAGATGCGATCTGGGTACACGTAGTCGGACATGGTCGCGCTGTCTGGATCGATGGAATTGAGCCTCGCATGCGTCCTAACCGGGCGCCGCATGGATGGGCCGGGCACCCCCGGTTCGAAGCCGACCACGGCACCCTCCGGGTCCAACTCACTCAACGCGCTGGCGAGCATGAATCCCCATGAGTTGTCCGGAGGGATCTGCACACTCGGCAAAGAGTGAATCGCCGGTTCGACGAGCCCGTGAGCTGACGGATGCGCTGGATGGAAGCCGTCGTAGAGTCGCACCGTCACGAATTGTCGATTGGTCATATGTCATAGGTACTGTACGTTCAACGTCGGCTCGCGCAGGCGCGTCGCTTGCGGGGCGCTAGTTTTCAAAGGTGCGGTCTTAGCCTCGATCCACCGGCGGTTGTTCTGAGCGAGCGTGGTGACACGGAAATGCCTTGGTGACAGGGCACTGATGCCTGACCAAGACACCCGATCGATTCGCGGGCTGGCGCAGGACTGCGATCGCACGTTGAGCTGAGACTGTTCTAAGTGAAGTCGTCTTCGCGCTGGGCTGCGCGAGCTCATTGTTTCGACGGGACTCGCTTGTGGCCCCTTGCTTTCCTTTGGGAAGGCGTCGATCTTCGCCGCATGTGAGTTGATGGAGCTGCATTTCACGGCGAAAACTGTGAAGGTGCGCTCCAAAGGACCGCCAACTGGGTTGTGTATCTCAGTCGGTCCTCGACCGTAGACTTAGGGCGAATTAGGAATGCTTGAACGGAGGTGGGTGGTTGTGAGCGTCGTTGAAGCACCCGTGAAAGAGCGATTCCGGTACGAGATCGACTTGGTCGACGCGCTCGAGCCCACATTCGCCGCCTCGGTTTTCAAACGCCACGACCCCGACGTCGAAACGTTCAGAGAAGTTCCTGCAGCCCGCGGAGTGCCAGACCTCAGCGCGGTGCGGTTTGACCGTGACCGGGTTGCGCAACGCCTAGAGGCCGGCGTGCGTTGCCTGAGCACCGACGTTGAGGTTCGTGCGGTCATAGCGCTCCGCACCAAGACAATGACAATCACCGAGCTCGCCGCCCGCATCGGTATGACAAAAGACTATGTCCGACGCGCAGTAGTGCCTCTTCTGCTCGATCTTGGATGGCTCGACGGGGGAGGCGAGAGACTACGACTGCGGCCGGAGGCACGACCCGTTGGACGCAGGGTGGTTACGGTTGAAGCGAAACTACGCGACTGGCTGCGCGCGTTCAACCAGGCCCGACACCAACAGCTTTCCGCAGACGCCGCCTACATTGCGCTAGATTCTGCGCACTCCCGAGTTGCCCTCGAGCGCCTTGATGGTATCGCGCAACGTGGGATCGGAGTGATCGTTGTTGACGCGGCAACGAACCGTCATCGAGTTGCGGTTCGTCCACAGCGGATCCTGCGTTCCGTGGACACGGCGGTCGGACGCATGCTTGTTGCCGAGCGCAGCCTCGAGCTTCACCTGCGCGGGGAACGTGCAGGCCAAGTCGCGCCGGTGTTCGGATGGTACCCACCCGAACACCGCGAGCAATCAGCTAGTTAAGTAGCCTGCCCCACCCACCCAGGTGCAGCGGGCTGTTTCCCCCTGTGGGTTGGTCCAGATCGTCGACGCCCGCAAGAAACCGTTCCGCTTGGCGAAGCGCTTTCGTGGCGGTGATCGTCGGGTTGCTGCTGGAAAGGTTTGCCTGCAGATTCCCCACAGACGTCAGGTAGTGAAGCCCTGCCAGCTCCTTGTTGTGCTCGTCCTCTGCGATCGCTCGAGAGAACGGCGTCTCAAAGGGTTTGTGTCCGTCGATGACGGCGAGACGCTGTTCCATTGTGTAGTCCAACGTGTGAAGAATGTGCCGGTCGAAGAAGCGGGGAGTATGGGGCGGCGGTTTTTGCCCTTTTCGTCCGCCCATAGGGCGTTGACGGGCAAACGCTTGATCAGGCCAGGACGTTCCGGTGGAGAAGCCAGCGGCGCCGAGCGCGCTCATCACCCAACCAGTGAGCCCTGAGTTGGGGAGAATGAGCTGTTTTCCTTCAACTGCTGCCGTCCGGGTCAAGATCCGGTACCCGCGCAACACGTCCTCGTCGAGCAATTGGCCGTAGCGGTAGGTGACGATAGGCCACCAAAAGCGTAGATACCAGAGCTTCTCGGAGCTCTCCGTGATCTCCTGGAGAAGCATCCCACGGAGTTCTTTGTCGACCAACCAGCGATAGTCCATCGTGAGGTTGACGAACATCGGGTGGTGCCCGAGGACCGCGCGCGATTCCGCGACGAATGCCATTGCATTTGCTAGTGAAACATTCGCTTTCGTTGTGTCGACCCAACCCGATGCCGACAACGCGACGGTGGCGCCAAATTGATACTGGGCTTGAATTGAGCGCCCGACCCAAGCGCGGTCTGGCTTCTTTGGAATGTCGTCGTAGATCGCCCAGGGGTTCGCGCTTTTCGCGGGGTTCGCCGGTGCAGCGCCCTCCCACCCGGACTCTGGCCGGCGATGGAATTCTGGGTCGACGAGCTTCAGCGGAACGTTATCGAGGCGATCGAGATAGTCGAGAGTTCGAGCGGGGGTCATCCTTGATTGCATCCGCGCAACGGTCCCAAGCCCAAGCTTGCGCCCATTCGTTTCTGCGAGGCTGTCGAAGACTTCCGGGAGTCGATCCTGAAACTGGGCGCCGCGCTGGACTATGAAGACCGGGGCCTTGCCTGCGAGCATGCGCTTAAGCGAAGCGCCCTTCGGCCGTGCGGTGTTGGTCATTTCATGGCCTTCCGTAGGTCTTTCAGAGCCCGCCGGGCGCTGCCTCGTTCATAGGGTTCTTCGCTCAGCAGCCGCATGATGATGTCAGCCAGTGGGGCAAGTGTGTCGGTAGGCAGCGGCCGTGGCGGCCCAGCGATGGCGTCAGCGACATCGTCTTCGCTCAGACCGCGGACGTCGTCTAGGTACGGGTGTCGCCTTGTCAACACGATGTACAAAACGACGCCGCAGGCCCAAAGGTCAGAGGCTTTTCGAGCGCGCTCCCCAGCGAGCTGCTCCGGCGACATAAAGAACAATGAACCGATGCGGCTCGGATATGCAGTCAAGGTGGAATCTGTAGCGCTCTTCGAGAGTCCAAAGTCGATGAGGACCGGAGCCTCCCACTGGGAATCGCGCAGGATGATGTTCTCGAGTTTCAGATCGCGATGAACCCGCTCTGACTTGTGCACAACGTGGACAGCATCGAGGAGTGCTGTGGCAAACGCGAGAACCTGTTCTTGAGTTGGCTGATTGGTGCGGCAGTTCTGGCCCACGTCACCGCCATCGATGTACTCGCAGAACAAAGCAGTTTGTGTTCGCCCGTCTACATCTACGTCGCGTACATCGAAAAGCTTCACAACGCCCTTGTTGTCAAAGGAGCGAAGCCCACCGATCTCGCGTTCGACCAAATGTGCCCGGTGCATCTCCGGACGAAGGAGCTTGACAGCGAAAGTGCTCGATCGCCCTGAATCATCGACGAAATCTGCTCTCCACGTTTCTCCGAACGTTCCTGAACCGAGATAGGCGACGCTCAGGGCGCCGAGGGCCTTCCGTACAGATTCTCCGAGAACAGTGGTCGTCACTTTCGCCTTTCGGGTGAGGCGTTCGTGCCCAGGCGGGCAGAGGGCGGCATCGTTGATTGCGCCGACACAGACGCGCGGCCAATCCTTTCAGGAAAAGAAACCGGACGCACGCCCTTTTTTGGGGGTCATGGCGCTGCGGGGCCGCCTGAGCTCCTCATAGATTGAACCCGGTCGGGGCAACGCAGGGCCACGGCGGTTGGCACTCGAGCGAGAGCGTTGGGACGGTGGGGCCATTTGCTTGATGCCAGTTGCGAAGCGCGCTCTCGAGTGGCCCGGGCGGAGACGACGGGCCGTCGTGCCCCCTCCGCCGGCTACTGATCCCAGACTTCCAGGTCCACGCGCTCGATCCGCACGATCATCGAACTCATCGCCCAGTACGCGTCCGCCGCAATCCCGTCTTCTTGCATCGTCCAGTACCCCTGTTGGCCGACCGAACAGTGCCGGATCTCGTGGAGCGGGCGTACGCGATCGTTGACGGTCCGTGGCGCGTCGGGTGCGCGGCGCCTTTCGACTGTTTTGTGGTCGAGATCGAAGATGTAGGACGAGCCGCTGGCGGTGTGGACGAGCCAGGTGCCAGGCGTGTCGAGGGTGAGGGTGGTGAGGGTTTCGGGAGCGTTCATTGTGGAGGTCTCCTCTCGCTGCCGGGATGTCGAGGGCGTCGGCCGACGCTGGCCGCAGGAACCGGGTGGTACCCCAAGCGAAATCCGGTGGTTAATGTATTACACGACCGGAGTGGATCGAGCAAGGTCGTTCAGTCGCGTGCTGAGGGACGATCCAGTGCGTCTCGTACCGCGAGCTACAGCTGCGTCGCGACGGCAGGAGTCATCTCACTGGATCTTTCGAACCACGGGGTCCCATCGAACGCGATGTCGCTCGCGCCGCGCATCTCAATGTTGATGAGCGTCGGATCATGGAGGTCCGACGGCACGTAGCTTGCGTCGTCCGGGTGTCGGTAGATCCACTCGCGTGCACTCGCCGCGACGTGATCGTTGAAGAGTCTCTCGAGGCTTGTTGTGCCCTGCTGAACACGGTCCATTTTTCCCTCTCGGATCGACTTGGCGATCTCCTGGTGGCGCGGGCTGTCCGGTGCAAACGCGTCCGCTATGACAGTGGGGTCGCTCATGAGGAGGCCAAGCTTGCGGGTGAGCGGGAAGGCGATGCCCCAGGCCGTGCCGAAGCCCACTCCCTCCCAAGGTTCGACTTCGGGATTTCCGATCAGCGCCACAGGGGCGTCCGAAGTGATCAATGATCGACGCCGAAAGCGAGTGAGCGACCAGGGCCGACCAGCGATGTATGGCACGAGCTGTGCTGCTGCTTCGACCATGTGTTGGATGTGAGCGAGATTCGAAAACGTGATGGGAGGGCCATCTGGGTGGGTCGCTTCCACCCAGATTCTCTCCGCTTGCGCGTCCGTTGCGTCGAAGCCGAAGTTCTTCTTGATCCATGCTTTGACGTTGTTGCGACCGCCGGCACCGACTTCGAGGCGGATCATCTTGGCTTGGATCTGTTCGGCGGTGCGTCGCGTATCCGGTCCGCGTACGGCTTGAAGCGCGATGAAGTATGCCAGCGTCCAGCGGTCGCCCTCAGGCAAGGGAAATGGATTGTGCTGCTCAAGCTTTCGGATAACGCTCTGCGCTTCGCCCTCGGTGACTGCAAGCACATCCTCAAACTCATCCGGCCGTTCCAAACCTTCCACACGGTGAAAGTGGGTTTGAGCGGCAACGTTTCGCACGGACGTAGTGAACGGTTCGCTGGATCCCGGCAACCGAATCGCGGTGACCCGGTCTTTGGCGTTAGCGAAGCCGCGCAAGTACGCCTGAGGGACGTAATGATGCAACTTCTTCGTGCTCTCGATCCCCGCCATGTGCGCATCCTCTCATGGGAGCGACCGTGCAGCGCATTGACCGCGACCGATGTGAATAGCGCACTAATAGGCGCGAGTGTGCATCGGCTCGAATCATCGGGGATCTGCGCGGGCGCCGCATCCTCCGAATTGGAATTGTCGCAAGCGAGGGCGGACTCTAGCCAGGCGAAGGTGCTGACTGTCGGGGCCACGTGCGCCAGATGGGGCTCAAGAATGAGGGGATCATTGAACCCGAGTAGTCATCGATGAGCTCTCCGTAGACGATGCCACCGTCCGTCCTTCCGAACGGCTGAATTAGACACCGCGACCGCCCTTCGGCAGTCAAGGCGATCACGATCAGCGCCTCGTCCCGGTCTCCCTTGGTGTCAGGTCCGAAGAACTCAGAGTTGCTTTCCAGAAGTTCCTCCGGACTCACCCCAACCGCGACGCCACGCCCACCCGGGAACGCAATCCAAGTTTCTGATGAGTACACGGCTCCGTCAAACGGCCAGGCCCCCGCTCCATCAACTGTCGCGGCCACCTTCAACTCGCGTTGCTCTTCATCGTCGAAGGAGAGACCATACATTCGCATTGCGGTCCCTTTGATGAGGGCGAGCATCGGACCCGCGTAGCCGTCTGCCTCAAGGAATTGTTTCGAGAGTTCGAGCCTTGCGTGTGCGTGATCAATTGGATCGGTCGTGAACTTTGGAGGCGTGCCGTATCGGCCCAAGCCAACCCTGGCTAGATCGTCGTCACGCTCAATCCTCATGTACTTGAAGCTGGTTGATTCCCCAGTCTCTAAGTCCAACAACATGCTGGGCATTGGGTCCCCAATGGGGAGGCAGGGGAGTCCGGACTTGATCTCAGAACTAATGCAAGCTCGGCTGAAAGGCGGCAGCTCGCACTCTTCAACGCCGGTCGCTAGATGGGCGCTCCGGACGACTTCCGCTACGGCCCTGTACATCTCCCTTAACGCCGAAACCAACTCGTAGTCCGGAAGCTGGTCATCGACCCATCGGCGCTGGACTCGGAGTATGCCCCTGCGCTTGCGTCCAGATTTTGCCGCGGCGCCTGCGAATACCGAGGTGATCATCTCTACTGTGTACTCCGGCGGGACTACGAAGACATCTTCGATGCGCTTGAGCTGACCGTGGTAGACGCTGATACGCGCCTCGCTGAGCGTTCGGAGGTCCTCTTCCTTGACCACTCTGTTTCGAGCGGTAACTCCCCACGTGAGGACTGAGTTTTTCCTCGCGGCATCTTGCCATTCCCCGTACCAGGTATTGAAATCGTCCCACTTAGACTTTTGCTTCTGCAGGAGGAAGGTGACGCCTCTTGAATTTTGAATCGCCGAGTTCAGCCACCTGCGAAACTCATACGGATCGACGTATGACTCAACTGCGCGGTGAATGTCTTCGTGCAGATCCATCAACCGGCGATGAGCATCCGCACACGGGCAATCAGTTGGCGAGTCGGGCATCAGCAAACCGTACCGACTTGACAGAGTGCATGCCAAGAGCACAGACGGCCAGTCGGAAAGCGTAGCGGCGCAAATCTGCCACCTGGCCCGGCAGGCACGAGGAGCGCATGTGGCCGTCAGCTCAGGGTTGAAGCAGACCGAATTTCTCCGATTGGCTGTACCAGCCTTCTGAAGGGATTATTTTCCGGCATGCGGGGGATCTTCAGGAAGCCTGGCGGCCGGTGCCCTACTCCTGCCTAGGGCTTTCGAGTTCTTAGAGCGGCCCGCCATTGTGACGTGTCGAGACATCGAATACAGATGTGTCGAGACGTTGATGACAGAAAGCCTCTCCTTCGGGAGGGGCTTTCTTCATTTCTTGGTTGGTAGTTCTTGTCTGGGTCGATCGTGTGCTCGGCGGACCCCGGCGGGCGCGGACGCTGCCAGGAACCGACCACTACCGGTGCCCGAAACCGAGACCTGCTCGCCGCGTCCGTGCCCTGGCGTGTTACCTGAGATCTTCTTCCGTGAGCAAGGCGTCTGGCGCGTACACTGACCGCAAGAGACTGTCCGAGGGGGGTGGCAGCAATGGTCCAGAGTGTGTCGTTTGATGCTCCGGAGGTGTTTTTCCGGGGCGTCGTGGCGGACAACGCTCCCGATGCACTGGTTGTCGTTCGAGATGATGGGCTCCTTGCGTTCCTCAATGGTGAGACGGAGCGGTTGTTCGGTTACGAGCCCGGCGAGTTGTTCGGACAGCATTACGAGGTGCTGCTTCCGGAGCGGTTTCGGCAGGCGAGAGAAGATTCCCCGGTCCGCGTCGGAATCGAGGGAAACGTAGCACGTTTGAGGGCGAGCACGAGCCTATACGGGCTCCGCAAAGACGGGCGAGAGTTTCCCGCCGATATGGCGCTCGCGCAGGTGAGCACCGCCGTCGGTGACGTGGTCGTCGCCTCGATCCGAGATGCTACCGAACGCCGCGAGCATGAGGACGAGTTACGGAATGCCCTCTCGCTGGTTCGCGCAACGCTTGAGTCAACGGCTGACGGACTTCTCGTGGTGTCGGCCGACGGAAAAATCGCGGGTTCCAATGAACAGTTCTCCAAGATGTGGGGCATCCCGGCGGGGCTCATCTCCGCGCACGACGACGAGAAACTCTTGGGCTTCGTAGTAGAGCAGCTCGTCGATCCGAGCATCTTTGTCGAGAAGGTGCTTGAGCTCTATGCACAGCCCGAGGCAGAGAGTCTCGATGTTCTCGAGTTTCGGGACGGCCGAACCTTCGAGCGGTACTCACGGCCTCAACGAATCGCCGACGAAGTCATTGGCCGAGTGTGGAGCTTCCGCGATATCACGGCTCAGAGCGCCGCTCAGAAGCAGATTCAGGAGGCCCTTGCTGAGTTGGCACAGCAGGCCGCACAGCTGAAACAGCTCGCATACTCGGACTCCCTCACCGGGCTGGCCAATCGGGCCTTGTTCCATGAGCGACTCGAGGAGGCGTTGAACCTCGCCGAGGCGGGATCGATCAGCGTTCTGCTGCTCGATCTGGATGATTTCAAAGAGGTCAACGACATCCTCGGCCACCAGGCCGGCGACAAGATGCTGATTGAGGCTGCGCGGAGACTGCGAGAATGCGTGGGCTCCTCCGACACTGTTGCCCGAATAGGCGGGGACGAGTTCGTGATTCTCCTTGTGGAGCCGGAGGATGCTGAGGTTGTGGCAGACCGCGTGGTGAACGCCCTCAACTCCCCAGTTCTGCTGGACGGTCACGAGGTCCACCCGAGTGTCAGCCTGGGACTGGCTACGAGCGGCGGCGAGTCTCTTCAGGCGTCCGACCTCCTTCGCCGGGCAGACATTGCCATGTATGTGGCCAAGGCTGCGGGCAAGAACCGCTATCTGAGGTTCCGGCCGGAGATGATGACCGCATTGCTCAAACGCAACAACGTCGAGTCGGGACTGCACGAGGCGATTGAACGCAACGAATTAGTCGTTCATTACCAACCGATAGTGATGGTCGGGGAGGGCCAGGCTTCGCAGGTTGAGTCGCTCGTTCGGTGGAACAGACCAGACGGCCTGATACCCCCGCTCGATTTCATCGCGATAGCGGAAGGCAGCGGCCTGATCAACGCCATCGGGCTAGAAGTGCTCACCCAATCCTGCGTTCAACTGGGGGCATGGCTTAGCGCAGACGACTCGCACTCGGCCGCCGTCAACGTCTCCGTCGTACAACTGCGAGAAGACGGATTCGCGAGCGCAGTCCTTCGCACCCTCGACGACTTCGGCATCGATCCCCACCACCTGATCTTCGAGGTGACCGAGAGCGCATTCATGGACTCAGAGGTCCGAGCGGTCAAGCAGCTCAAAGGACTACGCGACCACGGAATTCGTGTGTCCCTCGACGACTTCGGCACCGGCTATTCCTCGCTCGGGCGACTTCAGAATATCCCTGTCGACATCATCAAGCTGGACCGTACCTTCGTCACGGGTATCCGCACCGGCAAAGAGGACTTTCCTATCCTGAACTCGATGATCGGCCTCGCCCACAACTTGGGGTTGCATGTCACCGCGGAGGGGGTGGAGACCGCGCGCCAGGCGCGCTACCTCATCGCGCTTGGATGCGACTCCCTGCAGGGGTTCTTTTTCTCGCGACCAGTGCCGATCGGTCTACTGCCCCAGGCGGCGGATCACGCGACGTCCGTGTACCACAACGCAGTCGCTGGAGCCCCCGAGAGGAACTCCGACCGCTAGGCACCAGACGTCCACGAGGGGGCACATCCTGTTTCGGAATCCCGGTCGCTGCACAGGGGATGCACGGTCTCGTCGCCGGGGGAATAGCTGAAGGATCCGGGGGATTCTCAGGGAATCCACCCGAAGAAGAGGGCCTCCGCAGTGCGGAGGCCCTCTTCTTTGTTTCGTGATCCGCGCGCTCTTACTTGTTGACGAAGGTCAGCAGGGCGGCGTTCACCTCGTCGGCGTGGGTCCAGAGCAGCCCGTGGGGTGCTCCTTCCAGCTCGACGTAGTCGGCCTCGGGCAGTGACTGGTGGAAGCGGCGGGCGGTGACGTCGATCGGGAGGATGTTGTCGGCCGTGCCGTGCAGGATGAGGGCCGGCTTGCCGCTGGCGCGGACGGCTTCGACGTCTCCGCGGAAGTCCTCGATCCAGGCCGGGACCACCGCGTAGGCGGCCACGGGTGCGCTGGAGGTGGCGGTGTTCCAGCTCGCGGTCACGGCCTCCTGGCTGATTCGCGAGCCGAGGGTGTCGTCGAGGTTGTAGAAGTCGGAGAAGAAGTTCGTGAACCAGGCGAAGCGGTCGGCCTTGGCCTGAGTGGCGATGCCGTCGAAGACCTCCTGGGGCACGCCGGCGGGGTTGTCGTCCCGGGCCACGAGGAAGGGCTCCAACGACGCGAGGAAAGCGAGCTTCGCGACGCGGGCGTGGCCGAAGGTGGAGACGTAGCGAGCGAGCTCGCCGGTGCCCATGGAGAACCCGACCAGGATCACGTCCTGGAGGTCGAGGGTTTCCAGGACCGTGTTCAAGTCGGCGGCGAAGGTGTCGTAGTCGTAGCCGGCCCCGACCTTGCTCGACTGGCCGAATCCACGGCGGTCATAGGTGATCACGCGGTAGCCCTCGGCGAGGAGGGCGCGGGTCTGGCGCTCCCAGCTGTGACCGTCGAGCGGGTAGCCGTGGATCAGCACGACGGGCTGGCCGGCTCCCTGGTCCTCGTAGTAGAGCTCGATCGAGGTGCTGTTCTCGGTGCCGACGGTGATGAAAGCCATGATGAGTCCTTGTCCTGATTCGGTGAGAACGTGCGTTCTCGCTTCGTGTTCCCCACAGTAGAGAACGGACGTTCTCATGTCAAGTAGAATCGGAGAATGACTTCAGATGACGCACGCGAACGCATCCTCACGGCCGCGGAGGGCCTCTTCTACGCCAAGGGGTACGCGGCCGTCGGGATGGACGAGCTGCGCGCGGCCGCCGGGGTGTCGCTCCGTCGTCTCTACGCACTCTTTCCCTCCAAGGGCGACATCGTTGTGGCGGTGCTCACGCGCAAGCATGAGGAGTGGGAATCGGGCCTGTCCGGCTACGTCGCGGCGGCGGGTCCGAGTCCGCGCGCGCAGCTGCTTGCCGTGTACAGCTACCTCGAGGAGTGGTTTCGCACCGACTCGTTCCGCGGCTGCGCATTCATCAACGCCTTCGGGGAGCTGGGCGGGACACACCCCGAGATCGCGCAACTCGTCCGAGAGCACAAGGAGTCGTTCCAACGCTTCATGGCCGACCTCGTGCGCGAGCTGGGCGCTCCTGGCCCACTGGCCGCGCAACTGGCGATCCTCGCCGAGGGCGCCCAGAGCACAGCGGCCATCGCCCACGACTCCGCCGTCGCCTCCCACGCGAAAGCGGCGGCCGCGGTGCTCATCGACGCGGAGCTCAGCTCCGCGTCCCACTCTGAGCGGGCGTTGCCGCGCTCGATCTGAACTCCAGTGATCTCAACCGCACCCTGAGCTAGATCCAAGGGCGAGACCGCGGCCAACCCTCCCCGCTTCACTCCACAGAAAATCCCCTGATGCGGGCAACATCAGGGGAATCTCCTGCGTGGCCGAACGGCTACTCGTCGTCTTCGTCTTCGAGCAGCGCGATCTCCAGATCGGCGAGCTCGATCTCCGCCGCCAGCGCCCGGACGATGTTGCCGGTGGCGGCAGCGACTCGCGCCGTTCCGACGATGGGGGCGATCGCCGTCAGCACGCCGCGGATGTCATCGGCGTCGAGGCCGAGTTCGGCTCCGACGTCGATGTTCAACGCGTACGAAACGGGCGGCGCCCCGACGGCGACGAGGGCGGCGAGACGCACCAACATCACCGTGTCGGGGTCGAGGGTTGACGCGTCGAGGGAGTCGGCCGTCATCCGGGCGAGCAGATCGAGAACGGGAGCATCGTCGGTGCTTGCATCAGACATGAAAATTTCCTCTCACTGAAGCTTTGGTGTAATCGCAGCGACGCTGCAGGCCCCATTCGACCTCCGGAGATTTCGGGTCACATCATGGAGTTCGCATGAAAGCCCGGCGCTGCCCCTACAATCTGGGAAGGCGTGGCGGAGTGTGGCCACCGGCCGGATGTGCACCAAGAGAAAGTGCAGCGCGAGATGACCGTGATCGTCCACGTTCGACGTACCGAGCATGGCCCGTGCGGCCGCGGATGCCGCTCATGAGTCGCGCATGGTTCGCACTCGGAGTCGCGATCGCCGTGGAGGTCGCCGCGACGCTCGCGCTGAAGGCCGCGTTGTCGAACCCGGCCTGGTACGTCCTGGTCGTCATTGGCTACACCTCCGCACTGGTGCTGCTCGCCGTCTGCCTGCGTCTCGGCCTGCCCGTCGGCGTCGCCTACGGCATCTGGGGCGCCAGCGGCGTCGCGCTGACTGCGGTGCTCTCCGCGGTGATCTTCGGGGATCCGCTGACACCGGTGATGGGCATCGGGATCATCCTGATCATCGGCGGCGTCCTCCTCGTCGAGGTGGGCTCGCAGCGCGCCATCGCCGCGCGCGAGCGGGAGGAGGTGGCCGCATGAGCTGGCTCTTCCTCGCCCTCGCGATCATCACCGAGGTCGCGGCAACGCTCTCGCTCCGCGCCTCCGAGGGGCTGAAGCGCAAGATCTGGGCTGTGCCCATCGCCATCGGCTACATCGCCGCGTTCGTGTGCCTCGGCTTCTCACTGCATTTCGGGATGCCGGTGGCCGTCGCGTACGGGGTGTGGGCGGCCACGGGCATCGCACTCACCGCAGTGCTCTCCCGCGTCATCTTCAAGGAGCCGCTCTCGCGCACGATGGCGATCGGCATCGCGCTCATCGCCGTCGGCGTGATCACGGTCGAGCTTGGCAGTAGCGCGGCGCACTGAGCGTCGCGCGTCGTCCCAGTAGCGCAAATCCGGCGTCGGCGCTTCGACATAGGCTGGGCTCACGCCAGCACGAGGAGGGGCGCCAGATGCCCGAACGCCGTACGAAAACAGCCCGTTCCGCGACGAAGGCCCCGCGGCTGGACCGGGTCGATCCGCAGAATCTCGCCGCGGGTTACGCGGGAGATCTCGGGGCGAACTCGGGCATCGACGCGCTCGCCTTCGAGGCGCTCAGCCTCGAGACCTTCGCCCTCGACTTCGCGACGGTGAGCGAGAGCACCTTCGCGGGTGTCATTGCCGACGAGGCCGAGATGCGCAGTATCCGGATCGTCGACTCGGCGCTGAACGGTTTCAACGTTCCCGTCCTTCGGGCGGCGCGTTCGACCTGGCGCGACGTCGTCATTCGTGAGTCGCGCATCGGTTCGGCCGAGCTCTACGAGTCGGGATTACGGGCTCTCCGCATTGAGAACTGCAAGCTCGGCTACGTCAACCTGCGCGGCTCCAGCCTGTTCGACATCCTCTTTGTCGACTGCACCATCGACGAGCTCGACCTCGGCGGGGCCAAGGCCGAACGGGTCGCGTTCGACGGGTGCGGGGTCCGCGCACTCGACCTGAACAACGCGACCGTTCGCGACTTCGACCTGCGCGGCGCCGACGTGCAGGAGGTGGCCGGCATCCGCAATCTCGCCGGCGTCACAATCAACGAGCTGCAGCTCGGCATGCTCGCCCCGGCGATTGCGTCGAACTTGGGCATTATCGTCGAAGACTGAGCTCGTCAGCGGCCTCTCAGGGCTTTCCCAGCTCCACGCTCCGTGCCCCGTGTTTGCGGGGAACAGCATCGTCTCGATTGGCATTTTGTACCCCGAATGGGTTGCATTCGCCGTGCCGGAGTGGGACGGTGGAGTCCGCTCCTCAGCTTCATTGGGGAGCAGGGATCGGACGCTCGGCGTTCGACCCTCAACGGGAAGGGATATGACCATGGGGTTCTTTGCATTTCTTCTCCTCGGCTTGATCGCCGGGGCCCTCGCCAAGCTGATTCTGCCCGGCAACCAGGGCGGTGGGTGGTTCGTCACACTCCTGCTCGGTGTCGTTGGCGCGATGCTCGGTGGATGGCTGGGTGGCCTGCTGTTCAACGTCAGCCTCGAAGAGTTCTGGTCGATCCAGACCTGGCTGGTGGCCATCGCCGGTTCGATCGTCGTGCTCCTGATCTGGGGGCTCATCTTCGGCCGCAAGAAGACCGCGTAGGCGCGGTCACTCGCGGGCCGTGGCGGCTCAGGGCTCTCTGAGCCGCCACGGCCTCACGCATTCGTCTGTATACGACTCGCAGTAGGAGGAAAATATGGGAATTCTCGATGACGCCAAGGAGACAGCCGGCGCCGCAGCCGAGAAGGTGTCGCGCTCGGTCGAAGACACCGTCGATCGGGTCAGTGACAAGATCGATGAGGTGAAAGCGGATGCCGAGGTGAAGAGGGCCGAGGCCGAGGCCGACTCCGTGAAGAAGCGCAACGAGGTCAAAGAGGAACTGCGCGACAACTGACCGCGTAGCTGAGTGGCAGACAACAGGGGAGGGGCGCCGACGGCGCTCCTCCCCTGTTGCTGATCACGCGTCTTGATCGAAGCGCGCCACCGGCCGCTCCGGGCTAGTCGGCCAGCGCAGTCGATCCCCTGGTCACCAAACGGGTGGCGATGCTGTGCACTCCCGGTTTGACGGCGCCGTCGATTGCGGCGAACAGCAGATGAGCGGCCTTGCGCCCCACCTGTTCGAGATTCATATCGATGGTTGACAGTGGCGGGCGGGATTGGGCGGCGATTTGCTCCCAGTTATCGTGGCCCATCACCGCGATGTCACCGGGCACGTCGCGTCCGGCCTCACGGAGGGCGTCAAGCGCCCCACGAGCGATCTGATCGCTTCCACAGAGGATCGCATCGATGTCGGGATGCCGCGCGAGCAGTGTGCGAACGGCACCTCGTCCCCATCCCTCGCTCCAGGCGCCGTACAGCGCCTCACCGCCGACGAGCTCGAGCCCGTGCGCGGACAGCGCACGTGACGCTCCCTCGACACGCTCAACCGCCGCCCGATAGTTCACGTCACCGGAGATGTATGCGATGCGGCGACGGCCGCACTCGACCAGATGGTCCGCCGCGATCTGGCCGGCACCGACGTTGTCACTCACGACCGATACATCGCGAGGGTCGATGGATGGGGCATAGGCGTAAACGACGGGAACCGGGATGTCGTGACCCAGGGTCTCCCGCGGGTTCGTCGTGTCTCCAACGATGATGAGCCCATCGACGCGGCGGCTGAGCAGAGCCCGGAGGTGATGCTGCTCCCGAATCGAATCGCCGCGGGCATCGCACAGGAAGACCGACGTGCTGCCGGACCCGAATGCATCCTCGGCCCCCATCATCACCGGGATGGAGAAGCGACCGTCGAGATCGCTGGTGAGAAGTCCGACCGTTCCGGTGCGACCGGCCAGGAGGCCCTGGGCGAGCACGTTGGGCGAGAAGTTCAGCTTCTCGGCCGCATGCTGCACGCGAACGCGTGTTTCCGCCCGCACGTGCTCTCGCCCGTTGAGTGCTTTCGAGACGGTGGCGATGGAGACGCCGGCGAGCAACGCCACGTCCTTCAGCGTCGCCGGTTTGAATCGCTCGTCCGTGCCGTGCGCGACTGGTTCCGCCATTGGAGTCCTCCTCGCGGGAATTTTCGGCAACTGTTTTGCCGAATGGGCTTGACTGCGAGTGTAGCGCGGTCGTACGGTGATGAAAACCTTTTCGGAAAGTTTCGCGAGGTCTCGCAAGAGCTCCGCGATACCAGTCGGAAAGGCACTATTCACCAATGCTAATCCGGCTGCCTTCCGGATGGCACGGTCTGGGATGCGCACAGCATTCCCGGTGTGTGGCGACAGAGTGTCGTTGCACAGCTCAATGAGGAGCAGGAGGACAGCACTCACATGTTCGCAAGCACACAGCCAGGCAATCGAAACACTCGCCGTCGCATCGTCGGTGGACTCGCAGCCGTCGCGGCGGCCACCCTTGTTCTCACCGCATGTTCGACCGCCGGCGACAGTGGCGAGGCAACGCCAGAGGGTGGCACCGAGCTCACCATGTGGACCCGGGCGGCGACCCAGATCCAGAGCCAGGCGTTCGTGGATGCCTACAACGCCAGCCATGACAACCAGGTCAAGCTCACCATCATCCCCACGGACGACTACCAGACGAAGATCGGTGCGGCTGCAGGCTCCAAGAGCCTGCCGGACATCTTCGCGTCCGACGTCGTGTTCGCTCCGAACTACACCTCGCAGGGGCTCTACCTCGACATCACCGACCGCATCGCCGCGCTGCCGTTCGCCGCGGACATCGCGCAGTCGCACGTCGAGGTCGGCACGGTGGACGGCAAGTCGTATGTTGTCCCCCACACCATGGACCTTTCCGTGATGTTTTACAACAAGGATCTCTACGAGAAGGCCGGCCTCGACCCCGAGAAGCCGCCGACCACGCTCGCGGAGTTCGACGAGCAGGCACGCGCCATCGACGCGCTCGGCGGCGACGTGAGCGGAACCTTCTTCGGCGGAAATTGTGGTGGCTGCATGGTGTTCACCGGATTCCCCTGGATCTGGGGAGCCGGCGGATCCGTCATGAACGACGACGGAACGGAGTCGGACCTCGCCAGCGCAGATGCCCAGACCTTCTACGAGACGTACCGCGGGCTCGCAGCTGATGGAATCGTCGCACCGGGAACCAAGGACGAGACCGGAGCAACCTGGGTTGCTCCGTTCGCCGAGGGAAACATCGGCGTGATGCCGATGCCGTCGACGATGCTCGGCTCGATGCCCGACTACACCGGAGTCGCCGTAATCCCCGGCATCGACGGGGGAGAGTCGACGTTCGTCGGCGGCGACAGCATCGGCATCTCCGCGACGAGCAAGAATGCGGATGCCGCGTGGGACTTCCTGTCATGGACCCTCGGCGACGAAGCCCAGGTCGAGGTGCTCGCGAAGAACGGCGACGTTGTCGCCCGCACCGACCTCGCCTCGAACAAGTACTCCGAAAAGGACCCCCGCGTCGTGACGATCAACGAGGTCGCTGGCAAGGGAACGACCCCGTACTCACTCAACTTCGGAGCGGCGTTCAACGACCCGAACGGACCATGGCTGGTGCTGTTCCGCAACCAGGTGTTCGGCGATGCGAGCTCGCTGGAGAAGGACAACGACGCGCTGAGCACGGTCCTCGCCGGCTAAACGCCACGAGTGTCACTCCGGGCACGGTTCGTTCCGAGCCGTGCCCGGTCCCTCTGCACCGCAACACCATGGCCACGCGGCATCGCTGCGGAGGCCTTGTCAGGAGAAACATCATGACCATCACCTCCGCGCGACCCGCGCAGAGCACGCAGCCACTCCAGCAACGACGCAAGCAGAGCTGGTTCCGCACTCGCTCGGCCCAGGGCCTCGCCTATGCAGCCCCACTGGCTATCTTCGTGATCCTGCTCTTCATCGTGCCGCTGCTCACGGTTGGTCAGATGTCGATCAGCGACTGGTCGCTGCTCGGCGGCGACAACGGCATCAATGCGCCAGACAACTTCACCGGTCTCGCCGACAATCCCCTGCTCTGGCCCAGCGTCGTGTTCACGATCAAGTACACCGTGATCGTCACGATCATCATGCTCGCGCTCGCGCTCGGCATTGCGCTGCTCGTGCAGGAGAGCACCAAATGGAATTCTTTCCTCCGCACGGCGATCCTCGTCCCGAGCGCGCTTGGGTTGGCATCCGCATCCCTGCTGTTCTGGGGGCTCTACAGCCCGAACATCGGGCCGATCAGTCCGATCCTGGAGAGCCTCGGGCTCATCGACGAGCCGATCTCCTTCCTCGGCACGCCGGAAGCCGCGCTCTGGTCGACGGTCTTCCTGATCATCTGGCGGTTCACCGGCTTCTACATGCTGATCCTGATGGTTGGCCTCCAGGGCATCTCGCCCGATATCTACGAGGCAGCCAATCTCGACGGAGCTGGCCGCTGGAAGCAGTTCCGCCACATCACGCTCCCGCTGCTGCGCCCGTCGATCGCACTCTCCTTGATCCTGTGCATCACCGGCTCGCTGCTGGCATTCGACCAGTTCTACATCCTCACCAAGGGTGGGCCAGACAATTCGACGATCACCATCGTGCAGCTGATCTACCGCGAGGCCTTCCAGAAGTTCGACCTCGGCTCTGCCGCAGCGCTGTCGATCTTCGTCCTCCTCGCCCTTGTCGTCATCAATCTCGTGCAGTTCCGCGGCTTGCGGGCGAAGGACTAATGCTCATGAAACAACTACGACAGCTCTCTCGCACTCCGTACTACGTGTTGACCGGCGGCCTCGCCATCATCTTCCTTTTCCCGCTCGTGTGGAGCGCCTTCGCCTCCGTGTCCCCACAGGGCGGCACGGCGCAGAGCGAGGGCTTCGGCTTCGGAAACTACGTCAAGTTGATGAATTACGACGCCGGTCTGCCGACCTACATCCTGAACAGCGTCATCGTCTCTGGCCTGACTGTGATCCTCGTCGCGTTCATCTCCCTGCTTGCCGGTTACGCGTTTGCGCGCTTTGAGTTCCCCGGCAAGAACCTGCTCTTCCTGATGGTGCTCGCGATCCTCATGGTTCCCTATGCCACCCTGCTCGTGCCCCTGTATGTGTTGCTCGGCAACCTGGGTCTGACCAACTCGCTCGTCGGGCTGAGCCTCGTGCTCACGATGTACCAACTGCCCTTCTCGATCTTCATGATGCGCATCTCCTTCGAGGCGGTGCCGACGGAGCTTGAGGAATCGGCGTTGGTCGACGGAACAGGCAGTCTGGGAGCGCTGTGGCACGTTCTCACCCCCGCGGTGATGCCCGGCCTGATCACGATCAGCCTGTACGCGTTCCTCGCCGCATGGAACGACTTCATCGCACCGTTGATCCTCATCAACGACTCCGCGCTCGCCCCGCTGCCCCTGGCGGTCGCCAATCTGCGGCAACAGGCCATGGGGGCAGTCGACTATGGCGTCACTGAGGCCGGTGTGGTCGTTCTGGCCCTGCCCTGCGTGTTGCTCTTCCTCGTGTTGCAGCGCTTCTACATCAAGGGATTCATGTCAGGGGCACTCAAAGGATGACCACGACGCCCGGCGCACTCACCGGCACGCCGACCGCACTGAAACTATTCTCGACGCCCGCACCATCGAAGGACACCATGACCATCACGACATCCTCTCGCGCGGCACACGCCGTGCTTCCGGTCGCTCCAGTCGCGACACTCCTCAGCCCGCTCAGCATCGATGAAGCGCGCTTGGAGAGCGCTGGGTTCTGGGGTACCCGGGTCGCGATCAACGCCAGCGCGACGATCGACCACTGTGCGTTCTGGCAGGAGAAGGCCGGTTGGCTGGCCAATTTCGACGCGGCGGCAACCGGCGACCTCCCCCAGACCCGCACCGGGCGAGAGTTCTCCGACTCCGAGGCATACAAGTTGATCGAGGCGATGGCGTGGGAGCACGGCGTGCACGGTGACCCGGCCCTCGATGCATCGATCCGTGCCCTGACCTCCCGGATCGGCGCGGCCCAGGAGCCCGACGGCTATCTCAACACCAACTTCGGGCGCCCCGGTCAGGAGCCGCGCTACTCCGACCTGGAATGGGGGCACGAGCTCTACAACTACGGCCACCTCCTCCAGGCCGCTGTCGCCCGGGTGCGCACGGCGGGACGCGATGAGTTGTTCGAGATCGCGCTCCGCGCAGCTGACCATGTGTGCGAGGCCTTCGGAGCCGATGGGATCCAGTCGGTGTGCGGTCACCCCGAGATCGAGCTCGGACTCATGGAGTTCGCCCGGCTGACCGGAGAGCCCCGGTACAGGGAACAGGCGAGGCTCTTCATCGAGCGACGCGGAACCGGCACCCTGGACGACATCGTGTTCGGCCGTTCCTACTTCCAGGATGACATCCCGGTGCGCGAGGCGACCGTGCTGCGTGGGCACTCCGTGCGGGCGCTGTACCTGGCTGCGGCCGCGGTGGACCTGGCGGTCGACACCGATGACGCCGAGCTGCTCGCCGCGATCGAGCTGCAGTGGCGCAACACCGTTGCCAGCCGTACGTACATCACCGGCGGCATGGGCTCGCACCACCAAGATGAGGCATACGGCGAAGACTTCGTGCTGCCGAGCGATCGGGCATACTGCGAGACCTGCGCAGGCATCGCCGCGGTCATGTTGAGCTGGCGCCTCCTGCTCGCCACGGGACGGCCAGAGTACGGCGACCTCATTGAGCGGTGCTTGTTCAACATCGTGGCCACATCGCCGTCCGACGACGGTCGGTCGTTCTTCTATGCAAACACTCTGCACCAGCGCACGCCCGGCGCCGTGACCGACGCCAACGCCCAGAGCAAGCGCGCCTCGTCCAGCATGCGGGCTCCGTGGTTCGACGTGTCGTGCTGTCCGAACAATGTCGCGCGCACCTTTGCCTCGCTCGGCGCATACATCGCCACGGTCGATTCGGCCGGACTTCAGCTGCACCAATACGCCAATGCGACGATCGCGACAGAGCTCGGCGACGGCCGTGCCGTCTCCGTGCGGGTTGAGACCTCCTACCCGCGGTCCGGCGAGATCCGCGTGACGATTGCGAACGCGCCCGCCGACCCGAGTGCCCCGTGGTCGCTCAGCCTGCGCGTGCCGGGCTGGGCTGAGGGAGCGACGGTCACCCTGTTCTCGGGTGCCACCGGTGTGGAAGTGACACGGCCGGCGACACCGGGCACCGTCACTCTCTCCGAGCGTTTCGCCGCCGGCGATCTCGTGACGCTGAATTTGCCGATGGTGCCTCGTTTCAGCACACCAGACCCCCGCATCGACGCGGTGCGCGGCTCGGTGGCCGTCGAGCTCGGTCCGCGCGTCTTCTGCCTCGAGTCGCAGGATCTGCCCGCTCGCGCCCACGTTGACCAGTTCATCGTTGACACCGAAACGGAGCCGGCCCGAACGCCGGACGACGCCGTCACCGTGCGGGGGGCGGTCACCGATCCTGCGCGACAGGCATGGCCGTACGGGGCGGATGCTGGACGGAGCACCCCGGCGACGGAATCCGTGCGCCTCGTCCCCTACCACTCGTGGGCCAACCGTGGCCCTGGGACCATGCGTGTGTGGTTGCGCACCAGCTAGGAGCGCCACCGGCGATGAATGAGCGGGGTGTTCGGCGAGAGCCGGGCACCCCGCTTCGTGCGTCCACTCACCCATTCCATGGAGCACTTGACAGATGGTCTGACCATCCTTAGAGTAATTTCAACAGTTGATGGTCTGACCATCAAACACAATTGTCTCCGCCTGGTTCGGTCCTCGTCGGAAGTACTACAAAGGAGTGGTCCATGAACCTCTTTTCTCTGATGCAGCAGCGCACAGCGGAAGCAGGCCCCATTCGGGTCGGCGTGATCGGGGCGGGTAAGTTCGCCTCGATGTTCCTCACCCAGGCTGTCGGCTCGCCCAACATCCACGTGGTCGGCGTCGCCGACATCAACGTGCCCAAGGCGCGAGATGCGCTTGCGCGCACCGGTTGGCCGGTCGAGCGGTACACGGCGACATCGCTGGACGAGGCGCTCCGCACCGGCGGCACCGCGGTGATCAGCGACTCGAATCAACTTCTCACCCACGATGCCGTCGAGGTCATCCTCGAGATCACCGGCAATCCCCTGGTTGGCACCTACCACGCGGTGACCGCGATCGACCACGGCAAGCACGTGATCATGGTCAACGTCGAGGCCGACTGCATGGTCGGCCCGATCCTGCAGCGCCGCGCCCAGGCGGCCGGTGTCATCTACGCGATGGCCTACGGCGATCAGCCGGCGCTCATCTGCGAACTCGTCGACTGGTGCCGCACCGTTGGCTTCGACGTCGTCGCCGCGGGCAAGGGCACCAAGTACCTGCCCGAGTACAACTACTCGACCCCGGACACGGTCTGGGACTACTACGGATTCACCCCGGAACAGCTCGCCTCCGGCGACTACAACCCGAAGATGTTCAACTCCTTCCTCGACGGAACGAAGTCGGCGATCGAGATGGCGGCCGTCGCCAACGGCACCGGCCTGATTCCGCAAGACGAAGGCCTGCTGTTCCCGGCGGCCAGCAAGGATGACCTGCCAACCGTCTTCCGCGAGAACCGATTCTCCGGTGGCAGCCTCACCCGACGCGGCACGGTCGAGATTGCATCGAGCATGTACCGCAATGGAGAGGAAGTGCCGGACAACCTGCGCTGGGGTGTCTACGTCACCTTCGAGGCGACCACCGACTACGCCGTGCAGTGCTTCAAGGAATACGGCGTGCACACCGATGAGACGGGGCGATACGGATCGCTGTACCGCCCGTACCACATGATCGGGCTCGAACTTGGAGTCTCGATCGCCTCCGCCGTGCTGCGCAAGGAGGCAACGGGGGCACCGACCGGGTTCCGTGGCGACGTCGTGACGACGGCCAAGAAGGATCTCAGGGCCGGCGACACCCTGGACGGCGAAGGCGGATACACCGTCTTCGGCAAGCTTGCACCGGCGGAGCTGTCGCTCGCCCGCAATGCGCTTCCGCTCGGCCTCGCGCACGGCGCAAAGCTCATCCGCGACGTGCCCAAGGACCAGACCGTCTCCTGGGACGATGTCACGGTTGACGAGAGTCAGTTCGCCGTGCAGATCCGCCGCCAGCTCGAGGCTGAGTTCCGTGCAGAACATGCCGCGCTCGTCTAGGTTCCGGTCAGACCGTCCGACCATGGAAACTACGATGGACGTATTGGGCCGCATTGCACGTGCGGCCCGCCGACCGGAGGAGTTGCAGCGTGGCGGATGTGAACGACGGGTGGGAGCCTGTTCAGCGACTTCGCACCTACGAACAGGTGATGGCGCAGATCGAGGAGCGAATCCTCGACGGGCGCCTCAAGGCGGGCGACCACCTGCCCAGCGAACGAGACCTTGCCGTCTCGCTCGGGGTGTCGCGCCCCTCACTGAGGGAGTCGCTCCGGGTGCTGGAGGCGCTGGGGGTCGTGGAGATCCGCAGGGGAGGCGGCTCGGACGGGGGTGCGGTGCTGCTCTCGACACCGGGCGACGGGATGGTCAACCTCCTCAAACTCCAGATCGCCCTCGCCCACTTCAACTGGGACGACGTGTTGGAGACCCGCCTGTCGCTGGAGGTCTGGAGCGTAGAGGAGGCCGCGTACCGCTCAAACGCTGACGACCACCGCGAACTCCTCGCGATCCTGGATCAAATGGACGACCCGGGAATCGACTCGTCGGAGTTCAATCGTCTCGACGCCGCATTCCACATGAGGATCGCGGAATCGACAGGCAACGCACTTACTGCCCATTTCATGGGTTCGTTGCGCACAGCCATCCATCGGCAGATGGTGCAGATGTACGCGGAACTCGAAGATTGGCACGAAACGGCGAAGACCGTCAGGGCCGAACACCGAGAAATCCTGCAGGCGATCATCCAACGCGACGGTCAAGCGGCCGCTTCGCTGGTGCGCATGCACATCGCCGACTTCTACAACATGAACATTCGCGGCGGGAACGCAGACCGGACATAGTTTTCGGCGGTCTGGGGGCCCGCAACTTTGAGGCCCCAAGCGGTCTCGCTATCAAGGGAGATAGATCCGCCCATGACCACCATGACACTCGAAACCGCGAACCGCGCAGAGCACGGTTCACCTGACAAACTCCGCACCGCGATCGGAAGCGCGGTCGGAACAACCATCGAGAATTACGACTTCCTGGCCTACGGCACGGCGGCGGCGCTCTACTTCAACACCGTGTTCTTCCACGCGGAAGACCCCGTCGTCGGCGTGCTCCTCGGCTTCGCCACCTTCGGCATCGGCTTCGCCATGCGCCCGCTCGGCGGAGTCATCGGTGGTTACCTCGGCGACAAGATCGGCCGCAAGCCGGTTCTCGTCGGCGCCCTGCTGCTCATGGGCATCTCGACCGTGCTCATCGGCGTGCTTCCGACCTACCAGCAGGTCGGCATCCTCGCCCCCATCCTGCTCACGTTGATCCGCATCATCCAGGGCATCGCCTTCGGTGCCGAATGGGGCGGCGCGATCCTGATGACCTTCGAGCACGCTCCGTGGAAGAAGCGTGGCCGCTACACGGCCATCCCGCAGGCCGGCGTGCCGCTCGGACTGCTCCTCGCCAACCTGGTGTTCCTGTGGTCGAGCACGCTCGACAGCGAGCTCGCCTGGCGGCTGCCGTTCCTGCTCTCCTCCGTTCTGATCATCGCCGGCCTCATCATCCGGGCGAAGGTCTCCGAGTCACCTGAGTTCGTCGAGACCAAGACAGCCGGCCTCGTGGTCAAGAACCCGCTCAAGGAGGTCTTCAAGAACGACTGGCGCACGATCCTGCGCGTCATCTCGCTGCGTCTGGCCGAGTCCGGCGGCTTCTACGTCATCGTCACCTACATGCTCTCGTACCTGACATCCGGCGACGAGCCGATCACCGACCGTGCGACGGCGCTCTCCGGGCTGATCGTCGCAGCGGCACTCGGACTCTTCACCACGATCCTGTTCGGCTCCCTCACAGACAGGATCGGGCGAAAGCCGGTTTACTTGGTCGGCACGATCGCGCTCATGGCGTTCGCCTTCCCGATGTTCCTCTTGGTCAACACGGGCGTGCCGTACCTGATCGTGTTCGTCTACATCATCGCGATGTCGATCATCCACGACGCGCTCGCCGGAACGCAGGGCGCCTGGTTCTCCGAGCTGTTCAACACGAACACCCGTTCCTCCGGTGCGTCGATCGGCTACCAGTTCTCCGCGGCCATCTCCGGCTTCATCCCGCTGATCGCAACCGCCATCGCGGTGCCGCTCGGCTGGTCTGGCGTTGCGTGGGTCTACCTCGGCTGCGGACTCATCGGCTTCATCGGCACCGTGCTCACCCGCGAGACCTGGGGCGCGGAGAAGCGCGCAGAGGTCGACGCGTTCATCGCCCGCTCCTAGTCAAACTGTGCCGGGTCGGCCCTGCGGGGCCGGCCCGGCGCTCCCGCAACTCAGAAGGAACGCTCCATGAAGACCATCGTGTTGGATGACGACCCCACCGGAACGCAATCGGCGACCGGCGTCACCGTGCTTCTCGAGGTGGACGCCGATCAGTTGACCGACGCCCTCGGCGCCGCCGACAGTGTCTACGTTCAGACGAACAGTCGGGCCCTCGACGAGCCGGCGGCCGTCGCACTGACCCAGCGAATCCGGGCGGCCGGTGAGGAGGCCGCTCGTCGGCTCGGCACCGAGGTGCGGTTTGTGCTCAGGGGCGATTCGACCCTGCGTGGTCACGTCTTCGCGGAGACGGCCGTCTTCCTCGACGACGCCGCCGTCATGCTCTTCGTCCCGGCCTTCCCCGAGGGTGGGCGCACGACGAAGGACGGCGTGCACTTCGTCCGCGTCGCCGGGCGCGATGTCCCCGCGGATCAGAGCGAGTATGCCGATGATCCCGTCTTTTCCTTCGATACGGGCGTTCTCGCCGACTATGTCACGCAGAAGTCCGGGAGGGCATCACATCTCGTGCCGCTGGATGCGGTGCACGACGGGCGACTGGTGCAGGTGCTGCGCGAGGCCGAGGCCGGAAGCGTTGTGCTGCCGGATGCCGTCGATGCCGCCGACATTGCGGCGATCGCCGCCGCGGTGAACGAGGCCACGGCGGTTGGTGCCCGAATCGTGGTGCGCTCCGCCGCGCCGCTCGCGGCCGAACTGGCCGGGGTGGCGAGTCGTGGCCTCCTCGATACCCCGCTCCGTGCGGAGGCCGGGCCCGTTCTGCTGGTCTGCGGTTCGCACACCGCCGGAGCGACGGCCCAACTCGCTCCCATCGTCGCGGTGTGGGGTGACCCCGCCGTCATCGAGACGGAGAAGGCGCTCGCTGCGCCGTTCGCGGCCGGCCTGGATGCAGCCACGATGGCGCGCGGCATCCTGACCCACCACGATCTCGCGATCATCACGACGGAGCGCGACCGCTCGACATCACACAACACCCTCGCCCATGGTGAGAAAGTGATGACCGCGCTCACCTCTGCGGTGCGGAACATCTTGCCCGAGGTCTCCGTGGTCGTCTCGAAGGGCGGCATCACCTCGGCGGAGGTCGCACGCACGGGCATCGGAGCGTCGTCGGCGCGCGTGCTCGGACAGGTGCTCCCTGGCGTGTCTGTCTGGGAGATGAACGCCCACGACGGCCGCCCGATCCTGTACATCGTCGTGCCAGGCAATGTGGGGGAGCCGGACACACTCACCCGCGTGCTCGAGGCCCTCGCGCTCGGCGGGTGATGCTGGGGTGACGCTTGCGCGCCGCCCCAGCGCCATCCGCGCTTCGCGTGCTACTTGACCGCTCCCATGGTCAGCCCGGTGCGGAGGAGTCGGAAGCTGGCGATGTAGACGATGAAGACCGGCACGGCCGACACGACCGCGAATGCCATCATCGACGGCCAGTCGACGCCGTACGCCCCGGCCTGTACCGCGATGAGGGCGCTCATCGGGTACTTGTCCGGTGAGACCATGAACGTGATCCCGTAGAGGAACTCGCCCCACGTCACGAGGAACACGATGGCCGTCACGGTGAGAATGCCGTTGCGCGCGAGTGGAAGCGCGATGGAAAAGAAGGAGCGCAGCGTGCGCGCGCCGTCGATGCGGGCTGCCTCGTCGATCGATGGGGGGATCGACGAGAAGAACGGGCGGAGCAACAGGATCGCCCACGGCAGCAGCAGCACCGCGTCCGCCAGAATGAGCCCGACGTTGCTGTCGAGCAGGCCCCACCCCGCGAGAAGCCAGAACAACGGGATGAGCGTCGCGGTCTGCGGGATCATCTGCAACAACACGAGCGCGGCGAGGGCGATGACGATCACATGGCTGCGGCTGCGCGCCAGCGCATACGCGGCCGGCGTCGCCACAGCCAGACAGAGCACCGATGTGCCGATGCTGATGATGATCGACTGGCTGAGCGAGGCCCCGAGCGCCGGATCGGCGAGGGCGTCCCTGTAGCTGTCGAGGGTCGGGATGAAGAACAGCGAGGCCTGGGAACTCAACACCTCGCCCTGGCTCTTCAGCGAGGTGAGCACGATCCAGACGAGCGGGACGGTGTAGACGATGTAGAGGACGATGCGGATGCCGAATGCGACCGGCTCGCGCTGCGTGCGTGATGACATCTCTTCAGAGCTCCTCTGTGCGGCGGGCGTCGCGCGCGTAGATGAGCGCGAGCACGACGATGACGCTCAATCCGATCAGGGCGGTGGCTGCTCCACTGCCGTAGTCGAGCTTCACGAACGCCTGTACGTAGGCGAGGTAGGGGAGTGTGGTCGAGGCGGTTCCCGGGCCGCCAGCCGTCATCACGTAGATGAAGTCGAAGCTGCGGAATGCGTAGACGACCGTGAGGATCGCCAGCACGGTGGCGGCGGAACGGGAACCGGGGATCAGTACGTGGCGGATGCGTTGCCACGGGCCCGCGCCGTCGACTTCCGCTGCCTCGAGCACCTGCTCGTCGATGTTGAGCAGGGCTGCTCGGAAGATGAGCGCGTTGAATGGAACGACCGCCCACGCATTGACGAGCGCGACCGACCACAGCGCCAGCTGCGGGTCGTAGAGGAAGCCGATGCCGCCCTCCGTCACGCCCAGCGCCCGCAGCGTTTCGTTGAATAGGCCGTTGTCTCCGAGCAGGAACTTCCAGATGGAGCCGTTCACCACGGGGGGCAGCGCCCACACGAAGACCATGAGCCCGAGCAGGAACGATGCCCCCCTCGTCGAGGATGAGACGGCGACGGCGGCGGCGAATCCGCCGACCAGGCCGATGGCCGTCACGATGACCACGAAGATGAGGGTGTTCGCGACGACGCGCGGGAATCCGGGATCGGCGAAGAGCTCGCTGAAGTTGGCGGCCCCGATGAAGCCCCAATCGCTGTTGAGCGTTGCGGAGGTCACGTCGTTCACGCTCATCACGGCGAGTTGGATGAGCGGCCAGATGGCCAGTATCAGGATGAGCGCCGCGGCGGGGAGCGCGAGCGCGAGTCGCTGGTCGCCGAGGCGTTGCCCGTGCCTGCGCCGCATCGTCCCCGCCCGGCCGTGATGGCCGGGCGGGGACGGTGCGCGATCAGGCTGGCGAGAAATGCTCGCTGGGGATGTCGAGGAGCGCATTCTGGCCAACCGCCCGTCAGCCTTCCAAGAGCGGGAGCAACTGCGCGATCAGGTCGTCGGCCAGTTGCTCGGGAGTGCCGTCGCCTGCGACGGCGCGGCTCCAGTAGTCACCGACCAGGCTCTCGACCTCATTGACGTTTTTGGACGGCACCTCTGGGCTGGGCGATGGGCGCCCCTGCGTCTGCACGATGTCGGCGAAGACGCTCAGGATGGGGTCGTCTCCGATCTTCGAGGATGCGGCGGCATCCGCGCGTGCAGGGATCGATCCGAAGGTGTCGAGCAGGATGAGCTCACCATCGACGGAGAAGAAGGTGTCCTCGAGGAACTCACGTGCCAGCTCCGGGTTCTTGGAGAATGCGCCGACGTTCTGCACCTCGCCTCCGAGCAGCACGCCTCCGTCGCTCGAGAGTGGCAGGGGAGCCACTCCATACTCGAACGCGGCCTCCTGTGCTGCGCCGATCTGCCAGTTGCCGTTCACGGCAAACACCGAGTTGCCCGCGGCGAATTCCTGGAAGGGAACAGTCTGGTCCCACGTGGCTGCCTCGGGGGAGAGGTAGCCATTGGCAACCCAGTCCTGGAGCATCGTGTAGGTGTCTGCCATCGGGGCGGCCTGGGGATCGCCGTAGGAGAATCCGTTTGAGGTGAACCAGGGGAAGCCCTGCCACTGGCTCTCGAGACCCGGCTTGCCGGTGAGGGTCACGCCCTCCTTGCCCGCGGCGGCGGCCTTCTGCATGACGCCTTCCATCTCCTCGATGGTGGTCGGCGGCACGGCGCCCAGCTCGTCGAGCATGTCCTGGTTGTACCAGAGCCCGAGAAGGTTCACATAGCCCTGCACGCCGAAGAGCTCGCCGTCGACTCGCTGCATGACTCCCTCGGGGAACTGGTCCTTGTCGGCATAGCCATCCCACCACTCGTCCATGGGCTCGATGGCCCCGGCTTGGGCCAGCGAATAGGTTCCGGATGCGCCGAAGACGAGCACGTCGGGGCCGGTCTTGGCTCCCGCCGCGGTAACCGCCTTGGTGGTGAACTGGTCGACGGGAACGTAGGCGAATTCCACCGTCACGTCGGGGTGCTCTGCCTCGAAGCCTTTCGCCATCTCCTTGAGGCCATCGACCTGCCCGTCGGTGTTGTAGTAGTGCCACACGGTCAGGGTGGTCGCGCCCGAGTCGGCGCTCACTGAGGAACACCCGGTCAGAGCGAATGCTCCGATTGTTCCGATTGCAGCTAGGCCAGCGGCCAGCCGGCGACGTTTTTGCTTCATTGCGTGTTTCGCCTCTCTGTGATGAATGTCCGGATCGAGGTAGCGCATTTCATCGATGAAATGCTTCGGCTTCAGTGATCCCGAATGACATCCTGCCGCCCGAAAGGCTTTTCGTCAACCGTAAATTCTGGAATTCGTCAAATTCGCGTCAGCCTTGACAATGCCGAGTCCCACTGCGTACATTCGCAGTGTATTTCATCGATGAAATGGAGAATTTTGTGGGCGCACCGCAACCGACATCCCCAGTGGGTGCCTCTCGAGCCGTGGTCTCGGTCGGCGAGCCGATCGGAGTAGCCGATCCCCGCTTGTTCGGATCCTTCGTCGAACACCTCGGACGTGGGGTGTACGGCGGCATCTTCGAACCGGGCCATCCCCGCGCAACCGTCGAGGGCTTCCGCGGCGACGTGCTCGAGCTCGTCCGCGAGCTCGGCGTGAGCGTCGTGCGCTACCCGGGCGGCAACTTCGTCTCCGGCTACAACTGGCGCGACGGGATCGGGCCGAGCACCGACAGGCCGCGCCGCCTCGACCTCGCGTGGAAGTCGATCGAGACCAACGAGTTCGGCACAGACGAGTTCGCGGCCTGGTGCCGGGCGGCGGAAGTTGAGCCGATGCTCGCCGTCAACTTGGGGCTCGGCGACGTTCGCTCTGCACTTGAGCTGCTCGAGTACACGAACTATTCGTCCGGCACCGCGCTGTCGGACGAACGCCGCAGCAACGGCGCGGCCGACCCGCACGATGTGAGGCTCTGGTGCCTCGGCAACGAGTTGGACGGGCCGTGGCAACTCGGGCACCGATCGGCGGAGGAGTACGCCGAACTGGCGGCGGCCAGCGCGTCCGCAATGCGAATGTTCGACCAAGACCTGGAGCTTGTGGTCGTCGGCAGCTCGAACGCCGACATGGAGACCTTCGGGAGCTGGGAGGCGACCGTGCTCTCTCGCACCATCGATCTCGTCGACTTCATCTCCTGCCACATCTACTTCTACAACGATGGTGACCTGCCCGCCTTCCTGGGATCCGCCGCGGCGCTCGACCGATTCCTGGAGGGGGTCGCGTCGACCATCCGTCACGTGCAGACCGTCACGCGCAGCTCGCGCGACATCCGGATCAGCCTGGACGAGTGGAACGTCTGGAACTATCGCGCATACGACGCTCTCAAGCCGGGGCGCAGCTTCGAGCAGGCGCCGCGACTGCTCGAAGAGGAGTACACGCTCGCCGACGCCGTCGTGGTCGGAACTCTGCTCCAGAGCATCATCAGCCACGCGGATGTCGTCGCGATCGCCGCGCTCGCCCAGCTCGTGAACGTGATCGGCGCGATCAGGGCCGAACCGAACGGCGAGGCGTGGCGTCAGAGCATCTTCTACCCGTTCGCGGCCGTCGCGCGGAGCGCTGGGCACACCGTGCACCAGACGGCCGTGCGATCGGGTTCACCCGAATCGGACGCACGGGTAACCGTCACCCGCAGCGCTGACGGTGAATCCGTTCACGTGCACGTGGCGCACCTCGCGCTCGATCGCCCCGTCGACGTCGAGATCGATCTGGCGGAGTTCTGGCCGGAGCGGGTGGCGCACGCCGAACTGCTGTGGCACCCGGACCCGTACGCGAGCAACACCCAGGAGGACCCGGTCACAGTGGCGCCGAGCACCCTGGAAACGAGCCTGCGCGGCGGGCGGCTGAGCGTCACTCTGCCTCCTCTATCATGGGCGAGTATGCGTGTTGCATGCAGAGTGAGCGGGTAGATCAAGTGGCCAACAAGGCGACGAGCGTGACCATGGCCGACGTCGGCCGGCTCGCCGGCGTGACCGCGCGCACGGTGTCCAATGTGCTCTCGGACAGCCCCTCGGTCAGGCCTGAGACGCGAGAACGCGTGCTCCGCGCGGTCGAGACTCTCGGCTACCGCATGAACACCTCGGCCCGCAGTCTGAAGACGGGCCGCACGGGAACGATCACGCTCGCCATCCCCGACCTCGGCATTGAGTACTTCAGCGACCTCGCCCGCCGCATCATCGTGGAGTCCGAGCGATACGACTGGGCGGTTGTCATCGAACAGACCGGGGCACGCCGAGAGGCCGAGATCGCGATCCTCTCCGGGGTGCGCCGGCAGCACTCCGATGGGCTCATCTTCCAACCACACGCCCTCGGCCCGGGAGACGAGCGATATCTGACGGGTGGCGATCGGCTGGTCATCCTCGGAGACCGGATTTTCAACGGGCCCGTCGACCATGTCGCGATGGCCAACACCGAGGCGGCCGCCATGGCAACGCAGTACCTCATCGACCGCGGCCGCACCCGGATAGCCGCAATCGGGTCGAACCCCCGCGTGAACACGGTGAGCGCCGCCTCGCTGCGATTGGAGGGGTACCGTCAGGCAATGCGGGCAGCAGGGCTGCCGACGCCGGACGAGCGGATCGTCGTCGCCGAGGAGTGGCACCTTCGAGACGGCGCGGCAGCGATGGCGCACCTGCTCAACCTTGACGAACGCCCCGATGCGGTCTTCTGCTTCAACGACACGCTCGCGATCGGCGCACTCCACACAATCGCCATCAACGGCCTGCGCGTTCCCGAGGACATCGCCGTGATCGGATTCGACAACACGCCGACCTCGCAGTACTGCTCGCCCCCGTTGACAACGATCGAGCCGGGAACCGACCAGATTGCAAAACACGCGGTGAACATGCTCTGGGCGCGCGTGAACGGTCGGGAGGACCCTCCGCGCGAGATCATCGCTGACTGCTCGCTCGTGGTGCGCCGCTCGGTCTGATCGATCGCCCCGTTGGCTCCCTCGCTTGTGGCGTATGCAGCACAGTTGCGCGAGACGCGGCGGCCGTCACGGCCGCGCGTCGGGTGCCGCGTGGGGCTCGGCACGCTGCGCCGACGGCCCGCGAGAGGCGCGGCGCCATGGCAAGGTCAGGAGCAGCCCGATGAGCAGCAGGATCCCACCGCCGACCACGGCGTACCACGGCGTGGCCGCGGGAATCTCGAGGTAGACCGTGAGGCCCAGGATGCGTGAGAGCCCCCACGGCAGCAGCGACATCTCGTCGTTCCACACGGTCAGCGCCTGCTCGAGCCCGACCACAGCGAGGAAGCCGCCCAGCGCCGCGAGCACCAGGCCGGCCGCGGCGAGTATGACCCCGGTCGCCCGTCGTGCACCGATCTGGATGCCGAGAGACCAGCCCGCCGCGACGAGGACCCAGAGGAACAGGGCGAACGCCACGGTGATGTAGGCGGTGCGGGCGAGTGGATCGGTCCAGAACTCGAACCAGTAGTGGCCCGGGCCGCGCACCGCGAGCACGGCGAGCAGCAGGAGCGTGCGCAGGAGCACGGCCCCACCCACGGCAGCGATGACCGCCCACGGGGAGCGGCGCCGCAGCGCGAGCGCAATGGCCGCGGCGAAGATGAGCCAGGCAGCGGTGGTGAACAAGAGGTGCGACGGCGACAGGAACCAGGTGTAGATTCCGCGGCTCGCGACCAGCAACACGGCCGGCACCACAACGAGGAGCGCCCGGGAGCCGGTCCCGAGCCCGGCGACGGCGTCCGCGGCACGCCAGGGCCGCGTCCCGGCGAGCCACAGGGCCCGCGCGGCTCCGGCTCCCGGCCACGCCGCGAAGCGGGGCCGGCGCGCCAGGACGCCCAGTGCGAGCCAGAGCACGAGCAGCACGCCAACGACGCGCGCCAGCCACGCCATCGGCAGGTCGAGGGCCGCCCTGGTCTCGCCGATGCGAGCCGCCGTGAGGTTGAAGGCCGGCAGCTCAATCGACTCGCCGTATCGGGCTTCGTGCTCAGCGGCGAAACCGTCGAACGCCGTGCGTGCAGCGGCCCACTGCTCCTTGGCCGTGCTCGACCCGGTGTCGAGCCATTGGCTGTGGCGCAGCACCATGGTGCGATAGGAGCCGAGCGTCTCGAACAGATTCACCTGGTAGTCGAGGGCGGCAACGAATTGCTCGCGCAGCGCCTGGTCTTTCCATGTCGCCGGGTCGGATGCCGCGACGAGATCGCGCATCGATTCGGCGGTCCGCACGGCCTCGGCGCCCCCCGCGATCGCCGTCTCGAGCTCGGACTTGCTCACGTGGTAGATCACGGAGAGCACCGCGCTGTCTCCGGTGAGGATGTCCCATTCGAAGATCCACATCATGGGCGGCGGCTCGAGTCCGAGCGCCTCGACCCGCTGGGAGGCGAATGGTCCGATGTAGAGCCCGCCGGTCACGGCATCCCTCGACTCGGACATGGCGGTGGCGATCGCCTCCACGGTGGCCGGATCATCGGAGAACCACTCATGGATCCAGTCGGCCGTGAGCGCAGCCGGGTCCAGCGATGGATCGCGGGCGAGCCGCACGGCGAGTTCGGTGTTCAACTCGTAGAGCTGCCAGAAGCCGGCCTTGAGCTCAAGTGTGAGGGGTCCGGCACGCCACGGTCCGCCATCCTGGGTCCAGGTCCAGATCCCCTCGACGTTCGGATTGCTGGCGATGAAGTGGGCCAGCGCCGTCTGGTAGAGCGATCCGAGATCGTTGGGCAGGGCGCCGAATGCCTCGAACTCGCGCCGACTCTGGAACTCGACGATGCGCCGCTGACTGCCCGTCTCGAGCGTCGTGTTCAGCGGGAGGTAGCTGTAGAAGTCGCCGAGGGAGTACTTCGTCGACACGACGAGCGCGGGTGAGTCGATGCCGTCGAGCACCTGCGCGTAGGATTCCGGGTTCGTGTGCATGTCGCCGACCGCTCCGACGCCGACGCTCCACGAGCGGAAGATCACCTCACGTCCGGACTCCTCGGCCTGATCGCTGAAGGTCGTGAGCATGGCGCGCACCGCGTCCACCGAGGTCACGGCCAGCTCGGAGTAGTAGTCCCAACCGGGCAGGTCGTAGACCCGACCGGCCTCGCCGATACGGATGACGACGCCGTCGACGACGGGCAGAGCGGCGTAGAGCTCATCGAGTCCGGCGCGGTAGACGTCCCAGAACCTCGGGTCCTCGGTGGCGAGCCCGCCGAAGGTCTCATCGAAGTACTGCGCGAGCGGCGTGCTGAGCGCGAGCATGTCGGTGCGCAGGTAGACCTTCATGCCGAGCTCGTCCGCGTACTCGAGCAGCGGGCCGAATGCCTCCTGCATGGCGAGAGCGCGGGCCCGGTGCGGATCATCGGCGCCGTAGATCTCGGTGCCGTCTCCGACCGCGTCGAAGGTGAGGTACTCGATGAAGCCAGGCACCGCGATCGCGTTGTAGCCGAGGGCGAGCGAGTGGCGGACGTACTCCTCGAATTCGCTTGTCGCGATGGCCAGCTCGGCTGTGTCGATGTACGGGGCGTCCGCGAGCATCACGTCTTTGAAGGCGTTGGAGTTGTGCGAGTAGTCGGTGCCGTCAGCGTAGGCCGCGGCATCCGGCTTCACCCCGACTGCTCCGAGGTCGACCATGCGGAACGGCAGCGCCGAGTCGACGGTCTGGCCGAGATTCTCTGTGACGGAGCGCCCGGCCCGCACCGCGGACGCCAGGTCATAGACGCCGAGCACGGCGCCGGCGCGGGTGGGGGCGGTGATGGTGATCGCCTCCGCGCTGCCGGAGACCGCATAGCTCTGCTCCGACTCCGGTTCGAAGGCATCGAATCTCACGGTGAGCGTCGCGGTCCCCGCCGTCGCGCCCGCATCGGCAACGGCCTCGCGCAGCTCGTCGAGAGCCGTGTTCGTGCGCAGATCGTCTGGCGCATCAATGCCGGTGAAACGGGGTGGCAACACGGCGGCCAGCGTTGGGGCGACCGCGAGTTCCTCAACAGGGATTCCGACCGACGGCTCACTCTGCAGGCCCAGCGCATCCGAGACCTGCACCGCCACGCCGGCGCCGAGTGCGAGAAGCGCCGCCGCGGCACCAAGGAGCGTCAGTCTCTGCCTCATCGCACGTTTCACTGGGCCAGACTAGTGCGCGCCGAGCCGAGAACTGGGCAGGCCACGGCCGAGTGAGTAGCCTGAGAGATGTGGCAATTGCGGAGAAGTCCAAACAGCCCGCGGTGAAACGGTGGGTCTTCTGGCCCGCGGCGGTGATCGTGGCGCTCTTCGTGAGCTTCGCGCTGCTTGCCCCGGCGGCTGCAGAAGCCATGTTCGGCGCGATCCAGTCCAGCATCGTCAATACCTTCAGCTGGTACTACGTGCTGATCGCCGCGTTCTTCGTGGTGTTCTGTCTCTTCCTCGGATTCAGCCGTTTCGGCGACATACGGCTCGGGAAAGACAGCGAGGAACCCGAGTTCTCGCTGATGTCGTGGTTCTCGCTGCTCTTCGCCGCGGGAATGGGCATCGGCCTCGTCTTCTACGGTGTGAGCGAGCCGCTCAGCCACTACGCGGACCCACGACCCGGCGTCGCCGGCACCCCGGCGCAGCTGGCCCAGCAGGCGCTCACCCAGACCTATCTGCACTGGGGCATTCACGCCTGGTCGATCTACGTCGTCGTCGGCCTGGCGCTGGCCTACGCGATCCACCGGCGCAGGCGTCCACTCTCGATGCGCTGGGCGCTCGAGCCGCTGCTCGGTCGACGTGTCCGCGGCGGCTGGGGCAACGCGATCGACACCGTCGCTCTCGTCGGCACGCTGTTCGGTGTGGCCACCTCGCTCGGCCTCGGCGTGCTGCAGATCAGCGCGGGCCTCGGCGCCGCCGGATTCGGCGAGCCGACCGAGCTCATGCAGCTGCTGATCATCGGCGTCATCTCCGTGTTCGTGCTGTGGTCGGTGCTCTCCGGTGTGACCAGGGGCATGAAGTGGCTCTCGACCGCGAACCTCGTGCTGGCCGGGCTGCTCGTCGTCTACCTGCTGGTGATGGGCCCGACGACGTTCCTCCTGCGCGAATTCGTGCAGTCCATCGGCTCGTACATCCAGAACTTCATCAGCCTGTCCTTCAACGTGAGCGCGTTCACCGGCGAGGAGGGCGAGGCGTGGCAGGCGCAGTGGACCTCGTTCTACTGGGGATGGTGGATCTCGTGGGCGCCATTCGTCGGCGTCTTCATCGCCCGCGTCTCGAAGGGTCGCACGGTGCGGCAGTTCGTCACCGGAGTGATCATCGTTCCGACGCTCATCGGCATCCTCTGGTTCAGCGTTCTGGGCGGCACCGCCATTGCCATGGAGCTCGCCAACCCCGGCACCCTCGTCGGTGAAGACGGAACCGTCGAGCTGCAAGGAGCCCTCTTTGCCATGCTCGCCCAGATTCCTGGCAGCCAAGTGCTCACGATCGGTGTCATCATCCTGATCGGTGTGTTCTTCATCACCTCGGCCGACTCCGGCGCTCTGGTGATGGGGATGCTCGCATCCGGCGGACAGATCCACCCCGCACGATGGGTGCGAGTCTTCTTCACTGTCATCACGGCGCTGCTGGCCGCGGCGCTGCTGCTCTCTGGCGGGCTCGTCGCGCTGCAAACGGCCGCGATCATCATCGCCCTGCCGTTCAGCGTCGTGATGCTGCTGATCTGTTGGTCCACCGTGATTGCCTTCAGCAGGGAGCGCAGAGCATACGAGCTTGCGCGGCGGGCGCAGTTCGTCGACGACATCGGCGACTTCTATGGTCTGGATGCCGACGACGGCGGCGGCGAGGAGTCCGCACCGCCCCGGCCGGCACTCTGGCCGTGGCCGCTCCGACGGCGGCCGGTGGAGGAGCCGGTCATCGTCGTCACCACGGCGAGCGCGCTGCCGAACCCCGAACCGTCGACGGCTGCCATCGACACCCTCATGGAGGCCGAGCAGCGGGCCATCGATGATGCCGCGGCCGACGACATCGAGGCGGCGATGCTCAACCTGGGGCAGGGCGGCGATGAGCCGGACGCCGAAGGTGCCGACGACGCTGGCAGAGCCGAGATTGAGCCGGACGAACCGAGCGCGCGTTAGAAGCCGGGCGGTCGCGGTAGCTTCCCATCAGCTCTCATCGGCAGCCCGCGAATGGCCACATCACGTGGTTGCGTGCCGCGGCAACGGCCGCGCCATCTGGCATCATCGCCATATGCCTGCAGAGTCCCTCGCTTCAGCCCACTCAGGACTCGCTGCCATCCACGACGTGGTCCCCACACGCAACGCGGGCGGCTTGCATCCGCGTGCGTCGCGGGGGACAGAGAATAATTGACGATGTATCGCAATACTTCACGGGTGCCGCTGCTTGTCATTGCCGCGCTCATCCTGGTGCTCGCGACTATCGGCCAGATCTCTCGTGATTCAGCAAGGGGGCTTTCACTGGCTGAGCGGATCACGCTTCCGTTCCTCGGACTCAGCCTGGGTTTCCTTCTCTTCGTTGTCGTTATTCGGTTCATTAGTCGACAAGGAAGAAAGAGGATTCGGAAGCTACGGCGTGCGATGCCAGATGCCGTCCTCTACACGACGGTGAACACGCAGGATTTGCGCGATGCCCTCCAGTGCACAGCCGATGGCGCTCTGCCTGGCATCGACATTTCTCCACACCCGACGTTGCAGATTGGTGTTGATGGGCTCTCACTCTGGGGCGACGACCGGTCGACTGGCGAGCCCGGTCGCATATGGTCAGTTTCGTGGGGCGAAGTCGGCGATGTCGAAGACGGTGAGTTCAACGACCATGGCATTCGGCACCGTGCGCTGCATCTGGCCATCGGCGACTCGGCCGAAGTCCCTTTCGTGTTGGTCAGGGAAGATCTAGGCGGATTCGCGGTCGGGCGAAAGACGATTGAGGAGGTCAAAGGGCTTCTACGTTCCCACGCGTCGCGACCATCCGGCAATAGCGGCCCCCCACACCCTGATCCGACTTCATGAGACATCGGGAGCCGCCGCTCTAGTGCGTCGGAGCCCGCTTCGGCAGGGTGAAGACGAAGAGGAACGCGACGATGCTGAGGCCGGCGCTCACCGCGAGGGCGGATGCCGCACTGCTCGCGAACGCGTCCGCAATCGCCTCCGGCGTGTTCGCCGTCACGTTCAGCGTGCCGAAGAGCACGCTGCCCACGACGGCGATGCCGATGGCCGCGCCGACGCGCTGCATGACACTGATCACGCCACTCGCCGCGCCCGCCTCCGAGCGGTCGACGGTGGCGACGATGAATTGGGCGTTGGGGGCGATGAAGCAGCCATTGCCGACACCGGCGATGAACAGGGGCACCAGCAGCAGCCAGCTGTTGAGCTCGGCGGCCGGTGTGAGCAGCAGCACCAGCCACACCCAGACGAGACCGATACTCACCAGCGCGGTGCCCATCACCAGAACGGTGCGGCCCAACAACCGCGACAGTCGGTCGCTCTGGGCCGCGCCGATGATGCTGCCGATCGCGAAGGGCAGCGAGACGAGGCCAGCCTCGAGTGCCGTGTGGCCGAGCCCCGCCTGCCAGAGCAGCGAGATCGTGAAGAAGATGCCGGTGAACGAGGCGAAGTAGACCAGCGCGAGGATCACGCCGCCGCTGAACGCCGGGTGGGAGAACAGGCGCGGCGGCACGAGCGGCGAGCGGCCGAGTCGGGCCAGGCGCAGCTCCCAGAGCGCGAACAGCAGGATGAGCACGGCCCCGGCTGCGAGCGTGAGGTACGTCCACAGTGGCCAGCCGAGATCCTGCCCCTCGATCAACGGGACGAGGATGGCGATGAGTCCGGCCGAGAGCAGCAGCAGTCCGACCGGATCGGTCGCGGTCCTGACCCGGGGCCCGCCTCTGGCTGGCAGCAGGATGGCCGCCGCGATCAACGCGATGACGCCGATCGGCAGGTTCACCCAGAACACGACGCGCCAGCCGTTGACGTCTCCGAACGCCTCGATGATGAGGCCGCCGAGGATGGGGCCGATCGCGGTGGAGACCCCGATCGTCGCCCCCATGATCGCGAACGCCTTGCCGCGGGCGCTCAACGGGAACATCAGCTGGATCAACGCCGTGACAGCCGGAACGAAGACGCCGCCCGCGAGGCCCTGGGCCACACGGGCGATCACGAGCTGCAGGTCATTCGTGGCGAGCCCGCAAAACAGGCTCGCGACCGTGAACAGGGCAAGACCGGTGAAGAACACCCACTTGTGGCCGATGCGGTCGCCGACGCGGCCGGCCGGGATGAGCGCGAGGCCGAAGGCGAGTGCGTAACCGGAGATGATCCACGACAGCGTCGCCTCTGAGGCGTCCAGACTGGTGCGGATCGTGGGCAGCGCGACGTTGACGATGGTGGTGTCAAGCAGCGCCATGAACATGCCGAGCAGCAGCACGATGAGCGCAGACCATGCTCGCCTGGGTACCGCGGATACCGGTGCAGCAGCCGTGGCAGGCACGGAGGGTGCGTCGAACGGCAACCCGGAGGGTGTGGGCTCTGGCATGATCCGTGATCCTTCCGAACGGGGTGCGACAGGACCGTTCCAGTATCAACCCGGTGGGGTGCCCCGGCCAGAGCGGAGTTCGACCGGGGCGTTGTCAAGCCCTTCTCACTGCCTCGACTGCCGCGTATCCTCCGAGCTGGGTACCGATTTCGGGGTCCGTGCTGAGAGTTGAGGTGGAGCCATGAGTATTCTGCTGATCGTTGTACTTGTCGTCGCCGTGGTGCTGGCGATCATCGGGGGTCTCGTCGAGGCCCTCCAATTCCTACTCTGGGTGGGCATCGTGCTGGCGGCCATCGCCGTGATCGCGTGGCTGATCCGAATGATTTCCGGCAGGGGGACAACGCCATGAGCATCGGCCTCGGAATCTTCTTGATCGCGATCGGCGCCATTCTGACGTTCGCGCTGAACGTGACGGTGGACTGGATCGACCTCGATCTGGTCGGCTACATTCTGATGGCCGCCGGCCTCGTGGTCACGATCATCGGCATCGCACTGCTCGTGCGCCGGCGTCGCACCGTCTCGACCACCCAGTCGGTGTCTGACCCGGTGCGCGGCGAGCAGATGACCCGCAGGGAGGACGAGATCTCCCCGGAGCTGTGACGCTCCTCGGTGTGCGCCCGGTCGCTCTGCAGTACGGTGACTTGTGTCGCGGAGCGACCGAGCCAGTCGGTGCTGTCCTCTAGCGTTGCGGCCATGACCTCAGACGCGGGAAACCGGTGGGTGCTGATCGATGCACCGAGCAATCTCGGTCTGAGGCCGCCAGAGCCCGGAGCGGTGCCGGGCGCGGACAAGGCTCCGGGCGCGTTGCGCGAGGCCGGGCTTCACAGACGGATGGAACGCGCCGGCGCGGGCTGGGCCGGTGTCGTACTCGCCGGGCGCTACGTCGACGATGTACACCGAGCCGATGGAGAGCTGCGCAACCAAGCCGCGATCATCGACCATTCACTGCGCCTGGCTGCGCGCATCGAAGAGGTCGTGGCATCCGGAGGGCGCCCACTGGTGATCGGCGGTGACTGCAGCATCCTGCTCGGCGCGGCGATCGCGCTTGCACGCCGCGAGGGACGTTTTGGGCTGGTGCACATCGACGGGCACAGCGATTTTCGGCATCCGGGCAACAGCGACGAGTGCGCAAGCCTGGCCGGAGAAGACCTCGCGGCCGCGGTCGGGCGGCACTGGCCAGCTGTCGCGAACATCGACGGGCTCGGGCCCTATTTCGCCGCCGAGGATGCCGTGCACATCGGCTGTCGCGACGATGACGAGTACCTGAATGAGGTGCGCAGCGTGTTGGGAGCCGTGATCACGGCATCAGATGTGCTGAGCCGGGGAGTGGCGTCGGCGGCGGAGCGGGCGCTCGCCGTTGTCGGGGAGCGTGAGGGATATTGGCTGCACGTGGACGTCGATGTTCTCGACCCCACCGTCATCTCGGCCGTTGACAGCCCCGACGCCGGTGGGCTGGACGCTCAGGCGTTTGTGGAACTCCTCACGACGCTCGCGGCGGGCGCACTGGGAGTGCAGTTCACCGTCTTCGATCCGGACCGGGACGAAGATGGGGCTCAGGCGCGCCTGCTCGCGGAGCTCATCGCCGCCGGCGTGGGCGTCGAGGCCTAGCAGACGCCCCAGAGGCCGATGGCGGACGCCGCCGCGGCCGTCTCTGACCGGTGGAACAGCTCGGTGTGCGCCCGGTTCGGGTCGATCTGCAGCACGGTGGCGGCGCCGCCGAGGAGCATCTCGTTGTTGACGAAACGGCCGTCGTCCGTCCACATCAGCAGCAGGCTGCGGCCATACCGGTCGGTGGGGTTGGTGTCGGTGAGCGCCCACGCCGTGCTGCCCTCCGGCAGCAGCGCGCGGAGCGCCTCCGTCGCCTCGGCGCCGAAGCACTCGGCGTCCTCGCCCACCTCGGGGGTGTCGATGCCGAGCAGGCGCACCTTGGTCTTCTCTGTACTGCCGAGCACGGCCGTGGCCTGCTCCGGATAGACGAAGAGGGTGTCGCCGTCGTGCACGTAGTCGACGGTGACGGCGACCGCGGTCTCGGGGCGGGGAGGGGCCTCCGCAGCGCCCTGCGGAGGCTCGGAGTCGCCCTCCACTGTGGCTCCCGCGTCGAGGCCCTGCTCGCTCGCCGCGCCGCTGTCTGCGCCGGTGCCGGAACCGCCCCCGAGGGGATCGAACCAGCCGAGCTTCGGTGCCCAGATGGCGGCGGTGGCCAGCAGCACCAGCGCGAGCGGGATGAACAGTCGGAGCCAGGGGTTCATGCGGCGTTGGCGCGATGATGACGCGCGGGACGGGGAGGAAGGCACGACGCGAGCGTACGGCATCCGCCCGACGGGGGTCGGCGCCGGTCGCGCCTCGGCAGACGCGACGGCAGGATTCGAACCTGCGAATGACGGGCTATGAGACCGTTCCCTTTGACCACTTGGGTACGCCGCGATGCCTCGACGATACCTGCAGCCGTCGACGGCGCCGGGGGATGTTGCGGCGCCCTACCCCGCGTGACGCAGGATGAAGCGGGCCTTGCCGGAGGCAGGCCTGCGCGCGGCTGGCTGTACGGCTAGCGGACGGTGCTGAAGCGCTCCACGAAGCGGGTCATGATCTTCGGCGGCTCGGTGACGACGGATGCCGCGAGCCTGGCCGCGACCTCGTCGAGGGCGTGCGCAGGAAAGTAGCCGTGCTCCTTGTAGACGTGTGCGCGGGCGATGAAGTCATGCGGCAGCACCTCCGGGTGGAACTGCGTGGCGTAGACGTTCGTTCCGACCCGGTAGATCTGCACGGGGCAGGCCTCGCTCGTGGCGAGGAGCGTGGCCGACGCCGGCAGCACGCTCGTCGCCTCCTTGTGGCCGACGAGGGCGCTGAAGCTGGACTCGAGCCCGGCAAGCAGCGGGTCTGCCCGGCCGTCGGCGGTCAGCGTCACGGTGACGGGGCCTGCCTCCTCGCCGTATTCGGTGCCGACGACGCCGCCCTGGCACTGGGTGAGCATGCCGATGCCGTAACAGGTGAACAGCACGGGGAAATCGGCGGCGACCGCCCAGTCGGCGAGCCGGGCGAGGTCGTGCTCGACCCGCAGCTGGGTGGCCGACTTCCGCTCGGAGAGCTGGGTGATGTTGTACGGGCTGCCGCCGACGATCACTCCGGCGAAGCCGTCGAGCGGCAGCGCCGGCAGTGCGTCGACGTCGAGCCGGTGGTGCAGCAGCTCGGCGGCGCCGAGGCCGGTCGCGGCGAGCATCGCCTCGTACTCCGGGGTCACCGCGTCTTCCTCTGGGCGCGCAGAGAGGAAGAGAAAGGGACGGCTCGTGGTCATCAGCGGCGCTTGCCCTTCTTGCCCTTGTTGGAGTGCGGCCGACCGGGGTTCGGGTTCGGCCGGTGGCCGTTGCCGGCCACCTTCTTCTGCCCCGGCTTCTTCTGCTTGCCCGATGCCTCCCGCACGGCGCGCGCGGCGGCCTTGGCCTTGGCGGCGCGGCTGAGCACCTTGCCGTTGGCGTCGGTCTCCGGGGCGACGCCGCGGGAGCTCTGCGCCGTGCGGCCGCGCACGATGCCCACGAACTCCTCGACGTGCTCGGTGGTGGCGTCGGTCGGCCAGGCGATCGCGATGCGGGTCTCTGCGGCATCCGTCACGGGCCTGGCGGTCAGGTCCTTCCGGCTGTGTAGGCGGGCGATGCTGTGCGGAACGATGATCGGCCCGACGCCGGCGGCGACGAGTTCCATCGCGATGCCGAGGTCCGGGTCGCCGGGCGCGTAACCCGTCGTGCTCTCGCCGGCGAGTTCGGCGAGTTCGGCGAGTTCGGCCAGGGTGAGCTCGTCGAGCTTGGCGATGGCGTGGTCCTTGGGCACGACGACGACGGCGACCTCGGAATACAGGGGGATGACGCTGAGCTCGAGCGCGTCCGGGGCGTTCAGCGGCAGGCGCACGAGCACGACGTCGGCGTGACCGTCGGCCTCTGGTTCTGCGAGGAGCGGCTCGAGCTGCGCGCTCTGCGGCAGCGAGACCGCGACGATCGCGACATCCGCGAATCGCTCTTTCCAGATGCGGATCCACTTGGTGGGGGTGACCCCTTCAACGAAGCCGAGCTTGAGTGTCACGAGGGTTCCTTCTGCTGGCTGGGCCCGGCACGACGACCTCGCGCTGGGCGGTGGGCGCACGGATGCTGAACCCACAGCTTCAGGCTATACGCTGGGCAGGTGAGTACCGAAGAGAGCAATCCAGTCGCGCCAGTCGCCGACAACGCCGAGGCACCCGTTTACGTCGAAGACACGCGTCAGCAGCCCAAGCCCAAGAAGCAGCAAATCATGAAGCCGGAGACGGCGGCCAAGAAGCTCGGCATTCTGCTGAGCGCCGCCCCCGCAGAGTTCACCAGCGAGCCGATCACCCGTGACGGCCTCGATGCGATCATCGCCGAGCCGCCCGTCTGGCTCGTCGAACTGCGCGCCAACGGCCCGCACCCGCGCCCCGTCGTTGCCGCCAAGCTCGGCGTCTCGATCTCCGGCCTGATCCGTGCCGAGGTCACCGAGCCGTTGACCACCGCCGAGATCAAGCACTTGCTCGAGACCAAGCCGCAGTGGCTCGTCGTCGAGCGTGCGACACAGCACGAGGTGCGCGAGGAGCAGATCCGCGTGAAGGACGCGAAGGCCGGCAAGGAAGCGCTCAAGAACAAGAAGTAACGCTCGGGACGTTTGTCGAGACCGGGGCTCTGCCCCTGACAGATGTCCATCATGTGGCGGGGCTGCTCATACCTAGTGTGTGATGCAGCCCCACAGAGAGAGAACCCCACATGAGCGAGAAGTACCTGCCAACCATCCCGCACTGGATCGACGGCACCCGGCACGAGCCCACCAGCGGTCGCACCGCCCCGGTCTACGATCCCGCGCTCGGCGTCGTGACCGCGAACGTCGGCCTCGCCGACCAGGGCGAGATCGAGAAGGCCATCGCCTCCGCGGCGGCCGCTTTCCCCGCGTGGAGCACGACCTCGATGGCCAAGCGCCAGTCGATCGTCTTCAACTTCCGCGAACTGCTGAGTGCCCGCAAGCACGAACTGGCCGCGATCATCACCGCCGAGCACGGCAAGGCCCTTTCGGATGCCGCTGGCGAGGTGCAGCGCGGTCTCGAGGTCGTCGAGCTCGCCACCGGTTTCCCGCACCTGGTCAAGGGTGACTTCTCCGAGAACGTCTCCACCGGTGTCGACGTCTACTCGACCAAGCAGGCGCTCGGCGTCGTCGGCATCATCAGCCCATTCAACTTCCCTGCCATGGTGCCGCTCTGGTTCTTCCCCATCGCGATCGCGGTTGGCAACACCGTCGTGCTGAAGCCGTCCGAGAAGGACCCGTCTGCGGCGCTCTGGATGGCAGAGCTCTGGAAGGAGGCCGGTCTGCCCGACGGCGTCTTCACCGTGCTCAACGGCGACAAGGAGGCCGTCGACGGCCTCCTGACCCACCCGGAGGTCAAGGCGATCTCCTTCGTCGGCTCCACCCCGATCGCGCAGTACATCTATGAGACGGCCGCCAAGCACGGCAAGCGCGTGCAGGCCCTCGGCGGCGCGAAGAACCACATGCTGGTGCTTCCGGACGCCGACCTCGACCTGGTCGCCGACCAGGCCATCAATGCGGGCTTCGGCTCTGCCGGTGAGCGCTGCATGGCGATCTCCGTGGTCCTCGCCGTCGAGCCGGTCGCCGACGTGTTGATCAAGAAGATCACCGAGCGGATCGCGACGCTGCGCATCGGCGACGGCCGCCGCGACCTCGACATGGGCCCGCTCGTGACCGAGGCGCACCGCGACAAGGTCGCCTCCTACATCGACATCGCCGCCGCCGACGGCGCCGTTGTCGTCGTCGACGGCCGTGGCATCGAGGTCGACGGTGACCCGAACGGTTTCTGGCTCGGCCCGACCCTGCTCGACGCCGTTCCGACGAGCAGCCGCGTCTACACCGAGGAGATCTTCGGACCGGTGCTCTCCATCGTGCGCGTCGCGAGCTACACCGAGGGCCTCGAGCTCATCAACTCCGGCCAGTTCGGCAACGGAACGGCGATCTTCACGAACGACGGCGGCGCCGCCCGCCGCTTCCAGAACGAGGTCGAGGTCGGCATGATCGGCATCAACGTGCCGATCCCCGTTCCCGTCGCGTACCACTCCTTCGGAGGCTGGAAGGACTCCCTGTTCGGCGACTCCAAGGCCTATGGCGTCGCGGGCTTCGACTTCTACACGCGCCAGAAGGCGATCACGAGCCGCTGGCTCGACCCGGCCACCCACGGCGGCATCAACCTCGGCTTCCCCGAGAACGACTGACCCGAAAACGACCAACACGAGAACGACCAACACGCAATGCAGATGGCGGTCCGGTGCGCAAGCGCCGGGCCGCCCTTCGCGTTGCGCCAGTTCGTGGGCCTCCGCGCCCCATACTGTGGCGCGGAGCGCGCCGCCTTCGGCCGGAACTAGGCTGCGGGCGGCGCTAGTCGGTGAACTGCACCGCCGCCCAGAGCTCCAGGCGATCCTGCAGCAGGTCGAGGTCGAGCCCAAGCAGGGTTCCGGCCAGGTCGATGCGGTTGCGCAGGGTGTGCCGGTGGATGCCGAGCTGCTGCGCCGTCGGCTCCCATGCGCAATTGTTGGAGATCCAGGCGCGGAGGGTCGGCACGAGGGCCGTGCCTTCCCTCGCGTCGTGGCCGACGACCGGAAGCAGCACACCGCGGGCGACGGCTGCGGCCCGGTCGGTGCCGAGCAGGCCCAGCATGCCGTCGCCGAGCAACTCGGTGAAGCCGACGCCATCGGCACCCGTCTCCACCGCCCGCGCCAGTGCGCGTTCGGCCTCGGTTACCCCGCGGCCCAGCTCGGCGTAGCGCACGGGGGTCGAGCTGCCGACGGTCGCCCGGTGCGCGGCGAAGAGCTCGCGCAGATCGCCGCCGTGCTTCTCCCCGGCGATCGCGACGATGTGATCGTTCCGCTGCGCGTAGAACACGCCGCCGCGGTGCTCGTCGGATTCGAGTTCCAACGCCTCGAGCAGGTGGTCGCCGTGCTGCGCGTCGCGCACCACAGAGACCGTGATCGGCTCCTCTGGCAGCCGCCCCCACACCTTCTCGGCGGTGCGGTCGGCGACGGCGCGGTCGCCGGCGAGGAGCTGCTCGAGCAGGCCGGCCCGGAGGTGCCGGCGCGCATTGTCGAGAGCGCGGTTCTGCTCCAGCGCCAGGCTGGCGAGGCCGATCACGCTGCCGAGCAGATCGGCGCCGGCCGGATCCATCGCCTCCGAGGTGCCGAGCGCCAACGCGCCGCGGAGGCGCTTGCCGCCGCCGAGCGTCTGCAGGGTGAACTCCTGCGGCCCGCTCTGGCGTGAGGCGGAACGGGTCCCCTTCTTCAGCGCCTGTCTCGCGGCATCCGCCACGAAGTCGACGAGGTCGCCGGGGACGGGGTGGCGGGTCGGGAACGGCACCCGGTTGCCGGCCGCATCGAAGAGCAGCACCCAGCAGCCGAGCTGCTTCTCAAGCTCAGCCAGGATTGAGCGCAGGCCGTCGGGGCGGAGGGCGGCGCGGGAGATCGCCCGCTGGGCGTTGAGCGACCATTCCACGCGCGCCAGCTGCTCGCGCGAGAGCTCGGCGGAGATGAAGCGGATGATCGCGATGAACGGCGTGCGGTTCGAGACCTCGAGCAGCGGCATCCCGGCGCGCTCACAGGCGCTGATGAGGCGGGGCGGGATCTGCGGGTGAATCACGGCCGTGGCGAAGCCGAGGCCCCGGATGCCGAGGTCGGCGAGCCGCTCGACGTAGGCGTCGTAGTACTCCTGCGCGCGGGCCCGCTGCGGGAATTGAGCGCCGTCGGTGAGCAGCAGCTGACCCGGTTCGAGGAACTCGGTCGGGTCGGCCAGGTCGGAGCTGTGCACCCAGCTGAGCGGCTCGTCGAGCGCGCCGTCCGGCGCCCCAGCGGGAGCCCCGCCCTGGGTGTTGACAACGCGCACGCTGAACGCGGGGTTCTGCAGGATCGCCCGGATGGATGGTGGCATCTCTGTTCGCTTCCGATTCTGTGCCGCATGCGGTTCCGTCTGGTGAGGATCGTGCAGCCGGCGCCGTGTACATATGTTGAGACAACTACGCGTGACTATACAGAAGTCGAGTGGGTGGGGCGGGCGCGGTGGGACAGGATGGTGGCATCCATCACGGAAGGACCCCCATGACGACCCTCGACAGCCCCCGCGAGACGAGTAACGCCGACGCCGTCGCGCGTGATCGCGCGAACGTCTTCCACTCCTGGTCGGCGCAGGCCGCCCTCAAGCCGCTCGCCTTCGCCGGCGGCTCGGGAACGACGATCTGGGACTACGAGGGCAACGAGTACCTCGACTTCTCGAGCCAGCTCGTCAATGTCAACATCGGGCACCAGCACCCGGCCGTCATCGCCGGCATCCAGAACCAGCTCGCCCAGCTCGCGACCCTCGCACCGGCCCACGCCAGCGATGTGCGCGGCACGGCGGCCGAGAAGATCCTCGCGCACGCCCCCGCCACCATGAGCAAGGTGTTCTTCACCAACGGCGGCGCAGATGCCAACGAGAATGCGATCCGCATGGCGCGCCTGCACACCGGGCGCGACAAGGTGATCTCGCGCTACCGCTCGTACCACGGCAACACGGGTGCGGCCATCGTCGCGACCGGCGACTGGCGCCGCATCCCCAACGAGTACGCCCGCGGGCACCTGCACGTCTTCGGTCCGTACCTCTACCGCAGCAACTTCTGGGCGACGACGCCGGAGCAGGAGAGCGAGCGCGCCCTCGAATACCTGCGCCGCACGATCGTGGCAGAGGGCGCAGAGAGCATCGCCGCCATCCTGCTCGAGACGATCCCCGGCACGGCCGGCGTGCTCGTGCCGCCGCCCGGCTACCTCGCCGGCGTGCGCGCGCTCTGCGACGAATTCGGCATCCTCCTGATCCTCGACGAGGTCATGTCCGGCTTCGGCCGCACGGGCGACTGGTTCGCCTTCGACGCTTTCGACGTCGTGCCAGACCTCATCACCTTCGCCAAGGGCGTCAACTCCGGCTACGTCCCCGTCGGCGGTGTCGTGATCTCCGAGGAGATCGCCGCGACCTTCGACGAGCGCGTGTTCCCCGGCGGGCTGACCTATTCCGGCCACCCGCTCGCCGCCGCGTCGATCGTCGCATCGATCACCGCATTCGAAGAGGAGCAGATCGTCGAGAACGCCGCGATGATCGGCCGTGACCACCTCGGCCCCGGCCTGAGCGCGCTCGCCGAGCGTCACGCCGTCATCGGCGAGGTGCGCGGCCGCGGCGTGTTCTGGGCGGTCGAGCTCGTCGCCGACAGCGAGAGCCGGATGCCGGTCGACGCCGCGTTCATGGGCGCCCTCAAGGCGCAGCTGCTGCAGCGCGGGCTGCTGCCGTTCATCGCCGACAACCGCATCCACGTCGTGCCGCCGGCCACCGTGACGGCCGAGGAGGTCGCCAGCGCCCTCGCCATCATCGACGAGGCGCTCAGCGTGGTCACCGCAGCGGTCGCCGCCGCCTAGGCCGCCCGCCGGCCGCCTCGGCCCCCGCGCGGTCGCCGGCGGGCATCCCGGTCGGCCGTGCTGAGCCCTACACTCCGCGCGGCCGGCCGCTCCGCGCCAGCTGCTGCGGTTCTGCGCCACACTGTGCGGCGCGGAACCGCAGGACGTGGCTAGCTGCTTCGTGCTTCGGCGTAGCGTTCACGGAGGAATGCGACCGTGTCGGCCAGCTCGGCCTGCGACACGGAGTGCCCGAGCCCCTCGTAGATGCGCTCCGTGAGGGTGCTGTGGTCGGGCAGCCACGCCTGGGTGCGGTCGATCGCGGCCGCCGAGATGACCGTGTCTGCTGTGCCGCGGCCCCAGAACACCGGTGGCCTGCTGGCTCCGAGTTCGGTGTCGCCCGCCTGCTGGCCGCCGGCCTGGAAACCGGCGAGAACGACGGCGTAGTCGAAACGCGATGGCGCCAGCCGCAACAGCTGCACGGCCATGGCGCCGCCCTGCGAGAAGCCGAGCAGGCCGACGGAGCTGGGCTGCACCGTGAGGGCGTCGAGCCAGGCCAGCACACCGCGGGCGGCATCCGTCACCAGCTGGGGGTCTGGCACGCCGGGCTGGGCGCCGAGCGGGAACCACGCGTGCCCCTGCCCCATGGGGATGGGCGCGCGCACGGAGGCGATCACCGGCTCGAGCGGCAGGTAGGGCGCGAGGTCGAAGAGATCGGCCTCGTTGGAGCCATAGCCATGCAGGAGAACCAGCAGCGGGCGGTCGACGCGGTCGTGTTCGTTGGCCGACCACAGCACGGCGTCGGCGTCGAGGGGGAGAGCGGTCATGATTCCTCTGTCAGTGTTTGGACGGCGTGTGTTCGGTGCTCTGCCGGATGGCGGCCTGGGCGGCCGCCCAGTCGGAGTGCATGAGGCGCAGGTGCACGGCCGGCAACTTCTTGTGGTGGTCCTCCGCCTCGGCCGGGAGCTCGAGGAAGATGCGGAATCCGAGCTTCTCGAGCAGCGCGATCGACGCCGTGTTGGGCGCCCAGGAGATGGCGCGCAGCTCGCGAGCCGAGCGCTCCTCGAACAGCCAGCGCACCATGCGGGCCGCCGCCTCGCGCGCGTAGCCGTTGCCCTGCATGTCGGGGTGGAAGGCGTAGCCGATCCAGAACACGTCGGGGCTCTCAGTGGCCGGGCCGCTGGCGTCGAGCTCGAGGTTCCATGCCCGGAGATCGCCGATCACGCGGCCTCCGCTCGAGTCGGTGGCATCCTCCAGCAGCTCGGCCGCGAAGTTGGCGTTGAACCAGTCCGCTGGGTAGCGTCGCCAGTGCTCGACGCCGACGCGCAGTCTGTCGCGGGTCGCATCGAGCGAGAGCGGTTCGTGGGTGAGATAGCGCACGACGTCGTCCCGCCCCCGGTAGCTCTGCACCGCGAGGGTGTCGTCGATGGTGACGGGGCGCAGCCGCAGCCGCTCGCTGAGCAGGATCGGGCTGCCGACCGCGTCGCTTGTCTCGGGCATCGGACACCTTTCTGCCGGGGAGCTCGTCGCTCCATCTTGACACCGACTCCGCCAGATTGGCGCGCGCGGCGGCGTGCGGAGGCGCGGTGAGACACAATGGAGCCATGAGCGTGCGCACACCTGATCCCGACCCCGAGTGGACTCCGGATTCCGAACCGCCCCGCCCCGCGATGCCATCGACACCGGGCTGGCTGAGTGATCTCGAACTCGCCGAGATCCGTGAACGCCTGCCACTGCTCTACGTCGAGGCCGTTCCCGTGCGGGTTGACGGGCTCGGCCAGGTGACGGAGCTCGGGGTGCTCCTGCGGGCGACCGCGATCGGAGAGATGACGCGCACCCTCGTCTCCGGGCGCGTGATGTTCGGTGAGACCGTGCGCGACGCGCTGTTCCGCCACCTGGAGAAGGACCTCGGCCCGATGGCGTTTCCCCAACTGCCGCTCAGCCCGGTTCCGTTCTCGGTCGCGGAGTACTTCCCGATGCCGGGCCTCTCCGCCTTCCACGACGACCGCCAGCACGCCGTCTCGCTGGTCTACGTCGTGCCCGTCACCGGCACATGCGAACCGAGGCAGGACGCACTCGAGCTCACATGGATGACGCCGGAGGAGGCGGCATCCGACGCCGTCTGCGCCGAGATGGAGGGCGGCCGCGGCGTGCTGCTGCGCCAGGCGCTCGCCGCGGTCGGCGCCCTGCGCTGATTCGGTACGCGCTGATTCGATGCGCGCTGATTTCGATGCGCGCTGATGTTTGCGCGGAACCGCTGCGGCCGACTCAGCCCGTCACCGCGTAGCTCAAGTACACGACCCCGCTGGCGAAGCGGCGCTCGTCGATGAGCTCGAGCGTGTGCGTGACATCGGCGGGGAACATGTGCAGCCCGCCGCCCAGGATGACCGGCGAGACGATCACCCGAATCTCATCGACGATCCCGGCGCGCAGCGCATGCGAGGCGAGGGTCGGGCCGCCGATGCCGATGTCGTGATCGGATGCCGCCTTCATGTCCTTGACCGTTGGCGCGTCGAAGCGGCGCTCGAACCGGGTGCGCGGGCCGGCCGGCTCCGTCAGGGTGCGCGTGTAGACGATCTTGTCTGCGGCCTGCCAGATCGAGGTGTACTCCTTGATGTAGTCCGGCAGCTCCGTGGCGTCATCCACGGAATCCCAAAACGTCATCACCTCGTACATGCGCCGGCCGAACAGATAGGTCTGGATGGACCGCGAGTAGTCGTTCACGAAACGGTGCACCTCTTCATCCGGCATCGCGAAATCGAAGTTGCCGTGCGCATCGGCGGTGAATCCGTCGAGCGAGCACAGGCCGTCGTAGATCAACTTGGCCATGGCGGCCTCCTCAGTGTCGGGCGAGGGTTGAGTGGAGTGCGTGTCGAGCCTAGGAGCGTCCGCGGCGTTCCGCCAGTGCCAGTGCCCGTGTTCATGCCCGTGGTCATGGGTGCCGTGCTGCAGGCACTCAGCAGGAGCGCGTACCCTCGAACGGTGTCTGTTCCCGTCGTTCTCGCCGCACCCGACGTGCCCCCTGCGCCCGTCGTGTCGGCGCCGGCTGTGCTGACGCGCGCGGAGTGGCGCTCGCTCGAGGCCGCCCACGAGGCGCGGGCCGATGCCATGACCGCCGGCCGCCGCGAGCGTGCAGAGCGCGGAGAGAAGCACCCGGTGGAGGACTTCCTGCACACGTACTACCCGACCAGGATCTCGGCGTTGCGGCGCTGGCATCCGGGCGCCGGCGTGCTGCTGGAGGACGCCAAGGAGCGCTCCGATTGGCGTTGGTACCGCGCGGCATCCGCCATGTCCGTCTCCGTCGACGCGCGGGCCTTCCTCGCGGCGCGGGCAGCCAGCGTCGACTTCATCCAGCTGCTGCTCAGCCGAACGGCGGAGCGGACCGCGCGCTTCGGCTGCTTCGGCCTGCACGAGTGGGCGATGGTCTACCGCCAGGGCGAACACCGTCACCAGGCGCCGCTCCGGCTCGGCCAGGCCGGCACCGACGCCGTCGTCGAGGCTGCAAACATCAGCTGCACGCACTTCGATGCCTACCGCTTCTTCACGTCGGAGGCCGCGCCGCTGAATGCGCTGTCGCCGAGCCGAGAGAACCAGCCGGAGCTGGAGCAGCCCGGCTGCCTGCACGCCGGCATGGACCTCTTCAAATGGGCCACCAAGCTCGGCCCGCTGGTGCCGGGGGATCTGCTGCTCGACAGCTTCGAGTTGGCCCGTGACATCCGCTGGCTCGACATGCAGGCATCGCCCTACGACGTCAGCGCGTGGGGCGCGGATGCCGTCGCCATCGAGACACCGGAGGGCAAGGCCGAGTACGTGCGCGCCCAGCGCGGCTTCACGGAGCGCGGCAACGCGCTGCGGGGGCGTTTGCTGGCGGCGGTCACGCGCGCCCGCTCTGTTGCCTGACACCGATCCCTACGCCGGCTGAGGAGGAACGACGAAGCCCTCGAACAACGCGGTCAGTCTGCGTGGTGCGAGGGCTTCGGCCGCTGGCGCTCCCTCAGCCGACGTGAGGGATGTGCTCGTGCGGAGCAGAGGTTACTTCAGGCCGAGCGTCTCCAGGAACAGCTCCGCGTAGCGCGGGGCGTCGACGTCGAGGGCGATGTCGATGCTCGTCCACTCCTCGGCGAGACCGTGCAGCAGATCCTCTCCGCCGTAGATGCGCATGTCGACGATCGTCTGACCGCGGCCGTATCCGCCGAGCTCGATCCGCACCGGGCGGCTCTCGATGCGCAGTGACTCCGGTTCGACCAGGGCACACACCGCGCCGGCGTCGCCGATCAGGCCGGTGTACTGGGCGGTCGCGTCCTCGCTGAGCGCGACGCGGTTGCCGAGCAGCGCGCCGACGATGCGCCCGACGGCGTCGTCGCCAGCGGCCAGCGTGGCGGCGGCATCCTGCTCGACCGAGACCTGGTTGAACACGTCGAGGCCGTACATGAAGGTGGGAACGCCGGAGCCGAGCACAATGGCGGCCGCCTCCGGGTCGTGCCACACGTTGAACTCGGCGACGGCTGTCGCATTGCCGACGGATGCCGAGCCGCCCATGAACACGATGCGCTCGAGCTTGGGGGCCACCTCGGGGTGCGTGCGAAGCAGCAGGGCGAGGTTGGTCTGCGGAGCGAGCGCCACGAGGGTCACGGGGCGTTCGGCGTCCATGATCGTGCGCCGCATCAACTCGACGGCGCTCACCGTCTCGGCAACGCGGGCGGTCGCTGGCAGCTGGATGCCGCCCAGGCCGTCGGCTCCGTGCACGTGCGAGGCCGAGCGTGCCGGCTCGATCAGCGGGCGCAGCGCACCGGCGGCGACGGGGATCGCCGGCGCGTCCGCGGCATCCAGAATCTTCAGCGTGTTGTCGACGACCTGCTCGAGCGAGGCGTTGCCCGCAACACAGGTGATGGCGAGCACGTCGATGTCGGGGTGCTTGACGGCGAAGAGGATGGCGAGGGCGTCGTCGACGCCGGTGTCGACGTCGAGGATGACGGGAATCGTAGGCATGCGACCAGCCTACGGCCGCGGGTGGGACTGATCCGCCGGGCGGAGCGATGCCCGCCCGGGCGAACACACCGGGCGGGCAAACTGGGGGCGAGCGTCAGGCCGAGTTGTACAGGATGCCTTGGACGCTGCTCGGCGCTGGCGCGCCTCGCGAGCTGGGGCTGCCGCCTTGCTGACGGAAGCGTGTCGCTTCGCGCCACGCTGACCGTCAGCGCACGAGGCGCACCTCTTTGATCTCCTCGCCGAGGAACGGCTGCAGCTGAGTTGCGCCGTCGGGCACGAAGCCGTTGCGCGTGTAGAAGCGGTGCGCACGGGGGTTGTCCTCGGCGACCCAGAGGTAGCCGGGGCGCGCCTCGCAGGCGGCGTCGAACAGCTTCTGGCCGATGCCGGTTCCGTGGAAGGCGTCGAGCAGGTAGATGAAGTACAGCTCGCGCTCGCGCGGGGCGTCCTCATCGCGGGCGGGGCCCGAACCAACGAAGCCGACGATCTCACCCTCGACGAGTGCGACGTAGAGGTGGTGATCCGGGCCCTGGCTCATCCAGTGGGTCCAGAGTTCGGCCATGCGGCGGGGGGAGAGATTCGCGAGGGTCGCCTCGCTGATCAGGTGGTCGTAGGTCTCGTGCCAGCACTGGGCGTGGACGCGGCCGAGTGCTTCGGCGTCGACATCACGAACGGGGCGGATAACTGCTTCGGCAACTGCATTGGTGCTCATGACCAGAGACTAGGCCAGCATCGGCCGCTCTGCGAAATCGAGCATTCCGCAGGCACGGATGTCGCGGCGACGCGTCTCAGGGCAGGCCCGGATGACGCGGTGGCCGGCTTGTGCTTCCGCTGCCGCCCGCCCCGCCAAATCGCTAGCCGGCCTGCACCGGCGTCGTGCGCATGAGCTCAACCGAGTCGTCGGTGCACGGGGCGTATGCGGTGGTCGGCACGAACACGGCGTCGAAGGAGTGCGGCGGGTAGACGCGGAACCCGTCGGCGGTCTCGCTGCCGCACGTGTCGTAGTTGCCGGCGTTCGTCACCGTGACGAGGGCCTGCACGGTATCGCCGGGCGTCAGCGTGAAGACCTCGATCGGCACGGAGTCGTCCTCAGCGGCCGCAGCGCCCAGCTGCGTGCCGTTCTCGTCGCCGACGAGGGAGACGCCGGGGAATCCCTCGAGCTCACAGTCGCGGCTCCCGGAGTTCGCGAAGATGATCGGCACGACGGTGCTGCCGGCGCCGCCGTCTGACTGGCCGAGGCTCAGCGTGAGCTCGTCGACCGTGCAGGTGGCGGCATCCGGGGTGGAGGTCGCTGTCGCCGTCGGGGTTGCCGACGGGCTCTGACTCGGGGTCGACGACGGGCTTGCTGATGCCGACGGGCTCGCCGTGGGCGGCGATGTCGCCGGGCGGGTCGCCAGCGCCCAGATCAGGGCGATGAGCAGCCCGAGGATGGCGACGGAGGCGATCACCCCGACGATGATGAGGGTGCGCCGGGACGATGGCGGGCCGCCCGCCGCGTCGGCCGGATTCTGAGGGGCGGATTCAGGCGTGCCGTTGTCGGAGCTCATGCACCGATCGTGTCACGACCGGGCCCTGACCCCGCGGATTTCCGGCAAACCCCGCTGGTTGAGCCTGTCGAAACCCTCCCGGCGGTGGGTACGCCAAAAGGCCCGGGGCTAAACACACCCACCCGGGATAATTCACCATGTGTGTGTGCATGGTGGGCGGAGTCCTGGCATGCCAAAAGGCCCGGGGCTAAACACACCCACCCGGGATAATTCACCAAGTGTGTGTGCCGCAACCGGGCCTGTCGGTCCTGCTGTGTGTGAGCGCCGAGCCGCACACCGAGATGTCAATGTGGGCGCGCTCGTGGAATGCGAGATGTGCGAATCAGTGGGGCACGAGACATACCCTTGGCCCCAGCGATTCACATGAGCTGAGCAGATGAGGCGCGCGAAGACGCTCGCGCGCTGCCTTCATTCCTGATCTCGTCCGCTGACCGGCATCGGCGCGAACTCGAGGAGGAACGAGGCTGGGTGGGCACCGGTCCACGCGCAGAAAGACGCGTGCGACCGGATGCACACCTGGGTGATGGGCGGAGTGACTAGCCCTGTGCGCGACGCGGGCCGCGGCCCTGCGCCGATCCGCGCACGAGGCTGCCGACCTGCAGGCCGCCGGAGCGGCCGCCCTGCGAACCGGATGCCGAACGCTCACCCTGTGCGGAACGGCTACGGCCGCCTTGCGCAGAGGTGGTGCGTGCGGCGCCGGAGCGCTCACCCTGAGAGGAACGAGGAGCACCGTCACGGCCGCCGTTGCCGGCGCCGTCACGGCCGCCGCGACCGCCGCCGGCGGAACCGCCGCGCGAGGAGTCCGACGAGGAGGAACCGGCTGGGCGACCAGAGCGGTCCCGACGGGCACGGCCTTCGCCACCAGCCGAGCCTGCACCACGGCCACCGGCGACGTCGCCACCGTCACGCAGCGCGCGCTTGCGCTGGGCGTTGGCGCCCTGCGAACGACCGCCGCCACCCTGCTGGGTGCGTGCGGCATCCACCGGGAGAGGCTTGACGTAGGCGGCAACCTCGCCGACGAGCGCCGACACGGCCGGCGAGTTCGGCGTGACAGCCTGGATGGCGACGTTGATGTCGGCCTTGCGCATGAGCTGCTGCAGGTCGCGCTTCTGGCCGGGGATGATGACGGTGACGACATCACCCTCGCTGCCGGCGCGGGCCGTGCGACCCGAACGGTGCAGGTACGCCTTGTGCTCCATGGGCGGGTCGACGTGCACGACGAGCTCCACGTTGTCCACGTGCACGCCGCGGGCTGCGACGTCGGTGGCCACGAGCACGCGGGCCGTGCCGTCGGAGAAGGCGGCCAGGTTGCGGTCACGCTGCGGCTGCGAGAGGTTGCCGTGCAGGTCAACGGAGGGGATGCCCTGCTCGGTGAGCTTCTTGGCCAGCTTCTTGGCGTGGTGCTTGGTGCGCATGAAGAGGATGCGGCGGCCGGTGCCGGAGGCGAGCGTCTTGACGAGCTCGTTCTTGGCGTCGACATCCGACACCTCGAAGACGTGGTGGGTCATCGCGGCGACGGGGGAGTTGGCCTCGTCGACCGAGTGCAGAACCTCGTTGTGCAGGAACTGGCGGACCAGCTTGTCTACACCGTTGTCGAGCGTGGCCGAGAACAGCAGGCGCTGGCCGTTGTTCGGGGTCTTGTTCAGGATGCGGGTGACAACCGGCAGGAAGCCGAGGTCGGCCATGTGGTCGGCCTCGTCGAGCACGGTGATCTCCACGGCGTCGAGCGTGACGAAGCCCTGCTTCATCAGGTCCTCGAGGCGGCCGGGGCAGGCCACGACGATGTCGACACCGTCACGGAGGGCGGCAACCTGGCGGGCCTGCGAGATGCCACCGAAGATCGTGGTGGTCTTCAGTCCGTAGGCGTCGGCCAGCGGGGAGAGCGTCGCGGTGATCTGCGTCGCCAGCTCGCGGGTCGGAGCGAGGATCAGGCCGAGCGGGCGACCCGGGCGGCGCTTGCCGCCGGAGAGCACGCCGCCGAGGCGGGCGACCATGGGCAGCGCGAACGCGATGGTCTTGCCGGAGCCGGTCTTTCCGCGGCCGAGAACGTCGCGGCCGGCGAGGGTGTCCGGCAGGGTGTCGGCCTGGATGGGGAACGGCTGGGTCTTGCCGTCGGCCGCGAGAACGGCGACGAGCGGGGCCGGGAGGCCGAGCGAAGCAAAGGTGATTTCAGACAAAGTGATGCCTTTCGGGCAGACCCCGGGGCGAGTGGCGCTCGGGGCACCGGTCTCGGTCGGATTTCTGGGCGGATCCGCACCGTGCATGCACAGGGCGGTTCAACCCACACGACCGACGATCGGGGATAATTGGCGAAGGTGCCGATGGGCACATCCGTTCGCCGTATGAAGAGTCAAATGATGTTGCGGGGCCAGGCCCGGCGCACACCGAAAGAATGCGTTCTACGACGCAAGGAGCGCAACAACGCACTCGCAAGTTCCATCAGTCTAGCACGAGCCGCCTTCGGGGCCGCTTGGGGCCCCTGTGACGCACTGTGACACGGGCGCTCGCGGCATCCGAATGCCGTCACTAACGTCGCAGCAACGGCGTGCGCATCGTGCGCCCCCGAGAATTCGAGGAGTTGCCATGAGCGCCGATGCTGCTGTTCTGACCGAGCCCGTTCCGTCAGAGATCCCGTCGATCACGCCGGAGGCGCGCCAGGAGCGCCTCACCGCCGTCGCGACCAACTGGATCGGCACTCTGAAGGAGCAGCCGGCCAAGGCGCAGCTCGTCTTCAGCGCGAGCGGCGAGGGCGTCGGATCGGTCGGCACCACCGTTCGCACCGGCAAGCACAGCTTCCAGATCGATGAGCCGGCCGGTCTTGGCGGCGACAACGCCGCACCGAACCCCGTCGAGGTCGCCCTCGCCGCGATCATCTCCTGTCAGGTCGTGACGTACCGCGTGTGGGCGCTCAGCCTCGGCATCGTGCTCGACACGATCGAGGCCAGCGCGGAGGGCGACCTCGACGTGCACGGCTTCTTCGGCCTCGACGAGTCCGTGCGCCCCGGCTTCACCGCCGTGCGCGTCACGGTGAACGTGAGCGGCCCGGAGACGGAGGCGCGCTACCGCGAGCTGCACGCCGCCGTCGACGCGCACTGCCCCGTGCTCGACCTCTTCGCCAACCCGACCCCGGTGCGGACGACGCTCATCGTCGACTGATCCACGACCCAGGGTTTCGACAGGCTCAACCAACGGGGTTGAGTCGAGTCGGGGTTTCGACAGGCTCAACCAGCGGGATGCGCGCAGCCCCCGTTGATTGAGCCTGTCGAAATCGTCTGCGGGAATGGGACGAAAAACGGGCACTCAGCTTCGGCTCCCCCACGGGGCGTAGACTTTCGGGCCGGAGAAAGTGGGGTCGTGTGCCGTCATCGGAACTCGAGCGGGAGCGCGCTGTCATCGCGTCGTTTTACCGTCGTCTTGACCAGTTGCGCGCCGAAGTCGAGGCCCGCCTCGGTGCCGTGCAGCGGGGCAATGTCGGCAGCAATCACCAGGCGCGCAGCGAAAGGGACTCCTTCGCCCGCCTGCACGAAGACAACCTCGCCCAGCTGAACGAGGTCGACGCCCGCATCGCCTTCGGGCGGTTGCAGGTGGTATCCGAGAACTCAGGCGACCACGGCGCCGACGAGATTCACTACATCGGCCGGATCGGCCTGCGCGACGTCGACCAGTCCACGATGCTGCTCGACTGGCGCGCGCCACAGGCTGGTGCCTTCTATCAGGCGACAGCGGCCCATCCGCTCGGCGTGCGCGCACGCCGGCACCTCACCATGCGTGAGCGCGAACTGACCCGCATCGACGACGAGGTGCTCGACGCCACGCTGCTCGACGAACTGCGCGAGGCGGCGCCGGGCGGGGCGGCGGGCATCGCCGCGCACGGCGCCGCCGTGGCATCCGGAGCCCTGCAGGGGGAGGGGGCGCTGCTCGCCGCCCTCACCGCGGAGCGCACCGGTCACATGCACGACATCGTCGCAACCATTCAGGGCGAGCAGGACCGCATCATCCGCTCCGAAATGCGCGGAGCCCTCGTCGTGCAGGGCGGGCCGGGAACGGGCAAGACGGCCGTCGCCCTGCACCGTGCCGCCTTCCTGATCTACGCCAACCGCGAGCGCCTCAAGTCGGCCGGCGTGCTCGTCGTCGGCCCGAGCGCCGCGTTCGTGCGCTACATCGAGGCCGTGCTGCCGTCGCTCGGCGAGACGGGCGTCGTCATGCGCACGCTCGGCTCGCTGTTCCCCGGCGTCGAGGCCGACGCCGACGACCGTGCGGATGTCGCCGCCCTCAAGGGCCGGCTCGAGATGAGTGGCTTGCTCGCCCGGGCCGTGCGATCGCGCCAGCGCGTCCCGGCGGAGGCGCAGCAGATCGTGCTGAACGGCGACACGCTCACCGTGCAGCCGACACTGATCGAGAACGCGATCCACCGCGCCCAGCGCACCGGCAAGCCGCACAACGTCGCCCGCGTCACCTTCGTCAAGCACGCCATCGCCGAGCTGGCCACCCAGCTGGCGACCCAACTGGCGGCAGCCGGGGCCGCGATCGACGACTCCGACGTCGCCGCACTCCGCGAGGACCTGCGCGAGAGCTACGAGGTGCGGGTGCTGCTGAACACGGCCTGGCTGCCGCTGACCCCGGAGAAGCTGCTCGGTGACCTCTACGCACGGCCGGAATGGCTGGCAGAGCTGACCCCGCGCTGGACTCCCGAGCGACGCGCCCTGCTCGCCCGCGAGCGCAACGCGCCGATGACGGTGAGCGACGTCGCCATGCTCGACGAGGCCGCGGAGCTGCTCGGCGACATGCCCGCCCGCCGCAGCGCTGCCGACCGCGAGCGCGAGCGCCAGCGCGAGGCCGACATCGAGAACGCCCGCGCCGCGATCCGCAACATGGGTGTCGAGGGCATGGTCAACGCCGAGGCCCTCGCCGACGGTTTCGCCGAACGGGGGGAGCGGATGAGCGTGGCGGAGCGGGCGGCATCCGACCGCAGCTGGACCTACGGTCACGTCGTCGTCGACGAGGCGCAGGAGCTCTCGCCGATGCAGTGGCGGTTGCTCGTGCGCAAGTCGCCGATGCGTTCCTTCACGATCGTCGGCGACATCGCCCAGGTGAGCTCTGCGGCCGGCGCACGCAGCTGGACCGAGGCGCTGAACGCCGGATTCGGCGACCGCTGGCGGCTCGAGGAGCTGAGCGTGAACTACCGCACGCCGGCCCAGATCGCCCGCGCCGCCGAGTCGTTCGCCGGCCAGGCCAAGCTGCCCATCACGCCGGCACGTGCCGTGCGCGAAGGCGACTGGCCGATCCTCACCGTTGTCGCGCCCGGAGAGCTTCCGGCTGCGGTGCTCGAGACCGTGCAGCTGCTGCTGGCGGATGCCGGGGCGGGCAACCTCGCGGTGATCGTGCCGGAGGAATCCGTCGACGACATCGCCGACTCACTGCGCGAGGCGCTGGACGGCGCGCTCACCGGCGGCGGCGCGCGGCGCATCGTCGGCAGGGGAGCCGCCGGCCTGGAGCTGCCGCTCGCGGTGCTCACCGCCCGTGAGGCGAAGGGGCTGGAGTTCGACACCGTGCTGATCGTCGACCCGCGGGGGATCGTCGCCGAGACGCCGCGCGGCGCCGCGGCGCTGTACGTCGCGGCGACGCGGCCCACGCAGCGACTGGCGATGGTCTACCCGCGCGGTGAGAGCGCGCTCACAGGCTTCGCGGAGGCGCCGAAACTTTTTTGACGCCACGCCGAGAATCTCTCACAAGATCGCGCGGTTGCGGCATCGGACTATGCCACTATGGCTTCACACGTTCGTCGCGAGATGTGCGTCGCGGGGCTCAGATGACCATTCGGGTTGGTTTTCTGAGCCCCCACCCTTTCCTCCGGGCCGCTCGGCCGGGGGTCGAGGGTGGCGTCACGGGTCGCTCCGATGCGCAACAATCGAGCCATGGCGATTCGGTACTGGCTCGGGGTTGTGCAGCGCGATCACGTGCGGCGCGGCGTCGAGCTCGGGATCGCCCAGCTCAACCACGGCTCGAAGCAGGCCGTCTCGCAGCTGCGTGAGGCCGACGGACTGATCTACTACTCGCCGCGGGTGAGCTGGCCGGACGGCGAGCCACTGCGGGAGTTCACGGCGATCGGGCGAGTGGCCGACGACACCGTGTTCCAGGACGGCGATGGCGCGGTCATGACCAACGCCTTCGGCGAGCCGTACCGGCCGTGGCGGAGGCGCGTCGATTATGACCAGTTCGCGGTGCCGACATCCGTTCGCCCGCTCATCCCGGTGCTCGACTTCACCTCGGCGTCGCCGAACTGGGGGTTCCAGCTGCGGCGTGGTCTGATCGAGCTGAGCAGGAACGATTTCGAGATCATCAAGGCCCAGATGCGGGCGGTGCTGTAGCGGGCGGTGCTGTAGCGGCGCCCTCTGCGCTCCATGTCGGCGCGAGCTGGCGCAGCCGTGCCGCGCGCCACTGCCAGAACAGCCAGACGGGGTACCAGGATGCCGCGGCGAGCGGTCCGCCGAAACGCAGCCGGTCCCGGTAGAGGGTGCCGCCGGACCCAGCCGGATCCGGCGAGACGGCCATGCGGTGATCCCAGGAGCGGATGATCGCGCCAGGGCCCGATCGCATTCCTCCGGTGTCGCGCAGCATCCGGACGCCGTCGGGCAGGCCGCCCGGATAACTCACGTCGACCGCGCTGGTGCCGACCGCGATGGTGCGGAGCGCGAGCGTCGTCATCAGGTGCTCACCCTCCGGCCACTGGGCCGGGAAGCCCCCTGCCTCCAGCGAGGCGAAGTCCAGCCACGGTGAGACGACCTCGCGCAGGGCCGCCGGGCTCCGCAATGCGTGCCAGGCGGCATCCGGGTCACAGTCCAAGACGACTTTGAGCATGACGATCATGCGGCGAGGTTACGCGGCCCCCGCGGGGAACGCGAGAGGCCGCTCAGAGCTCACGGCGGACGTACCGCGGGCGCACAGACGACAGACAGCTTGCTCTCACCGGCGCGTTCTAGGCTGGCCGCATGTCTGACTCGCTCTGGTGGCTGCCGTCGCTGCTGATATTCGCCATCGCAGCGGTCATCAGCGTCGTCGGCATCGCGGCGCTGCGCCGCGGTTCGGAACGCCGCGAGGCCGTCACCGACTCGAGCCTCATCGAGCTGCAACGCCGCGCGGGCGGGCTGCTCGTGCGCACCGACAATCGGGTGCAGGAGAGTGAAGACGAGCTCGGTTTCGCCCTGGCCGAGTTCGGAGACGCCGCAGTCGTCGACTACCGGCGCGCGATCAAGACTGCCAGGCGCCGGCTGCGCGAGGCCTTCCTTCTCCAGCAACGCCTCGACGACGCCGAACCGGACACGGTCGAGGAACGCCGACGCTGGAACACCCAGATCATCGAACTCTGCAACTCAGCGGATGCCGCACTCGCCAGCGAGGACGCCCGATTCCGTGAGCTTCGCAGCACCGAGCGCAACGCGCCGCAACAGTTCCTCGTCGTGCAGACCCAGTTGGCCGAGGCCGAGGCGCGCGCCGACGAGATCCGCGCGGTGCGCGTTGCCCTCGCCGCGCGCTTCTCACCGACGGCGCTCACCGCGCTGGAGCGACACCTCGATGAGGCGAGTGAGCTGTTGGTGTCGGCATCCGGCCTGCTCCAGGCTGCGGCGATGCGCATGCAGGGTGCTGGCGCCGAACCGGTCGCCGATGCGCTGCGCTCAGCCCACGACGATGTGACGCGCTCGGGGGCTGCGCTCTCGGCCGCCGAGGCCACCGCTGCACGCATCGCGGCCGCCGAGCTGGCGGCAACGAGCCTCGCCGGACAGCTGCGCGACGGAATCGAGGAGGCGCGTCAGGTGCGCGACGGCCACGTCGACCCCGCCGCCGCGGCGACGCTGAACCTCGGCATCGATCAGGCGGCCATGGCCATCGCCGAGCACGCCCGATCCGCACGTTTCGGCAGCGTCATGGCCGACCCGCTGGCCGACCTCGACGCACTGCGCAGCGCGATCGACCGGCTCGACAGTGCGACCGCGGCCGCCCGCGGCCAGCAGGATCGCCTCGAGCACGCCCGGCTCGCCCTCGGCGGGGCCCTCGTCGCCGCGCGCAGCCACATCGCCGTCGCCCGCGACTGCATCGTCGAACGGCGCGGCATCGTCGGTGCCCCCGCGCGCACCCGGCTGGCCGAGGCCGAGCGGCAGCTCATGCTCGCCGAGGCGGAATCCGACCCCGTGAGCGCGCTCGACATCGCCCGCCGTGCGGTGCGCCACGCGGATGATGCCGAGGCGCTCGCCCGCTACGACGCCGAGGTCCGCGGCCACTGAGCCCGCGCAGCCCCCGGCGACGAACAACCGCGGGCCGTGCCACGATGGACGGGTGACTTCCGCCCCGCTCCCCGCACACCCGGCCGCCCAATCCAAGTACCAGGTGCGTTTCGACTGGGGCGTCGACGGTGCGGAACGGATCGCGGCCGGCGCCGATGTCGTGGTCGTCGTCGATGTGCTGGGCGCGCAGCGGCACACGGTTCTGGGTGCCGGAGAGCAGGCCGAGCTGGATTCCCAGCAGGACGCGCTGCTCGCGGCCCTGCCACCGCAGGCCGCCGTGCTGAGCGCCGGATTCGGCACGGCATCGGCCGCGGCCCGCTGGATCACCGAGCAGCAGCACGCACTCGGTCGGCGCGCGATGATCGCCATCGTCGCGGCGGGCGGCGTCGCCGACGGTGAGGCCGCCGGCAGCGGCATCCGCTTCGCCGTGGAGGACCAGCTCGCCGCCGGAGCCCTCATCGACGCGCTCGCGACGCTCGGCATCGACTTCTGCTCGCCGGAGGCCGCGGCGAGTTGCGCCGCATTCACCGGGCTGCGCGGCGCCGTCGCCCATCTGCTCACCGCCAGCGCATCGGCGCAGCAGCTGATGGCGGCCGGTGTCGATGCGGGCGCGATCCGTGCGGCGGGTGCGCTCGACACCGGTGACGCGGTCACGATTCTGCGCGGCTGAATCATCCTCGCCGAGGCTCCCGGAACGCAGAGGGCTAGCGGAACACCGAGGGTTCCCGTATATTCCTTTTCACATCAGTAATATGTCACCGATCACACATCCACACCATCCTCGTGGATGTCGACACCGGCCGCGTGATCGGGCCGGGCGCGTGAGCCACGGCACAGGGCGCAGCGCCCACCATCATCCCCTGCACCACCCGAGTGATATCAACGAGGAGTCACACATGACCAGATACAGCCTGAAGCTGCAGACGATCGGGGTGCTCGCCGCCGCGGTGCTGCTCGGCACCGCGGCCTGCTCGGCCACGCCGGCCACAACGGAGGAGAGCGGCGGGACCGCGGAGACCGGCGGCACGCTCAAGGTGCTCGGCACCGGCGACATCGACCACCTCGACCCGGCGCTGACGGCGTTCGTGCCCGTCACCGCTCTGATGCGCGCGGTGAGCAGGCAGCTCATCAGCTACAAGACGATCGACGACGAGACCGAGCGGCTGGCCCCGCAGGGCGACCTGGCCACCGAGGTGCCGGAGCCGACGAACGACGGTCTCACCTACACCTTCACCATTCGCGACGGCGCCCAGTGGGACGCGCCGGACGGCGCGCGAGCAATCGTCGCAGCCGACTTCATCCGTGGATTCCAGCGCCTCTGCAACCCCTCGCAGGCCAGCCCGATGCTCGGCTACTTCTACGATCTGATCCAGGGCATGGACACGTTCTGCGAGGGCTTCTCCGGCGTCGCTCCCGAGGCCGCCCCGATGAAGGAGTACATCGAGGCGAACACGATCTCCGGCCTGGTCGCAGTGGACGACAAGACCCTCGAGATCAACCTCAATGAGGCAGCAGGTGACTTCGTCTACATGCTCTCGCTCAGCCCGGCATCGCCCGCGCCGGTCGAGGTGCTCGAGTACGTGCCGGATTCCGGGGAGTACCGTGCCAACTTCATCGCCAGCGGCCCGTACACCGTCGACTCCTACACCCCGGACAAGTCGCTCGTGCTCGTGCGCAACCCGGCGTGGACGAAGGAGAGCGACCCGCTCCGTGCCGCGAACGTCGACGGCATCGAGCTGACGGTCGGTCTCACCGGGGACGCCATCATGCAGCAGCTCCAGGCCGGAACCGGCGACATGCTCTTCGACACTGCGCCCGCCCCCGCGGTCGTGCAGCAGCTGAAGGCGGCAGGCGACCCGAAGCTCAGCTTCGTCGCCAGCGGCGGCGTGCAGCCCAACATCTGGATCAACACGGTCAGCGAGAACAACGGCGGCGCCCTGAAGGACCTCACCGTGCGCCAGGCGCTGCAGTACGCGGTCGACAAGGCCGCCGTCGTTCAGACGCTCGGCGGGCCGGACATCGCCGTCGTGCAGAACGGCATCTTCGGACCGGGCGTCCTCGGCTTCCACGAGTTCGCGCCGTACCCCAGCGATGGAGGAAAGGGCGACCCGGAGAAGGCCAAGGAGCTCCTCGCCGAGGCCGGCTACCCCGACGGTCTCACACTCAAGATGCCGTTCCGCAGCCGTGCGGGTGACTCCGAGATCGCTCAGACCATTCAGGCCAGCCTGGAGAAGGCCGGCTTCACGATCGAACTCGTTCCCGTGAACCCGACCGACTACTACTCGAAGTTCCTCGTTGATCGGGACGCGACCGCGGCGGGCGTGTGGGACATCGCCCCGACCGGGTGGACGCCGGACTGGCAGGGTGGAGCGGCGCGCTCCGTCTTCCAGCCGCAGTACACCTTCACCGGTGCGCCGCAGACCTACAACTATGTCGACTACAACAACGAGGAAGCGAACGCCCTCGCGGCGGAGGCCATCAAGGCCACCGACCCGGACGAGGTCGCCGAGCTGTGGGCCCAGGTCGACGAGCTCGTGCTCGCGGACTCCCCGACGATCCCGATCGCGTCGTCGAAGGCGATCCTGTACCACTCGGAGCGGGTGCAGGACTTCACGCCGTACGCGCTCAGCGTGCAGGGCGACTGGGCGAACGTCTGGCTCTCTGAGTAGCAGCAGGGCCACGGGGTGGCGGACCGCGACTGCGGTGCGCCACCCCGCGCCGAGCCGAGGCGCGGCGATGAGACACGCGTTCACTGACGACAGGAGACACCATGGCCGTTCTCGAGGCCCGCAACCTCAATGTGAGGATCCCGACAGAGGACGGGGTGATCCACGCCGTGCGCGATGTCTCGTTCTCGGTCGAGGCCGGCGAGTTCTTCGGAATCGTCGGAGAGTCCGGATCGGGCAAGAGCGTCATGGTGCAGGCCATCATGGGGCTGATCCCGCAGGCGGAGGTCACCGGGGAGGTGTTCTTCGACGGCCGGGATCTGCTCACGATGTCGGATGCCGAACTGCGCGCCATCAGGGGCGCATCGATCAGCATGGTGTTCCAGGACCCGCTCAGCAGCCTGCATCCGCAGTTCACGATCGGCTGGCAGATCATCGAGCAGATCCGCACCCACCGCTCGGTGAGCAAGGCGGAGGCCAAGGCCATGGCCATCGAGATGCTCGGCAAGGTCGGCATCCCCAACCCGGCCGAACGCTTCGACTCCTACCCGCACCAGTTCTCCGGCGGCATGCGCCAGCGGGTGATGATCGCGATGGCCCTCAGCCTGAACCCGCGGCTCGTGATCGCCGACGAGCCGACCACCGCGCTCGATTCCACCGTGCAGGCGCAGATCCTCGAGCTGCTCGACGTGATGCGCAGGGAGTTCGACGCGACGATCGTCATGATCACCCACGACCTCAACGTGCTCGGCCGGGTCGCGGACACCCTGATGGTGATGTACGCCGGGCACCGCCTCGAGCTCGGCGCCGCCGATCAGGTGTTCGGCCTGCCCGTACACCCATACACCGCGGGGCTGCTCCGCTCCTCGCCGAGCAACTACGCACCGGGCACGGCCCTCGTCCCCATTCCCGGGCGCCCGCCGAGCCTGCTGAACGCCGTCTCCGGCTGCGTCTTCGCCGAGCGCTGCCCGGAGGTGATGGAGCGGTGCCACAGCGAGCGGCCGCCGCTGCGCCGCTACGAGAACGGCAGCGAGGCGCAGTGCTGGCTGGAGGAGCCACCGGCAGAGGCCGCCGCGGCCGCGTCTGCGCCGCACGCGGTGCGCGCCGAGCGGCCGCTCACGATTGCCGGCCAGAACTCCCTCACGGAGGTCGCCAGCGCGGCCGTGCCCCCGCTCGTCCGCCTCGACGGTGTCGAACTCTCCTTCCGCGACAAGCGCCGGCGCGAAGACGTCCCCGTGCTCCGCGGCATCGACCTCACCGTCGAACGGGGTGAGACCCTGGGCCTGGTCGGCGAGAGCGGATGTGGCAAGTCAACGTTGGCGCGTGTGATCGCCGGGCTCATCCCCGCCGGTTCCGGCGAGGTCGAGGTGTCTGGCCACCGGCTCGGGGCGATGAACCGCGACGAATGGCGCGGACTGCGCCGCGATGTGCAGCTGATCTTCCAGGACCCATACGGCGCGCTCAACCCCCGCCGACGGGTCGGGTCGATCATCGGAGACCCGTTCCGGCTGCACAAGATCTGCTCCGGAGAGGAGCGCAAGCGCCGGGTGCAGGAGCTGATGGAACTCGTCGGCCTGAACCCGGAGCACTACAACCGCTTCCCCGCCCAGTTCTCCGGCGGCCAGCGTCAGCGCATCGGCATCGCCCGCGCCGTCGCGCTCCGGCCGGCGCTGATCATCTGCGACGAGCCGGTGTCGGCGCTGGACGTGTCGATCCAGGCCCAGGTGCTCAATCTGATGAGCAGCCTCCAGCGCGAGTTCACCCTCAGCTATCTCTTCATCTCGCACGACCTCTCCGTCGTCAGGCACGTCTGCGACCGCATTGCCGTGATGGATGCGGGCCGCATCATCGAACTCGCCCCGACAGAGGAGCTCTACCGCAACCCGCAGCAGCAGTTCACCAAGACCCTGCTCGCCGCATCCGCGCCCCTCGCCAGGCCGGAGCGCGGCGCCACGCCCAGGCTCATCGACTCGCGGGCGACCGCACAGCTCCAGGAAGAAGGCGCAGCATGAACGGGCCCACCTCGCGTCCGGCCAGGGTGAGCGGAGCCGCGACGACCGCGGTCGCCGTCGCCCGTGGCGGCGCGCAGAAAGTCGGCAACGACGCCGTCGTGCAGAGGGGCTCGGCCTCGCTCACCGTGCGTCGCCTGGTCAGGGACCCGGCGAGCATGGTGGCCGTCGCGGGGATCGTGCTGATCGTCGTGCTGGCCCTCGCGGCGCCGCTGATCGCACAGCTCACCGGGCACGGTCCGAACGAACAGTTCCGCGACATCGGCCTGACCCCGGAGGGGCTGCCCGTCCCACCGGGTGAGACCTTCCTCTTCGGCACCGACCAGTTGGGCCGCGACGTGCTCGTGCGCCTCGCGTTCGGGGCACGGGTCTCACTCGTCGTCGGCGTCGTCGCCTCGCTCGCCGCCGCCATGATCGGCGTGCTTGTCGGCATCACCGCCGGATACTTCGGCGGCAAGGTCGACACCGTGCTCAGCAGGGTCATGGACCTCGTGATGAGCATCCCGTTCCTGCTCGCCGCGATCGCCCTCGTCTCCGTCGTCGGGCCGAGCCTCGCGCTCAGCACCGGAGTCATCGTCTTCTTCACGTGGACGCCGCTGGCTCGCGTGATTCGCGGGCAGACGCTCGCGCTGCGGCAGCGCGAATTCGTCGAGGCCGCGCGGTCGCTCGGCGCCGGCCAGTTCTCGATCATCGTGCGCGACATCCTGCCGAATCTGATGGTTCCGATCCTGATCTACACGACGCTGATGGTGCCGGGCGCGATCGTCTTCGAGGCGACGCTGTCCTTCCTCGGAATGGGTGTCGTCCCGCCGACGGCCAGTTGGGGAGGGATGCTCGCCGAGGCCGCGAACAACTCGATCTACCTCGTCGCACCGTGGCTCGTGCTCATCCCGGGAACGGCGTTGCTCATCGCCACGCTGGCGTTCAACACCCTCGGCGACGGGCTGCGCGACGCCCTCGACCCGCGCGCGAGCAGGAAGGCCTGACCCATGCTCTGGAGATATCTGCTCAAACGGGTCGGCTTCGCCATCCTCGTGCTGTTCGTGCTCAGCCTCTTCGTCTTCGCCCTCTTCTACATCGCGCCCGGCGATCCGGCGCGCGCGATCGCCGGCGACAAGGCGACCGCGGAGGTGCTCGCCCAGATTCGGGAGAACCTCGGACTGAATGAACCGATCTACGTGCAGTACGGCGTGTTCATGTCGAACCTGCTGCAGGGAGACCTCGGCTATTCCTACCGCAGCCAGCTGCCCGTGACCGAGATCATTGCCGACCGCATCCCGGTGACGGTGTCGCTCGTGTTCGGCGCCGTCGTGCTCTGGCTCGCGATCGGGCTGCCGATCGGCATCACCTCCGCCCGCCACCCCGGCAGCTTCCGCGACCGGGCCGGTCAGGCGTTCGCCGTCGTCGGAATCAGCTTCCCCACCTTCGTGCTCGGCATGATGGCGTTGTACCTGCTCTACTTCATACCGACCCGCGCGGGGCTGATCCTGTTCCCGCCGAGCGGCTACGTCCCGCTGACGGAGAGTGCGGGCCAGTGGGCATGGCACCTGCTGCTGCCATGGCTCACCCTCGCGCTCGTGTCCGCGGCGATCTACGCCAGGCTCTCCAGGGCGCAGATGCTCGAGGTGCTCGGCGAGGACTACATCCGCACGGCCAGGGCCAAGGGCCTCACCGAGCGCCGCGTCGTCTACCGGCACGCGCTGCGCAGCGCGATGCCGCCACTGGTCACCCAGCTGGGAACGGACATCGGGCTCATGCTGGGCGGTGTGATCGTGATCGAGACCGTCTTCGGCCTGCCAGGGCTGGGCCGACTCGCGGTCACCTCCGTTGCGAACCAGGATCGCCCGGTGATCATCGGGGTCGTGCTCGTCGGCGGCCTGTTCATCGTCGTCATCAACATCATCGTCGACACCCTCTACGCGCTCATGGACTCGCGGATCCGCACCGCATCATGAGCAGGACGACAGATCAGGCAAGGACACCGCGATGACCATCGAATACACGATCCCCGGCATGCACGTGCGGGAGCACCGCATCATTGTTCCGCTCGACTGGGCGAGGCCGGATGCCGGCCAGATCGAGGTCTTCGCCCGCGAGCTGGTCGACCCGGCCCGCCGCGCGGAGGAGTTGCCGCTGCTCGTCTACCTGCAGGGCGGCCCCGGCGGCAAGTCGCCGCGGCCCACCTCGACGGATGGCTGGCTCGGCGCGGCGCTGAAGCGCTTCCGTGTCATCCTGTTCGACCAGCGCGGGACGGGCAGGAGCACCCGCGTGACCGCGGCGACGGTGCGCTCGCTCACCGAGCGGGACGCCGCCGCCCACCTCATGCACTTCCGCGCCGACTCGATCGTGCGGGACCTCGAGCACCTGCGGCGCTCCGTGTTCGGCGGTGTGCGGTGGCGGACGCTCGGCCAGAGCTACGGCGGCTTCATCACACTCAGCTATCTGTCCACGGCGCCGGAGGGCCTGGCCGCCTGCTACATCGCCGGTGGCCTCGCCGGGCTGGATGCGACCGCAGAGGAGACCTATCGGCGGACCTATCCGAGGGTGGCCGCCAAGACCCGCCGCTTCTACGAGCGCTACGAACGCGATCGCGCGAGGATCGCCGCCGTCGCCGATCGCCTCGACGCCACCGACACGCGTCTCCCGGACGGTGACCGTCTCACCGTGCGGCGGCTGCAGACACTCGGCATCGACCTCGGCATGGGGCGGGGGGCCGAACGGCTGCACTGGCTCTTCGAGGAGGCCTTCGAGGGCGAGAGCCCCGAGGCCGGCCTGAGCGACACCTTCCTCGCCCAGGTCATGACGCGAACCAGCTACGACGACAATCCGCTGTTCGCCGTCATGCAGGAGAGCATCTACGGGCAGGATGCCGCGCCCACCGCCTGGGCCGCGGAGCGTGAACGCACCCGGCATCCGCAGTTCGATCCGGCCGCCAGGCCGCTCTGCTTCACCGGCGAGATGATGTACCCGTGGATGTTTGACGAGATCCGCTCCCTGCGGCCGTTCAGGGCAGCGGTCGACGGGCTCGCCGCGTGGCAGGAGAACAGCCCGCTCTACGACGCGGAGCGACTGGCCGCGAACGAGGTCCCGCTCGTCGCCGCCGTCTATGACGACGACATGTACATCGACTCGGGGCTCTCCAGGGGGACGCTCGACCGGCTGGGCAACGCGACCGCCTGGATCACCAACGAGTTCGAGCACGACGGGCTGCACGGCCCCGTCGTCGCCGAGCGACTTTTCACACTCATGGACGACCGCGGAGGGGCACGATGACAACGATCACGACCAGCGAACGGGGCCGCCTGCCGCTCCTGACGACGAACGCCGGATTCCAGCGCCGCATGGCCGAGAACTGGGGGGTTCCCGATCGGGCCCCGCGCCTGGCCGCCGGGCTCTCCGCCTCGACGGCCGGGCACAGGGAGAGGCTGAGCGCGGAGTGGCCAGGCGCGACGCTCGTCGTCTCGGCCGGCGGCGCGATGCTGCGCAACGACGACGAGTTCTTCCCGTTCCGAGCCGACAGTGACTTCCTCTGGCTGACCGGATGCCCGTCTCCCGACGCGGTGCTGGTCATGTTCCCGAGCGGCACTGGGCACGACGGGGTGCTCTACCTCAGCGAGCCGATCGTCGCCGGCGATCCGGACTACGTGTCCGGGCGTGAGCGCAGCGAACTCTGGATGGGTGGCGCCCCGACGTTGCGGGAATGGTCGGAGGCGCTGGCCATCGAGGTGCGCGGCCTCGGCAGCCTCGCCGGAGACCTCGGTGTTGCGCGCTCGTCGGCGCTCTACTCTGCCGGTCGGCCCACCGCGGCATCCGGGCTCCCGAGCGAGCTGCACGCGCGCGGCGGGGCTGAGCTCGGCCGGAGTATCTCGGAACTGCGTGTCGTGAAAGACGACTGGGAGATCCAACAACTGCGGGAGGCCGTCGACGCGACGGTCGAAGGCTTCGAGGCGGTCGCCTCCGAGCTGCGCCGGGCGAGCGAGGACGGCGGCGAACGGTGGCTGCAGGGCACCTTCGACCGCATCGCACGCACGCGCGGCAACACGACCGGCTACCGTACGATCGTCGCGGCCGGTGACCACGCGCCCGTGCTGCACTGGACCCGCAACGACGGACCGATCCGCGACGGCGATCTGCTGCTGCTCGACGCCGGCGTCGAGATGCGCACCTTCTACACCTCGGACATCACGAGGACCTTCCCGGTCAGCGGCAGCTTCTCCGCGCCCCAGCGGCAGGTGCACGACCTCGTCCAGGCCGCCCACGAGGCGGGAATGGCCGCGGTGCGCCCCGGCAACACCTTCACCGACTTCCACCACGCCGCGATGGCCGTGATCGCGCAGGGCCTGCACGACTGGGATCTGCTCGGCGTGTCGGTCGACGAGGCGCTGAGCGAGGCCGGCCAGCACCACAGGCGCTACCTGATCTGCGGAATCGGACACCACCTCGGCATCGATCTCCACGACTGCAGCAAGGCCAGGCACGAGCACTACAACGGCGCAGAGCTCGCTCCGGGCATGGCGCTGACGGTCGAGCCCGGTCTGTACTTCCACGCCCACGACCGGAGCGTTCCGCCGGAGCTGCGCGGCATCGGCGTGCGCATCGAAGACGACCTCGTCGTCACGGCGAGCGGGGCCGACAACCTCAGCGCGGCACTTCCCCGCGACGCGGCCGGACTCGAAAACTGGGTGCGGAGGCTCAGATGACACGGAACCGCGCACGCCGTGCCCTACGATTCAAGGGGAACAGGCGCATGCCGTGCGTCGCGGGCGAGCCCGGTGTTCGAGCTGCTGCAGGAAGAGGCCGTCGTGGCTGAGAGTATGACGTTTGTCGGAGTCGAACGCCTCGAGCGCGGGGTGAGCCTGCGCGAGATGGTCGAACGCGCGCTCGCCGCGGCCATCATCTCGGGCGAGATGCCTCCGGGCAAACTCGTCTCGGCGCCCGGCCTGGCGGCACAGTTCAACGTGTCGGCCACCCCCGTACGCGAGGCCATGCTGAATCTCGAGAAGCGGGGCTTCGTCGAGGCCGTGCGCAACAAGGGGTTCCGGGTCACGGATGTCAGCGAGGACGACCTGCGCCAGATCGTCGGCGTTCGTCGCCTGCTCGAACCGGAGGCCATGCAACAGCTGGCCGGCGCCCTGCCGGAGAACGAGCTCCCCGAGCTGCGTCAGATGGCCGAGACCATCGTCGCCGGCGCGCAATCCGGTGACCTCCGCAGCTATCTGGAAGCCGATCAGCGCTTCCACCTCCGACTCACGGCACTGCTCGGCAACCCGCTCCTCGTCGAGGTCGTCGCCGATCTGCGCTCACGCACCCGCCTCGTCGGACTGGTCTCGCTCGTCAAGTCCGCCCAGCTCGAACGCTCGGCCGCTGAACACATCGAGCTGCTCGAGGCCCTGGCATCCGGCGACGGCGACGGTGCCCGCGCCCTGATGCACCGCCACATCGGTCACACCCTCGGCTGGTGGGCCGGCCTGCCGGAAGACGACGCAGACGCGGCGCACTGAGCCGAATGGTGCACACGCCGATGCCCACCCGGGCATTGGTGCGCCGATCACGCCGGCGCATGGCCGCAGAGCCGAGGGCGACCCACAACGGGGGCTCGCAACTTTTAGCAATGTGTGACATATTACTAATGTCACCACGCCAAAGGAGGAGTCGAGATGGCCACGGATGTACTCATCGTGGGTGCCGGAATCATCGGCGCCGCGTGCGCGCGCACTCTCGCCGAAGCCGGGCTGACGGTGACCGTCCTCGACCGTGGCGCCGCGGCATCCGGCACCAGCGCCAAGGGTGAGGGCAACCTCCTCGTCTCCGACAAGGGCCCGGGCGCCGAGCTGCGGCTCGCACAGTACGCTGCATCGCTCTGGCCCGCCGTGACGGCGCAGCTCAGAGAGCAGCTCGGCCCGCGCTTCCCCGACATCGAGTACGAACGGAAGGGCGGCATCGTCGTCGCGACCACGGAGGCCGGGGTGGCGCCCCTGCTGGCGTTCGCGGGCTCCCAGCGCGCCGCCGGCGTCGATGCCCGTGTGCTCGGGGTCGCAGACGCCATGGCGCTCGAGCCGGAACTGAACCCCCGCATCACCGCCGCCGTGCACTACCCGGAAGACGCCCAGGTGCAACCGGTGATCATGACGGAGGCGCTCCTGGCCTCCGCGCGCAGAAGCGGCGCGGTCGTGCACGCCGGCGTCGAGGTGATCGGCGCGCTCCGCGATGCGAGCGGCAGAATCAGTGGGGTGCGCACGAGCGCGGGCGAGATCTCGGCCGGCGTCGTGCTCATCGCGGCCGGTCCGTGGTCCGGTGAGGTCGCGGCGGCACTCGGAACGACGCTCCCCGTTCGCCCGCGACGCGGGGTCGTGCTCGTCACGAGCCGCATGCCGCACCGCATCTTCCACAAGGTCTACGACGGCGACTACTTCGGTGCGACCCAATCCAGCGACGCATCCCTGCAGACCTCGAGCGTCGTCGAATCGACCGCGGCCGGAACCGTGTTGATCGGTTCCAGCCGCGAACAGATCGGCTTCGACGACCGTCTCCGCGTGCCCGTGCTGCACGAACTCGCGGTCAAGGCGCTGCGGATCTTCCCCTTCCTCGCCGGCGCGAGCATCATGCGCAGTTACGGCGGATTCCGGCCCTATATGCCCGACCACCTGCCCGTGATCGGCGCCGACCACCGCATCGACGGGCTCTGGCACGCGAGCGGGCACGAAGGAGCCGGCATCGGCCTGTCGCTGGCGACCGCTGAGATCATCGCGGCCGACATGCTCGGACGCACCCCGCCGATCGACCCCGCCCCGTTCCGGCTCGACCGAGCCAGCCTGGTAGCCCACCTTGCGGAGGTGGCCTGAGATGGTCGCACGGCTCCTTCCCTTCGGCGATGACCGCGCCCGCCCCGCCCCGCCCACTCCCATCGAGATCTCCGTCGACGGCGTCACCGCCACCGGCGTGGCCGGCCAGAGCATCGCCGGTGTTCTGTTGGCCTCCGGCCGCCTCGACTGGCGGCGCACATCGACCGCCGGCGCCCCGCGCGGGCTATTCTGCGGCATCGGCGTGTGCTTCGACTGCATCGTGACCGTCAACGGTGATCGCGACGTGCGTGCGTGCATGCGCCGCGCCGCCGACGGCGACGAGGTGCTGAGCCAGCACGACGCCCTTCCGGAGGTGACCGCGTGAGGCGGGTCCTCGTGATCGGAGCGGGGCCGGCCGGGCTCGCCGCGGCGACCGCCGCACGGGCCAACGGTGCCTCCGTCATCCTGCTCGACGCCGCCGACGAGCTCGGCGGGCAGTACTGGCGGCACCTGCCCGCCGAACGACCCGCGGCCGACGAGCGCATCCTGCACCACGGCTGGTCGAGATTCACCGCGCTCCGCGAGGGGCTGGAATCCGACGCCGGCTGCGAGATCATCACCGGAGCACAGGTCTGGGCGGTCGAGGCCGGAACGGATGCCGCACCGACGGTGCACGCGCTGATCGGCCCCAGCGACGGCGGGCGCCGCCGCGGACGCAGCTTCACCCCCGACGCCGTCGTGTTCGCCACCGGCGCCCACGACCGCACGCTGCCGTTCCCCGGCTGGGAGCTGCCCGGCGTCTTCACCGCCGGAGCTGCCCAGGCCTTCGCCAAGGGCGAGCGGGTCGCCATCGGCCAGCGCGTCGTCGTCGCCGGCGCTGGCCCATTCCTGTTGCCGGTCGCCGCCTCCCTCGCCCAGACGGGTGCGACGGTGCTCGGCGTCTACGAGGCCAGCCGCACGGCCGGCCTGCTGCGCGGATGGCTGCCGAAGCCGTGGCAGCTGCTGGCGTCCGCGAAGAAGGGCGGCGAGCTTGCCGGCTACCTCGGCAGCCACATCCGGAACCGGATCCCGTACCGGCTCGGCCGTGCGGTCATCGCCGCGCACGGCAACGAGCGGGTCGAAGCGGTCACCATCGCCAGGCTCGACGCCGACTGGGCGCCGATCCCGGGAACGGAGCGCAGGATCGCGGCCGACGCTGTCTGCGTCAGCCACGGCTTCACGCCGCGACTCGAACTTCCGATCGCCGCCGGATGCCGGATCACGGGCGATGGTTTCGTCGAGGTCGACGCCGCGCAGCGTTCCAGCATCCGCGGCGTGTACGCGGCGGGCGAGATCACGGGCATCGGGGGAGCCGACGCCGCCCTGGCCGAGGGCGGGGTCGCCGGCCACTGCGCCGCCGGCGGCGACCCGAGCGACCGTGAGCTGCGCACCACCGTGCGCGCCCGCGGCAACGCGGGCGGCTTCGCCGCGCGGATCGAGACCGCCCACGGCATCCGCCCCGGCTGGACGGCCTGGCTCGGCGACGACACGATCGTCTGCCGCTGCGAGGAGGTGCCATACGGGCGGCTCCGTGACATCGCCCACGACACCTGCTCGAGCGGCCTCCGCTCTCTCAAGCTCAGCACCAGAGCCGGCCTCGGCATCTGCCAGGGCCGGGTCTGTGGCCGCACGGTCGAACAGCTGCTCGGAACCGCGGGCGGCGCGGGGGAGTCGGTCGGCAGCGACCGCCGCCCCATCGCCGCCCCCGTGCGCATCGGCGAACTCGCCGGAACCCTTTCACCGCAAGACCCCACCGAACACGTCCAAGGAAAGGACACCAATGTCTGAGAAGAAGTTCGACCTCGGCGGCGTCGTCGTCGCAACCACCCTCGCGTTCAAGGAAGACGCGTCGGCACCGGCCGGCCTCGCCGTCGACTATGACAAGTTCGCAGCCCACTGCGACTTCCTGATCGAGAACGGGTGCCGCGGCGTCGGCCCGAACGGCTCGCTCGGCGAGTACTCCAGCCTCACCGACGAGGAGCGTCGCCGCGTCATCCAGGTCGCCGTCGACACCGTCGCGGGCCGCGGCCTCGTCGTCGCCGGTGTGCACGGTGTCGGCTGGCACCAGGCCGTGCAGTGGGCCGAGTACGCCAAGGAGGACGGCGCGGACGGCGTGCTGTTGCTGCCGCCGACGATCTACCGGGCGAACAGGGCAGAGGTCATCGAGCACTACGCGAAGGTGAACGAGGTCGGGCTGCCGATCATGCTCTACAACAACCCGATCGACACGAAGGTCGACCTCACGCCCGATCTGGTCGCCGAGCTCTCCCAGCTCGAGAACGTCGTCGCCATCAAGGAGTTCACGACCGACATCCGCCGGGTGCTCGAGATCCAGGAACTCTGCGAGATCGACGTCATCGCCGGAGCGGACGACCTGCTGTTCGAGTCGCTCGTCGTCGGTGCGACCGGCTGGTTCGCCGGCTACCCGAACGCGTTCCCGAAGGAGGCCGTCGAGATCTACACGCTGGTCAAGGAGGGCCGGATCGACGAGGCGCGCGAGCTGTACAAGGCGTTGGTCGCCGTGTTCCGTTGGGACTCCAAGACCGAATTCGTGCAGGCGATCAAACTCTCCATCGACATCGCAGGGCAGAGTTACGGTGGCCGCACACGTCCGCCCCGCGGTCCGCTGAGCGCGGAGACCGAGTCCCGCGTGCGTGCAGACACGGAGAAGGCGCTCGCGTACATCGCGGGCCGCTGACCGCCGGGGACCTCAAGGAGCAAACGATGCGTTCCACGCGACTGATCAGCGCCGTCGATTCGCACACGGAGGGGATGCCGACGCGCGTCGTCACCGGCGGCGTCGGCGTCATCCCCGGTGCGACGATGAACGAGAAACGGCTCCACTTCATGGAGCATCTCGACGACATCCGCCTGTTCCTGATGAACGAGCCACGCGGGCACGCCGCCATGAGCGGCGCGATCCTGCAGCCCCCGACCCGGGAGGACTGCGACTGGGGCGTCGTCTACATCGAGGTCTCCGGCTGCCTGCCGATGTGCGGGCACGGCACCATCGGTGTCGCAACGGTGCTCGTCGAGACCGGCATGGTCGAGGTGATCGAACCGGTCACCACGATCCGGCTCGACACCCCGGCCGGACTGGTCATCGCGCGGGTCGCCGTCAGCGACGGTCACGCCGACTCGGTCACGATCGAGAACGTGCCGAGCTACGTCGACGTGCTCGATGCCAGCATCGAGGTTCCGGGTCTCGGAACGGTTCCATACTCGATGGCATTCGGCGGCAACTTCTACGCGATGGTCGAGCTGGATGCCGTCGGGCTCCCGTTCGACCGGGAACACCAGCAGTCCATCGTGCAGGCCGGGCTTCTGATCATGGACGCCATCAACACCACGGCGCCGCCGAGGCACCCCTCGATCCAGGGCGTCGACCACTGCCACCACGTCGAATTCATCGCACCAGGCTCGGACGCGACGCTCTCCAGACACGCGATGGCGATCCACCCGGGCTGGTTCGACCGCTCCCCGTGTGGGACGGGCACCTCCGCCCGCATGGCCGAGCTCTGGGCGCGCGGGGAGCTGGCCCTGAACACCGACTTCATCAACGAGTCGTTCATCGGCAGCCGGTTCATCGGCCGACTGATCGCCGAGACGGATGTCGCCGGGCGCCCAGCCGTCATCCCGACCATCACCGGGCGGGCGTGGGTGACGGGGATCGGGCAGTACATGCTCGACCCAGCCGACCCGTTCCCCACCGGATTCACCTTCTAGAGCACCGCACGTCCTAGAGCGCCGCACGTCGACCAAGGAGTCACCATGAGCAGCACCGCCACCCACGACCTCGACGCGATCGCGACAGCAGCCGCGGCGGCCGCCGAACCGTTCGCCGCGACGGACCCGCGTGCTCGGGCGGCCGCGATCGTGGCGATCGCCGACGCACTCGCCGGCGCCGCGGACGAACTCGTCGCCATCGCGGAACGCGAGACCGGCCTCAGCGAGGCCAGACTGCGCGGCGAGCTCAACCGCACATGCGTGCAACTGCGCCTCTTCGCCGACACCGTCGTCGACGGCAGCTACCTCGACGTGCGCATCGACCAGGCCGATCCCGGATTCGTGCTCGGCCCACGGCCCGATGTGCGCCGCTACCTCATCCCGCTCGGGCCCGTGCTGAACTTCGCGGCAAGCAACTTCCCCTTCGCCTTCTCCGTCGCCGGTGGCGACACCGCCGCTGCGCTCGCGGCCGGCTGCCCCGTGATCGTCAAGGGGCACTCCGGCCACCCGGAACTCTCCGCCCGCACGGCGCAGATCGTTGCGGAGGTCCTGGATGCCGCCGGGATGCCGCATGGCGTCTTCCAACTCATCAGCGGCCAGCGGGAGGGCGCCACGATGCTCAAGGACCCGCGCGTCAAGGCGGGGTCGTTCACGGGATCGATCGCTGCGGGCCGGATGCTCGCCGACATCGCCGCCGCCCGCCCCGCCCCGATCCCGTTCTTCGGCGAGCTCGGCAGCGTCAACCCGGTCTTCGTCACCCAGGCGGCACTCGACGAACGCGGCACCGGCATCGCCACCGGCCTGGTCGCGAGCGTCGCCGGCTCGGCCGGCCAGCTCTGCACGAAGCCGGGATTCGTCTTCGTGCCGGCCGGGCACGGGCTCGACGCCGTGATCGCGGATGCCGCGGCATCCGTTCCGGAGCACCGCATGCTCAACCAGCGGATCGCGGCCGGCTTTGTCGAGCGCCGCTCAGCGATCCTGGCGGCGCCCGGCGTTCGCGCGGTCGCCGCAGGAGCCGTGCGCATCGACGATGACGGCCACGGCTGGGCGACACCGAGCATCGTCGCCGTCTCACTCGCCGACCTCATCGCGGGCCGGGACGAGCTCCTGGACGAGTGCTTCGGCCCGCTGTCGATCCTCGTCGAGTACGAGGAGGGCACCGATCTCGCCGCGGTCGTTCCCACACTGTTCGAGGGCAATCTGACGGCCACCGTGCACGCCGGCGACACCGAGGACACCGCGGCGTTGCGTGCGCTCGTGCGCGTTCTGACCGGTCATGCCGGGCGTGTGCTGTTCGGCGGCTGGCCCACCGGTGTCGCGGTGACGCCTGCGATGCAGCACGGCGGCCCGTGGCCGGCGACGACCAACGACTCCAGCACCTCGGTGGGCACGGCGGCGATCGGCAGATTCCTGCGCCCCGTCGCCTACCAGGGTGCCGCAGAGCACCTGCTCCCGGAGCCGCTGCGCTCGGCCAACCCGTGGAACGTGCCGCAGCGCCTCGCGCCGATGGGAGAGTCCGACGGTTGGGGAGCCGCTTCGCGCTGAACCACAGCTGACGCCGGCTCCGTATCCGAATCGTGACCGACGAGCGGGGGCCGGCTCTTCCGCTCTCTGCATGCAGTATGTAACATGTCACACAGCAGACTCAGCACCACCACACGGGGCGCAGAACTCGGCGCCCGATCCGACGATCCACTGACGTATCCCGGAAGGAACACCATGACCAAGCACGGACAACCACGAGCAGCTCGTAGGCTCGTTCCCCTCGCCCTCGCGGCAACCGCCGCCCTGATCCTCTCCGGCTGCGCCGGTGGACTCGGGCAGGACACCGGCGGTGGGGACAGCGCGGAGGGCACCATCAAGCTCGGCATGCTCGCACCGTTCTCCGGGTCGGAGTCGGCGTTCGGCGTCTACATGGAGAACGGCGGCCAGCTCGCGGTCGATGAGATCAACGCGGCAGGCGGCATCGACGGCCGCGAACTCGAACTGATCACCGAGGATGACGCCTGCGATGCGACCGCCTCCGTCGCCGCCGCCAACAAGCTCGTCACCCAGGGCATCGTCGCCTCGGTCGGCGGCTACTGCTCCGGCGCGACCCTGCCGACCCTGCCGATCTTCAACGACGCCGGCATCCCCATGGTGATCCCGGCCGCGAACTCGAACAAGCTCGTCGACGCCGGCCTCGACACGGTGTTCCTGATCAACGGAACCGGGACCCAGCAGGCCGCGGCGACGCTGCAGTACGCGCTCAAGTCGGGTGCGAGCAAGGTCGCCGTGCTCAACGACAACACCGACTACTCCAAGGACCTCGCGACGTCCTTCGTCAACCAGGCCACGGAGGAGGGCACTCTGGAGATCGTCCTCGACCAGTCGGTCACGCCCGGCGAGAAGGACTACTCGGCGAACGTGAACAACGTGATGAACTCCAACCCGGATTTCGTCGTGTGGACCGGGTACTACCAGGAGGGCGCCCTCATCACGCGCCAGCTGATCGATGCCGGCTACACCGGCCCGATCCTCGTCGGTGACGGCAGCGTCGACAAGAAGTTCGCCGAGATCGCCGGCCCCGGCTACACCGACACCGTGGTGGGCACCTTCACGCAGACGCCCGACATGCTCGAGGGCGCTGGCGACTGGATCGCCTCGTACTCCGAGGCATTCGGCGCAGACCCCGGCCCGTACTCGACCCAGTCCTACGACGCCGTGCGCGTCATGGCAGAGGCCATCACGAATGCCGGCTCGACCGAGACGGATGCCGTCGTCGCCGCGCTGCGCGAGCTCGACGGGTTCCCGATCTTCTCCGGACCGCTCACCTTCACGGAGGAGGGCACCCTCAGCGAGGGCGGCTTCGCCATCGTGCAGATCGGCCCCGACGGCACCTTCGTGCTGAAGGACGACCTCCAGAACTAACCGTCCGCGTGCGGGCGCGGCGACGGCGCCGCGCCCGCACCCAGCAGTGAGGATCGCCCTTCGTGATTGACTTCTTCAGCGACCAGCTGTTCCAGCTGGTGTGGAACGGCCTGTTCGTCGGCTCGTTCTACGCGCTCGTGGCCCTCGGCTACAGCATGGTCTACGGCATCATCAAACTCCTGAACTTCGCCCACGGCGACATCTACATGCTCGGCTCGTTCATCGCCTTCGTCGTGCTCGGCGGGGCGGTCGGCCTCCTCGGAACGGCGTCGCTGCCGATCCTGTTGCTCGTGCTGCTCATCACCATGCTGCTCACCGGCGGCATCGGCGTCCTGATTGAGCGGGTGGCGTACAAGCCGCTGCGCTCGAGCCCCCGGCTGGCGGTGCTGATCACCGCCGTCGGGGTGTCGTTCACGATCGAGTACGGCGTGCGTCTGATCTTCGGCGCGGAGCCCAAGGTCTTCCCGTTCCGGATGGGCGGCGAGACGTTCTCGATCCTCGGCGGCCGGATCTCTCTGCCGCAGGTGGTGTTAATGCTGATCGCCGGCGGTCTGATGTGGGTGCTGCAGGCGTACATCATGCGCTCCCGTGAGGGCCGGGCGATGCGCGCCATCGCGCTGGACCCGCGGGCATCCCTGCTGATGGGCGTCAACGTCGACCGGGTGATCTCGCGCACCTTCTTCATCGGCTCGGCCCTCGCCGGCGCCGCCGGGGTCATGGCGGGCGCGTACTACGGCTCCATCGACTTCTTGATGGGCTTCACCATCGGACTCAAGGCCTTCACGGCCGCCGTCATCGGCGGAATCGGAAACCTCTACGGCGCCATGCTCGGCGGGCTCGTGCTCGGGCTGCTCGAGTCCTTCGGCACCTTCGTGCTCGGCGGCGAGTGGCGCGATGTGTTCACCTTCGCCTGCCTGATCCTGTTCCTCTCGATACGACCAACCGGCATCCTCGGCGCCCGCGTCGTGGAAAGGATGTGATCGCGTGACCGACAAGACCGTGCTCCCGCGGCTGGACCGCCTCTCCCGCATCACGGCGCCCCTGCCGATGCGCGAGCGCCCGCCGGCGCTCAGCGGCCTGCTGGCGCCGAAGCGATTCATGAGCATGCTCGGCCTGGTGCTCTTCCTCTGCGCTCTCCTGCTTCCCTTCATCACCGCCTCGCCGTACGTGATCTCGATCCTCACCTCCGCGTTCATCTACGTGATGATCGCGATGGGGCTGAACGTCGTCGTCGGCTACGCCGGGCTGCTCGACCTGGGCTACATCGCCTTCGTCGCCGTCGGCGCGTACACCTCCGGCATCCTCTCCACCCAGTTCGGTTTCAGCATGCTGGAGACGGTCCCGTTCGTGATCCTCGCCTGCATCATCGCGGGGCTGATCATCGGCGGTCCGACGCTGCGGCTGCGCTCCGACTACCTCGCGATCGTCACCCTCGGCTTCGGCGAGATCATCCGCATCACGGCGACCAACCTCGAGCTGACCGGGGGTGCCAGCGGAATCCACGGCATCCCGACCTGGGAGTTCTTCGGCTGGTCGTTCGCGGATGGCATCGAACTCGGCGGCATCTTCTTCAGCGCCAAGGTGCTCTTCTACTACTTCGTCGTGTTCGTGGCACTCGGCGTCGCCACCGTCGGTGCGGCGCGGCTGGCCAGCGGCAAGCTCGGTCGGGCGTGGAAGTCGGTGCGCGACGACGAGGACGCCTCGGAGGCGATGGGCATCAACGGCTACAAGGCCAAGCTTTCCGCCTACGTGATCGGCGCGGTCTGGGGCGGAGTCGCCGGTTCCCTGCTCGCGACCCACCTGAGCGCGATCTCGCCGCCGAGCTTCGAGTTCCTCTACTCGGCGCTCGTGCTCATGGCCGTCGTGCTCGGCGGAATGGGATCGACCCCCGGTGTCATCATCGGTGCGCTCTTCGTCTCACTCGCTCCCGAGTTCCTCCGCGACTTCGCGGAGTGGCGCTACCTGATCTTCGGTGTGCTGCTCGTCGTCGTCATGATCTTCCGGCCCGCCGGTCTCTGGCCGGCGAACTACGTGCTGCCGTTCCTCAAGAAGCGCGTCGTCGAACCCGTGCCGACCACGAACATCCCCTGGGCTGCGGTGTCCAAGGCGGATGTCGCCGCCGCCGAGGCGGAGCTGGACGCCACCGCGCCCCAGCCACCGGCTGCACCGTCGGCGGAACAGAGCCCTGCATCCGATCCGGGTGCCACCGATCACGGGAGCCGGCCATGACACAGCTGACAGAGACCCAGCCGAGCGACGCTGCCCAGCGGGGCGAGCTGCTGCTCTCCGTGCGCGATCTGGCCGTGCAGTTCGGCGGCGTGCGCGCCGTCGACGGGCTGAGCTTCGATGTGCACGAGGGCGAGATCGTCTCGGTGATCGGGCCGAACGGGGCGGGCAAGACCAGCGCATTCAACTGCATCACGGGCTTCTACCGCCCCAACGCCGGCCGCGTGCTCTTCGGCGGCGAGGACATCACCAGGGTGCGCCCGTCGACCATCACCATGAACGGCATGGCGCGCACCTTCCAGAACCTCCGCCTGTTCTCGGACATGAGCGTTCTCGATAATGTGAAGACGGCGATGCACAGCAGGATCCGCCAGAACGTGTTCGACCAGCTCCTGCATAACCGGCGCTACCGGGCGAGCGAGCAGAGGTGCACGCTCGACGCCCGCGGCTGGCTCGACTTTGTCGGCTTCCGCGGCGACGAGGAGCTCTTCGTCACCCAACTGCCATACGGTGAGCAGCGCCGCGTCGAGATCGCCCGCGCCCTTGCGTCGCAACCGCGGCTGTTGCTGCTCGACGAGCCCGGCGCCGGTCTCAACCATCAGGAGAAGGCCGAGCTGATGGTGCTGATCCGGCGGATTCAGCAGCTCGGGGTCGGGATCGTGCTGATCGAGCACGACATGGGCCTCGTGATGGAGGTGTCGGAGCGCATCGTCGTGCTCAACTTCGGCAAGGAGATCGCCGACGGAACACCCGTCGAGATCAAGAACAACCCGGCTGTCATCGAGGCCTACCTCGGAGCGGAGGAGACGGAATGAGCGTGCTCGTGCTCGACCAGGTCGAGCTGTTCTACCACAGGGTGCAGGCGCTGCGCGGGCTCAGCATCGAGGTGCACGAGGGTGAGATCGTCGCCCTGCTCGGCAACAACGGCGCGGGCAAGACTTCAACGCTGTCGATGATCTCCGGCCTCGTGCGCCCGCGCTCCGGCACGGTGCGCTGGGGCGACGCCGACCTCACCGCGATGAACCCGTGGGACATCGTCGGCGCCGGGCTGCTGCACATCCCGGAGGGCAGGCGCATCTTCTCCACGATGACGGTGCACGAGAATCTGCTCATCGGCGGCTACCTCGTCGCCGACCAGAAGCTCGTGCTCGATCGCATCGAGCAGGCCTACGCGTTGATGCCGCGCCTGGCCGAGCGCAGGGCGCAACAGGGCGGAACACTCTCCGGTGGTGAGCAGCAGATGCTCGCCCTCGGCCGCGCCCTCGTCGGAGGGCCGAAGCTCCTACTTCTCGACGAACCGTCGATGGGGCTGGCCCCGCTCGTCGTGAAACAGGTGATGGAGATCATCTCCGCCGTCAAGGCGCAGGGCACGACCGTGCTGCTCGTCGAGCAGAACGCGCGCGCCGCGCTGCGGATCGCCGACCGCGCCTACGTGCTCGAAAGCGGAGCCGTGACGATGTCGGGGCCGGCGGCCGAGCTCGCCGCCGACCCGCGCGTGATCGAGGCCTACCTCGGCGCCTGAACGGTGTCGGCGTGCGCGGCGGGAAGGCGCCGGAACACCTCGGCGGCGACAACCAGATCCTGCCAGCCCTGCCCGACGCTCTTGAAGACGCGCGGGCGGGGGCGGCCCGGCTGCGCCCGCCCCGTCACGAGTTCGGCGAGGGGCACGAGCGCGGCGGCATCCAGCACGCCCTCGTTCAGCGGCACGATGATGTCACCCGGCTCTCGCAGGGCGGTCGCCCGATCCTCGACGACGACCTGACTGCGGGCCATCAGGGCGGAGTCGAGCTCGCGCATCGTCGGCTCGTGCGAGCCGACCGCGATCACGCACGCGTCGTCCCGCACCAGCGCGCCGTCAAACACGGGTTCGCTCGCGGTCGTCGCGCAGACGATGAGGGGCGCGGATGCCACGGCGGAGGCGTCACCGACCGTGGCGAGCAGGCCGTCGGCACGCAGTCGCGCGGCCAGTGCCTCGGCGCGGCCGGCGTGACGGGCCACGATCGTCACCCGTTCCAGCGGGCGCACGGCCCGGAGCGCCTGCACGTGCCCCAACGCCTGAGGGCCGGAGCCGAACACCACCAGCTCGGCCGCGCCGGGCTCCGCGAGGTACGAGGCGGCGACCGCGGAGACGGCCGGGGTGCGCAGAGTGGTGATGGCGGTGCCGTCGACGAGGGCCAGCGGGCTCAGCGTCTCCGAATCCATCAGCAGGTAGACCGCCTGAATGCGTTCGAGACCGCGGTCGGGGTTGCCGGGCGCGACGGACGCCAGCTTGACCCCGGCGAAGCCCGCGCCCTCGGCCGGCATGAGCAGGAGCTGGCCGTTCTGCACATCGACGATGCTGCGCGGCGATCCGGCGGCCGGGTCGAGGCCGGCACGCAGCGCCGCGTCGAGGGCGGCGACAGCGCGCCCGAAATCCACGGAGGCGAAGACCTCACCGGCCGAGACGAATCGGGGTGCGGCGCTCATCGCAGCACGAACCCCGTGCCGAGCTCATCGTCGGCGTCGAGGACGAAGAGGTGCTCGCCGGTCTTGTGCGCCGAGCCGGTCACCTCAGGCACGACGGTCGCGACGCCGTGGTCCGCGGCTGGTCCGTTCTCGAAGCCGGCCTCGAAGACGGTGCCGACGATGGATTCGTGGCGGAGCGTCTGCTCAGGCAGCAGCGTGCCGTCATCGGCCAGCAGGGCGACGCGGGCGCCGGTTCCCGATCCGCAGGGGGAGCGGTCCACCTCGCCATCGGCGAAGACGGTGACATTGCGCTGGCGCGGGCCGGATGGGGTGGCGGCCAACTCGTCGAAGAGGATCGTGCCGTACACGCCGGAGAGCCGCTCATCGGACGGATGCCTGGCGTGGGCGGAGTCGTTGAGCAACCACTTGACCTCCCGCCCGATGGCGATGAGCTCGGTGTAGTCCTCTGGCGTGACGGCGAGCCCGACGTCGGCGGCGCGCAGCGAGGCGTAGATCGCCCCGCTGTAGCTGAGATCGACGAGCACGTCACCGCGGCTGGTGGAGACGGTCACGCCGCGAGCGATCACATACGACGGCACATTGCGGAACGTCACCCGCGTCGTGCGGCCGCCGACCCTTTCGACCCTGGCGGCGACGCGTCCGGACGGGACGTCGACGGTGACCGTGGTGACCCCGTCATCCGCGGCCTCGACCAGCCCGGACTCGACCGCCCACGCGCCCAGCGCGATGGTGCCGTGCCCGCACGCCGTCGAGAAGCCGTCCTTGTGCCAGAACAACACTCCGAGATCCGCTCCGTCGTCGTCGGGCGGAACGATGAAGCCGCCGTACATGTCGGCGTGGCCGCGCGGCTCGTTGCAGAGCAGGCGTCGGTAGCGGTCGATCTCTTCACTGCGCTGGGCGAAGACCCGCCGCGCTCCGACCGTCTCGCCGGGAATGGCCGGCATCCCGCCGAGGATGATCCGGAACGGCTCGCCGGCCGTGTGGTAGTCGACCGTTCGGACAGAGAGTGATGGCGTCATCGTCATGGCTCAACGATAGCGGCACAATGTGTGACATGGCACTGGGCCACGATGTCGATGTCTCGACGGACGCGCAGAGCGGACTACGCCGCGCTGGCGGCCTTGGCGCGGTGCTTGCGCACCTTGGCGCGGTTGCCGCAGCGCTGCATCGAGCACCACCGCCGGCTGCCGGCGCGCGAGGTGTCGAGGTAGATCAGCGAGCAGTCCTCGGCCGAGCAGCTGCGAATGCGCCCGCCGGCCTCCGGGCCGAACAAGCGCACGGCCTCGCGGGCGAGCGTCGAGAGCGCCTGCTGCGTGCGCACGCTGGCGTGCCCGGCCTGACGGGTGCCGCCGCCGAGGGCAGGGGGTACGTCGGGGGTCGCCGCGAAGAGGTTGACGATGTCGATGTCGGATGCCACCAGCTCCGTGCCGAGCGAGGAGGCGACGGCCAGGCGGGCGATCGAATCGCGGAGGCCCCGCGCATCGTCGAGGTCGCCGGGCCTGGGCGCACCCTGCACGGAGCCGAAACGTTCCGCCAGCCAGGCGATGAGGTTGTCGAGGCTGTGCAGCAGCTCGATTCCGGCACCGGAATCGTCGAGGGGGCCGCCGTCTGCCTGTTCGGCGACGATCGTGCCGGTGTAGGCGAAATCGAGCGCGGCGGAGCCGGAATCGAACCACCAGCGTGTGCCGTCATCCGGGGCCAACCACTGACCCGTGGGGATCACAACACTCGCAACTGCCATGTAACTACGGTATCGGGTTACCCGAGGGTGGCTGAACTCAGCCGCCGGCCTCAGCTGCTTTGGGCAGCGGCGAGGCGTCTGGCGGCCGGCGTGATCACACGGTGCTCCCAGACGATGAGGTTGGCCGTCGAGAAGCCGCGGCCGCAGACACCGCAGGAGAGCTGGCGCACCGGCTTGCGGTAGCGGTAGTGCGTGTGACCCGCCGGGCAGAGGCCGAGCCACGGGGCGAGCTCGTCGGCGATCTCGCCGTGGTGGGTGCGTTCGCCCTCGTAGCCGAGGTCGCGGGCGATCGCCGCCCAGCGTGGGCCGTGCCCGGCCCGGGAGCCGGCCAGCGCGTGCGCGACCTCGTGCAGCAGGATCTGGTGGATCTCGTCGTCGTCGTAGCGGGCGGCGAGATAGCGGGAGACGGTGATGCGCTTGGCGGTGAAATTGCAGAGGCCGGCGCGCTTCTTGGCGTTGTCGAAGCCGAAGCTCCAGACGGCAGGGTTGAGGTGCAGGGCGATGAGCGCATTCGCCCAGTGCCTCACACGTTCGAGATCTGCCATGGCATGAGACTACTGCCGAGCACCGACGCGGCGGAATGCCCGGATTCTTGGAGTTTCAGCGTGCTCAGGCGCTGCGCTCGACGCGGCCGATGAGCGGAACCGTTGCCGCCATCGACTCGGCGATCAGCGACTCGACGACGAGCACGGAGGTGAGCGATGTCTCCATCTGGTCGGCTGGGGCTCCGTGCTTCTCGCGGAGGAAGACCGCGGCTTTGAAGTCGGCGAGGGCGGCGGGCAGGTCGCCGCCGTCGAAGTGCACCTTGCCGCGGTGCTGCCTGGCGAAGGCCTCGATGCGGGTCCACTCGTGGGTGGCGGCATCCTCGGCCACCGCCGTCATCTCGGATTCGGCCTCTGCCAGCTTGCCCTGGAACTGCAGCACCTGCGCGCGGCGCAGCCTGGCCGCCGCGAGATCCTTGCGCTGACCGGTGAAGCGCGTGAGCCGCAGCGCCTCATTAGCGACGTCGAACGCCTCGTCGAGGCGTCCGAGCAGGCGCAGCAGAGACGTGCGTTCGGCCAGAGCGCTGAGGCTGCGCAGCTCGGCGATTTCGGCGAGCCGCTCCGTGGCGGCTGCCGTGTCGACCTTCTCGCGCAGTGTGACGGTGTCGTAGCCAAGAATGATGCTCAGAAGATTATCCAGACGTGCGTCGCGATGCTCTCGCGTGGCGGGGTGTTCCTCTCCACGATAACCCGCGCTTGGCCCACACGCGGGGGCCGCCACGCCCATCGTGCGAGTCGTGTACGCGGCTCAGCCGCCGGCCGGCACCAGCGCGACCTGCCACAGCCGGTCGTCGCCGTCGCTCGGGTCGCCGCGGCCGTCGGTGTTGTTGCTGAGGAACCACAGCGTTCCGTCCGGCCCGGCTGCCACGTCTCGGATGCGCCCGAACGCCCCGGTGAAGAGCGCGGTCGGCGGTTGACCGGCATCCGGCACCCAGCTCCAGAGGCGCTCGCCGCGGAGCGCTGCGATGAAGACGGTGTCGCTGATGACGGTCAGGCCGCTCGGGCTGGCCTCGCTGGTCGACCACTGCAGCACGGGGTCGACGAAGCTCGGGTCGCCGGCCGCGCCCTCGACGACCGGCCAACCGTAGTTGGCGCCCCGCGTGATGAGGTTGAGCTCGTCCCAGGTGTTCTGGCCGAACTCGCTCGCCCAGAGCCGCCCGCGGGAGTCCCAGCCGATGCCTTGCGGGTTGCGATGCCCGATGCTCCAGACCAGGCTGCCGAACGGGTTGTCGCCCGGCACCGCCCCGCTCGGAGTCATCCGCAGGATCTTGCCGCCGAGGCTGTCGGCGTTCTGCGCGTTGGCACTGTCGCCGGCGTCTCCGGCCGTCGCGTAGAGCATGCCGTCGGGGCCGAAGGCGATGCGCCCGCCGTCGTGGTTGGCCGCGCGCGGGATCCCGCTTGTCACCGGCTCCGCTGCCCCGAGGGCCAGCGCGCCGGCCGCGCCCTGCAGCGGCATCCGCACGATGCGATTGTCGGAGTCGCTCGTGAAGTAGGCGTAGATCCAGGTGCCGGACGCCGCGGGTGGCTGCGTGCCTGCGTCGGCCCCGGGTTCGAGTGCCGCGCCGACCGAGCGTGCGGCGAGCCCGAGTAGGCCGCCCTCCCCGCCGGGCGCGACGCCGTCGACGGTTCCGACAACGCGGGTGCTGCCGTCACCCTGCAGCTCCAGGATGTCGCCGGTGTCGCGCTCGCTCAGCAGGGTCGTGCCGTCGGGGATCGCGGTGCCGTCCGTCGTCGTGACCGATGGTGAGGCACCGACGGCGGCCGCCGTCATCCGCAGGATCGACCACGGCGCATCGAGTCCACCCGTCACGGCCCCCGGCTCACCGCTCGGCTGCACGGGAACGAGCACGGGCAGAGCGGATGCCGTCGCGCTCGCGGTCGGCCGCGGCACGGCGCTACTCGGCGCCGGGCTCGGTGCTCGCTCCGGCACGGTCGCCGTGCACCCGCCCAGCACCGCCATGGCCAGCGCCGCAACGAGTACGTGCCGTCCACCGCCCTGCACACTGCCCTGCACACTGCCCTGCACCCTGCCCTGCATCCTGCCCTGCACCGGTCCTCCCACCGTCGGGTCCAGTCTGCGCTCTCGCGCCCACCGAATCCAGAGTCCATTGAGAGCGGTCAAATGGCCGCTTTTCACGGTGTGGAAGCGGCCATTTGACCGCTCTCATCGGAAGTTGCGCAGGCGGGCTAGCGCTTCAGCTGGAAGATCGTGCGCTCCGGCAGCGGTGACGCGATCGCCGTGGCATCCGTCACGACGGTTCCGGCGTTCGCGAAGGCGTCGAGTTCCCTGCCGTCGATCACCTTGGCCGGGTGCGGCCCGCCCGCGAGCAGCCGGGGCAGCCAGTCCGTGTCGATGGGGTTCGGCGCGGCCACGAACACGAAGTTGCCGAAACGGCGGCCCTTGAGCACCTGCGCCTCGGCCATCGCGATCACGTTCGGCAGCACGGAGCGCAACGTCGCCGCCTGCGCCTTGGCGAAGGCGGAGCCGGGACCGTCGGCGATGTTGACCACCATGACGCCGCGCGGCGAGAGCAGGGGTGCTGCGAGGGCGTAGAACTCGCGGCTGGTCACGTGGGCCGGGGTGCGCGCTCCGGAGAAGATGTCGATGACGATGAGGTCGACGGTGCCACGCAGCCCCGGCGGCAGCTTGCCGAGCACCTCGCGGGCATCGCCGTGGCGCACGCGGATCTGAGCCCGCTTCGACCACGGCAGCGCGGAGCGCACGAGGTCGACGAGGTCGCTCTCGATCTCGACGACCTGCTGGCGGGAGCCGGGCCTGGTCGCCTCGACGTAACGGGGGAGGGTGAGTGCGCCGGCGCCGAGGTGCACCGCCGTGATCGGTTCACCCGGGTCGCCGATCAGGTCGATCACGTGGCCCATGCGCTGGATGTACTCGAAGAACAGTTCGCTGGGGTCCTCCATGTTCACGTGGGACTGCGGTGTCCCGTCGACAACGAGCTGGTAGGCGCCCTCGACGTAGGAATCGGGGGTGATCTCGGCTCTGTGCCCGCTGAGGGCGAGCTTCACGCTCGGGATGTCGTCGTTGCCGCGCCGTGAACTCATGTGTCCAGCGTAACGAGGCCGCGACGCGCCGTTATACCGGAGAATCGAAATCAGGTCAAGATTTGGCTGGACACGGCGCGTCAAAAGCCGTATGCTTGTTCTTTGCGCTCCCAGACATAACTATGCCTTCATATTGCGGTCGGCCTTGTGTCTCCTGATTTCATTCAGGCGCCACGCACATAGCGTCTGCGGAGTTCTCCTTACTGATCGTAACGACCCGACGGGGTCCACGGAGGTTATTTCCTTGGCTGCTGCGCGCAACGCAACCACCAACTCACCCAAGAACGGTCGCGCCGCATCGCGTCTCTCGTTCGCAAAGATCACTGACACCCTGACGGTCCCCGACCTTCTGGCTCTGCAGACCGAGAGCTTTGACTGGCTCGTCGGTAACGACGCCTGGAAGGCGCGTCTTGCAGAGGCAAAGGCCGCCGGTCGGACAGACCTGCCGGAGCACACCGGCCTCGACGAGATCTTCGAGGAGATCTCTCCCATCGAGGACCTCGGCGAAACGATGCAGCTCAGCTTCACCAACCCGGAGCTCGAGCCTGAGAAGTACACGATCGACGAGTGCAAGCAGAAGGGCAAGACCTACTCTGCGCCCCTCTACGTGAACGCCGAGTTCATGAACCACCTCACCGGTGAGATCAAGACTCAGACCGTGTTCATGGGCGACTTCCCGTTGATGACCCCCAAGGGCACCTTCGTGATCAACGGCTCGGAGCGCGTCGTCGTTTCGCAGCTCGTTCGTTCGCCCGGTGTGTACTTTGAGCGTCAGCAGGAGAAGACCTCCGACAAGGACATCTTCTCTGCCCGCGTGATCCCGAGCCGTGGTGCATGGCTCGAGTTCGAGATCGACAAGCGCGACCAGGTCGGCGTTCGCATCGACCGCAAGCGCAAGCAGTCCGTCACCGTGTTCCTCAAGGCTCTCGGACTCACCTCCGAAGAGATCATGGAGGAGTTCAAGGGCTTCGCGTCGATCGAGCTCACCCTTGAGAAGGATGCCATCCTCACCAAGGAAGAGGCCCTCAAGGACATCTACCGCAAGCTCCGCCCGGGCGAGCAGGTTGCCGCCGAGGCTGCGCGTGCGCTGCTGGACAACTTCTACTTCAACCCGAAGCGCTACGACCTCGCCAAGGTTGGTCGTTACAAGATCAACAACAAGCTCGGCCTCGAGGCCCCGCTGACCGACTCGGTGCTGACCGTCCAGGACATCATCGCGACGATCAAGTACCTCGTGTCGCTGCACGACGGCCAGACCACCATGCGTGGCACCCGTCAGGGCAAGGCTGTTGACCTGCGTCTCGACACCGACGACATCGACAACTTCGGTAACCGTCGCATCCGCGCCGTCGGCGAGCTCATCCAGAACCAGGTTCGCACCGGTCTGTCCCGCATGGAGCGCGTCGTCCGCGAGCGCATGACCACGCAGGACATCGAGGCGATCACGCCGCAGACCCTGATCAACGTGCGCCCCGTCGTCGCCGCGATCAAGGAGTTCTTCGGAACGTCGCAGCTGTCGCAGTTCATGGACCAGAACAACCCGCTCGCGGGTCTGACCCACAAGCGCCGCCTGTCGGCTCTTGGCCCGGGTGGTCTCTCCCGTGACCGCGCCGGTGTCGAGGTGCGAGACGTTCACCCGTCTCACTACGGCCGCATGTGCCCGATTGAGACCCCTGAAGGCCCGAACATCGGTCTGATCGGTTCGCTCGCCTCGTTCGCGCGTATCAACTCCTTCGGTTTCATCGAGACCCCGTACCGCAAGGTCGTCGATGGAATCGTCACCACGCAGATCGACTACCTCACCGCGATGGAAGAGGACGACTACATCGTCGCCCAGGCCAACGCGCTGCTGAAGTCGGACGGTCGCTTCGCCGAGGAGCGCGTCCTCGCTCGTAAGAAGGGTGGAGAAGTCGACCTCTTCAGCCACGACGAGATCGGCTACATGGATGTCTCGCCGCGCCAGATGGTGTCGGTTGCAACCTCGCTGATCCCGTTCCTCGAGCACGATGACGCGAACCGCGCCCTCATGGGTGCCAACATGCAGCGTCAGGCTGTTCCGCTGCTCCGCAGCGATTCGCCGCTCGTCGGAACCGGTATGGAGGGCTTCGCGGCCATCGACGCCGGCGACGTCGTGACCGCCGACAAGTCCGGTGTCGTTGCTGAGGTGTCGGCCGACGCCGTCACCATCCAGCTCGACGACGGTGGAACGCAGAGCTACTTCCTGCGCAAGTTCGACCGCTCCAACCAGGGCACCAGCTACAACAACCGCGTCGTCGTCTCCGCGGGTGACCGCATCGAGGCCGGCGAGGTCATCGCCGATGGTCCCGCGACCGACAACGGTGAGCTTGCTCTCGGTAAGAACCTGCTCGTCGCGTTCATGCCGTGGGAGGGTCACAACTTCGAGGACGCCATCATCCTGAGCCAGAACCTGGTGAAGGATGACGTGCTCAGCTCGATTCACATCGAGGAGTACGACGTCGATGCCCGCGACACCAAGCTCGGTAAGGAAGAGATCACCCGTGACCTTCCGAACGTGAGCCCGGAGCTGCTGGCCGACCTCGACGAGCGTGGGATCATCCGCATCGGTGCCGAGGTTCGCCCCGGCGACATCCTCGTCGGCAAGGTCACGCCGAAGGGCGAGACCGAGCTCAGCGCCGAGGAGCGCCTGCTGCGCGCGATCTTCAACGAGAAGAGCCGCGAAGTCCGTGACACGAGCCTCAAGGTTCCCCACGGCGAGCAGGGCACCATCATCGGTGTCAAGGTGTTCGACTCGGAGCAGGACGACGAGCTCGGCTCCGGCGTCAACCAGCGTGTTGTCGTCTACATCGCCCAGAAGCGCAAGATCACCGAGGGTGACAAGCTCGCCGGTCGTCACGGCAACAAGGGTGTCATCTCCAAGATCCTTCCGGTCGAGGACATGCCATTCCTGGCCGACGGCACGCCCGTCGACGTCATCCTGAACCCGCTCGGTATTCCGGGTCGAATGAACTTCGGCCAGGTCCTGGAGACCCACCTCGGGTGGATCGCCAAGCAGGGCTGGAAGGTTGAGGGAAGCCCCGCCTGGGCCAAGAAGCTGCCCAAGCAGGCTCACGAGGCTGCCCCGGGCACCAAGGTTGCGACCCCCGTGTTCGACGGCGCGTCCGAGGAAGAGATCGAGGGTCTTCTCGACTCCACGACGCTCACCCGCGATGGCGACCGTCTGATCGACCGCACCGGCAAGGCTCAGCTCTTCGATGGTCGCTCCGGCGAGCCGTACCCGCACCCGGTCTCGGTCGGTTACATGTACATCCTGAAGCTGCACCACCTCGTCGACGACAAGATCCACGCTCGTTCGACGGGCCCGTACTCGATGATCACCCAGCAGCCGCTCGGTGGTAAGGCGCAGTTCGGTGGACAGCGATTCGGTGAGATGGAGGTGTGGGCCCTCGAGGCCTATGGCGCCGCCTACGCACTGCAGGAGCTCCTCACGATCAAGTCGGATGACATCCTCGGCCGTGTCAAGGTCTACGAGGCCATCGTCAAGGGCGAGAACATCCAGGAGCCCGGCATCCCCGAGTCCTTCAAGGTTCTGATCAAGGAGATGCAGTCGCTCTGCCTGAACGTCGAGGTGCTCTCTGCCGATGGCACCGCGGTGAGCCTGCGCGACACGGATGACGAGGTGTTCCGCGCTGCGGAAGAGCTCGGCATCAACATCTCCGCTCGGTTCGAGTCGTCCTCCGTTGACGAGATTTAAGGCTGGCTTTTAGATGACTTCTGGAAATTTCCAAGGAGAGAAATTGCTCGACGCAACCACCTTTGACGAGCTTCGTATTGGTCTGGCCACCGCTGACGACATCCGTCGTTGGTCGCACGGCGAGGTCAAGAAGCCCGAAACAATCAACTACCGCACCCTCAAGCCCGAGAAGGATGGTCTGTTCGGTGAGCAGATCTTCGGCCCGAGCCGTGACTGGGAGTGCTCCTGCGGCAAGTACAAGCGTGTCCGCTTCAAGGGCATCGTCTGTGAGCGCTGTGGCGTAGAGGTCACCAAGTCGTCCGTGCGCCGCGAGCGCATGGGCCACATTGAGCTCGCCGCCCCCGTCACGCACATCTGGTACTTCAAGGGCGTTCCGAGCCGTCTGGGCTACCTGCTCGACATGGCTCCGAAGGACCTGGAGAAGGTCATCTACTTCGCCGCCTACATGGTGATCGACGTAGACGAAGACGGCCGCCACCAGGACATGCCTGGCCTTGAGAACGAGCTCCGTCTCGAGATCAAGACGCTCGGCGACGGTCGCGACTCCCGCATTGCGGCTCGTCTGGCCAAGCTCGAGGAAGACCTCGCCGCCCTGGAGGCGGAAGGCGCCAAGAGCGACCAGAAGAAGCGCACCAAGGACGCAGCCGAGAAGGAGATGACTCAGACCCGCAAGGCGGCCGACGAGCAGATCGCCCACCTCGAGCGCGTCTGGGAAGACTTCCGCAACTTGAAGGTCGGCGACCTCAAGCCTGAGGATGCCGTCTTCCACGAGCTGCAGGACCGCTTCGGCATGTACTTCGAGGCCTACATGGGCGCCGAGGCCATCAAGAAGCGTCTTGAGGCCTTCGACCTGGCCGCCGAGGCCGAGAACCTGCACCTGCAGATCACCGAGGGCAAGGGTCAGAAGAAGATCCGCGCCATCAAGCGTCTGCGCGTGGTGAGCTCCTTCCTCGCAACCGGCAACTCGCCGGCCGCGATGGTGCTCGACGTGGTTCCCGTGATTCCGCCGGAACTGCGCCCGATGGTGCAGCTCGACGGTGGCCGCTTCGCGACCTCCGACCTCAACGACCTCTACCGTCGTGTGATCAACCGCAACAACCGTCTGCGTCGTCTGCTTGACCTCGGTGCCCCCGAGATCATCGTGAACAACGAGAAGCGCATGCTGCAGGAGGCCGTTGACGCACTGTTCGACAACGGTCGTCGTGGACGCCCCGTCACCGGTACCGGCAACCGCGCCCTCAAGTCCCTGAGCGACATGCTCAAGGGTAAGCAGGGTCGTTTCCGCCAGAACCTGCTCGGAAAGCGCGTTGACTACTCCGGCCGTTCGGTCATCATCGTCGGCCCGCAGCTGAAGCTGCACCAGTGTGGTCTGCCCAAGCAGATGGCTCTGGAGCTCTTCAAGCCGTTCGTGATCAAGCGCCTGATCGACCTGAGCCACGCTCAGAACATCAAGGCCGCCAAGCGCATGGTCGAGCGTTCACGCCCGCAGGTGTGGGACGTGCTCGAGGAGATCATCCGCGAGCGCCCCGTTCTGCTGAACCGCGCACCAACCCTGCACCGCCTGGGCATCCAGGCCTTCGAGCCTCAGCTCGTCGAGGGTAAGGCCATTCAGCTGCACCCGCTCGTGTGTGCCGCGTTCAACGCCGACTTCGATGGTGACCAGATGGCTGTTCACCTGCCGCTGTCGGTCGAGGCCCAGGCCGAGGCCCGCATCCTGATGCTGGCATCGAACAACATCCTGAAGCCGTCTGACGGCCGCCCGGTGACCCTGCCCACCCAGGACATGATCATCGGTCTGCACCACCTCACCACCGTCAAGGATGGTGTCGTGGGCGAGGGCCGCGCGTTCTCCTCTGTGTCTGAGGCGATCCTCGCCTTCGACCAGAAGTCGCTCGACATCAACGCCAAGGTGCGCATCCGCCTCACCGACCAGCACTTCGCCGAGGGCACGCAGCCCGAGGGCGTCGAGCTCGTCGACGGCAAGGCGCAGGGCGTTGTGCTGGTGAACACCAGCCTCGGCCGTGCACTGTTCAACGAGGCGCTTCCCGCCAACTACCCGTACTTCGAGAAGGTGGCCGACAAGGGCACCATCTCCGAGATCGTCAACGACCTCGCCGAGCGGTACCCGAAGGTGGAAGTTGCCGCCGCCCTTGACAACATCAAGGACGCCGGATTCAAGTGGGCAACCCGTTCCGGTGTGACCGTCGCGCTCAGCGACATCCTCACGCCGCCGAACAAGCGCGAGATCGTCGCGGGCTACGAGAAGCAGGCCGCCAAGGTCCAGACCCAGTTCGACAAGGGTCTGACCACCGACCTCGAGCGTCGTCAGGAGCTCATCAAGATCTGGACCAAGGCGACCGAAGACGTTGCCGAGGCCATGCGGGCGAACTTCCCCGAGGACAACACCATCAACCGCATGGTGACCTCTGGTGCTCGTGGTAACTGGCTGCAGGTGCGCAACATCGCCGGTATGCGTGGTCTTGTGAACAACCCGAAGGGTGAGATCATCCCTCGCCCGATCATCTCGAGCTACCGCGAAGGCCTGTCCGTCGCCGAGTACTTCATTGCTACTCACGGTGCTCGTAAGGGTCTGGCCGACACGGCTCTGCGTACCGCAGACTCGGGTTACCTCACGCGTCGTCTGGTCGACGTGTCGCAGGACGTCATCATCCGTGAAGACGACTGTGGCACCGGCAAGGGCCTCGAGCTGCCCATCGCAGCCGAGGTTGACGGTGTTCTGCTTCGCGACTCCAACGTCGAGAACGCGGTCTACGCCCGCAGCCTGGCCGCAGCAGCGGTCAACGCCGCCGGTGAGGTCGTCGCCGAGGCCGGTGAGGACGTCGGTGACGTGCTCATCGACCAGCTCATCGAGAAGGGCGTCGGCAGCATCAAGGTGCGCTCCGTCCTCACCTGTGAGTCGGCCGTCGGTGTCTGCGCGAAGTGCTACGGCCGTTCGCTCGCAACCGGCAAGCTCGTCGACATCGGAGAGGCCGTCGGCATCATCGCGGCCCAGTCGATCGGTGAGCCCGGAACGCAGCTCACGATGCGTACCTTCCACACCGGTGGTTCGGCATCCGCCGACGACATCACGCAGGGTCTGCCCCGCGTGCAGGAGCTCTTCGAGGCCCGTACCCCCAAGGGTGCGTCGCCGATCGTCGAGGCCCCCGGCCGCATCACGATCGAAGATACCGACCGCAACCGTCGCGTGATCCTCACCCCCGACTCGGGCGACGAGCCGATCATCTACAACGTCCTGAAGCGTTCCACGCTTCTCGTTGAGGATGGCCAGCACGTCGAGCTCGGTCAGCAGGTCATCGTCGGCACGCTCGACCCGAAGGAAGTTCTTCGCGTCAAGGGTGTCCGCGAGGTGCAGAAGCACCTCGTCGGCGGCGTCCAGGGCGTTTACCGCTCGCAGGGTGTTCCGATCCACGACAAGCACATCGAGGTCATCGTTCGCCAGATGCTGCGCAAGGTCACCGTCGTCGACCACGGCGACACCGACCTCCTGCCCGGCGAGCTCGTCGACCGGATGAAGTACAACGAGCTCAACCGTGCTGCGCTCACCGAGGGCAAGAAGACGGCTTCGGCCCGTCAGGAAGTCATGGGTATCACCAAGGCTTCGCTGGCGACCGAGTCGTGGCTGTCGGCCGCTTCCTTCCAGGAGACCACCCGCGTTCTGACGCAGGCGGCCATGGAAGGCAAGAGCGACCCGCTGGTCGGCCTCAAGGAGAACGTCATCATCGGTAAGCTCATCCCCGCCGGAACGGGTCTGCCGCGTTACCGCGACGTCACCGTCGAGGCGACGGAGGAGGCCAAGGCCGAGCGTTACCCGAACCGCATCTTCACCGACGATGCCACGTTCAACGAGGGTGACCTGAGCTTTGTCGACTTCGACAGCTTCAGCTCCGACGACTTCACCCCGGGCAACTACAGCTAGTTTGTAGCAGCCTGGCGTGTAAAACGTCACCAGAAAGGCTCCGGATGCCGCTTCACGCGGCATTCGGAGCCTTTCTGCATCCGCGCCGGGGCCGACATGGCGCGTGTTCGGGGCGTCGGCGATCGGCCCGAGGGTAATTTAGGCTAGAGGGGCATATGTCTCGGCCGAGTGCCGCGAGGGAAGGGGACGCAGTTATGGCCAGTCGGCTGCCATCGACTCCTCCTGTGCTCTCCGGGTACAACTACGTTCGCCCGCTCGGCGCCGGCGGTTTCGCCGATGTGTTCCTGTTCGAGCAGAACCTGCCGCGCCGTTCCGTCGCCGTGAAGGTGCTGCTGCAGAGCGTCGTCGACGCCGAGGTGCTGCGCATGTTCAACGCCGAGGCCGACGTGATGGCCAGGCTCAGCTCGCACCCGTCGATCCTCACCGTCTACTCCGCCAGCATCTCCGCCGATGGCCGGCCGTACCTCGTGATGGAGTATTGCCCGAGCGGCCCGGCCGGCCGGTTCCGACGCACGCCGTTCACCACGACCGATGCACTCGACGTCGGAGTGCGCATCGCCAGCGCGCTGGAGACCGCGCATCGGGCGGGAGTGCTGCACCGCGACATCAAACCGTCAAATATTCTCGCAACGGCATACGGGGCGGCCGTGCTGAGCGACTTCGGCATCGCCAGCTCGCTCTCGCACTCGAGCTCCGCAGAACTCTTCGCGATGAGCGTTCCGTGGAGCGCACCGGAGGTGGTCGAGGAGCGCACCACCGGAACCATCGCCAGCGAGGTCTGGGGTTTCGGGGCGACGCTCTATTCGCTCCTCGCCGGGCGCACGCCCTTCGAGCCCGCCGACGGCGGCAAGGTGACGACCGAGCAGCTGCGCCAGCGGATCCGGCGCGCCAAGTACACGCCGATCAACCGCGCCGACGTTCCGGCCAGTCTCGAAACGGCGCTCTCACGCATGATGAGCTCCGACCCGCGCAAGCGCCCGGCGAGCCTGCTCGAGTGCGCCGAGATGCTGCGCGCCATCCAGGCCGAGATCGGGTTGACCCCGACGGCGCTCGAGGTGGCCATCGACGAATGGGCATCGGCCGGCGCCCCGATCGACTTCGCCAACACGGTCGTGCGCGAGCCCGTCGTCGCCTCCGTCCTCGTCGACGACTCCCGCGCCCGCGCTCGTGCGAGGGCGCGCGCCCGGGCGGCCAGACCCCGCTCGGTGACGGCACAGCCGAGCGACGACGGCAGCACCCAGAACGGCGCGACCGGTGCGCACCTCTGGCTGAAGCTCGGGGCGGCGGTCGTCGTCGGGGTGGGCCTGAGCGTCGGTGCCATGGCAATGCTGGGACTAATCTGATGCGGGCCGGAGTGCGCCAGTGACCCGCGCCGCGCGTCGTCGTATGCCCAGGGCGGTCTTCCAGGGCATCGCCGTCGGCGTCATCGGTGCCGTGCTCGTAGGCGCGGCGGTCGTCGCGGCCGGCTTCGACGTGAAGCAGACCCCGGTGAACGACGCCTCGATCTGGGCGTTGCAGAGCGGCGACGGCAACCGCTACGCCCGCGTGAACACCGAACTCGGCGAGCTCGACACCATCAAGACGGTGCGCAACCCGAGCGGCCTGGCCCAGAACGACAAGCACACCCTCCTCCTCGCACAGAACAACGAACAACTCGTCGACATCGACGCGGTCCGTCCGGTCGACCTCGACGCCACGAGTTCGGAGTTCGGCCACACCCCTGCCGGCACGGTGCAGGTCGTCAGTTCGCGCGACACCATCGCCTACCGCACGAGCACGGGCAGCGTCTACGTCGCCCGGATCAGCGACGGGGCCGCTGCCGTTCCGCTCGCCGTCGACCCCTACGCCGCCGATGAGGTCGAGCCTGGGCAAGAGCGCCGCTTCTACCGCTCCGACGCCATCGCGATCAGCGACAACGGCACCCTCGTCAGCTATTCATCGGCCGATCAGAGCGTTCTGCGCTATGCGATCGCGGACGCCGCCGTCGCCGGTGTCGACCCCGTCGCCGACGGTCCGACGGAGGGCTCCCCGCAGCTCAGCCTCGTGGGCGACGACTGGGCGCTGGCATCCGAGGATGGGAACGCGCTCTGGCTGCGTGGACGCGCCGCGCCCATCGACCCGCTCGTCACGGATCTCTTCGTGCTGCAGCAACCGAGCACGAGCGGCCGCGTGCTCCACATCGCCGATGACCGCGGCCTGCTCAGCGTCAGCATCGCCGACGGCTCGCTCGATCGGGTTCTCGGCGAGCCGGAGGGCGCCGCATCGCCGCGGCTCGGCGTCCCGGCCAAACCCACCGTGTTCCGCGGGCAGAGCTATGCCGCCTGGCTGCCGAGCGGCACCTCCGATGGCACGATGTGGACGAGCGACGGCGGTGAGCTCCCGCTCGACTTCGGCGAGCAGACGCTGAGCGACGACGCGCAGCCGGTGTTCCAGAGCAACGGTGCCAGGCTGATTCTGAATGACACCCAGAGCGGCTGGGTGTGGACGCTGCCGGACGGCGCCCTCGTGCCGAGCTCGCAGGACTGGGGTGTGCTCTCTGCCGAGCAGGAACAGAGCAGCGCGGAAGAGGAGCAGACGGCCGAGGTCCTCGACCCGAAGCCGCCCGTCGCAGAGCCGGACAACTTCGGAGTGCGGGCAGGTGCTCTCGTGATGCTCCCGGTGCTGCTGAACGACCATGATCCGAACGCCGACGTGCTCACCGTCGTGCCGGGCTCCATCACCGGGCTGCCGGCCGAGTTCGGAACCGTGAGCCTCACCGAGCAGTCGCAGAGCATCGCCGTGCGTGTCCCGGCCGATGCGCAGGGCAGCGCGAGTTTCAGCTATGGCGTCACCGACGGCACCCGCGCCGACGGCCTGAACTCGGAACCGACCACCGTCACGCTCACGGTGCGCGACCAGCTCAGCAACGAGGCACCCGTCTGGTGCGGAACGGAACGCTGCCTGGCGGCCTGGCCGACGCCGGAGCTGGCGCCGGGCGGAACTGTCACCGTGCCCGTGCTCCCCGGCTGGGTCGACCCGGACGGCGACCCGCTGTTCGTCTCCTCTGCGGTCAACCAGAGCGGCGTCGGCAGCGTCGGAACGACGCAGGCCGGCGAGGTCGTGTACCGGCATCCGAATCCCGCACTCGCAGAGCCGCTCACCGTGTCGATCCTCGTCACCGTCTCAGACACCAGGGGCGCAACGGCAGAGAAGACGCTCACGCTGCTCGTCACACCGTCGCCGCGCCTCGTCGCGACCCCGTTCGCCCTCACCACGGCCGTCGGTGAATCGCTCACGGTCGACCCGAGTTCGTACCTCGACGGCGTCTCCGGCAGCTACCGGATCGTCTCGGCGACCGCGCCGCCGACCGCGCAGGGCGTGGCCGTCAGTGTGAACAGCGGCGCATCGACCCTCGACTTCAGCGCGACGAACCCCGGCGACTACATCGTGCGCTACTCGGTCGCCGACGCCGTCGGCGAGGTCGCCTCCTTCGTCCGAGTGACCGTGCTGGCCCGGGATGCCGCCAGCCTCAGCACCGCGCCCGTGACCGTGTTCGTGCGGCCCAAGGCCGATGCCAGCGTCGACGTGTTCACCGCCGTGTCGAACCCGGCCGGCCGGGTGCTGCTCGTGAGCGACCCGTTGCCGCGCCCGGAACCCGGAGCCGCGCTCGAGGTGAGCGTCGTCGGCCAGAAGCTGCTGCGCATGCGCGGGACGACGGCCGATGAGCAGCCGGGACTGCTCGGAGTCGTCGCGTACACCGTCTCGGACGGCACGGGAGATCCGCGCTACCAGACCCAGGGCGAGGCCAGCGTCTACCTGCTCCCGGCGCCCACGCCGCAGCCGCCGATCGCGGTCGGCGACAGCATCCGCGTGCGCGCGGGGACGCAGATCGACATTCCTGTGCTCGCCAACGACCTGGCACCGGACGGCAACCGCATCACGCTGAACCCCGACTCGATCGTCAACCAGTCCGGCGAGGGGCTGGCCTTCGCCGCCGGCACGACGCTGCGCTACCTGGCGCCGAGCACGCCCGGCGACTACGAGCTGCGCTATTCCATCTCGATCGCCGGCTCCCCTGAGCTCAGCGACACCGCCGCCGTCACCGTGACCGTGACGCCGGAGGGTGAGAACCAGAAGCCGTTGCCACGCATGCTCACCGGGCGCGTGCTCTCCGGCGAGACCGTGCGCATCCCCTTCGACAGCTTCGGCATCGACCCGGACGGCGACGAGGTGTCGCTCGACCGGGTGCTCGGCCAGCCGAGCAGCGGAACGGCCTCGATCTCGGCCGCCGGCGACGCGATCGTCTACAGCAGCGTCAAGGGTTTCCGTGGCCCCGTGCAGTTCGACTACCGCGTGCGCGACGCGCAGGGCGACACCGGAACAGCCACGGTGCGGATCGGCGTGCTCGACGAGCAGTCCGACCCCAGCCCGATCACGTTCAGCGACTATGTGCAGGTGCAGGCCGGCGCCGACCGTCAGGTCGTGCTGCACCCGGCAGCCAACGACATCGACCCGACGGGCGGGGAGCTCAGCCTGACCGCGGTGCTGCCCGACGCGGTGCAGGGCACGGATGAGCACGCGGAGCTCGCAGCCCACATCCTCTCGGTGAACGGCGACGGCGGCAACGAGGTCGTGCTCAAGGCCGGAACCGAGCCGGGCACGATGGCCTTCACATACACCGTGGAGAACAGCCGCGGCGACGTCGGCGTCGGCCTGATTGTGATGACGGTCCTGCGCGCGTCGATCCCCGACCACCCGGTCATCGCTGACACCGTCGTCACCCTCGACGAGCGAGCGACGTTCGAGTCCGGCATCGACGTCGTCACCGGCAAGGTGTCGTGGACAGCGGGCGACGTCAACGACCTCACCCTGAGCATCTGGGGCGATCCGCACGGCGTGCGCGCATCCGGGTGGAAGCTGAGCGGTGAGGCACCGGATGCCGGCCTGCTGCTGCCGTTCGCCCTCACCGGCACCAACTTCGCCGGCGTCGAGGTCACCAGTTACGGCTTCCTGCGCATCCCGCCCGTGCGGGACGTCATCCTCTCGCTCAAGCCGGACCTCGCCCCGCAGAAGGTCAAGGAGGGCGAATCGCTGAGCTTCGACATGGCTCCGCTCGTCGCCATCCCGGCCGGCGAGACGCTCGAGATCGGGCGCGGCGACGTCGCGGCATCCGGTCAGCGGCCCGGCGGCAGCTGCCAGGCGGGCAGCGGCACCCGCATCGGCTACGAAGCCGGTGAGGGCCAGCCTTGGACGGACTCCTGCGTCGTTCCGGTGCGCCTGGCCGGCGGTGACGACTACACCCACCTCGTCGTGCCGATCGAGGTCACGCCGAAGGACCCGCAGCCCGAGCTGCGTCCTTCCTCGATCACCGCGAGCCCGGGCGCCGGCGCCGTCAGCTACGACCTGAAGCAGATGGTGCAGTGGCAGGGCAAGGCCGACCCGAGCTCGCTGGTCTTCGCCATCGACCAGGCTGCCGATCAGTTCACGGTGACGCAGGACGGCGAGCAACTCACGGTCACGGCGCTCGACACCGCGACTCCCGGCCTGGAGAACCCGGTGACGGTGCGGCTGAGCAGCCACCCGAACACCCCGCCCGCCGTGCTCTCGCTGCGCGTCGGACCAGCGCCGAGTGCTCTGCCGAAGGGTGGAACCGTTGCCCAGGAGTGCAGCCAGAACGCCGGCAGCAGCTGCGTCATCGACGTGATCGGTGCGCCGGGCGAGGCGAACGTCTTCCCGAACACCCCACTCAAGCTGGTCTCGGTGAGCGCAGTCGGCAGCTGTGCCGGCGTCAGCTTCTCCACCGAGGGCAGCTCGCAGGTTCGCGCCAACTGGTCGAGCGACGCGCCTGGCGGCATCTGCCAGGCCAGCTTCGTCGTCGAAGACGCACAGGGCAAGCGCAGCGCGGCCGAGCGCAACGGTTCGGTGACCCTCGACCTGCAGGGCCTGCCGCGGGCTCCGGATGCCGTCACCCAGGTGGCATACGGCGACGGAACGCTCACGCTGGCTGTCGCGCCGGGGGCCGCGACCGCCGCGCACCCGGCTCTGCAGGGCTTCGTCGTCACCCGTGGCGGCGCCGACGTGGTCAACTGCAACGCCAGCGGAGTCTGCCCGCCGATCACCGGCGTGAAGAACGGCGAGAAGGCGCTGTACGAGGCGCGCGCGGTCAACGCGACCGGTCGCTCGCAGGGCGCGGTCGGAGTGACGGCCTGGTCGTACGAGGTTCCCGGAATGGGGTCCGCCTCCGCCGAGCCCGTCTACGACTCCGCTCAGACGACGCTCAACCAGGGCGTCGCCGAGATCACCATCCAGAACACGGATCCGTCGACACGCTCCTACCTCGTCGGCGGGCGTGAGTTCCCGGCGTCATCCGCTGGCAGCGGATCGACGAAGATCACACTCGTGCTGCCCGTCGGCCCGAACACGCTGACGGTCCAGCCGCTCAGCCGGTTCGAGCGGCCGAGCGGAACGGGCCCGAACGACAGGCAGAACTCGGTCAGCGTGCGCGTGGCCGGATCGCCGAGCGTGAGTGCCGGCGGCCAACTTTCGGCCAGCGAGCGGAGCATCACCGCGCCGTCGGCCAGTGGGTCGAGCAACAACAGCGCGCGCGACACACAGCTGCTCTACATCGCGACCCCCGCCCCGGGCTCCGCGGTGTGCCGGGTCGACGGCTCTGGAGGCAACCTCAGGGTCGTCGGCAACGGCAGCGTCAGCTCGACGAGCCCGACGATCGGCGACCTCAAGCCCTTCACGAACTACAACGTCGACGTCTGCTTCTCGAACGGTTTCGGCTACGCGCAGCAGGGGCTCGGCACGACGTACACCTGGGACCAGCCGGCGGCGCCCTCCGGCTACAGCTACACCGTCAGCGGATCGAACGGCAGCTACACGATCGACGGCGAGCCGAGGAGCAGCGAACGCGTGCCCAACGGCTACAAGGCCGTGTTCAGCGGCTACCCGAGCGATGTGTGGGGCGCCGACCCCGGCATCACGGTGAAGTACTGCGTCTCGGGCAGCTCCGATCGCTGTGGGCCGGCGTCGGCCGTTCCTGCTGCGGAATCGAACAAGGCCTGGCAGCTCGCCCTCGACCCGATCGGACTCGCCGCGTGCGTTCCGGGTAATCTCCTGTCCTTCGCCGTCGGCGGTCGAGGAATCCAGAACGCCGCGCCCACGGTCGGCTCCACCGGCTACGAGTACTACTTCCCAGGCAAGGAGGGCGTGCCAGGCAAGGATGCAGTGGAGTACGACCCAGGATCGCCAGAAGTTCCGGCGGTGGAGCCGGATCTGGATGCCGAGGGCAATCCGATTCCGGGTACCGGGTCGCCGGCGATTCCGGCGGTCCCCCCGACGGCCGCGCAGCCCGCGGTTCCGGAAATCCCCGCTGAGCCTGCCGAGTGGCGCCAAGCTCCGGCCGACCTCGTCGTGCCCGCCGAGGCGACCAAGGTGCGCAAGGTCGCGTGGAGCCTCGCCTGGGTCGCCGCGCAGACCACGGGCTTCGACCCGATGAGCGGAACGCTCAGAGGCGAGTTCGACTGTGGCTGACGCGCGCGGCATCCGCACCTTTCAACTTGAACAGCACGCACGACCGACAGCTCAGACAACACGAATCCCTCAGAAGGCGACAACACGATGACAATCAGCCCCGAACAGACAGCCTGGTTCGCCGCGACCTTCCGCTCGATGGTGGAGAACGTCGAGACGGTCGTGCTCGGCAAGCGTCACGTCATCGAGCTGGCGTTCACCGCGATGATCAGCGAGGGCCATCTGCTGCTCGAGGACTTCCCCGGCACGGGCAAGACCTCGCTCGCGCGGGCCATGGGCCAGACCGTGCACGGCACGAACTCGCGCATCCAGTTCACGCCGGACCTGCTGCCCGGCGACGTGACCGGCATCACCGTGTACGACCAGAAGCGGGGCGAATTCGAGTTCCACTCCGGGCCGATCTTCGCCAACATCGTGCTCGCCGACGAGATCAACCGGGCGAGCCCGAAGACGCAGTCGGCGCTGCTCGAGGCGATGGAGGAGGGCAAGGTCACGGTCGACGGCATCACGCGCAGCACCGGAACGCCGTTCCTCGTGATCGCGACCCAGAACCCGATCGAGCAGGCGGGAACCTACCGGCTGCCAGAGGCCCAGCTCGACCGCTTCATGATGAAGACCTCCCTCGGCTACCCCGACCTCGCATCGACGATCCGCATCCTCGAGGGCACCAGCTCCGCGCAGCTGACGGTGAATCCCGTCATCACGCCGCAGGCCCTCGTCGGCATGAGCGACCTGGCCCGGGGCGTCTTCGTGAACCCGCTCGTGCTCGACTACATCGCCCGCATCGTCGAGGCCAGCCGCACGACGAGCCAGCTGCGCATGGGTGTCAGCGTGCGTGGGGCACGGGCGCTGACCAAGGCCGCCAAGACGTGGGCGGCCGCACACGAGCGTTCCTATGTGATCCCGGATGACGTCAAGCTGCTCGCCGAGCACATCCTCGCGCACCGCGTCGTCGTCGACCCGGAGGCCGAGTTCGACGGCGTCACCGCCAACGCCGTGATCGGGCAGATCCTGCTCGACATCGTTCCGCCGCTCCGCAGCGAACTGGCGTGACGATGACCGCAGCCAGCCAGGGGAGCGACCCGGCGTGACATTCAACACCGAGTCGCGGGGCACTCAGACCGCGACGTCGACGGGCCTCACGACGCACACCCGCTACTCGACCTCGCGTCGAGGGCCGGTCGTGCGCGCGCTCGTCTGGTGTGCCCGCGCCTGGGAGGCCGTGCGTTCCGCGGCCGTCGCGACCTGGAGTTGGTTGCGGGAGACGGTCACGGCCGCCGGCTGTCTCGCGCTGCTGGCCGTGCTCGCGCTTCCGGTCGGCCTGGTGCTGGGCTGGACGGAGCTGATCGTTGCCGGCGCCGTCGCAGCCGGCATCCTGCTGCTCGCACTGCCGTTCCTCGCCGGTGGCAAGGCCTACTCGGTCAGCTTCCACGTGCCCGTCGAACGCGTCGTCGCCGGTGGGGAGGTGCTCGGCACGCTCGACGTCACGAACGTTGCGAAGAACTTCGAGCTGCCCGGCCGCATCGACGTGCCGATCGGGCACGGAACGACCGAGATCTCCGTGCCGCTGCTGCGGCCGGGGGCGCACCACAGCGAGGTCGTCACGATCCCGACGCCGCACCGCGGCATCATCGACATCGGGCCCGTCACGACGCTGCGCACCGACCCCGTCGGGCTGTTGCGCCGCGAGCACGCGCAGGCGCAGGTGCACCGGCTCTACGTGCACCCGATCACGGTGTCGATCCCGAGCACCAGCGCCGGCTTCGTGCGTGATCTCGAGGGCAATCCGACGAACCGCATCGTCGCCTCCGACATGTCGTTCCACGCGATCCGCGAGTACGCGCCCGGCGACGCCCAGCGCAGCATCCACTGGAAGTCGACGGCGAAGACCGGTCAGCTCATGGTGCGCCAGTACGAGGAGAGCAGACGCTCCCGCCTGCTCGTCGCACTCAGCCTGTTCCAGAACGACTTCGCCGACGCCGACGAGTTCGAGATCGCCGTCAGCGTGGCCGGCTCGCTCGGTGCCAGGGCGATCCGTGACGGCCGTGACGTCGCCATTGTGGCGAGCGAGCAGATCGAAGAGCTCGCACGGAGCTCGGTGCACAGCATCCGCAGCCTGCCCGTCGTCTCGGCGCGCGCCCTGCTCGACGAGCTGAGCGCCGTCGACCGCACGCCGACAACCATGCCGATCGACGACGTCTGCGCACTCACCTCGCAGGCGATCCCCGACGTGTCGATCGCCTTCGTCGTGTGCGGGTCGACCGTTCCGGCCGCCCGCCTGCGCGCTCTCACCCTGCGATTCCCCCCGGATGTCGCCGTGGTCGCCGTACGGGTCGATCCGCTCGCGGTTCCGAGCTACCGTGAGCTCGCCGGCACCGGGGTCCTGACCATCGCGGTGCTCGACGACCTGCGCTCGCTGCTCGCCAGGAGGGCCTCGTGAACGGGCGGGCGCCAGGCGCAGGCGCGCGGCCGGGTGCTCGTCAAGAGGGTCGGCGCTCGGCGGCCAAGAAGCCGCTGCGCACCCGACTCGGCGAGGCCCCGCTCCTCGCCGGAGCCGCCTACGTGCTCGTCATGGCGCTGCTCGCGGCGTGGGCGGCCTGGCCGATCTACCAGAATCCGTACTTCTTCATCACGGCGACCGGCGCCATCGTGGTCGGGGCCGGTGTCGCCTTCCTCGGGCTGATCGGTGGCTGGTCCTGGTTCAACACCCTGCTCGCGGCGCTCGGCGCCTACCTGCTGTTCGGGGTTCCGCTCGCCATCCCCTCTGCATTCGGCAGCGTGACCGACGCATTCGGCGGCTTGATCGAGCTGTTGGCGCGCTCCGTGTTCGGGTGGAAGGAACTGGTGACGATCTCGTTGCCGGTCGGCAGCTACCAGGCGTTGCTCGTGCCGTTCTTCGCCGTGCTCTTCTCCGCCGTCGCTCTCTCGCTCTCGCTCAGCTGGCGTGCCAAGCGCGTCGACGTGCTCGCCGTCCCCGTGATGATGCTCGCAATCGGCTTCGGCATCCTCTTCGGCTCCAGCCTGATGAGTCCGGCGTGGAGCATCGGCGGGCTCACGATCCCGGCGCCGCGCGAGACAATGATCGGTCTGCTCGGGTTCCTCGCCTCGCTGGGCTTCCTGGTGGCGCGCACCCGCAGGGCCCGTCGGGCCGCGCAACGCCGCGGTGTGGCATCCGGAGGCGCCGTGCGCAGCCTGGCCGGATCGGCCCGCCGGGCCAGTCGGGTCGCGCTGACCGTCGGCGTGCTGGTGCTCGCCGCCGCGGTCGCCGTGCCCGTTGCCGCCGTGCCGTTGCGCGTTGACGAGCGCGATGTCTTGCGCACCACTATCGAACCCGAGCTGCAGCTGCGCGAATTCGTCAGCCCCCTGAGCTCCTACCGCGGCTTCCTCGGCGACGACGGCTTCGACGAGGAGCTGCTCACGGCCGAGGCGAGCGGCGAGGCGCCAGAGCGCCTCCGGCTCGCGGTGATGAGCTACTACGACGGTGAGGTGTTCCGTGTCGTCGACCCGGCCCGCGGGGTCACCGAACGCGAGACGGCGTTCGCCCGCACGCCCGGCGCAGCCTTCGGCTCCGATTCCGACACCCGCCTCGACGTCACGATCGCCGGGTACTCCGATGTCTGGATGCCGTTGGCCGGCAGCCTCTCTCGTGTCGACTTCCTCGGCGCCCGCAAGCAGGCGCTCACCGACGGCTTCTTCTACAACGACCAGACCCAGGCCGGCGTGCAGCTGAATGGGCTCCAGGAGGGTGACCGCTACCGGCTGCGGGCGATGGTCGACGGCGAGCCCATGGCGCTCAGCGACGCCCGGCCGCCGAAGAATCCCGACGAGCTCTTCGATGATGCGGTCATTCCCGAGAGCCTCGAGAAGTGGGTCGCCGCCCAGGAGATCGGCGCCAGCGACGGTGCGGCGCTGCAGGAGCTCGTCACCCGGCTCCGCGAGCGCGGCTACCTCAGCCACTCGTTGACGGCGGCGGGCGACGGCGGCCATAAATGGCAGCAGGAGCGCGGCGACGTCACCTTCGCGCCCAGCCTGGCCGGCCACTCCACCGGCCGCATCGACATGCTCTTCAGCGCTCTGCTCGACAAGCAGACCTCCACAGCCGCCACCGACAACGCCGACCTCGTCGCAGCGGTCGGTGACGACGAGCAGTTCGCCGTCGCGACGGCCCTCATCGCCGAGTCGCTCGGGTTCCCCGCCCGTGTCGTGCTCGGCTTCCGGCTCGACGGCGGGGCTCCGGCATCCGGAATGCCTGCCTGCCAGCTGGGAGTCTGCACCGGTCGGAACCTCAGCGCCTGGGCCGAGGTGCAGGATGCCGGCGGCGGCTGGATCACCGTCGACGCCACGCCGCAGTCCGCCAACCCGCTCGCCCCGAGCGACGAGCAGAAGCGCGACCCGCAGAACACGACGGAGGTCATCGCCGAGGGTGCAACCGAGGTGACCCCGCCGGACGCGGAGCCGGCCGGTGGCGGCGAGAGCCCGGAAGAGCCCAGCGAGGAGGGCGTCGACCTCGCCTGGCTGTTCGCGCTCTTGCGCATCGTCGGCCTCAGCCTGCTCGGACTGCTCCTGCTCTGCTCGCCGCTGATCGTCATGACGATCGTGAAGGCGATGCGCCGGCGCGGGCGCAAGAGCGTCGCAGACAGCACGGAGCGGATCGCCGGTGGCTGGGAGGACTACGTTGACACGGCCGTCGACTACGGTCTGCCGCGGCCCGGTGCGCGTACCCGGATCGAACTCGCCGAGCGCTATGAGAGCCCGAACGGGCACATGCTCGCCGTGCTCGCCGACGAGGCCGTGTTCGGCCCGGTCGAACCGAGCACCAAGGAAAGCGATGCGTTCTGGGCGGTCGTCGACGCCGAACGCGCGCTGCTCGCCCGGGAATTCACGTGGTGGCAGCGGCTGCGGGCCCGGCTCTCGTTGCGCTCCTTAACCCGCGTCATGGCGACGAGGGCACGCCGAGTCGATAGATTCGCAGGGATGCCCGCTACGACCACGCTTGCAGGGGGGAAGGCGCAGGCAGCTGCCGCGCCGGACGACGATGGGGGACGATGATGAGTGACAATTCTGTTCCGGGCTTCGGCGTGCTCATCGCACTGCTGCTCTCGCTCGCGTTCTACGTGTGGGCGTCCGCAGCGCTGGCCGCGGTCTTCAGCAAGCTGGGGGAGCCGGGCTGGAAAGCCTGGGTGCCGGTGTACAGCAGCTTCGTGCTGTTCCGGCTCGGCGGAGTGGCGCCACTCTGGGCCATCACGCTCTTCCTGCCGTTGATCAACGTCGTCGGTTTCGTCTTCTCGATCCTCGCCATCCACTCCATCTCGAAACAGTTCGGCAAGGGGGCGGGCTTCACCGTGCTCGGCGTGCTGCTGACGCCGATCTGGTCGAGCATTCTCGGCTGGGGCAGGGCCACTGCCGGGCAGACGGGTGCTGGGCAGGCGGGTGCTGTGCTGACGGGTGCTGTGCTGACGGGTGCTGGGCAGCCGGATGCCGCCGCGCCCGTCGCCGTCGTCTCGCCGTTCGGCATCACCTCCGGCGATGCCGTGCCGGCCCGAATCCCGTTCGGCGAGACCGTCCAGCCGGCGGCGCCGCCAATATCCGCAGCGCCGGTCTCCCCAACTGCGCCCGTTTCCTCGGCAGGGCCAGCAGCGCCCGCGGTATCCGTCCCGGCCGCCGCACCCGCTGTACTCGCCGACGAAGCGGTCCAGGAATCGCCAACCGCACCGCCCGTGTTCAGTTACACGCCCGCCGTGATCGCGACCCCGTCTCCGGTCGCGCCCCCCGCCCCCATCGAGATGCCGGAGGAGCTCTCCGTACGCGTCGAGCAAGCAGCGGGTGCTCCGGCCCGCGCCGCCACGCCGCTGATCGACTCCGTCCCCGACTTCAGCTCGCCGGTCGTTCCCGCCGCAGCGGCATCCGTCGTTCTCGACGAGCAGCGCGCGGAGACGCCCGCGCCGCAGCCGGCCGATGACGACGACGACATGGATGCGACGGTCATCGCCGGCCGCCGCAACAAGGCCTGGGTGTTCGAGACGGAGTCCGGCCAGCGCGTGCCGCTGAGCGCGGAAGTCGTGCTCCTCGGCCGCAACCCGGCCCCGCTGGACGAGCACCCCGATGCCCAGCTCATCACCGTGCGCGACGCCGGCCGCACCGTGTCGAAGACCCACGCGAGCGTGCAACTGCAAGGCGCCGCCTGGGTGATCACCGACCTGAATTCCACCAACGGTGTCTACGTTCTCGATGCCGAAGGGGCCGAGAACGAACTCGAGCCCGGCATCGCGACGGAGATCGCCGGCCGTTTTGTCTTGGGCGAACTCTCCGCCCGCATCTTCCAGGAGGAGTGACCGGTGCCCCAGCCGTCATCCGAAACACCGCCAACAGACGCCGTCGTGCTCCGCCATCAGGCGCGCAGCGACGTCGGGCACAAGCGAGCGGTGAATGAGGACTCGGTGCTCGCCGAGCACCCCGTCTACATCGTCGCCGACGGCATGGGCGGGCACGAGGCCGGCGATCTGGCCAGCGCCGCCGTCGTCGCGGCCTTCCGACCACTGGTCGGTGAGCGCGAGGTGCTGCCGGAGCAGGTCGTCGCCGCCGTCTCGCAAGCGCAGGCGGCGGTCGAGCGCATCTCGGCGGGGCGGGCACGCGGCGCAGGCAGCACGCTGACCGGAATCGTGCTCGTCAACGAGAGCACGAACCCGGCCTGGCTCGTGCTGAACGTCGGCGATTCGCGGGTCTACCGCCTGAGCGCCGGTGACCTCGGACGCATCACGCACGACCATTCGCTCGTGCAGGAGATGCTGGATGCCGGCACGCTCGCGCCGGCCGACGCGGCCGACTATGTCGGGCGAAACGTGATCACGCGGGCCATCGGCGCTGCCGATGCGCGGGCCGACTACTGGTTGCACCCGGTCATCACGGGGGAGCGGCTGCTGGTCTGCTCCGACGGTTTGAGCGGTGAGATCAGCGACGAGGGGCTGCGCGCGGTGCTGACCATGGGTGGCTCGGTCGACGCGACGGCCACCGAACTGCTGACCCAGGCACTCCTGAGCGGCGGACGCGACAACGTCTCGCTCATCGTCGTCGACGTGCTGAGCAGCGGCGTCACGGCGCCGGTGGATCCGAGCGGCGTCGATGTGAGCGAGAGCGAACACGACACCGTCGACCTCTCCCTCGAAGACACGGCAGAACTGCCGTGGCGAAAGGGGCGCGGCGGTGGGCGCTGACAACACCGATCTCGATCCCGATCTCGATCCCGAACTCGATGCCGATCTTGACGCCGACCTTGATGAGGCGACGCGCATCGTCACCCGCGGCGCGCAGCCATCGGTGTTCGACGACGCCACGCGCGTCGTCGCCAAGGGTGAGCCGGATGACGCCACGCGCATCGTGACCCGCAGGGCCGCCGCCGCTGCGCCGCCCACCCCCGTCATCACCGAGGCGTCCGTTGAGGGCCACGTCGCTGCCGAGCCCATTGTCGCCGAGCCCAGTGTCGCCGTGCCCAGTGTCGCCGCGCCTCCGAAAGCTGCCGGTGCAGTGCCGGCCGTCGCAGAGCGGTACATCCCCACGTCGGTGGCCGAGCCGGAGCTCGACGAGGCGACCCGCATCGTTCGGCGTGCAGCGCCCGCGCCCGCCAATGCTGCGCAGCCAGAGGATGATGACGCGGATGACGACGACGCCACCAGGATCGTGCGGCGCGCGCCCGCCGTCCCAACGCCCGCCGTCCCAACGCCAGCCACCCCGGCGCTCGCTGTTCCGGTTGCCGTCGCTCCAGCGCCCGCCGCGGCGCCGGAGTCTTCCGACGAGCCAGACGATGACGACGCCACCAGGATCGTTCGACGCCCGGTGCCCGAGGAGGAACCGGAGGACGACTCGACTCGAATCGTGCGCCGCGCTGCCCGCGCGGACGGTGACTCCGCAACTGCCGCCCCTGTGGCCGGCATTGCTGCCGACTCCGCACCGGATGAGTCCGCCGGTGAAGAGACCCGCGTCGTCGTTCGCGCCGGCGCATCGGCGCAGAAAGTCGCCGAGACGCCGCTGCCTCCGGTGACGGTGCCGACGGCATCCACGGTTCAGGCCCCGCCCGAGCGTGAGGTCTATTCGCCGCGGGCTGTGCCCGAACAGCAGCCATTGCAGCGCACGCACATCGAAGCGAGCTCACGGCCACCGGCCGCGGCTGCCTCCGCCGGCGCCCAGGCCCGTCGGCGTCTCGTCATCGCGGTGACCGCAATCGCCGGCGTCGCGGTGCTCGGCGCGGTCATCGCCGCCGCGGTGGTCCTGATCGCCGCCCTCTAGCGTCCTCGTCCCCTCGACCGCTCCGCTGGTTGAGCTTGTCGAAGCCCCGACACCATGAATGACGCCTCCTCCGCACGCTGGCTGGAGCGAGCGCCAGCGACCGAAGCCCTGACACCGCCGATCACGCCGCGCCCCTCCACGCTGGCTCGAGGGAGCGCCAGCGACCGAAGCCCTGACACCGCCGCAAACGCCACGCCCCTGACAACTCCGCAACTCCGCTGGTCGAGTAGCGAGGAACGAGCGTATCGAGGCCTCACGGGCTGCAGATTTCGCACGCGCGGGGGTCTCGATACGGCCCTGGCGGGCCTACTCGACCGACGGGTCCACACGGCCAACGCCGAACTGCCGACAGGCGGCTCGGCCGAACGGTAGCGGAGGGTGTGCTCGATACACTGAATCCATGACTGCGACGCAACCGCCGAAGCCTCGACTACGGCGCCCGGTGCTCTGGATCTCGATCGCAGCGGGGCTCGTGCTCGCCTTCGGCGCCGTCGCCGCCGGCTACGCGGTCGGTGCCGCGTCGTCCTCCAGCGAGGCAGCAGAGGTCGCGGCGGATCCGCCCGCCCGCCCCGAACCAGAGGCGAGCGCGCCGAGCGTGGCACTGCCGGAAGCAGAGCCGAGCGAGGAGCCCGTCTCGGTCATTCCGGCCGAGTGCACCGGAATCTACAGCTCCGACTGGTCCACCCAGCTGGACGGCTATGTCCTGAACCCCGCGTGGACCGCGGACCCCGATCGGAACTCCGCCATCGACCTGACCGACGACGAACTCAACGCGATTGTGCAGGCCGGCGATCCGCTTCGTTGCCAGTGGGGTCATGAGAGCGGGGGCAGCGACCGCAGTCTGAGGACCGTCGTTGTCGCGGTCACCGCAGAGCAGAGCGCGGCCGTGCTCGCGCGCCTGCAGACGCTCGGCTTCAGCTGCTACGAGGAACTCGGAGGCACGCGCTGTGTCAGTGAAGAGAGCGACGACAACGGCACCTTGGGCGAATCGCACTTCGTGCGCGAGGGCGTGTGGATCGCTACACGCTGGATGAACATGGCTCCCGACGGTTACACGCACGACATCGTCAACACGCTCTGGCCGTAACCAGCGCGCCACGCGGTCACGCCGTCGACGCGTCGTTCGCACGCGACTCCGCGAGCTGAGGCCGCCCCGGCTCCAGTGATAGTCAACACCCCGAACTAGGGTCTATCGGCGCGCCCGGAGCGCGCGCTACGTTGTCACGCTAGATAAAAACCTGAGCGCGTTCTTGCCCTACACAACTGCGGCTGCTCGGGAGTGCCGCAGCACGCCTTTTTCCCGAGGAGGTCATTGTGGCTACGTTGTCGGAAATCCTGATCCTTCACGGACATCTGCCGATCGAGCATCTTGACTCAGTGTCTGCGCCTGGCAGCAACGACGAAACCGTCGTGCGCGCACTGGTCGAGCGGGGCGTGATCTCTGAGATTCAGCTCACCAAGGCCCGTGCCGCCCAAGCTGGACTGCCCTACGTCGAGCTTCTCGACTTCCCCGTGGACCGTGTCGCGGTCGCGCTCGTGAGTGCCGCAGTCTGCCGGCGTCACGAACTCCTCCCCGTGGCCGTCTCCGGCGATCGCATCGCCGTGGCCATGGTGAATCCCGGCAATGTCTTCGCCATCGATGATGTGCGCGAGGCTTCCGGCCTGCACGTCGACCCGATCGTCGCCGAGCGCAGCGACCTGCTGGCCGCCATCGCCCGCTACCACCGCGCAGATGACGAGCTCAGCGACCTCACCACCACTCTCGAAGAAGAGAACGCGCCGCAGGAGTCCACCGACTTCGGCGTCGGCGACCCCAGCGAAGACGACGCGCCGATCGTGCGCTTCGTCAACCTGCTCGTGAGCCAGGCCATCCAAGACAAGGCCTCCGACATCCACATCGAGCCGGCCGAGCGCGAGATGCGGGTGCGCTACCGCATCGACGGCGTTCTGCACGAGATGCAGGCCGCCCCCAAGAGCATCCAGAACGGCGTGATCTCGCGGCTCAAGATCATGAGCGACATCGACATTGCCGAACGGCGCAAGCCGCAGGACGGCCGGATGTCGGTGAGCCACGGCGGACGCAAGATCGACCTGCGTGTCGCCACCCTGCCGACGGTGTGGGGCGAGAAGGTCGTCATGCGAATTCTCGACAACACCAACACGAGCCTCGACGTCCGCGACCTGGCCCTGCTCGACTACAACTTCGAGGCCTACAAGACCAGCTACTCGAAGCCGTACGGCATGATCCTTGTCACCGGCCCCACGGGTTCCGGCAAGTCGACGACGCTGTACACGACGCTCGGCGCCGTGGCCCGCCCCGAGATCAACGTGATCACGGTCGAAGACCCGGTCGAGTACCGGATGCCCGGCATCAATCAGGTGCAGGTGAACCCCAAGGCCGGTCTCACTTTCGCCAGCGCCCTCCGCAGCATTCTTCGATCTGACCCCGACGTCGTTCTGCTCGGTGAGATTCGCGACCACGAGACGGCTCAGATCGCCATCGAGGCGTCGCTCACCGGCCACCTCGTCCTCTCGACCCTGCACACCAACGATGCCCCGAGTGCGATCACCCGCCTCACCGAGATGGACATCGAACCGTTCCTCGTCGGTTCGGCCCTCGACTCCGTGGTCGCCCAGCGCCTCGCTCGCCGACTGTGCGAGCGCTGCAAGGCGCCGAGCGAGCTCGACCCGGAGTATGTCGCCCGCTTGCGATTCCGCTACGACCCGAGTCAGCCGCGGCCCGTCGTCTACGAGCCGATCGGATGCCAGAGCTGCTCGAACACGGGTTACCGCGGTCGCATCGCGGTGCACGAGGTGATGACGGTGAGCGAGGAGATCGAGCGCTTGGCCGTGGCCCGCGCATCGAGCGCCGAGATCGGCCGGCTCGCCCGCGAACAGGGCATGATCACGCTGCGCGAGGACGGTTGGGAGAAGGTCAAGATGGGCCTGACTTCGATCGAGGAGATCTTGAGGGTGGTGTCCTGACCCATGTGGAGAAAACGGAGAGAGACGATGGAAGACGCAGTGAACGAGACGCAGGGCGCCTCCATTGACGCGGACGCGTCGTCTGCCGGCTTCGATGATTTGTTCGCCGAGTTCACCCAGCGTGCGCAGGCGGCAGGGCTCGCCGTTCCTGGCGGGGACTCCGGCGTCCCCGCTGCGCCTGCTGTTGCGGCGCCCGTCGCGACGCCCATCGCGCCAGTGGCTGAGACACCCACACCCGAGCTGCGCCCACGCCTCGCAGTGCCGCCGGTCGGAGCGCCGTTCGGTGCCACCTACGCCCCGCAACAGACTGCGCCGATCGCCGAGCCCGCGGCTCCGCACTCCGACGTGCACGCGCCGGCCTATTCCGCGCTGACCGCTCGCCCTGCTCCGGTCGCGGCCGCGGAGTCTGCCGAATTCGACGTGCACCGCTTCGACCCCATCGCCTACGCCAGTGGGCTGGGAGCAGCCCCGAGCGCGCCGGCTCTAGAGTCGCCGATCTTCACGCCACCGGTTGCAAACGTCTCAGACGACGGGCTGCTCCGCGAACTCGGCTTCGCCGAGCCGGAGGAGCCTGCGGAGGAGCCTGCGGTGGAGCCCGCGGTCGAGTCAGCGGTGGAGCCCGCGCCGATCGTCGCTGCGGTCGAGGCCCCTGTTGCCGAGGTCCCTGCCTTCGACGAGAGAGACTTCGACGCGGCGCAATACCCGCCACCGACCCAGATGGTTCCGGTGGTGGAGCTGCCGGCTCCCGACGCTGTTCCGACGGAGCCCATCTTCAAGGCCCGACCGTACGTCGTACCTCCTCCCGTCGAGCCCGCGGTGGCAGAGGCGGCCGCGGTCACCGAGCCGCTCGAGATCAGCACCGAGCCGCTCGGCTCCGCGGATGCCGTCTTCCGCACCGACACCGGCGACGACCGTGAGTTCACTACGCTCAGCGCCGCCGAGCGCGATGCGCTCGCGAATGCCGACGCCTCCCTGGTCGCCGCCCTCAAGCAGGTCGTCGTGCAGCGGGCATCCGATCTGCACGTCACGAGCGATGCCCCGCCCATGCTGAGAATCGATGGCGGGCTGCGCCCCGTCACCGAGGGCGCTCAGCCATGGTCGCAGGAGAAGGTGCTCACCGCACTGTTCACGCTGCTGAGTGAAGAGCAAAGTGAACGTTTCGAGCGCGAACTGGAACTCGACTTCGCGTTCACGATCTCAGCGAATGCGCGCTTCCGTGTGAACTTCTACCAGCAGCGCGGTGCGGTCGGTGCAGCGTTCCGATTGATCCCGACCGACATCAAACAGCTCAAAGAGCTCGGCATCCCCGATGTCGTGGGCAAGTTCGCCGCGCTGCCGCGTGGTCTCGTGCTCGTCACCGGCCCGACGGGCTCCGGCAAGTCGACCACCCTGGCCGCGCTCATCGACCTCGTCAACGAGACCCGCGCGGACCACATCGTCACGGTCGAAGACCCGATCGAGTTCCTGCACACCCACAAGAAGGCGCTCGTGAACCAGCGCGAGGTCGGGTCCGACACGCACAGCTTCACCGCCGCGCTCAAGCACGTGCTACGCCAGGACCCCGACGTCATCCTCGTCGGCGAGCTGCGCGACCTCGAAACCATCTCCGTCGCACTCACAGCCGCCGAGACCGGACACCTTGTCTTCGCCACGCTGCACACGCAGTCGGCGCCACAGACCGTCGACCGCATCATCGACGTCTTCCCGCCGCACCAGCAAGAGCAGGTGCGCGCCCAGCTCGCCCTCACGCTGCAAGGCGTGGTGTGCCAGACGCTCGTCAAGCGCGCCAGCGGTGCCGGCCGCGCCGTCGCGACCGAGATTCTGGTGACCACGCCGGCTGTCAGCAACCTGATTCGCGAGGGTCAGACCCACCAGATCACCGCTGCGATGCAAGCCGGTGGCCAGTTCGGCATGCGTACCCTCGACCAGCACCTGGCAGAGCTGGTGAACGCAGGAGTCGTCAGCCATGCGGCGGCCACAGAGAAGTCACAGGACCTCGAGAGCCTCAGACAACTGATCACGCGTGCAGACAACGGTCGACCCGTCAATGCACTCTCCACGGGAGTCGACTACCGCGACGCCTACTCCGGAGCCACCAGCTGATGTCACAGACGAAGCCCTTCGCGTACACGGGGCGCGACTCCACTGGCAAGATCACCAAGGGGAAGATCGAGGCGATCAGCAGTGCCGCGGTCTCGAACAAGCTGCGCGGCCTCGGCATCGCGCCCGTGACGATCACCGAGACGCCGACCGGCTCCGGGCTCAATATGGAGATCAACCTCGGCAACCTCGGCGGGGGCGTGAAGCTCAAAGACCTTGCCGTGGCGAGTCGGCAGATGGCCACCATGATCGCCGCCGGCCTGTCACTGCTGCGCACGCTCACGATCCTGGCGGGGCAGACCGAGAACAAGAAGCTCGCCAGCACACTCGACGCCGTGCGCTCCGACATCGAGACAGGAGGCTCGCTCTCGGGAGCCATGGCCAAGCATGCGACGGTGTTTCCGCCGATCATGATCCACCTCGTGCGCGCGGGCGAGACCGGTGGCTTTTTGGAGCGTTCGCTCGAGCAGGTGGCCGACAACTTCGAGGCCGAGGTCAAGCTCGTCAACACGGTCAAGTCGGCACTCACCTACCCCGTGGTTGTGCTGATCATGGCGCTTCTCGCGATGGTGGGCATGCTCATCTTCATCGTGCCCGTGTTCGAGAACATGTTCGCCGGTCTCGGCGGCGAGCTGCCGTGGGCGACCCAGGTGCTCGTCGTGCTCTCCAAGGCCATGATCTGGGTGGGACCGGTGCTGCTCGTGGCGGGCATCGTCTTCGCCGTGTGGTGGGGCAAGAACAAGCACACAGAGGAGGTGCGCAAGGTTGTCGACCCGATGAAACTGCGGCTGCCGGTGTTCGGCGACCTGTTCAGGAAGGTCGCGCTGGCCCGCTTCACGCGCAACTTCTCCACCATGCTCGGTGCAGGAGTGCCAATCCTGCAGGGGCTCGCAATTGTCGGCGAGACCAGCGGTAACTATGTGATCGAGGAGGCCCTGCGCAAGGTGGCCGAGTCGGTGCGTCAGGGCCGTTCCATCGCCGAACCGCTCGCCAAGGAAGACGTGTTCCCGCCGATGATCGTGCAGATGGTGGCCGTCGGTGAGGATGCCGGTTCGCTGCAGCAGATGCTCGCGAAGATCGCCGATTTCTACGACGAAGAGGTGGAGTCGACCACCAAACAGCTCACCTCGCTGATCGAGCCGCTCATGATCGCCGTCATCGGCGTGATCATCGGGTCGATGATCGTCGCGCTCTACATGCCCGTCTTCAGCGTCTTCGACGAGATCAAGTAACACTCTGTTGCAAGGTTCCCGCTGTGGGGCCCCTGCAGTGGGGGTAGTTTTCCTTACAATCACCCCCGTTAGGGGATTTCGCTGGGAACTTGCTGTCAATATGCTCGTCACTCGGCAGACTCGTTTGCCGGTAATCCATCACCCTACAGATTGGAGACCGTCATGGTCACCCGCGTACAAGACGCACTTGCAGCACGACGCAATGCCGCCGGAGACCGCGAGAAGGGCTTCACCCTGATCGAGCTCCTCGTCGTCGTCCTCATCATCGGCGTGCTCGCCGCCATCGCCATCCCGATCTACCTCGGCCAGCAGGACACTGCCAAGGACAACGCGGTCAAGGCGGCTATCACCAACGCCAAGACGGCGGTTGTTGCCCAGTACGTTGTCGATGGGGTGCTTCCGACCGCCATTGGTGATGTCGATGCTTTCACCAGCAGCGACGACATCGACGTTGTGCTCGCGGTGACCGGCACGGCTCCCAACCAGCACTTCACGGTCACGGGTAACTGGGCGCCGGGAGGCACAGTCGTCACGGGCCACACCTGGGTGATCTCAGACACTGGTGCTGCAACGAAGCCCACTACTCCGTAACGCATCAGCACTATGACAGTCCTACTTTCAGTAGACGACTGACACCCGAACACAGAGTGGACTGACTCCCTATGGTCACCCTCACACCCGAGGCCGCGCTCGTCACCCCCGAGGGGGATGCTGATGAGCGCGGCTTCGGCGTGGTCGAAATCGTGATCTCGATGTTCCTGCTGCTCATCATCTCGGCGGCATTCCTGCCGCTGCTCATCACGGCGGTGAAGACCTCGAGCCTCAACGTGAGCGTCGCCACGGCGACGCAGATCGTCAACGAGCAGCTCGGGCTTGCACGATCCGAGATATCCAGCTGCTCCACCCTCACCACATACGGCGCATTCACCCCGAGCCCCGTCGTCGATCCACGCGGGATCAAGCTGTCGGTGGCGCGTTCCGTCCAGTTGTCGGATTGCCCCATTGCCATCGCCCCGGCCACGTCGCCGCTCTACCCTGCGATCGCCACCGTGCGGGTGTCGGTCGCAGACCCCAGTGGCGCCGTCATGGCCAGGGGCGTTGCGCTCGTCAAGATGGACAGGCCATGACGCTCCCGACGCGCGCGCGCCCCGATTCCAGTTCGGCTTCCATCGCGCCTTCAAGCGCGACCGACGAGCGCGGCTTCACGCTCATCGAGCTCCTGGTCTACTGCTCACTCTTCGTGCTCATCCTGACGATCGTCGGCGGTGTCCTCATCAACACGATGCAGAACGAGGGCCGTGTGCGCGACGCCTCCGCCGCAAGCTCGGCAGGCCAGCTGGTGGCGCAGTCGGTCAAGCGGGGCGTCGCAAACGCCACTGACATTTCGCACGTCGTCAACGCGGATGGCTCCGAGCGCATAATCGTGCACACCCGCAATCCGGACTCGCCGATCGGCTTCTCGTGTGAGGCGTGGGAGTACGTGCCGAATGCGGACACCCACCCTGATGCGTGGGTCGATGCCGACGAAGACGGCTCGATCTTCCGCAAGCGCGTGGCTCCCGTCTCGTCGGCATCAGTTTGGGGGCCGCAGCAGAGTGGCTGGATTCTGCTCGCCACCGGCGTCAAGCCCGTCGGTAGCAGCGTGTTCACCGCGATCGGGCCGCGCGTCGATCTGCGATTCAGCGTGGATGCCGGCGCCGCCCAGCCCGTCCTGATTTCGACAACCGTCCACCAGCGAGTTCCCGGAGCGGAGAGCACCGCATGTTTCTAAGCGCACAACACCGGCTTCACCGCAGCGCAGAGCACGGCAGCGCCCTGATGGCGGTCATCGCGGTGCTCGGAGTGACGGTCATCATCACGATGGCACTCGGCGCCATCACGATCAACGCGCTCAGCGCGACGGCGGCGACCCGCGCCGCCGTGCAGTCCGTGGCCGCAGCTGAGAGCGGCATTGACGCGGTGGCAGTGCGCATCCAGACGACACCGTGGGTGGCGGGCGGCATCTACACCAGTGCGAGCACCGATGCCCTGAGCTACACCGCAATCGTGAAGTGGTCGGCCTCGGCCGACCCGGCCGCGACGGAGTCGTCGTGGAAGACGACAGCACCCGACTCGACCGCTCGCCTCGTCCGGATCACCTCGACCGGCCAGGCGGCCGACAGCGGCGTCGCGGGCAATGCCATCGGCGATGTGCGCACCGTCGAGGCGATTTACTCCATGACGGTGAACCCCCCAGGGGTCGAGGCCGATGGCGCCGCCGTGTATGCCTACAGCTCCGGCAACTTCACTGGCTCTGGCACACTCACCTCCGGAACCGGCACCGTCCCGAGTGTTCAGATCCGCAAGGGTGACATCGCCTGCTCCGGCGCGAGCCCGACCTACGCAAATGTCATCGTCGCAGATGGCTCGTTCGACTCGAGCGGCTCCTGCTCCGTCAATGGCAACGTCTGGGCCTCGGTCGACGTGACGACATCGGGTACGGGATCGATCGGTGGCAGCGCCATCGCCGGCCGGAACGCCAGCGTGAAGGGCAGGATCGGTGGGAGTGTCTGGGGGCCCACAAGCGTCTTCCTCGGCAACGGCGCACAGGTTGCTGAAAACGTCGCAACCAACGGCACCCTGACTTTCAAGGGCGGAAACGTTCAAAAGGTGGCATGGTCGGCCAACGCCACGGACATTGCCCAGGGCGGTATGAACGTGGATGGCAAGCTCATCACGAAGACGCTCACGGGCAGCCCAGCCACATTCGCGGGCGGTGTCCTCAAGGGGAGTAACTGGTACAACCCCGGTTTCGTGGCTCCGACAATTCCATTCGTGCCCGACTGGATCGAATTCGACGGGAATCCCTCGCGGTGGACCGGGTTCTCCGTGACGACGTTGACGGGCACGTGCAACGCGATCGACGGTGCATCCAACTCCACCGCCATCAGCCGGGCCATCGCCGCATTGGGCGCGCAGCCGGGCGTCATCGACGCCCGAGGCTGCACGGAGCCTGCGGTGAACCTCGGCGGCACGGTGAAGGCGACGCTCACCTCTAACGTCGCCATCATCGCGAAGTCGTTCGCTCTGAGCAACGGCACCTTCGCTTCGGCGTCCACCCGCAAGCTCTGGCTCGTGGTCCCCGACCCGAACCCCGGCGACGCGGCGCCGACGTGCCCGAATACCGGAACGGTCAGTAGCCCGATCTACAAGGGCAATATTGCCCTCACCGGTGGGCTGACCCTCGAGCCGACAGTCTCCGCCATCCTCTACTCCCCGTGCCAGGTGCGAATCGGCTCGGGGATCCAGTGGCAGGGCCAAGTGTTCGGATGGCAGACCGTCATTGACGGTGCCGCCAAGCTCACCTACATGCCCGTGGGGCTGCCCGGTGTGAACCTCGCCACGGGCGAGGTATCGACGGTGCCGTCGGTCTATCCGACATTCGCCTCGCCCCTGTCGATTCGAGACGTCGGGTGACAGCCCTCCTTGTCGGCGTATTCGGCGCGTTCATCGGCTCGTTTCTCAACGTGGTGATCTACCGGGTTCCGCAGAAGGCCTCGGTGGTGTCGCCGCCGAGCGCGTGCCCGAACTGCGGCGCGCGGATCACGCCGTGGCAGAACATTCCCGTCATTTCGTGGTTGGTCTTGCGCGGCAAATGCGCTGCGTGCACGGATCCGATCTCCGTGAGATACCCGCTGGTCGAGCTCGGGACTGGGCTGGCCTTCGGCGTTGTCACCTGGAAGTGGATTTCGGCGATGCCAGTCGGCACTGCCCAGGGCGGCCTCGCCAGCGCGGGGGCGATTGTGCTGCTGGTGGCGTTCCTCTACCTGGCAGCGATCACGGTGGCGCTCGCGCTGATCGACCTGGAGCACCACCGCTTGCCCGACAGCATCGTGCTGCCGAGCTACGTCGTCGCGGGGGTGCTGCTGGCGGCATCCGCACTTCTCACCCAGAATCACACGGCAATGCTCGGCGCCGCCATCGGCGGTGCGGCCATGTTCCTGTTCTACTTCGTGCTCGCATTCATCTCGCCGCGCGGAATGGGCATGGGCGACGTCAAGCTCGCTGGCGTGCTCGGCCTCTACCTGGGCTACATCGGCTGGGGCGCTCTGCTGGTGGGCAGCTTCGGGGCGTTCGTTCTCGGCGGGCTGTTCTCGATTGTGCTGCTCGTGCTGCGCAAAGCCGGGCGCAAGTCGAGCATTCCCTTCGGGCCGTGGATGCTGGCGGCAGCATGGATCGGCATCTTCTTCGGCGAAACCCTGTGGTCGGGTTACCTCGGCCTCTTCGGTGTGCAGGTCTAGGGCCATGCTCGCAACTCTCGTGCATCTCGCACTCACAGAAAGGAGCCGCCTGTGGCTCACACGATAGTCGGAGTGGACTTCGCCGACGGCGTCATCCGAGCCGCCGAGCTAGGCGGCGCCCAGCGTCGCCGGGTGCTCGAGCGTTACAGCGAGATCGCCGTGCCGGAAGGCGCAATTGTGCGCGGCGAGGTGATGGAGCCGCACACCGTCGCGACCGTGCTCAAACAGCTCTGGGCGCAAGGCGGTTTCGGCAGCAAACAGATCGCGATCGGTATCGGCAACCACCGGGTGCTCGCCCGAGAGCTGACCGTTCCGAAGGCCTCGCGCCAGCGCATTCGCGAAGCACTGCCGCACCAGGTGCAAGAGATGATCCCGATGCCAGTGGCTGACGCGCTGCTCGACTTCTACCCCGTCGCTGAGGTCGACAGTGAGCACGGCCCGCAGGTGCAGGGTCTGCTCGTGGCCGCGGCCAAAGACGCTGTGCTCGGCAACATCCGTGCTGCCAAACTGGCCGGGCTCAGCACAGTCGAAGTCGATCTCATTCCCTTCGCGCTTTCTCGCGTGTACCTGCAGGGGCCGGATGCCGCCGGCACGGTGGCCCTCATCGAAATAGGCGGCAGCACCACCAGCGTGGTCATCGCCCGAGACGGCGTGCCGCAGTTCATCCGTATCATCCCGAGCGGGAGCGACCAGATCACGCACGAACTCAGCCGCCGGCTTGAACTGCCGCCGGCGCAGGCAGAACATCTCAAACGCGGCATCGGGCTGTCCGTCACCCCGGTTGCGCCCGAGAACCAGCGCGCTCTGGAAACGATCTATGAGGTGGCCGGCGAATTGCTCACGAGCCTCCGCAACACCATCAGCTACTTCACCAACACCCGCCCGGAGCAGCCAGTCCAGCGGATTCTGCTCGCAGGCGGCGGTGCGCTGCTACCCGGCTGCGAGCGGGCAGTCACCGAGGTGACGCGCGTGCCGGCTGTCATGGTCGACCCGCTGAACGGCATCGAGCTCTCACACAAGATCGATGAGGCCGCGCTGCGGGCGAACCAGCCGAATCTGGCGGTCGCTCTCGGGCTCACGCTGGGGATGGCCGCATGAGCGCGCAAAACATGCGCAGTCGCGGCGCAGTCGCACTGGACATCGGTGGATCCCCGCGGGTCGATCTGCTCCCGCCCGAGGTGCGCTCGGCCAGCGCCGCCCGGGTGCTGCGCCGGCGCCTCGGCGTTGCGATGATCGGCGTCGTCGCCGTGGTGGTGCTGGGGATCGCGGCATCCTCGATCTACGCACTCAGCAGCGTTGGGCGCCTCCTTGCCGCACAGAACAGCACGGGCGAGCTCCTCAGCGAGCAGGCCAAGTACATCGAGGTTCGCCAGGTGCAGCAGGAGCTGGCCGCGGTCGGCGACGCTCGTCAGGTCGGATCGTGGACCGAGGTGCAGTGGCGGGAGTACCTGGGCGCCGTCCAGGCGTCCCTGCCCGCCGGCGTCGTGGTGACCAACACGATCGTGACGGCGGCTTCACCGTTCGACGAGTTCCCGCAGGCGGTCAGCCCGCTGCAGGTTCCCCGCATCGCCACGCTGGCGCTGCAGGCCGAGTCGACCACGCTGCCTGACGTTCCGCGCTGGCTCGATGGCTTGGCCACGGTGCCCGGCTTCGCGGGTGCGACGCCCGACACCATTTCGCTTGACGCCACGAGCGGCATCTACAAAGTCACGCTCACAATGCACGTGAACGGCGTAGCCCTGGCCGGCCGATTCGTTCCTGAGGCAGCCGATCCGGCCGTCGCCGAAGCCGACGAGTCTGCCGATGCCGATGCCGACGCGACTGCGCAGGGGGATAACTGATGAATGACAAGAGAGTATGGACCATCGGTGCGGCGCTGCTGGCTGTCGTGCTGCTCGCCGGAGGCTATTTCCTCGGCGTCTCGCCGCAACTGGCCGCGGCATCGGCTGCCGACGCGGAGCGGAGCGCTGTCGAGGCGCAGAATGACGCCCTCGCGGCTGAGCTCGAGGTGCTGAAGAGCGACTATGAGAGCATCGACGCCTTCAAGGCTGACCTTGCCACGCTGCGCGAAGCTGTGCCGGACAACGCAGAGCTCTCGGCGTTCGTCGCCGAGCTCGATGCACTTGCCGCCGAATCAGGGGTGCAGCTGACCAGCGTGACCATTGCCGAGGCGAAGCCCTACACCGGACCGATGAACGCGGCCGCTCTGGTGCAGCCGCCCGGGCCGGTGAATGCGGCGGCGGAGGCGGTCGCGAAGGCCGCAGAGACCGGTGACCCCGCGGATGCCACAGCTGCCGCCGCGCTCGAGGAGGCGCTACTGCGCACGATCACCGCGCCGGTCGAGAGCCCGAACGTCACTACCCAGAACTTCGTGGCGATCCCGGTCGTGCTGACGATGGCGGGGGAGTATCCCAACTTGCTCGACTTCGTAGCCGGGTTGCAGAATGGCTCGCGGCTCACCTTGGTGAACGCGCTGTCGCTCTCGCAGGCGCTCGACGCGGCGCCGAGCGCGAGCGAGGATGCCGGCGGTCCGGCCGCGTCCGTGGTGCCGACGGCCGGCGGCGCGTACACAGCGTCGCTGAACGCAAACATCTACGTGCTGCTGAAGCCGGGTGATGCCCCCGTCGATCAGGCGGCAATTGATGCGGCGGCTGCTGCGGCCGCCGAGACTGCGGCCGCGCCCGACTCCGAGTAGGCGCTCGCGTGGGCGGCCCCGCCTGCGGCTTTCTCGTCGACTTTGTCGGGGAGCTGCCGCGAGGCTCATGACGATTGCCGCAGGGCATTGCTACAGTTACGGCTGAACTGGGCGCCATTGTGCGCGGGAGGAGAGTCAGCATGAGCGACACCACGCCGGAGCACGAGAACCACGAGGGCGAGGTCAGCGAAGCGCACGACACCGAGTCGAGCGGGGCGACTGGATCCGTACCCACGAACGATGAGGCGATCGATCTCGCCAACGAGCCGGAGTCCGCTCCCGCCGCAAACACCGCTGCATTCGACGACGCTGCGTTCGTCGAGCCGGTGACCGAAGAATCCGTCGCTGTCGAAGCTGAGCCGGATGCCGCAACCGCAACCTGGTCCGAGCCCGCACCGGCCGAGCCGACCAGCGCGCCGGAACCTGATGTGCAGGACACCGTTATCGTCGATGCGGTGCCTCTATCGCCGGTCGCAGCCCCCGAGGCAGCGCAGGCTGCTCCGGTTGACGCCGCAGAGGTGCCCGTTGCCTACCCGGTCGCGCCGGTCGCCCCGCAGCAGCCCGCTGCCGAGATCGACTACGCCTCGGCTGGCGTCGTCGGCGCGGCTGGTGTAGCCGGTGCTGCCGCTGCGGCATCCGCAACGCCCGGCGCCGTCTACGACCCCGCGACGATGAGTCCGGCCGACCAGTACGCCGCCAGCCCGCAGCCGATCTTCGTGCAGGCCCCGACGCCGCCCGCCAACAAGGGCAACCGCGGCATCGGCATCCTGATCGGTCTGCTCGCAACGCTCGCCTTCGCCCTGCTTTACGCGGGTGGCACGTACCTGATCAGCCTGAGCCAGAACGCGAGCATCGAAACCGCGAGCGAGAGCTTCGCGCTGTTCATCAGTAAGCCGGTGTTCTACATTCCGGTGATCTTCTTCTTCGGCGCATTCGCGCTGCTCGTCGCGATCGTCAATCGCGGCGGTTGGTGGGCCTACGTGCTCGGCGGTTTCGCCGTCGCCCTGATCGTGTACTTCTCCTTCGTCGGCGGTTCGCTGCTCACCGTGAACGCCTGGGAGATGACGCCGACCCAGGCCGCTCAGTTCATCGCGGCCCAGTGGCTGAACCCGGTCGCGATCATCGCCGCGATCGCCGCCCGCGAGGTTCCGATCTGGTTCGGTGCCTGGATCGCCGCCCGTGGTCGCAAGGTCACCGCACGCAACATCGAGGCTCGTCGCGAGTACGACCGCGTGCTGGCACAGGGTCCGACGCTCACCCGTCCGTAGCGTTCGCGCGTCGTACGTGCGAGAAACGGCACTGTTGCTGCAGAAGTATCTGCAGCAACAGTGCCGTTTCTGCGTGCCGCCGTCGGTGCCATAGTGGAGACAAGCGCGTGTGGAGACAACCCCGATGGGAGCAGGCCATGATCCCGCTCGATGAAACCGAGTACCGCCGATACGCATCGACGCTCGCCTTCTTCGCGCTCGGCCTCTACGTCGCACTCGTCGTGGCGAGCTTCGGCATGCTGAGCCTGTTCCTTGACCAGGAGGTGGTCGCCCAGACGGATGCCGGCCCGCTCGTCGGCCCGATCATGGTCGGTGCCGCAACGCTCGCCCTGTTACTCGTGATGTGGGCGGGAGTCGGCCGAGCGGGGCACGCGATGCACACCGTGCCGGTGAGCATGGTGCTGCTCGCCGCCGGGCTCAGCTACCTCTTCTACGGCTTCGCCGGTGCGCTCGTCTACGGGCTGAACGCCGGGAACACGGTCATTCCCGGCGAGAACGACGGCGTCGGCGGGGTGCCGGCCGAGCCGATCAGCGCCCTCCTCTTTCTTGCGGAGCAGCTGACGAGCCCCTTCGCCGGTGCCGTCGCGTTCTGGGCAGCGATTGTCGCGCTGCTCTACTTCGTCTTGCTGATCTGGCGGGCCCACGGGGGCCAGCGCCCGCGCTGGCCGTGGGAGAAGCGCCAGCAGTAGGCAGTAGGCAGTAAGCAGTGGGCAGTAAGTCGTCACAGGGGAGGGCGGCAAGCATCGGTTGCGGTTCCAGGGATTACCTGATTCTGGGCTGCCGCCTTTCGTGGCGCTGCGCGCCACGCTCGCGCAAGCACTTGCTTGGGAGTACCGTTTGAGGCTATGGAGGGCTCGATCGAAGCGCGCGTCAGCCACGAGGTCGACCTCTGGCTGCGCTGGCTGCCCAAATGGCAGCCGGGGACCCACCGCGCCCGCATGCGCCTCTGCCGCACCTGCTTCGGCTCGCCCGTGATCGCGGCGGCCGGTCTGACCACCGATGTCCCGCATGCCGTGCAGCACAGCATGTCCATGCGCATGAAGCTCATCATCGATGCCGCCGTCGACGACTACACCGACCGCAACCTGCCGCTGCTGCAGCGGGAACTCGAAGAGGCCGAGCGGCGCGATCGGGCCCAGCACTATCACCCGAGCGAAGGCCTCGGCCCCGAGGCAGCCGGGCTCGAGCTCGACCCGGAGCCCGAGGACGGTCACCCGTTCCTCTTCACTCTCGGGGAGCTCGCAGCCGGTTCTGCCCCGGATGCCGCAGGCGCTGCCGGGCGGGAGTCGGCCGCATCCGCCCCTGAACTGCCGCTCGAGCCGCCGCCGCTCTCCGAGGAGGAGAAGCAGGCGATCCGCGCCGAGGTGAGGCTCGCCGACGAGTTCGCCCAGCAGGTGGGCCGCCGCGTCTGTGCAGAGCTCGTGCAGCACCGCGAACGGATCACTGCCGGCGTCGCCCGCTACGTGGAGCCGCAGGTCGTGGCGCTGCTCGCGGATCTCGGCCGCGAGCTCGACTCACCGATGTGGCCGAGTTCCTGACCCTCTGAGGCGGCGCTGTCCGACCGGCGGAGCGTGCGCTGCGCCGGAGATCCGGGTGACTCGCGGCATCCGCCGCCCGAAATCACGGCGTGTCGACCGAAACTCCGGCGGAACGCACAGCAGCCACAGCGACGGCAGCAACAGCCGCCGCAGCCGCAGCAGCCGCCGTGCCGTCCGGGCTCAGCGCGCGCGACCGCGCAGGCCGCTCGGTGTGGGCGCCGGCAGCTGCGTGCGCACCACCGCCGTGATCGCCGCGATCGCGTTCGTGGTGCTCGCCGAGAGGGTGCGCGCCGACGCGGTCTGAGCAGAGAGCAGCGCGCGGTCGTACGGCAGCACGCCTGCCAGGTCGAACCCGCTCTCCGCTGCGGAGCCCTTCAAAACGGACTCCGGCGTGCGAGCCCCGCCCTGCCGAACGGCGACGAGCAGCGGGCGCGCCGGTGCCAGCGCGCCCCCGACGGCGCGCACGTGGTCGAGGGCGAGTGCGGCCGCGCGGAGACCATCGACGGTCGCAGCGGTCACCAGCACGACGACCGTGTCGCGCGTGAGCAGCGCGTTGACGCCGGCCGAGTAGAGCGTCGCGCCGACGTCGTGCACGGCCAGGCGGTCGTCGACCGAGCGGTCGAGCACGGCCGGGTCGAGGCGCGCGGCCAGTGCGCCCCCGCTGTGGTCGAGCAGCTGCGGGGCGCTGACGGGCGTGCCGAGCGATGCGGCGAGCAGCGCGGTGACGGTTGTCGTTCCAACTCCTCCGGCGGCGCCGACCACGACGACGCGCATCTGCTCCACTGCCTGCGGGGTCGCGGTCACCACTTCGGTGCCGAGATCGATGCTCATCAGCTCGCGTCCTCGAGCACGAGGGTCGCGCCGAGGTGCACGGCGAGCCGGTAGAGGATGTCGAGGCCGGGCTGGCCGTCGCTCCGCCACGGAATGTAGACCTCGCTCCACCAGAGCGGAGTGTGCACGGCGGGCGCCGACGGCAGCAGGCGCTCGATCTCGTGCGCGTTGGCGATCAGGGTGGAGTGTTGCACCGTGATCACGGCCTGCCCGTCGGCTCCGAACAGCTGGAGCGCGGCGCCGTCGTAGAGCGAGCGCACCTGGAGCTGCTCGTCGATGGCCGCCGCGGCCCGCAGCACGGCCTCGAGATTCACTCCGGTGGGGCTGAGCAGCACAGCGTCACGAGGCATGGGCCGATTCCTTTCGCTGGTCGTCGATCTCGTCTGCTTTGCCGTCGGCGTTGCCCTGCGCCGTGGCGCCGAGCGGGACGTTGGCGACCTGGATGAGCCGGGGGCGTTCGCCGCGCCGCACGAAGCGCCCGCGACCCGGCACCATCTGCTCGGCGTAGAGCTGCGGCAGGATCTGGCCCTCGCTGCGCTCACCGGACATGACGATCGCCGAGCCGCCCGTGTCGCGGATCGTCTGCAGCGCGACGTCGAACATGGCGCGACTGCTGCCGGAGACCGGCCGCGCGAGCAAGACGTGCAGGCGCAGATCGCGGGCGGATGCCAGATAGGGCAGCAGCGGCTTCAGCGGCTCCATGCCGCCGGAGGCCAGGATGTCGTAGTCGTCGACGACCACGACGATGCGCGGGCTGGCGTTCGTCGCGCCGGCAGCCTTGCCGGCATCCTGACGCTTCTCCAGCTCTTCGGCGATCGCGACGGCGAGACCCCGCGCCTCCCGGCTGTTCGAGGCGTGCCCGCCCATGTAGTCGTCGGGCACTCCGCCGACCAGGTCGCCGCGGAGGTCCATCAGCGCTACGACGAGCTCGTCGGCCGTGTAGCGATCGACGAGCGCGGAGAGCAGTGAGCGCAGCACCGTCGACTTGCCCGCCTGGGTGTCGCCGAAGACGAGCAGGTGCTGGTCGCGCGTGCCGAGCTCGAGGAACACCGGTTCCATGGTGTCCTGGCGCAGGCCGAACGGCAGCCGGTCCGGCTCGTCGAAGACGTCGGGCAGCAGCGCGGGCGAGAGGTCCTCCGGCAGCAGGCGGATCGGCGCGGCGGCCGGACCCTGCCAGCCGGCGGCGGTCTGCGCCGCGAGCGCCTCGAGGGCGTCGCCGAGCAGCGCGTCATCCACGTCTTCCATGGTCGGCAACGCGGTCTGCGCGAGCAGGCTCGCATCGGTGAGGATGCGGCCGGGTTGATTCGCCTTGAGCGTCGTGCTCAGCTTGCGGCTGATCACCGAGTCGGCCGGGTCGTTGATGCGCAGCTCGAGCCGGGTTCCGACGAGCGACTGCAGGTTCATCCGCATGTCGTTCCAGCGGTTCATCGTGATGACGACGTGGATGCCGAAGCTGCCGCCGCGGCGGAGCAGATCGGCCAGCGGCTCCTCGAGGTCCTCGAAGTCGGCGCGCAGCTGGGCCAGCCCGTCTACGAGCAGCACGACGTCGGCGCTCACCAGCTCGGGAATGCGGCCGGCCGCGTGCGCCGTGCGCAGCATCGCCGGCGAGTCGATGCCGTGGTCCCGGAACACCGCCTCGCGGGTCGCCAGCATGCCGTGCAGCTCCTCGAGCAGGCGGCGCAGCCGGTCGCGGTTGCCGCGGGTGGCGACACCACCGACGTGCGGGAACTGTTCGATGCGGCCGAGCCCGCCGCCGGTCAGGTCCATGCCGTACACGGTCACCTGGCGCGGCGTCTGGGTGAGGGCGATGGATGCCGCAACGGTGCGCAGGAAGGTGGAGCGCCCCGATTGCGGCGCCCCGATCACGGCGACGTGGCCGCCGGAACGGGTGAGGTCGAGTCGCCACGGCGCCTGCCGCTGCTTGGTCGGGTCGTCGAGCAGGCCGATGGGGACCTGCAGCGTGCTGGCGCCGTCCTCGGTGACGGCACCCTGCAACGCTCGGGCGAGGGTGACCCGGTTCGGCAGCGGCGGCAGCCAGACCGGGGCGGTGGAGCGGGCAGCCGTGCGCAAGCGGTCGACGCACTCGTCGATCAAGGCGCGCCCCGTCGTCGGACGCGACAGCTCCTCCTCGGCGGCCGCCTCGTCGCCGTCGGTGGCGACGCCGTTGTAGGCGGGCAGCAGCAGCGGCACCGCGGCGGTCTCCGGCTCGGCCAGCTCGCGGGCGAGATCGCCGGGCACCGGCCCAGAGACGTAGCCGGCGCGGAAGCGGCGGTAGATCGAGGTGTCGACCTTCAGGTAGCCGAAGCCGGGAACGGCGGGCAGGTGGAAGGCATCGGGGGTGTCGAGGATGACGGCGCTCTCGGCCTCGGAGAATGTGCGGAGGCCGAGCCGGTACGAGAGGTAGGTGTCGAGGCCGCGCAGCTTGCCGCCCTCGATCCGTTGGCTGGAGAGCAGCAGGTGCACGCCGATGGAGCGGCCGATCCGGCCGATGGTCAGCAGCAGGTCGACGAAGTCGGGTTCGGCGGTAAGCAGCTCGCCGAACTCGTCGATCACGACGAGCAGGTGCGGCATCGGCGGCAGTTCTGGCCGTTCGGCGCGGAGCTCCCGATAGTGGCTGATCGACGCCGAGCTGCCGGCATCCTTCAGCAGCTGCTGCCTGCGCACGACCTCTCCGGCGATGCTGGAACGCGCGCGCTCGGTGAGCTGCGGGTCATCGGCGAGGTTGTCGATGATGCCCGCGACGTGCGGGAGCCCCTTGAACGGCGCGAACGCCGCGCCACCCTTGTAGTCGACGAGCACCATGCTGAGGTCGTCGGGAGAGTGCGAGAGCGCGAGCCCGAGAATCAGGGTGCGCAGCATCTCGCTCTTACCGGAGCCGGTCGCTCCGATGCAGATGCCGTGCGGGCCCATGCCGAGCTGGGCGGACTCCTTGAGGTCGAGCAGCACGGGGGCGCCGACGTCGTCGACACCGATCGGCACCCGGAGGAAGTCGCGCGGCGATCTGGGCGCCCAGGAGGCGGCGGTGTTGAAGTCGGCCAGGTCGCGGATGCCGAGCAGCTCGGTCACCCCGATGGCCCGGCCTTCGTCGAGCTGCTCCTGCGCGCTGAGGCTCACGCGCAGCGGGCTCAGTGTGCGGGCGATGCCGGCGAGCAGCGGGAGCTCGACGCGGTCGATGCGGGCGCTCACGGCCTCGTCCGCGGCATCCGCACGCACGTCGTCGACCGTCGCGGTGCCGGCGTCGATGCTCAGACGCACGGTGACCTCGCTCGGCTCGTGCAGGCGGTCGCTCAGGAGGTGCACGGCGATGATGCGCAGCTCCGAGTCGCCGAGTTCCGCGTCGACGCTGGGCAGCACGGATGCCACCTGGCCGAAGTCGTCGATGAAGACGACGAGCGCCGAATCCGGCAGTGCGCGGGCGCGGCCGGCCGGAGGCTTCCGCTTGGCGGTGGCCGCCCGCTGGGCGCGCTCACCGAGCTCGCCGCAGATCACCTGGGCCAGCGCCGCGGTACTGGAGGCCAGCCGCCGCGCTGGCACGGGGCCGTCGAAGGTGTCACTCATGCTGAGGTGGGGGAGCAGGTCGACGCCCGCCCAGTCGGCGGCGGCGTGCTCGGGGAAGACGGCGGCCAGCTGCACGTCGTCCGGCGAGTGCATGGCCGCGATCTGCAGCAGCAGCGCGCGGGCGGCACCGAGCACGTCGCCCCGCTCTCCGATGATCGAGACGTGGCTGGCGCCGGCCAGGTCGATCGTCACGGGCATGGCCTGCACCCGGGAGTAGTGCCGCACGACGGCCTGCGCCTCGCCCGTCATGATCGGGTCGTATGGCTGGACCGGGTTCGCGTCATCCGGGATCGCGAGATCGAAGCAACGCACGTCGCCGAGGCCGATGCGCACACGGAGGAAGTCGACGTCGGAGCGCCTGCGCTCCCACCGTCTGGCCGGGTCGTTCACGAGCTCGCCGAGCGTTCCGGGGTCCGGGTCGAGGAGCAGCGCGTTCTCCCGCAGCTCCCTGCCGCGCCCGCGCAGGGTGCCGCGGAGCGTCTCGAGGTAGTCGAGGTAGTGCTCGCGTTGGGTGCGCCTGGTCTTCGCCTGGTTGCCGCGCTGCGACAGCGCCATGCCGACGCCACCGACGAGCGCGACGACGAGGATCATCGCGCCGACGACGACCATCACCGGGTTCGTGCGCAGCACCATGATCATCGTCATCGACGACAGGGCGCCGAGCACGGGCAGCATGGTCTGCATCGGCAGCCCGCCGACGGGGCCGTCCGGCATGATCGGCGGCGGCGCGATCATCTCGCGCTCGGTCGCTTCGACGGCGCGCGTGACGCGCGCGGGCCGGTGCACGATGCGGAGGGTCATGCGGGTACTCCCTCGCGAGCGGCGGTGACGCGGGTGGTGATGGCGCTGCTCACGATCGTGCCGGCGAGCCGGGCCGCGGCCAGGCGCGAGTGGGAGCGGGCGGGGCGGCCCGCCGCTCGCGCGGTGTCGAACGGGATGCCGAGCACGGGGACACCGGCGTGGCCCGCGACGGTCTCCAGCACCCGACCGGCGTCGCGACGCCGACCGTTGGCGACATCGACGAGTGCGAGCACGACGCGCGGCTCGGATTCTTGCCCCTGCAGCGCGGCGATCATGGCGACCGCCTCTTCTGCCGCACGGCGCTCGGCGCGGGCGATCAGACACACGACGTGGCTCGAGTCGGCGATCTCGGCGAGGTCGCTCTGCCAGGGGCGAACTCCCCAGTCGGTGCAGACGAGGTCGAAGAAGCGCGCGATCGGGCTCACCTCGGCCGCCCAGCTCGCAGTGGATGCCGGTGCGCCGGCGTCCCCGACGCGCAGCGTGAACAGGCCGCTCGCCGCCTGGGGCAGCCCGGCGACGGCATCCGCACCATCGCGGGCGCGCAGGCGGCGCTCGCTCGGCGCTGTCGGTATGGGCGGAGCAGCGGGGTCACTCGTTCCGGCATGCCAGCCGAACCCGAGTGGACCGCTCGCCGCGTCGACGCCCAGTACCCGACCGCTCCGTCGGGAGGCGAGCACAGAGGCCACGGCCGCAGCGGTCGTCGAGAGCCCGCTGCCGCCGTGCAACTGCACGAAGCCGACGCGCCTGCTCGTGGAGATGGGCTGGCGAATCGCGGTGTCGCCCTCGGAGATCGCCCGCGTGGTGTGCGCGGTCGAAGTGAGCATCGCGAGGGGCATCGCTCCGAGCGTCGCGAGGGGGGACAACGGGCGGGCGGCCATCAGAAGGTCTCCAGCAGCTGTGCGTACAGCCCGAACACGCCGAGCAGCAGCGGCACGGTGCTGACGACGGCGAGCGACTCGATCGTGTTGCCGAATCGGCGCAGCGTCGCCCGCGTGTGCGCGGCCGGCCGCACTCCGGCGCCGATGGCCACGAGCACGGCAGCCACGACGAGAGCCGCGAGCGCGAGCCATATTCCCGAAGCGGCATGTGCCGTGAAGGCGCCAACCGCGATGAGTGCGGTCGCCGTCCAGAGTGCGATCGCATCGATCGCCACGGGGAACGCGCGGGTGCGGAGCGCGGCCGTCGCCGCGAGGGCGGCGCCGAGGCCGATCGCCCAACCGTTCGTGCTGGCCACGAGGCCAACGCCGCAGAGGGCGAGCACGATGGCGGCGGCCACGGTCGACCACGACAGGGTGCGGTACGCCTCGTCTGCGGTGCTGAGCACGGTGCGCCGCGAACGGAGCCTGCCGGCGACGACCTCGTCGTCGAGGCCGGTGAGCCCGGCGGCGGCGAGGGCGAACCACGGCACGATGCCGCTGGCGAGGGCGGCAACGACGCCGCCGATGCCGAGTGCGCCGAGCGGGTCGACGCCCAGCGCAAGCAGGAGGAGCGGAACGAGCAGCAGGGCGACCCCGAGCAGGCTGCCGGCGAGGGCGGCCCCGCGGCGCTGACCGATACCGAAGCCGGCGGCAATGCTGAACCAGGCCAGAGTGATCGCGAGCGCGATGAGGGCGCCGAAGCGGGTCGGATCGGCAGTACCGGATTCGTCGAGCGCCGGCATCGCAATGGGCAGCAGGGCGGAGGCCAGCGGCAGGGAGAGGCCGAGCGCGGCGGCGGTGGTCGCGGTGCCGGCCCAGCTGAGCCCCGCGCGGCCGAGCAGCACGGCGGCGACGAGCAGCGCCGGCCAGGCGATGGCCAGCGGAAGCAGCGTCCCTGCCGCGGGCAGCGAGCCGGTGAGCAACGGGAGGGCGACGCCGCCGGCGATGGCGGCGATGAAACCGATCGCCACGGCGGCGACGGCGTGCCTGCTGCCCTCGCCCCAGAGGCCGCTACGGGTGCGCAGGGCGTCGGCGACGGCATCCGTCACGTCGGAGACCTCGGGCGGAGCAGGGGCGTCGTCGATGCGGCTGAGGTGCAGCAGCTCCCCGTCGAGCACGAGCTGTTGCGCGGCGGAGAGCCCGAGGTCGAGCTGCTCTCCTGTGCTGCGCACCAGCGCGAGCGGGCGGGCGATCGATCCGCTCGGCTCGGCGAGCAGCCCCATCAGTCGCGGCATGAGGCCGGCGAACGGCTCCTCGCTCGGAACGACCAGTTCTGCCTTGTTCAGGGTGCCGATCACGGTGAGGCGGGTGAAGTCAGTCATGGTGTCTCCGAAGACGATGTGGCTGCGGGCTTCTGCTGCTGCTGGGTGGCGAGGGTGTTGCTGACGAAGGAGACGCCGACGCACACGGCGCAGGCGACGGCGGCCAGAACGATGCTCGTCGTGAAGCGTTTGCGGTTGTCGTTGATCAGCCGCCGGCCGTCGAGCTCGCCGGTGAGGAAGGCTCCGAGCAGCCGGTTGCGGTGGGTCTTGACCGCCTCGAGCAGGATCGCGTCGTGGTTACGCGCCATGCTTGCCTCCGCTCTCACTCGTGTCGGTGTCATCTTTGCGGTGCCGGGCGTTCAGGCCGTCCAGGATCGTGCTGCCGCTGCCGAGGAGTGCGCCGAGGCGTTCGGCGTCGACCGCGCCGAGCACCGCCTCGACGCGGGGCCAACCGAGCTCGTCGAGGGTGCCGAGCGGGAAGAGCAGCGCGGGAATCCGCGGCCGGCCAACGGCGATGGCCCCGAACTCGGCGACCATCCGCGCTGGGTCCAGACCCAGGGCGCGTACACCGGGCGCCCCGATCAGCAGGGCGAGGGGGTTGGCCGGTGCCTGCAGCACCGGGGAGCGCAGCTGGCTGCTGACGCCCGGCCGGGCCAGCGCGAGCGCGATGAGCGGCATCGTCTTCTCCTCGCCGGCGGCGAGCAGGTCGAGCACACGTTTGGGGGCGGCGGTGGCCGAGTCCGACCCGGCAGCGCCGACGCCGAGGAACAGCTGCGAGATCTCCTCGAGGCCGCGGTCGGTGCGTCGGACGCCGAGCGTGCCCGTCAGCGGGTGCGTGCGCGTTCCCGCCAGCGCGAACTGGGTGTCTGCCGGCATCCGGCGGCGGGCGAATGCGGTGAGTTCGGCGCGATCCCAGCCGACGGTGGCCGGCTCCGTGACGCCCCAACCCATCGGTGCGACCCCCTGCAGCGTCGTCGTGGCCTGCTCGGCGAAGCCGCCGAGCACGGCGTCGGCGTCGGCGCGGTGGCGCACGGAGGCGTTGAGCAGGATCTCGAGCTGGTCGGTGGGCTTCGGCCGCAGGTAGTCCACGGCGACGTCGTCGATGTCGCGGATCGCGGGCGAGGCGAGCACCTCGTCGATCGCCGCGAGCTTCGCGCCCGTGATGCCGTCACGCAGCGTGCCGCCCTGGCCGCGCACGACCCACGCACCGCGGTAGTCCCGCATCGCCTGGTAGTACGCCTCGGTGAGTGAGCTGAGCTCATCGGTCACCAGCACGACGCGCACGTCGCCGCTCGCCGCCTGCACGAAGAGGTCGGCGCGCCCCTCGCTGAGGTAGATCACCGCGCTGCGGCTCTCGCTCTGCACCCAGCCGGCGTGCACGGCATCGACCAGCGGATGCCGGATGGTCTCGTGATCGGTCACTGTGCGCCTCTCATCGGCTTCACGAAGCTCAGCGAGCGGTCGCCGAGTGCGAGCGTCCAGCGCTCGGGAACGGGGGTGCGGATGCCGGCCGGAAGCGCTTCGCCCGGTGCTTCGGTCTCCGCGGTGCCGAGCAGCGCGGTGCCGTTGGTCGACCCGAGGTCTGTGACCCAGATCTCGCCGCCGGCCCATTCGATCAGCGCGTGTGTCTTCGACAGGGTGCGGGAGAGATCGGGCAGGGCCAGCAGTTCGTGCTGGATGCTCCCCACGGCATTGGACGGGTTGCGCCCGATGAGCAGCCCACCGTTCAGGCTGACGCGCTGCCCGCTGTCGAGCACGAGGGTGAGCGGGCCATCGTGCAGGGGAGCGGCCGCAGCGGCGGCAGCGGGAACAACTGCGGGAGCGCGAGGAGGCTGCGGCAGCTCGGCTGAGGCGGCGGGCTGCGCTGGCGCGATCGCCCGCGGCGCGAGCGGGACGAAGACGGCCCGGAGCGGGTCGCGCCCATTCAGCAGGTCGATGCACGACAGGCCGCGCCCGGCGCGCGTCACGATCCGTGTCAGGAGCGCCAGCGAACCGAGCGGTGTCGCGGTGAGGCTGTCGACCGTGCGGGTGCGGGTGATCCAGCCGCCGAGCCAGCGCCCGCTGCGCCCATTCGAGACCAGGCAGAACACGGCGGCAAGGACGCCGAGCAGCAGGAAGAGCAGGCCGACACCCTTCCCCGGGGGCAGGAACGCGCAGGCGATCACAGTAATCGGCACGAGCAGATCGATCAGTATCGCGAGCAGATGCCGCCACGGCGGTGCGACGGCGGTGCCGTTCAGCAGGGGAGCGGCGCTCGCGGCATCCGCGGAGGGTGCGTGCCTGCTTCCGCAGTGCCGGCAGTGCACGTCGCCGGCGTCGGACCATGCGCCACAGCGGCCGCATGTTGCGGTGAAGACGACTGCCGAAACCATGTACCCCCACCGCTCGATCGCGGGGCACCCCGCCCCGGTGTGGTCAAAGTTACCGTCTACCCCCCGAAGGCGTGTAATCACCTCGCCCGGATCCGACAGAATGGCTGCGCTCCGTATCGCTCGGGGCAGACGTGGAGAGGGGTCGGCCCATGCCAGACGAGGACTTCGGCGACGCGGACCGCGACGACGCGATCATCGCCCTGCTCGTGGAGAGTGGTGAGGCAGCCGGGCTGAAAAGGCTCGAACGGCCGGACTCGCTCGTAGTGCTGCGCGATCCCGAGATGATCTACACGCTGAGCGAGCGCGACGGCCTCTTCATCGTGCAGAGCAGCGGCCGCGGCACGGCTCCGTGGCTCGCGATGGCGAGCGAACAGCTCGAGGCGGCCGCGGCGGGGCTACTCCTCCTGATCGCGGTCCCGCTGCGTCAACGGCTGGGCCTGCCGCACCTTGAGGTTCCGCGAGAGTTGACCGACGGGGTGACCCTGGTACCGGATGTCGACGGGCTCCGGTTGCGCTGGAGCGCTGCCGGCCAGCCGCGCTCGGCCTGGTTTCCCGACAGTCACGCGGGGCGGCGCTCGGCGGTCGAGCTTTCGCACGCCGCCGGTCATCCCCCAGAAATGGTGGCGGTTTCCGTGCGCGACCAACGAGGGGCGCCGCTCTTCGCGCGGAAATGAAATGTCGCGTCACCCCCCGAAGGCGTGTCATCATGTCTTTCGGGGGAAATCCCTGCCGCAGCATTCGCACGCGACACTGGGGCTGAATTTCGCGCACGTCAGTGGCGCACGACGAGGGGAACAGTCATGAAGTTCGCAATGGGGGCCAGCACGCTGAGCACCTTGACCAAGAACACGTCGACGTCGAATGACGATCTCGGCGCACTGGTCAAGCAGCTCGCGGAGTCGGCCGAGCCGCTCCAGGGCAAGTTCAACGGCGCCGGCCGCGCCGCGTTCGATGCATTCAAGGGGCAGACCGACCGCATCGCAGCCGAGCTGAACGGCGCGCTCGCCGCGGTGCTCGGTGGTATCGCTGGCATGGACAAGGCCCTCGGTGAGGGTGACCAGGAGATGGGCAGCTCGACGCAGTCGTTGATGGCCAACTCGAACTTTGACGCAGCCCGCTTCGGCGGAAAGGCATAGGGGGAACCGATGAGTGCACAGGGTCAAGCGGATCGCCGCGACTACGACATCCACGCCTCGCAGAACGCGCAGGAGAACTTCAACCGCGTTGCCGCACAGCTGGAATCGCTGATCGATCAGCGCCAGAAAGACGTCAACGCCGCCATGAGCGACTACCAGGCGGACGGCGTCTCCGACGAGTACGCCGGCAAGGAGCTTGCCTGGCGCAATGCCGCCGGCGAGGTCAAGACGATCATCGCGACGCTCCGCGCCTCGATGGAGCAGAACGACGACACGGCTCAGACCGCTCTCGGCAAGGCCAAGTCCGCTGTCGACGGAATCGGCTAACTGACTCTGTCGGCACTGGTCGCGTAACGAACGAGGGGGATGGCGCGATGGCATCATCGGAAGGCTGGAGCATCCAGCCGGAGCAGGTCGCAACCGTGCTCACGGCGGTGAACGGCAAGGCGGAGCTGATGGGGGCAGCATTGGCGACGATGCAGGCCGACGTCTCGTCCGCCGCTGCGGCCACGGGCAACTCCGCGGCCATCTCGCAGGCGCTGATGGACTTCTTCGCGCAGGAGGGCCCGCGCCTCGAAGGGGTGAGCAAGCGCATCGCCGCTTCGCTCACCGGTGCTTCGGATGCCACATCCGCCTACGTCAAGGGCGACTACGAAATGGCCAGCACCTCACAGAGCCTGCAGGTCGAGCTGATCAACAACCCGGTACTCCCGGGCAACGGGGCGTACTAGAGCATGGCCGAACACATCAATCCAGCGGCGATCCCCGGCGACGCCCTGCAGCCCGAGCTGCTCGTACAGCACGCGGACTCGCTGTCGAAGGCGGCATCCGGCACCCGAGACCACGGCGCAGAGGTCGTCGCCGAGTGGCAGAAGCTCGCCGCGTACTACACAGCGCCGGAGGGCCCGCAGCTCTTCGCCGTGATGACACCGGTCGGGCCGGCCACCTCGGCGTTCGGTGACAACCTCGACGTCGTCGTCGCGGCGCTTAAGACCTTCGCCGACGAGGTGACCCCGATCAAGGCCGAGCTCGCCAGGCTTAAGGGCGAGGCCCAGACCTTCGTCGACACCACGGTCGCCAACGGCGTCGACGTGAAGTACACCGACTATGGCTACGGATACGGCGGATACGGCGCATCGGGCGCGTACGCCGGCTACGGCTACAACGCCTTCGGCTCATACACGCAGGCGGCAGAAGACAACCCCGTCACGCGCACGCACCACCAGAACTGGGACGAGAACCAGGGCGCCGTCGACAAGAACAACTCGCTGATCGCTGCGGTCAGCGCCCAACAGGTGAAGCTGTGGGCCGCGGAACGCACCTGCGCCAACAAGATTCGCGCCCTCTTCGGCGCCGAGCCGCTGCGTTCGATGCAGAGTGAGGATGACGCCCTCGGCTACGGCCTGAGCGAGATCCCCGAGGGCACCGAGATGCCGTGGGGCGCGGCGACGAAGCGCACGGAGGGCTGCGCAGAAGCATCGCTCACGTTCGTCTTCGAGGACGTGATCTGGAAGGGCATCGCCGTCGGAGGCGTCTGGGGCACGATCACCGGACTCGGCACCCTCCTGCTCGGCTACAACCCCGCCACCGGCGACTTCTTCAGCGGCGACGCCTACGGCGCGGCGTGGAGCGGGCTCGGCATGCTCGCCTTCGGGCTCGCGACCAGCGGCACCGTCGGCATCGTCGGCAGCTTCGTGCCCGGCCCGGTCGGCGACTTCTTCCGCGGCGGGCAGGAAGCCGTGGTCAACACGCTCAAGGGCGTTGTCGCCTGGGACACCTGGGCGGAGAACCCCGGTGAGGCGCTCGGCTCCTCCATCTTCAACATCGCGACGATTGTCATCCCGGCCGGCGCGGTCGTCGGCGGCGTCAAGACCGCGACCGGTGCGGCCAATGCCCTCGGCAAGGCCGCGAAGATCGTCGACATGGTCGACCCGGGGGCCTGGCTCAGCAAGGGTGTCCTCGGCGGCTCGAAGTTCATCGCGCCCTCGGTCGCCGATCTGTTGAAGTCGCTCGATTTCAACCTCGGCGACAACATGGGCAACCTCTTCGACGGTTCGACGCTCAAGATCGCGAACTTCGACGGCTCCACCTTCGACTTCACCCCGCCCAAGGCCGACGTGCCCGACAGCTTCGACGTGCCACCGGCGCGGGGAGCGGACGCGGCGGACGTTCCCGTGCGGATGCCGGAGTCCGTCGTCGCCGGCGCACCCGGTTCCTCCCAGCTCCTCAGTCCCGACACCCACATCGGTGGTACCGGCACGACCGTGCTCGACACGCCCCCCGGTCACGGCTCGGGTGGCGGCAGCGGTTCCGGCAACGGCACAGGTAGTGGCTCCGGCACGGGTGCCGGCGGCGGTTCTGGCTCTGGCGCGGGAACGGGTACCGGTGGCGGTTCCGGCCATGGTTCCGGCTCTGGCGCGGATGGCGCCGACGGCGTGCCGCCCAAGGACCCGAGCGATGTCGCCGACCCCACCGATCCGCCGAAGAAGCCGTGGGACCCCGAAATGGGCGACCCCGTGCTCAGTGATGCTGACTACGGTCCCGGGTTCGAGCGAGTCGATGACCGCACAGGCAGCAACCCGATCGATCCGAACTACGGCGACGTGCGTGCTGACGGCACGAGCGGCCACCTCGGTGACGCCTATGCGCACCCAGGCGCGATCTCCGACGACATCGCGCACATGATCGAAGACCCGCAAGCGCCCTACGGGCGGGGCGAGGACGGCCAGCCTTACTCGCGCGAGGAGTGGGAGTCGCGGTACACCGACGCCAACGGACGCCCGATCTACCCTGGCAACGATGGCGGCAAGGTCGACAGCTTCGTCGAGTTCAACACCATGGCCGACTTCAAGGCGCACTACGGCGAGACGCTGGATCGCTTCGGATCCGATGAAGGCAAGTTCCTCTCCTTCCCCGAGATGTCATTCGAATCTCGTTCGCTGCCGCCCAGCAACCTCAGCGACACGTACTCCACTTTCCAGCTCTCCGATGAGCTTCCCAAGGGCGCACACATCGAGGTGTCCGAGATCGCTCCCGCGTTCGGCCGTGACGGAGGCGGGCTGCAGGTCCGCATCCTCGATGCGGACGGCACGCCCCTCTCTGTTGAAGACCTGATGCATGGCGACAACCCCGTCCTGGTCCGGTCCGCACCGGGCGTCGAGGGCGGAACCTTCGGAACACCGGTGCACATCACTCCGAACGCATCGGGAGAGTTCGCGGCGCCGCCCGTGCAGAACAGCGTGGACGTGCCGGCCGCTGAGGTGCCGGGATCCCGCAGCCCCTTCGCGCCTCAGGGCGGTCTGCTTCCGGACACGGTCTATCACGTCGAGGGCCGCGGAGATTTCTACACGGACGCCGGCGGCTCCGTCGTCCACGTCGAAACCCGATATGGCGGCACGGGCAGCCTTCACCCCGACCTCATGACGCCGCAGCCGAACACGACGTATGTCGTTCACCCCGACGTGACCGCTCCGGTTGATGGCGCCAACCACGCACACGTGTTTCAGACGGATGCTGAAGGACGCACTGTACTCGCGCACACGGACCACCTCGCGCTGGGCGACGCCGACCGTTCGGCCTCGGTGCAGAGCCGGGTCGGGCACGAGGGTGGCGATGGCTACGAAGGCGGGCACCTGTTCGGCAATGGCTACGGTGGTGGCGGAGAGTACGCAAACACCGTTGCCATGTTGCGCGATCTGAACCGCGGTGCCGGCGACAGCTTCTTCAACCTGGAGAATCATTGGCGAGGGCTACTCAAAGCCGATCCCACAGTCATGATCGAGGTGGACATTCGACCGCACTATTCTGGGCAGAGCGTCGTGCCCGATGTGTTCGAGGTTGAGTACCGGATAGACGGCGGGCCCTTGGTCCGAAAGGAATATGAGAATGGCTGAGCAATCTCAGTTTGAGATCGAGCGCGACGCATTCAATGCGCTCGGCGTGCTGCTCTACTCGCTGCTTGCTGCTGGGGATGAGCGGATCGTGCTCGGTGTGAGCGCCACCTCGTCAACGAATGAACAGCATCTCAGGGCATACAACCCAGAGGGCCGGTTTGAGTCGCCCGAGGGGCGTTTCAACGACGCTCGTGGTTCGTTTGAGCTGTCGAAAGCGATGAAGGCTTTGCGGTCTGCGCAGTATCGTCCGGGCGCCGGAACGTGGTTCAGCGCACGCATCACGGTGAACGCGGACGGCAGCGCGACCGCGGAGTACAACTATGACGAAGAGCCAAAGTGGGATGTTCCGGTCGACCCGATCGCGTACGTGACAGATCAGGACGTGTTCCCGCGCGATGAGGCGCATCAGCCGGAGTGGTTGAAGCAGAAGCTTGCCGAGGGGCGTGTGCGTCTGGCGGCTCGCGACAAGTGAGCGCAGCCGGGACGCGTGACGAGGACGTCGCGGCGCTGGGCGTCGTGCAGCGGGTCGCCGCGCTGGCGAAGTTGCAAAGCACTGATGAGGAGGGCCTCCTCGTCAGCCTCTGGGACATGGAGATGAGATACACCATCACCGCCAACGACGGTCTCTTCGTCGTGCAGAGCAGTGACAGGGGCACGGCGCCTTGGCTGGAGATGGCCAGCGAGAGCCTGCCCGTCGCAGCCCGTGGCCTGGTGCTCATGCTGGCCGCGCGTGTACGACGGAATCTGGGGTACCCACCGATCGCGAAGGCGCTGGACTCGGCGGGGATGCCAGCCGGTGTCGTTTTGGAGCCGGACGTCGACGGGCTTCGGCTGCGCTGGAGTGAGAACGGTGCGCCGTGTTCCGCGTGGTTCCCCGACAGCATCAAGGGGCGCAGGACCGCGGCGCGATTCGCGTACATCGCCATGCACTCCCTCGACGAACTGGAACGGTCGCTCACATCGCACGACGGCGCACCGTTGTTCGCATGAAGACGCCCCCAGAACCCCGGCTTTGTCGGCGAGGGGGAGAACGCGATACTCCCTGAGTATTATCTCGATGCACCAGTTGATGGTCTGAAAGTGGGAGCAGAGATGTGGCGAATCCGTCCGGATGGAACGGAATCGCTCATGGCTGTGCTGGGGGAAAAGGGCTGGGTGAGGATCTGTGGATAGTCGCGTGCGGGAGTCGAACGATAGCGGAGTAGGTTCAGCCGTGCGAGCGCACGACTTCTTCGCGGTGGTGCACGGCGAATGGTTTGAATGGGAAGCCGTTTCAGGCTCCGGAGGAGCGATGCGGCTGTTGCCTTCATCCGCGCAGATTGCTGCGTTGCCGTGGGTAGCGGAATCGGTGGACGATCGTGGTCATCTCGACGTTTCCCATGACGAGATCGAGCGAAGCCTCTATGTCAAGCCACAGTGCACATTTCGGGGTGGCGGGCCGTTTGAGGTTTCGGGCATCAAAGATGCCGACGGTGCCTGGGTACGGCATGCCGTGTCGGCAGGCTCACCCGGGTACCGTGCGTTGATCCGCTATGTCGGTGAGGACTGGGCGTGGGCGGAGCAGTTGGAGGGTTTCGAGGTCTATGACGTGTACAGCGCCATGGGCGACTGTGTCCAGGCGTGGGTTCCCCTGTCGCAGATTTCCGACTATCGCGAGATTGTGGAGGAGCGCCCCATCCCCGGGCGCGGCTAGGAATTCTTGTGAAGTATCTGCAGAAGGCCGTGATGCCGGCGCGCGAGCGTGAGTGGTTGGCGTATGGCGAGGAAGCTGTCTACGGCTTTGTCGTTCAGGCCGAGCATGCCGTGTGGGCGGACACTCCGGAGAAGCTGTTCCGTGTGCACGGTCTGGGCTTTCCGGGTTCGCCGCTCAGCGCCGAGTTGAGTTTTCTTGATGTGATTCGGATTCCGGTGACACCGTTTGTACGGGTCGAGGCCGCCGTCGGCGGCACGACGCCGCAGGAGGCACTCCTGACCGGGGGCGCGTTCGTCGACCACCCGCCGTTCACGGGCAATGGTTTCGTCGGCGGTGTTCCCGAGCACATTGTGCCGTTGTGGTGGTTGGACCCGATCCGTATTCCGGCAGGCGCGGAGCTGTGGCGGGTCTTTGCCGACGCGCATGAGGAGCGCATCGCAACGTACGGGCACGTGGCCTCCGGCTGGTCGGCGGAGGGCGAGCACGCACTGGAGCGGGCTGCGTGGATGCCGCCGTCGGAGATCAACGGCGTGTTCGGCACGTGGCGGGGTGCGCGGGTTCTCGCCGATCCGCTGCCGAACGGTTCGGTCGTCATCGCGTCGGCGGGCGAGCTGCCCGGGCTGCGGCTGACCGAGCGGGGCATCTGGGCGGGCGTCGTCGATCAGGCGGAGGTCGACTCGCTGGTGGGGTTGCGGTTCACCTGCGTCTGGCATGGTTTGCGTTTCCAGATCGTTCGCCGTCTCCTCGGCGAGAACGGCACTCTGCAGGCTCGTCTGGTCTACATTGGGCGCAATGCGCTCAGCGCGGAGGCGGCCGGTTTGCAGAAGACGGATGCCGGCGCTTACGAGGCGACGGCCGCCTGGAGCGAGTTGGGCGAGGTGCAAGGCATCGAGCTTACGCCGGTCGAGTGATGGCCATGTTCGCGGATTCCGGCTGCGAATATTGTCGCGCCTACTGCACAGCGCACATGAATGAGGAGGTCTGGTTTGTCGGGCCCGGTCGGAATCAAGCGGATTTTTACCAGTGTCGCCAGTGTGGCTCGTATTGGGCGGTACCAGTCGGCGCGTATCCGGCCGTCGTTGTGAAAGACGTCGTTGATCGCGAATTGGACCGCCCAGAATGACGAAGATCTCTGCCGATACGGTCGATGCCCGCGCACGGGCCGTCGACGAGTTGTCGAAGATGGAGGCCACCGCCGGCCGGCCGCTTCGCTTCTTCGCGGGGGAGTTCGGCGTGCCCGAGTGTGTTGATCTCGGTGATGCCTGGCTCTTCAATTGGAATTCGGTCGCATACATCGAGGGTGGATCCCCATTCGATCAGGTGCTGATGGGGCCGATCGTGGTTCCGAAGGATGGCGGCGAGGTCGTACTGCTCGGAACCGCTGGAACAACCGAGGAACGTGTGGAGCACTGGAGACGCGCTCGACGGCCCCGCACGGTGCCAGAGGTGAAGCAGCTGACGCTTGCGGATGTCTGGCGCACCCACTTCGCGGGCACGGAAACCAGGGTTACGGCACGCGCCAGCCTGGGCCCCGCTCGCGTGATCGTCGAGGCCATCAACCCCGACGGGTCGCTGCAACTCGTCGGCGATGTGGCGCAGCTCGGCTCACGGGCGATTCGTGCGGCTGACTCCACCTACGCCTACTCGCGTGATCCGTGGGCGCTGGCCGAGGCTCATGCGGAGGAGCTGCACGACATCGTGATGGAGCGCACGAGCACGCGCGCCATCACCCGAACGGATGAGCTGCGCGGCGGCGCATTCACCGTCTACGATTCCAAGCGCTACGCCGTGCTCGACCGCACCGGCCACGTGGTCGATGGCGTGCCCCATGTGCAGCTCACCGCCATGCCGTCTTCCGCGGGGCCTTCCTCCGCTCCGATCTCCGTGCCGCGCGCCGAACTTACGGAGATCGAGCTGGTGACGTCGCGGGCCCGATGGCACGGGCTCGACGTGACCGTGGTCGGGATCAGCGCGGGAATGGCCCACATCACGGCGCCGAAGTCGGCTCCGCTGCGCGACGAACTGGGGCAGATTCGAGCAGGGATCGTGCACAGCGACAATGAGCGCTGTGGCTGGTCTGGTCTCGTGCCGCTGGTTGAGCTTCAGCCGCTCGCGGTGCAGAGCGTGGCCCGGCCACCGGGGCCGGCCGTGGTCAACGGCATGGTTGCCCGAGTGGATGGCGTCTATCTGCATGTCTCGGCATCCGTCGTCGATGGGGCGCGGGAGAGCGATGTCGTCGTCGCGGTGAAGCCCATCGGCGAGCCTGTCACGCCCGACTTCGCCCTCTACCCGCTGCGGGCACTCGCCTCGTCGCGGTTGGAGTGGCGCCGCGTCATCCCGGTGTCGGCCATTGAAAGCCTTGAGTGGGCCGAGACGGTGCTCGGCCACGATGTCGATGCGCACGGCGGCACTGACAACGGCAGCGTGCATGTGAGCGGCGTGAATCTGGATGACTGGGTTCTGTACACAGGCCACACGCAGGTCGCGCTGGACTCGGCCGCGCAAGCGGCGCTCCGGTACCGCAGCGTGCGGCTCGAACCACACGCGTCGGTGTTCGATGAGAGAATTTCCGAGGTGGCGCAGGGGTTCGGGCGCGTGCGCTCCCGACCGATCGCCGCGGCGGTCTGAGATCGTTTCAAGGGGGTACACATGGCTGAGTTGCTGCAGAAAGCACTGCTGCCCGCGCAGAGCGAGGCCATCGTCGAGCTCGGGCGGCAATGCCGCTCCACTCCGACGGCCAAGCCGGGATTCCTGCTGTGGATGAGCGATGGTGAGGTGCACGACATGATCACCGAAGCCGACGGCTACTTCGTTCTGCAGTACGCCACCCGGGGCGCGGCCCCGCAGCCTCTGTTCGCCAGCGAACACCTGGAAGACGTCGCCAAAGCCCTCGTCCTCCGGCTGGGCCCGGATGCGCGCGAGCTCGCCCGAGCGCACCCTCTGCCATTGCCCAGCAAGGAATCCGAGCTGGCCCCTGGCTGTGAACTCTCCCACGATGTCGACGGGCTTCGCTTGAGCTGGACCAGCGGGGGGCGTCTGCATTCAGCCTGGTTGCCCGACAGCCGGTCCGGCCGGATCCGCGCTGTGGAGTACTCGCACATCGCGCAGCTTCCGATCGAAGAGCTCGTACACGCATTTCTGGATGACGTCGCCCTCCGTCCCGGTGGGGCGGACGGCAGACGGTGAAGCCTCGTGATGAGTTCTTCTCCCACGCGGACCGGTACTCGCTCGGAACCGACGAGGAATCTGGACGACGGTTCGCATCGCTGCCGGTGAGCGCTGGGGTCGTCGACTATGAGGAGTACTACGAACTGACCGACGAGCAGTTCGCGCAGCTTCTTGCGGTGCCGACGGACGCGGTGACCTTCATCGAGGAATGCCGTCGCCGCGAGCACGATGACCTGCTCCTGCAGAATCCGGGATGGAACCGGGGCACCCAGGTTTGAGCGGCCCGGCTGTGTGGGAGGCGAAAGGCATGAAGAATGGATGACGAACGCGGCCTGATGGCTGAGCAGGAAGCGCTCGCCGTGGTCGGTCGGCAGCTGTACCGACTCATCCCGGAGGGGGCGCGCGCCGTCGTGTTTCGTGCCGCCGTGCTCTCCGCGGTCATGTCGGCTTCCGCTGTCGCAGAGGCCGAAGACGGATCGACGAGCGCTCTTCGTCTTGGCGGGAAGCTCGACAGCGATGACGTCGACGCCCTGCGAAGCCTCATGTATCGGCCGGGCAGTGGCACGTGGTTCAGCCTGGAGCTGACCGTGACCGCACAACAGAGCATGACATCCAGATTCAATAACGATGACGAACCCGACTTCGGTCTCGGCGGTGTGGACCCGATCGCCTACGTGACGGATCAGGACGCGTTCCCGCGCGATGAGGCGCATCAGCCGGAGTGGTTGAGGCAGAAGCTGGCTGAGGGGCGTGCGCGTCTGGCGGCTCGCGACAAGTGACGATTCCTGCATGGGGTGAAGAGAACATCGCTGCGCTGGGTGCCGTGGCGGCGCGATTCGCGCAGATCGCCGGTCGTTCTCTCGACGAGCTGGGACGGTCGCTCACGCCGCACGACGGCGCACCGCTGTTCGCATGATGCGGTCTGTCGACGATCCGCGCGCACGGGCCGTCGCTGAATTAGGGTCAACGATGGTGAATCTGAGAAGAAGGGTATTCCTGAATGGCCGACAACCACGGGATCAGTGCGGAACGAGACGCGTTCAACAGTGTTGGGGTCGGACTGTACCGGCTCATGCAGAATGGCGACTCGAAGATCGTGTATCTGGCGAGCATGACGGCGCCAGTCACCTACGAGCGCGTACGCGCCTTCAACCCGGATGGCCGCCTTGCCTCCACCGAAGGCCCATTTCGCTCTGTGCGGATTCCTTCCGAGCTTTCAGAGGCGCTCGGTCAGTTGAGAGCCGCGAGCAGCCGCACCGGCACAGGCACGTGGTTCAGTGCGATCATCGCGGTGAATGCCGATGGCAGTGCGTCGGCAGAGTACAACTACGAACGGGAGCCGGAGTGGGATGCCCCGGTGGACCCGATCGCGTACCTGACGGATCACGAAAAGTTCCCTCGCGATGAGGTGCATCAGCCGAAGTGGTTGCAGCAGAAGCTGGCCGAAGGGCGCGCACGTCTGGCGGCTCGCGAGAGGTGATGCTGCCCACGCTATGGGGCACAGGGCCGCCTACCATTGTGAGCTCAGGACAGAGGAAGAGGGACCATGAATTCGGCACGACCGGCGACAGTACTGGAACGAGCAATCGCCCGCGCGCACGCGGGCACGCTCGCCGCCCCGATCGTCCTCTGGACGCTGGCCGCCAGCGAGCTGCTCATCGTCAACCGGGATGCTTCAGATAACGGGGCCATGCCGGCGGATCCCGTGCTGCTGCACAGCGACAAGGGCACCTTCCTCGCGCTGTTCAGTCACAGCGACCAGGCGGCTGCCTATCTGACGGAGGGGCACGCGGCGGTCGCCATGGCCGGCCTGCAGTTGCTCCGGCGCTTGCCCGACGGCGTCGGCATCGTGATGAATCCAGGTTCGCGGCTGGGCTTCGAGGTGCCGGCCGACGGCGTGCAGGCCTTCGTCCGTGACCTGATTGGCGACGTCAGCGGTAGCTGATGCGCTGCAGGCGCCCGGTGGCGACGAGGTCGCGGATGCCGGTGTAGTCGTCGGCGAGGGTGAAGCGCAGACCGCCGCCCGGCTGGCCGAACCACGGCTGGGCCAGCTCGGCGCGCACCAGGATGTCGCCAGTCGAGAGGAAGCGGTGGATCTCTGCACCCTCGAGCGCGGTCGGCGGCAGCGAGCGCTGCCCGGCCGAGGTGTTCAGCGGGTAGAGGATGACGCCATCGAGGCAGCCGACCCGGTCGAGCGGCAGTCCGGCCGGCAGCTGGATGAGCAGCGATGAGCCGGGCTCCGCGAGCCGCTGCATGAGCTCGATGTAGTGCTCGCCGACCTTCTGGATCAGCTCGAACACCTGCTCCGGCGTGTACTCGACCGTGGCGGGCAGCGGCTGGTCGAGGTAGGCGAGGAGGCGCTCCTCGGCGTGCTCGGGGGAGTCGGCGGTGACGAGCGGGTACGTCCGGCCGTAGTCGATCGTGGCGACGACGGGGCCGCGCGGCCCGGCCGCGATTGTCAGCGCACCCTCAAGTGGCGTGCCGGAATCTCCGGGCAATTTCACAGCGCGCGGATTGATGCCGCGTGCGTTCAGCTGGGCCCGGAGATTTTCTACCATGGTGAACACGCTAGCCGACGCGTCTCGGGCCGGCATCCCGCCCCGCATTGCCAGCCATTGCACAGCTCTCGCCATTTGACCGCAGCGACACGGGAAGGTAATATTTCGTGGGTGTGCGCTTCGTCGTGCGCATGGTCCCTGCCCGAAAGGCGGAGCCCAGGCGCCTGAGGCACACACGCGGGAACCCTGAATTCGGGTTACCCCCACGGCATATCCACCATCCAAAAGCACTGCTACTCAGCGGCGCCGGTGGGTCCAGATGAACTCGACACACACTCCCAGACGCAAGTCAGGAAGAGCGTGTCGAATGCTAATCACCAGGCTGTCACCGTGCAGCACAAATAAGGAGCTCAGTAGTGCCAACGATTCAGCAGTTGGTCCGCAAGGGACGTACGCCGAAGGTCACCAAGACCAAGGCCCCCGCCCTGAAGGCCAACCCCCAGCAGCGTGGTGTTTGCACCCGTGTTTACACCACCACCCCGAAGAAGCCGAACTCCGCGCTCCGCAAGGTCGCTCGTGTCAAGCTCTCCAACGGCACCGAAGTAACCGCCTACATCCCCGGTGAGGGCCACAACCTCCAGGAGCACTCGATGGTGCTCGTTCGCGGTGGTCGTGTCAAGGACCTCCCCGGTGTGCGCTACAAGATTGTTCGCGGCGCGCTCGACACTCAGGCAGTTAAGAATCGTAAGCAGGCTCGCAGCCGCTACGGAGCGAAGATGGACAAGAAGTAATGCCTCGTAAAGGACCAGCACCCAAGCGCCCCGTCGTAGCAGACCCGGTATACGGCGCCCCCATCGTCAGCCAGCTCGTCAACAAGATTCTTCTTGATGGCAAGAAGGGCCTCGCCGAGCGCATCGTGTACGACGCACTCGAAGGCGTTGCAGCCAAGAACGGCCAGGACGCCGTTGTCACGCTGAAGAAGGCCCTCGACAACGTGCGCCCGACCCTCGAGGTCCGTTCGCGCCGCGTCGGTGGTTCCACCTACCAGGTCCCGGTCGAGGTCAAGCCTCACCGCGCCAACACCCTGGCTCTCCGCTGGCTCACCAGCTACGCCAAGGCTCGTCGCGAGAAGACCATGACCGAGCGCCTCACCAACGAGATTCTCGACGCGAGCAACGGCCTCGGTGCCGCTGTCAAGCGTCGCGAAGACACGCACAAGATGGCCGAGTCGAACAAGGCCTTCGCACACTACCGCTGGTAGTAGTCGCTTGTCGGATGCCGCAGGCTCACGCCTGCGGCATCCGAGAGCCTCGTTCGACCCCACCACAAACAAAACTTTCGGAGGAAATCCGTGGCACAAGACGTGCTCACCGACCTGAGTAAGGTCCGCAACATCGGCATCATGGCTCACATCGATGCCGGTAAGACCACCACGACAGAGCGCATTCTGTTCTACACGGGTGTGAACCACAAGATCGGTGAGACCCACGACGGTGCCTCGACGACCGACTGGATGGAGCAGGAGAAGGAACGTGGCATCACGATCACTTCTGCTGCCGTGACCTGCTACTGGAACAAGAACCAGGTCAACATCATCGACACCCCCGGCCACGTCGACTTCACGGTCGAGGTCGAGCGTTCGCTTCGCGTGCTCGATGGCGCCGTTGCCGTCTTCGACGGCAAGGAGGGCGTTGAGCCCCAGTCCGAGACCGTGTGGCGTCAGGCTGACAAGTACAACGTTCCCCGCATCTGCTTCGTCAACAAGATGGACAAGCTGGGCGCTGACTTCTACTTCACCGTCGACACCATCATCAAGCGCCTCGGCGCCAAGCCGCTGGTCATCCAGCTGCCGATCGGTTCCGAGTCCGGCTTCGAGGGCGTTGTCGACCTCGTCGAGATGCGCGCACTCACCTGGCGCGGAGACGCCAAGGGTGACGTCCAGATGGGCGCCAAGTACGAGATCGAAGAGATCCCGGCCGACCTCGTTGAGAAGGCTGCTGAGTACCGCACCCTCCTGCTCGAGACCGTTGCTGAGACCGACGACGCACTGATGGAGCGCTACTTCGGTGGCGAAGAGCTCACCGTCGCCGAGATCAAGGGCGCGATCCGCAAGCTCACGGTCAACAGCGAGATCTACCCGGTTCTCTGTGGCTCTGCCTTCAAGAACCGCGGTGTTCAGCCGATGCTCGACGCCGTCATCGACTACCTCCCGTCGCCGCTCGACGTGCCGGCCATCGAGGCCCACGACGCTCGCGACCTCGAGAAGGTCGTCATGCGCCACGCCGACGCGACCGAGCCCTTCACGGCTCTCGCGTTCAAGGTTGCCGTTCACCCGTTCTTCGGTCGTCTGACCTACGTGCGCGTGTACTCCGGTCGCCTCGACTCCGGTGCCCAGGTCATCAACTCGACCAAGGGCAAGAAGGAGCGCATCGGCAAGATCTTCCAGATGCACGCCAACAAGGAGATCCCCGTTGACTCGGTGACCGCCGGCAACATCTACGCCGTGATCGGCCTCAAGGACACCACCACGGGTGACACGCTGTGTGACCCGAACAACCAGGTTGTCCTCGAGTCGATGACCTTCCCCGAGCCCGTCATTGAGGTCGCTATTGAGCCCAAGACCAAGGCTGACCAGGAGAAGCTCGGCACCGCGATCCAGAAGCTCGCCGAAGAAGACCCGACGTTCCGCACGGAGCAGAACCAGGAGACCGGTCAGACGGTCATCAAGGGCATGGGCGAGCTCCACCTCGATATCCTCGTTGACCGCATGAAGCGCGAGTTCAACGTTGAGGCCAACGTCGGTAAGCCGCAGGTTGCTTACCGCGAGACCATCAAGCGGGCTGTCGAGAAGCACGACTACACCCACAAGAAGCAGACCGGTGGCTCGGGTCAGTTCGCCAAGATCCAGTTCGGCCTCGAGCCGATGGAGGTCACGGCCGACAAGATCTACGAGTTCGACAACAAGGTCACCGGTGGCCGCATCCCTCGCGAGTACATCCCCTCGGTTGATGCGGGCTTCAAGGACGCCATGCAGTACGGCATCCTCGCTGGGTACCCGTTGGTCGGCGTCAAGGCGATTCTGCTTGATGGCGCTGCCCACGACGTCGACTCCTCGGAGATGGCGTTCAAGATTGCCGGCTCGATGGGCTTCAAGGAAGCCGCTCGGAAGGCAAACCCGGTTCTGCTCGAGCCGCTCATGGCCGTCGAGGTGCGCACCCCTGAGGAATACATGGGTGATGTCATCGGCGACCTGAACTCGCGTCGCGGTCAGATCCAGTCCATGGAGGACGCAAGCGGTGTGAAGGTTATTCGCGCCAATGTTCCGCTGTCGGAGATGTTCGGTTACATCGGTGACCTGCGGTCGAAGACCTCTGGTCGCGCCGTGTACTCGATGACCTTCGAGAGCTACGCCGAGGTCCCGAAGGCTGTTGCCGACGAGATCGTGGCAAAGAACAAGGGCGAATAGCCCCTGTTAGTGCGAGCCGCCCGGTTCGCGTAACATAACAAAACAATCACCGTAGAGAACCGGTCGCAATCCAGCGACCGGGGCTTCTACTCAAGTCCTGAGGAGGACCCCAGTGGCTAAGGCCAAGTTCGAGCGGACCAAGCCGCACGTCAACATCGGAACGATCGGTCACGTCGACCACGGCAAGACCACGCTCACCGCAGCGATCTCGAAGGTTCTGGCGGACAAGTTCCCGTCTGCAACCAACGTTCAGCGCGACTTCGCGTCGATCGACTCCGCTCCCGAGGAGCGCCAGCGCGGCATCACGATCAACATCTCGCACGTTGAGTACGAGACCCCGAAGCGCCACTACGCGCACGTTGACGCCCCGGGTCACGCTGACTACATCAAGAACATGATCACCGGTGCTGCCCAGATGGACGGCGCGATCCTCGTGGTTGCCGCTACCGACGGCCCGATGGCTCAGACCCGTGAGCACGTTCTTCTCGCCAAGCAGGTCGGCGTGCCGTACCTCATGGTCGCGCTGAACAAGTCCGACATGGTTGACGACGAAGAGATCCTTGAGCTCGTTGAGCTCGAGGTTCGCGAGCTCCTCTCCAGCCAGGGCTTCGATGGCGACGAGGCTCCCGTCGTTCGCGTCTCGGGCCTCAAGGCTCTCGAGGGCGACGAGAAGTGGGTTGACTCCATCGTTGAGCTCATGGCTGCTGCCGACGAGCACATCCCTGACCCCGTGCGTGACCGCGACAAGCCGTTCCTCATGCCCGTTGAGGACGTCTTCACGATCACCGGTCGTGGAACGGTCGTCACCGGCCGCGCCGAGCGTGGCACGCTCGCTATCAACTCCGAGGTTGAGATCGTCGGCATCCGCCCGACCGTCAAGACCACGGTCACTGGTATCGAGATGTTCCACAAGCAGCTCGACGAGGCATGGGCCGGCGAGAACTGTGGTCTTCTTCTTCGTGGCACCAAGCGCGAAGACGTCGAGCGCGGCCAGGTCATCGTCAAGCCGGGTTCGGTTACGCCGCACACCGACTTCGAGGGCACCGCCTACATCCTTTCCAAGGATGAGGGTGGCCGTCACAACCCGTTCTACGCGAACTACCGCCCGCAGTTCTACTTCCGTACCACCGACGTCACCGGCGTCATCACGCTGCCCGAGGGCACCGAGATGGTCATGCCCGGCGACACCACCGACATGACGGTCACGCTGATCCAGCCGATCGCCATGGAAGAGGGCCTCGGCTTCGCCATCCGTGAGGGTGGCCGCACCGTTGGCGCCGGCACGGTTGTCAAGATCATCAAGTAGTTTCAACTACTGATCTCTGAAGGGGTCGAGCCTTATGGCTCGGCCCCTTCAGGCTTTAACGGCTCCGTTGGTTGAGCACCAGCTCGGTTGCCTGAGCACCAGCTCCGTTGGTTGAGCCTGCGCCGCCCCGAGCCTGTCGAAGGGTCGAAACCCCTCAGTGCGCGGGGTGGCCGTTGACGGTCGTGCTGACGTCGATGCTGCCGACAACGCTCCGGCCCACTGTGCACGCGCGATCGATCGACTTGCCGATGATTGTGCGCAGCGTGGCGACATCCGACTCGTCCAGGCCGTCGAGCTCGAGCAGGATCTCCTCCGCGATGGCACGGTACCGCTCCTCGTTGGGGTCGGCGACGCCATGCGCCCACACGGTGGCACGGTAGTCATCACCCAGCCGCCGAGCGGTGACGCGATCGGAGCTCATGCCGGCGCAACCGGCCAGGGCCAGCTTCAAGAGCTCTCCTGGCGTGAAGTGGCCCGCCAGCTCCGCCGGTCCGATCAGCACCTCACTCCCGCGCGCGTTGCGGCCGATGTAGCTGCGCGGGCCCGTACGGGTCGCGCTCACGCTGCCCGGTCCTGCGTGGGTGGACGGTGTTGGCTGTGGTGCGATTTCGCTCATCATTCATTGTGGCCCGCCCTCGCCGGAAACCGCCACAGCTCTTGCAGGTGTCAGCGCGCTGACACCACAATGAGGGTGGGCGTGCCGCTCGGCTCGCGCGCAGTGACCAGAGGGGCAACACATGGGTATCGAAGATCTGACCAACCAGGCCAAGGATTTCCTGAAGAGCGAGCACGCTGAAGGCATCAGCGACCAGCTGCTCGACGGGGCGGCCGGCCTCGCCAACAAGGTCACTGGCGACAAGTTCGCTGAGCACGTCGACACCGCGCGTGACGCGGCAGACGGAGCCGTCGGCAACGAGTAGGGGTTTCTTGGGCAGATGCCCGAAGGGAAGCGGGTCGGGCAGTCGCCCGGCCCGCTTTTCATGCCTGGGCTGCCGGCTTCGCTACAGTGTGAATGGAGGTCGGAATGACGGATGCAGTGCGCTCACCACTCGACAAGCGGAGTGCGGATCGGCTCTATCTGCCAGCCCTGTTGCTGCTCACCCTTGCCACGGGCGTCGTCGACGCGGTCAGCTACCTCGCGCTGGACCGGGTCTTCACCGGCAACATGACCGGCAACGTGCTCTTCATCGGCTTCGCGCTCACGGGGGAGGGCGGCATCCCGCTGCTGAACAACCTCATCGCGCTGCTCGGCTTCCTGGTCGGCGCCTTCGTCGCCGCTCGCATCCTGCGCCGGCGCAGCCACGACTCCCGGCTGCCGACCGCGAACCTCGTCGTTCTGCTCGGCGGAGCCGTGCTCACCCTCGCCCTGGCCGGCTTCTGGCTCGCCGTCGGCACGCTGGACGAGGCCACGCTGGTGCCCGTGACCGCGGTGCTCGCGATTGTGATGGGTGCGCAGGCGGCGAGCGTGCGGGCGACGGGCATCTCGGATGTCAGCACGATCGTGGTCACGAGTACCCTCGCCAATCTCGCGATCGACAGTCACCTCGCCGGCGGCACGGGCGACAAGTGGCGCCGCCGCGTGCTCGCCGTCGTGGCGATGGGCGGGGGAGGCGCACTCGGCGCGCTCATCATCCGCGCCACCGACCACGGAGCCGTGCCGCTGTTCGTCGCGGGAGCGGTCATGCTCGGCTGCGTCGCGCTGTTGCACTTCGCCCGTCGGCGCGAGGCGGCCTCGCTCGCGGCAACGCGGTAGAAGCGACAGTTTCGCGCCCCGACTGTCTGGCGCGGGTGCGTGGTTTCTACCGCGCTCAACGCCCGATGAGCCGTGGCGCACGCTCCGGCACGACGCCGATGCGAGCGAGCCGAGCCGACAACCGCACCGTGCTCATGCCGAGCTCGTAGTCCCAGCGGGTGAACGCACGAGCCTCGCGGCGCAAGGCGTCCTCACGGAGCTTCTCCGCGTAGACGATGTCGCGCGGATCCCGCGCTCCGAGCAGACGGGGGTCTGTGTACTTGCCCCGGCCGTCAGATTCACCGATTGCATCGACATGAGGCCAGTAGAAGTCGCTGTCGTAGTGCTCGCCGTCGATCACCCAATGATGCTGGAGCTCCGGCTGTGGCACTCCGATCCGCGCCATGGTGACCCGGCTGTTCGATTCGCTCACCGACTCGGCGCGTCCGTCACCGAAGTCGAGGAGTCCACGTGCGCGAGCCGATCGCTGGAACGGCAGCATGCGCTCGAATGTCTCGTCGAGCTCGGCCCTCGTGATCGCAGGGCGGCCGCCGAAGCGGGGAACGTGGAGGGCCGCATCGATGCTCGCCACCGCGGTGAAAGCGGAGGCGCTGCGCGCGAGGTCGATAAGCGTTCGCGCGAGGCCGGTGAGCACCAGCCCGTCGCGCTCGACAATGTCGGCGCCATCGAGCTCGGCGGCATGACGAATGCGATCCGGCGTCGACCTCCCGCCGGCTCTGGGACTGATCAGCTGATGCACCTCCGTGGGCCAGCGGCCGACGACTGGCAGCCCGTGTATGACAGCTGCTGAGGCGTGCGACAGCACTGGGACCTGTCCGCTCGTGCGCGCGACGCCGAGCACGAGGGCTTGGTAACGCTCGGTGGCGCTGAGTTCGTCCCAAACCGTGCGCCTCGCATAGAGGCCGCGTCGTAGCCTGATCAGCCGTCCGGCTGCGACTTCTCGAGCAAGCTGGCCGCGCACAGCACCGAGCGCGTTGTACTCAGCTGCGAGGAGAAGCGCGGGCGCAATGCGAAGGAGGTCGAGGGACTGAGCGCTCAATGCGGTCTTCATGTCGCCATCCTGAGCCCTCGCGCCGCCGAGGCGCCCGCGAACGTCGAAGCTGTGCAGAGCAGCCGGGGATGCCCAGCCTGTGCACAACAGCCGCGCGCACAATGGGCGAAGAGGCCCCGGACGCAGGCGCTGCAGAAGGTGCGGCTTCGCGGCACGAGGTGCTGGCGCGAAGGTGCAGTTTCTGGCGCGCGAGTGGCTGTGAAAACGCCCAGTGTGCGTGGCATCTCCGAGCGCCGCTGATGCCCGGAATCACGGGCCGGACGGGCGCCACGCCGACGCGACACGCCCGGGTTGCAGTTACCCCGGATCTATGGCAAACTTGTCCAGTTCAACATTTCTGTCGCGCGTGCCTCGCACGGTGACGGAATCACTGCCAGGCAGTGCATAGTTTCATCCGCGTCATCACCTCTGGTGAGCCGGATCGGGCTAGGCCGCGGGGAGCAGAACACACTTCATCACAACCTTCAGCACAGAGCCTCGCTCTGTGCTGTGACGGCCTCGGCCTGAGCGGGGAAGCGATGTGGGTGGGAGCGGGCTTCGGCCCCGAACCGCCCGATTGACAGATAAATAGTGGTGCGACTTACGAAGTACTACGACGGCGTCCAATGCAGCCAACCGGATGTAAGACGCCTTGACAGAGAGAGAGTCAGACATGGCGGGACAGAAGATCCGCATTCGACTTAAGTCTTACGACCACGAGGTCATCGATACCTCGGCTCGCAAGATCGTTGACACGGTCACCCGTGCTGGTGCCACCGTTGTTGGCCCGGTACCGCTTCCGACCGAGAAGAACGTGGTGTGTGTCATCCGTTCTCCTCACAAGTACAAGGACAGCCGGGAGCACTTTGAAATGCGCACCCACAAGCGTCTGATCGACATCATCGACCCGACGCCCAAGGCCGTCGACTCGCTTATGCGTCTCGACCTGCCGGCAGACGTCAACATCGAGATCAAGCTCTAAGGGGGCCGGGATGTCTTACGCAGATACGAAGACCTCCAAGGGACTGCTCGGCACGAAGCTCGGCATGACCCAGGTCTGGGACGAGAACAACAAGCTCGTTCCCGTTACCGTCATCGAAATCGCACCGAACGTGGTCACCCAGGTTCGCAACGTCGAGACCGACGGCTACCTCGCCGTCCAGATCGCGTCCGGTCAGATCGATCCCCGCAAGGTGAACAAGCCTGCCGCGGGTCACTTCGAGAAGGCTGGCGTCACGCCCCGCCGTCACGTCACCGAGGTCCGCACCGCGGATGCCGCTGACTACAGCGCGGGCCAGGAGCTCACCGTTGACGGTGTCTTCGAGGCCGGCCAGCTGGTCGACGTCATGGGCACCTCCAAGGGCAAGGGCTTCGCCGGTGTCATGAAGCGTCACAACTTCAAGGGTGTCTCCGCTTCGCACGGTGCCCACCGCAACCACCGCAAGCCCGGTTCCATCGGTGCTTCGTCGACCCCGAGCCGTGTCTTCAAGGGCATGCGCATGGCCGGTCGTATGGGTGGAGAGCGCGTGACCGTGCTCAACCTCAAGGTGCACTCGGTTGACGCCGAGAAGGGCCTCCTGCTGGTCAAGGGCGCCGTTCCCGGTGCTCGCGGCCGTCTCGTTTTCGTTCGCAACGCAGTGAAGGGGGCGTAACCAGATGGCTACAGCTACCAACACCATTGACGTTCTCGACGTAAAGGGCAAGAAGGCAGGCTCGATTGAGCTTCCCGCCGAGCTCTTCGACGTTCCGACGAACGTTCCGCTCATCCACCAGGTCGTTGTCGCGCAGCTCGCTGCCGCACGCCAGGGCACGCACAAGACCAAGGGTCGCGGCGAGGTTTCTGGTGCAGGCCGCAAGCCGTTCAAGCAGAAGGGAACCGGTCGCGCTCGTCAGGGCTCGATCCGTGCCCCTCACATGACCGGTGGTGGCATTGTCCACGGCCCGACGCCTCGTAACTACGAGCAGCGCACCCCGAAGAAGATGATTGCCGCTGCTCTGCTCGGCTCGCTCTCGGACCGCGCTCGTGGAAGCCGTCTGCACGCTGTCGAGACTCTCGTCCTTGGCGAGACCCCGAACACGCAGGCCGCACTGGCGTACCTCTCGACCATCTCGACCTCGAAGCACGTTCTCATCGTGCTCGAGCGTGGTGACGAGCAGAGCGCCAAGGCCGTGCGCAACATCCCGTCCGTGCACGTGCTGCCGGCCGACCAGCTGAACGCCTACGACGTGCTCGTCTCTGACGACATCGTCTTCACCAAGGCTGCACTCGAGGCGTTCATCGCTTCGAAGAGCAAGAAGGAAGAGGTCTCCGCATGAGCGCCACTCAGAACAAGGACCCTCGCGACGTCATCATCGCTCCGGTCGTTTCCGAGAAGAGCTACGGACTGATCGACCAGGGCAAGTACACCTTTGTCGTCGACCCGCGCTCGAACAAGACCGAGATCAAGCTCGCCATCGAGAAGATCTTCAACGTCGAGGTCGCGTCCATCAACACCCTGAACCGTCAGGGCAAGACCCGCCGCACCAAGTTCGGCATGGGCAAGCGCAAGGACACCAAGCGTGCCATTGTCACGCTCAAGTCCGGTTCCATCGACATCTTCACGGCTGTCGGCTAGGGAGCAGAGGAAAAACATGGCTATTCGTAAGTACAAGCCCACGACCCCGGGTCGTCGCGGATCTTCTGTTGCGGACTTCGCAGAGATCACCCGCTCGACCCCCGAGAAGTCGCTGCTGCGCCCGCTGCCCAAGACCGGTGGCCGTAACAACCAGGGACGCATCACGACCCGTCACATCGGTGGTGGCCACAAGCGCCAGTACCGTGTCATCGACTTCCGTCGTAACGACAAGGACGGCATCAACGCGAAGGTCGCTCACATCGAGTACGACCCCAACCGCACCGCACGTATTGCTCTTCTGCACTACGTCGACGGCACGAAGCGCTACATCATTGCGCCGAACAAGCTGTCGCAGGGTGACATTGTCGAGTCGGGTCCCGGCGCTGACATCAAGCCCGGCAACAACCTGCCGCTGAAGAACATCCCCACCGGTACCGTGATTCACGCTATCGAGCTCCGCCCCGGTGGCGGCGCCAAGATGGCCCGCTCGGCCGGTGCATCGGTTCGTCTCGTCGCCAAGGATGGCCCCTACGCGCAGCTTCGTCTGCCGTCGGGCGAAATCCGCAACGTCGACGCACGCTGCCGCGCCACGATCGGCGAGGTCGGCAACGCCGAGCAGTCGAACATCAACTGGGGAAAGGCCGGCCGTATGCGCTGGAAGGGCGTTCGCCCGACCGTGCGTGGTGTCGCCATGAACCCGGTCGACCACCCGCACGGTGGTGGTGAGGGTAAGACCTCCGGTGGACGTCACCCGGTCAGCCCCTGGGGCCAGAAGGAAGGCCGCACGCGCAAGCGCAACCTTCCCAGCGACCAGCTCATTGTTCGTCGACGCAACGTCGGCAAGAAGCGTAAGTAGGAGTTGTAGAAGATGCCACGCAGTCTTAAGAAGGGCCCCTTCGTTGATGACCACCTGCTCCGCAAGGTGATCACGGCGAACGAAGCCAACAACAAGAACGTGATCAAGACCTGGTCGCGCCGCTCGATGATCATCCCCGCAATGCTGGGACACACCATCGCAGTACACGACGGTCGCAAGCACATTCCGGTGTTCGTCACCGAAACCATGGTCGGGCACAAGCTCGGCGAGTTTGCGCCCACCCGCACCTTCCGTGGTCACGTGAAGGACGACAAGAAGGGCCGTCGCCGCTAACGCGGTGACGTGAAGGAGGAGAAGAAATGGTGGAGTCGATCGCACGCGTGCGACACATCCGCGTCACCCCCCAGAAGGCTCGTCGCGTTGTCAACCTGATCCGCGGCAAGCAGGCACAGGAAGCTTTGGCAATCCTGAAGTTCGCACCCCAGGGTGCGAGCGAGCCCGTGTACAAGCTGGTTGCCTCGGCAATCGCTAACGCGCGAGTCAAGGCAGACGCCTCGAACACATTCCTGGACGAGCAGGACCTGTACATCTCGCAGGCATTCGTTGATGAGGGTGCAACCCTCAAGCGTTTCCAGCCGCGTGCACAGGGCCGCGCATTCCAGATTCTGAAGCGCACCAGCCACATCACTGTTGTGCTCACCACTCCTGAGGAGGGCACGAAGTAATGGGTCAGAAAGTAAACCCTTATGGCTTCCGTCTGGGAATCACCACCGACCACGTGTCGCGTTGGTTCTCTGACAGCACGAAGCCCGGGCAGCGTTACCGTGACTTCGTCACGGAAGACGTCAAGATCCGTCGCCTGCTGAGCACCTCGCTCGACCGCGCCGGCGTTTCGCGCATCGAGATCGAGCGCACCCGTGACCGCGTCCGCGTCGACATTCACACCGCCCGTCCGGGCATCGTGATCGGTCGTCGTGGTGCAGAGGCCGAGCGCATCCGCGCCGACCTCGAGAAGCTCACGAAGAAGCAGATCCAGCTGAACATCCTCGAGGTCAAGAACCCCGAGGCCGACGCTCAGCTCGTCGCGCAGGGCATTGCCGAGCAGCTCACCGCACGTGTGGCCTTCCGCCGCGCGATGCGTAAGGGCCTGCAGGGCGCCCAGCGCACCCCAGCAGTCAAGGGTGTTCGCATCCAGGTCTCCGGCCGCCTCGGCGGCGCCGAGATGAGCCGTTCGGAGTTCTACCGCGAAGGCCGTGTGCCCCTGCACACGCTGCGCGCGAACATCGACTACGGCTTCTACGAGGCGAAGACCACCTTCGGCCGCATCGGCGTGAAGGTCTGGATCTACAAGGGCGACATCACCAACAAGGAACTCGCTCGCGAGCAGGCGAACCAGAAGTCGTCGCGCCCCGAGCGTAGTGACCGTCCCCGTCGTGCCCCGCGCGCCGAGGCACCGGTTGCAGCAGGAGTTGAGGCATAACCATGTTGATTCCACGTAAAGTCAAGCACCGTAAGCAGCACCACCCGGGTCGTAGCGGCCACGCCACCGGTGGTACCAAGGTCACCTTCGGTGAGTTCGGTATCCAGGCGATGACCCCCGCTTATGTGACCAACCGTCAGATCGAGTCCGCTCGTATCGCCATGACGCGTCACATCAAGCGTGGCGGAAAGGTGTGGATCAACATCTACCCCGACCGTCCGCTGACCAAGAAGCCGGCCGAAACCCGCATGGGTTCCGGTAAGGGTTCCGTCGAGTGGTGGGTAGCAAACGTCAAGCCGGGTCGCGTGCTCTTCGAGGTTGCCGGTGTCCCAGAGGCACTGGCCCGCGAAGCACTTACCCGTGCAATCCACAAGCTGCCCCTCAAGGCACGAATCATCAAGCGCGAAGAGGGTGACGCATAATGGCGATCGGTACCAAGGAGCTCGCAGCCGTCGAGCTCGACACATTTGAAGACGAGCGTCTCGTTGACGAGCTGAAGAAGGCCAAGGAAGAGCTGTTCAACCTGCGCTTCCAGTCCGCCACCGGTCAGCTCGAGAGCCACGGCCGCCTGCGCGCCGTCAAGCGCGACATCGCTCGTATCTACACGGTTCTCCGTGAGCGTGAGCTGGGCATTCGTGCCACGCCCGCACCGGTCGAGGTTCCCGCCAAGGCTGAGAAGAAGACGAAGGCCAAGAAGGACGCCGTCGAGGCTCCTTCGGCTGAAGAGACGAAGGAGGCCTAGTCATGGCTGAGACCAAGAAGGCTGCTGCAGCCGAGGTCGCCGAGACGGCTGAACTCGTCCGCGGCTACCGCAAGACCCGTCGTGGCTACGTCACCAGCGACAAGATGGAAAAGACCATCGTCGTTGAGGTCGAAGACCGCGTGAAGCACCCTCTGTACGGCAAGGTCATCCGCCGTACCTCCAAGGTGAAGGCTCACGACGAGCTCAACGCCGCAGGCATTGGCGACCTCGTTCTCATCAGCGAGACCCGCCCTCTCAGCGCTTCCAAGCGCTGGCGCCTGGTCGAGATCCTCGAGAAGGCCAAGTAAGCCCCCCGGGCTTGCTTCGTAGAAGGAGTTAGAAGTGCTTCAGCAAGAATCACGGCTCAAGGTCGCCGATAACACGGGCGCCAAAGAGCTGCTCACCATTCGCGTTCTCGGTGGCTCCGGCCGTCGTTACGCCGGCATCGGTGACGTCATCGTTGCCACCGTCAAGGACGCAATTCCTGGCGGCAACGTCAAGAAGGGCGACGTCGTCAAGGCTGTCGTCGTTCGCGTCAAAAAGCAGACCCGTCGTCCCGACGGTTCGTACATCAAGTTCGATGAGAACGCCGCTGTAATCCTGAAGAACGACGGTGACCCCCGCGGTACCCGTATCTTCGGACCGGTCGGCCGTGAACTTCGCGACAAGAAGTTCATGAAGATCATCTCGCTGGCACCGGAGGTTATCTAAGTCATGGCGAACATCAAGAAGGGTGACCTCGTAGAGGTCATCACCGGCCGTCGTCAGGAAAAGGGCGGCGACCGCGGCAAGCAGGGCAAGGTCCTCCAGGTCCTCGTTGAGAAGAACCGCGTGATCGTGGAGGGTGTCAACTTTGTCACCAAGCACGTTCGCGTCGGCCAGACTCAGGGCGGCACCAAGACCGGTGGCATCGAGCAGCACGAGGCATCGATTCACGTCTCCAACGTTGCTCTCGTTGACCCCGAGACCAAGAAGCCCACGCGAGTCGGCTTCCGCAACGAAGAGGTAACGAAGGACGGCGTCACCAAGACGGTCCGCGTTCGTTACGCAAAGAAGTCAGGTAAGGACCTCTAATGACTGACATCGCTACTGGCAAAATCCAGCCGCGTCTCAAGGCGAAGTACCAGAGTGAACTCTCTGCACAGCTGAAGGCCGACCTCGGCCTGACGAACGTGCACCAGGTTCCGGGTCTCGTCAAGATCGTCGTGAACATGGGTGTCGGTGAGGCGGCCCGCGATGGCAAGATCATCGACGGCGCTGTTTCCGACCTGACCAAGATCACCGGCCAGAAGCCGCAGATCAACAAGGCGCGCAAGTCGATCGCTCAGTTCAAGCTGCGTGAGGGTCAGCCCATCGGCGCCCACGTCACGCTGCGTGGCGACCGCATGTGGGAGTTCCTCGACCGCACGCTTTCGCTCGCGCTGCCCCGTATCCGCGACTTCCGCGGCCTGTCGGACAAGCAGTTCGATGGCAATGGAAACTACACCTTCGGTCTGACCGAGCAGGTTATGTTCCACGAGATCGACCAGGACAAGATCGACCGCGTTCGCGGCATGGACATCACTGTTGTGACGACTGCCAAGAACGACGAACAGGGTCGCGCGCTGCTCAAGGCGCTCGGCTTCCCGTTCAAGACGGCCGAAAACTCCTAGTAGTATCAATCGGTTGGCTCGTTGCGCTTGCAGCGGGCCAACCGATTACCGGGCACACGCATCCGCGCGTGCTCTCGCACCACAGGTCGGCACTCTTGTAAAGGGCGTCGAAACCTGGTGAATGAAGGAAATGCATCCTATGACGATGACAGATCCGGTCGCAGATATGCTGACCAGACTGCGCAACGCTAACTCTGCGTACCACGACACCGTGGCCATGCCGCACAGCAAGCTCAAGTCGCACATTGCCGAGATCCTCAAGCGCGAGGGTTACATCTCCGGCTTCGAGGTCACCGACGCGAAGGTCGGACAGACCCTCACGCTCAGCCTCAAGTTCGGCCCCAACCGCGAGCGTTCGATCGTTGGCATCAAGCGCGTTTCGAAGCCCGGCCTTCGCGTTTACGCAAAGTCGACCGAAATCCCCACCGTCCTCGGTGGCCTCGGTGTTGCCATCCTGTCCACCTCCAGCGGTCTGCTCACCGACCGCCAGGCCGAGAAGAAGGGCGTGGGTGGGGAAGTCCTCGCCTACGTGTGGTAATCACCTATGTCACGTATTGGTCGACTCCCCATTGACATCCCCGCAGGCGTCTCCGTGACGATCTCGGGTCAGAATGTTGCCGTCAAGGGTCCGAAGGGCGAGCTCGCTCTCGTCATCGCCAACCCGATCCAGGCCACGGTCGAGGAGAACCAGGTTCTCGTCACCCGCCCGGACGACGAGCGCGCATCGCGTTCGCTGCACGGCCTCACCCGCACGCTGATCGCAAACCAGATCATCGGCGTCACCCAGGGCTACTCCAAGGGCCTCGAGATCGTCGGTACCGGTTACCGCGTCGCGCAGAAGGGCAACTCGCTCGAGTTCGCCCTCGGCTTCTCGCACCCCGTCACCGTTGATGCTCCTGAGGGCATCACCTTCACGGTCGAGGGCAACACCAAGCTCACCGTTGCTGGCATCGACAAGCAGGCCGTCGGTGAGGTTGCCGCCAACATCCGCAAGATCAAGAAGCCGGAGCCCTACAAGGGCAAGGGCATCCGCTACGCCGGCGAGGTTGTCCGTCGTAAGGCCGGAAAGGCTGGTAAGTAACCATGGGTCTCGGAACCAGAGGAAAGAGCAAGTCGGCTGCGCGCACACGTCGCCACACCCGACTTCGCAAGAAGATCGAGGGCACCGCGGTTCGTCCGCGCCTCGTCGTCAACCGTTCAGCACGCCACGTATTCGTACAGGTTGTGGACGACAGCAAGGGCCACACGCTGGCTTCCGCTTCCACCATGGAAGCAGACCTGCGTACCTTCGACGGTGACAAGACGGCCAAGGCACGCAAGATCGGCGCACTCGTCGCCGAGCGTGCACAGGCTGCTGGCATCGACGCCGTCGTTTTTGACCGTGGTGGCAGCAAGTACGCGGGTCGCGTAGCCGCTGTCGCTGATGGAGCGCGAGAGGCAGGGCTCAAGCTGTGAGCGAGATTACTAAGGAGCAAGAGGTGGCTGTTGTAGAGGCACCGGTGGAGACCGCTGCATCGACGGCACCCGCACAGAACGAGCGTGAAGCTCGTCGCGGTGGCCGTGAGCGCAACCCCAACCGCGGCGATCGCGGAGGCCGCGACGCCGAGAAGAGCCAGTTCCTGGAGCGCGTTGTCACCATCAACCGCGTGTCGAAGGTCGTCAAGGGTGGTCGTCGCTTCAGCTTCACCGCTCTCGTCGTCGTCGGCGACGGCAACGGACTCGTCGGTGTTGGTTATGGCAAGGCCCGCGAGGTGCCGACCGCTATCTCCAAGGGCGTCGAAGAGGCCAAGAAGAACTTCTTCCGCGTTCCCCGCGTCGGCAGCACCATCCCGCACCCCGTCCAGGGTGAGGCCGCAGCCGGTGTCGTTCTGCTTCGTCCGGCCGCTGCCGGTACCGGTGTTATCGCCGGTGGCCCGGTTCGCGCCGTGCTCGAGTGTGCAGGCATCCACGACGTGCTGAGCAAGTCGCTCGGTTCGTCGAACACGATCAACATCGTGCACGCAACCGTCGCAGCCCTGCAGCAGCTCGAGGAACCTCGTGCCGTTGCCGCTCGTCGTGGGCTCCCCTACGACGAGGTCGCCCCGGCCCGTCTGTTGCGTGCCGAGGCTCAGGCAGCCGAGGCTGCCGCAGCAGCGAAGGCAGGTGCCTAATGGCCGCGCAGCTCAAGGTTACGCAGATCAAGTCCAAAGTTAGTGAGAAGCAGAACCAGCGCGACACGCTTCGCAGCCTGGGACTCAAGCGCATCGGTGACGTTGTCGTTCGTGAAGACACCCCGCAGAACCGCGGCTACGTCAACACTGTCGCTCACCTTGTCAAGGTCGAGGAGATTGACTAATGGCTGAAGCCAAGGAAACAGCAGAGAAGGAAGCCGTCAAGGCTGCCCCTAAGAAGGCAACCACGGCTAAGGCAGCAACCAAGGCTCCGGCCAAGGCTGCAGCCGAGAAGGCGCCCGCAAAGGCGCCCGCAAAGGCCAAGGCCGTCAAGGCCGAGGCTGGCGAGGCGCGCGAGCAGGTCCTCAAGGTGCACCACCTTCGCCCGGCTCCCGGTGCGAAGAAGGACCGCACCCGTGTTGGCCGCGGTGAAGGCTCCAAGGGTAAGACGGCTGGCCGTGGAACCAAGGGAACCAAGGCGCGCTACCAGGTCCGCATCGGCTTCGAGGGTGGGCAGATGCCTCTGCACATGCGCACCCCGAAGCTCCGCGGATTCAAGAACCCGTTCCGCGTTGAGTACCAGGTCGTGAACCTGGACAAGCTCGCCGAGCTCTACCCCACCGGTGGAGACGTCACCATCAGCGACCTCGTCGCCAAGGGTGCGGTGCGCAACAACGAAAAGGTCAAGGTTCTCGGCGATGGCGACATTGCGGTTAAACTGAACGTAACGGTCGACAAGGTCTCCGGCTCCGCCGAGGCTAAGATTGTCGCCGCTGGCGGATCAATCAACTAGTACACCAGTAGTTGTAACGAGCCTGTCGGGACCTCGCGTAGTATTCGTGGGGGCCCGGCAGGCTCGATTCACACAGTGGGTGTGAGAGCAGTGACTGATTCTTCACGGAATTACAGGAGGCCTTGTGTTTAGCGCGATCGCGCGGATTTTCCGCACGCCCGACCTTCGGAAGAAGATCGGCTTCACCTTGGGCATGGTTGCCCTCTTCAGACTGGGCTCGTTCATCCCCGCCCCGTTTGTCGATTTCGACAGCGTGCAGCAGTGTCTGGCAGCCAACTCCGACACCTCGGGCCTCTATGAGCTCGTCAACCTGTTCAGCGGTGGAGCCCTCCTCCAGCTCTCCATCTTCGCGCTGGGCATCATGCCGTACATCACGGCCTCGATCATCGTGCAGCTGCTGCGCGTGGTCATCCCTCACTTTGAGACCCTCTACAAGGAGGGTCAGGCGGGTCAGTCAACGCTGACGCAGTACACCCGCTACCTCACGATCGCCCTCGCGGTCCTGCAGTCCACCACGCTGATCACCGTCGCCCGCAGTGGTGCGCTCTTCGGCAGCTCGGGCAACCCTGCCTGCACGCAGCTGCTGACCAACGACGCCTGGTACGCGATCATGCTGATGGTGCTCACCATGACCGCCGGTACCGGTGTCATCATGTGGATGGGCGAGCTCATCACGGAGCGCGGCGTCGGCAACGGCATGTCGCTGCTGATCTTCACCTCGATCGCAGCCATGTTCCCGGCGTCCCTCGGACGCATCGCGTCCGCCAAGGGCTGGGACACGCTCGCCATTGTGATCGCCGTCGGCCTCGTCGTCGTCGCCGCTGTCGTGTTCGTCGAGCAATCGCAGCGCAGGATCCCGGTGCAGTACGCGAAACGCATGGTCGGTCGCCGCACCTACGGCGGCAACAACACCTACATTCCGATCAAGGTCAACATGGCCGGCGTCATCCCCGTGATCTTCGCGTCGTCCCTGCTCTACCTGCCCGCGCTGATCGCCCAGTTCAACCAGCCGGCTCCCGGCCAAGAGCCGCAGCCCTGGGTGCTGTGGGTGACCGCGAACCTCACCGGCGGCGGGCAGCCGCTGTACATGATCTTGTACTTCCTGCTCATCGTCGGATTCACCTACTTCTACGTCGCGATCACCTTCAACCCTGAAGAGGTCGCAGACAACATGAAGAAGTACGGTGGCTTCATCCCCGGCATCCGTGCCGGCCGGCCCACCGCCGAGTACCTCGACTATGTACTCACCCGCATCACGCTCCCCGGCTCTCTCTACCTGGGTGTCATCGCCCTGCTGCCGCTGGTCGCGTTCTCTGCGGTCGGTGCCGATCAGAACTTCCCGTTCGGCGGCGCCTCCATCTTGATCATCGTTGGTGTTGGTCTCGAGACGGTCAAGCAGATCGACTCGCAGCTGCAGCAGCGTCACTACGAAGGGTTGCTGCGATGAGCAAAACCGCCGCAGAACGCAACATCGCCCGAGGCGCACGCCTCCTGATCGTCGGTCCTCCCGGCGCGGGCAAAGGAACTCAGGCCAAGCGCATCGGCGAGACGTTCGGCATCCCCGACGTCTCGACCGGAGACATCTTCCGCTTCCACATCAAGAACGGCACGGAACTCGGCCTGCGCGTGAAGGCGATCGTCGATGCCGGTGACTACGTTCCCGACTCGCTCACGAACGAGATCGTGACTGCCCGTCTCGAGGAAGAGGATGCCGCCAACGGCTTCCTGCTCGATGGTTACCCGCGCACGATCGACCAGGTGCGCTACCTGGACGAGCTCCTGGCGAAGAAGGGCCAGCCGCTCGAGGCCGTCATCCGCCTCGTCGCCGACCAGGAAGAGATCATCGCGCGTCTCTCCAAGCGTGCGCTCGAGCAGGGTCGCGCCGATGACACCGAGGAAGCCATCCGGCACCGCCAGGAGGTGTACGCCCGCGAGACCGCTCCGCTGGTGGAGGTCTTCCGTGAGCGTGGCCTGCTGATCGACGTCGACGGCCTCGGCAACGTCGATGAGGTCGGCGACCGCATTAGCGCAGCGCTGCAGGCCGCGGGGATCGGCGAAGCCGACTCCGACGTCGCCGCCGCGTCTTAGGCCACTCGATGGGTTTTCGGCGCACGTCGATCTACAAGTCGCCAGCCGAACTCCGGCAGATGGTCGCGCCCGGTCTCGTGACCGCGGCCGGCCTGGCCGCCGTTCGCAGCAACATCCGGCCCGGCATCACGCCTCTCGAGCTCGATGGCATCGCAGAGGCCGCGATCATCGCGGCTGGTGGCGTTTCGAACTTCCAGCTCGTTCCCGGCTACCGCCACACCCTGTGCATCTCGGTGAACGCCGATGTCGTGCACGGGATCCCGAGCACACGCCCGCTCGAACCCGGTGATATCGTCTCCGTCGACGGCGGGGCAGATGTTGCCGGATGGAGCGGTGACTCCGCGTTCACCGTCGTCGTTCCCGACCCGTCGCGCCCCGAGCTCGTCGCGGCCCGTCAGCACCTCAGCGATGTCACGGAGCAGTCGCTCTGGCACGGCATCGCCCGGCTCGCACGGGCCCGGCACCTCAACGAGGTCGGTGACTCCGTGCAGGGCTACGTCGAGGCCAACCCGGCACCCGGCTCTGACGAGCCGTACGGGATCCTCACCGACTACATCGGTCACGGCATCGGGCGCAGCATGCACGAGGAGCCGCCGGTGTTCAACTACCGTGTGCGGCAGAAGGGTCCCGAGGTGAAGGCCGGCCTGGTCGTGGCCATCGAGCCGATGGTCGTCGCGGGCGACATCGACACCTTCACCCAGGACGACGAATGGACCGTCACCACGGAGGACGGCGGCGACGCCGCCCACTGGGAACACAGCGTTGCCGTGCACAGTGGCGGCATCTGGGTGCTCACGGCTGTCGATGGCGGAGCCGCGCAGCTGGCCCCGTTGGGCGTGACGCCCGTTCCCATCCCCTGAGCTCAGCGGCTAGGGTGTTCTCGACAGCAGCTCAGCACTGGAGGTCACTCGTGATGTGTGCACACAGAGGATGTCGAGCCGGGGGAGCGTTCCCATGCAGGTGAGCGGAACAGGCATCGGCAGCGGAATCGCCATCGGGCCGGTGGTGCGCATGCCAGACCCGCTGCCCGAGCCTCTCGACGTTCCGAGCGCGATCGGTGCGGATGCCGAGGGGCAGCGTGCCGAGCGAGCGCTCCGTGCCGTGGCCGCAGAGCTGCGCCGTCGCGGCGGGCTCGCCGGCGGAGCGGCATCCGAGGTGCTCGAGGCACAGGCGATGTTCGCAGAGGATCCCATGCTCGAGAGCGATGTCAGCGCCCGGATCGCATCGGGCAAGACCGCGGAACGAGCCGTGCATGAGGCCTACGCCGCCTACCGTGCCCAGCTCGTGGCGCTCGGCGGCTACATGGCGGAGCGCGCGGTCGACGTCGATGACGTCTCGCAGCGTGTCGTCGCGGAGATCCTCGGGGTTCAGGCCCCCGGTGTCCCGCACCCCGGCCACCCCTTTGTGCTCGTGGCGCGCGACCTGGCCCCCGCCGACACCGCGACGCTCGACCTCGAGCAGGTGCTCGCCCTCGTCACGATCGGCGGCGGCCCGACCTCGCACACCGCGATCCTCGCCAGGGACAAGGCCATCGTCGCCATCGTCGCGGCCGAGGGCGCGAGCGCGCTGAGCGATGACGACGAGGTCATCGTCGATGCCGAGAACGACGTGCTCGTGATCGGACCGACGGCGGCCGAACGGCGTGAGGCCGAGGCGCGGCTGGCCGAACGCGCGACGCGTCGTGCGGCCCCACTCACTCCGGGGGCGTTGGCCGACGGCACCCCCGTCCCACTGCTCGCGAACCTCGGTTCGTCCGCGGGAGCGGCCGGTGCCCTGGCCGCGGGCGCTGAGGGCGTCGGACTGTTCCGCACCGAGTTCCTGTTCCTCGAGGCAACGAACGCGCCGACGGTCGCGGAGCAGCAGGCCGAGTACACCCGCCTGCTGCAGGCCTTCGACGGCAAGAAGGTCGTCGTCCGTGTGCTCGACGCCGGCGCAGACAAGCCGCTGGCGTTCCTGCACGGAGACGGTGACCACGAGGACAACCCGGCGCTCGGGCTGCGCGGCATCCGCTCGCTGCGTGCTCATGAGCAGATCCTGCGCGACCAGCTCACCGCACTCGCGGCGGCCGATGCCGCCACGAACGCCGAACTCTGGGTGATGGCGCCGATGGTCGCAACGGTCGAGGAGGCCGAGTACTTCACGGCGCTCGCGCGCGAGCACGGAATCCGAACGGCTGGGGTCATGATCGAGGTGCCATCGGCGGCGCTGCTGGCCGACCGGATGCTGCCGACGACCGACTTCGCATCGATCGGCACCAACGATCTCACCCAGTACACGACCGCCGCCGACCGCCTGCTCGGCAGTGTCGCCGCGCTGCAGAGCCCGTGGAACCCGGCAGTGCTCCGCTTGATCTCCGAGGTCGGCGCCGCGGGCAGGGCCCTCGGCAAGCCGGTGGGCATCTGCGGCGAGGCGGCGGCCGACCCGTTGCTGGCCGTCGTGCTCGTCGGGCTCGGAGCGACGAGCCTCTCGATGTCGTCGGCCGCGATCGCCGACGTGCGAGCGTCGCTGCTGCGTTTCGATGCGGCCCAGGCCACCGCGATGGCGGATGCCGCCCTTGCTGCGGTCGGAGCCGCAGAGGCGCACGCGTCCGTCAAGGCTCTCGCCGCCGGCCTCAGCACGCCCAACAGTCACGAATGATACAGCCTGAGTTGGCAAAAACGGTGTTCATCCCATAAGATTGACCCTTGGTGTTTTGTGCACGTTTAGCGTGCCTCATTCGGCGGTTCCGCTCGGGTGAAAACACCGAAAACACACGCACGATCAGCATCCAATTACTTATTAGCGACGAAGAGGCTATGGCCAAAAAAGACGGCGTCATCGAAATCGAGGGCTCGGTGGTAGAAGCTCTGCCCAACGCGATGTTTCGCGTAGAGCTCACCAACGGACACAAGGTTCTTGCTCACATCTCGGGCAAGATGCGTCAGCACTACATCCGCATCCTCCCTGAGGACCGCGTGATTGTGGAGCTGAGCCCCTACGACCTGACCCGTGGTCGGATCGTTTACCGCTACAAGTAACGGGCGGCTGTTAAGTAACGGCTCGCGGCATCCCGCGAGTACGAAGACAGCGAAAACAAGGAACCACAATGAAGGTCAACCCCAGCGTCAAGCCGATCTGCGAGCACTGCAAGGTGATTCGTCGCAACGGCCGCGTCATGGTCATCTGCAAGAGCAACCCGCGCCACAAGCAGCGTCAGGGCTAGTCTCTTCTCCTTCACGGGGCAGATACACAATTCAACAACGAAATCGCATTCTCAAGAAGCTGAGCGCCTGTGCCTACACGGTCGGTCGCCCGGCGGACACCCACGGTTGGAGGCCGTGGCACCGAGAATGCACCACACCTCCACTCACCTCAAGGAGCAGCCACCATGGCACGTCTCGCAGGCGTAGACATCCCGCGCGAAAAGCGCGTGGAGATCGCACTGACCTACATTTACGGTGTTGGGCGCACAAGCGCGCTCAAGACCCTCGCTGACACCGAGATCGACGGAAACATCCGCGTCAAGGACCTCAGCGACGACCAGCTCGTTGCACTTCGCGACTACATCGAAGGCAACTTCAAGGTAGAAGGTGACCTTCGCCGCGAGGTCGCCGCCGACATCCGCCGCAAGGTTGAAATCGGATCCTACGAGGGCATCCGCCACCGTCGCGGCCTGCCCGTGCGCGGACAGCGCACCAAGACCAACGCTCGTACCCGCAAGGGCCCGAAGCGCACCGTCGCCGGCAAGAAGAAGGCTCGCTAGGCCCCGGCCAGCGACCCTCGCCTCTAGGATTCAGGAGAAATCATGGCAGCACCAAAGTCGGCCGCACGGAAGCCGCGTAAGAAAGAAAAGAAGAACATTGCTGTGGGCCAGGCCCACATCAAGAGCACGTTCAACAACACGATCGTTTCGATCACCGACCCCAGCGGAGCTGTTATCAGCTGGGCCTCGTCGGGAGCCGTCGGCTTCAAGGGTTCGCGCAAGTCGACCCCCTTCGCCGCTCAGCTCGCCGCCGAGTCGGCTGCGCGTCAGGCGCAGGAGCACGGCATGAAGAAGGTTGACGTCTTCGTCAAGGGCCCGGGTTCGGGTCGCGAGACGGCAATTCGTTCGCTTCAGGCCGCAGGCCTCGAGGTCGGCTCCATCAACGATGTGACGCCGCAGGCGCACAACGGATGCCGCCCGCCCAAGCGTCGCCGCGTTTAAAGCACTCTTCGCCGCAGTCTGAGCCTGCCTGGCCCCCTCCGGGGAGCCCGGCAGGCTCGGGCCGTGGAAAGTTCCTTACACAATTCAACAACGCCGGGCCAGCTACCCGGTCGACAACGCAAGTGTCATATAGCGGACACTTAGCCGAAAGGAATCAATAGTGCTTATTGCACAGCGTCCAACGCTCACCGAAGAGAACATTTCCGAATTCCGCTCGCGGTTCGTCATCGAGCCCCTCGAGCCTGGCTTCGGTTACACCCTCGGCAACTCGCTTCGCCGCACCCTGCTTTCCTCGATCCCCGGCGCTGCTGTCACCAGCATCCGCATTGATGGCGTTCTCCACGAATTCAGCACCGTTCCCGGTGTCAAGGAAGACGTCACCGAGATCATCTTGAACATCAAGGGCCTCGTTGTCTCGAGCGAGCACGACGAGCCCATCACCGCTTACCTGCGCAAGCAGGGCGCCGGTGAGGTCACCGCCGCCGACATCTCGGCTCCGGCCGGTGTCGAGGTGCACAACCCCGAGCTCGTCATCGCGACGCTCAACGACACCGCCAAGTTCGAGCTCGAACTCACCATCGAGCGCGGCCGCGGCTACGTGTCCGCCACGCAGAACCGCAACGAGTACTCCGAGGCCGGCCAGATTCCGGTCGACTCGATCTACTCGCCCGTTCTCAAGGTGACCTACCGCGTCGAGGCGACTCGTGCCGGTGAGCGCACTGACTTCGACCGCCTCGTGGTCGACGTCGAGACCAAGTCGGCCATCAGCCCGCGCGATGCAATTGCATCCGCTGGTCGTACGCTGACCGAGCTGTTCGGCCTCGCTCGCGAGCTGAACACCGCCGCAGAGGGCATCGAGATCGGCCCGGCTCCCGTCGACGCCGTGCTCTCGAGCGAGCTTTCGATCCCGATCGAAGACCTCGACCTCTCGGTGCGCTCGTACAACTGCCTCAAGCGCGAAGGCATCAACAACGTGAGCGAACTGGTCGCCCTCTCGGAGACCCAGCTCATGAACATCCGCAACTTCGGACAGAAGTCGGTGGATGAGGTCAAGGACAAGCTCGTGGAGCTCGGCCTGTCGCTCAAGGACTCCGTTCCTGGATTCGACGGCGCTCACTTCTACAGCGGCTTCGAAGACGAGACCAACTAGCGCTTTCCGCGCTACCCGTGGCTCGTCGCGAGCCTCCCACCACATTTGATACTGGAGATACAAAATGCCTAAGCCTACAAAGGGCCCCCGCCTCGGAGGCGGTCCGGCACACGAGCGCCTCATGCTCGCTAACCTGGCTGCTGCCCTGTTCACGCACAAGTCGATCAAGACCACGGAGACCAAGGCCAAGCGCCTGCAGCCCGTCGCCGAGCGCTTCGTCACCTTCGCCAAGAAGGGCGACCTGCACGCTCGTCGTCGCGTCCTCGCGTCGATCGGCGACAAGTCCGTCGTGCACGAGCTGTTCACCGTGATCGCTCCGCAGGTCGCCGAGCGCGATGGTGGCTACACGCGCATCACCAAGCTCGGCTTCCGCAAGGGCGACAACGCCCCCATGGTGCAGATCGAGCTCGTTCTCGAGCCCGTCGTCGCCAAGCCGAAGTCCGCCAAGAAGACCGCTGCTGCAGCTGCTGCCGCGGCTCCTGCTGCCGAGGCTCCGGCCGAGGTCGCCCCGGCTGAGGAGACCGTCGAGGTCGCCCCCGCCGAGGCAAGCGAGGCTCCGGCCGAGGAGAAGGCCGCCGAATAAGGCTGTCTCACCCTGCATCATCCGAAGGGCCCCGAACGCGAGTTCGGGGCCCTTCGTCGTTCCCGGGCACCCGGCGCGCTTTGCCGTCACGAATCGGGTCGGCCCGCTCTCCTAGACTGGATGCCGTGACTGAGCAGTATGCAGCCCCAGAGCCGGACCCGATCGATGACGACGCGGTGACTCGGCTGGCCCCCGGCAGCATCCGGCTCCGCCTCGACATCGCCTACGACGGCACGAACTTCAGTGGCTGGGCGATTCAGCCCGTGCTGCGCACCGTGCAGGGCGAGATCGAGTCGGCTCTCGACTCGATCCTGCGCCGCAACCCGCCGACGCCCCGCCTCGTGGTCGCCGGCCGCACCGACGCCGGTGTGCACGCGACCGGCCAGGTCGCGCACCTCGACCTCACCGAGGCGCAGGCGGCCAGCGTGCTGAGCCCGGCCAGGGGGCGCAACGCCCGTGCGGCGGACAGCGATGCCGCGATCGCACTGGCACGGCGCCTGAACGGCATCCTGAGCCAGAAGGGCGACATCGTCATCCGGTCGGCGCGGCTCGCGCCACCCGGCTTCGACGCCCGATTCGGCGCCCTCTGGCGCCGCTACGAGTACCGCATCGCCGACGCCTACTCCGAGCGCGACCCGCTGCAGCGATTCCGCACCACCTGGCTGCCTGGCCGGCACCGACTCGAACCGATGGACGAGGTCGCCCAGGAGCTGTGCGGGCTGCACGACTTCGCCGCCTACTGCAAGCCGAAGCCCCGCGCGACGACGATCCGCACCCTGCAGAGCTTCTACTGGCGCCGCGACGATCAGGGTGTGCTCATCGCCTCGCTGCAGGCCGACGCCTTCTGCCACAGCATGGTCCGTGCCCTCGTCGGCGGCTGCGTCGCGGTCGGCGTCGGCCGACTCACGCCCGCGCGACTGATCGAGCTGCGCGATGCGCGCGAACGCACCGCCGCGTTCAAGGTGATGCCGGCCCGCGGCCTGGTGCTCACCGAGATCGGTTACCCGGATGACGCCGCGCTCGCGTTGCGCGCCGCCGAGACGCGCGCGCACCGCGCCCTCTAGCAATTCACATGGCCGAGAGCGGGAGGCGCGGCATCCGGCCCGAATTGCCAGCACGCCGCCGAACGTCTATTATTGATCCTTGGTGCCTCGGCTAGCTGGCCGGGCCCGCGAACGTGAGCCCTCCATCGTTTGTGTTCCAGTTGAGAACACGCCCGGAGCGGGATTCACGAACACCTCCGTTCGACACAGAAAGCAGCCACTACAGTGACGCGCACTTACACCCCGAAGGCTTCCGAAGTTTCGCGCAGTTGGGTCATCATTGACGCAACTGACGTCGTTCTCGGCCGCCTCGCCAGCCACGCAGCAGTGATCCTCCGCGGCAAGAACAAGGCGACATTCACCCCCCACATGGACATGGGTGACTTCGTCATCATCATCAACGCCGAGAAGGTCGCCCTCACCGGCTCCAAGCTCGACCAGAAGAAGGCCTACCGCCACTCGGGTTACCCGGGCGGACTCACGGCTGTCAGCTACTCCGAGCTGCTCGAGAAGAACCCCGAGCGCGCCGTTGAGAAGGCCATCCGCGGAATGCTTCCGAAGAACTCGATCGGTCGCGCTCAGCTCAAGAAGCTCAAGGTCTACGCAGGCTCCGAGCACCCGCACGCCGCGCAGCAGCCGGTGCCGTACACCCTGACCCAGGTCGCTCAGTAGAGCCTCCCGGTCCCAGACTTCTCGACTTCTAAGACAAAGGATTACCACCATCGTGGCTAAGATCGCAGACCAGATTGACGCTCCGGAGAGCTACTCCACCGAGACGCCGGCCGAGGCAGCCCCCAAGGCTCCCCGCGCAGTGCTGAACGTTGGCGGCGCAGCTGTCGGACGTCGCAAGCAGGCCATCGCCCGCGTGCGCCTCGTTCCCGGCTCGGGCACGCTCAGCGTGAACAAGCGCGAGTTCGCCGAGTACTTCCCCAACAAGCTGCACCAGCAGCTCATCACCGACCCCTTCAAGGTGCTCGACCTCATCGGCAGCTACGACGTCGTTGCCAAGGTCACCGGTGGCGGCCCCTCGGGTCAGGCCGGCGCCATGCGTCTCGCCATCGCTCGTGCACTCAACGAGATCGACCGCGAGAACAACCGCGCCATCCTCAAGAAGGCCGGCTTCCTGACTCGCGACTCGCGCGTCATCGAGCGCAAGAAGGCTGGTCTCAAGAAGGCCCGCAAGGCCTCGCAGTTCTCGAAGCGCTAACCAGCGCCTCAATCGGAGTATCAGGCTTTGCCTCGACTCTTTGGCACGGACGGCGTCCGGGGCCTGGCCAACCGTGAACTCACGGCTGACCTGGCCCTGGGCCTCGCCCAGGCCGCAGCCACGGTGCTCACACAAGGGCGCCGTGCAGAAGAACGCCGTGCGTCTGGCCGACGACCTGTTGCAGTCGTCGCCCGTGACCCGCGTATCTCCGGTGAGTTTCTCACCGCCGCCGTATCGGCTGGTCTCGCCTCCTCAGGCGTCGATGTTCTCGACGCCGGAGTGCTGCCGACCCCCGCTGCGGCTTTTCTGATCGCCGACATCGGCGCAGACTTCGGTGTGATGCTCTCGGCATCGCACAATCCCGCCCCCGACAACGGCATCAAGTTCTTTGCCTTCGGTGGCACCAAGCTCCCCGACGAGGTCGAAGACCGCATCGAGGCGCATGTGCACAAAGACGTTCTCCTGCCGACCGGCGCAGACGTCGGGCGCATTCGTCGTTTTGCGGATGCCGAAGACCGATACGTCTTGCACCTTCTCGGCACCTTGCCGAATCGGCTCGAGGGGATCCACGTCGTTCTCGACTGCGCTCACGGCGCGGCATCCGGCGTCTCGCCGGAGGTGTTCACGAACGCGGGCGCGAAGGTCACCGTGATCGGTGCCGACCCCGACGGCATGAACATCAACGATGGCGTCGGTTCGACCCACCTCGACAATCTGGCCCGCGCTGTGCTCGAGCACGGTGCAGACGTCGGTATCGCGCACGATGGCGACGCGGACCGCTGCCTGGCCGTTGACCACGAGGGCAACATCATCGACGGCGACCAGATCATGGCGATCTTGGCCGTCGCGATGAAGGAACGCGGTCACCTCACCAACGACACCTTGGTCGCAACCGTCATGAGCAACCTGGGGCTGCGCAAGGCGATGGCGGCCAACGGCATCCACATGATCGAGACGCGTGTCGGCGACCGCTACGTGCTCGAAGAACTCAACGCCGACAAGCTCGCTCTGGGCGGCGAACAGTCCGGCCACGTCATCATGACGGAGTACGCGACCACAGGTGACGGCGTGCTGACCGGCCTGCACCTGGTCGCCGAGATGGCGCGCACGGGCAAGTCCATCGCCGAACTCGCATCGGTCATGACGGTCTACCCGCAGATCCTCGTGAATGTGCGTGGCGTCAATCACACGGCCATGGCGGGTGACGAGGGCATCGCAGACGCCATTCGCGCCGCTGAGGCCGAGCTGGGTGAGACCGGGCGTGTGCTGCTGCGACCGTCCGGTACCGAGCCGATGGTGCGCGTCATGGTGGAGGCCGCTGACCAGGCGACTGCCGACCGACTCGCGAACTCGCTCGCCGACGTCGTGCGGGAGCGCCTCGCGCTGTAGCAGAACTCGTAGAAACGGCCCGATACTCGCTGAGTACCGGGCCTTTTCTACGAGTGCGCCGCTCCCTGCGCCGCCCCGCTGTTAGAGCTTGCGGAGGAGCACGCTGGAGACGGCGTGGTCCGAGTCCTTGCGGAGCACGAGCGTGGCGCGGGAGCGGGTCGGGCGGATGTTCTGCAACAGATTCGGCTCGTTGATGCTCTGCCAGATGCCGCGGGCGCGGGCGCGCGCCTGCTCCTCGGAGAGCGAGGCGAAGCGGTGGAAGTAGGACTTCGGGTTGCTGAACGCCCCGCGCTGCAGTTTGAGGAAGCGCTCCTCGTACCAGCGGGCGATGTCGGAGGTGCGCGCATCGACGTAGACCGTGAAGTCGAAGAGGTCGCTCACGGCGAGGCGGTGGCCAGGTGCGGGTGGCTGCAGCACGTTCAGGCCCTCGACGATCAGCACATCGGGCTGGCGCACGGTGATCTGGGCGTCGGGCACGATGTCGTAGCTGAGGTGCGAGTAGAACGGCGCGCGCACCTCCGGCGCCCCCGACTTCACCGCGTTCACGAAGCGCAGCAGCGCACGGCGGTCATAGGACTCGGGAAAGCCCTTGCGCTCCATCAGGCCACGGCGCTCAAGCTCGGCGTTGGGCAGGAGGAAGCCGTCGGTCGTCACGAGCTCGACGCGGGGGGTGTCCTCCCACCGGGCCAGCAGCTCGCGCAGCAGGCGGGCGATCGTCGACTTGCCGACGGCAACAGAGCCGGCGACACCGATGACGAACGGCGTCGTCGCCGAGCGTTCACCGAGGAAGTCGCTCGTGGCGCGGTGCAGCTGCTTGGTTCCGGCCACATAGAGATTGAGCAGCCGGCTGAGCGGCAGGTAGACGTCGGTCACCTCGGAGAGGTTCAACGGTTCACCGAGGCCGCGAAGTTGCACGAGCTCTGTCTCCTGCAGCGGCAGGCGGGTGGATGACGCCAGTGCGGCCCAATCGGCGCGCTCCAACTCGACGAACGGAGAGTTGTGGCCACTGCCATTCTGGTTGCGCTGCTCGGCCATAACCCCCGAGTTTACTGGCATGCGGCGTGCCCCAGTCGCCGCGTCCGGAGCTCACAGCTTTTAGTCGACTAAAATCATGTCTCATGTGTGGAATCGTTGGATATGTCGGTGACAAGAAGAGCCTCGAGGTACTCGTCGGCGGACTGCGCCGTCTGGAGTACCGCGGTTATGACTCGGCCGGCGTTGCGGTGATCGACGACGCGGGAAATCTCGGCACGGCCAAGAAGTCCGGCAAGCTCGTCAAGCTCACCGATGAGCTCGCCGCGCACCCGATCGAGGACGGCCGCGCCGGCATCGGTCACACCCGGTGGGCGACCCACGGCGGTCCGACCGATGTGAACGCCCACCCGCACCTCGGCGACGACGGCAAGCTCGCGCTGATCCACAACGGCATCATCGAGAACTTCACCGAGCTCAAGAACGAGCTGTTGGCCGAGGGCTACGACTTCGAGAGTGAGACCGACACCGAGGTCGCCGCAGTACTGCTCGGCCGCGAGTACCGGCAGACCGGCGACCTGCGTGCGGCCTTCCGCAACGTGGTCAGCCGCCTCGACGGAGCCTTCACGCTGCTGGCCCTGCACCGCGATGAGCCGAACCTTGTCGTCGGCGCGCGCCGCAACTCGCCGCTCGTCATCGGCCTCGGCGACGGTGAGAACTTCCTCGGTTCCGACGTCGCAGCCTTCGTGCAGTACACCCGCACCGCGATGGCCGTCGGCCAGGACCAGATCGTTGCCATCACCCCCGACGCCGTCGTGGTCACCGACTTCGCCGGCGCCCCGGTCGAGGTCGAGACATTCGAGGTCGAGTGGGATGCCGCAGCCGCAGACAAGGGTGGCTGGTCCAGCTTCATGGCCAAGGAGGTCGCAGAGCAGCCCGACGCCGTCGCCAACACCCTGCGCGGCCGCATCGTCGGGGATGCCGTCGTCGTGCCGGAGCTGGCCGCATTCGGCGATGACGTGCTCGCCGGCATCCGCCGCATCGTGATCATCGCCTGCGGAACGGCCGCATACGCCGGCATGACCGCGCAGTACGCGATCGAGAAGTGGGCGCGGGTTCCCGTGACCGTCGAGCTCAGCCACGAGTTCCGCTACCGCGACCCGGTGATCACCGAGGACACCCTCGTGATCTCGATCAGCCAGTCCGGCGAGACCATGGACACGCTGATGGCCGTCAAGTACGCACGCGAGGCCGGGGCCCGCGTGATCTCGGTGTGCAACACCCAGGGCGCGACGATTCCGCGCGAATCGGATGCGGTCGTCTACACGCACGCCGGACCAGAGGTCGCCGTGGCATCCACCAAGGCCTTCGTCGCCCAGATCACCGCCCTCTACCTCTTCGGCCTGCACCTGGCCCGCGTGCGCGGCACGCTGAGCGAGGCCGAGCAGGCCGAGCAGGTGGCTGAGCTCCTCGCGATCCCCGCGAAGATCGCGACGGTGCTGGAATCCAGCGCAACGATTGCGCAGCTCGCGCACTGGATGGCCGACACCCGTGCCGTGCTCTTCCTCGGTCGCCACGTCGGCTTCCCCATCGCCATGGAGGGTGCGCTCAAGCTCAAGGAGCTCGCGTACATCCACGCGGAGGGATTCGCCGCCGGCGAGCTCAAGCACGGCCCGATCGCCCTGATCGAGCCGGGCCAGCCCGTGTTCGTCGTTGTTCCGAGCCCGCGGGGCTCGGCGACGCTGCACCCCAAGGTCGTCTCGAACATCCAGGAGATCCGCGCCCGCGGCGCCCGTGTGATCGCGATCGCCGAGCAGGGCGACGTCGCGGTGCTGCCGTTCGCCGACGAGGTCGTACGGATCCCGCTCGCCGGGCCGCTGTTCGAGCCGCTGCTGGCCGTCGTTCCGCTGCAGATCTTCGCGATGGAGCTCTCCATCGCCAAGGGCCTCGACGTCGACCAGCCGCGCAACCTCGCCAAGTCCGTCACGGTGGAGTAGCGCGTGCCACGCGGAGTCGAATGATCGGCGGACTCGGATGATCGTCGGGATCGGGATCGACGTCGTCGACCTCGCGCGATTCGAGCGCGCCATCGCCCGCACCCCACGGCTCCTCGAGCGCTTGTTCGCCGAGAGCGAACGAAGCAAGCCGGTGCACTCACTGGCTGCCCGCTTCGCCGCCAAGGAAGCGCTGATCAAAGCGCTCGGCGGTCCGGAGATGCTGCGCTGGCACGACATGGAGGTCATCAACGACCGAGACGGCAACCCCGGCTTCGCGCTGCACGGCGCGACGGCCGCCGAGGCCGCGGCCCGCGGCATCACGCGGATCCACCTCTCGATGAGCCATGACGCCGGAATCGCGACGGCCTTCGTGATCGCGGAATCGGAACCGACGACACCAGCACCACCAGCACCACCTGCACCATCTGCAACGGGAACGGACGAGACATGAGCGGCAACAGCGAAGCGGCACTGCGCGCTGCGGTGATCGACCTGGACGCGGTGCGTGGCAATCTGCGCGCCATCCGCGCGTTCGTGGGCCGCGACACCGCACCAGCGCCGCTCGTGATGGCGGTGGTGAAGGCGAACGCCTACGGCCACGGTGCGATCGCGGTCGCCCTCGCCGCTCAGGACGGCGGAGTCGACTGGCTCGGCGTCGCCGACATCGGCGAGGCCCTCGAGTTGCGTTCCGCCGGGGTGACAGCGCCGATCCTCGCTTGGCTGCACGGCCAGGACGCGGATTTCGCGGCGGCGATCGCTGCCGAGGTGAGTATCGGGATCTCCTCCCTCGCGCAGTTGCGGGCGGTGGCGGATGCCGCTCGCGCACTGCGGCGCGTGGCATCCGTCCAGCTGAAGCTCGACACCGGGCTGAGCCGCAACGGCATCGGAGCCGGCGAGTGGGCGGACGTCTTCGTGGCCGCCCGCGAGGCCGAGCTCGCCGGAGAGCTGCGCGTGGACGGCCTCTTCAGCCACCTCTCCAACGCCTCGCCGGCCGATGACGCCGCGCAATGCGCACTCTTCGACCGCGGCATCGCGGCGGCGAAGGCCGAGGGGCTCAGCCCGGCGTTGCTGCACATCGCCGCAACGGCCGCCGCGCTCAGCCTGCCGGCCGCGCGCTACTCCATGGTGCGCATCGGCATCGGCATCTACGGGCTCTCGCCCTGGGGCGACTCCCTCCCGGACGGCCTCGACCTCGTGCCCGTGATGACACTCACCGCCCGCATCGCCGCCGTGCGCCGGGTGCTGGCCGGCACCGCGGCCAGCTACGACTACACCTGGCGGGCCGAGCGGGACACCACGCTGGTGCTCGTGCCGCTCGGCTATGCCGACGGAATCCCCCGTCAGGCGTCGGGTCGGGCCAGCGTCTCGATCGGCGGTGTTGTGCACCCGGTCGTCGGCCGCATCGCCATGGACCAGTTCATCGTCGACGTCGGCGACGCCGAGGTGCACACGGGCGACGAGGTCGTGCTGTTCGGCGATCCGACGCGTGGGGTTCCGAGCGCAGAGAACTGGGCGGATGCCGCGGGCACGATCAATTACGAGATCGTCACCCGCATCGGCCAGCGCGTTCCCCGGAGCACCAGGTGATCACCCGCACCATCGACACGGCCGACGAGATGCACGAGTTCGGAGCGGCCATGGCCGTGCGTCTGAACGCCGGCGACCTGCTCGTGCTCGACGGCCCGCTCGGCGCGGGCAAGACCACCTTCACCCGCGGCCTCGGCGAGGGGCTCGGAATCCGCGGCACCGTCACCAGCCCGACCTTCGTGCTCGCCCGCACCCATCCGAGCGTCGTCGGCGGGCCGGCGCTCGTGCACGTCGACGCCTATCGGCTCGGCGACGCCAGGGAGCTCGACGACCTCGACATCGACTACGCGAACTCGGTGGTCGTCGTGGAGTGGGGCGCAGGCATGCTCGACGGCGTGAGCGAGTCCTGGCTGGAGCTGACCCTGCAGCGACCGACGGGGGCCGGGCCGGACGCCGCAGACTCAGCGGAGCTGGACGGCGACGAGCCCCGCGTGGTCACCGTGCGCGGCTTCGGGCCGCGCTGGGCCGGCACCGAGTTCGCCGCGTAGTCTCCCGGGCGCAGGCTGCCGCCTTTCGCGATGCTGCGCATCGCGCGCGTAGGCTGGAGGGATGCTCCTCGCGATCGATACCTCCGCCGGAACGAGTGTCGCCATTGTCGACCGTGACGCCGGGATCCTCGCGGAACGCTCCGTGGCCGACACGATGCGCCACGCCGAGGTCATCGGCGGCATGATCCAGGAGTGCCTCGCGGCATCCGGAACCAGCCGCGGCGCCCTCTCCGGCGTCGTCGCCGGAATGGGCCCCGGCCCGTTCACCGGCCTGCGCGTCGGCATCGCCGCCGCCCGCACCTTCGCGCTCGCACTCGGCAAGCCGCTCGTGCCCGTCGTGAGCCACGACGCCATCGCCTTCGCCCACTACGGAGGCCGATTCGCAACGACCGGCACTCCGGTCGACGCGCCACTGCTGGTGGTGACCGACGCGCGGCGCCGCGAGCTCTACTGGAGCGCCTACTCGGGCGTCGATGCGCTCGGTCTGCCCGTTCGCCGCGGCGGCCCCGGCCTCGCAAAGCCCGACGAGGTGTCGACGAGCGTTCTCGACGGCCTCGCCTTCGCCGGTGATGTGGAACGTCTGGATGCCGCAGAGGTCTCCGCCGGCGCCCTCGGCATGTTCGCAGAACTCAGCTTCGCCGCCGGCCGTCCATTCGCCGCCGACGAGCCGCTCTACCTCCGCTCGCCCGACGTCATGATCTCCACCGGTCCCAAGAGGGTCACCCGGTGACCTGGCAGCTGCGCCGGGCCGGTGCCGCAGACGTTCCGGCGATCATGGCCATCGAGACGGCGATGTTCCCGACGGACGCCTGGTCGCCAGAGGCGATGGCGCGCGACGTCTCCGACCCCAACTGCTACTACCTGGTGGCGTTCCCGCCCGAGGCACCGCAGCGCATCGAGGCCTACGCCGGGCTGCTCGCCCCGCGCGGCGCCTTCGAGGCCGACATCCAGACGATCGCCGTCGCAGAGGCCGCTCAGGGCAAGGGCCTCGGCCGGGTGCTCATGCTGCGCCTGATCGACGAGGCGCGCAGCCGCGGCGCGCGAGAGCTGTTCCTCGAGGTGCGTGCAGACAATCCGGGGGCCAGACACCTCTACGAGAAGCTCGGCTTCGCCGAGATCGGCGTTCGCCGCGGCTACTACAAACCCGACAACGTCGACGCCGTCGTGATGCGGCTGGCGATCACCGCGCCGCAGCCGGGCCTGGCCCAGTCGGGCGACATCACTTTCAAGCAGCAGGAGACACCCTCGTGAGCAGCACCATGAACCGCACCGATCCACTCGTGCTCGGCATCGAGACGAGCTGTGACGAGACCGGAATCGGGATCGTGCGCGGCACGACACTGCTCGCCAACACGATCGCATCGTCGATGGACGAGCACGCGCGCTACGGAGGGGTCGTGCCCGAGGTGGCCGCCCGCGCACACCTCGAGGAGATGACACCGGCGATCACCGCGGCACTGGCGGAGGCCGACATCCGGCTCGAAGACATCGACGCCGTGGCCGTCACGAGCGGTCCCGGGCTCGCCGGGGCGCTGATGGTGGGCGTCGGCGCGGCCAAGGCGCTCGCGATCGCGCTGGACAAGCCGATCTACGCCGTCAACCACCTCGTCGGCCACGTCGGCGCCGATCTGCTCGCCACCGGGCAGGACGGCGTCTCCGAGCCGCTGGAGTACCCGACCATCGCCCTGCTCGTCTCTGGCGGGCACACCTCGCTGCTGCTGGTGCGCGACCTCACCGGTGACGTCGAACTGCTCGGCGAGACCATCGATGACGCGGCGGGGGAGGCCTTCGACAAGGTCGCCCGCGTGCTCGGCCTGCCCTATCCCGGCGGCCCGCACATCGACCGCCTCGCTGCCGACGGCAACCCCAAGGCGATTCGCTTCCCCCGCGGGCTCACACTGCCCAAAGACATGGCCAAGCACCGCTACGACTTCAGTTTCTCCGGGCTCAAGACGGCCGTCGCCCGCTGGGTTGAGCAGAAGCAGGATGCCGGAGAGCCGGTGCCCGTCGCCGATGTCGCCGCGAGCTTCCGCGAGGCCGTCGTCGATGTGCTGATCGGCAAGGCGATCGCCGCCTGCACCGACCACGGGGTGCCGCGGCTGCTGCTCGGCGGCGGCGTTGTGGCCAATGCACGCGTGCGCGAGGTGGCCGGGGCGCGGGCCGCCGCAGCCGGCATCGAGCTGCGCATCCCGCCACTGAGCCTCTGCACCGACAACGGGGCGATGATCGCCGCACTCGGCGCGCAGTTGATCATGACGGGCCATGAGCCCAGCTCGCTGGACTTCGGCGCGGACTCGACCCTGCCCGTCACCGACATCCAGGTGCACTGACCCATCCAGGTGCACTCACTCATTCAGCTGAGCTGTCGATTTCCTGTGCTGACGCCGCACAACCTTGAAGCTGAGGTCTAGGCTTGAGGTGTGTCGCCCGGTTGCCGCTGTCGTTGACAGCCAGACTGCTCGATGCGACCATAGCTCCGCGGTGACCGTGAGGCCGGATTGGCCCGCACCGCAGACGAGAAGGGCTCAAACCATGACCGATCAGAATCTGCCCCCCGTACCGCCCAGCGAGCCGACGCCGCCGAACACGCCCGATGTTCCGGCAACCCCAGACGTTCCAGCGGCCCCCGAGGTTCCCGCAGCTCCGGCCTATGTCGCGCCCCCAGCGGCCTCTGAGGTTCCGCCGGCTCCCGCCTACGGTGCCCCGCAGGCTCCGCCCGCCCCTGCGTACGGTGAGGTTCCGCCGGCTCCGGCCTACGGTGCCCCGGCATACGGCGCCCCTGCTGCCGGCTACGGCCAGCCCGCTTTCGGTGCCGCACCGAAGACGAACACCTTCGCCATCGTGTCGCTGGTCGCCTCGATCGCCGGTCTGTTCACCGGAATCACCTTCCTGGTCGGCATCATCTTCGGCCACCTGTCGCTCAGCCAGATCAAGAAGACGGCAGAGGGTGGCCGCGGCATGGCGATCGCCGGCCTCATCATCGGCTACGTCGGCCTCGTCATCGGCATCATCGTGACGATCGCTCTGATCGCCTTCTTCGCGGCGCTCGCCTCGAACCCGAACTTCGACGGCACCTACAACTACTAGGCGCCGCGAGTTCCCAGCAACGGCTCCCATCCGCACGGATGGGAGCCGTTTCTGCGCGTTCGCCCGGTGGTTACACGCGCTCCACGAGCAGAGTCACGTGCTTGCCGGCGGCGCGGGTGAGCACGATCGTGGCGGATGCCGTGCCCTTGAGCTTCAGCCGGGAGCGCAGCGTGGCCGGGTCGATGTCGATGCCGCGCTTCTTGATCTCCAGCGTGCCGATGCCGCGGGCGGCCAGGGCGGCCTTGAGCTTCTTCTCGTCGGCCGGCAGCCGCTCGATCACGCGGAAGCACGTGGCGAACGGGGTCTCGTGCGCGGCATCCGCCGTGAGATAGGCGATGCCATCGCTCATCATCGATGCGCCGAGCGCGCGGGCGAGGTCACCGATCAGCCGTGAGCGGATGACGGCCCCGTCCGGTTCGTAGATGTACGCGCCGAGTTCGCCGACCTCGACGTCGTCGCTGTCGGCCGCCGCAGAGAGCTCGTGGCTGCCGTCGCGACCCAGCACCAGGGCGCTGCGTCGGATGCCGGGCCGCGCGAGCGCGCCGAACCAGAGTCCCATCTCGACGAGCTGGCCGTCGACAGAGACCCACTGCGCCTCCGCCTCGGCCGGGATCAGCGAGCGATCGAAGCCCGGGCCAAGCTTGACGCCGGTCGGCATCCGCTCGGCCAGGCCGAACGCGAAGTCCAGCGACGGCGTGTAGTCCTCCGGCCGGGTGAGCCTGGAGGTGTTGCCGTGCCCAGCGCTGCGGCGGGCGGGGTCGAGGTAGACGCCATCGGCCGGGCCGCCGTCCAGGGCCCCGAGGTCGACCTCCTCTGCGCGGGCGTGCAACACCGTCGCATGTGGGAACGGCGCGAGGTTGAACGAGGCCAGCGTCGCGGTGATCTCATCGGCATCGGCCGCGGTGACCCGCAGCTCCAGTGCGGCCATGGCGATGGCGTCCCCGCCGATGCCGCAGCCGAGATCGGCAACGTGCTTCACCCCTGCGCCGGCGAAGCGTCCGGCGTGCAGCGCGGCGACACGGAGACGCGTCGCCTGCTCGAGGCCCGCCTCGGTGAAGAGCATGGTGCGGGCGAACTCACCGAACTTGCCCGCGGCCTTGGCGCGCAGCTTGGCCTGGCTGAGCACGGCGGCGACGAGACCGGGAGCGTGCCCGGCCTTGCGCAGCTCGGCGACCGTGCGCACGACGTCGGCAGAGGAATCCCACTCCGGCAGTGAGTCGAGGAGCCGCAGCCCCTCGGGGGAGAGCAATTCGATGAGCTCGGAGCGTTCCATAGCTGCCACGCTAACACCGCAGCGGGGCGGCGACTGTGCCGGTGCCCCGGCCATCGATCCGGCGTACTCTCTGGGCGTATTCACTGGCACTCACGTTGCACGAGTGCCAACCAAGGCCTAAACTCGACTTAGCACTCTCGGTGTGAGTGTGCTAACTCCACGTCTTTTCTAGAAAGAGGTCAACCGTGTCGGTCAGCATCAAGCCGCTCGAGGATCGCATTGTCATCAAGCAGGTTGAGGCCGAGCAGGTCACTGCGTCGGGACTCGTCATTCCTGACACCGCCAAGGAGAAGCCCCAGGAGGGCGAGGTCGTGGCTGTGGGCCCCGGTCGCATCGACGACAATGGCAACCGCATTCCGCTCGACGTCGCAGTCGGCGACAAGGTTCTCTACTCCAAGTACGGCGGAACCGAAGTGAAGTTCGGCGGCGAGGACCTCCTCGTGCTGTCGGCTCGCGACGTGCTCGCTGTGGTCGTGCGCTAAGCATCACCGTTTTCGAAAGACCCGGATGGCTTCGGCCATCCGGGTCTTTTTTGTCGGCGCAACACGCCCGACGGCGCGGTGCACACTGTATACAGGCGTAGACTGCCGAAGTGGAAAAGCCCAACGAACCGCAGATCACCTCCGCACCGCCATCGGCCGCGCAGGTCTCGAACGCACCGGGCGCTGGTCGAGCCGGTCTGATCTACGCCGGCATCGCCTACGTGCTCTGGGGCTTCCTGCCGATCTACTTCATCTCGCTTGCCCCGAGCGGCGCCTTCGAGATCGTCGCGTGGCGCATCGTGTTCTCGCTCGTGTTCTGCGCACTGCTGCTCGCGGTCACCCGCAAGTTCAAGCCGTTCTTCGCGTTGCTCATGCAGCCACGCATCTCGCTCACCATGGCTCTGGCCGGCGCGCTCATCTACGTGAACTGGCAGACCTATATCTACAGCGCGATGAGCGGCCAGGTCGTCGAAGCCTCGCTCGGCTACTTCATCAACCCGATCGTTACCGTGTTCCTCGGCGTGTTCTTCCTGCGCGAGCGGCTGCGGCCAGCACAGTGGGCCGCCGTCGGTGTCAGCCTGCTCGCGGTGCTCGTCATTGCGATCAGTGCGGGCAGCGTGCCCTGGATCGCCCTCACGCTCGCCTTCTCCTTCGGCTTCTACGGGTACATCAAGAAGCGGGTCGGCAACACCGTCGATGCGGTGGCGGGGCTCACCATGGAGACGGTCTGGCTGTTCCCTGTCGCGATCGTGCAGCTCATCGTCGTGGCGGCGACGGTCGGCATCACCTTCGGCACGGTCAGCCCGGTGCACACAGCGCTGCTCATCGGCACCGGCGTCATCACCGCCGTCCCGTTGATCCTCTTCGCGGCGGCGTCGCGCAGGCTGCCCCTGATCTACATGGGCTTCATCCAGTACTTCGCCCCGGTCATCCAGTTCCTTGTCGGCGTGTTGATCCTCCAGGAGCCGATGTCCCCCGAGCGGTGGGTCGGCTTCTCGCTGGTCTGGCTGGCGTTGCTCATCCTCACCGTCGACGCGCTCGCCGGCAGACGTGGGAACCGGCAGACGGTCGCCGAGCTCGTCTGAGCGGAGGCGTTGTAACGATTTGACTCACTCCGCAACGTTGTGGCATCGAAGCCTTGTTTCGATGCTCAGTGGCCAATACTGTGACACCACGGCAGTCTGTTGACTGTCTCATCGGTGTTCATTCAAGCCATATAGGAGCAACATGAGCGTATTCGCGAAGGCCTCGGCCTCCCGCTCCGTTCGGGCAATGCTGAGCGGAGTCGCCCTCATCGGCGTCAGCGCACTCGTACTGACCGGATGCAGCAGCCCGGGAGAGGGCGAAAGCACCACATCGCCCGAGTCCACTACCCCTGCCGACGCCGGTGACGCACTGCCGATCGACGCAGGCGACCGCGAGCTTGCGCTCAAGCTGGGCCAGCTGGCCCCGCAGAGCGGATCGCTCGCATTCCTCGGCCCGCCCCAGATCGCTGCAGCGCAGCTCGCCGTCAACGACATCAACGCGGCCGACTTGGGCATCCAGCTCGAGCTGAACGTGCGTGACGAGGGTGACACGAGCGTCGACGTCGCCACCGGATCCGTGACCGACCTGCTCTCGCTGGGCGTCTCGGCCATCTCGGGTGCTGCAGCTTCGGCACAGACCCGCAACGTCTACGAGCAGGTCACGAGCGCAGGCGTCGTGCTGATGTCGCCGTCGAACACCGGCCTCGACCTCACCGACATCGCTGACAACGGCCTGTACTGGCGTACGGCGCCGTCTGACGTGCTGCAGGGTGAAGTGCTCGGAAACCTCATCGCTGAGGACGGAAACAGCACGCTCGGCATCATCTACCAGAACGATGCATACGGCACCGGCCTGGCCGAGACCACGAAGACCAACTTCGAGGCCGGCGGCGGAACCGTTGTCGCAGAGTCGAGCTTCAACACGGGTGACACGAACTTCACGACGCAGATCAGCGACGTGACGGCGCAGAACCCCGATGCGATCGCCCTGATCACCTTCGACCAGAGCAAGATCATCATCCCCGAGCTGGTCGGTTCCGGCTTCGCCGGAGACAAGCTGTACCTGGTTGACGGAAACCTCGTCGACTACAGCGCCGACTTCGCACCCGGCCTCATCACCGGCGCGAAGGGCACCAAGCCCGGTCTCGACCTGACGACGCTCGGTGACTTCACCGACCGCCTGCTCGAGGTCGACCCGACGCTGACCGACTTCACCTACGCGCCTGAGTCGTACGACAACGTCGTGCTCTTCGCTCTGGCGGCCTTCGCGGCCAACGACACGACGGGGCAGTCGATCGCCGACTACCTCCGCCAGGTCTCCGGCGGCAGCGGCGAGGGTGAGAAGGTCGACAGCTTCGAGGCTGGCGTCGCACTGCTCGAGAAGGGTGAGCAGATCGACTACGACGGCTTCTCCGGCCCGATCACCTTCGATGAGAACGGTGACCCGACCGAGGCGACCATCGGCATCTACCAGTACGACGCGGGCAACCTGCCCTCTGAGCGACTGAACTAGTAGCAGTCACGCGCAAGGGCCCCGGCTTCGGCCGGGGCCCTTCTGCATGCCCCGGAGGCCCCCTGCGCCCGCGCGCGACCGACCGCGGGCGGAGTTCGTGTTGGTCGACGGCCTACTCGATCAGCGCCGGCGGCAGAAACGGCGCAAGCGCGGCAGGAGTTGCTGCCGCGCTTGCGCCGTTTCTGGGGCGGATGCCGCGGCATCCGCTGGAGAGTAGCTAGTCGTCCTGTCCGAGGGTGCCGAGGTAGAGGCCGATCACCTTCGGGTCATTCAGCAGCTCGCGACCCGTGCCCGTGTACGCGTCGTGGCCCTGATCCAGCACGTAGCCGCGGTCGCAGATCTGCAGGCAGCGGCGTGCGTTCTGCTCGACCATGATCGTCGTGACGCCGGCCTTGTTGATCTCCTTGACGCGCAGGAATGCCTCGTCCTGTCGCACGGGGGAGAGGCCGGCGCTCGGCTCGTCGAGGAGCAGCACGTGCGGCCCCATCATGAGCGCGCGCGACATGGCCACCATCTGGCGCTCGCCACCGGAGAGCGACCCCGCCCGCTGGGAGAGGCGCTTGCCCAGCTCGGGGAAGATGGCCGTGACGAACTCCAGCCGTTCCGCGAGCCCCTTGGGCTTCTGGTAGATGCCCATCTCCAGGTTCTCCTGGATGGTGAGGGTCGGAAACACGTTGTTGGTTTGGGGCACGAAGCCGACGCCCTTGCCGACGAGTTTGTTCGCCTTGAGGTTCGTGATCTCCTCGCCGTGCAGGTAGATCCCACCCCCGCGCACCTTGACCAGGCCGAAGATCGACTTCAGCAGCGTGGACTTGCCGGCACCGTTCGGGCCGATGATCCCGATCAGCTCGCCCTGCCTGGCGGTGAGGGAACAGTCGGTGAGGATGTTGATGCCGGGCAGATAGCCGGCCGTCACGCTGCGCACGTCGACGACGACCTCGCGGTTGTCGGTTTCCGGCTGGGCGGCGGGCACGATCCCCGGGCTACTGTTCGTCATCGAGGAGCTCCTTAATGGCTTCGACATGCTCGCTATCGCTGCTGCCGAGGTCGCTGTCGTGGTGCTGGCCGAGGTAGGCGTCGATCACGGCCGGGTTCTGCATGACCGTGTACGGGTCGCCCTCGGCGACGACACGGCCCTCGGCCATCACGATCACCCAGTCGGCGATGTGGCGCACCATGTGCATGTCGTGCTCGACGAAGAGCACCGTCATCCCCTGCTCCTTGAGGCCCAGGATGTGGTCGAGCAACGACTGGGTGAGGGCCGGGTTGACACCGGCCATCGGCTCGTCGAGCATCACCAGGGTCGGATCGCTCATCAGCGCGCGCGCCATCTCGAGCAGCTTGCGCTGGCCACCGGAGAGGCTGGCCGCGTAGTCGTCCTGCTTGGCGTCGAGCTTGAACCGGGTCAGGAGCTCGAGTGCCTTCGCCTCGATCTCTTTGTCTTGCTTGCGCCAGAGGAACGGCAGCAGCGCGCGGAACATGTTCTCGCCGATCTGGCCGGTCGCGCCGAGCTTCATGTTGTCCATCACGCTGAGCAGGGCGAGGGATTTGGTGAGCTGGAAGGTGCGGATCAGGCCGAGCCGCGCCACCCGGTAGGCGGGGACGTGGGCGAGGTCCGTTCCGTCGAACGTCCACGTTCCGGCGTCGGGCTTGTCGAATCCGGTGAGCAGGTTGAAGAACGTCGTCTTGCCCGCGCCGTTCGGCCCGATCAGCGCTGTGATGGCGCCGCGCGGAATCTCGACGTGGTCGACATCGACGGCGGTGAGGCCGCCGAAGGTGCGTCGCACGCCGTCGGCGACGAGGATCGGATCGTTCTTGCGGCAGCCGGGGGCCGCGTCGCCGATGTGCAGGTCGACCGACTTGATCGGCTTGGCGCTGGGGGTCACGTTATTTGACAAAAGCCAGCTCCTTCTTGTTTCCGAGTATGCCTTGCGGCCTGAATATGACGATCAGCATGATGGCGACGCCGACCAGGATGAAGCGCAGCTGCCCGCCCTGCACCTGGGAGATCGGCAGCCACCCGGCCTCGACGGCGCGGGCGATGAAGCCGGAGAAGAACGACAGCAACACCCAGAACAGCATCGAGCCCACGACGGGGCCGAGGATCGTCGCGGCACCGCCGAGCAGCAGGATCGCGTAGATGAAGAAGGTGAGCGATGTCGCGTAGTGGGCGGGGATCACCGCGCGCGGCATGATGAAGATCATGCCGGCGAGCGTTCCGAACACACCACCGAGGATCAGACTCTGCATCTTGTAGGAGTAGACGTTCTTGCCGAGGGCGCGCACGGCGTCCTCGTCCTCACGGATGCCCTTGAGCACGCGCCCCCACGGGCTGCGCATGAGCAGCCAGGTGAAGACGCAGGCGAGCGCCACGACGGTCCAGGCCACGATGATGACCCACCAGTCGTCCGCGCTGTGCACCCACGGGCCGAAGCCGACCTGGCCCTCGAAGTTCAGCGGGTTCAGGGCGCGGAAGCTGTCCTTGTACTCGCTGAGGCCGTTGGCGGAGCCCGTGACGGCCACGAAGGAGTTCGTGGTGAAGAGCAGTCGCACGATCTCGGCCGCCGCAATCGTCACGATGGCCAGATAGTCGGCCCGGAGTCGCAGCGTCGGAACGCCGAGAATCAGGGCGAAGATCACGGACGCCCCGACGCCGACGAGCACGGCACCCCACACGGGGAGCCCGAAAGTGAGGATCGAGATGGCGTAGCCGTATGCGCCGAGCGCCATGAAGCCCGCCTGGCCGAAGTTCAGCAGTCCGGTGTATCCGAAGTGGATCGCCAGACCGAGTGCGGCGAGCGCGTACGCGGCCGTGGTCGGGCTGATCAGCTCGACCGCTGCGTTGGAGAAGATGAGTTCCCAGTCGATCATTGTTCAGCCCTCCTAGCCGATTCTCTCTTTGCGGCCCAGGATTCCCTGTGGCCGAACCAGCAGCACGACGATCAGGACGACGAGCGCCCCGACGTATTTCATGTCGGGCGGGATGACAAGCGTTGACAGCTCGACGAATAGGCCGACGATGATGGAGCCGACGAGGGCTCCGAACGCCGTTCCGAGCCCGCCGAGCACGACCGCCGCGAACACGAGCAACAGGATCTGGAAGCCCATGTCCCAGCTGACGCCGGGGCGGAAGTACGCCCAGAGGATGCCGCTCAGGCCGGCCAGAGTCGCGCCGATGACCCAGACGATGCGGATCACGTAGTCGACGTCGATGCCGCTGGCCGCCGCGAGGCTGGGGTTGTCGGAGACCGCGCGCGTCGCCTTGCCGATGCGGGTGCGCAGCAGGAAGTACGCGACGGCGAGCAGCACGACGATGCTGATGCCCATGCTGGCGAGGTCGATCCACGACAACGAGAGCGGCCCGAGCTGGAGCTCGGCCGGTGATGCGCCCGGCAGCTGCCTCGTGGCACCGCCGTAGAAGAACTGGTACGTGTAGCGCATCGCCAGTGCCAGGCCGATGCTCACGATCATGAGCTGGATGACGCCGACGCCGCGCTTGCGCAGCGGCTTCCAGAGGGCGGCATCCAGCCCCCAGCCGAGCGCGGCGCTCAATGCGAGGGCGATGATGATCGCCAACCACACGGGCAGCGCGAACGTCACCGAGAACGTCAGCGTCATCAGGGCGCCGAAGGTGATCAGCTCGGAGTGGGCGAAGTTGCTGAGCCCGGTAGTTCCGTAAATCAGCGAGAGGCCGATCGCCGCCAGCGCCAGCAGGAGCCCGAAGTTGAGACCGTTCGCGACCCTGTTGATCAGCTGGTCGAAGAAGGAGACCGTTGTCCTGGTGCCCTCGCCGAGGAAGAAGTTGACCGATTTCGTCTTGGTGAGCCCGAATTCCGCCGTCAGCGGGTTGCCGCCCTCTTTCACGACAACGCCCTTGGGGAGGGTGTCCTCGTCGAGCGTCACGGTGTACGTGGCCTTCTCCGGAACGCCGACACGCCATTTGCCGTCTGCGCCGGTCTCCACGTCGGTGTCGGTGCCTGGCCCTTCGACCGTGATCACCACGTCCTCCAGCGGTTCGCCGTCGAACGTCACATTCCCGGAAAGGACGTAATCGTATTTATCGACGTCGACGTCGTCGGCATGAGCCGGAGACGCGCCGAGGAGCGAGAGCGCGAGCGCGACGAATAGTAAGAGCACCGTCGCGACGACCGCGCGTGGTGACCTCTTGTGAGCCGATTCAGTGGATATCACTGCACCTCCATGGGTGGCGCCGACGAGTGAACTCGCTCGGCTCCGGGGCCTTACCGCTGACAACAGCGTCGACGGTACGTGCTGATTATGTCGTAAGTGTTTCGACTCGTCGCACTTTCAGCACTTGATTGTGATCTGAGGAATGCTCTGCGCGCAAACTCGCTTAACATTGACGTAAGCCAAGACCACGAGTTTTCGGCTCATACTGTGCTGGCGAATGCCAGGCAGACGACTTATTTCCTAGACGCAAAGGGGAGAAATGGATCAGGCAGATCCGTTCGGATTCATTGGACTTACCTACGACGACGTTCTGCTTCTCCCCGGCCATACGGATGTGATCCCGAGTGAGGCCGACACGAGTTCCCGGCTGACACGCCGGATCAACGTGGCGACTCCGCTGCTCTCGGCCGCGATGGACACCGTGACCGAGACGCGCATGGCGATCGCCATGGCCAGGCAGGGCGGCATCGGCATCCTGCACCGCAACCTGTCGATCGCCGACCAGGCCGACATGGTCGACCGGGTCAAGCGCAGCGAGTCCGGCATGGTCTCGAACCCCGTCACGACGACGCCGGAGGCCTCGGTCGCCGAGGTCGACGCCGTGTGCGCGACCTATCGGGTGAGCGGCCTTCCGGTCGTTGACACCGATGGCAAGCTCGTCGGCATCATCTCGAACCGCGACATGCGCTTCGTCGCGAACGCCGACAAGGCCACAACGCTGGTGAGCGAGGTGATGACGCGGATGCCGCTGATCACCGGCCACGTCGGCATCAATCCCGATGAGGCGCTCGCGATCTTCGCCAAGCACAAGATCGAGAAGCTGCCCCTCGTCGACGCAGAGGGCCACCTCACCGGACTCATCACCGTGAAGGACTTCGACAAGTCCGAGCAGTACCCGAACGCCACCAAGGACGCCGAGGGCCGCCTGCGCGTCGGTGCCGCGATCGGCTTCTTCGGCGACGCCTGGGAGCGCGCGGAGGCCCTGCGCGATGCGGGGGTCGACGTGATCGTCGTCGACACGGCCAACGGCCACTCCGCGGGCGTCATCGAGATGGTGCGACGCATCAAGTCAGATCCCACGTTCGAGCACATCGACGTGATCGGCGGCCAGGCGGCCACCCGCGAAGGCGCGCAGGCGCTCATCGACGCGGGCGTCGATGCGGTCAAGGTCGGCGTCGGCCCCGGTTCGATCTGCACCACCCGCATCGTCGCCGGTGTCGGCGTGCCGCAGATCACCGCGATCTATGAGTCGTACCTCGCGGCGCGCGAGGCGGGCGTGCCGATCATCGCCGACGGCGGCCTGCAGTACTCGGGCGACATCGCGAAGGCGCTGGTCGCCGGTGCCGACACCGTCATGATCGGTTCGCTGCTCGCGGGCACCGACGAGTCGCCCGGCGACGTGGTGTTCCAGGGTGGCAAGCAGTTCAAGCTGTACCGGGGCATGGGTTCGCTCGGCGCCATGCAGACGCGGGGCAAGAACACCTCGTACTCCAAGGACCGCTACTTCCAGGCAGATGTTCCGAGCGACGACAAGCTGATCCCCGAGGGCATCGAGGGCCAGGTCGCGTACCGCGGTTCGGTCGCAGCCGTCACACACCAGCTCATCGGCGGCCTGCGTCAGTCGATGTTCTACGTCGGCGGCCGCACCATCGTCGAGCTGAAGAACAAGGGCAAGTTCGTGCGCATCACGGCGGCCGGCCTCAAGGAATCGCACCCGCACGATGTGCAGATCGTCGTCGAGGCGCCGAACTACAAGCGCTAGCGGCTCCGGCTTGGCCCATCGGGGGCACCATGGCTCATGTGCGAACGTGGGCCACGGCGCCGCCGATGGGCCGTTGCTGTGTCGGCTGACGGCACAATGGAGTCCATGAGACGTTCAGTCGTGGTCGTGACCGGAGGAACCCGCGGCATCGGCGCGGCCATCGCCAGGGAGCTCGCGGCATCCGGTTGTGACCTCGTGCTGAGCTACCGCAGCAATGCGGATGCCGCGACGGCACTCCGAGCGGAGCTGCTGGGCCTCGGCGCCTCCTGTGAACTCGTGCAGGCCGATGTCACGGTCGACGGCGACATCGAGCGGCTCTTCGACGGCGCGCTCGCCCGCTTCGGCCGCATCGACGGCCTGGTGAACAACGCCGGTGCGACGATGCACATCGGCCCGCTGGCCGAGACACCCGCCGACGTCGTCCGTGCCGTGATCGAGCTCAACCTCACCGCCGCGGTGCTCTGCGCCAGGCGGGCCGTGCAGCTGATGTCCACGCGACTGGGCGGGGCGGGCGGCGTGATCGTCAACATCTCTTCCGGCGCTGCGACCCTCGGTTCGCCCGGCGAGTACGTGCACTACGCGGCGGCCAAGGCCGGCATCGACGCCCTCACGGTCGGTTTGGCCAAGGAACTGGGGCCGGAGGGCATCCGCGTCGTCGGTGTCGCCCCCGGCACGATCCGCACCGAGATCCACGCCGATGCCGGCGACGCCGGCCGACCGGACCGCGTTGCGGCCCGCGTCCCACTCGGCCGTGCCGGAGAGGTCGGCGATGTCGCCCCCATCGTCGCGTGGCTGTTCGGGCCGGGTGCCGCGTTCATCAGCGGGACCACGATCCGCGTGGCCGGCGGAGCGTAGCCTCTCAGCGGGCGGCGGTTCTCGGCGGCCTTGGCCTCGATACGCTCGTTCCTCGCTACTCGACCAGCGGGGTTTCTCCGTCCCGCGTGGCCGGCGGAGTTTCCTTCCCGCACGGCCGGCGGAGTTTCTCCGTTGATCGAGTAGGCCGCCCGCGGTCGTATCTAGATCCTGTGCGCGTCCGCTCAGCGGGCGGCGGCGATGCGCGCGACGGCCTCGCGCAGCAGTTCCGGCGAGCAGGCGAAGTTGAGCCGGGCGTGACCGCGGCCCACGTCGGCGCCGAAGTCGACCCCGGGCGTGAGCGCCACCTTCGCGACGTCGAGCGTCCGCTCGGCCGGTCGGTCGCCCCAGCCCAGCGCACTGAGGTCGAGCCAGGCGAGGTAGGTGGCATCGGGTAGGCGGTAGCGAGTGCCTGGCAGCTGCTCCTGGAGTAGCGAGGCGAGCAGGCGCCGGTTCTCGTCGAGCGTGCCGAGCACGCCGTCGAGCCACTCGCCGCCGCTCTGGAACGCAGCGACCGAGGCGATCTGGCCGAAGATGCTCGTGCGCCATTCCACCTCGTACGGCATCGCGGCGCGCAGGGCGTCACCGCGCTCGCTCGCCGTCACGATGAGCGCGCACTTGAGCCCGGCCAGATTGAACGCCTTGCTCGCGCTGGTGACCGCGACGCCGTGCTCGCGGGCGGCATCCGACACCGTCAGGAATGGCACGTACGGCACCTCGCCGTAGCTGAGGGCGCCGTGGATCTCGTCGCTGACGATCGTCGCGTTGTGTCGGGCCGCGATCTCGGCGAGCTGCCGCAGGGACTCGGCCGAGTGCACGAGGCCGACCGGGTTGTGCGGGTTGCAGAGCACCATGGCGCGGGCCCCGGCGGCGAATGCGGCATCGATGCCGTCCAGGTCGAGCGACCATCCCTCGTCAATCCCTCCGCTGAGCGGCACCTCGACGATCCGGGCGGATGCCTCCGGCGCCAGATCGAAGAATGGCGGGTAGATCGGGGGCGTGATGATGACCCCGTCGCCGGGATTCGTCGCCTGCCGGAGCGCCTCAACGATGCCCATCGAGACATCGGCAGTGCTCGTCACGCGGGCAGGGTCGACGGTCCAACCGAAGCGGGCCTCGGCGAAGGAGGCGAACGCCTCCGCCTGCGGCAAGCTGCTCGCCGTGTAGCCGGTGTCCGAACGACGGATCGCGTCGTGCAAGGCCGCCGCAACGGGCTCGGCGAGTGGGAAATCCATCTCGGCAACGGGCAGCGGCAGCACGTCGACGGGGAACAGCGCCCACTTCGCGCTGGTGCGGGTGCGCAGACGGTCGAGGGATTCGGCGGGGATGTTCGGCATAGCTCCAGCATGGCCCGCCGCCGTGCAGATTGCACTCATTTCCAGCCGACGTCGGCCGGGCGCGCCACTCGGAGCATCCGCCGTGTGACGCGTAGCCGGTTCGCGGAGGAGCGACGCAGATCGGCGTATTCCGGCGCCGAATCACGGCGTGTCGGCGCTCGCATCCGCTGACCGGCCGCCGCCGCGCGCACCGCTGACCGGAAGCGGCCGCTCGCACTGCGGCGAATGCCGTTGTAGTCTGGTCGGCTGCCCACTCGGCGGCGCTGTGATGCACGCATCCGGCCACCGACCTGGAGTTTCACATGGGCTACATCGACGTCAACGGCGTCTCTTTCTCGCTGCCGGACGGCAGGCCGCTGCTGGCCGACATCGCGTTCCGCGTCGGCGAGGGCACGACGACCGCGCTGATCGGGGCGAATGGGGCAGGCAAGTCGACGCTGTTGCGCATCATCCGTGGCCGGCTGCGAGCAGATGAGGGCAGCGTGTCGATCGACGGCGGGCTCGGCGTGATGGATCAGTTCATCGGGCACGGGGCGGTCGGCGGGCGCGACGGCCTCGATGACCCGGTCGACGCGGCAGCGGGCGGTGCGGCGTCTGCGCCCAGCATCGCGAGCCTGCTGATCGCGGTGGCGCCGCAGCGGGTGCGCGAGGCCGCGCTCGAGCTCGAGGCATCCGAACTCGCCATCATGGAGCACGACGACACCGTGAGCCAGATGCGGTACGCGACGGCGCTCGCCGAATACGCCGACGCCGGCGGCTACGAGCAGGAGACCATCTGGGATCACTGCACGATGGCCGCACTCGGCGTGCCGTTCGAGCGGGCCCGCTGGCGCGATCTCGGCACGCTCTCCGGCGGCGAGCAGAAACGGCTGGCGCTCGAGGCACTGCTGCGCGGCCCCGAGCAGGTGCTGCTGCTCGACGAACCGGACAACTACCTCGACGTTCCTGGCAAGCGCTGGCTCGAGGAACAGCTGCGGCAGACGCCGAAAACGGTGCTGCTGGTCTCCCACGATCGGGAGCTGCTGGCGCGGGCGGCCGATCGCATCGTCACGATCGAGCTCGGCGCGGCCGGCAACACGGCCTGGGTGCACGGCGGCAGCTTCGAGGATTACCACGAGGCGCGAAACGCCCGCTTCGACCGCCTCGACGAGCTGCGCCGACGGTGGGACGAGCAGCACCAGGCGCTGAAGACCCTCGTGCAGACCCTGAAGATCAAGGCGACGTACAACGACGGCATGGCCTCGCGCTATCAGGCGGCGCAGACGCGCCTGCGTCGCTTCGAGGATGCCGGCCCGCCAGAGGAGCGCCCGCCGGCCCAGGCCGTGAAGATGCGGCTGCGTGGCGCGCGCACCGGCAAGCGCGCCGTCGTCTGCGAGCAGCTGGAGCTGAGCGGGCTGATGCGCCCGTTCGATCTGGAGGTCTGGTACGGCGACCGGGTCGCCGTTCTCGGTTCCAACGGATCGGGCAAGTCGCACTTCCTGCGCCTGCTGGCCCGCGGCGGAACGGAGCCGGACGGCACGCTCGGGCACGTGACGGCGATCGGGCAGACGCTCGCCCCCGTTCCCCACGCGGGCCGAGCCGTGCTCGGCGCGCGGGTCGTGCCCGGCTGGTTCGCGCAGGTGCACGAGCACCCCGAACTGCGCGGGCGCACGCTCCTCGACATCCTGCACATGGGAGACAGCCACCGCTCCGGAATGCCGCGCGAGGCGGCCAGCGGGGCGCTGGACCGCTACGGCCTCGTCGCCGCCGCCGAGCAGACGTTCGACTCGCTCTCCGGCGGGCAGCAGGCGCGGCTGCAGATCCTGCTGCTCGAACTCTCCGGGGCGACGTTGCTGCTGCTGGACGAACCGACCGACAACCTCGACCTGGTGTCGGCGGAAGCGTTGGAGGACGCGCTCACCCGCTTCGACGGCACCGTGCTCGCGGTCACCCACGACCGGTGGTTCGCCCGTGGCTTCGACCGCTGCCTCGTGTTTGGCTCCGACGGCGAGGTGTACGAGTCGGAGGAGCCGGTCTGGACGGAGTCCCGCGTCGTGCGCGAACGGTGACGTGCCGCCGGTTGCGCCCCACCCGCTGGTTGAGCCCCCACCCGCGGGTTGAGCCCACACCCGCCGGTCAGCGCATGCCCGATGGTTGAGCCCACACCCGCGGGTTGAGCCCACACCCGCCGGTCAGCGCATACCCGATGGTTGAGCCCACACCCGATGGTGAGCGCACACCCGTTGGTTGAGCTTGTCGAAACCGCCTGAGAGGGTTTCGACAGGCTCAACCAGCGGAAGGCCGAGGCGCAACCAGCGGGAAGCTGTGACGAAACCAGCGGGAGATGCGGCGGGACCAGCGGAAGGCTGAGGCGCAACCAGCGGGAACCTGTGACGAAACCAGCGGGAGGAGCTCACGCCGCGGGAGGCGACGCTCAACCGGCAGGCGCGCGGCGCCCGGAACGCCGGGCCGCCGGGTTCGATAGGCTGGAGGGGTGAGCATGGAGATTGAAATCGGCCGGTCCAAGCGGGCACGTCGTGTCTACGCATTCGACGACATCGCGATTGTGCCGTCTCGGCGCACCCGCGACCCCGAGGATGTCTCGGTGAGCTGGTCGATCGACGCGTACCAGTTCGACATCCCGTTCCTCGCTGCGCCGATGGACTCCGTCGTCTCCCCGCAGACGGCGATCATGATGGGCCAGCTCGGCGGTCTTGGAGTGCTCGACCTCGAGGGCCTCTGGACCCGCTACGAGAACCCGGAGCCCCTGCTGGCCGAGATCCGCGGCCTGAGCGAGGCCAAGGCGACAGCGCGCATGCAGGAGATCTACTCCGCGCCGATCAAGCCGGAACTGATCACCGCCCGCATCGCCGAGGTGCGTGCGGCCGGCGTCACCGTCGCCGCAGCGCTCTCGCCGCAGCGCACGCAGGAGTTCTACAGCACCGTCGTCGCGGCCGGCGTCGACCTCTTCGTCATCCGCGGCACCACCGTCTCGGCCGAGCACGTCTCCAAGAACCAGGAGCCGCTCAACCTCAAGAAGTTCATCTACGAGCTCGACGTTCCCGTCATCGTCGGCGGCGCGGCCACCTACACGGCCGCCCTGCACCTGATGCGCACCGGTGCGGCCGGCGTGCTCGTCGGCTTCGGCGGAGGCGCGGCATCGACCACCCGTGCATCGCTCGGCATCCACGCCCCGATGGCAACGGCCGTCGCCGACGTCGCAGGCGCTCGCCGCGACTACATGGACGAGTCCGGCGGACGCTACGTGCACGTGATCGCCGACGGCGGCCTCGGAACCTCCGGCGACATCGTCAAGGCGATCGCCTGCGGCGCGGATGCCGTGATGCTCGGTGCGGCGCTCGCCCGCGCGAGCGACGCACCCGGCGGCGGCTACCACTGGGGCACGGAGGCACACCACCCCAAGCTGCCCCGCGGCAACCGGGTCCACGTCGGAACGGTCGCCCCACTCGAGGAGATCCTCTACGGCCCCGCACCCGTCGCGGAGGGCACCGCGAACCTCGTCGGCGCGCTGCGCCGCTCGATGGCAACGACCGGCTACTCCGACCTCAAGGAGTTCCAGCGGGTCGAAGTTGTTGTGGCTCCGTACCAAGCCAACTAGCCTCGAAAGTAGTCCGGCCGCCAGCCGGGCCCCGTAGTTCAGCACCACCGCAGCACCGCAGCACAGCAGTCCGTCAGTACCACGTACCTCGGGAGGCAATGATGGCCCAGCGCAACAGCGTGACGCGTTCGAGCAAGCTCGGACCGGAGGAGAGGGCTGCGGCTCTCACCCGGCTCAAAGAGAAAGAGCTGGACATCCTGGTGGTCGGGGGTGGCATCGTCGGGGCCGGGTCGGCGCTGGATGCCGTCACCCGCGGCCTGAGCGTCGGAATCCTCGAGGAGCGCGACTGGGCTTCGGGCACGTCGAGCCGATCATCGAAGCTGGTGCACGGCGGCATCCGCTACCTCGAACAGCTGGACTTCCGGCTCGTGCGGGAGGCGCTGATCGAGCGCGGGCTGCTGTTGCAGCGCATCGCACCGCACCTGGTGAAGCCGGTGCGCTTCCTCTACCCGTTGAAGCAGCGGGTCATCGAGCGCGCCTACGTCGGCGCCGGCATGCTGCTCTACGACATCTTCAGCTACACCGGCGGTCGCCCGCCGGGGGTTCCGCACCACCGGCACCTCAGCAAGCGCCAGGTGCAGCACCTGATCCCGTCGCTGGCGAATGACGCGCTGATCGGCGGCATCACCTACTACGACGCGCAGGTCGATGACGCGCGCTACGTGTCGTCGCTCGTGCGCACGGCCTCCTTCTACGGTGCGCACGCCGCCTCCCGGGTGCGTGTCGAGGGCTTCATCAAGGTCGGGCAGCGGGTCGTCGGCGTGCAGGCGCATGACCTGCAGACCGGCGAGAAGTTCGAGGTGCGGGCCAAGCAGGTCGTCAATGCGACCGGCGTCTGGACCGACGACACCCAGCGCATGGTGGGGGAGCGCGGCACATTCAAGGTGCGCGCATCAAAGGGCATCCACCTCGTTGTGCCGCGTGACCGATTCCAATCGGCGATGGGCCTGCTGCTCCGCACGGAGAAGAGCGTGCTCTTCGTGATCCCCTGGGGCAGGCACTGGCTGATCGGCACGACCGACACCGACTGGAGCCTCGACAAGGCACACCCGGCCGCCACGGCATCCGACATCGACTACCTGCTCGAACACGTCAACAAGGTGCTCTCGATCGACCTCACCAGAGAGGATGTCGAGGGTGTCTACGCCGGGCTCCGCCCGTTGCTGGCCGGCGAGAGCGAGCAGACATCGAAGCTCTCCCGCGAGCACCTCGTCGCGCACACCGTTCCGGGGCTCGTCGTGATCGCCGGCGGCAAGTGGACGACCTACCGCGTGATGGCCAAGGACGCCATCGATGCCGCCGTCGACGCGCTGGACGGCCGCATCCCACCGTCGACGACGCAGGACATCCCGCTGCTTGGCGCGGAGGGATACCAGGCGGCCTGGAACAAGCGCGGCCGCATCGCCCAGGCATTCGGGGTGCACAAGGTGCGCATCGAACATCTGCTCAACCGCTACGGCACGCTCACCGATGAGCTGCTCGATCTGATCAAGGCGGATGCCACGCTCGGCGAGCCGCTGCCGGGGGCCGACGACTATCTGGCAGCCGAGATCGTCTACGCCACCTCGCACGAGGGTGCATTGCACCTCGAAGACGTGCTCGCCAGGCGCACCCGCATCTCGATCGAGGCGTGGGACCGCGGCGTCTCTGCTGCGCCCGTCGCCGCCAAGCTCATGGCCGGCGTTCTGGGGTGGGACGAGAAGACCGAGGAACTCGAGGTCGCCAACTACCTCAAGCGGGTCGCGGCGGAGCGGGCATCGCAGGAGCAGCCGGACGACGAGTCCGCCGACAGGGTGCGGCTGGAGGCCCCTGACATCATGGCGGTCGAGGGCAAGTAGCTCTCGATCGAGCGTGTGGGCGTGTCGCCACCGCGGTGCTGCGCCCTCTGCGACGATGAGCTCATGGGGAGAATCACGCGGGACGGGCGGGGCGCCAGATCGAGCCTCATCGCGCTGGCTGTCGGGCTTGCCCTGGTCTTGGGCGGATGCAGCGCGACCCCGCTCTCCCCACAGGCTGAGCCGACGCCCACCGCGCCCGCGCGGCCGGTGCCGACCACCACGCTCGCGCCGGTCCCGGTCCCGGCGCAGCCTGTCATTGACGAGGAGATGCTCGGGCGGGTGAACGGCTTTGTGGCCAGACCCGATGTGCTTGAACTGCGCGGCGACGGCGTCGTCCTTACAACTCTCAGCTACATGTCGTCGCCGGCCAACGCGATCGCGGTGCTCAGCGCGGTGTTCGGCGAGCCGCCGGCCGACGAGGCCTACCAGGGGACGAACCACGCGCCGCCCGGGGTCTTCCACCGCTGGGACGACTTCGTTCTCGACGAGCGGCTGTACGACGAGCAGCGCCGCATCGACGACGGGCTCGACTACCTCGTGTGGCCTCGATTCGCGGTCTATTTCGACGGGCCTGCCAGCGGAGACATGCCCATGTCGAGCAGTGAGGGGATTCAAGCCGGCGACAGCTGGGAGTTTGCGTCAAGCCGTCCCGGTTTCGACAGTGACCTGTACACATGCATCGGCACCGTCGTCGACGTCGTTGATGTCCCCGCCCCGGACGGGAGCACCGCCCAGGCCGCCGTCGTCGCGGTTGAGTCCGATGAGGGCACGGTGCGTTGGGTCGGTGCGCCGGAAATGGTTGTCGACGGCTGCGCCTGAGACCACCAGCAAAGCGCGATAGCCTCGAGGGTATCGATTGCCTCGACAGAGCCTTCCTCTCGACAGAGCCTTCCTCTCGACTGGCGAGCGTTCGCCAGCATCACATTCCGCCCGTTCGCCGATACCCCGCAGGACACGATTCAACAATGCTCTCGATCATGCTGCGTCCGCGCTGGATTCTCGCCCTCCTCGGCGCGCTGGCGGTTGCCGCGGTCTTCGCGCTGCTCGGTCAGTGGCAGCTCCAGAGCGCCATGGAGAGCGGGCAGGCCGAGGAACGAACGACCGAGGTCGTGCAGCCACTCACCGAGGTCGCCAACCCGGCCGACCCGATCCGGCAGACCGCGACCGGCCAGATGGTCAGCGTCGACGGCCGCTACGTCGGCGGTGACGAACAGATCATCGCCGGCCGGCTGAACGGCGGAGTTGCCGGCTACTGGGTGGTCAGCCACTTCGCCGTCGAGCTGCCGGACACCCCCGGCATCCCCGTGGCCCGCGGCTGGGCTGCGGACGCCGAGACCGCAGAGCAGGTGGCCGCAGCGCTGGCCGAGCAGGACTCGGCCTCCGAGACCATCAGCATCACCGGGCGACTTCTTCCCACCGAAGGCCCCGAGGTCCCGGCGGAGGGAACCGACCCGCACGAGATGCGCACCGTCGCCGTCTCCGCGCTGATCAACCTCTGGGCGGACTTCGACAATCAGTCCGTGTACACCGCCTACATCGTCTCGGCTGACGCACCGACCGGGCTGAGCAGGATCGATTCGCCGGAGCCGAACCCCGAGGTCGAACTCAACTGGTTGAACATCTTCTACGCCATCGAGTGGGCGGTGTTCGCCGGCTTCGCGGTCTTCCTCTGGTACCGCCTCGTGCGCGACGCCTGGGAGCGCGAGCGTGAAGCGGCCGAAGACGCCGCAGCACAGGATGCGGCGGCGGCGCCAGCGGCGGACGAAGCGCTCAACGAGCGCGCGTAGACTAGAGTCATGCCCCTCGAGCCGAAACCCGCCGTATTCCCGCGCATTCGGAAGGCAGTGAAGCTGTACAAGGTCACCTCGGTGATCACCGGTGTCATGCTGTTGCTGCTCTGCGCCGAGATGATCGTGAAGTACGCCTTCCACCTCGAACTCTACGGATTCGGTGACGCCGGCTTCCTGTACTTCGCCCCCATGGTCGAAACGGCCACCGGCTGGGAGTCCACCGGCGTCGGAGCGAATCTCTCCACCGGCATCCTCATCGCGCACGGCTGGTTCTACGTCGTGTACCTCTTCGCGTGCTTCCAGCTGTGGAGCCTGATGCGCTGGCTCTTCCCGAAGTTCCTGCTGCTCGCCCTCGGTGGCGTGATCCCCCTGCTTTCCTTCTTCCTCGAGGTGCGCGTTGCACGCGAGGTCGAAACCTATCTGGCCAAGCGTGAAGCGGCGGCCACCGACCCCGTGGAGGCACACGCGTGACCGACCCCCAAGCTGAGGCGCCAACGGCGCAACGACCCGTACTGGTCGTCGACTTCGGCGCGCAATATGCGCAGCTGATCGCCCGACGCGTGCGCGAGGCATCCGTCTACTCGGAGATCGTCTCGCACGCGATCACCGCGGCGGAGGTTGCAGAGAAGAACCCGATCGGCATCGTGCTCTCCGGCGGGCCGTCGTCGGTCTACGAAGAGGGTGCCCCGCAGTTCGACCCGGCCATCTTCGAGCTCGGCATCCCCGTGCTCGGCATCTGCTACGGCTTCCAGGTGATGGCGACCGCCCTCGGCGGCGAGGTCGCACAGACCGGCAACCGCGAGTACGGCGCGACCCCGGTGACGGTCACGGATGCCAGCGGCAACGTGCTTCTCGCCGACCAGCCGAGCGAGCAGACCGTGTGGATGAGCCACGGCGATTCCGTGTCGAAGGCCCCGGAGGGCTTCACCGTTCTCGCCTCCACCGCTTCGACCCCGGTCGCCGCTTTCGCGAACGACGAGAAGCGCCTCTACGGCGTGCAGTGGCACCCGGAGGTCAAGCACTCCGAGCACGGCCAGCACGTGCTGGAGAGCTTCCTGCACCGTGCCGCGGGCATCGCAGCCGACTGGAACAGCGGCAACGTCATCGCCGAGCAGGTCGCCAAGATCCAGGCGCAGGTCGGCACCGGTCGCGTCATCTGCGGCCTCTCCGGCGGAGTCGACTCCGCGGTGGCCGCCGCCATCGTGCACAAGGCCGTCGGCGACCAGCTGATCTGCATCTTCGTCGACCACGGCCTGCTGCGCCAGGACGAGCGTCGCCAGGTCGAAGAGGACTACGTCGCCTCCACCGGCGTTCGCCTCGTCACGATCGACGCCCGTGAGCAGTTCCTCAACGCCCTCGCCGGTGTGAGCGACCCGGAGACGAAGCGCAAGATCATCGGCCGCGAGTTCATCCGCAGCTTCGAGCAGGCCGAGCGCGAGCTCGTCGCCGAGGCCTCGGCCGACGGCGAGCCGATCCGCTTCCTCGTGCAGGGAACCCTGTACCCAGATGTCGTCGAATCCGGTGGAGGCTCTGGCACCGCGAACATCAAGAGCCACCACAACGTCGGCGGTCTGCCTGAGGACCTGCAGTTCGAGCTCGTCGAGCCCCTCCGCACCCTGTTCAAGGACGAGGTGCGCGCCATCGGCCGCGAGCTCGGTCTGCCGGAGGTCATCGTCGGCCGCCAGCCGTTCCCCGGCCCCGGCCTCGGCATCCGTATCGTCGGCGAGGTCACCTTCGACCGCCTTGAGCTGCTGCGCAAGGCCGACGCCATCGCGCGCGCCGAGCTGACCGCCGCCGGCCTCGACAACGAGATCTGGCAGTGCCCGGTCGTGCTGCTGGCCGATGTGCGCTCCGTCGGAGTGCAGGGCGACGGCCGCACCTACGGTCACCCGATCGTGCTGCGCCCGGTCTCGTCCGAGGACGCCATGACGGCGGACTGGACGCGCCTGCCCTACGACGTGCTGGCGAAGATCTCCAATCGCATCACGAACGAGGTGGACGGCGTCAACCGCGTCGTGCTCGACGTCACGAGCAAGCCGCCGGGAACCATCGAGTGGGAGTAGCTCTGCAGCTATAGCCGGGAGCGGATGGTTCGCTCCTCAGCTCAGACAATGAACGACAGAGGCCGGGCCCCACCGGATCGCAGATTGCTTGCGATTGACGGTGAGGGGCCCGGCCTCTGTCGTTCATAACTCGGCACCCCGACCCAGGCAACCTCGAGAACCGTCACCGATGCCCGTGCTCCGGCGGGCGACCCGATCCGGCTAGAGAGCCAGCGTGAGGATGCACGCCGGCTCGAGCGAGCGACGCCGCGACGAAGGAGCAGCGCCGCACGCGAAGCCCCGAGCGGATCCGCCGATGCTGGTGCTGCGGCGGGCGACCCGATCCGGSYAGAYGYTCAGGGCTTCGGTCGCTGGCGCTCCCTCGAGCCAGCGTGAGGATGCACGCCGGCTCGAGCGAGCGACGCCGCGACGAAGGAGCAGCGCCGCACGCGAAGCCCCGAGCGGATCCGCCGACACTGCAGCCGCGACACCCTGACGACCCGAGCTGGTCACACGTTCAGGAGTGCGGACGCCGGCGTTCCCTCAGCCGCCGGCCGCCGGCGCCCGGGAACGCAAACGGGGCCGCCCAGAAGGGCGGCCCCGTGTGACGGGTGATTCGAGTGGCTGGTTAGTCGCGAGCGATCGCGAACATGCGCAGGATCTCGAGGTACAGCCAGATGACGGTGACCATGATGCCGAAGGCACCGGACCACGCGTACTTGCGCGGTGCACGGTTCTTGACGCCCTGCTGGATGAAGTCGAAGTCGAGCACGAGCGAGTAGGCGCCCATGATCACGACAAGCACGCCGAGCAGGAGGCCGATCGGGATGCCGAAGATCTCTTCACCGCGCAGGCCCCACGGGTTGCTGACCGCGCCCGTCATGCTGAGCACCAGGTTGAGCAACGAGAACACCAGATAGCCGACCATGGCGATCAGGAAGACCTTGGTGGCCTTCTTCGATGCGCGGATCTTGCCGCTGGCGAAGAGGGCCAGCGTCACGCCGACGACGGCGAGGGTGGCGAGTACGGCCTGAATGACGATGCCATCGTAGAGCGCCTCGTAGGTCGCCGAGATCGCACCGACGAAGATGCCCTGTGCTGCGGCGTAGGCGAGGATGAGGGCCGGCGACGGCTCCTTCTTGAAGATGTTCACGAGCGCCAACACGAAGCCGATGACGCCGGCGATCATCCACACGGCGGGCATGGTTGCGGCGGTGACCCAGCCCAGTGATGCGCCGAGGAGCATCACAGCGAAGGCGGCGACGCTCTTGACGACCGTGTCTTCGACCGTCATCCGGTCAGTGTCAGCGGCGCCGGCCGTCGGCCGGTTGTAGATGTCCTGCAGCTCCTCGACCGACACGGCGTTCGCGACGGACGAATTGCCGGTGAAGGCTTGGCTGCGGAAGGCGGGGTTCTCGAGTGCCATGGGATCCTCTGGGGCTCGGGGCGAAGCGCACGAGACGATGATGCCGCGTGCGGGTGCTATCCCTCTAAACTAGCGGATCTTGCTGTGCGTTGGCGGGAAGTCGCGCGGGCGAGCAGACGTGCCAACCAGGCACCGGCCAGCACGGCGGCACCGCTGATTGTGAACACAGCCCAATTTTGCTCGTAGCTGGCGAAACCCGCGCTGCACGCAGCCCCGACGCCGATCGGAAGCGCGAGAGTGAGCCACGCCAGTGGCGGTCTCTGACGCACCAGCAGCCAGCCGGCCAGGAACACCGTCGAGAAGACGGCGAAGTCGGCTCCGGCGAGCATCAGCCACGACACGAAAAGGCAGGGCCCGAGCGCGAACAGCCTGCGCCAGCCGCGGGCGGGGAGCACAATCCATCCCGTCGCCTGCAACAGCGAGCCGACGGCCAGAAACTGCAGGCTGTAGGTGCTGGTGAACAGCACGGATGCCACGCCGATCACGATCGCGCAGCCGCCGCCGATCAACCTCCAGCGATAGCTTCCCCAGCGCAGCGGCAACGCCCGAGTGGGTTCGGTGAACGGCAGCGGCTCGTTCGAATCGAGGGGCGCTCGGGATCCTGAATGCGTGGACATCGTCTCGATTGTTGCAGCGCAGCGCCTCTACGGCCATTACCCTTATGCCATGTCGCTCGTGTCTCCGCTCATCATCGGTCATCGGGGCGCCAGCGGATACCGTCCTGAGCACACCGAGGCGGCGTACCGGCTGGCCTTCGCCCTCGGTGCCGACGCCGTCGAGCCCGACATCGTCGCGACGCGGGACGGCGTGCTGGTGCTCCGGCACGAGAACGAGATCTCGGGCACGACGGATGTGGCGCGGCATCCGGAATTCGAGGGCCTGCGCACCACGAAAGTGATCGACGGCAAGGAGCTGACGGGCTGGTTCACCGAGGACTTCACCTGGGGTGAACTCCGCACGCTGCGGGCGCGCGAACGCCTGCCCAAGCTGCGCGCCGCGAACACGGCATTCGACGGCCGCTACCCGATCATGCGACTCCGCGACCTCTTCAACCTGATCGACGAGAGCTCTGAGGTGCTGCGGCGCAGCATCGGAATGGTCGCCGAGATCAAGCACGCCAGCTATTTCGAGTCGATCGGGCTGCCGCTCGACGAGCTCTTCGTTGCAGAGCTCGATGACTCCGGTTGGAGCTCCCGCGATGGGAGGCTCACGATGGAGGCCTTCGAGCTGACGGTGCTCGAGAAGCTCTCCGCGCTGGGTGCAGGCGGCAAGCGGGTGTTCCTGCTCGAGTCATCCGGCACACCGGAAGACCAACGTCTCGCTCACGGCGCCGCCGCGAAGAGTTACGCCGACTACGTGACGGAGGCGGGACTCTACGCGCTCGGCGGTGTCGTCGATGGCATCAGCGTCGACCGCAGGATGATCGTGCACCAGGATGCCGCAGGCCAGCCGCAGTCGAGCGACCTCGTCGATCTGGCGCACGCGGCGCGGCTCCAGGTCTACACCTGGACTCTGCGTCCGGAGAACCGTTTCCTGCTGCCGGCGCATCGAATCGGCAAGGGGGCCGGCACCTTCGGCCACTGGTGGAGCGAATTCGAGCTCGTGATGAGCACGGGAATCGACGGCGTCTTCGCCGACCACCCCGACCTCGCGCTCGCGGTACGCGACGGCCTGCGCGACGCGTAGCGTCGCGAAAGGCGGCAGCCCATTCCAAGGAAGCCTGGGGAACCGCCACCGATGCTGGCTAGGGGGCACGGGCGCTCTGTCAGCGGCCCCGCCTACACTGGAGTCAGACATGAGCACTCTCTTTGATCCCGACGAACCGACCGACTCGCGACCCATGATCGTGCACGACGGACCGGGTGGCTTTCCGTCCTCCGGCGGATCGAGCGGAGCGTCTTTCGGCGGGCCAGGCGCCATGCCGGGCGGACTTCCGGGTGGGGGAGCGTGGGCGGGCGGCGACAGCCTGCTCGATGGTTTGAACCCCGAACAGCGTGAGGCCGTCGAGTACCGCGGCCCCGCCCTGCTCATCGTCGCGGGCGCAGGCTCCGGCAAGACGCGCGTGCTCACCCACCGCATCGCCGGCCTCATCGGCAGTCGCGAGGCGTGGCCCAGTCAGATCCTGGCCATCACCTTCACCAACAAGGCCGCGGCCGAGATGCGCGAGCGTGTCGAACAGCTGCTCGGACAGGCCTCCAGCGGCATGTGGATCTCGACCTTCCACTCCTCCTGCGTGCGCATTCTGCGCGCGGAGGCCGAGAAGGCCGGGCTCAGCAGCAGCTTCACGATCTACGACTCAGCCGACTCGCGCAACGTCATCAAGCGCATCATCAAGGAGCTGGACGCCGACACGCTCGGGTTCACGGCCGCCGGCGTCTCCAACAAGATCTCCAAGCTCAAGAACGAGCTGGCGGATGCCGACAGCTACGCGCGCAACGCCAACCTCAGCGACCCGCAGGAGCTCATGTTCCTCGAGATCTTCCGGCAGTACACCCGCCGGCTGCGGGCCGCCCAGGCTCTCGACTTCGACGACCTCCTCGCCGAGACCGTCTTCCTGTTCCGGGCGTTCCCGGCAACCGCGGCGCTCTATCAGCGCCGCTTCCGGCACATCCTGGTCGACGAGTACCAGGACACGAACCACGCGCAGTACTCCTTCATTCGAGAGCTCACCCGCCCGATCGAGCCGCACATCGTCGCCGAGATGGCCACGGCAGGCCACCACGTGCAGTCGCTGCGCGACGCCAACGGCGGTATTCCGGGTGCATCACTCACCGTCGTCGGCGACTCCGACCAGTCAATCTACGCCTTCCGCGGTGCCGACATCCGCAACATCGTCGAGTTCGAGCGTGATTACCCGGGCGCGAAGGTCGTGCTGCTCGAGCAGAACTACCGCTCGACGCAGAACATCCTGAGCGCGGCGAACTCCGTGATCTCCAACAACTTCGACCGCAAGGACAAGAAGCTCTGGACGGCCGTCGGCGACGGGGCCAAGATCATCGGCTACACGGGATACTCCGGCCACGACGAGGCACAATTCATCGCCGACGAGATCGAGAAGCTGCACGGCGAGGGCGTCGCATACCGCGACATCGCCGTGTTCTACCGCACCAACGCACAGACCCGTGCGTTGGAAGAGATTTTCGTGCGCTCTGCCCTGCCCTACCGCGTTGTCGGTGGCACCAAGTTCTACGAGCGGGCCGAGATCAAAGACGCGATGGCGTACCTCATCGCCGTGGCGAACCCGGCCGACGAGCTCGCCCTCCGTCGCATCCTGAACACCCCCAAGCGCGGCATCGGCCCGGCCACCGAAACACAGCTCGCGAGCTTCGCCGAGGCCAACGGCATCAGCTTCCGCCAGGCCATGCGCGACGCGGGGAGCCTGGGCATGGGCCCCAAGGTCACCGGTGCGATCCTGCAACTGGCCAAGCTCCTCGACGAGGCCGCGCTCATGCTCGACCCGGTTTCGACAGGCTCAACCAGCGGGGGTGCCGGCGCGGCCAAGGTCAGCGACGTGCTCGGCTTCCTGCTCACCGAGAGCACACTGCTCGAGACGCTGCGCAACAGCCGCGACCCGCAGGACGAGACGCGTGCGGAGAACGTCGAGGAACTCCTCGCCCAGACCAAGGACTTCGTCAAGGAGAACCCGGATGCCGGCCTGATCGACTTCCTCACCCAGGTGTCGCTCGTTGCCGCAGCAGACGACCTCGACGACTCCAGCGGAACCGTCTCGCTGATGACGCTGCACACGGCCAAGGGGCTCGAGTACGACTCGGTGTTCCTGACCGGCATCGAGGAGGGGCTGCTGCCGCACCAGATGTCGGCGGGAGAGCCCGGCGGTCCGGCCGAGGAGCGCCGCCTGTTCTACGTGGGCATCACCCGTGCCCGGAAGCGCCTCTACCTCTCGCTCGCGATGACGCGCGCCCAGTTCGGCGAAACCAATGTGGCGATGCCGAGCCGCTACCTGCAGGAGATCCCCGGCGATCTGATCGAGTGGCGCCAGTCGCCAGGCATGGCGAACTCGCGCGGCGGAACCCAGCCCCGAGCGCTCAACGCCCGGCGTGACGGCTACGGCTCCCGCGGAACCGGCTCCGATCGCTTCGGCGGCGAGCTGCCGCCCGCGCCGAAGCCCAAGACCGAGTGGGCCAACCGGGTCACCGCGCAGGTGCGCGACAACGGTGACCTGACCCTGCAGGCGGGCGATCGCATCCGCCACGTCGACTTCGGCGATGGCCGCGTGAACCAGGTCACTGGCGAGGGAACGAAGCGGGTCGCCCATGTGCAGTTCGACAAGGCCGGCGCGAAGAAACTGCTGATCAAGATCGCCCCGATCGAGAAGTTGTAGACGAGAACACGAGAACACGAGTAGAGCAGCAGGCCAGTGAGCGTGGAAGAAGCGAAGCGGCCGCAGTCGTTGACCCAACGTCTGCGCTCATTGAGCGCGCTCGACGTCGAGGTTGCGAGTCGTGCAGCGCTCGCGATGGCGGTCCCGCTCTTCGTGCTTCTCGCGCTCGACCGTCTCGATCTCGCCGCCTATGCGTCGTTCGGCGCGATGACGGCGCTGTACGGCCGGAGCGAGCCGTACCGGCTGCGCTTCCGGAGCGTCAGCATCGCCGCAACCGGTCTCGTCGTGAGCGTTGCGCTCGGCACGACCATCGCCGCGACGGGTGCGGCACTCTGGGTGACCGCGCTGGCGCTCGTGCTGGTGATCGTCTGCGGCCTGGTGTTGGCCGCAGTCTTCGGCCTGTTCCCGCCGACGCCGCTGTTCTTCGTCTTCGGCCTGCTGGTCTGTGCGGCCGTGCCGACGCCGAGCGGAGAGCTCGTGCTGCGCATCGGAATCGCGGTGTGCGCCGCCCTCTTCGCGCTGGCGGTCTCGATGTCGGGATGGTTGCTGCGCCGGATAGCGGGCAGACGGCACGCTGACTGGTTCAAGACGCTGCCTCGCTCGCCGCGCATTCGATGGTCGGCCGCGCGCGAACCGCAACTGTGGTTGGCGGTGGCCCAGAACGTGGTCGGTGCTCTGCTGGCCGGTGCGCTCGCGATGGCGTTCGGAATCGGGCATCCGTACTGGGCTGTCGTGAGCGTCATCGCGGTGATCCCACCGCCCCACGCCCGGCATTCGATCTCGCGCGCCGTTCATCGCATCGTGGGAACGGCGATCGGCGTGCTCGTGACGGGGCTGCTGCTGTTCCCAGAGCCGCCGCCGCTTGTCATCCTGATCGCCGTGGTCTTCGCTCAATTCGCCGCCGAGATCCTCGTTGCCCGCAATTATGGTGCCGCACTCGTCTTCGTGACCCCGCTGGCTCTCGGCGTCGCTCATCTGGCGAGCCCGCTGCCGGTCGGCACGCTGCTCGTCGACAGACTGATCGAGACCGCCCTCGGCGCGGCCATCGGTCTGCTCCTCGTGCTCGCGGCCCGCCTGCTGCCGCCGCGCATTCTGCAGCCGTAGCTCGGAGGCGGCTTTCCCGTCGTCGGGACGGCCCTCTGGCACACAGTGCGCGAATCACGAGGTATCGTATTCAGAGTGCGTGAAAATAACTTTCGCACGTACGCATCAGCTTGGATACTATTTTCAATTCGCAATCACGGGCCTCGGCCCATCAATGAGGAGACTGCTATGAAAAAGCGTTACCTGCCGCTCGCCATCTTGGCAACGGCTGCACTGAGTCTGACTGCCTGTTCTGCCGGAACCACCGGCGGAAGTGGCAGTGACGCCACGGGTCAAACCCTTGATGTCTGGATCATGCAGGGAACCAACACCGAATCTGACGAGTTCTTCGAACGTGTCGGTGACGAGTTCACGAAGGAGACCGGGGCGAAGCTCAATGTTGAGATGGTGCAGTGGGCTGACGCTCACGACCGTTTCGTCACCGCGATTGCCGGTGGCACGACGCCCGACATCGCCGAGACCGGCACGACGTGGACCGCGGAATTCGCCGAGTCCGGCGCCCTCGCGCCGATCGATGACTATGTCACAGAGGCGGGCCTCGACGGCAAGCTCGTCGAAGGACTGGTCGAGGCGGGAACGCTCGATGACACCCTCTACGGCATGCCGTGGTACGCCGGCGTGCGCTCCGTGATCTACCGCACCGACCTCTTCGAAGCGGCCGGCATCGCCGTGCCGACGACCTGGGCCGAGTTCCAGGATGCGGTTCTCTCGCTCAAGGCGAGCAACCCCGACATCATTCCGTTCCCCGTCGCCGGTGATGCCGAACAGCTCACCTACCCGTGGGTTTGGGGTGCCGGTGGCGAGGTGGCCACGAAGAAGGGTGACACCTGGACCTCGGGTCTGGACAGCGCGAAGTCGCAGGCCGGAATCCAGTTCTACACCGACCTCGCGCTCAAGCACGGTGCGTCGACCGCTGGTGCAACCACGTGGAAGGAGACCGACATCCTCGACAACTTCGCCCAGGGCAAGGTCGGAATGGCGGTCATGGGCTCGTGGACCCCCGCGACGATCCTCGACAAGAACCCGGAGCTGGAAGGCAAGATCGGCTCATTCCCGATCCCCGGCCAGACCTCCGGCATCAGCCCGTCGATGCTCGGTGGCTCGCACCTCAGCATGTTCGAGTCGAGCGAGAACAAGGACCTCGCGTGGGAGTTCATGAACATGATGACCACCGGCGAATTCGCCACCGAGTGGGCAACGCAGAGCGGTTACTTCCCGGGCGAGACCACGGCACTCGACGCATCAGTCGCCAGCGCCGATGAGATCACCCAGGCCTTCGCGACCCAGATGGTCGACGGCGGCGCTTCGCTGCCCGTCACGCCGAAGTTCGGTGCCGTACAGGCCAAGAAGACCACCAACACGATGATTCAGTCGATCCTCTCCGGCGAGAAGACCGTTGAGCAGGCCACTGCCGACGCCGCAGCCGAGATGACCGACATCCTCAACGAGAAGTAAGAAGACACACTCGATGACCACCACGATTCAGTCGCCGGCCGCTGTCGGAACCTCGCGTTCCGCAGCGGCCGGAGGCCCCGGCCCTCGGCGGCGCAGGGCGATCACGATCGCCGCCGCCCGGCCGTGGCTCCTGCTCGCGCCGGCACTGATCGTGCTGGCCGTCCTGCTTCTCTGGCCGCTCGTTCGCGTCCTGATCTTCTCGTTCCAGGACTACGGACTGCGCGAGATTGTCAGCGGTGACACAAACTTCATCGGCGTCGACAACTACGTCGAGGCACTCACCGATCCTCAACTGTGGTCGGTCGTTCTGCCCAACACCGTGATCTTCGCCGTTCTCGCCGTGCTGTGCACGGTGGTGCTCGGCACTCTCGTCGCCATCTTGATGACCAACCTCTCCGTGCTCTGGCGCACGGTGGTCGGCAGCGCGATCATGGTCGCCTGGGCGATGCCCGCCGTGACCGGTACCTACGTCTGGGTGTGGATCTTCGACGCCGACAACGGCATCGTGAACCAGCTCCTCATGGGTGCCGGCCTGATGGACGAGCCATTCAACTGGTTCACCAACCGGTGGACCTTCTACCTGATCGTGCTCATCAACGTCGTGCACCACGGGTTCCCGTTCGTGGCGATCACGGTGATGGCCGGTCTGCTCGGTGTCTCCAAGGAAATGCTGGAGGCGGCGCAGATGGACGGCGCTGGCCCCATCCGCCGGTTCTTCCAGATCATCTTCCCGTCGCTCAAGCAGGTCTTCACCGTGGTCATCATCTTGTCCACGATCTGGGACTTCAAGGTGTTCGGGCAGGTCTATCTGATGCCGGGAGGCTCGGGTACCAACCGCAATGTGCTCAATCTCGGCGTGTGGTCGTATGTCGAATCGTTCGGTCAGAACCGCTACGGATTCGGTTCCGCGATTGCAGTGCTGCTCACGCTGGTGCTGCTCGTGATCACCATCATCTACATCCGGGTGCTCATGAAGGAGGACGAACTGTGAGTCGGAAAATCACGGCAACACGCGTTCGCCGCAACGTCATCGTCGGCGCCCTCGTAGCGCTCCTCCTGATCTTCACGCTGTTTCCCGCCTTCTGGATGATCTCGAGCGCGTTCGACGCCAACGCGGCGAGCGGATCCCGCGGGCTCTTCCCGTCTGAGCTCACCCTCGACAACTTCATCTACGTTCTCAACGACGGCGGCTTCGCGGTCTTCCTGCGGAACTCGCTGATCGTTGCCGTCGCCGTCGTGCTGTTCAGCGCGGTGCTGTCGCTGCTCGCATCCGTCGCCGTGGCACGCTTCCGCTTCAAGTTCCGCACCTCGATGCTGCTCATGATCCTCATCGTGCAGATGGTGCCGATGGAAGCCCTCGTGATCCCGCTGTTCGTGCAGGTACGAGACCTTCACCTGCTCAACACGCTGCTCGGTCTGATCATCGTCTACATCACCATCTCGCTTCCGTTCGGAATCTGGATGCTGCGCGGCTTCGTCGCCGCGGTCCCGGTGGAGCTCGAAGAGGCCGCGTTCCTTGACGGCGCGAGTTGGTGGCGGATGTTCCGCTCCGTCATGCTCCCGCTCGTCATGCCTGGCCTCGTCGCCACGAGCGTGTTCAGCTTCATCACCGCCTGGAATGAGTTCATCTTCGCGATGACGATGCTCGGCGGTGCCAGCGAGAAATACACGGTTGCCATCGGCCTGAAGCAGTTCTTCGGTGAGAACTCGAACGACTGGGGCAGCGTCATGGCGGCGTCCACCCTCATCACCCTGCCCGTCATGATCTTCTTCATCGTGGTTCAGGGCAAGCTCTCCTCCGGCCTCGTCGCGGGAGCGGTGAAGGGATGAGCGACTCAGCACTCACCCCGGATCGGGACGTCCTGGAGGCCGTCAACGGGGTCATCGTTCCCGGCTTCTTCGGCACCGAGCTGCCGCAGTGGCTTGCCGATGCGCTCGATGAAGGTGTCGCCGGCGTCGTCTACTTCGGCCAGAACATCTCCGAACGCACCGAGGAACTCTCCGCGGCGATCCGCGCGCACCGCGCGAACGCGCTCATCGCGACGGACGAAGAAGGCGGCACCGTCACCCGGCTGGAGTCAGTGCACGGCTCGACCATTCCAGGGCCGGCGCAGCTTGGCGTGGTGAACGACCCTGAGTTCAGTGCCGCGGTGGGTGCCGCGATCGCCGCCAGGGCTGACGCCGTCGGCATCAACCTCGTCTTCGGGCCGGTCGCCGACGTGAACACCAATCCGGCGAACCCCGTCATCGGAGTCCGCTCGTTCGGAACCGAGGCTCTCACCGTCGCCACCCATGTTGCGGCGACCGTGCGCGGCATCCAGGCCTCCGGTGCCGTCGCGGCGTGCGCCAAGCACTTCCCCGGCCACGGCGACACCCACTCCGACTCGCACCTCGCTCTGCCCGAGCTGAGCATCGCGGTCAGCGAGATCGAAGACGTGCACTTTGAGCCATTCCGAGCGGCAATCGCCGCGGGTGTGCGGAGCATCATGACCGCGCACATTCGGGTTCCGGCGTGGGGCGAGGCGCCGGCCACGCTCAATCCCGTCATCCTGGGCAAACTCCGAGCGCTGGGTTTCGACGGCGTCATCGTGACCGATGCGCTCGACATGGCGGCGATCCGAGAAAGCGTCGGCGCCGGGCCCGGCGCCGTGGCGGCGATTCAAGCCGGTGCCGATCTGCTGTGCATCGGCAACCCGCAGACCAATCTCGGCGGTTCGGGTGAGCCCGACGCCGACCGGCAGGACTACCTCGAGGTACGCGACGCACTGTTGGGGGCCGTTACGTCGGGAGCGCTTGACCTCGATCAGCTGCGCCGGGCAGCCGAACGCGTTCGGTTGCTCGCAACCGAGCTGGAAGCCGCGCGCGGCCCCGCCCGGCCACAGACCGTGGAACCCGAATGGGCAGCCGTCACCCGAGCGGCGATCGGCGTCCACGGCGACGTGGTGCGCTCGAAGGCGCGGCTGTCCCTGCTCGACCTGCGCGCCCGTGCGACCCTGGCGGTTGCCAATGAATCCGACGCGTTCCGGCTCGCCTTCGCGGCACACCGCGTCGTTGACACGCCGGCACGGATGACGCGGCAGGGCGTCGGCGCCCTCGACCACCTCGATGATGTGCTCGGCCACATTCGCGGCGACGACGATCTCGTCGTTCTCGTCGACCGGATCGGCGTGCCGGGGGCCCAGCGCGACGCACTCGCCCATCTCGCCGGATCCCGGCCAGACGCGGTCGTCGTCAATGTCGGCGTTGTTCCCGATGATGACTCCCTGAGCCCTCTGGACCGGATCGACGCCCGCGCCAGTTCTGCCTTGGCCGCTGGGATCGTCGCCGAGCTCATCTGCGCGGGGGGCCCCGCATGATCATCCTCTCGCTGCAGTCAGGCACGAGTGCCGACGGAATCGACGTCGCACTGGTCGAAGCGACCACGAGCGGCGATCCGGTCACTCCCGAGCTCACCATCGTCTCGCGGTGGAGCCGCACGCTTGACTGGGCCCCAGAGCTCCGCGCCCGAATCCTCGCCTACGCCGATGGAGAGTCGCTGGACGCCGGCGCGCACACTGCGCTCACGACAGCGATCGGGCACGGCTTCGCAGCGGCAGCGGCCACCGCGATATCCGATTCTGGTCTCGCACCGGATCTCGTCGTGTCGCACGGCCAGACCGTGTTCCATTGGGTCGAAGACGGCCGCGCCCGCGGCACCCTTCAGCTCGGTGAACCGGCCTGGATCGCCGAGGCCACCGATGCCCCCGTGCTCTCCAATCTGCGCGCCGCGGACATCGCCGCCGGCGGTCAGGGCGCTCCGCTCATGGGATTGTTCGACGCAGCGTTCTTCGGTCCTGCCGTCGACGTCGCCTCGCTGAACCTCGGGGGAATCGCGAACCTGCAACTCCTGCGCCCCGACGGTTCCTCCCTCGCATTCGACACCGGCCCCGCGAACGTGTTGATCGACGCGACCGTTGCCGAGCACAGCGGTGGGGCACTCGGATTCGACCGGGACGGGGCGCTTGCCGCCGCGGGCACCGCTCACGACGGCGTGCTCGCGGCGCTGCTCGCGCATCCGTATCTTCGACAAGCGGTACCCAAGAGCACGGGGCGTGAGACGTTCACCCTGGCTGTCGTCCGTGACGCCGAGGCGACGGCAGGCGTGCGCCTCGAGCTCCCGGATCTGATCGCGACGCTCACCCGGTTCACGGCGCTCACGGTTGCCGACGCGCTGCGCCGCACGGGGCCCGACGTTCGCACCGTTGTCGCCTCCGGCGGTGGCGTGCTGAACCCCAGCCTCATTCGAGAGCTCTCCGACGTCCTGGCCCGCGACGGGGTGAGCCTGCGCACGAGCGACGAGTTCGGCATTGATCCCGAGTTCAAGGAATCGTTGCTCTTCGCATTCCTCGGCTTTTGCTCGTGGCACCGCATCCCGGTGAGCCTCGTCCAGGGAATCGCCAGAATCGCGGGCACGATCAGCCCGGGGCCGCGTGGCTTCACCCTTCCTGCGCCGCTCAACGGGATCTCCCGGTTGAGTGTGGCCGCTGCACCGAACACCGGAGCCCACCATGCAGACTGAACCGCGCTATCTGGCAGTCGACCTGGGGAAGACCTCCTGCCGCGTCAGGCTGTTCGACGATGCCGGCATCATCGCCGAGGAGAGCGGCCCCGGTGCTCCAGGCATCGCCGATCTCGACGGGGCGACGCTGTCTGCTCACGCGATCCGCGACGTGTTCCTCCGGCTCCCCGCCACCGAGCGGGCAGCGCTCGCCGGTGTCGGAATCGGCGCGGCCGGCGTCGAGGCGGCCGGCATCATCGCCCGGGATCTCGTCGCGGAGGTGCGCGCGTTCACCGGCGCCCCGGTGGCCCTGATCAATGACGCCCTCGCCGCACACGCCGGCGCGTTCGATGGCGGTGCGGGAGTCATTCTGATCATCGGCACCGGTGCGATCGCCTACGCCGTCGCCGACAACGGGGCAACGCGTCAGATTGACGGCTGGGGCCCCTGGCTCGGCGACGAGGGAAGTGGGCGCTGGATCGGCCAGGAAGGCCTCTCCGCTGCCCTACGCGACGTCGATGGCCGTGGTCCAGGCACCGCGCTGACGGCCCGCGCCCGAACTCTGGTCGGTGACCTCGCCGCGATGCCCGCATGGGTGAGCGCAGAGGGCAACCCGGCCCGTCGTCTCGGCCGGTTCACCCCAGATGTGCTCGACGCCGCCGGCGACGGTGACGCGGTCGCCAGAGACATCGTCTCGCGTGCGTGCAACGCGCTTGTCGGAACCGCACGCGCCGCGGGTGCCTCCGAGATCACGATCTGGGGCGGCGTCGCCGCACACCCGTATTTTTCTGCCGAGCTGAGCGCGACCTTCGCCAACGCCGGCATCACCATCATCCCGTCTCGCGGGACTGCACTTGACGGATCAGCGCTCATCATCACGCGCACCGACTTGGGCTATGAAGAGAGGATCATCCGTGGATAGCTCGAACTCGACCGAGGACCGGGAGCAGCTGCGCGACTTCCTCGGTACGTTGCCGACCGAGACAGTCGGTGAGCGCTACCCGGATCTCGATCTGCTGGACGACGCCGAGCTCGTGCACGCAATGATCGAGAGCGAGCGCGCCGTCGCCGACGCGGTTGCCGCCCAAAGCACTCAGATCACCGCGGCACTCGCCGGAATCGTCGCGGGCATGGCGCGCGGCGGTCGGCTCATCTATATGGGTGCCGGGACCGCTGGACGTATGGGAATCCTCGATGCGAGTGAGGCCCCGCCGACGTTCGGCATCTCCAACGATGTCATTGTCGGCAGGATCGCCGGGGGCGAGACCGCCATCCACACGGCCGTCGAGAACGCCGAGGATGACGCGGATTCCGGTGCCCATGACGTCGATGGCCTCGAACTCGGACCAAACGACAGCCTTGTCGGCATCTCGGCCTCCGGACGCACCCCGTACGTCGTCGGAGCGCTGAACCGGGCTCGGGAGCGCGGTTCGTTCACCGTCGCGCACTCCTGCAACCCGAACTCGGCGATCGGTGCCGCGGCGCATGTCGCGATCGAAACGGAGGTCGGCCCCGAACTTCTCACCGGTTCAACCCGCCTCAAAGCGGGGTCTGCGCAGAAACTCGTGCTCAACACACTGAGCACGGGAGCCATGGTGCGAGCAGGCAAGGTCTACCGTAACCTTATGGTTGACCTTCGCGCGACGAATGAGAAGCTGCGTGCGCGCAGCGAAAGAACCGTCATTCTCGCCACTGCGGCCGAGCCCGCGATCGCGGCGGCGTCGCTGGAGGCGACCGGCGGCTGGGTCAAAGCCGCGATCCTGGCGATCGAGGCGGGGATCCCCGCAGCTGCCGCCGTTGCGACACTCGAAGGCAACGGTGGCTACCTCCGCGCCGCGATCACAGAGGCAACAACCAACTAGTGCGAGCACTCACGAGGATTCAGGGCTCGCTCGATCGATTCAGCGCCGCAGAGGCGCGGGTTGCCCGAGCGATCCTCGCTGATCCGCGAATCGTCGTCGACAACCCGATCAACGTCGTCGCGGAACTGTGTGGAACATCGGCGGCCACCGTTGCCCGGTTCTGCCAGGGCCTCGGCTACTCGGGCTACCGCGAGTTCCGGTTCGATCTTGTCGGCACGACGAGCCGCGACCAGGCCGACCTCGACCGTTCCAACGTGTTGACGGGCGACATCGACCCGGCAGACACCGTGGCCGACGTCGCCGCGAAGGTGCTCTTCCAGGAGACCCAGGCGATCGAGCACACTCTCCGCGAGCTCGACCTTGACGCGGTCGACCGCATCCGCGACGCTCTCGTGCTCGCGCCCGACGTCGTCATCGCAGGCTTCGGTTCCTCCGGCCTCACCGCGCGCGACCTGACCATGAAGCTGCAGCGCATCGGTCGTCGCAGCTCGTACCATCCAGACGTCCACCTCGCGCTCTCGTCGACCGCGCTGCTGGGCCATGGAGGTGTATTCATCGCCGTGTCACATTCCGGCGGCACGCCGGAGATCCTGGGGCTGTTGCGGGAGGCCAGGCGGACCGGTGCGACGACGATCGGAATCACCAATGACCCGGGATCGCCGATGGCAGAACTCTGCGACATCCTGCTCACGACGCAGGCACGCGAGAACGCGTTCCGCTCTGGCGCGACGGCAAGCCGGACCGCGCAGCTCGCCGTGACCGACGTGCTCTTCGTGCGTCTCGCACAGAGCCTGTTCGACACCATGACCGACTCGCTCAACCTCACCAGGGACGCGGTGCTCCGCCATCGCGACGAACCGGAACAGCACCGCCGCGCCGGGCTGCACCGCACGTCCTGACCGCGGACCCGGCCCGTGCCCCGGCTCGGCGAGGTGCTTGGCCCGCTATGTCGCGTCGTTGCCGGCGCGACGCAGCCGTTGGGCGCCGGGGCGCAGCGTCGTGCTGCTCTGCCACTCCTCGTAGCTGTGCGGCCGCCCGATCGGGCAGACGCACCCGACGTGGATGGGTTCCCCGGTCTGGCTGCTGACGTAGCTCTCGAGGTGCGGTGCCACCTGGCGCGCCGGGCGCGGCATCTGACGGCGTACTGAATCTCTGGGCGTGCTCACTGCGGTTCCTCACTGCTCCGGCCGATGCACTGTGGGGTGCATCTACTGGGAAGACGCCGGATGGCAGGATTCATGACGCCACTGCAGGAAATTCGTCGGAACTGTCGCTCGATCATGACGGGGTAGGCTGGACTACGGCCAGTGTGTCTTGACGCCGAGCTAGTCTGCGTCTGAACGCTGTTGCCACACCCTCAAACCATGCAGGAACGCTGAGCGCGGATTGGAAGAGCAGCGTGGATCTTTACGAGTACCAGGCCCGAGACCTATTTGAAAAGTACGAGGTCCCGGTACTCCCGGGTATCGTCGCGGACACTCCGGAGGAGGTGCGTGCAGCAGCCGAGAAGCTCGGCGGCGTCGTCGTTGTGAAGGCCCAGGTCAAGGTCGGAGGCCGCGGCAAGGCCGGCGGCGTCAAGGTCGCCAAGACTCCCGACGAGGCAGAGGCAGCAGCCCGTGCCATTCTCGGACTGGACATCAAGGGTCACATCGTGAACCGCGTCATGGTCGCCGGCGGCGCCCGCATCGCGCAGGAGTTCTACTTCTCCGTGATGCTCGACCGGTCGAACCGTTCGTACCTCTCGCTCGCCAGCTACGAAGGTGGCGTCGAGATCGAGGTTCTCGCAGTCGAGAAGCCCGAGGCTCTCGCACGCGTCGCGGTGGACCCGAGCGCAGGCATCGACCTCGCCAAGGCTCGCGAGATCGCGGTTGCCGCGAAGTTCCCCGCAGAGCTCGTCGACAAGGTTGCACCGATTTTCGTGCAGCTCTACAACGTGTACAAGGGTGAAGACGCGACGCTCGTCGAGGTCAACCCGCTCGTTCTCACTGAAGAGGGCGACATCATCGCCCTCGACGGCAAGGTCACCCTCGACGAGAACGCCGACTTCCGTCACCCGCACCACGCCGAACTCGAAGACAAGGCCGCTGCTGACCCGCTCGAGGCGAAGGCCAAGGCCAACGACCTCAACTACGTCAAGCTCGACGGTTCCGTCGGTGTCATCGGTAACGGTGCAGGCCTCGTCATGTCGACCCTCGACGTCGTTGCCTACGCCGGTGAGAACCACGGCAACGTGAAGCCTGCCAACTTCCTCGACATCGGTGGCGGAGCATCCGCCGAGGTCATGGCTGCCGGCCTCGACGTCATCCTCGGCGACCCGCAGGTCAAGTCGGTGTTCGTCAACGTCTTCGGTGGCATCACCGCGTGTGACGCTGTTGCCAAGGGCATCGTCGGCGCACTCGCCGAGCTCGGAAGCGCCGCGAACAAGCCGCTCGTCGTTCGCCTCGATGGCAACAACGTCGAAGAGGGTCGTCGCATCCTCGCCGAAGCGAACCACCCGTTGGTCACATTGGCCGCAACCATGGACGAGGGCGCCGACAAGGCCGCCGAGCTCGCCCACGCAGCGAAGTAAGGGATTTTCGAACATGTCAATCTTCGTCAACAAAGACTCCAAGGTCATCGTTCAGGGGATCACCGGCGGTGAGGGCACCAAGCACACCGCTCTCATGCTGAAGGCCGGCACCCAGGTCGTCGGTGGCGTGAACGCCCGCAAGGCGGGCACCACCGTCATCCACAAGGATGCAGAAGGCAATTCGGTAGAGCTGCCCGTGTTCGCAACGGTCGCTGAAGCGATGGAGAAGACCGGCGCAGACGTGTCGATCGCCTTCGTGCCGCCAGCCTTCACCAAGGATGCCGTCGTCGAGGCCATCGACGCCGAGATCCCCCTGCTCGTCATCATCACCGAGGGCGTTCCCGTTTCTGACTCCGCCGAGTTCTGGGCACACGCCCAGGAGAAGGGCAATAAGACCCGCATCATCGGGCCGAACTGCCCCGGCATCATCACGCCCGGAGAAGCACTCGTCGGCATCACGCCCGCGAACATCACCGGCAAGGGCCCGATCGGCCTCGTCTCGAAGTCGGGCACCCTGACCTACCAGATGATGTACGAGCTGCGCGACCTCGGCTTCTCGACCGCGATCGGCATCGGCGGCGACCCGATCATCGGCACGACGCACATCGACGCACTCGCTGCGTTCGAGGCTGACCCCGAGACCAAGGCCATCGTCATGATCGGTGAAATCGGTGGCGACGCCGAAGAGAACGCCGCTGCTTACATCAAGGCACACGTGACCAAGCCGGTCGTTGGCTACGTTGCAGGCTTCACCGCTCCCGAAGGCAAGACCATGGGCCACGCCGGCGCCATCGTCTCCGACGGAGCTGGTACCGCACAGGGCAAGAAGGAGGCCCTCGAGGCCGCCGGCGTCAAGGTCGGCAAGACGCCGTCCGAGACCGCAGCCCTGCTGCGTGAGGTCTACGCGGCCCTGTAGGCCCGCTCGCATCACGACGATCAGGAGGCCCGTTCCGCTCACGCGGGGCGGGCCTTCTGCGTGCCGCAATGCAAACTCCCCATGTTGCTCGAGCCGCTGCGTCACTACAGTGGGGGCAGCAGGAGCCGAAGGGGGCGTTATGACACGCAGGACGAAGGCAGAGCTGGAGGCGCTCGTCGCCGCACTCGAGGGCGAGAACGCTGCGCTCAAAGCCGGCGGCGTTGTCGACGCCACGGTGACGGATGTCGTGACCCCCGTAGCTCCACACGGCGTGGTCCTGACGCACCGGCGCAGCCGCTGGTGGGCGGTGCTCTCGAGCACGCTCATCATCATCGGGCTCATACTCACACCGATCGCCGTGGTCTCCAGCTGGGCGAAGGTGCAGCTGAGCAGCACCGACCAGTTCGTGGCGACCTTCGCCCCCCTCGCGGACGACCCCGCCGTGCAGAGCTACGTCTCCGACCAGGTCGTCGCCGTGATCGAGGAACAGGTCGACATCCCGGCCATCACGGCCGACCTCTTCGACGGGCTGGCACAGCTCGACCTGCCGCCGCGTGCGGCATCCGCCCTGGCATTGCTCGAGGCACCCGCCGCGGCCGGCGTTCAGAACCTCGTCTCGACGGCCGTCGACCGACTCGTGGCGTCGGACGCATTCAGCGACGTCTGGGCACAGGCGCTCCGCGTGAGCCACCGCCAGCTCACCGCCACCCTGCAGGGCGACTCGAATGCGGCGTTGTCGATCAGTGGGGGCGGAGAGCTCGGCGTGCAGCTCGGGCCGATCATCGAGGAGGTCAAGAAGCGGCTCGTCGACCAGGGCTTCGGCTTCGCGTCGAACATCCCCGTCGTCGAACGCACCATCGTGATCGCCACCGCCGATGCGTTCACCACGGCCCAGCTCGTCTACGGGTTGGCGATCGCGGTCGGCACGTGGCTTCCCTTCATCGCACTCGCGCTGTTGGCCGCCGGGGTGCTCGTCGCCAAGCGCAAGGTGCGCGCGCTTGTCGCCACCTCGGTCGCCCTCGGCGTGGTGATGCTGATCCTGGCAGCCGGCTACGGCATCGCGAGCATCTTCTTCGTCGCCTCCGTCTCGCCCGGTCTCATGCCGAGCAATGCCGCCGAGGTGATCTACAACCAGGTGATCGAGCTGATGCGTTCGACGACGACCGCGATGATCGTGCTCGCCTTCACGGTCGCACTCATCGCGTGGTTCAGCGGTCCGTTCGTGCCGGCGGTGAGACTGCGCGGTTTCGTGGGCTCCGGCCTGGATTCCGTGCGCACGGCGGCCGATCGCCGCGGAATCAGCACCGGCGGCTTCGGGGTGTTCCTGTACAAGCAGCGCGTGCTCGTCCGCGTTCTGATCGGTGTGGTCGCCGCGGCGGTGCTGCTGCTCTCCCGCCCGCTGAGCGGCGCGACCATCGTGTGGACCGCAGTGCTCGCCCTCCTGGCGGTGCTGGTCGCCGAGCTGCTGCAGCGGAGAGGACTGTTGGCCGATGTCGACGACGACGGCGAGGCTCCGGCCGCGGAGCCACCGGCAGGAGACTCGCCCAGCGGCCAGGACTCGGTGACTGAGGTTCTGTTCAGCGCAGAAGTCACCAGTGACAAGTCCGTCTGAGCGCGGCATACTCGGCTCATGGAAACCATTCTGATCGGCTACCTCGTCACCTTCGGCGTGGTCATGGGTGTCTTCGGCATCGCCTGCCTCGTCGCCCTGGCCAAGGCACCGTACGGCAAGAAGTAACGGCGCCCCGAGCGGCTGCCTGGCCTCCCGCGATGGCGGCGGTAGGCTCGTGAGCGCATGAATCGCATAACCATCGCCCTGCTCGCCGCGCTCGAAGCGGTCATCGCCGTTGCCATCGGGCTCGGCATCGCCCTCGTGCCTCTGACCATCCTGTGGGCGACGCAAAACGGCCTGAGCACCGACTGGACCGTGTTCTGGCGGGCAGCATCCGACGTCTGGTTGCTCGGACACGGGGTCGACCTCACCGTCACGCTCCCCGCCGCCCTCGTCGCGTCACTCGCCCTGCCTGGGGCGGATGCCGCCTTCACGCTGTCCATCGCCCTGCTCGGCTTCTCGGTGCTGACCATCGTGCTCGGCATCGGCGCCGGTCGCAGGGCGGCGCACTCGGCGCACCCCGTGCAGGCCGCCGTCATCGTCGTCGCCGTGTTCTGCGTGCTCGCAGCGCTCATCGCCCTGAGCGCCGGGCACCCGCTTGCCGCTCCGGCGCCGACACAGGCCATCATCCTGCCGGGGCTGATCTATGCGTCATCCGTCGTGATCGGCCTCGCCAGCTCGCGGCGCCCCGTACTCGGCGCCTTCGGGCGCACGGTCCAACGCGGCGTGGTCGACTGGGCCCGCCAGCTCCCCCCGCTCGTTCCCCAGACGGTTGCCGCCGGGCTGCGCGGGGGGACCATCGCGGCAGCCATCGTCGTCGGCGCGGGCGGGCTGCTGCTGACGTTCTCGCTGCTCACGAGCTACGCCACGGTGATCGGCCTGTACGAGTCCCTCCAGGCCGGGGCGCTCGGCGGCATAGCGCTGACGCTCATGCAACTGGCACTGCTGCCGAACGCCGTGATCTGGGCAGCCAGTTGGGTCGTCGGGCCCGGCTTCGCCGTCGGCGTCGGCACGAGCGTCTCTCCGGGTGCCACCGTGCTCGGCCCTGTTCCCGGGCTGCCACTGTTCGCCGCCCTGCCAGACGGCCAGGCGAGTTTCGGCTTCCTGGTGCTGCTCGTGCCCATTCTGGCCGGCTTCGCCGTCGGCGTCCTGTTGCGTCAGCGGATGCCGCAGCAGCAGCCCGGCTGGAAGATCCTGCTCGCGCACGGCCTCGCCGCCGGGCTCAGCGCCGGCGTCATCCTCGGACTCCTGGCGTGGTTCTCCGCCGGATCCGGCGGGCCAGGTCGCCTGCAGGAACTCGGCCCGAACCCGCTGCTCGTCGCTGTCTTCGCGGCACTCGAGGTGGGCGCCGCCGCGCTGCTCGGCTTGTTCAGCGGCGCGGTCGTGGCCAAGCGACCCGCTCGCGTGGTTCCGTCGGCCGCCGACTCGCTGAGCGAGTAGGCGGCAGGCGGTAGGCTCGACTCGTGCTGAAGCTCGTCGTCTTGATCTCCGGAACCGGATCGAACCTCCGGGCACTGCTCGAAGCCACACAGGCAGCCGACTACGGCGCCCGCGTCGTCGCCATCGGCGCCGACCGTGACGCGGATGGCCTCGCCCTCGGTGAGGAGTTCGGCATCCCCACCTTCACCGTGCCGTTCACCGCCTTCGACGACCGTGCGGCCTGGGGCGACGAGCTGCTCGCCCAGGTACAGCTGTGGGAGCCGGACCTCGTTGTTCTCAGCGGGCTCATGCGCCTGGTGCCGCCGCGCTTCGTCGCGGCCCTCACCCCCCACCTGCTGAACACCCACCCGGCCTACCTCCCCGAATTTCCCGGGGCCCACGGGGTTCGCGACGCGATCGACGCCGGTGTCGATCAGAGCGGCGCGAGCCTCATCATCGTCGACAACAGCGTCGACGGCGGGCCCATCGTGGCGCAGGAGCGCGTGAGGGTGCTGCCCGGTGACACCGAGCACGATCTGCACGAGCGCATCAAACCCGTCGAGCGTCGCCTGTTGATCCAGGCTGTGCGCGATCTAGCCGACGGCCACGTCAATCTCAAGGAGTTCACGCAATGAGCGGCCCCAGCCACGACCCATCCCTCTACCGTTCTCGCGACCTCGTCGCCGTGCGCCGTGCACTGCTCTCGGTGAGCGACAAGACCGATCTGCTCGAGCTGGCGGCGGCGCTTGCGGCATCCGGTGTCGAGATCGTCTCGACCGGCTCCACCGCGTCGACCATTCGTGACGCGGGCTTCGCTGTGACGGATGTCGCCAGCGTGACCGGCTTCGCCGAGGCACTCGACGGCCGCGTCAAGACGCTGCACCCCTCGGTGCACGCCGGCCTGCTCGCCGATCTGCGCCTCGAGTCGCACGAGGCGCAGCTACTGGAACTCGGCATCGCCCCGTTCGAGCTCGTCGTCGTCAACCTCTATCCATTCGCCGAGACGGTCGCCTCCGGCGCCCCGGCCAGCGATGTCGTCGAGCAGATCGACATCGGCGGCCCGGCCATGGTGCGCGCATCGGCCAAGAACCACGCCAACGTCGCCATCGTCGTCTCGCCGACGAGCTACCCGCAGATCATCGCCGCGCTGCAGGCCGGCGGCACGACACTCGCCCAGCGCCAGGCGCTGGCGGCAGAGGCGTTCCGCCACACGGCCACCTACGACGTGAACGTCGCATCGTGGATCGGCAACGTCGTCGCCCCCGACGATGAGGGCACCGGATTCCCCGGCTGGATCGGTGCGACGTGGACCCGCCAGCAGAGCCTGCGCTACGGCGAGAACTCGCACCAGAAGGCGGCCCTGTACCGCAACCGGGAGGGCGGCGGCATCGCCCAGGCCGAGCAGCTGCACGGCAAGGAGATGTCGTACAACAACTTCGTCGACGCCGACGCCGCCGTGCGGGCCGCCTACGACTTCGCGGAGCCGGCCGTCGCCATCATCAAGCACGCGAACCCGTGCGGCATCGCCGTCGGCGCCGCGGATGCCGTCGACCCGATCGCCTCGGCCCACGAGCGCGCCCACGCCTGCGATCCGGTGTCGGCATTCGGCGGCGTCATAGCCGCGAACCGCACCGTCACCGCCGAGATGGCCCGCACCGTGAGCGGCATCTTCACGGAGGTGCTCGTCGCCCCCGGCTTCGAGCCGGAGGCCATCGAGATCCTGACCGCCAAGAAGAACATCCGTCTGCTGCAGCTTCCGGCCGACTACCGCCCGATCGCGACCGAGATCCGCCAGGTTTCCGGCGGACTGCTCATGCAGCAGGCCGACTCCTTCGCGAACTTCAGCTCGGCCGGCTGGACCCTCGCCGCCGGCGAGGAGGCATCGGCAGAGACTCGGGCCGAGCTCGAGTTCGCGTGGCGTGCCTGCCGTGCGGTGAAGTCCAACGGCATTCTGCTGGCCTCCGGCGGCGCGTCCGTCGGTGTCGGCATGGGCCAGGTCAACCGGGTCGACTCCTGCCACCTCGCCGTGAGCCGCGCCGGTGAGCGCGCGAGCGGTTCGGTCGCCGCGTCCGACGCATTCTTCCCCTTCGCAGACGGCCTGCAGGTGCTGCTCGACGCCGGGGTGACGGCCGTCGTGCAGCCCGGTGGATCGGTGCGCGATGAGGAGGTCATCGCCGCGGCGACGGCCGCCGGCGTCACCATGTACTTCACGGGCGAGCGCCACTTCTTCCACTAGGGACTCCACGCTGCACGAGATGGCCGGATGCCGCGCACTGCGGCATCCGGCCATTCTGTCTGCGAGGGCTGTGAGCGATAGTCTCGCTGCTATGACTTCTTCGGATGCCGGGGCCCCCGTCCCCGCTCAGCACCCATTGCCCCAGCGCCGTCCCGGCGCAGACCGCCCCCGCAGCACCGCGGCATCGGTGCTCTCCGCACTGAGCGTCGTGTTCGGCGCCTACCTCGTCACCGTGCTCGGCTACTTCATCAGCAGCGGCCAGCAGGCCCAGGCGATCGCCCAGTTCGGCGGATTCTTCGCCCTGCCCGCACTCATCGCGTTCGTGCTGCTCAGCGTCTTCAACCTGCTCGGCGCCACGCGCGCCTGGCTGCCTGCCCTCGCCGGTGGCCTCGGCGCCGGCGTTCTCGGTGCGCTGCTCGGCTCGGCCGTGCTGATCTCCGGCACATCCGGCAACGTCTTCGCCTCGGACGTCGTCATCTACCTGTTCAGCAGCCTGTTCAGCTTCAACCTGCTCTTCGTGCTCTCCATCGCCGTCGCCTCCGCCCTGCTCGGGCCGATCGTCTACGACGCCGTGATCGGCTTCCGCACGATCGGGCGGCGCGTCGGCGAACGCCACGTCGCGCTCGTGCGCATCCCTGCATCCAACCTCGCCGATGGCGAACTGACCCACATCGACCGGATTCCGGTGAACGTCGAACTGGCCGACCAGCAGTGGGACAACTACTGCGCCGCACTCGACGCCGAGGGCTGGGAGACGATCGAGGTTCCTGCCGCGCCCGAGATGGCCGACTCCGTGTTCATCGAGGACGCCGTCGTGATGTTCGGCGAGCTGGCCGTGATCACGAGCCCCGGAGCCGATTCCCGCCGCGACGAGATCGCCGGCGCCGAGCAGGCCGTGCGTGAACTCGGCGGCCTGGCCATCGAGCGCATCCTCGCCCCGGGAACGCTCGACGGCGGCGACGTGCTGAAGATCGGCAAGACCGTCTACGTCGGTCGATCGCTGCGCACGAACGCCGAGGGCATCCGCCAGCTGCGCGTGCTGCTCGCCTCCCGCGGCTACACGGTTGTCGCCGTGCCGTTGACCAAGGCGCTGCACCTGAAGAGCGCCGTCACCGCGCTGCCGGACGGCACCGTGATCGGCTGGGCGCCCGTCGTCGACAACCCCGAGATCTTCGACCGCTTCCTGCCGATGCCGGAGGAGGCCGGCTCTGCCGTCGTCGTGCTGAGCGAGGACACGGTGCTCATGTCGGCATCCGCACCGCAGAGTGCCGCCCTGATCGCCGACCTCGGCTACCGGGTCGTCACCGTCGACATCTCGGAGTTCGAGAAGCTCGAAGGCTGCGTCACCTGCCTCAGCGTCCGCGTCCGCTAACACTCGGAAGACATCCGGTCCCGCTCACCGGAGCTGTTCCGTTCACCGGAGCCGTCCCTTCCCCGGATCTCCGGCCAGCGTACGGGAGCAGAGGTGGCCCGAGCGGCACGGGCGGCATCCGGCGGCAGGGGCGTGCGGTTAGCGGGCCCGCCCGTCGTGCAGCTCAAGGATCCGATCGGCTCGCTGCATCAACAGCGGATCGTGCGTGGAGACGACCGCGGCGATGCCCTGGGAGCGGACGAGCTCGACGATGAGGTCCATCACGGTTCCTGCCGTGCGACTGTCGAGCTGGCCGGTCGGTTCATCGGCGAGCAACACAGGGGGCCGCGTCGCCAACGCGCGCGCGATGCCGACCCGCTGTTGCTGACCGCCGCTCAGCTCGCCCGGCCGCTGTGCAGCGTGCCCGGCGAGGCCCACGAGGGCGAGGACCTCGGCGACCCTGGCGTCGCGCTCAGCGGCCGGAAGGCGCTGCAACCGCAACGGAACCTCGACGTTCTCCGCGGCGGAGAGCACGGGGATCAGCCCGAATGACTGAAATACGTAGCCGAGTCGGTCACGACGGATGCCGGCCAGCTCCGCCTCGCTCAGCATGCCGAGCTCCGCCTCGCCCAGCCACACCCGGCCAGAGCTCGGGGTATCCAGACCGCCGAGCAGGTTGAGCAGCGTTGTCTTGCCTGCGCCCGATGGCCCACAGACCACGAGGAGCTCACCCGGGTGCACCTCGAGCGAGAGATCGACGCACGCGTGGACGGCTCCGGCCGTGCTCTGGTAGACACGGCTCAGATTCTCTGCGCGCACCGCGGGCGCGCCTCGCTCGATCACGGCTTCTCCTCCGTTTCGGCGTCCCCGGCATCCGGTTCGGCCCCTGCTGCCGGTTCAGCCCCTTGGACTTGTTCAGCGGCCTCGCGATGCCCCGGCCACACGCCGACGTGGTCACTCTCGAGCGCCAGACGCACGCGGTCACGCAGGCTCAGATGCGTCACGAAGTCATCGGGGAGCTGCAGTCGGCCGACGCTGTCGATGACGGCGAACTCCTCTGCCACGGCGTGCTCCGTTCCGTGCTCGTCGCGCCGGGTACTGCGCAGGACCTCGGTCGATGTGCGGCCGTCGCGAATCTGCACGGTGCGGCGCACGTGCCCGGAGACGGTGGGATCGTGGGTCACGATGAGCGTGGTGACGCCGAGCTCCTCATTCACGCCGCGCATGGCCTCGAGCACCTGGGCCGATGTCTCCTCATCCAGTTCACCCGTCGGCTCATCGGCGAGCAGAACGGTGGGATTGTTGGCGATGGCCACGGCGATCGCGGCCCGCTGTTGTTGGCCGCCGGACATTTCGATCGGGCGCCGACCCGCGCACTCGCCCACCTGCAGCAACTCCAGCAGCTCGGAGACGCGTCGTGCACGAGCGGCCCCGCGCACACCGCCCGCCACGGCGATCGCCATCGCGACGTTCTCGGCGGCGCTGAGGTACGGCAACAGGTTTCGCGCCGTCTGCTGCCACACGAAACCCACCGTGTGACGCTGGTACCGCACCCGCTCCGCCCGTCCCATCGTGACCAGGTCGTGGCCGGCAACCCTGGCGACTCCGGCCGTCGGGGTGTCGAGCCCGGAGAGGATCGTGAGCAGGGTCGACTTCCCGGAGCCGGAAGCGCCGATCAGCGCCACCATCTCGGCAGCGTCGATGCGCAGGTTCAGGCCCTGCAGCGCCTGGACCTCGACACCCTGCGCCGTGAAGATGCGCACCAGGTCGGAGCACAACACGTGCGGCTCGGCGCCGGCCTGTTCACCGGTTCGCGCCGGTGCGGTGAAGCTCGTCATCTCTGCCATCATTCCTCTTCCAGACGAATTGCACGAGCGAGGCTCGCGCGTCGGGCCAGCGCGAGCGAGCTCGCCGCGGCCAGGAGCACGACGGCAAGGAAGCCACCGATCGATGCCACGATGAACAGTGGGTCGATGGATGCCGCGGGCTGCACGCTGCCGCCGGTGAACGGGGTCAGATCCACTCCGGCGAGCACCAGCTGTGGCAGCCAGAGCCCGAGCAGCGATCCGAGCGTGAGCGCCACGACCGCCACGGGCCCGATCTCCCAGAGCAACAACGCCCTGGCCTGCCCACGGGGGAGCCCGAGCACCCGCAGCACGCCGAGCAGCCGCTCGCGCGCCGGCGCACCGAGAACGAGCGTCATGACGACGGCGGCCGCGCTGAGCAACGCCGCGATGGTGATCGCAATGGCCAGCGCCGTCTGCAGCCCCGCGATCGACGGGTTCTGACGGATCTCCGCGCTGAGCCCGGCCGGGAGGGTCACCTCGATGTCGTCGCCGAGGAGCTCCACCAGCCGTTCCTGCACCGCCCGAGGGTCTGCGCCGGCCGTGAGGTCGATCAGCACCATCCGGGGGAGGAGGGTGGGCGTGAGAGCGGCGGCGTTCGCCTTGTCGATCAGCAGCCAGCGTGAACTCGTGGTGAGCGGCGAAGGGTCGGGACTGATCCCCACCCTTTCCGCCGGGTAGGTGCCGATCTGGAACTCTATGGCGTCGTCGAGGAAGTCCGATGCCCCGCGGGAGACCACGACGGGCGTCGGCCGAGCGCCCTGATCGTCCACCGCAGCCCCGAGCTCTGCCGGCAACGTGGGCGCCCCGGGAACACCGGCCTGCACCGCGGCGAGTTCCTTGCTGTCGACGACGAGCAACACGGCTGGAACGCGGGACGACTCGGCCGAGATCAGCACGGAACGCGCGGAATAGACCGGGGCCGTCGCCTCGATCCCCGGCACGGCGCGGAGCTGCTCAAGCTGATCCGCGGTGATCGGCGCAGCGCTCAGGCGCATGTCTGCGCCGACCCTGGCCGCTGCAGTCTGTTCAACGCCGCTGCTGACCGTGCCGAGCATCACGCCGGAGAAGACCGCGACGGAGACGCCGACGACCAGGGCGAGTACCGGCGCGAAGCCGGTGGCGGGCTCGCGCAGCGCGCGACGGGCTCCGAGCACGGAGACCAGGCCGCGACGGCGCCCGGCGGCCCGCTCGATGGCGGCCAGGGGGAGCGGGTACAGACGGAGCGCCGCGATACAGACCGCGAGCGAGAGCAGCAGCGGAGTCGCCGCCACGAGCGGATCCACCCCCGACGAGTCCTCGTCGTAGCCGCGGCCGAGAACGGAGACGGTGCCGGCCACCGCCAGGCCGATGGTGGCGAGCTCCAGCATCCAGCGCAGTCGCGGCCGCGCACGATGCGAGCTGCCACCGATCGCCCCACCCGCTCCGGGAGCACGCAAGCCGCCTGCGCCGAATTCGGACGCTCGCGCCACGAGGACCGTCAGCGGCGTTGCAGCCAACAGCACCGTGCAGGCGAAGCCGACTGTCGACGGGGCGACTCCGGGCACGAGCAGGGTGCCGAGCACCGCGCCGAGCACCGCCGCCGGCACGGCGATGAGCGCCCCCTCGATGCCCAGGACGAAGCGCAGTTGTCGTTCTGACGCGCCTCTGGCGGCAGCGAGGCCGATCGAGCGCCGGCGGCGATTGGCGACGATTCCGGTGCCGAGCACGATCACCGCGACGCTCACCCCGAACGGTCCGATGGCCGTGAGCGCGAGCACGGTGACGAGCGCGGCGTCGGCGCGCTCTGAACGCTCCAGGGTCGCGATAGCGGAGGAGCCGAGCTCCACCGCCCCGATGCTCGGGATCGACGGCACCGTTCCGGGCGGATCGAGCGGAGCGAAGCGGTCGTAGCTGTGCCCGGAGTCGACGACGACGGGCTGCGTCGAGACTTCGCGGAGATCGACGAGGAGCGCGGCGTTCTCTGTCGATCGAAGCGTCTGAAGCTGCAGGGGGTACCAGATGTGGCTGCGCGGCATCACGGGCATCACGCCGAACGCCGCCCACGATTTCGGATCGACGAACGCAACGCTGGTGAACTGCGGTGGACTGATCCCGTCATCGACGATGCTGGATGCGAGCGCGGCGAGGGTGTGCTGCCAATAGGGATCATCGGCATCGGCCGCGACGAAGATTCCTGCAAGCCGCAGCAGTTGCGCTCCAGCTCCATCGAGCTCCGTCCACCGTTCCTCGCCGATGGGCCACTCCATCTCGGTCGCCGTCTGCTCGGAGAGGGCGATCTCGACCGCATCCGCACGCGGCAGGGGCGTCGCGTCGCTCCGCGGGGCAGCCCCGTCGATGTAACGCACACGCTCGGCCATGCGCGGGTCGAAGGTCGGCAGCACCAGGTGCACCGGCGCGGCGGGTCCTGCACCGGGCTTCTGCGCACGGAGGGCACCGAACTGCACGGTGTATTCCGGTGCGCCGAAGCTCCGCTGGAGGAGTGGGCTGAGATCGTCCCGGATGCCGCGGAGCGCCGCCTCCTGCTTGCCCCACACCGCGGCGACCTCCTCGGAGAGACCGAGCTCGGCAGCAGATGAAGCCGATGGAACGGGCCCGATCTCCGGCCCGCCGGCCGCATCGGCGACGAGGTCGCGCTCCGGTGCGGTGAGCTCGGAGACCCGCTGTTGCACCGAGGCCGTGTTGAGCCGCTCGACGGCGCGGGGCGCAGCCATGCCGATCGTCGCCGCCCCGAGCACGAGGAGCGCGACGCCGATCGATGCGCCGGCCCGCGTGCTCAGCTGACGCCAGAGCAGCGTGGTGTCGCCGAGACGGCGAAACGGCGGGCGCGCGCTCATTCGCCCGCCTCGCGGAGTGTCGTGCCCTCCGCCTGACGGCGTACCCGGCGCGCGTAGTCGGCCGCCACGATGGCCACACCGAGCGCCAGCAGCCCGAGCAGCAGGCCGGCGGGGCCGAGGTCCACTCCGAGCGGCACGTGCAGGGCGGCAGGAGCCGCGCTGACGGCGGCGCGGGCCAACGAGGAGACAGTCAGTCCGGCAACGAGGAGCCCGCCCAGCAGCCCGAGCACTGCGGCGACGCCGAGCACCGCGACCAGCTCCGCGCTGCGGCCGCGGGCCTGCTGCCCGGCCGTCACACCGAGCGCGCGCAGCAGCACGGATTCGCCGCGCCGGGCGCTCAGCAGTGCCATGGCCGTGGCGAAGACGGCGAGCAGCGCGAGAGCGATCGCACCGGCCGCGCCCACCCAGAGGGCGAGCACCGCGGGCAGGAGGATGGCCTCCGTCGAGAGTTGGGCGGGCGTGGTCACGGTGGCGCCGGGTATGCCCAGAGCGCGGGCCGCCGTCGCGATGCGCGCGCTCGCCGCGGCGTCGCTCACACCCGCCTCGACGCCCGCCTCGGTGGGCCGCGGTGCTATCCACAGTTCATTGCCTCCCGGCACCGCGTCACCGGCGGCGAGGGCGAAGCGTTGCAGCGTGCCCAGGTCTGCCATCACGCCGGCCGAATCGCTGAGCGTCGGGAGCAGGGCCGAGCCCGCCGCGACGACACCACGCACGCGTCGGCCGTCTGCGGAGAAACGGAACTCGATCTGGTCGCCCGGCTCCGCGCCGAGACGGGCGGCGAGCGCCGTGCTGAGCGCGAGCGGTACCGGGCCGCTCGTGGCCGGGTCCACGAGCGCGCGGCCGTTCGTCGCATCCCAGGCGAGCGTCATCGCCGCAGGCAATCCAGCACTGACCAGATCCTCCGCATCCGAGGCATCGGCACCAGGGGATGCCGCGACACCCCGCAGGGCGATCTGCACGTCATCGGCACCGCCGGAGCCGAGGAGGTGACCCTCCAGCGCGACGAGCGAGCCGCCTGCGGCATCCGGCAGCGGCACGGCGAGCTCGACGCTGTTCCCGGCGGACAGCGCGAGGTCGCCGGCCGGCTGGTGACGCAGAGTGCCATCGGCAGCCGCCAGCCAGATCGAGAGCTGCACGGTTCCAGCGCGCGCGGCCTCGGGGACGACACTCTCGATGCTCAGCAGCACAGTGCGGGTGCCATCGGGCAGAGCGAGGCCGCCAGGCTCGCCCGGGAGCGCGTTCCGCAGGGCGGCGATGTCGAGTCGGCCGTGCAGATCGGGAACGACCGAGCCCAGCAGGGTGGATGGCAGCGCGATGAGGCTGGCCTTCTCTGAGCCGATGGTGATCGCTTCGGTGAGTGCCGGTGCGGCGGTCGCCGCCTCGATCTCGGCCGGCCCGGTGGAAACGCGCCCGGCCGAAACCAGCCCGGTCGCCTCCGATCCGCCTGGTGCCAGCTGCACCCGCACGGCGCTGCCCGTGCCGAGCATGGCCGTCGCGGTGTCGAGTTCCCGCCAGGAGGCGGCGAAGGCCGCGGCAAAACCCGTCCCGGCCGTCGCCAGCATCACGAGGATGGCGGCGACCGTGAACAGCGAGATGCGTCGCGCCACCTGCCTGGCCGGCAGGACGGGACTCAGCCCCGGGCGGCGTGCGGCGATCACGGCCGCGGTGGTGCCGAGCGGCGCGAGGAGCAGCGCGCCGAGCAGCGCGCAGGCCACGAGCGCCAAAGCGGGGGCGAGGGCGCCGAAGACCCCGCCGCGCCCGGCAACCGTGTGGAACTGCCAGAGAGCCAGCGCGGCGGCCCCGGCCACCAACACGCCGGCACCGATCAGCACGGCGCGGGAGCCGCGCCCGGCCGCCTCGCCGCGCGCTCGGTGCACGGAGGCCGCGTCCCGCAGCGCCACGATGATCGCGAGCGTCACCGCAGCGGCGGAGACGAGCAGCCCGATCGGCAGCGCCTGCAGGGCCGCGGATGCCGGATCTCCCGTGGCCGCGGCCGCCGCCAGCGCGCCGCCGAGAGCCGCACCGACGACGCCGGCCGGCACGGCGATGATCGCCGTTTCACCGAACGTCACCGCGCCGAACTGACGCAGGGATGCGCCGCGCGCGCGGAGCAGCCCCGTCTCAACGGACCGCGCCGTGGCGAGCACGCGGCTCAACTGGGTCAGCGCGATCAACCCGATGGCGGCGATCAGCACGACCGGAATCGGAGCGAGTCCCGCAACACTGCGCAGCGAGTTGTGCATGCGGTCCAGAGTGAGCGGCAGGGCGCCGCTCAGCGACACTCCGCTGCCGTTGAGAGTCGGATCCTCGCGCAGGGCACGCTCCGTTCCAGTGAGCGCATCACGCAGCTCGGCGACGCGGGGCTCGGTGAGCGTTGCGGCATCCGGAATGAGTGTCCAGCTGGCGTAGGGGGCGACGGGGACGCCGCTCTCTGCAAGCACGGCGAGGCCCGCTTCCCCGATGAGGAACGGGCCGAAGTCGGTTCCGCTCCGCCCGGTCTCGGCCATCGCATCGCCGAACCAGAACGGCGAGTTCGCGTCGATCGGGCGCCAGGTCCCGACAATGCGGAGAATTGCACCATCGCCCTCACGCGAATCAAGTCGGACGGTGTCGCCGATTGCGAGGCCGAGCGCATCGGCCGAGTCCTCGTGCACCGTGGCCTCCAGGCCGTCGGCCGATCCCGCTGCCGGCCAGTCGCCGGCGATGAGCTGCGCGTCGTCGTGCACGCCTTCGACTGCGGCAACGACGAAGCGCGCCTGCCCGCTTGTGATGGGGTTCGTGCCGCTTGTCGTTCCGGTGAGCGGGGAGGCCTGGACGGTGCGCGGCATGGAAAGAGCGCTCTCGGGCAAGATGCGCCGGAACGTCTGCTCGACACGCTCCCGTTGGTCCACCGCGTCCGGGGCGAGACGCATCGAGACCCGCAGCGCGGCGTCCGCCGGGGCGGAGTGCTCGAGCGAGGCGCGCATCCCCGCCTGCACCGCTGCATCGAGGTAGCCGAGCACCCCTGCCAGCAACGCTCCGGTGATGAGGACGACTCCGGCACAGGCTGCCAGAAGGCTCCGCGCTGCGCGCGAACGACGCGCGAGCAGGCCTCCCCAATGCATCCGTACTCCTTCGCACTCGCCGTCCAGCGTATAGCGAGACTGGTGCTTGCGCGGGGCGTCGATCTACCCATAGTCTGTAAGGCTGTGCGCCGAACGGATCCGTTCCACTCGTTCGCGGCACCGGATGACACGCAGCACCAGATGACAACGACGCGCCAGGAGGATGCAATGACACAGACAGCACACACCACGGTTCAGAGCCGTTATGTGGGTAGCGCTGCCCGTGCCGCGTCCCCGCTCTCCGCCCGCGTCTTTCTTCCGGCGCGCTAGGCCGCGCCGCACACGCGCTGCCCGCAGATCGCATCTGGCGCTCTGCCCATCCATCACTACGAGACCGCCTCGTCTTCTCTCGATCGCCCTGCGTTCGATGGCGCGAGCGAGCCGGATCTGAGCCCGCGAGATCGCGGCCTTTCTGCCACTCACACTCTGGGGAACCACCTTGTCTTCAACCGCTGAACACCAGCACCCGCCCACGCAGCACGGCGACGACGCCGCACCCCGGCTCGGCACCCTGCGCACGCTCTGGCGCCTACGCGCCTACGTCGGTCCCGCCATGCCCGCCTTCGTCGGCAGCATGCTCGCCGCGCTCGTCGCGCAGCTCATCGCGCTGACCATCCCGCAGGTTCTGCAACAGATCGTCGACGGTCCGCTGGCCGACAAGGATGCCGCGGCCGTCGTTCCACTCACCGTGCTCGTCTTCGTGCTCGGCGCCATCGAGGCGCTGCTCTACGGCCTGCGCCGCTGGCTCGTCGTCGGCCCGGGAACGCGGGTGGAGGCGCGCATGCGCAACGCCCTCTTCGCGAAGCTGCAAGACCTCCCGGTGAACTTCCACGACAAGTGGCCGAGCGGGCAGCTGCTCTCTCGCGCCGTCAGCGACCTCGGACTCATCCGCCGGTGGCTCTCCTTCGGCCTCGTGCTGACGATCGTCAACCTGCTCGTGATCATCGTCGGCGTCGGCATCCTGATGTCGATGAACTGGTTGCTGGGACTCATCTTCCTGGTCTGCTCGCTTCCGCTCTGGTGGGCCGGATACCGCTTCGAGGGGCGCTATTCCGAGAAGTCCCGCCTGAGCCAGGATCAGGCCGGCGACCTCGCCACCGCCGTGGAGGAGTCGGTGCACGGCATCCGCGTGCTCAAGGCATTCGGTCGCGGCAAGCACGCCCTGTCGAACTTCCGCAGCCAGGCCGAATCGCTGCGCAACACCGAGATCGCCAAGGCGAAGCTCGACGCGAGCATCTGGGTGTGGATCATGGTCGTGCCCGCGATCGGGCTCTCGATCTGCCTGGTCGTCGGCATCTGGCTTGCCGCACAGGGGCAGCTCAGCGTCGGTGAGTTGGTCGCATTCTTCGCGACGGCCACCGTGCTGGCGTGGCCGATCGAGTCGATCGGATTCATGCTCGCGTTCGCGCTCGATGCCCGCACGGCGACAGACCGCTTCTTCGACATCCTCGACAGCGAGAACACCATCGTCGACCCGGACGAGCCGCAGCGGCTGGATCGCCCTCGCGGCGAACTCGCGTTCACCGATGTGCACTTCCGCTACCAGGACTCGCCCGAGCGCTTCGGCGATCTGCTCGACGGCGTCGACCTCGTGCTCACGCCGGGAGAGACGATGGCGCTCGTCGGTCTCACCGGCTGCGGCAAGACCACCATGACGGCGCTCACGACCCGCCTCTACGACGTCACGGGCGGCTCGGTCACGCTCGACGGCGTCGACGTGCGGGCGTTCAAGCGCGAGGAGCTGCGTACCCACATCGCGATGGCGTTCGAGGATGCCACGCTCTTCAGCGCCTCGGTGCGCGAGAACGTGCTGCTCGGCCGCCCGGAACTCGCCGGCGATGACCCGACCGTGGTGGCCGAGGCCGAGCGGGTGCTGGAACAGGCACTCGCGATCGCCCAAGCCGCTTTCGCCTACGACCTGCCGGAGGGCCTGGACACCCGCGTCGGCGAGGAGGGCATGAGCCTCTCCGGTGGACAGCGGCAGCGCCTGGCGCTGGCGAGGGCCGTCGCGGCCAAGCCGGCCGTTCTCGTGCTCGATGACCCGCTCTCGGCGCTCGACGTCACAACCGAGGCGCGCGTTGAGGCTGCACTGCGCGACGTGCTCGCCTCGACGACGGCACTCATCGTCGCGCACCGCCCGTCGACGGTGATGCTCGCCGATCGGGTGGCTCTCCTGGAGGACGGCCGCATCACGGCGGTCGGAACCCACTCGGAGCTCCTGCGCACGAGCGACCACTACCGTTTCGTGATCACGAGCCTCGAGGAGGACGCGCGCATGACCGGGGTCGTCGACGATCGTGAGCCCGATCCGGACGTGGACCGCGCGATCGAGCGAGAGCTGACGATCGTCGCCGAAGAGGCGGCGGAGACCCGCGCAGAGCGCGCAACGCGAGAGGAGGCGGCACGATGAGCGACCAGACATCAGTCAGTGGAGTCCAAGGCGAGGAACGCAACGAGTACAGCAAGGCCGAGTCCAAGCAGATCCGTGCCCGCTCGCGGGCGTTGCTCGGCTCACTGCTGAAGCCCCTGCACGCCAAGCTGTGGGTCACCGCGGCCGCAATCGTCGTGTCCTCGGCCGCCCAGGTCGCCGGGCCGGCACTCATCGCCTACGGCATCGATCAGGGTATTCCAGCGCTCATCGACCAGAACTGGTTCCCCGTCGCCTTCGCCGGTCTCGCCTACCTGTTCACCGGCCTCATCGGTGGTGTCCTGATCGCCAGCTACATCAGGCTGTCGGCCAGGATCAGCCAGGCGGTGCTCATCGACCTGCGCACGCGGGTGTTCCTGCACACGCAGCGGCTGAGTCTGGAGTTCCACGAGTCCTACACCTCCGGTCGCATCATCTCCCGTCAGACCAGCGACCTCGATGCGATCCGCGAGCTGTTGGATGAGGGTCTCACCCTGCTCGTGCGCGGCCTCATGTACATGGTGTTCACCGCCGTGATGCTGCTGATCCTGGACGCTCCGTCCGGCCTCGTGCTGCTCGCCTCGCTGATCCCACTGGGGATCCTGACCCGCTGGTTCCAGTTGCGCTCGCAGACCCAGTTCCGGCGCTCGCGCGTGGCATCCGCAAAACTCATCGTGCAATTCGTCGAGACCATGACCGGCATCCGTGCGGTCAAGGCCTTCCGCAAGGAGAAGCGCAACGAAGACGAGTTCGGCAACCTCGTCGAGGACTACCGCAACGTGAACGCCAAGGTGCTCGGCCTCTTCGCCGTGTTCAACCCGGGCCTGGCGTTGATCGGCAACACGGCGGTCGCCGTCACCCTGCTCTGGGGTGGCTTCCGCGTCGTCGACGGCAGCCTCGAGGTCGGCGTGCTGCTCGCTGCCGTGCTGTACACCAAGCGCTTCTTCGACCCGATGGAGGACATGGCGATGTTCTACAACGGCTACCAGTCGGCCTCGAGCGCTCTCGAGAAGATCTCGGGCGTGCTTGAGGAACAGCCGAGCGTTCCCGACCCGGTGAAACCGGTCGACCTGTGGAATGCGAATGGCACGGTGCGCTTTGACGGTGTGCGCTTCGCGTACACGAAGGATCGCGACATCCTGCCCGAATTCGATCTCGAGATACCGGCCGGGCAGACCATCGCCCTTGTCGGCTCGACGGGTGCGGGCAAGACGACGCTGGCCAAGCTCATCTCGCGCTTCTACGACCCGAGCGAAGGCAGGGTCAGCCTCGACGGCGTCGATCTGCGCGACCTCCACCCGAAGGACCTGCGCCGCGCCATCGTGATGGTCACGCAGGAGGCGTACCTGTTCTCCGGAACGGTCGCAGACAACATCGCGATCGGCAAGCCGGATGCCACGCTCGATGAGATCAAGGCGGCGGCCCGTGCCGTCGGAGCCCATGACTTCATCGAGTCGTTGCCGAACGGTTACGACAGCGATGTGAACAAGCGAGGCGGCAGGGTCAGCGCCGGTCAGCGCCAGCTGATCTCCTTCGCCCGCGCCTTCCTGGCGAATCCGGCCGTGCTGATCCTCGACGAGGCCACGAGTTCGCTCGACATCCCGAGCGAGCGTTTGGTGCAGGAGGCGCTGCAGACCCTGCTCGCCGATCGCACGGCTGTGATCATCGCGCACCGTCTCTCGACGGTGTCGATCGCCGACAGGGTTTTGGTGATGGAGCACGGCCGCATCGTCGAGGACGGCACGCCGGAGCAGCTCATCGCGGGCACCGGCCGCTTCGCGCAGCTGCACGCCGCCTGGCGCGACTCGCTGGTCTAGCGGCCTGGAACAAGCGCAGTTCTCGCCCCTCCGCGCTGCCAATCGGGGCGAGAACTGCGCTTGTTGCGCGTCGTCGACGCGCCCACAGGCCCTCCTGTGGATAACTTTCGCACGAGCGTGGCGAATCCGTCACGATGGGCGCGTGCCAACGTCAAGCCCACTTCCGTCTCATCTGCGTGGTTCGGCGTTCGGCGTTCGGGACATCGGATGGCACGGGCTGAGCGACAAACGATTGCGCGGCAGGGACATCGATGCTCCATTCCACGGCGTGCGCAGTATTGGAATCGATACGCGGGACATTCGCGGACTGTGCGTGGCTTTCGAGCCATTGTTGGTGGGCAGCCGGGTGTTCTGCGGGGCGACGGCAGCCATTCTGCTCGGGATGCCGCTGCCGCTGAGACTGAGAACCGGCCGACTGCTGCACGTCGGGACTCTCGACGCACGGCAACCGCCACGGCGCCGTGGAGTCGTCGGGCACCGCCTCACAAAAGGAACTCGCACGATCGATGTGCCTGGCGGCTTCACTGTGACGGATGCCGCTTCGACGTGGTGCCAGTTGGCGGCCGAGCTCAGCCGTGAGGAGCTCACCGCCGTCGCAGATTACGTGCTCTCGGGGCTGCCGCTGTCTGGTTCTCGCCGGAACGCGCCGCTGTGCTCACGGGACGAGCTCAGCGCGGCCATTGCTGAACACGGCGCGCGCGTCGGCGTTGCGAAGTTGCGTTGGGCGCTGGAGCAGGCTCGCACCGGCGTCGACTCGGCACCCGAGACGGCGCTTCGGCTACTGCTCGTGGAGGAACACTTCACCGAGCCCGTCGTCGCGCTGCCCGTTCTTGTCGAACGCGGGACCATCACCCTGCATCCCGATCTCGCCTGGCCCGAGCTCCGCGTGGTGCTGGAATACGAGGGCGACGGGCATCGCGAGAGCAAGCGACAATTCCGTGCAGACATCCGCCGACGCGAGATGTTCGAAGCGGCCGGCTGGCGGGTTATCCGCGTCACCGCCGACGATCTGGGCCCTCTGCGAGACGAATTTGTCACGCGGGTGCATTCCGTTCTGGCCGCGCGAGTCCGGGACCTGCACCTCATGGCCCGCTTTCCCCAGAAAGCGCAGTAACCGCCCCCACAATCGCAGTCGTAGGGCGGAACCTGCGTTTGCTGTGGCGGATGCCGGCGGGCGGCGCGGCGGGCGCTGCGCTACGCGGCCGGCGGCGCGGTGCTGCCACGCACGACGAGCTGCGGCGACACCGACTCCGGTTCGGCCGCGGCGCTCGGGTCATCGATGCGGCGGAGCACGTGGGCGACGGCGCGACGGCCGATCTCGTCGAATGGCTGGGCGATCGTCGTCAACGCCGGGCTGCAGTATGCGGCCAGGGCGATGTCGTCGAAGCCGACGATCGAGACATCCTCCGGCACGCGGCGGCCGAGCTCGTGCAACGCGCGGATCACGCCGAACGCCATCTCGTCGCTGGCGACGAAGACCGCGGTCACCTCCGGCATCCGCCCGATCAGGAGGCCGGCCTGATAGCCGGATTCCGGCGACCAATCGCCGTGCAGCTCCGGCGGCACGGAGCGGCCCGCACTCTCGAGCGTCTCGCGCCAACCGTGCGCGCGGCTGGCGGCGTCGAGCCACTCCAGTGGGCCGGCCAGGTGCCACACGGTCTGGTGGCCGAGTTCGAGGAGATGCTCCGTGGCAAGGCGGGCCGCGGCGACCTGGTCGAGTTCAACGACCTCGGCAGACTCGGTGCGTGAGCCGTCGATTGTCACCGTGGGGATGCGACGGCTGAGTGCCTCGACGTCGTCGTTGGCGCTCAGCACGGGCACGGCCAACACGATGCCCTCGACGGCTTGCTCGACGAGCCGGGCCATGGCGGAGGCGATGGCAGGTGCGTCGAGGGACGCCGTCGTCGCCGTCGACACGGTGTAGCCGGCGGCGCGCGCGGCGCTCTCGATGCCGTAGGCCATCACCGCGCCGGAGTAGTTGACGGTGGCCAGGCTCACGACGCCGATGGTGCGGCTGCGGCCGGACGAGAGGGTGCGCGCAGCACTGTTGAGGCGGTAGCCGAGCTGATCGACGGCCGCGAGCACCGCGACTTTCGTCTTCTCCTTGACGTTCGGATGCCCGCTCAGCACCCGCGAGACAGTCTGCGCCGAGACGCCGGCCAGCTCGGCGACGTCGGTCATCCCCGGCGGGCGCGAGCCGCTGGCCGTGGCGGTCTGCTGGCTCATGTGCTGCCCTCCTGCGAGTGAACGTGATGTCGTTGACGAGGCAGTGGCGCGATGCCACGGTCACGATTGATAACGATCATAGTGGAAAAGATGCCTGAATTGCCGGGAATTTTGGGTGCAATGCGGAGAAAATCGAGGGCGTAATTGTTACCGATAACAAAGTGTGGCATAGTCGACCCAGCCACATTCTGGATCAAAGGAGAGACAGTGAAGAAGTCCGTATTCCGCTCAGCCGGCCTCGCCGGCGTCGTCACGCTCGGCCTCGCGCTGACCGCATGCGCCGGTGCAGCCCCCGCCGCGACCGGCGACGCCAGCAGCGGCACGCCCACCGAAGTGACCTTCTGGGGCTGGGCCCCCGGCTACGCCGAGGCGGTGGACGCGTACAACGCCTCGCAGAGTGATGTCACGGTCACCTTCGAAGAGGTCGCCCCCGGAGCCAAGGGCGGCTACGAGAAGATGCTCAACTCGGTGACGGCCGGCAATGCGCCGTGCCTCGCCCAGGTCGGTTACGAGACGCTCACGAGCTTCGCCGCACAGGGCGCTCTCGAAGACGTGTCGGAGTTCGCCACCGCGAACGAAGGCGAGTTCACCCCCGCCAGCTGGTCGGCGATGAGCATCGGTGACGCGGTCTACGGCGCTCCAGTCGACCAGGGCCCGATGGCCCTGTTCTACAACAAGGAGGTCTTCGACAGCCTCGGGATCGCCGTCCCGACCACGTGGGACGAGTACAAGGCGGCCGGCGAGAAGATCCACGCCGCCGACCCGAATAAGTACATCTCCTCCACCTACATGGACTACGACTACGCCGGATTCAACTGGCAGGCCGAGGCGCCGTGGTTCGGCGTCGACGGCGACGCGTGGACGGTGTCGATCGACTCCCCGGAGACCCAGAAGGTCGCGAGCTACTGGCAGGGCATGGTCGACGGCGGCCTGCTCAGCCCCGCGCCGATGTGGGACCAGTCCTGGTACGCCGGCCTCGGCGACGGCAGCATCGCCACGCACGTCGGCGCCGTCTGGATCGCCGGAATCCTCAAGGGCAGCGCCGCCGATGGTGCGGGCAAGTGGGCCGTCGCGCCGATGCCGCAGTGGGAGGCCGGAGACGACAAGGTCGGCAACGTGGGCGGCTCTGGCACCGCCGTGCTGAAGGGTTGCTCCACCCCCGAGGCAGCCTGGGACTTCGCGCACTTCATGAGCACGGATGCCGACACCTTCACGAACCTCGTGTCGACGGCCGGTCTCTACCCGGCGGCGACCGAGCTGCTCAGCCTCCCGGTTCTCACCGAGGGAGACGACTACTTCGGTGGCCAGGCGATCTTCGATGTCTTCGCCGAGGCCTCCCCGAACGTCACAACCGGCTGGACCTGGGGCCCGAACATGCCGGAGACCGTCGGCTTCCTGAACGACGGACTGGGCAAGGCCTGGGCCGGCGACGGCACGATCGCCGACGCACTCGCCGCGACGCAGACCAAGACGGTCGACGCGCTCACCGCACAGGGCCTCAGCGTTGCCGAATAACCGCGTTGCCGAATAGCCGCATCGCCGACTAACCGCGTCGCCGAGCAACGACACCGGTGGCGGGCCGATCACCCCCGGCCCGCCACCACCCGGCCCCGTCACACCCATCCCACCGCGAAAGGAGGCAGCATGACCGCCGTTGCAGCCACAGCAGCAGCCACCCAGTCATCGTCGCCCCAGTCCTCGTCGCCCCAGTCCTCGTCGCCTCAGGCATCGCCGAGCACGCCGTCGGCGAGTACCCGGAAGTCGGCCAGCGCGGCGGCTCTCCGCTGGCGCACCCCGATGCTCTTCCTGGCACCGTTCCTGCTGCTCTTCCTCGGCATGTACGTGCTGCCGATCGCCTTCGCCATCGCGCAGAGCCTGTTCACCCTGAAGCGCGACGGGCTCGGACTCACCGCCCCCACCCTGAACTTCGATCCGCTGGCGAACTACGCCAGGGTCTTCGCCGACACCGAGTTCACGGCATCCCTCGGCCGCGTTCTGCTCTTCGGCGTCGTGCAGGTGCCGCTCATGCTCGGGGTCGCCCTGCTGCTGGCGCTGCTCATCGACTCCAAGTCCGCGCGCGCCAAAGGCTTCTTCCGGTTGAGCAGTTTCCTGCCGTTCGCGGTTCCCGGAGTCGTCGCCGCGGTGATGTGGTCGTTCCTGTACTCGCCGGTCACCAGCCCGATCAACGGTTTCCTCCAGGACAGCTTCGGCTTCTCGATCCCGTTTTTCGGCGATGGCCTGGCCCTGTGGTCGGTCGCCAACGTCGTCACCTGGTGCTGGACCGGGTACAACATGCTGATCATCTACTCCGCGCTTCAGACGATCCCCGCCGAGACGCTCGAGGCGGCCAAACTCGATGGCGCCTCGGCCGTGCGGATGGCGTGGAGCATCAAGATCCCCATGGTGCGCCCAGCGATCATCCTCACCACGGTCTTCTCGATCATCGGTTCGGCGCAGCTGTTCAACGAGCCGACCGTGCTCAAGTCGATCTCTGGCGGCGCCATCACCTCCACCTTCACCCCGCTCATGGCGGCGCAGGCATCCGTCGCCGCCCAGAACTACCCCTACGCCGCGGCGCAGTCCGTCGTGCTCGCCGTGCTCGTCGGCGTGCTCTCCTGGGCGTTCTTCCGCATCACCAGCCAGGGAGATGACGCCTGATGCCAACGCTCAGCCCGCACGATCTCCGCCAGAACACGCTCGGCACCGCCACGCTGGTCTCTGCCACGAGGCCGCCGCGCCGTCAGCGCAGCCGTGACGGCAGCGCGGCCAACCCCATGGCCGGCTTCGCGAGTCGCTTCGGCGTGATGGCGGTGCTCCTCATCGCAGCCGTCTACTTCCTGCTGCCGATCTGGTGGCTGCTGGTCGCCAGCACCAAGCCGGCCGGCCGCCAGTTCGTCGGCAACGGGCTGTGGTTCGACGGCTTCGGCCTGGTCGAGAACGTGACCGCCGTCTTCGATGTCAACAACGGTGTGTTCGGCCGCTGGATGCTGAACAGTGTTTTCTACGCCGGAACGGCCGCCCTCGTCGGCACCGTGCTCTCGGCGATGGCCGGCTATGCGATCGCGAAGTACAGCTTCAAGGGCCGCGGCCTGATCTTCGGCGCGGTGCTCGCCGCCGTGCTGATCCCCAAGGTCATGTTCACGCTTCCGCTGTTCCTGATGTTCAACCAGGTCGGCCTGCTGAACAACCCGCTCGCTGTGTTGCTGCCGAGCGTCGTCAGCCCGTTCGGCGTCTACCTCGCCCGTGTCTTCGCCGCCCAATCCGTGCCGGACGAACTCATCGAGGCCGGGCGGCTCGACGGCGCCGGTGAGTTCCGCATCTTCCGTTCGGTGTCGATGCGCATCATGGCGCCTGCCCTCGTCACGATCTTCCTGTTCCAGTTCGTCGAGGTGTGGAACAACTACCTGCTGCCTGCCATGGTGCTCAACGACACCAGCTTGCAGCCGGTCACGGTCGGGCTCGTCGGCTGGGCGGCATCCAACGGCAATGTGCCGGCCGGAACCGTCGTCGTCGGTGCCTTCCTCTCGATCATCCCCCTCGTCATCGCCTTCCTGTGCCTGCAACGCTTCTGGCGCGCCGGCCTCACCGCTGGAGCAATCAAGTGAGTCTTCTTGCCGAGACGGATGCCGCGGCATCCGTCGCCGACAACCCTGCCCTCCCGGCCACCCTCGGCTACCGCGACGGCCAGTTCGTGCGGAGCGGCACCCCGCACCGCGTGCTGAGCGGGTCGGTGCATTATTTCCGGGTGCACCCGGAGCAATGGCGCCAGCGCCTGGAGGCGGTGGCCGCCCTCGGGCTGAACACCGTCGACACCTACATCGCCTGGAACTTCCACCAGCAGGGCGACGGCCCGGCCGATTTCACCGGCTGGCGCGACGTCGAGCGCTTCATCGGCATCGCCGCCGAGTTGGGTCTGGACGTGATCGTGCGGCCGGGCCCCTACATCTGCGCGGAGTGGAACAACGGCGGGCTCCCCGCCTGGCTCACCGGTCAGCCCGGGCTGCACCCGCGCTCGAGCGACGAGCGCTACCTGGCGGCGGTCACCGAGTGGTTCGACGAGCTGATCCCGCGCCTCGTGCGGCTGCAGCGGAGCAACGGCGGGCCCATCGTGGCCGTGCAGGTCGAGAATGAGTTCGGCAGCTACGGTGACGATCACGGCTACATGCGCTGGATGCGCGACGCCCTCGTGCAGCGCGGAATCACCGAGCTGCTCTACACGGCAGACGGTCCGACCGAGCTGATGCTCGACGGCGGAACGCTGCCAGACGTGCTCGCCACGGCCACATTCGGATCGAGGGCAGCCCAGGCGGCCGCCCTGCTGCGCTCGCGTCGGAGCGGTGAGCCCTTTCTCTGCGCCGAGTTCTGGAACGGCTGGTTCGACCACTGGGGTGAGCGGCACCACATCCGCGAGCCGGATGGCGTCGAGACCGTCGTGCGCGACATCCTCGGCGAGGGCGGATCGGTCAGCTTCTACATGGCCCACGGTGGCACCAACTTCGGCCTCTGGGCCGGAGCGAATCACGACGGCGATGTGCTGCAGCCGACGGTCACCAGCTACGACTCCGACGCGCCCGTCAGCGAGGGCGGCACCATCACGGCCAAGGGACGGATGCTGCGGCGCGTGCTCGGAGAGTTCACGGGACTGCCCCTGCCAGCCCCGCCAGCGCCGACACCGGTGCTGGGCGCGCGGGTCGTGACCGTCGAGCACCGTGCCGATCTGCTCGCCGCGGCGCGATCCGTCTCGGCCTCTGCCGAGAGCAGCGTGGCGCCCCGCCCGCTGAGCTTCGAGGAACTCGGCATCGACAGCGGGCTCGTGTTCTACCGGGCGGAACCGATCCTGCCGCGGGGGCAGAGCCTGCTCACGATCCGCGGCCTGCATGACCGCGCCCAGCTCTGGATCGACGGCGCGCTGATCGGAATGCTCGACACCGAGACTGCCGGGCACGGAATCCCCGTCGCCGGCGCGGGGGAGCGCGTCGTGCTCGAGATCCTCGTCGAGAACCAGGGGCGCATCAACTACGGCCCGCTGCTCGGCCAGGGCAAGGGGATTCTCGGAGGGGTGCAGATCGAGCGCCGACTCGTGCAGGGGTGGAGCAGCACGCCGCTGCCGCTGGAGCAGTGGGATGCCGCGCTGCTCGCGCGCGCAGCGGCTCCGGCATCCGCCGACCCCGATGGCCCTGGTTTCGCCGTCGCGACGTTGGACATCGAGCAGGCGGGCGACAGCTTCATCGCGCTGCCCGGCTTCGGCAAGGGCTTCGTCTGGGTGAACGGCTTCCTGCTCGGCCGGTACTGGGAGATCGGGCCGCAGCTGACCCTCTATCTGCCGGCGCCCCTGCTTCAGGCCGGCGAGAACACGATCACGGTGCTGGAACTGGAACACCGCGGCGCGGTGATCGAGCTGCGTGAGAGCGCCGTGCTCGGCCCGGAAGAGGAGTTCATCGAGACGTTCGACTGAACGCGACCGACTGTACCCGGGAGGATGCACGCTGTGCGGGCGCAGAAGCCCTACGCCCGCACAAACGCAAATTAATGAGCGGCCAGCCGACTCGTTTGTCGGGTACTCGGAGCACGCGGGCCGCAGCACTGGGATCAATCATGACGTTTACTCGCATTCGGGGCATCGGGGCGGCCCCTGAAAGCCCGGCCGGTGCACGTCAGACCCGGTGAACGTCAGACCCGGTACACGTCAGACGTTGACGGTGCGCTTGCCCTGGGCGCGTGAGGGGCGCAGCACATGCACACGCGTGCGGTGCACCGCCTCGAAGTTCGAGGCCATGACGAGTGAGTATGCACCCATGTCCGGGCAGAGCAGAACATCGTTCACGCCGAGGGGCGGCAGCGGGATCCCGCGGGCGATGACATCGATTCCGTCGGTGCTGGCGCCGACCAGGGTGCACGGGTACAGGGGTTCACGCGCGTCGCTTCCCGCGCGCTCGACCTCGCTCAGGCTGAACATGGTCGGCACCTCGCCGGAGCCGCGCAAGCCGGCGAAGCTGCCGTGCATGCCGTCGTCGAGGTAGTGCCAGACCTCGCCGTCCCTGGTCGCCTGACCGACCACGCTGGTGGCGAGGAGCATCGCCGGCGCAGCGATGCAGCGCCCGAGCACGGCCAGCACGCTGAGCCCCGGAACGCGCGGGGCCAGGATGCTGCGCACCACGGCGGTCATGGCATCGGCCCCGGCTTCGCCGCCCTCGTGATCCGTCGGCATCCCGCCGCCCAGATCGATGGTGTCGAGTCCGAGCCCCCAGCGGGCGTTGCCCTCGTCGATCAGCCGCAGAGCCTCGTGCACCATGGTGGAGAGTGCGGCAGGCGCGTCGGGCTCAGAGGCGTCGACGTGAACCGAGAAGCCCGCGACCCCGACTCCGAGGCTCGTGGCGAACCGGGCCAGGTTCAGGGCGTGCTCGCTGTCGATGCCGAAGTGCGCAGCATCGGCAACGCGGCGCAGCCGCAGCAGCAGCCGCAGCTCTGGGTGCACGCCGGCGAACTTGCGCACCTCGGCCGGATTGTCGGCGACGAAGAGACGCACCCCCGCGGCGGCCGCGGTCGCGATGTCGTCTGCGCGCTTGATGGGGTGCGAGAACACGGCATCGGATGCCGGAATCTGCTCGTGAGCGAGCATGGCCAGTTCGCCGGTGCTCACCGCGTCGAAACCGCCGCCACACGAGGCGACCGTGCGGATCACAGCCGGATGTGGCAGCGCCGCGAGCGCGTAGCGCAGCCGCACGAACGGCAGCAGCTCAGTGAAGCGCTCGAACTCGCCGGCGACCCTGGCCGGGTCGAGCACGAACAGCGGCGTGCCGGCACGGCGCACGAGCGCGGCCAGGCCGATGGTGCTCGCGTACTCGTGCAGCGCGGCGCGGTCGCTGCGGCGGTGCTCCTCTCTCTGGAGCTCGGCGCTGCGAATCCGGTTGGCAGCGGATCGCGGGCGTGACGGAATGACGGTATCGATGCTCATGACTGCCTCCTTGCAGAATTCCAGCTTCGCCGCTTCGCGAGACGGTGCGCATCCGCACCACCCCTCTGCATGCTCAGGGCACACCCCGATAGCCGCGGGAATGCGTCGGCGGTGAGAATCAAAACATGAACGCACGGGTACTGATTGTTGATGACCACCCTGGCTTTCGTGAGCAGGCCCGCCGCCTGCTTGAGCTCGCTGCATTCGACGTTGTCGGAGACACCGCGTCAGCGGAGCTCGGAGTCCAGCTCGCCCTCGATCTCACTCCAGATCTGATTTTGCTTGACGTAATGCTGCCCGATGCGGTGGGATTCGATGTAGTACCGCTTCTGCGCGAGCAGGGAAGCGCTGTGATCGTGCTCATTTCGAGCCGCGATCAGAGCGATTACGGCACTCGTGTTGAGTCCAGCGGTGCCGACGGATTCATTCCAAAGGACGAGCTCTCCGGTGAGATGCTGCGGAGGTTCGTCGCGTGAGCGAGGGCGTGAGCGGTGACGGGCGAAGCGGGGTCTGCCGGCAATCGCGCTCCTCTGCGCGTCGCGATCGCTGACGACTCAGTGCTGCTCCGCAGCGGCATCGAAACGGTGCTGCTGGCGCACGGTTTCGACGTCGTCGCCTCCCTCGACAGCGCAGACGGCGTGCATGAGCTGATTGAGGATGACCGCCTCGACGCGCTCGTCCTCGACATCCGGATGCCGCCGACGCACAGTGACGAGGGCCTGCTCGTGCTCGAGGCGCTCCGGGCGTCCGGATCCGACGTCGGGGTGCTGATGCTCTCGATGTATGCGACTCCCTCCTATGCGATTCGGGCCATGAGCGCGGGCGGCGGCACCGGCTATCTGCTGAAGGATCGCATCGCCGACCCGGAGTCCTTCGTCCACGCCGTGCACACGGTGGCGGGCGGGGGCTCGGTGGTTGACCCGGAGGTCGTCGCCCTGCTCGTCGGTACGCCGAGCTCCAACGCGCTCACCTCGCTGACCCCGCGCGAGCGGGAGGTGCTCACCCTGATGGCCCAGGGCAAGTCCAACGGCGGCATCGCCGCGGCGCTCTTCCTCAGCCTGAAGACGGTGGAGACGCACATCGGCAGCATCATGGCCAAGCTCGGCATCGACGATTCGCCGGGGGAGCACAGGCGGGTGCTGGCGGTTCTGCGGCTGCTCGGGCCGTGAGCCGCTCGCTGCCGCGACTGCGTCTCGCGCTCGTCGTCCTCGCGACCGCGGTCGTCTTCGCGGTCGAGGTGATCGGTTCGGAGGCGGGCGTCTTCCAGCCGGAGTGGACGGCGCCGTACACCGTCATGCACACGGCCGTCGGCCTCTGTTACGTGGTCTGCGCGTGGATGGCCTGGCGCACGGCCGACTCGCCCGTTCCCGGCCGCATCATGATCGCCGTCGCCTTCCTCTGGCTGCCGCCCACCTTCATCGCGGCGACGGAGCAGATCGGCTGGCTGTGGCCGCTGATGGAAGGGCTCGGGCTGGTCTGGGCTGTGCTTGTCGGGGCCATCGTCCTGGTGTACCCGGCCGGGCGCCTGCACGGCCCGATCGACGTCGCGATCGTCATGGTGGCGTGCACCGCGACCTCGATCAGATTCGTCTGTGCCGTGCTGTTCAACCAGCCGTCGGACGCGAGCCGCGACGTGGCGCCCAACCCCTACGCGATCGTGCCGGGGGACGAGATCTTCCTGCTCGTCGACCGGGCCTTCCGGCTCTTCGGTGTCGCACTGATCGTGCTGATCGTCGCGCTCGTGGTCACCCGTTGGGTGAGGGGGAGCACCCCGGCACGGCACATCGCGTTCGTGATGCCGGTCGCCCTGGTGCTCTGGGCGGCGGCGATCGCGTACGAGACGCTGATGTACTCCTTCGGCGGCACCGTGCTCGAGGTGCTCGGTTACGTCTCGCTCGCGGCGACGGCGGCCGTGCCGGTCGGCTTCGTCGCCGGACTCAGCTATCTGCTCGGGCTGCGCGGCCGCGTCTCCGACCTGATGGTGATCACGCGGGACGGCGTCGACCGCACGCTGTGGCAGTCGATCCTGGCCGACACGCTCCGGGATCCGTCGCTGCGGGTCTACTGGTGGGACGACGAGCGCCGACGCTACGTCGATTCACGCGGGCAGATCGCGGTTCCGACCGCACGCGGGGAGGGGCGCAAGCGGGGGGAGCGGCGCGGGTCGCTGCTGCCGATCAACACCCCGGACGGGCCGCTCGCCGTCATCCGGCACGACAGCGCGCTGAGCGAGAACGCGAAGCTCCTCGACGCCGTGTCGACGGCTCTGCGCTTGAGCGTGGACAACGGGCGGCTGCGCGGGGAACTCGAGGCCACACTGCGCGAGGTGCGGGAGTCGAGGCTGCGCATCGTGGATGCCGGCATCGCGGCCAGACGGCAGATCGAGCGTGACCTGCACGACGGCTCCCAGCAATCGCTGGTCGCCCTGGCGTTGCGCCTGAGGATGGCATCCGGCAAGGCGGAGCAGCTTGAGCAGCACGAGATCGCCGCCGACCTCGATGCGGCGCTGCAGCAACTCTCTGCCGCGCTCAAGCAGTTGCGCGAGCTGGCCCGCGGCATCCACCCCACCTCGCTCACCGTCGGTGGGCTGGCCTCGGCCGTGCCGGAGCTCGTCGCGCATTCCCCGGTGCCGATCGACACGCGCATCGGCATCGATGCCCGGCTGCCGTCCGTGATCGAGGCGACCGGCTACTTCTTCATCGCGGAATGCCTCACCAACATCGCCAAATACGCCGAGGCACGGGCCGGTCGCGTGATCGTGGTCGAGAGCGATGGCGAGCTCGTCATCGAGGTGTCGGATGACGGCAAGGGCGGTGCGTCGCTCGGAGTCGGCAGCGGCCTGCTCGGCCTGATCGACCGGGTCGAGACGCTCGGCGGGCGGGTGGAGCTGCGGAGCGCACCCGAGAACGGAACATCGGTGACGGCGTGGATCCCGCTCGTGCGCGACGCCGGCGTCGTCGCCTGACTCACTGGGACTGACTCGGGAGGAGAAAGCGCGGTGCGGAGGGCGCAATCGCGGAATCCATCCTCCCGATCGCGCTTTCTCCTCCGCAACGCACTCCGTCAGCGCGCATGCTTCTGGGCGTCGAGGTGCAGCTGCTGGGCCATGGCCCGGAGGATCTCGGCCTCCACCCGGGGCCACTCGAACAGAATCTGCTTGTAGTCGTAACGGAACACGGTGTAGCCGAGCAGGGCGAGTGCACGGTCGTGGGCGATGTCCGAGCGGCGCTGAACGGCATCCCGGTGATGCGCGAATCCGTCGATCTGCAGCACGAGGCGCTCGCCGATGAGGCCATCGACGCGGTGGCCCTCGATGAAGACCTGCTGGCGAACCGTGACGCCCAGGGCGGCCAGCCTCGCCACGGGGATTGTCTCCAAGCCGGAGTCGGACAGGCTCGAACACGCTGAGCGCAGCCGGCGGGCGGCGACGCTTCGGAGCGGAAGTCTGGCCAGATGGGCCTCGGAGACAAGCCCGTGGTTGAGCGCGGAGTCCCACACGGCCAACGCGTTCTCGAATGGTTGGCACCGCGCGAGGTGCACAAGCACGTTCTCGATTGGCTCAAGAAGCGAGTACGGCCTGGTCGGGGCCGGTCCAGCGCTCCAATGCAGGATGAGCCCGTCGCCGGTGACGTGGCCGGAGCGTGGATTGACCGAGAGGTGTGTCAGGCCGTCACCGAGGTGCCAGAGCCCGAGCCGTTGTGCGGCGCTCAGACAGCTCAGCCTGCCTCCGGCCTGAGCGGCCAGCCTGAGCTCGTCGGGGGTTGTGGGGAGTGCGATCCAATCGCGGCGGATGCGCTGCGCTGCGCCGGATTCGAGCGCGGCGCGCACGCTGTAGCGGGTGAATCCGGCAGTGGCGACGGTCTTGTTGTGCGCGATGCCGTCGTGCTGGGCCAACCATGCTGTGAGATTCATGACTCAAGCCTGAGCGTCGGCATCCGCTCGCACGGGTCCGGTCGTGATTCTGTGCAGAACTCCGCGGGAACGGTCGACTGTGCACAACTCGCTTGGGAGGAGAAAGCGCGGTGCGGAGGGCGCAATGGCGGAATCCATCCTCCCGATCGCGCTTTCTCCTCCGAATCCGGGGGCACGCGCGGGGCGGGGCTAGGGCCGCCAGCGCGCCGCGGCGTAGTCGACCCGGTATCCGTCCTCGCTCGTCGTCGTGATGAGCGGGGTGCCCTCTGCGTCGTAGTAGGGCAGCGCCCTGGCCGCCAGCCCGCGGGGAGGGTGGCCGCCGGCGCGCAGCACACGCCACCAGGGTGAGCTCGACCCGTAGTAGGCCATCACCTGCCCGACGGCGCGGGCGCCCCGTGATCCGAGCATCGCTGCAACGTCGCCGTACGTCATCACGTGCCCGGCAGGGATGTCGTCGACCACGGCCAGCACCGCCTCGGCGAATCCGCGATCAGGAACGGCCATGGCCGTGCAGGCTAGGCGATTTCGAGTGCGCCGATGACGTCGCCGTACTGCGTCTCGCCGATGTCGACGAAGCCGATGCGGTGGAAGAACGCCTCAGGGCCCGTCTCGCCCGGCTCCCACATCACCGTGATGCGCTTCACGCCGCGCTTCAGGGCCTCCTGGGCCAGCGCCTTCGCCGCGAAGCGACCGACACCCTTGCCTTGTGCGTCGGCGTCGACGTTGATGCGCCAAATGCATGCGCGGAATTCTTCATGCTCATTGTCAGGATCGAAGTTGCCGTGGATGAACCCGACGACCTTGTCGTCCTGCAGGACGACGCGCTGCCATGCGCTGCCTGGAACGAGTACCGAGGTCTCGGCCGAGTATGAGACGGGCGTGATGAACTGCTCCTGCCCGGGCTTCAGGCTCAAGCTGTTCGCCGCCACAACGTTCGACGCGGACAATTCTTCCAGTCGCAATTCAGCCATGGCCTTAGGCTAACCCGCCGAGCCCCGTTCGAGGTAGTCGAGCGGGGCTCGGTTACCGCGCATCTCGCGGGAACCGGGTATCCGGCATCCGGATCTCTCGATGTCAAGACAGTTGCGTGGCTCGGGTACGATTGCAGAGGCCGCTTCGGCCCCCCAACTTCTTGCAAGGAGACCCATTGTCAAAGATCAAGGTTGAAGGCACTGTCGTCGAGCTCGACGGCGACGAGATGACCCGCATTATCTGGCAGGCCATCAAGGACACGCTCATCCACCCGTACCTCGACGTGAACCTCGAGTACTACGACCTCGGCATCGAGAAGCGCGACGAGACCGATGACCAGATCACGATCGACGCCGCTCACGCCATCCAGAAGCACGGCGTCGGCGTCAAGTGCGCCACGATCACGCCGGACGAGGCGCGCGTCGAGGAGTTCGGCCTGAAGAAGATGTGGAAGAGCCCGAACGGCACCATCCGCAACATCCTCGGCGGCGTCATCTTCCGCGAGCCGATCATCATCTCCAACATCCCGCGTCTGGTTCCTGGCTGGAACAAGCCGATCATCATCGGCCGTCACGCCTTCGGTGACCAGTACCGCGCAACCGACTTCCTGTTCAAGGGCGAGGGCACCCTCACGGTCGAGTTCACGCCCAAGGACGGCGGCGAGGCACAGAAGTTCGAGGTCTTCCAGGCCCCGGGCGACGGCATCGCACAGGTGCAGTACAACCTCGACGCCTCGATCGTCGACTTCGCACGCGCCAGCCTGAACTACGGCCTGAGCCGCAACTTCCCGGTGTACCTCTCCACCAAGAACACCATCCTCAAGGCCTACGACGGTCGCTTCAAGGACATCTTCCAGGAGATCTTCGAGGCGGAGTTCAAGGAGCAGTTCGACGCTGCAGGTCTCACCTACGAGCACCGCCTCATCGACGACATGGTCGCCTCGGCCATGAAGTGGGAGGGCGGCTACGTCTGGGCGTGCAAGAACTACGACGGCGACGTTCAGTCGGACACCGTCGCTCAGGGCTTCGGCTCGCTCGGCCTCATGACCAGCGTTCTGGCCACGCCGGACGGCAAGGTCGTCGAGGCGGAGGCCGCGCACGGCACCGTGACCCGTCACTACCGTCAGCACCAGGCGGGCAAGCCCACCTCCACGAACCCGATCGCCTCAATCTTCGCGTGGACCCGTGGCCTGCAGCACCGTGGCAAGCTCGACGGCAACCAGCCGCTCATCGACTTCGCGCACACGCTCGAAGACGTCGTCATCAAGACCGTCGAGAGCGGCAAGATGACCAAGGACCTCGCCCTGCTGGTCGGCCCGGAGCAGGCCTACCAGACCACGGAGGAGTTCCTCGCCGAGATCGCGGACAACCTCAAGGCGCGCCTGGCTTAAGGCGCGACAGAGCAGTTCCCAGAGGGTCGGATGCCATGGCATCCGGCCCTCTGTCGCTGCCACCGCCAGGCACTGAGGCGAGCCTCGGCTTGCTGGCGCCGCCATCCAGAATGGGCCAAGCTCGAGGTATGGCATGGATTCTGAGGAACGCCCGCCGCTACCCGCTGCTCGCGACGACGCTGCTCGTCGCCGTGCTGGGAATCGTGCTCTGGGCCGGCGGCTGGCCGAGCGCCGTGCAGTGGCTGTTCAGCGGCTTCGCGCTCGTCGTCGCGGCGATGCAGGCCTACGAGATGGTCCGTGACATCATGCGCGGGCACTGGGGTCTCGACATCCTCGCCGTCACCGCCATCGTGGCCACTGTGCTCGTCAACGAATACGTCGCGAGCCTCGTGATCGTGCTGATGCTGACCGGCGGCGAGGCGTTGGAGGATTACGCCGCCGGACGCGCGAAGCGAGAGCTCAACGCGCTGCTGGAGAAGTCGCCGCAGTCGGCGCACCGGGTGCTGCCAGACGGATCGATCGAGGAGATCCCCGCCACCGCGGTCGCCGTCGGCGACACGCTGTTGCTGCGTCCGGCCGAGATCGTTCCGGTCGACGGCGTACTGCTCGGCGAGGAGCTGCCGGAGGGTGGTGGAGCGTTCGACGAGTCCTCGCTGACGGGCGAGAGCATGCCCGTGCAGCGCTTCGCCGGCGACGGCGTGCTGAGCGGTGCCGTCAACGGGCAGGCGGCCGTGCAGATCCGGGCGAGCGCGACAGCGGAGAACAGCCAATACCAGCGCATCGTCGCCCTCGTCGCCGAGGCCAGCGAGAGCAAGGCGCCGGTCGTGCGTCTGGCCGATCGTTACGCCGTGCCGTTCACGCTGTTCGCGCTCGCCGTCGCCGGCGCCGCCTGGGCGATCAGCGGGGACCCGGTGCGCTTCGCCGAGGTGCTCGTGGTCGCGACGCCGTGTCCGCTGCTGATCGCGGCGCCGGTCGCGTTCATGGGCGGCATGAGTCGTGCCGCACGCAATGGCGTGATCGTGAAAGGCGGCGGTGTGCTGGAACAGCTCTCCCGCGCACGCACGGTCGTCTTCGACAAGACGGGGACGCTCACCCACGGCACGCCGAGCCTGGCCGAGGTGCGGCCGGAGCCGGGGTTCACGGCCGACGAGGTGCTCGTGCTCGCGGCATCCGCCGAGCAGTACTCCTCGCACGTGCTCGCCGCCTCGATCATGCAGGCGGCACGGGATCGAGGCCTGACCCTGCTCCCGGCCGAGACGGCCAGGGAGGTGGCGACGCATGGCGTCGTCGCCAGAATCGACGGCCGGACCGTCACGATCGGCAAGCTGGGCTTCGTTCGCGACGCGGCGCCGGATGCGCTGGCCACACCGCTCTCCGGTGGCCAGCTCTCGATCGCCGTCGCCGTCGACGGCCGCTTCGCCGGCAGCATCGTCGCCAGCGACAGCCTGCGCGAGAATGCTGCAGCCACCGTGCGGGAGCTCGCCCGCCTCGGCGTTCGGGAGAGCATGATCCTCACCGGCGATGCCTGGCCGACCGCCGAGCACGTGGCCGCCCAGCTCGACATCACCAGAGTGCGGGCCGAATGCCTGCCGGAGGACAAGGTCACCGCCGTCCGCGAGATCACCGCCCGCCCCGTGATCATGGTCGGCGACGGCGTCAACGACGCCCCGGTTCTCGCCGCGGCGGATGTCGGCATCGCAATGGGCGCCAGGGGCTCCACCGCGGCAAGCGAGTCGGCCGACGTCGTGATCATGGTGGACGACATCTCGCGAGCCGCCCGCGCCGTGTACATCGGGCAGGACACGATGCGGATCGCCCTGCAGAGCATCTGGATCGGCATCGCCTTCAGCGTCGTGCTGATGCTGATCGCGGCCTTCGGGGTGATCCCGGCGACCGTCGGCGCCGGGCTGCAGGAGGTCGTCGACCTCGTGGCGATCCTGAACGCGCTGCGGGCGATCGGCTCGCGCCGCGACCGGGCCTGGTCTGTGCCTGCGGCCCCGGCGCCGCCGGTCACGGAACTCGCGCGCTGACGCCAGGGCGCAGCGGCCGAGAGCCCAAGGTCACAGATCCATAAAGGGCGGGAAAAATGTGCGTCCCGGGGTTGCGCATTGTTTGTTCGTAAGCTTTACTAACAACCATGACCGCAACGCAGCCCAGTCACGGGCGCATCCTCAGGCCCACCGCCAAGGTGCTGCCCGAGCATGCACGCGGCCACAATCGCGCTCTGGTGTTGCAGACCCTCTACGTGCAGGGTGCCCAGAGCCGCGCAGACATCGCCCGCGAAACCGGGCTCACCAAGGTCACGATCTCCGACCTCGTCGCGGAACTGATCGTCGACGGCATCGTCACTGAGCTCGGGCAGCGTGAGTCGACCCGTCCCGGCAAGCCGGCCACGATGATCGACATCGACCGCGGGGCGTTCCAGATCATCGGGATCGACCTCTCCGATCAGAACCTGCGTGGCGCGCTCCTCGACGTCGACGGGCGGGTTCTCCTGCGCGAGGGCGCCGATCGTGCCGGACGCACCGGTGACGCAGCGCTCGCCGCGGTGATCGAGCTCATCGAATCGCTGGTGCACCAGGCCAGCGCGCCGCTGCTCGGAATCGGCGTTGGCTCTCCCGGAATCGTCGACGTCACCGGCACCGTGTTGACCGCCGCCAACCTCAAATGGGCGAAACTGCCACTGCAGCAGCTGTTGCAGGAGCGCTTCGGCGTTCCGGTCCTCGTCGCCAACGACGCGGATGCCGCAGTGCTGGCCGAGCACAGCTTCGGCGACGCCAGCGGCGACGTGGTGCTCGTCAAGGTCGGCGCCGGCGTCGGCGCCGGGCTGATCCTCGGTGGGCGCCCGTTCTACGGCAGCAACTCGGCCGCCGGCGAGATCGGCCACGTCGTCATCGGCACAGACGGTGGACCCGTCTGCGCCTGCGGCAAGGTCGGCTGCCTGGAGGCCTGGCTGAGCGTACCGCGATTGACCGCACAGCTCGACGCGATCACGGGCGACGCCGCAGAGCGCTTGGCCGAGCGCGAACTCATTCTTCGGGAGGCAGGTCGCCGACTCGGCATCATCCTCGCCCCCGTCGTCGGTGCCCTCAATCTCTCTGAGATTGTCTTGAGCGGCCCGACGGAACTCCTTGATGGCCCGCTGGCGACAGCAACCATCGAGACACTCCGGAAACGCACGATGGCCGAGTTCACCGGCGATCTCACCCTCCGGATGACCGCACTGGCGCGAGACGACATCGTCTTGCGCGGCGCGGCCGTCATGGTCCTCTCAGGACAACTCGGGGTTTCATAGAACCCCACCGACCCGCAGCACAACACCCAACCAAGAGTAAGGAATCCGCAATGAAGAGAAGGTATGCAGGCCTCGCACTGGCCACCGCAGCGGCACTCGTTCTTGCTGGTTGCAGCGCAACCACCGGCAACGAAGGCGGTAACGACGGCGGCTCTGCCGACGGGCAGGACATCACGCTGTGGCTGATGGGTGGCGACACACCCGACGCACTGCGCGACTACCTCAAGACCGAGTACAAGGATGCCACCGGCGGCACCCTCACGATCGAGGAGCAGGGCTGGGGCGACGCACTCGCCAAGCTCACCACCTCGCTTCCCGACGCTGAGAACACCCCCGACGTCGTCGAGATCGGCAACACCTGGTCGCCGACGTTCACCAATGTCGGTGCGTTCAGCGACGTCAGCGACATGGTCGAGGAGCTCGGCGGCGACAAGCTGATCCAGTCCTTCGTCGAGGTCGGCGCGGTCGACGGCGCCAACTACGCCCTGCCGTACTACTTCGGCTCGCGGTACAACTTCTACCGCAAGGACATCTGGGCGGCAGCCGGCAAGCAGGTTCCGACCACCCTCGCCGAGTTCGACGAGACCGTGAAGGCGCTCCGCACCGACAGCCAGTCCGGTTTCTACATCGGTGGCTCCGACTGGCGCAACGCGATCTCCTGGATCTTCGCCAACGACGGTGAGCTCGCAGAGAAGGACGGCGACCAGTGGGTCTCCACCCTCTCCTCCGCCAACACCCAGAAGGGCATCACCCAGTTCGCCGAGCTCTTCGCGGGCGCATCCCTCGCCCCGGCCACGGAGTTCGACAGCACGCCGTGGGTCAACATCAACAACAACGAGGCGACGGGCGTTCCCGAGGCCGCGACCATCATCGCTCCGGGCTGGGCCCACTGGTCGATCGGTGACCTGAGCGCCGACCCCGACGATGCAACCAAGACGGTCGCGACCTGGAACGACGATGTCTTCGGTACCTTCGTGCTCCCGGGCGTCGACGGTGGCGCAGCCCCCGTCTTCGCCGGTGGCTCGAACATCGCCATCTCGGCGGCCAGCAAGAACCAGGCAGGCTCGCGCGAGCTGCTGAAGATCGTCTTCTCCCCGGAGTACCAGACGCTCCTCGGCGAGAACGGCCTCGGCCCGGCAAACCTGGACTACGCCTCTGCACTCGGTGAAGACCAGTTCGCCGCCGCGCTGATCGAGTCGGCCGCCTCCTCCAAGCTGACCCCCGCCGCTCCCGGCTGGGCTGCAGTCGAGGGTGCAGCACTGCTCGAGGAGTTCTTCGGCAAGGTGACGGCCGGTGGCGACATCAAGGCGCTCTCCGCCGAATACGACGAGAAGATCACCGCGCTCCTCAACTAGTCGGAGCGCAGCACCACAGCACTACAGCACGACAGCAACAAGGGGGCCGCGGGAACACCACCCGCGGCCCCTTCCCCTGAGACCACGCACTCGCATCGAACTCGCATTGAAAGGAGGATGAGACCATGAGCTCAACCGTCGCCACCGCTCCGGAACAGGCCGCGAAGCAGAATCCATCGCCCGCCCCACCCCGGCGCCGCGTTCCCGCCCCGTATTTCCTCCTCATCCCAGCCGTTGTCATCCTCCTCATCGGAATGGGCTACCCGCTCGTCTGGCAGATCGTCACCTCCTTCCAGGAGTTCGGCCTGAAGCAGCAGTTCGGCCAGCCGGCCGAGTTCGTCGGGCTCGCCAACTACCTTGATCTGGCCACGAACCCGGACATGTGGGGCGTCGTCGTGCGCTCGCTGCTCTTCATGGCGATCACCGCGTTCCTCACGCTCGCCATCGGCCTGCTGCTCGCTGTGCTGATGACCGCCGTCGGCAAGGCTGTCCGTCTGACCCTGCAGGTCTCGCTCCTGCTGGCATGGGCCATGCCGGTCGTCGCCGCGATGACGGTGTGGATCTGGCTGTTCGACCGCCGCCGCGGTGTCGTGAACTACCTGCTCGACATGATCCCCGGCGTCGACATGAACCGCTTCGCCTGGCTCGAGCACCCCCTCACCTTCTTCATGGTCGCGAGCATCATCGTCATCTGGATGTCGGTGCCCTTCGTCGCATTCTCGGTCTACGCCGGCCTCACCCAGGTCTCCGACGAGGTGCTCGAAGCCGCCCAGCTCGACGGTGCGACCCCCTGGCAGCGCCTGCGCTTCATCATCATGCCGATGATCCGCCCCGTCATCGCGATCGTGCTGCTGCTGCAGCTGATCTGGGATCTGCGCGTCTTCACCCAGATCACCATGCTGCAGGATGCCGGCTCCCGCGCCTCGGAGTTCGATCTGCTCGGCACCTACATCTACAAGCTCGGGGCCGGCTCGCAGGACTTCGGGATGGCCTCGGCCGTCTCCATCTTCGTACTCGTGCTCACCGTCGCGATCAGCTGGTACTACGTGCGCAGCCTGCTCAAGGAGGACGAACAGTCATGACCACAGCAACCACCCCGGCACAGATCCCGGTACCGCCGGCCGAGAAGCGTCCCTCCGGACGCAGCGCCAAGCTGCGCACCCGCCCGCCGCTCCGCCTCAGCCGCGTGATCTATTCGGCCCTCGCGATCGCCGTCGCCATCGGCTGGGTGTTCCCGGTCTACTGGATGATCAACTCCTCGCTGCTGCCCAACCGCACCCTGCAGTCATTCATCCCGACCTTCTTCCCGGTCAACGGCTCGCTGAACAACTACGCGAACACCCTCGAGGACGGCACCTTCTTCTCGGCTCTCGGGATCAGCCTCTCGGTCACCCTGATCGCGGTGTTCTGCTGCCTGCTCTTCGCCTTCCTGGCCGCGGTGGCGATCAGCCGCTTCCGGTTCAAGGGTCGCAAGAGCTTCGTGCTCGCCGTGCTCATCGTGCAGATGCTGCCGGCCGAGGGCCTGTTCATCGCCCAGTACAAGATGGTCGCCAGCGTCGGCCTGTTGAACTCGATCATCGGCCTGAGCGTCATCTACACGGCCGCCGTCGTGCCATTCACGATCTGGATGCTGCGCGGCTTCGTCGCCGGCATCCCGGCCGACCTCGAAGAAGCCGCCATGGTCGATGGCCTCAGCCGTACTCAGGCCTTCATGCGGATCACCTTCCCGCTGCTGGCTCCAGGCCTCGTCGCGTCCGGCGTCTTCGCGTTCCTGCAGGCGTGGAACGAGTTCACCGTCGCGCTCGTGCTGTTGCCGGCCGAGGCGATGCAGACGCTGCCGCTCTGGCTGCGCGGCTTCATTCAGGCCAGCGCCACCCGCGAGACCGACTGGGGCCAGGTCATGGCCGCGTCGACTCTCGTCGCCGTGCCCGTGATCGTGTTCTTCCTCATTGTGCAGGGCCGCATGACCAGCGGGCTCGTCAGCGGGGCGGTCAAGGGATGACTCTGCTCGCCAACGACCGGGCCACGCAGGCCGAACTGCGCCGCCGGGTCTCCACTACCTTGCTGCCCGGATTCGTCGGAACCGTGCTCCCCGAGTGGCTCGCCGCGCGGCTGCGCGACGGCCTCGGCGGTGTCTGCCTCTTCGGCATGAACATCGAATCAGGCAGGCAGCTGCGCGAGTTGACCGCCGCCATCCGCGCCGCGAACCCGCACGCGATCATCGCCATCGACGAGGAGGGTGGCGACGTCACCCGGCTCTACTACGACATCGGTTCGCCCTATCCAGGGGCAGCGGTGCTCGGCCGCGGCGACGACCTCGAACACACCGAGAACATCGGCAGGCTCGTCGGGTGGGAGCTGCGCCGCTCCGGCTGCAACCTCAACTTCGCGCCGTCGATCGACATCAACTCCAACTCCGACAACCCCGTCATCGGTGTGCGGAGCTTCGGCGTCGAGCCCGAGCGGGTCGCCGCGCACGCCGCGGCGTGGATCCGCGGACACCAGCAGACCGGTGTCGCCGTCAGCGCCAAGCACTTCCCTGGGCACGGAGACACCGCCGTCGACTCTCACCTCTCGCTGCCCGTGATCGAGCGCAGCATCGACGAGCTGCGCGAGCGCGAACTCGTTCCGTTCCGTGCCGCGGTCGCCGCCGGTGCACGCACGATCATGAGCTCGCACATCCTGTTGCCCCAGGTCGATCCCAATCAGCCTGCGACCTTCTCGGCCGACATCCTGCAGGGGCTGCTGCGCACCGAACTCGGCTTCGACGGAGTCATCGTGTCCGACGCCCTGGACATGAAGGGTGCCAGCGGGGTCCACGGCATCGCCGAGGCCGCAGTCCGGGCTCTCATCGCCGGCTGCGATCTGCTCTGCATCGGCACGGAGAACAGCGACGCGCAGATGGACGAGATCGAGGCGGCCGTTCTGGCCGCGATCGGTTCCGGGAGGCTCGGCGCCGAGCGGATCGCTGATGCCGCCGGCCGCGTCATCCGTCTGGCAGAGGAATCCGCCGCCCTCGAGGCGAGCATCCCGGTACCGGATGCCGTCGACACCGCCACCGACCCGATCCTCGCCACCGACCGCGTGATCGACACCTTCTCGATCTCAGAGCGTGCCGCGCGCTGGCTGGGCGCCGGAACGCGGGCGCAGACCGTCGTGCGCATCGACACGGTGGCGAACATCGCCGTCGGCGTCGCACCGTGGGGGCCGTTCGCCGAGATCGCGGAGGGAACGGTCGCGGCCGACCCGGCCTGGCTCGAGCCGAATGTCATCGGCATCTCGGCCGCAGCACCGACGATTCCGGCGCTCACCGGCCCGGTGCTGGTCATCGGCAAGGACAACCACCGGCATGGCTTCGCGACGGCGGCGATCGACACCCTGCGCGCTGAGAACCCCGAGGTGCTCGTCATCGACGCCGGCTGGCCGTCGGATGATCGCGCCTATGCCGACATCGCGACCTTCGGGGCCTCCCGTCTGCTCGGCCGTGCGTTGCTCGCCCTGCTGAATGCGGAGAATCGGCAGGAGCGCCGGGCGTGAGGATCGGCATTGACATCGGTGGCACCAAGACGGCTGCCATCGCGGTGTCGGATGACGGAACCTTCGGCGAGGTCGTGAAACGCTCGACCGGATTCGGCGGCCGCGCGGTGCTGCACAGCGCGGAGACGAGCGTGCGGCTGTTGGCAGCGCGCTCCGGCCTCACGGTGTCCTCACTGCGCTCGATCGGCGTCGGCATCCCCGGCGCCGTCGACAGTGCGAGCGGCATCGTCTCGCACGCCGTCAATCTCGGCGTCTCCGAGCTGGCGCTGGGCGCGGAACTCGGTCGGCGAATGGGCGTGCCCGTGCACGTCGAGAACGACGTCAAGGCGGCCGCGCTCGGTGCGCACCACCTGACGAGCATCGCTTCGGGGCTGAGCGACGGCTCGAGCATGGCCTATCTGAACCTCGGCACGGGCCTCGCAGCCGGAATCGTGCAGAACGGCGTTCTGCTTCGTGGCGTCAGCGGGGCGGCCGGCGAGATCGGTCACCTGCCCGTCGACCCGAGCGGCGCGCTCTGCGGCTGCGGCCAGCGCGGCTGCCTGGAGACGGTCGCATCCGGCTCGGCCATCGCCCGCATGTGGCCGAGCGACGCCGCGCTTCCCGCCGTCGAACTGTTCGAACGCGCCGCGGCCGGCGATGCGGAAGCAGTCGCCGTGCAGCGGACATTCTTCGAGGGAGTCGCCGCCGGGGTGCGCATGCTCGTGCTCACGGTCGACGTCGACCGCGTCGTGATCGGCGGTGGATTGAGCGCCCTGGGGGAGCCACTGATTCACGGCGTTCGCGGTGTACTGGCAGACTGGTCTCTGAGCTCCCCGTTCCTGGCCTCCCTGCGGCTCTCCGACCGCGTGCAGCTCATTCCCATCGGTTTTCCGGCCGCTGCGTTTGGCGCGGCACTAGTAGGAGTGAAGTAATGGCAGAGATCATCATCGTCAAGGATGCGGCCGCCGCCGGCGAGCTGGCTGCAGAGGCGATCCTGCGGCTCGTTGCCCGCAAGCCGGACGCCGTGCTCGGCGTCGCAACCGGCTCGACCCCGCTGGGCACCTACCAGGCCCTCGCTCGCACGGTGAAGGCAGAGAACCTCGACCTCAGTGCGGTGCGCGGCTTCGCCCTCGACGAGTACGTCGGCATCCCGGTCGAGCACCCGGAGAGCTACCGCTCCGTCATCACCCGTGAGGTCGTCGAGCCCCTCGGGCTCACCCCGTCGCTCGTGCACGTGCCGAACGGCCGACTCGACGGCATCCAGCACGCAGGCGACGAGTACGAAGCCGCGATTCGGGCGGCAGGGGGCGTCGACCTCCAGATTCTCGGCATCGGCCGCACCGGCCACATCGGCTTCAACGAACCAGGCTCATCGCTCGCCTCGCTCACCCGCACCAAGACGCTCACCGAGCAGACCCGCATCGACAATGCCCGCTTCTTCGATTCGATCGACGACGTGCCAACGCACTGCATCACGCAGGGCCTCGGCACGATCCTGCGCGCAGAGCACCTCGTGCTGCTGGCCTTCGGCGAGGCCAAGGCGGATGCCGTCGCCGCCGCCGTCGAGGGCGCGGTCACCTCGAGCCAGCCCGGCTCCGTCATCCAGCTGCACGCCCACGCGACCGTGATCGTCGACGAGGCCGCCGCGTCCAAGCTCGCCTTCGCCGACTACTACCGGCAGTCGTGGGACACCCGTTTCGACTGGGAAGTGATCTAGACCGCATCCAGACCGCAGATACAAGAAGCCCCGCACCTCCATGAGGTGCGGGGCTTCTGAAAGTCTGAGCGTCAGATCCGGCTGCGGCCGTTGATCACGCCGCTGACCGTCGCCACGAGTGCGAAGGCCGCGGCGATGTAGGGCTGCTCCATGCTCCACCAGGCGAAGGCGACGGAGCCCATCACGACGATCTCGATCAGCGCGCGCCCGAAGGCGTCGAGCTGGAACACGGCCTTGGGTGAGAGGAAGAGCGCCCAGAGCAGGATCGCCAGCAGCGGCGCGCCGATCCCGAAAGCGATTCCGGGCCACGGCATCGGCCACATGGTGAACCCCCAGATCGCGAGCGACACGACGGCGACGATCTCCAGCAGGAAGCGGATGATGTCGTTCGGGCTGACGCGCGGCGCGCGTGTTGCGGCGTCGCTGGCGGTCGGGCGGGAGGTTCCAGGCGTTTCAGTCACGTCTCAAGCCTACGTGCTAGCGGAAGATGATCGTGCGGGCGCCGTCCAGCAGCACCCGGTCCTCCGCGAACCACTTGACGGCCTGCGTGAGCGTGCGGCTCTCCTCGTCCTGCCCGATCGCGACGAGCTCCGAGGCACTGCGCGAGTGGTCGACGCGCACGACGTTCTGCTCGATGATCGGCCCCTCGTCGAGATCGCTCGTGACGAAGTGGGCGGTCGCTCCGATGAGCTTGACGCCGCGGGCGTGCGCCTGCTTGTAGGGGTTCGCGCCCTTGAAGCCGGGCAGGAAGCTGTGGTGGATGTTGATCGCGCGGCCGGCGAGTGCCGCGCAGAGCTCAGGGGAGAGGATCTGCATGTAGCGGGCCAGCACCACGAGCTCGATGTCGTGTTCCTCGACCGCGCGCAGGATGCGCGCCTCGAAAGCCGCCTTGCTTGCGGCATCCACGACGGGGAGGGACTCGAACGGCACGCCGTAGAAGCCGGCCAGATCGCGGAGGCTCCCGTGGTTGGAGAGCACGAGGGGGATGTGCACGGGCAACTGGCCGGCACGCTGGCGGAACAGCAGATCGTTGACGCAGTGCGCGGCGGTCGATGCGAGAACGAGCGTGCGGAGCGGGCGCCCGACGACGTCGAGGCGCCACTCCATGGAGTACGTCTGCACGACGGGCGCGAGGGCCGCCTCGAGCTCATCACGGGCCGCGTGCGTCTCGATCTGCAGCCGCATGAAGAAGCGCCCGGTGTCGTGGCTCGTGAACTGCTGGCTCTCGGTGATGTTGCCGCCGGCCGCGACGACGGCGCCGCTGATGGCGTGCACGATTCCCGGTCCGTCGACACAGATCAGCGTGAGCACCCAGTGGTGCTGCGTGGCCGGGGGTGTGAGTGCGGCGTCAAACTCCATCTGCCCAGATTAGTTGGAAAGGTGCGGGCGCGGATGCCGCTGCTAGGCTGAACCCGGTCGTGCGAGCGCGCACGGCCCTGGGCGCGCACAACAGCGCGTAGTCGACCCGCCCCTCGTGTCTGCCTCTGCGGGCGCTGCGATCCTGGACAGCTGAGATTCTCGACAGCCGAGATTCTCAACAGTCGAGATTCTCAACAGCCGAAGACGGGCGGGGAACGCCATTCATGGGTACTCACGAATGACTGCACACACCACCTCTCGTCCCACCGCCCCGGTATTCCCGTGGGTCGGACTCCTCACACTCGCCGTCGCGGTGTTCCTCTCGATCACGATCGAGATGCTGCCGATGGGCCTGCTGCCCGATATCAGCGAGGAACTGGGGGTCAGCGAACCCCAGGTCGGATTGCTCGTGAGCGTCTTCGCGTTCACCGTCGTCCTCTCCAGCGCCCCACTCATGGCCCTGACCCGTCGCCTGCCGAGGCAGCCGCTGCTCGTGGGCGTGCTCGTCATCCTGGCGTTCTCCAGCGTGCTCACCGCGATCGCACCGAGCTACGAATTCATGGTGGCAACCCGTGTGCTCGGCGGCGCGGCGCACGGACTGTTCTGGTCGATCGTCGGGGCCTACGCCGGCCATCTGGTTCCGAAGGAGCAGCTCGCCCGCGCCGTGGCCATCACCACGGCCGGAGGGTCGCTCGCCTTCGTGCTCGGAGTGCCGCTCGGCACGGCCCTCGGCCACGCCTTCGGCTGGCGGATCGCCTTCGCCGGCATCGCAGCGCTCACGCTCATCGGTGCGCTGCTCGTCTGGCGGTTGCTGCCGGGGGTGCAGCACCGGCACGCGCCGGCAGAGGGAACGGAGCACGTCTCCGTGCGCCGCGACCCGACCATGATCGCGGTGATCGTGGTCTGTGTGATCACCGGCGTCGTGATGATCGGCCAATACGCCGTGTACACGTACATCGCGCCATACCTGACCGATGTCGTCGGTGCGGATGCGGCACAGCTCGGCCCGCTGCTCTTCGGCTACGGAATCGCCGGCGCCGTCGGCCTGGTTCTGGCCGGCACGGTTCTCGGCCGGCGGCCGACGCTCGGCCTGTTGATCGCCTTCGCCGGCGTCGGGATCGGTGTCGCAGCGCTCGCCGCGTTCAGCGCGGTCCCCGTGCTCGCGATCGGCGCCTTCTTCTTCTGGGGTATTGCGTTCGGTGCGCTGCCGCCGCTGCTGAACACGCGCCTGTTGCACAGCGCTTCCGCCCGCATCCGCGATGCCGCCGCGGCGTTCTACACGACGGCATTCAACCTCGGCATCGGCGGCGGTGCGCTGCTCGGTGCCGCGCTGTACAACACCCTCGGACTGCAGGCACTGCCGTGGGTGTTCGTCGGCATCCTCGCGCTGTCATTCCTGATCGTCGTCATCACGGCACGGCGCCCCCACGTGCACCCGCACACCGACTGACAGAGGGTCAGAAAGCGCGCACCAGCGAGACGCTCGCCACGGGTCCCACCCTCGTCCCATCGCTGTAGTGGACGCTGAGGGTACCGGTATCCCAATAATTGCGATCCCGGTAGTCAAAGCTCGTCGTCGCCTCTCCCGCGGCGTCGACGGCAATGGCCCGTGTGTCGGTGGCGAACGGGACGCCGTCCCTGGAGGTGGCGAGCGCGACGGTGATGACGGCGCCGGGTACACCTCTGGCCAGGAGCACGACATCGGTCGACAATGGGATTCCGGCGCCATCCGATGGTGAGGCGATCTCGGGGGAGCGCAGCGCGAACTCGGTGACGGCACTCGTCTCGGAGCTGAGCCCGCCGACGCTCTGGGTGACGGCGACGCCATAGGGTGTGTCGGCCACGAGTTCGGTGACGGTCAGCGACCAGTGCCCGTCGGAATCCGCGGTCGCGGCGGCGCGGGAGACGCCGTCGACGAGCACGTCGATGTCCGCCCCCGGGACCGCATCTGTTCCCGCGATGACCGGGAAGTACCGGCCGTCTGCGGTGTCGACGGTGAAGCCGGGAGCGCTCGGGGCCGTGGGCGCGGCGCTCACGCTGAACGAGCTGGCGGACGCCGGTCCGTGACGGCCGTCGCTGCCGGTGTAACGCGCAGCCACGGTGGCCACACCGGTCGGGAGATCGGAGAGAGCGGAGGCCGCGCGGCCGTCGGCGTCGAGTGTCTCGCCAACCCAGCCGGAGCCGCCATCGAGACTGAACTCGAGCGCGGTGCCGGGGGCCCCCGCGAATTCCAGTGTCGGGAGCTGGTCTTCGCGGTGTTCTGAACCGGCGAGCGGGGCCGTCAGCGTCGGCGCCGAGAGAGTGAAGCTGCGCGCCGTGCTCGCGTCGGACGTCGCGCCTCCGGCAATCTGGCGTGCCGTCACCGTGTGCGCGCCCGGCACGAGCTCTGCACCGTCGCCCAGGCGGCTGACCGCAACAGACCACGCACCCGTTGCCGCGTCCGCGGTCACCGCTGCCACAGGGCCGGCTGGGCCCTGTCCATCGCGGCTGATCGTCAGCTCAACGGTCGCGCCCGGCTCCGCTGCGCCGGAGAGCAGCGGGAACAAGGTCGAACTCCCGGTGTCGACGGGGTCAAGCCGCGGTGCTGCCGGGACCGCGGGGATCACCGGTGGAGCGCTCGGGCCCGGCGTTGGAGTCGGCGTCGGACGTGGAGCCGGCGTTGCCGTTGGAGTCGCCGATGCGACGGGGGAGGGCAGCGCGGTGTCCGCCTCGATGCGCTCGGGAACCAGGGGGAGCGGAGCGGGGAGAGCGCTCGCCACCGGTGTCGGCGGCGGCGACGGTGGCGTGGCCACGTCGCCGGGGGCCGCCGCCTCGGCTTCCGCTACGGCGACCGGAGGCGCTGCGTCCAGCGAGCCGAACAGACCGGGTCCGACGGTCACGGCGGCGATCACCCCCGCCGCGACGGCGAGGGCGCCCAGGATGCCGGCGACCGTTCCGCCCGCAACCGCTGATCCTCCGCCGCTCGTGCCCGCTCCGCTGCCCGTCGCGGTGCCGCCACCGAAACCGCTCGTGATGCTTGCCGGCATCGCAACGACCGCGCCGGCGAGCTGGCTTGTCGGTCCGCCGGTCTGCAACCAGTACGTGTACGCGGCGGCCCCGCCGATGCCGGCCGTGAGGGGCAACAGCACGAGTGCAAGTCTGGAACCGACGTCCCTGGCCTCCGACGCCGCGATGGTGCACCTGGCGCAGTCGTCCAGGTGCTTCTCGAGCCGTGTCGTCTCGCGCTGTGAGAGGTTGCCGCGCGTGTAACCGCCGAGGCGTTCGATACTCCACCGGCAGTCCTCGTCGGCAGAGACGGCGTTGAGGTGCGCGCCGATCCACGCCTGCCGCAACCCCTCCCTGGCCCGATAGCTGAGCGCGGAGACGCCGTTGGGCGTCATCCCGAGCAGCGGCGCGATCTGGGCGGGCGTCATCGACTCGACCTCGCTGTACCAGAGCACCTCCTGCCAGCGCGTCGGAAGGGTGCGGAACGCCGTCGCGGTGAGGCTGCGGTCGAGGGCGAGCAGCCCGGCCGCCTCACCGCTGTTCGGATCCTCGAAGCTCTCCAGGGTGTCGATGGACGTCTCGCGCCTGGCCCGGCCCCAGCTCGCAGCGGTGTTGCGGATCGTCGTGAACAGATACGGCCGGAACGCCGCGGTCGGGCCGCGGCCCTTCTGCAGCAGCTGATAGATGCGCGTGAACGACTCGGCGACGAGATCGTCGGGATCGAGGCTGGAGGTGAACGACCGCGCGACCGTTCGCCCTGCTGCCGCGTGTCTTTTCCACAGCTCGGCGAATGCGGGGGAGTCCCCGTGCTTACAGCGCTCGACGAGTTGCGAGTCCGAGCTCGTCGCAACGGGTGGCGTCGCGCCACCGCCTTCTGTGGAGCTGAGGTCTGTCACGGGCTGTCTCTTGGCCTTCGTCGTCGGGTCGAGGGGTGTCGGCATGCAGCAGGGGGTAAGTCCGGAAACATGCTTACGTTGAGAGACGCAACGCGGTGCCATCTATGACGCGAGAAACACGACAATTCTCAGAATCTCCACGCTAACGCGCCGTTCGGGTGTTGCTTGTCAGAAACTCCTGTGAATCGGCGTCATGATCTCGGTGATCTGCGCTCTCTCCCGGTGAGAGGGATGCGCACCCGAAGCGAATCCCCCTCGACTCAAGGGAAAAAGCGTGCTCGAGCAGTGCTCGCGCACGGGGGACGGCGACGCTTCGGCGTGGCCGCGGGGGTCGGGGCGCCGGGACAGTGAGCCCGGCGTCCCTCCGCCGCGATCAGACGGTGACGGGAGCGCCGTTCGCCCAGACCGCGGCAACGGTGAAATCGTCGCGCATGATGACCGCGTCGGCCGCGAAGCCGACGGCGAGGCCGCCGAGGTCGGCACCGCGCCCGATCGCACGGGCCGGCACCGCGGTGACGGCCTCGATTGCCGTCGCCATGTCGATCCCGACCTCGGTGACCGCGCGGCGGACGGCGTCGTCGAGCGTGAGCGTTGAGCCGGCGATCGAGCCGCCGTCGACCAGGCGGGCGACGCCGCCCTGCACGTCGACGGCGAGCGCCCCGAGCAGGTATTCGCCGTCGGCCGAACCGGTCGCGGCCATCGCGTCGGTGATGAGGGCGATGCGGCCGGGGGCCGATGCGAAGGCCATGCGCACGACCTCTGGGTGCACGTGGGTGCCGTCGTTGATCACCTCGAGTGTCACCCCTGGCGTGTGCGTGGCGGCCGCAACCGGGCCGGGTGCGCGGTGGTGGATGCCGCGCATGCCGTTGAAGGCATGCGTGAGGATGCTGGCGCCGGCATCGAAGGCGGCACGGCTCTGTTCGTAGTCGGCCGCGGTGTGCCCGACGGCAACGGCCACGCCGGCGTCGACGAAACGCCCGATCGCGGCGGTCGCCCCCGGCAGCTCCGGTGCCAGCGTGATCTGACGGAGTGTGCCGTCTGCGGCATCGAGCATGGCGTCGAGCTCGTCGGCATCCGCTCGGCGCAGCAGACGCTCGTTGTGCGCGCCCTTGAACTCGCTGTCGAGGAATGGGCCCTCGAGGTGGGAGCCCAGCACGAGAGGGTCGATCGCGGCCAGCTCGGCGATTCCGGTGAGGCTCGCGAGAAGGTTGTCGCGGGTGTTCGTGACCAGCGAGATGACGGAGCGGGTGGTGCCGTGCGCCCGGTGCACGGCGAGGCCGGTGCGGATGCCCTCTGCGCCGTCATCGAAGGCGGCGCCGCCCGCGCCGTGACAGTGGACGTCGACGAATCCCGGCGTCAGCCAGAGGCCGCCGGCGTCGGTGAGCACGGTCTGGGCTCCCGCCAGCTCGCGCCAGCCGTCTGCGCCTCCGACGGCGAGGATCCGAGGGCCGGAGAAGGCCACCCAGGCGTCGTTCGTGACGCTGCCTCCTGAGACGAGGCGGGCGGAATGGATGACAACGGTTGCAGTACTCACTCGGCGATGATCACGTCATATCCGTGCTCGGTCAAGGCGGCGCGCTGCTCCGCCGTGATCCCGGTGTCGGTGATGAGTGTTCCGAACAGGCGGGCATCGCCCATCGTGGCGAAGGCCTTCTTGCCGATCTTGCTGGAATCGGCGACGAGGACCGCGCGGGCCGCCCTCGTGGCCATCAGGCGGTTGACGTTCGCCTCGCGCTCGTCGTGCGCTGTCGGACCGAGCACGGGGTCGATCCCGTTCACACCGATGAAGGCGATGTCGAGCGCGATGCTGTTCAGCACGACGTCGGCGTAGCCGCCGACGAGTTCATAGGAGCGGGAGTGAACGACACCGCCGGTGACGACGGTCTTGATCTGGGGGCGCATCGCCAACTGGGCGGCGATGTTGATCGCGTTGGTGACGACGGTGAGGTTGGCGTGCGGGCCGGCCTCCATCAGATCGGCGCGAGCGCCGAGGGCCGAGGCGATGGCCGTCGACGTGGTGCCTCCGCAGAGGCCGACGACGGCACCGCGCGGCGTCATCGCACTGGCGTACTGGGCGATCATCACCTTGCTGTCGGCGTTTTGTTGATGCTTGTAGCGCAGCGGGAGGTCATAGGCGACGGTCTGGCCGACCGCGCCGCCACGGGTGCGGGTGAGGAGCTGTTGCTCCGCGAGGGTGTCAAGGTCGCGCCTGGCCGTTGCGGGCGAGACGGCGAGCTTGCTGACGATCTCATCGACCTCGACCTGGCCGGTGTCGGCGAGCAGGTCGAGCACGGCATTGAGCCGCTCGGCTCGGTTCACGGTGTTCCCCCCTCGATTGCTGGGCCCGACGGGCGCAACGCGAACAATTCAAGCAGTCTGGCGGCCTCGACGGTGACCGCGGCGCGCCCGGGCGCAAGGTACTTGCGCGAGTCGACGAGGGTGGGGTTCGCGCTCAGCGCCTCGCGCACGGCGGAGGTGAAGTGGCCGTTGAGGTGCGTGGACACGTTGATCTTCGTCATGCCGGCCCGGATCGCGGACTGGATCTGTGCGTCGGAGGCGCCGGAGGAACCGTGCAGCACGAGCGGGACGGCGAGCGCGGCGTGCAGCTGGGCGATGAGTTCGGTGTCGAGGCTGGCGGAGCGTTCCGTCATGGCGTGCGATGAGCCGACGGCGACGGCGAGTGCGTCAACGCCCGTCGCGGCGACGAAGCTCACGGCCTCGGCCGGGTCGGTGCGCACGCCGGGCGCGTGGGCGCCGTCCTTGCCGCCGACCTTGCCGAGCTCCGCCTCGACGAAGACGCCGGCCGCGTGGGCGCGCTCGGTGACCTTGGCCGTGATCTCGACGTTCTGCGCGTACGGCAGGTGCGCGCCGTCGTACATCACCGAGCCGAAGCCGAGTTCGATCGCCGCGTAGGCGAGCGACTCGTCCTCTGCGTGGTCCAGGTGCACGGCGACGGGCGCGCTGGAGGCCCGCGCGATGGCGATCGTCGCCAGCGCGATCGGTTCGAGCGCACCGTGGTAGCGGGCGCAGTTCTCCGAGATCTGCAGGATGACGGGCAGGCCGGCCCGCTCGGCGGCGGCGACCAGCGCTTCGGCGGTTTCGAGGTGGATCACGTTGAACGCGCCGATCCCTGTGCCGCCTGCCGCGGCATCCGTCATCAGGGTGCGAGTGGGGGTCAGTGTCATGATCGGCTCTCTGTTGCGTGCGGGATGGTGTGGCGCTCGATGATGAGGCGCTCGGCGAGCTCGGCGTGCAGCGGAGAGATCTCCCCGGCCAGCGGCATCAGCACAGCGGCGGCAGACCAGGCGGTCGCACGGCGCACAATCGCCTCGGTGCTCGTGAGATCTGTGCTGCTGAGATCGGTGCCGCCGTTGCCGGCCTCGGCGAAGCAGCTCGCGACGGCCGCGACGGCGGCGTCACCGGCGCCCGTCGGGTTGCCGACGAGCGGTGCGGGCAGGCGGGCGCTGAGGTACTCGTCGCCGGCGCCGACCGCGATCATGCCCGCGCTGCCGAGCGAGAGCAGCACGAGGCCGGCCCCGCGAGCGATCAGGGAGCGTGCCGCCAGGATCGGGTCGCCGATGCCCGTCGCGGCGATGAGTTCGTCGCGGTTGGGCTTCAGGACGGTCGCACCGGCGTCAGCAGCCGCGAGCAGAGCCGTGCCAGAGGTGTCGATGATGCTCGGGATGCCGCGGGCCGCGGCCCTGCGGACCAGCTCGGGGTAGAAGTCGGCGCTGTCGTAGCCGCCGCCGGGGACGGGCGAAGCCGGCGGCAGGCTGCCGGAGCCGACCAGGCAGTGGGCGGCGGGGAGCGCAGCGTCGACGGCGTCGAGCAGGAGCAGCCACTCGGCGTCGCTGTGGTTCTCGCCGAACTCGTTGAAGATGCTGGTCTCGTCGTTGCCGGCGTCGTAGAGGGCCAGGGAGCGCCTGGTGCTCGCCGCGACGGGAACGAGTTCGTGCGGCAGGCCGCTCGCGCGCAGCTCGAGGTCGAGCTCTGCCCCCGTCGTTCCGCCCGCCGTGGCGATCGCGAGCACCGCGGCACCCTGTTGGTGCGCGACGCGGGCCACGTTCAGGCTTTTGCCCCCCGCCCGTGCCATGCCGCTCGGCACGCGGTGCGTTGCGCCGGGCTCGATGCGGTCGACCCACCAGGTGAGGTCGAGTGCCGCGTTCGGGGTGACGGTCAGGATCATGCGCTCTGCCCCGTCGCAGTCGTCGCGGAGAGATCGCGCGCCCGCAGCGCGGCACCGAGGAGCCCGGCGTCCTCGCCGATCTGGGCGCCGATGATGCGCGGTCGGCGGTGGAAGGTGAGCATGCCGTCGAGAGCGCGCTCGAGCGGGTCGAAGAGCGCGGGGCCGGCCTGGGCGAGCCCGCCGCCGAGCACGACGACCTCCGGCGCGATGATCGTGACGACCTGGCTGATGCCGAGGGCCAGGGCGTAGACGGCCCCGTCCCACACGGACTGGGCCGCGGTGTCGCCGGCCTGGGCGCGCAGCAGCACGGCGCGGGCGCCGTCGAGCGTCTCGCCGCTCAGCTCCGCGTAGCGGCGCACGATGGCGCCGGCGGACGCCAGCATCTCGAGGTGGCCGCGGCCGCCGCACGGGCACTCCGGGCCGTCAGGGATGACGATCGAGTGCCCGATCTCGCCGGCATAGCCGCCGGCGAGGTGCGGTTTGCCGTCGATGAAGAACGCGCCGGCGATGCCGGTGCCGATCACGAGAATCGCGGCATCCTGTGCCCCGCGTGCCGCACCGAGTCGGAACTCGGCCTCGCCGGCTCCGCGTACGTCGTGGCTGAACGCCACCGGCATGCCGAGGCTGTCTTGGCCGAGCTGCCTGAATGGCGCGTCGCGCCATCCGAGATTGCTGGAGAACACCCCGATCCCGTTCTCGTCGTCGACGAGTCCCGGCACGAGGATGCCGGCCGCGCGCGGCGTCACCTCGGGGAAGCGTGCGGCGTAACCGGCCGCGATCTCACGCGCGACCGCGACAACGGCCTGCGGCGTCTCGGCGCCGGCGAGCGGCGTCGGCGTGCGCGTGAGGCCGAGCATCGTGCCGTCGCCCGCGAACAGCGCCGACTTCATGTCGGTGCCGCCGACGTCGAAGGCGAGCACGGCGTCGCCGTGTCCGAGGGGGAGAGGGGAGTTCAGTGTGATCACGCGCCCAGAATGACAGATCGCGTGAGGTTGCGCGGCTGGTCGGCGTTCAGGCCCTTGGCGCGGGCGCGCTCGAGCGAGACGCGCTGCGCACGGATGAGGTCGGCCAGCGGGTCGAGCGAGCTGTTCTCGAAGCGCGCGCCGGTGCGGGCGACATCCGCGGCCAAGCCGGCAGGGGCCTCGCCGAACATCCAGGTGACACGGCCGGGGGCGGCGATCGCGATCGGGCCGTGGCGGTACTCCATGGCGGGGTAGGACTCGGTCCAGGACTGCGAGGCCTCGCGCATCTTCAGGCCGGCCTCGTGGGCGAGGCCGACCGTCCAGCCGCGGCCGAGGAAGCTGTACTGCTCGGCGGTGAGGAGCTCCTCGTCGAGCTCGGCCTCGACGGCGGTCTGTGCATCGTTGATCGCTGCGTCGAGGTTCTCGCCGAGCGATGCGCGCAGGAATGCGAGTGCCGTCGTGGCGAAGCGGGTCTGCACGACCGACTGCTCGTCGGCGAATGGCAGCTTCACCAGGTCATCGACGTTGTCGACGAACGGCGAGTTGACGTCGCCGACGATGCCGATGATGCGCTTCTTGCCGCGTTGGGCGTTCACCAGTTCGAGCACCTCCGTGGTGGTTCCGGAGCGGGTGAGGGCGATGATCGCGTCGTAGTCGCGGTCGACGAAGGCCTCGGATGCCGCGTAGGCATCGGTCAGGCCGAGACCGGCCCGCTCGCGCAGCTCGGAGTATGCCTGCGCCATGAACCACGAGGTTCCACATCCGACGATGGCCACCTTCTGGCCGGCGGCGGGGAGCAGCGCCTGCTCGGCGGTGAGAGCGGCGGCGCGTGCCCAGACCTCGGGCTGCGACGCCAGCTCGAGAGCCATGTGTTCGGTGGGTGCGGGGGTGCTCTGGGGCATGGGATCTCCTCGAAGGTTGCGCCTGAGCAGCCGCCTCGACGAAATGCTCACGATGACACTCAAAATGATTACTTCTGACTCTATCCGCTGTCAAGTGATCAGTTCAACGCTCGAAATACAGGTTTCCTTCCAGAAAGCTGATTTGTAAGGACGGTTTATAAACACCCGGTAACGATTCTGGAGAGGTGTTGACGGGGCGGCCATTGCGAGTAATGATTTCGATCACCCAGTGAACGGTCTTGATTGTTTACAGGATGAAACAGTCACGAAACATCAGACGAGCACGCTCGATCCAATGTTTCCGGCGAAACGCACTGTCGCGTGAGGGTCCTTCGGCGGCAGAGCATCCCAACAAGAGTGAGGAAGCACTATGAAGAAGACTCTGCGCGTCGGGGCCATGGTCGCCACTGCGGCACTGGCAACCATGACGCTCGCATCCTGCGGATTCGGCGGCGGTTCGAACGATGGCGGTGACAGCAGCGGCTCCGGCACGACGCTCAACCTGCTCGTCCCCAGCTACTCCGACAACACCCAGGGCCTCTGGGAAGACGTCATCGCCGGCTTCGAAGAGGCGAACCCCGACATCGACGTGAAGCTCGAGGTCCAGTCGTGGGACAACCTGGACTCCGTCATCACCACCAAGGTCTCCGGCGGCCAGGCGCCCGACATCTACAACGGCGGGCCGTTCGCCGGTTTCGCCGCCGATGAGCTGCTGTACACGACGGAAGAGGTCGTCTCGCCCGACACCTACTCCGACTTTCAGGACACCTTCATCAAGAACGCATCGGTCGACGGCACGGCATACGGCCTCCCGCTGATCGCATCGGCACGCGCGCTCTTCGTCAACAACGACCTGCTCGAGCAGGCCGGTGCGACGATCCCGACCACCTGGGACGAGCTCCTCGAGTCGGCCAAGAAGATCTCGGCTCTCGGCAATGGCGTCGCCGGCTACGGCATGCCGCTGGGCTCAGAAGAGGCGCAGGCCGAGGCCGCGGTGTGGCTCTGGGGCGGCGGCGGCACCTTCGGTGACGCGGACGAGATCACGATCGACACCCCCGAGAACCTTGTCGGCGCCGAGTTCATCCAGAAGATGGTCACCGAGGGCGCGACCCAGGCCGACGCCGGATCGACCGACCGCAGCCCGCTGATGGACATCTTCATCCAGGGCAAGATCGGCATGCAGGTCGGTCTCCCGCCGACAGTCGGACAGATCGCAGACGGCAACCCCGATCTGAACTACACGATCGCCCCGATCCCGACCCAGGACGGCAGCGCGCTGACCGTCGGAGTCGCCGACCACCTGATGGCGTTCAAGAACGACGGCAAGAAGCAGGAAGCGATCACGAAGTTCTTCGACTACTACTTCTCGCCTGATGTCTACGTGCCGTGGGTGCAGACCGAGGGCTTCCTGCCCACCACCAAGTCCGGTGCAGAGGCGCTGAACGGCGAAGAGGCGCTCAAGCCCTTCCTCGACGCTCTGCCCGCCGCACAGTTCTACCCGAGCACGAACCCCAACTGGTCGGCAACCGACGCCGCGTTCAAGGCGCTCTTCGGCCAGCTCGCGCAGGGCAAGGACGCCGCAACGGTTCTCCAGGAGATCCAGGCTCAGTCCGACGCCGGATAACCGACAGAACCAACACCCGTGGGATCGATGAAGGCAGTGAAATGAGCAACGCAACACAGAAGAAACCATCGATCCCCGCGGGGGCGGCCACCGGCCGCCCCCGCGCAGGGACGGGCGGCAAGGACCTGCTCGCGGCGTTGCCGTGGATCGGGCCCGTGCTGATACTGATCGTCGGCGTGGTGTTCTTCCCCGCCGGTGTGATGTTCTTCAACTCCACACGGGACATCAGTCAGAGCGGAATCGACAAGGGGTCCGTCGGCTTTGCCAACTACCTCGAGGTGTTCAACTTCGCCTACTTCTGGCCGATCTTCGGCCGGACCATCGTCTGGGTGATCGCCGTCGTCGTGTTGACGGTGCTGATCTCGCTCGGACTCGCCCAGCTGCTGAACAAGGCATTCCCGGGGCGCCAGCTGGTGCGTCTCGCCGTGATCGTGCCGTGGGCGGCATCCGTGGTGATGACGACGATGGTCGTCTACTACGGCCTCGAGCCGTACTTCGGAATCATCAACAAGTTCCTGGTGGACATCGGGCTCATCGACACGCCCGAGGGATACGGCTGGACGAGGAACGCCGACACGGCGTTCGCCTGGTCGATCGTGATCGCCGTCTTCGTGTCGCTGCCGTTCACGACCTACACGATCCTCGCCGGGCTCCAGACGATCCCCGGCGATGCCATCGAGGCCGCGAAGATGGACGGCGCAAGCCCCTCGCGCACCTACTTCAGCATCGTGCTCCCCCAACTGCGCGGGGCGCTCGCCGTCGCCGTGCTGATCAACATCATCAACGTGTTCAATTCGCTCCCCATCCTCAAGGTGATGACGGGGTCGATACCGGGCTACGACGCCGACACGATCATGACGATGATCTTCAAATACATCCAGAACCAACACAAGATCGATGTCGCCAGCGCGCTGAGCGTCGTCGCATTCGTGATCGTGATCGTGATCGTGGCGATCTACGTCAAGGTCGTCAAGCCCATGAAGGAGGTCTGATCGTGACTGCGACAGCCACGCCGGACCGCGCGTCAGAGACGCCGAACGCCTCCCGCCCGCCGATCACGCGCAAGCGCCGCTACACGGAAGACCAGATCTCTGCCGGCCGCGTCGCCTGGCGCATGGCCGCCGGACTCGCCGTGCTGCTGATCTTCATCCTGCCGTACGTCATCATGTTCTTCGGCTCGGTCAAATCCAAGTCAGAGATCCGCTCCGTCGACCCCACCTACTTCCCCACGGAATGGCACTGGGAGAACTACATCACCATGTGGTCGACGCCGGAGACCCCGCTGGTGCAGAACCTGATCTCGACGATCGTCATCTCGGTGTTCGCGACGCTGCTGGTGCTGCTCGTGGCGCTGCCGGCCGCCTACTACACGGCCAGGGCCCGCTTCCCCGGTCGCCTGATCTTCCTGTTCCTCGTGATCGTCACCCAGATGCTGCAGCCCGCGGTGCTGACCTCGGGTCTGTTCCGGCAGTTCGTCACCCTCGGCCTCTCGGACACCTGGCTCGCGATGATCCTCGTGAACGCGGCATTCAACCTCTCCTTCGCGGTGTGGATCATGCACAGCTTCTTCGCCGGCATCCCCAAGGAGGTCGACGAGGCGGCGCAGATCGACGGCGCGGGACGACTGACCGTGCTGTTCAAGATCAACCTGCCCCTGGTGTGGCCGGGCATCGTCACGGCGATCGTCTTCACCTTCGTCGCCTGCTGGAACGAGTTCGCGGCATCGCTCGTGATCCTCTCCACCGCGGGCAACCAGCCGCTCTCCGTCGCGCTGACGAAGTTCGTCGGGCAGTACGAGACCAGCTGGCAGTACGTCTTCGGCGTCTCGATCGTCGCGATCATCCCCGTCGTCGTCCTCTTCATGCTGATCGAGAAGCGTCTGGTCGGCGGACTCACCGCCGGCAGCGTGAAGTAGCGCACGGCGCACGGCGCGTCGGCGCGGCTACCCCGCTGGCCGGCCGCGGGTGAACTGGGAGCGGTGGCGGCTGGGGGAGACCCCGGCGCGCCTCGCGAACAGGCGACTGAAGTAGGCGGCATCCGCGTAGCCGACGAGCTCGGCGATGCGGGAGACCGGCAGCTCTGTGTCGACCAGGAGCTGCCGGGCCATGCGGATGCGTGACTGCACGAGCAGCTCGATCGGGGTGCTCCCCGTCGCGAGGCGCACCGCATCGCGCAGCTCGGCGATGCCGAGGCCGAGCCGCCGCGCGCGCTCCTCCATCGAGATATCGAGGGACGCGGATTCGACGAAGGCGGCGGTCGCACGCGCCGCGGCATCCGTGGGGTCCGCGGGCCGGATCGCGGCGGCGACGGCCACGAGAATCCGGTGGCAGAGAGCGGATGCCGAGAACGGCGCGATCGGGTCGGCCGCGCCGAGCGCGGTGCGGAGCTCGGCGAAGTCGCCGCCGAGCGTCGGCAGCTCCCGCAGCGGCAGCACCGGGCGCGCGCGGTCGAACAGCCCGAGCCGTGTGTACGGTTGCACGCCGCTGCCCGTGACAAGCAGCCAGCTCTCGCTCCAGCCCGCGGCATCAGGGGCATAGCCGTGCTCGGTGCCCGGCGTGACCGACAGGATGGCCGGCGCCTGCACCGGAATGCCGTCAGCGCCGGTGCGCCGATCGCGGTAGCTGCCGGAGCCGCTCGTGATGATCACGAGCGCATGGGAATCCAAGTATCGACTGTCGAAGCCGGCGGTGGCGTCTGCCTGTTCGCCCGCTCCCACGCAGCTAAGGCCGAAATCCCGGAGAACTCCGAGCGGATTCGCGTACTCGGCCCAGTCGTCCACCAACACTCCTTGTCGCGACGTGATCGTCAGAAGAATCCAAGTCGCAGTCTAGCGATGTGCATGGATTCCCGGGGCACGGCCCGGCAGAGTTGCTGCATGCTCACGTCAAACAGCTATGTCCTCGATGAGGATCTCGCGCGGCTCGCCGCACTGGAGCCGGTCCCGCCGGCGGAGCGCGGCAACCGCGAGGCGCTCTGGCAGCGCCTGCGCCGCGACGGCTACCTCTATCTCAGCGGGCACCTCGACCCCGAGCTCGTCGTCGAGTTCCGCCGCTATTACTTCGCGGCGCTGGCGCACACCGGGCTGGTCGCGCCGGGGAGTGACCCGGTCGACGGCATCGCGGGCGACGGACCGCTTGATCGCGGTGCCTACCGCGAGACCCTCTTCGACTCGATCGTGCCGAGCGCCGAGTACGAGGCGCTCTGCAGAAACCCGCTCATCGCCGAGTGGTTCGCGTGGTTCTTCGGCGACGACGACGTGCACCTGCACCGGCGCAAGATCATCCGGCACATCGCGCCGGACGAACGGGGCATCGGCACGGCGACGCAGGCGCACTACGACCTCGTCTACCTGCGGGAGGGCAGCGACAGGGTGCTCTCGATGTGGATCCCGCTCGGTGACATCCCGCTCGGTCTCGGTGGTCTGGTGTATCTCGAGGGCAGTCACCACTGGGTGATGGCCGAGGAACGCGAGGGTCGGCTCGCCAGGCCCGCGGCGTCCATCACCGCCGATCTGCCCGGGCTGGCGGAGCGCCACGACACCCGCTGGCTGATCACCGACTACGCAGCAGGTGACGTCATGGTGCACTCGGCCCACATCGTGCACGCGAGCCTCGACAACACCGACGCGGGCGGTCGGATGCGGCTGTCCACCGACATCCGCTACCAGCGCGCCGGCGAGCCCATCGACTGGCGTTGGCAGGAGCACTGGCACGACGACGACGGTCTCTGACCCCGCCCCGCCGCCGCCGTACACCCACGCGGCAACGCCGGCGGAGGCCTTCGGCGTGGCGGGAGGCCACAACTCCAGATTCCGGCCTCCCCTCGCGCCGATCACCTCCCGTCGCGCTAGTGCCTCACGGCGGCGAGGTGCAGGCCGCGGGCCATCGCAGCCAGAATCTCGGCCTCGACGGTGGCCCATTCGAAGAGGATCTGCTTGTAATCGAAGCGCAGCACGGTGTACCCGCGCAGAGTCAGTCGCCGATCGCCCGCGATGTCGCGGCGACGCTGCTCCGGCGTGCCGTGGTAACTAAAGCCGTCGATCTGGAGCACGAGCCTGTCACCGATGAGGCCGTCGACGGGGTGCCCGTCGAGCACGACCTGCTGGCGCATTCGAATTCCGATGCGTTCCAAACGTGCGCGGGGGATCGTCTCGACGCCGGAGTCGGACAGGCTCGAGCTGGCCGTGCGTACACGTCTGGCGGCAGCACTGCGCAGTGTGAGGCCGGCGAGGTAGTCGGGGTGCACGAGTCCCTTGTTCATGGCTGACTCCCAAACGACGAGAGCATTCTCAAACGGCTGGCAGTCGGCGACGTGTACGAGCGCGTTCTCAAGCGGTTCGACCAGCGCGTACTTCGGCGTTCCGACGGGGCCACCGCCCCAGTGCGCACGATGATCGCCGACCGCGAAATGTCCAGCGTTCGGAGGTACCGCGAGATGCGTCTGGCCATCTGGCAGGTGCCACAGCGAGTGGCGAGAGGCGACGCTGAGGCAGGTCAGCCGTGCGCCATAGCCAGCTGCGATGCGGAGGTCAGCTGGGGCATCCGCAGTGGCGAGCCACCGGCGCCGAACGCGCTGGACGGCACCGGCCCTCACGGCTGCCTCGATGCTGTATCTCGTGAAGCCAACGCGAACGGCATCGGTCGAGTGGGCAATTCCGGACTGTGAGTTGAGCCAGGTGATGAGGTGCATGCACCGAGCGTCACCCGCGGCGTCCTGCTCGGCCAGAGGAACGGTGGGAGCTGTGGAGAATCGCCACGCTGGCAGCGCCTGTGCAGGGCAGCCGCCACCGGGTGTCCGACGCATCACGGGAGGTGAAAGGCGCGAAGGGAGGCCGCAAATGAGAGAAGTGGCCTCCCGTGCCGCTCTTTACCTCCCATGCCGCGGGCGGGCGGGCGGGGAGCTAGGCGAGCGCGGTGCGGTGGTAACGGATGCCGAGGGCGTCGAGTCGCTCCGCGAACGCCGTGAGGCGGGGCGAGAACTCCGCGAAGCTGCGCTCTGCGGCATCCGGAGCGGCGCTCGGCGTGCCGGCCGGGGCCGGAGACCATGCGATCTCGGCGACCGCAACGATGCGCGGGAAGGCCATGACCTCGACATCCTCGATTCCCAGCATCGTCTCGGTCCAGATCGCGGCCTCGACGCCGAGCACCGACTCCTCCGGCAGGCCGGGCACGATCGCCGCCGGATCCCAGGAGTACGCCTGCTCGACGGAGGTGGGGCCGTCGGCCCAGTCCTGGCCGAGGCGGTCGCTGTCCGGGTAGTGGATGTCGAGGTAGCTGACATCGGCGGGGGAGAGGATGACGCTGCCGCCCTGCTCGACGAAGCTGAGTGTGTGCGCGGCGGCATCGGCCCGCGGCACGAGGTAGTCCCAGTACTGCCCGACGGTGCCGGGCGCCAGATCGCCGGACTGACCCATCTCGTGCCAGCCGATCACCGTCTTGCCGCTGGCCGCTCCGACACGGCTGGCGCGGGCGACGAAGCGCGCGAAGTCCTCGGCACTGAGGGTGAGGGACTCGTCGCCGCCGAGGTGCAGGTAGGGCCCGGGCGTCATCTCGGCCACCTCCCGCACAACATCCTCGACGAAGCGCCAGGTGGCCTCGGCTGTGGTGTCGACGGTGCTGATGCCCACCTCCGTTCCGCGATAGGTCGAGGTGGCGACGCCGCCGATGTTGAGTTCCGCGTAGCTGGCGAGGGCGGCGTTCGTGTGCCCGGGCAGGTCGATCTCCGGGACGATCGTGACGAAGCGGCTGGCCGCGTGCGCGACGATCTCGGCGTAGTCGGCCTTGGTGAAGAAGCCGCCGCCGCCGAGCACCGAGGTGGAGCTGCCGATCTCGGTCAGGCGCGGCCAGCTGTCGATCTGCAGGCGCCAGCCCTGGTCGTCGCTGAGGTGCAGGTGCAGGTGGTTGAGCTTCAGCAGCGCGATCGTGTCGATGTAGCGGGTGACCTCCGCGACGGAGAACACATTGCGGGCGACGTCGAGCATCGCGCCGCGGTAGGCGAAGCGCGGTGCATCCGTGATGAGCACGGCCGGGGCCACCCAATCGCCGCCGGCGGCACCAGTGTCGCCGCCGAGCGGCGCCTCGATCGCGGCGGGGAAGAGCTGGCGCAGCGTCTGGACGCCGTGGAACAGGCCGGCGGCGCTCGCCGCGGTGATCGTGATGCCGTCGGCACCGCTTCGCAGCGTGTAGCCGTCCGGAGCAGCGGCAGATGCAGCGGGGTCGAGCGTGAGCCGGATGCCGGCGGCATCCGCGGCGTCATCCGCTCCCGCGTCGACCGGCAGCGCGAACCCCGTGCGCGGCCGCAGCAGCCCGGCCAGATACTCACCGACGGCCGCAGCCCCACCCGCCGCGTTGATCCTGCTGGCGGCATCGAGCCGGAACGGGTCACCGCCACGCGACGTCAGCGAGACGGGGGCAGGCACGACTGTGATGCTGGACATCCCGCGAGTCTGGCAGGGTTCCTTACTACCGCGCAAGTGGGCGGAGCGGGGTCACAGGGTTTCGGCCGACCGGCCGAGCGACTAGGCTGAATGGGTCGCAACTGGCGTTCGGATGGTTCACCATCGGGGAGCGACTGACACGGTTAGTGGCCGCACGCCTGGGCCACGACGACTCGCTTTGCCCTGCGTTCAGCGAGAAACAAGCATCCGCTCGTTCACCGTGTTCAGGACCCTGAACCGGTACCCCTCTCAAGGAGTTGCCAGTGTCTGTACCGTCTACGTTCAACCAGCCGCTCGAGGTCGTCGACCCCGAGATCGCCGCCGTGCTCGAGCAGGAGCTCGGCCGCCAGCGCGACTACCTCGAGATGATCGCGAGCGAGAACTTCGTTCCCGTCTCGGTTCTGCAGTCGCAGGGTTCGGTTCTCACCAACAAGTACGCCGAGGGCTACCCCGGGCGTCGTTACTACGGCGGCTGCGAGTACGTCGACATCGCCGAGTCGCTCGCGATCTCGCGTGCCAAGAGCCTGTTCGGCGCCGAGTACGCCAACGTTCAGCCGCACTCGGGCGCCACGGCCAACGCCGCGGTGCTCAGCGCGATCGCCGCCCCCGGCGACACCATCCTCGGCCTCGAGCTGGCCCACGGCGGCCACCTCACACACGGCATGAAGCTCAACTTCTCCGGCAAGCTCTACAACGCCGTCTCCTACGGCGTCGACCCCGAGACCTTCCTCGTCGACATGAACGTCGTGCGCGACAAGGCCCTCGAGCACCGCCCGCAGGTCATCATCGCCGGCTGGTCGGCCTACCCCCGCCAGCTCGACTTCGCCGCCTTCCGCGCCATCGCCGACGAGGTCGGCGCCAAGCTCTGGGTCGACATGGCGCACTTCGCCGGCCTCGTCGCCGCAGGCCTGCACCCCTCGCCCATCCCCTTCGCGGATGTCGTCTCGACGACGGTGCACAAGACGCTCGCCGGCCCGCGCTCCGGCCTCATCCTCTCCCGCGACTTGGAGCTCGCCAAGAAGCTCAACTCCAACGTCTTCCCCGGCCAGCAGGGCGGACCGCTCATGCACGTCATCGCAGCCAAGGCGACCGCCTTCCTGCTCGCGGCGCAGCCCGAGTTCGCCGACCGCCAGGCACGCACGCTCAGCGGCGCGCGCATCCTGGCCGAGCGCCTCGTCGCCGACGACTCCCGCGCGGCCGGCGTCGACGTTCTCACCGGTGGAACCGATGTGCACCTCGTGCTCGCCGACCTCCGCAACTCGCCGATCGACGGCCAGCAGGCCGAGGACGCGCTGCACGCCGTCGGCATCACGGTCAACCGCAACTCGGTTCCCTTCGACCCGCGCCCGCCGATGGTCACCTCCGGCCTCCGCATCGGCACCCCGGCCCTGGCCACCCGCGGATTCGGCGATGTCGAGTTCACCGAGGTCGCCGACGTCATCGCCGAGACGCTGAAGCCGGATGCCGACATCAACGGTCTCCGCGCCCGCGTGAAGACGCTCACCGACGCGTTCCCGCTCTACCCCGGGCTGCAGCAGTAATGACGGCCATCACGCTGGACGGCGTCGCGACGGCGTCCGCCATCAAGGGCGAACTTGCCGATCGCATCGCCGCGCTCCGGTCCGACGGGGTCGTGCCGGGTCTCGGCACGCTGCTCGTCGGCGACGACCCGGGCTCCCGCAGCTACGTCGCGGGCAAGCACCGCGACTGCGCGGAGGTGGGCATCGAGTCGATTCGCGTCGACCTGCCCGCCGCGGCGACGAGCGCCGATGTGAAGCGGGCGATCGCCGATCTCAACTCGGCGCGCGAGGTGACCGGATACATCATCCAGTTGCCGCTGCCCGCCGGGCACAACGAGAACGCCATGCTCGAGCTGATCGATCCGGCCAAGGACGCCGACGGCCTGCACCCGACCAACCTCGGTCGGCTCGTGCTCGGTGTCGACGGCGCCATGGACTCGCCGCTGCCGTGCACCCCTGCGGGCATCGTCGAGATCCTGCGCCGCTACGACGTGCCGATGCAGGGCAGGCACGTCGTCGTCGTCGGCCGCGGTCTCACCGTCGGCCGGCCGCTCGGCCTGCTGTTCACGCGCAAGGGCATCGACGCGACCGTCACGCTCACGCACTCCCGGACCGTCGACCTGGCCGCCGAGGTGCGCCGGGCCGACATCGTCGTGGCCGCGGTCGGTGTTCCGCACCTGATCAAGCCCGACTGGATCAAGCCGGGCGCCGCGGTGCTCGACGTCGGAATCACGCGGGTGCACGACGAGGAGACGGGCAAGGGCAAGCTCACGGGCGACATCGACCCCGCCGTTGCCGCCGTCGCCGGCCACCTCTCGCCGAATCCGGGCGGTGTCGGCCCGATGACCCGAGCGATGCTGCTGAGCAATGTCGTGCAGGCCGCCGAGAGGCGCCTGCGCTCGCACTGATCGCGAGCACCGCACCGGATGCCGCGTGCGCCAGCCTCAGGGCGGCGCACGCGGCATCCGTCGTTCGGGCCCCGAGCAGTCAGGCGGCGCGGCTCAGACGGCCGTGATCAGCGCGGCGACACGGTCGATGGCGCCGGGTACGAGGGAGTAGTAGGCCCACGTCCCGCGCTTCTCGCGGTGTAGGAAGCCGGCGTCGACGAGGGTCTTGAGGTGGTGGGACACGGTCGGCTGGCTCAGGCCGAGCGGCTCCTGCAGATCGCACACGCACGCCTCGGATGCCGGGTGCGCAGCGACCATCGACACGAGCCGCAGCCGCGTCGGATCGGCCAGCGCCTTGAGCTGGCGGGCGAGTCCCTCCGCGGCCTCCGATGTGATCGCGTCCACGCTCTGCGGGGCACAGCCCTCGCTCACATCGCGCAGGGGCAGCAGCTCGATCGACGTCATAAACATAGACTAGCGTCTATATTGACAAACGTCGATGGATGCAGTGTGATTGCTCTCATGAACGCTGAAATCCCGCAGAACCCGACCGTGCTCTTCGTCTGCGTGCACAACGCGGGCCGCTCCCAGATGGCCGCCGGCTTCCTGCGCGAACTCTCCGGCGGAGTCGTCACCGTGCTCTCTGCCGGCTCGCTGCCCGCGGATCAGATCAACCCCACCGCGATTGAGGCCATGGCCGAACTGGGAATCGACATCGCCGGCGAGCAGCCGAAGGTGCTGACCGTCGACGCCGTGCGGGAATCCGATGTGGTGATCACCATGGGCTGCGGCGACGTCTGCCCGATCTTCCCCGGCAAACGCTACGAGGACTGGGAACTCGACGACCCGGCCGGGCAAGGCATCGACGCCGTTCGCCCCATCCGCGACGACATCAAGGCCCGCATCGAGGCGCTGCTCGGCGAACTCCTGCCGGCCGGCGGTGCCGCATGAGCATTGCCGGGGCAGAAGCGGAGCGTGCACAGCTGCCGATCGTCGTCATCGGTGCCGGACCGGTCGGGCTGGCCGCCGCCGCCCACCTGGTCGAGCGCGGCGAGTCCTTCCTGGTGGTGGAGGCCGGGCAGACCATCGCAGCGGCGGTGCGCGAGTGGTCGCACGTGCGCCTCTTCTCCCCGTGGAGCATCGTCACCGATGCCGCCGCCGTGCGCCTGCTCGAGGTGGAGGGTTGGACCGCCCCGGATGCCGCGGCGCTGCCCTTCGGCGGCGAACTCGTCTCCGACTACCTCGAGCCGCTCGCCGCGCTGCCAGCCATCGCCGCGGCGCTGCGGCTGAACACGGAGGTGCTCGCCGTCACGCGGGACGGCGCAGACAAGACGCGCTCGCGCCGCCGGGACCGCTCGCCCTTCGTGCTGCGGGTGCGCGGAGCGGATGGCGCCATCGCCGAGTTGGCCGCACGGGCCGTGATCGATGCCTCGGGCACCTGGCGCACGCCGAACCCGGTCGGCGCAGGGGGGCTTCCGCCGCTCGGCAGCGAGGCGGAGGGTGTCTCCGCCCTGCTCGAGACGGCGATGCCCGATGTGCTCGGGCGGGATCGCGAACGCTTCGCCGGGCGCTCCGTCGCGGTCGTCGGCTCCGGCCACTCCGCGACGAACACGCTCCTCGCCCTGGCGACGCTCGCCAGGGAGGAGCCGGAGACGCGACTGCACTGGGTGATTCGCGGCGCATCGGCCGCGCGCAACTACGGCTCGGACGCCGACGAGCTGCCGGCACGCGGAGCGATCGGTTCCCGCCTGCGGCGCCTCGTCGAGTCCGGGGCCATCACCGTGCACGAGCGCTTCGGCATCACGGCGCTGGAGGAGCGCGACGGCGCACTGCGCATCCACGGCGGGCGGGCGGGCGGGCCCGTCTCGCTCGACGTCGATCGGCTCGTCGCCGCGACGGGCTTCCGGCCGGATCTCGGCGTGCTCAGGGAGCTGCGCATCGAGCTGGACGACATCGTCGAGGCCCCGCGGGCCCTCGCGCCGCTGATCGACCCGAATCTGCACAGCTGCGGCAGTGTTCCCGCGCACGGGGAGGCCGAGCTGCGGCATCCGGAGGCCGACGTCTACATCGTCGGCATGAAGAGCTACGGCCGCGCGCCGACCTTCCTGCTGGCCACCGGCTACGAGCAGGTGCGCTCGGTTGTTGCAAGCCTCGCCGGGGACGACGAGGCAGCGCGCCGGGTGCAGCTGGTGCTGCCGGAGACCGGCGTGTGCAACACGGGCGATGCCGGTGACGCCGGCGGCGACGCCTGCTGCGCCGATCCGGCTCCAGTGCGGGTCGAGCTCAGCCTCGCCCGGCCCTGAGCGCGGCAGCGCTCAGTCGACGGCGGTCGTGTGCAGTTCGACGTGGCGCAGGTAGCCGGTTGCATTGGTGCGGATGCCGTCCCGCTCGGCCTCCGTCAGCTCCCGCCGTACCTTCGCCGGAACGCCGGCGACGAGCGAGCCGGGCGGAACGATCGTGCCCTCGAGCACGACGGCGCCGGCCGCCACGAGGGATCCGGCACCGATGACGGCGCCGTTCAGCACCGTCGATGACATGCCGATGAGACAGTCGTCCTCGACGGTGCAGCCGTGCAGCACCGCACCGTGGCCGACCGAGACGTTGCGTCCGACGGTGAGCGGGAAGCCGGCATCGACGTGGCCGGATACGTTGTCCTGCAGATTCGAGCCCGCGCCGATCACGATCGGCTCCTGCTCCGCCCGCAGCACGGCGTTGTACCAGACGCTCGAATCCTCGGCCAGGGTCACCCGGCCGACGAGCACGGCACCGGCCGCGACGAATGCCGAGTCTGCGACATCCGGTGCGGGAATGCCGTTGAGCGTGAGCACCTTGGCGAATGGATCGATCTTCATGCCGCCAGCCTAACCGCCGGGCCGGGCATCGGCCACGGCTCTAGGATCGGGGAATGGTCAACACAGAACACCCCGCCGTCGACCGGGTCCGCGAGGCGCTGGCCGCGCACGGAGTCACCCCGGAGATCCGCTGGTTCGACGAGGCGACGCCGACGGCGCAGGCCGCGGCCGACGCCATCGGCATCGAGCTCGGGCAGATCGCGAACTCGCTCGTCTTCACTCTCGACGGCGAGCCGTTGCTCGTGCTCACCTCCGGCGCTCACCGCGTCGACACCGCGTGGCTCGGCGAGCAGCTCGGCGGCCACATCGCGCGGGCGAGCAGAGAGACCGTGAAGGAGGCGACGGGCCAGGTGATCGGCGGTGTCGCCCCGCTTGGACACCCGGCCCCCGTGCGCACACTCGTCGACACCGCGCTGGCCGGTTACGACGTGGTGTGGGCCGCTGCCGGCCACGCCCACACGGTGTTCGCGACGAGCTACGACGAGCTGCTGCGCGTCACCGGCGGCACACCGACAGCGGTCGAACCGCCCGCCTAGCGGGGCTAGACCAGGAGCTGGTGCTTGGCGAGCTCCTTGTAGAGCGGGGTGGAGACCACCAGCTCCGAGTGCGTGCCGACGCCGACGACCTCGCCGTGGTCGAGCACGACGATCTGGTCGCTGTCGACGACGGTCGAGAGCCGGTGGGCGATCACGATGAGTGTGCGCCCCTCGGCGACGGCATCGATCGCGGCGCGCATCATCTGCTCATTCACTCCGTCGAGGCTCGACGTCGACTCGTCGAGCAGCAGGATCGGGGGAGCGGAGAGCAGCGCACGCGCGATGGCGAGGCGCTGGCGTTCGCCACCGGAGAGCATCACGCCGTCCTCGCCGACGGGGGCGCTGAGCCCGAGCGGGTTGCGTTCGAGCACCTCGCCGAGATTCACGGCCCGGAGCACCCGCTCGCACTCCTCGTCGCTGGCATCCGGTGTCGCCAGCTTCAGGTTCTCGCGCAGCGTTCCGGCCAACACGGGCGCGTCCTGCTCGACGTATCCGATCTGCGCGCGCAGTTCGGTGCGCGAGAGACCGCGGATGTCGAGGCCGGCCAGTCGGACCGCACCGACGCTCGGGTCGTAGAAGCGCTCGATCAGCGCCAGGATCGTGCTCTTGCCCGCGCCCGACGGGCCGACCAGCGCGGTGCGCTTGCCGCGCGGGGCCGCGAAGGAGACGCCGTGCAACACCGGCTGCTTGTCGGTGACGTTGCCCTCGGGCAGGTGCTCGTCGACGCTCTCGTTGGCCGGGTCGGCCTCGTCGGAGCGATTGAGGGCGTAGGCGAAGTGCACATCGTCGAACTCGATCGCCGTGTCATCCGTCGCGAGCAAGGCCCTGAGCTCGTCGGGAGAGACGCCGGCAAGCGGGGCGATCTCACGGTCGTAGTCGGACTCGGTCGGCAGCTCGATGATCTCCTGGATCCGGCCGAGGGCGCCGAGCGCCGCGTTGACGGAGGTGATGGCCCCGAACGCCGTGCCGAGCGGCATGATCAGCATGAACAGGAACAGGATGAACGTGACGAGGTCCGCCACCGAGATCGCGCCGCTGGCGACACGGAAGCCACCGACGCCGAGCACGACGAGCAGCGAGACCTGCATGGCGATGCCGGCGACGGGCACGACGAGGGCCGAGATACTGGCCACCCGGATGCCGGCTTCCCACGCACCCTTCGCCTCCTCCGAGACGGCCGCGATCTCACGGTCGGTGGCGTTGGACGCGCGGACGGTGCGAACGGCGCTGATGGCGCGCTCGACGCTGGCGGCCAGATCGCCGACCTTCGTCTGTGCCTGCAGGCTGGCCACCCGGATGCGGGCGGAGAGCAGCACGACGGTCACGATGGAGATCACGATCACGAGCAGCGTGAGACCGAGCAGCACGGGGTCGATGATGAGCATCGCGATGAGCGCGCCGACGAAGGTGAGCACGCCGCCGACGGCATCGACGAGGCCCTGGGTGAGCACCGCGCGGAGCAGCGTGGTGTCGCTGCCGACGCGGGACACGAGGTCGCCGGTGCGGCGGGTGTCGAACTCGGCGATGGGCAGGTGCAGCATGCGGGCGACGAGCTGGCGACGGCTGGAGAGCACGACGCCCTCACCGGTGCGCTGCAGCAGGTAGTGCTGGTAACCGCTGATGAGCGCGGCGATGACGACGAGGGCGACGAGGGCCCAGACGAGCATGCCGAGCGGCTGGCCGGCCTGCACGACCTCGATGAGCTTGCCGACGAGCAGGGGCTGCGCGAGGCTCGCCGCTGCGCCGAGAATGCTGAGCACGACAACGACGCTCAGAACGGCCTTGTGTTCGAGCAGGTACGGCAGCAGCTGGCTGAACTTCGCGCGCGGACCGGTTTCGACCGCGGCGCCCCTGCGACCGAAACCGCGTCGGCCGGGTGCTGCCTGCTTCACCGCTTGCTCGGGTGCTGCCTGCTTCGGTTCTGCCGACCCGGATGCTGTCGGCCTTGTTGTGCTGCTCACTGCTGCCTCTCGAACGACGGATGCCACGCGCTCAACTCTATTTCAGTGGCGCGTGGCATCCGGCCGGGTGGCCTGTGAAAAGGCTGGCCGTGAGACTAGGCGTCGATGTCGACGTCCTTCGTCTCCTTCGACAGGATCAGGGCGATCAGGGTGAGCACGGCCATGGCCGCCAGGTAGATGCCGACCCAGAACGGGCTGCCGTCACCGGCGCTCCACAGCGCGACGGCGATGAACGGTGCGACGGCCGCGCCGAGGATCGACGACACGTTGTAGCTGATGCCGGACCCGGTGTAACGCACATTGGTCGGGAACAGCTCGGGCAGCAGCGCGCCCATCGGGCCGAAGGTGAGCCCCATCAGCGAGAAGCCGATCACGAGCCACGCCATGACGCCGACGGTACCGGCGCCGAGCAGTGGAACCCAGAGCAGACCGAAGGCGATGATGCCGAGCGTCACCCAGATCAGCGTCTTGCGGCGGCCCCACTTGTCGGCGAGCGGGCCGGAGACGAGGGTGAAGATGCCGAAGAACACCACGCCAGCGATGAGCATGAGCACGAAGGTGTTGTAGGAGTAGCCGAGTCCTGGCTGCACGGTCGGGCTTTCCGGCGAGACCGGGGAGCGGCCGTAGCTGAGCGAGAACGTCGTCATCAGGTAGAACAGCACGTAGGTGGCGAGCATGAAGAAGGTGCCGAGCACCAGCTGGCGCCAGTGCTTCTGGAAGACGGTGGCCAGCGGCAGCTTGGTGAGCCTGCCTGCTGCGGATGCCGTCGAGAATGCGGTCGACTCGACGAGGCGCAGGCGCACCCAGAGGCCGACGATCACCATCACGACGGAGAAGAGGAACGGGATCCGCCAGCCCCACTCGAGGAACGCTTCAGACGGCATCGATGGGTCGTCCGAGGGGAGGGCGGCCGCGATGATCAGGAACAGGCCATTCGCGATGATGAAGCCGATCGGTGCGCCGAGCTGGGGGAAGGTGCCGTACCAGGCACGCTTGCCCTTCGGCGCGTTCTCGGTGGCGACGAGCGCGGCACCAGACCACTCGCCTCCGAGGGCGAAGCCCTGTGCGATGCGCAGGATCACCAGGAGCAGCGGGGCGAGCCAGCCCACCATGAGGTAGGTGGGCAGCAGGCCGATCATGAAGGTCGCGATACCCATCGTGAGCAGCGCGCCCACGAGGGTGGCCTTGCGGCCGTGCTTGTCACCGAGGTGGCCGAAGATGACGGCGCCGATGGGGCGAGCGACCATCGCGGCGCCGAAGACGGCGAAGGACTGCAGGAGCGCCGTCGTCTCGTCGCCCGCCGGGAAGAAGAGGTGGGGGAAGACGAGCACGGCGGCCGTGGCGTAGACGTAGAAGTCGTAGAACTCGATCGTCGTGCCGATGAGGCTGGCCAGGATGACCCGGCTGCGCGGGTTCGCCGGGGCGGATGTGGTCTGTGTGGATGTGGTCTGGGGGGACGAGGATGGTGCAGACATGCGTGAAGAGGCTCCGATGGGGCGCGCCACTGGCTGAGAGGCCGTGGGCGCAGAGATATGGAACCACGCGGTGTTGGCGTCGATCGGGCGCACGGGGCCACGGTGGTGAAGAGAGCGAGTTTTTGTCGCTTGTGGCAACCTATCCAGCCTACGCGGGCCGCACCTCGACACCGAATCGACGGTGAGCGCAGAACCCATCGAAAGACTGATGGCCCTCATCCGGCCGCTGACTAGGCTGGAACCATGGATACCCTGTTCAGCATTTTGCACGTCGTCAGCGCCGTCTTCATCGTCGGCCCGATGGCCATCCTGCCCATGACCGCCATGCGTGCCGTCCGTGCCGGCAACGGCGCCCAGGTCGCGGTGCTGGCCAAGTCCACCTACCTGATGAGCCTGCTGTCACTGCTCGTCGTGGTGTTCGGCTTCGGAGTGATGGGCATGTCCGACCCGAAGTATGACCTGTCCGTCACCACGCCGTGGGTCCTCTGGTCGATCGTCCTCTACCTGGTCGCGCTCGGCATCTCACTGTTCGTCGTCGTCCCGACGATGCGCAAGGCCGCCGAGGCGCTGCAGGCGAACGAGGGCTCAGCAGTCGCGGCCGCCCCGGTCAAGTACCCGGCCATCGCCGCCGGCAGCGGTGTCGTGGCGCTTCTGCTCGTCGCCGTCACGGTGCTCATGGTCTGGAAGCCGTAACAGCATCTCCCACGCCGGCTGAGAGAGCGCCAGCGAACGAAGCCCCGAGCGTTTCACTGAAACGCTCGGGGCTTCTCCCGTTGATGAGCCTGGTCGGCCCGCCGATCGAGCCTGAGTCAGGCGCGCAGCGTCGCGAGGGCTCTGGCTGTGGCGATGGCGGCCGTGGCGGCCTCCTCGCCCTTGTCCTCTTTCGAGCCGGGGAGGCCGGCACGGTCGAGTCCCTGCTGCTCGTCGTCGAGGGTGAGCACACCGAAGCCGACCGGCTTGCCGGTGTCGAGCGCCACCCGGGTGAGGCCGTCGGTGGCCGCTGCCGAGACGTACTCGAAGTGCGGGGTTCCGCCGCGGATGATCACGCCGAGCGCCACAACCGCGTCGGCACCGGCCTCGAGGGCCGCCTTGCTGACGACGGGCAGCTCGAAGCTGCCGGGAACGCGCACGATCTCGTACTCGGCGCCGGATGCCGTGAGCACCCGTTCAGCACCGGCGATCAGACCGTCTGTGATGACCTCGTGCCACTGCCCGGCCACGATCACGACGCGAAGGCCGCTGCCATCGATCGTCTCGCCGAGTGCTGCCGTTGGGGATCCTGCTCCGCTCATGATGCGTGCCCTTCTAGGAGTTCTTCAATGGGGAGATCGTCGTTGGCATCGGCCAACTGCTGATCGTTGATGCTGTGACCCATGCGGTCACGCTTGGTTTCGAGGTAACTCTCGTTGAAGGCGCCGACACCGACGACGAGCGGGACCCGCTCGCTCACCCGGACTCCGTGGAGTTCGAGCTGGCGCACCTTCTCAGGGTTGTTGGTGAGCAGGCGTACCGCATCGATGCCGAGATCGTCGAGAATCGCTGCAGCGGCGCCGTAGTCGCGGGAGTCGGCTGGCAGGCCGAGCGCGAGGTTCGCGTCCAGCGTGTCGAGGCCGTCCTCCTGCAGGCGGTAGGCGCGGAGTTTGTTGATGAGGCCGATGCCACGACCTTCATGCCCGCGCAGGTATATGACGATTCCGCCGTCGCGTTGGATCGTGGCGAGTGCCGCGTCCAGCTGCGGTCCGCACTCGCACTTGAGCGAACCGAAGGCCTCGCCGGTGAGGCACTCGGAGTGCACCCGGACGAGCGGGGCCTGCGAGCCGGGATCGCCGGCGAGGATGGCCACGTGGTCGGCCCCGCTCGTGCGGTCGCGGTAGGCGCGCACACGGAACGGTCCGTGCGTCGTGGGGATCGTGGTCTCGACCTCGAAGTTGACGCGCACATTCTCGACGACGGATGCCGCGGCATCCGCCTCGTCGTCGTGCTGCGCGTGCAACCAGTCCGCGATCGCGGCGACGGTCGTCACCGGCAGCCCCTCGCGGTCGCCGAGCTCGAGCAGCCCTGGCAGTCGCATCATCTCGCCGTCGTCGGCGACGAGCTCGCCGATCACGCCGACGGGGCTGAGCCCTGCCATCAGCATCAGGTCCACGGCCGCCTCGGTGTGGCCAGCACGCTCGCGCACTCCGCCGGCCACCGCGCGCAACGGCAGCACGTGGCCGGGGCGGATCAGGCTGGCCGGCTGGGAATCCGGGTCGGCGAGCACCCGCAGCGTGCGGGCGCGGTCGCCGGCGCTGATGCCGGTCGTCACCCGCTCCGCGGCGTCGACGGTGATCGTGTAGGCCGTGTTGCGGGCGTCCTCGTTGGCCTCGACCATGAGCGGCAGGCCCAGGCGGTCGGCGAACTCTGCCGGCATCGGTGCGCAGAGGAATCCGCTGGTGTTGCGCACCATCCACGCGATCCACTCCTGGCTGGCCAGCTCGGCCGAGAGGATGGCGTCGCCCTCGTTCTCGCGGCCCTCATCGTCGGCCACGATCACGGGCTTGCCCGCGCGCAGTGCCGCGATCACCTCGGGCATCGTCGACAGGCTCATGAAGCGCTCCTTACTGATTCAGCGGATGTCGCGCCCTGCAGCGCGAACATCCGTGCAACGTGGCGGGCCAAGATATCGGTCTCGATGTTCACGCTGTCGCCGACGACGCGCTCACCGAGCGTGGTCGCGACGAGAGTCTCGGGGATGAGTGACACCTCGAACCACTGCTCCGGCTCCGCGGCATCGCTGATGCTGCTCACGGTGAGCGAGACCCCGTCGACGGCGATCGAGCCCTTGTCGACGACGAGCGGGGCGTGCGCGGCGTCGAGGCTGAAGCGCACGACGCGCCAGGCGCTGCCGGGCGTGACCGCGAGCACGGTGGCCGTGCCGTCGATGTGGCCCTGCACGATGTGGCCGCCGAGCCGGTCGCCGACGGCGGTCGCTCGTTCCAGATTCACGGGGCGGCCGGCCGCGGCATCGGCCAGGGTGCTCATGGCGAGGGTCTGGGCCATCACGTCGACGGTGAACGTCTCGGCATCGCTCGCGACGACGGTCAGGCAGACCCCACTCACCGCGATCGAGTCGCCGTGGCCGGCATCGCTGACGACGAGTGGGCCGCGAACGGTGATGCGGGCGGCGTCGCCGGACCGCTCGACGCGTTCGATGCGGCCGAGCTCCTCGATGATTCCTGTAAACACGTCAGTGTCCTTTCGCGGCGGTGGCCGTGTGAGCGGTGGAGGGAGTGGGGGATGGCTGGGCGACGAGCAGCAGGTCGTCACCGAGGCGTTCGACGCTCCGCAACTCGAGCCGCATGGCGCTCGCGATCGAGGGGATGCCGAGCTCGCCGAGCGCGAGTTTCGGGCCGCCGAGGAGCATCGGTGCCAGGTAGATCAGCAGTTCGTCGGCGAGGCCGGCGGCGATGAACGCGCTCGCCAAGGTCGGGCCGCCCTCGACGAAGAGCGAGCGGATGCCGCGCGCGTGCAGATCGGCCAGCTGCGCGCGGAGCTCGAGACCGTCGTAGAAGAGAGGTGCGTGCGGGTGGGAGAAGACGGCGGCGTCCGGCGCGGTCCGGCGCCGACCGAACACGACGGGGATCGGCTGCTCCGGCAGCAGGCTGCCCTGCTCGTCGCGGGCCGTGAGCGAGGGGTCGTCGGCGAGCACGGTGCCCGTCCCGACGGCGATCGCGTCTGCGGCGGCCCGGCGCCTGTGCACGTCGCCCCGGGCGGCGGGGCCGGTGATCCACTGGCTCGAGCCATCGGATGCCGCAGCCCGCCCGTCCAGGCTCGACGCCCACTTGACCGTCACGACCGGCCGGCCGAGTCTGGCGGCAGGCAGCCAGTCGCCGAGCAGCGCCTCGCCCTCTTCGGTGAGGACGCCACCCGTCGCCGCGATTCCCGCGGCACGCAGGCGCTCCGCGCCCCCGGCGGAGGCTGGACCGGGGTCGGACACCGAGTAGAACACGGTCGCGACGCCCGCCTCGATCAGCGCCTCGGCGCACGGGCCGGTTCGACCGTGGTGGTTGCACGGTTCGAGGGTCACGATCGCGGTCGCACCGCGCGCGGCGCCTGGCGCGAGCTGCGAGAGAGCGTCGACCTCGGCGTGCGGGGTGCCGGCACCGCGATGCCAGCCCTCGGCGAGCACAGTGCCGTCATCCGCCAGAAGAATGCAACCGACCTGGGGATTCACGCCGCGGGCCGGACCGCGAGCGGCCAGCGCGAACGCGCGGCGCATCAACTGGTCGAGCGCGCTGCTCGGCGAGTGCATTCCCATGGCGATCCTTGTCATCAAGGCGCTCCGGGGTTGAGTGAAGGGTTCCGAGCAGGCTCGAAACTCGTCTCCTGCCGTGTGTTCGGAGTGATCCGGACACGTTCGACAATCGACGCGTGCATCCTCCCATCCGGACTTTAACCGTCGGTGCCGGAGTTTCACCGGCTCAACCGCTCCGCTCCCACCAGGTGGTCGCATCACGGCTCGCGGACTTTCACCGCCGGTTCGGATTCCCACCGACCCCGGAGCACGTTTCTTGCTTCTGAGTCTAGGCCAACGCCGTACGGCACGGATTATTCCCTTGCCCGTCGGGCGCTTCATCGGTCTCGTAGCCAAAACAGGCAAGCAGGAGTTGAACGTGCCGATACTGCCTGTTCTGAGTGCCACCGAACCCACCCAGCCTGTTTTCACGACGCGCGGGTAGCCCGCTCAGTCCAGGAGCGCCCGAGCGGTCGACTCGTCGACGATCAGATCGGTCACGAGCTCCGCGCTGAGGGCGCCGCGGAGGCTCGGCAGTTTTGACAGGCCGGCCACGACGCAGACCCGGCGGGGCGTGCGGCGCAGCAACTCGAAGCTCGGGCCGGTGCCGCGCTCGTTCAGGGCGATGCCGTCGGTCGAGCCGTCGGCCCGGTAGAACACCGTCGCGACGTCGCCGATCGCGCCGTCGCGGCTGAGCGACTGGAAGTCCTCCGGCTCCAGGTAGCCGCCGGCGTAGACGTGGCTCGGAACCTCGGCGAACGGGGAGCCGATGCCGAAGAGGGCGACATCCATGCTGCCCTGCATCTGCACGACGCGCTGGGTCGAGCGCTCTCGCCACATGGCGTGCTTGGTGTCGGGGTCATCGAAGAAGGCCGGAACGGGGAACTGCTGCACGTGGGCGCCGTAGGCGTCGCCGAAACGGCGCAGGATCTCGGAGGCGTAGAGGATGCCGGTCGTGCGCATGTTGCCGGCGCCGTTCAGCTGCACGATCTGGGAGTTGTGGGTCTGTTTGGGTGTGAGGTGCCGGCTGAGCGCGCTCATCGTCGAGCCCCAGGCGATGCCGAGTGACATGTTCGAATCGAAGAACTGGCCGAGAATTCGTGCAGCGGAGAGGGCGACCCGCTCCAGTCTGTCGACGTCGCTGGCGTTCTCCGGAACCGGAACGACGTGCGCGGTGATGCCGTGCCGTTCACGGATCGCCTCCTCGATGCGGCCAGGCATGTCCCGCGGTGAGCGGATCTGGATGTCGACGAGTCCGCTCGCCCTGGCATGGCTGAGCAACCGGGACACCGATGAGCGCGAGGTGTGCAGCTCGTGCGCGATCGCGTCCATCGTCAGGTCCTGCATGTAATAGAGGTGCGCGGCGCGCAGGGCGTCGCGGGTCTTGGCGGTTTCGGATGCCGCGTCGAACTCGTTCATTGCTGGTACTCATCTCCCTGCATCCGCCCTGCACATATGTGCAGCAGCTTTGAAAGATTGTGCGGATGTGTTCAAGATGTATTCATACACACGGGGTGGCAAAGATGCAACCCGCCCTGCACGCTGAACACGTGCAGCTGAATCTGAGGAACGACGCCGAGCGATCGGCGAGTCGGAAAGCGAGAGATCGAGATGTCGGCACAGGCCAACTCCGCACAGCACACCCCTGACACGCGGGCCACCGTCGCGGCGCTCCAGCAGCGCCCGAACGCCAGCGTGCTGATCATCGGTGCAGGAATCAACGGCATCGCCACCTTCCGCGATCTCGCCCTGCAGGGCGTCGACGTCGCCATCGTCGAGCGCGGCGACTACGTCTCCGGCGCGTCCAGCGCGTCCTCGCACATGATCCACGGCGGCATCCGCTACCTCGAGAACGGCGAGTTCCGCCTGGTCAAGGAGTCGGTCGAGGAACGCAACAGCCTCATCAAGATCGCCCCGCACTACGTCAAGCCGTTGAAGACGACTGTGCCGATCTTCTCCACCTTCTCCGGGGTGCTCTCCGCGCCGCTGCGCTTCCTCACGCACAAGTCCGGCAAGCCGACCGAGCGCGGCGCGCTGCTCATCAAGATGGGCCTCAGCCTCTACGACTCCTTCTCGCGCGACGGCGGCAGCGTTCCCCGGCACGAGTTCCGCGGCCGCAAGGAGTCGCTGCGCCAGCTCCCCGCTCTGAACCCCGACCTCAAGTACACCGCCACGTACTACGACGCATCCATGCACGACCCGGAGCGCCTCGCCCTCGACGTGCTGCACGACGGCCTCGCCGCCGGCCCGCACGCCCGTGCGGCGAACTACCTCGAGGCCGTCGGCATCGACGAGGACGGCGTGCGCCTGCGCGACACCGTCAGCGGCGAGGTGTTCAGCATGACCGCCGACGTGATCGTCAACACGACCGGCCCGTGGACCGACCTCACCAACAAGGCACTCGGCCGACCGAGTAACTACATGGGCGGAACCAAGGGCTCGCACATCGTGCTCGACAACCCGGCGCTGCTGGAGGCCACGGACGGCCGCGAGATCTTCTTCGAGCACGAGGACGGCCGCATCGTGCTGATCTACCCGCTCAAGGGCCGCGTGCTCGTCGGAACCACCGACCTCGAGCACGACATGACGCAGCCGATCCGCTGCACCGAGGCCGAGGTCGACTACTTCTTCGAACTCGTCGCGCACGTTTTCCCGCAGATCCCCGTCGACCGCTCCGAGATCGTCTTCCGCTTCTCCGGCGTGCGCCCGCTGCCCCGTCACGACGATGAGGCACCCGGTTTCGTCTCGCGGGACTACCGCATCGAGCAGACCCCGCTCACCGAGCTGCCCGGCACGACCCTGCTCAGCCTCGTCGGCGGCAAGTGGACGACGTTCCGTGCACTCGCCGAGCACCTCAGCACCGACATCCTGGGCATCATCGGGGGCACGCGCACGCAGAGCACCGAGGGTCTCGCGATCGGCGGAGGCAAGGGATTCCCGACCACCGACGCGGCCACCCAGGTCTGGCTCGCGAGCAACGGAGAAGAGCTCGGGCGTCAGCGCGCAGCCCAGCTCCTGGCCCGCTACGGCACGCGTGCGGAGCCGATGATCGACGAGCTGGTCAACGGCGACGGGGCACCGGATGCCGCCCTCGCCGGCGCCGCGGACTACTCGCGCCGCGAGATCGCCTACATCGTCGCCACCGAGCAGCCCGTCCACCTGATCGACCTCGTGCTGCGCCGCACCAGCCTCGCCTTCGTCGGCGCGCTGAGCGCCGATCTGCTGGGCGAGCTGGCAGACGTCATGGCCGCCGGCCTCGGCTGGGACGAGACCCGCAGGGCGACCGAGATCGCCGCGACGCGCGCGGAACTCGCCGAGGTCCACGGCGTGCGTCTCGGCACGGCGACGTCGACCACGAGCCTCGCCGGGGTCTGACCCATCCGCCCGCTGACGGGCGAGACGTCTGGCGCGGCGGGCGGGAGAATGCACGGATGTGCATGCGAAACGCCTGCCCCGCCGGGCCGGAGCCGGATACGGTTCTACAGGATTCGCTGAATCCGCCCCTTTCGCAGCGGAACTCACCGACGCGAAGAATCACGAAACAAATTGGAAGGTCAACGTGGACAATCTCGGAATTGTGTTCCTCTCGGAGCTGGTGGGAACCGCCATGCTCGTACTGCTCGGCTGTGGCGTCGTCGCCAACGTCGCGCTGGCCAAGAACAAGGGACTCGGCGGCGGCTTCCTGATGGTGAACATCGGCTGGGGCCTCGCGGTCTTCGCCGGTGTCATCGTGTCGTACGCCTCCGGCGCCCACCTGAACCCGGCCGTCACCGTCGGTCTCGTCGCCAACGGCGCGACCGAGTTCGGCAATGCGGCGCTCGGCACGACGGTCGCGGTCTCCGCGGTCTCTGTGCTCGCCTACATCGCCGCGCAGTTGATCGGCGCGATGCTCGGTGCCGCCTTCGTGTGGCTGGCCTACAAGCAGCACTTCGACGCTGAGCCGGATGCCGCCAACAAGCTCGGTGTGTTCTCGACCGGCCCCGCCATCCGCTCCTACGGCTGGAACCTCGTCACCGAGATCATCGGCACCTTCGTGCTGGTCTTCGTCGTCATCGGCTTCGGCGGCGGGCGTCAGGGTGACGGTGGCCTCGCGGCCCTCGGCGCGCTCCCCGTCGCACTGCTCGTGATCGGTATCGGTGCCTCGCTCGGTGGCCCGACCGGCTACGCCATCAACCCCGCACGCGACCTCGGCCCGCGCATCATGCACTTCCTGCTTCCGATCAAGGGCAAGGGCGGCTCCGACTGGAGCTACTCCTGGGTCCCCGTCGTCGGCCCGCTGATCGGCGGCCTGATCGCCGGTTGGTCCGCCCTCGTGCTGCTGCCGATCATCACCTAAACGTCCCACCACCTTCACCCGATAGCAAAGGAGTTATCACCATGGCTGACTACGTACTCGCCATTGACCAGGGCACCACGAGCTCGCGTGCCATTGTGTTCGACAAGGCCGGATCGATCATCTCGACCGGGCAGCTCGAACACGAGCAGATCTTCCCGCAGGCCGGCTGGGTCGAGCACAACCCCAAGGAAATCTGGGACAACACCCGAGAGGTGATCGGCCAGGCACTGTCCAAGGCGAACCTGACGCGTCACGACATCGCCTCCGTCGGCATCACCAACCAGCGCGAGACGGCTGTTGTGTGGAACAAGAACACCGGCGAGGCCGTCTACAACGCCATCGTCTGGCAGGACACCCGCACCCAGGACATCGTCGACCGCCTCGCGGCCGACGGAGGTACAGAGCGCTTCAAGCAGAAGGTCGGCCTGCCCCTGGCCACCTACTTCTCCGGCACGAAGATCGTCTGGATCCTCGAGAACGTTCCCGGTGCGCGTGAGGCAGCGGATGCCGGCGAGCTCCTCTTCGGCACCACCGACAGCTGGGTTCTGTGGAACCTGACCGGCGGCGTGGACGGCGGCGTGCACGCGACCGACGTCACCAACGCATCGCGCACCATGTTCATGGACCTGGAGACCCTGCAGTGGGACGACGAGATCCTCGCGATCTTCGGTGTTCCGCGCTCGATGCTCCCCGAGATCAAGTCCTCCTCCGAGGTCTACGGTCACGCCGACGAGCACTCGCTGCTGCGCGAGACCCCGATCGCCGGCATCCTGGGCGACCAGCAGGCCGCGACCTTCGGCCAGGCGGCCTTCGCCACCGGCGAGGCCAAGAACACCTACGGAACCGGCAACTTCCTCATCTTCAACACGGGTGAGGAGATCGTCCACTCCAAGAACGGCCTGCTGACGACCGTCGGCTACAAGCTCGGCGACGCACCGGTGCACTACGCGCTCGAGGGCTCGATCGCCGTCACCGGTTCGCTCGTGCAGTGGATGCGCGACAACCTCGGCATCATCGAGTCGGCCGCCGACATCGAGGAGCTCGCGAAGACGGTCGACGACAACGGTGGCGCGTACTTCGTGCCGGCGTTCTCCGGGCTGTTCGCCCCGCACTGGCGTGCAGACGCCCGTGGTGCGCTCGTCGGTCTGACCCGCTACGTCAACAAGGGCCACATCGCACGTGCCGCCCTTGAGGCGATCGCGTTCCAGACCCGCGAGGTCATCGACGCGGTCAACGCCGACTCCGGCGTTCCGCTGACCGAGCTCAAGGTCGACGGCGGTGCGACGGCGAACAACACGCTGCTGCAGTTCCAGGCCGACATCCTGAATGTTCCCGTCGTTCGCCCCGTCGTCGCAGAGACGACGGCGCTCGGCGCGGCCTACGCCGCCGGCCTCGCCGTCGGCTTCTGGAGCGGTCTGGACGACCTCGCCAAGAACTGGCAGGAAGACAAGCGCTGGGAGCCGAACATGGACTCCGGCGAGCGTGACCGTCTTTACCGCAACTGGAAGAAGGCCGTCACGAAGACCCTCGACTGGGTCGACGACGACGTCAAGTAACCAGTCGCAAGCCTCCGCCGGTCGGGCAGCGCCCCGCTGGATGAGCTTGTCCTAACCGCTGGTTGAGCCTCGCCCCGCTGGTTGAGCCACGCCCCGCTGGTTGAGCTTGTCGAAACCGCTGGTTGAGCCACGCCCCGCTGGTTGAGCTTGTCGAAACCGCTGATTGAGCCACGCCCCGCTGGTTGAGCTTGTCGAAACCAGATCACGAAGCCCCGTACTCACTGAGTGCGGGGTTTCGTGCTGCTCCGGCGCGGATGCCGGGCAACGGTCCGCTCAGGGCTTCGCGTGCCGGCCTCCTCGTTCCTCGTCGACCCGCTCGCTCAAGCCAACGTAGGGCTCCCACGCTGGCTCGAGGGAGCAGCCGAGGAACGAGGCCGCCCCCGAAGCCCTGACACGTGCGCAGACGCTTCGTGGCGGATGCAGAATATTCGTGGGCGGACGCGGCTCAGCGGGCGAGGAGTGCCGGGGTGAGCTCGGCGAGAGTCGCGATCTCGAGCACGCCGAGGGCGGCGGCGTCGGCGGCATCCTCTGCGGAGGCGGCGATGCCATCGCGGTTCAGCCAGACGCCGGTGAGACCGGCAGAGGCCGCGCCGATCGCGTCGGTGCGCAGGCGGTCGCCGACGTACACGGCCTCGGCCGGCGCCACGCCGAAGGCCGCGCAGGCCGCCTCGAAGATGCGCGCGTCTGGTTTGGCGAAGCCGAGCGCGCCCGAGGTGACGAAACGTTCGGGATGCACGTCGAGGCGCATCCGTGCGGTCAACTCCACCCGGTCGAGCTTGCGCTGCTGGAATGCCGGGTCGCCGTTCGTGATGATGCCGAACCCGACGCCGGGGATCGCCTCGTCGAGCGCGTCGAGGCAGCGCAGGGCGTCCTCGTGCAGGGTCCAGGCCGCGGTGTAGTGCTCGAAGTACTCGTCGAACCAGGCACCGCTGGCTGCGTCCCCCAGGTGCACGCCGTGGGCCGCCGCGAAGTCGCGGGCCCGCGCCCGGCGCTGTCCCTCGAAATCGAGCGTGCCCTCGAGATAGGAGTGGTAGTGCTTCTCCTCGAGCGCGTGCCAGAGGGCGACGGCATCCGGGGTGTGCACGCCGTCGAAGCCGCCGAGCTGGTCGATGTGCGCGACGATGCCGTGGGCGACCGCCGTGCGGTGCGCGAAGAGCGTGTCGTCGAGGTCGAAGAGCACCGCGGCGATGTCGGTCCGTGCTGTGCCGCTCATCCGTCGACCACCTCCTGTGGCCAGCCGTTATGCACCGAGCGGATGCCGGGTGCGAGGCTGGCGTGCCAGCTCTGCGGAACCGTGCCGTCGCGGCCGGGGGTCGTGGCCGGTGCGACTCCGATGTAGCGGAAGCCGGACTTCCTGGCGACGCGCGCCGAGGCTGTGTTGCCCACAACCGCCTCCCAGAGCACCGCGGGGGCGTCGGGGATCCCGCCGTCGAAGACCCAGTCGGACACGACAGATACCGCTTCGGGCATATAACCGAAGCCGCGGTGTTCTGCGCCGAGCCAGAAGCCGAGGTCGTGGCGCTGCAGGCGGAGTGCGATCATGCCGATCACTCTGTCGTCGCCCTGCAACCGCACGGCCCAGGTCGCCTCGTTTCCGTCACGCCAGCCCGCGGGAACCACGTCGGAGACGAAGCCGACGGCGTGCTCGCGCGTGTACGGCCAGGGCGTCGGCAGGTACTTCTCGAACGCGGCATCGGTGCAGTACTCGGCGATGGCGTCGATGTCATCCGGCCCCGGCTGGTTCAGGACCAGGCGGGTCGTGCGCAATTCGAACGGCTGCATGGTCTGCCCTAGCGGACGCGCCGCAGGAAGCCGATGCGGTCGTAGACGGTCTCGAGAGTGGCGTCGGCGATCGCCGAGGCACGGTCGGCGTTGCCGGCCAGCACGCGGTCGAGCTCGGCCGGGTCGTCGAGCAGCGCGGTCGCCTTCTCGCGGATCGGTGAGAACTCGGCGACGACGAGCTCGACGAGCTCCTTCTTGAAGTCACCGTAACCCCGACCGGCGAAGGCGTCCTCGATCTCGGTCAGCGAACGGCCGGAGAACACCTGGAAGATCGTCATCAGGTTCGAGACGCCCGGCTTGTGCTCCCGGTCGAAGCGCACGACGCCGTCATCGTCGGTGACCGCGCGCATGATCTTCTTCTTGATCGCGCCCGGCTCGTCGAGCAGCCACAGGATGCCGGCTGGAGACTCGCCGGACTTCGACATCTTCGAACCGGGGTTCTGCAGATCGTAGATGCGGGCGGTCTCCTTCTGGATGACCGGCTGCGGAATGGTGAAGGTCTCGCCGAAGCGCGCGTTGAAACGGGTGGCGAGATCGCGGGTGAGTTCGACGTGCTGCTTCTGGTCGTCTCCGACCGGCACGACCTCACTCTGGTAGAGCAGGATGTCGGCCGCCATCAGCACCGGGTAGGTGAAGAGACCGACCGAGGTGGCATCCGCGCCCTGCTTCTTCGACTTGTCCTTGAACTGCGTCATCCGCCCGGCCTCGCCGAAGCCCGTGATGGTGTTCAGGATCCAGGCGAGCTCCGCGTGGGCTGGCACGTGGGACTGCACGTAGAGCGTCGAGCTCTCCGGGTCGATCCCGGCCGCGATGTACTGTGCGGCGGTGCGACGCGTCTTCTCGCGCAGCTCCGCCGGGTCCTGCGGCACCGTGATGGCGTGCATGTCGACGACCGAGAACAGCGCGTCGTGCGTCGTTTGCAGCTGCTTCCACTGCAGCAGGGCGCCGATGTAGTTGCCGGCGTGCAGCGAGTCCGCTGATGGCTGCATGCCCGAGTACAGGCGGGGGAGAGAGGTCATGGTGCTCATTTCAAGGCTGTGGTGAGAGTGGTGGCGCCGCCGTTCGGCTGGCGAACCCGGGAATCTAGATGGCGTAGTCGACGACGACGGGGGCGTGGTCGGACCATCGCTCGGCGTAGGACGGGGCGCGATCGATCGTGTAGTTCGCGACGGTGGCTGCCAGCGCGGGGCTCGCCAGGTGGTAGTCGATGCGCCACCCGGTGTCGTTGTCGAACGCCTGCCCGCGGTTGGACCACCACGAGTACGGGCCCTCCACCTCGCCGGCCCACTTGCGGCCGACATCGACCCAGCCGAGACCGGCACCGTTGTTGTACTCCGCCTCGCCCTCGGCGCCGACGAAGCGGTCGAAGTAGGCGCGCTCATCCGGCAGGAAGCCGGCGCGCTTCACATTGCCCTTCCAGTTCTTGATGTCGAGCGTGCGGTGGCCGACATTCAGGTCGCCGAGCACGAGCGCGTACTTCGAGTGCGCGACGAGCTCCGGCAGGCGGGCCTCCATGGCGTCGAGGAACTTGTACTTCTCGACCTGCTTGGGGGTGTCGGCCTCGCCGGAGTGCACGTAGGTGCTGACAACGGTGAGGATCTGGTCGCCGACGCGGTAGTCGGCCTCGAGCCAGCGCCCGGCGCTGTCGAAGTCGACGGCGCCCAGCTCGACGCGGTGGATCTCGGCGTTGCGACGGCTGGCGAGTGCCACGCCTGCGCGCCCCTTGGCGGTGGCCGCGTCGTGCAGGATGTTCCACTCCTCGCCGAGCAGCTCTTCGAGGTGGCTGGTGTCTGCGCGCACCTCTTGCAGCGCCAGGATGTCGACATCGCGGCTGGCCAGCCAGTCACCCATCCCATTGCGGTAGGCGGCGCGCACGCCGTTCACGTTGACAGAGGCAATACGCAGTGGCGACGACGCAGAAGACATGACTTCAGTCTAGATTGCCGCGCGAGGCGTCATTCGGACGGCCGTGCTTCGCCGGGGCGGATGCCGCGGCATCCCGTGTCCGGTCGACCCCGTGCTCCTGCATGACCTCGTCGTAGTGCTGCTGCGCGATCCGAAGCTGCAGGGCTGCGGCAGGGCGTCGGAACCACGATGCGGCGTCGCGGGCGCGCTTGGCGTCACGGAGCGCAACCTCGGCGGCGAGCCGCACGGCCTGGTGCTCGGCCTCGCGGCGCTCGGCCTCGAGTTGCTCCTGCGTCACACTCCGCAGCGAGATGCCCCGATCGCCGGCGGCGACGGCGATCCACGCCGCGGCGACGAGGGTGACGATACTGGTGAGCCGGAACCAGAGCAGCAGACCGACGAAGACCGCGAAAGTGGCCAGCAGGGGGTTGTTCGTGACGCCGCCGATCAGCGTGCCACCGAGCACCTGAAGCACGGTGAGGGCGCCGGCTCCGAGGAACGATCCGCCCCAGAGCCGGTGCCACGGCACACTGGCGCCGGAGAGGAAACGGAACATCGCCGCGAGCACGCCGGTGTTGATGGCCAGAACGAGCAGCAGGCCGACGAAGCTGCCGGCGACCTTGTACCAGAACGAGTCACTCGAGATGCCGAGCAGCTGGAACATCCAGCTCACCGCTGCCGTGCTGGCGACGGTCAGTGCCGAGGCGAACAACAGCACCGCGCCGAACACGAGTGCCGCGAGCAGGTCCCTGGCTTTCAGGAGGACGTAGGAGCGGGTGTCCTTCGGGAGCCCGAACACGCTGCGCACCCCGAGTCTGGAGTAGGTGACCCAGCCGATGGCGGTCCAGATCAAACCAGCGGCCGCGATGACTCCCGTCCAGCTCAGGAGGAAGGTCGATGAGTCGGCCAACGCGGCGAGGTCGCTGGGCTTGATCGCACCCTCCTCCCCGATGAGCCCGGGAACATAGGTGTTGATGAGGTCTTCGAGCGCCTGCATCGTGCCCGGGCGGGAGGTGAACCAGATCCCCGCGACGGAGAAGACGACGTAGACGGCGGCGAAAACGGCGAAGAGGGCCTGATAGCTCATCCCCGCGGCGAGCAGGAAGCCGTTGCGGGCGAGGAAGTGCCGCCACACACGGACAGGGAACAGCGCGAGCGTCTTCTGGGTGATCTGCGTCACCCGCTGCACCGGCTCACCGAAGCGCTCACGCAGCGGCTCGCCGAAGGCGTCAAGAGACTCCCAGCGGCGCCGCTCAGCCTCAGGCTCTACGGCGGGGCTGCTCTCGTCTCGGCTCACAGTCTCACCCTAGCGGCGCGGCGCGCAGCGCCGCGAAAGGCGGCAGCCCTTACCAAGGCAACCTCGAGAACCGCGCGCGATGCTGGTGCGGTTTCAACACGTGTGACCGGAGCATCGTGAGTGCCAGGGGTGCCTTCGACAAGCTTGACCAGCTGTGTTCGGCCCTGTCAGGGCTTCGGTCGCTGGCGCTCCCTCAAGCCAACGTGAGGGGGTGGTGTCGAAACCGACCCAGCATCGCCTACGGTTGCCGAGGATGCCTTGGTGGTGGGCTGCCGCCTTTGGCGACGCTATGCGTCGCCCCCGCCGAGTTCTCGACGGGGGCTTCGCTGCGATGCGGCAGCGGATGCTACGGCTTGCCGCGCATGATGGCCTGCTTGACCTCGGCGATGGCCTGGGTCACCTGGATGCCGCGGGGGCATGCCTCTGAACAGTTGAAGGTCGTGCGGCAGCGCCACACGCCTTCCTTGTCGTTGAGGATGTCGAGGCGAACCTTGGCGTCCTCGTCGCGGGAGTCGAAGATGAAGCGGTGCGCGTTGACGATGGCGGCCGGGCCGAAGTACTGGCCGTCCGTCCAGAACACGGGGCAGCTCGAGGTGCAGGCTGCGCAGAGGATGCACTTGGTCGTGTCGTCGAAGCGCTCGCGCTGGGCGACGGTCTGGATACGCTCCTTGCCGCCCTCCGGTGCCTTGTTGGCGATGAGGAACGGCTGCACCTCGCGGAACGACGCGAAGAACGGCTCCATGTCGACGATCAGGTCCTTCTCCAGCGGAAGACCCTTGATGGCCTCGACGTAGATCGGCTTCGAGATGTCGAGGTCCTTGATCAGCGTCTTGCAGGCGAGGCGGTTGCGGCCGTTGATGCGCATGGCGTCAGAGCCGCAGATGCCGTGGGCGCACGAGCGACGGAACGTCAGTGATCCGTCCTGCTCCCACTTGATCTTGTGCAGAGCGTCGAGAACGCGGTCGGTCGCGTACATCTCGACGTCGAAGTCCTGCCAGCGCGGCTCTTCATCGACCTCAGGGTCGAAGCGGCGGATCAGGAACGTCACCGTGAATGGGGTGATGGCCGGGTCGGCGTTGCCCGGGCGGTCGGCGGCAATCGTCGTCGTGCTCACGATCAGTACTTCCTTTCCATGGGCTGGTAGCGCGTGATGGTGACGGGCTTCCAATCCAGACGGATGTGGTCGGCGGCGTCCGCCGAGAGGGCGTCACCGGAGAGGTACGCCATGGTGTGCTTCATGTACGTCTCGTCGTCGCGGTTCGGGTAGTCGTCGCGCATGTGGCCGCCGCGGCTCTCCTTGCGGTTGCGCGCGGAGAACACGACGACCTCGGCCAGGTCGAGCAGGAAGCCGAGTTCGACGGCCTCGAGCAGGTCGGTGTTGAAACGGTGGCCCTTGTCCTGAACGGCGACGTTCTTGTACCGCTCGCGCAGTCCGTGAATGGTCTGGGTCACCTCGGCCAGGGACTCGTCGGTGCGGAACACCTGAGCCTTGGCATCCATCATGTCCTGCAGTTCCTTGCGGAGCACGGAGACACGTTCGGTTCCCGTCGAGTTGCGGATGCCGTCGATGAGCCCGCGCACGGCGGCAGCCGGGTCGGCCGGCAGCGGCGTGAACTCGGCGGTCTTGGCGTACTCGACGGCGTTCTGGCCGGCGCGCTTGCCGAACACATTGATGTCGAGCAGCGAGTTGGTGCCGAGACGGTTGGAGCCGTGCACCGAGACGCAGGCACATTCGCCGGCGGCGTAGAGGCCGGGCACGACGGTCGTGTTGTCGCGCAGCACCTCCGCGGCAACGTTTGTGGGGATTCCGCCCATCGCATAGTGCGCGGTCGGCATCACGGGAACGGGCTCGGTGACCGGGTCGACACCGAGGTAGGTGCGAGCGAACTCGGTGATGTCCGGCAGCTTGGTCTCGAGCACCTCTGCGCCCAGGTGCGTGCAGTCGAGGTAGACGTAATCCTTGTGGGGGCCGGCGCCGCGACCCTCCGCCACCTCCTGCACCATGCAGCGGGCGACGATGTCGCGCGGGGCGAGGTCCTTGATGGTGGGGGCGTAACGCTCCATGAAGCGCTCACCGCTGGCGTTGCGAAGGATCGCGCCCTCACCGCGGGCACCCTCTGTGAGGAGGATGCCGAGGCCGGCGAGGCCGGTCGGGTGGAACTGGAAGAACTCCATGTCCTCCAGCGGCAGGCCCTTGCGCCAGATGATGCCGACGCCGTCACCGGTGAGGGTGTGTGCGTTGGAGGTCGTCTTGTAGATCTTGCCGAAGCCACCGGTGGCGAAGATGATCGCTTTGGCCTGGAAGACGTGCAGTTCGCCGGAGGCGAGGTCGTACGCGACGACTCCGGACGGCTGGTCCACGCCGTCGACGTTCGTCATGACGAGGTCGAGCACGTAGTACTCGTTGAAGAAGTTGATGCCGTGCTTGACGCAGTTCTGGTACAGCGTCTGCAGGATCATGTGGCCGGTGCGGTCGGCCGCGTAGCAGGCACGGCGCACGGGCGCCTTACCGTGGTCGCGGGTGTGACCGCCGAAGCGGCGCTGGTCGATCTTGCCTTCCGGCGTGCGGTTGAAGGGCAGGCCCATGTTCTCGAGGTCGAGGACCGCGTCGATGGCTTCCTTGGCCAGGATCTCGGCGGCGTCCTGGTCGACCAGGTAGTCGCCACCCTTGATCGTGTCGAAGGTGTGCCACTCCCAGTTGTCTTCCTCGACGTTGGCGAGCGCTGCCGCCATGCCACCCTGCGCCGCACCGGTGTGCGAACGCGTTGGGTACAGCTTGGAGATCACGGCGGTCTTGGCGTGCGGCCCTGCCTCGATCGCGGCGCGCATGCCGGCGCCACCGGCGCCGACGATCACGACATCGAACTGGTGATAGTGCACGCCGTCAACGACGGTGTGATCGGCGCTGGCGAACGATGAGGACTGGGTCACAGTGGCATCCGTACTTTTTGTGGTGATGGGTGTTAGCGCGCTGCGCAGAGCGCTGGCAGCAGGTCGGCCGGCTGCCCAGGGGGGCAGGGGTCGAAGGTGAAGACGACGAGGGTGCCGAGCACGATGAGCACGACGACGGCGGCCAGCACTGCGGACTTCAGGACGCCGCGGGTCAACGGAAGCGTCGCGTAGTCGTTGATGAGGGTGCGCATGCCGTTGCCGCCGTGGATCAGGGCGAGCCAGAGCATGGCCACATCCCACCACTGCCAGAACGGGTCGGCCAGCTTGCCGCCGACGAAGCCGAAGTCGATGGCGGAGATGCCATCGCCCAGCATGAGGTTGAAGAAGAGGTGGCCGAAGATCAGGACGACCAGCACCACGCCGGACGCGCGCATGTAGATCCAGCCCCACTTCTCCCAGTTCACGCCGCGCTTGGGCGCGGGGCGTGCGGGGGAGCGGGGGGCTTCGATTGTTGTTGCAGTCATGATGTGCTCCCCTTTCCTAGTGGCTGAAGACGTTGATCAGGTGGCGAGGGGTGAAGGCGAGCATCGTGATCACCCAGAGCGCGATGACCACGTAGAACATCAGCTTCTGGTGCTTCACGCCGCCGGCCCAGAAGTCGATCAGGATGATGCGCAGGCCGTTGAAGGCGTGGAACACGATCGCACCGACCAACGCAACCTCGCCGAGACCCATCAACGGCGTCTGGTAGGTGCCGATCACGACGTTGTACGCCTCGGGGCTGACGCGGATGAGCGCGGTATCAAGAATGTGGACGAGCAGGAAGAAGAAGATCGCGACACCGGTGATGCGGTGCAGAACCCACGACCACATGCCTTCGCGGCCCCGGTACAGGGTTCCCGCCGGGCGTCGTGATGTCGTTGTCTTCTTGGCTGCTGTCAGGGTTCCTGCCGATTGCTGTGGCATGAACAACCCTCCCTGGCTGAAATGTGGCCAGTCGCTGGCCCGAAGTGCTCAATGAGCATGTGCACTCATCCTATTCCTCACTCTCAGCGATTTTCCGGTTAGGCATGCCTAAGTTCGCGCGGCACGGGGTGCGTCGTGCACGGACCGGCGGCGTTGCTGGTGGCTGGCCTAGGCTGGCAGCGTGAGTACCTCTACTGCGCTCGACCGTTTCTACAGCGTGATCCCGGCCGGCGGCATCGGATCGCGGCTGTGGCCGCTGTCCAGAGCCGACGCGCCCAAGTTCCTGCACGACCTGACCGGCTCCGGCCAGACCCTCCTGCGCGACACCTGGGTCCGGCTCGCGCCGATCTCCGGTGAGCAGCGCATCATGGTCGTCACCGGCCGGGCGCACCGCAAGGCCGTCGAGGAACAGCTTCCCGAACTGGCAGATCACAACGTCGTGCTCGAGAGTGAGCCCCGTGACTCCGCTGCGGCGATCGGCCTGGCCGCCGCCATCCTCGAGCGTCGTGAGCCCGGCGTCATCATCGGCTCCTTCGCCGCCGACCACGTCATCCACCGCGACGACATCTTCCGTGCGGCCGTCGCCGAGGCCGTCGAGGTCGCGGATGCCGGCTACATCGTGACCCTCGGGATCCGCCCGACGGAGCCGGCCATCGGCTTCGGCTACATCCACTCCGGTGACAAGCTCACCGTCGAGGGTGCGCCCAGCGCGCTGACCGTCAAGTCCTTCGTCGAGAAGCCCGACCAGGCCACGGCGAAGAAGTACGTGGCCAGCGGCCACTACCTCTGGAACGCCGGCATGTTCATCGCCCGCGCCGACCGGATCCTCGAGGAGATCGGCAACTCGGAGCCGGAACTGCTGGCAGGCCTGCTCGAGCTCGCCGCGGCCTGGGATGACCCCGCAACACGCGGACCGGCCGTCGACCGGATCTGGCCCGGCCTGAAGAAGATCGCGATCGACTACGCGGTGGCCGAGCCGGCCGCAGCGGCAGGCAGGCTCGCCGTCATCCCCGGCCGCTTCGACTGGGACGACGTCGGCGACTTCGCCTCGATCGCCAAGCTGCACTCCGGTGGGCGCAAGCGGGATCTCGCGATCCTCGGTGAGAACGCCCGCGTGCTCGCCGACTCCTCGAGCGGCATCGTCATCTCGGAGGGCGGGCGCACGATCGCCCTCATCGGCGTCGAAGACATCGTCGTCGTCGACACTCCGGACGCACTGCTCGTCACGACTAGCGCGAACGCCCAGAAGGTGAAGGCCGTCGTCGACGCGCTCAAGCTCTCCGGGCGCACCGACGTTCTCTAATCACATCGTCCTGAAGGAACGGTAACGACCATGGCTCGACTCACTGCACCCCTCGCGATGATGGCCGGCGCGGCCCTCCTCCTGGCCGGCTGCGCCACTGCCCCAGACGCCGGCGGCGAATCGAGCGCGTCCGAGTACTGCGCTCGCATGGTCACGAACTCCGGCGGCCTCGAGGACCGCTCATTCAACCAGTCGAGCTGGGAGGGTCTGCAGCAGGCGAGCGCCCAGTACGACATCGACGTGAACGCCATCGTCTCGACATCCGAGACCGATCTGGCGCCGAACGTCGCCCAGGCCGTCGACACCGGATGCCAGTTCATCCTCACCGTCGGGTGGGAGCTCGCCGATGCCACGATCGCCGAGGCAGAGGCCAACCCCGATGTGCACTTCGCGATCGTCGACGAGCAGGTCGATGGCGCGAACATCAAGCCGATCGTCTTCGACACGGCCCAGGCGGCATTCCTGGCCGGCTACCTCGCGGCCGGGGTCACCCAGACCGGCATCGTTGCGACGTTCGGCGGCGGCAACCAGCCTCCCGTCACGCTGTTCATGGACGGCTTCGTCGACGGCGTCGCCGAGTACAACACGGCGCACGGCACCTCCGTGCGGGCGCTCGGGTGGGACAAGGACGCCCAGGACGGCACATTCACTGGCGACTTCGAGGACATCGCCAAAGGCAAGAGCTTCACGCAGGGTTTCATCGATCAGGGCGCTGACGTCATCCTGCCCGTCGCAGGACAGGTCGGCGAGGGCGCTGCAGCCGCGGCCAGCGAGAACACCGGCGTGTCGATCATCTGGGTCGACAACGACGGATACGAGACGCTTCCGGCCGAGTTCCGCCCGCTCGTCTTGACCAGCGTGCTGAAGAACATGGAGGACGCGGTCGTGAAGATCGTCGGCGACGACATCGCCGGCGACTTCGACAACGCTCCATTCGTCGGCACACTCGAGAACGGCGGCGTCGAGATCGCGCCGTTCCACGACCGGGCCTCGCTCGTGTCGCCGGAGCTCGCGGCAGAGGTTGACGGCATCCGGCAGGGCATCATCGACGGCGACATCGTTGTGAGCTCACCGAGCACACCAGAGTAGTAGCTGGACCCGCGTGCTCATATGAGCAGAACATCGCGAATTCATAACCATTGCGCCCGGAGTGGACTTTGCCCGGATAGACCGGGAAATATTCGGTAACCTGACTTGCATATTGGCCTCGGAAACCGCCGGGGCGCCAGCTTGGAGGTTACTTTGACAATCAAGACCCGGAAGGCCGGATTCTTCGGTCTTGCCACACTCGGCGTAGCCGTTCTCCTTGCAGGTTGTGCGTCCGCCCCCGACTCGGGCTCGGACTCGACGGATGCCGCGGCGCCCGACTTCCTGCCCTGCATCGTCTCCGACTTCGGCGGCTTCGACGACCACTCCTTCAACGAGTCCTCCTTCAACGGCATCACCGCCGCTTCTGAGGAGCTCGGCGTCGAGTTCAAGGAAGCGGAGTCCAAGTCTGAGGACCAGTACGAGAGCAACGTCTCGAGCATGGTCGACCAGGGCTGCGACTTCATCCTCACCGTCGGCTTCGCCCTGGCCAACGCCACGCGTGACGCCGCAACGGCCAGCCCGGACACCCAGTTCGCGCTGATCGACTCCGCGCTCTCGAACGACGACTTCTCGCCGCTCACGCTCGACAACGTCAAGCCGGTGCTCTACGACACGGCTCAGGCCGCCTACCTCGCCGGCTACCTCGCCGCGGGCACCTCGAAGACCGGAACCGTTGCAACTTACGGTGGCCTCCCCTTCCCGTCCGTCACCATCTTCATGGATGGCTTCGTCGACGGCGTTGCCAAGTACAACGAGGTCAAGGGAACCGACGTCAAGGTGCTCGGCTGGGACAAGGCCAAGCAGGACGGCACCATGGCCGGCAGCTTCGATGACATCAACCAGGGCAAGACCCTGACCCAGGGCTTCATCGACCAGGGTGCCGACATCATCCTCCCGGTCGCCGGACCGCTGTTCCAGGGCTCGGCTCAGGCCATCCAGGACTCGGGCAAGGATGTCGCCATCATCGGTGTCGACAGCGACCTGTTCCTCACCGCACCGGAGTTCGGCGCGATGTACCTCACCTCCGTCATGAAGCAGATGGAAGACGCAACGCAGACGATCATCGTCGACGCCGCCAACGGCGACTTCAGCGCCGACCCCTACGTCGGAACGCTGGAGAACGAGGGTGTCCTCCTCGCTCCGCTGCACGACTGGGAGTCCAAGGTTGACCCCGCCCTGATCGCCGAGGTTGACCAGCTCAAGGCTGACATCATCGACGGCACCATCACGGTCGAGTCGCCTTCGACCCCGAAGTAATCCCACCCGCGGCCGATCCGGCCCGCGAGTGACACATGGGGGAGGTCAGCATCTGCTGGCCTCCCTCGTTCTGTGCCGGGACGTCCCGTCGAGCCCTGGTGGCCGTTGTGTGAGAACATCGGCAGTCGAGCCTGCTCATTTGAGCAGGTGCTCGCGCAACTCCACAGCACTCAATAGAATTTGGAACCATGAAGCTCGAACTTCGAGGCATCACCAAGCGCTTCGGTGCGCTGGTGGCCAACGATCACATCAACCTCACCGTCGAGGCGGGTGAAATCCATGCGCTCTTGGGCGAGAACGGCGCAGGGAAATCAACGCTCATGAACGTGCTCTACGGCCTGTATCAGGCCGATGAAGGCGAGATCCTCCTGGATGACGCCGTGCAGCACTTCTCCGGTCCCGGCGACGCCATGGCGGCAGGCATCGGCATGGTGCACCAGCACTTCATGCTGATCCCCGTGTTCACGGTCGCAGAGAACGTCATGCTCGGCCACGAGGAGACCGGATTCGGAGGCAAGCTCAACCTCGACGCCGCCAGGCAGCGCGTGCGTGAGATCTCCGACCGTTTCGGATTCCACGTCGACCCCGATGCGCTGATCGAAGACCTCCCGGTCGGCGTGCAGCAGCGCGTCGAGATCATCAAGGCGCTCTCGCGTGAGGCGAAGGTGCTGGTCTTCGACGAGCCGACCGCCGTCCTCACGCCGCAGGAAACCGACGAGTTCATGGTGATCATGCGCCAGCTCAAGGAGACGGGCACCTCGATCGTCTTCATCACCCACAAGCTGCGCGAGGTGCGCGAGGTCGCGGACCGCATCACCGTCATCCGTCTCGGCAAGGTCGTCGGCGAGGCATCGCCGACGGCGTCGAACGAAGAGCTCGCGACCCTCATGGTCGGCCGAGCGGTCGACCTCACCGTCGACAAGGCGCCGGCAGCCCCCGGCGCACCTGCACTCGTCGTCACCAACCTCAGCGTTCTCGACCCGCTCGGCCACATCGTCGTGAACGACATCAGCTTCACCGTCGCCGCCGGTGAGATCCTGGCCATCGCCGGTGTTCAGGGCAACGGTCAGACCGAGCTCACCGAGGCGCTCATCGGCCTCCAGCCCCGTGTCATCGGCGACATCACACTCGACGGCACCCCGATCCGCGGCCACTCCGTGCGCAAGATCCTCGACGCAGGCGTCGGATTCGTGCCGGAAGACCGCAACGAAGACGGCCTCGTCGGCGCGTTCACGATCGCAGAGAACCTCATGCTCGACCGATCGGACGGCGCACCGTTCGTGCGCATGGGCAACATCCAGAACTCGACACTCGATGACTTCGCCCGCGACAAGGTCAAGGAATTCGACGTGCGCACCCAGGGCATCGACGAGCCGGTCAGCCGGCTCTCCGGCGGCAACCAGCAGAAGGTCGTGCTGGCGCGGGAACTCAGCCGTGAGCTGCGACTCTTCGTCGCCGCCCAGCCGACCCGCGGAGTCGACGTCGGTTCCATCGAGTTCATCCACAAGCGCATCGTCGCAACCCGCGACGCCGGAACCCCGGTGATCGTTGTCTCCACCGAGCTTGATGAGGTCGCGGCACTCGCCGACCGCATCATGGTGATGTACCGCGGCAAGATCGTCGGCATCGTCCCCGGTGACACCCCCCGTGCCGATCTCGGCCTCATGATGGCCGGCGAGAAGCCGGCAGAAGGAGCGGCCGCATGAGCGATCAGCAGGCTCAGCAGGCCCCCACGACGAACGTGACCTCAACGCAGTCAACCGAGGAACCCTCGCGCTGGCACCGGATGTTCCGCGAGATCACCACCGGAAGCGCCATCATCTCGGTGTTGGCCGTCGTGCTCGCACTGCTCGTCGGTGCCGTGATGATCGCGTTCACCAACAAAGAGGTACAGGCGACCGCCGTGTACTTCTTCGCCAGGCCGGGTGACACATTCATCGCGATCTGGGACTCGGTCGCCGGAGCGTACTCCGCGCTGTTCCAGGGCTCGATCTACAACTTCCGCCGCCCCGGTTTCGCCGATGGCATCAAGCCGCTCACCGCGACGCTCACCTTCGCAACGCCGCTGATCGCGGCCGGCCTCGGTGTCGCACTCGGTTTCCGCGTCGGCCTCTTCAACATCGGTGGTCGCGGCCAGATGCTCATGGCAGCCGCGCTCGGTGGCTGGGCTGGATTCAGCCTCGACCTTCCGCCGGTCCTGCACATGATCGTCGCACTCGTGATCGGTGTCATGGCCGGTGCACTCTGGGGTGGCATCGTCGGTCTGCTGAAGGCCCGAACCGGTGCGCACGAGGTGATCACGACGATCATGCTCAACTACGTCGCCTTCTACCTTGTGAGCTACTGGCTGCGCGAGGGCTTCCTGAAGACGCCGGGATCGAACAATCCGAAGAGCCCGGCCACGGACCCGAACGCCGTCTTCCCCGACCTGCTCGGCCCCGGCTACAACCTGCACTTCGGTTTCATCCTCGTCATCGCCGCGACGGTTTTCGTCTGGTGGTTGCTGTCGAAGTCGAGCCTCGGCTTCAAGTTCCGCGCCGTCGGTGAGAACCCGAACGCCGCACGCGTCGCGGGCATCAACGTGAAGCGCATGTACGTCTACGCCATGCTGCTCTCCGGTGGTCTCGTCGGTCTCGCCGGCATCAACCAGGTGTTGGGAACGACGACAAGCGGATTCGGTGCGGGCATCGACTCCGGCATCGGCTTCGACGCGATCACGGTCGCACTGCTCGGTCGATCCAAGCCCTGGGGCGTCTTCGTCGCCGGCATCCTGTTCGGCGCGTTCAAGGCCGGCGGCTTCGCCATGCAGGCCGCAGAGGGCGTTCCGATCGACATCGTGCTCGTTGTGCAGTCGCTCATCGTGCTCTTCATTGCCGCACCGCCCCTGGTGCGCGCGATCTTCCGCCTTCCGGCTCCCGGACCCATCCGCAGAGCCACCCCCACCGTTACGAAGGAGGTGGCAGCCAAGTGAGCACCATCGCCCCCGTGTCTCGCCCGACCGAGCCGAACGCCCCGACGCCGGGACCCGGCGTCGCACTGATCCGCAACTGGAAGACTCCGGTCGCGCTCGGGATCTTCGCCCTCCTGGCGGTCCTCCTCCTCGTCGTCTTCGGCCGGGACGGCGTCAGCACCATGCGGCTCTCGACGAGCTCCGACCTCATCCAGCTGCCCGACGTCGAGCTGCCGACCCGCGAAACCGGCATCGTCATCTCGGTGCTTCTGCTCGCGATCGCGGCGTACAGCGCCTGGCTCGTCTACAACCACAAGAAGACGCCGCTCTGGCTGATCTCGATCTTCGCGTTCCTCGCGCTGCTCGGGTTCCTCGTCTGGGCATCCGCCGGTGCGACGATCCCCGTCCCCGGCCTGCTCTTCGGCTCGCTCAGCCTGGCCGTCCCGCTGATCTTCGGTGCGATGGGCGGCGTGATCTCCGAGCGCGCCGGTGTCGTCAACGTCGCCATCGAAGGTCAGCTGCTCGCCGGCGCATTCACCTCTGCGCTCGTCGCCTCGATCACCGGGCAGCCGCTGCTCGGCCTCGTGGCCGCGATGGTGGCCGGCGTGCTCGTCTCCTTCGTGCTCGCCGCCTTCTCGATCAAGTACTTCGTCGACCAGGTCATCGTCGGTGTGGTGTTGAACGTGCTGGTGACGGGCCTCACGGGCTTCCTGTTCTCGCAGCTGCTGGCCCCGAACGCCACGACGCTCAACGCGCCTCCACGCTTCGAGCGGATCAACATCCCGTTCCTCTCCGAGATCCCGCTGATCGGGCCGGTGCTGTTCCGCCAGACGATCATCGTGTACATCATGTACGTCGTGGTCGCCGCCGTGTACTTCGGCATCTTCCACACCCGCTGGGGACTGCGCCTGCGCGCCGTCGGTGAGCACCCGCAGGCCGCCGACACCGTCGGCATCAACGTCACGGGCACGCGGTTCTGGAATGTCTCGCTGGCCGGTGCCATCGCAGGACTCGGCGGGGCGTACTTCACCCTCGGCTCCGTCGGCGCCTTCGGCAAAGAGATGACGGCCGGCGCCGGATTCATCGCCCTCGCGGCCGTGATCTTCGGCCGCTGGGATCCGATCCGGGCCACGCTCGCCGCGCTGCTGTTCGGTTTCGCGTCCAATCTGCAGAACGTGCTCAGCATCATCGGTTCGCCGGTTCCGAGCGAGTTCATGCTGATGCTGCCGTACCTCGTGACGATCTTCGCCGTCGCCGGTCTGGTCGGGCAGTCCCGTGGGCCTGCGGCATCCGGCAAACCGTATATCAAGTCCTGATCGGGAGATGACAGTGGAACCCGTCTCAGCACCGAAACCGGACGCGGAGAGCATCGACTGGGAAGCGCTGCGCGCCGCGGCCACCGCGGCCATGCGGAACGCCTACGCGCCGTACTCGCACTTCCCCGTCGGTGCAGCAGCATTGGCAACCGACGGCCGCATCGTCGCCGGCTGCAACGTGGAGAACGCGTCGTACGGCGTGACGCTCTGCGCCGAGTGCTCCCTGGTCTCCGGGCTGCACATGGGCGGGGGAGGCCAGCTGGTGGCCTTCAGCTGCGTCGATGGCAACGGCACCGTGCTGATGCCGTGCGGGCGCTGCCGGCAGCTCCTGTTCGAGCACGCCGTGCCCGGGATGCTGCTCGAGACCGTGAGCGGCATCCGCACGATTGAAGAAGTACTGCCTGACGCCTTCGGGCCGCGGCAGCTGATTGAGTTCGGAGCATAGTGACCATGGCCGCAATCGAGGCATTCGACGCCGTCGACCTGATCCACACGAAGCGCGACAACGGTGTCCTCACCACCGCGCAGATCGACTGGCTGATCGACGCGTACACGCGCGGTTACGTCGGCGACGAGCAGATGGCCGCCATGACCATGGCGATCTTCCTGAACGGGATGTCGCGCAGCGAGATCCGCGACCTGACAATGGCGATGATCGCCAGCGGCGAGCGGATGAGCTTCGCCGCTCTCGGCAAGCCGACGACCGACAAGCACTCCACCGGTGGCGTCGGCGACAAGATCACCCTGCCGCTGATGCCGCTCGTCGCGGTCTTCGGCGCGGCCGTCCCCCAGCTCTCCGGGCGCGGCCTCGGCCACACCGGAGGCACGCTCGACAAGCTCGAGTCGATCCCGGGTTGGCGTGCGAACCTCACCAACGAGGAGATGTTCACGCAGTTGCAGGAGCACGGGGGAGTGATTAGCGCCGCAGGCAGCGGTCTGGCGCCCGCCGACGGCAAGCTGTACGCGCTGCGCGACATCACGGGAACGGTCGAGGCGATCCCGCTGATCGCGTCCTCGATCATGTCGAAGAAGATCGCGGAGGGAACGGGAGCACTCGTGCTCGACGTGAAGTTCGGTTCCGGCGCCTTCCTCAAGGACATCGAGCGCTCGCGCGAGCTGGCGCAGACGATGGTCGCACTGGGTGAGGATGCCGGCGTCGCGACGTCCGCCCTGCTGACCAACATGAACGTGCCGCTCGGCCTGGCCATCGGCAACGCCAACGAGGTGCGCGAGTCCGTCGAGGTGTTGGCCGGTGGCGGCCCGCGCGATGTCGTCGAGCTCACGGTGGCGCTGGCCGAGGAGATGCTGGCGCTCGTCGGCATCGTCGACGTCGATGTGGCTGCCGCGCTCACGGACGGCCGGGCCATGGACAAGTGGCGCGATGTCATCCGTGCCCAGGGCGGCGACCCGGATGCCGCGATGCCCGTTGCCCGCGAGACCCACACCGTGCTCGCAGACCGCGACGGCGTGCTCGTCGAACAGCAGGCGCTGCCATTCGGAATCGGCGCCTGGCGCCTCGGTGCCGGCCGTGCCCGTAAGCAGGACCCCGTCCAGCACGCCGCCGGCATCGACCTGCACGCGAAGCCGGGCGACACCATCCGCAAGGGTCAGCCGCTGTTCACGCTGAGCGCCGACGAGCCGGAGCGCTTCGCGCGAGCACTGGAGGCGGTCGACGGTGCCTGGCGTATCGGCGAACCCGGCGAGCCTGTGCTGGACGGCGGGCCGCTGATCGCGGAGCGCATCGGCCGCTAGCGGCTACGTGCCCGCCCGGCGGCCGGCCTTCCAGTAGCCGGAGAAGCGCACATTCGCCTTCGGGACCCCGAGTGACACCGCGTGGCGGCGAACGCCGGTCGCCAGCGCGGACTCGCCGACCGCGAAGACGTAGCAGGCGGCTGACGGCGCGGGGAGCCCGGCGATGTGGGCGAGTGCGGCCACCCCGGGCAGGGCGTGCGGGGCCGCGGACTCTGCGCGCACGACCCAGTGCACCTCGATGCCGTCCGGCTGGCCGAGCGCCCTCCTGTCGCCGGCGTGCGGCACCTCGATCACGGCGGCTCCGCGCGCGGTGCGCGGGAGGCTGCGCAGGATCCCCTCAACCGCGGGGAGGCCGGACTCGTCGGCGACGATCAGGGTCTCGTCGCTCCCCCGGGGAGGCGCGTACATGATCCCCTGGTCGAGCAGACCGATCGGCATCTCGGGGCGAGCACTCAGCGCCCACGCCGCGGCGATCCCATCGACCGAGCCGGATGCCGGGTCGCCGTGCACGACGAAGTCGATGTCGATCTCGCCGAGCTCCGGCCTGATGCCCGCAACCGTGTAGTTGCGGCAGTCTGGACGCTTCGCGCTCGGCGTCGCGAGCCACTGGGCGTACCAGAGCGCCGACGTCCTGGTCGGCAGCCGGAAGTCCTCTTGGCCGGCGCGCGGGAGGAAGAGCCGGAACCACTGGTCGTATCCCATCGGTGTGAAATGTCGCAGAGCGGGACCGCCGACGGTCACCCGCTGGATCGACGGGCTGAGGCGGGCCGAGGCGAGCACGGCGAGGCGCAACACCTGCGGATCGCTCGGCTTGATCGCCGTTGCGGTTGATGAGTTGGCCATTGCATCCTCGCTCGTCGTGGTTAGCTAAGGCTAACCTTAGCGACCGTGTTCGATGTTGGCGGAATGCGGCTGCGAATCTGCCGAGACATCCCGACCACCCGACCACTAGATTTGTAAGGGTGAACACCTCTCAGAGCGAGCACCTTCTGCCCGGCGGCGCCATCAGCATCGAAGCACTGCCCAAGATATCCCTGCACGACCACCTCGACGGTGGCCTGCGGCCGCAGACGATCATCGAACTCGCCGATGCCATCGGCATCGACGTGCCGACCACCGATGCCGCGAAACTCGGCACCTGGTTCGCGGATCAGGCCAACTCCGGATCCCTCGTCGAGTACCTCAAGACCTTCGACGTCACCACGAGCGTGATGCAGACCGTCGAGGGGCTCGAGCGGGTCGCACGCGAATTCGTGCAGGACCTCGCGGCCGACGGCGTGATCTACGGAGAGGTGCGCTGGGCGCCCGAGCAGCACCTCGCCCGCGGACTCAGCCTCGACCAGGTCGTCGAAGCCGTGCAGCTGGGCATCGAGGCCGGCATCGACGACGTCTTCTCATCCGGCCGAGAGATCCGTGTCGGCCAGCTCGTCACGGCGATGCGCCACGCAGACCGTGGGCTCGAGATCGCCGAGTTGGCTGTGCGCCACCGCGACCGTGGCGTCGTCGGCTTCGACATCGCCGGTGCCGAGCTGGGCTTCCCCGCCGGCAACCACCGCGCCGCATTCGACTACCTGGCCAAGGAATTCTTCCCCGTCACCGTGCACGCCGGCGAGGCCGACGGCATCGACAGCATCCGGGGCGCGCTCTTCGATGGCCGCGCCCTGCGCCTCGGCCACGGCGTCCGCCTCGCGGAAGACGTCACGATCGAGCGCGAGGATGACGACAACAGCTACGTCACGCTCGGCCCGGTCGCCCGCTGGGTGCGCGACCGCCAGATCACGCTCGAGCTCAGCCCGTCCTCGAACCTGCAGACCGGTGCCATCGCGGCCTGGGGCGATGAGCTCATCGACCACCCGTTCGACCTGCTGTACCAGCTCGGCTTCCGTGTCACGGTCAACACCGACAACCGCCTGATGAGCAACACGACGCTCAGCAAGGAGCTCGGCCTGCTGAGCGACGCCTTCGGTTACGACGTCGACGACTTCGAGCAGTTCCAGCAGAACGCCGTCGCTGCGGCCTTCCTCCCCCTGGAGGAGCGCGAGGAACTCGCTGAGGAGATCGCTGACGCCTACGCCGAGGTCTGATCCTCCCACCCGCACCACCCTCGCGCACCACCACCTCTCTGAAAGACACCGATGACTCTCCCGCCCCTGCCTGACTCGGCCATCGACATCGCCGTGCGCGCCGACGACTGGCGCGCCGCCGTCGAATTGTGCGGTGAGGCCCTGCGGCGTTCCGGCGCCACCAGCGCCGGATACACGGGGCGCATGGTTCAGGTGATCGACGAGTTCGGTGCCTACATCGTCATCGCCCCCGGGCTCGCGCTGGCCCACGCCCGACCCGGCCCCGACGTGCTGCGCGAGGGCCTCAGCGTCGTCACGCTGGCCGAGCCCGTCGCCTTCGGGCACCCGCACAACGACCCCGTCAGCGTGCTGATCGGTCTCGCGGTGAAGAGCTCCGACGAGCACGTGCACTCGATCGCCGCGCTGGCGAACGTGTTCAACGACGAGAGCGTGATCCCCGCCTTGGCCGCGGCACCGGATGCCGCAACGGTTCGCGGTCTGCTCGGAGTCGACGCGTGAAGATCGTCGCCATCTGTGGTGCGGGAATCGGCACCTCGGGAATCCTCAAGGTGAACGCCGAACGCGCCCTCGAGCGGCTCGACATCGAGGCCGAGGTCTCGGCATCCGACGTCGCCAGCCTCGCGGTCGCCGCCGCCGACGCCCAGGTGATCCTGACGTCGCCGGAGCTGGTCTCCCACATCGGTGCGACCAACGCCGACATCGTGGTCATCAACAACTACTTCGATCTCGAGGAGATCATGGAGAAGCTCGAGGGCGCCCTCGGCTGGTAGCGGCGCACCACGGGGCGTCGAACACGAAACGGCCCGGTCTGCAGCTGCAGACCGGGCCGTTTCGTTGATTCGAGGCAGCTGGTGAGCCTCCCGCTGGTTGAGCTTGCGGCCGCTGGTTGAGCCTGCGGCCGCTGGTTGAGCCTGCGGCCGCTGGTTGTGCCTGTCGAACCGCCGAGCAGCGGTGACGGTTTCGTAGGCTTCCTTGGTGGTGGCTGCCGCCTTTCGCGTAGTAGCCCGACGCTGGCGCGTCTGGCTGCTACGCGCCGATGAGGGCGCGCATCCCGATGTCCAGAGCGGCCACCGTCGCGGCAGCGGCCGCCTCGCGCTCGACGACGCTGCCGTCGGTGGACGACGCGTCGATGTACACCTTGAGCTTGGGCTCCGTGCCGCTCGGACGCACCATGACGCGGGCGCCGCCGGTGAGCCAGATGCGCAGGACATCGCTCGGCGGCAGCGCGCCGAAGCCCGCACCGAGGTCGTCGATCTGCTCGACCCGGATGCCGCCGATCTCCACCGGCGGGTCAGCGCGCAGCGCCGACATCACCTCGGCGATGCGGGAGAGATCCGTGACGCGCACGGAGACCTGGCTGGAGGCGTAGGCACCGAAGGTCGCGGTGAACTCCTCGAGGTGGTCAGCGATCGTGCGGCCGGAGGCCTTGAGCGACGTGGTCAGGTCGAGAAGAGCAACCGCGGCGGAGATGCCGTCCTTGTCGCGCACGGTCTCCGGGTTCACCAGGTAGCCGAGCGCCTCCTCGAAGCCGAAGATCAGCCCGGGAGCGCGCGAGACCCACTTGAAGCCGGTCAGCGTGTTGGCGAACTCGAGTCCGTAGTGTGCGGCGACGGCCTTGAGAGCCGGCGAGGAGACGATGGAGCAGGCGAGGGTGCCAGCCGGTCCGTTGTCGCCGGATGCGGCGGCCACGGCCCGCTCAGCGGCGCGCCAGCCCAGCAGGGCGCCGAGCTCGTTGCCGCTCAGGCGACGGTAGCCGGTTGCATCCGTCGCGGAGGGGATCGCGATCGCCAGCCGGTCGGCGTCGGGGTCATTCGCGATGATGAGCTCAGCGCCCAGCTCGCGCGCCAACTCGATCGCCAGATCCATCGCGCCCGGCTCCTCCGGGTTCGGGAACGCAACCGTCGGGAACGCCGGGTCCGGATCGATCTGCGCGGCGACGACATGCGGTGCGGAGAAGCCGGCCGCGGCCAGGACGCTGCGGGCGGTCTCCCACCCGACGCCGTGCATGGCGGTGTAGACGACGGAGAGCTCAGCGCGGCCACCCGCCGGAGCCTCGGACGCCACGGCGGCCGTCGCGGCGATGTAGGCGTCGATGACGCCCTCCTCGGCCGTCTCGAAGGATCCACGCGGCAGCTCGAGCACGTTCTCCTCCGCGGCGACGCGCAGGATGTGGTTCGCAATGGCACCGTCGACGGGCGCGACAATCTGTGAGCCCTCGTTGCCGTCACCCAGGTACACCTTGTAGCCGTTGTCGTTCGGCGGGTTGTGCGAGGCCGTCACCATCACGCCGGCGCTCACATCGAGGTGGCGCACGGCGAAGGCGAGCACGGGGGTCGGCAGCAGGCGGGGCAGCAGGATCGCCCGCACCCCGGCTCCGGCCATCAGCTCCGCCGTGTCCCTGGCGAAGATGTCCGAGTTCTTGCGGCCGTCGTAGCCGATCACCACCGACGGGGCAGCACCCGACGTCTGGCTCTGGCCGGCGGCCTCGACCAGGTAGCGGGCGAGACCGGCTGCGGCCTGCGAGACCAGCACGCGGTTCATCCGGTTGGACCCGGCGGCGATCTCGCCGCGGAGTCCGGCCGTGCCGAAGGCAAGACGCTCGTCGAAACGGTCATGCAGCTCGGAGGAGGCGTCGGCATTGCCCGCGGCCGCCGCGTCGATCAGCTGCTGCAGCTCGGCACGGGTCTCCGCGTCGGGGTCCTGGGCGAGCCAGGCCCGCGCCGTCTCGAGCAGAGCGGCATCCGAGCTCATCAGATCGCCGCCACGATACGGGCCAGCAGTGCGCTGATCACGGGCTCGGCCATCTGGCCGGCCTCGATCACCTCGGCGTGGCTGAGCGGGGTCTTCTGGATGCCGGCCGCGAGGTTGGTGATGAGCGACATGCCCAGCACCTCCATGCCGGACTGGCGTGCGGCGATCGCCTCGAGTGCGGTCGACATACCGACGATGTGGCCGCCGATGATCTTCGCCATCTGCACCTCGGCCGGCGTCTCGTAGTGCGGTCCGCGGAACTGGCAGTAAACGCCCTCATCGAGCGTGCTGTCGATGGAGTGCGCGAGATCGCGCAGGCGCTTGGAGTACAGATCGGTGAGGTCGATGAAGGTCGCGCCCTCGAGCGGAGAGTCGGCCGTCAGGTTGATGTGGTCGCTGATCAGCACGGGGGTGCCCGGCTTCCACGTCTCCTTGATGCCTCCAGCCCCGTTGGTGAGGATCATCGTCTTCACGCCGGTCGCTGCGGCGGTGCGCACGCTGTGCACGACGCGGCGGACACCGTGGTCCTCGTAGTAGTGGGTGCGTGCGCCGATCACGAGGGCGCGCTTGCCGCCGGGCAGCAGCACGGAACGCAGCGTTCCGACGTGGCCCTCGAGGGCCGGCTTGCTGAATCCGATGATCTCGTGCGCCGGAATGGTGGCGGTCGTCTCGCCGAGCAATTCGGCGGCCTTGCCCCAGCCGCTGCCGAGGGTCAGCGCGATGTCGTGGCGTTCGACGCCGGTCTTCTCGGCGATCTGCTCTGCGGCGATCCGTGCGACATCGAACGGGTCGGAATCGGGCAGGTCAAGTGGGTTCTGTACAGACATGCATCAACTCTAATGACGGATGCGCCCGCGCTGCAGATTTTGCTCATATGCAGCTGAGGGTGTGCTCATTTGCTGCGTTTGGAGCGGCAGGGGAGAATGGAGCAATGGCCTATGAGTTCGAACGCACCCACAGAATTGCAGTACTCGGTGGAGGGCCCGGTGGTTACGAAGCGGCACTCGCCGGTGCGCAGCTCGGTGCGGAGGTCACGCTCGTCGAACGCGTCGGAGTCGGCGGAGCAGCCGTGCTCACGGATGTCGTTCCGTCCAAGTCGCTGATCGCGACAGCAGAGGCCTCGAACTCGATCAAGGAGGCCGCCGACCTCGGGGTGCAGTTCTTCACCCGCGGTGCCGACGGTGTGCCGGTGCGGCCGGAGGTCGCCATCAACCTGGCCGCGGTCAACAAGCGCCTGCTCAGCCTGGCGCGCCAGCAGTCCGAAGACATGAAGGCCAACCTGCTGCGTGCGGGGGTCCGCCTCGTGCAGGGCGACGGGCGCCTGGACGGCACCGGCGCCGTCATCGTCTCGACCGCTCAGGGCGACGCCGGAACCGATTTCGATCGCATCGAGGCCGACACGATCGTCGTGTCCGTCGGTGCGAGCCCGCGCGTGCTGGCCTCCGCGGTGCCGGACGGCGAGCGCATCCTCACCTGGACCCAGCTCTACAACCTGCAGACGGTGCCAGAGCACCTGATCGTCGTCGGCTCCGGTGTGACCGGTGCCGAGTTCGCCTCGGCGTACCGCGCGCTCGGTGCCAAGGTCACGCTGATCTCCAGCCGCGACCAGGTGCTGCCCGGCGAGGATGCCGACGCCGCGCACGTGATCGAGAACGCCTTCAAGCGCAACGGCATGCGGGTGCTCAGCAAGTCGCGCGCCGACTCGGTCGTGCGCACGGAGGACGGCGTGCTCGCCACGCTCTCCGATGGACGCACCGTTGAGGGCAGCCACTGCCTGATGGCCGTCGGCGCCATCCCGAACACGGCGGGGATCGGCCTCGAGGAGGCCGGCGTGCAGCTCGACGACAGCGGCCACATCCGGGTGAACAGGGTCGCACGCACCTCGATGCCGAACATCTACGCAGCCGGCGACTGCACGACCTTCATGCCGCTGGCGAGTGTCGCATCGATGCAGGGCCGCACGGCCGTGTTCCACGCCATGGGCGACGCCGTCAACCCTCCGGCGCTGCAAAACATCACCTCCAACATCTTCACCCAGCCGGAGATCGCAACCGTCGGCTGGACGCAGAAGCAGATCGAGGAGGGCATCCGCCGCGGCGAGATCTACAAGCTGCCACTGGCCTCCAACCCGCGCGCCAAGATGATGGGGATCAAGGAGGGCTTTGTGAAGCTCTTCGCCAGCCGCGGCACCGGAACGGTGATCGGCGGCGTGATCGTCGCGCCCAAGGCCAGCGAGCTGATCTTCCCGCTGGCGCTCGCCGTGGAGAACCGACTCACGGTCGACCAGATCGCCGACGCGTTCCCCGTCTACCCATCGCTCAGCGGCTCGATCTCGGATGCCGCCCGCGCCATGCACATCGTCGACAAGTAGCGGGCGCAGCCGCTGGTCAATCAGCGGAACGGCACCGCTGGTTGAGCTTGTCGAAACCCAACCAGCGTCGGTGACAGTTCCCGGGGTTGCCTTGGGTCTGGCTGCCGCCTTTCGCGACGCTGCGCGTCGCGCTACTTGAAGGCGCTCTCGCCCGTGATCCTGCGGCCGATCAACAGCGCCTGGATGCTCTCCGTGCCCTCATAGGTGTGCACGGCCTCCATGTCGACCATGTGCCTGATCACGTGGTTCTCCAGCAGCACGCCGTTGGCACCCATCATGTCGCGGGCGATGGCCGCGACGGATCGTGCCTTGCGGGTGCACGTGTACTTCGCCATCGACGCCATCACGGGGTCGAGTTCGCCGCGCTCGTCGAGCTTCGCCAGGTGCATGCAGTGCAGCTGCATCGAGGTGACGTCGGAGAGCATCGTCGTCAGCCGCTCCTGCACGAGCTGCGACTGGGCCAACGGCCGGCCGAACTGCACGCGCTGGGTCGCGTAGTTCAGCGCCGCCTCGTAGCAGGCGATGGCATGGCCGAGCGCCGACCAGGCCACACCGAGCCGGGTGGCGTAGAGCACCGTCGAGGTGTCGTTGAAGCTCCGCGCGCCGGGGAGCACGGCGTCGGCCGGAACACGCACGTTCTCGAGCGTGACCCGGGTCTGGTGCACGGAGCGCAGGGCCACCTTGCCGGTGAGCACCTCGGCACTGTAGCCGGGGGTGTCCTGCGGAACGAGGAAGCCGCGCACGCTGCCGCCGTGCTTGTCGGCGCTCGGCACCCGCGCCCACACGATCGTCACGGCGCCGCCGAGCCCGTGGCCGATCCACTTCTTCGTGCCGTTGATCACCCAGCCATCGGCATCCGGAACAGCCGTCGTCTCCAGGGCGACCGAATCCGAACCGTGCAGCGGCTCGGTGAGCGCGAAGGCGGCGAGCACCTCGGCGCGTTCGATCGGGACAAGCCACGTGGCCTTCTGCTCCGGGCTGCCGTGCAGCGCGATCGTGCGCAGAGCGAGACCACCCTGGATGGCGATGATGGTGCCGAGCGAGCCGTCGCCGCGCGAGACCTCCATGGTCACAAGCCCGGCGCCGAGCGGCGACAGCGTGCGGAGCCCGTCGCCGGAGACGCCGTCGTTCAGGAGCCCGAGCTCGCCCATGCGGCGCACCCGCTCGAGCGGGTAGTCCGCGTTCTCCCACGCCTCATTGATCGTCGGCCAGATCTCTTCGACGAAGCCGCGGGCCCGCTGCCACACCTCACGGTCGGCCGCCGGGATATCGTCGAACACCCGATAGAAGTCGGTGTCGAGCGGCTCTGAAACGTCGTAGTCCTGGATCACGTGGGTCCTCCCAGCCAGGCGACGCCGGATGCAGCGTCGCACGGTGTCCCGCGGCGCGGAGAGTGCGCAGCGGGGCGCGGCGAGAGCCTTCTGGGCATCGTCGCCGCGCTCCCAGTCTTGCCCGTCGCGGCCCCCGTGTCGAGCATTGGAATCGCCGCGTCGCGGAGAATGCGCGCGACACGCGGGGAAAACAGAACGGCGGCACCGCGCAGTGCGCGGTGCCGCCGTTCAGAGTTGGTGGCTAGTCGACGATGCTCATCAGCAGGTGTCCGGAGCTGACGGTCGCACCGACCGCGGCGTTGACGGCCCCGATGGTGCCGTCGCGGTGCGCGGTGATCGGCTGCTCCATCTTCATCGCCTCGAGCACGACGATGAGGTCACCCTTGATGACCTTGTCGCCCTCCGCGACGGCGAGCTTGACGATTGTGGCCTGCATCGGCGCTTTCACGCTGTCGCCGGTCGAGGTGTCGACGGCGTGGCCGGCACGGCGGCGCGGCGCGGGGCCGGCGGTGTGCTCGGCGGATCCGGGCAGCAGGCGGGTGGGCAGCGTGACCTCGATGCGGCGGCCGTCGACCTCGACGACGACGCTGTGGCGGGCCTGCGGGGCCGCTGCCTCTTCGCCGGTACCGCTCCACGGCTCGATGGTGTTCTCGAACTCGGTCTCGATCCAGCGGGTGTAGATGCTGAACGGCGCGCCGTCGGCCGGCGCGAACGCGGGGTCGTTGACGATTGCGCGGTGGAAGGGCAGGACCGTCGGGAGGCCGGCGACCTCGAACTCCTCGAGGGCACGGCGGGAGCGCTCGAGGGCCTCGTCGCGGGTGGCACCGGTGACGATGAGCTTGGCGAGCAGCGAGTCGAAGGAGCCGGAGATGACGTCGCCGGCCTGAACACCGGTGTCCACGCGCACGCCAGGACCGCCGGCGGGCTTGAAGACGTGGATCGGGCCCGGAGCCGGCATGAAGTTTCGGCCGGCATCCTCGCCATTGATGCGGAACTCGAAGGAGTGGCCGCGCGGGATCGGGTCCTCGTAGTCGAGCACGCCGCCCTCCGCGAGGCGGAACTGCTCGCGCACGAGGTCGATGCCGGTGATCTCCTCGGAGACCGGGTGCTCGACCTGCAGGCGGGTGTTCACCTCGAGGAAGGAGACGGTGCCGTCCTTGCCGATCAGGAACTCGCAGGTGCCGGCACCGAGGTAGCCGACCTCCTTGAGGATCGCCTTGGACGCGCGGTACAGCTCGGTGTTCTGCTCCTCGGTGAGGAAGGGGGCGGGCGCCTCCTCGACGAGCTTCTGGTGGCGGCGCTGCAGCGAGCAGTCGCGGGTCGAGACGACGACCACGTTGCCGTGCGCATCGGCCAGGCACTGCGTCTCGACGTGGCGGGGCTGGTCGAGGTACTTCTCGACGAAGCACTCACCGCGGCCGAACGCCGCGATCGCCTCACGGGTGGCCGAGTCGAACATCTCGGCGACCTCGCCACGTTCGCGGGCGACCTTGAGGCCGCGGCCGCCGCCGCCGAAGGCCGCCTTGATGGCGACGGGCAGCCCGTGCTCGTCGACGAAGGCGAGCACCTCTGCGGCATCCGCGACCGGGTTCAGGGTGCCAGGGGCCAGCGGGGCCCCGACCTTCTCTGCCACGTGGCGGGCGGAGACCTTGTCGCCGAGCTTCTCGATGGCCTCCGGGCTCGGGCCGATCCAGGTGAGTCCTGCATCGATCACGGCGCGGGCGAAGTCGGCGTTCTCGGCGAGGAAGCCGTAACCCGGGTGCACGGCGTCGGCGCCGGAGCGGCGCGCGATCGAGAGCAGCTTGTCGATGACGAGGTAGGTCTCTGCGCTGGTGGTTCCGTCGAGGCCGTATGCCTCGTCGGCGAGCTTGGCGTGCTGGGCGTCGCGGTCCTGGTCGGCGTAGACGGCGACGGAGAGGATCCCGTGGTCGCGAGCGGCTCGCATGACGCGGACGGCGATTTCGCCTCGGTTAGCGACGAGGACCTTGGTTATGCGCGACATAGTTCCCTAGCTTATTGCCCCGACCGCGCCCGCCTTTGGCCGGTATCGACAAACATGCGCGATGAACGCTGCGGATGTCGACAACGGCGAGGTGTGCGGAGACTCAGCCGCGGTTCCACAAACTGGGCCAGCTGACACCCAGCTCGCGCACCAGCTCCCGCAGCGTCGAGAGCGACAGGCCGACGACGGTGCTCGGATCGCCCTCCACACGGCGGATGAACGGGCCGCCCAGGCTGTCGATCGTGAACGCCCCGGCGACTGCGAGCGGTTCCCCGCTGGCGATGTAGGCGTCGATCTCGTCTGTGTCCGGATCGGCGAAGCTGACCGTTGCCATGTCGGCGCGGCCGACGGCGCCGTGTGGCTGCCCGCCGCGGTGATCGATCAGCCAGTGGCCGGACCAGAGCTCGCCGCTCTTGCCGCGCTGGGCCAGCCAACGCTCGCGCGCCACCTCCGGGCGGTGCGGCTTGCCGAAGATCTGCCCGCCGAAAAGGAAGGCGGAGTCGCCGCCCAGGATGAGGCCGTCGATGGGCGCACCGGCCACATCCAGCCCGACGATCGCCTCGGCCTTGGCCCTGGCGAGCAACTGCACCATCTCGGCCGCAGGCAGCGGTCCGCGCTCGGCCTCGACACGGGCGACGAGCGCGTCCTCGTCGACGCCGGGGGAGTGCGTGAGCGGTTCGATGCCGGCGGCGCGGAGCGTGGCCAGACGCGCCGGCGAGGTCGAGGCGAGATAGAGGCGCATCGGGGGCCTTTCGAATGGTCGCGGTGTGGGACGATCAATACATGGGTAATCGAGCACGTTCTGCAGCATCCGCACGGCCGAAGGGTGCAGCGTCGCCCGGTACTCGAGCCGAGCGCAAGCCGGCCGGGCCGAACGTCGGCACCGAGGTCGAGCTCGACGTCACCAACGTAGCCCACGGCGGCGTCTTCGTGGCCCGCAGCGAGGGCCGCGTGATCTTCGTCAGCGACACCCTCCCCGGCGAGACGGTGCGCGCGCGCATCACGGATGACGGCCACGCCAGCTTCTGGCGTGCAGAGACCCTCCAGGTGCTGAGCGCCGCGCCCGAGCGCCGCGAACACATCTGGGCAGAGGCCGCGCTCAGTCGTGACCCCTCCGAGCGTGCGGGCGGCGCCGAGTTCGGCCACATCACCATGGACAAGCAGCGCGATCTGAAGCGTGCGGTGCTCGTGGACTCGCTCGAGCGCTTCGCGAAGCTCGGCAGCGATGTCACCGACGCCATCACCGTCGAGGCCATCGCCCCGGCCAGCGATGCCCCGGAGAACGCGGCAGAGGACGGCACCGGCTGGCGCACCCGCGTGCGGCTGCAGGTGGACGAGCAGGGCAAGGTCGGCCCGTACGCCGCGCGCTCGCACAACGTCGTCCACGTCGGCTCCCTCCCGCTGGCCACATCGAGCGTCGCCGAGACCGCACCGCTCACGCAGCGTTTCCCCGGCGCTGCCTACGTCGACGTCATCGCCCCGAGCGCCGACGCCACCCGTGTGGTCGTCGTCGAGCGCGATGCCAAGGGGCGCCCGGCGCGGTCGGCATCCGAAACCGTTTACGAGGTCGTCAACGAGCGCACATTCGGCCTGTCGGCCGGCGGCTTCTGGCAGGTGCACGCGAACGCGGCAGACACCCTCTACCGTGCGGTGCAGGCGAGCATCGACGAGGCGGAGTTCGACCCGCGCGCGGCCAACCTCGACCTCTACGGCGGCGTCGGCCTGCTCGCTGCGGCCGTCGGCGACCGCTTCGGCGAGACGGTGCGCATCACGACCGTCGAGTCGGATGCCACCGCAACCGACCACGCGGCCGAGAACCTGGCCGAGTGGGTGGGCGCCGCCGCGATCACCGACCGCGTCGACCGCTACCTGGCCCGCGTCGGGCGGGACGCCAGCGCCACCGAGCGCGCCAGGCTGCAGGCGGCGACGGTCGTGCTCGACCCGCCCCGTGCCGGAGCCGGCCGTGCGGTCATCGACTCACTCGCGGCCCTGCGCCCGCGTCAGCTGATCTACGTCGCCTGCGACCCGGTCGCACTGGCCCGCGACATCGGCCTGCTCGCCGGGCACGGCTACGAGCTCGCCAGCCTCAACGCCTACGATCTGTTCCCGAACACCCACCACGTCGAGGCTGTCGCCCGACTGGTGCCAACACGCTGAGTCCGAAACGAAAAAGACAATGATGCCTCCGGTGCGGGGCTATCGTTGGCGACGGGGAAACGAAGGGCAGGATCACCGTGAGTCAAGAGGTGGCGGTCGGGCAGATGCTCGTACGTGTGGCAATCGTCGACGACCACGAGTCGGTGCGACTCGGAATCAAGGCGGCCTGTGAAGCGGCCGGCTATGAGGTCGTCAACACGGCGGCGACGGCGCAGGGCCTGATCGACGCGATCGACGGCCGCCCCGTCGACGTCGTCGTGCTCGATCTCTCGCTCGGCGACGGATCTCGGGTGACCGACAACGTCAAGCTGGCGCAGGCGACCGGCGCGGCCGTGCTCGTGCACAGCATCGCCGACCGCGTGGCCAGCGTGCGCGAGGCGCTCGCGGCCGGTGTCGCCGGCGTCATCCCCAAGTCCTCTCCGACGACGACGGTCATGGCGGCGATCGCCACCGTGGCGCGTGGCGAGGTGCTCAACAACCTCGAGTGGGCGACGGCGATCGACGCAGACCGCGACTTCGCCAAGGCCCAGCTCGGCCGACGCGAGCGCGACGTGCTCCACCTCTACGCCTCAGGGCTCCCGCTCAAACTCGTCGCCGGACAGCTGGGCATCGCCCACTCGACCGCCCGCGAATACCTCGACCGCATCCGCGTGAAGTACGTCGAGGTCGGGCGCCCCGCGCCCACCAAGGTCGATCTGCTGCGGCGAGCCGTGGAAGACGGCATCCTGCCTGGCCTCGACCAGGACGGCGAGGATGGCCGCGGCTGAAGCCGTAGCGGCGACGGGCGGGGTCGCCGGCTCGACGCTCCCGACGATGCGGACCGGCATCAAAGCGATCAGCGCGGCCAAGATCGAGACGATCGTAGCCCGCGCCGCCGGCATCCTGGGTGTGGTTTTCGGCTTGCAGAGCGTGCCGATCATGTTCAGCCAGCTGCCCGACCTCGATCCGGTGTGGGCGGGTGCCGTCAACCTCGCCATCTTCGGCGGCCTGATCTTGGTCGCCATCGCGACGCTGTTCAACCGCTTCGTGCGGCTCACGACGAGCTGGGTCGCCTTCGCCTACCTCCTCGGACTCCTGGTCTGGCCGCTGACGGTCGTTGACGCCTCGATCTTCACCGACCAGAAACCGTGGCTCTGGTTCCTCTGCACCGTGGCGACCGCGTGCGCGGCCGTCGCGTTCCCCGTCGGCTGGGCCGCCGCATACACACTGCTCGTCCCCATCGTCTACGGCGCCCTGCGCACATTCCCCTCCGGTGGAAACGTCGACACCGCTCTCGCCGCCCTCGACGCCGTCTACGCGATCATGCTGGGCCTTGTCGTGCTGATCATCATCACGATGCTCAGGCAGGCGGCAGCCGCCGTCGACCTCGCCCAGGCCGCAGCGCTCAGCACATACACGACCGCCGTGCGGCAGCATGCGACCGAGCTCGAGCGCATCGAGGTCGACGCCATCGTCCACGACAGCGTGCTGACCACCCTGCTCTCAGCGGCCAACGCGCGCACGCCCGCCGACGAGGCGCTCGCCGCCAGCATGGCCACGGAGGCCATTGCGCGACTGGATGCCGCAGGCGCGGTGATCCCCGGAGACGATCGCGTGGTGCCCGTCGAGCAGCTCGAGCGCAGGCTGCGCGCTGCGATCACGGCCTTCTCCGCTCCGGTCAGTGTGACCGTGCGTCAGGCACACGGCCTCCGGCTGCCGGCACAGGTGACCGAGGCGCTCTATTCCGCGGCCGTGCAGGCACTGGTCAACAGCATGCAGCACGCCGGCGGCACGGGGACGGAGCCGGCGGTGCGGCGGCCCATCCGGCGCTCCCTCAGCCTCTCGGCCGGTGAATCCGGCGGTGTGCGACTCGAGATCGCCGACACCGGGATCGGCTTCGACATCGACAAGACGCCATCGGCGCGCATCGGCCTCCGGGTGTCGATCCTCGAGCGGATCGCTGCCGTCGGCGGCGAATCCAGCGTCGACAGCGCGCCAGGCGCCGGCACACGGATTGTGCTCGAGTGGCCGGCCGCGAACGCCGTGGACCTACAGCAGGGGGTCGACGCATGATCACGATTCCCCGGCTGCTGATCCTCGCCCTGGGCGCGCTGTTCTCCGGATACCACATCGTGCTCGGGCTCTACGCCCTCGCCGTGCCCGTCTCGCCGTGGCCATCAATCGTGGCCATGGGGCTCTACGCCTGCGCCACGCTGATCAGCCTGTGGCCGAGCAGCCCGACCCGGATGCCGCTCTGGCTGGCCGGATTCGACCTTGCCATCGCCATCGCGCTTCCATTGATCGTGACGAGCCAACTCGACCCCAACGCCGACAACGGCTACGCCACGTGGTACGTCGCGGCCGTCGGAACGCTGATGACGATCGCCGCCGCCAGACGGCGTCTGGCTGTCGCGTGGATCGGCGTCGGCTTCCTCGCGGTCCAGACCATGCTCTGGGCCGGCCCGGGCTCGCTCGGCGGCATCGGCGTCGTCGGCAGCATCGTCTGGGTCGCCGTCGCGCACATGCTGGGACGTCAGCTGGCCAAGGCCGGCCGCGACGCCAACCACTTCGTGCGCGCGGAGCGCGAGGCGACGGAGTGGCAGGCGGCCCAGGATGCGCACCTCTACGAGCGTCGCTTCCGGCTCGCCCAGACCAACCGCATCGCGGCGCCGATGCTGCGCCGCATCGCCGATCTGGGCGGCGATCTGAACGCCGATCAGCGGCAGGAGTGTCGCAACCTCGAGGCGGCCATCCGCGATGAGATCCGCGGCAGGATGCTGTTGAACGACAGCGTGCGTTCCGCCGTGCGTGGCGCCCGCAGCGGTGGCGCGATTGTGACGCTGCTCGACGAGGGCGGCATCGACGAGCTGGACGATGATGAGCGTGAGCGCGTGCTGGACGCGCTGGCGGCCGCCATCCGCGGCAGCGCGGCGGACAAGATCATCGCCAGGACGGTCTCCGACGGTTCGGAGACCGCGGTCACCGTCGTCGGTCTCAGCCAGAGTGACGACGGCAGCGCGAGCGCGCTCGGCCAGGAGGAGCTCGACGACGAGGTCGAACTCTGGCTGGAGATCCCGCGCCAGAGCTGACCGCGCGGGGCGCCGTGTGTGCGCTCGGCCGGAGATGTGGTCGCCGCGTCGGTGGAGCGGGCCCCCGCGGCGCCGTGTCGCCTGAAACACCGGCCGAACGAGCGCGGGATCCCGGGCAGCTGTCGGCCGCGAAGGCAAAAATAAAGGCCGAAAGGGAGCCGGTCTAAGACCGACTCCCTTTCGGCATCCGAGTCAGGGCGACAACCCGAATGTAACCCTGACTCGCCCCCAAAGCACTCGCCTGCTTACCCTAGTCGACGAGTGATTGGTGGTGTAACTCAATGAGAGACACCTAGCAAGAACTATATTGCCGCAGGCCCCCACCCTCTGAAAGTCGGCTTTTAGGGGGACATTGGGGTACAAAATGGGCGAGTCTCGGGGTGCATGTCGCCGCAGCGAGGCCACAACGGGGCCGAACGCGTGGTTTCCGGGGTGCAACGGCTGGGGTACAGCCGCCGGCGCATCGGACGGCGTGCAGTGATCAGGGTACAACGGCCGGGGCGAGGCCGCCAGGGGGTGTTGTCGTTTCCACGCCGGCCGTCAGGCGGCGTGCGTCACTGCCCGTGCGTCACGCGGGCTGCGTCACGCGGCCTACGGCACGGGCGTCAGAGCGTCGGGCGCGCCCAGCGGCCCTGGCCGGGCTCGATCGGCGTGCGCAGCGCGCGCTGGCTGCGCTGCCACGCCGAGGTCCCGCGCCCGGGCGCCTGCCCGAGCATCGCGGACTCCTGTTCGAGCACGGAGCCGAGCACGGCGGTGACGGCCGCTCGCTCCGGCTCGCTGACGTGACGGGTGACGAAGCGCAGGCTCGCCGGATCGAATCCGGATGCCGTGGCATCCGGATTCTGCTCGCCGTTCGACGCGGCGTCGTGGGGTGCGGCGTGCTTGGCCATCAGAGTGGGATGTTCCCGTGCTTCTTGGGCGGCAGACTGGCGCGCTTGGTGCGGAGGGCGCGGAGTGCCTTGACCACGGCGACGCGCGTGGCGGCCGGCTCGATGACGCCGTCCAGCTCGCCGCGCTCCGCGGCGAGGAACGGGCTGGCCACGTTGTAGGTGTACTCGTTGGCGAGCTTGGTGCGCACGGCCGCGACGTCTTCTCCGGCCTCCTCCGCACGCTTGAGCTCCGGGCGGTACAGGATGTTGACGGCGCCCTGGCCGCCCATCACCGCGATCTCGGCCGTCGGCCAGGCGAGGTTGATGTCGGCGCCGAGCTGCTTCGAGCCCATCACGATGTACGCGCCGCCGTAGGCCTTGCGGGTGATGACGGTGACGAGCGGAACGGTGGCCTCGGCGTAGGCGTAGAGCAGCTTCGCGCCGCGGCGGATCACACCGGTCCACTCCTGGTCGGTGCCTGGCAGGTAGCCGGGAACGTCGACGAGGGTGAGGATCGGGATCGAGAATGCGTCGCAGAAGCGCACGAAACGACTGGCCTTCTCGCCGGCGTCGATGTTGAGCGTTCCGGCCATGGCGTTGGGCTGGTTCGCGATGACGCCGACCGAGCGGCCCTCGACCCGGGCGAAACCGATGACGATGTTCGGGGCGAACAGCGGCTGCACCTCGAGGAAGTCACCGTTGTCGACGACGTGCTCGATGACGGTCTTCATGTCGTAGGGCTGGTTGGGCGAGTCGGGGATGATCGTGTTCAGCTTGCGATCGGCATCCGTGACCTCGAGCTCGACGTGGCTCTCATACACGGGCAGCTCGGCCATGTTGTTGTCCGGCAGGAAGCTGATCAGCGTGCGGGCGTAGTCGAGCGCGTCGGGCTCGTCGCTGGCGAGGTAGTGCGAGACGCCGGAGATCTTGTTGTGCGTGAGCGCACCGCCGAGCTCCTCCATGCCGACATCCTCGCCGGTGACGGTCTTGATGACGTCCGGGCCGGTCACGAACATCTGGCTGGTCTTGTCGACCATGATGACGAAGTCGGTGAGCGCGGGGGAGTAGACGGCTCCGCCGGCGGCCGGGCCGCAGATGATGGAGATCTGGGGGATGACGCCGGAGGCGGCCGTATTGCGGCGGAAGATCTCGCCATACTTGCCGAGGGCGACGACGCCCTCCTGGATGCGGGCTCCGCCGGAGTCGAGGATGCCGATGATCGGAACGCCGGTCTTCAGCGCCAGATCCATCACCTTGATGATCTTCTCGCCGGCGACCTCGCCGAGTGAGCCGCCGAAGATCGTGAAGTCCTGGGAGTACACGGCCACCTGGCGGCCGTGGATCGTGCCGGTTCCGGTCACGACGGCGTCGCCGTATGGGCGCTTCGCCTCCATGCCGAATGCGTGCGTGCGGTGGCGCACGAACTCGTCGAGCTCGACGAAGGAGCCGGGGTCGAGCAGCTGCTCGATGCGCTCGCGCGCCGTCATCTTGCCCTTGGCGTGCTGCTTGGCGATCGCGGCTTCGCCGCTGGCCGTCACGGCTTCGTGGTAGCGACGCTTCAGGTCGGCGAGCTTGCCCGCCGTCGTGTACATGTCGGGGGCCGCAGTGCTGGAGTTCTCGGTCACGCGGTTCACTCTATCGTGCACGCCACCGCGCATTCCTTTGATGATTCCCTACAAAGATGCCCGAAGAGCTTGTCGACAGACACGCCTCCTCCCGCGCCCGAAGGCGGTCGGGCTCGGGCACAATGGCCAGAGCCCCGCGAACAACGGAGCCCGTGAACACGAGGAGACCTCCATGCAGAACGACGACAGCGCCGCTCCGGCGGTGGCGGCCTTTCCGCGGAGCGCCGGCGCCGTTCCCCGCTTCGAGGCTCTGGCTGAGACCGGTTCGACCAACGACGAGCTCGTCGCGCGCGCGAGCGGCGCCGAGGCTGCCGACTGGCCGGATCTGGCCGTTCTCGTCACCGACAATCAGACCCGCGGGCGTGGGCGCCTCGGTCGCATCTGGCTGGCTCCGACGGGCAAGTCGCTGGCGATCTCCGTGCTGCTCCGCCCGGTCGTGCCCGGCGACGGCGCGCTGCCGCTCGAGCACTTCGGCTGGTTCCCGCTGCTCGCCGGTGCAGCCATGACGCGGGCGGTGCGGGCCGTCGTCGACTCCGCCCATGAGGTGCGGGTGGCAGAGGCCATCGCCGCGGGGGAGAGCGATGTCGCCGATGCGCCGGCGGTGCGGTTGAAGTGGCCGAACGACGTGCAGATTTCGGGGTACAAGGTCAGCGGCATCCTGAGCGAGCTACTGCCGGATGCCGCGGGCGTCGTGCTCGGCGCCGGACTCAATGTCTCGCTCGACGAGCACGACCTGCCCACGCTCACCTCGACATCGCTCACCCTCGTCACGCGCAGGCCGGTGAGCCCGGATGCCGTGCTGGCGGCGTATCTCACGGAGCTCACCGGGCTCTACCGCCGCTTCCTCGCCGCCGGTGGCGACGCCGTCGCCAGCGGATTGCACGCCGAGGTGAGCGCGCTCTGCGGCACGCTCGGCCAGGATGTCCGGGTCGAGCTGCCGGGCGGGGGAGAGCTCCTCGGCAGGGCGACGGCGATCGAATCCGACGGCCGGCTGCGGGTTCGGGAGCACGGCAGCGGCGAGGAGACGTCTGTCGCGGCGGGAGATGTGACGCATCTGCGGTATTAATGGGCTATGACGAACGTCGGTGGAGCCGGACTGCCCGCGCCGGGCGGGATGCCCGCGCCCGCGGCTGGGCAGCAGCTCGCCGCGCCTGCTGAGCACGTCGTCGCGCGGGTGCGCAGACATGGCCGGATGCTGTTCTGGCCATCGATCCTCCTGATCGCCGTCTGCGGGGCCGCCGGCTACTACGCCGGGCAGATGGACGAGGAGTGGCAGAGCATCGCCATCCTCGCCGGAGCAGCGCTGCTCGTGCTTCTCGGCTTCGTGCTGCCGTTGTTGGCCTGGCTGAGCCGGCGCTACACGATCACAACAAGGCGCGTGATCGTGCGGCACGGCTTCTTCGTGCAGGTGCGCCAGGAGCTCATGCACAGCAGGGGCTACGACGTGAGCGTGCGCCGCTCGTGGCTGCAGAGCGCCTTCCGCACGGGCGACATCCTGATCAATACGGGGCTCGAGCAGCCGATCGTGCTGCGGGACGTTCCGAGCGCCGACCTCGTGCAGCGCACACTGCACGATCTGATGGAGGCCAATCAGAGCCTCATTGCCGCGCGCCGCCAGCACGATCAGGCCACTCCTGGTGACCACACGATCGCGTGGGGCCAGCGCTAGGCGAATCCCGACACGACCGGCCGCGCCCACTCACGCCGGCTCGAGGGAGCGCCAGCGACCGAAGCCCTGACACACCCGAACACTCCGCTGGTTGAGCCTGTCGAAACAGCTCCGCTGGTTGAGCCTGTCGAAACAGCTCCGCTGGTTGAGCTTGTCGAAACCCAGACACCGCCGGAACCTCGCCCGCTCCCACGCTGCCTCGAGGAAGCGCCAGCGACCGAAGCCCTGACACACCCGAACACCCCGCTGGTTGAGCTTGTCGAAACAGCTCCGCTCGTTGAGCTTGTCGAAACCCTGACACCGCCGGAACCTCGCCCGCTCCCACGCTGGCTTGAGGGAGCGCCAGCGACCGAAGCCCTGACACACCCGAACACCCCGCTGGTTGAGCTTGTCGAAACAGCTCCGATGGTTGAGCTTGTCGAAACCCTGACACCGCCGGAACCTCGCCCGCTCCCACGCTGGCTTGAGGGAGCGCCAGCGACCGAAGCCCTGACACCACCGAACACTCCGCTGGTTGAGCCTGTCGAAACCACTTGATCACGGTTAGGTCACGGTCCGCTCCGCCTGTGGATAACCCCTGATTCCGGGCCTGTTTGCAGGACTCCGTGTCGGTGGTTGGTGAGACGATCTAGTCATGAGCGAAGCAGTGCTGCAGCTTCCCGGATCGGCCACCGACCCGGTCATCACACAGTGCCTCACCGGCGTCGCCTCCACCCAAACCACGCTCGGTTCCGCTCTGGCGGAGCAGTACCGCTTCATCGAAACGGCCCGCTCCCATGCCGTCGCCACCGCCGACCCGATGGGCCGGACCCGCCGGATCGAGGAGGAGTTCGCGCTCCGCAGCATTACCGCCGAGTTGGCCTTGGTGTTGCGGGTCCATGAGCGCACCATGACGGGACTGATCTATGAGGCCAAGCAGCTCGGCACCGTCTTCAGCAAGAGCCTGGCCGCTCTCGCGGCTGGCACCGTCGGCCAACGCCACGTGCGCGAGATCCTCGCCCAAGCGGTCACCCTGCCGCCTGAGTTGCACGCCCGTTTCGAAGCGGAGGCGTTGCTGAAGGCGGCCACGCAAACCCCGACCGCGTTCCGCCGGACGGCCGCGCGAATCCGGGAACGCCTCCACCCCGACTCCCTCACTTTGCGGGCGGCGCAGGGCCGCACGGAACGCAGGCTCTGGTTCGAACCCGCCGCCGACGGCATGGCGTGGCTGCATCTGCACTTGGAGGCGGAGAAGGCGATCGCGATCACCGAACGGATCAGCCACCTCGCCGACCACGCCCAAGCTGAGTCGCTCGACACCGCTCACCTCGCCGACACCGAGGTCGCGCTCAGCCCTGGCACGCACGCCCAGTTGGAGGCGGACATCGCCGCCGAACTGCTGCTCATCCCCACCGCTGCCCCCGCCGAGGCGGCCGCGAAATCGCGGATGCCGGGGTTGGCGTTCTCCCGCCCCGAGGTCTTCGTGGCGGTGCCGAAGTTGACGATCCCGTACGCGACCCTGATCGGCCAATCAGACGAGCCGGGCGAGCTCCACGGTTACGGACCGATCGACGCCGACACCGCCCGCCGCCTCGCCGCCGAGGCCCCGACACTGCACCGCATCCTCGTCGACCCGGTCGACAACACCCCGCTCCAGCTGGACCGGCACAAGTACACCCTCAGCGCGGCGTTGCGCCGCTGGATCCTCTACCGGGACCAGACCTGCCGCTTCCCGGGTTGCACCCGCACAGCCGAGCGGTGCGAGATCGACCACACCCACCCCTTCGAGCGCGACGGGCTCACCGAAGAGTGCAATCTCGCGGTGCTGTGCAAGAAGCATCACCGGCTCAAGCACAACTCCCGCTGGCGAGTGCAGCAGATGGGCGACGGTGTGCTCCGCTGGACCAGCCCGGCCGGCCGCACCTACGACACCCACCCGTCCCCACCCAGCAGCCGAAGACCCCCACCGGGCTCACCGGCCGAGCCGGCACCCCCGCTGGTTGAGCCGCCCCCGCTGGTTGAGCCTGTCGAAACCACCACGCACTACCCGGACGCTCCGCCGTTCTGATCACGTTTCCCGCTGGTCGAGTAGCGGGCCTCGCTGTGAAAGCGCGTCAGCTTCCGGTGAGCTGTGGGGCCGACTGTTCGCCGAGAATCGCCCTGCTTGGAGCGAACACCCAGTAGCGGTACATCAGGAAGCGGAACGCGGCGCCGAGGGCGAGCCCGATGACGTTCGAGGCGATGTTGTCGGCCAGCAGCGAGGTGTAGCCGAGCACCTCACGCGAGAACCACAGGCAGCCGACTGAGATCGCCATGCCCGCGATGCTCACGGCGAAGAACTCGACGCCCTCACGCACGGTGCGCCCGGTGCGTTGGCTCCCGAAGGTCCAGAAGCGGTTGCCGATCCAGTTGACGAGGATCGCGACGGCCGTCGAGATGATCTTCGCGATGATCGGGCCGGATGCCATGTTCTCCGGGCTCAGCACGGTCGCGCGCAGCAGGTTGAACAGCGCGACATCCACGACGAGCCCGACCGCACCGACTGCACCGAACTTCGCCGCCTGGACTGCGAACGCCCCGATGCGTGCCCTGGTGAACCGTGACGGCAGCTGGGCCATGGTCGGATCCCGTCGGTTGAATGGAGCGCACTGAATTGTGAGCGCCGGGTAATGAGCAAAGATAGTAGAACGACGCGCAGGGCAGTTTACGGCCATGCGATCGCGTGATGCTGAATGCGTGCTGCACGGCATCCGTGATTCACCTGCAGACTTTGAGAGAGTGCGATTCCATGATTGTTGGAGTGATCGGTGGGGGCCAGCTGGCCCGAATGATGATTCCCGCCGCGGTGAATCTCGGCATCGAGATCCGTGTGCTCGCCGAGGCCGAGGGAATGGCGGCCGACATCGCGGCCACCGGAGTCGGTGACTACCGCGACCGTGAAACCGTTCTCGCCTTCGCGCAGACCGTCGACGTCATCACATTCGACCATGAGCACGTGCCGCAGGACATCCTGCGTGCGCTGATCGAACAGGGCACGCCGGTGCACCCGGGACCCGACGCTCTGCTGTACGCGCAGGACAAGCTGACGATGCGCGCGAAGCTCTCGGAGCTCGGCCTGCCGGTTCCCGATTGGGCGGCGATCGAGGATGCCGAACAGCTCGGAGCCTTCCTCGAAGCACACGGCGGCCGTGCCGTCGTGAAGACCCCGCGCGGCGGCTATGACGGCAAGGGCGTGCGCGTCGTGCGTGCAGCGCACGAGGTCGACGACTGGTTCCAGACGCTCGCCGAGGACGGCCGCGGGGGAGCGCTACTCGTCGAGGAGCTCGTCGAGTTCAAGCGTGAGCTGGCACAGCTCGTCGCCAGGCGCCCGTCTGGCGAGATAGCGGCCTGGCCCGTCGTCGAGACCGTGCAGCTGGACGGCGTGTGCAGCGAGGTCATCGCACCGGCGCCGCACTCGGCAGGCAAGTTGGCGGATGTCGCGGCGGAGATCGCCGTGACGATCGCTGACGGCATCGGCGTCACCGGTGTGCTCGCGGTCGAGCTCTTCGAGACCACCGACGAACGCCTGCTCATCAACGAACTCGCGATGCGCCCGCACAACAGCGGGCACTGGTCGCAGGACGGCTCGACGACCAGCCAGTTCGAGCAACACCTCCGCGCCGTGCTCGACCTGCCGCTCGGCGGCACAGCCGCGCGCGACCCGTGGACGGTCATGGTGAACATCCTCGGCGGGCCGGCATCCGGCAGCCTCGCCGACCGCTACGCGCCGATGCTCGCCGCCCACCCCACCGTCAAGGTGCACAACTACGGCAAGGACCCGCGCCCCGGCCGCAAGGTCGGCCACGTCAACGCCAGCGGCGACGATCTCGACGATGTGAGCTATCAGGCGCGAGCCGCTGCGGCGTTCTTTCAGGACTGAGCAATAACATTGTCTGCGTGCTCAATGACCTCGTGAACGACGACTCCGCTCTCGACGCCGTGCCAACGCCTCTTGTCGGTGTTGTCATGGGGTCCGATTCCGACTGGAACGTCATGAGCGCGGCGGCTGAGCTGCTGCGCGAGTTCGGCGTGCCGTTCGAGGTCGAGGTGCTCTCCGCGCACCGCACCCCGGAGAAGATGATCGCGTACGGCAAGTCTGCGCACGCGCGCGGCATCCGCGTGATCATCGCTGGTGCCGGTGGCGCCGCGCACCTGCCCGGCATGCTGGCATCGGTCACCACCCTGCCCGTCGTCGGCGTCCCCGTTCCACTCGGGCTGCTCGATGGCATGGACTCGCTGCTGTCGATCGTGCAGATGCCGGCGGGCGTGCCCGTCGCCACCGTGTCGATCGGCGGAGCCAAGAACGCCGGCCTCATCGCCGTGAAGATCCTCGCCACCGCCGACGACAGCCTGAGCGATGCCCTGGGACAGTACGCCGAGAACCTCGCCGAGCTCGTCGAACAGAAGAACGCAGCTCTGCAAGCCCGCCTATGAGCACCTACCCGAGTTTTGCCAACGCATCGAGTGCGGCGAGCCCGATGCGCTTCCCGGATGTCGGTTCCTCCACCGTCATGACGCGGCGCGCCTGGTGGCTCGTCGTGCTCAACTTCCTGATTCCCGGTTCCCCACAGGTGCTGGCCGGCAACCGCCGGCTCGGCCGCTTCGGGCTGGGCTGCACGCTCACCCTCTGGACGCTGGCCGTGCTCGCCCTCGTCGTCTGGCTGATCTGGCCGGACACCCTGCTCACGATCGCCACGAATTCGATCACGCTCTGGGTCGCCGCCCTGTTGCTGGTCTTCTACGCCGTGGTCTGGGTCGTACTCTCGCTCGACACCCTGCGCCTGGTGCGGCTCGTGCGCACCAAACCCTCTGCGCGCGGCTGGATCGCCGGCCTCACCACCGTCGCGATGCTCGCACTCTCCGGCACGGCGGCGTACGGGGCGTTCGTCGCGACGACGACGAGTACTTTCTTGTCCTCGGTCTTCATCGCCGGCCCGACCGAAGACCCGATCGACGGGCGCTACAACATCCTGCTCCTCGGCGCAGACACCGGTGCCGACCGCGAGGGCACCCGACCGGACAGCATCTCGGTCGTCAGCATCGACGCCGAGACCGGCCAGGCCGTGACGATCGGCCTGCCGCGCGACATGAAGTACTTCCCGTTCCCAGAGGGCTCACCGCTCGCCGCGGTGTACCCGGAGGGCTATGGCGCGATCGACGGCTGTGAGGTCGGTGAGCCGGACGGATGCCAGCTCAACTGGGTGTACAGCGAGGTCGATCTCAAGAGCCCCGAGATGTACCCGAATGCCGTCAACGAGGGCAGCGAACCCGGCGTCGAGGGCATGCGCTCCGCCGCTGAGGGCATCACCGGCCTCACGATCCAGTACTACGCACTCGTGGACATGCAGGGCTTCTCTGACCTGATCGACGCTCTTGGCGGCGTCACGATCAACGTTCCCACCGACGTGCCGATCTACACCGACGAGACATTCACCGACGTCGCGCATTGGATCTATGCGGGCGAACAGCAACTCGACGGCAACCTTGCGCTCTGGTACGCGCGCTCCCGGCACGACACGACCGACTACGACCGCATGGCCAGGCAGCGTCAGCTCCAGGATGCCGTGCTCAAACAATTCAACCCGGCCAATGTGCTCTCCAAATTCGAGGAGATCGCGAAGGCGGGCACCAAGGTCGTCAACACCGATATCCCGCAGAGCATGCTCGGCTACTTCACGCAGCTCGCGATGAAGACCAAGGAACTGCCGATGATCAACGTCGAGCTGGTTCCGGACAACGGCGTTGACCCGCTCGACCCCGATTACGACTACATCCGCCAGCTCATCGACGAGGCGCTCGCGCCGCCGCCGACGGAGGAGCCGGCTCCGGCGGAGTAGCGCAACGCGCAGCGTCGCGAAAGGCGGCAGCCCCAACCTCGGCAGACCCGGGAACCGTCAGCGGTGCTGGCTCAGCGTCGCCGTGCACAGCACCGAAAAAGCTGCGGCCCCTACAGGTCGGCGTGCAGCTGCCAGACCCGCTCTGCGGCATCGCGCCAGCTGAATGCCTTGGAACGGTCACGGCCGGCAACGCTCAGCCGCCCGGCGAGGACCTCGTCCTCGAGGACCGTTCCGATCGCTGCAGCGAGACGCTCCGGGTATCCGTCGGCATCCTCGCGTTCGACGGTGACGCCGGCGTCTCCGGCGACCTCAACGAGCTCTGGGGCGTCGGAGTGCACGACGGGCACGCCGAACTGGAAGGCCTCGATGATCCGGGCCGCGAAGCCCTCCGCGAGGCTCGGGTAGACAAACACCGCAGCGCGTGAGAGCACGACGGCGAGGTCGGCCGGCGAGAGCTTGTCGAGCGAAAGCACCTGGTCTTCGGCAAGGCCTGCCTCATCGGCAACGGCGGCCAACTCGACGTCGCCCCAGCTGGATGGGCCGAGCACGACGAGGGGCAGATCAGGGGCCTTCGCGCCACCCAAGCCCTCGATCAGCGCGAGAACGCCCCTGCGGGGTTCGAGTGTTCCCGCGGTGAGGATGAAGCGTTCGGGAAGCCCGAGCGCGGTGGCGCGCTCGTCGGCATCCGCCGGAAGCTCAAGCCCGGAACGCGCGGCACCGGGGATCACGCGCACGCGATCCCCGAAGGCGAAGCGCTCCAGCAACTGCTCGGCCAGGGCATGCGTCGGCACGACCACCGCATCGGCGTGCTTGCGGGCGCGCCGCATCATCGACTTGTGCCAGGCGACCGTGGCGGGCGAGAGCGAGTCAGGGTGCGTCCACGCCAGCAGGTCGTGAACGGTGACGGCGATCTGCGCGCCGTCGTTCACGCGGTCGTGGCGGCGCAACGGGGCGAGGAGTCCAGGGGCGTGGATCATGCCGCCGCCATTGGACGTCGTGATCCCGAGCTGCCAGGCGGCAGCGAGCTCCCGGCGCGGGAGCGTCGTCGTGTACAGCCCGCGGAGTCCGGGAAGCGCCGCCTCGAGGCGTTCGTACTTCTCGCGCTGCGACGCCGAGACGATGCCTTCGACGTCACAGCCGCGGGGTGCCGAGGCGATCAGCTGGCGAGTGAGTTCCTCGCTGTACAGCCCGACCGGTCCCGGGGCCGGGGCGATGATCTGATCGACGACGACGCGCAGAGTTGTCATGACGGTGGTGACCTGGGCCTTTACTGGCCCTGGGCCTTGTAACGGGCCTCTGTGGCGTCCTTCTGCGGTGCCCACCACGACTCGTTGTCGCGGTACCAGGCGATCGTGTCGGCGAGGCCGGCCTCGAAGTCGGAGAACTGCGGGCTCCAGCCGAGCTCGGTGCGCAGGCGCGTCGAGTCGATCGCGTAACGCAGGTCGTGGCCGGGACGGTCGACGACGTGGTCGTAGGCGTCCGCCGGCTGGCCGAGGGTCGTCAGGATCAGTTCGACGACCTCCTTGTTGTTCTTTTCGCCGTCGGCACCGATGAGGTAGGTCTCACCGATCTGCCCCTTGTCAAGGATCGTCAGCACGGCAGACGAGTGGTCGTTGGCGTGGATCCAGTCGCGCACGTTCTCGCCGCTGCCGTAGAGCTTGGGTCGCTCGCCGCGGAGCACATTGGTGATCTGGCGCGGGATGAACTTCTCGACGTGCTGGTAGGCGCCGTAGTTGTTCGAGCAGTTGGAGATCGTGGCCTTGACCCCGAAGGAACGCACCCAGGCGCGCACGAGCAGGTCGCTGCCTGCCTTGGTGGAGGAGTACGGGCTCGACGGGTTGTACGGCGTGTTCTCGGTGAAGCGGTTGGGGTCATCGAGCTCAAGGTCGCCGTAGACCTCGTCGGTGGAGATGTGGTGGAAGCGCACGTCGTGCTTGCGCGCGGCCTCGAGCAGAGTGAACGTTCCGATGATGTTGGTGTCGAGGAACGGGCGCGGGTCGTCCAGCGAGTTGTCGTTGTGGCTCTCTGCGGCGTAGTGCACGACCGCGTCCACCTCGGCGAAGAGCTGATCGACGAGTGCAGCGTCGCTGATGTCACCCTCGACGAAGGTGAAGCGGTCGGCGGGAAGGCCGTCGAGCGAGGCACGGTTGCCGGCGTACGTGAGCTTGTCGAGCACAGTCACGGAGTGCTCCGTGTTGGCCAGCACGTAGTGCACGAAGTTCGAACCGATAAAGCCGGCGCCGCCGGTCACAAGAAGTCTAGACACCCCGTCATTGTAGTCAGAGCTTGCCGAGGGGATGCCGAGTGCGCGCTGCGCGCGCACTCGGGCGACGCTATGCGGCGGGTTTGGCGACTGCGCCGGACGCCACAGCATCCGCCAGCGCCTCGCGCCAGTCGCGCATTTCCGGCAGGCCGGCCGCGGCCCAGGCGTCGTGGCCGAGAACGGAGTACGACGGGCGCGGGGCGGGGCGGACGAAGGCGGTGCTGTCGGTGGGCAGGACGCGCTCGGGGTCGAGGCCGGCCTCGGAGAAGATGGCCTGCGTGAAGTCGAACCAGGAGCCCTGCCCGGAGTTGGTGCCGTGGTAGGCCCCGGCCGGGGCATCGGACTCGGCGAGCAGCACGATCTGGCGGGCGAGGTCGGCGGTCCACGTGGGCTGGCCGAGCTGGTCGACGACGACGCTGACCGTGGGGTGGCTTCCGGCCAGACGGAGCATGGTCGCCGCGAAGTTCGGGCCGTGCTGGCCGTAGAGCCAAGCGGTGCGCACGATGTAGGTGCCCTCTGGGTGCTCAGCGGTGGCGAGTTCCTCGCCGGCCGCCTTGGTGCGGCCGTAGGCCGAGATCGGTGCGCGGGGCGCGGTCTCGGCGTATGGGCTGGTCGCTGCCCCGTCGAAGACGTAGTCGGTGGACACCTGGATCAGCTTGGCGCCGGCCTCGCGCGCGGCTATGGCGAGGTTCTTCGCACCCGTAGCGTTCACGGCGAATGCTGCGTCCTCGTCGCTCTCCGCGTCGTCGACCTTTGTGTAGGCGGCGGCGTTGATCACGACATCGTGGCCGGCGACGGCGGAGCGAACGGCGTCGAGGTCGGTGACGTCGAGGTCGGAGCGGCCGAGCGCGGTCACGTCCTGCCCGGCGAGCACGGTTTGGAGGTCGGTTCCGAGCATGCCTGCAGCTCCGGTAATCAGATATCGCATGGGTCCCATGTTATTCGGGGTCGGCCACCACGCTGTCCGCGGACTCCCAGCCGCCGATTGCTAGACTCTCAGGCGTGCAAATCCGTGAACTGAGCATTCCTGACAGCTACGAGATCACCCCGAAGCAATTCGGAGACGACCGGGGGGTCTTTCTCGAGTGGTACCGCTTCGACAAGCTCGAAGAGGTCGTCGGGCACTCGATTGACCTCAAGCAGGCGAACACCTCCGTCTCCAAGCGCGGTTCGGTGCGCGGCATCCACTTCGCCGACATCCCGCCGAGCCAGGCCAAGTACGTCACGGCGCCGCACGGCGCCGTGCTCGACTTCGTGATCGACATCCGAGTCGGATCGCCGACATACGGGCAGTGGGATTCGGTTCTGTTGGACGACGTCGACCGTCGCGCAATCTACATCGCGGAGGGCCTCGGCCACTGTTTCGTCGCACTCACCGAGAACGCGACCGTCAGCTACCTGGTGACAGACACATTCAACCCGGGGCGCGAGCACGGCATCAACCCGCTCGACCCCGAGATCGGCCTGGAGTTCGGTATCGACCTGAGTGAGGCGCTGCTCTCGCCCAAGGACACCGAGGCGCCGAGCCTCGCCGAGGCCGCGGCATCCGGCCTCCTGCCCAGCTGGGAAGCGGCGCGGGCGTACTACGAGACACTGAACGCAAAGGGTTAGAGACAATGCGCGGAATCATTCTGGCCGGAGGATCGGGAACCCGACTCTGGCCGATCACCAAGGGCATCTCGAAGCAGCTCATGCCCATCTACGACAAGCCGATGATCTACTACCCCTTGTCGACGCTGATGATGGCCGGCATCAACGAGATCCTCATCATCACGACGCCGGAGTACAACAGCCAGTTCCGCGCGCTCTTCGGCGACGGCTCAGAGCTCGGCATCTCGATCCAGTACGCAGAGCAGCCCTCTCCGGACGGCCTCGCCCAGGCGTTCATCATCGGCGAGGAATTCATCGGCGACGAGAGCGTCGCGCTCGTGCTCGGGGACAACATCTTCCACGGCACCGGCCTCGGCTCTGCGCTCCGCAAGAACAGCGAGATCGATGGCGCACTCATCTTCGCCTACCAGGTGAGCGATCCGACGTCGTACGGCGTCGTTGAGTTCGACGACGACTTCACGGCCGTGTCGATCGAGGAGAAGCCGGTCAAGCCGAAGAGCAACTATGCGGTTCCCGGGCTCTACTTCTACGACAACTCTGTTGTCGAGATCGCCAAGACGATCGAACCGAGCGCGCGCGGCGAGCTCGAGATCTCCACGGTCAACGAGCGTTACCTCGAGGCAGGGTCGCTGCAGGTGCAGGTGCTCGACCGTGGAACGGCATGGCTCGACACCGGCACATTCGAGTCGATGATGCAGGCATCGGAATACGTCCGTGTCATCGAAGACCGCCAGGGCTTCAAAGTGGGGTGCATCGAGGAGATCGCCTGGCGTGCCGGCTGGATCGATGACGCCCAGCTTGCCGCGCTCGCCGCCCCGCTCGTGAAGAGCGGATACGGCCGATACCTGACGTCACTTCTGGCGTAGCGCCACAGCACGCATTGACTGCGGCCCCGACTCCCAGGAGTCGGGGCCGCGTTCGTTGGCGCACGGGGACGACCCGAAGCGAGCATGTGAACCCATTCAGGTTCGCGATGGCGATCTTGATCGGCGCCGCCGCCGACGCACAGGATGAGCGAGATATGATCGCTTCATGCTCTCGAGTCGACGTACGCTGCACGCGCCCGCTGGGGCGCCGTTGATCCCTCACACCGGGTCCCTGTAGCGAATGGGTGACTTTGCACGCAGGCGACACGCGCTTGCCCTGTGGATCCGCAATGCCTGGGTTCCACTCGTGCTGGTGGTGGTTGCGATCATCAGTGGCGGAGTGCTGACGGCGAGCCATTCCGACCAGTTTGCGCCGTTCGACGAGTGGGTCTACTACGACTACACCGTGAAATTCCCGAGCCAGGGCGTCGTGCGCCAGGGCGAGTACATCGGCCACGAGGCGCTTGTCGGAATGGCCTGCGACGGCGACGCATTCGGTCCCCGTGGGGAACCGTGTGACAACGTCCAGGACATCCACGCCAACTACCCGCAGCAGGGCAAGACATCGGCGGACATCTACACGCCGCTGTACTTCGCGATCACCTGGGTGCTTGGAAAAGGCATCCAGTTCGTTACCGGAGCCGAGTTTCTCACCGCGGCGAGGGCTACGGGGATCTTCTGGCTCGTCGGCGGGCTTCTCGTGTTCTACAAGCTGCTCAGGCTGCTGAAGGTCCGCAAGTTCATCGCCCTCGGTCTTGGCCTCGTGGTCATCGGGGCGCCGACCACGTTTTGGGCGAACACCTACATCTCGACGGACGCTCCGGCGTTCCTCGTTGGCGCATCCGTCTTGCTGGCGGGCGTGAGCGCCATTCAAGGGCGATCCAGTCCATGGTGGCTTGTGCCGATAGCGGTCGTCGCGATCCTGCTCAAGGTCACCATGGTCTTGGCGCTTGGGGTGGGCGTTCTCCTGATCCTGTTGTATCTGCTCTTCGCACGCGATGCGGTTGAGGCGCCTCAGCGGCGTCGACTTCTCTTCGCGACGGTGACCGCTCTGGCGGTCGCCGGCATTGCGCAGATCGGCTGGCTCCTCGTCCGTGCCCAGATTTCCCTCGGCACGGGGGCAGACCAGGGCCTCGCCAAGGACTTCCTGTGGCGTGACATCGTCGGCATGCTCTCACTGTTCATCAACCCGGGCGCGCTCGGCGGCGGTTACCTCGCCGAGATGCGGTTGCCTCCCGTGATCGGAGCGCCGCTCGTTCTGCTCACGGTGGCCGGGGTCATCGGCTTCGCGCTCTCCCGCTTGCCAACCGCATTCGACAAGGCCCTCGCCATCGCGGTCACCGTCTCGGCCACGCTCTTCGCTCCGATACTGGCGATCGGCATGTACCTGCTGCTCGGCGACGTGTTCCCGGTACTCGCCCGCTACGCCATGCCGCTCCTGCCGGCATTCTTCGTGACCACAGCGCTGATCGTCAAGAATCGCGCTGCCGAATGGGTCATCGTGCTCTACGGCGGCTTCCTGATCGTCGCGGTGATTACGACGTCCGTGCTGTTCGGCTAGTCCCGCAGCCCCGGCCCGGGTGAATTTCTGTGGCATATTCCGTGATCGCCGGACTGTTGCCCGAGCGTTGCGGTGCACGGCCGATATGATCGCGGAATGCTCTCTCCACGCGTGCTGAAGTCCGTGACCGTCACTCTGTCGGCCATCCTGATCGCAACGGGGACCGCTCTCGGGCCGGTCAGCATTGCGGCGGCCGAGGAGATTCCGTCCGGTTCGTCGGCCACGAGCACGCCGCAACCCGGCGAGGATGCCACGCCATCGCCATCGCCATCGCCGTCTTCGACGCCGACACCCACTCCCACTCCGACAACGGAGCCATCCGACGGCCCCACGGCTCCGGTCGAGCAGCCGAGCGATGCTCCGACGGAGGCGCCTGAGGACGGCGAAGAGCCGGCGCCGCAACCGCCGAGCGAGGAGGCCCCTGCGCCCGACCCGGCTGAAGAACAGGCGCCGCCCGCGCCAGAGGCGGTCAGCCCGCTGGCCGAGGCCGAGATCGGAACATTCGCGATGAGTGCCCGCGCGATCAGCGGCGGGGACTTTCGGCCCGGCCTCATCATCAGCGACTACAACTTCTACAACGGCTCGGCGATGACCGAGGCGCAGATCCAGGCGTTCCTTGACGCCAAGTGCAGCGGGGCGAGCTGCCTGAACAACGTCCGGATGACAACGCCGACGCGCACCTGGAGCTATGGCACCTGCTCGACGTATCAGGGCGGAGCGAACGAGTCCGCGGCACGCATCATTGACAAGGTGCAGCGGGCCTGCGGAATCAGCGCGAAAGCGCTGCTGGTGATTCTGCAGAAGGAGACGTCGCTCGTCTCGATGCCGTCGTCAGACTCGAGGTTTGACAGCCACATGCGCAAGGCCATGGGATACGGCTGCCCCGATACGAGTAGCTGTGACTCGATGTTCTATGGCTTCTTCAATCAGATGTTCGCCGCGGCGCGCCAGCTGGTCTGGTACAGCAACCCCGAGGCCAGCATGTACAACAGGTTCCCGGCACGCAAGACCTCCGCGGTTGGCTATCACCCCAATGCGGCGTGCGGATCCTCCTCGGTGTACATCGAGAACGATGCCACTCACGCGCTCTACAACTACACGCCATATCAGCCCAACGCCGTCGCGCTGTCCAACGTCTATGGTTCACAATCCGACGGCTGCTCCTCATACGGCAACCGCAACTTCTGGGTGTTCTACAACGACTGGTTCGGCGACCCGACCGACGGCAGGCTTCCGAACGTCTCCCGTATCAGCGGAGCCGACCGCTTCTCCACGGCCGTGGGAATCTCCAAGTCCAGCTACCCGAACGCGGGCGTCCCCGTCGTGTACATCACCACGGGAGAGAGTTTCCCCGACGCTCTGAGCGCGGCCCCTGCGGCCGCGACGCAGGGCGGTCCGCTGCTGCTGACGTTCCCGACCGAGCTGCCCGGCGCGACACGAGACGAGTTGGCGAGGCTGAAGCCGCAGCGGATCGTCGTCGTCGGAGGGGTGCAAGCCGTCAACAAGAGCGTCTACGCGCAACTCGAAAAGATTCAACCGAACATCCAGAGGATCTCGGGCGTCGATCGCTACGAAACCTCGCGCAAGATCGCCGCGACGGTGTTCCCGCGCGCGACGAGCGCCTATGTCGCCACAGGCCTGAACTTCCCCGACGCGTTGTCGGCGAGTGCCGCCGCAGGCGCGAAGGGAATCCCCGTGCTGCTCGTCGATGACTCACGAGACGTGCACCCGGCGACGCTGTCACTGCTCGGCTCAATGGGTGCGACGTCTGTGAAGATCGTCGGCGGCGCGAATGCGGTCTCGGGCACGCAAGAATCAGGGTTCAGGGGCGCAGGTCTCGGTATCACCCGCTTGTCCGGTTCCGACCGCATCGGCACCAGCATCGCAATCAATGACGACGCCTTCCCATCCGCCTCAACGGTGTATCTGGCAACCGCCGTCGACTACCCCGATGCGCTCGCCGGGGCCGCAGCGGCCGGAAAGGCGAAGAGCCCGCTCTTCGTCTCGTTCCCCGGATGCATGCCAGCCGCCACTCGTGACTCCATCACCAGCCGCCAGACATCGAGTCTGCTGCTGCTCGGGGGCACGTCGGCGCTCAGCCCAACGGTCGCCCAGCTGGGGCGCTGCTGAGGCCAGGAGCGCGGGCCGGCCGCCCCAGAAGGACGGCCGGCGCGCATCAACGAGGTGGTTTGTGCTCGATGAGGTAGCGTCTGAACTCGTCCTTCAGCGCAGCGTGCTGCGGGAACTGGTTCGTCTCGTGGAGTACGAAAGTGATGTCCACATCGGCCTTGCGCACCTGCCAACCCAGTGACTTCGCGTACCCGCAGAGCCACTGGTCCTCGAGGAATGCATAGCGACGAGGCAGCTCGGTGAAAAAGCGGCTGGAGCGAACGATCTCGATGTCGCAGACTGCTCCACCGGTTCCGGCGTAGTCTGCGAGACCGCCGGGCGGTGTCGGGGTTCGGTTCCAGTGCGAATCGATGTAGTTCCACGCCCAGAAGCCTGCGAACTCGCGGGGGGCGGCGTACGTGAGCAAGGAGTCGATGAACGTCGGGCTGACGTCCTGGTCGTCGTCCAGCGTGATGAAGTGCCCGCGAAAGCCGTCGCGGAACAGGTCCTTGGCGAGGAAGAATCTGCCGATGCCGCCGACGTTTCGCCGACTCAGCACATACTCGACGCTCTCGACCGCGCCGGATGCGGTGAACGCGGCGATGTGTTCACGGTAGTGCCCGTCATCCTCGGCGTTGTTGTTCCAGAACATGACTCGCAGCGGGCGCTCCGTGGACTGTGCGTCGAGCATCGCAAGGATCTCATCGATGCGTCCTGGCCGATTCCACAGGCACAGGATCACAGGCAGGGAGCCGAGCCGTGGCGATCCCACGAGCGTCTCGGTGCGAAAGTCACCGATGCGTCCGCGGAAGGTCTCAGAATTCCAGGAGGCTGTCTCTCGGGCCGATCCGGCCGTCTCTCCGACATGGCCGAGCCAGGCGTACACCCCACGTTTCGCGACGCCTGCCCGGCGACGGAGCGATCGCACCGCGCGGCGCGCGAATGCCGGCTGAGGGTTGGTCACCGACTCACCCACCAGCTGCGCGCGGCCAGGCCGAGGCGCAGGACAGCCCGAAGCGGGGCGAGATACCAGGCCGAGTACTTGTCGGCAAGATAGAGGTAGGCACTGCTGTGATGGGCCCGCTCCATGCGTTTCGCACTGTTGGAGGTTGAGTGCGCCCCGGTGTGCGTGACGGTCGAGCTCGGAACGTAGATGTTTCGCCAACCGGACTTGCCCAGGCGCGCGCCAAGATCGACGTCCTCGAAATACATGAAGAACCGCGGGTCAAAGCCCTTGACCGCGTCGTATGCGCTCTTTCGGACGAGGAGGCAGGCTCCGGAGAGCCAACCGGCGTCACGGGGCTGCGTGCCGTAATCACGCTCGGCGCGGTAGCTGATCGACCAGGGATTGCTCGGCCAGATCCGACCGAACAATGCGTGACCTACCCCGGTCCGCAAGGACGGCAGGTTGCGCGCGGACGGATACACGGTGCCGTCGACATCCAGGATCCGGGGTCCGACGGAACCGGCATCGGCGGTACTCTCCGCTGCGCGGACGAGCTCGTCGATGGCGCCGGGGGCGAAGCTGACGTCCGGGTTCGTGATGAGCACGTAATCCGCCTCGGCGCCGTGCGCGTCGACTCCGGCCGCGACCCCTCCGCCGTAGCCGCGGTTGTCTGCAAGCTCAAGCAGGATGGCGCCGTGGGTGGCTGCCAACGATCGCTCCAAGCTGAGGTCGCGCGATGCGTTGTCGACGATGACGACCGTCAGCGGTAGTGCACTGGCGGTCGACAACGACTCGAGGAATGGGATCAGCGTCTGCCCGGTGTTGTACGTGACGGTGACAACGAGAACTGATGGGGGCGTCTTGCCAGAGTGATTCATGCGATGAAGGCAGACGTTCTCAGGCCGAAGCGCCCTGGTCGATGAACTCGGGCTCCGCGTAGGTGGTTCCGACTGCAAGCGGTGTGTCAGCGACGTCGAAGGTGCACCCCTGCGGCAAGTCGAAAATGTGCCGTCCGGTAGAGTCCATGATGGACGCGTTCACGAAGTACTTGCCGGTACCGAAGTGCGAGTCGCGCAGGCGGAACTGCACGGTGCGCTTGCCCTCGAAATGGCCGAGTGCGATTCCCAGCCGCTTGCTCGTCGTGCCGTAGACGACCTGACCGAGCGTGTTGTCGATCTGGATCGCGCACATCCAGTCATCCGTGCCGGTGAAGTGCTCGATGTCCATCGTGACGACGATGTCGTCGCCTTGCTCGATGGCAGCGTCGTCCGAGCGGCCGTCGGCCCGCGCGGCGACGGCGTGGATCACGGCCTCGCGGTTGGCCTCTTCGGCTGAGTGCACCGTCGAGGTGTGTGCCACCCGACGATCCTCGAGGATGTCGCGGAACTGGGCGACGGCCTCGTGCGGCTCGCCGTCGAACACGACCTCGCCGCGGTTGAGCAGGATCGCCCTGTCGCACATCTCCGGCACCTGGCTCAGCGAGTGGGTGACCAGGATGATCGTGCGACCTTCCTCCTGGAACGAACGGATCTTGTCGAGGCACTTGCGCTGGAACGCCTCGTCGCCGACGGCCAACACCTCGTCGACCAGCAAGAGGTCAGGGTCGGTGTGCACGGCGACGGCGAAGGCGAGACGCACGTACATTCCCGATGAGTAGAACTTCACCTGGGTGTCGATGAACTCGCCGATCTCGGAGAAGTCGAGGATGTCGGTGAAGCGCGCGTCCACCTCGGCGCGGCTGAGCCCCATGATCGATGCGTTGAGGTACACATTCTCGCGGCCGGTCAGATCCGGGTGGAACCCGGCGCCGAGCTCGAGCAGGGCGGCGATGCGCCCGCGCCGCGCCACACGGCCGGACGTGGGATCGATGATTCCACCGATGACCTTGAGGAGCGTGCTCTTGCCCGAGCCATTGTGGCCGATGAGCGCGACCGTGTGGCCGGCCTGAATGGTCGTCGTGACGCCGCGCAGCGCCCAGAATTCCTCGCGGTGCTGTTTGCCACGCCCGAAGGTGACCAGCCGTTCCTTGAGCGAATTGTCCTTGCGCAGGACAAAGCGCTTCGATACATCCTCGATCGTGATGATGTCCGGCGCTTCGCTCATGCTTGTTGATTCCGTTTCGTATGTCTGCGTCATTCGAACTGCGTCGCTTCCCGCTACAGGACCTGCGCGAAGTTGCCCTGCAACCTCGAGAAGACACGCTGGAAGACGGCGATCAAGATCGCTCCGACGACGAACGCGATCCCAAGCCGGAGCATGAGGAAGTCGGGATAGGCCACAACGTCATGTCCGCTGATCCAGAACGCACGCTGGAAGCCGAGGACGGCCAGCGTGATGGGGTTGTTGGTGTAGAGGTCCAGAAGCAGTCCGGGGCCGAGTGCATTCTTCACCATCTCCCAGGCGTAGACGACGGGGGAGGCCCAGAGCAGGAGCAGCAGCACGACCTCCACCAGGTACTGGACGTCACGGAGGTAGACGTTGACCGCCGACAACAGAATCCCGAACGCTGTCGCGAAAACGAGCAGCACCGCGAGCGACGGAATGAAGTAGATGAGCTCGGGGGAGATCGGGAACACCCCAAGCAGGATGGTGGCGATCAGCAGGATTCCGAGTTGGATGACGAAGTTGAAGATCGCCGACCCGACGCTGGCGAGGGGGAAGATCTCACGCGGCAGGTACACCTTCTTGATGAGGCCCGAGTTTCCGACGATCGAGGAGGTCGCGCTCGACATGATCTCACTGAAGAGACCGTAGGCGGTGAGCCCGGTGAAGACGTAGATCGCGAAATCAGGAATCCCTCGCGCCGCCCCGAGGAACTGGCCGATCACCACGTAATAGATCAGCAATTGGGTGATCGGGCGAACGAGCGTCCAGACGAAACCGAGTGCGCTGTCCTTGTATCGCGACTTCAGGTCGCGTCTGATGAGCAGCGAGAGCATCTCGCGCTGCTTCGTGATCTCCCGCACTGATGCGATGAATCCTTTGCCTGAACCGGCGCCGGACCCTACCGTCACCAACTCCTGCTGTGCGAGAGCGGCGAATCGGTCCTGTGCTGACATGCGGCTTCATTTCATTTTGGGGCAATGGACTGTCACAAGCATAGTGCGGCACTCTCCGAGCTCCCTGACGGGACGAGTGCGCCGGATCAGCCTTGCTCGCGGCCCCATCGGGAGAGGAAGACGCGCTTGTTGTTCTCCGATTGGGCGAACCTGCCGGGGCTGAAGACGCTGAAGTGCGTGACCCGCGATGTCGGGACTACGGCGAAGCGAGGATGCCCGTCCTCGGCCATGCGCAGAGCGAGGTCGGCGTCCTCGAACCCGTTCGAGTAGATCGGGTCGAATCCGCGCAGCCTGGCGAAGTCGTGAGCCCTGTACATGCTTGCGATGCCGGACAGCGCGATGAGCTGCTGCTCCGATCCGATAGCCCTGCGGTCGCGGGGGAGCCCGCTGTCCGGGTCGAGCTCGAGTCCTGCGCTCTCGATCTCACCGGTGGGTGCGTAGACGACCGCTTGGGCGGCGGTGAGCCCGGGATCGAGCGTCAACTGTGCGCGGAGCGGCGCGAGCCAGTTCGGCCCGACGACCACGTCGTTGTTCACGAAGGCGACGAACTCGCCTCGCGTCTGGGCGAAGGCAAGATTCGAGCCGAGGGCGAAGTTGGTGTTTCTCGGCAGGGACACCAACCGAACCGTGGGATGTCCGCTCAAGCTCGCGGACAGGATCTCCCTCACCGATCGGGGGGAGCCGTTGTCCAACACCAGGAGTTCGAACGTGACGTCCCCGGAATTCGTCAGTACCGACTGCACCGCGTCAACGGTCATGCGCCAGTCGGCATAGCTCAGCATGACGACCGAGACGAGCCCCGCCTGTCGATCCGCGACAGCCTCCGTGATGCTCGGCCAGTCGAGCAGGTACTTGGAGAGCACGACCTGCTCCCAGCCGTTCGGCTCCGTTGTGCTGATGCGCTTCATGTCGCCCCTGTGGCTGTATGCCACACCGATGGTGGGAAGGAACCGGAGCCTGCCCAGATCGGCCAGCCGGATGACAAGGTCGTAGTCGACCCAGCGCCGGAGGGCCTCATCGAATCCACCGATCTCGGTGACGGCCGAACGGCGTGCGATGAGCGTGTTCAGGTCGATGAAGTTGCCGCCGTTGAGGAGGTCGTCCCGCGTTCCGCTCTGGGCGAGGAAACTCTTCTCGCCGTGCTCGTCGACCATCTCAACCGCTGCATGCGTTGCCACAACGTCTCGGTCGGCGAAGCCGGGCAGGCTGAACTCGATGAAGTCAGGGAGCCACGCGTTGTCCGAGTCGATGAACGCAACGAAATCACCGCGCGCGTCTGCGAGGCCGTTGTTGCGGGCTGCGCACACGCCACTGGGCGGCTGCCGGAGCAGTCGGACCCGGGGGTCACGCTCGGCAAAGCCTTCGACGACGGCGATCGTGGCGTCGGTTGAGCCGTCGTCGACGATGATGAGCTCCCAATTCTCATGGGTCTGGGCGATGACGGATTCGATGGCGCCGGAGATGATGCCCGCGCGATTGCGAACGGGCATGATGGCCGAGACCAACTGTGCGCGTTGGGACGGGGCGACGTCGGCCGCGATGGGTTCAGGCGCCCACTCGTGGGTCAGCCGGGGCCGCACGAAGTGAGCGCGCTCGTTGATCTGTCGCGTGGATTCCAGAGCCAGCGCCCTGGCCTCGCCCCACGTCGGCGTTCCGACAGCCCACGATGGGGTGGGCAGGATCGTGTCACTCGTCGCATCCGCCAGGAAGAACTCGATCGCCTCGCGCCCTGAGATCGGAACAGGGAGTTGCGCCTCCGCCCGTCGGGCCGCGAATACCCGCGCGTCAAAGTAGGGCGAGCTTGTGGTGAGGGGCTCGGACCCGAAGAAGAACGAGAGGAAACACGGTTCAGACCCTCGCGAGGTCTGGAAGCGGTACCACTCGTCTTGGAACAGTGGTGTGGGCGAGAGCCCGGCCTTCATTCCGACGTCCATGAAGTGGATGACGGCGTCGCGTCTGCGCGGAAAGAGTTGCTCGGCCTGCGCCTCGTAGAATTCCTGGTCGAAAAGCGCCGAGCGTTTGATCGCCGAGATCTGCCGGTAGCGGTCGAGCGGAAGAAGGTATGAGTTGATCATCTTGTAACGCCTCACATGGGTGCGAACTCTACGCGCTGTTAAGCGAGGTGCGATCTCCATCGATCTCCTTGTCCCGGCCTGCCCATGTCTGTCGCGCTGGGACAGTTTGGATCAGACTACCGAGAAGAAGGAGCCGGCGGGCACGTCAGTTCCGAGGGCCCCGTGGCCTCACCGTCGCAGTCAGCCACCGCAGCGGGCGGGTCATCTTCCACGACGTGCTGCGTTCCAGACCGTCGACACGTCGTTGCAGGGCATCGAGCTCCTCATTGCGGGGTGTCATCACGGGGCGGCGGTTGTCTGCTGCCTTGCGCGGTGCCGCGCAGAACGCCACGAGGGGCGCCAGCACCGTCGTCCACCGCATGGTGACCGCGAAATTCGTCACGTTCGCGGTGATGCGCTCTCTCTCGCCCTCCCGGTAGAGCACGTCTTCCAACGCGGATTCGAGAGCAGCGGCGTCCTCCGGGGGCACCACCCGCCCGAGGTCGTGCTGTCGGACGATGCTCGCGAACGTGTCTCCGTCCGTGCTCACGATCGGCAGGGACGCCCACAGGTAGTCGAGAATACGCGTGCGGAAGCTGAACGCGGTCTCGAGGTGGTCGAAGTGGGTGCTGACTCCGAGGTCGGCGTCGAGCAAGAAGTTGCTGCGCTCCTCGTAGGGCACCCAGCCCTCGTTGAAGAACACGACGGAATTCAGCAGGCCCAGCTCCTCAGCGAGCTCGCGGGTGCGCAGCGAGACCGCCATCTCCGGAACGTTCGGATTGGGGTGCTTGACGCCAAGGAAGAACAGTCGCAGGTCGGGATGCCGCTTCGACAAGGAGTGCACGGCGCGGATCAATGTCAGCGGGTCGAACCAGTTGTAGATGCCGCCGCCCCAGAGAATGACGGTGTCGCTCTCCGAGATACCCGGAACGACCCCCTTGATGCCGTGGCGCGTCTGGGTCGGCGCGGCGTCTTCGATGCCGAAGGGGGCGACGTCGAGCAGGGAACGCAGGCTCTCATCTTCGTCATACGTCGCCGGGTTGATGCGATACAGCCCTGCCAACTGTCCGAGCCAGAAGTCACGCTGCTTCTCCGAGGCGCAGAGCATGAAGTCTGCGCGCTCGATCTGGATGTTCAGGACTTCGGCCGTCTGGAGCGACAGCGCGTAGCGCGCCTCCGAAGTCAGGTCTTTGCCCTGTTCGAGCACCTCGAGGTGCATCGGGTCATAGATATCGGCGACGAGGATATAACGGGGGTCGCGCAGCCACGGAAAGCTGGACAGCACGTGCCCCTGGAACACGATGACGTCCGCCCAGTCCGAATACTCGCGCAATAAGGCTTCCGGGGCGAACTCGATGGGGAACGCATCGTGCTCAAGCTCGGCGTGGACCGTCGACACGAGACGCACGACCGCGCCGGCAGCCGAAAGCACTTTGGCCATCTCGAATGCGCGGATGGCTGGACCTGCCATCTTGACCCCGATTGAGTCCGGAGTGATGATGAGGACTTTGCGTTCCAACGGGATACCTCGTTCTACACGTGAAGGTTCGGTGTGTGGCCGGGCCGCTTCAACAGACACTGAGTCGGTCGGCAAGGCAGTTCAGGAGACTAACACGACTGGCTTGCCTGCTCCTGTGCGCGCAGCGGGGAGGCGCCCAGATTGTGGAGAATCCGATTGGTACACTCAAATCTGCCATTCCCATATAGAAAGGCCCGCATGCCCAAGCAGCGACCCGGTGTCGTTTCCGTTGTCCTCGTGAATTTCCGAGGCACAGACGACACCATTGAAGCCATCGACAAACTGGGCAAGCTGGACTGGCCATCAGAGCTGCTCGAGATCGTCGTCGTCGAGAACGCCTCCGGCGATGACAGTGCAGCACGCATCCGTGCCGCGGCCCCGCACGTGCTACTCGTTGAATCCAGGAAGAACCTCGGCTTCGCCGGCGGCTGCAATCTCGGTGTGAAAGCCTCCTCTGGCGAGTTCATCGCCCTGTTGAACAACGACGCGAAGCCGGATGCCGCCTGGGTCCGTGCCGCCGTCGAGCGTTTTGCCGAGAGCCCCACGATCGGTGCCGTCGCCAGCCGCGTCCTCGACTGGGACGGCGAGCTCGTCGACTACATCGGCTCCGCCATGACCTGGTTCGGCCAGGGCTACAAGCCCCTCACTGCGCAACCCGTTCCGAGCGACCCCGACAGCGTGCGCGATGTGCTGTTCGGCACGGGTTCCGCCATGTTCGTGCGACGCAGCGTCTACGACGCGCTGGACGGTTTCGATGAGCGCTACTTCATGTTCTTCGAGGACGTGGACCTCGGGTGGCGGCTCAACCTGCGCGGATGGCGCTACGTCTATGAACCGGCGTCGCTGGCTTACCACAAGCACCACGCGTCGATGTCGTCGTTCGGCTCCTTCAAGGAGACGTACCTGTTGGAGCGCAACGCGCTCTTCACGCAGTACAAGAACCTCGGCGACGAAGCGCTCGCGCAGGCGCTTCCTGCGACCCTCGCGTTGACCGTGCGTCGCGCGGTCGCTCGCGGCGAGCTCGACTCGACCGAGTTCGACCTGCGCAAGGGCGCAGACAACGGGCCGACGATGGAGGTCGCGAAGGAGACGCTGGCAGGGGTGTACGCCATCGACCAGTTCGTGGAGAACCTGCCATCGCTTCGGGAGTCCCGCGACAAGATCCAGGCGTCACGTGTCGTCTCCGACAACCGGCTGTGGCGACTCTTCGGCGAAACCGACGCCCCGTCCTATCAGTCAGAGCACTACCTCGAGGGCTACGACAAGATCGTCACCAGCTTCGGAGTGACCGAGTCACCCTCGGTGACGAGGGTGCTCGTGATCACGGGTGACCCGATCGGCGCGAAGATGGCCGGCCCTGCGATCCGCGCGTGGAACATGGCCGAGGCGCTCTCCGCCGACAACGAGGTAACGCTGGTGACGCTGGCCGGCGCCGAGCCCGTCTCCGCACCTTTCGACGTCGTGCACGTGCGCCCCGGCGATGACCGTGCCATGGCCAAGTTGGAACGCGCGAGCGACGTCATCGTGTTCCAGGGCTTGGCCATGGCCCTGTTCGACAGCCTGCGCAAGAGCGACAAGATCATCGTCGCCGACATCTACGACCCCATGCACCTCGAGCAGCTGGAACAGGGGCGCGAGCAGGGCAACGAGCAGTGGAACAAGCAGGTGGTCGATGCCACGGAGGTGCTCAACGAACAGCTCTTGCGTGGAGATTTCTTCCTGTGCGCGTCCGAGCGTCAGCGGCATTTCTACCTCGGACAGCTCGCTGCCCTCGGCCGCATCAACCCGGCCAACTATGCGAGCGACCCGGACCTCACCGGCCTGATCAGCGTCGTCCCTTTCGGGCTGAACGACGGGTTCCCCGCCCAGAGCAAGCCCGCGCTCAAGGGAGCACTCCCCGGAATCGCGCCAGACGACAAGGTGCTGCTGTGGAGCGGCGGCTTGTACAACTGGTTCGACCCGAAGACGCTCATCCGTGCCGTCGCCAAGCTGTCGGAGACGCACGACAACGTGCGCCTGTTCTTCCAGGGCACGAAGCACCCTCACCCGGGTGTTCCGGAGATGGGCATCGTCGCAGAGTCCCGAGCCCTTGCGAAGGAGCTCGGCGTTCTCGACAGTGCGGTGTTCTTCAATTCCTCCTGGGTCGACTATGCAGATCGCCACAATTACCTGGGCGAAGCCGATGCGGGAGTGAGCACGCACTATGCCCACGTGGAGACGACGTTCTCGTTCCGCACCCGCATCCTCGACTACCTCTGGGCGGAACTGCCCATGGTCGTGACGGAGGGTGACCACTTCGCCGAGCTGATCGCGCGTGAGCAGCTGGGCGTCGTCGTCCCGCCGACCGACGTCGCTGCTCTCGCCGACGCGCTCGAGACGGTGTTGTTCGACGAGAAGTTCGCTCGCGCCGCACGTCGCAATATCAAGCGTGTGCGCCAGGACTATGAGTGGGGAGCGGTGCTCGCTCCGCTCGTCGACTTCGTCGCGAGCCCGCAGCATGCACCGGATCTCGTCGCGAGCGGAGTTGTCACGGCCGGTTCGACCGGCGGCGTGCGCAAGCCCGTCATCCGACGTAAGAAGCACGGGATCCGCCACGATGCGGGACTCTTCGTGCACTACCTGAAGAACGGCGGCCCGAAGGTCGTCGTCAAGAAGGTGCAGAGCCGGCTACGACGCCGCTAGGCGTTGTCTCGTGCATCGGGGCTTCCGCGATTCGGAGGCCCCGAGCACGGAGGGTCAACGCGGCAGCCGCGATGACAACGACGGCAAATGCCGCGGTGAGGCCGAGCCAGGTGCCCGGGGGCTGCCACTCAGGTTCACGGAGCATCTCCGACCAGGTGCCCGACCCGACCACATAGCGGCGGAGCACCCAGGCGAATGTGACGGTGTGGCCGATCGCCATCGCCCACACCGCGACGCTGATGAGCCGTCTCCTCGCGGCCGTGCCCACGATGGGCGTCATCTCGTCCAGTGCGATTCCGGCACAGAGCACGAGGCAGCTGTAGATGGCCATCATGTATCGCCCCTGCCAGATGAAGCCGTAGTCGGCGAGCAGGATGCCCTGGGACAGGGGCGGGACGACGACGGCGCTGACCAGGAGCACGATGGTCGCCCATCGGCCGCTGCCACGGGCGAAGAGCACAGCGGCACCGATCAACCCGCCGAGCACGAGTGTCCACACGAGCACGGCGAGTTCGGGCGCCGGCTGGTCGACCCAGCCGAAGAGGCCGATCCACGCCTTCGCGAAGTCGAGGGTGCGGTCGGCCATGTACTGCACGCCGCTGAGGAAGCCGCCGCCGAGCCCCGGTGCCGGGGGCAGCTCACCCTCGGGGACGACAGGAACGGGTCTCGTGAACCAGATGAGCGCCGCAACGCAGCCGGCCGCCGACAGCGCCAGCGCGATCCAGCTCGGGACCTTTGACACGAGCGATCTGAGCGTGGCCCTGTCGCTGAGCAGGAAGGCGACGCCGATGATGATGGCCGTCCACAGGAGGGCGATGCTCCTCGTGTTGACGAGCAGCCAGGCGCTGAGGACGACGAGACCGGCCCGCTCCCACAGCACGGCCGGCCGCGTCTGCTGTCGCAACACGAGCGTGAGCGTGGTGAAGAGGGCGGCGGCGGCCGTGACCTCGATGGCGTTCGGGTTGATGGATCCGCCGAGGAAAAGGAGCATCGGGGTGAGCGAAGCCGCTGCCGCGACGACCTTCCACCGGGCCGCCCCCAACTGCACGAGCGATGTCGCCGCGACCGCGAAGAGCGCCGCCGTGAGCACTGCGCTGACGATACGCATGGCGTAGAGGGCAGCGTCACCGGAGAGGAACAATGTCGGCCAGCCGACGAGGGCGTAGTAGACGGGGCTGTTGATCCCCGCGGATGTCGCCGCCGCAACGATCTCATCCGGGTCTCCTGCGAGCGGGACCTGGCAGCCGGCGCTCGCCGCAGGATCGAACGCGAAGCAGGGCATGGCGCTGGTATCTGCGATGTACCGTGGCACCTGCACCTCGAGCTGCCACGGCACCGTCTCCGACGGCGGTGCCGTGATTTGGCCGCGGGCGACGGCCGCCGCGCGCACCGCGTGGGCCGGTTCGTCAGGCACGGCCATGAGCGGGGACGCGAGCGCCCAAAGCGTCATCATGGACGCGACGAGGGCGAACACCGCGCCAAAGAATGCCCATCGACCGGGGGAGACCGCGGCCGGGGTGCCGGTGACAGACTTCATGCTCGGTTCACTTCTCGTGGAAAGATTCGGATCGGGCCGGGCCCGCAGATCATCCCCAACCCTAGGACATCGCTCCCGCGCGGCGCCCATGGGGAGCAGTCCTTCAGCCGATCTGCGCTAAAATCGAGAAAGATTGGCGCTTGTCGTGAGCGAGTGTGCCCGGAACCAGGGTCGATGCCGTCGATTTGTCCGAACTGACCGAGCGAGAATCCGGGTGCGAGTGAGTACTGATGTGAGCCCAGCGCCCGTCGAACGCGTGACTCTGCGCAGCGGATTGAGCGGCCGCCACAATGCCCTCGGCGTCATCCGTTTCCTGTTGGCGGCCGCGGTCATCGTCTCTCATGGCTTCCCGCTCTCCGGATGGGGCAACGACCCGTTCTTCACCCGATTCCACAGCCAAGAGAATCTCGGCGGGGTCGCGGTGATTGGTTTCTTCGCCATCAGCGGGTACCTCATCACGCGCAGCGGCATGGCGAGTGGCGTGTTGGAGTACATCTGGCGACGGGCATTGCGTATCTTCCCCGCATTCTGGATCGTGCTGGCCGTCGGCGCCTTCATTGTGGGGCCAGCCGTCTGGTTGATGGAACAGCGCCCGATGAGTGAGTACTTCACGCCGGGCGCCGGTGGCCCATTCGGCTACATCTCGCTGAACTGGCAGCTCACGATCCACCAGTGGGGAATCCACGACATTTTCGCCACGACGACGCCATACGGCGAGATCGCAGGCAGCGTCTTCAACGGATCACTGTGGACACTGAGCTACGAGTGGTACTGCTACCTGCTGATCGGTGTTCTCGTGCTCTTCGGCGTCTTCAGCCGGGCCAAGATCATCATCGCGGCGCTCACCGTCGTCTTTCTGTTTCTGCAGATCGTCCGCTTCGCATCGCCACAGACCCTCGGGCAGGTCGTGCCGTGGCTGTCCGACCCGCTCACGATCAACCTCACACTGATCTTCCTGTGGGGGGCGTGCTTCGCGGTCTACGCGGACAAGGTGATCATCGACGACAAGCTCGGGCTGCTCGCCGCCGCTGTCACGATCTACACGCTCATCAACGGGGGATTCGGCATCGTCGGCTTCCCGGCGTTCGCGTACCTGCTGATGTGGCTGGCGGTACGCGCACCCACGCCGTTCAAGAAGATGTTCAGCAAGAACGACTACTCGTACGGCATCTACCTCTACGGTTTCCTCGTTCAGCAGTTCGCCGCCTACATGGGCTGGAACCGCTGGGGGTACCCGATCTACATCGTGATCTCGCTCGTGCTCTCGTGTGCTCTGGCTTTCGCCAGCTGGCACCTCATCGAGAAGCGGGCTTTGGCACTCAAGGACTGGGGCCCGGGTCGCGGGCTCAACTATTGGTATCAGCGGGTGCGCGCACGCTTCGGCCGCGCGCAGGCCAGCACCAACGAATCGATCGGAGATCTGAACAATGGCTAATGCTCAGTTGGGCGTTGTACTCGTGACGGGCGGAGCCGGCTTCATCGGTTGTGCACTCTCGCAGAAGCTCGCGGCATCATCGGAGCGCTGGGTCGCTGTCGACGTCATGCACCCGCAGGTGCACCAGACCGCGGAACGCCCGGCGGATCTGCACTCTGCCGCCGAACTGATCGTCGGCGACGTCACCGACGCTGCCGTCTGGGACGAGGTCCTCGCGTCCGTCCGTCCCGACGTGATCATCCACCTCGCGGCGGAGACCGGGACGGCGCAGTCGCTGCACGAGGCGACCCGCCACGCCGACGCCAACGTCGTCGGCACGACCGCAATGCTCGATGCACTCGGACGGGCGGGGCACGTGCCGGCACGGATCGTGTTGAGCAGCAGCCGCGCCGTGTACGGCGAGGGATCCTGGCAGCGTGAGGACGGAACCGTCTACCAGCCGGGAATGCGCAGCCACGCTCAGCTCGAGGCCGGGCAGTGGGACTTCCCGGGCGCTCGCGCACTCCCGAGCTCCGTCGATGCGACGATCCCGAGCCCCACGAGCGTCTACGGTGCGACGAAGCTCGCGCAGGAGCACATCCTCGCCGCCTGGGTCGGGGCGCTCGACACCGAGTTGACGATTCTGCGCCTGCAGAACGTGTACGGCCCCGGCCAGTCGCTCATCAACTCGTACACCGGCATCGTCTCGCTGTTCTCCCAGATGGCCGAACAGGGAGCGTCCATCCCGGTCTACGAGGACGGTCTCATCACCCGCGACTTCGTGTACATCGACGACGTGGCCAACGCCTTCGTGGCCGCCCTCGCCCGCCCGCGCGCGAGCGGCGTGAGTCGCTACGACGTCGGCTCCGGTGTCGGCACGACGATCCTCGAGCTGGCCGCAGCCATCGCGGAGTACCACGGTGCTCCGGCGCCGGCCATCAACGGGGCTTTCCGCGACGGCGACGTGCGTTTCGCGGCCTGCACCATTGATCGCACTCTGGCCGAGCTGGACTGGGCGCCGCAGTGGAGCGTCGCGCAGGGTGTCGCCGGGCTGCAGGAGTGGATTGCGGCGCAGGCGTAACACATGAGCGACCCCCGCGCAGCCGCCGGCCGATTCAGCGGAGTCAGGCTCATCCTTCTGGCGACGGTCATCGCGGGAATCTCCGGTTATGTGACGCTGGGGCTCGTTGCCGGCGTCATCGGTCCGGAGCGCTATGTCGCGTTCAGCGTCTTCTGGGGCACTCTCTACCTGCTGGTCGGCACCCTCTCCGGCATCCAGCAGGAGGTGAGCCGCGCGACGTCTCCGCACGAGGAGGGCTCGGCGCGGGCGGAAGCCGGTGCCCACGTCGCGCGGAACTTCGGAATCGTAGCGACGGTTCTCGTCGGCGCCGTCGTCGGATTCAGCGCTCCGCTGTGGATGCCGGTAGTGCTTCCTGGCAGCTCCCCGATCGTTGCGATCGCGATCGCCGTCGGCGCGGCCGGGTACACGGTCGTCGCCACCTTGTGCGGAACGCTGTACGGTCTGAACCGCTGGGCCGCGCTGGCCTGGCTCATCGGGCTCGACGGCGTCTTGCGCCTGCTCGCGGTCGGTCTGGCGTTGCTCTCCGGTGGAGGCGATGACGCACTCGCCGCCGCGACGGCCCTGCCATTCCCGATCACGCTCATCGTCGTGTGGCTCGTCATCAGGCGAGGCGTCATCGGCCGATCGCGGCTGGATGTCGGCTACAAGGCCCTCAGCTGGAACGTGGCCAGAACACTGTTGGCTGCGGCATCCATGGCTGCTCTCATCAGCGGATTCCCCACCTTGATGGGGGCAACGAGCGCGGGAGAAGATCCCGCACAGCTCGCGACGCTCCTGTTGGTCATCACCCTGACCCGCGCGCCACTTGTCATCCCGGTCCTCGCATTGCAGAGCTTCCTGATCGTCAAGTTCAAGGACCGCGGCGGCAACTTCTGGCGCGTCTTCTTCACCGCCATCGGGGGCATCCTGGCTGTGGCCGTCGTTGCCGCGCTCCTCGCGGCGGCGATCGGGCCGTGGCTCGTGCAGCTGGTGTTCGGATCGGCATACGCGGTCGATGGTGTCGTGCTCGGCGTGATTGTCGTATCCGGCGGCGTCACCGCGGCCCTGTGCGCGAGCGGTCCAGCAGTGCTCGCACTGGGCAAGCACGGCGTCTACACGGCCGGATGGGTGCTCGCAGCGCTCACGACGATTGCCGCTCTCATGCTGCCGCTCGACCTCGTGCTGCGCACGGAGCTGGCCCTGCTACTCGGGCCGACCGTCGGGCTGCTCGTTCACACGGTCTATCTGGTGACGGCGGGGCGCTCGCGCTCCGTCAGCGCCGAGTCGGTGCCGGACTCCGACGGGGCGCGCCCGTAGAACCACCCTGCGCGCGCGCACGCGACGAGCGTCAGCACGAACGCGCAGCAGAGAATGGCGACGCCGCCGGGTGGTGACCACTCGGGGGCGCGCAGGAACTCGCCCCACGCGATCGGCGTACCAACCGCGTAGCGCCCCAGCGTTGTGACGAAGCTCTCCAGCTGAGCGAAGCACCACAGCGCGATGCAGTAGCCGAGCAGAGTGTTGATCACGCGCGACGGGGCCCGCTCGGCGACGGCATCCCCGAGCAGCGCCGCGGCCACGACCAGCAGAATGCCGAGCATGGGTGCCGCGTAGCGACCCTGCCAGATGTAGCCGCCCTGGGTGACGTAGCTCGCCTGGATGAGCGCGGGCAGCATCACGAGCGCGGTCAGCGCCGCGAGCACAACGACGCGCTCCCGCCCGCGCAGCACACTGATGGCGAAGAGAATGGTTCCGCCGATCAGGAGCGAGAGAACAAAGATGGTCGCGGGGGGAGCGATGGTGTCTGCCCACCCGAATTCGGCGACCATGCCGCTGGCGTACTGAAAGCTGCGTGTCAGCACCGTCAGAAAGCCGACGACGGGGTGCGTTCCGACACCGGGATAGTCCGTTTCCACCTCGCCGTCTGCGATCGCGGAGCCGAGCGAGTTGCTGAGCGTCGTCCACAGCAGCGCGAAGCCGCCGGCGGCCGCTGTGATTGTCGCGGCAAGCCGCACCGCATGCCGCTGGAAGAGTGTGCGCAGCAGATCGCCCCTGGCCAGCGCGACGGGGAGGAGCACGGCGATCGCGACCCAGAGCGGGCTGATGCCCCGCATGTTCATGGCCACGGAGCCTGCGATGGCGAGCACGACGACCCGTTGGGTCGTGCGAGCGTCATCCGGGTGTCGGACGAGGGAGAGCACCGCAACGGTCACGGTGAGCACGCCGGCGATCTCCGGGCCGCTCGGATTCACCACGCCGGCGATGAAGACGGTGAGCGGGGTGACGGCAGCGAGCAGCCCGATCGTCGGGATGGCTCGGTGCCGCCAGCTCGCGACGAGCAGGAAGCTGAGCGCAAGCAGCGCCGAGGTGAGCAGCGCACTCGCGATGCGCATGCCGTAGACGGCCACCTCGCCGTCGAAGACCAGACTCGGCCAGCCGACGAGCGCGTAGTAGAGCGGGTTGTAGAGTCCGGCCGTCGTTGTCGTCTCGACCAGACCGTCGCCGGGCGGGGTCGAGGGCGCGCAGCCGGCCGACTGCTCCGGGTTGAACGCGAAACAGGTCTGCGCGTGAGTGAATGCGACACCCGCCGGAACGGTGACCGCGTGGCCGTTCTCCCCGGCAACCCCGACGAACTGGCCGCGGGCGACGGACGCCGCCTTGATGAGGTGTGCCGGCTCATCCGGGGCAGCGGCGAGGGGAGTGGCAATCGCCCACAGCCCGGCGAGCAGGCTCAAACACAACCAGGCCGTGAAGAAGGTCCGCGTCGTTGCGGAACGGCGTCTCACGGCTACGTCGAGTCGTTCTCGCGGCGCGCTCGAGACTCGAGCGCCTCGATGCGTAGATCCTGCAGCGCGCTCTGTTCTGCCAACACGCGCGTCTTGTCCTCGAGATCGGTGAGCTCCGCGCTGTGCTGAATGCAGACCAGGAAGAGGATCAGCACACTGACGAAGAACACCAGATTGGTGGGAACCTCAACACCGACGATGCCGGCCGCCCACTCCAACACAGGGGGGAAGATCCCGATCAGCAGTGCGAGCACCCCTGCGACCAGCCACCACACGGCGTGGCGCTCGCGCAGCCGACGCCGCCGAAGCATCTCGATCACAACGATGAGCGTCAGGAGTGCTGCGGCGATTCCGAAGATGTAACTCGCGAGGCTCAAGCGACTACGCCTTTCTCCGCGAGCGGCACACGTGGCCGCATCAGCGCAATGAGCAGGGCCATTCCGGCGCGGCCGAGGTAGGCCGCGGCTTTGACCGGGTTGTGGGACGGCGTTCCGCCGGCGCGCGGACGCATGGCGACGGGAACTTGACGGATGTCGCAGCCTGCCCTGGCGGCGATCACCAGCGACTCGATGGTGTCGCCGAGGTACTCAGCGGGGTAATGCTCCGCGAACAGCGCGACGGCCCGGGGCCCGGTCGCGCGGAATCCGGACGTCGTATCGGTGAGTGTCGTCCTGGCGAGTCGGCTGATCACACTGGCCAGGACGACCATCGCCCACTTGCGCGGACCACGCACCGTGTAGTCGCCCTCTCCGGCGAAACGCGCACCGAGCACCAGATCCGCCTCCGCGAGCGTCTTGAGCAGCACGGGAACACCGGCCGGATCATGCTGACCATCGGAGTCGACCTGCACGACATTCTCGAAGCCGTGCGCCATGGCGTACTTGAATCCGGCTCGCATCGCGCCGCCGACGCCGAGGTTGTACGGCAGGCTCAACACGGTCGCACCGGCTGCGCGGGCCATGGCGGCCGTGGCATCCTTTGAGCCGTCATCGACCACGAGAACAGCGACGCCGGGCAGCTTCTCGAACACTTCGCGCACGACGGCACCGACGGCCTCCTCTTCGTTGAGCGCGGGCATCACGATGAGGGTGCGCGCGAGCGAAGAGGTCATTCTTGAGATCCTAGCAATGGCTGTGCGTGGCGGCGTTCTGCGCTAGCCGGTGAAGACATGGCGGAGCAGGGCGGAGCGCCCGGCGCTGTTCTTGGCGCGGATGGCTGCCGGTACTTCGGTCAGCGCGTTCAGGCGGGAGGTGAAGTGCCTGCGGGCCGCTCGGGCGGCCTTCGGCCAGCCCAGGGCCGTGCATGCGGTCGACGTCTCACGGAAGAGGGTGAGCTCCTGGGCGAACTTGGATCCGTCCGGCCCGGTCACCGCGGAGACGCTCGCGGAGTGCCGCCGGTAGTTGAAGCACAGGGCGTCATCTAACACCAGAGAGCCGCCGCCCTTGGTGATCTCCAGGAGCATCGCGAGGTCTTGAACGACGTCGAGGTCGGTGCGGAAGTCGCGCTTGCGCAGTTCCTGGACGTTCCAGACCAAGGAGGGGAAATACGTCCAGTTCCCGCGCAGCAGGCTGGTCGCCAGCTGCTCGCCGCGATACTCCCGTGCGCCGCTCCCGTTGAACCGGTAGATGGCCTTCACCCTGTCGGCGAGCGGACGCGACGGCGCGCCGTTCTCATCGATGACGCTGACCCCCGGCTGGATCACGCCGGCGTTGGGGAAACGCACGATGAGTTCCTTCACCCGGCCGACGTAGTTGGGCAACATCACGTCGTCGCAGCCCATGAGGACGGCGAAGTCGCTCTGCATGAGGGTGATGCACTTGTTGTAGTTGCGGCTCGGGCGCAGATTGTGCTCATTGCGGATATAGCTGATCCGGGGGTCTCCGAGGCCGACGAGCCACTCACCGGGGGCGAGGTCGGGATAGACGTCATCGACGACGACGAGTCGCCAGTCCGGGTCGCTCTGCGCGCGCACACTCTCGACGGCGGCGCGGAAGTGGTCGAAGCTGCCGTAGAACGGCATCATGATGTCAAGGGTCACTGGGGAGGAATCCTGGCTCTTTCAGCGGGGACGATGAGGACCCTCCATGCTCGCACATCGCGCTGGGCTTCACCCGAATCACTAAACTAGACCGGATGTCAGTATCTAAGAACGGTGCGCCCGGGAACTCGGCGTCCACAGAAACCGGGCGCAGCGACGGCACTCCGATCAGAGTGACGCTGTCCATGCTCTCGCTCGTGCCAGGTGGCATGGGCGGAAGCGAGACGTACGCGCGGGAACTCGCGCGCGGGCTCGACGCTCGCGCCGACGTCACCGTCGACGCCCTGGTCCCGGAGAACGCAGCCGGAAGCTCCGGACTCACCGCCGAACACGCCATCGATGGTGTGATCGCGCGGCCGTCGACCGTTGGACGCCTGCGCGCACTGCTCAGTGCGACGCTTGCAAAGCGCTCGATTCGGGCGGTCAGTGCCGATGCCGCCGTCGTGCACTTTCCGTTCACGGTGCGGGTGCCGAAGGCGGCGGCCGGCCAAGCCACGGTGATGACCGTGCACGACGTGCAGCACCGCGAATTGCCGCACCTCTTCTCCTTCGCCGAGAAGCTCTTCCGCGTCTTCAGTTACGAGATCCCCGCCCGCAAGGCCGACATCGTCGTGACCATCAGCGAATTCGCCCGTGGCGGCATCGAGAAGCACCTGAGGGTTCCCGCCGAGCGCATCCGTGTCATCCCGCTCGGCGTCGACATCACGGAATTCACCCCGTTCTTCGGAGAGCGCGAGGACTTCGTGCTCTACCCGGCCCGCGGCTGGCCGCATAAGAACCACGCCGCCCTCCTCTCCGCCATGGAGCTGTTGCGCGTCGACCGCCCTGGGCTGCGCCTGGTGCTCACCGGGGGCAACCTCGACGCGCTTGGCAGCATGCCGGAGTGGGTGGAGCGTCGCGGGCTGGTTCCCCGTGAGGAACTGCTCGGGCTCTACCGCAGCGCATCCGCCCTCGTCTTCCCGAGCCTCTACGAGGGCTTCGGTCTGCCGCCACTGGAGGCGATGGCCTCCGGCTGCCCGGTTGCCGCATCGAACGCCGGCTCGATTCCCGAGGTGTGTGGGGACGCCGCGGTGCTCTTCGACCCGAACGACCCGTCAGACATCGCACGCGGTGTGCGCGAGGCGATCGCCGCAGGGCCAGAGCTTGCCCGGCGCGGGCTCGCCCGCGCCGCCCAGTTCACCTGGGAGTCGTGCGTTGACGGGCACGTCTCCGCATTCCGCGACGCGGCGCGATTGCACGGCGCCCGATGACCGCGCGCATCTCCGTCGCCCTTGCGACGCACAACGGCTCCGCGTTCATCCGCGAGCAGTTGCGGAGCATCCTCGCCCAGACACGCCCCGTTGACGAGATCATCGTCTCCGACGATGCCTCACGTGACGACACGGTTGCGATCATCGAAGCGAGCGTCGCGGAGTGGGCGAGCCTCCATGCCCCCGTGCCGGCCCTGCGCATCCTGCGCAACGAGTTCGCGCTCGGGGTGACGGCCAATTTCGAGCAGGCACTGGGCGCGTGCTCAGGCGAGATCATCGCACTGTGCGACCAGGACGATCGCTGGGATGACGGCAAGATCGCGGTGATCGAGGAGGCGTTCCGCGCGCGCGCGGAGTTGGAGCTCGTGCACAGCGACGCGCGGATCGTCGATGCGATCGGGACGCCGACTGGGCTCCGCCTCCTCGAGACGCTCAACGTCTCCGAGTCGGAGCGGCGCGAGATTCGCGGTGGTCGCGCCATCGACACTCTGCTGCGGCGCAACCTGGTCACGGGGGCCACCGCGGTGGTGAGTCGCGGTCTCATCGAGCGCGCCCGCCCATTCCCCGCGTCCTGGGTGCACGACGAGTGGCTTGCCGTGATCGCGGCGTCGACAGACCGCCTTCTGCTGATCGAGCAGGATCTGATCGACTACCGCCAGCACGGCGCCAACCAGATCGGTGCGACATCCCTGACGGGGTCGATCCGGCTGGCCCGCCTCATGCAGCCGCGCACAGACCGCGATGCCCGCCTCTTGGCGCGGGCCATCGACCTGGCCGAGCGACTCCCGGGAACGGGGGCGCCCCAGCACGTCGTCGAGCTGGCGCAGGACAAGGTCGTGCACGAGCGAGTGCGCAGCGGCTACCCCCGCGCCCGCCTGCTTCGCCTGATCCCCGTGCTGAAGGAATGGTTCAGCGGGAGGTACCGCCGCTTCGGGCTCGGCGCGCAGGATGTGCTGCGCGATCTGATCCAGCCCGTCTGATCGGGGCTATTCCTCCGGAACCGGTGCAGGCTCGTGCCGGCGCAGGGCGTCCCGCCAGCTCATGCTCTGCGAGGCCTTGATGGCGCAGACGATGAGCAGCATCCAGCCGTACTCGCCGAGCACCGTGCTCTCGGCGAATGAGGTCACGGTCAGCGCGACCACGATGAGCGCGGGCCAGACGTAGACAGAGCTGCGCTTCTCACTGGCGAGCAGCCACGAGCGCACGAGTGCGAAGCCGATCAGGGCGCTGAAGCTGATGAGTCCGACGATCCCGAGCTGGAAGTACACGTCGTAGAAGGCGCTGAGCGCCGAGTTCTGGGTGCCACGCGTGGCGAGGTTGATCCAGATGTACGGCGGCTCCAGCGGCGGCCAGGCGCCCACCCACCCCCAGCCCTGCAGCGTGTTCATCTGCGAGTACCGCACGATCTCGCGCCAGACCGCGATGCGCACCTCGAACTCGCTTCCGGCATTGAGCAGTTCGAGGATCCTGGAGCGCGTCAGCCAGAGCACGAGGGCGGTGATGGCCACGACCGTCAGCAGGCCGAGCTGCCAGTACATGCGCGTTGCGCTCGGCACCCGACGGATGCCGGCGAGCGCCAGCGCGGCGATGCCGACGACGATGAAGGCGCCCATGGTCACGGGCGAGCCGGAGAGCAGCACGCAGAGCGTCGCGAGCCCGATTGAGAACGCGCCCTGCATCCGTGGCACCGAGCGTGTCATGAATTCGATCGAGAAGGTGATCAGCCCGATCAGTGCGATCAGGCCGAGTTGGTTGCGGCTGCCGAAGACGCCCTGCAGCGGCCCGAGCGAGGTGAGGTTGCCCTGGATGTCGAGGAAGGCGATCGGCAGATCGAGGAGCACCCCGGAGAGCACCTCGAGGGCGAGGGAGAGGCCGAGCAGCACACGCAGCACGTCGCCGAGTCCGCGCACCAGCTGGATCGTGTCGCGCACGAGTGTCAGATAGACACCCAGCGCCGTGAAGAGCAGCAGGTAGAGCACCTTGGCCCCGCTCAGCACCGTCGTCGTGCTCCAGAACACCGAGATCATGGTCCAGCCGAGGAAGACGAGCAATGTGATCGGCGGCAGGCCGTACCAGTCGATCGCCTGCCTGCGGGCGAGGAGCGAGAGAGTGGCGAGGGCGACGAGGGCGACGAGGATGGCGAGCAGACCCGGCCATCCCATCGTCGCCCGCAACAGGTGGGTGCTGAAGGCGGCGCCGAGGATGCACAGCGTCAGGGCCGCGGCGAAGCGCGCCGAGCCCAGCAGGTGGGCGACGGCGGGCGGCAGCACGGGGCGTCTTGCGGCATCCATGCGTCAGGGCATCGTCTCGACGCGGCCGAGATTGCGTTTGGTGATGATGGCGAGCGCGACCAGCAGCATCCAGCCGCTCTCGATCAGGATCCGGCTTTCCGCGACGCTCTGCACGATGAACGCGACCATGAGCAGGAACGGCACGAGGGCGGATGCCGCATACGGCCGATTGTCCTCCAGCGCGTCCCTGGGCCGGTCGACGGCCAGGAACCAGCTGCGCCAGAGGGTTCCGATCACGAGTGCGGCGAAGAGGACGACGCCGATGACGCCGAGCTGCAGCCACACGTCGAGCCAGGCGTTGTGGGCCTGCAGGTATGTGACGCCCTTGCGGACCGCGAGGTCATCGAACGGTTCGACCCACGGGGCCCAGTAGCCCACCCAGCCCCAGCCGGCGACGGGGCGCTCCGCGGCGAGGCCGGCGACCGACGACCAGATGTCGAATCGCCCGGTCAGGTCCTCGCTCTTGCCGAAGAGGGCCAACAGCTGGCCCCACAGCGCGACGAGCAGTACGCCGCCGAGCACGAGCAGTCCGGCAGCGGTGAGGTAGACGGGGCGCCGTGCCTCCGGCCCGACCCTGCGGGCCCACAGCGCGAAGCCGAGCGCCAGCGCGACGACGGCGACGGCGATCATCACGGTGGCCGAACGCGTCAGGGCGAGCGTGAACACGGCGGTGGCCAGCCAGAAGATGCCGGGGCCCCTGCGCACGCTCCGTGCCGCCAGCTGGGCGCCGAAGACGATCACGGCCATGAGCGCGGCGGCGGCCAGCAGGTTGCGGTTGGCGACGATGCCCTCGATCGGGCCGCCGTCGAAGAGCAGCCCGCGTGACCAGTAGAAGGCGGCGGGAACCGTGCCGTCGTAGTCGGTGAAGAAGGGCAGGATCGGACCGCCGACGACCCCGGCGACGTAGATCTCGAACAGCAGCGAGAGGCCGAGCACCCAACGCAGCGCGACGCCGAAGGTGCGCAGGAACTCGACCCAGCTCAGGCAGAGCCCGAGGAAGAGCGCCGAGAGGGTGGCCGAGAGTTGGGCCGCGATGCCGATGGCCGTCGCACCGGGGTAGAACGACCACGCGAGGGACAGCACGGAGAAACCGACGAAGAGCCACAGGCTCTTCGGCATCCGGCGCCACGACCAGTCCGGCCGCAACCGCACGAGCGCGACCACGGCGGCGACGACGACGAAGAGCGCCAGGGCACCCCAGCCCCACCATCCGAGCAGGTTGCGCCAGAACTGGCCGGCAATGGCCGTGAACAGCAGCAGGGAGGCCAGTGCGCGCACGGCAAAACGGCTACGGACCGGCTTCATGCTCCAAGGCTATCGAACTCGGACGGCGCGGCACGGCCGCCCCACCGCGGCAGGGGCGATCTCAGACGAACGCCGCCTGCCCGGTGATGCTGCGCCCGACGATGAGCGTGTTCATCTCGCGCGTGCCCTCGTAGGAGTACAGCGCCTCCGCGTCGGCGAAGAAGCGGGCGATGTCGTAGTCGATCACGATGCCGTTGCCACCGAAGAGTTCGCGGCACCACGCCACGGTCTCGCGCATGCGGGAGGTCGCGAACGCCTTGGCCAGGGCGGAGTGTTCGTCGCGCTGCTCGCCGCGGTCGAGCATCTCGGAGACCCGGACGACCATGCCGAGCGATGCGGTGATGTTCCCGAGGCTCTTCGCCAGCATGTCCTGCACCAGCTGGTGCGCTCCGATCGGCTTGCCGAACTGCTCACGCTCCCTGGAGTACGCAACGGCCGCCTCGTAGGCGCCGGCCGCGACGCCGACGGCGGCCCAGGCGACCTCCGCACGCGTCAGCCGGAGCACCTTCGCCGTGTCCTTGAACGAGTTGGCGTTCGCCAGCCGGAGCGACTCGGGCACGACGACGTCCTCGAGGGTGATGTCGGCGTTCTGCACGGCGCGGAGGCTGATCTTGCCCTCGATCTTGCTCGCGGTGTAGCCGGGCGAGCTGGTCGGCACGATGAAGCCCAACACCCGGTTGTCCGCGACATCCTTCGCCCAGATCACCGTGATGTCGGCGAACGTGGCGTTGCCGATCCAGCGCTTGGCGCCGTTCAGCACCCAGTTGTCCCCGTCGCGCCTGGCGGTGGTGCGCAGGCCCTGGGCGCTATCGGATCCGCTCTGCGGCTCGGTCAGGCCGAAGCTGCCGATGACCTCACCGGATGCCAGGCGCGGCAGCCATTCCGCGCGCTGCTCCGGCGAGCCGCAGACGGCGATCGACCCGCAGCTCAGACCGTTCTGCACGCCGACGAAGGTCGCGACGGATGCATCGACCCTGGCCAGCTCGAAGGCGAGAAAGCCGCGGAAGACGGCGGAGTTCTCGAATGGTCGGGTCTCGTCCCAGGCGTAGCTGAACTGACCGAGCTCGGCCAGCGGCCGCACGATCTCGGTGGGGAACTCCGCACGATCCCAGTAACCGCCGATGATGGGGCGCACCTCGGAGTCGAGGTAGCCGCGCAGCGCCATGATCGCCTCCTTCTCCTGCTCGCTGAGCAACGACTCGTAGTTGTAGAAGTCGGAGATGAGGGGCTCGAAGGTCATGACGGCGCTCCATTGCAAACGGAGGCCCCTGTCGCCAGGGGCCTGTCGGTGATGTCACGCTCAGCATAGGTGGCGGGACGGCCGGCGGCGAAGGCACTTGGTAGTTTGGTCTCACGCCAGCAGGACAGGACCCCACGATGTTTGTAGCAATCACCAACACCCCGCGCGATTACGCCTGGGGATCGCGCACGGCGATCGCCGAATTGCTCGGGCACCCGGCGAGCGGGGCCCCGGAGGCCGAGCTCTGGCTGGGTGCGCACTCGGGATCGCCGAGCGTGATCGTCGGCGCACGGGGCGGATCCGCGGCGACGCTGTCGGAGCTCGTGCAGAGCGACCCGGTCGGCGTGCTGGGGGAGCGGAGCATCGCCGAGCACGGCGAACGCCTGCCATTCCTGCTCAAGGTGCTGGCCGCCGCCGGACCGCTGTCGCTGCAGGCGCATCCGTCGCCCGAGCAGGCGCGCGCCGGATTCGCGCTCGAGAACGAGGCGGGCATCGCCATCGATGCTCCGGATCGCAATTACAAGGACGCCTTCCACAAGCCGGAGCTGATCGTGGCGCTGAGCGAGAGATTCGACGCACTCTGCGGCTTCCGCGACCTCGCACAGACCCTCGACATCGTCGCCGAGCTGCAGAGGGCGGATGCCGCGACCGCCGACCCCCAGCCGAGTCCGCTCGCGGCGCTGGAGGCTGTGCTACGCGGACGCGACGGCCTGCGGGACACCGTCGAGTGGCTGCTGCGCGACGGCCGCGGCGAGGACAGCGGCGAGGTGAAGTGGCTGGTCGAGCGGGTCGTGGCGCTCGCCGCATCCGCAGCGCTCGCCAACAGCCCGTTCGCCGCCGAGTTCGCGACGGTGGGCACCCTCGCCGATGCCTACCCAGGAGACCCGAGCATCGTGCTCGCGCTGCTGCTGAACCGGGTGACGCTCCGGGCCGGCGAGGCGCTCTATCTGCCGGCAGGCAACATTCACATGTACCTCGACGGACTCGGCATCGAGCTGATGGCAGCCAGCGACAATGTGCTGCGCGGTGGCTTCACGCCCAAGCACATCGACGTCGACGAGTTGCTGCAGGTGCTGCGCTTCGACCCCGTTCCCGTGCCGCGCCTGGAGCCGGAACGCCCCGCGGACGGTGTGCGCGTCTACCGGCCGGACGTCCCCGATTTCGTGCTGTACGCGATCGAGCGGGCCGAAGCCGATGCGTCGTCGGAGGTCACCCTGAGCGGTGCGGCGATCGCGCTCTGCACGGCCGGAACGCTGCGGCTGACGGGCGGGCGCAACGCGAGCGAGATCGCCCGCGGCGAATCCGTGTTCATCACGCCGGAGGAGGGAACGCTCAGCGTCGCCGGTTCCGGCACGCTCTTCGTCGCCACCGTCGGCTGACGCCGTGTCTGAGCGCACCCCGCTGATCGAGTAGCGCGACGCGCAGCGTCGCGCTACTCGATCAGCGGGGAACGACTGCGAGTGTTCAGGCGTCGAGCAGCTCGCGGGCGCCCCGGCGGGAACCGAAGGTGCGCCGATACGCCGTCGGCGTCGTCTGCAGCACCTTGACGAAGTGGTGCCGCATCACCGCTGCGGTGCCGAAGCCCGTGTCGCCGGCGATGATCTCGAGGCCGAGCTCGCTCTCCTCGAGCAACTGCTGCGCGCGCAGCAGACGCTGACGGTTGAGCCAGGCCGTCGGCGTCGTTCCGAGCTCTGCCCGGAAGCGCCTGGCGAAGGTGCGCGGCGACATCAGCGCCGTGCGGGCGAGCTGGTCGACGGTGAGCTCCTGATCGAGGTGCTGCAGCATCCAGTCGGTCACGGCGGCCAACGAGTCGTTCGGCGCCGTCGCGGTCGGCAGCTGGATGAACTGCGACTGCCCGCCGTCGCGCTGCGGCGGCACGACCATGCGCCTGGCGATGATGTTGGCCGCGGATGCCCCGAGCTCCCGGCGCACGATGTGCAGTGCGGCGTCGATGCCGGCGGCGGTGCCCGCACCCGTGACGACGTGACGGTCCTCGACGAAGAGCACATCGGCGTCGACGGTTGTGCCGGGGAAACGCTCAGCGAGTTTGTCGGTGTAGAGCCAGTGCGTCGTGCTGCGGCGGCCGTCGAGCAGCCCGGCTTCGCCGAGCACGAAGGCGCCGCTGCAGACGCTGAGCACCCAGGCGCCGCGGGCCTCAGCCTCCTGGATCACCCGCAGGATCTCGGGGTGCACCGCGGGGGCGCCCTCCGCGCTGATCGAGGAATCCATGTACGCGGGCACGACGACGAGGTCGGCGTCGGCGGCGGCCTCCAGATTGTTGTAGATGACGATGTCGAAGCCGAGCTTCATGCGGATCGGCCCCGGCTCTGCCGCGACGATCGTGAAATCGAAGGCCGGGCCGCCCTGGGCGGAGCGATCGATCCCGAACACCTCGCAGACGACGCCGAACTCGAACGGTGCCATGCCTGGCAACGCGATGCAGACGACCTTCTCGAGCATGTCACCCTCCGTCGAATGGGCCGAGCGCCCGGATGCCGTCCGACATGGCAGGAACTCGACGAATGCTGTCAATGCTGCCACTCGCGGCAGAAAAACACAAGAGCAAGACTTTCTGCCATGTTGATTCTCATTCCGCTCCTGGCCCTCGTGATCTGGGCCATCGTCCACACGATCATCGTCCTGCGGCGCGACGGCTACGGCCGCTGCAATACAGTGGAGGCTGGCCTGCGGCAGGCGCCGCGGAACTCACTGGAGATGGGGCAGCAATGGCGTGGTTGGTAACGGGTGGCGCGGGATACATCGGCTCGCATGTTGTGCGGGCCTTCCTGGCCGACGGCATCGACGTCGTCATCGTGGATGACCTCTCCAGCGGCCACGCCGACTTCGTTCCGGCCGAGGTGCCGTTCTACCGCGGCAGCATCCTCGACGCCGAGCTGCTGGCCACGCTCTTCGCCGAGAACACCATCGACGGCGTCGTTCACGTCGCCGGCTTCAAGTACGCCGGGGTCTCGGTGCAGCGACCGCTGCACACATACGAGCAGAACGTCACGGCGACGACGGTGCTGCTCCAGGCGATGCAGAACGCCGGTGTCGGCCGCATCGTGTTCTCCTCCAGCGCCGCCGTCTACGGCACGCCTGACACCGATCTGGTGACGGAGGCGACCCCGAAGGCCCCGGAATCGCCCTATGGCGAGAGCAAGCTCATCGGAGAGTGGCTGCTGCGCGATGAGGGCATCGCGACGGGCCTCGCCCACACCTCGCTGCGCTACTTCAATGTCGTCGGCTCCGGTCACGACGGTCTCTACGACACCAGCCCGCACAACCTCTTCCCGCTCGTCTTCGAGGCGCTGCTGGACGGGCGCACCCCGCGCATCAACGGCGACGACTACAACACGCCGGATGGCACCTGCGTGCGCGACTACATCCACGTGGCCGACCTCGCCCGCTCGCACGTCGCCGCGGCGGAGCGCCTCCAGGCCGGGGACCCGATCGAGCCCGTGTACAACCTGGGCAGCGGCGACGGCGTCTCCGTCGGTGAGATCATGAGCACCATGGCCGCGGTCACCGGCATCCCGTTCACCCCGGAGATCGCACCCCGCCGCGGCGGCGACCCTGACCGCATCGTCGCCTCCGGCGAGCTGGCGCGGCGCGACCTGAACTGGGAGATGCGGCACAGCCTCGGGACGATGGTGCAGAGCGCCTGGGACGCGCGACGCGCCGCCGCCTGAGTTCCGGTTCGTACGCTCCGGCGCGTCGTGAACTCTCGATATTGAGTTGAGGGTTTACGATCTGCGACTTGACGCCACCCTAATGACAACGGTGTAATTAGTTCGGACGCGCCGGGCCGGTGCGTGGACAAGAAGGGTGGGAGACGATATGGCTGAATCTGATTATCGTCCGGGGGTACCCGAGGATTGGTTCGTCGATCCTGTCAGGCTGGGTGTTCCCGGTGTCAGGCAGCACATCGACGGTGACAACCCCTTGGCCTGGCAGACTGATTCGCTCTGTGCGCAGACCGACCCAGAGGCGTTCTTCCCGGAGAAGGGCGGCTCGACGAGAGACGCCAAGAAGATCTGCGGATCGTGCGAGGTGCGCTCGGAATGCCTCGACTACGCTCTCGCGAACGACGAGCGATTCGGCATCTGGGGTGGCCTGTCCGAACGCGAGCGCCGCAAGCTCCGCAAGCGCGCAAGTTAGTTCGCGGCGCGCCTGCGGCCTCATGCCCGTTGACGCAGACGCAACCTAGGCTGTTCCCGATATGTCTCCCCGAGTAACCGCCATCCTCATCGCGCGCAACGGCGCCCAGCATCTCACCCGAACTCTGGCGGCCCTCGCGGCGCAGACGCGCCGGCCGGACTCCGTGATCATGGTCGATTGCGGGTCGACGGATGCCACCCCGCAGCTGCTGGCGGAATTCGGCCCGACCCAGTTCATCTCGGCCGGAGAAGAACTGAGCTTCGGCGATGCCATCGCGGCCGCCGTCCGTGTCACCGCGACGCCAGAGGCCGACGACGAGTTCCTCTGGCTGCTCGCTCAGGACACGGCGCCGGAACCGGGGGCGCTCGCCGCCCTGGTCAATGCGCTCGAGATCGCGCCATCGGTCGCCGTCGCCGGACCCAAGCAGATGGACTGGGACCGCGCGGACTACATCCGCGAATTCGGTGAGACGATCACGCGCTTCGGCGCCACCGTTCCCGTCGTCGGGGCAGAGCTTGACCAGGCCCAGCACGACGGCCTGAGCGATGTCCTGGCCGTCGGCTCAGCCGGCATGCTCGTGCGTCACCGTCTCTGGGAGACGCTGGCCGGTTTCGACCCAGCCCTGCCCGTCGTCGATGACGCGCTCGACTTCTGCGTGCGCGCCAGACTGGCCGGCCACCGCGTCGCCCTCGTGCCTGCCGCGCGCGTCGCCGTCGCCGGCGACGGCATCGCGGGTGCGGGCAGCTCGCAGAAGGGCAGCGAGCGGCGCAGGCGGGTCCGGCTGCGCCGGCAGGCCCAGCTGCACCGCAGACTTGTCTACGCGCCGGCGGCTGCGCTGGTGCTGCACTGGCTCTCGCTCGTCCCGCTGGCCTTCGTGCGGGCGTTCGTACGCCTGATGCAGAAGGAACCGGGGTCGATCGGCGCCGAATTCGGTGCCGCATTCGGTGCCGCGTTCTCCGGCATCCGCGTCTCCAACGCGCGGCGCCGGCTCAAAACCACGCGCACCCTCGGCTGGGGTTCGATCGCGTCCCTGCGGATGCCGAGCGCCGAGGTGCGCCGCCGCCGGGCGCTCGTGCGCGAACAGCAACGCTCCCGGGTGCGCGGGTCACGCCACGAACTGGCCTTCTTCAGCAGCGGGGGAGCCTGGACGCTCATCGTCGCGGCCGTCGTCGGCGTCGCACTGCTCGCACCCCTGCTCGGCGCCTCGGCGCTGGACGGGGGCGGCCTGCTGCCGGTGAACGCGCCGGCCGTGCTCTGGCAGAACATCGGTTACGGCTGGCGCGACATCGGAACCGGTTTCGTCGGTGCGGCCGATCCATTCGCCGCGGTGCTGGCCGTGCTCGGTTCGATCACCTTCTGGTCGCCGTCCGCCCTGCTGCTCGCCCTGTACTTCTTCGCGCTGCCGTTGGCCGCGCTCGGTGCGTGGCTGGCCGCCGCCCGACTGACCATCCGCGGGGCCCTGCGGGCGCTGGCCGCCGTGCTGTGGATGCTCGCGCCGACCTTCCTCAGTGCGATCGCCGACGGCAGGCCGGCGCCGATGATCGCGCACATCCTCCTGCCGTGGCTGTTCTTCGCCGCGGCCGCAGCCGCGCGCTCGTGGTCGGCGTCCGCGGCATCCGCTCTGCTCTTCGCGGCAATCACCGCCTGCGCGCCGTCGCTCACGCCGGCACTGCTCGTTCTGTGGCTCCTCGCGGTGCTGTTCAGCGGCCGCTCCATCATGCGCTTCATCGGCATCCCGATCCCTGCGCTCGTGCTGGCCGCCCCGCTTGTGCTCGACCAGCAGCTGCGAGGCAATTGGTTGGCGCTCCTCGCCGACCCCGGTGTTCCGCTGCCCGCAGAGCACACCTCGAGCTGGCAGCTGCTGTTCGGATTCCCGAACGGCGACTTCGGCGGCTGGGGAGCGCTCGTTGAGTCGCTCGCGCTGCCCGGCGTGACCGCCGAGATCCTCGTGCCGATCCTGTTGGCACCGCTCGCTGTCCTGGCACTGCTCGCCCTCTTCCTGCCCGGCTCCCGCACGGCGCTGTTCGGTCTCGTCACCGCGCTGCTCGGCTTCGCGACGTCCATCGCGGCGGTCCAGATCGCCGTGGCCACGTTCGGCGATCAGAGCATCCTCGTCTGGCCGGGCGCCGGTCTCAGCCTCTACTGGGCCGGCCTCATCGGCGCCGCCGTGATCGGGCTGAACGCACTCGGCCGGGCAGGCACCGCCCCGACGATCATCTCCGGGCTGGCACTGACCATGGCCGTCATCCCGCTTGCCGGCTCCATCGCCCTGGGCGCGGCCGCACCGAACCCCGCCGCCGTCCACGCCGGCGACGCGCGCATGCTTCCCGCCTTCGTCACCGCCGAGGCGCAGACCGAGCCGCGCGCCGGGACTCTCGTGCTCGTGCCGCAGTCGAATGGCGGGGTGCTCGCCCAGCTGCAGCGCGGATCCGGGACGACGCTCGACGACCAGTCGACGCTCTTCGCGACCCAGACCGAGCCGAGCGAGGACGACGCCATGCTGGCGGAGCTGGCGGGCAATCTGAGCTCGCGCAGCGGATTCGATGCCCAGCCGAGCCTCGATGCGCTGGCGATCCGCTTCGTGCTACTGGCCCCGGCCAGTGCAGCGCCCGGCGCCGACGTCAGCACGGATGCCGCAGACACCGCGCGGCGCACGGCGAGCTCGCTCGACGGCAACGCACTTCTGGTACCGGTCGGCGAGACCGATTTCGGAACCCTGTGGAGCTACCAGACGAGTGACGTCGCCGCGTCGGACGCCGCCGCGATCCCGGCGGACGCCGGCGGATTGCTCGGTCGGGCCGTGATGTGGACTCAGCTCGCCGTCTTCGCTTTCGTCGTCTTGCTCTCGATCCCGACCGGTGTCGGGCGTGACATGCCAGGCGGCCGGACGGCCGTGCCGGCGCCCGTGCTTCCCGAGGCGCCAGCACGGACCAGGCAGACGAAGCAGACGAAGCAGAAGCGCGCGAAGGAGAAGCCGACGAGAGGGCGGAGGGCGGCCGAGTCGGCCGAACTCGCCCCGGTGGAGCCCGCAGCAACAGCCGAGCCCATCGCGCCGACTGACACAGGGACGACTGACACGGCGACGACCGAGGCAGCGACGACTGGCACAGAGACGACCGACACAGAGACGACCGACACAGAGGAAAGCGGGCAGAGCGATGAGCGCTAGCCGCCGATGGGCGCTGGTCGGCGCCCGCGCCATGACCGGACTGCTCGGGATCGCCGCAGCGGTCGCCACCGTCGGTGCTGCGACGCTGCTCCCGTGGCCGAGCCACATCGTGCAGCCGAACGCCGAGCTCGTCACTCCGACCGCCAGTGGGCAGCAGCGTGTCTGCCCCGGCCCGCTGCTCGCCCTCGCCGCCGACGCGAGCGCGGCATCCTCCGCCTCCTCGATCGGTGCAGCAGACACGCTCTACGCCGCTGGACGCTCCGGCTCCCTCTCGGCATCCGACATCACGGTGAGTCCATTGGCCGCCCCGGACAACGTCGCTGGCGATGTCGCGGGAACGCCGCTTCTGCTGAGCATCCCGGCGGCCGACTCCGCGCCGCTCATGGCCGGCGCGCAGTCGCAGACGGCGACGACCGAGACGCTCAGCGGTTTCACCGCGGCCGGCTGCGGCGAGGCGTCGTCCGACGGCTGGTTGGTCGCGGGCTCCACCGCGATCGGGCACACCAGCCTGCTACTGCTCAGCAACCCGAGCGACGTCGCGGCATCGGTCGATCTGAGGCTGTACGGCGAGGGCGGCCTCGTCGATGCGCCGGGATCGACCGGGATCCTGGTGCAGCCCCAGTCGCAGCGCGTGATCCCGCTGGCCGGACTCGCGCCGAACCTCAACTCGCCCGTCGTCCATGTGGCCACGCGCGGCGGCCAGGTCGTCGCGTCGCTGCAGCAGAGCGTCATCCACGGTCTCGTCCCCGGCGGCATCGAGCTCGCCGGCACCACGGCGGCGCCGGCCCTGGAGCAGCTGATCTCCGGATTCACGGTGCCGGCCGCCCTGATCGACGAGACCCAGAGCAACGACAGCCACTTCCACGATGACCAGGCCGCCGTGCGCGTGCTGAACACCGGCGCGGATGCCGCGGAGCTCACCGTGAGTGCGACCTCCGACGACGGGGGCAATGGCGCGTCGATCACGGTCACCCTGGAGCCCGGCGTCGCGTCGGAGGTCCCTCTCAGCGAACTCGCCGCCGGTAACTACACGGTGCGCCTGAACGCTGACCAGCCGATCGTCGCCGCCGCGCGCAGCACGGAGAAGTCGGCGACGAGCGAGGACTTCGCGTGGTTCGTCGCCTCCCAGGCACTCGTCGACGACAGCGCCATCGTCGTCGCGGACGGACCGGCCCCGACGCTGCGGCTGGCGAACCCGCACGGCAACGCCCAGCGGGTCACCCTGCAGGACGGTTCAGGCACCCCGCTGACGGTGAACCTGCCGGCAGCCGGCTCGGTGAGCGTTCCCCTCACCGCCGGTGCCTCGTACACGCTCGGCGCCAGCGAGACGGGCGGCGTCGTCGCGAGCGTGAGCTACCAGGGCGGCGCGGCGCTCTCCTCGTTCGCGCTCAACCCGCCCGGGCCGCTCGCCCGCGCGATCGCCGTCTACACGCACTGACGCAACCGCCTCGCACACGCTCGAGCGGTAGAAACCACACCTACCCGCCCGACGTTTCCGCCGCGAAACTGCGGTTTCCGCCGCGGCGCGCTGCCGATGCGGCGTCGCTAGAAGTGGCGGAAGCGATCGGGAGCCAGGTCCCACGGGTCCTTGCCGAGCAGATCGCCGACGGCACGGAACACGCAGCTCTCCACCATCATGCGGCGGTGGATGTCGTCGTTGTGGTGCAACTTGCTCATCCGCTGGATGGGGACGCGGTAGAACACGATGCGCCCCCGTTCAGGATCGACGCTCCAGCGGTCGATGTGATCGCCGTGCAACGCCTGTTCCGGCGCGGCGGCGACCTCGAAGCGCACAGAGGACAGCTCGGCCGGCCAGACTCCGCGGAGGTACTCCGCTGTCGAGAGGATCGTCTGCTCGAACATGTCGATGCGGCCGTTCAGCATCGGAAGGTACGGGCCGGCCACCGAGGAGCGCAGGCCGCGACCGTGGCGGTCGCGGATGCCGCGCCGAGCGGAACCGCCCGCCGAGGCACGGCCAGACGAGGTACGGCGCGAACGAGGCATAGCACCAATCCTAAGCCGCGAGGCTGGGCTGCAGCACGCAGTGTCGTGCTCTGGCGATACGCTGGAGTCGACATGAACAGGCCCTGCTCCAAGATCGCGTGCCAAGGCCAGGCGGTCGCGACTCTCACCTACGACTACGCCGACTCGATGGCGGTGCTCGGCCCGCTGAGCGCCACGGCCGAGCCGCACGGCTACGACCTCTGTGCCCGGCACGCCGAACGGCTCTCCGCGCCCGTCGGCTGGCAGGTCGTGCGTCATATGAGCCTCGTCTCCGATGGCGGTCAGCGCGCGGCGGAGTGACACGCTTCGCCGGGTAACGAAGGCGGAACAAAACGACGCCGACATCCGGAAGCTGCGAGAATAGCGACATGACTCTCGCGCCCTCCTCTGCCCTGTCGTTCAAGGTCGCCGATCTCGGTCTCGCCGAGGCCGGTCGACACCAGCTGCGGCTGGCCGAGAATGAGATGCCGGGCCTGATGGCGCTGCGCGCCGAGTTCGGCGAGTCCAAGCCGCTGGCCGGGGCCCGCATCGCCGGCAGCCTGCACATGACCGTGCAGACCGCCGTGCTGATCGAGACCCTCACCGCCCTCGGTGCCCAGGTGCGCTGGGCCAGCTGCAACATCTTCTCCACCCAGGACGAGGCGGCCGCGGCCATCGCCGTCGGGCCGACAGGCACCGAGCACGAGCCGGCCGGCGTGCCAGTCTTCGCCTGGAAGGGCGAGACGCTCGAGGAGTACTGGTGGTGCACGGAGCGCATCTTCGACTGGAGCGCAGAGGCCGCGGCGGCCGGCGAGAGCTGGTCCGGCCCGAACATGATCCTCGACGACGGCGGAGACGCCACGCTGCTGGTGCACAAGGGCCGAGAGTTCGAGCTCGCGGGCGCCGTCCCATCGACGACGGATGCCGACAGCGCCGAGTACCGCGTCGTGCTTGACACGCTGCGCCGCTCGCTGGACCTCTCCACCGACCGGTGGACGCGCATCGCCGCCGAGATCAAGGGTGTGACGGAGGAGACGACGACCGGAGTGCACCGCCTCTACGAGTTGGCGGCATCCGGTGGGCTGCTCTTCCCCGCCATCAACGTGAACGACTCGGTCACCAAGAGCAAGTTCGACAACAAGTACGGCATCCGCCACTCGCTGCCGGACGGCCTCAACCGTGCCACCGACGTGCTGATGGGCGGCAAGGTCGCGTTCGTCGTCGGCTACGGCGACGTCGGCAAGGGCGCGGCCGAGGCGCTGCGCGGCCAGGGCGCCCGCGTGATCGTGAGCGAGGTCGACCCGATCTGCGCGCTGCAGGCGGCCATGGACGGCTACCAGGTCGCCAGGCTTGAGGACGTCGTCGGCGACGTCGACATCTTCGTCACCTGCACGGGCAACTTCAACGTGATCACGGTCGAGAACATCCTCGCGATGAAGCACCTCGCCATCGTCTCCAACGTCGGCCACTTCGACAACGAGATCGACATGGTCTCACTCGAGAATCTGCCGGGCGCCGTGTCGGTGCAGATCAAGCCGCAGGTGCACGAGTGGCGCCTGCCGAACGGTCGCAGCGTGCTCGTTCTCAGCGAGGGTCGCCTGATGAACCTCGGCAACGCCACCGGTCACCCCTCCTTCGTGATGAGCAACTCCTTCACCAACCAGGTGCTCGCCCAGATCGAACTGTGGTGCTACCCGGAGAAGTACCCGGTCGGCGTCTACGTGCTGCCCAAGCACCTCGACGAGAAGGTCGCCCGCCTGCACCTGGACGCACTCGGCGTGCAGCTGACGACGCTCACCCCGGAGCAGGCCGCCTACATCGGCGTCGCCGTCGACGGCCCGTACAAGGTCGACCACTACCGCTACTGATCCACAGCAGTCGGCGGCGGCCCGGGGCTAGCGCTCCGGGAAGCCGTGCGGCAGTCCGGTGAGCACAGGGTCGAGCCTGGCCAGGCGCTGCCTGCCGAGTTCCAGAGCGGCGGCGTCGCGTTCCCTGCGCAGGGCCACGACCCCGGCCAGGAAGAGCTCCGGCTCGATCTGCGGCAGGGGTGAGACGTAGACGGATGCCTCGCGCGCCAGCTCGCCGGCGAGGCGGGTGCGCGCGGCATCCGAGAGCCGGGGTGCCTGCTGCAGGAATTGTGCGATGCGACGCTGCAGCCGGTCAGGGAGGGTGGCGACGTCGGCGAGCTCCGCCCAGGCGAGCAACGGCTGGGGTACGCCGTAGACCGGCGCGGCGTAGTGGGGAACACGTTCCATCTGTGAGTGGGTGCCGGCGAGGATGTCGCCGAGGCGTTTGCCCTGCGCGTTCAACAGTGCCACCATCGCGGCCAGCCCGCCGAGCGTCATGTAGATCTCGATCACACCGAGCAGTGCGCGCACGAAGGCGTGGCGCATCGCGATGGCGCCGCCGTCGTCGCGCACGATCCGCGCGCCGATGGCCAGCTTGCCGAGGGAGCGCCCGCCGCTGGCCGTCTCCACGATGGTCGGGGCGATCACCAGCGCCGTCACGAGCCCGATGATCGACAGCGCGGTGGCCATGGACTGGTCCATGCCGTCGCCGGCCGCGGCCGCGACGATCCAGGCGAGCAGCGCAAAGCCTCCGAGGTAGACGACCGCGTCGATCATCGTCCCCGCCGCACGGATCAGCACGCTGGCCGGCCGCACGTCCAGGGCGACCGCCTCGCCGGTGAACACCGTGTCGGCGTCCGGATGCTGTTCGCTCAGCGCGCTCGGCTCGACCATGGTTAGTATTCAATCAGATGGATCTCGACGCCTACTCCGCAGCCCACCGTGAACGGTGGGAGCGTCTGGACGCCCTGGCGGCGCAGCGCAGGCTGAGCGGCGCGGAAGCCGACGAGCTCGTCGATCTCTACCAGGCGGGGGCGACGCAGCTCTCGCAGCTGAAGACAACGGCGGGGTCCACGCTGCAGGGCGATCGACTCTCCGTGAGCCTGTCACGGGCGCGGCTCCGATTCACCGGAACCGGCGACAACCTGCTCGCCCAGCTGCCCCGCTTTTTCGTCGTGCAGCTGCCGGCCGCCCTCTACCGCGTGCGGTGGCTGACGCTCGTCTACGCCCTGGCCACGGTGCTCATCGCGACGCTCTACGCGCTCTGGGCGCTCGGCGACCCGCAGGTGCTCGCGAACTTCGGCTCGAAGGAGCAGCTGGCCCAACTCGCCGACGAGGACTTCGTCGACTACTACTCCGCGAATCCGGCCGCGTCCTTCGCCGGTCAGGTGTGGACGAACAACGCCTGGATCGCCGCGCAGTGCATCGCCTTCGGCATCCTGGGCGTCTACGTTCCCGCGGTGATCTTCAGCAATGCGCAGAACCTCGGCGTGACGGCCGCCGTGATGTTCGCGCACGGGGAGGGTGACACGATGTTGCTCTACATCGCCCCGCACGGTCTGCTCGAACTCACCAGCGTCTTCGTCGCCGCGGCGGCAGGAACACGCATCTTCTGGTCCTGGATCGCGCCGGGAGCGCGCACCCGCGGTCAGGCGCTGGCGGCAGAGGCCCGCGCCATGTTCACCGTCGTGATCGGCCTGGCCATCGCCCTGTTCGTCTCCGGCATCATCGAGGGCTTCGTCACTCCGGCGCCGTGGCCGTGGCCGGTGAAGATCGGCATCGGGGCGCTCGCGCTGGCCGCGTTCCTCGTCTACATGCTCGTGCTCGGTGGCCGCGCCGCCCGGGCGGGCGAGACAGGCGACCTCGACGAGTTCGCGGCAGGGGCCAGGACGATCGCAGCCGCCTGAGTCGGCCCCGCCCTGGTGGGAAGAGCCGACTGTTGGTCAGCGTCTGCGTCAGGCGTTGGCGCTCACACGCTCCGCATCCGCGCTGAGCGCGACGGTGCGCTCGAAGAGGAGAGAGAACGTCGCACCGGCGATGATCGCACCGATGACGGGGGCCAGCAGGGTGACCCAGACCTGACCGAGGGCCTCCGGGCCGCCGAAGACCGCCGTCGCGAGAGAGCGGGCCGGGTTGAACGAGGCGTTCGACACGGGGATGGCGATCAGCGCGAGCAGGGTCAGGGTGAAACCGATCGCGAGAGGGGCGAAGCCGGCCGCGGCCCGCGAGCTCGTGACGCCCAGGATCACGTAGACGAAGATCGCGGTGGTGATGACCTCGATGAGGATCACAGAGAGCAGGCTGAACCCGCCGGGGGAGAGCACTCCGTAGCCGGTTGAGGCGCCCGTGAACTGAGCGGTCAGGTCGGGGTTCTCGCCGCCGGAGAGGATGACGAAGAGCAGCGCCGATGCGGCGATGCCACCGAGGAACTGCGCGACCAGATAGCCGAGCACATCGCCCCACCCGAAGCGGCGTGCGACGGCGAGGCCGAGCGTGACGGCGGGGTTGAAGTGGCCACCGGAGACCGGGCCGAGCGCGTACGCGCCGACCACGACGGTGAGGCCGAGCGCGAGGGCGACGCCGAGGAAGCCGACGTTGAGGTTGCCGTCGCCACCGTTGAAGCCCGCTGCGAAGAGCGCGGTGCCGATGACGCCGAAGACGAGGATGAACGTGCCGGCGAACTCTGCGGCGAGGCGTGCGCCGGTGCTCGGTGAACTCGATGATGTCATGTGGTGCGGCTCCCTAATCAAACGAACAGAACGATCAGGAGAGTAGCGGTGCCGCGCCGAACGGCGCGCACATCTGACGGTGTGTGACGGTTCAGAGCCGCCCGGCGGCCTTGAGGGCGATGTAACGGTCGGCGAGGGCGGGGGGCAGATCGGCCGGTGCGGCGGTGACGACCTCCGCACCCGACTGCCGTATCGCCGCGGAGACCCTGGCGACGTCGAGCAGCGCGCGTTCGGCCGCGGCCGCCCGGTAGATCTCGCTCCGACGTCCGCGCTCGGCCGTTGCGGCGAGAACGGCCGGATCGGTGACGGACGCGACGATGACCGTGTGCCGTTTGCTCAGCTGCGGCAGCACCGACAGCAGGCCGGATGCCGCGCCTGGCGCTTCGATCGCGGTGAGCAGCACCACCAATGCGTGCCTGCTGGTGACGCCGCGCACGAGCGAGGGAACGGCGTTCCAATCCATCTCGATGAGCTCCGGTTCGATCAGCGCCATCGAATCGACCATGCGACTGAGCAGCTCCGCACCGCTCGCACCCTGTACCCGGCCGCGCACGAGGCGGTCGTATGCGAGGAAGTCGACACGGTCCCCGGCGTGGGATGCGAGGGCCGCGAGCAGCAGTGCGCCCTCGAATGCGGTGTCGAGGCGGGGCTCGTCGGCCACCCGAGCGGCCGAGGTGCGCCCGCTGTCGAGCACGATCACGACGCGGCGGTCGCGTTCTGGCCGCCAGGTGCGCACCATCAGGTTCGGCGCCATCGTCGCCGCCGTCGCCGTGGCGTGCTGCACCCCTGCGCCCAGCAGCGGTCCGCTGCGGCGTGCCGTCGCGCGCCAGTCGATCGAGCGAACGTCGTCGCCGCGCACGTACTCGCGCAGGCTGTCGAACTCGGTGCCCTGGCCGCGCACCATCACGGCGGTGCGACCGTCGAGCTCGCGCAGCCGGGCCAGACGCGAGGGCAGGTGCTTGCGGGCGTTGAACGGAGGCAGAACGCGCACCCGGCCGGGCGCTCGGAGGGTGGCCTGGCGTGCGGCGAGTCCGAGCGGGCCCAGGGAGCGCACGGTGATCTGCTCCACCCGGCGTTCGCCACGGCGGAACGGGGTGAGCACGGTGCTGAGTGCGCGGCGTTCGCCGGGAGGAAGCGCGACGGCGGCCCGGTTGCTCGCCGGCCCGGCCGAGGGCTGCCAGGCGTCCCGCACGACTCCGCGGAGCGCGCCCTTCCCCGTGTTCGTCAGAAACAGCCGGGCGTCGACGCTCTCGCCGAGGCGCACCCGCGCGGGGATGACGCGCTCGGTGGCCAGTTGCCGCGGCGAGGCCGCGAGCAGCAGGTCAACGATCAGCAGTGCGAGTGCGAACAGCAGCCAGACCCCGAGCACCGTCGCCGCGGCGCCGAGCGATTCCCCGCCGAGCAGCACGATGGGCACCGCGCCGATGGCGAGGAGCAGCACGAATCTCGGCGTGATCGCCATCGCTAGATCGGAACCTGAACCTGCTGCACGATCGAGCGCAAGATCGCGTCGACCGAGACGCCCTCGAGCTCAGCCTCCGGGCGCAGCTGCACCCGGTGCCGCCAGACGGGCAGCAGCATCGCCTGCACGTGGTCGGGGGTGATCGAGTCGTAGCCGCTCAGCCAGGCCCACGCCTTGGCCGAGGCGAGAAGCGCGGTCGTTCCGCGCGGGCTCACGCCGAGCTTGACCGATGGGCTCGTGCGGGTGGCGCGGGCCAGATCGACGACGTAGGCGAGGACATCGGCGCTGACTCCGACGGATGCCGCGGATGCCTGCGCCGCGGCCAGCTGCTCGGCGTCCAGCACGGCGGTGACCCCGGCGCCGGCCAGATCGCGCGGATTGAAACCGGCCGCGTGTCGGCGCAGCACCTCGATCTCGGTGTCGCGCTCCGGCAGATCGAGCACGAGTTTGAGCAGGAAGCGGTCGAGCTGCGCCTCCGGCAGCGAGTAGGTGCCCTCGTACTCGACGGGGTTCTGTGTCGCGGCGACGATAAACGGTTCCGGCAGCGCCCGGGAGACGCCGTCGACGGAGACCTGACGCTCCTCCATCGCCTCGAGCAGCGCCGACTGCGTCTTCGGCGGGGTCCGGTTGATCTCGTCGGCGAGCAGGATGTTCGTGAAGACGGGGCCGGCGCGGAACTCGAAGTCGCCTGCCTTGACGTCGTACACGATCGAGCCCGTCACGTCGCCCGGCATCAGGTCCGGTGTGAACTGCACCCGGTGGGTCTGCAGGTTCAGCGCCGCGCTGAGGCTGCGCACGAGCAGCGTCTTGGCGACGCCGGGCACACCCTCCAACAGCACGTGGCCGCGGGCCAGGAGCGCGATGATGAGCCCGGTGACGGCGGCATCCTGACCGACGACGGCCTTGCCCACCTCCGTGCGCACCCTCGCCAGCGCCTGGCGCAGCTCGGTCGCCGAGGCCGCGTCGCTGGACTCTGGCATGCCTCGCAGCGGTGCGGCAACGTTGTCAAGACCGGTGTCTGTCATGGTTCCATTCTCTCGGTGCGGGAGTCGGTGGGGGTGGAGTGGCGGATGTCGGTGTGTCCGTCGCCCGGCCGGGTGGCCGCCTGCACGGCGCTCTCCAGATCGAGGAGTCGGTCAGAGAGGGCGAGCAGTTGGGCGTCGCTCTGCGGCTCCTCGTCGAGCAGCGTCGCCCGCACCCGGCGCGGGTCGGAGCGGGTGGCGGATGCCGCGGACGCCACGACCTCCTCGAGCGTTGCGGTGCGCGCCAGGCCGAGCGCCGTCGCGATGCGCCCGACGGTGGCGATGCGCAGCGCGTCGACGGCGCGCAGCCGCTCGGAGTTGCGCGCGTAGAGACGAGCCCGCCCGTCCATCGTCTCGCTGGCGCGCACGGTGACGGGCAGGTTCTCGACCACGAGGGGGCCGAAGCGGCGGCCGTACGCGAAGGCCGCCGCGATGCCGCAGAGCACGAGCAACACCATCACGGGTGTCACCCAGCCGGGCGTGAGCTCGGCCAGGCTCGGTGTTCCGGCCGCGACGTCGGCGAGTGTCGGCAGGTACCAGACCAGCGTCGGCCGTTCGCCGAGCAGGCCGAGGGCGAGCGCCGCGTTGCCCGCGGAGGTGATGGACCCGTTGGCGAAGATCGCGCGGTCGCTGACCAGGGTGATCGCGCCCTGAGCCCCGAGCCGGCCGTCGCGCTGCACGAGCACAGACGAGCCGCTGGCGGCGTCGCCGAAGCAGGCGGTGTAGGCCGCGGCATCCGCGGGAACGCTTAGCGTCTTCAGCGCAGCACCATCCGCCCCGGCCACGCTGCCCGCGCGCTCTGCGGCCCCGAGTCCGCAGCCGGCTCCGGCTGCGATGGGTTCCTCTGCGCCGACACCGCCGAACCCGATCTCCGGCGACAGCTCCTGCAGATAGGCGAAGCTCGGCTCGACGATCACCGCGTGCCTGGCATCGCCCAGGCGCGCGATCTGCCCGTCGCCGAGGATGTCGTCCGGGTCGGAGACGAAGAGCGTCACAGCGTCGGCGGCACTCAGATCGATCGCGGCGTCGAGGCTGTCGGCGATGACGACGTCGACGCCCTGGGCGCGGAGCACCTCGGCCAGCGCCATGCCGCCGGGCGGCGCGGGATTCTCGGCGCCGAGGGGTGGGCCGCCGACGGCCGATGCGTTGCTCAACGCCATGGCGATCAGCGCGACGAGGAGCGCGCCGACGCCGGCGATCACCCAGAACGCGGCCCGCTTGCCGGCGGAGCGCAGGGTCGGCGTGATCGCTGGGGCCGGCTGCGGGGCCCGAGCGCCCTGGGCGGTCTGGACGCTCATGAGCGAGTCCCCTCGCCGGATCCGGCGACGGTGTGCAGCTCCGCGGGCTCGGGCAGCGCCGGCCTGGCCTGGCGCACCCGGTCATCGAGCGCGCGCACCGCACGGTAGTCGGCCTCGCTGCCCCGGTGCTCCAGGTAGCGCACCTCGTCGAATGCGTCGGCGGCCCGACGGAGGGGGTCGCTCTCGGCCGGCAACGCCCTGGCGGCGGCACGGGCGAAGTCGGTCGCCGTCGTCCCCGGGTTCACGGCGACGACGGTGCGCTCGGCCAGCCCGGCCGCCAAGGCGCGGAACTGTTCGGCGATCGCGAGTGACCAGTCGGCGGATGCCGCTGCGGCGCTCGCGGCGGCACGCATCTGCTCCGCGGTGCGCGCGTCGCGCTCGCCGAAGAGCAGCGGTGCCTGCTTCCTCCGGCGGTTCAGGCGCGGCACCCCCCAGATCAGCAGCGCCGCGACGAGGATGCCGACGACGATGACGGTCGCGACGAGGGGCAGCCAGCCGCCCCCCGCGCCGTCCGCACCGGAGAACAGCGAGGCCAGCCAGTCGAAGAAGGCCTTCGAGGCCAGATCGAACCAGCTCGGTTCGGCGGCCCGGTACGGCGGCTTGGCCAGCTCCTCGCGCAACAGCCGCCGTGCTTCTTCGGCATCCGGGTCGAGGGGGATCGCCGCGACGACGGCCCAGAGGCCGCCCGTCATGCGGCGGCGGTGCCGCGGGGCAGCAGGTAGGGGTCCTGAGCGTCGGAGTCGCCCAGCTCGCGGGCCTCGACGAAGCGCATCAGCTCGAGGTCGAGACCCTCCTTGCGCATGCGCAGATCGATGTAGATGAGTGCGACCGTCGCCGACTGGGCGACGATGGCGATGGAGCCGATGATGAGCGTGACGAGCATGAGCAACAGATAGGAGGCGATCGCGGGCCCGACGGTGCCGAGCACGTTGTTCGGATCGATGAACGTCGCCGCGAAGCCGTAGATCAACGACACCGGCAGCGTCACGATCTGGCTCACCGCGTTCACGATGAAGGCGACGAGGAACTGCACGCCGAAGGTCTTCCAGAAGTAGCCGCCGGTGAGCGACCACGACCGAGCGATCGCGGCGGCGACCCCCTGCTTCTCCAACACGATCAGGCAGGGAACGAGCGAGGTTTTCACGGTCAGCCAGACGAAGAGCACGATGAGACCGAGCCCGAGCAGGATGCCGACGCCGATCGTCGCGCCGAGCCATGCCTGCCCCTGCACGGCGAGCACGGCCACGATGCCGACCGCGGCGGCGATGCCGACCGCGTATCCGAGGATCAGCAGGCCCATCCAGCCGAGCAGCGGCCACAGGCGGCGGAGGGCCGCCTTCCACAGCGTGAACAGGCGGAGCTTCTCGCCCAGGGTCGACCTGGCGACCTCCAGCACGATCACGCCCTGCAGCAGTGCGGACGCCAGAACGGTGAACACCACCGGAATGAGCGCGGCCAGGATGATGGCGGCGATGCTGCCGGCCGTCACCGCCTCGCGTTCGGCCGCGCTCGCACTCTCAATACGGTCGAGCGCGATGAAGGTTGCAGGGCCGAGCACGAGCAGCGAGATGAGCACGGAGAGCGACTGCACGATCAGCGCGCTGCCGAATGTGGCCTTGGGGTTCCTGCGCAGCACCTGGAAGGGTGCGCCGAGCAGGGTTCCGAAGCTGAGCGGGCGCAGGGGGATGAGCCCGGGCTTGGGCGGGGGCGTCCATGCCGGCTGCTGGCCGAACGGAATCTGCCCAGACGGTGCCTGCCCGTATGGGGCCTGTCCGTACGGCGCTTGGCCATAGGGCGCCTGCCCGTACGGGGCCTGCCCATAGGGCGCCTGGCCATACGGGGCTTGGCCGTATGGTGCCTGGCCCTGGGGGGCCTGGCCATGCGGGGGCTGAGCGGGTGCCGGCGCCGGCGCTGGCTCGGCCGGTCGCGCCCCCGATGGCGACTGCCAGCTCTGCTCGTCGGTCATTCACCCATGCTGCCACATCGGGCTCCCGCCTTGGCCCGTGGCCACGCGGCGAATCGCGCCGAAGAGCGCACGACTCGACTACTGTTGTCCCAAAGTATGCCGCCGCGTGCTCTGATGCGCGCGGCCCCAGCGGGAACGGAATCATGAGCGCACGGATTTTGGTCGTCGATGACGACACCGCACTCGCGGAGATGATCGGCATTGTGTTGCGTAGCGAGGGCTTCGAGCCGAGCTTCTGCGCGGATGGCGCGCTCGCGCTCGACGCCTTCCGGCAGTACAAGCCGGATCTGGTGCTGCTCGACCTCATGCTGCCCGGCCGCGACGGCATCGAGGTGTGCACGCAGATCCGGGCAGAGTCCGGCACGCCCGTCATCATGCTCACCGCGAAGTCCGACACGACGGATGTCGTCAAGGGGCTCGAATCGGGGGCGGATGACTACATCGTCAAGCCGTTCAACCCGAAGGAGCTCGTCGCCCGGATCCGCACCAGGCTGCGACCGAGCACCGCGGCATCCGAGTCGCTGCACGTCGGCGACCTCGTCGTCGATGCCGCCGGCCACGAGGTCAGGCGGGGCGATCAGCGCATCAACCTGACACCGCTCGAATTCGACCTGTTGCTGGCGCTGGCGTCCAAGCCGCAGCAGGTGTTCACGCGCGAGATGCTGCTCGAGCAGGTCTGGGGCTACCACTACAAGGCCGACACGCGCCTCGTGAACGTGCACGTGCAGCGGCTGCGGGCGAAGGTGGAGCACGACCCGGACAATCCCCGCATCGTGATGACAGTGCGCGGAGTCGGCTACCGGGCCGGCGCCGTCAGCTGAGCCATGGCCGTCCGCGCCGGCGCTCGCCGTTTCGAGTGGCGTTCGTGGCGCAGCTGGCCGCAACAGCTCGGGCGGCTGTGGCGCCAGTCGCTGCAGTTCCGCACCGTTCTCATCTCGCTCGGGCTCTCGAGCGTTGCGATCCTGCTCACCGGCATCTACCTGTCCACGAGCGTGAGCAACAATCTGTTCCAGGCCAGGCTCGAACAGGTCCTCGGCGATTCGGCGCGTGCGGTCGCATCGGCCCAGCAGCTCGTCGACGCCTCGGACGCCACCGACCGCGCCGCCGTGCTCGGCGTGATGAACAGCGCGCGTAACGCGATGAGCACCGGTGCGGCCAGCCGTCAGGTCGCCGGCTTCCGGGTGCCCGGCCAGGAGCCGAGCGCCGTCGCACCGTTGGACTTCGTGCCGTCATCGCTGCGCTCCGGTGTGATCACGCCGGAGCTGCGGGAGAACGTCAGGGAGAATCCGGACGAGCAGTTCTGGCAGTCGGTCAGCCTGCAGACGCCGGAGGGCGGGACGGTTCCCGGCATCGTCGTCGGATCCCAGCTCGTGTTGCCGACGGCGGGGCGCTACGAGATCTACATCGCATACAGCCTGGCCGACGCCGAGCAGACCCTCGGGTTCGTGCAGCAGACGGCCGGGATCGCTGCGATCGCGTTGCTGCTGCTCATCGGCGCCGTCACCTGGGTCGTCGTGCGCCTCGTCGTCAACCCGATCCGGGTGGCGGCAGAGACGAGTGAACGCCTCGCGGACGGCGAGCTCGAGGTGCGCATCCCGGAGAAGGGTGAAGACGTCATCGCGACGCTCGCGCGCTCCTTCAACGGCATGGCGGACAGCCTGCAGGCCCAGATCCGCAAGCTCGCCGATCTCAGCGAGGTGCAGCAGCGCTTCGTCTCGGACGTCTCGCACGAGTTGCGCACCCCACTCACCACGATCCGGTTGGCCGGCGACGTGCTCTACGACCAGCGCGGCACCTTCCCGCCCGCGACGGAGCGCACGGCCGAGCTGCTGCACACCCAGGTCGAACGATTCGAGCTGCTGCTCGCCGATCTGCTCGAGATCAGCCGCTACGACGCCGGCTCCGTCGGTCTCGACCTCGAGGCGACGAGCCTCGTGCACATCGCGGAGGAGACGATCGAGACGATGAGCGGCCTGGCCGAGCAGAACGGAACAGAGGTGCGCCTCGTCGCCCCCGGCGGGCACCTGCCCGCCGAGCTCGACCCGCGCCGCATCCGCCGCATCGTGAGCAATCTGCTCGGCAACGCGATCGAGCACAGCGAGGGCAAGCCGATCATCGTCTCCGTCGACAGCACGTCCACCGCGGTCGCCCTGACCGTGCGCGACTACGGCGTCGGAATGAAGGAGCACGAGGCCGCGCTCGTCTTCGACCGCTTCTGGCGCGCGGACCCGTCGCGCAAGCGCACGATCGGTGGCACCGGCCTCGGGCTCCCGATCTCACTCGAGGACGCCCTGCTGCACGGTGGCACGATCGATGTCTGGTCGACGCCCAGGGCCGGCTCGGCGTTCCGGCTGACGTTGCCGCGCGTGCACGGGCGGCCGATGGGTGAATCCCCGCTGCCGCTGCCGCCGGAGGATGCCGGCGCCGCCCGCCCGGCCGAGCCTCAGGCCCGGCCGGTTGATGACACCCAGGAGGCCGCAGATGTCTAGACGCCAACGCACCGGCCTGACCGCGCGCATCCGTGCCGCGCGCATTCTGGCCATGGCGACCCTCGGCGCCCTGATTCTCAGCGGCTGTGCCGGCATCCCGAGCTCCGGGCCCGTGCATGCCGGGCAGGCGGTGGAGAGCGAGGCCAGCCCTGAATTCGACTTCCTCGCCCGCAGCCCGCAACCGGGCGCGACGCAGGAGGAGATCCTGCTCGGCTTCGTCGAAGCGGCCGCCAGTCCGCAGGATCGCTACGCGGTCGCCAAGGAGTTCCTCACCCCCGAGTTCAGCACCGAGTGGGATCCCGATGCCAGCGCGCTCATCGACAGCGGAATCCAGCGCAGCCCGCAGACCCTGAACGCGGACGCCATGACCTTGACGGTGTCGGCGCTGGCGGATGTCGGCGTCAGCGGTGAGTACATGCAGCGGGATTCTCCGACGACCCAGGTGCTCGGCTATGAGTTCGCCCAGATCGACGGGGAGTGGCGCATCAGCAGGGCCCCGCAGGGGATCCTCGTCGACCAGCCGACCTTCTCGCTCGTCTTCGGGAGCTACCCGCTCTACTTCTTCGACCCGACCTTCAGCTACCTCGTTCCCGATCTGCGCTGGTTCCCCCGGCGCACCTCGACGCCGACCGTGATCGTCAATGCTCTGCTGAGCGGGCCGAGCGAGTGGCTGGACGGCGCCGTCCGTTCCGCCTTCCCGGAGGGGACGGCCCTGACGACGGCATCGGTGCGCGTCGTCACCCGCAGCGCCATCGTCGACCTCAGCCCGAGTGTGCTGCAGACGGAGGCGATCTCGCTCCAGCGCATGCAGCTGCAGCTGCGGGAGAGCCTGCAGGGCGTCTCCTCGATCACCGGCGTCACGATCACGGTCGATCAGATCGAGCAGCAGATCTCCGACACCCTCGCCCCCGTCATCCAAGACCCGCACGTCGACCCGCGTGCGCTGATCCTGCGCGACGGCGAGTTCGGGCATCTGGCGGCGAGCGGGGACACGATCACCCCGATCGACCTCTCGGAGCAGATCGTGGCGCTGAAGCCGAGCGCGGTCAGCGTCGGGATCCCGCAAGGCTCCGGCAACACCGCCGCCGTCCGCAGCGAGCTCGGAGTCAGCGTCGTGCGCACCGGCAGCGAGCCGCGGCTGCTCGATGATCGGCCGGGGCTGGTCGCGCCCGTCGTCGACGTCTTCGGCTACGTCTGGTCGGTTCCGCGGAACGCCCCGGGGGCGCTCCTCGCCTTCGCCCCCGACGGCACGAGCACGCCTGTTGCCACGAGCTGGCCGGACGCGACGAGCATCACCTCCCTCGCGCTCTCGCGAGACGGCACGAGGCTCATCGCCCTCTACGAGGCGGGAGGAGCGACGCGGCTGGTCGCGACCGGGATCCTCAGGCAGGAGGGAGAGGGGCGCAATGTGCCAGAGCGGCTCGGCGTCCCGTTGGAGCTCGCCGTTCCTGCCGCCGCCCCCTTGGCGACGGCATGGGTCAACGAGCTCACCGTCGCGACCCTGACCGAGGGACCGGCGGAGGAGACGATCATCACGACGCAGCAGCTCGGCGGCCCGAGCAGCGAGATCGAGGGGGCACCCGACGCACTCACCCTGAGCGGGGGCAACACGAGCCGCGAGCTGCGGCTGCTGAGCGGGGCGGGAGAGCTCATGCAGCGCCGAGGCCTGTCGTGGCAGCCGCGCATCGACGGCGTGAGCGTGCTCGGCATCTCGATCGGCCTCTGACACCGGCGGTGCTGTTGTGTCTGTCCTCCACAGGGCGGGGGAGGGCGTCCGTTCTACACAGGCGGCGGCCTCGGATGCCGGCGGCTGCCGATTGCGGCGCAGGCTGGAGCCATGGACGTCTCCGGCTCGGCCGTGCGGGCCGCGCTCCCCGGTGCGCTCTCCCACTCGATCCCCGACGCGCTCTCCGACGCGCTCGCCGTGTGGGCGCCGAGCGACTGCGTCGGCTGCGGCCGTCATGACCGCGGGCTCTGCCGTGAGTGCGCAGCCGCGTTCGCGGCGGAGACCCCGCACAGCACCGTGCGGCTGGGCGAGACGGTCTGGTGCGGCCTCGACTACGCCGGAGCGGCCAGGCGGGCACTGCTCGCATTCAAGGACGCGGGCCGCACCGAGGCAGCCGGCGCGCTGAGCGTTCCGCTCCGTGGGGCGATCAGCGCCGCACTCAGGGCGGCGCTCGCCGCGGATGCCGGTGCCGCCGGGATCCGCATCGTCACGATTCCCTCCGACCCCGCTGCCGCGATGCACCGCGGCTTCCACCCCGTCAACACCCTCCTCGCCGCAGCCGGGCTGCGCAGCACGGCGCTTCTCAGCCACGGTTCGGCCCATCTCGACCAGGCCGGCCTCGGCCGCGAGGCGCGGGCGCTCAACATGGCCGGCACCCTGCGCGTGCGGGGCGGCGCCGGCTCCGTGGCCGGGCTGCGGGTGCTCGTCGTCGACGACATCCTGACCACCGGGTCGACGATCGCGGAGGCCGCACGGGCGCTCAGGAGCGCGGGAGCGGAGGTCTGCGGATGCGCCGTTGTGGCCGATACCAGACTGCGCGCGGACGCCCACGCATGGTCACAGGAAGTTCGGATGAATAGCCGATGACTTTCCATCGGACAACGGCTACGGTTGGCTCAAAGGCGAGAAAGGTCCGCCCTGTAGATGCCGGGCGGCACGCCTATCTGGGAGGTCGTCATGGAAACAAACATCGTCGGACGCAACCTGGGAATCACTGATCGCTTCCGTGAATACGCCACGGACAAGGCCGAGAAAGTAGCGGCTCTCGCCGACAAGGCACAGGCGCTGGAGATCAAGGTCAGCCGCCACAGCCAGGTCACCGGCACCGTGCGGAGCGACCGCGTTGAGCTCACGTTGATCGGCAAAGGGCCTCTGGTACGAGCCGAAGCCGAGGGCTCAGACAAGTACGCCGCGTTCGATGTCGCGCTCGGCCGCCTGCTCGAACGGGTGCGCAGAGCCAAGGACCGACGCAAGGTGCACCGCGGAAACCATCGCCCGACCTCCCTGCGTGAGGCGAGCACGGGAGGCTTCGAAGCCGTGCACATGACGCCGGCCGATGCCGAGGTCTTGGAGCAGGTGCGCACCGGATCCATCCCCGTCGTGAGCGAGGAGAACAGCGAAGAACTCGACGACGTGTACACCCCCGTCGTGATCCGCCGCAAGCTCTTCGCATCGATCCCGATGACGATCGACGACGCCCTGTACAACATGGAACTGGTCGGGCACGACTTCTACCTCTTCCACGACATCGAGACCGACCGTCCGAGCGTCGTGTACCGCCGCAAGGGCTGGGACTACGGCGTGATCGGCCTCGGCGACTCAGAGCGCGAGGCGATCTCGGCGTAACGCCGGCCGGAGTGCCCGGGCCCCACATCAGTCGCTGATGTGGGGCCCGGTGCCGTCTCGGGCCGGGCGGGGACGCAGACGCTCCGCTCTCAGCGAACCCGGTGTCGGTATTCACAGTGCGCATCCCGATACGCTTGCTATCGTGGCCGAGTGGAGTCGGCCGCGCGCTGACGCGCCCCGTTGCACATGCCACGGCGGCACGACCCCGAGCCCTCAGACAACTGGAGACAATCCGTGGCCTCAATTCTCGAAAAAGTCCTGCGCGTTGGCGAGGGGCGCACACTCAAGCGCCTCGAAAACTACGCCAAGGCGATCAACGCGCTTGAAGACGACTTCACGCACCTCAGCGACGAGGAGCTCAAGCACGAGACCGTCGAGCTGCGCGAGCGCTACTCGAACGGCGAATCGCTCGACGATCTGCTGCCCGAGGCCTTCGCCGCCGTGCGTGAGGCCAGCCGCCGCACCCTGGGCCTGCGCCACTTCGACGTGCAGCTGATGGGTGGAGCCGCTCTCCACCTCGGCAACATCTCCGAGATGAAGACCGGTGAGGGCAAGACCCTCGTGGCCACGACGGCCGCCTACCTGAACGCCATCACCAGCCGCGGCGTGCACATCATCACGGTCAACGACTTCCTCGCCAGCTACCAGTCAGAGCTCATGGGCCGCGTGTTCCGTGCGCTCGGCATGACGACCGGCTGCATCGTCTCCGGTCAGACCCCCGAGGTGCGCCGCGAGCAGTACGCCTCCGACATCACCTACGGCACGAACAACGAGTTCGGTTTCGACTACCTGCGCGACAACATGGCCTGGCAGACGAGCGACATGGTGCAGCGCGGTCACTACTTCGCCATCGTCGACGAGGTCGACTCGATCCTCATCGACGAGGCGCGCACCCCGCTGATCATCTCGGGCCCGGCATCCGGTGAGGCCAACCGTTGGTTCACCGAGTTCGCGCAGCTGGCCAAGCGCCTCACCCCCGGCACCGACTTCGAGGTCGATGAGAAGAAGCGCACCGTCGGTGTGTTGGAGCCCGGTATCGAGAAGGTCGAGGACTACCTCGGCATCGACAACCTCTACGAGTCGGCGAACACCCCGTTGATCTCCTTCCTGAACAACGCCATCAAGGCCAACGCCCTGTTCAAGCGCGACAAGGACTACGTCGTGATGAACGGCGAGGTGCTCATCGTCGACGAGCACACCGGCCGCATCCTGATGGGACGCCGCTACAACGAGGGCATCCACCAGGCGATCGAGGCCAAGGAGGGTGTCGCGGTCAAGGCCGAGAACCAGACCCTGGCGACCGTCACCCTGCAGAACTACTTCCGCCTGTACTCCAAGCTCTCCGGCATGACCGGAACCGCCGAGACCGAGGCGGCCGAGTTCATGTCGACCTACAAGCTCGGCGTGGTGACGATCCCGACCAACAAGCCGATGAAGCGCATCGACCAGCCCGACCTCGTCTACAAGAACGAGGAGGCCAAGTTCGGCCAGGTCGTCGAGGACATCGTCGAGCGCAACAAGGCCGGTCAGCCTGTGCTCGTCGGAACCACCTCCGTCGAGAAGAGCGAGTACCTCTCCCGGCTGTTGGCGAAGAAGGGCATCCGCCACGAGGTCCTGAACGCGAAGAACCACGCCCGTGAGGCCGCCATCGTCGCGCAGGCCGGCCGTCTCGGCTCGGTCACCGTCGCCACCAACATGGCCGGCCGCGGCACCGACGTCATGCTCGGCGGCAACGCCGAGTTCCTCGCCGTCGCCGAGCTGAACGCCAAGGGCCTCAGCCCGGTCGACACTCCGGAGGAGTACGAGACCGCATGGGATGACGTCTTCGAGAAGGTCAAGGCCACGGTCAACGAGGAGGCCGCCAAGGTCGTCGAGGCCGGTGGCCTCTACGTGCTCGGCACCGAACGGCACGAGTCGCGCCGCATCGACAACCAGCTGCGCGGTCGTTCCGGCCGTCAGGGCGACCCGGGCGAGAGCCGTTTCTACCTCTCGCTGACCGATGACCTGATGCGCCTGTTCAACGCCGGTGCCGCCGAGGCGCTGATGGGGCGCACCGGTGTCCCGGACGACATGGCGATCGAGTCCAAGGTCGTCAGCCGCGCCATCCGCAGCGCCCAGTCGCAGGTCGAGGCCCGCAACGCCGAGATCCGTAAGAACGTGCTCAAGTACGATGACGTGCTCAACCGTCAGCGTGAGGCGATCTACAGCGACCGCCGCCACATCCTCGAGGGCGACGACCTGCACGAGCGCACTCAGGCGTTCCTGGAGAGCGTGATCGACGACGTGCTCGCGCAGCACACCAGCGAGGGAGCGGGTGACGACTGGGACTTCGATGCGCTGTGGACCGAGCTGAAGACGCTCTACCCCGTCGGCATCACCATCGACGAGGTCGTTGCCGAGGCCGGCAACAAGGGCAAGATCAACCCGGACTTCATGCGCCGCGAGATCCTCTCCGACGCCAAGCTCGCCTACCAGAAGCGTGAGGAGTCCCTCGGCGCTCCCGCGATGCGCGAGCTCGAGCGTCGCGTCGTGCTCTCGGTGATCGACCGCCGCTGGCGCGAGCACCTGTACGAGATGGACTACCTCAAGGACGGCATCGGCCTGCGCGCCATGGCGCAGCGCGACCCGCTGGTCGAGTACCAGCGCGAGGGCTACACCATGTTCCAGCAGATGATGGGGCAGATCCGCGAGGAGACCGTCGGCTTCCTCTTCAACCTCGAGGTCGAGGTGACGCAGGCACCCGGCGAGATCGGCGCACCGCGCGTCGCCGCGAAGGGGCTCGCCCGCTCCGAGGCGCCGACCGACAAGCTGAGCTACATCGCGCCGAGCGACTCCGGCGACGTCGAGGTGCGCAACCAGCGCGGTCAGATCCAGCAGGCCGCGACGGACCGCGCCCGCCGCCAGGTTGCGGCCAGCCAGGTCGAGCCGGAGGACGCCGCCGAGGGTGCGGAGCCTCAGGCCGGCCGTGGAGCGTTCGGACAGAACACCGGCGGTGCCGCTCCCGTCAACCGCGCGGAGCGTCGCGCGCAGGGCAAGAAGTAACCCACAGCAGTCCATGAGGATGCCCCCGCACTGAGCGGGGGCATCCTCTTTCTGTCGGCAGCACCAATCTTTGGGTTGATGCGCGGTGGGAGGCGGCCGGGGCACGATGGAAACCTTGGTGTCGATCGAGCCCAGGAGAAAGTTGTCATCATGAAGAGGTTGTTCTACGCCGCGTTCGCGTCGATGCTGCTCGGAGTCGCCTCCGGGCTGTTCTATCGCGAATTCACCAAGGCCAACGACTTCGTCGGAGACACCCAGCTCGCGCTCGTGCACACGCACCTGCTCGCACTCGGCATGACGGTGTTCCTCATCCTCCTGGCGCTCGAGAAGCTTTTCGCGGTCGCGCAGAGCCCGCTCTTCGGCTGGTTCTTCTGGGTGTACTGCGCCGGGCTGCTGCTGACCACGGGCGCAATGGTCGCCCACGGATCGCTCACCGTTCTGGGGGAGCAGAGCACCGCCGCCATCGCAGGAATCGCCGGCATGGGGCACATCCTGCTGCTGGTCGGCCTCGTCCTCTACTTCGTCGCACTCCGCCCGAAGGTTCTGGCAGCCGCGAGAACTCCCGCACTCTGAGTCGGCCTGTCGCGGCCGCCGTCACAGGATGCTGAGCGCGCTGGCTCGCCAGCGGTGGTCGAGCCCCTCCAATCGGATGGCCACCGCGCGGCTCCTCGCCCTGCCGTGCACGATCACGACGGCCTCGACGATGCCGTCACACGGCTCTGTCATGACCACCCGCGCGATCGTGACCACCGGCCGGGCGGCGGGCATCCGTTTGACGGCCCGTGCCCGCGCGGCGATGCCGGCGCGCGTCTTCAGCGCCGTGTAGACCTCGTCGGTGACCCAGCGGCCGATCTGCTCGAGGTCGCGGATGCCGCCCAGGATCTCCAGCACGCAGCGCGTGAGGTTGATCAGCAGTGGCTCAGGGTCGGGCAACTCCCCTCGAGCGCTCCGTTGCCTGGTGAAGACGTCGTCGTCCGGGTCGACGGCGACCAGCGCACTCGCGCGCGCATCGGGTACCGCCGCCGTGCCTGCATGCTCGGGTTCTGACATGACATCTCCGCTTCGGGGGCGCGAGGGCACGTCGCCACACCAGGATGAAATTTGTGCCCCGTTCAGGGGGTACTGCCTGTCGCACATGAAAGCACCCCGCGTCCTCGTCTGTCTAGAGCCAGATCGCTCTGTGGATAACTTTCCTGCGCCCCGGCCGGAGGCACTAACGTGTGGACATGCGCTGGGAGAGCCTGTTCGACGACCTCGAGAGTCAGCTCGAGCACGAGCTCGGCGCGGAGGAGGCCCAGCTCGCAGCCGAGGAGGAACGACTGCGGCTCGGCCGGCTCTCGCTGCGCGCACGGCTGAGCGCTCTCGCCGCCGGGCCAGAGGGCGCTCCGGGATTCGGCTCCGGCGACTCTGCCGGCGTTCTGCGGATCGAGCTGCGCAGCGGCGCGCTCGTGAGCGTGCGAGCGCTCACCTTCGGCAAGGACTGGTTCGCCGGCGAACTCGTCGCAGCAGGCGTGCGCCGACCGCAGTGCGTCATTCCCTTCGCGGCGATCAGCGGCGTGCTGCTTGACCGTGGCGGCGTCGAACGGAGCCTGCGCGAGCAGCCGGGCGCATCGGCTCGCCTGGCCGAACGGATCGGACTCGCCTTCGTGCTGCGCGATCTCTGCCGGCGACGGGCCGCGGTCGAGCTTGACTGCGGTGGGAACCTGTCCGGCGCCGCGCGTGTGTTGCACGGCACCATCGACAGGGTCGGGCGCGACCACTGTGATCTCGCCATGCACGACGTCGGTGTTCCGCGGCGGAGCGCGCTCGTGACGGGCTACCGGATCGTGCCGTTCGATCAGCTCATGATGCTCCGCCTCACGGTCTGACGCGCGGTCAGTCCCTGGGGCGCTTCGGCGGGGACGGCTGGCCGCTCCGCACGATCGTGCCGCCGGAGAGTTCGGGAATGTTGGCGAACTCCGCCTGATTCCAGAGCCCCATGCGACGAGTCTCCTCGTACTTCGCCTCGATGTAGGCCTCGAGCACGATCCGTTCGACGCGCCACATGCTCGCGCCGCCACTCGTGTCGGCCGTGCGCCCGACCCTGATCGCCGGCAGCTCGCCGGAGCGCACGAGGGCCAGCACATCGTCGACACTCACCGAGAGAATCTCGGCGGTGTCGCCGAGGGTCAAGAAGCGACCGAGTGCATCTTCGGGGGCGGCAGCGGACATAGTTCGATTATGGCCTCGCGCACGGGCTGCGGTGCCGGGGGATCGCGGCTGTGGATAACTTTTTCGGGCGTCGACGATCTTTGCGATCATGGGAACCCACGGCGACGGAACACGAGGGAAGGCGCCACTCATGGGGCAGGAGACAGCCGGAGCACGCGCTGCGAAGCGGCCGTTGTGGTTCGACCCGCGCTTCTTCGTCGGTGTTGTGCTGGTGCTCGGGTCGATCATCGGTGTCACCGCCGTCATCGCGAGCGTCGACGACACTGCCCAGATGTACGTCGCCCGCACCACCCTGCCGGCGGGGACCACGATCACCGCCGCCGACCTGGAGCCCACCGCTGTTCGGCTCGGCACCGCCGAGCAGCGCTACCTGGACGTTGCAGAGCTGCCAGACGACGGGCTCGTGCTCAACAGGGCTGTCTCCGCCGGTGAATTGATCCCACTCACCGCGGTCAGCGACGCGGCAGAGCTCGGCTGGACGGGGGTCGTCGTCGCCCTCTCCGGCGATATCGCGGCGTCCGTGACGCCAGGGGCACCCGTCGATCTCTGGGCGGCGCAACAGCTCGAGCACGGCCGCTACGGGCCGCCGGGTGTCATCGTCTCCTCGGCCGAGGTGGTCAGGGTGCTCGACGACGGAGGTCTCCTCGGCGCGGCAGGGCGATCGGTCGAACTGCGCCTGCCGACCTCCTCTGTCGCAGCCGTGCTGCAGGCGGTCGCGAACGCGGACGCGCTCTCGCTCGTACCGGCCAGCCTCGGCGCCGAGCTCGGCGCGGGCTAGCCGTGGTCACCCTCGTCCTCGGCCTCGACGCCAGGGCTGAAGACCGCCTCTTGGCCGACATGATCGAGCACGGCCACAGCGTCGCGGCCAGGCTCGGCTCAGCGCGTGAGATCATCGTGGCCCTCGACGAGCAGCGGCCGGACGCGGTTCTCGTCTCCGCGACCCGGATGACGCTGGGACCGGAGCTGCTCGCGGCCTGCGACCGGCGCGGCATCCGACTGGTCGCCCTGGCCGCCGATGCCACGGAGCGCCGGCACGCCGCCGTGCTCGGCCTGCACGAGGTCGTCGCGGCCGACGCGGCCTGGCCGGAGATCGAGGGGATGCTGAGCGCGGGAATCCCGTTGCCGCTGCGGACGGCCGACGAGCAGCCGGCGCGCGGGCGCGGAACCGTGATCGCCGTCTGGGGGCCGGGTGGGGCGCCGGGGCGCACCACCATCGCCGTGAATATCGCGGCCGAGATCGCGGCCAGCGGCCACTCCGTCGTGCTGGCGGATGCCGACAGCTACGGCGGCAGCATCGCGCCGCTGCTCGGCATGCTCGACGAGGCACCCGGATTCGCCGCGGCATGCAGACTGGGCGGCACCGGCAGCCTGAACGCGGCCGAACTGGAGCGGATCGCGCAGCGCTACGACTCACCCAATGGCTCATTCTCTGTGCTGACCGGGATCGGTCGTGCCGCACGCTGGCCGGAACTCGGCGCCGACAAGGTGAGTGCCAGCATCGAGGCGTGCCGGGACTGGCGCGAGTATGTCGTCGTCGACGTCGGCTTCTGCCTCGAGGACGACGAGGAGATCTCCAGTGATCTGTTCGCCCCGAGGCGGAACGCCGCGACTCTCGCCGTGCTCGCGGCCGCCGATCGGGTCGTCGCGGTCGGTCTGGCCGATCCGCTGGGGCTGTCGCGCTTCCTGCGCGGCTTCTCCGCGCTCGGTGAGGCGGCGCCGAGCGCGCAGATCACGGTGCTGCTGAACCGGGTGCGGGCCAGCGCGATCGGGCTCGACCCGCAGGCGCAGCTGCGCCACACGCTGCGCCGCTTCGGCGGGATCGAGGACGCCACGCTCGTGCCGCACGACCTGAACGCCGTCGACACGGCCGTCCTCGACGGCCGGACGCTGCGTGACGCCGCTCCGCGCTCCCCGGTGCGCACGGCGCTGGCAGCGCTCGTGCAGGAGAGCTTCGTTCCGGCGGCCGCTGTGCGGAGCCGCCCGTCGTGGCGGCCGCGTGCGCGGCGGGGCGGCGCCGCGGCGATGTCGAGCGCACAGTGAAGGTACGCTGGATGCCGTGTCGACGCTCAGTGATCTCGTACTTGCCCAGGGCCGCAGCAGCCAGGTTGATGTTGACTGGCTGCACATGTTGGTGGCCGACGGTCAGCTCATAGCCGACCTTGCCTTCGCCGACATTGTGCTGTGGGTACCGACGGAGACCGGCAGTTTCGTCGCCGTCGCCCACGCCAGGCCGTCCAGCGCCGCGACGTTGTTCTACCGCGACTTCGTCGGCCAGGAGATCAAGGCCGAATGGCGCAAGCAGGTGACAGAGGCCTTCGAGACGGCGAAGATCGTCGACAACACCGCGCCGGATTGGTACGAGGAGACCCCGACGCGGGTGAAGGCCATCCCCGTGATGCGCCGCCTCTCGGCATCCGGCTCGGCCGTCGCGCCGGACCCCGTCGCCGTGATGACCAGGCACACCAACCTCAGCGAGGCCCGCACCCCGAGCCGCCAGGAACTGACATTCAACGACTGCGCCAGCGAACTCTTCGCGATGATCGCGACGGGGGACTTCCCCGACCTCGGCGCACCGACCGGGCCGAGGCGTGGAGCGCCCCGCGCGTCCGACGGCCTGATCCGTCTCGACGTCGACGGGATCACGACCTTCGCCAGCCCGAATGCGCTCTCGGCGTTCAACCGCATGGGCTTCGTCGATGAGCTCGAGGGCGAGTCGCTCGCCGAGGTCACAACCAAGCTGCTCCCCGGCAAGCTCGTCGTCGACGAGTCGCTGCCCCTCGTCGTCACCGGGCGGGCACCCTGGCGCACCGACATCGAGGCGCGCGGCGTGACCGTCGGCCTCCGGGCGATCCCGATCCGCAACCGCGGGGAGCGCATCGGCGCGATCGTGCTCTGCCGCGACGTGACGGAGCTGCGTCACCAGGAACGCGAGCTGATCACCAAGGACGCCACGATCCGCGAGATCCACCACCGGGTGAAGAACAATCTGCAGACGGTGGCGTCGCTGCTGCGCATCCAGGCCCGTCGTGGTCGCTCAGAGGAGGCCAGGGAGGCGCTGGCGCAGGCCATGCGCCGGGTCGCGGCGATCGCCGTCGTACACGACACCCTCTCGGAGGGGCTCAGTCAGAACGTCGACTTCGACGCCGTCTTCGACCGTGTGCTGCTGCTCGTCGCCGAGGTCGCGTCCGCGCACAACACCACCGTCCACCCCAAGTCGAGCGGCACCTTCGGCGTGCTGCCGAGTGAGTACGCGACCCCACTGGCTCTCGCGCTGACCGAGCTCGTGACGAACGCCGTCGAGCACGGCCTGGCGGGCCGCGAGGGAGAGGTTGAGATCATCGCGGAGCGGGATGACGAGACGCTCACCGTGCGCGTGCGCGACACCGGCTCCGGGCTCCCGGAGGGCAAGGTCGGTTCCGGCCTCGGCACCCAGATCGTGCGCACGCTGATCCAGGGAGAGCTGGGCGGAACCATCGACTGGCACACCGTTCTCGGCAGTGGCACAGAGGTGACGATCGAGATCCCGTTGCGCTGGCTCGACAAACGTCAGCACTAGGCCGCCGGCCGGGGAGTACCGCAACGCACCGACATCGGTGACGGTTTCCGAGATTTCCTAGGTGGGGGCTGCCGCCTTGCGTGACGCTACGCGTCACGCAGAAGCGCCGCACGAGTTCTCGTGCGGCGCTTCTGCGTTGATGTGTTGCGTTGTTGCGTGTGTTGCGTGCGCTCTAGGAGGCGCGGCGTGCGCGTGCGGCGCGGCGCTTGAGTGCGCGGCGCTCGTCTTCGCTCAGGCCACCCCAGACGCCGGAATCCTGACCGGTCTCGAGCGCGTACTGCAGGCAGATCTCGGTCACATTGCATCGACCGCAGACCGTCTTGGCCTTCTCGATCTGGTCGACGGCCGGTCCGGTGTTCCCAACAGGGAAGAACAGCTCGGGGTCGGCTGTGAGGCAGGCAGCTTTATCGCGCCAATCCATGGGGGTGCTCCTTTATTGCGGGGGGAATTTCGCAGAGCCGATTGGCTGACATGCGAGGAACGGTCAGGTTGCAGGAAGTAGGATCTGACATGATCAGCTCACGTCCCTGTGAGCGTCAACTTGACCTCAAATATGCTCCCATAGTGGGCGTGTCAAATCAATAGTTTTGTATGGGATTCCCCTGTGAGTAACGAGCTGTCTACCCCTGAAAACCGGGGAATGTACCCCCCATTCCGACGTCGCCCGTCACGCGGGATGGTGCTGCTGTTCGCGCTGCTGTTCGCCGAGGCGGCTCTCATGCTCGTCGCCGTGATGTGGCTCGTTTTCGAGCTCATCACCGAGCAGCCGGCCTCCTTCGTCAGCGCCGTCGCGATCCTCGTGCTCACGATCGTCGCGTTCGTCTTCGTGACCGCCGTCGCAATCGGCGCCGTGCAGAGGCGCTCCTGGATCCGGGGCGGCGCGATCAGCTGGCAGCTGATGCAGATCGCGATCGCCGTCGGCTGCTTCCAGGGCATCTACGCGCGGCCGGAACTCGGCTGGGCCCTGCTGGCCCCGTCGCTCATCGTCATCGCGCTGCTGCTCGCGCCCGGCATCCGCAACCAGTTCGCCCACGACGAGGGCTGAGACGCCCGCTGGGGCGGCGCTCGTCGTCAGACGGTGGTCGTCAGGCGCTGGTCGTCAGGCGCAGATCTTCAGGCGCTGATCTTCAGACGCTTGCGCAGCATCGCCACGTGGCCCGTCGCCTTCGTGTTGTAGAAGGTGTGCGAGACGTGCCCGTCCTCGTCGATCACGAAGGTGGAGCGTAGCGTGCCCGTGATGATGCGGCCGTAGCTGTTCTTCTCGCCCCAGGCGCCGTAGAGCCTGTGCACCGTGAGGTCCTCATCGCTCAGCAGCGGGAACGTCAGCGCATCGCGCTCGGCGAACTCGGCCAGCGTCGCGACGGAATCCTTGGAGACGCCGAGCACCTGGTACCCGGCCGCGGCGAGCGAGCCGAGGCTGTCGCGGAAATCGCAGCTCTGGGTCGTGCAGGCCGGCGTCATGGCCGCCGGGTAGAAGTAGAGCACCACCTTCTGGCCGCGGTAGTCGGACAGCGACACCGGAGCACCGTTCTGGTCGTTGAGGGTGAAGGCGGGGGCGGGCTGGCCGGGCTCGAGGCGCACAGATTCGGTCATGCTTCCACCGTAGCCGGTGCCGGCCGGCGCACGGTCAGCGCTCGGTGCTGACCGTGCGGTTGGACGGCGCGAAGGTGGCCAGCAGGCGCTGCAACGAGTCGAGGCGGGCCGGGCCGGTGTCGCCGAGGCTTCCGGCCGCGACGGCCTCCATGATCGCGCAGTCCGGAGCGTCGGGCAGGTGGCTGCAGCCGCGCGGGCAGGCCTCCGCGACCGTCGCGAGGTCGGTGAAGGCCTTCAGGATGTTGTCGGTGTTGATGTGGCCGAGGCCGAAGGAGCGCACACCGGGGGTGTCGATGACCCAGCCGCGGCCCGCCTCCGTCTCGAGGCGCAGTGACACCGTCGAGGAGGAGGTGTGCCTGCCGCGCCCCGTGACGGTGTTGACGACGCCGACGGCGCGCTTGGCGTCGGGAACGAGCGCGTTGACGAGCGTCGACTTGCCGACACCGGAATGGCCGACGAACACGGTGTCGTGGCCGACGAGGGCGGAGCTGATGGCCTCGAGCGGCATCTCGTCGCTCCGACTCGTGAAGACCTGGAACTCGAGTCCGGCGAAGTTCGCCAGGAATTCGGCCGGATCGGCGAGGTCGGTCTTGGTGATGCAGAGAATCGGCGTGATGCCGGCGTCGTAGGCGGCGACCAGGTAGCGGTCGACGAGACGGATGCGCGGCTCCGGGTTGGCCGCGGCGACGACGATGAGCATCTGGTCGGCGTTGGCGACGATCACACGCTCGACGGCGTCGGTGTCGTCCGCACTGCGGCGCAGCAGTGTGACGCGGGGCTGGATGCGCACGATGCGGCTGAGGCTGCCCTCTGCACCGGTGGTGTCGCCGACGATGTCGACGCGGTCGCCCGTGACGACAGCCTTCTTGCGCAGCTCGCTGGCGCGCGCGGACGTGACCTGCCGCTCGTCGGGCGTGTTCTCGTCGAGCAGCACCGTGTAGCGGCCGCGGTCGACGCCGAGCACGCGACCGGTCAGGGCGTCGCTGTGCTCTGGCCTGGTCTTGGTGCGCGGCCGGTTGCCCTTGCGGTTGGGCCGCACCCGCACGGCGGATTCATCGAACTCCGGCTCGTCGTCGTCGGCGTCATCGCTCCACCAGCTCATGCAGCCGACCCCACTCGCAGCGTCGTCATGTCAGGCGCCGTGACCGCTCAGCATGGAATGCCAGAGCTCGGTGAACTGCGGCAGCGTCTTGCCGGTCGTTCCGATGTCCTCGATCTCGACGCCGGGGACGGCGAGGCCGATGATCGCGCCCGTCGTCGCCATGCGGTGGTCTTCGTAGCTCAGCCAGGTTCCCCCGTGCAGCTCTGCCGGTTCGATGTGCAGGCCGTCCTCGAGTTCGGTGACATTGCCGCCCAGCTTGTTGATCTCGGTGACGAGGGCGGCGAGGCGGTCGGTCTCGTGGTGGCGGATGTGACCGATCCCGGTGATCGTGCTCGGCTCCGACGCCAGCGCCGCGAGCGCGACGAGGTTCGGCACGAGTTCGCCGCCCTCCGGCAGGTCCAGGGTGACGCCGCGGATGCCGTCGCCGCCGGTCACGGTGAGGCGGTCGCCGTCCCGATCCACGGTGGCGCCGAAGAGCGGCAGCAGATCGGCCAGTCGTGCGCCGATCTGGGTGGTCTCGCTCGGCCAGCCCGTGATCGTCACGGAGCCGCCGGTGACGAGGGCGGCGGCCAGGAACGGAGCAGCGTTGGAGAGATCGGGTTCGATGGCGACATCCGCCGCGGCGATCGGACCGGGTGCGACGACCCAGGTGCCGGGTGCGGGGGAGTCCACCGTGACCCCGCGGGCGGCCAGCGTCTCGATCGTCATCTCGATGTGCGGCATGCTCGGCAGGCGCTCACCGGAGTGGCTGAGCGTGAGGCCGTTGTCGAAGCGGGCGGCGGCCAGCAGCAGGCCGGAGACGAACTGGCTGGAGAGCGAGGCGTCGATGGTGATCTCACCACCCTCGATGCGGCCGGATCCGTGCACGGTGAAGGGCAGCACGGGGCGGCCATCGTCGTTGATGTCGACGCCGAGCGCGCGCAGCGAGCTGATCGTCGTGGCCATGGGGCGGCGGCGGGCCGCCTCATCGCCGTCAAAGGTGGTCGGGCCGAGAGCGAGCCCGGCCAGCGGCGGCAGGAAGCGCATCACGGTCCCGGCGAGCCCACAGTCGATCGTCGTGCTGCCGCTGAGCTCCTCAGCGGGCGTGATCAGCAGGTCGGGGCCGTACTCGCCGTCACCGGACACCGACTCGATGACGGTGCCGAGCTCGCGCAGCGCCTCGACCATGAGGTCGCTGTCGCGCGAGTGCAGTGGTGAACGCAGCCGCGACTTACCGTCTGCCAGGGCCGAGAGAACGAGCTCGCGATTGGTCAGCGACTTGGAGCCGGGGAGCGAGAGAACCGCGCTCGTCGGTGCAGACGCCGTCGGCGCCGGCCACAGCGTTTCTTCGGGCTCCGGGCTGTTTTCGCCGTACGGATCGAAGTCGGGCTTGGAATATCTCGAGATCAGCATTGGTTATCAGAGTAGTCGGTGCCGCTCCATGGCGCAGGCTGATGACGAGGAGAACGATGGCGCAGACCGCATTGCTCGATCGCCCCAGCGGGGCGTTCGCAGTGGCAGACGCTCTAAGATTGCCGGTGATGACCACCGACTCCACAGACGCCGAGGCGCTCGGCGCAGCAACTCCTGACCTCAGCACGCTGTTCGAAGAACAAGCACTCCCGTTCATCGACCAGCTCTACGGTGCTGCGCTGCGGATGACGAAGAATCCCTCCGACGCGCAAGACCTCGTGCAGGAGACCTTCGTCAAGGCCTTCGCCGCGTTCAAGCAGTTCGAGCAGGGCACGAACCTCAAGGCGTGGCTCTACCGCATCCTGACGAACACGTTCATCAACACCTACCGCAAGAAGCAGCGCGAGCCCTATCAGGGCACGATCGATGATCTCGAAGACTGGCAGATGGGTGGCGCAGAGTCGACCACCGCGAGTTCGAGCCGCTCGGCGGAGGCCGAAGCGATCGACCACCTGCCAGACAGCACCGTGAAGGACGCGCTGCAGTCGCTGCCGGAGGACTTCCGCCTGGCCGTGTACTTCGCCGACGTCGAAGGCTTCTCCTACCAGGAGATCGCCGACATGATGAAGACCCCCATCGGCACCGTGATGAGCCGCCTGCACCGCGGCCGACGGATGCTGCGCGAGATGCTGGCCGGCTACGCCCTCGAACAGGGCATCGGCCGCGCCACACCCGACACCGGTGTCACAGCACCAAGGAGCAAAAAATGAGTGATTGCGGATGCGAGAAAGCCAAGGCTGAACTCGAGGAATATCTGCACAATGAGCTGTGCAGCACGGATGCCGCAGACATCCGGGAACACCTCGCGAATTGCCCGGAGTGCACCACGGAGCATCTCGTCGGACAGGTTCTGACCGAGGCCGTGCAGCGGGCGTGCAAGGAAAGTGCGCCGGAAGACCTGCGCGACCAGGTTCTCGCGCGTCTGCGCCTCAGCCAGCAGCACGCCTAGTTCGACCGCGCGGAGCCTGTGCAGTCCCGAGTAACAGCCGTCGCGGTCCCGATTGCTAGCTTAGCTAGATAAATAGGGTAACGTAGGCGGAGTGAAGACCGCCGTTTCCGACGCACCCCCCGTCCAGCCGCGCCCAGCATCGCGGGTTCCCCGCTGGCTGCGGGTGCTGATCCCCGCCGCGCTGATCCTCGTCTGGTTCGCGCTGTTCGGCCTGGGCGGCGCGTCGTTCGGGGCGATCAGCGATGTGTCGACCAACGATCAGGCGCAGTTCCTCCCGGCCAGCTCCGAGGCCACCAAGGTTCAGGAGCTGCAGGCAGACTTCCGAGGCGATGAGGCGATCCCGGCCATCGTGATCCTGCAGCGTGACGGCGGCTTGACCGAGGCAGACAACGAGGCGATCGCGGAGCTGGCAAGCCAGTTCCAGTCGACCGACGGCGTGCTCACCGACGGCGTCTCCCCGGCGATCCCGTCCGAGGACGGCGAGGCCGCCGAGCTGTTCGTGCAGATCGACACCGCGGCCGAGGTCGGAGACGTCGTCTCGGAGCTTCGTGCTGAGCTCGCGGACGCTGAGACCGCCGGCCTCACCGGACACGTGGCCGGCCCCGCCGGATTCACCGCCGACCTCTCCGGGGCATTCGCCGGCATCGACGGGCTGCTCCTGATCGTCGCGCTCTCCGCCGTGTTCCTCATCCTCGTTATCGTGTACCGCTCGCCCTTGCTGCCGCTGATCATGCTCGGTTCCAGCCTCACCGCGCTCTGCGCCGCCGTGTTCACCGTCGTGCAGCTGGCCAGGGCCGACATCCTGCTGATCAACGGCCAGACCCAGGGCATCCTCTTCATCCTCGTGATCGGCGCGGCAACCGACTACTCGCTGCTCTACATCGCGCGCTACCGTGAGGCGCTACACGTGCACGAGAGCAAGTGGACGGCGACCTGGGCGGCCCTGCGCGGCTCGTGGGAGCCGATCCTGGCCTCGGGCGGCACGGTCATCGCCGGCCTGTTGATCCTGCTCTTCAGCGACCTGAACTCCAACAAGATCCTCGGCCCCGTCGCCGCGATCGGCATCGTGTTCGCGCTGCTCGCCTCACTCACCCTGCTCCCTGCGCTCATGTTCTGGGCGGGTCGCACCGCGTTCTGGCCGCGCCGCCCGCAGCTGGGTCAGACCGGACCGAGCGAACAGGGCATCGACGCCAACGGCATCTGGCCGCGCCTGGCCCGCCTTGTCCGTCGCCGTCCGCGCGTGATCTGGATCGGCTCGACGCTCCTGCTGGTGGTCATGGCGCTCGGGATGACGCAGCTCAAGGCAGACGGCGTCTCCTCCGGCGAGTTCGTGCTCGGGGAATCGCAGTCCCGCGACGGTCAGGCCCTGCTCGCGGAGCACTTCCCCGGCGGCTCGGGAACACCGGCCGTCGTGATCGCGCCGGAAGGTGCGCTCCAGGACACGGCCGACGTGCTGCTCGCCACCGACGGTGTCGATTCGGTCACCGTGCTCTCGGCCGACTCGCCGAGCGGATCGTTGCCGGTCACGAGCGATGGGATCCAGGCGCTCGGCGCCCCCGGCAGCGAGCCGAGTGACCCCACCGTCGTCGACGGACGGGTGCTGCTGCAGGCGACGCTCGTCTACGCCGGCGACTCGCTCGAGGCCGAGGCGCTCGTGAAGGAACTGCGCACCGAGCTCAGCGGCGTCGGAACGTCGGCAGAGCCGGTTCTCGTCGGCGGCACCACGGCGGTCGCGCTCGACACGAACACCGCGGCGATCCATGACCGCAACCTCGTCATCCCGCTGGTGTTGATCGTGATCATGCTGATCCTGATGCTGCTGTTGCGCGCGATCGTCGCGCCGCTGCTGCTCATCGGCAGCGTCGTGCTCTCCTTCGCTGCCGCGCTCGGTGTCTCCGCGATCGTGTTCAACCAGGTGTTCGGATTCCCGGGGGCCGACCCTGTCGTGCCGCTGTTCGGATTCGTCTTCCTGGTTGCGCTCGGCGTCGACTACAACATCTTCCTCATGACGCGGGTGCGTGAGGAGACGGCGGTGCACGGTGCGCGCGAGGGAATCCTGCGCGGGCTGATCGTCACCGGCGGTGTGATCACCTCGGCGGGTCTCGTGCTTGCGGCGACGTTCGCCGCCCTCGGCGTTCTGCCCATCCTGTTCCTGGTCCAGCTCGCCTTCATCGTGGCGTTCGGCGTGCTCCTGGACACCTTCCTGGTGCGCTCGCTGCTGATTCCGGCGCTCGCATACGACATGGGTCGTGTCATCTGGTGGCCGTCAGCGCTCTCCAGAATGCCGGAGACGCCGCGTTTCGACGCCGCTGATCGCTCAACGCCCGAGCGGTAACCTGGCGCGAACCCGCGGCTACTCGGCCGCGGGTTGCGGCGCGGCGGCCCTGGCCGCATCCCGGCGAGCCTTCGCTGCCTTCGCGGCGGCCACGCCCTTGCCCACAGCGGTGTTCGCGGTGCGGCTCACCTTCTTGGCGCCCTCGAACTCGGTCGCGAGAATGCCCAGGCCACCGAGCGCGATCAGGGCTCCAGGCCCCGGCAGCGGCATCAGAACGATCCCGAGTGCGACCGTGCCACCGCCGACGACGCCGACCCCGGTTCTGTACACGGTGTTGACCGTCTGGTTGCGGCGGATGACGCGCCGTGCACCGTGTGCGGCGGTGCTCGTGGCCCGTCCGAAGGCCGCCCCGACGCGCTTCGCACTGTTCTGCTCGCTCATACGCCCAGCCTAGGACGCGCGCCTGTGCGAACCACCGCGGTGCCTCCCAGACGGACAGAAGGCCCGCCGCGACCGGAGGGTCGGGGCGGGCCTTCGTGCGATCTCTCGCTCTGTTACTCCAGCGTGAGCGCGGCGCGCAGCAGCTCGGCCTGCTCTGCGGCGTGGCGCTTGGCCGAACCGGCGGCGGGCGACGCGGATGCCGGGCGCGACACGACCCCGACCGGACGCTGCCCGATCTTGGCCGTCTCGAGGCAGAAGAACGGCCAGGCACCCTGGTTCTCCGGCTCGTCCTGCACCCAGTACAGCTCGGCGTCCGGGTACTGCTCGACGACCGACTTCAGCTCGGCTGCCGGAAGCGGGTAGTACTGCTCCATGCGCACGAGGGCGATCTGATCGTTGGGGTTCTTCTCGAGCTCGCTGCGCAGGTCGTAGTAGATCTTGCCGGCCATGAACAGCACGCGCTTGACGGCGGCCTTGTCGGTGATGCGCGCATCGTCGATCACCGGTTCGAAGACGCCGCTGGTGAAGTCGGCGACCTCGCTGGACGCACCGCGCAGACGCAGCATGGCCTTCGGGGTGAAGACCACGAGCGGACGACGCGGGCGCTGGTAGGCCTGGCGGCGCAGCAGGTGGAAGTACGACGCGGGGGTCGACGGGCGTGCCACGGTCATGTTGTTCTCTGCGCACAGCTGCAGGAAGCGCTCGATGCGCGCGGAGGAGTGGTCGGGACCCTGCCCCTCGTAGCCGTGCGGGAGCAGCATCACGACGCTGGAGCGCTGACCCCACTTCTGCTCGGCAGAGGAGATGAACTCGTCGATGACGGTCTGGGCGCCGTTGGCGAAGTCACCGAACTGTGCCTCCCAGAGCACGAGGGCGTCGGCACGCTCCACCGAGTAGCCGTACTCGAATGCGAGGGCGGCGTACTCGCTGAGGAGCGTGTCGTAGATCCAGAACCGGGCCTGGTTGTCGCTGACGTTGGCCAGCGGCAGCCATTCCTGGCCGTTGACGCGGTCGTGCAGAACGGCGTGCCGCTGGACGAAGGTGCCGCGGCGCGCGTCCTGACCGGCGAAGCGCACGGGGGTGCCCTCCAGCAGCAGGGAGCCGAGGGCGAGCAACTCGCCGAAGCCCCAGTCGATGTTGCCGTTGCGGCTCATATCGAGACGCTTCTGCAGCAGTTGCTGCAGCTTGTTGTGAACCGTGAAGCCGGCCGGCTTGTTGTTGAACGCGTCACCGATCAGGTGCACGACGGCCTCGGAGACTCCGGTGACCTCCGGAACACCGACGGCGTCATCCGGCTCGCCGTTGCTCATCGGGTTGACCACGGTCATCGACCCGGTCTGCGCGGCGTGTGTCTCCATGAACGCGCGCTCCAGGCGGTCCTGGAAGTCGCGGTGCGAGGCCTCGTACTCCTCCTCGGTGATGTCACCACGTCCGACGAGGGCCTCGGTGTAGAGCTTGCGCACCGAGCGCTTGGCCTCGATCAGGTTGTACATCAGCGGCTGCGTCATCGAGGGGTCGTCGCCCTCGTTGTGGCCGCGGCGGCGGTAGCAGATGAGGTCGATCACGACGTCACGCTTGAATTCCTGGCGGTACTCGAACGCGAGCTCCGCCACGCGCACGACGGCCTCGGGGTCATCGCCGTTCACGTGGAAGATCGGGGCCTGGATGGTCTTGGCGACATCGGTCGAGTAGACGGAGGTGCGCGCCTCGCCGGGAGGCGTCGTGAAGCCGACCTGGTTGTTCACGACCACGTGGATGGTTCCGCCGGTGCGGTAGGCACGCAGCTGCGACATCTGCAGGGTCTCGAGCACGACACCCTGGCCGGCCATGGCCGCGTCACCGTGCACGAGGATCGGCAGGGTGGAGAAGGTGCCGATCGGCTTGCGGTCCTGCTTGGCGCGGACGATGCCCTCGAGCACGCCGTCGACGGCTTCGAGGTGCGAGGGGTTGGCGGCCAGGTAGACGGGGATCTGGGCGCCGGTGCTGCTGCGGAAGACGCCCTCAGTGCCGAGGTGGTACTTGACGTCGCCGGAGCCGTGCACGTTCTTGTTGCTCGCGGTGCCCTCGAACTCCTGGAACACCTGGCCGTAGGTCTTGCCTGCGATGTTGGTGAGCACGTTCAGGCGGCCGCGGTGGGCCATGCCGATGGCTGCCTCGTCGAGGCCGGCCTCTGCCGCGCCGGCGAGGATGGAGTCGAGCAGGGCGATCGTGGATTCGCCGCCCTCGAGGCTGAAGCGCTTCTGGCCGACGTACTTGGTCTGCAGGAAGGTCTCGAATGCCTCGGCCTCGTTGAGCTTGCCGAGGATGCGCAGCTGCTCGTCGTGCGTCGGCTTCTCGTACTTGCGCTCAACCTTGGACTGCACCCAGCGACGCTGCACCGGGTCCTGGATGTGCATGTACTCGATGCCGGTCGTGCGGCAGTAGGAGTCGCGGAGCACTCCGAGGATGTCGCGCAGCAGCGCAGAGCGCTTCTCGCCGAAGCCGCCGGTGACGAACTCGCGGTCGAGATCCCAGAAGGTGAGCCCGTGGGTCGCGATGTCGAGGTCGGGGTGGGAGCGCTGCACGTACTCGAGCGGGTCGATGTCGGCCATCAGGTGACCGCGGACGCGGAAGGCGTTGATGAGCTCCTGCACGCGGGCCGTCTTGTCGATGGCGCTGGCGAGGTCGACGCTGATGTCGGGCGCCCACTCGATCGGGGCGTACGGGATGCGCAGTGCGGAGAAGATGTCGCTGTAGAAGGTGCGCTGGCCGGTGAGCAGCTCGTGCACGATCTTGAGGAACTCGCCGGAGCCCGCGCCCTGGATGACGCGGTGGTCGTAGGTGCTGGTCAGCGTGATGGTCTTGCCGATGGCGAGGTTGGCGAGTGTCTTCTCGCTTGAGCCCTGGAACTCGGCGGGGTACTCGAGCGCACCGGCACCGATGATGCAGCCGGCACCCTTCATCAGACGCGGCACGGAGTGCACGGTGCCAATTCCGCCCGGGTTCGTCAGCGAGATCGATGCGCCGTTGAAGTCGTCGGCTGTGAGCTTGTTGCCGCGGGCGCGCTTGACCAGATCCTCGTAGGCCGCAAGGTACTCGCTGAACGTCATGGTGTCTGCACGCTTGATGGCGGGCACCAGGAGGGCGCGCGAGCCGTCGGGCTTGGGGATGTCGATCGCGATGCCGAGGCCGATGTGCGCCGGCTTGACGACCGACGGCTTGCCGTCGACCTCTGTGTAGTACACGTTCTGGCTCGGGAACACCTTGAGGGCCTGGATCAGCGCCCAGCCGATGAGGTGGGTGAAGGAGATCTTGCCACCGCGTGCGCGCTTGAGGTGGTTGTTGATGACGATGCGGTTGTCGATCATCAGCTTCGCCGGGATGGTGCGAACGCTGGTCGCGGTCGGCACGCTGAGGCTGGCGTCCATGTTCACAGCGAGGGTCTTCGCCATGCCGCGCAACGGCGTGACCTCGTCCGGGGTTGCCGCCGGCTGCTCGGTCGCGACGACCTGCTGCGGCGTCGTGATCGGCGCATCGGCCGGAACGGGTTCCGGCTTCGGGGCGACGGAGGTGGTCTTGGCCGCCGGCTGGCTGCCGATCACGGAGATCGGTGCGGTGACGGGGCGCGGCTCGGCCGCGGGTGCGGCGGGCGCCTCGGCATCCTGGGCCGTCTTGGGCGTGTAGTTCTCGAGAATCGACCACCACGACTGGTCGACCGAATTCTTATCGACGAGGAATCGTTCATACATCTCGTCGACGAGCCATTCATTGGCCCCAAATTCTTCCGACGTTGTTTCGTCGGAACCCGACCCGGTCAACTGGCTCGACACAGCCGATCGCCCACTCTCTTCGTTGATTCTGGAACTGGGATGCGCTGGCGTCTTATGGATACCCGCAGCAGGGTTCAAGCCTAATCCCCTTTTGTGCGCAACGGTGTGCGCCGCGACTGCGCGGCGCAGCCCCGGTCGCTCCGTGGATGCTCCCGGGTGGTCGAACGCGACAGGTGCGCTCGCACATGCAACGGGGATAGCGTTGGCAACATGGAGTTCTACCGCACAGCGCCGAGCCACGACCTCACCTATTCCGATGTGTTCCTGGTTCCCAGTCGCTCCGCCATCACGAGCCGTCTCGACGTCTCGTTGGCCCCGAATGACGGCACCGGTGCGACGATTCCGATCGTGGCCGCGAACATGAACTCGGTCACAGGGCCACGGTTGGCCGCCTCACTCGCCCGCCGCGGCGGCCTCGGCGTTCTGCCGCAGGACATGCCGCTGCAGCAGCTGGATGCGGCGATCCGCTGGGTGAAGGCCCAGTCGGTGCGCTTCGACACGCCCTTCCTCTTCTCGCCGGACGCCACCGTCTCCGAGGCGCTGCGGCAGGTGCCGGCGGCGGCGGGGCACGGCATCCTCGTCCAGGACGATGGTGGCGCCTACCGCGGCTGCATCCAGGCGGCCAGGCTCGCGACGGCGCCGAGCGACGCCCGGCTCGGCGATCTGCTGCACGGAGAGCTGACCGCCCTCGACGCCGACGACGTCGACACGGCCCGCCGCGCATTCGACGTCATGGCGGCCGCCGAGCTCGATTTCGCCCCTGTGCTGCACCACGGCGTCGTGGTCGGCACGCTCAGCCGGACCAGCGCGCTGCGCTCGACGATCTACCAGCCCAACGTCGACGGCTCCGGCCGTCTCGCCGTGGCCGCCGCGATCGGCATCAACGGCGATGTCGCCGCCAAGGCGCAGGCACTCGCCGCCGCCGGCGTCGACGTGCTCGTGCTCGACACGGCACACGGACACCAGGACGGCATGCTGCGCGCCCTCGCCACGGTCAGTGGCCTCGGCCTCGGCATCCCGCTCGTCGCCGGCAACGTCGTGACGGCGGATGCCGTCGCCGATCTGGTCGGGGCCGGTGCGAGCATCATCAAGGTCGGTGTCGGCCCGGGCGCCATGTGCACGACCCGCATGATGACGGCCGTCGGGCGGCCGCAGTTCTCGGCGGTGCTCGAGACGGCGGAGGCCACGCGGGAGCTCGGCGCGCACGTCTGGGCGGATGGCGGCGTGCGCTACCCGCGCGACGTCGCACTCGCGCTGGCCGCCGGCGCGGCATCCGTGATGATCGGATCGTGGTTCGCCGGCACCATCGAGGCGCCGGGCCAACTCGCGACGGATGCGGCGGGCCGGCTCTACAAGGAGAGCTGGGGGATGGCCTCGACCAAGGCCGTCAAGGAGCGCTTCGAGCGTCTCGACGCCTACGAGCTGGCGCGGAAGACCCTCTTCGCCGAGGGCATCTCCTCCTCGAAGATCTTCCTCGACCCGCAGAGGCCGTCGCTGGAGGACCTGCTCGACATGATCACCTCGGGAGTCCGGAGCTCGTTCACCTACGCCGGCGCCCGCACCGTGACGGAATTCCAGCAGCTGGCCCGCGTCGGTATCCAGTCGGCCGCAGGTTACGAAGAGGGCAAGGCGCTGCCAGTCAGCTGGTAGCCGGCTCGCATATACTGGCACCACAATGGACGACCCTCCTCCTGCCAATTCGCCCTCCCATAAACCCATGCCCGTGACCCGCGGGGGTGATCGCGATGTCTGAGTGGATCATGCTCGGCATCGGACTCCTCCTCACCGTGGGAACGGGCCTCTTCGTCGCCAGTGAGTTCGCGCTGGTGAACCTCGATCGCGCCGAACTCGAAGCCAGGCGTGAGCGCGGTGAGAGCAAGCTCGGCATGACCATCGCCGCGCTGAAGATCACCTCGACGCACCTCTCCAGCGCCCAACTCGGCATCACGCTGACGACGCTGCTGACCGGTTTCACGATGGAACCGGCCATCACGAGCCTGCTCACCCCGGTCTTCACGGACTGGGGAATCCCGGCGGCGATCATCCCCGTGCTCGCCACGACGATCGCGATCGTGCTCGCCACGCTGCTCTCGATGATCCTCGGCGAGCTCGTCCCGAAGAACTTCGCGCTGGCGCTGCCGCTGGCCACCGCGAAGCTCGTCATCCCGTTCCAGACCGGTTTCACCCTCGTGTTCAAGCCGGCGATCGTCCTACTGAACGGCAGTGCGAACGCGATCCTGCGCTCCTTCGGCATCGAGCCGAAGGAGGAGCTGAGCGGGGCCAGAACGGCAGAGGAGCTCTCGTCGCTCGTGCGCCGCTCCGCCAGCGCGGGCATGCTCGAGGCCGACACGGCGACGCTGCTGAACCGCACCCTGCGGTTCGCGGGGCACACGGCATCCGATGTGATGACGCCCCGACCGCGCATCGCCAGCATCGCCCGCACCGACAGCGCCCAGGCCGTGATCGAGCTCACCGCCCAGACCGGGTTCTCGCGCTTCCCCGTCGTCGACGAGAGCGTCGATGACGTCGTCGGCGTCGTGCACGTGAAGCAAGCCATGGCCGTTCCCCGCTCCAAGCGGAGCGAGGTTCCTGTCTCCGCGCTGCAATCCGATGCGCTGCGCGTGCCGGAGACGATGAAGCTCGACACCCTCCTCGGCGAGCTCCGTGGCCGTGGTTTCCAGATGGCGGTCGTCGTCGATGAATACGGCGGAACGGCCGGCGTCACGACCCTCGAGGACCTCGTGGAGGAACTCGTCGGCGAGGTGGCGGATGAGCACGACCGCACCCGTGCCGGCGTCGTTCGCCAGGCCGACTCACTCACCTTCCCCGGGCTGTTGCGGCCAGACGAGCTACTCGAGCGCACCGGCATCAAGGTTCCGGAAGACGGCCCGTTCGAGACCGTCGCCGGCTTCGTGATGAGCGAACTCGGCCGGCTTCCCGTCGTCGGGGACACGGTGCTGATCCACGGCGGTGAGCTGCGGGTCGAGCGCCTGGACGGGCGCCGCATCGACAGGATCCGCTTCACCCCGGATCCGGAACCGATCGACGACGCTGCGGCGGATGCCGCTGCCCAGGGCACGGCCACCGGCCCGACCGCGCGGCGCGCGGCATCCGCAGCCCGCAAGGCCGCCGCCGCCTCGGCCGCCGCGGACGTCACGGCCGTCACGGCCGTCACGGATCTCGCCGCGGGCGAAGCCTCGACCCGAACGGAGGGACAGCGATGAGCGACTGGGCCGGACTGGCATGGCTGGTCGTATTGCTGCTCGGGAATGCGTTCTTTGTCGCCGCGGAGTTCGCGGTGATCTCCGCGCGCCGTTCCCAGATCGAGCCGTTGGCCGAACAGGGCAAGGCGAGCGCCAAGACGGCGCTCTGGGCGATGGAGCACGCGACGCTCATGCTGGCGACCAGCCAGCTGGGAATCACCGTCTGCTCGCTGCTGATCCTGAACGTGTCGGAGCCGGCGATCCACCACCTGCTCGCCATCCCGCTCGGCCTCACCGGGTGGTCGGAGGCCGTGATCAGCGGCATCGCATTCGCGATCACGCTCGTGCTCGTCTCGTACCTGCACGTGGTGTTCGGCGAGATGGTTCCGAAGAACCTCTCCTTCTCTGTGCCCGACCGGGCCGTGTTGCTGCTCGCCCCGCCGCTCGTGCTCGTCGCGCGTATCTTCAAGCCCGTGATCGTCGCCCTGAACGCGGTGGCCAACGGCGTGCTGCGCCTCGTCGGCGTGACCCCGAAGAATGAGACGACGAGCACCTTCACGCTCGACGAGGTGGCCACGATCGTGAGCCAGTCCACCCGGGAGGGTGTGCTGCGCGACAGCACAGGAGCCCTGAGCGCTGCGTTCGAGTTCACGACGAAGAAGGTGCGCGATGTCGCCGTGCCGATCTCGGCGCTCGTGAGCCTGCCGTTCGGCGCGACCCCGACCGATCTGGAACGGGCGGTGGCCCGCCACGGCTTCTCCCGCTACGTCATGCTCGACGAGCGCGGTGAGCCGAGCGGCTACCTGCACCTGAAGGACGTGATCGATCTGGACCTGATCCCGGATGCCACGACTCCGGTCTGGGACGAGCCGGTTCCGGCCAAGCGCATCCGGCAGCTCGCCTCCATCTTCGAGGGCACCGATCTGGAGGACGCGCTCACCGCCATGCGGCGCACCGGCGCCCACCTGGCCCGCGCCTTCGACGCGGACGGTCAGGCGATCGGCGTGCTGTTCCTGGAAGACATCATCGAGGAGCTCGTCGGCGAGGTACAGGACGCCACTCGGCGCATCTGAGGGTGATCTCGACGAACGGATGCCGGCGGCTTGCCCCGCCGGCATCCGACGGCGTAGCCTCGATCGGGGGAGAAGAGAGCAATCCTCATGTTGGGCTTCACGAATGTCATGGCCGTGCTTCCCGCGAGTGACTTGGAGCGGGCGCGTGGCTACTACAAAGACAAGCTGGACCTCGAACCGGAGATGAGCGAGGACGGCGCCCTGATCTACAACATCGCGGGCGCGCGCGTCATGCTCTACGAGACGAGCTTCGCCGGCACCGCGCAGAACACCGCGCTGACGCTGGAGGCCGACAACCTCGATGCGACGATGGCGGAGCTGCGCAATCGGGGAGTCGTCTTCGAGGAGTACGACATGCCCGGCCTCAAGACCGAGAATGGCGTCGCCTCGATGGGCACCGAGCGCGGGGCCTGGTTCGTCGACAGCGAGCGCAACATCATCGGAGTCATCGAGCGCTCCGCGTAGCGCATTTTGCCGCTCCGCGGCCTATCGTTGAGGCATGGACATCTCGGCGGAATGGCTGGAGTGGGACGTCGCACGGGCGCGGGAATGGCTCGTCGTTCCGCGGGCGGGTGACGACAAGTATTCGCGCGGCGTCCTCGGTGTCTTCACCGGTTCGCACGACTACCCCGGTGCCGCCGTTCTCGGCGTCGAGGCTGCCATGCGCACGGGCGTCGGCATGGTGCGCTATACCGGGCCGAGCTCCGTGCGCCAGCTCGTGCTCGCCCGCCGGCCGGAGGTCGTCGGCGTCGGCGGACGCGTGCAGGCCTGGCTCATCGGTTCGGGCATGACGAGCTCGCGCCGCACGCTGATCCTGGGCGGGGAGCTCGCCCAGGCGACGGCACAGGGCGTGCCCACCATCCTGGATGCCGGAGCGCTCGACCTCGTGCACGAGGCACGCGGGTCCGTCGTGCTCACCCCGCACTACCGCGAGCTCGCCGAGCTGCTCGCCGAGACCGCCCGCCGAGCCGGGCACGCTGCCAGCAAGGCACACGCCGACCACGGCAGCCCGCCGACGGCCGCCGAGATCGGGGCGCGTCCGGCCCTGTGGGCGGCGCGTGCCGCCGAACAGCTGGGCGCGACGGTGCTGCTCAAGGGCTCCGTCACGTACATCGCGGGCCCCGACGGCGCCCGCTTCACGGTGTCCGGCATCCCGAGCTGGCTGGCGACGGCCGGAACCGGCGATGTGCTCGGGGGAATCCTCGGCGCGCTGCTCGCGACGCGCCACAACGCCATCGCGCAGGACGCGGCCGCGATCGCGCCGATCGCTGCGACGGCCGTGCTCGTGCACGCCCTCGCAGCACGGCGGGCGTCGCAGGGCGGTCCGATCCTCGCGCTCGATGTGGCCGAGGCGGTTCCGGCCACGATCGCCGCGATGCTCGCCGGCGACTGAGCGCCCGCGGCGCGCCGAAGTGGCTCTCTTTCGACCGAGCGTTTCGAAAGCTCCGCTGGTTGAGTAGGCCGTCCACGGCCGTATCGAAACCGAGGGGCCTCGAAAACTGCACCAGCATCGGTGACGATTCCTGAGATTGCTGAGTTCGGGCTGCCGCCTTTCGCGACGCTGCGCGTCGCGCTAGGCGGGTTCGATGTTCAGCAGGAACTCGATCGAACCGCTCGGCTCGACCGAGACGAAGCCGAGGTCAGGGGCCTCGACGCCGAAGTCGGCGAAGGTGATCGGAACACTGCCGCTCACCTGGCCGCCGTCGCCGGAGAGCACGGCCTGGACCTCGGCATCCACCTGCCTGGTCTCTCCGTTCAGCGTCAGCTCGCCGCGCACCGACACGGTCTGCACCTCGCCGCCGACGGGCGGTGCCGCGGCGCTGACCGGCTCGAGCAGGCGGAACGTCGCGTCGGGGAACTCGGCGACGTTCAGCGCACTGCTGCGGAAGTAGTCGTCGCGGTTCGCGGAGTCCGTCTCGATGGAGGCCACATCGACGCTCACCTCGGCCGAGGTCAACGTCAGGGTCTCCACGTCGAAGCTGCCGGAGACCTCGTCCGTGCGCCCGACCACGGTGACGTTGGTGCCGTTCAGCACCTCGTCGACCCGGTAGCCGGCGAAGGAGTCCGCCGCGACGCCCCAGGTGCCGCTCAGATCATCGCTCGGCTCGGTGCTCGCCGCGTCGTCGCCCGGCGTCGGGGCCTGCACGGTCGGCGCGGCCTCCGCCGGCCCGACGATGAGGTCGCGATAGATGATGGGGCCGGCGATGGCGGCGGCGCCGATGGCGACGACGGCCGCGACGGACAGCACGACGATGGTCTTCTTCTTCACGGGTTCCTCAGGATGGGGGTCGGTGCGGCTCAGGCTGGATCGGATCCGAGGAGGCCGGGTGCGGTGAACCGCGTGAGGAACTCCCTGGTTCGATCCTGCACCGGGTGCTTAAGGATCTGCTGAGAAGGACCCTGTTCGACGATCTGCCCGCCGTCGAGGAAGACGACGCGGTGTGCGACATCCCGCGCGAAGGCCATCTCGTGCGTCGCCATCAGAATCGTTGAGCCGCCCGCTGCGAGCGTGCGCACGAGCTCGAGCACCTCGCCGACGAGCTCTGGATCGAGCGCGCTCGTGATCTCGTCGAGCAGCAGCAACTCCGGATCGGTGGCGATGGCGCGCACGATGGCGACCCGCTGCTGCTGCCCTCCGGAGAGCCGATCGGGGAACTCGCGTGCCTTGTCGGCCAGGCCGACCTGAGCCAGCAGCTCGAGGCCGCGCCGCTCGGCGGCCTTCTTGCCCGTGCGCTGCACGGCCCGGCTGGCGAGCGTCACGTTGTCGAGCACGGAGAGGTGCGGGAACAGGTTGTAGTGCTGGAACACGACACCGATGCGCGCACGCACGGCGTCGAGCTTGACGCGCGGGTCGCTGACATCCGTTCCGCCGAGGAACACCTGGCCGTCATCGATCGGCTCGAGCAGATTCGCCGTGCGCAACAGGGTCGACTTGCCGGAGCCGCTGGCGCCGATCAGCGCGACGACCTCGTGCTTGTCGATGTCGAGGTCGATGCCGCGCAGCACCGCGGTGTCGCCGAATGACTTGCGGATGCCGCGGAGGCTCAGCACCGGGCCGGTGCCGGCAGCGGCGGTGCGCTCGCTCATACGATGCTCCCCATCTGCTCCCGGCGGCGCATGCGCGCGGTGTACCAGTCGGTCAGCCGGATCATCGGCCAGGCCAGCAGCACGAAGAGCAGCCCGGCCAGCACGTAGGGCGTGAAGTTATAGGTGGCCGCGGTCTCGATCTGGGCGGCGCGCACGGCGTCGACCGCTCCGAGCACCGAGATCAGGCCGACATCCTTCTGCATGGCGACGAAGTCGTTCATCAGCGCGGGCGTCACCTTGCGCACGGCCTGCGGCATGACGACCCGGCGCATCGTCTGGCCGTGGCTCAGGCCGAGCGCACGGGCGGCGAGGCGCTGCGAGGGGTGCACGGCCTCGATGCCGGCCCGGAACACCTCGGAGACGTAGGCGGAATAGGTGAGGATCAGCGCGATGGTGCCCCAGAATTCGCTGGGCATGCGCGGGAAGATGCCGAGCCCAGGGATGCCGAACCCGACGAGGTAGAGCACGATGATCAGCGGCATGCCGCGGAACAGATCGGTATACCCGGTCGCGAGGGCCCGCAGCGGGAAGAAGATCGGTCCGCGCAGGGTGCGCAGCAGGGCGAGCGCGACGCTGAAGATGAGCACGCCGATCGCGGCGAAGAACAGCACCCGGATGTTGAGCCAGAGACCCTCGATCACCCGCGGGAACGCTTGGATGGCGACATCCAGGTTGAAGAAGCTCTGCTGCACGGCGGTCCAGCCGGGGGTGTTGATGACGAGCACCCAGACGAGGATCGCGAAGACGAGGGTGCTGGCGACGGCGACCGCGACCGATCCGCCGTTCTGGCGTCGCCTGTATGCCCGTCGCCCGAGCTCGATCTCGCTCGGGGCGTGGGCCTCGCTCTCACGCACTGCGCTGCTCATCGATCTGTACCCACCGCATCAAACTAGCGGATGCCAGCCCCTCGGCCGGGCCGGCATGCATTCCGGATCCGCGGTGCTACTGCAGGACGGGTGCTGATGCCCCGGTGGCCAGCCACTCGTCGGCCAGGGCGTCGAGCGTGCCGTTCTCGCGCAGCGCGTCGACCGCGGCGGTGACGTCGGCCGTCAGCGCGCTGTCCTTTGCCAGCACGAGGCCGAACTGGTCTCCCGTGTTGCCCTCGGTCTTCGGCAGCTGCCCGATGATGGACCCACCGTCCAGCTCGACACCGGTCAGGTAGAAGGCCGTCGGCAGGTCGACGACGATCGCGTCAACGGTGCGGTTCTGCAGGGCGAGCTTGGCATCGTCGTTGGTGTTGAACGCCTGGGCGCCCCGCGTCGGTGCGATCTCGCTCTCGACGGCCTGGAAGCTGGTCGTGCCGGTCTGAGCGCCGATGAGCAGGTCCTTGAGCTCGGCGATGGATGCGGCGCCCTCCGCCGGCGAGCCGGCCACGGTGATCACGGCCTGCGTCGTCTCGTAGTACGGGCTGGAGAAGTCCACCGTCTGTGCGCGCTCCTCGGTGATCGAGAACTGCTGCAGGTTGATGTCGAAGTCCTTCGGGCCGGGCGCGATGGCCTGGTCGAATGTGCTGCGCACCCAGACGACGTCGTCCTCGGCGAATCCGAGTTCCTCTGCGACGGCATAGGCAACGGCGGCCTCGAAGCCCTCACCCGACTCCGGCGCGTCGTCGAGCACCCACGGGAAGTAGGCGGGCTCGCCGGTCGCAACGGTCAGCTTGCCATCAGTCACATAGTCGGATGCCGGGGCGTCGCTCTCGGCGCTGCCGGCGCCGCCACTGGCGCACGCGGTCAGGGCGAGCAGGGTCGCGGAGGCGGCGATGATCGACAGGGTGCGGGCGCTGCGTGAGAACATGAGGGCTCCAGACGGGTGCGGGATCTCCATTCTGCCGCCGGCCTGGCCGGCAGGCACAGGGGCGCGACGCATTTCGACATGCACGGGTAGCATGGCGAGCATGTCCGATCCCTCCGCGTCACTCCTCGGAGCTGCGGATTCCGAGCGGGATTCGAGGGCGGATTCGCGCGCTCAGCTGGGGGAGCAGGCGATGGCGCAGGCCGGGCCAGAAACGCGGCAGCAGGCGGAGCCGTTCGACGGGCATCACCCGCACGATGGCGCCGGGACGCCGGCCGACCGTGGGGAGCTGCTCCGGCATCCGCTCACCCTCTGGGTGGCCTTCGCAATCGTGCACACCGCGCTGAACCTGCTCTGCCTGCACGCGCAGGGCTGGCCGCTCGGCGATGTCGAGGCCGTCTACAAACTCTGGGTGGCCCAGTCCGCGAACGGCGGCAGCCAGGTGGGCATCGATGAGCCCTGGGTGTACCCGATCCTCGCCTACATTCCGATGGCGCTGGCGAATCTGCTCGGGCCGACGCTGTACGCGCAGGTCTGGCTCGGGCTCGTGACGCTGCTGAACGCCGCGGCATTCGCCGTGCTGAGCGGCGGGCTGCGCCGGCGACGCGCCCGCCCGCGCTGGCGGGTGGTCGCCGCCTGGTGGTGGCTCGCGTTCCTGATGTTGCTCGGGCCGATCGCGCTGGCGCGCATCGATGCCATCACCGTGCCGGTGGCGATCATCGCGATGCTGCTCGTTGCCGGTCGCCCGGCGGTCGGCGCCGCCCTGTTGACGATCGCGGCGTGGATCAAGGTCTGGCCCGCCGCGCTCGTCGCCGCAATGATCGTGGCGTCGCGCGCCAGGCTCCGCGTGCTGCAGAGCGCGGCGGGCGTCTGCATCACCGTGATCGCGGTGAGCATGGTGCTCGGCGGGGCCAGCTACGTGCTGAGCTTCGTCACCGAGCAGACCGGGCGCGGACTGCAGATCGAGTCCCCGGTCAGCACCATCTGGATGTGGCAGGCGGCGATGGGCGTTCCCGGTGCCGGCGTCTACTACGACCGCGACATCCTCACCTTCCAGGTCGCCGGTTCCGGAACCGAGCTGGCGAGCGCGCTGATGACGCCGCTCATGGCGATCGCCGCGGCCGTGGTCGTGCTGCTCGGCGCGCTGCGGATGCGGGAGGGTGCGCACTTCGCCCGTGTCTTCCCTCCGCTCGCACTCGCGCTCGTGCTGGTGCTGATCGTCTTCAACAAGGTCGGCTCGCCCCAGTTCATGACCTGGCTGGCCGCACCGATCGTGCTCGGACTGATCTACCGACGGCGGCAGTGGCTGCTGCCGGCCGGGCTCGGCCTCGCGCTGGCCGCGCTCACCCAGCTCATCTATCCCTACCTCTACGGCGAGCTGCTCGCGGCGTCGCCGGCCATGGTGCTGCTGCTCACCCTGCGCAATCTGCTGCAGATCGTGCTGCTCGGCTGGTCCGTGTACGCGCTCGTGACCTCCCGCGCCCCGCGTTCCTCCCGCCATCCCGCTACCGCGCCTTCCACCCCCGCGCCGTCAACGACGGCGCCGTCAACCACCTTGGAGTAATCATGCTTGTCGCCTTCTCTGTTGCCCCGTCGGGAACCGGTCACGCCGACGGCTCCGTGCACGATGCCGTCGCGGCCGCCGTGCGCATCGTGCGCGAGTCGGGCCTCCCGAATCACACCGGATCGATGTTCACCGAGATCGAGGGGGAGTGGGACGAGGTGTTCGCCGTCATCAAGCAGGCGACGGACGCCGTCGCCGCCTACGGTTCGCGGGTGTCACTCGTGCTGAAGGCCGACATTCGGCCCGGCTACAGCGGCGAGATCACCGGCAAGGTCGAGCGGCTCGAGTCTGCGCTGCAGCGCGGCGCGGCCGCCGAGTAGTCGAGAAGTCGCCGCGCCCCAGGCGGGCGCGGCGACGGAACGCGCGTTATCGAATCGATTCGATTCCGCGTACACTGGCTCAGTGACCCAGCAGAACTCAGTCGAATCCGCGGCAGACGCGCCCGCCCTCTCGCCCGCGCGCGTGCGTTTCGCGCTGCTCGCCCTCGCCCTCGGCGGTTTCGGCATCGGAGCGACCGAGTTCGTCGCGATGGGGCTGCTGCCGAACCTCGCAGCCGATCTGATTCCCGGTCTGTACGCGAGCGATCCGGCCGCGGCCAACGCCCAGGCCGGCTGGCTGATCAGCGCGTACGCCCTCGGCGTCGTCGTCGGCGCCCCGACCATCGCGGCCGCCGCCGCCCGTTGGCCGCGTAAGAAGTTGCTGCTGGTGCTGCTGACCGCGTTCACACTGGGCACCCTGGCATCCGCACTGCTGCCGACCTTCGGCTGGGTGCTCGCGGCCCGCTTCGTTGCCGCGCTGCCACACGGCGCATACTTCGGCATCGCCTCGCTCGTCGCGGCCAGCCTGATGGGCCCGGGCAAGCGCGCCCGCGGCGTCGCGCTCGTGCTCTCCGGCCTCACCATCTCGAATGTGATCGGCGTCCCGGCGATCACCTGGCTCGGTCAGCTCGCCGGGTGGCGTGTCGCCTACGTCGCCGTCGCCGCGATCTTCGCGCTCACCTTCCTGGCCGTGCTGCTCTCCGTGCCGTTCCAGCCCGGCGACAAGACGGCCACCATGCGCCAGGAGCTCAAGGCCTTCGGCCGCGCCCAGGTCTGGTTCGCGCTCGGCATCGGTGCGATCGGATTCGGCGGGCTCTTCGCCGTCTACAGCTACGTGGCCCCTCTGGTCACCGAGGTGACCGGGCTCGGCGCCTCGGCCGTTCCGCTCGTGCTGATCGTCATCGGACTCGGCATGACGGCCGGCAACTTCGCCGGCGGCTGGGCGGCGGACAAGAGCGTGCGCCGCAGCATGTTCGGCTTCTACGCGGTCATGCTGGTCGCCCTGCTCGGCCTCGCGCTGACCGCCCAGACCGTGCCGGGGCTGCTCGTGTTCGTCTTCCTCGTCGGCGGGGCGGCGGCGGCGCTGTCCCCGACCATCCAGACCAGGCTGATGGATGTCGCGCGCGACAGCCAGTCGATCGCGGCGGCGCTGAACCACTCCGCGCTGAACATCGGCAACGCGCTGGGCGCCCTGCTCGGCGGTCTCGCCATCGCGGCCGGGTTCGGCTACGTGGCTCCGGTGTGGATCGGCCTCGGGCTCACCGTGCTCGGGCTCATGATCGCGGTGCTCAGCTTCTCGTGGGACGGCCTGCGCCGCCGCCGCGGCGAGGTACTCGGCTACGGCACCGAGCTCATCCAGACGGTCAACGCCCGCTGACACTCCGAGCTCGCGCGGGTGGTTTCGACAGGCTCAACCAGCGGAGTGTGCGCGACGCGAAGCGTCGCGAAAGGCGGCAGCCCCAGCTCAGGCAATCTCAGAAACCGCACCGATGCTGGGGCGCTTCGGCACCTCACCCTGTTTGAGTTCGTGGTTTCGACAGGCTCAACCAGCGGAGTGTGTGCCGCGCCCGCATCCCGTTGTAAGGACATAGTTCGCTTGTAAGGACGTTCTCGCTCGCGGCGTCCTTGGAATCGAGCGAGGCGTGAGGCGGCCGGTGGTGGCGGCGGGAACGCGAAACGGGCGGGTGGCCGAAGCCACCCGCCCGTCTCGCACGCACGAACTAGTCGGTCTGCAGCAGGATTCCGTCCTGGATGGCGCGCTTGCGCAGCGCCACCTTGGTTCCGACGTCGAAGCCGGCGACGCGGTACTTCTCGCGGATGCGCTTGAGGTAGGACTTCGCCGTCTCCTCCGAGATGCCGAGCTGGAAGGCGACGGCCTTCACCGGCTCGCCGGCGCCGTAGAGTGCCATCACGCGGCGCTCCTGTGCGCTGAGACGCGGGGTGTCGCCACGGTTGCCGGAGGTGAGCGCGAGGTCGAGCTCCTCGGAGATGTACGACTCGCCCTTGTTCGCAGCGCGGATGGCCTCGACGATCATGTCGGCCTCCTCGGTCTTGACGAGGTAGCCGAGCGCACCGGCCGCGAGGGCCTCACGCACGACGGCCGGCTCGGAGTACGTGCTCATGAGCACCGTCTTCACGCCCGTCGTCTTCAACGTTGAAATCTTGAGCGACACCGGAATGTTGTCTTTGAGGTCGAGGTCGAGCAGTACGACGTCCACGGGGAACTGGGGGTGCGAGAGCAGCTCGGGCCAGGTTGTGGCCGCCACGACGAGGTTGATGTCATCCGCTGCGCCGCGAATCCATTCGGTGAGTGCGCCGAGCAGCATCTTGTGATCGTCGACGAGAGCCAGACGGATCTTATTGGCCGGGTTTCCCACTCATTCCTCCTTGTGCAGACGCACGTCGCGGTGCCCCCGATGCACTACGCATCCACCGGATTGTCGACCACGCATTCGATTTCCACGTGCAGGTCTCCCTTGCGCGTGTACTCCGAATGCGGGCCAACACTAGAGATAGCTTCCCACGTCGCGGGGTCTACTTTGCGCCGTGGCACACCCGTGGCGTGAAGAAAAATGGGAAACCGGATCTTTCGGTGCGATCCGGGCGTCACCGGGGCCCGCGGGCCGATCTCGATGTGCAACATGACGTCACGTCGTTCGGTGTCGCTGACCAGCAACCAGACGGCGATCAGCATCGCGTCGCGCTGCGCGGGCGAGAGCAGACCGGCCAGGCTGGCCGGGTCATCGATCGAGACGGCCGGGGCCAGGAACTCCGATTCGGTGATGGCGTTGTGCAGCCAGGTCTTCTTGCGACCCTCGACGAGGTGCAGCCGCAACTGGGTGGCCAGCTGCGAGGCGGCACTCGCGGCATCCGGATGCAGCGGAAGCGGCGTCCGCCCCTGTGCCACGTCGTCGAGCAGACGCTCGGCGTCGAAGTCGAGGCGCACGAGCTCTTCGGAGGCCAGCATCCCCACGGCCAGGCGCGGGGCGTCGACGGCGCTCTTGACGAGCACGAGGTCGAGTTCCAGCTGCACCATGCGTCGGAACGCGCGCACGACCGAGATCGCGATGAGGGGCAGCCAGACGGCGATCGCCATGGCGACGAGCTCTGGCGCCAGGGTCAGGATGTCGCTGCGCCCCTCGGCGATCGCCGCGAACAGCAGCACACCGCCGAGTGTCGCCGTAGCGGCCATCACCTCGCGGGTCTCCCGAACGCTGACGAGTGGGGTCATCATGACACCCGCGGCGACGGCGGCCGTGGGGTAGATGCTCTGATCGGCCAGCCCCCACACCGCGGAGAGGTCGAGGAGCACGGCAACGGCCATGCCGCCGAGGGTCACGGCGAACAGCCACCGCGGCATCGTGCCGCCGTGCATTCCAACGCCGGTGAAGGCGCCGGCCGCCGTGATGAGCAGCACGATCCAGGCCGCGAGCACGAGCAGCGGCGACGGATACTCGCTCCACTGCTCGCCGCTGCGCCAGAGCAGGAACAGCGACATCACGATGCTGCCGGCGATCATGCCGCCCGCGAGGTCGCGGCCGCCGAGACCGCGCTGGTTCGCCCGCGTCGTCGACACGGTGCGTTCCGCGCGACGGAAGGTGAGCGACGGGTCGCGCTGCTTGCGTTCTCGCCCCACGATCACGCCGAGGGTGTTCTCCTCGATGCCGCTGCTCGACTCAGTCGCCCCGCCGTGTCGCCGCTCGGATGCCGCGCGCCGCCTGCCGATCATCGTGCACCGTCCGATCGCAACTGCTCGTGGCCGAAGACCTCGTCGTTCTTGGGCACCTCGAGCACGACCGTCGTACCGGCGCCCGGAGAGGAGAACAGGCGCGCATTGCCGCCGACCTCGCGCAGGCGGCCGACAACGGACTCGGCGAAGCCGAGGCGTGCCGGGTCGACCTCGCCGAGGTTGAAGCCGACACCGGCGTCCGTGATCATGGCGCGGAGCGTGTGCTCGTCATCGGTGATGGTGACGTCGGCCTCGCTCACCTGGGCGTGCCTGCGCACATTCTCCAGGCACTCGCCGAGGGCACCGAGGAAGGCGTCGAGCACGTCGCTCGGCAGCAGCACCTGCCCGCTGCCGTGCCACTTGACGTCGAGCCCCATCCGGCCGAAGCGCTGCTTGACGGATTCGAGCGTGTTGCCGAGCGCCGACTCGGCGACGGGTTCGAGCGTGTACGCCCCCGAACGCTGCGGTGTCGGAACACCGCCGAGACGCAGCTGACGCAGCAGCTTGGCGTCATCCGCCGCCTGGTGGCGGAGGGCCTCTGCACTGACGCCGACGCCGGAGTGGGCGAGCAGGGTGAGGGTGGCCAGCACCGTGTCGTGGAGCAGGCGGGCGTCCTGCCTGCGCTGGGCCTCCGCCTCGCTGGCGAGGCGCTCAGCGTGGTGGGCCCGACCGATGCTGGCGATGCGCTGCATCACGCGCGGAACGCTCTGCGCGATCCACCAGCCGGCCGCACCGATCGCGAGCCAGGCCGCGATGGTGAGCAGGAGCGGAGTCGAGTCGGGGAAGGTGCGCGGGGCGGTGGAGACGGCGACGCTCGCGCAGGTGACGAGGAAGCCGAGGCCGAGCAGCACCAGCCTCGGCAGGCTCACCGTGGCCATCAGCGCGAGGGCGCCGAGCGTTCCGGCGCCGATCACAGAGATGGTCGCGACCGCGGCGATGCTGGGGTCGCGGTCAACGCCGACCATTCCGGATTCGCCCGGATCGATGCCGAGCAGAAGGATCGCGAAGTTGCCGGAGACGAGGCAGATCGCGCTCCAGAGGGGCGTTCCGCGCTCACCGATGAAGTAGTGCGCGATGGCCGTGATGGCCAACAGCGCCAGCGTCGCGGCCAGCGTCAGCACCGAGACGGCGCCGGGCAGCAGCACACAGACCGCCGCGAAAGCACAGGAACCGAGACCGGAGAATCGAACGGTCCTGCGCAGAAGACGGTCGCGCTCCTTCAGAATGCGCTGCATGGATCCTGCCGGTGATATGAACGAGTGGGGTACAGGCTCAGACTATCCTGCCGACTCTTCGCCGTGCAGCAGTCGCCGCAGCTCGGCCGCCACGATGTCGGTTTCGATCAGGAAGCCGTCGTGGCCATACTCGGAGACCAACTCGACCGGGACATCACCGTCGATGTTGCCGGCGATGCCCGCTGCGATCACGCGCTGCCCGTCGAGCGGGAACAGCCGGTCGCTGTCGATGCCGAGCACGAGGGTGCGCGCCGTCACGAGGCCGAGGGCGGCCGCGACACCACCGCGGCCACGGCCGATGTCGTGCGAGTTCATCGCCTCGACGAGCGTGATGTAGCTGTTGGCATCGAAGCGCCTGGTGAACTTGTTGCCGTGGAAGTCGAGGTAGGACTCGACGGCGAAGCGGCCGCCGGCGCCGAGCGGGCTGATCTCGCTCTGCCAGCTGCGCTCGAAACGTTCGTTGAGCTCGGCGTGGCTGCGGTAGTTGAGCATGGCCATCCGGCGGGCCAGGGCCAGACCCCTGGTGGGGCCCTCGCCGGCGACGGCGTCGTAGTAGTCGCCGCCCTGGAACAGCGGATCGGTGCGCACCGCCTCGATCTGCACCGAGTTCAGTGCGATCTGGTCGGCGGTCGTCACCGGGGGAGCGGCGAGCACGGCGAGCCGCTGCACCCGCTCCGGCCGACCGACGGCCCATTCGATGGCGTGCATGCCGCCCATCGACCCGCCGATGACGGCGGCCCAACGGTCGACGCCGAGCGCGTCGGACAGGGCGGCCTGGGCGGCGACCTGGTCGCGGATGGTGAGGAAGGGGAAGCGGGTTCCCCACTCGGTGCCGTCCGGCGCGAGCGAGGCCGGCCCCGTGGAGCCCTGGCATCCGCCGAGCATGTTGGGGGCGACGACGAACCACTGATCGGTGTCGATGGCCCTGCCGGGGCCGATGATGTCGCTCCACCAGCCGGGCGTCGCGTGTGCCGGGCCGGCGTCGCCGATGACGTGGCTGTCGCCGGTGAGAGCGTGCAGGACGAGAACGGCGTTGTCGGCCGCGGCGTTGAGCTCGCCCCAGCTCTCGTAGGCGATGCGGGCGTATGGCAGCCGGCCGCCCGCCTCGAAGTGCCGCTCGCCGATGCCGACGAAGCGGCGGTTGCCGACGGGGTCGCCCTCGCGCCATGCGCCCGTTGCCGGGGCCTTGCCGAGCAGCGTGCGCGCCTGGGCCTCTGTGATGAAGCTCGAGGGCGCGACATCCGCCGAAGTCTGCCAGTCCATGCCTCAATTGTGCCGTGCATATGGGGGACTACAGGGTTTGTTACAGCCGCGCCGCGAAACCGCGCGGCGCCCCGTTGATTGAGCCTGTCGAAATCCGTTCGCGGGGTTTCGACAAGCTCAACCAGCGGGACCGGCAAGCTCAACCAGCGGGACCGGCAAGCTCAACCAGCGGGACCGGCAAGCTCAACCAGCGGGACCGGCAAGCTCAACCAGCGGGACCGACAAGCTCAACCAGCGGGACCGACAAGCCCAACCAACGGGACTGACAAGCTCAACCAACGGGACTGGCGACAGGCTCAACCAACGGAGATGGAAACAGCGCTGCCCCGACCGGAGTACCGGTCGGGGCAGCGTGAGGGTGCTGTGCTGCTTACGCGTTCGCGTTCGCGGCGTCGGTGACGGCGCGGGCCGCGGCGAAGCCGGTCTCGAGGTCGGCCAGGATGTCGGCGACGTTCTCGATGCCGAGGGAGAGGCGCACGAGGCCGGGGGTGACACCGGCTGTGAGCTGCTGCTCAGGGGAGAGCTGCGAGTGCGTCGTCGATGCCGGGTGGATCACGAGCGAGCGAACGTCGCCGATGTTGGCGAGGTGGCTGAACAGGCTCAGGTTGTCCACGAGTGCACGGCCGGCCTCGACGCCGCCCTTGAGCTCGAAGGAGAGCACGGCGCCGACACCCTTGGGGGCGTACTTGTTGGCGGCGGCGTACCACGGGCTGGAGGGCAGGCCCGAGTAGTTGACCGAGGCGACATCCGGGTGGTTGTCGAGCCACTCGGCGACGTCCTGGGCGTTCTGCACGTGGCGCTCGATGCGCAGCGAGAGGGTCTCGATGCCCTGGATGAGCTGCCAGGCGCTCGCCGGGGCGATCGCGGCACCGAGGTCGCGCAGCAGCTGCACGCGGGCCTTGATGATGTAGGCGAGGCCATCGCCGACCGCTGCCGTGTAGCTGGCGCCGTGGTAGCTGGGGTCCGGCAGCGTGAGGCCGGGGAACTTCTCGACGTTCTTGGACCACTCGAAGGTACCGCCGTCGACGATGATGCCGCCGATCACGGTGCCGTGGCCGCCGAGGAACTTCGTGGCCGAGTGAATGATGATGTCCGCACCGTGCTGGAACGGCTGGATCAGGTACGGGGTGGCGATCGTGTTGTCCACGATCAGCGGGACGCCGCTCTGGTGCGCGACGTCGGCGACGAGCGCGATGTCGAGGATGTTGATCTTCGGGTTGCCGATGGTCTCGGCGAAGAACAGCTTGGTGTTCGGGCGTGCCGCGCGGCGCCACTCCTCCGCGTCGTCCTGGTTCTCGACGAAGGTCGTCTCGATGCCGAGCTTGGCCAGCGTGTACTTGAACAGGTTGTACGTTCCGCCGTAGATCGAGCTCGACGAGACGATGTGGTCGCCGGCCTGGGCGACGTTCAGCACCGCGATCGTCGCGGCGGACTGGCCGGAGGAGAGCAGCAGCGCGCCGGTTCCGCCTTCGAGGGCGGTGACGCGCTGCTCGACGACATCCTGAGTCGGGTTCTGGATGCGGGTGTAGATGTTGCCGAACTCGGCCAGCGCGAAGAGGTTCTTGGCGTGGTCGGAGTTGTTGAAGACGTAGGAGGTGGTCTGGTAGATCGGTGTCGCGCGGGCGTTGGTCACCGGGTCGGGGCGTGCGCCGGAGTGGACCTGCTTGGTTTCGAACTTCCAGCGTGCGGTGTTGTCGCTCATGAGGGTGGGTTCTCCTTAGAGCGTCTGGACCGTCCACCGCTCGAGAGTGAGCCTATGGGCTCCGCCGAGCGGTGCCAATACACCCCGAAACGCGTCGTAACACTGCAAATCCGGGTGTAGTTCCTGCGATGGGAATGCGGTGGGTCCGCGCCTTCTAGCGCGGTGTGTCCCGTGGCAGCACGATCGTTCCGGTGGCGGTGCTGTCCTCCCTGCGGAACAACCACTCGGCGCGCGGCTCGACGAGTGGGCGGAACACCCGCCGGATGAACGGCATCGACAGCACGATCGACACCGCGATGCAGAACACGATGACGGCCGGCAACACCCACCACGGCTGCGGGCCGGCCAAGACGCCGCCCTCCCTGATCGGAAACAGCAGGAAGGTGTGCAGCAGGTAGATGTACATCGTCGCGGCGCCCAGGCCCGTGAACCAGGTCGTGCGGCGCGGCATCAACATGAGGAACGCGATCACCAGGGCGAAGGCGATCAGCATGACGGCGAGGCGGATGCCGCCGGCCCACCACTCGGGGTAGCCGATGCTCGTGTACGACTCGTCGTAGAGCAGGAAGCGTCGGAGCTTCATGTCGCGCCACGCGTCGATGCCGAGCGTGACAGAGACCGCGAGGGCCGCGAACAGGGCGATCGCCACAGCCCGCCAGCGCCAGATGACGGATGGACTCATGCTCAGCCAGCGCCCGGTGACCTGCCACTGTCGCAGGCTCCAGCCGAACACGAAGAACGGGAGGAAACCGAGGGTGCGGGAGAGGGCGAACAAGGAGTCGATGTTGGCGAAGTAGCCTGCGCCGATCGAGAGGGCGATCGAGATGAGCAACGGCCAGCGCAGCAGCACGATGTACGGCAGCACGATGCGCCAGACGGCGAGGGCGAGCAGGAACCAGAGCGTCCAGCTCGCGCTGGAGTAGTCCAGCCAGAACTCGCCGCCGCTCACCCAGCGGACCACGGTCCAGATCGTCTCGAAGATCAGATACGGCAACAGGATGTCGGTGAAGACGCGCTTCATCTGCCGCCCGTTCGGCGTGCCCGACTTGGCGAAGTAGCCGCTCACCGTCACGAAGACACCGACGTGGAAGGCGTAGATGAAGAGGTACGTCGAGTAGGCGGCATCCGATTCGCTGATCAGCTTGAGGATGCCGTGGCCGACCACCATGAGGGTGATGGCGATCCACCGCGCGTTGTCCCAGAGGGGCACGCGACGCTTGGCTTTGCTGGCGGCGAGAGAAGTCATCGTGAACCATTCTGCCCCGCGGGCGGCGTCGGCCGCTCGGTTTGCATGCGCGACCCCGGCACCCGGCACAATGGAGCCATGAGTGAGACGGGTGCGGTTGTGACGGATGCGGCAGTGACGGACGTGGTAGCGACGGGTGCGGGTGTGAAGCGCGCGGTTGTGACGGGCGCGAGTTCCGGGATCGGCGCGGCGACGGTGCGCCGACTGCGCGCCGCCGGCTGGGACGTCGTCGGGGTCGCCCGCCGCGCGGAGCGTCTGGCGGCGCTCGCCGCAGAGACCGGTGCGAGTGTCTTCGTCGCCGATCTCACCCAGCAGGCCGACGTCGACGCCCTCGCCGCCCACTTGGCCGCGACGGGGCCGCTGCATGCCGTTGTGAACAACGCGGGTGGAGCCAAGGGTCTGGCCAGCGTCGAGGGTTCGGATGCCGACGACTGGCAGTGGATGTTCGAGATCAACGTGGTCGCCGTCAAGCGCGTCATCACGGCCCTGCTGCCGCAGCTGCGCGCCAGCGTGCTGGCCGACGGCGGCTGTGCCGACATCCTCAACGTCACCTCGATCGCCGGGCACGTCGCCTACGCCGGCGGCGGCGGATACAACGCAGCAAAGTTCGCCGCGCACGCGATGACGGCGGTGCTGCGGCTCGAGCTGAACGGCGAGCCGATCCGCGTGATCGAGGTCGCGCCCGGCATGGTGCACACCGAGGAGTTCTCGCTCGTGCGCTTCGGCGGCGACCAGGCCAGGGCCGATGCCGTCTACGCCGAGGTGCCGGATCCGCTCGTGGCCGACGACGTCGCCGACGCGATCGTGCACGCGCTCACCCGGCCGGCGCACGTGGACCTCGACCTGATCGTGATCAAGCCGGTCGCACAGTCCGCCCCGCACCTCGTCGCGAAGGGCGCACTCGCACCGCGCAACGCGTAGCGTTGCGAAAGGCGGCAGCCCTCGCGCAGGCAGCCTCAGGAACCCCAGCCGATACTCGGCGGTTTCCTCGTCCCGTTTACTCGGGCACGGCGGCGACCGCGGCCAGCTCATCGGCGACGGTCGTGTCGGCGAATGCGAGCTTCGGCACGAAGAACAGCAGCACGGCCGCGGCCAGGGCTCCGAGACCGCATACCGCCCAGACGACCATGTAGCCGGCGAGGCTCGCGGCCGTCGAGGTGACCGCGGAGGCGGCTCCGGCCAGCAGCACGACACCGAAGAGGGCGGACGCGAACGAGCCACCGATCGTCTTCGTCGTGTTCGTGAGGCCCGAGGCAACACCGGTCTGCCCGCGCGGGGCGGCGGCGGCCGCAGCGGCGGGCAGCGCTCCGACGAGCGCGCCGGAACCGAGGCCGGCGATGAACATGTTCATGAAGACCTGCCACGCCTCGAGGTGGAACGGGATGAAGAGCAGGTAGCCGATCGAGACCAGGAACGCGGCTGCGATGAGTGCGACCCGCGGGCTCAGCCGCTTGGACACGATCGGGAACAGCAGGGCACCGACGATCATCGAGATCAGGTACGTGCCGATGAGCGTCGAGATGTCGGAGGCATCCAAGCCCAGGCCGTAGCCGTTGGCCGTGTCGGTTCCGGCGTAGGTGGCGAGAGGTGCCTGGGCGCCGAGCAGGCTGATGCCGATGAGACCGGCCGTCAGCTGCACCGGCCACATGTTCGGCTGGCGCAGCACCCGCAGATCGATCGCGGGGTCGGCCTGCCTGAGCTCCCACTTGCCGAACGGCCAGAAGCTCAGCAGTCCGATGGCGATGAGCGCCCACACCCACCACGTCTCCGGCCCGTTGATGCGCATGAAGGTGAGTCCGGAGGTGATCAGCAGCAGGCCGATGGTGAGCAGGCTGAAGCCGACGACATCGAGCGAGCGCTTCTCTGTGCCCGGCTCGGACTCCGGCACGCCGAAGAGGATCGCGAAGAAGACGAGCGTGACGGCGATCGCCGGCACGAACAGGGTGAGTGTGACGTTCTCGCCGAGGGCGGCGAAGACACGACCAGCGCTCAGGGCACCGATGATCGCGCCGGCCTCGAGCGCGACGACGAGCAGCCCGGCCGCGCGCCTCGTCTGCGACGGACCGTGGCCGCTGCGGCGGCCGCGGTCGAAGATCAGCGCCACCTCGAGCGGCAGCCAGACCACGTAGAAGCCCTGCAGCGCCCAGGCGGCGAGGAAGCTCCAGAAGTCACCGGCGAAGGCGAGCCACCAGCTCGCTCCCGCGGTGAGCACGGTGGTGGCGAGCAGGATCCGCTTGTGCCCGAACATGTCGCCGAGCTTGGCGAGGAACGGAACGACGAGGGCGGAGAGCAGCAGCTGCGAGGCCTCGAACCAGTTGAAGTCGGCGTCGTGGATGCCGAGGTGGTCGACGAGATCGGGGATCAGGGGGACGTAGTAGCCCTGCAGGATGCCGCTCGTGATCTCGACGAGGAACAGCCAGCCGACGATGGCCGCGGTCACCCCCGCAACGTTCCGTGCGCCACGCTGCGCAGTGGGTGCTGAAGTCATCCTCGGATGCTACAGCCTGCGGCATCCGCAATTCGTTCACTGCGTGCGGCAGTCGGGCAGAGTGCGATTACCCTTACTTCATGGCATTTGACGCAGACGACTCCGCAGCAGGCAACGAGACCATCGAGAAGGAGATTCTCGAGTGGTCGGAATTCGCGGACGCCTCGCGCGATCTGGCGCGGGAAGTGCTGGAGAGCGGCTTCGTCCCCGAGGTCGTCATCGCCGTCGCCCGCGGCGGACTCCTGCTGGCCGGCGCCATCTCCTACGCACTCGGCACCAAGAACTGCGGTTCGATCAACGTCGAGTTCTACACGGGCGTCAATGAGCGCCTGCCCGAGCCGCAGCTGGCCGCGCCGATGCTCGACGCGCCCGCCCTCGCCGGCAAGCGCGTGCTGCTCGTCGACGACGTCTCCGACTCCGGCCACACCCTGGTGAAGGTGCTCGGAATCCTCGCCGAGAACGGCGCAGAGGTGCGCACCGCGACGCTCTACACGAAGCCGCACACGGTGCTCGAGCCCAACTTCTACTACCGCAAGACGGCCGGCTGGATCGTCTTCCCGTGGTCGGCGCTGCCGCCCGTCGCGGTCTAGCCTGCACGGCCGCGTCGTGACGGACCCCGGCACCGACCCCGGCCGCGAAGCGGTGTCCGAGCACACCGTGTTCGATCGTTCCGGCGTCCACCCCGGCTGGGCGAGCGCGCTCGCCGCGGTGGAGGCCGAGCTGGCCGGGCTCGAGCGCTTCATCGCGGACGAGCCTGGCTTTCTACCGGCCCCGGATGCCGTGCTGCGCGCGCTCCGGGTCGACCCGGCAGCCGTGCGCGTGCTCATCGTCGGCCAGGATCCGTACCCGACGCCCGGCCACTCGATGGGGCTCGCGTTCTCGGTCGCGCCGCACGTGCGACCGTTGCCGCGCAGCCTCGCCAACATCTACACCGAACTGCGCGACGACCTCGGGATCGCGACGCCGACGCACGGCGACCTGAGCGCGTGGGCGGATCAGGGCGTGCTGCTGTTGAACCGCGTGCTCACGGTGCGGCCGGGCGCCGCCGGCTCGCACCGAAGGCGCGGCTGGGAAGCCGTGACGGAGGAGCTGATCCGCTTCATCGTCGCGCGCGATCCGGCGCAGCCGCTCGTGGTGATCCTCTGGGGCAACGACGCGCAATCGCTCCTGCCGCTGCTCGACGGCGCGAGCGTGATCTCCTCCGCGCACCCGAGCCCGCTGTCGGCCAGGCGCGGCTTCTTCGGATCCCGGCCGTTCAGCCGTGCCAACGCCGCGCTCGTCGAGCAGGGCGCGCCACCCGTCGACTGGTCGCTCGGAGCGGTGGAGGAGCCGCATCCGACGCTCGAAATGCTCTGGTAACAGCGCCGGGTTAATCTGGAACCATGCTCGAAGAGGAATACCAGCCGCGGCGCACGCTGCCCAGGCACCTGCAGAAGACGGAGGCGCCGGAGGCGCCGTTTGAGTACTCGCTGCGCGAGACGACCGCGGCCGATCTGCCGCACATCCGCGAGATCTACAACTACTACGTCGCCAACTCGACGGTGACCTTCGACGAGGACGCCATGACGCTGGCGGAGTGGCGCGACAAGTTCGAGTACCTCGCCAAGCTCGAGATGCCGTTCATCGTCGCGATCTCGCCGAGCGGCCAGATCCTCGGCTACGCCCTCGTCACGCCGTGGAAGCAGAAGCGCGCGTACCGCTTCACCGTGGAGAATTCGATCTATCTCGGGCCGGCGGCAACGGGCAAGGGGCTCGGGCGCGTGCTGCTGGCCGAGCTCATCACCCGCTCGAAGCAGGCGGGGCTCAAGGAGATGATCGCCGTGATCGCCGATCAGGGCGCCGACGCGTCGCTCGCCCTGCACCAGCAGTTCGGCTTCCACGAGATCGGCCGCATGGGCCGGGTCGGCTTCAAGTTCGAGCGCTGGCTCGGCATCGTGATGCTGCAGCTCTCGCTCAAGTAGCCGCGCAATCCACTGAGAGCGGTCAAATGGCCGCTTTGTGGCGCTCACAACGGCCATTTGACCGCTCTCAACGGAACGTGCGGGCGGGGCTAGCGGCGCCGACCTGGCGTCGTGTTGCGGCCGAGCACGGTGAGTAGCGAGCGTTGCGGCACCAGACGCACGCCGCGCGCGGCGAGGGCGTTCGCCACTCCGCTGACGACGCGGGGCGGAGTTGAGCGCGCATCGAGCGCGCGGAACGTGGTCGCGATCACCTGGGTCGCGCTCTGCGGGTTGCCGAAGAAGACCTCTTCGTTCTCTGCGACCGTCTTGAACTCCGTCGCCGTGGGGCCGGGGCAGAGCGCGAGCACCTTGAGCCCGTTGCCCTTCGCCTCGTACCAGAGGCCCTCCGTGAAGCTCAGCACATACGACTTCGTCGCCCCGTACACCGACATGAATGGCACCGGCTGGAACGCGGCGGTGCTCGCCACGTTGATCAGTGCACCGGTGGCCGGCGCGCTGCGGCCGTGCGCGATGAGCTCCGGCCACAACGCGCGTGTCAGCTCGGTGAGTGCGAGCACGTTCAGCGTCACCTCCTGGCGCACCCGCTCGGCGTCGAGCGCGCCGAAGTGGCCGTAGCTGCCGAACCCGGCATTGTTCACGAGGCTCGCCACGCGGATGCCGCGCTGCTCCAGCTCCGCGACGAGCACGGCCACCGCGCCGGGCGCCGTGAGGTCGAGCGGAATCACGGTCGACACCGTGCCGAAACGTTCGGCCAGGTCGACGGCCAGCGCCTCCAGCCGGTCCTGCCGGCGGGCCACGAGCACGAGGTCGGCGCCGCGAGCCGCGAACTCGCGCGCGAACTCCGCGCCGAGACCACTGCTCGCCCCGGTGATCAGAACGGTCGTGCCGATGGGGTTGAAGACGAAACGAGACATGGTTTCAGGCTAGACCCGATGCCCGCTGCGCGGGCAGCCGAATCGTGGGGCCGCTCGCGAGCCGCCGGCGGCGATGTCACAGGCCATTGCTAGGGTGACGCCATGCGATGGCGTGCGGACGAGGTGGGTGGTGCACGAGCTGTTCCTCCCTCTCCGGGGCTACCCCGGGGCACGCAGACCGAGATGAGACAAACACCGTCGGCACCACGCTGCGCTCCGCGCAGCTCCGTGCCGACACCGATCGACGAGTCGTCCGCACGCTGTCGCGCCCTTCTTCTGTCGAGCCGCCTGTGACGGCGGATGCCGCGAAACGGCGGAGCCCGCATCCGAGTGTCGAGGCGCTCGCCCGCGCCATCGGCTACGGGCTGCTCGCGGCCGAGCACTGGGAGCGGCGCTCGCTGATCGCGGCCGCGAGCGACGTGCTCGGCGCGCGGCGCCGCTGGGTGCCCGGACTCGTCGACGAGGTGCTTGCCGTCTACCACCGGGCTCCGCTCGATTCCCCGCGCGAGCTGGCCGTCGTGGTCGCGCGGACCGTCGCATTCGGCGACGCCGTCGAACGCGCCGTCGAGCGCGGTGCGCCGATTCCGATCCGCCACTACCCGGTGACGCCGGCATCCGCCCGGCCGGGCACCCTGCCGGTGCCGCGCCTCGACACCCTCGCCGACCTCTCCGCGCTCCTCGGTCTGGACATCGGCGAACTCGAGTGGTTCGCCGACGCCCGGGGCTGGAATCGCCGCGCGCCGGAGCGGCTGCAGCACTACCGGCACGAGTGGCGCACTCGGCCGGGGCGCACACCGCGGCTGCTCGAGGTTCCCGAGCAGCGCATGCGCCGCGCGCAGCGCACCCTGCTCGACACGGTGATCGGTGTGCTGCCGGCGCACGACGCGGCGCACGGCTTCATGCCGGGGCGTGGGGTGATCAGCGGTGCGGAGGCGCACCTGGGCAGCGCCGTCGTGATCTCCCTCGACCTCGTCAGCTTCTTCAGCAGGGTTTCCGCCAGGCAGATCTACGCGGTGCTGCGCCGGGCGGGGCTGCCCGAAGTCGTCGCCCACCGCGTGACGGCGCTCTGCACACACGCCGTGCCGCCCGCGGTGTTGGCCGGCATGCCGCCGGGTGGAAGCCCCGAGGAGCGCTTCGCCCTCCGGCAGGCGCTCGCCCGGCCGCACCTGCCGCAGGGTGCGCCGAGCTCTCCGATGCTGGCGAATCTCGCGGTGCGCCGCCTCGATGCGCGGCTCAGCGGCTGGTCGGATGCCGCCGGCGCCCGCTACACGCGCTACGCCGACGACCTGAGTTTCAGCGGCGGAGCCGAGCTCTCCCGGCGGAGCGACGCATTCGTGCGCGGCGTCGCGCGCATCGTGGCCGCGGAGGGGCACGAACTCAATGAACGCAAGACCCGGGTGCGCCGGGCCGGTGAGCGGCAGAGCGTCACCGGGGTGGTCGTGAACGACCGGCTCAACCTGGCGCGCCGCGACGTGGATCAGCTGAAGGCCATCCTGCACAATTGCGCCGTGCACGGGCCGGAGAGCCAGAACCGTGCCGGGCACCCCGACTTCCGGGCGCATCTGGAGGGGCGGCTGAACTGGGTCGAGAGTCTCAATCCGGCGCGCGCAGCGCGGCTGCGGCGGGACTTCGAGCGCATCGCCTGGTGAAGCGGCGTCCGGCGCTCGCCGCGCTCGGTGCTCGGCGGTTCTTGGCCACGCAGGCCGCTGACCTGCTTGGCCGCGCTCCCACGCCGGCCGCGCTCTCCGACCGGCCGCGCAGAACCTAGGATCGAGGGATGCCCTCCGAGTCCTCCCCAACGCGCCCCGACCCTGCGCACCCCAACCCCGCGCAGCCCGCTCCGTCGACCCGCCCCGAGCGGCACACCGTGTTGCGTTCCTTCGCCGGGCACCTCGACGCCGATCCGGCCAGCGTCTTCGCCGCACTGCGTCAGCGGATGCAGGGCGCACCGGGCGTCGCGGTCGATGCGGTCGCGCGCGAGATCGCGCAGCAGGGCGGCTGGTGGTATCGCGGGGAGTACCGGGTGATGGCGGAGCCGGCAGACCATGACGCCGCGGCTGGTCCCGCGGCCGGCGCCGCGGCATCCGGAACCCGGCTCGAATACGAGATCGTCAACGTCGCGCAGAGCTGGCACTGGGCAGGGCCGATCGCCGGGCGGAAGGTGCTCGCCGACGCGCCCTACGGCTTCCATGCGCTGCTGAGCGACATCGAGGCCGAACTGGATCCCGGCTCCGACGCCGAGCGCGAAGCGCCGGAGCAGCCGACGGACTAGTTCTTCGTCGTCGCCTTGCTGAGCACCGCGAAGCCGGCGAGGCCGGCCAGAATCGTCGGCACCAGCGACCAGGCCGCGAGGCCGATCGCTCCGCTCTCCGTCATCCAAGCCCCGATCGCGGCCCAGCTGTTCGTGTAGGTGATGAGCGCGAAGCCGCCGACGATGGCGACACCGCCGAGCACCCAGAACAGCACCATGCCGTTCACGCGCCAGCGCATATAGATCGTGGCGATGGCCGCGCCGACGAAGCAGCAGAACAACTGCAGCGTGAAGAACAGGAACCAGTAGGCGAGTGGGCTCGCGTCCGGCCCGAGCACGGTGAAGATGGTGCCGTTCAGCCACCAGCCGCCGCTCGCGACTTCGATCGCAGCCAACGCGGTGAGCACGACGGCGTTGGCCGCTCCGATCAGTGCGAAGGTGAGCGCGGTGCCGAGGTAGAAGTCGCGGCGGGTCACGCTGAAGCCCAGCGCGAACGGGAAGGTGAGGTTGATCGACATGATCGCCGCCACCATCAGGTAGATGAAGATCGAGCCGACGGCGCCGCTGGCGACGCCGATGCCGGTCACGCCGACCGAGCGCAGAATCATCCAGATTGCGAGGGTCATGGCGAACGCGGTGCCGAGGATGATCCACGGCAGCACGACGTAGGTCCAGCGGTTCACGAGGTGCAAGCGCACGACGTTCCAGATGCGGGTCATGGTGGGCGTCCTTACTCTGATGTCGTCTTCTGACATGCTCAGGCCGAGGCCTGGAACTCGTGGGCGGAGGTGTTGGTGGTGCGCACGATGAGCTGCTGTAGCGAAACGGGCAGCAGCTCGAGGCCGGATTCGGCGGCATCCGCGCGTTCGAAGGCGTTCAACTGGCCTTGAATGGTGACGGATGCCAGCCCGCCGATGCTCTCGCTGTGCAGCAGTTCGCGTCCGGCGGTGAAGCGGTCGACGGCGGCGCGGGTGCCCGCGACGGTGGTGGCCGAGCCGCGCAGGGTGTCGGCCTCCTCGTCGATGATGATGCGACCGTGGTCGATCACGAGCACATGCTCAAGCAGGTTGCTCACCTCGTCGATGAGGTGGGTGGAGAGGATGACGGTGCGCGGGTGCTCCGCGTAGTCGCTGAGCAGGCGGTCGTAGAAGATCTGCCTGGCGACGGCGTCGAGGCCGAGGTATGGCTCGTCGAAGAAGGTGAGCGGGGCACGCGAGGCGAGACCGACGATCACGCCGACGGCCGAGAGCTGACCGCGGGAGAGCTTCTTCATCGCGCGGTTCACGGGGACGGCGAACTCCTCGATCAACTGCTCCGCGAAGGCGGCATCCCAGTTCTTGAAGAACCACGGCGCGCTGCGGAAGACGTGCTTGGCGCGGAACTCGTCCGGGTACTTCTGGCTCTCCTTGATGAAGCAGATGTTCTCGAGAACGGCGGCGTTCTCGACGGGGCTGGCCCCGAACACGTCGATCGTGCCCGAGGTGGCGAAGTCCTGACCGGTGAGCAGCTGCATCAGCGTGGTCTTGCCCGCGCCGTTGCGGCCGAGCAGGCCGTAGATCGTGTTCTCGCGCACCGTGAAGCTCGCGTCGTCGACAGCGGTGACCTGGCCGAAGCGCTTGCTGAGGTTGGCGACCGAGACGACGTTGCTCGTTGTCATGGTGTTCATGAGTGTGTTTCCTTCGGCTGTGCGTGTGTCGGCTCTGCGTGGATGGGTTGTGCGTGTGTCGGGGTGTCTGCGGCCAGTGATGCGTGCACCCGTTGCGGTGCGGCGCGCTGCCGCGCCGCGCTCGGGGAGTCGACACTGGCCCCGGATGCCAGAAAGGCCGCCTCCTCGAGAAGCAGCTCGCCGAGCCGGGCGGGGGAGATGTCGAGCTTGGACGCCTCGGCCAAGAGGGGGCGCAGGTACTCGATGCTGAAGCGCGCTCGCCGCTTGTCGATCAGGCGCTCGCGGGCGCCGCTCGCAACGAACATTCCGATTCCGCGCTTCTTGTAGAGGATGCCGTCGTCCACGAGCAGGTTCACGCCCTTGCCGGCGGTTGCTGGGTTGATCCGATAAAACGCTGCGAACTCGTTCGTCGACGGCACCTGGCTCTCCTCGGGCAGCTCGCCGGCAATGATGTCGTCCTCGACGCGCTCGGCGATCTGCACGAAGATCGGCCGATCGTCGCTGATCACCGCACGCCTCGCATGGCGCTCGGCTTCGTCGGTTCATTACTCATGTAACTAACCAACCGCCTCGCCCGCCGTTTGTCAAGTGCTCCCTTCCAGCCGTGCCCCCGCTGGTGAGCCTGTCGAAACCCCGGTGGTTGGGCTTGTCGATACCCGGCCGAAACCGCTCCATTTCCGTTGGTCGAGTAGGCCCGCCAGGGCCGTATCGAGACCCCAAGCGGGCACCTCTCCTCCACAGGCGCGAATCCCCGGAAACTTATCCACATCAGGCCTTTTTCCTAGGTGAACCTGCCTTGCCGGGGTAAAATTGGACCCATGGGAACCCCAACGGAGACACTCGCAGAAGCACAGCAACTGCTGCTCTCCGCCCTCGCCGATTCCGACGCACGTTTGTTCCACCCCGACGCCCTGTTGGAGTTCACTGCCTCCGCCGAAGCCGTCGGCCGCCTCGCCGACGCCCTCCGCATCCGGGCCGCCGGCGAGGTCGCGTTCCACTCCCGGCCCGAGCTCGGTGAGGACCGCCTCTCGGCGAAGAAAGGCTGCCGGAACGGTGTCGAGCTCCTCGCCCGCATCACGCTGGCCTCCGAGCGCACCCTGACGCAGCGGATGCGTCTCGGCGAAGCCACCCGGTCCCGAATGGCGCTCAGCGGGGAGAGCATGCCGGCCCGCTTCGACCACGTCGCCGAGGCGCTCAGTACCGGGTCGATCGGCTACGACAGTGCGACCGCGATCATCGACACCCTTGAACCGATCCGCGGCCGGGTCGGCGACCTCAACGTCGAACACGCCGAGACGGCGCTCGTTGCCGCGGCGACCGGGCCGACGGTCGAGTCCCCGTTGCCGTTCGCCGCCGACGAGGTCCGCGGCCAAGCCCGGGTGTGGGAGAGCGTGCTCGATGAGGACGGCAGCATCCCGGCCGAAGAACGCGCCATGCAAGCACGCGGGATCAGCGCCGGGTTCACCCGGGACGGGGTCGTGCACCGCAAGATGACTCTGCTGCCAGAGATCGACGCGAAATTCGAAACCTTGATGAACGCGTATCTGAACCCGCGGAGCAAACCTTCTTTCGCGGACCCTGACCCGGAGGCGCCGAAGGACCCGCGCGCGACCGCGCAGGCCCGGCACGACGTCTTCGCCAGTCTGATCGATGGGGCGGCCCGCAGTGCGGACAGCCCGACGATCGGCGGGGCCGCACCGACCGTGCTCGTCTCGGTCCGACAAACCGACCTCACCAATGGCACCGGGTCCGGGTTCATTGAGGGCTGCGAGGCGCCGATCTCGATGCAGGCCGTGGAGCAGTTCATCTGCGCCGGCGGGCAACAACATGTGCTGATCGGCCCGGACGGCACCATCAACGCCATCGGCTCCCACGACCGCCTCTTCAACGCCACCCAGCGGCGGGCGATCAGCCTCCGCGATGGCGGCTGCATCATCCCGGGCTGTTCCATCCCCGCCGCCTGGAGTGAGATCCACCACGTCAAGGAGCACCACGCCGGCGGCGAAACCGAGACCTGCAACGGGGTGCTCCTGTGTTGGTTCCACCACCACACCATCGACACCAGCGGGTGGCAGATCATGATGATCAACGGTGTCCCGCATGTGAAACCGCCGCCCTGGCTCCGCGGCGGCCACTCCGACGCCGACACCCCCTGGCGCAGATCGACCAAGTCCCGCACCCAACAAGCCGACCTCCTGCAACTCAGTCAGCTGCTGGTCCAGTAGGCCGCCTGCGGCCGTATCGAGACCCGACGACCTGACCGATCCGGTCAGACGCTCAGGGCTTCGGTCGCTGGCGCTCCCTCAAGCCAGCGTGAATATGCACGTCGACCGAAGCCGCGGCGCGGGGACTCACGAGACTGAGCCTGCGGCGTGCATGTGCGCGTGCATATGTACGTCGACTGTGCTTGCGGCGGCACTCTGCACGATGGCTCGAGCGAGTGGCGCCGCGACGAAGGAGCAGCGACGCACGCGAAGCCCCGAGCGGATCCGCCGACACTGCGGCCGCGACCTTCAGGGCGACCCGATGCGGTGACACGCTCAGGGCTTCGGGGGCGGCCTCGTTCCTCGGCTGCTCCCTCAAGCCAGCGTGCGTGAGCGTCGACTAAGTCTGTGCGGCGGCACTCTGCACGATGGCTCGAGCGAGCGGCGCCGCGACGAAGGAGCAGCGACGCACGCGAAGCCCCGAGCGGATCCGCCGACACTGCGGCCGCGACCTTCAGGGCGACCCAATCCGGTGACCCGCTCAGGGCTTCGGGGGCGAACTCGTTCCTCGGCTGCTCCCTCAAGCCGGCGTGCATATGCACGGCCCTCTCTCTGCACGCTGGCTTGAGCGGACGGCACCGCTCTCGGCGGCAATCGCAATAGGCTCGGGGGATGGCTGAACTGCACGATCTCACCGCGCTCGACCAATGGCAGGCGCTGCAGAAGGGTGAGTTCTCGCCGCTCGATCTCACCGAGCACTACCTCGCCCGCATCGAGCGCCTGAACCCCGAGCTGGGTGCCTTCGTCACGGTGACGCCGGATGCCGCACGCGCCCGCGCCGCCGCGGTCGAATCAAACGTGCCGCGCACGGCACCGATCTGGGGCCTCCCGTTCGGCGACAAGGACCTCGAGATGCGCGCCGGCGTGCCGACCCGCTTCGGCTCCCGCCTCTTCGCCGACTTCGTCCCGCCGATCTCGGACGAGATCGTCGAGGCCATGGACGCCGCAGGCGGCGTGAGCCTCGGCAAGACCGCGACCCCCGAGTTCGGGCTGCCGAGCTACACCGAGAGTCTGGCCGGCCCTCCCGCCCGCAACCCGTGGGATCCGACCCTCGGCTCCGGAGGCTCGAGCGGTGGTGCTGCGGTGGCGGTGGCATCCGGAATGCTGCCGTTCGCACCGGGCAGCGACGGCGGGGGATCGGTGCGTATTCCCGCAGCGGCATGTGGTCTCGTCGGGCTGAAGCCCTCGCGTGGACGCGTTCCGAGCGGCAGCGCCATTGACTCCCTCGCGGGCCTTGCGGTGCCCGGCCCCCTCGCCCGCACGGTCAGCGATGCGGCGCTGCTTTTCGACGCCATGATCGCGCCCAGCGGCTACCCGGCCGACCACCACTACGCGTTGCGTGCGCCCGGCGATGACGGCCCGTTCCTGGCGGCGGCGGTGCGCGGCGAAGGGCGCTTCCAGCTCGGTGTGATGACGACATCCGCCTGGGACAACGCATACGACATCACGATCGCACCCGAGGCGCGGCACGCCCTCGACGCAGCCGTCACCGCCTTGTCCACGATGGGCCACGGCATCGAGGAGACCGCGCTCGAGCCCGACGACAGCTACGCACCCGCGTTCCGCACGATCTGGCAGGCCGGCGCAGCCAGTATCCCGGCCGAGTCCGCCGAGCAGGAGCAGCTGCTCGAGCCGCTCACCCGGTGGCTGATGCACCGCGGCCGTGAACTCAGCGCTCGCACCCTCGCCGAGGCACTCAAGACGCTCGCCGCCTACGAGCGCTCCCTCATCCGCCAGCTCTCGCGCTTCGACGCCGTGCTCACCCCCGCACTCGCGCTCACCCCTCGCCCGCTCGGCTGGTACGACGCCGCAGACGGCGAACGGAACTTCGCCCAGCAGGTGCAGTACACGCCGTTCACCTCGATGCTCAATGTCAGCGGGCTGCCCGCGATCGTGCTGCCGATCGCCGAGACGGATGCCGGCCTGCCGATGGGTGTGCAGCTCATCGGGCGACCGGGCGGTGAGGCGACCCTGCTCGCCCTCGGCGCACAGCTGGAGCGGCGCGTGCGCTGGGAGCGCAGGCATCCGCAGGGCTGGTGAGCTCGAGCGCAATGGGGGACAGTTTGCCCGAATAGTTAGGCAATCCTCACTTCAACTTGACAGGGTTAGATAAGGCTTACCTAAAATGGGTGAATGCTCGGAATCGACCTCACCCTCGCCTACAACGGTACCCCCGTTGTTCACGGCGCCGACATCGCGCTCGCACCCGGCCGGGTCACCGCGCTGGTCGGTCCGAACGGCAGCGGCAAGTCCACTCTGCTGCGCACGCTCGCGCGTCTGCACGCACCGGAGTCCGGGCGCATTGAGCTCCCCCTTGAGGGCGCGGGCGGTGCAGCGGATGCCGACGCGATCGACGCGCTGAGCCTCAGCAACCGCGACTTCGCCCGCCGCGTCACCCTGCTCGCGCAGAGCCGGCCGACCCCCGCCGGCCTCTCGGTGCGTGAGGTCGTCGAATTCGGCCGTCACCCGCACCGCGGCCGCTGGACGCGCGGCGACGCCGACGGCGCGGCCGTTGTCGAGCACGCCATGAGCATCACCGGCGTCGCCGAGCTCGCCGACCGCCAGGTCGACCGCCTCTCCGGCGGCCAACTGCAGCGCGTCTGGCTCGCCAGCTGCCTCGCGCAGGACACCGCCGTGCTGCTGCTCGACGAGCCGACCACCTACCTCGACCTCCGCTACCAGGTCGAGCTTCTCGACCTCATCCGCGACCTCGCCGAGGTGCACGGCGTCACGATCGGAGTCGTGCTGCACGACCTCGACCAGGCCGCCGCGATCGCCGACCACGTCGTGCTGCTCGCCGACGGCCGCGTTCAGGCCTCCGGTTCGCCGGCGCATGTGCTCACCTCCGAGCTGCTGAGCGAGGCGTACGGCATCCGCGTCGACGTGCACAACGACGAGGCGAGCGGACACGTGCGCACCCGGGCGATCGGCCGCCACAACGCGGCACGAACGGAATCCCGCCCAGTCCTCGAACTCGCGCTGGCCTAGCGCCGGCACCGGCGGCGAGCCGGGCCGACATCGGCCGGGCGTCAGCGTGCCCGCACCCCATCAACCCCCGCACCAAGCCATTCCAGCACCACTCCACCAGACCCCCGCACCACCCCTGGCGATCCACGTCGCCGTCTCCCACCCCAAGGAACCCATGACAATGCCAATCAGAACCGCGCGCACCGTCGCCCTGTCCATCGCTGCGGCCGCGACCGCAGTACTCCTCGTCGGCTGCGGCACGACCGAAGACACCACGCCTGCGGCATCCGGCAGCGATGCGGCCATCACCATCACCGACGACCGCGGCGAGACGATCTCGCTCGACGCACCGGCCACCAAGGTCGTCGCGCTCGAGTGGAACACCGCCGAGAACCTCGTCGCACTCGGCGTGATGCCGGTTGGTGTCGCCGATGTCGAGGGCTACACCACCTGGGTCAAGGCCGAGAGCCTCGACGAGAGCGTCACGGATGTCGGCCAGCGCGGCGAGCCGAGCATCGACGCGATCGCGGGCCTCGCCCCCGAGCTCGTCGTCACCACGAGCGATCTCAGCGAGAGCGCCATCGCCCAGATCGAGGAGTTCGCCCCCGTGCTCGTCGTGCGTGGAGCCAACGCCAGCGACGCCATCGGCCAGATGGAGAAGAACCTCAACAACATCGCCACGGCGACCGGCACAGAAGACGAGGCCGCCGAGCTGATCGAAGGCTTCGACGCGAAGATCGCCGAGGGCAAGGAAGCCGTCGAGGCCGCCGGCCTCACCGGCACCGAGTTCTTCATGAGCGATGCCTGGGCCTCGAGCGGTCAGGTCTCCATCCGCCCCTACGCCCAGGGTGCGCTGCTCTCTGAGATCACCGAGGAACTCGGCATGAAGAACGCCTGGACGGCCGAGGGTGACGCCGACTACGGCCTCGGCTCCACCGACGTCGAGGGCCTCACCGCACTCGGTGACGTGAGCTTCTTCTACATCGCCACCGACGGCATGGACCCGTACCAGAACGAGCTCGCGACGAACGCCGTCTGGACCTCGCTGCCCTTCGTGCAGAGCGGCAACGTCCACCGCCTCGCCGACGGCATCTGGATGTTCGGCGGCCCCTCTTCGATGAACGACTACATCGACGCCGTCGTCGCAGCCGTCGCGCCCGCTGCCAACTAACACATTGTGACAACACTCCAGAGCGCCCCGAGCGCGACGGATGCCGCAGCACCGGCGGCCAGGAAGGCGACACTGTTCGCCGCCCTGGCCGCCGGCCTCGTGCTCGTCGCCGTGCTCGCCGCGATCCACGTGACGCAGGGCTCGTCCTCCGTCAACGTCATCGACCTGTGGAACGTCCTCACCGGCAACGGCGACGACCAGGCCGCGGCCGTGCTCGTCGCCTCCCGCGTTCCCCGCCTGCTCGCCGGGCTGCTCGTCGGAGTCTCCCTCGGCGTCGCCGGCATCGTGATGCAGACCGTCGCCCGCAACATCCTCGCCTCACCGGACACCCTCGCCGTCAACGCCGGCGCCTACCTCGCCGTGGTCGCCGTCACCGCGTTCGGCATCACCGTCCCGCTGCTCACCGGCAGCCTCATCGCCTTCCTCGGCGGCCTCGCCGCCGCCGCACTCGTTCTCGGCTTGGCCGCGGGTGGCGGTGGCAACGGCGCCAACGGTGCCGGCACCGTTCGCCTCGTGCTCGCCGGCTCCGCCATCGCCCTGGCCTTCAGCGCGCTCACCACGATGCTGCTCCTGCTCTTCTCGGAGGAGACGACGGGGCTCTTCGCCTGGGGTGCCGGAACCCTCGGCCAGACCAGCCTCGACGGCGTCGCCCAGCTCGGCCCGCTCGTGCTCGCGACCGTCCTCGTGCTCATGCTGTTCGCCCACAAGCTCGACATCCTCGCCCTCGGCGACGACACCGCAGCCGTGCTCGGCGTGCGCGTGCGCCGCACCCAGACCATCGCCATCGTGCTGGCCGTGCTGCTCTCGGCATCCGCCGTCACCGTCGCGGGGCCCATCGGCTTCGTCGGCCTCGCCGCGCCCGCGATCGTTCGCCTCATCGCCGTCCGGATCCCGGGGCTGCAGCGCCACCGTGCGCTCATCCCGGCCAGCGCCATCATGGGCGTGATCGTCGTGCTCGGCGCCGACGTGCTGCTGCGCCTGCTCTTCGGCGGGGCGGCCGGCGTCGAGGTTCCGACCGGCGTCGTCACCACCTTGTTCGGGGCCGTGTTCCTCGTCATCCTCGCGCGGAAGCTCACCGACACCGGGTCCACGGGCGCAGCCGCGGGCTTCGCGCTCAGCTCGACGGCCAGCCCGCGTACCCGCCGCGTTCTCATCGTCGGCGCCGCGGTGCTCCTCGTCGCCGTCGCGTTCGTCTCGCTGTTGCTCGGTGACGCGAAGCTCCTCGCGGGCGACCTGCTCAACTGGCTCACCGGGCAGGCCGGCCCCGTCACCGAATTCGTGCTCAACACCCGGATGCCGCGTGTGCTCGCCGCGATCCTCGCCGGTGCGGCACTCGCCGTCGCCGGTGCCGTCGTGCAGGCGGTCTCCCGGAACCCCCTGGCGGAGCCTGCGCTGCTCGGCGTCACCGGCGGTGCCGGGGTTGGCGCCGTGTTGATCATCACCGTCGCGCCCCTCGCCAGCTTCTGGGCGGTCACGGCCGGTGGCCTGCTCGGAGCGGTCGCGGCGGCCGTCATCGTCTTCGGCCTCGCCGCCCGCGGCGGCTTCGCGCAGAGCCGGCTCATCCTGATCGGTATCGGAGTCTCGGCCGCAGCCGGCGCGATCGTGAGCATGCTGATCATCTCCACCGACCCGTACAACGGAGCCAAGGCCCTCACCTGGATGGCCGGCTCCACCTACGGCCGCACCCTGCCGCAGCTCATCCCGGTGCTGATCGCGATCATCGTCGCAACGCCGCTCCTGATCCGCGCGCGTCGTGACCTCGACGTGTTGGCCCAGGATGACGACACCCCGCGCATCCTCGGGGTGCCGCTCGGTCGCACCCGGCTGGGCATGCTCAGCGTCGCGGTCGTGCTCACCGCCACCGCGGTCGCCGCCGTCGGCATGATCGGCTTCGTCGGACTCGTCGCGCCGCACGCTGCCCGCGCCCTCGTCGGCGGCAGGCACGCGCTCGTCCTGCCCATGTCCGCTCTACTCGGCGCGCTCCTCGTCTGCGTCGCAGACACGCTCGGCCGCACCGTCATCGCCCCCGGCCAACTGCCGGCCGGGCTCCTCACCGCCGTCGTCGGCGCACCATACTTCGTGTGGCTGCTCTGGCGCTCAAGGAGAACATCATGAAGCCCAGCTACCGGCACTTCGACGTCACCGTCGCCAGCATCCGCCCGCTCAGCCGACACTTCACGCGGGTGACCTTCACCGGGCCCGATCTGCACGAGTGGGGCTGGTTCGGCGCCGACCAGCGCATCAAGGTCGTGCTGCCTGGCGACATCTGGCGCACGTACACGATCCGCGCCGCACGGCCGGAGCTGCGCGAGGTTGACGTCGACTTCGTCTCGCACGGACTCACCGGCCCTGCAACGCGCTGGCTGGCCGCGGCCGCGGTCGGCGATGCGCTCGGGCTGATCGGTCCGGATGCCACCAGCGGCGCCGAACCGGACGGATACGTCTGGCGGCCGGGCGATGCGCGCACGCTGTTGCTCGCAGCGGACGAGACGGCCGTGCCCGCGGTCGCCGTGATCCTCGAGGGCCTGCCGGCGGATGCCACGGGCCATGTGTTCCTCGAGGTGCCGACATCCGGCGACGCGCTGCCGCTGCACGCCCCGGACGGCGTGAAGATCAACTGGCTTCCGCGCGAGGAGCTGGCGTACGGCGAGGCACTCGTGCCGGCCGTCACCGCCTGGATCGATGCCTGGGCCGCCGAATGGGCTCCCGTGGAGCCCATTCCCTCGGCGACTCCCGCCCCGCTGCCCGCGGCCGCGATCGACGAGGCGTCTGGCGCGGACGCGGAGAACACCGAGTACGAGATCCTCTGGGAGGTGCCGGAGCAGGCGGCATCCGCCGACCTCTACGCCTGGCTGGCCGGAGAGGCCGGAGCAATCACCGGCCTCCGCCGCCACCTCGTGCGCGAGCGCGGCGTCGACCGCAAGCAGGTCGCATTCATGGGCTACTGGAAGCTCGGTCGCTCCGAGAATTAGGGAATTGCCCGGCAGGGTTAGGCTCGGCGTATGTCTGACGATGTTCGCAACGTGCACGAAGCTCTATCGGAAATCGTCGAGCATTGGCAGCCGCATCGGCTGACCAGCGTCAATGACTACGACGTCAAGGTGGTCAAATTACAGGGTGAGTTCGTCTGGCACACCCACCCGGAGAGCGATGAGCTGTTCATGGTGGTGAGCGGGCAACTGACGATCCAGCTTCGTGATCGCGACGTCATCCTGAACCCGAACGACGTATTTGTCGTGCCGCGGGGAGTCGAGCACTGCCCGAAGGCGACAGCAGAGGTGCACGCGATTTTGTTCGAGCCGAAGGGCACGGTCAACACCGGGGACGCCGGCGGCGAGCTGACTGCGGAGTTGCGCGAGCTGGGCTGACCACTGGGCAGATCTACGGCCGCGGCCCAATCTGTCAGTTTGACTTGACAAGACGCAACTGTCAGTTCAAACTGACAGACATGGAACCAATGGATCTAGACCAGTTGCGCACCGCCGACCCGGCGACCGGACTGCGCGCCGTGACGGCGCTGCATCGACTCGCAGAACGCATAGAGGCGACCCACGTCGCCGAGGCGCGACGAGCCGGATGGTCATGGGAACAGATCGGTGACGCGCTCGGCGTCACCCGTCAATCGGTGCACGCGAAGCACGGGAAGCGAGAGAGCAATGTTTGAGCGATTCAGCCGATCGGCACGGGCGGCCGTCGAGGACGCGGTGTACGAGGCGGGGCGGCGCGGCGACCGACGCATCGGCACGGAGCACCTGCTGCTCGCCCTCCTGGCGGACGACGAGCTGGCGACGATCGTCGGCGTCGACGCGTCGGCCGCCAACGAGGCCGTCGACCGTCTGGACCGCACGGCACTCGCAGCGGTCGGGCTCACGCTGGGCGAGTACCGGCACATCCCGCTCAACCGCTCCACCCGACACACGGCGTCGATGACGTCCGGCGCGAAGATGGTGCTCAAGCGTTCCCTCGCCGCCGCAGTATCCGAGAAGGCGAAGACCATCACATCGCGGCACATGATGGTCGCGCTGCTCGAACGGAGTGAACCAGACCCGGCCGCGACGCTGCTCGCCGCGCTGCCCGTCGATCGCGCGGCACTGCGGGAACGGCTCGGCCAGGCCGGCTAACGCCGTGGCGGCGGGCTGGGCGGCTGTCGGTGCGTGTCGTCTAACGGCCGCGCGTGCGCAGGTAGCCGCCCTTTTCCAGCCCGGCCTCGATCTCGAAGCGGTTCTTCAGCGGGTTGCGACCAGCCAGCAGGTACAGCAGCGGGAACAGCATGCCGTAGCGCTGCCACTGTCGTTTGTGCACGACCTCGTGCTCGAGCACATCAGCCGTCACATTGTGGTCGGTCAGGTAGCACGCCCCGACGCAGGAGCCGCCGCGGCCGAAGGCCCACTTCGGCAGGCCGCGGAAGACGAAGAGGCCGTCAACGCGCTCGACACGGCCGGTGCTCCAGATGAAGCCCCAGACCAGGCCGACGGCGGTTGCGTAGAGGTAGCCGAGCCGGCTGAGGGGGGAGTCGAAGAGGAGCGTGCGCACAGCCTCAGCGTAGCCGCAGCGCTCGGGCGAATCGGCGCTGCCGCTCAGGCCACGTTCGGCCGGCCGTACTCCTCGAGCAACCGCAGCCAGAATTCGCTGATCGTCGGGAACGCCGGCACCGCATGCCAGAGCCGGCGAAGCGGCACCTCCCCGACCACCGCGATGGTTGCGGCCTGCAGCAGCTCGGCGACATCCGGCCCGACCATGGTGATGCCGAGGATCACCTCGCGCTCGACGTCGATTATGGCCCGCACCTGCCCCTGGTAGCCATCGCGGTGAAGCGTCGCACCGGAGACCCAGCCGAGGTTGTAGTCGATGACCCGGATGCCGCCGGCCGACTCCGCCCGTTTGGCCGCCGCTGCGGCCGTCAGCCCGACGGATGCGATCTCCGGATCGGTGAACACCACCAGCGGAACCGCTGCGTGATCGGCCGTTGCCACGTGAACGCCCCACGGCGCGTCGTCGACCCGGCCGCCGTTCGCGCGCGCCGCGATCACGTCGCCGGCCGCGCGCGCCTGGTACTTGCCCTGATGCGTCAGCAGCGCGCGATGGTTCACGTCACCGACGGCGTAGAGCCAACCGCCGGCCAGCGGTCCGTCCTGAGCATCCGCGTCGCCGGCAGCCGCGTCGCCAGCGCCCGCGTCGCCAACGGCCGCGTCACTCGGCGGCGCGACGCGCATCGTATCGTCGACCGTCAACCAGTCGCCCGGTGCCAGGCCGACGGTCTCGAGCCCGAGCTCGCCGGTGCGCGGCGCGCGGCCGGTGGCCACGAGCACCTCGTCCACATCGACGTCCTTCTGGGAATCCGAGTCGAATGCGATCCGCACGACTCCGTCTGGGCCACGGTGCACGCCGCTCGGCGAGATGCCCGTCAGCACCGTGACGCCGGACGCGACGAGCGCTTCCCGCACGGCGACACCTGCGAACGGTTCCATGCCGCCGAGCAGTCCGCCACGGGCGATGAGGGTGACCTCGGCTCCGAGCGCGCGGAACACCGTGGCCATCTCGCAGCCCACGCTGCCGCCACCGATCACGGCCAGCCTGCGCGGCACCTCGCTCACGGATGTCGCCTCCCGGCTCGTCCACGGTGCGGCCTCGGCGAGTCCTGGAATGTCGGGAATGGCCGGGTCGGTCCCGGTGCTGACGACGACGGCGTGGCGGGCGCGCACGGTGATGGGGGCGGCATCCGGGCTGGCGGCGTTCGCGCTCGAACCCTGGTTCACCGTCACGGTGCGCACCCCGCTGATGCGGCCGTGTCCGCGCACGAGGTCGATGCCCGTCTTCTCCAGCCAGCTCTCCTGCGAGGAGTCGTCCCAGTCGCCGACGAACTCGTTGCGACGGCGCAGAACCGCTTCGACGTCGAGCTCGCCGGTGACAGCGGCATCCGCACCGGCCACGGCCCGCGCGGCAGACAGCGCTGCCGCCGGCCGCAAGAGGGCCTTGGAGGGCACGCAGGCCCAGTACGAGCACTCACCTCCGACCAGTTCGGACTCGATGACGACCACGCTCAGGCCGCCGGCCTTCACACGGTCGGCCACATTCTCGCCGACGGGGCCGGCCCCGATCACGATCACGTCATAGTCGCGCTGTGTCATGGCGGCAGCCTAGACGCTGTCCCCGCGTGCGGCCACGTCTTGCGCCCAGCGGCTACCGTGTCAGCGAGCCGATCACGCGCAGAATGCTCGGCAGATCGTCCTCGGCGTCGAGCGGGGAGGCGGGGGAGAATCCGGCGATGGTCGCACCGGCGAGGGTGAATTCGGCGCGCAGGGCGGTGATCGCGGCGGTCAGCTGTTCCAGCGTCATACCGAACGGAAGAGGGTTGGCGAGCCCGGCGATGACGGCGGGGTCGAGCACGTCGAGGTCGATGTGCAGGTAGACGGTGGAGGCACCCGTCGCCCGCACGGCGTCGACGAACGCCGTCGGCGTCTCCAGATCCATGCTGGGGATCTGGGTGAGCTGCTTCTCGGCGATGAAGCGCTCCTCGCCCGGGTCGATGTCGCGGATGCCGGCGAGCACCAGCTTCGCCGGGTCGAGCGTGTGTGCGGCATCCGGAACCAGCACCCCCTCTCCGCAGAGCGCGCGCAGCACCATGCCCGTGAACGCGCCGGACGGTGAATCCTCCGCCGAGTTCAGATCGGGGTGCGCGTCGAACCAGACCACGGCCACATCGCCGGACGTGCGCGCAATGGCGTGCTCGATTGAGCCGAGGGAGACCCCGCAGTCTCCGCCGATCGTCAGCGCCCAATCCTCCACGTGGTTCAGCGCCTGGAGCTGGCGCTCGCGCACCCGCAGCAGTGAGGAGAAGCGCAGGATGCCGGTGTCGAGGGCGTCACCGCTCTCGACGGGCACATCGACGAGCACCGTCGACGACGCCGGCAGATCGCCACGGATGGCCTCTGCCCCGTCGGCCAGGCGCATCGCGCGCGGAGAGACGGAGCCCTGCCACTGGGGAACTACAACAAAAGTCACGGCCACGGTCTCAGTATCCTCCCGACGGGCGCAGAACGGTGACGAGAGCGACCGGGCACTCGCCCAGCCGGTGGCGAGACGAGGGCTCGGCCGCTCACGATGAAGGCGGCGCCGCCGGTTACTGACCGATCGCGCTGGCCGAGCCGCCGGCCTTCAGCGCGGCCAGGCGGGCGTCGACCTCGGTGAGCTCGCCGATGTCTTCGAGTTCGTTGAACTGGGCGTCGAGGCTCGAGGCCGCGAGTTCGCTTGCGCCGCGAACCCTGGCCTCCTCGCGGCGGATCTTCTCCTCGAAGCGCGACACCTCGCTGGTGGGGTCGAGGATGTCGATGCTCTTGACGGCATCCATCACCTGCGTCTGCGCCGCGGCCGTCTTCGAGCGGGCGATCAGCTCATCGCGCTTGGAGGCGAGCTGGCCCAGTTTGTCCTTCATCGCGTTCAGGCCGGACTTCAGCTTGTCGACGATCTCGGTCTGGGAGGCGATCTGCGGCTCTGCGGCCTTCGCCTCGTTCTCCGAGGTGATCTGGCGGCCGAGGGCGACCTTGGCGAGGGCGTCGAACTTGTCAGCGCCGGCCGCATCGCCTGCTGCACGCAGCTCGTCGCCCTTGCGGCTGGCGGCGATAGCCTTGTTGCCCCATTCCCTGGCGGCCTCCACGTCTTCGCGGTGGTCGTCTTCGAGCAGGCGCAGATTGCCGATGGTCTCCGCGATTGCGCTCTCGGCGTCGGCGATGCTGTTGGTGTAGTCACGCACCATCTGGTCGAGCATGAGCTTTGGGTCTTCCGCCGAGTCGATCAGGGCGTTGATGTTCGCCTTCGCGAGCTGTGCGATGCGACCGAAGATGGACTGCTTAGCCATTGTGTGTTTCCCTTCCCAAGGTTTCTTCTGGTTCGTTGCGGTACTGCTGGGTCGTCGTTCCTGATGGGTCGTGTCGATGGATCATGTCGACGAGCCGGGGATCGCCCGTGCTCGCCTAGAAGCGGCCTCCTGAGCCCCGGCGTGAGCGCGTTCCGCTGCCTCCGAAGCTGCCTGGGCTGCGGCGGCCGCCTCCGCCACCTCCTCCACCGCCGAAGATGCTGCCGCCGCCGGAACCGCGGGAGCCACCGCCGCCGCCACCGCCGAGGACCGAGTTGATCAGGATTCCGCCGAGGACGGCGCCCATCACGTTGCCGCCGGAGCCGGAACCGCCGCTGCCGCCGCCGAAGAGGCCACCGAGATCGCCGAGGCCGCCGCCGGCCGAACCACCGAACGCCCCGACGTCGTTCTGGGCGAGCCGGATGGCCTCGGCGCCGAGCTGATTCGCGCGCTGCGCCTGGGCGAGCGCCTGCACGGGGTCGGCGCCGGCGATCGACTCCGCCTGCACGATGAGCCGTCCGGCCTCGGCGAGACGGGTGCGGGCCTCGGCCCCCACGGCCCCGCGCCTGGCGGTGATGAAGTCTTCGGCGGCCGACACCTGGCTGCGCGCCGCGAGCAGCGTCTGCGAGAGTGCCGCGCTCGCCCGCTGCTCCGCGGCCCGCGCATCGCGCACGCCGCCCAGCACGGAGTCGATCTGGGTGTTCGCCGCCTCCAAGCGCTGCACGACCTCGACCGGGTTCACCCGGTCTGCCGTGAGCTTGGCGCTGACGTCGGCGAGCACCTGTTCCGTGGATGCGATGACGGCGGCCAGTCGGCCAGAGGCGTCCGCTCCTGGCGGCAGGGCCTTCGCCTCGGCGACATCGCGCTGCAGATCGCTGATCGCGGCAGAGAAACTCGCCCTGGCCTCTGTCAGGTCGTGGTCGAGCCGGTCGATGGCGTCCAGCAGGAGCTTGGCCTGGTCGACGGCCTCCTCACCGGCGCGGATGTCGACGGCTGCATCGCTCGTTCTGCCAGCGGCCAGTGCCGCCTCCGCCTCGCCGAGCGCCTGTGCGGCGAAGCCCAGACGGTCCTCTGCCTGCTGCGGGTTGTCGGCGATCGTGGCGAGCGCGGCATCCGTGTATTGAGTGGAGAGCGTGGCGAGAATTGCGCGGACACCGGCGAGCCTGGCTTGCTGTGTCCCGGCCGCCTGCCGCGTCGTCGCGAGGGCCTGCGGGGCGTTCTTCTCGAGTGCACGGAGCGCGTCGAATGCCTCGGCCTGTTCGTCGAGTACGGCGTTCGCCTTCTCGCAGTGCTCGATGATCTGGGCGTACCAGCTGCGCTGCTGCTCCTCGGTGTCCGGTTCGGCGTCGTCGAGCTTCTGCTGCAGCGTGAACCCATTGGAGAGTTGCGCCTTCGCGTCCGCCAACGCCTGCTGAAAACCGGAGGTCGCCTCGCTGCCGTATGAGGCGATGGCGAAGCCGAGTTCCTCCTCGCTCGTCTTGACGGCGTCATCCGTTCGCACGAGTGCGCTGCCCGCACGCTGCTTGAGCTCTGCGGTGCTGAGCGCCCCGATGCCCTCGCTCGGCTGCCCGCCGGATGCCGGCGACTTCGTGCGTCGGCGCAGCACGACGAACAGCACGACACCGACGACGACGATGGCGATCAGGATGAACCACACGAATCCGGAGCCGCCGCCGGAGGTCGAACCGTCCAGCGATCCGCCGCCTGCGGCGCGCTCGAGCCCGGTGGCCGCGCCGATCGCGGCCCCGGCCCAGTCGCCGTCGCGCAGTGCCGGTTCGATGTAGTTCGCGTCGATCTCGGCGAGTTGCTCATCGCTGAGCGGGGCGTCCGGTGCCGCGGACAGGTAGTAGGTGCGCCCGTCAATGGCGACGGCGAGCAGATAGTCGTTGCTGCCCATGCCGTTGGCGTTGGCCGTGTCTTCCGTCCAAGCAGCGGCGTCGTCCGGGTTCGTGAAGACGTCGACGTATGCGACGAAGAGCTGGATGCGTTCCTTCTCGTACAGGCTGTCAATCGCCTGCTCCACCTCGGCGGTGCGGTTCCCGAGCGCACCGACGGTGTCGACGATCGGGCTGGCCCCGAACGAGACGGGCTCGGCGGCCGACGCCGCCAGCGGGGCGCCGAAGACCAGGGCGATGACTGTCAATGCGGCTCCGACGCCCCAGCGAGTTCGCATCAGTCAACTTTCTTCTACGACGTCTCATCCGGTGTGAAAGCCCCCACGCAGAAGCACCGAGAACCACCCGTTTCGGAGCGGTCTTCGCAGTCTAGGGCGAGCGCGTCGGGCGAGTCTAGGCGGAAGCTGTGAGTCCGCTCCGACTCCCTCAGCCGCCGACGAGGGCGACGCGATCGAGCAGCTCGGCCCTGACCTCGGTCACCAGCAATTCGCGCGCGCCTTGCAGCACGGCATTGTCACGCACCGTGGTCGCGACGACCTCCGGGTACCAGCGGCTCATCGTGCGGATGTGCTCGGCCACGAGCTCCGCCATGTCTGCACCGCCGGCGCTGCCCGTCGGCCCGCTGAGCACGATGAGCTCAGGGTCGAGCACGGAGAGCAGCGGGGTCAGGCAGATCGCGATGCGCGGAGCGAGATCCTCGAGCACCGAGCGACGGTTCGGCGCGGAATCCAGCGCCGCGAGCGTCGCGGCGAATCCATCGCCGCTGATTCCGTGGCCGTTGAGCAGGGCGAGAACGGCGCGACCGCCGATCAGATCCTGCACCTCGCGCAACGAATCGCCGTAGTGACTGGCCGCGTGGGGGATGGGCGTGAAGCCGATCTCCCCTGCACCGCCGAAGGCTCCGCGGTGCAGCGATCCGTTGATGTCGAAGGCGGCGCCGACGCCGTTGCCGAGCCAGATCGTCACGAACACCTCGCGACCGAGGCCCGCGCCGGCGACGCGCTCGGCCGTCGCGGCGAGGTTCACGTCGTTCTCGATGCGCACCTGCACACCGAGTTCCGCCTCGAGCAGCTCGCGCACGCCGGTCACCGGCCACTTCGGCAAGGCCTCGGTGAACAGTTCGTCGTCATGGCGCGGATCGACATAGCCGGGGATGCCGATGCAGAGCTTGTGCACGGCTGCCGGGTCAGCGCCGCTGGCCTCGCAGGCACGCTCGATGGCGCCGCGCACATCGCGTACGGGGTCGCGTTCGGAGAGCTCGGCCGACAGCGCGGCGGAGACCGTCGGATGCTGGGTTCCCGCCGCGTCGACGACGCTTGAGCGGATCTCATCGGCATCGAGGTCGATGGCTACGCCGATGGCGCCGTCAACGCGCGCGGCGTAGATGATCGGCGACGGACCGGGGGTGCCGGTCTGCCTGCCGGCCTGCACGATGAAACCGGACTGCTCCAGCCGGGTCATCATGAGCGAGGCGGTCGGCTTGGAGACGCCCGCGAGCTCACAGATCCGGTTGCGGGTCAGCGGCCCGTGTTCGAGCAGCATGGCGAGTCCCGTGCGGTCGTTCACCGCTCCGAGCCACGCGGGAGTTCCCTGTGAGGAGTTCACAGCCACGGCGCCGCCTTCGTGCAGTCATGCGGCCGTGGCCGCCTTGTAAGGAGTCCTGACGAGCATAGCGTCGCTCGGTGCCGCACTCGTTCCCCTGACGCGCCACTCGGAGCCGCCCGAATACCGCCGGGCTCCGGCGCCCCGCTCAGGCGAGCGTCGCCAGCACACGCTCGTGAGCTGCGGCATCCGCCCCGATCTGGTCAAGAACGAGCAGGCTCGCGCCGACGACGGGGCGTGCCGTGACCACCTCCGGCCTGGCCAGGGGGGCCGCCTCGGCCAGCCCGCCCCGGATGCCGGAGAGCAGCCGGGCATTGCCGGCGGCGATCACTCCGCCGCCGAGCACCACGGGAACGGCACGGTGCAACAGCTCGAGCCGCCGCAGCGCGGTCACCGCCATCACCACAATCTCCTCGACCTGGCGATCAAGCAGCGCGAGCGCTGTCCGGTCTCCGGCGTCGGCGGCCGCGAACAGCACGGGCGGGAGCGATGCCAGCGCGGCACCCGGCAGACGGCCGAAGTGCAGCGCCTCGGTCACGGCGCGCACCGTCGGAAGCCCCAGCGCCGCCGGCAGGGCGGTGCGCAGCAGCGTCTCCTGCCCGCGCCCGTCCTCTGCGCGTGCGGCGTGCCAGAGTGCCTCCTGGCCGAGGTGGCCGCCGCCGCCCCAATCGCCGGAGATCGAGCCGAGCGCCGGGAATCGCACGCTGGCGCCGTCTTCCCGCACGCCGATGGCGTTGATGCCGGTGCCACAGACGACGGCGACGGCGTTCGGCTCGCCCGTTCCGACTCGCAGCAATGCGAAGAGGTCGTTGTCGACGACGGGTGGCCGCGCCGTGTTCCGCGCCCAGCCGAGGCCAGAGATCGCCGCGGTGAAGTCCTCGATCTCCGCGGGCAGGTCGAGGCCGGAGATGTAGCAGGCGACATGCTCCGGTGCCGAGCCTGCCGTGGCGATCGTCTCGCGCACCGCGGCGTCGAGCACGTCGACTGCGGCGGCGAGGCCGATATTCTGAGGGCTCGAACTCGGGCCAGATGCGCGCGCGAGGATCTCGCCATCCGGGGTGAGCGCGACGGCATCAGTCTTGGACCCTCCGCCGTCGACGGCGATGAGTACCCGCCGTGTCATCGGGCCCAGGCCAGGTGCTCGCGGTTGCCGGCGATCAACAGCTCGCTGAGCTTCTCCGCGCGGTCGTACTGCAGCACGAGCGGGTGCGCCATCATGGCGCGCACCACCCGCTCGCGACCGCCGTGGATGGCGGCGTCGAGCGCGAGACGCTCGTAGCCTGCGACGTTCGCGATGAGTCCGGCGATGTCGTCGGGCAGCGGTGCGACGGGCAGGGCGACGAGGCCGGAGCTGTTCACCGTCGCCGGCACTTCGATCACATGGTCATCCGGCAGGAACGGCAGCGTGCCGTTGTTGGCGAGATTGACGACCTGGGCGTCGCCACGATCATTCAGAAGCGAGGCGATCAGGTCGACGGCGGCCTCGGAGTAGAAGGCACCGCCACGCTTCTCCAACTGAGCCGGCTTCGTCGTCACGCTCGGGTCTGCGTAGATCTCGAGGAGCTGCTTTTCGACGTCGAGAACGGCGTGGGCGCGGGTGGGTTCGCCGAGTTGCTCACCGAGCACGACGTCGTGAGCGTAGAAATAGCGCAAGTAGTAGCTCGGCACCGCGCCCAACATGGTGATCAGGGATGCCGGCAGGCGAACCTCTTCTGCCACAGCTGGCAGATGGGAGCTGAGAAGTGCGGGGAGCCGATCGATTGTTCCTGACGGGGTCTTCACCCGCACGCCGCGCTCCCAGCTGAGGTGGTTCAATCCGACATGGTCGAGGGTGACGTTCCGGTGGTCAACTCCGAGAATGTTCGCAAAGCGGCGTTGGAAGCCGATCGCGACGTTGCAGAGCCCCACGGCGCGGTGCCCTTCGTTCAACAAAGCGCGGGTGACGATGCCGACGGGGTTCGTGAAGTCGATGATCCATGCGTCTGGCTTCGCGTGCTTACGGATGGTCTCCGCGACCTGCAGCACCACGGGAACCGTGCGCAACGCTTTCGCAAACCCGCCAGGACCGGTGGTCTCCTGGCCGATGCAGCCACAGTCGTGAGGGAACGATTCGTCGCCGTGGCGGGCGGCCTGCCCGCCGACACGCAGTTGCAGCAGGACTGTGTCCGCATCCGAGACTCCCGCAACGAGGTCGGTCGTCGGGATCACCTTTCCCGGGTGCCCGGCTGCGGCGAACATGCGTTGTGAGATTCCCGCGACCAGGGCGAGCCGTTCGGGGTCTGTGTCGACGAGCCAGAGCTCGTCGATCGGGAGCCCGTCACGCAAGCGCGCGAATCCATCGATGAGTTCAGGGGTGTAGGTCGACCCTCCACCAACAACAGTGAGTTTCATGATTATCCTTTGACTCCAGTCAGGGTGATGCCCTCAACGAACACGCGTTGGGCGAAGAAGAAGATGAGAACGACGGGCACGGTGACGAGCATGGTCATCGCCATGGTGAGGCCCCAATCGGTGCCGTGAATTCCGCGGAATGAGGCCAGACCGTAGGCGACGGGCCATGCATCCTGGTTCTCGGAGGTGTACAGCAGCGGGCCGAAGTAGTCGTTCCAGGAATGGAAGAACATGAAGATTCCGGTCGCGGCGATGCCGGGTTTGGCCATGGGCACCATGATGCGCGTGAGTACACCGAACTCGCCGTTGCCGTCGATGCGCGCAGCGTCGGCGTACTCGCTTGGGATGGTGAGGAAGAACTGCCGCAGCAAGAAGATGGAGAATGCATCTCCGAGCAGGTTCGGCAAGATCAGCGGCCAGAGTGAGCCGGTGAGACCCAGGTCTGACCACATCACATAGATCGGGATGGCCGTCACCTGTGGTGGTAGGAGCATCGCGATGATGATGGCGGTGAAGACCACGTTCGACAGGCGAAATTTGATCTTGGCCAGCACATAGGCGGCGGGAACGCTCGACACGAGCATGAACACGGTCGCGAGGATCGCGTAGATCGCCGAGTTGGTGAACCATCGCACGAGGGGTGCCTCGGTGAACACGGTGGTGTAGTTCGACCATTCGAACGGTTGTGGCCAGAGGGCCGCGGTGAGCGTTTGATCGCTTGACATCAGCGAGGTGAGAAACACGAAGATGATGGGCGAGACGAACATGATCGCCAGTGCGAGCAGGATGGCATTCTCGCCGATCCAGTAGAGCGTGCGGCGCATTATGAGGTGCCCTCCGGGGTGAAAGCCTTGAATCGGCGCAACAGCAGAATCAAGAGAATGCTGGCGACGATGAACAACAGCACGGCCAGCGCCGATGCATAGCCCAGCTGATAGTTGCTGAAACCGCGTACGTAGAGCCATTGGGTGTACGTGAGCAGAGAGTTGCCCGGATAGCCAAGTGAACTACCGGTTCCTCCGCCGACAACGGCCTTTCCGCTGGCCACCCCCGAGGCCACGGCTGCTTCGGTGAAGTACTGCAGCGCGGCGATCACACCCGTGATCACGGCGAACATCAGCACCGGTGTGATGCTCGGGAAGGTGACGTAGCGGAGCTGTTGCAGGCCGTTTGCGCCATCGAGCGATGCGGCCTCGTACTGGTCGCGCGGCACATCGAGCAACGCGGCCAGGAAGATGACCATGATGTCGCCCATCACCCACACGCCCAGAATGACGAGCGAGGGCTTCGACCACGATGGGTCATTGAACCAGAGTGGTCCTTGGATGCCGAAGAAGCCGAGGATCTGGTTGACGGGGCCGGTTCCCGGATTGAACAGGAACACGAAGGCGACAACAGAGGCCACGGGCGGCACGAGTGCCGGAAGGTAGAAGATCGTGCGCCATGCCCCGCTGCCGTGCTTGGCCCGCACGAGCAGCCCGGCGATGCAGAGCGCGAAGAAGATCTTGATGGGAACCAGGAACACCACGAACCACAGGGTGTTGAGCGTCGCAATCCACACCTTGGGGTCCTGAGTGAACAGGTATTCGTAGTTGCGCCAGCCGATCCACTCCGGTGGAGAGACCATGTCGTATCGCGTGAACGAGTAGTAGATGGAAGCAACGAGCGGGTAGACGAAGAAGATCGCCATGCCGAGAAGAGCCGGTGTGAGCAGCACGATCACGGTGAGAGCGCGGTTGCGGTGCGCCCGGCTCGACCGGCCGCGGCCGTTGGCCACAGTGCGGGGAGGGTGGGGCACCGCGGGGCGGCCGGCCGAAGCCGGCTGCCCCGCAGTGGTCGTCGTGGAGCTCATTACGGGCCGCTTACCAGGTTCAGCTGGTCGTTGATCTGCGTGTCAACCTCGGCGAGGCCCGCTGGAAGGTCGTCGACGGCGCCGCTTTGGTAGCTGAGCCAGAGGTCCTCGAATGCCTGCTGGTAGCCGGCTCCGAGCGCGCTCGGTGGGGTGGTCGTCGAATTCGGGTTCTGCATGATGTCGAGGAAGGTCTGGAACTGCGGGGAGACCTCGAGATCGGGTGACGCCAGTGCGTCGGTCGTTGTCGGGGCGTTCTTCAGCCCGTTCGAGAGTTTGACGCTGGCAGCCGTATCGGTCGTGAGGTATTTGAGAAGTGCCCATGCGAGCTCGGGGTGCTTGGAGCCCTTCGCGATGCCGGCGATGTTTCCGGTCACGTAGCCACCGCCGTAGAGGGAGGGGTCGCTGGCGAGTACCGGGATCGGTGCCGTGCCGTAGTTGAGCTCCGGTGCCTGATCGTCGATGAACGCCGTGCGGTACTCGCCGTCGATGTTCATCGCAACGGTGCCACGCTGGAAGGCGTTGTCGGCAGAGAACTCCTGGCCGAGACCGGCGGTGAATGCGCTGAGCTTGTCATAGCCGAGCGCATCGATGAAGCCCTTCTGCCACTCCATCAGCTCTGACCAGCCCGGCGAGCTGGATATGGCCGATGTGCCATCGCCGTTGAGCCACTCCGTGTCGCCGAGCGGGCTGAAGTTCGCCACCGTGTTCTCGTACCAACCCATCATCGGGTTGAAGCCCAACGTCTTGATCGATCCGTCATCGTTGAAGGTCGTGAGCTTCAGCGCCATCTCCTGTAGCTCATCCAGGGTCTTGGGTGGCTCGGTGAAGCCGCCGGCCGCGAGCAGATCCCGGTTGTAGTAGAAGCCGTATACGTCCGCGAGCACCGGCATGCTGCAGCGCACGCCGTCGAATTCCGTGTAGCTGCGCACGGTGTCCGAGAACTGATCGAGGTCGATGTCGTCACGCTCGATCACCTCGCCAAGATCACGGAAGGCACCTGTCGAGCAGAAGTTCCCGACGATGTCGGTGGAGTAACTGAGACCGAGGTCGACCTTGTCGCCCGTGGCGATGGCCTTGCGCAGTTTCTCATCGTCCTGGCCGCCGTGCACGTCAACGGTGACGCCGGGGTTGGCGGCTTCGAAGTCGTCGACCACCGACTGGATGACCTCGGCTTCGCGGTCGGAGAAGAAGTGCCAGAAAGACACCGTCCCCTCGAGCGTTTCGGGCTCTGTCGCCGCGAAGTCACTGCCAGTGCCGCCGCCCGAACTGCAGCCGGCGAGCACGAGGGCTGCTGTTGCCGAGATGGCGGCGAGGACGGCAACGCGTCGTGGGATATTGCGAGAATTCATGAGTGAGCTCGTTTCTGTGATGTCGAGAACCGGCAGTGCGCGCGCTGCTGTGAAGAGCAGAGCCAGAGCCAGATGGCCGGAGTGAAAGACCGACGGCGAGGGGAGCGCCGCAGGCAACGCGAAAATGGGGTCGTTCGAGCGCACGCCGAGTAGACCTGTGCCGCACTCATCGTCAATCGGTGCGGCGGTCGGCTGGAATGCACCCGCGGGGGCGGGCGAAGGTGTGAGCTACGCGGAGGGGGTGATGATGTCGTCGAGCAGTGATGTGCGCACATCTGCGACGAGGGCGTCGTGTGCACCGCGGAGCACTGGATGTGCCCCGACGGTCGTGGCGACGACATCCGGAGACCAACGGGTGGTTCTGCGGATGTGGGTTCGCACGAGTTCGGCGAGCTGGCTGCCGCCAGCCGCGCCGATCGGCCCCCCGAGCACGACGGTGCCGGGGTCGAGTACGGCGAGCACCGGAAGCACGCCGTGGGCGAAACGGTGGGCGAGCTCGGTGAGCACGGCTGATCGCACCTCGGGCGTCGCCGCCGCGAATCGGTGGAGCCGGTCGTCGAGCGTGCGCCCTTGCACGCCACTTGTTCGCAAGAAACGAGAGACGGCCGGGCCGCCCATCAGGTCCTGCAAGTTCTGGGCGGCCGGATCCATTCTGGCCGCGGTAAGCGGGATGGGCAGGTAGCCGATCTCTCCGGCTCCGCCGGCCGCACCGCGCAGCAGGCTGCCATTCTGGTCGATTGACACGGCGAGGCCGGCTCCGATCCAGACCAGGGCGAATCCGGCGGCATCGACGCCTGCGCCGCGAGTGCGCTCCGCGATGGCGGCGAGGTTGGCGTCATTGTCAATGGTGACTGCTCGCTGGAGGCCGTCTTCAAGGTGCGCACGCAGCCCACGCCGCGGCCATCCAGGAAGGTGTTCGGCGAAGCTCAGTTCGTCGGTGCGAGGATCGATCGAGCCCTGCACACCGATGAGCACACGGCGCACGGTGTCCGGATTCCTGCCGGCCGCGCCACAGGCGGCATCGATAGCTGAGCGGATGTCGCCGAGCGCGCTGCGCTCGCCGCCGCGTGGCACGGGCATGGAGATGATGGGATGTTCGGCGCCACTGACGTCGGCGACGGTCGCATTGATGGCCGTCGGTGTGATGTCGACCGCGACGCCGATGGCCCGATCGGTGTACACGGCATAGGCCGCGGCGTTCGGCCCGCGCCCGCCCGAGACCTGGGTGGCCTCGTAGATGAGGCCAGCCTCTTCGAGGCGGGAGACGATTTGCGCGGCGGTGGGCTTGGAGAGGCCGGAGAGCTCGCCGATACGGTTGCGGGTGAGTGCACCATGGTCGAGAAGCAGGGTCAGCGCGGTGCGGTCGTTGATTGCGCCGAGCCAGCCGGGGGTGCCCTGGGCGTTCTTGCTTGCCACGATCTCTCCTCTGAGCTGGTCTGCCGGATTGGTGATTCCGCTTGCGAGTCTTGCACGCGGGCGCTGTTTCCCATGCCGTAGGAAAAATGTAACAAGAAAGTTTCTTAATAGAAAGAGTGTGGCGAAATATTTTTGTGTGGCCGGCGCGCGCGTGGGCTACGCGGCACGTCAGGGGGCACGTCAGGGGATCAGTTCATGCCGGCGTCAGCGCTTCGGAGCGGGTCGCGGCGCCCAGCCCTGCTCGCCGATCAGCGGCACGAAGCGCACAGCGCCGAAGCTCTCGCGGTGCCAGTCGTCGCCGTGCCTGGTCGCCGAGACGAGTTCCTGCCAGCCGCGACGCTCCTCGATGGGCATCACGAGGCGACCGCCGTCGGCGAGCTGTTCGCGGAGCGCGGCCGGCAACGTCGGCCCGGCGGCCGAGACGATGATCGCGTCGAACGGGGCCTCGGCCGCCAGTCCGATGCTCCCGTCGCTGCAGAGCACGTGGGCGTTCGCGTAGCCGAGGCGCGCGAGACGCTCGGCTGCCGTCGCGGCCAGTTCCGGCATCCGTTCGACGCTCCACACCTCCGCCGCCATCACGGACAGCACGGCGGCGGCATAGCCGGAACCCGTTCCCACCTCGAGCACCCGGCTGCGCGGCCGAATGTGAGCGGCCGCGGCCATCAGAGCGACGATGTACGGCTGCGAGATCGTCTGCCCGTCGCCGATCGGCAGCGGATGGTCGCCGTAGGCGTCGTCGATGTCGCGCGGCCGCACGAATTCCTCCCGGGGCACGGAGGCCATGGCCTCGAGCACCGATCTGTCACGGATGCCGCGGCGGGCCAGCTGCCACTCGAGCATCTCCGCCCGTCGTGACGCGAACTCGGTCACCCTTCCAGTACAGCACCGCTCGGGCGGGGGCGCTACGCCCGCTCGCGGTTGGCCTCGATCACCCGGCGGTACCAGTGGTAGGAGTCCTTGGGTGTGCGCTTCTGCGTGTCGAAGTCGGTGTGCACGAGGCCGAAACGCTGCGAGTTGCCCACTGCCCACTCGAAGTTGTCCATGAGCGACCAGTGGAAGTAGCCGCGCACATCGACGCCTTCCTCGATCGCATCGGCGATGGCACGCAGGTGCGCGTCGGTGTAATCGATGCGGCGCTGGTCGTCCACGCGGCCTTCGCCATCGGGCCCATCGTTGATGGCCGCGCCATTCTCGGTGATGTAGACCGGCGGCAGGGCGTCACCGTAGCGCTCCCGGAACGAGAGGAGCAGTTCGGTGAATGCATCGGGCACGACGGGCCAGTCGAAGTCGGTGCGCGGGTAGCCGTCGATGTCGACGAGTTCGAACGGCAGGCTCGCGTCCAGCTCGTGGCCGTCGATGAGTGCCGGACCGTCGCTCTCGCCCTGGCGTGCGCTGTAGCCGGGCGCTGCGACCATCGTCGGGTTGTAGTAGTTGATGCCGTACCAGTCGATCGGGCTGGAGATGATGGCGAGGTCGTGCTCCAGAACCTCGGCCGGCGCATCCGGGAGCAGGCCAGCCAGTGCCTCGGGGTAGCGGCCGGTGAGGATCGGGTCGGCGAAGATCCAGTTGGCGATGTTGTCGTAAAGCCCGGCCGCCTCCTGGTCGGCTGCGGACTCGCTGGCGGGCCAGCTCGGGGCGTGGTTGTTGGCGACGCCGATGTTGGACGCGCCGGCGGCGCGGAGCGCCCGCACGGCCAGGCCGTGGCCGAGCAGCAGGTTGTGCGCCGCGGGCAGGGCCTCGAAACCGAGCTGGAGGCCGGGGGCCTGGATGCCGGCGCCGTAGCCGAGCATGGTGAGCACGACCGGTTCGTTGATCGTGATCCAGCGCGGAATCCGGTCGGCGAAGTGCTCACCGACGATGCCGGCGTACTCGCCGAAGCGCAGCGCCGTCTCGCGGTTCAGCCAGCCCCCCGCCTGCTCCAGCGGCAACGGGGTGTCCCAGTGGAACAGCGTCGGCGACGGCGTGATGCCGGCGTCGAGCAGCCCGTCGACGAGGCGGTCGTAGAAGTCGAGCCCGAGCGGGTTGATGGCGCCCGATCCGGCTGGCTGGATGCGGCTCCACGAGAAGGAGAAGCGGTAGGCGTCGACGCCCAGCCCGGCCATCAGAGCGATGTCCTCCGGGTAGCGGTGGTAGTGGTCGCAGGCCACCTCGCCGCTGTCGCCGTTCAACACACGACCGGGCTCGGCGCAGAATGCGTCCCAGGAGCTCGGCCCACGGCCGTCCTCGGCCGCGGCGCCCTCAATCTGATACGCGGCGGTCGACACGCCCCAGAGGAAGCCGGTCGGCAGCACGGGCAGGGTGGGCGGCTGGTTCATTGATGGCCTCTCGACGGCGCTGTCTGGGGTGATGCTCCGAGGCTGGTCGAAAGGGGGAACTAAGTCAAGCGTCTGGGTCAATTGACCCACATTTGTTTTTGTGCGACCTCGCGCTGTCCGTGGCCCTCGGGCGCCATGCGCCGCTAGAGTTTCGAATTATGGCGGCCCGCCGCTCATCACCGTTTCGCCCGTTCGCGTCCGCGGAGAGCACAGCTCCACGGGGCCTCTACTGCAAGGAATCCGATGTCCAGCAGCAAATCCAACCGAAACCACAACACCAGCCACAACAACAGCGGCCGCAGCACCGCCAGCCGTAGCAACGCCAGTCACCACGAGGAGACCCTCGCCGACACCGAGAGCATGCGGAGCAAGCAGGGACTCTGGGGTGCGTTCGCGGGCCTGATCGTCGCGGTCCTGATTGCGTTCCCGCTGTCGGCGGCGTGGGCCTTCGCAACGCACCCGACCTCGCAGAAGCTCTTCGGCGGGCGGCTCGAGGAGGCCTCGCAGTTCGGCTACTCGCTGTTCTGGTGGCTGATGGTGTTGCTCATCGTCTCGCTGCCGTTCCTCGTCGGCTTCGGCATCGCCAAGCTCAGCTCCAGGGGCCTTGCGATCGCGGGCGCCATCATCGCGGTGTTCATCATCCTGATTCTCGTGCTCGGCCAGATGTTCGTCTTCTAGACGAAGCCCGCAACGCCTCATCCGCTCGCCAGAGAATGTTCAGATCCGCCGGATCCTGCACACTCGCTGGCGAGTGGGTGCGTTAACGACGAAAGCGGCCCACTGTCGTGAACCGCTTCGTGCTTGTGCCCCCGGAGGGATTCGAACCCCCGACCTTCGGTACCGGAAACCGGCGCTCTATCCCCTGAGCTACGGAGGCGCTTGAACGAGATTACCCCATTCGGGCGGGCCGGCGAGACCACGGCCGGCCGCCCGGCCCGACGGGCTACTGCGGCAGGTGGGAGAGCGCCGCGCGCACCAGCGTGTCAGCGTCGCCCGGCTCGAAGAACATGGTGGAACTCGCGGTCAGCCAGTACGTCGGAGTGAACACCTGCACCTCGCCCGCGCCACCGACGACTCGGAAGAATCCGGTCACGGCGGGGGGAGCGCCGTAGGTCGGAACGGGCTGGCTCGCCGTGGCCGCGGCGTTCAGCGCCAGCGTGAGCTGCTCCGGGCTCGGCTGCGAGAGGGCGAAGTTCATCAGCTCGCCGCTGGTCTGGTGCAGGTAGCCGCAGGCGATGCCGCTGTCGGCAACCGCTGCGGCGGCGAGCGACCCCTCCGCGGGCACGAAGCCGGGGTCGGTGCTGACATTCGGGTTGAAGTCGTAGATGTCCTGCGGCGTGAGCAGCTCGTCGCAGCTGAGCGTGATCGGTGTGCCGGGCACGGCCGTCTCGGTCGGCTGGGCCGTCGGCTCCGTGCTCGGGGCATCCGTCGGCTCTGCGGTGGCCGATGCGCTCGGATCCGGGCTCGGGCTCGCCTCGGCAGCGCAGCCGGAGAAGCCGATGACGGCCAGGAGCGCGAGGGATCCGACGGTGAGAACAGAGCGCGAGCGGGCGCGGCCAGCGGCAGTGGAGACAAGAGGCATGTAGGCGACTTTAGCAATCAGAGGGCGCGACTAAGATTGAGCCTCGTGACTCCCGCAGAACTCTCCCAGTCCCTCGTCGGCATCGTTCAGACCATCGTCGACGCCCGACGCGAGCGCGGCAGCGAGAACAGCGGCGAGAATACAGCGGATGCCGCCCCGGCGCTCAGCGCGGCCGATGTCGTGCTCGAGCGCCCGAAGAACCGCGAGCACGGCGACTGGGCGTCCAACATCGCCATGAAGCTCGCCAAGCCGCTCGGCGTGAACCCGCGCGAGCTCGCCACAGAGATCGCCGCGGCCGCCGCCGGAATCGACGGCATCGCCAGCGCCGATGTCGCCGGCCCCGGCTTCATCAACTTCCGCATCGACGCGGCCGCCGCCGGAGTGCTCGCCCAGCGCATCGTCGAGGCCGGAGCGGACTACGGCCGGAGCGATGCCCTCGTCGGCAGCACCATCAACCTCGAGTTCGTCTCGGCGAACCCGACCGGTCCGCTGCACATCGGTCACACCCGCTGGGCGGCGCTCGGCGACTCGATCGGCCGCGTGCTGCGCGCTGCGGGCGCCACGGTCGCCAACGAGTACTACATCAACGACGCCGGCAACCAGATGCAGAACTTCGGCGCATCCGTTCTCGCCGCGGCCAAGGGCGAGCCGACACCTGAGGGCGGCTACCCCGGCGCGTATATCGCCACGCTGGCCGAGCAGGTGCTCGCCCGCGAGCCCAAGCTGCTCGAACTCGATGATGCCATCGCGCTGCATACGGCCACCGAGATCGCCTACGAGCTGCAGCTGGCCGAGATCAAGGCCTCGCTCGACCGCTTCAACGTGCAGTTCGATGTCTGGACCAGCGAGCGCACCCTGCACACGGCCGACGCCGACGGCGTCTCCGACATCGACACCGCCGTCGAGCGGCTGCGCGCCCAGGGCCACGTCTACGACGAGGACGACGCCGTGTGGGTGCGCACGACCGACTTCGGCGATGACAAGGACCGCGTCATCCGTCGTGGCAACGGCATCTACACCTACTTCGCCGCGGATGCCGCCTACTACCTCAACAAGGGCGACCGCGGCTTCCAACACAAGATCTACCTGCTCGGCGCCGACCACCACGGCTACGTGCACCGCTTGAAGGCCCTCGCCGGTGCCGCGGGAGACGACCCCGAGAAGGACGTTGAGGTGCTGATCGGGCAGCTCGTCAGCATCAACGGAGCCAAGCTCTCCAAGCGTGCGGGCAACATCATCGAGCTCGACGACCTGCAGGCCTGGCTCGGCACCGACGCGCTGCGGTACACGCTCGGGCGCTACCCGGCAGACTCCCCGCTCACGATCGACCCGGAGATCCTGCAGCGCCGCACCAACGACAACCCGGTCTTCTACGTGCAGTACGCCCACGCCCGCACCTGCTCCGTCGCCCGCAACGCGAAGGGCTCCGGCGTCGACCGCAGCGCCTTCGTCCCCGAACTGCTCGACCACGAGACCGAATCGGCGCTGCTCGGCGGGCTGCAGGAGTTCCCCCGGATCGTGCGGCAGGCCGCCGATCTGCGCGAGCCGCACCGGGTCGCCCGCTACATCGAAGAGCTGGCCGGCCTCTACCACCGCTGGTACGACAACTGCCGCGTCATCCCGCTCGGCGAGGAGCCGGTCGGCGATGTGCACCGCACCCGGCTCTGGCTGAACGATGCCACCGGCCAGGTCATCAAGAACGGCCTGGGCCTGCTCGGGGTCAGCGCACCGGAACGGATGTAACACGATGTCTGGGGGAGGCACGATGTCTGGGGGAAACAATGCGGGTCACGACATGCTGACGCCGGCCGAGGCGGGCACCGGTGGCGCGACGCGCAGCCGCCGACCGCTCGTGATCGTGTTGAGCGTCGTCGTCGGCATCGCCGCGCTCGTCGGGCTCTTCTTCGTCGTCGACGCGATCGTCCGCGGCATCGCAGAACAGCGCGTCGCAGAGGAGATCGTCGGCCAGCTCCCCGAGAACGTCACGGCCACCCCGACCGTCACGATCGGCGGCACCAGCGTGATCGCGCAGTATCTCGGCGGCAGCTTCGATGACATCACGATCGAGGCCCCCGATTCCGTCCTCGACGGCATCCCGGCCGATGTCACCCTGCACGCCACCGGCTTCCCCGTCGACGGCACTCAGCCCGTCACCGCGCTGAGCGGCACGGCGACCCTCAGCGAGGACGCGCTCAACCAGCTGATCGAGCGCACGGCGCCGAATTCGGCCGTGCAGCTCGGCGATGGCGAACTGAGTTACGCGGCATCCGCGACCTTCTTCGGCTTCACCGTCGGCTACCGGGTCACCGGCGAGCTCGAGGCGGCCGGCGACCACGTGCTCGTCACCCCGACGGGCGCCGATGTCACGGCGGGCGGGGGCAACCTCGACCTCAGCAATCTCGTCGAGATGATCGTCGGCTCTGAGCCGGTGAGCATCTGCACGGCGCAGTACCTGCCGGAGGGCGTCGAGGTCGCCGATATCGACGTCGCCCCCGACAGCGCAACGGTGCGCCTCGCCGCGGCCGATCTCGTGATCGACGAGAACACGCTGAGGACCCTCGGGAGTTGCACGCCGTAACCGATTCGCTGGGGCCACGCTGTTCTCGCTAGTATTTGCGGTACCTCGCCCCACCGTCGGCGGCGTTGTCTGTTTGCTGGCTTCAGGGACCAATCCGGGTTCGCTCGCCGCGCAGTGTGACTCCCACTCGTTCTCTTCGTGAGGTCTTCACCGTGGCCATATTCGCCCTTGCCCCCGATTGGCTGACCGTTCCGGTCGACGCCAACGCACTCGATCCAGCCATCTGGCCGCAGAACTCCGAGCGCACCGCGAGCGGTGAGATCAGCGTCGCCGGCGTCAGCGCAACCGAGCTGGCCGCCCAGTTCGGCACCCCGCTCTACGTCTTCGACGAAGACGACGTCCGAGCCCGCGCGGAGCACCTGCGCGTAACATTCGAGGCCGCGTTCGCCGCCGTCGGAACCACCGTCTCCGTCTACTACGCAGGCAAGGCGTTCCTCAGCACCGCCGTCGTCGGCTGGGTTCTGGGCGCCGGCCTCCGCATCGACGTCTGCAGCGGCGGCGAACTCGCCGTCGCCCTGGCCGGTGGCGCGGATGCCGCCCAGCTCGGTTTCCACGGCAACAACAAGTCGCTCGCCGAAATCGAACGCGCCGTCGGCCTCGGGCTCGGCACCATCGTGATCGACAGCGCGATCGAGATCGAGCGCGTCGCGGCGGCCGCCACGCGACTCGGCCGTACCCAGGCCGTGCGCCTGCGCGTCAACAGCGGCGTGCACGCGCACACCCACGAGTTCCTGGCGACCTCCCACGAGGACCAGAAGTTCGGCATCACGCTCTCCGATGCAGCGGAGCTCGTCGCCGCCATCCGCGCGCACGACAGCCTCGACTTCCGCGGTCTCCATTGCCACATCGGCTCGCAGATCTTCGACGCGGCCGGTTTCGCCGAGTCGGCGGCCCGACTGCTCTCCCTGCACGCCGAGCTGCTGGCCGACGGCCCCGTTCCCGAGCTCAACCTCGGCGGCGGCTTCGGCATCGCCTACACCGCTGCAGACACCCCGACCCCGCTCGAGGAGCTCGCCGCCGGCATGGCCGCGGCCGTCGCCGCCGAGTGTGCGCGGCTGCAGATCCCGCTGCCGCACATCGCGATCGAGCCCGGCCGCTCCATCGTCGGCCCTGGCGGCATCACGCTGTACGAGGTCGGCACGACCAAGCAGGTGACGGTTCCGGACGCCGCGTCGAACGCCGATGACGACGTCACCCGGCTCTACGTGAGTGTCGACGGCGGCATGAGCGACAACGCCCGCCCTGCGCTCTACGATGCCGACTACACGGTGCGGGTGGCCAATCGGGCGCCTGCGGCACAGCCGCGCCTCGTGCGGGTGGCCGGCAAGCACTGCGAGTCCGGCGACATCGTCGTCGACGCCGACTACCTGCCCGGCGACGTGACCCCAGGCGATCTGCTCGCCGTCGCCGCGACCGGCGCCTACTGCTTCTCGCTCGCGAGCAACTACAACTATCTCGGTCGCCCGCCCGTCGTTGCCGTGCGGGGCGGCGTCGCCCGCGTGATCGTCCGAGGCGAGACCGAGACCGACCTTCTGGCCCGCGACACCGGTGTCGCGCCCACTTCAACAACCACCGAGGAGCGCATCCGATGATCGCCTACCGTTCCCTGCGCGTCGCCCTGCTGGGCGGCGGCTCCGTCGGCGCCCAGGTCGCCCGCCTGCTGCTCGAGGAGCAGGAGGAGCTCGCCCTGCGCGTCGGCGCCAAGCTCGAACTCGTCGGCATCGCCGTGCGAGACGTCAACGCGACGCGCACCGTCGACCTCCCGAAGGAGCTCTTCACCACGGATGCCGAGTCCCTGATCCTCGGCGCCGACGTCGTGATCGAGCTGATGGGCGGCATCGAGCCGGCCCGCACCCTGATCCTGCAGGCGCTCAGCTCGGGAGCCGACGTCGTCACCGCCAACAAGGCGTTGCTCGCGACACACGGACCCGAGCTGTTCGCGCTGGCCGAGCAGGTCGGCGCCCAGCTCAACTACGAGGCGGCCGTCGGCGGCGCGATCCCGATCATCCGACCGCTGCGCGACAGCCTCGCCGGCGACACCGTGCGCCGCATCCTCGGCATCGTCAACGGAACGACGAACTTCATCCTCGACCAGATGGACTCGACCGGAGCGACGCTCGAGGATGCCCTCGCCACGGCGACGGAGCTGGGCTACGCCGAGGCCGACCCGACCGCAGACATCGGCGGCTTCGACGCGGCGCAGAAGGCCGCGATCCTCGCCGGCCTCGCCTTCCACACCACGGTTCCGATCGAATCGGTCTACCGCGAGGGCATCACAGAGGTCTCTGCCGAACAGATCGCCTCCGCCCAGAAGGCCGGCTACGTCGTCAAGCTCCTCGCCGTCTGCGAGCGGGTCACCGACCCGGTCACCGGCGCGGAGGGCGTCTCGGCCCGCGTGCACCCGGCCATGGTTCCGCGCGAACACCCGCTGGCCGCCGTGCGCGGTGCCAACAACGCCGTCTTCGTCGAGGCGGAGTCCGCCGGCAGCCTGATGTTCTACGGAGCGGGCGCCGGGGGAGTCGAGACGGCATCCGCGGTGCTCGGCGACCTCGTCTCGCTCGGCCGCCGCCACGTCGCGGGCGGTCCTGGCCTCGGTGAGTCCACCCACTCCGAACTGCCGATCCTCGACATCGGCAGCGTGAGCACCCGCTACTCCGTGAGCCTCGAGGTCGCCGATGAGCCCGGTGTTCTCGCAACGATCGCCGGCGTCTTCGCCGAGCACGGTGTCTCGGTCGAGCTCGTCGAGCAGTCGGTCCGCGGCGACTCCGGCACGGCTACCCTTGTGATCGGAACCCACAAAGCCCCCGAAGCGGCCCTCGCCGCAACGGTCGACGCCCTGTCGTCAAACAGTGTTGTGACATCCGTCGCATCCGTCATCAGAGTTGAAGGAGCCCAGCGCCCATGAACGCCCAGCCCAGCCCCACTTCACGGCAATGGCGCGGCGTGCTGCGTGAATACGCGGACCGCCTGAATGTGACGGACGCCACCCCCGTCATCACCCTGGGTGAGGGTGGAACCCCGCTCATCCCGGCCGCGGCGCTCTCCGCCCGCACCGGAGCCAAGGTGTGGGTCAAGTTCGAGGGAATGAACCCGACCGGTTCGTTCAAGGACCGCGGCATGACCATGGCCATCTCGAAGGCCGTCGAGGCCGGAGCCAAGGCCGTCATCTGCGCGTCCACCGGCAACACCTCGGCATCCGCCGCCGCCTACGCCACCCACGCGGGCATCACCGCAGCGGTGCTGGTGCCTGAGGGCAAGATCGCCATGGGCAAGCTCAGCCAGGCCGTCGTGCACAACGCGCAGCTGTTGCAGGTGCAGGGCAACTTCGATGACTGCCTCGACATCGCCCGCGACCTCGCGGCCAACTACCCGGTGCACCTGGTGAACTCGGTCAACCCCGACCGCATCGAGGGCCAGAAGACGGCGGCATTCGAGGTCGTTGAGGTGCTCGGGGATGCCCCGGACTTCCACATCGTTCCCGTCGGCAACGCCGGCAACTACACCGCGTACTTCCGCGGCTACAGCGAAGAGCTCGAGCGCGGCGCGACCACCAAGCTGCCCCGCATGTTCGGCTTCCAGGCCGCCGGCTCCGCGCCGCTCGTGCTCGGCCACGTCGTCAAGAACCCCGAGACGATCGCCAGCGCCATCCGCATCGGCAACCCCGCATCGTGGGAGCTCGCCCTGAACGCGCGCGAGGTCAGCAACGGCTACTTCGGCGCCATTGACGACGCCCGCATCCTCGAGGCATACCGCATCCTCGCCGGCGAGGTGGGCATCTTCGTTGAGCCCGCCTCCGCCATCAGCGTCGCCGGTCTGCTCGAGCAGGCGGATGCCGGCAAGATCCCCGCCGGCGCCACCGTCGTGCTCACGGTCACCGGCCACGGCCTGAAGGACCCGCAGTGGGCCCTGCAGACCGCAGACGGCTCTGCCGTCCAGCCCACGATCGTGCCGGTCGACACCGCAGAGATCGCCGGCGTGCTCGGCCTGGCCAAGGCATGACCAGCGGCGACATGCCTGGCGCCGGGAACGCGCAGCGGAGCACTCCGCTGACCGAACTCGGCGCACTCATCGACGGCCGCCGTGTCGAGGTCAAGGTTCCGGCCACCACCGCGAACCTCGGCCCCGGCTTCGACACCCTCGGCCTGGCGCTGGCCCAGTACGACGACCTCGTCGTGACCGCAACCGCGGCACCCGGCGTCTCCGTCGATGTCCGCGGAGTCGGCGCCGGCGAGGTGCCCACCGATGAATCGCACCTCGTCGTCCGGGCCATCGCGCACGCCTTGGCGCACTACGGCTACGCCCTGCCGGGGCTGCACCTCGAGGCGCACAACACGATTCCGCACGGCCGTGGCCTCGGATCCTCCGGCGCGGCCATCTCGGCCGGCGTCATCGCCGCGCGCGGCCTGCTCTCCGGCATCGCCGACATGAGCGACGCCGACGCACTGGTGCTGGCCACCGAGCTCGAGGGGCACCCGGACAACGTCGCGCCCGCGCTCTTCGGTGGGCTGACAATCGCATGGGTGACGCCGGATGGCCCGCAGCACAAGAAGCTGATGGTGCACCGCGGCGTCTCTCCCGTCGTCTTCGTGCCGGAGGCCGAGATGTCGACGGCGCTGGCCCGCAGCCTGCAGCCGGAGTCGGTGCCGCACGAGGACGCCGTGTTCAACGTCTCGCGCTCGGCGCTGCTGATCGCTGCCCTCATCCAGAGCCCGGAGCTGCTGCTCGCGGCCACGGAAGACAAACTGCACCAAAACTACCGTGCGGCCGCGATGCCCGAGACGAACAGTCTCATCTCGCTGCTGCGTGAGGCGGGCCTTCCGGCCGTCGTCTCCGGTGCTGGTCCATCGATTCTGGTGCTGGCGAGCGACCCCAGCCAGCGCCTGATCGCGGCCGAGCTCGTCGCGCAGCACGCGGAGACCCCGTGGCAGGCGCTCATGCTCGCCGTCGACGTCAAGGGAACGGTGCTGAGCGTCAGCTAGCTGACATCAGCCAGCACCGATCCTTTCGTCACACTGCACGTGTTGCAGATTCGAGCGGATGCCGCAGCCTCACGCTGCCGGCATCCGCTCGTCTCGTCTCCACCGGTCAGTTCTCGCAGCTACTGGTGTGAGGCGCAAGGGTGTCAGGCTCAAGCGCGTCTGGCAGATGGCGGCGAGCATCGGTATCTGATTCGTGGGCTTCCTTGGAAATGGGCTGCCGCCTTTCGTGTCGCTTCGCGACACGCCGGCGAGTGGCGCGAGGTGCGTTGTGCGGGAACGCCCTGTTCGGGGTGCTAGGCTGACAACGCACCCGGTAAACGACGCTCACCAGCGAACCAGAACCCGGTGTATTTCTAGCAACTATTGCTTCCGCTCGCGCCCACTGCTCTGCGCGTCATCTCTCTTGATACTCGCTTTCAGAAGCTCGAACGATCAGCTCCCTGGCACACCCATGTTGTGCACAGGCGGAAGGACCACAACCCCATGACTGATGTCACACCCGGCGCTACCGGCGCCCACACCCGCACCGCACTGAACGCCCTGCGCGTCGCCGAGCTCCAGGCTCTGGCGAACGAGCTCGGCATCAGCGGAGCAGGCAAGCTCCGCAAGGGCGAGCTTGTCGACGCGATCACCGAGTCCCAGGCATCAGCGGCGTCCGCTCCTGCCGAGGCTCCGGCCGCTCCGGTCGCAGCCGCTCCGGTCGCTGCCCCGGTCGTCGCCGAGGCTCCGGCCGCCGCCGCTCCGGTCGCTGACGAGGTTCCGGCAGTGCAGCCGGCCCGCGCCAAGCGCGGACCACGTCGTGCGAGCACCTCCACCGCCGCAGCCGGCCACATCAACATCGAAGGCGGAACCGGGCTCGACAGCCTCGTGCCGGCCCTCGACGCCGTCGCAGCCAACAAGGCCCAGAAGGTCGAGCGGGCCCAGCAGACCCAGCCGGTCGAGCAGCCCGAGCAGGCTGCGGAAGCCGTCTCAGCCGAGACCGGCGAGGCAGCGGGCGAGAAGCCCGCCGGACAGAACGAGCGCGGCGGCCGCAACCGTCGTAAGAACGGCCGCGCAACGGATGCGACGGCAACCGCTGAGGCAGCGCCCGCCGCAGAGGCGGCCGGCGACGCCGCCGTCGCAGCCGAGCCTGCCGAGTCGGACGCCGCGGCGCCGGCAGCCGAGGAGCCCCGCCAGGGCCGCGGCCGCAACCGCAACCGCAACAAGCAGCAGAACACGGCAGAGCAGTCCGACGACCGCCAGCAGGCCGACCGTCAGCAGGCTGACCGTCAGCAGGCCGAGCGTCAGAACACCGAGCGTCAGAACACGGAGCGTCAGGGCAACCAGCGCAACCAGCGCGGCCAGCAGCAGGAGGGCCAGGGCGCCCAGCAGGCTCAGAACCGCGGCGAGCGTGACAGCGCTCGTGAGCAGCGCGAGATGCTCGACGGTGAGCGCGGCGGCCGTAGCCGTTACCGCGACCGCAAGCGTCGTGGCGGAGCCAGCGACGAGGACTTCGAGCCGGAGCTCAGCGACGACGACGTGCTCGTACCAGTCGCCGGCATCCTCGACGTGCTCGACAACTACGCCTTCGTGCGCACCAGCGGCTACCTGCCGGGACCGAGCGACGTCTACGTCTCGCTCGGCCAGGTCAAGAAGTACAACCTCCGCAAGGGTGACGCCGTCGTCGGCTCCATCCGCCAGCCGCGCGAGGGCGACGCCAACGGCCGCCAGAAGTACAACGCGATCGTCAAGGTCGACTCGATCAACGGCCAGAGCGTCGACGAGGCCGCGGCCCGCGTCGAGTTCCAGAAGCTCACCCCGCTCTACCCGCAGGAGCGTCTGCGCCTCGAGACCGAGTCCGGCAAGCTGACACAGCGCATCATCGACCTCGTCGCCCCGATCGGCAAGGGCCAGCGCGGCCTGATCGTCGCGCCGCCGAAGGCCGGCAAGACGATCGTGCTGCAGCAGATCGCCAGCGCCATCGCCATCAACAACCCCGAGGTCCACCTCATGGTCGTTCTGGTCGACGAGCGCCCAGAAGAGGTCACCGACATGCAGCGCACCGTCAAGGGTGAGGTCATCGCCTCCACCTTCGACCGCCCGGCAGAGGACCACACCACGGTCGCCGAGCTCGCCATCGAGCGTGCCAAGCGCCTCGTTGAGCTCGGCCACGACGTCGTCGTGCTGCTCGACTCGATCACGCGCCTCGGCCGTGCCTACAACCTGGCTGCCCCGGCATCCGGTCGTATCCTCTCCGGTGGTGTCGACGCCTCGGCGCTGTACCCGCCCAAGCGCTTCTTCGGTGCCGCCCGCAACATCGAGAACGGTGGCTCGCTCACCATCCTGGCGACCGCGCTCATCGAGACCGGCTCCAAGATGGACGAGGTCATCTTCGAGGAGTTCAAGGGCACCGGCAACATGGAGCTGCGCCTCTCGCGTCAGCTCGCCGACAAGCGCATCTTCCCGGCCGTCGACGTCAACGCCTCCGGCACCCGCCGCGAGGAGATGCTGATGAGCGCCGACGAGGTCAAGATCACCTGGAAGCTGCGTCGCGCCCTCGCCGGTCTCGACCAGCAGGCGGCCCTCGAGGCCGTGCTCGGTCGCCTCAAGGAGACCCAGTCCAACGTCGAGTTCCTCATGCAGGTGCAGAAGACGATGCCGGCCGGTGGCAACAGCCACGAGAACGACCACCGCTAGCTCTCCGTCAGAACCCGTCTGGGCCAGCCGCGCACGATCGTGCACGGCCGGCACAGGCGGGTTCTTGCCGTTGAGAGAGAATGAGTCACGGAGGAAGTCATGTTTGAATCTGTTCAGGTCCTGTTCAAGGAACACGCCGAACTGCAGGAGCAGCTCGCCGACCCCGCGTTGCACGCGGACGCGGCGCGCGCCAAGAAGGTGAACCGGCGCTACGCCGAGTTGTCCAAGATCGTCGCGGCGCACGAGGGCTGGGTGCAGGCCCAGGACGACCTCGCCGCAGCCAAGGAGCTGGCGAAGGAAGACGACGCCTTCGCCGAGGAGCTCCCCGCCATGGAGGAACAGCTGGCGACAGCGCAGGAGAAGCTGCGCCGTCTGCTGATCCCGCGCGACCCGGATGACGGCCGCGATGTGATCATGGAGATCAAGGGTGGCGAGGGCGGCGCCGAGAGCGCGCTGTTCGCCGCGGACCTGCTCCGCATGTACATCCAGTACGCGGCATCCAAGGGCTGGAAGACGGAGATGCTCGAGAGTGACGAGAGCGATCTCGGCGGCTACAAGAACGTGCAGATCGCAATCAAGTCCAACGCCACCGACCCGTCGCAGGGTGTCTGGGCTCACCTCAAGTACGAGGGCGGTGTCCACCGCGTGCAGCGCGTTCCCGCCACCGAGACGCAGGGCCGCATCCACACCTCGACCACCGGTGTTCTCGTCTTCCCCGAGGTCGACGAGCCGGAAGAGGTCGAGATCCAGGCGAACGACCTCAAGATCGACGTCTACCGTTCCAGCGGCCCCGGCGGCCAGTCGGTGAACACGACGGACTCCGCCGTGCGCATCACGCACCTTCCGACCGGCATCGTCGTCGCCATGCAGAACGAGAAGAGCCAGCTGCAGAACCGCGAGGCCGGCATGCGCGTGCTGCGCGCCCGCATCCTGGCCCGCCGCCAGGAGGAGCAGGCAGAGCTCGACAGCGCCAAGCGCAAGACGCAGATTCGCACCATGGACCGCTCAGAGCGCATCCGCACGTACAACTTCCCGGAGAACCGCATTGCGGACCACCGCACGGGGTACAAGGCGTACAACCTCGACTCCGTCATGAACGGCGCACTCGAGCCCGTCATCGAGTCGGCGATCCAGGCCGACGAGGAGGCGCAGCTCGCCGATATCGGCGACCAGGGCAAGTAGCGCAGCGCACGACGCACCAGACGGTGGCGCAGACGGCTTCGGCCGCTCTGGGCCACTTTCTGCATTCCGGGCCAGTTTCTGCGTTCCGCGCCACGTCATGTGGCGTGGCGCTCCCTGCACGGTGCAGTAGTGTCGGCGGTACGGAGTCACACTGGCCCCCGTGAGCGGATGAGCACATGCCTCCAACGCACGAAACGGTTCTCGGTGTGCTCGGCGCATCGCGCAAGCCCGATGAACGACGAGTCCCCATCCACCCGGCGCACTTCGAGCGCATCGCGGAGTCGCTGCGCCCGCGCATCATCGTCGAAGAAGGCTACGGCAGGCACTTCGGTGTCGGCGATGCCGAGATCGCGCCGTTCGTCGGTGGGATCCGGCCGCGCGACGAGCTGATCGCGGCATCCGATGTCGTGCTCCTTCCCAAGCCGCAGCTGGAGGATGTCGCCGGGCTCCGAGACGGCCAGACGCTCTGGGGCTGGCCGCACTGCGTGCAGGACGCCGCGCTCACCCAGCTCGCCATCGAGAAACGCCTGACGCTCATCGCGTTCGAAGCGATGAACCACTGGCAGAGTGACGGGGGGTTCGGCCTGCACGTCTTCCACAAGAACAATGAGATTGCCGGCTACAGCTCCGTGCTGCATGCGCTCGGCCTGTGCGGTTCAACGGGCGACTACGGCCGCCGGATGACGGCGGTCGTGATCGGCTTCGGCGCCACGGCGCGGGGGGCTGTGACGGCGTTGAACGCCCTCGGAATCCACGACGTGCGCGTGCTCACCAACCGCCGCGTCGCCTCGGTCGCCGCACCGATCCACTCCGCCCAGATCGTGCAGTTCGACCATGATGACGGCCCCTACCTCAGCGAGGTCATCACCGACGAGGGCAGGGTTCCACTCGCCCCGTTCCTCGCTGAGAGCGACATCGTGGTCAACTGCACGCTGCAGGATCCGAACGCGCCGCTGCTCTACCTGCGCACCGCCGACCTCGGCGCCTTCCGCCCCGGCAGCCTCATCATCGACGTCTCCTGCGACGACGGCATGGCGTTCGACTGGGCCCGCTCGACGAGCTTCGCCGATCCGATGTTCACGGTGGGCGGCAGCATCAACTACTACGCCGTCGACCACAGCCCGTCTTATCTGTTCAACTCCGCGAGCTGGGAGATCAGCGAGGCGCTGCTGCCGTTCCTCGGAACGGTCATGGCCGGGCCGAGCGCCTGGTCCGGCAACGAGACCATCAGCCGTGCGATCGAGATCGACGGCGGGGCGATCGTGAACCCCGCGATCCTGGCGTTCCAGCATCGAGAGTCCGTGTATCCGCATCGCCGTCTCGGCTGAGGCATCGCGCCGACGCGCTCTGCGCCACTTCCGGCGATCCTGCGCCACTTTGTGTGGCGCAGAGCAGCACGAACGGGCGCGGAGCGCCCGGCATCGGCAGTGGCGGCTGTGCGGTCGGCTAGATGCTCCAGTCGTGCACGCCGCGGGCGGCATCCGTGGTCTCTGGCTTGACCGGGCGGATGTGCGCCGGAATGCCGATGACCAACGAGTGCGGGGGAGCGTCCTTGCTCACGACGGCGTTCGCGCCGACCGTGCTCCACGCGCCGATCACGATGTCGCCGAGCACCTTCGCGCCGGCACCGACGGTCACGCCGTCCTCCAAGGTCGGGTGCCGTTTCTGGCCGGGTGTGAAGCCGTGGCGGCTCTTCCCGCCGAGCGTCACGCCGTGATAGAGCATCACGTCGTCGCCGAGCACGGCCGTCTCGCCGATGACGACGCCCATGCCGTGGTCGATGAAGAGTCGGCGCCCGATCGTGGCGCCCGGGTGGATCTCGATGCCCGTCAGGAAGCGGGTGAACTGTGAGAGCAGCCGGGCCGGAAGGCGGAATCCGCCCTCCCAGAGCCGGTGTGCGAGCCGATGGCTCCATACGGCGTGCAGGCCAGAGTAGGCCAGGAAGACCTCCGCATTGCTCCGAGAAGCCGGGTCGTGGGCTCTGGCCGTGGCCACGTCTTCCCGGAGCGCTGCGAAGAAGGTCATCTGCTTAGTCAAGCAGGTCTTCGTAGAGCACGGTGCTGACGTAGCGCTCACCGAAGTCGGGAACGATCACGACGATCGTCTTGCCGGCGTTCTCCGGGCGCTTGGCGACCTCGAGGGCGCCCCACACTGCGGCGCCGGAGGAGATACCGCCGAGGATTGCCTCGTCGGTGGCGAGTCGGCGGGCGGTTGCGATGGCATCAGGGGTCGCGACGTCGATGACCTCGTCGTAGACGGTGGTGTCGAGGATCGCCGGCACGAAGTTGGCGCCGAGGCCCTGGATCTTGTGCGGGCCGGGCGTGCCGCCGCTGAGGATCGGGGAGTCGAGCGGCTCGACGGCGATGATCTGGATGTCTGGGTTGCGCTCCTTGAGCAGGCCGCCAGCTCCGGTGATGGTTCCGCCGGTGCCGATGCCGGCAACGAAGATGTCGATGTTGCCGTCGGTGTCGGCCCAGATCTCCTCGCCGGTCGTCGCACGGTGGATGGCCGGGTTGGCGGCGTTCGCGAACTGGCTGGCGAGAATGGCGCCCGGCGTCGCGGCCACGATCTCGTTGGCCTTCTCGACAGCGCCGCGCATTCCGTCGGCACCGGAGGTCAGCACGACCTCCGCACCGTAGGCACGGAGCAGCACGCGGCGCTCCTTGCTCATCGTCTCCGGCATCGTGAGCACGACGCGGTAGCCGCGTGCCGCACCGACCAGCGCGAGCGCGATGCCCGTGTTGCCGCTCGTTCCCTCGACGATGGTGCCGCCGGGCAGCAGCTCGCCAGAGGCCTCGGCCGCGTCGATGATCGCGACGCCGATGCGGTCCTTCACGCTGGCGGCGGGCGAGTAGAACTCGAGCTTGGCCAGCACGGTGGCGCCGGCGCCATCCGTGATGCGGTTGAGGCGCACCAGGGGGGTGTTGCCGATGGTGTCGACGATGCTGTCATAAATTCGGGATGCCATGAGCTGGGCCTTTCGGTGCAGATTCGACGGGGAGAGCACGGGGGAGAAACCACGGGAGAACGGGGAGTTGCGGAGCGCTGAACCGTTGTCGGCACAGCGCGATCAACACTAGGCCTCTCAGTCAACACAGGCGAGTGCGTTACATTCCCTAACGTGAATGTTTCCGATAATGACGCCGCCCGTTCCCTCAGAGAGCTGCGCGACACCGCGGCGGCCCGGCTCGGCGCCGCGGGGATCCTCGACGCCCAGATCGACGCGGAGCTGCTGATCGGACACGTGCTGGATCTCTCCCGTGGGCAGCTGCAGGCGCGCATCGTCACCGACTCCACTCTGAGCGCGGCGCAGGCCGAGACGGTCGAGGAGATGGTCGAACGGCGTGCCGCTCGCGAGCCGCTGCAGCACATCACCGGTCTGGCGCCGTTCCGCTCACTCGAGCTGGCCGTCGGCCCCGGGGTGTTCGTGCCGCGTCCGGAGACCGAACAGGTCGCCCAGCTCGCGATCGACGCGCTGCACGCCGCGGCCGCCCCCAGCCCGATCGGGGTCGACCTCGGAACCGGCAGCGGCGCGATCGCGCTGGCGATGGCGACCGAGGTGCCGCGCGCACGCATCTGGGCGGTCGAGAACTCCCCGGAGGCATTCGTCTGGACCAGCCGCAACTTCCGTGAGACGGACGCCGACAATGCCACGCTGCAGTTCGCCGACCTCGCCGATGCGCTGCACGAACTGGACGGCACGGTGAGTGTCGTCATCTCGAACCCGCCGTACATTCCCCAGGACGCCATCCCGCGCGACCCCGAGGTGCGGCTGTTCGACCCCGAGCACGCCCTCTACGGCGGAGCGGACGGACTCGACGTCGTTCGCCACGTCTCCACGACCGCGATGCGTCTGCTGCACGCGGGCGGAACCCTCGTGATCGAGCACGGCGAGCTGCAGGCGGCGGAGATCGCCGCGCTGCTCACCGCCGACGGCTGGCGCGCCGTCGCCTCGCACCGGGACTTCACGACCCGCGACCGCGCGACGACCGCGCTGCGCTGACGCCGTCCGCTGGTTGAGCCAGCAACACCGTCACCCCGTTGGTTGAGCCTGTCGAAACCCCGTCCCGCTGCTTGAGCTTGTCGAAACCCCGTCCCGTTGGTTGAGCTTGTCGAAACCCCGGAAACCCCGTCCCGTTGGTTGAGCTTGTCGAAACCCCGTCCCGTTGGTTGAGCTTGTCGAAACCCCGTCCCGTTGGTTGAGCTTGTCGAAACCCGCTCCCACGGCCCGATCTCGGCAGGCTCAATCAACGGAGTCTGCGCGGCCTCGGCGCGCTACTTCGCCCGCGCCGCGCGTTCGACGGCTTGTTTGGTGACGTCGCGTTCGTGCTTGAGCGCCTCCCGCAGCCTCTTTTCGGCTTCTCGCCGAGCCTTCGCCGCCTCGCGAACTGCCTTGTCCCTGGCGATCACCGCGTCGGTGGAGGCGTCGCTGCTCCTGGTGGCGTCGGCGTCGACCGCTTCCCTGTCGCCCGACGCTCGCTCGACGAGCGCGACGTGCGCCGCGATCCCGTCGAGGATCCGCTCCCGCCCGAACTCGAAGTCGTCGCCCTCGTCCTCCTCGCCCGGGACGCCCGTGTAGACGCCGGCGGTGAGCAGGGGACTCAGATAAGGGAAGCGCTCCGGCGTGACCAGCTCAACGAGCAGTTCGTAGAAGTTCGCGCCGCTCACATCAGCGGGATCGGCGGCCGCGGCCGTCGCCGCGGCGATGTCACGGTTCTGTCCGGCGACTGCCCGCGCGTAGCTCGTCAGCAGCATGAGCGTTGCCATCTTCTCGCCGTCGCTGAGCGGCAGGGAGCGGACCTCGCGCAGGAACCAGTCGACCATCGCGAGACTGTTCGGCGTGATCGGCGCCCCGGAGATCGGGATGTCAATGATCCACGGGTGCTCCGTGTACACGTCGAGCAACGCGATCAGCCAGCCGCGCACGCCGTCGCGCCAGTTGTCCGCGCCCGGTTCCGGCGGGATCGGGCGCTCGCCGGCGGCCTCCTGCATGAGCAGGATCAGGTCGTCCTTGCTCGTCACGTAGCGGTAGAGCGACATGGTCGTGAAGCCGAGCACACCGGCGACCCTGCTCATCGACACGGCGGCGAGACCCTCAGCATCGGCGATGTCGATCGCCACATCGACGATGCGCTCGATGCTGAGCTCGCGCTTCGGGCCACGCTGCGGATGCGCGGCGACGCCCCAGGCGAGCGCGACGGCGCGGGGGAGTTCGGGCTCTGTGCGTGGCTGCTGGCTCATTGTTCCCGATCGTGACGTACGCCACCCGGCGAAATCGCACGAGGTGTTGACGACCAGTCTAGAACTGTGTATTAGTTAAACAACAGTTGATGTCATAAACAGTTTGGCATGTACACAGAAGGGTATTCGTCATGAACCTCGCGATCGAGGCAGCCGGCCTCACGAAACGGTACGGAAAGACAGAGGTGCTCAGTCACCTCGACCTCGCCGTGCCGCGCGGCACGATCTTCGCGCTGCTCGGGCCCAACGGGGCGGGAAAGACGACGACGATCAACATTCTGACGACCCTGGAACGAGCGGATGCCGGCACGGCGCGGGTCGACGGGGTCGATGTCGGCAGCGAGCCGAAGCAGGTGCGCAGCCGCATCGCGGTGACGGGGCAATCCGCCGCCGTCGACGGTGTGCTCAGCGGCGAGGAGAACCTGCGCATGATGGGGAGGTTGCTCGGCCTCGGCTCCCGTGAGGCCCGCGTGCGAGCGGGCGAGCTGCTGGAGAGCCTCGAGCTGAGCCCGGCCGCGCGTCGGCCGGTCAAGAGCTACTCGGGCGGAATGCGACGTCGCCTCGACCTCGCCATCAGCCTCATCGTCACGCGCCCCGTGCTCTTCCTCGACGAGCCGACCACCGGCCTCGACGCGAGGAGCCGGCAGCAGCTCTGGGGTGTGATCCGTTCGCTGGCGGCCAACGGCAGCACGGTGTTCCTGACCACCCAGTACCTCGAGGAGGCGGATGTGCTCGCCGACGACATCGCCGTTCTGAACGGCGGTCGCGTCGTGGCATCCGGAACCGCTGCCCAGCTCAAAGCCCGGGTCGGTGGGGAGAGCGTCGAGCTCCACGATGAGCTCGGTGCCCTGCTGTTCAGCGTGCCGAGCGATGGAAGTGTGCCCGGCGTCCGTGCCGCGATCGATGAGATCGATCGCCTCGGCCTTCGCGGAGTGATCAGCCTGCGTCGGCCCAGTCTCGACGACGTCTTCCTGGCGCTCACCGACCCCGGCACGGCCGAGAACCCAATCGCGCCGAACACACCGACCACGCCGGGCGATTCAGAGGCGCGGCGGGCGACCGTAGACACTCTCACCGGAAAGGCACTGCGATGATCCTCGAACCACTGACCACGCCCAGACGACTGCGCCCGTTCGTCGCAGAGGCCACGTTCATCAAGCGCAGCCTGCTGCACTCCGTGCGCAACGCCGACGTGTTGGTGATGGCCATCGTGTTGCCGACGATGCTGATGTTGCTGTTCACCTTCGTCTTCGGCGGTGCACTGGCCAGCGACGGTTCCTACGTGAACTACGTCGTACCCGGCATCATCCTGCTCTGTGCCGGATTCGGTGCGGCATCCGTCGCCGTCGACGTCTCCAACGACATGACCACGGGCATCATCGACCGCTTCCGCACCATGCCGATCCCTGCCGGAGCCGTGCTGGCCGGTCACGTCATCGCGAGCGTCGTGCGGAACCTCTTCGCCACCGCCGTCGTGGTGATCGTCGCCCTGCTCGTCGGGTTCCGCCCGACCGCCTCGTTCACGGATTGGCTCGCGGCGCTGGCCGTCGTCGCCGTGTACATCCTCGCCATCACGTGGCTCTTCGCCGCCATCGGACTCGCAGCGTCGAGCCCGGAGGCCGCAAGCGGCTACGGCTTCATCCTGCTCTTCCTGCCCTACCTCTCCAGCGCCTTCGTTCCGGTGGACACGCTGCCGAGCTGGCTGCAGTGGGTCGCGCAGAACCAGCCGATCACGCCCATCATCGAGACGATCAGAGGGCTCCTGCTCGGAACGCCCATCGGCGACTCCGTCTGGCTGGCGCTCGGGTGGTGCGGGCTGATCCTCGCCTTCTCGATCACCTGGGGCGCGATCCTGTTCGGGCACAGGACCGCCCGCAGCTGAGCCCGCCCCGCTGGTTGAGCTTGTCGAAACCCCGTCCCGCGGGTCGAGCACACGCCGATGGTTGAGCCTGTCGAAACCCCGTCCCGCGGGTCGAGCACACGCCGATGGTTGACCTTGTCGAAACCCCGGCAAGCAGCGGTTGCGGTTCGTGGGATTTCCTTGGTGGGGGCTGCCGCCTTTCGCGACGCTGCGCGTCGCGCTGGTTGAGCCCACCCCGCTGGTTGAGCCTGTCGAAACCCGCCGTGACGGATTTCGACAGGCTCAATCAACGGGAACCCCGATGGTTGAGCCCACTTCGCAGCCGCGGCCGGGCGTGCCAGATCTGTTCAGAAAGCCTGCAGTAGAATCATCGGAAATGGCTCCACACATCTACGACTGCTCGGTCGACACCGAACTCATGTCCGGAATGCGGCTGGCGCGCTCGGCGATCGGCCGTGGCGCGCTCGTCGTCATGCCCACCGACACGGTGTACGGCCTTGCCGCCGACGCCTTCAACCGCGACGCCGTGCAGCGACTCCTGGACGCCAAGGGCCGCGAGCGCAGCTCGCCGCCGCCCGTGCTCATCCCCGGCGTCGCAACGCTCGACGCCCTGGCCGCCGAGGTGCCGCAGGCCGTACGAGACCTCGTCGACGTGTTCTGGCCCGGCGGCCTCACCGTGATCCTGCGCGCGCAGCCATCCCTCAGCTGGGATCTCGGCGAGACCCGCGGCACGGTCGCGCTACGGATGCCGCGCAACCCCATTGCTCTCGAACTGCTCAGCGAGACCGGCCCGCTCGCCGTCTCCTCCGCAAACCTCACCGGCCTGCCGGCCGCGACCGACGCGGCGGGCGCCGCAGCGATGCTCGAAGACCGAGTCGACGTGTACCTCGACGGTGGGACGGCCGGCGTCGACTATGACGCCATCGGGGAACGCGCCGGCGACACCTCCTCGACGATCGTCGACGCCACCCACCTCGGCGAGCCCGGCGGACTGCTGCGCATCGTGCGCGCAGGTGTCATCTCCCGTGAACAGATCCAGGCCGTCGTCGGCGACCTCCTCGCCGGCGCGGACGCCGAAGCGCCCCAGGCGCCCGAGGTCAGTTCGCCTGCTGACGAGACCGTGACCCCCGAGGTCAGTTCGCCTGCTGACGAGACCGTGACCCCCGAGGCCCGGGAGCCGAGCGCGTGACGCTATTCGTGGTGCTCTCGCTGATCTCGGCGCTGGTCACCTTCGGCCTCTCGCTGCTGGTCTACCGTCTGGCGCACCGCTACAAGCTCTACCCGAAGATCCGCGCCAGGGATGTGCACACGCGTCCGACCCCGCGCCTCGGCGGCATCGCCATGTTCCTCGGCATCGTCATGGCCTTCCTGGTCGCCTGGCTGATCTCCGCTCAGTTCCCACCGCTCAAGATCATCTTCGACAACCCGGAACAGATCTTCGCGATCCTCGGGGCCGCGCTGCTCATCGTGCTGATCGGAGTCGCAGACGACATCTGGGACCTCGACTGGATGACCAAGCTCGCCGGCCAGTTCCTGGCGGCCGGACTCATCGCGTGGAAGGGCGTGCAGGTCTACTCGCTGCCTCTCGGCGGCGTGACGGCCATCGGCTCGTCCTGGATCTCGCTGCTCATGACGGTCTTCGCGATCGTCCTGGTCATGAACGCGATCAACTTCATCGACGGCCTCGACGGCCTCGTCGCGGGCGTCGCCCTGATCGGCAACGGTGCGTTCTTCCTGTACACCTACCTGCTGGTGCAGCAGACATCGCCGAGCAACTACTTCAACCTCGCCTCCCTCATCGCCGCCCTGCTCGTCGGGGCCTGCGTCGGCTTCCTGCCGCTGAACTGGCATCCGGCACGTCTCTTCATGGGGGATGCCGGCGCGCTGCTGATCGGCCTGCTGATGGCGACATCCGCCATCGCCGTCACCGCGCAGATCAGCCCGGCCTCGCTCGCCGGATCCGAGCTGTTGCCGGCGTTCATTCCGATCATCCTGCCGTTCGCCGTGTTGCTGATCCCGCTGCTGGACTTCAGCCTCGCCGTCTTCCGCCGGCTGCGCGCGGGCAAGTCGCCGTTCAGCGCCGACCGGAAGCACCTGCACCATCGTCTGCTCGACATGGGCCACTCGCACTTGCACGCCGTGCTGATCTTCTACGGCTGGACGGCCGTCGCCTCCATCGGTTGCCTGCTCTACTTCGTGCTGCCCGTCTACTTCGGCCTGTCGACGATGTACGCGACCGGTTTCATCGTGGTCGGCCTCGTCGTCTGCGCCGTCGTCACCCTGGCGCCCCTCAGCAAGCGCAAGGCGCTCGAGGTGGCCAGCCAGGCCGCGCCGGCCAATTCTCCGGATGCCGCGGCATCCGCATCGCTTGACCCGCTCGACGAGGCGTCAGAAGTACTCGATGCCATCGCCACACCCCCGATCCCCAAGGAAGCATCATGACCGGCACAACGCCAGCCAGCCAGCCCGCCAACAACACGCCGTCGTCGAACCCCGTGCTGCGCCGCGCCCTCGTGCTCGGCGGTGTGGTTGCGCTCGCGATCGCGGTGGTCGGCGGGCTCATCGGCTGGATCGTCGATGGCGGAGTCGGGCTCATCAGTGCGCTGATCGGCACCGCACTCGCCGTGATCTTCATGGGTGTCACCGCCGCCACGATCCTGTTGGCGAACCGCTTCAGCGGCTCCGATCTGTTCGTCGGCGCCTTCTTCGGCATCGTGCTCGGAGGCTGGCTGCTGAAGTTCATCGTCTTCCTCGTCGTTGTGATCGTGCTCAAGGACCAGAGCTGGATCAACCCGGTCGTACTGTTCCTCTCCCTGATCGCCGGCGTCATCGGATCGCTCATCGTCGACGTCATGGTCATGCTCAAATCACGCATGCCGTACGTGAGTGATGTCGTGCTGCCGAACCAGTCCTCGGACGCACCGGCCGCCGAGAATAAGTCAGACAACAACTAATTGCCAGAACCCTTGATCTCGATTCGGTCTCAGCCGTATATCTTGCTAGAGTGAGTGCAGTTCCCCCGGCTTTCTACGCGGCTTGATCGTGTCTGAAATCCGTTCCCATCGTTCGTCGCCGCGAGAGCAGAGCTCCCCGCCCCGAAACAGGAGATAGCGCTGCTAGCTACCGCTGTGAACCTGCTGGTCACATCCTCAACCGATGATGGCGGCTTCCACGCTCCGTCCATCGACGAATTCTTCCCGGAAGCGATCTTCTTCGCCGGTACGCCCTTCGAGATGAACCGCATCATTCTGGTGCAGTTCCTCGCGGTGGGCGTGCTGCTGCTGCTGTTCTGGCTCGGCACGCGCAAGATGAAGATCGTCCCCGGCCGATTCCAGAGCCTCATCGAGATGGGCCTGGACCTCGTCCGCGTCAACATCGCCGAGGACCTGCTGGGTCGTAAGGACGCCAAGCGCTTCCTGCCGATCCTGACGACCATCTTCTTCATGATCCTGTTCATGAACCTGACGGGAATCATCCCCGGCCTCAACATCGCCGGAACCGCCGTGATCGGCGTTCCGCTCGTGCTGGCGATTGTCGCCTACGTGACGTTCATCTACGCCGGCATCAAGAAGAGCCCGGGCAAGTTCTTCAAGAACTCGCTGTTCCCCGCCGGCGTTCCGCTGCCGGTGTACATCATCGTGACGCCGATCGAGTTCATCTCGACCTTCATCATTCGCCCGATCACCCTCAGCCTTCGTCTTCTGATGAACATGATGGTCGGCCACCTGCTGCTGGTGCTGTTCTTCGCGGCAACGCAGTTCTTCTTCTTCACAGCCGGTGGGCTGTGGTCAATCCTCGGTGTCGGCTCCCTCGCATTCGGACTCGCGTTCACGCTGTTCGAGATTCTGGTTGCCGTGCTCCAGGCCTACGTCTTTGCCCTACTTACCGCGGTCTACATCCAGCTCGCGGTCGCAGAAGAACACTAAAACGAACTCGGCAACCGCCGAATTCGCCCAACGGAAGGAAACACAAACGTGGACGCAACAACCGTTCTCGCCGAGATCACCGGCAGCATCGCAACGGTCGGCTACGGCCTCGCAGCAATCGGCCCGGCCATCGGCGTTGGTATCGTCGTCGGCAAGACCATCGAGGGTGTCGCCCGCCAGCCTGAGCTCGCCGGCCGCCTGCAGGTTCTGATGTGGATCGGTATCGCCTTCACCGAGGCGCTCGCCTTCATCGGTATCGCTACCGCCTTCATCTTCGGCTTCTAGTCCTCTTTTCGCTCTCTAAGGAGGCCTGATGCTTCACGCAGTGCTCGTAACTGCAGCCGAAGAAGCGGCACCAAACCCGCTTCTGCCGGCGACCTACGACATCATCTGGTCGGCCGTCTGCTTCGCCATCATCCTGTTCTTCTTCTGGAAGTTCGGACTGCCGAAGATGCAGATCATGCTCGACCAGCGTGCCGAGGCCATCGAAGGCAACATTGCCAAGGCCGATGAGGCGCAGCGCAAGGCCGAGGCCGCGCTCGAGGAGTACACCGCTCAGCTCGCCGACGCGCGCGCAGAGGCCGGGAACATCCGTGAGTCTGCACGTGAGGACGGCAAGAAGATCGTCGCAGAGGCCAAGACCTCCGCGTCGACAGAGGCCGCCCGCATCACTGCGTCGGCACAGGCTCAGATCGAGGCGGAGCGCCAGGCTGCTGTTGTCTCGCTGCGCTCCGAGGTCGGAACGCTTGCCATCGACCTGGCTTCCGGTGTGATCGGCGAAAGCCTCACCGACGACGCCAAGGCCAGTGCCATCGTCGACCGCTTCCTCGCAGACCTGGAGGCCGCCGAGAAGGCTGCGCCTTCGGCAGGAAAGAAGTAACAACCATGGGATCAGCGACCAGAGAGGCCCTCGCTTCGGCGAGAGCCGCACTGACCGCACTCAGCGGAGCCAACCTCGCCACCGGCGAGGAGCTCTTCGCTGCCAGCCGTGTCATCGGCAGCTCCAGCCAGCTCGTCCAGGCCGTAGCCGACCCGGGTGCGGATTCCGCAGCCAAGGTCGCGCTCGTTGACTCGGTCTTCTCCTCGCTCAGCGCCCCCGTGCGCGAGCTGCTCCGCGGCATCGCCGTGAGCCGCTGGTCGAGCCAGGAAGACGTGCTGGCGGCTATCGAGGAGTTGGGGCTGCGCGCGATCGCCGCCTCGGCTCCCTCCGGTGCCGCCATCGAGCAGGAGCTCTTCGCCTTCGGCGAAGCGGTCGCCGGCAACGCCGAGCTGGAGCTTGCGCTCTCGAACAAGCTCGGTGACCCGGTTGCGAAGTCGACCCTGGTCGCATCGCTGCTGGGCGGCAAGGCGTCGGCTCAGACCACGGCGATCGTGAACCAGCTCGTGCTGCAGCCCCGCGGCCGCCGCATCGGCGAGCTGCTGCGCTATGCGGCATCCGTCGTGGCCGACGAGGCGGGCTTCGGCATCGCCACCGTCACCTCGGCCGGGCCCATCGCTCCCGCACAGCTGCAGCGCCTCGCCGCGGCTCTCTCGGGCAGCTATGGCCGTGAGCTGCGGATCAACCAGGTTGTCGATCCCGCCGTCCTCGGTGGGCTCCGCGTTCAGATCGGCGACGATGTGATCGACGGCAGCATTGCATCTCGTCTCAACGATGTGCGAATTCAGCTTGCCAGCTGACCTTGTGTCAGCTGGAACATATTTGACCTCGACGCCGTAGGGCTTCGAAACGACAGAACCTGTACACCTCGTGCAGAAAAGGGAAGATGATGGCAGAACTCACAATCAGCCCCGATGAGATCCGCGACGCGCTCAAGGACTTCGTCAAGGCTTACGAGCCCGGCAGCGCTGCTGCAACCGAGGTTGGCCACGTGACGGATGCCGGTGACGGTATTGCTCACGTCCAGGGCCTCCCCGGCGTCATGGCCAACGAGCTGATCAAGTTCGCCGACGGCACCCTGGGCCTCGCCCAGAACCTCGACGAAGACGAGATCGGTGTTGTTGTGCTCGGCGAGTTCGGCGGCATCGTCGAGGGCATGGAGGTCACCCGCACGGGTGAGGTTCTCTCCGCCCCCGTCGGCGATGGCTTCCTCGGTCGTGTCGTTGACCCGCTGGGTGCTCCCATCGATGGTCTCGGCGAGATCGTCGCAGAGGGTCGCCGCGCGCTGGAGCTCCAGGCTCCCGGCGTCATGGCTCGCAAGTCGGTTCACGAGCCCATGCAGACCGGCATCAAGGCCATCGACGCCATGATCCCGATTGGCCGTGGCCAGCGTCAGCTGATCATCGGTGACCGTCAGACCGGTAAGACCGCTCTGGCGATCGACACCATCATCAACCAGAAGGCCAACTGGGAGTCTGGCGATGTCAACAAGCAGGTGCGCTGCATCTACGTTGCCATCGGTCAGAAGGGCTCCACCATCGCTTCGGTGAAGGGTGCGCTCGAGGACGCCGGTGCCATGGAGTACACCACGATCGTGGCCGCTCCGGCATCCGACCCCGCCGGCTTCAAGTACCTCGCTCCGTACACCGGCTCGGCCATCGGCCAGCACTGGATGTACGGCGGCAAGCACGTTCTCATCGTCTTCGATGACCTCTCCAAGCAGGCCGAGGCCTACCGTGCCGTTTCGCTGCTCCTGCGTCGTCCGCCGGGACGCGAGGCTTACCCCGGTGACGTGTTCTACCTGCACTCCCGTCTGCTCGAGCGTTGCGCCAAGCTCTCCGACGAGCTCGGCGCCGGCTCGATGACCGGTCTTCCGATCATCGAGACCAAGGCCAACGACGTCTCCGCCTACATTCCGACCAACGTGATCTCGATCACCGACGGCCAGATCTTCCTGCAGTCCGACCTGTTCAACGCCAACCAGCGTCCCGCTGTTGACGTGGGTATCTCGGTCTCGCGTGTCGGTGGTGACGCTCAGGTCAAGTCCATCAAGAAGGTGTCCGGAACGCTGAAGCTGGAGCTGGCGCAGTACCGCTCGCTCGAGGCCTTCGCGATGTTCGCCTCCGACCTCGACGCGGCCAGCCGTCGTCAGCTCGCCCGTGGCGCACGCCTCACCGAGCTGCTCAAGCAGCCGCAGTACTCGCCGTTCCCCGTCGAGGACCAGGTCGTCTCGATCTGGGCCGGAACCAACGGCAAGCTCGACGAGGTTCCCGTTGAGGACATCCTGCGCTTCGAGCGCGAGCTCCTCGACTACCTGGGTCGCAACACCGAGGTTCTGAACACGCTGCGTGCGACCAACGTGCTCGACGACGCAACCGTCGCAGAGCTCACGGCCGCCGTCGACACGTTCAAGCTGGAGTTCCAGACGGGCGAGGGCAAGCCGCTCGCTTCGGTCGGCAGCGAGAAGTTCGATGCCATCGCCGAAGAAGACGTCAACCAGGAAAAGATCGTCAAGGGCCGTCGCTAAGCGACGCCCGAGACGACTATTCGACTGTTACTGAACTAGGAACCACAGGAGAGACATGGGAGCGCAACTTCGGGTCTACCGGCAGAAGATCAAGTCTGCCCAGACGACCAAGAAGATCACTCGTGCCATGGAGCTGATCTCCGCATCACGCATCCAGAAGGCGCAGGCACGCGTCGCGGCATCAACGCCGTACTCGCGAGCCATCACCCGCGCCGTGTCGGCCGTGGCGACGTACTCGAATGTCGAGCACGTGCTCACGACCGAGCCGGAGAAGATCGAGCGGGCAGCCGTCGTCATCTTCACGTCGGACCGCGGACTCGCAGGCGCGTTCAGCTCCCAGGTGCTGCGTGAGGCCGAGGAGCTCAGCACACTGCTGCGCAGCCAGGGCAAGGACGTCGTGTACTTCCTCGTCGGGCGCAAGGCTGCGGCATACTTCACGTTCCGCAAGCGTGCATCCGAGCGAGTGTGGACGGGCGGCACCGACCAGCCTCAGTTCGAGGCTGCGAAGGAGATCGGCGACGCGCTGCTCGAGAGCTTCTTGCGCGACGCTGAGGATGGCGGAGTCGACGAGATCCACGTCGTCTTCAACCGTTTCGTGAGCATGGTCAGCCAGGTTCCCGAGGTTGTGCGTCTGCTTCCGCTTGAGGTCGTCGAGGGTGTGGAGGAGCCGGGTGACAAGCAGGTTCTGCCGCTCTACGAGTTCGAGCCCGACGTCGAGACGGTTCTGGACGCGTTGCTCCCGGTTTACATCGAGAGCCGCCTCTTCAACGCCATGCTGCAGTCGGCTGCTTCCGAGCACGCCGCCCGCCAGAAGGCGATGAAGTCGGCCAGCGACAACGCCGACAAGCTCATCACCGATTTCACCCGGTTGGCCAACAACGCGCGCCAGTCCGAGATCACGCAGCAGATTTCCGAGATCGTCGGCGGCGCCGACGCCTTGTCGTCCGCCAAGTAGACCTAGTTTTTTACGAAGTAAGCCCAGAAGAGAGAGAACAATGACTGACACTGCTACCGCGCCAGTCCAGGCTGAGAGCACTGCGGGCGCCGTTGGCCGGATCGCCCGTGTGACCGGCCCCGTGGTCGACATCGAGTTCCCGCACGACTCCATCCCCGGCATCTACAACGCGCTGAAGACCGTCATCACCATCGCCGGTGTGTCGACGACGATCACGCTCGAGGTTGCCCAGCACCTCGGTGACGATGTCGTGCGCGCCATCGCCCTGAACCCGACCGACGGTCTGGTCCGTGGCCAGGAGGTGACCGACACCGGTGCGCCGATCTCGGTTCCCGTCGGCGACGTCACCAAGGGCAAGGTCTTCAACGTCATCGGTGAGGTGCTCAACGCAGCCCCCGGTGAGACGATTGAGATCACCGAGCGCTGGCCGATCCACCGCAAGGCTCCGGCCTTCGACCAGCTCGAGTCCAAGACCACGATGTTCGAGACCGGTATCAAGGTCATCGACCTCCTGACCCCCTACGTGCAGGGTGGAAAGATCGGTCTGTTCGGTGGTGCCGGTGTCGGCAAGACCGTTCTGATCCAGGAAATGATCCAGCGCGTTGCGCAGGACCACGGTGGAGTGTCGGTGTTCGCCGGTGTCGGTGAGCGTACCCGTGAGGGCAACGACCTCATCCACGAGATGGAAGAAGCAGGCGTCTTCGACAAGACCGCCCTTGTCTTCGGCCAGATGGACGAGCCGCCGGGAACGCGTCTTCGCGTCGCCCTCTCGGCACTGACCATGGCTGAGTACTTCCGCGACGTGCAGAAGCAGGACGTTCTGCTCTTCATCGACAACATCTTCCGCTTCACGCAGGCCGGTTCCGAGGTGTCGACCCTTCTCGGTCGTATGCCTTCCGCCGTTGGTTACCAGCCGAACCTCGCCGACGAGATGGGTGTGCTCCAGGAGCGCATCACCTCGACCCGCGGTCACTCGATCACCTCGCTGCAGGCGATCTACGTTCCCGCCGACGACTACACCGACCCGGCACCGGCGACCACCTTCGCCCACCTCGACGCCACGACCGAGCTGTCTCGTGCGATCGCGTCGAAGGGTCTGTACCCGGCCGTTGACCCGCTGACCTCGACCTCGCGCATCCTCGACCCCCGCTACCTGGGTGAGGACCACTACCGCGTCGCGACTGCGGTCAAGCAGATTCTGCAGAAGAACAAGGAACTCCAGGAGATCATCGCCATCCTCGGTGTCGACGAGCTCTCCGAGGAAGACAAGATCACGGTGTCGCGTGCGCGCCGTATCGAGCAGTTCCTCTCGCAGAACACCTACATGGCCAAGAAGTTCACCGGCGTCGAGGGTTCCACGGTTCCGCTCAAGGAGACGATCGAGTCGTTCGACGCGATCGCCAAGGGTGAGTTCGACCACGTCGCCGAGCAGGCATTCTTCAACGTCGGTGGCATCTCCGACGTCGAAGAGAAGTGGGCTCAGATCCAGAAAGAGAACGGCTAAGCATGGCCACGCTGTCCGTGAGCGTTGTCTCGGCCGACCGGGAGATCTGGTCAGGCGAGGCAACCCAGCTCATCGCTCGCACCGTCGAGGGAGAGATCGGTATTCTCCCCGGCCACGAGCCGCTGCTCGCAATCCTCGCCCGTGGCGAGGTGCGCGTGACGCTGCCCGGCGGTGAGAAGATCACTGCTCAGGCGGATGACGGATTCCTCTCGGTTGAGAACAACACCGTTCAGGTCGTTGCCCGTCAGGCCGGTCTGGTCTAACCAGACCCGCTCCAGCTTCACCACATCGCCGGGACCTTGGCGCGCGCAAGCGCTGCCGGGTCCCGGCGATGTGCATTTCCCCGCTCGTTCGCCCGCTCACACACAGAGGCTCCCACTCGATGCTCATCCTCCTCCCGCCCTCCGAGACCAAGCGCGATGGCGGAGACGGGGCCCCGCTGGATCTCGGTGAACTCGCATTCGCGGGGCTGGCATCGGAGCGATGGGCGCTCGTGCGGGCGCTGCGCACGCTCGCCGACGACACCGACGCCTCGGTCGCTGCGCTCAAGCTCGGCCGCACCCAGCTCTTCGAGGTTGAGCGCAACCGTCAGCTCACGGCATCCGGAACGATGCCGGTCATCGACCGCTACACCGGCGTGCTCTACGACGCGCTGGACGCCCCGTCGCTCTCGAGCGATGCGCGGGCATTCGCCCACAACCACCTCGTCGTGCACTCCGCACTGCTCGGCCCCGTCGCAGCGCTCGACCCCGTTCCGGCGTATCGGATGTCACACGACTCCCGCCTGCCGGAACTCTCGCTCAAGCGGCACTGGGGCACGAGCATCCAGGCCCAGTTCGCGCCGCTGTCCGGCGTGCTGCTCGACCTCCGCTCCGAGGCGTACACGGCGCTCGGGCCGTTGCCCGTGCGGGAGGGCAGCGCCTACCTGCGCGTGCTGAGCGCGGGGGAGGACGGCCAGAAGCGGGCTCTCAACCACTTCAACAAGAAGTCCAAGGGGGAGTTCACCCGGGCCGTGCTCGAGGCCGGAGTCGACTTCGCGAGCCTCGATGAGCTGCTCGCCTGGGCGCCGAGCGCCGGACTGACGCTGCAGCGGCACAAGCCGGCGACCGCGGGCAAGCCCGAGGAGCTCGCACTCATCGTCTAGCCACCCACCGCGGTGCGCTCAGCTGGCGCGGCGTCTCGCGCAGCGCCCGGCGCGGCAGAAACTGCAGTCACGCGCCCCACATATCGGCCGCGCACGCGTAGTTTCTGCCGCGGGAGCGTGGAAGCGCCACGGGAGGGCGTGCGGCGCTCAGTCGGCGCAGTGGCAGCCGAGCACGTGATCGTCGACGAGGCCGGCCGACTGCATCAGCGCGTACATGGTCGTCGGACCGACGAAACCGTAGCCGCGGGCGCGGAGCGCCTTGCTGAGAGCCACGGACTCTGGAGTCGTTCCGGGCACATCGGCCAAGGTTGCGGCGCGAGTGCGCGTCGCGGCATCCGGAGCGAAGCTCCAGATGAGCTCGCTCAGGCCGTCGGCACCGAGCTCCTGGGTCACCCGGGCGTTTGTGATCGTCGAGGTGATCTTGCCGCGGTGCCGGATGATTCCGGCGTTGCCGACGAGCCGCTCGATGTCGCTCTCGTCCATCGCGGCGACGCGGTCGATGTCGAAGCCGTGGAAGGCCTCGCGGAAGGCGGGCCGCTTGCGCAGGATCGTGATCCACGAGAGCCCGGCCTGGAATCCCTCCAGGCAGAGTTTCTCGTAGAGGGCGCGCCCGTCGTGCAGCGGCGTTCCCCACTCCTCGTCGTGATAGCGGCGGTACTCGGCGTCGTCGCCGACCCAGCCGCAGCGCGCGACGCCGTCGGTGCCCGTCTCCAGATTGTTCACAGCGCGTACTCCGGCCGGGCCTCGGCGTCGACGAGCGTCTCCAAATCGATCAGCGCGACGGCACCGGTGGCCGCGTCGCGCTGCGCGACCGGGGGAGCGGGAATGCGATTCGTCTTGTGCCCGATCCCCTCGTGGTCGAGTAGCCAGACCTTGGTTGGGATGCCGTCGCCGCCGCTGTAGCCGGTGATGCGCCTGTCGCCGGCGAGGATGCGGTGGCAGGGAATGATCAGCGGGATCGGGTTCGCCCCGACGGCCCCGCCGATCGCGCGTGCGGCACCGGGCTTGCCGACCTCGTTGCCGAGCTCGCCGTAGGAGAGGAACTCTCCCCAGCCGATCGTGCCCAAGCGGTGCCAGACGCTCAGCTGGAACGGGGTGCCCTGTGGCGCGATCGGCAGCTCGAAGTCGTGCCGGGTTCCGGCGAAGTACTCGGAGAGTTGCTTGGCCGCCTCGGTGAGCACGGCGTTTGGGCGCTCCGGCATCTCGTGCAGGGGGACAACGCCCTGACGCGCGATGCTCAGGGACGTGATGTGCTCGCCGTCGCTGGTGAGCTCGAGCAGCCCGATGGGGCTCGCTGTGCGAAGAATATATTCGCTCGGGGTACTGGCGTTCTCGGTCATGATTCGACCCTATGCCCGGCCGGCGACAGCCGCTGGCGAGAATCGGACATCGGTGGAGAACGCGGCTTTCGGGCGCGCCTGTGCACAAGAGGTCGCCGCTTGATGGCTGCAGAGGCCGTCGTGCGATAGCGTCCTCAGCAACGGGTGGGCGGACCCGGTCGACGGGGGAGATGGCGATGAACATCGAGGTGTGGTTCACGTACGTGGTCCTGCCGCTGGCGGCCATGACTCTGGTTCCGCTCGGGGTTTTTGTCCACTACTGGAGAGCCGCCGATGCCCATCTGATTTCGCGCCGGCCCGACAGCGGAGACGATTCAGACTTCTCGGAGTGGCCAGCCGCTGCGCGTGCGCAGCTGGCGCGGGCTCGGGTGGCCAGCGCGCTCGTCGCCGCGGCCGTCCTGGCGAGCGCAGTGCATCTCAGCTTCGCCCTCCGCTCCGATCCTGACGGAGACGGCTACCTCGCGCCCATGCTGAGCGTCCTTCTGTGCACGGCCGTTCTGCTGATCAGGCCCGCGGCCATGGGCCGCCCCACCGGAGGGTGGGCGCGGGGATCGGCGAGTCCACCGGAGCATGTCTCACCGCCTTCCGCAGCCCGGTGGTGGTTCGTGGTGTGGGGTATGGCCCTCAGTGCGCTGATGCTGGCGGTGGTGTGGGCCGGGCTCCTGTCCGAGCCGGATGAGCACGGGCGATACATGGTGTACACCATCAGACTCGATCACCTTTCTGACGGGGTCTCCGTCTCGGGCAGTACATCGATGGCAGGCTGGTACTTCGGGGTGCCGATCATCCTCGCCGCGATTCTGCTTGCTGTGCTCGTGCTGATCGGAGTGCACATGCAGAACCGCGCGGCTCTTGCCCCGGACAGCGGCCGCGACCTCCATTTGCGCCGCACCGCGACACGCACCCTACTGACCCTCAGCGGCGGTGCGTTCGTCGCCACCCTCGGCTGGGTGCTCGGCTCTATCGGCGGCGCAGCCCGAATCACAGCTGGGATCGGCGAGATCACCGTGAGCTCGCCGCTGGCCCCGATCGCCGCGCCCGTATCCGTACTCGGGATGGTGCTGGAGGGGGTCGGCATCGCGTTGCTGCTGCTGCCGCTGTTCACTCGGCTGCCTCGGAGCGCGGGCGTCAGCGTCCACGGTGAATACGCCGTCCTGCAGTCGGAGCAAGGGCCGCTTCGAGGCGACACCCATCAGGCGGGATGACGCCCGCCCGGTCGCGGCATCCGCAATAGGCTGGCAGACATGGCTCAGATCGAATACCGCACTCTCGGCACCTCCGGCCTCCGCGTCTCGACGGTGGGGCTCGGCTGCAACAACTTCGGCAGGGCCGGCACGCTCACCGAGACGCAGCAGGGCACGGATGCCGTCATCTCGGCCGCGATCGACGCCGGCGTCACCCTGTTCGACACGGCCGACATCTACGGCCGCGAGTACGGCCTCAGCGAGAGCCTGATGGGAAACGCGCTGCGCGGCCGCCGCGACGAGGTCGTGCTCGCGACCAAGTTCGGTCACGCCGACTATGAGAGCCCGGTCAGCAACTGGGGTGCGAAGGGCTCGCGTCGCTACATCCGGCTCGCCGTCGAGGGCTCGCTGCGCCGGCTGCAGACCGACTGGATCGACCTCTACCAGCTGCACAGCCCCGATGCGCACACCCCGATCGAGGAGACGCTGTCGACTCTGGACGACCTGATCCGCGAGGGCAAGGTGCGCTACATCGGGCACTCGAACTTCGCCGGCTGGCAGATCGCGGATGCCGAGTACACGGCCGCCATGAACGGGCACCCGCGGTTCATCTCGGCGCAGAACGAGTACAACCTGATCGCCAGGGGAGCCGAGCGGGAGGTGCTGCCCGCCGCGAACGCCTACGGGCTCGGCTTCCTGCCGTGGTTCCCGCTGTACAACGGCCTGTTCACCGGCAAGTTCAGCCGCGACAACGGCCCGAGCGACAGCCGGATCATGCGCACCCGCAAGCACCTCAGCGACAACGCCCCGTGGGACGCCATGGAGGCCTACGCGGCATTCTGCGAGGAGCGCGGAGTCACCATGCTGGCCGCGACATTCGCCTGGCTGCTCGCCCAGCCGGGGCTCGCCAGCGTCATCGCCGGCGCGACCAAGCCGGAGCAGATCGAGCAGAACGCGATCGCCGCGACGGCCTGGCAGCCGAGCGCCGAGGAGGTCGCCGCGATCGGCGCCTTCTTCGCGACGGCCTAGCGACCGGCGCGGCCGGCGCGACCGCCACGCTCGGCCCCCGCGCCGCTCCCATAGCGCGCCGCGCTCAGAGTTCGGCAGCCGCCAGCGGGTCGATCCGACCGACCTCGCGGATCTCGACGCGGCTGATCTCGCTGCTCGGTGTGTTCGTCCTCGCGGCCAGGCTCGCGGTGTGATCTCCGACGCTGGTCCATCGCGCGAGCACGGACTCGGCGCCGGTGTGGTCGGTGATCACGAGCTCGAGTGTCGGGGCGCCACCCGGCCAGTCCGCCTGCAGATAGTCGCACTGCCAATCGAGGCGCGTGCCCCATGGCTTCGACTCGAGGGCGAGCGCCGCGGTCAACACGGCCGCGTCGGTCGCCTGCATCGGCGTGCCGGTCGCGATCGGGGCGGAGCTTGGGCCTGGTCCGGCTACGACCGCGTTCTGCGCAAGACTGGATCCGAGCTGGAAGGCGCCGAGGCCGACGACGAGCACCAGAGCGGCACCGCCGCCCACGATTGCCAACCGCAGCCGGCTCCGACGACGGGGTGTCCAGCTGCGTGACGCGCGGGGGAGCGGGCGCGGCGCATGCTCGGCGACGCGCATCCGCTCCTCGGACGAGGCTGGCGTTTCGTCGCTGAGCGCGAGTGCCTCGGCCGGCGAAAGCATGCTCAGGATGCCGGGCATCCCCGCCAACGCCGTGACGCCACGGGAGCAGTGCTTGCACTGGGCGAGGTGGCGCTCGTACTCCTTGCGTTCAGCCGGGCCGAGCATTCCGAGGGTGTACGCGGCATCCGAGTCGAGATATGGGTCGGTCGCATCCATCATTCGGTGACACCTCTTTCTTGCAGGGCCAGGCGCAGCGCGCGCAGTGCGTAGAACACGCGGGACCGGGCGGTGCCCTCCGGAATGCCCTCACGGCGGGCGGTTTCTGCGGCCGAGTGCCCCAGGTAGTAGGCGGAGATGACAGCATTGCGATGTTCGACGGACAGCGAGCGGAGTGCATCGGAGAGCAGCCATGTGTCCAGGTGGCGAGCAATGTCGTCGTCGCTGGGGGAGTCGGGAAGCTGATCGGGCTGGAACTCGTGTCTGCTCCGTGCGCTCCTCCGCTCATCGATCACCAGGTTGTGCGCGACTGTGAAGAGCCAGGCACGCGCCGAGCCAGCATCAGCGTCGAGAATCTTGGGGTTCTTCCACGCCCGGAGCAGGGTCTCCTGCACGATGTCCTGTGCGAGCGAGAAGTCGTGCGTGAGCCAGGTCACGTACCGCAGCAACGGTGCCGCGTTCTCGTCGTGCAACGCCTGCAGCCGTGCATCTCGTGTTGCCGTCATTGTGCCTCCAACCAGACAACGAGACCCGAGCGCATGTCGTTCAGCGCCCCAGGGATCGCACGTGCGGTCACACTCCAGCGTTCGTCCGCGCGCTGGGAATCGGCTGGGGGCGTGAACGTTTCGGGGCTCCACATCGTGTTCTCCTCAGTGGTCTCCATCAGGCCATGGCCGCGACGACGCGGTCGACACGGAACAGGATTGGAATGACCCATGAACACGAGAATGCTCGCGGCGTTGGCGGGAGTCGCCGTCGCGATGATGGCCTTGGCCGGCTGTGCAGAGGGTGCTCCTGCCCCGTCATCCACCGAGTCGGGCGACGCCGAGGTGGCCACAGCCGAACTCACCGTCGCCGGGAGTTCGATCGGAGAGATCGTCGTGAACGGGGAGGGCATGACGGCCTATGTCTTCGATAAAGACACGGCCGGTGCCGACACCAGCGCATGCACCGGGGACTGCGAGGCGGCGTGGCCGGCGATCACCTCAGAGTCGGACACGCCTGTCGTTGACGGCATCACGGGCACCGTCGGGACGATCACCGGCGTCGCCGGCGGCAAGCAGATCACGATCAACGGCCTGCCCCTCTACACCTTCGCCAACGACACGGCACCCGGCGATCTGAACGGCCAGGGCCTGAACGAGGTCTGGCACGTGATCGCCCCTGATGGCACCGTGGTCACCACCGCGCCATGAGCCGCCGCCAGCAGCGGTGAGCCGACGGGTGCCGGCCGGGCAGTGTGCCCCTTCCGGCATCTGTGTGCGGCTCGGTGGCGCCGCGCCACCCGGACCTGCGCCAACCGGATCTGCGTTCACCAGAGGCGAACGGGAAAGGCGCCGCAGCGCGCGACCGCTCGGTTAGGCTCGACGAGTGATCGAGGGCGAGAACGATGGCGATCGGGCCGTCGCGGTCAACCGGCTCCCGGATCGCGCACGATTCTGAGGAGACTCATGCTGCTTCCGTTGGTCTGGCGCTACCTCAAGCCCTATCGCTGGCTCCTCGTCGGGGTCGTGGTCTTCCAGCTCGCGCAATCGATCGCGTCGCTCTACCTGCCGACGCTGAACGCCGACATCATCGACCAGGGCGTCGCAACGGGCGACACCGCATACATCCTCTCCACCGGCGCCTGGATGCTGCTGATCACACTCGGCCAGGTCGTCTGTTCGATCGTGGCCGTCTACTTCGGGGCGCGGGCGGCCATGGCGCTCGGCCGTGACCTCCGCACGGGCGTGTTCGAGAAGGTCGGCGAGTTCTCCGAGCGGGAGGTGGCCAGATTCGGCGCACCCTCGCTGATCACCCGCTCCACCAACGACGTGCAGCAGGTGCAGATGCTCGTGCTGATGACCTGCACGATGATGGTCAGCGCTCCCATGCTCTGCATCGGCGGCATCATCATGGCCATGCAGCAGGACCTCCAACTGTCCTGGCTGATCGCCGTGGCCGTTCCCGTGCTGCTGATCGCCGTCGGGCTCATCATCTGGCGGATGGTGCCGCTGTTCCGTTCGATGCAGAAGCGCGTCGACCGCGTCAACACCGTGCTGCGCGAGCAGCTCACCGGCATCCGCGTCATCCGCGCCTTCGTGCGCGAACCGATCGAGACCGAGCGCTTCGCGGGCGCGAACGCCGAACTCACCGACACGGCGTTGCGCACGGGGCGCCTGATGGCGCTGATGTTCCCCGTCGTCATGCTCGTGCTCAACCTCTCGAGCATCGCCGTGCTCTGGTTCGGTGCGTTCCGCATCGAGGACGGCTCGATGCAGGTCGGAACGCTCACGGCCTTCCTCAGTTACCTGATGCAGATTCTGATGGCCGTGATGATGGCGACATTCATGGCCGTGATGATCCCGCGCGCCGCCGTCTGCGCCGACCGCATCCAGGAGGTGCTGGGCACAGAGCCGAGCGTGCGGCCGCCGAGCAACCCCGTCGTCACTCTGCACGGCATCGGCTCCATCGAATTCGACGGCGTCTCCTTCTCCTACCCGGGCGCGGAGCAGCCCGTGCTCACCGCTCTCGACTTCCGCACGGAGCCGGGAACGACGACCGCGGTCATCGGCAGCACCGGCTCGGGCAAGACGACGCTGGTCAACCTGCTTCCCCGACTCTTCGACGCCACGGAGGGCAGCGTGAAGGTCGACGGCGTCGATGTGCGCGACATCGACCCTGAACTGCTCTGGGCGCACATCGGCCTGGTGCCGCAGAAGCCCTACCTGTTCTCCGGAACCGTCGCAAGCAACCTGCGCTACGGCAAGAGCGACGCCTCAGACACCGAGCTGTGGCACGCCCTCGAGGTGGCGCAGGCGCGCGACTTCGTCGCGGCGATGCCCGGCGGCCTCGACGCCCCGATCAGCCAGGGCGGAACGAACGTCTCCGGTGGGCAGCGGCAACGACTGGCCATCGCCAGGGCGCTCGTGAAACGGCCGGCCATCTACATCTTCGACGACTCGTTCTCGGCCCTCGACCTGACCACGGATGCGAATCTGCGGCGTGCGCTGCGGGCCGACATCGGCGACGCGACGCTCTTCATCGTGGCCCAGCGGGTGTCGACGATCATCGACGCCGATCAGATCCTCGTGCTCGAGGACGGGGAGATCGTCGGACGCGGCAGCCATGACGAGCTGCTGGCGAGCTCGGAAACCTATGCGGAGATCGTCTCCTCGCAGCTCACCGCGGAGGAGGCAGCATGAGCACGACCGAGGACGCGGCGAACGAGACGAGCACGGGCAGCACGCCGGCCCAGCCAGCCCCGCAGCGCGGCCCGATGGGCGGCAGAGGCCCGATGGGCGGCGGCGGAGCCCCCGTCGAGAAGCCCAAGAACTTCGGAACCTCGCTGAAGCGGCTGATGGGGCGCCTGCGGCCGGAGTGGTTCCAGATCATCTCGGTCACGATCCTCGCCGTCATCGGTGTGATCTTCAGCGTGCTCGGCCCGAAGCTGCTCGGCGAGGGAACGAACATCATCTTCTCCGGTGCCATCTCCGCGCAGATGCCCGCCGGTGCGAGCAAGGCGGAGGTGATCGCCGAGCTGCGCGCAACCGGGCAGGACCAGCTCGCCGACATGATCGAGCCGATGCAGCTGACACCGGGCGCGGGCATCGACTTCGCGGCCCTCGGCGCGGTGCTGCTCGGCGTGCTCGCGCTGTATGTGCTGGCATCCGTCTTCATGTGGCTGCAGGGATTCGTGCTGAACGGCAGCGTGCAGCGCACGATCTACCGCCTCCGCGAAGACATCGAGACGAAGCTGAACGCGCTGCCGCTGAGCTACTTCGACAAGATGCAGCGCGGTGAGCTGCTCAGCCGGGTGACGAACGACATCGACAACGTGTCGCAGAGCCTGCAACAGACCTTGAGCCAGGCGCTGACGTCGATCCTCACCGTGATCGGTGTCGTCATCATGATGTTCAGCATCTCGCCGGTGCTGGCCGGGGTCGCACTCGTCACGATCCCGCTGACCGTTCTGATCACCGTGATCATCGGCAAGCGATCGCAGAAGCTCTTCGTCTCGCAGTGGAAGCACACGGGAGAGCTGAACGCGCGCATCGAGGAAACCTTCACCGGGCACTCACTGGTCAAGGTCTTCGGTCGCCAGAAGGAGACGAACGCCGAGTTCACCGCCAAGAACGAGCAGCTCTACGGGGCGAGCTTCGGCGCCCAATTCGTCTCCGGAATCATCATGCCGGCCATGATGTTCGTGGGAAACCTCGTCTACGTCGCCATCGCCGTGATCGGTGGGCTCATGGTGGCGAGCGGTCAGATGCTCCTCGGTGACGTACAGGCGTTCATCCAGTACTCGCGGCAGTTCACGCAACCGCTCAGCCAGCTCGGTTCGATGGCGAATCTGCTGCAGTCCGGCGTCGCGTCCGCCGAGCGGGTGTTCGAGTTGCTCGACGCCGATGAGCAGTCGCCGGATGCCGCGGCGCCGGCATCCGCACCGCTGAAGGCCGAAGGCAGCGGTCGCCTCGTCTTCGACGATGTCACGTTCCGCTACGCGGAGGACAAGCCGCTGATCGAGCACCTCAACCTCGTCGCGGAGCCCGGTCACACGATTGCGATCGTCGGTCCGACGGGAGCGGGCAAGACGACCCTCGTCAACCTGATCATGCGCTTCTACGAGCTGAATTCCGGTCGCATCACACTGGACGGCGTCGACATCAGCGCGATGACCCGTGCTGACCTCCGTGGACGCATGGGCATGGTGTTGCAGGACACGTGGCTGTTCGGCGGAACGATCCGCGACAACATCGCCTACGGCCGCTCCGGTGCGACGGAGGAGGAGATCCTCGCCGCGGCGAAGGCCACCTACGTCGACCGTTTCGTGCGCTCGCTTCCCGACGGCTATGACACCGTGTTGGACGACGAGGCGGGCAACATCAGCGCGGGCGAGAAGCAGCTGATCACGATCGCGCGTGCCTTCCTCGCCCAGCCGAGCGTGCTGATCCTTGACGAGGCGACCAGCTCCGTCGACACACGCACCGAGCTGCTCGTGCAGAAGGCGATGAGCGCGCTGCGCAGCGACAGGACGAGCTTCGTCATCGCGCACCGGCTGTCGACGATCCGCGACGCCGACCTGATCGTCGTCATGGAGAACGGGCACATCGTCGAACAGGGCACCCACAGCGGCCTGCTCGAGCAGGGCGGCGCCTACTACCGGCTGTACAACGCGCAGTTCGAGGCGCCGGCGATCGAGGAGGCCGAACTGCTCGCGGTGGAGACGCTGTTGGAGCAGGACGACACCGCGCGTGTTCATGACAACCAGGAGGGCGCGGCCTAGGCGGGCAGCCCCGGGGCTTCCGCGCGTCGCGGCCGCGGGATCGCGCGGTGGCCTCTCCTGCACAGGCGGGTGCGGCCCGTGTGTTGTGCACAGCCGGGTAACCGGGTCGGCGCCGGGCCGCGTCGCGGCGCAGACTCGCCGCATGACAACAATCATCACGGCCAGCGACGCGCAGGACTTCCTCGCCCTGGTGCCCGAGTTGGCAGGATTCCGGCCCGTCGAGAGCCTCGTGCTCGTTGCGTTCCGCGGCAAACGCAGCTGCGGCGCGCTGCGGGCGGATCTGCCGCGGACCACCGACGCCGACGTGCTCGGGGCGGTGGCATCCTCGTTGATCGGGCTGCTCTGCAAGATCCCCGAGGCGGATGCCGTCGTGCCGCTCGTGTACACCACGGCCCGCTTCGAGGGCGGCAGCGTTCCGCCGCACGGCGAGGCGATGAACGCGCTCCTCTTCCATGCGGAGGAGTCGGGATTCCTCGTGCGGGATGCGCTCTGTGTCGCGTCGGACGGCTGGGCCTCCTACCTCGACACGGCCGTGCCGCCGGGCGGGCACTCGCTGGCGCTGATAGCCGATTCAGCGGTCAGTGCGCAGCTCGCGGCCGAACGCCCGCGCGGCGCGCCTGCGAACCGGGCACTGCACGATCAGCGCGGGCCCGATCCGCGCAGCGGCACGGCCGACCTCGCCACCAGGCAGCGGATGGGGCGGTTGATCAACCGCTTCCGGACGATGGCAAGCGACCCGGCGACGCTCGGGGAGCCCTCGGCGGAGCTCGCCGCGCTGCTGGAGCTGCCGGCCGTCGCCGAGATGAGCCTGTGCTGCCCGGCCGAGACGGTGAGCGAGCTGGACGCTGCCGCGCTGCTCTTCGCGATGCAGGGCCCGCCGACGCGGGACATGCTGCTGATCCACTGGGCGTTCGGGGTGGAGGCCGGTGCGAGGGCCGAGCGGGAGAACCTGCGCTTCGCCGCCGGCGAACCCGGTGCTGGGCGGGAGAGTGCCGCACTGTTCTGGGGCGAGGGGCCACGGCCGGATCCGGAGCGGATCGAGGCGGCGATCGAGTTGCTCCTGGAGTTGCTCGCCCGGGCGCCCCGCCGCTGCAAACCGCCTGCGCTGTGCATGCTGGCCTGGCTCAACTGGGCACTCGGGCGCAGCAGCCGCGCGGCCGTCTTCGTCGAGATGGCGCTGGCGATCGACCCCGGTTACGGCTTGGCCGACATCCTCGAGACGATGCTCGCGATCGGCCGCCTGCCGGACTGGGCTTTCGCCGTGCCGGTGCAGCTCGGAGATTCGGCGGCGCGGCCCGATGGCCGCACCGCCGAGACCTCGACTAGGCGTTCTGCTGGTCGAAGCGCGCGCCGCGCGGGTCGGCGGGCAGCACAGCGAGGACGAGGATGATGAGCGAGCCGATCGACGGGATCAGGTTGAGCAGGTACATCCAGCCGCTCTGGTTGATGTCGTGCAGGCGGCGCACGCCGAGCGAGATGCTGGGGATGACCGTGGCGATGTACCAGATGCCGAGGAGCGCGGCGCCGAGGCCGAACATCGGGCCGGGGGTCGTGGTGCCGGTCGTGGTGTCGACGCTCGAACCCGAGAGGGCCAGGAACAGCGTGAGCAGGCCGAGGATCGTGGTGATGAGCAGCTGGATGAGCACCCACTTCCAGTACTCGCTGCGGCTGGCGCGACCGGCGAACGTCGCGTACTTCTTCCAGAAACGGGTGAATGCGGCGGAGAACGGTGCGCCGTAGTAGGGCGCCCACAGCGGCGGGATGCCGGCGGTCTGCGGCTCAGCCGGGATGTAGGGGGTCGGGGCGCTGGGCGCTGGTGTAGTCATGGTTGTGAGTGTAGGGGCAGAGTGGCCCCGAATGGGGGAGGCCTGCGCACGAAAGCGCGATTGGCGGGGCGTCAGTGCCCGAGCAACGGGCCCATCAGCTTCGCGGCCACGGATGGTCGTTTGGTGAGCCGCTCCTCGGAATCGGCGAGGCCCGTGGCGAGCAGGCCGAGGTTTGCGCCGACGAAGCGCAGCGGTTCCGGCTCCCATTGCGGGGAGCGGTGGTTGACCCACGGCAGCTCGGTGAGCGGGCCGCGCTCATCCCGGATCAGAGCGCTGAGGGTGCGCCCGGCGAGGTTCGTCGTGCTGAGCCCGTCGCCGACGTAGCCTCCGGCGAGTGCGACCCCGGTCTTCGGGTTGAAGCTCGCCGTCGCCCGCCAATCCCGGTTCACTCCGAGCGCGCCGCCCCAGCGGTGTGTGATGGCGGCATCCGCGACGGCGGGGAAGAGCTCGACGGGGGCCTTCTGCAGGTGCGAGAACACGCGGGGGTCGCGATCGTACTCCGGCCGGATCGCGCTGCCCCAGTGGTAACGGGCGCCGCGGCCACCGAAGGCGATGCGGTTGTCTGCCGTGCGCTGCCCGTACACGATGAGGTGGCGGTAGTCACCGAACGTCTGCCCGTGCTCGATGCCGATCTCGCGCCACAGCTCCTCGCTGAGTGGCTCCGTGGCGATCATGAGGGAGTACAGCGGGAGGATGTGCCGGCCGACCCGGGGCAGCGACGCCCCGTAGCCTTCGACGGCGATGACGATGTGGGTGGCAGAGACCGCCCCGTCGACGACGTCCCCATTCGCGCTCTGGCTGCGGAAGCGCACGCGCCGGGCGAACCAGTTGGTGACCTCGGTGTTCTCGAAGATGTGCACGCCGAGTCCCTCGACCACCGTGGCCAGTCCACGCACCAGCTTGGCGGGCTGGAGCCGGGCACAGGCGGGGTCGAAGACCGCGCCGAGGGGCGAGCCGCCGCCGACACCGCTCGCACCGAAGCGCTCGGCCACCTGCTCGCCATCCCAGAGCTCCAACTCGTCGACACCGAACTCGGCCGCTTCGCTGACGTCGGCGGATGCCGCCGCGAACTGCGGCTGGTTCCGCGCGAAGGTCACGGTGCCGCCGCGCACGAAGTCGCAGTCGATCCCCTCATCGCCGGTGACCCGGCTGACCTCATCGACGGTGTCGATCATCGCCTTCCGCATGGCGATGGCCGCATCGCGGCCGTGCGTGCGCTCCAGCGAGGCGGCCGAGCTCGGGAACAGCGCAGAGCACCAACCGCCGTTGCGGCCGGACGCCCCGAATCCGGCGATGTGCTTCTCGAGCACGGCGATGTTGAGACTCGGATCCGCCTTGGCCAGGTAGTAGGCGGTCCACAGCCCGGTGAGCCCGCCGCCGACGATGCACACGTCGAAGCGTGCATTGCGGGCAAGGGCCGGTCGCGGGCGCAGATCGTCTGCGCCGCTCTCCAGCAGCGCGTCGAACCAGAAGCTGAGCGGCTGGGCCGCATCGAGCCTCAGAGCCGCGACCATGCCTCGCTCAGAACCCCGCGCAGAATCTCGGTGATCTCGGTGAATTCCTTGGGGCCGATGGTGAGCGGCGGGGCGAGCTGCACGACGGGATCGCCGCGGTCATCCGCCCGGCAGTACAGCCCGGCGTCGTAGAGGCCCTTGGAGAGGAATCCGCGCAGCAGCCGCTCCGACTCCTCGTCGTTGAATGTCTCGCGGGTCGCCTTGTCCTTGACCAGTTCGATGCCGAAGAAGTACCCGTCGCCGCGCACATCGCCGACGATGGGCAGGTCGAGCAGCGTCTCGAGAGATGCCCGGAACAGCGGGGAGTTCTCCCGGACGTTCTCGTTGAGTTTCTCCTCCTCGAAGATGTCGAGGTTCTCCAGCGCCACGGCGGCAGAGACGGGATGACCACCGAAGGTGTAGCCGTGGTAGAAGGTCGTGTCGCCCTTGGAGAACGGCTCGTAGACCTTGTCGCTGACGATCGTCGCGCCGATCGGCGAGTAGCCGCTCGTCATGCCCTTCGCGCAGGTGATCATGTCGGGAACGTAGCCGTACTGCTCACACGCGAACATGTGTCCGATCCGGCCGAAGGCGCAGATCACCTCGTCGCTGACGAGGAGCACGTCGTACTTGTCGCAGATCTCGCGCACGCGCTGGAAGTAGCCGGGAGGGGGCGGGAAGCATCCGCCCGAGTTCTGCACCGGTTCCAGGAACACGGCCGCGACGGTCTCCGGGCCCTCGAACTGGATCATCTCCTCGATGCGGTTCGCCGCCCAGACGCCGAACTGCTCGAGGTCTGCGCTCGGCGCCCCGACCTCGGCCGCGCGGTAGAAGTTCGTGTTCGGAACCCGGAGTCCGCCGGGGGTGAGCGGCTCGAACATCTCCTTCATGGCCGGGATGCCGGTGATCGCGAGCGCTCCCTGCGGCGTGCCGTGGTACGCGACGGCGCGGGAGATGACCTTGTGCTTCATGGGACGGCCCTGAAGCTTCCAGTACTGCTTGGCGAGCTTGAAGGCCGTCTCGACGGCCTCGCCGCCACCGGTGGAGAAGAACACGCGGTTGAGGTCGCCCGGCGCGTAGTCGGCCAGTCGGTCGGCCAACTCGATCGCGGATGGGTGCGCGTAGGACCAGATCGGGAAGAACGCCAGCTCCTCCGCCTGCTTGGCCGCGGCCTCGGCCAGACGCTTGCGCCCGTGGCCGGCATTCACGACAAAGAGCCCGGAGAGACCGTCGATGTACTTCCGGCCGCGCGAATCCCAGATGTGGTGGCCGTCGCCCTTCGTGATGATGGGAACACCGCCGCTCTCCATGCTCGACTGGCGGGTGAAGTGCATCCAGAGGTGGTCCTTGGCCTTCTGCTGCAGCGATTCTTCGCTGAGCTGTGCGCGAGGTGAGTTGCTCATGTTTTACCGCGTTCCCCAGTTGTACAACTGCTTGTGAAGTCGGAGATAGACAAATGTCTCAGTGCTCGTGACGCCCTCGAGCGTACGGATCTGGGTGTTCAGGAGCGTGATCAGCTCCTCGTCGTCCTCGCAGACCACCTCGACCAGGAGATCGAAGCTGCCTGCCGTGAGGACGACGTAGTCGACGGCGGGAATCGCGGCGACGGCATCGGCCAGCTCGCGGGTGTCGCCGCTCGCCCGGATGCCGATCATGGCCTGGCGGTAGAAGCCCAGTTGCATCGGATCGGTCACGGCGACGACCTGCATCGCTCCGGCATCCGTCAGCTTCTGCACCCGTTGTCGCACGGCCGCCTCACTGAGACCGACCGCTTTTCCGATTTCGGCATAACTGCGCCGGCCATCCACCTGGAGCTGTTCGATGATGGCTTTCGACACATCGTCCAACTGCACAGGCTTGACCGGAGCTACGCGACCCAGCGTGTTCATGGCTTGATTCTGTCAGTGAGATGCCGCTTCAGCAAGGGATTCCGTGGTTCTCAGTCGATTCTTCGACGGAATCAATCGAAATCGCCACCCGGTCCCGCGCCTTCCCAGTGGCCCCCAACTGCCGAGCGTCACCGAGATGCCGCGTGGCGGATTCACGCAATCCGACTCCGGGAAGGAGCTCTCGATGTATCGTTTCGAGGACTACACGCTCAACACGCGGGTGATGAGCTGCATCGGCTGAGGCCGGTTGATCGGACGGGCACGGGAGGACCAGCGGGATGAGTGCTCCTCGGTGGCGGGCGGTTCCCGCCGCACCCGGACGTGATCCGGCCGCGCTCTGGCGCTACGTCATCGCCATGAATTGGGTGGCCGCGGTTCCTGCGAGCACCGATCCGGCCGTCGTGCATGCACTGCTGCGGCTGCGGGAGGATGCCACGACGACGCTGGAACGCGTTGTCGGGGCGGTTCCGCTCGGCGGCGAACACGCGGTCGAGGACTTTGCCGTCGTCGAGCTGGTGGCCACGCCCAGAGGCGCATCCGGCGCGGACACGACCGCGAGCGTGATCGTGCGTGGCCGTGCCAGCGTCGACGTGTTCGGGCCGGGCGGCTCGCGGCGGCACGAGAGTCGTGGCATCCGGCCGTGGCTGCTCGCCGACTTCCGCGAGGTGACCGCGCTCTCGTTCTCGGTCGCGGATGCCGGGGCGATCGCCGCATCGGAGCTGCCGCCGCCCGGGGCGAGTGCCAGCGTCGACGGCGACGGGCAATGGGCAGAGCAGGGCGGCGCGCAACAGGGCACAGCGCTCAGTGGGCAACGCCTCGACCTCGTGCTCGGTGTGCCGGGCGAGGAAGGCGAGCAGGCGGGCGGTGCACAGTTGCTGCCCGATGGATTGCGGGCGGCGAGGCTGCACAGGATGCGGGTCGCAGGCGAGGTCTTCACGCTCGATGCGGAGAGTTACATCGGGCGGCGACCGCGCGCCACGCCGCTCACCCACAGCACGGCGCGACTCGTCACGGTGCCGTCGCCGGCGCAGGAGGTGTCGGCGACCCACGCCCTCGTCAGCCAACACGACGACGAGGTCGTTGTGACGGACCTGAAATCGACGAACGGGACGCTCGTGGAACTGCCGGACGGATCGCAACTGCGCCTGCGGGCCATGGTGGCAACCGTGATCCCGTCGGGCAGCCGGATTCTGCTCGGCGACGGCGTCGTGGTGGAGCTGCTCGACCCGGCCGAGGATGGGTGGGCACGTGGGAGATAGTGTTGGAGCGACATTCACCACGCAGCGAAGGCGCACGACGTGATCCAGATCGGCCAGCAACGCACCGGCCACACGGTGACGATGGCGAGCGGGACGAATAGGGACGTCACCCTCTCGTGGGCGGCCCTGACCGACACCGGGCTGCGCCGGGACGGCAACGAGGACAGCTATCTGGGCCAGACGCCGATCTTCGCCGTCGCCGATGGCATGGGCGGGCACTCGGCCGGTGAAATCGCCAGCGCCGCCGTCGTCGGACGCCTGGCCGAGCACGCCAGCGCCGACTCCGTCGAACCGTCCGCGATCGAGAAATCGCTGCGTCTGGCCGTGGATGACATGCGCGCGAGCGCGGGCGATATCGAGACCGGAACCGGAACGACCGTGACCGGAATCGCCATCACCGTCTCCAATGGTGCACCGGCATGGCTGGTTTTCAACATCGGTGACTCGCGGGTGTACGTGCTGCGGCACGGCGTGCTCGAGCAGGTGACGAGGGACCACTCGGTGGTTCAGGAGCTCATCGACGCCGGGCACATCACGCCCGAGGAAGCCGACGTTCACCCGCACGGCAACGTCATCACCCGGGCTGTCGGATTCCACGAAGACCCGGTCCCCGACTTCGCGCTGCTGCCGATCGAGGAGGGCATGCGCCTGCTGATCTGCTCGGACGGGCTCACCAAGGAGCTGACGAACTACGGCATCCGGCACTTTCTGCTCGCCAATCCGCAGCCCCAGGCCGCGGTCAATCAGCTCGTCGAGGCCGCGCTCGGCAACGGCGGGCGCGACAACGTGACCGTCATCGTGGTCGACGTGCTGGCGGTGAGCGACGCCGAAGCCCGCCGATGACCGGTACGCTGGAGTGCGGAAAGGAGGGCGATCGTGAACTGCCAGATCTGTGGCGCTGAGCTGCCGAGTGACGCTCTCTTCTGCGGAGAATGCGGAAGCTCGACGAGTGCGACCCCGCAGTCGCGCCAGCGCGCTGACGCCCGCCCATCCGACACGACCGTGATCCAGTCGCTGCGGCCGCGCCAGACCACCGGCATCATCAGCGTCTCGCTGGACGGCGGGGCACTGGACTCCGCCACCGCCGAGACCGGAACGCCGCTCGCCGCCGCGGAGGAACCGCGCGAGGACGTCGTCACCCCCAGCGAACCGCGCGGTGCGGCCTCCGGCATCAGTTTCATGCTGCAGTTCAGCACCGGGGAGACCTTCGATGTCAGCGGGAACGGCCTGATCGGTCGGCGGCCGTTGCCGCAGGCCCAGGAACGATTCGACCACCTGCTTCAGATCACCGACCCCGGCCGCTCCGTCTCCAAGAGCCACCTCGAGTTCGGGCAGCACGACGGCGAGCTCTGGGTCAGCGACCGGGCATCAGGAAACGGCACCATCGTGCGCCGTCCGGATGGCACCGAGATCGTCTGCGAGGCCGGGCGACGCTACCTCGTCGGGCGCGGCACCCGAGTGGAAATCGGCGAACAGTTCTTCGTCGTCGCCTGAGCGAGCCGGCGGAAAAGCTGCCGCTGAACACCAGCGGCTGACGATCGGTCGCTGACGATCAGCGTCTGCGTCGCCGAGGCATCTGTTGTGCACAGCCTGCTGGAGCCGCGCGGTTCTCCACAGCTGAGGCCGCGCGGGGTGACAGCGTCCGAACGCGATGGTCGACTGGCCGCATGTCAGCCTCCCGCCAGCCTCGTCCGGCGTTCGCCGGTGGCGTGGGCCTCCCGGTTCCCGCCATCCCGCGGCGGCGCCAGCGCGCTCCGTTCCCGCTCATCGCCAGCGCTGCGCCGGTGCTCGCGGCCACCGCGATCTGGGCGATCACCCAGTCGCCGTTCGTGCTGCTCTTCGCCGCGCTCGGACCGATCGTCGCGCTCGCCGGCCTACTCGACGGCAGGCGCCACAACGCGGCCACGCTGCGGCGGGAGTCCGCGCGCTTCGCAGCCGAGCTGACCGAGCTCTCGGCGGAGCTCGACGCCAGACAGCACGAGGAGCGGGAGGAGGCCTGGCGGCAGACGCCGACAGCACAGCGCATCATCGATGAGGCCGATGACCCCGGTCGCTGGCAGGGCAGCGGCCTCTGCACGCTCTGTCTGGGATCCGGCAGTGTCCCGAGCGCGGTGCGCTTCGACTCCCGGCTGCCAGAGCCGGAGCGCGACGGGCTTGACGCAGCAGGGGCGGCCGCGCTGAGCTCCCTGCTTACGCTCGCCGAGCGCGCGGAGACCGTGAGCGATGCTCCGGTCACCGCTTCGCTCTCCGGCGGGATCGCCGTCGTCGGGCCGGCTGCGCTCGCGCTCGCGGTGATGCGGGGACTGCTTCTGCAGACGCTGCGGTCTGTGCACCCCGACTCCGTGCTGCTCGCTCTGCCGCCCGGTCAGGAATGGCGGTGGGCGGCGGGACTGCCGCACTGCACGGACCGGGGCTCCATGCGCGCCCCCGTGCCACGATCCGCCGATCCAGCCGCGGCAGCGGGCATGGCGGTGCAGGGGCCGAGCGCGCTTCGACTGCTGGACAGAACCGGCGGGGAGGGGAGCGCCGAAACGGTCGCGACGGCGCACGATCCGGTCGGGGCGATGCTCGTGGTCGCGGAGTCCGTCGAGCGGCTGCCGCCCGGTTGCGCCACGATCGTGCGGGTGGACTCCGCGCACACCGCACGGCTGGTCCGGGCGGCGGACGGAGCGACGGGCACGATGCTCGTTCCCGAGCTGCTCGGCAGGCAGCAGGCCGCGCTGGCCGCTGAGACGTTGATCCACTGTGCGGAGACCGCGGGGCTACTCGGGACGGCGGCCCGCGTGCCGGACCGCGTCAACCTGCACGCCGTGCCCGGATTCGGCAGGCACGGCTCCGGGCTCAGCTGCGTGCTCGGGATCGCCGCCCACGGCCCGATCGAGCTTGATCTCGTCGGACATGGCCCTCACGCGCTCATCGGAGGCACGACGGGCAGCGGCAAGAGTGAGCTCCTCGTCAGCTGGGTGGTCGCGCTCGCGGCCGCGTACCCGCCGGAGGAGTTCACGGTGCTGCTCGTCGACTTCAAGGGCGGTGCGGCCTTCAGCGGACTGGCCCGGTTGCCGCACTGCGTCGGCCTGCTCACCGATCTGGACGAGGCGGAGGCTGCACGGGCTCTGGCGAGCCTGCACGCCGAACTGCGTCATCGCGAACGCACCCTGCGGTCCGTGCGGGCCCGCGACATCGATGACGAGGTGATGCGCGGTCGGCTGCCGCGACTCGTGATCGTCGTCGACGAGTTCGCGGCGATGCTCGGCAGCGCGCCCGAGCTGCACGCCGTCTTCGTCGACATTGCCGCGCGCGGTCGCTCGCTTGGAATGCACCTCGTGCTTTGCACCCAGCGGCCGGCCGGCGTCGTGCGCGACGCCCTGCTCGCCAACTGCAATCTGCGTCTCTCGCTCCGCGTGAACAACCGCGCTGACAGTCGCGCGACGATCGGCAGCGACGCCGCGGCACTGCTGCCCCCTGGACGCCCCGGCCGCGCCGTAGTCGACGCCGGAGACGGGCGCCTCATCGAGTTCCAGTCGGCGGTCAGCAGAGCCGACGACCTCGCACTGCTCACGGGCATCGACGAGGGTGAGGGCTCCCCCGGCGCCGCACGACGACCATGGCTGCCACCGTTGCCCGCCAGCCTGAGCCTCGGCGAGCTCGACGCCATGCTCGCGATCGACACGGCACGGGATGACGGCGGCGCCGAAGCACCCGAGACGAGACCGGGCGGCGAAGCCTGGAGCGCGAAGGAGATCCGGTTCACCCTGGGGCTGGTCGACGAACCGGAACAGCAACGGCAGAGCAGGGCGATCTGGGGGCCGGGGGAGCACGGACCGCTGCTAGTGCTCGGGGTGGCCCGCAGCGGCCGGAGCACCGTGCTGGCCAGCATCGCCGATCAGGCGCGGGCCGGTGGCGTGCCGGTGCAGCTCTGCGACAGCAGGGAGCCGGAGGCCTACTGGGACGCGCTCCTCGCGGCCGCCGACCCCATCGCCGCCGGTTCCTCTGCCCCGGTCGCCGGCGACACGGCAGACGCGGGCGATGGCCCGAGCGGCCCGCGGGTGATCCTGTTCGACAACTGGGACGCGGTGTTCGCCAGATGGCCGCTCGAGTACCAGAGCGCCGCGAGCGAGTTTCTCGGGCTCGCGCTGCGCGAGGGTCCGCGGCGTGGCCTGATCATCGCGCTTGCCGCAGGCGTGCTCGGGGGCGCCGTGCAGACGCAGAGCGCACTCTTTGGCGGCAGGTTGCTGCTGCGCCAGGCCGAGAAAGGCGAGCACCTCCGCGCGGGTGGTCGCGTCGGAGGATGGAGCGCGTCCGCCCCTGCCGGACGCGGCGAGTGGCTCGGGTTGGAGATGCAGTCAGCGATGCCGAACTCGACGGGCGTGCTCGCTCCGGGTTGGTCGGGGCACCGGGAGCATGCCGATCCGCTGCTCGCCCTGGACGACGGCATCGTTCTGGTCGTCTCGACGTTGCCGTCGCGCGCACTCGCCATCGCCAGACAGCGGGCGGCATCCGCCGGTCGGCCGGACGTGGTGCAGGAGCTGAGCGCGGTCGAGCGGATGCCGGGCGCGCGGCCTGTCGGCCCGCTCGTCATCGTCGGTGATCCGGACGCCTGGCAGGCACGCTGGGGGCTCTTCGCCGAGCTTCGACCGCTGGCGACGCTCGCGTTCCACGAGTGCAGGCTCTCCGACTATCGCACGCTCTCGCGCTCGCGCGAGCTGCCGCCGCTTCTCGTGCGCAGCGCCGAGGAAGGCGAGCGGGTCATCGCCGTCGACCGCGACGGCCGGGCCCGCCGTGCGCGCCTCGCCTGAGCTCGCCGGTCGCCGCAGCGCGTGGTCAGTCGAGCCGCCCAGTCGAGCCGCTCAGCCGAGCCGCTCAGCCGAGCCGTTCTGCAGAATGCCTCAGTCCAGCACCTCAGTCCAGCACCTCAGCCGAGCACCTCTGCGAGCTCCCGGACTTCGAGCGCGTGAGCCGAGGCAACGGGGGCGTTCATCATGGAACCCTGGTGGGTGTTGAGGCCGCGCGCGAGGGCGGGATCGTTCCGCATGGCCTCCCGCCAGCCGTGGTTCGCGAGCGCGCGCACATAGGGCAGCGTCGCGTTCGTCAGCGCGTAGGTGGATGTCGTCGGAACGGCACCCGGCATGTTCGCGACGCAGTAGAAGATCGATCCGTGCACGGCGAAGGTGGGGTCGGCGTGCGTGGTAGGGCGGCTGTCCGCGAAGCAGCCACCCTGGTCGATTGCGATGTCGACGAGCACGCTGCCCGGCCGCATGCGCGAGACGAGCTCGTTGCTGACGAGCTTCGGGGCTTTCGCGCCGGGCACGAGCACGGAGCCGATCACCAGGTCGCTTCCGATCACGGCCCGCTCCACCTCGAGCGTGCTCGAGGCGACCGTCCGGATGCGGCCGCCGTAGAGCGCATCGAGCTCGCGCAGCCGGAACAGATTCGTGTCGAGCACGGTGACGTCGGCGCCCATGCCGACCGCGAGCTGTAGCGCGCTCGTGCCGGCGACGCCGCCGCCGAGCACGGTGACGCTCGCCGGATACGTTCCGGGAACGCCCGAGATCAGCAGACCTGGGCCGCCGCTCGGCTTGAGCATGGCGTTGGCTCCGACGATGGGCGCCAGGCGTCCGGCCACCTCGCTCATCGGCGCCAGCAGCGGCAGCGCCCTGCTCTCCAATTGCACGGTCTCGTAGGCGATGGCTGTGACCCCGCTCTCGAGCAGCGCATACGTGAGCGCCGCCTCCGCTGCCAGGTGCAGATAGGTGAAGAGCACGAGTCCGGGGCGGAAGAATCCGTACTCGTCGGCGACGGGCTCCTTCACCTTGAGAACGAGCTCACCGCGCGCCCAGGTTTCCGCTGCATCCGCGAGGATCGTGGCACCGGCGGCTTCGTAGGCGGCATCCGAGATGTTCGAGCCGACACCGGCCTGGGTCTGCACGAAGACCTGATGGCCGTGGCTGACCAGATCGTGCACGCAGGTGGGGGTGATCGCCACCCGGAACTCGTTGTTCTTGACCTCGCGGGGGACTGCGATTCTCATGTCGCTCCTTGCCTCTCAGCACGACGGTGTGCTGTGAGGGAGAGCCTACTCCGAGGCCGCCGAGTTGCATCCGGCGAGCTAGACGCTCGCCCGGATGCGGCCGACGATGCCGTCGCCGCCGGAGAGCAGCAAGCCGAGCTCCGGCTCGATCGCGTCGATCGCCTGGTGCTGGAGCGCGCCGGCATCCGCGAGCAGACGCAGGGCGACGATCGTGCCGACCCGCAGGCTGCCGTCGAGAGTCTTGAGCGTCACCGTCGTGCCGTTCGGGGCGACCATGACCATGATGCCCTCCGCACCGAATTTGGCGAAGACGCCGAGTCGGTCGATCGCGACGGTGTCCGCCTGGCCGGGGCCGGCAACGACCCAGCCGTTCTCACGAACGGCCTCAGCAAGCACGCCGGCTTCGCGGAAGATGGCGAACGGGGAGGCGGGGGTGGAGGTGCCGACGCGGTGCATGCCGCGGGCGAGCGCCAGCAGCGAGATGGCGTGTACCGGCGTGCCGCAGCCGTCGATTCCGCTGGCGACGGGGCGCTCGCCGGTGAAGCGTTCGATCACGTCGAGCACGCGCTTCTGCAACGGGTGCTCGGAGTCGAGATAGCTCTCGAGTGGCCAGTCGTTGGCGACGCAGGCCAGCAGCATCGCGGCGTGCTTGCCAGAACAGGTCATGTAGATGCGCTGCTTGCCCGTACCGGAGCGCACCACGGCGTCACGCGTTTCCACGTCCTGCGGGTAGGCGGGCGGGCAGCCGAGCGCGCTCTCCGGGATGCCGGCGCGCGCCAGCAGGCCGCGGACGAGCTCGACGTGCCGCGCGGTGCCCGAGTGGCTCGCGGTCGCGATGGCGGCGTCCTCGCCGCGCAGTGTGACCCCACTCGTCATCGACGCGATCGCCTGGAACGGCTTCAGCGTCGACCGGGGGAAGACGGGCGCCGCCGGGTTGCCGAGGCTGCGCAGCACGGTGCCGTCCGGGGCGAGAACGACGGCCGAGCCACCGTGGCGCGACTCGACGAAGCCGCTGCGCTCGACGACGGCGAGCTCGACGGCATCCGCGAAGGCGAAGGTTTCGGTTGCTGGAGTACTCACGTGCTACGCGGCCAGCTCGGCGAGGGCGTCGTCGATCACCGCGAGGGCATCGGCGATGAGCGCATCGGAGACGGCGAGGCTCGGCAGGAAGCGGAGCACGCTGCCATAGGTGCCTGCGGTGAGCAGAAGCACACCGCGCTGGGCGGCGTAGCTTGCGATGTGGCTGACGGCGGCGGCGTTGGCCAACTTGCTGCTGTCACCGGTTCCCGGCTGAACGAGTTCGATGGCGATCATGGCGCCGCGGCCGCGGATCTCGCCGATCACGTCGTACTTGGCCTTGAGGAGCTCAAGCCCGGCCGTGAGGGTGCGACCGATGCGCTCGCCCTCCGCCAGCAGATCGTTCGCCTCGATCGCCTCGAACACAGCGACCGCTGCGGCGCAGGCGACGGGATTGCCGCCGAACGTTCCGCCGAGCCCGCCGGGCTGGGCGGAGTCCATGATCTCGGCGCGGCCCGTGACGGCGGCCAGCGGCAGGCCGCCGGCGATGCCCTTCGCGCTCAGGATCAGATCGGGCTCGAGGCCGAAGTGCTCGCTGGCGAAGTACTTGCCGGTGCGGGCCATTCCGCTCTGGATCTCATCGGCGATGAAGACGATGCCGTTGGCCGTGCACCACTCCTGGAGCAGGTTGAGGTATCCGTCCGCCGGCACCATGAAGCCGCCTTCGCCCTGGATCGGTTCGACGACGAGGCAGGCGAGCTCGGAGGCGCCGATGATCTTCTCGAGGTAGCCGATCGTGCGTGCAGCGGCATCCGCACCGCTCAGGCCATCGTGATAGGGATAGCTGCTCGGCGCGTGGTAGACGTCGCCGGCGAGCGGACCGAAGCCGGTCGCGTACGGCGCGGCCTTGAAGTTCATGGCCATGGTCAGGTTCGTGCGGCCGTGGTACGCGTGGTCGAGCACGGCGACGCCGCGGCGGCCGGTGTACTTGCGGGCGATCTTGACGCCGTTCTCCACGGCCTCGGCGCCGGCGTTGACGAGAACGCTCTTCTTGGCGAAGCTGCCCGGCGTGTGTTCGGCCAGGAGCTCTGCCACGCGCACGTACTCCTCGTATGGAGTGACGGTGAAGAGGGTGTGGATGACGTCACCGAGCTGTTCGGATGCCGCGGCGACGACGCTCGCCTCCGTGTGGCCGACCGTGGTCACGCCGATTCCCGCACCGAAGTCGATGAACTGGTTGCCGTCGACGTCGACGAGGATCGCGCCATTCGCCTGGGCGATGTAGACGGGCAGCACGGAGGCGACTCCGCTGGAGACGACGGCGTTGCGGCGTTCCTGCAGTTCGATCGAGCGGGGCCCCGGGATGCTCGTCACGATCTTCCGCTCCTGCGGCACCGTGAATGCTGGGCTGGTCGACGCGGGCGCGGAAGAGGTGAGAGTCTCAGTCATGATGGTGTTCAGCTTATCGCGAGGCCTTGCGGGCACGAAGGAGCAAACGGTGCACAACGAACACAACTATGCGGTGCGCGTCGAGTGGCAGGGCAACCGCGGAACCGGCACGAGCGCCTACCGCGAATACGGTCGCCAGCACGAGGTGAGCGCGGAGGGCAAACACCCCATCGCCGGTTCGGCCGACCGCACCTTCCACGGGGATCGCGAGCGCTGGAACCCGGAGGAGATGCTGCTCGCCGCCCTCAGTCAGTGCCACATGCTCTCGTACCTGCACGTCGCCGTGCGTCACGGGGTTGTCGTGCTGGCCTACAGCGACGATGCCGTCGGCACCATGCACTCGGAGGCGTCAGGCGCCGGCCGTTTCACCTCGGCGACGCTCCGGCCGCGGGTGCTCGTGGCGGATGCCGCGCAGATCGAGCTCGCGAACTCGCTGCACGCCGAGGCGGCTGCCCTCTGCTTCATCGCCAACTCCGTCAACTTCCCGGTCGGACACGAACCCGACACCGTCGCGGCCTAGCGCTCCGCGCTCCGCTTCGCGCTCCGCTTCGCGCTCCGCTTCGCGCCTTCCCGCACGCTGGCTTGAGCGAGCGGCGCCGCGACGAAGGAGCAGCGACGCACGCGAAGCCCTGAGCGGACCCGCGGAGACCGTTGCCCCGGCATCCGCGGCGCCTGTGTTCGCGGTGGCACTCGGGTTCGGGGCTGCCTCGTTCCTCGGCTGCTCCCTCAGCCGGCGTGGGCTTTTGCACCCTCAGGATGGCGTGGGTGGTCGTGCCGCGCGACGCTCGCCGTCGAGCGGGGGCGTGCGCACCGTCGCGGGGGCTCGCACTGTGCAGAGGCACCCGTTCGGTGCGCGCCTTCCCGCACGCTGGCTTGAGCGAGCGGCGCCGCGACGAAGGAGCAGCGACGCACGCGAAGCCCTGAGCGGACCCGCGGAGACTGGCGCACCGGCATCCGCGCCTGCGTCGCGGCGGCACTCGGCTTCGGGGCTGCCTCGTTCCTCGGCTGCTCCCTCGAGCCAGCGTGAGTTGTCGTACGCCGGCGCGGGTGCGCACGCCAGCGTGGGTGACCTAGCTGAGCGCGGGCAGCGGGGCCAGCGGCCAGCGGGGAACGCCGCAGCCGTGGCCACCGACGAGGTTGGTGCACGCGCCGAAGAACGCCGGGAACGGCACGGTCTGCGGATCGCCGAACCACTTCGAGTAGAGCAGCCAGAAGTTCAGGTTGCCGTGCGTCGAGCACTCGTCGCCCTCACCGGCGAGGTCGCCGGTCGCAGCGGGGTTGGGCTGATACGGCGTGTAGTTGTAGAGGTTCGCGGTCGCCTGGTTCTCAATGCGCACCGTCGAGGCCCCGCACGCGGCGTTGGGGTGGTACTGCACGGGAACCGCGCCGATCTTGTACTGCCGATCCGGCTGTTCGGTGTACTGCCGCATCTGCCAGGCCGCGTTGTAGACCTGGTTGAAGAAGCCGAAGTACTGCGCGTCGCAGTCCGCGGTGTCCGGGCAGGCGTAGCCCATCGCCCGTTCGTAGCCGTACGCGCTCGGCCGCGTCAGCAGCGACTGCTCCTTCTGCAGCAGCACCAGCAGTGTGCGGGGGCTGATGCCGCAGGCGGCGGCGACCTTCGCCAGGATCCGGCTGGCCGGCTCCCGGCGCGCTCCCTCGTATGCGGCGCAGTGCTGGCCGCCCTCTGCCGGCTGCGACGTCGTCGTCTGGCGGAAGTCGGCGAGGCACAGCACGCCGTCCTTCGGCGCGCACTTCTGTTGCTCGAGGAAGTCCTGGATCTCGGCCTCGGTCATCGAGAGGCTGTCGTAGAAGTTCGCGTCGCTGATGATGAGCCCGGGATCGAACTCGCCGTAGACCCGGGGAACGAAGGCATCGGCTGCCGCGATGCCGGGAACCGCGATTCCGGATGACGCGACGGCGCCGTCCGCGGTGCTCGCGGCCGCCGTTGCCGCGCTCGCCGCGGCAACGGAGTGCGGCTGCCCGGCCTGGGCGGCGATCGTGCCGGTCGCGCTGAGCAGCACCACGGTGAGGGCGGCGAGCAGCGCGACGCCGAGCCGCGACATCCGCCCCTGGCGTGACCCACTCGCCCCGTGCTGTGGACGCGGGCTGAGGTGCCGTCGAGAAGTCATCAGGCTCGACCCTAGCGGCTCGTCCTCACAAAGTGCTGACCCCCGCGGGTGCGCCGGCTACAGGCGTTCCTTCGGGAACACCTTGTCGGCGATCTTGTGGAGCGTGCCAGACGGCGGGGCCTCGTTGTACTGACCGGCGAGCTCCTGGCCGGTGAGCGCGTGGATGGCGGCCATGATCTCGTCGGTGGCCTGGCGTCTGGCCTTGCCGGAGCTGGCCGCACCGTAGTGGGCGAGGTCGAGCGGCTCGCCGAACTTGACGGTGACCTTGCGCACGCGCGGCAGCTTGGCACCGATCGGCAGGATCTCCTCCGTGCCGATCAAGCCGACCGGCACAACGGTCGCGCCGGTCGTGAGGGCGAGCCAGGCGATCCCGGTGCGGCCGCGGTACAGGCGCCCGTCGATCGAGCGGGTGCCCTCCGGGTAGAGGGCGAAGGCGTTGCCGCCCTCGAGGATCTTCTTGCCCTGGTCGAGCGCGGCCTGCGCGGCCTGGCCGACGCCGCGTTCGACGCTCACGGCGCCGATGGAGGTGAAGAAGGTGCGCGACACCCAGCCCTTGAAGCCGGTGCCGGTGAAGTAGTGCGACTTGGCGAGGAACTGCACGCGACGCGGGGCGGAGATGGGGATGACGATGCTGTCGATGAATGACAGGTGATTGCTGGCCAGGATGACGGGGCCGGTCTTCGGCACATTCTCGCGCCCGGTGATGGTGGGGCGGAAGATCGTCTTGGCGACCACTCCGATGAGTCCGCGGCCGACGAGGTAGACGAGACCGGGCGATTTGGTCGCGGCGACGGCGTCATCTGCGACGTCATTGTCGGTCGCGGGCACGGCGGGTTCAGCTGCTTCGGTCACTCGACGACAGTACGCGCATTCATATGCCGATGTCGGCATTTGTCTTGTCGGATGTGCACAGTGTCGAGGAGCTCGCTGGCCGCTCCGGCCGACTCCGTCTGCCCTGGGTGCCCTTCGCCCTCGCTCGCCGTAGGCTGATGGCGTGCGCAAGGTGATCATTCTCGGTTCGACAGGTTCCATTGGAACGCAGGCCCTCGACGTGATTCGGGCGAACCCCGAGCGTTTCGAGGTGGTCGGTCTCGCCGCCGGCAGCAACGCCGACATGCTCGCGGCGCAGGCCGCCGAGTTCTTCGTCGACGACACGGCGCTCGGTGCCGTGGATGCCGAGGCGCTCGTGCGCAGCGTCGACGCGGATGTGGTGCTGAACGGCATCACCGGCTCCGTCGGCCTCGGGCCGACGCTCGCCGCCCTGGAGACCGGCCGCACCTTGGCCCTGGCCAATAAGGAATCGCTCATCGTCGGTGGCGAGCTGGTCACCGGCATCGCGAAGCCGGGTCAGATCGTCCCCGTCGACTCCGAGCACTCCGCGCTGGCACAGGCGCTCCTAGCCGGCAGGGCCTCCGAGGTGCGCAGACTCGTCGTCACGGCATCCGGTGGCCCCTTCCGTGGGCGCAGTGCCGAATCACTGGCCGGCGTCACCCCGGCCGAGGCTCTCGCCCACCCGACGTGGGACATGGGGCTCGTCGTCACGACCAACTCGGCCACGCTCGTGAACAAGGGGCTCGAGGTCATCGAGGCTCACCTGCTCTTCGACGTGCCCTACGAGCGCATCGACGTTGTCGTGCACCCGCAGTCGATCGTGCACTCCATGGTGGAATTCGTCGACGGGTCGACGATCGCCCAGGCCTCGCCGCCAGACATGAAGCTGCCCATCTCGCTCGGGCTGGACTGGCCGAACCGGGTTGGCGGCGTCGGCCGACCGATCGACTGGACGACCGCGCAGAGCTGGACCTTCGAACCCCTCGACGACACCGTGTTCCCGGCCGTCGCGCTCGCGAAGCATGTCGGACGGGCCGGCTCCAGCTACCCGGCCGTCTTCAACGCGGCGAACGAGCAGGCCGTTCAGGCATTCCACGCCGGCGCCATCCGCTTCACCGACATCGTCGAGACGGTGCGCATGGTCGTCGACAGCCACGAGGCCGTCGGCGAGCTCAGCCGGGAGTCGCTGGCCGCGGCCGAGCTGTGGGCCCGCGCCGCGGCAGACAAGCTGATCGCCGCGCGCTGAGCGGGTTGCGCGTTCAGCGGTAGGAGTCGGCGGTCGTCGCCAGCGCCTCAAACCATGGGGTGGCGTGCACTCCGAGCAGGCGTTCCGTCTCGGCGGAGTCGATGACGAACGGCATCCGGAACTGGTAGCTGGATGCCTCAACCTCGCGCATCATCGGGTTCACCGCGGCGAGGCCGCGGAGCAGCCACTGCGGGTAGCCGGCCACGCGCCCGCTGCCGCCGAGGTAGCTGTTCAACTGATCCATGATCACCGTTCGGGGGAGCGCCTGGCCGCTCGGCACATGCCAGACGCGCCCCCACTCGGTCGAATCTGCCGCGGCGATCAGCGTCGCGGCGATGTCGGGAAGGTAGCTCCAGCTGTGTGGCAGCGCCGGGTCACCGACGACCATCGCCTTCTTCGAGCGCAGCGCGGCGTGGAAGAAGGCCTCGCCGAGGTGTGCCGTGCCCGTCGCGCCCGGGCCGAAGTAGTCGCTCGCGCGCACCTCGACGGCGCGGATGTCGCCGCGCTCGTGCGCGGCGAGGGCGGCGTGCCAGCCGGCCAGGCGCACACGGCCCTTCGTCTCGGTGGTGAGCTCGGGGGAGTGCTCCGTCATCGGGCCGTCCGGCTCCCCATAGCCGTAGAGGTTGCCCATGATCACAAGTGCCGCCCCGCTCTGCTTCGCCGCCTCGATCGCCGCAGCGAAGACGGGCGGCCACTCCGTCGGCCATCGCGTGTACGGCGGGTTGGTGCAGAGGAAGATCGTGGCGGCGCCTCTCGCCGCGGCCGCGAAGTCCTCGGCGTTGCCCGCATCGAGGGTGATCGCACGCGCGCCGGCCAGTGCGGTTCCGCTCCGTGTGGCGAGCACGACCTCGTCTCCGCGCGCGACGAGCAGGCGTGCGAGCGCGCCTCCGATGAGTCCGGCGCCGACGACCAGCTGCTGTGACATTGCGTCCTCCTCCTGGCCCCGCGCGGAGCATGGCCATCCAAGCACAGCGCGCGGATGCCGCACAGCCCCGCGCGGCATCCGGAGGCGTGGAAAGCACAGCCAGCACGCAGCCTGACATCAGCGGGCTCGCAGCGAGAGAGGGCTACGCTGTCGACGTGGATTCCGTGCTTCTTTTCGTTCTGGGCGTCGCCATTTTGGCGATCGGCCTCGCCGTGTCGATCGCCCTGCACGAAATCGGTCACCTCGTGCCGGCCAAGCTCTTCGGCGTCAAGGTCACCCAGTACATGATCGGCTTCGGGCCGACGATCTGGTCCAAGCGCAAGGGGGAGACCGAGTACGGCCTGAAGGCGATCCCCTTCGGCGGCTACATCTCGATGATCGGCATGTTCCCGCCCGCCAAGGACGGCGGCGAGGCGCGCAGCGCCAATACCGGCTTCCTCAGCAGCCTCGCGCAGGACGCCCGCTCGGCCAGCGCCGACACGATCGGTGAGGGCGAGGAGCACCGCGCGTTCTACCTGCTGCCGGTGTGGAAGCGCATCATCATCATGTTCGGCGGGCCGTTCATGAACCTGCTCATCGCCGTGGTGCTCTTCGCCGTGCTGCTCATGGGCTTCGGCTCCGCACAGGCCAGCACCACGATCGGCAGCGTCTCCTCCTGCGTGCAACCGGCCGGCTCGAGCAGCACCGAGTGTGGTCCGAACGATCCGGCCGCACCGGGCGCCGCCTCGGGCATGCTGCCAGGGGATCGCCTCGTCAGCATCGACGGCACGCCGGTCACGAGCTGGGAGCAGTCGACGGAGACCATCCGCGCCTCGGCCGGAACGGCGCTCATCGTCGTGGTCGAGCGCGACGGCGTCGAGAAGACGCTCACCCTCACCCCGCTGCTGACCGAGCGCCCCGTGTTCGATGAGGCGGGCAAGCCGGTCACGGATGCCGCGGGCGCCACCGTCACGACCGAGGTCGGCTTCGCCGGCATCGGGCCGGCCGGCGAGCTCGTGCAGCAGCCGGCATCGGCCGTTCTGCCCGCCGTCGGCGAGAACATCTCCGGCGTTACGCACATCATCCTGAACCTGCCGCAGCGCATGGTCGATGTCGCGAACGCCGCCTTCGGGCCGGAGGAGCGCGACCCGAACGGCCCGATCAGCGTCGTCGGCGTCGGCCGGGTTGCCGGTGAGATCGCCGCGCTCGACAGCCTGAGCGTCGAGAGCAAGGTGGCCAGCATGGTCGGCCTGCTCGCCTCGCTCAACATCGCGCTGTTCGTCTTCAACCTCGTGCCGCTGATGCCGCTGGACGGCGGCCACATCGCCGGCGCACTCTGGGAGGCGATCCGCCGCGGCTTCGCGAAACTGTTCCGCAAGCCAGACCCGGGCCCCGTCGACATGGCGAAGCTGATGCCGCTCACCATGGTCGTCGTGATCGTGCTCGGCGGGATGAGCGCGCTGCTCGTCTACGCCGACATCGTGAAGCCGGTCAACCTCTTCGGCTGACGCACTCGTCGGCTGACGCACCTCGAAGGGGTGCAGCGCATGCTCGCGCTGGCTCGAGGGAGCAGCCGAGGAACGAGGCCGCTCACGCTGGCTCGAGGGAGCAGCCGAGGAACGAGGCCGCCGCGAAAACTCACGCTGGCTCGAGGGAGCAGCCGAGGAACGAGGCCGCGACCGAAGCCGAGCGCGCTGCGTGACCGGGTAGCGCCGGGTCCCGCGCGGGTGTGTCCACTGAACCGCTCAGGGCTTCGGTCGCTGGCGCTCCCTCAAGCCGGCGTGCGCGACGCGCAGCGTCGCGAAAGGCGGCAGCCCCCACTCAGGCAGACTCAGCAACCGCAATCGATGCTGGTGCAGTCTCAGAGTGACGTCAGCGGCGGCGGATGCCCTTGAGCACGGCCGCCATCACGAGCATCACACCGCTGAGGGCGGCGAACTCCGCGCCGGTGCGCGGCAGCTGGACCAGCCCGGTCGCATGCGAGATCGTGACGGGCTCGACGAAGCGCAGCAGGCCCTCGCGGCCGTTGCGGCGGCCGACGCCGGACTGCTTCACGCCGCCCATCGGGGCGTCGATCGAGCCGAAGCTCCCACGGTAGCCCTCGTTCACGTTCACGCTGCCGGCGTCGATGGCGCGGGCCAGGCGCAGCCCGCGCGCGGTCGACCCGCTGAACACGGAGGCGTTCAGGCCGTAGTCGCTGGCGTTGGCGGCGAGGATCGCCTCCTCCTCGCTGTCGACGACGCTGATCGCGACGACGGGGCCGAAGGTCTCCCCGGCGAAGCAGGCCATCTCGCTCGTGACGCCGCTGAGCACGGTCGGTTCGAAGAACAGCGGTCCGAGATCGGGGCGGGCCTTGCCGCCTGCGACGATCGTCGCGCCCTTGGCGACTGCGTCGGCCACGTGCTCCTGCACGCGGGCGAGCTGCGCCGGCGTTGTGAGCGAACCGACGTCGCTGCCGAAGTCGAAGTTCGCGCCCTGCACGAGGTTGCCCACCCGCGCGGCGAAGGCCGCGATGAACGGCTCGGCGATGCCGCGCTCGACGTAGACCCGCTCGATGGAGACGCAGAGCTGGCCCATCGACGAGAAGCAGGCGTACGCGGCATCCGCTGCGGCCTTCTCAGGATCGACGTCGTCCAGCACGATCAGCGGGTTCTTGCCGCCGAGCTCGAGGGAGGCGCCGACGAGGCGTCGGCCGGCCTTCTCTGCGACGCCGCGGCCGGTCGCCGTCGAACCGGTGAAGCAGATGTAGTCGGCCTCATCGGTGACGGCCCCGCCGATCTCGGCACCGTCACCGGCGACGACGGCCCAGAGGGCACGCGGAACGCCGGCGTCGATGAACGCCTGGCGAACGGCGAGGACGCTGAGCGCGCCCTGGTCGTCGGCCTTCTGCACGACTCCGCAGCCTGCCGCGAGGGCGGGCACGACGTCCATGGCGGCGAGGCTGAGCGGGTAGTTCCACGGCGTGATCACACCGGCGACGCCCTTCGGCTTGTAGCGTACGCGGGTGGAGACGACGGTCGGGATGCCGCTACGGCGACGCTCCCCGCGGAGCACCGGCCGTGCGGCCAGGGCGTTGTAGCGGGTGACGCTGAGCACCTGGAAGAACTCCTCGAAGGCCTGGCCGCGCGTCTTGCCGGTCTCGGACTGCAGCACGTCCAGCAGCGCCTCGCGGCGTTCGAGCACATTGTCGTGCGCCTGCAGCAGCACGGCGCGGCGGTGTGCGAAGCCGGCGCGGGCCCAGGCGAGCTGGGCCATCCTGGCGCGGGCGAAGGCGTCGGAGACATCGGAGACGCTGCTGTGTGGCAGCTCGTGGAGCACCTCACCGGTGAAGGGGGCGGTGACGGCGCGCGTCGTTCCGGAGGTGGCGACGAGGTCGCGATCGAGTTCGGCGATGAAGCTCGGGTGCAGCGGAGAGGCAGACATGAGCGCCATTCTAGGTCAGTTGACCCACTTCGTGCCCGACTCTCTGTACACTGCCGGAATGACCGCAACGGAGCGAGTGCTTTCCCGCAGAACAGTCGTCGGCTATGCCCTGGGTTCGCTCGGCACCGGCGGCTTCGCGACGCTACCGGGGCTCGTGCTCGTGTTCTACATGACCGACACCCTCGGGGTCGGCGCGCTGCTGGCCGGCGTGCTCGTGACGGTGGCCAAGATCTGGGATGTCATCATCGATCCCGTGATCGGCGCGCGGAGCGACAGCGCGCTGCGCCGGAGCGGCTCACGACGGGGCTTCATGCGCACCGGTGCCCTGCTGCTGCCGCTGTTCTTCGTGTTGACCTTCGCCGTTCCGGCCGGACTGCCGCCCGCGACATCCGGCATCTGGGTGCTGCTGGCCTTCGTGCTGACCGCCACGGCCTTCAGCCTGTTCCAGGTGCCCTACATCGCGTTGCCGGCCGAGATCGCCGACGGCTACGACCAGCGCACCCGGCTGCTCACGTGGCGGGTCGTCGTGCTGACCTTCTCCATCCTGCTGTTCGGTGCCGGCGGTCCGATGCTGCGCAGCCTCGGCGGCGACAACGAGTACCTCGGCTACCTGCTGATGGCGATCGTCGCCGGCGTCGTGATCGGCATCGGGATGCTGCTGGCCACCCGCGTCGCGCCGCGCGGTGTCGCGGCCCCGGCCCCGGTCGAGCCCTCGGGCGGCATCAGGCGGCACTACGCGGCCGGCATCGCGGTGTTGCGGCGCTCGCAGCCGTTCCGGGCGCTTCTCATCACCTTCATGTTGCAGGGGCTCGCGACCGGCGTGATGCTGGCCGGGGCGAACTACGTTGCCGTGTGGGTGCTGCACTCAAAGGACGCGCTCACGCTGCTGTTCGTCGCCCTGATCGCGCCCGCACTGTTCTGCGCGCCGCTCTGGGGCGTCATCGCCCGCCGCATCGGCAAGGAGCGCGGGTTCGTCTTCGCCAGCATGCTCTTCGGCGTCGCGGCGCTGGCGCTGACCGCGATGCTCTGGGCGCCCGGCAGCTGGGTCTACCTGCCCGTTGCCCTCGCCGGGGCCGGCTACGCGGGCATGCAGTCGCTGCCGATGGCGATGCTGCCCGATGTGATTTCTCACGATGCGGCGACGCACGGCGACGGCCAGGCGGGAACCTTCAGCGGCGTCTGGACGGCCGGCGAGACGATCGGCATGGCGCTCGGTGCGACCGCGCTCACGCTCATGCTCGCCATGACGGGCTACACCGAGAGTGTCGGCACGACGAGCGTCGTGCAGGGCGAGGCGGCTGTCGCGGGCATCGTGCTGAGCTTCAGCGTGCTGCCGGCAGCGCTCATCGGCCTCAGCCTGCTGACGTTGCGGCGCTACGCGCTGCGACGGGGCGACATCGACCGGAGTGACATCGAAGCGGAGGCGCTGGCGTGAGCATGCAATTCGAACAGGATTCAGTGGCGGTGCTCGGGCGCCTCGATGCGTTGCGCGCCGCGGACGCGCCGACGCACGGCGGCCGTGTGCTCTCCTACGTCTACGATTCCGGCATCGCCGAGATCGACGCGCTCGCCGCAGCCGCGGTGCGCGCCGTGCAGCCGGTGAACGCCCTGGATCCGACGACCTTCAGCTCGGTCGCGGTGATGGAGCGCGAGATCGTCGGCTTCGCCCGTGCGGTGTTCCACGGCGACGACTCCGTCGTCGGCACCGTCACGAGTGGCGGAACCGAGAGCTGCCTGCTCGCCGTCAAGACGGCCAGGGAGATCTGGCGGGCGGATGCCGCGGCCCGCGGCGTCGACCACCGGGCCACCGTTCCGCGGATCATCGCCCCCAGCTCCGTGCACGCCGCATTCCACAAGGCGGCGGACTATCTCGGGCTGCGGCTCGAACTCGTGCCGGTGGATGCGGCATCCGGTCTGCCGGCCGTCGCGGACTTCGCCGCGCTGCTGGCCGACGCCGACGACGTCGCGCTCGTCGTGCTCAGCGCACCGAGCTACCCGCACGGCGTGATCGACCCGATCGCCGAGGTGTCCGCGCTCGCCGCGGCCGCCGGCGTCAGCTGCCACGTTGACGCCTGCTTCGGCGGCTTCGTGCTGCCGTGGTGGCCGGGCCTCGATGCGGCGGGCTGGGATCTACAGCTGCCCGGTGTCACGAGCCTCTCCGCCGATCTGCACAAGTACGGCTACACGCCCAAGGGGGCGTCTGTGCTGCTGCAGCGCGGTCGCGACCGACAGCGCAAGCAATACTTCGCGACGACCGGCTGGCCGGGCTACCCGGTCGTCAACTCGACGCTGCTCGGCTCGAAGTCCGCCGCGGCGCTCGCAGCCGCGTGGGCGATCACGCAGACCCTCGGGCAGAGTGGTTTCGCCGAGCTGACGGCGAGCTGTGCCAGGGCGACCGAGACGCTGCTCGGCGTGATCCGGGGCATCGAAGGCCTCCGCGTGGTCGGGGAGCCGACGGGCCCGGCGATCGCCGTCACCACCGACGAGAGCGTGCCGGCCGAGCGCCGCGTCGACCCGCACCACTGGGCCGATCAGGCGCGCACGCACGGGTGGCAGCTGCAGTTGCAGCCGGGCTTCGACCAGGCGGGAACCACTCGGCCCGGCGGCGCACGGCTCCCCGCGACGGCGCACCTCACGGTGACACCGGTGACGGAGTCGCGCCTGCCCGAGCTCTCGGCCGCGCTGATCGCCGCAGCGGCGGAAGTACGCGGTGTGCCCCGCGTCGACGTCGCTCCGCTGCTCGGATCGCTCGGTGCGGCCCTCGGCGGCGCGCTGCCGGCGACGCTCGACGCTGCGACGGCCTTCGCACTGCTGCAGGGCATCGGGCTGGCCCAAGCCGGCGCCTCGGATGCCGGTGCCCCGGATGCCACGGCCACCGGAGCGCTGCCGGAGCGGCTCGCGCCGTTCCTCGCGCTCGTCGAGGCGCTGCCGCCCGCGGTGGCCGAGCCGCTGCTCACCGAGCTGATCGCCCGCCTCGTCGAGCCCTGAGCAACGTTTCACGCGGTGTCAGGGCTTCGGGGGCGGCCTCGTTCCTCGGCTGCTCCCTCGAGCCAGCGTGAGAATGCACGAGGCACCATGCTGCACGCTGGCTTGAGCGAGCGGCCCCGCGACGAAGGAGCAGTGACGCACGCGAAGCCCTGAGCGGATCCGCGGAGGCCGTTGCGCCGGCAGCAGCGGATCCGCGATGGGAGTTGCGCCCGCGGCAGCGAAATCGCTGATTGAGCCTGTCGAAATCAGCCGACGCTGAAGGGCAGCGCGCGACCGGCGAGGCCGCGGCCGCTGCCGGCGACGGCATCCGCAACGCGCAGGATGGCCTGACTTGCCGGGTCGCTCGGATCGCTCAGCACGATCGGCTCGCCGGCGTCTCCTCCCTCGCGCAGCGCGATGCTGAGCGGGATGCGGGCGAGCACGGGCACGGGGGCAGCGCCGTCCGGCTGCGAGGCGCTCAACCGCCGGGCGACCTCGTCGCCGCCGCCGGAGCCGAAGAGGTCGAGCACGCTGCCGTCCGGCTGTGCCAGCCCGGCCATGTTCTCGATCACGCCGAACACGCTCTGCCCGGTCTGCCTGGCCACGACGCCGCTGCGCTCGGCCACGTCGGCAGCGGCCGGCTGCGGTGTCGTCACGACGAGAACCTCGGCGTGCGGCAGCAGCTGGCCGATCGAGATGGCGACGTCGCCTGTACCTGGCGGCAGATCGAGCAGCAGCACATCGAGGTCGCCGAAGTAGACGTCGGTGAGGAACTGCGTCATCGTGCGGTGCAGCATTGGACCACGCCAGGCGACGGCCGCCGATGCGTCCTCCACGAACATGCCGATCGAGATCACCTTCACGCCGTGGGCGACGGGTGGCAGGATCATGTCGCCGACGCGGGTCGGCTTCACGGCGCGGAGCGTGCCTGTCGCCGCACCGGGAACCTGCTCGACCAGGCCGAGGATGGCCGGGATCGAGAAACCGTAGACGTCGGCGTCGAGGAGCCCGACACGGAGGCCCTTCGCGGCGAGGGCGACCGCGAGATTCGCGGTGAGCGTCGACTTGCCGACGCCGCCCTTGCCGCTCGTGACGGCGAAGACACGGGTGAGCGCATCGGCCGTGAACGGCATGGTACGCGCGCCGGTTCCCTGCAGTTTCGCGGTGAGGGCCTTGCGCTCAGCGACGGTCATCACCGTCATCTCGAGTTCCGCGTTGCCGGCCCCGACGACGGCCTCGAGCGCGCCGCGCACGTCGTCCTCGATGCGGCGGGCGGCCGGGCATCCGATGATCGTCAGCTTGATCACGGCGTGCGCGTGCCCGGCATCATCGACGCTGAGCGCGCCGACCATGTCGAGTTCCGTGATGGGCTTGCGGATCTCTGGATCGATCACCCGGGCCAGCGCCTCGCGGAGCTGCTCAGGAGTTGCCGGCATCCCGCGTCCCGTTCTCTGCGTCGTTCCCGGCGCCGTTCTCGTACTGGGCCTTCGCCGCCGCCGCATCGCGCTCGTCGAGCTGTTCGAGCAGGCTGCGCAGCTCGGAACGGATGAAGTCCTTCGACGCCATGTCGGAGATCGACAGTCGGAGGGCGACGACCTCGCGGGCGAGGTACTCGGTGTCGGCGAGATTGCGCTCTGCACGCTGCCTGTCCTGCTCGATCTGCACGCGGTCGCGGTCGTCCTGACGGTTCTGCGCGAGCAGGATCATCGGGGCGGCGTACGAGGCCTGCAGCGAGAGGATCAGGGTGAGCGCGGTGAAGCCGATGGCGGCGGAGTCGAAACGCCACTCCTCAGGGCCCCAGGTGTTGAAACCGAGCCAGAGCAGACAGAACAGCGAGAGGCCGGCGAGGAAGCCGGGCGTGCCCATGCCGCGGGCGATCGATTCGGTGAAGCGGCCGAAGCGGTCGCGGCTGGCCGCCTTGTCGCGGGCGGTGATTGCCGGGCCGCGCAGGCCTTTGGGGGAGTCGAGGCGGATGTCGCTCTTGCTAGCTCGTGCCATTGCCCGTCCTCCGTCCCGTCGTGTCGGTCGGCAGCAGGATGCTGCCCGTTTCAAGCTTGGCGCGCGCGGCCGCGCGCACGGCTACGTCGTCGTTGTCGTCGGGATGACTTCGCCAGTCAGCCGGCAGCAGATAGTCGAGGACATCGTCAATGGTCACCACCCCGACGAGTCGGTGGTTTTCATCGACAACGGGGACCGAGACGAGGTCGTAGCTGGCGAGGATGCGGCTGACCTCGGCCGCGGAGGTGTCGGCGGTGACCGGCTCCAGCCCCTGGTCGAGCAGGGTGCCGAGGCGCTCGTGCGGCGGGTAGCGCAGCATCCGCTGGAAGTGCACCATGCCGAGGAAACGGCCGGTCGGCGGTTCAAAGGGCGGCAGCGTCACGCAGATCGCGGCGCCGAGGGCGGGCGCGAGGTCGTGCCGGCGGATCAGCGCGAGGCCCTCCGCGACGGTCGCATCGGCGGAGACGATGATCGGCTCCGGCGTCATCAGGCCGCCGGCGGTGTCCGGAGCGTAGGAGAGCAGGAAGCGCACGTCGTCGGCTTCCTCCGGCTCCATCAGTTCGAGCAGCGTCTCGCCGCGCTCCTCCGGTAGCTGCGCGATCAGGTCGGCCGCGTCATCCGGCTGCATGTGGTCGAGCACGTCGGCGGCACGGGCATCGCCGAGGGTGGCCAGGATGCCGATCTGTTCGACCTCCGGCATCTCCTCAAGCACATCGGCCAGGCGGTCGTCCGAGAGCTCACCGGCCACCTCGAACATGCGCTCGGTCGGCAGGTCGAGCAGGGTCGAGGCGAGGTCGGCCGGGTTCAACTCGGAGTACGTGGCGATCAGGTGTTCGGCCGATTGCGCCTCGCCGGCCGTGACCGTCTCGCGCACCTCCGACCAGTTGGCGAACGCCGTTGCGCCCTTGGCGAAGGGGGACGGGCTCGTCTTGGGGCGACGCACGAAGAGCTGGCTGATCGCCCACTCGCTCTGGTCCTGACCCTGCTCCTCGATCGCGACATCTTCGACGGTCGCCTCGCCCGAGCCGTCGATGAAGCTCACCTTGCGGCCGAGCATCTCGGCGATGACGCGCACCTCTCCACCGCGCTGCTCGAAGCGGCGCACGTTGATGAGGCCGTCGGTGATGATCTGGCCGCTGCCGATGCTGCTGACCCGCCCGATCTCCATGAAGACGCGGCGGCGGCCGGGGATCTCCACGATCAGGCCGACGACGCGGGGCGGATCCGATTTGCGATAGACAACCAGAACGTCGCGCACCTTGCCCACGCGGTCGCCCGCGGGGTCGAAGACGGTGCACCCTGCCAGACGGGCGACGAAGACTCTGTTGGCACTCACCTCTCAAATCTAGGCCACCCACGGGGTTTTCAGGCCCACATGGAAGAATGAGCACATGAGTTCTCAGAGCCCCTTCAGTGCCAGCCGTTCCGCACGGGGCGGCGGTCGATTCCCCGTGCTGCCGCAGGGAGAGGTCGTCGAGAACTACTCCAGCTACGCCGAGGCACAGAGCGCCGTCGATACGCTCGCCCGCGCGGACTTCCCGGTGAAGCAGCTGGCGATCATCGGCAACGACCTGAAGAGCGTCGAACTGGTCACAGGCAAGATGAGTTACGGCCGTGCGGCGATCGGCGGGGCGGCATCCGGAGCCTGGCTCGGCATCTTCCTCGGGCTCATCCTGTTCATCTTCTCGCCGAGCGGGGAGAGCACGCCGATGGTCTTCGCTGCGCTGCTGATCGGTGCCGGATTCGGCATGCTCTTCGGCCTGGTCAACTACTCGATCAAGCGCAAACGGCGCGACTTCAGCTCGGTGATGCAGGTCATCGCGGTGAGCTACACCGTTCTCGCCCCCGGCGAGCTCGTGCACCGGGCGCGCAACCTGCTCCGCGGCGAGACGCCGGCAGAGCCCGCAGCGCCCGTCACACCCGTCGCGGTGCCGCAGGCCCCCGCCCCCACCGAGCCGCCGAGCGGGGCGGATGCCGGCAGCGAAGCGACTCCGACGCAGCAGACGCCGCCGAGCGCCTAGCGGAGCTTGCCACCGCTCCGCTGAACCGCACTACCGCAGCGGGCGATCGACCGGACCGCTCGCTCAGACGGCTGCTGCAGCGAGTTGAGCTGGCTCACCAGATGTCGTTGTTCGTTTCGGACAAGGCGAATCCGTGGCCGCTCAGCGCGTTGGAGCAGGCGATCCCTGCCTCCGTCGAGGTGCACAGCACGTTCCCATAGCGGATGGATGTGCCTACGGGAAGCGGAAGGCTCGACTCGGAGTACTCACTCTCGAATGCGACATCGCCGCGCATGCGTGGGTGCGGCTGCTCGGATCCGACAGCCTCGATGCCGTTGCCGCACGGGACCTGCGCATCGAAACAGAAGTCCGAGGGATCCGAACGGGGGAACTCCCACTCCTTCTCTCCGATCGCGCAGCCCCACAACGCACTGTCCGCTTCGGCGCTCTGCGTGGTGATTCCGCAGCGCAGATTGCGTGATGGTGACGTGAAGACGACTCCGGTACCGAAATCGAGGGGAGCGTAGTCGGCCGGCTCGACGGCAATCGGCTCCGCAGTGGGAACCGGCGACGCGGCGGCGTCCGGAGTTGCGGTCCCCGGCGCCGTCGAGGTCGCCGTCGGGCCCGTTGCGGTGGGCTGGATCGGTGAACCGCTGGCGCCGGCACAGCCGCTCGCCGTCAGGCCGACGATGAGCAGCGCAGCTGCCGAGAGGATGTGCCGGGGTCTCGTCATGGGGCACACGTTAGTGCAGAGGGCGAGGATGCCGGTCACGACACGCAATCCCAGACGCGGCTCGGCCCGCGCGGCAGGCGTCGCGCCATCCGCCGGTCCGGCGCTCGCGCGCAACGGCCCGCTKCACGTGCAGCGGCCCGGGAGATATCCCGGGCCGCTGCACGTTGTGCGGGCCGCGAATGTGCGGCGGGCGCTATGCGGGGGAGCGCTAGCTCCAGCCGCCGGCCTGCACCCACGCCTCCACGGCCGAGGCCGTGCGCGGGATGCCAACGGAGAGGTTCTCGGCGCCGTCGGCGGTGACGAGGATGTCGTCCTCGATGCGCACGCCGATGCCGCGGAACTCGGCAGGGACGGTCTCGTCGTCACTCTGGAAGTACAGGCCGGGCTCGATCGTGAAGACCATGCCCTCCTCGATGACACCGTCCATGTACATGTCGCGACGCGCCTGGGCGCAGTCGTGCACGTCGATGCCGAGGTGGTGGCTCGTGCCGTGCACCATGTAGCGGCGGTGGTGCTGGTTGTCGGGGAGCAGGGCCTCCTCGGCCGAGACGGGCAGCAGGCCCCACTCTGCGGTGCGCGCGGCGATGACCGCCATCGCGGCGGCGTGCACCTCGCGGAACACGATGCCGGGCTTCACGATCGCCAGGGCGGCGTCCGCCGCATCCAGAACGGCCTCGTAGATCATGCGCTGCACCGGGCTGAAGGTGCCGTTGATGGGCAGGGTGCGCGTGACGTCGGCCGTGTACAGGCTGTCGACCTCGACGCCGGCGTCGAGCAGCATGAGCTCACCGGGGCGCACGGGGCCGTCATTGCGGGTCCAGTGCAGGATCGTGGCGTGCGGGCCGGATGCCGCGATCGTGTCGTAGCCGAGGGCGTTGCCGTCGAGGCGGGCGCGCGTGTAGAACACGCCGTCGACGATGCGCTCGCCACGCGGGTGTGCCGAGATGCGCGGGAAGTCGGCGATCACGTCGTTGAAGCCGCGCTCGGTGGCGTTGACGGCCAGACGCATCTGGGCGATCTCGTAGCTGTCCTTGACCAAGCGCATCTCGCTGACGACCTCGGCCAGCAGCGCGTCTGGCTCGTGCTCGCTGCCGACCTCGATGCTGAAGGGGGAGTCGCTGGCGTTCGTGCTCAGCGCCGCCTCCGCCGCGAAACGCAGACGGGCGGAGTCGACCCGGTCGGTCACGGCCGGGTCGGCCTCGCGCAGCACGAGGGTGCTGGCGTCGACGGCGGCGTACACACCCTCGAGCCCGGCGATGCCGTGGGTGGCCAAGCCGAGGTCGGCTGCCACCTGCGCGAGCGACGGGCGGGCACCGATCCAGAACTCGCCGATCGCGGGGTTGTGGTAGAACTCCTCGGAGTCGCGGCCTGCACGCTCCCGGAAGTAGAGGGTGGCGTCGTGGCCAGCCGCCGTCGGCTCGAATACGAGCACGGCCTCCGGCTCTGAGTCTGCGCCCCAGCCGGTGAGGTGGGCGAACGCCGAGTGGGCGCGGAACGGGTAGTCGGTGTCGTTCGAGCGCTGCTTCGGGCTTCCGGCCGGAACGATCAGGCGCTGACCGGTGAAGCGCGCGGAGAGCGTCGCGCGACGTGCCGCGGCGAATGCGGCCTGCTCGCGGGCGATGGGGAGCGCGTCGGTGCGCTCGGCCCAGCCGCTGCCGATATAGGCCTTGAACCCCTCGGAGCTTGGCGTCGTCGAACGGTTCGCATTCGGGCTGGTCTCGCTCGGGATCGGGCTGGCGTCGATGGTGTCGGTGCCTGCGGCATCCGTGCTGATGTTGGCGTTCTCCATGCCCCCATTCTGGCACCGATGGCTGGGCGGGCCCTACGAGTCGGCGGGCACGTAGCGGGCAAGCAGCGGGCGGTGGTCGCTGCCGGCGCCGTCGACATCATCGAGCACGCGGAACGCGTCGATGCGCCAGTTGTCTGTCGCCAGCACGTGGTCGATCGGGGCGCCGAGGAGCGGCGGGACGTCGGTCGGCCAGGTGCCGAGCGCCGCGCTGCCGGCGGAGAGCGCGGCATCCGTGCACCGGCCGAGCGTGCCCCCGTCGACGCCGCGGGAGGCCATGTGGTCGATCGTCGCGTTGAAGTCGCCGGCCATGATGACATCGGGCGCATCGCACTGTTCGGCCAGCCAGTCGAGGTCGCTCTGCCACGCGCTCATCGCGCCCTCGATCGGGGAGCCAGCGTGCACGGCGACGATCGTCGGCCCGACGCCGTTCACCGGCGTCGCGACGACGGTCGGCGACACGTTGGTATTGCCGGGCGGGCCTGCGCCCGGTGCGGATGCCAGCGTGTACTCGCCGAGATCGGGGCTGATCAGCAGGGCCGTGGAGCGTGCCTTGTACCAGTCGTTGAAGTTGAGCGTCCAGACCCACATCGGTCGACCGCCCTCCTTCATGGCGATGGCCACCTCCGTGCCGAGTTCGTCGGTGGTCTCTGGCAGGGCGACGATGTCGGCGCCGCTCTCCAGCGCCAGCTTCACGATGGCGTCGACGCCGGGCTCCTCGCCCTGCGTGTTCCAGCTGAGCACCGTGATCGACTCGTCGGCTCCGGCCGTCGCGAGCGTCACGTCGCCCTGATTCGTGCCGCGCACGGCGAGGATCCCGACGTTGGCCACTCCGAAGACCAGCAGCAGCACGGCGAGGGTCCCGGTGAGGCGGCGGAGCGGGCGGATGACGCCGATCAGCAGCATCACGATGACACCGACGGCCGCGGCCACGACGAGCAGTCCGCGGAACGACACGATCTGCGCGATCATCCACGTGTTCTCCAGGCCGAACAGCTGCGGCCAGGCCAGAATGAGCAGTCCGATGGCTGCGGCGAGCACGATGACGGCGCTGAGGAGGCGAGAGAGCATGGCTCGTCCACCTTAGGTGAGCTTCCTGCACGGACGCTGCCGACTCCCGGCAACAGCCCGCAGAACTAGCATGGAAGAATGAATTCTCGGCGTTTCCGTGGCCCCATCGATTTGCACGCGCACTCGAGTGTCTCGGACGGGACCGAGACGCCGAGCCAGCTCGTGCGGGCCGTCCTGGCGGCCGGGATCGGCACCGTCGCGCTGACCGACCACGATTCGACCGCCGGTTGGGTCGAAGCGGCGTCCGCGGCCAAGCAGGCCGGGATCACGCTCATCCCCGGGATGGAGCTCTCCACCCGCATCCAATACGCGAGCGTGCACATGCTCGCCTACCTCTTCGACGCCGGCAATGCCTCCCTCGTCGCCGAGACGGCCCGCATCCGCCAGGCCAGGCTCACCAGGGCGGAGGAGATCGTGCAACACATCGGCCGCGACTTCGCGCTGAGCTGGGATGACGTGCTCGCCCAGTCGACGGAGGGTGCGACGATCGGGCGGCCGCACATCGCGGACGCGCTCGTCGCCAGAGGGCACGCGCCCACCCGTTCGGAGGCGTTCGCCGGGATCCTGCACTGGAAGCGTGGCTACGCCAAGCCGCACTACGCGCCGGATCCGCTGACCGGCGTCCGCCTCGTGCGTGAGGCGGGCGGAGTGCCGGTGCTCGCGCACCCGGGCACGCGCGGTGCTGAGCACGTGTTGCCGGAGGCGGAGCTGAAGCGGCTCGCCGATGCCGGGCTGTTCGGCCTTGAGATCGACCACCGCGAGAACCTGCCGGACGCCAAGAAGCGGCTGCACGCCCTGGCCGACAAGCTCGGCCTCGCCGTGACCGGTTCCAGCGATTACCACGGCGACGGCAAGCCGAACCGTCTCGGCGAGAACACGACGGCGCCAGAGGTGCTGGAGCGCATGATCGCCGAGTCAACGGGCAGCGAGCCGGTCTACCCCGACTGACGGGCCTCTGGCCGCCCGTTCGGGCGGGCGTGCATCCGACCGATGCTCAAGTAGGGGGCGGCATTCTCACGCTGGCTTGAGGGAGCGCCAGCGACCGAAGCCCTGATCGGATGGCCGAATCGGCTCGCCGCCGATGTCGAGACTGCCGTTTCGACGGAGCCGCTCAGGGCTTCGCGTGCGGCGCTGCTCCTTCGTCGCGGCGCCGCTCGCTCAAGCCAACGTGTAAATCGGCGCTGGTGCTACTCGGCGCTGGGGGCGCTGCGGCGCGAGCGGTTGCGGCTGCGACGGCGCGGTGCGCTGTTGCCGTCGTGGTGCTCGTGCCCGCCGCCGTCGTGCACGCCGGATGCCGGGTGGCCAGGAGCCTGGAACGGGTCGGCGATCGCGGCAACCGTCGCGGTCCCGGTCGTTGCCGTGGCCTCGCCGGTCGATGATGCTGCAGCGGTCTGGGCGACGGCCGGTGCGGCCGAGCCCTCTCCGCCGCGGGTGCGGCGACGCGAGCGGCTGCTGCGCGATGCGGTCTCACCCGTCTCGCCTGCGGGAGCCGCCGTGGCCGAGGAGTCTCCCCGTGCTGAGCCGCCGCGGGACGAGCCGGAACGGCCACCGTCGCGTGAGCCGTCACGGCCGCCGCGAGCGGCATCCGACGTGCCCTCGCGGGGAGCGCGCTCCTTGATCGGCGTCGGCTTGAGGCGGCCCTTGGAACCGGCCGGGATGTCGAGTTCGGCGAACAGGTGCGGCGAGGAGGAGTACGTCTCGACGGGCTCCGGCTGGTTCATCTCGAGCGCGCGGTTGATGAGCGCCCACTTGTGCAGGTCGTCCCAGTCCACGAAGGTCACGGCGATGCCGGTCTTGCCAGCACGGCCGGTACGGCCGGCGCGGTGCAGGTAGGTGTCGTGGTCGTCGGGGACCGTGTGGTTGATCACGTGGGTCACGTCGTTGACGTCGATGCCGCGGGCCGCGACATCCGTGGCGATGAGGATGTCCTTCTTGCCCGCCTTGAACGCGGCCATGGCGCGCTCGCGCTGTTCCTGGTTCAGGTCACCGTGCACGGCTGCGGCGTTGAAGCCACGGTCGTTCAGCTCCTCGACCAGCTTCGCGGCAGCACGCTTCGTGCGGGTGAAGACCACGGTCTTGCCGCGACCCTCTGCCTGCAGGATGCGGGCGACGACCTCGTCCTTGTCGAGCGAGTGCGCGCGGTAGACGACGTGCTTGATGTTTGCCTGCGTGAGTCCCTCGTTGGGGTCCGTCGCGCGGATGTGGATCGGCTTGCTCATGAAGCGGCGGGCCAGGGCAACGATCGGGCCGGGCATCGTCGCAGAGAACAGCATCGTGTGGCGGTCGGCCGGGGTCTTGGCGAAGAGCTTCTCGATGTCGGCGAGGAAGCCGAGGTCGAGCATCTTGTCGGCCTCGTCGAGCACCATCTCGCGCACCTTGCCGAGGTCGAGCAGGCGCTGCGACGCCAGGTCGAGCAGACGGCCGGGGGTGCCGACGACGATCTGGGCGCCGGCCTTGATCTCTTCGATCTGACCCTCATAGGCCTTGCCGCCGTAGATGGCGACAATGTTGGTCGCGCGGTTGGACGTGGCCAGCTCGAGGTCCTGCGCCACCTGCACGCAGAGTTCGCGGGTCGGCACGACGATGAGTGCCTGCACGCCGGGCTCCGGGTTCAGGCCGAGGCGCTGGATGAGCGGGAGGCCGAACCCGAAGGTCTTGCCCGTTCCGGTCTTCGCCTGACCGATGATGTCCTGGCCGGTCAGTGCCAGTGGGATCGTCTGCTCCTGAATGGGGAACGGTTCGATGATGCCCTTCGAAGCGAGGGCGTCGACCATGTCTTGTTCAATGGTCAGATCTGAAAATGTAGTCACGTGTGAGGCCTGTCAGTACTGCGTTCAAGAGGATGCGCCCTTGGTTGCTCAGGCGCACGACCGCGGATCCATCGCCCGCGGGATGCCTCCAGCCTAGCGCGGCGTGTCTGAATGGCCGCCTGACGCCGCGCTGGCCGAAGGCAATCTGCGCTTCGGATGCCGCGGCTCAGCGCTTCGCGTAGTCGCTGAAGCCCTGCCAGTCGATGAAGACGCACGGCTCGTCGCCGATGGTCCAGGCGTCGTGGCCGGGCGCCATGCTGGCGTAGTCGCCCGGCCCGTACTCCATCTCCTCGCCGTCATCCATCACGACCTTCATGCGGCCGGAGAGGAAGTAGCCGACATGGCTGGCCTGGCAGCTGTCGGTCTTCGCGATGGGCTTCACGTGCTCGGACCACCGCCATCCCGGCTGGAAGGTGGCGCGACCGATCGCCCCCTGCTCGGTGTTGACGAGCTGCAGTTGTCCGGCGTCGGCCTCGAACGGCCGTGTTTCGTCGGGTGTGTCGAGACTCTTACGGACGAGACTTGACATGATGACCTCCTTGATCGATTCGTTGATCGAAGGCAGCACGGAGACGCGGGCTCACAGTCGAGGGGTTCGGAGGTGCGTCCCGCCGTCAGCGAGCCCGCAACGGTCATGAGCGGCATCAGCCCAGCCGCTTCGAGCGCAGTCTACGCCGGGGCTCTCTGCCTGTCACCCGCTGCCGGGGAGCCCGCGCTGCGGTGCTCCCGGCCACACGGACGGCTCGCGCGTCGGGTTCACGCACGCCCTAAGCTGAACTCGTGGTCTCATGGTTCTCGCAGAACAAGCTCCGTGTGGAGTTGCCGCGGCTCAAGCCCCGTGGTGAGTCTTCGGCGACCAAGGTCGACTTCGCCGAATACACGCCGCAACTCCTGCCGTTCCTCGGTCAGGTCGCGGCCCTGAACCTCGAGGTGGCCGAGAACCTGGCCCGCGCGCTCGCCGTGGCCCCCGGCTTCGAGACCAAGCAGCGCATCAGCTATGCCACGGCGCAGGTGCTCGCCACGCAGCACGCGCTGGTCGCCGAGATCCGCTCGCTCCACGCCGACCCCGACGAGCACATGCGACCATTCGCCGATGCCCTCGAGCGCTACCGCACCCTGGCGACCAGCTCCGACTGGCACGAGCTCCTGCTCACGTGCTACCTCAGCGGCGGCATGCTCGGCGACTTCTTCGAGCAGCTCGCGCGCGGCATCGGCGGCGACGTCGGCAGACGGGTCGCCATCCTCCTGTCCAAGGATGCCGGCGCGGCCGATCTCGCCGCCATGCTGCGGGCCTCGATCAGCGCCGACGCGGTGCTCGCCTCCAGGCTGGCGATGTGGGGACGCCGTCTGGTCGGCGACACCCTCCTCGTCGCCCGCTCCGCCCTGGCCGATGTCGACTCGCCCGGCACGCCGCTGCACCACGCGGCAGAGGCCAACATCGAACCCGTCTTCACCGAGCTCATTGCCGCACACACCCGCCGCATGGACGGGCTCGGACTCACCGCCTGACGGCCGGCCGCACGGCCGCATTCCAGAGAGGTCGTCATGACCACCGCATCACCCTTCTCCAGCCGCCCGTGGCTCGGTTCCTACGCCCAGGGCGTTCCCGCCGACGTCGTCGTGCCGGAGGAGAGCCTCGTCGACATGCTCGACGCCTCCGCGCGGGCGAACCGGGCATCCGTCGCCCTGGAGTTCTTCGGTGAGACGACGACGTACGCCGAGATGGCCGACCAGATCGCCAGGGCGGCCAACGGCCTGCGGAAGCTCGGCGTTCGCCACGGAGACCGGGTGGCCATCGTGCTGCCCAACTGCCCGCAGCACATCGTCGCCTTCTACGCGGTGCTGCGCCTCGGCGCGATCGTCGTCGAGCACAACCCGCTCTACACGCCGAGTGAACTGCGCCACCAGTTCGAGGACCACGGAGCGACCGTGGCGATCGTCTGGGACAAGGTGCACGACACGGTCATCGACTTCCCCGCCGACATGGGCGTCGAGCACGTCATCGCCGTCAATCTCACCCGCGCGATGCCCATGCTCAAGCGGATCGCGCTGCGCCTGCCGATCAGCAAGGCGCGCGAGGCCAGGGGCGCCCTGACCGCGCAGCCTCGGGCCAAGAATGCGCTGCGCTGGGAAGACCTGCTGGAGACGCGCCGCCTGAAGAAGTCGCACCCGCGCCCGGTCGCGGCCGACACCGCGGTGCTGCAGTACACGAGCGGCACGACGGGCAGCCCGAAGGGCGCGATCCTCAGCCACCGGAATCTGCGCGCCAACGCGCTGCAGGGTCAGGCCTGGGTGCCTGGTCTGCGCCAGGGCAAGGAGGTCTTCTACGCCGTGCTGCCGATGTTCCACGCCTATGGGCTCACGCTCTGCCTGACCTTTGCGATGAGCATGGGCGCCAGGCTCGTGCTGTTCCCCAAGTTCGACGAGGGCCTGGTCCTGGATGCCGCGCGCACGAGCCCGCCCACCTTCCTGCCCGCCGTTCCGCCGATCTATGAGCGTCTGGCGAAGGCTGCAGAGAAGCGCAAGGTGAGCCTCGGCAGCATCCGCTTCGCCATCTCGGGCGCGATGAATCTGCCGCTCAGCACGGTGGAGAGCTGGGAGCGCTCAACGGGCGGGCAGCTGGTCGAGGGCTACGGCATGACGGAGAGCTCTCCGGTCGCCGCAGGCAACCCGTTCAGCCCCGCACGGAGGGCCGGCACCGTCGGTGTGCCGTTCCCGAGCACTGAGATCCGCGTCATCGACCCGGAGAACCCGCACATCGACAGGGGCGTCGGCGAGGAGGGCGAGCTGCTGCTGCGCGGTCCGCAGGTCTTCAGCGGCTACTGGAACCGGCCGGACGAGACGCTCGCCGTGCTGCTGCCTGCGTCGGACGGCGGCGCACCGTGGCTGCGCAGCGGCGACATCGTCACGGTCTCTGCCGACGGCTTCATCACCATCGTCGATCGGATGAAGGAACTCATCATCACCGGTGGGTTCAACGTGGCGCCGAGCGAGGTCGAGGAGGCGCTGCTCTCCCACGAGTCCATCGCCGATGCCGCCGTCGTCGGGCTGCCGTCGCCGGGCGGCGGCGAGGTCGTCACTGCCGCCGTCGTGCTCGCGGCCGGATCCTCGCTCGACGTCGCGGCGCTCCGCGAGCACTGCCGCGGCAAGCTCAGCGCGTACAAGGTGCCGCGCCAGATCGTGGCGGTTGACGAGCTCCCGCGCTCACTGATCGGCAAGGTGCTGCGCCGCCAGGTGCGCGAGCAGCTCACCGCGCGCTAGCGAGCTCTGCGGCCCCAGGGCTCGCCAGTTCGGAGGAGAAAGCACGATCGGGAGGACGAAACTCGACGTTTCGTCCTCCCGATCGTGTGAAGTCCTCCCGTGCGGCCGCTAGGCGGCGGCGGCGCTCAGCTGGGCGAGCAGACGATCATCGGATGCCGCGCGGGCACGCCCGAGCAGAAGCGCCGTGACCGCCGAGGCGGCCGCTGCCACCGCGAGCGTGACCAGCCAGATCCAGCCGCTGTCCCACTGCATGCCGAGCCAGGTCAGCGCGACCCAGACGACTGCTGCCACGGCCGTTCCGACAGCCGGCACGAGTGCGACGCCGTATTCGGCCCGGTTCGGCAGCGCGTAGCGGGCCGCGAGTCCGAAGATCGCACCGCCGAGCGCGACGAAGAGCAGCTCCACGGCTAGCCCACGAACCCGATGCGACGGCTCTCTTCTGTGCCGATCTCGATGTAGGCGAAGGTTGCGGCGGGAACGATGTAGGTGTTCCCCTTGTCGTCGCCGAGCTTCAGATAGCCCACCTCGCCGGCGAGCACGGCCGCCACGGCCTTCTCGATCTCGGCGACCGGCTGGGATGTCTCGAAGCCGATCTCACGGGGAGAGTTCTGAATGCCAATGCGAATGTCCACCGAATGCGCCTTTCCTTGCGTTGATGCCAGAGTACGGCAGATCGTGGTGGCGCCGTCGCCCGTTCACTGTTGGCGCAACGCGTGGCAGACGGGGCGTGTCGGTTGGCCGCGCTAGCGTTGTGGCGTGGCCAAGCAGACAGAGACCGAGCGCGTGTTCGTGCCCAGAGCAGCCGCGGGGCACCCGGTCGACGCCGCCGGTCGTGATGGCACAGGGCTCGACGCCTCGCAGCGTGCCGTGCTCGAGCTCCCGCTCGATGCCACCGCCGCTGTGCTTGGCGCTCCGGGCAGCGGCAAGACCCTCAGCCTCGTCGAGCTCGTCGCCGATCGGGTGCTCAGCCAGGGTTTCGCGCCAGAAGAGGTGCTCGTGATCGCGCCCAACCGTGTCAGCGCCACCCGGCTGCGCGACCGGCTGGCGGTGCGGCTCGGCGTTCCGAGCAGCGGGCCGATCGCGCGCACGGCGAACTCGGTCGCGTTCCAGATTGTGCGGGCGGCATCCGCCCAGCCCGTGACCCTGCTCACCGGCGGAGAGCAGGACGCCATCATCGCCGAGCTGCTGCTCGGCGACATCGAAGACCAGAGTGGGCCGGAGTGGCCGCACCCCCTCGGCGAGGAGGTGCGCCAGATGCGCGGCTTCCGCACCGAACTGCGTGAGCTCAGCATGCGCGCGGCCGAGTACGGCGTGTCGGTGGCGCGGCTGGCCGAGCTCGGCCGGGCGCACGGGCTCCCGGAGTGGGTCGCCGCGGCCGAGTTCCTCGACGCCTACTCCGACAACAAAGAGCAGGCGCGTCCCGGGCAGTACGACTCGGCCGAGCTCTCGAGCGAAGCCGCCGTGCGCGTCGCCAACGCCGAAGCCGGGCAGGCAGGAGCCGCAACGCTCGGCGCGCTGGCCGGGCTGCGACTGATCGCGATCGATGATGCACAGGACGCCACCGGATCGACCATCGCGCTGCTGCGGGCCTTCGCGGGCCGCGGCGTCGCCGTCGTGGCCTTCGGCGATCCGGATGTCGCGAGCACCGCGTTCCGCGGTGCGCGCTCGGAGATCCTCGGCCGTCTCGGCGCAGCCCTCGGCGTGCCTGCGGCACGGCGCCTCCTGCTCTCCACCGTGTACCGCGGCCGTCCGGAACTGCGTGCCATGATCGGCTCCGTCGTCGGCCACATCGGCACGGCGCTCGCGGGTGTCCAGCGGCGGGCAGAACTCGCCCCGGCGCTGGCCGATCTGGAGCATGATGCCGCACACGACTTCCCCGCGACCGTGCGGATCGAGGCGCCGTCGCACGCAGCAGAGAGTGGAGAGCTGGCCAGACTGCTGCGCGAGCACCACCTGCTGCGCGGCATGCCATGGTCGCGCATGGCGGTCGTCGTGCGCTCGGGCGGCGACATCGCCGGACTTGAGCGCGGCCTCGCACTGAGCGACGTGCCGACCCGCAACGCCACGGCCAGGCGGGCACTGCGCGACGACCAGGCGGCCGCCCAGCTGCTCGCCGCTGCCGCCGTCGCCGTCGGCTCAGACAGCCTCAGCGCCGAGCGCGTCGTCGAGATCCTCACCGGGCCGCTCGGGCGCCTCGACGCCATCGGGCTGCGACGACTCCGGCTGGCGCTGCGCCAACAGGAGCTCGCCGGCGACGGAAACCGCACGAGCGACGAGCTGCTCGTTGAGGCGATGAGCGTGCCTGGCGGCTTCGCGACGATCGACTCCGGGCCGGCGGCCAGGGCGGCTCGCGCCTCGGCGAACCTGGCCGAGGCGACGCGCATCGCCCGTGATGGCGGATCGATCGAGGAGGTGCTCTGGCAGCTCTGGCAGGGGGCCGGCCTCGCGAAGGAGTGGGGCAAGCAGGCGCGCGGCACCGGAGTGCTCGCCGATGAGGCCAACCGCGCCCTCGACGGCGCCGTCGCGCTCTTTGCCGCGGCGCAGCGCTTCGTGGAGCGGAGCCCGGAGCTGCCGGCCGCCCAGTTCATCGCCGATGTGTTGGCGAGCGACCTGCCAGAGGACTCCCTGGCACCGCAGGCAGAGGGGGAGGCCGTGCTCATCTGCACACCGGCCGCCGTCGTCGGCCAGGACTTCGACGTCGTCGTGCTCGCCGGGCTGCAGGAGGGCGTCTGGCCGAACCTGAAGCCGCGCGGATCGCTGCTGCACCCGGAGCTCGTCGAGGAACTCGCCGGGCTCTCCGCTCCGCGGGGCGTCGATGCCGGGGCGGATGCCGCACCCCGCCACGCCGACGACCGCGCCGCCGTGCGCAGTGACGAGCTGCGCATGTTCGCACTTGCCGCCTCCCGCGCGCACCGGCAACTCGTGCTCAGCTGCACGAGCAACGACGACGAGCAGGCGAGCACCTTCATGGCGTTCGTTCCCGAGCTGAGCCCGCTGCACCGTGGCCGCCCGCTGCACCTGCGCGGTCTCGTCGGAACGCTGCGCCGCGAGCTCGTGGAGCGCGGGACGCCGGCCGCGGCATCCGCCCTCGCCCTGCTGGCCAGCGAGCAGGTTCCCGGCGCGGACCCGGAGAGCTGGTACGGGCTGCGCGAGCCGTCGACGAGCGAACCGCTCGTCGATCTCGATGCGGAGGGCGCCACGGTCTCGGTGTCGCCGTCACAGATCGAGAAGGCCGAGAAATCGGCCGTGGCGTGGTTCGTCGATACGGTCGCCGCCAGCCCGGGAGGGCTCGCAGCATCGATCGGGACGATCGTGCACGCCGTAATGGAGACGGCGAGCACCCGCGACGACGCCGACCTCAGCGTGGACGGGCTCTGGGCGGAGGTCGCCGAGCGCTGGAAGGAGCTGCGCTTCGATGCGCCGTGGCTCGCCGAGCGCGAGAAGCGGGGCGCGGTGCGGCTGCTCGGCGGACTGAGCGAGTACCTCGGCGATTTCGCCGACGACAGCAAGACGCTGCTGCAGGCGGAGGGCAACTTCACCGTGGAGTTCGACCACGTCACCCTGCGCGGCAGCGTGGACAGGGTCGAGCGCTCCGCCGACGGCACGACGGTGATCGTCGACCTCAAGACGGGCTCGCGGATGCCGACCCAGACGAGCATGCCAGAACACCCGCAGCTGGCCGCCTACCAGCTCGGATTCGCCAGCGGCGCGATCCCCGCTGAAGACGCGGTGGCCGGCGGCGCGAAGCTCGTCTTCGTCGCCAGCGGCGTGCGCGGCAAGAGTTACAGCGAGAGGACCCAGCAGCCGATGGACGACGAGGCGCTGGAGGCGTTCCGCGAACGCCTGCGCGGGGTGGCCGCCGCCATCTCCGGCGCACAGTTCGAGGGCCCGGCGCAGCTGGACTTCAACGACCCGCTCGCCCGCTGGGAGTACCGCATCCACCTGGTCCCAGCGGTGTCGGCATGAGCGTCTTCGAGTCGGCTGGCACGGCGCCCAGCCTCGACACCGGGCCCATTCTCGCCCTCGTGCCCGCACCGCAGCCGATCGGGGCCGCCGCGCTCGCCGCCGCGCTCGAGCTGCCACCGCCGACGCCGGAGCAGATCGCCGTGATCGAGGCCGCGCCGGGCGGCCAGGCCATCGTCGTGGCCGGTGCGGGCAGCGGCAAGACCGAGACGATGGCGAACCGGGTGGTCTGGCTGCTCGCCAACGGCCACGCCGCCGTGCCAGAGGTGCTCGGGCTCACCTTCACCCGCAAGGCCGCAGGGGAACTGGCCGTGCGCATCCGGGAACGCGTCGAACAGCTCGTGAAGGCCGGGATCGCCGACGTCGAGTTCGACATCTTCGAGTCGGCATCCGTCTCGACCTACAACTCCTTCGCCAGCGCCATCTACCGCGAGAACGCCATGCTGATCGGGCGCGAGCCCGATGCCGTCGTGCTCGGGGAGGCCTCCGCCTGGCAGCTCGCCAGGCAGGTCGTCAGCGACACGGCAGACCCCCGCCTCGTCGAGATGGACAAACGCCTCGACGCCGTCACCGGGGCCGTGCTCGGACTCAGCAGGGCGCTCGCCGAGAACGTCGTCGATGTGCGCGATGTGCACGCGATGACCCGCGAGTTCCTCGGCATGGCCGATCTACCGATCGGCGGAACGGGGCGCAAGAAGACCCCGTACACGAGCTTCACCTCCGCGCTGGAGGCCGTCGGTTCGTTGCCGCCGCTGCTCGATCTGGCCGAGCGATTCCAGGCAGAGAAACGCCGCCGCGGCTACGTCGAGTTCTCCGACCAGGTCGCACTCGCCCTTGAGGTCTGCCACCGCAACCCGACCGTCGTCGCCAACTATCGTGAGCGCTACCAGGCCGTGCTGCTCGACGAATACCAGGACACCTCCGTCGTGCAGACGCGGCTGCTGGCCGCGCTCTTCGCCGGGCACGGCGTGATGGCGGTCGGCGACCCCGATCAATCGATCTACGGCTGGCGCGGTGCGAGCGCGGCCAACCTCGCGCGCTTCGCCCCCGACTTCCGCGGCCCGGAGCTCGGTGGTGCACGCGCGGCCGAGGCCGAGCGCTTCGAGCTCTCGATCAGCTGGAGGAACCCCCGCACCGTGCTGGCGGCCGCCAACGAGATCGTCCGCCCCTTCACGTTGCAGGTTGCGGACACCCCGCCGAAGTCGCCGTTGTCTGCGCCGGGCTTCGCCGGAGACGGCCTGCTCGACGTGACGTTCCAGGAGACCGTGGAAGACGAGGCGGCGGCCGTCGCCGACTGGTTCGCCGCGCGGCTCGGGTCCGGGGCGCGGCAGGCGGATGCCGGCGACGGCGCGCAGCCGAAGAGACGCTCTGCGGCGATGCTCTGTCGCAGTCTCGGCAAGATCGACGTGTTCACCGACGCGCTGCGGGCCCGCGGCGTCCCGTACCACGTGCTGGGTCTCGCCGGGCTGCTCGACCAGCCCGTGATCGTCGACCTCGTCTCGGCGCTCCGGGTGCTGCACGACCCGAGCCGCGGCTCGGAGCTGCTGCGCGTGCTCGCCGGGGCCAGGTGGAACATCGGCGCGAAGGACCTGCACGCGCTCGGCCGGCTGGCCGGCGAGCTCGCCTCCCGCGACCACAAGCTGGCCAAGCTGAGCGATGAGGTGCGAGCACGGTTGCGCGGCAGCGTCTCGGCCGACGAGGGCCGCTCGATCGTGGACGCACTCGACTTCCTGGTCAGCGCCAGGGACGGCCACGGCCTCGTCACCGGTTTCAGCGAGCTGGGCCTGACGCGGCTGAAGCAGGCCGGCGAACAGCTCATCGCGCTCCGCCGCCGCGCCGGCCTGGAGCTGCTCGACCTCGTCACCCTCGTGCAGCAGGAGCTGTTGCTTGACATCGAGGTCGCCGCCAACGGCATCCGCCCGCTCGGCGCGCCCAGCCTCGAGGCCTTCGATGAGCTGGTCAGCGGCTTCCTGGCCGCCAGCGAGCAGAGCTCGCTCGGCGCATTCCTCGGCTGGCTGGAGGAGGCGGAGCAGCGCGACCGCCTCGCGCCGCGGCAGGAGGAGCCGGAACCCGGAACCGTGCAGATCCTCACCATCCACGGCTCGAAGGGACTGGAGTGGGACGTCGTCGCCGTTCCGCGCCTCGTGCACGACGAGCTGCCGGGCAAACCGCGCAGCACCGCAGGCTGGTTGGCCTTCGCCGAGCTGCCGTTCGAGTTCAAGGGCGACGCGGCCGAGCTGCCGGAGCTCGCATGGCGCGGCGTGCACGACCAGTTCCAGTTCGACGAGGCCGTCACCGACTTCAAGGCGCAGAACGGCGAGCACTACGCCGCGGAGCAACGCCGGCTGGCCTACGTTGCCGTCACCCGCACCAAATCCGATCTGCTGCTCAGCGGCTCGTGGTGGTGGAACCAGAAGGCACCGCGCGGGCCGAGCCCCTACCTGCGCGAGCTGGCCGTCGCCGGCCTGATCGACCCGGCCGTGCTGCCATCTGCGCCCGCCGAGGAGGAGAACCCGCGCAGCGAGACCAGGGAGCGCGCACTCTGGCCGTTGCAGCCGCTCGGTGTGCGCCAGGGCGCCGTCATGCGCGCGGCGGAGCTCACGAGCGCCGCCATGGAGAGCGGGGTCGGTGCCCCCATCCCCGAGCGGATGCGTGCCGAGATCGACGCGCTCCTGGAGGAGCGCAGGCGCCGGATGCGGGGGAGGGCAGCCCTCGCGCTGCCGACGCGCATCCCGGCATCGCGGTTCAAGGATTTCATCGACGCCCCAGCCGATGTCGCCGAGCAGCTGCGGCGCCCGATGCCGCAGCGCCCATACCGGGCGACCCGCCTCGGCACGCTGTTCCACAGCTGGGTGGAGCAGCGCTCAGGGGCCGCGGCATCCGGGGACCTCATCGACGCCGGCATGTTCGAGCTCGAGCAGCAGGACACGGACAGCTTCGGCGGCGAGGGAGCGGAGGCCGAGCAGTTCGCGAGGCTCCGCGCCACATTCGAGGCGTCGCCGTGGGCCGATCTCGCGCCGGAAGACGTCGAGGTCGAGATCCACCTGGTGCTGGACGAGCAGGTGTTCATCTGCAAACTGGATGCCGTCTACCGCACGGAGCACGGCTACCAGATCGTCGACTGGAAGACGGGCAAGGCCCCCAAGGACGCCGCTGATCTCGCACTCAAGCAGACCCAGCTCGCCCTGTACCGGCTCGCCTATGCGCGCTGGAAGGGCGTGCCTGCCGAGCTTATCGACGCCGTCTTCTACTTCGTCGCCGACGACACGGTGATCGCGCCGGACCATCTCGCCGACGAGGCAGAGCTGCTCGCGCTCTGGGCCTCCGTCACCGACTGAGGCCAGACGCCCCCGCCAGCGCCCTGGCTACCGCCCGGGCAGCTCGATCGGGCCGGTGGCGACGTCGTCGGCGGCGCTCTGCTGGTGCGGGCGACGCTCGATGATCGTCGTGCCGTCGCGATCGGCGCTCACGCTGGCACCCGCGGTGTCGGCGATCTGGGCCGCATCGTCCCCGGCATCGAGCTCGAACTCCGACTGGTCGTAGCTGTCGGTGTGCATCGCTCCAGAGCTCTCCCTGGGCGCCGCGGCGCCCTGCGAGCGCGGGGTCTGAGTCAGCAGCTGCTCGACGTCGTCGACGGCCAGGATCGGCCCGGTCGTGGGCGAGAGCTGGTTCATGGTGTGGCTGTGCACGGTCTCCACGAGCGCGTCGAGCATGTGCACGGCATCGTCGACGATGTCCGCATTGTGGCTCTCGACGCCGTGCAACAGCCAGCGTGCCAGCTCGAGTTCGGCGTAGAGCATCGCGCGCTGGGTGAGCATCCTGTCGATGCCGCCGCTCTGCGCTGCCGTGTACGCCGCCAGGGTCGTCTCTCCGGCCTCGCCCGGTGTCGCGAGGATCCAGTGCAGGTCGCGGGCGGCATCGCCGACGCGCAGCTCCGACCAGCCCAGCACCGCGGTGACGCTGTCGCCATCGATCAGGAAGGATTCCGCGCTCAGCTTGCCGTGGATCACCGAGGGGGCGAACTGCCAGAGCGCCGAATCGTCGGTTGCCTGTTCCCAGCGGCGAAGCAGTGCGGCGGGCAGCTTGCCGGTGTCGGCCGCGCGCCCGACCAGGGCGATCGTCGCTGCACGCGATTCCTCCGCGCTCTGCTGCGGGAGTCCGGCATCACCGATGAACGAGGTCGGCAGCGAGTGCACTGCGGCAATCGAACGACCGATGGATGCCGCGAGCTCGGCGTTGTGCTCAATCTGGGACGTCTCGGCCGTGGTGCCCGGCAGGAAGATGTAGACGATGGCCCGGGTGCCGCCGGCCGGTGCCTGCCCGACGAATTCCGGAACCGCGAAGGGCAGCCGGCTGCGCACGCCGGCGCTCAGGGCGCGCAGGGCGACGAGGTCGGCCGACTGCTCGGACTCCGCGGCCTGGTTGCGCGGGATGCGCACGATCAGTTCATCGCCGTCGCGCGTGAGCAGAACTGCAGCGTCGAAATCTCCGTGCAGCAGACGAGAGTGATTGCGCGTGGCAACCACGTCGAGCTCGGGCACGGCCGAAGTGGCCAACGCAGCTAAAGTGAGAGGGGATCTGGCCATGCCAACTAGGTTAGGTCGAGATCGGGCCCGTGCGTCTGTGCGCCACGCCTCTGAAGCAACTGCGGCGTGCAATCACGCCGGCATTCGGTCGCTCCGGCCGGCCGTCCACCGCTCGAAACCATTCCGGAAGGATCACGCCGTGTTGCTTGACGCACTGCCACTCGCCCGGCATGAGCTCGACCGTGATGCCGTGGCCCGCGGCGACACCGGGCTCATCACCCGGCTGCGGGCGGACCCCGCGACACGGGTGCTCGCTCTCAGCGCCGGCAGCGCCCTCCGCGCCCAGCAGTTCGAGGGCTCAGCACCGGCCCTGGAGTGGCTGCTCCCCGACGAGCTTCCGGATGCCGCGACCTGGCTCTACCTCGGCCGCGGCACCGCGGGCGATGCGGAGCAGCGCCCGCTGCTCGCCGCGCTGCTCAGCCGGGAACAGGCAGAGGCGCTGCAGCCGGAGCAGCTGCGCTGGGCGGGGCTGCGCGCACTCGCCCCCGTGCTCGGCGACTCAGACAACGCCCTGTTCACCGAGGCGCTCTCCGTGGCGAATTGGCACGACTCCCACGGCTTCTGCCCGCGCTGCGGTGCGGCGACGCTGGTCGAGCAGTCCGGCTGGGTGCGGCGCTGCCCCGTCGAGAACCTCCAGATATTCCCCCGCACCGACGCCGCGGTCATCGTGCGCATCACCGACGCCGACGACCGGCTGCTGCTCGGTTCCAACGCGCTGTGGGAGATCAACCGCTTTTCGCTGCTGGCGGGCTTCGTCGAACCGGGGGAGTCGCTCGAGGCGGCCGTGCTGCGCGAGGTGTTCGAGGAATCCGGGCTGCGCGTCGCGGATCCGCGATACCTCGGCTCCCAGCCGTGGCCGTTCCCCGCCTCGCTCATGGTGGGATTCTCGGCGACGCTCGCCGCCGGGCAGGCGCCGCAGGGAACGATCCCGGACGGCGAGGAGATCCTCGAGTTGCGCTGGTTCAGCCGCGAGGAGCTCCGCGCCGCCGGCGGCGACATCCTGCTGCCTGGCCCCATCTCGATCGCCGGGGCCATCATCAGCGACTGGCTCGGTGCCGACGCGTGATTCCCACAGCGGATGCCCTGCTCGCCGGCCTCGACGAGCAACAACGTGTCGCCGCCGAGGCGCTCGTCGGCCCCGTCTGCATGCTCGCCGGTGCCGGGACCGGCAAGACCAGGGCCATCACCCACCGCATCGCCTACGGCGTCGCCACCGGCGCGTACACGCCGAGCCGGGTGATGGCGCTCACCTTCACCACGCGCGCGGCGGCAGAGCTGCGCGGCCGGCTGCGTGAACTCGGCGCCTCCGGCGTCGCCGCCCGCACCTTCCACTCCGCCGCACTCTCGCAGCTGAACTTCTTCTGGCCGCAGGTGGTCGGTGGGGCGACGCCGAGCATCCTCGACGGCAAGGCCCGTCTGCTCGGCCACGTCGCGGAGCGGCTCAAGCTCAAGCTCGACACCGCGACGCTGCGTGATGTCGCCGGTGAGATCGAGTGGCGCAAGGTCTCCGGCCTCAGCTTCGACGCCTACGCGGCATCCCTCGCCACCCGGGGGCTGCCCGGCCGGCTCAACGCCGAGCAGGCCGTCGAACTGCAGCAGGGCTACGAGACGCTCAAGGATGAGCGCCGCCAGCTCGACTTCGAAGACGTGCTGCTGAGCATGGCCGGCATGATCGAGCAGGAGCCGTCGGTCGCGATGCAGGTGCACGAGCAGTACCGCTTCTTCGTCGTCGACGAGTTCCAGGACGTCTCGCCGCTGCAGCACCAGCTGCTGAACCTCTGGGTGGGGGAGCGGAACGAACTCTGCGTCGTCGGTGATGCCAGCCAGACGATCTACTCCTTCGCGGGAGCCCGCGCCGACTACCTGCTCGACTTCCCGAAGCGGCATCCGAACGCCACCGTCGTGCGCCTCGAACAGAACTACCGCTCGAGCCCGCCGATCATCGAGACCGCCAACCGGCTGATGCGCGGGCGGCCGGGCGCGCTCATGCTGCACGCGGCGCAGGGCGAGTCCACGGCGAAGACGCCGATCACCTTGAGCGCGCACCCGAGCGACATCGCGGAGGCCCGCGCCGTCGCGCAGAAGATCCTCGACCTCATCGCCGCCGGTCAGGCCCCGCAGGACATCGCCGTGCTCTACCGCATCAATGTGCAGGCCGCCGCGCTCGAGACGGCGCTCGGTGAGGCAGGGATCAGCTATCAGATTCGCGGGTCCAAGCGTTTCTTCGATCTGCCGGAGGTGAAGCAGGCCGTCATGTCGCTCCGCGCCGCCTCCGTGTCGATCTCGGGGGAGCCGCTGTTCAAGTCCGTGAGCGACGTGTTGCGCGGCCTCGGCTGGAGCCAGAGCGCGCCGGAGACGCGGGGTGCGGTGCGCGAGCGCTGGGAGTCGCTCAACGCGCTCATGGGCCTCGTCGACCTCGCGGCGCCGGGTACCACCTTCCGCGCCTTCACCGACGAGCTGATGGAACGCCAGGCCAGCCAGCACGAGCCGACGGTCGCGGCCGTCACCCTGGCCACGCTGCACTCGGCCAAGGGCCTCGAGTGGGAGAACGTCTTCGTCGTCGGCGTGAGCGAGGGCCTCGTGCCCATCAGCTATGCCCAGAGCCCGGAGCAGATCGACGAGGAGCGCCGGTTGCTCTACGTGGGCATCACCCGGGCAAAGCAACGACTCGCGCTGAGCTGGGGCGCGATGGGCGCCGGTCAGCGCGCACCGCGGGAGCGCTCGCGTTTTCTGGCCGAGATGGAGCGTCTTGCAACGCCCGACAGCCGCAATCCTGGTGCGGCGCGTGCCGATCGCAGCTGATCCAGGCGTCGACCCCGATGTGAACGGATGCCGTTGACCAGCGCTCGACGGCCGCACGTGTGCCGGCCAGCTGCGCGCTGACCAACTCGGCACAGAGGGTCGCCGCGAGCCGCGCCGTCTGCTCCGTCTCGCCCGGAGCCGTTCGGTCGACGAGCTGACTGGCCAGTGCCGGCCACGCCGGATCCCGATCGGTGTGTTCGAGGTCGATGCAGAACAGGCACGGCCCGACCCCCGGAAGCACGAGCGGGCCGATGCGCACCCCGCTGTCGCCGAAGACGATCGGCAGGTGCGGCACATCCGAGCGCAGCCAGTGCCCGTAGCGGCGCGGCGGCAGGGCGTAGTGCGCGATCAGGATCACGAGGGCGGGGTCGCCTTTCGCGGCATCCGGGCCGGAAGAGGTGGCGACTCCGGCGCGTTCCAGTTCCGCCAGCATGGCGTCGGCACACGGCCCGACCCCGTCGACGAGGACGTGTCCGCGCGTGCGCGTGGACACCGTCGTGCTTGGCAGCAGCACGGCATCGAGCGTGGCCAGCAGGGCGCGCACGTGCGCGGCATCGCCGCCGGCCTTCCGCGCCAGACTGAGCAGGCGCTCCCTCGGGGCGCCGCCGCGGAGCGCGGAGATCAGCAGCTCATCGAGCGAGCCGAGATCGTCGAGCACGAGCCGCGGGCGGTCGACCCCGAACTGCAGCGAGCTCGGAGTGCGCCACACCACCGGAACACGGGGGTCCAATCGCAGGGTCATGGCAGAAGACTCTCGCATTCCCGCTGGGAGCGTCGAAAGTTATCCACAGCCCAAGCTTGTGAGCCGACGCCCTTCGCTGATTGAGCCCACCCCCTGCCCGCTGATTGAGCTTGTCGAAATCAGGTTTCGACAAGCTCAACCAACGGGTGTGTCGAAATCAGGTTTCGACAAGCTCAACCAACGGACGTGACGAAATCAGGTTTCGACAAGCTCAACCAACGGGTGTGACGAAATCAGGTTTCGACAAGCTCAACCAACGGATGGACCGAAGCAACGGGTGGAACGAACCGGCGGTCTAGGCCGAGGGCTCGTTCGGATCCTGCGGGCGTTCCGGGCCGTCCCCGCGCAGCAGCGCCTCGAGAGCCTGGTCGACCTCGTCGGGTTCCGGTTCGACACCGGCGGCCTTCGCGACCACACGGGCGACGAGCGCCTGCGGGTCGTCGAGGTCGGCCGCCGTCGGCAGGATGTCGGGGTGGGCCCAGAGCGCATCGCGGGCGTCGTTGCCGACGGCATCCGTCACCGCCTGCCACATGGCCGCGGCGTCGCGCTGGCGCCGCGGGCGCAGCTCCAAGCCGACGAGTGTTGCGAAGGCCGACTCGGCCGGCCCGCCGGCCGCACGGCGTCTGCGCACCATCTCGGCGATCGACACGGAACCCGGCAGACGGTGGGTGGCCTCGCTCGTGACGACCGTGACCCAGCCCTCGATCAGTGCGAGCATCGTCTCCAGCTGCGCGAGGGCGGCCAGCTGTGCCTCGCTCTTGGGCGGGATCAGGGAGCCGTCGACCATGGCCTGGCGCAGTTCCTCGGGATTCGACGGGTCGAATCCGGATGCCAGCTCCTCGAGCTTGCTCGCGTCGACGCTGATTCCCTGTGCGAAGGAGGTGATCGCGCTGATCAGGTGCAGTCGCAGCCAGCGGGCGTGACGGAACAGTCGGGCGTGCGCGAGTTCGCGCACGGCCAGGTAGATCTGCACCTGGTCGACGGAGACGTCGAGGTCGTCGCCGAACTCCATCACGTTCTGCGGCAGCAGAGCCGCCTGCTGCTCGGCGAGCAGGGGGATGCCGATGTCTCCGCCGGAGATGACCTCCGTGGCGAGCTCGCCGACGACCTCACCGAGTTGCATGGCGAAGAGCGTGCCGCTCAGGGAGCGCATCATCGGCGTGGCCTGGGCCAGCATCGCGCGCATCTCCTCCGGCAGCTGATCGCCGAGCGCGGTGGTGAGGGTGTCCGCGATGCTCGTGGCGACCGGCTCGGCCAGCTGCGTCCACACGGGCATCGTCTGCATCACCCACTGTCTGCGGGTGATCAGCGTCGGGGGCACGGTGATCTCGCTGACCGCGATGACCTCGTCGAGCCACAGCGCCGCGATGTTGAACGCCTGGTCGAACTGCGCCCGCTGCTCCGGCGTCACCTGCTCCTGTGAGGCCGCGACCTTCTCCTCCGCGCGGCGCAGCGCGAGGTCCCAGTTGATTCCATCACCCGTGTTGCTCATCGCCCCCCGCAGCTGACTCATCAGTGCGGCGATGCTCGCCGGATCGTTCGGGAGCCCCGCTGCGCCTGCCAGCTGCGCAGGGTCGATCGAGGCGGCATCCCCGGAGAAATTGCCGGAGAGCAGGTCTCGCAGCATCTTCTGGAAGTCGTCGTCTGGCGTGTTGTCGTCGGGGTTCAGATTGTCACCGGGCTGGGCGTTGTCGGCCACTTCAGCCACCTCTCAGTCGCGTGCTTCTACGCTAGTGCGAGATCCTGCGGCTTCGATGGGAAATGCCCTAGGCTGAGGTGCTCTGCTGTCCGCCTGTCGCGAACAGCAGGGATGAAAGGGAAGCCCGTGGCACTGTTCAGCGAAGGCCAGACGGGCTCCGACGCCCCCCGCAGCCGCCGCGACCGGCGCGTGCGCACCGGCTGGATCTTCCTCGGCGTCGCGATCGTCATCGGCCTCCTCCTCGGCATGGCGCCGGCGCCATACGTGATCGAGCAGCCCGGCCCCGTGTTCAACACGCTGGGCACCGCGGAGCACGAGGGCGAAGAGCGCCCGCTCATCGAGATCCCGGACGAGACCACCTACCCGACCGAGGGCGAGCTGAACCTGCTCACGGTGTCGGTCGTGGGTAACCGCGAGACCCGGCCGGGCTGGTTCGAGGTGCTTTCCGCCTGGGCCAACCCGCAGAAGGCCGTGCTTCCCCTCGACGCGGTGTTCCCGCCGAACGTCTCGACCGAGGACCGCGAACAGGCCAATCAGGCAGCCATGGTCAACTCGCAACAGGATGCCATCGCCGCGGCCCTGGTGGAGCTCGACTACGACTTCCCGCGCCGCATCATCGTCAAGTCCCTCACCCCGGAGTCGGCATCGACAGGGCAGATCGAGGTCGACGACGAGATCCTCGCCGTGAACGGCACCGAGGTGCACGCGGTGTCCGATCTCCGCACGGCGATCGCCGAGAACGGCACGGAGGCCCCGGCATCCGTCACCGTCAGCAGGGACGGCGAGAGCTTCGAGGCGCAGATCGTCCCTGGCACCGTCGGCGACGTCGCGGTGCTCGGCGTCAATGTGGCCATGGAGTACGAGCTGCCCATCGACGTGCAGATTCAGCTCGACAACGTCGGCGGGCCGAGTGCCGGCATGATGTTCGCGCTCGGCATCATCGACAAGCTCACCCCCGGCGCCCTCACGGCGGGGGAGGACTGGGCGGGAACCGGAACGATCGACTCCGCCGGGAATGTCGGGCCGATCGGCGGGATCCAGCAGAAGATGTTCGGAGCACAGGGTGAGGGTGCCGAATGGTTCCTCGCACCGCAGGCGAATTGCGGTGAGGTCGTCGGGCACGTTCCGGATGGACTGAACGTATTCGCGGTGGAGACGCTCGACCAGGCGCTCACCGCGATCGAGACGGTCAGCTCGGGTGGGGACACCTCAGAGCTGCCCTCCTGCTCACTCTCAGCTTCGGCTCCCTAGGATAGATCCAGCACCCCGAGACTCTGTCATCGAAAACACACCCCACCGAGCATTGAGGCCCCGTGACATCCCCTGAAGCCGACGCACCCGCCCGCCCGAACCGAGCGCCGCTCGCCATCACCGTGGCCATCGTGGCCGGGCTCGTGATGGCATTCTTCGCATTCGCGGGTTTCTACGCCGATGTGCTCTGGTTCGACCAGCTCGGCTACCTCAACGTTCTGACGACGCAGTGGATCGCCAGCGCCGTGCTGTTCGTCATCGGATTCCTCGGCATGGCACTGCCCGTGTGGCTCAGCATTCAGATCGCCTACCGCTCGCGCCCGGTGTACGCGAAGCTCAATGCGCAGCTTGACCGCTATCAGCAGGTCATCGAGCCGCTGCGCCGGCTCGCGATGTACGGCATCCCGGCACTTCTCGGCCTGTTCGCCGGTGTCTCGGCCGCCTCGCGCTGGGAGACCACGCTCATGTGGCTCAACCGCACACCGAGCGGCACGACGGATCCGCAGTTCGGGCTCGACATCTCCTTCTACCTCTTCGACCTGCCGTTCCTGCACTCCGTGCTCGGTTTCGCGTCGGCCGTTCTGCTCATCGCGCTCATCCTCTCCGCCGCAACCGCCTACCTGTACGGCGCGATCCGCATCAGCGGTCGTGAGGTCATCATCTCCAAGGCCGCGCGCGTGCAGATCGCGATCATGGCCGCGCTCTACCTGCTGCTCCAGGCCGCCAGCCTCTGGCTCGACCAGTACACGACGCTGACCGATGACAACGGCCTGATCACCGGCGCCGGGTACACCGACGTCAATGCAACGATCCCCGGCCGAGCGATCCTCGCCGGCATCGCCGTCGTCGTCGCGCTGCTCTTCCTCATCACGGCCATCATGGGCCGCTGGCGCCTGCCGATCATCGGAACCGTGCTGCTCATCGTCACCAGCCTCCTCATCGGTTCGCTCTACCCGTGGGTCGTGCAGCGCTTCCAGGTCGTCCCGAGCGCGAAGACCCTCGAGGCCGAGTACATCCAACGCAACATCGACCTCACCCGAGAGGCCTACGGGCTCTCCGACGTCGAGGAGATCGCTTACAACGCGAAGACGGAGGCCGAGCCCGGCGCACTGCGCGCCGACGCGGAGACCGCCGCGAACATCCGTATCATCGACCCAGCGATCGTCAGCGACTCGCTCGAACAGCTCGAGCAGTTCCGTCAGTACTACCAATTCCCCGACCAGCTGGATGTCGACCGTTACACGATCGACGGCAAGTCTCAGGATGCCGTCGTCGCCGTGCGTGACCTGCGCCTCAGCGGCCTGAGCGACGCCCCCGACTGGGTGAACCGCACCATCGTCTACACCCACGGTTACGGCATGGTCGCCGCCTACGGCAACCAGCGCTCTGTCGACGGACAGCCGGTGTTCCTCGAGTCCGGCATCCCGAGCACCGGCTCGCTCGGCGAGTTCGAGCCGCGCGTCTACTTCGGTGAGGATTCGCCGGAGTACTCCATCGTCGGTGCGCCTGAGGGCGCCAAGCCGGTCGAGCTTGACTACCCGGCCGGCGGCGACGGGACCGAGCAGACCTACACGAGCTTCGCCGGCGACGGCGGGCCGAAGCTCGACAACCTCTTCAAGAAGTTGGTCTTCGCGCTCAAGTTCCAGAGCGAGCAGATCTTCCTCTCCGACTCGGTCACCGACTCCTCGCAGATCCTCTTCGACCGGAGCCCGCTCGACCGCGTGCAGAAGGTCGCGCCGTACCTGACGCTCGACTCCGACCCGTACCCCTCGGTGATCGACGGCAAGATCGTCTGGATCGTCGACGGTTACACCACGAGCGCCAACTACCCGTACTCGACGAAGCTCAGCATGAGCTCGGCGATCAACGACGCGCAGACCACGGCGGAGAGCTTCGCGCTCGACGACGTGAACTACGTCCGCAACTCGGTCAAGGCGACGGTTGACGCCTACGACGGCACCGTCACCCTCTACGCCTGGGACGACGAAGACCCGCTGCTCTCCACCTGGCAGAAGATCTTCCCGACCACGGTGAAGCCGATGAGCGACATCTCCGGCGACCTGATGAGCCACGTGCGCTACCCATCCGATCTGTTCAAGATGCAGCGCTCGATCATGGGTCAGTACCACGTGACGGATGCCGGATCGTTCTACTCCAGCGACGACGCCTGGACGACGCCGAAGGAGCCGACGCTTCCCAAGGAAGACAAGACGCTGCAGCCGCCGTACTACCTCACGATGCAGATGCCGGGTCAGACCGCACCCTCGTACTCGCTCTACTCGACCTTCATCCCTGATCAGAAGGGCGAGAGCACCCGCGACGTGCTCACCGGTTATCTCGCCGTCGACGCGGATGCCGGCAACAAGACCGGCGAGCGAGCCGACAGCTACGGCAAGCTCCGCCTGCTGACGCTGCCGAACGACCGCATCCCCGGACCCGGCCAGGTGCAGAACTCCTTCGACTCCGACCCGGCCGTCTCACAGGTGCTCAACCTGCTCAAGCAGGGCCAGTCGAAGGTGCGCAACGGAAACCTGCTGACGCTGCCCGTCGGTGGTGGTCTGTTGTACGTGCAGCCCGTCTACGTGCAGTCCACGGGTGGAACCAGCTTCCCGCTGTTGCAGAAGGTGCTCGTCGGCTTCGGCGACCAGATCGCCTTCGAAGACACCCTCGACGAGGCGCTGAACGTGCTCTTCGGCGGCGACTCCGGCGCCCAGGCCGGCGACGGCGGAACGCAGCCGCCCGGTGAGCCGGTGCCACCGACAGATGGTGAGACGACGCCGCCCACCGATGGTGAGACGACGCCGCCGACGGACGGCGAGACCACGCCGCCCACCGACAGCACGACCGACGCGCAGGCGAAGGCACTGCTCGAGATCGCCAACGAGGCGCTCAAGGAGAAGCAGGCGGCCATGGCCGACGGCGACTGGGCTGCCTACGGCGCGGCCGACAAGAAGCTCGCCGACACCCTGGCCCAGCTGATGTCCGTGCTCGGAGAGTAGTTCCCGTCCCCGCGAGAGCGGGATCGACACAGCCGGCCGGTGGATTCGTTCCACCGGCCGGCTGTGTTGTTGGCGGCTGCCCGGGTCCCGGCGGCTGCATGCGTTCCGGTGGCTGCTGCCGCGTGCGGCGCGCCCGGGACGGCGCCGACACGGCCCTCGATTCGACGGCCCAGCGCAGCTTTGGTAACGTATCTCTTGTAGCGCGGGGTGGAGCAGTTCGGTAGCTCGCTGGGCTCATAACCCAGAGGTCGCAGGTTCAAATCCTGTCCCCGCAACAGATGCGCTCAACGCAATAGAAAGTCCCGGTCTCGGAAGAGGCCGGGACTTTTTGCATGTGCGGATGCCCGTGGCCGCCAGGTGAGCCCCTGGGCCCGCCTTCTCAGCCCGCCCCGCCTGTCTCACCCCGCCTGCATCACGCAGATCACGTGATTCGGACTGCCGGGCTGATCGCTACCGTCGAGCGTGCACGGCAGTGCACGTGGTCGCGAGGGCCGGCGAATGGCAGTCCCCGCTCTGTCGTCGGCGTCAATCGAGTATCGGAGACATCATGAGGTGGACCAGGAAGCGCTCGGCGGAGGTTGCACCAGCCCGGGGGCCGGTCGCCGACACCGCGACACCGGACGCCGTCGTGGCGTCTCCGGATGGGCACCGCAACGCCTTCATCCTGATGGGCCTCGGTGGCGCGACACTCGCGGCGTTCGGTCTCGGGGCGATCGCCGGCATCTTCGCCCCGGTCTTCCTGGGGCTCGTGCTCACCATCTGCGTGCACCCACTGCGGATGTGGATGCAGGGGCACGGCGTACCGCGCGGCATCGCGACAGGCACGGTCATCCTCGCCGTCGTCGCCGTGCTGCTCGCTCTCGGCTACGCGATCCTCGTCGCCTTCGGCCAGTTCGGGGCGCTGCTGCACAACTACAGTGATCAGATCGTCGCGACCGCGAAGGACTTCGCGGCCTGGATGTCGTCGATCGGCATCAGCACCGGCGAGCTGGACGACATCCTGGCCGGCTTCGACCCCGCATCCCTTCTCGCGTTTGTCGGCGGTTTGATCGGGGGACTCACCGGCACGGTGACGCTCCTCGTCATCGTGTTCACGATGATCATGCTGATGGCGATGGATGCCGGCTTCGTGCCTGCTCTGCTGCGCCAGCTGTACCCGGTACGGCCGCTTGTCGTCGCGACCCTCGTCGGATACGGCGCCAACGTCCGGCGTTACATGGTGGCCACAACGGTGCTCGGCCTGGCGCAAGGAATCATTGACGCCATTGCGCTCATCATCATCGGGGTGCCCGGCGCGTTCATCTGGGGCCTGCTCGCGTTCGTGTGTTCCTTCATCCCGAACATCGGCTACTTCATCGCGATCATCCCTCCGATCATCTTCGGCGCGCTCGTCGGGGGCTGGCCGACCGTGATCGTCGTGATCGTGGTCTACGGCGTCATCAACGCCGTCGTGCAATCCATCGTCCAGCCGCGGGTGATCGGCAAGGCCGTTAGCCTCAGCCAGACGATCACCTTCTTCTCCGTGTTGTTCTGGGCCGTCGTCATCGGGCCCATCGGCGCCATTCTCGCGATCCCGCTGACGTTGCTCGTGCGCCTGATCCTCGTTGACTCGAACCCCGCGATGAGCTGGATCCGACCCATGATCGGCGAGCTCGACGAGACGAAGGTGATCATGGCCCAATTCGACGCCCAGGAGAAGGCCGAGCGGAAGAAGCGCAAGGCGGAGGCCGGGCACCGCGGCTCGGCGTCCGCTTCCGGTCACGCGACCGGCACCGGCGCGCCCCCGGGCCCCGCCGGGTGACGGCCGATGCGCCGACGTGCGCCGAGTGGTCTGTGTTCACCCAAACGTCAGGTAGTATTGATCTTGTAGCGCGGGGTGGAGCAGTTCGGTAGCTCGCTGGGCTCATAACCCAGAGGTCGCAGGTTCAAATCCTGTCCCCGCAACAGATGCGCTCGTCGCAACTGAAAGTCCCGGTCTCGAAAGAGGCCGGGACTTTTTCGTTCCCGGTGCCCCTGAGCGCTCCGCGCGTGGGGCTGCGCTAGCCTGACATCGTGAACGACACGGAACGCGCGCAGGACCCGGCATCCCGGCTCGCGCAGTTCCGCTCGGAGTGGCCGGCCACCGTGACGTGGCGGGAGGTGCGCGAGGAGGATCCACGCGTTTTCCGCTCCGCCGTGCAGGGCGCGCTCCTCCTGATGCCTGCTGTGCTCGTCACAGTCCTCGCCTCCAGCCTCACGATGGAGCTCCCCTTCGCGATCGTGCTGCCTGACTGGATCGACTGGATGGGCGGGCTCGCCATCGTCGCTGCGTTGTGGGTGGCGATCGGCTTGTGGATCTGGAGCCTCGTGCTGCTCTCCTTGCCCTTCGACACACGGCGGGGGATCGCCATCGCCCGGTTCGCCGCGGAACGCGGGCTGCTCTACTCTCGCAACGGATTCGCACCCGATCGGCTGGGGATCCTCTTCGCCGAGGGGCGGGGCCCGGCCGCTCCGCGCAGACCCGCACGGCTCGCGCATCGACCCGACCCGTCGCGAGCATCGCTCTTCCGCTCGACGTTCTCGCTCTGGCGAGGGGATCGTGGGCCGAATCCCTCCCTGCAGATCGCCGTCGCGGCCTACGCGGGTGGCAAGAGCGATCCGAAGGGGCCCCGCCACGCCTTCCGGTTCATGGAGATGCGACTCCCGCGCGCCCTGCCGCACCTCATGATCGATGCGCGCCGCAACGGATCGCTGCGCTCGCTCCTGCCCGGCACGCAGCGACTCTCGCTCGAGGGCGACTTCGACCGCTACTTCACCGTGTACGTTCCGCAGGGCTACGAGCGCGACGCGCTCCAACTCCTGACGCCCGATGTGATGGTCTGCCTGATCGACCACGGCAGACGCTGGGACATCGAGGTCATCGAAGATCGGCTCATCGTCGCGTCGAGCAGATTCCGCCGCCGCTCGGATCGTGCCGATGTCACGGCGTTGCTCCTCTTCTCGGAGCTGATCGGTGCGGAACTGGGTCATCAGGCCGCGCATTACACGGATCCGCGCGCCGAACGGCCGCGGACTCAGGTGGCAGAAGCCGGCCGCAGGCTTCGGCTCCGCTCGGCCGCGTGGACAACGGCGGGCTTCGCACTCGTCGCGGCCGCCATGCTCAGCTTTCCGCACGTGCTGGGGTGGATCCTCGACCTGAACTAGCGAGCACTGTCGACCGCGAGCAATAGGCTGGCCGCATGAGAGAGAATTCGGCGAAGCGGCAGGCGATCGGGGTCGCCGTGGCGCAGTTCGCCCCCGGTGCGGACACCACGGCCAACCTCGCCGAGATCGAGCGGATGACGCGGCTTGCCGCCCTGCGCGGCGCGGAGCTCATCGTCTTCCCCGAGTACTCCAGCTATTTCACACCGACCATGGGGCCGGACTGGCTCGCGGCCGCCGAAGCCATCGACGGACCATTCGTGCGGGCACTCGCCGCACTGGCGGACGACACCGACTGCCACATCGTGGCCGGACTCGTCGAGCAGAGCGGGGACTCCGCCCGTGTGCGCAACACGGTCGTCGCGCTCGCGCCGGGCGTCGGGCTCGTGGCGACGTACCGCAAGATGCATCTCTACGACGCATTCGGCATGACAGAGTCCGACTGGGTCGAGGCCGGGGCCATCGCAGAACCGGAGACGTTTGAGCTGGCCGGCATTCGCGTCGGCATGCAGACCTGCTATGACATCCGATTCCCCGAGGTGACCAGGCGCCTCGTCGATGCGGGCGCCGAACTCGTGCTGGTGCCGGCCGAATGGGTGCGCGGGCCGCTGAAGGAACACCACTGGCGCACGCTCTGCACGGCGCGCGCGCTCGAGAACACCGTCTACCTCGCGGCGGCCGACCACGCCCCGCCCGTCGGCGTCGGAACCAGCTTCGTGATCGACCCGATGGGCGTCGAGCTCGTGACGATCGGGGAGGAGAGCGGCGTCGCCGTGGCGTGGATCAGCCGAGACCGCCTGGAAGCGGTGCGCACGCTCAACCCCGCACTGGCACTGCGCCGTTTCCGGGTCACACCGCGCTAGCGGCCTGCTGAGCGAGCGCCGATCCCGGCGAGCTGGGTGGCCGCGCGCTCGAGCAGTTCGAACTTCTTGCAGTACGCGAAGCGCAGGAGCGAGGAGTACCCGGACCGCCGCTCCTCGTGCACGAAGGCCGTGATCGGCACGGCGACGACGCCGCCCAGCTCGGGCAGGCGACGGCAGAGCTCCGCGCCGTCGTCGAATCCGAGGGGGGCGGCATCCGCCACAACGAAGTAGCCACCCGAGGGTTGTGACACGGTGAAACCCGCCGCGACGAGCCCGGCCGAGAGCACATCGCGTTTTGCCGCGAGGGTGGCGGCGATTCCGGTGAAGAAGGCGTCCGGCAGGCCGAGGCCGACGGCGATCGCGGGCTGGAACGGTGCGCCATTGACGTAGGTCAGAAACTGTTTGACGGCCAGGATCGCCGTGATGTTGACCGCTGAGGCGCTCACCCAGCCGATCTTCCACCCCGTCGTGTTGAATGTCTTGCCGGCCGAACTGATGCTGATCGTGCGGTCCCGCGCCCCTGGCAGCGTCGCGATGGGCACGTGGGGCACCTCGAAGGTGAGGTGCTCGTAGACCTCATCGGTGACGATCAGCGCATCGTGCCGCTCGGCGAGCTCCAGGATGAGCTCGAGCGTCGCGCGGGGGAGCACGGCACCGGTGGGGTTGTGCGGGGTGTTGACGAGGATGACGCGGGTGCGATCGTTCACGGCGTCGCGCAGCCGGTCGAGGTCGGGCTGGAAGTCCGGTGCGAGCAGCGGCACCGTGACGTGCTTTCCCCCGGCGAGGGCGATCGTCGCCCCGTAGGAGTCGTAGAACGGCTCGAAGGTGACGACCTCGTCGCCCGCGCGCACGAAGGCGAGGATCACGGCGGCAATCGCCTCGGTCGCGCCGGCTGTGACGAGCAGCTCGCTCTGCGGGTCGAGCGGGATGCCGTAGAAGCGCTGTTGGTGCGCGGCAATCGCCTCGAGCAGCACGGGCATCCCGCGTCCTGGCGGGTACTGGTTCACGCCATCGCTGATCGCCCGGCGCGCGGCATCCAGCACCTCGGCTGGCCCGTCTTCGTCCGGGAACCCCTGCCCGAGGTTGATCGCGCCCGTGCGCTGGGCCAGCGCGCTCATCTCGGCGAAGATCGTCGCGGCAACGGTGCCATCGGCTGCGAGGAGGCCGGCGCCGGCCGCCGCGCGCTGCCAGGGAGCGGGAGTGATCATCGATTTCCTGTCTGCTTGTCAGTCTCATCAGAGTACGCTGGCCGAAGGCGTGAGCGAGTGAATCCCATGGCTCCGACGCGTTCGGAGAAGGCCCAACTGATCCCAAGGTAGCTCCCAGCTTTCCCATAAAGAACCCACAGCCGCCCGGTGGATGCTTGAGCTTGCTTGGAAGGAGCAACCATGACCGACAACATCAACAAGGACTCAGTACAGCCAGAGCCGGCACGCTCCGTGCCTGTCGACGCTGAGGCCGTAGTGACCCCCGAAGCCATCAGCCCCGAAGGCATCAGCGCCGAAACCGTCACCCCCTCCGCCCCCGTCGTTGAGACGGCAAGCGAGGCTCCCGCGACTGCCGCGGTCGAGACCCCGATTCCGGCCGCCGCGACGACCGCGCCGGCCGAAGCCACCGCACCGGCGCCCGCCGCCGCACCGGCGCCTGTCGCCCAGCCCGTCGCTCCCGCTGCGACCGCTCCGGTTCCTCCGCAGCAGCACTCGGCCGCCCCGTACGGCGCTGCGGCACCGAACGCGACCGTATACGCACCGAACACCCCGCCGCAGCCCTACGCGAGCCAGCAGGCTCCGACGGGCCAGCTGCCCTATGGACAGCACCCCACCCAGCAGTACGGCGCCCAGCACACCCAGCCGACGGTTCCGCTCCCCGGAGCTGCCTTCGGCGTCGGCGGCCCCGGCGGCCCCGCCGCACCCGGGCAGCAGCCCGCGGCATCCGCAGCGCCCAAGCGCAACGGTGTCGGCATGCTCGTCGCGGCTCTCGCAATCGGTGCGCTCGTCGGTGGCGGCTCGGCCGCCGGCGTGATGGCCATCGCGGATGCACAGAATCACGGCACCCCGTCGTCGTCCGTGTCGTCGCCGCAGAACGTCGTCGTCAACAACACCGACTCCGTCACCGAGATCACGGCCGTCGCCGCCAAGGCGACCCCGAGTGTCGTGACGATCGCCGTCGCCGGTGAGTCCGGTGCGGGAACGGGCTCCGGCGTCGTGCTCAGCGAGGACGGCTACGTGCTCACCAACACCCACGTCGTCACCCTCGACGGCGAAACCGGCCACCCGCAGATTCAGGTGACGATGAGCGATGGAACGCTGTACGCGGCGAGCATCGTCGGCACCGACCCCATCTCCGACCTCGCCGTGATCAAGCTTGAGAACGCCAGCGGCCTCACGGCACTGAAGTTCGCCGACTCGAGCAAGATCAACGTCGGCGACACGGCCATCGCCATCGGCGCTCCGCTCGGCCTCTCCGGAACCGTCACCAACGGCATCGTCAGCGCGCTGAACCGCAGCATCACCGTGGCCTCGTCTGCCGTTCCGGAGACCCCGGAGGGTGACAGCACGACCCCGGATGACGGCAGCGGCCAGGCCCCGTTCGACTTCTGGAACAACCTGCCGGGCCAGGAGCAGCAGGCCCCACCGGCCAACAGCGGCAGCATCTCGCTCGCCGTGGTGCAGACCGATGCCGCGATCAACCCCGGCAACTCCGGAGGCGCCCTGCTCAACTCGCAGGGCGAGCTGATCGGCATCAACGTGGCCATCGCCACGGCCGGCGACAGCAGTGCCTCAGGCAGCATCGGCGTCGGCTTCGCGATCCCGGCGAACCTCGCCGAGCGCGTGGCCAACGAGCTGATCGAGAACGGCACGGCCACGCACGGTCTGCTGGGCGCGACGGTCTCCCCGGCCGCGAGCGTCGAGGGCAGCACGACGGTCGGCGCGTACATCGCCGATGTCACGGCCGGCGGCCCCGCCGCGGCGGCCGGCCTGCAGAAGGGCGATGTCATCACCACCTTCAACGGTGTTCCGATCACCGACGCCAACGACCTCACCGCTCAGGTGCGCACCGTGGAGGGCGGCGGAGACGCTTCGCTCAGCTACGTGCGGGACGGCAAGAGCTACGACGTCGACGTCACCCTCGGAACGCTGGGCAGCTAGGCCCCGCCTGAACACCGCGGCTCCTTCCTGCGTCGCCGCCCCGCCATCCGGTGGGGCGGCGACGTTCGCGTTCGGGCTGCCTGATAAGCTCTCAAGTCCAGTTCGTTTGAGTGGAAGAGATGGTCGACACGGTGTCGAATGACGCAGTCGCTGCGCTTCCTGGTGTTTCGTATGTCATGCCGGTGCTCAATGAAGTGACCCATGTGAGGGCGGCTGTCGACAGCCTGCTCGACCAGGACTACGAGGGCCCGTTCGAGGTCGCACTGGCTCTCGGGCCGAGCATCGACGGCACGACGGAGCTGGTCGAAGACATGGCCAGGGTCGACCCGCGGATCCGCGTCATCCCGAACGAGATCGGGTCGACGCCGTCCGGACTGAACGTCGCCATCCGCGCCTCCGCGTACCCGATCATCATCCGCGTCGACGCACACTCCGTGCTGCCGCGTGACTACGCCCGCGTCGCCGTCGAGACTCTGCTGCGCACCGGAGCCGCCAATGTCGGCGGCATCATGGACGCCAAGGGGGACAGGCCGTTCCAACGCGCCGTCGCCCGTGCGTACGGTTCCCGCGTCGGCCTCGGCGGATCGTCGTTCCACGTCGGTGGCGAGGAGGGTCCGGCGGAAACCGTGTACCTCGGATGCTTCCGGCGTGAGGCCATCGAAGCTGTCGGCCTCTTCGACGAGGGCATCAAGCGCGGGCAGGACTGGGAACTCAACCGCCGCCTGCGCAAGGCCGGCGGCGTCGTCTGGTTCACGCCGAAGCTCACCGTCACCTACCGGCCGCGGCCGAGCGTCAAGCGCCTGGTCAAGCAGATGCTCTCGACCGGGCTGTGGCGCGGCGAGCTGGCCCGCCGCTTCCCGGAGAGCAACGGCATCCGGTACTTCATCCCACCGGCCATGGTGCTCGGCGTCGCCGTCGGCCTGCTCATGGGCATCGGTGGCCTCATCCAGAGTCTGCTCGGCGCGACGCCATGGCTCCTGGTCGGTCTGCTCGCGCCGGCCGTCTATGCCATCTTCGTCATCGTGGCGACGCTCGGCAGCCTGAGGGCGCTCGGATTACGCAGCGCGCTGTGGTTTCTCCTAGTGTTGCCGTGCATCCACTTTTCGTGGGGCATCGGATTCGTGCTGGGCTATCTCAAGCTCACGAGCAACATCACGGCACACAACGGAAGGTAACCATGGGGCAGGCAACACCCAGGCAGGAACGCCCCTCGTCGATCGCCGAGCTGCGTGCCGTCGCCCAGCCGCCGGAGGTGCGCTTACGGCGCAACGCCGAACACTGGACGGCCTCGCTCTACCTGCGTGACCTCTCGCCCTACCTCACCTGGATGCTGCTGAAGACGCGCATCTCGGCGAACGGCGTGACCGGGTTGATGATCCTTGTCGGCTGGTCGACCGCCGCGGCGCTGCTCATCCCCGGCATCTGGGGTGCGGCCCTCGCACTGCTGCTCGGCCAGCTGCAGATGCTCGTCGACTGCAGCGACGGTGAGGTGGCCCGCTGGCGGCGCACATCCTCGCCCGCCGGCGTGTTCCTGGACAAGGTCGGGCACTACTCGACCGAGGCGCTGATTCCGCTCGCGCTCGGCATCCGTGCCGCCGCCTACCCCTTCGAGACCCCAGCCGACTTCCTCTGGACGACCCTGGCCGGCCTGCTTGCCCTGTTCATCGTGCTCAACAAGGCGCTCAACGACATGGTGCACGTCGCCCGCGCCAATGCCGGTCTGCCGAAGCTCGCCGACACCCACGGCGAGTCGGCTCCGCGCGGCGGACTGATCGCCACGCTGCGCAAGATCGCTCGCTTCGTGCCGTTCCACCGGCTCTACCACTCGGTCGAATTGACCATGCTGATCTTCGCCGCAGCACTGATCGGGCTCTTCACCGGCCAGCCGGAGACGGACCGCGTCCTCCTCATCGTCCTCGTGCCGCTCTCGCTGCTCGCGCTCCTCGGGCACTTCCTCGCGATCATGGCCTCCAAACGTGTCCGCTCCTGACTCTCCGTCCAGTGAGCTTGGCTCTCCGTTGATTGAGCCTGTCTCTCCGCTGATTGAGCCTGTCTCTCCGCTGATTGAGCCTGTCGAAATCCCGACGGTCGGTGTCGTCGTGCTCACGCAGGGCACGAGGCCGGATGACCTCGAGCGCGGCCTGCGGAGCATTCTCGCTCAGCAGGGCGTAGCGCTCGACATCGTCTGCGTCGGCAACGGCTGGCAGCCCACCGGGCTCCCCGCCGGGGTCAAGACGCTCGGCCTGCCGGAGAACCTCGGGATTCCGGCCGGGCGCAATCGCGGCGTCGGGCAGGTCAGCGGCGAGTACATCTTCTTCCTCGACGACGACGCCAGCATTCCGGATGCCGGCTTCCTCGCCGCCGCGATCGGGAAGCTCCGCGCCGACCCCAGCATCGGCCTGCTCCAGCCCCAGGTCGTCGACCCCAGCGGCACCACCTCGCCGCGGCGCTGGATCCCACGCATTCGCAAGGGCGACGCCAGCCAGTCCAGTGACGTCTTCTCGGTCTGGGAGGGCGCCGTGCTCCTGCCGCGCGCCGTCTTCGACGCGACCGGCGGCTGGGCCGAACCGTTCTTCTACGCCCACGAGGGCATCGAGTTGGCCTGGCGGGTCTGGAACACGGGCAAGCGCGCCTGGTACGCCGGCGATCTCGTGGCCAACCACCCCGTGATCCAGCCGACCAGGCACAGCTATTACTACCGCCTCAATGCCCGGAACCGTGTCTGGCTGGCCCGGCGCAACCTGCCGACCCCGCTCGTGCCGCTCTACGTCGGCAGCTGGACGGCGATCCAGCTGTTGCGCTGGTGGCGGCATCCGGCGGCGCTCTCGGCGTGGTTCGGAGGCTGGCGCGAGGGCTGGCGTGCCGACCCGGGAGAGCGCAAGCCGATGGCCTGGCGGACCATCTGGCGCATGACACGCGCTGGTCGTCCACCGATCGTCTAACGATTCGGTCAGCGCCACCCGTTCTGGGGTCTCGACGCCGAACCCCTCTGTACTCTTGACAAGTGGGTATTCAGAAAGACGCGCGCAACGCGATCAAACTCGTCAAGGGCGTCTTGGCGTCACGCAAGGCGCAGCGCCTGCTGCGCGAGAAACTGGCCGAGCAGGGTGCGCTCGAGCCGCACAAGTACAGGGTGGCCGTGTACTTCGCCGACGGCAAGGTGAACATGTACCAGATGCGGCAGTGGTACAAGCCGCTGGCGAAGCTCGCCGAGACGTGGCCGGTTCTCGTGCTCAGCCGGGCATCCGGCGCCGCCATCACCATGTTGGACGAGTCCCCGCTCCCCGTTGCCTACGTGCGCAAGGTCGTGGACCTCGAGAGGGTGATCCACGAGCAGGACCTGCGCGTGATCTTCTACGTGAATCAGAACGCCAAGAACTTCCAGATGATGCGCTACGGGCGCCGCTGGCACGTTTTCATCAACCACGGTGAGAGCGACAAGATGTACATGACGACCAACCAGTTCAAGGCATACGACTACTCGCTGATCGCGGGGGATGCCGCGCGCGCCCGTCTCGGCAAGGTGCTCTGGGACTACGACTTCGACAAGCGGGCACTGCCGATCGGCCGCCCACAGGCCGATCACTACCTCGACGGCGCTCCGCTGCAGTATGTGCAGGACGAGCGTGAGGTTGTGCTCTACGCGCCCACGTGGGAGGGCGACCGCGGGGCTGCGGCCTACGGCTCAATCGCCACCCACGGCGTCGCACTCGTGCGCGGGCTTCTCGCAAGCCCCAGGCACCGCCTGATCTACCGCCCGCACCCGCGTTCCGGCGTGTTGGACCCCGCCTATGCCGCGGCCAACCGCGAGATCGTCCGCGCGATCGAGACCGCGAACGCGGCCGATCCTGCCGCGCGGCACATCTACGACACCGGCTCGCAGCTCGGTTGGCAGCTCGTCGCCGCCGATGTCGCGATCGTCGACATCTCCGCCATGGTCTACGACCGTCTGGCCGCCGGCAAGCCGCTGCTCATCACCCGGCCGGCGAACCCGGCGGCGGAGATCGACACGAGCGGCTACCTCTCCGATTGCGAGTGGCTGCCCGCGGATGACGCGGCCGGCATCGTCGCGATCGTCGACGAGCTGAGCCACGGCGACGCTGCTCAGCAGCGCCTCAAGCAATGGGTCGAGTACTACTTCGGTGACACGACGCCTGGCGCTGCCACGCGCCGTTTCCACGGTGCCGTGCAGCACCTGATGACCGAGTGGGACAAGAACGCCGCCCTGCACGCCGCAGACGGCGAGATCGACGACCACGACGTCAAGGGCGACCTCGACGACGGCGACGAGATCGACGTCTAGCCGGCTCCCGCGCCGACGCCGCGCAGCTGCGGGACGCACAGTGTTCGGCCGCGCAACTGTGCGCAGGACCCCGCTCGGTGCGCAGTTCGCGGTGGGGCGCCCGACGGCGAGAGTGCAGATACTGCGCTGGATGGCGGGTTGTCGCGCGAATACTGCACTCTCGGCACGGCTCGCGAGCCGAGAACGCCGCGGGCGTGACGGGATCGCTGCGCTACTGCGTGTGCCGATCCGCGGTGTTCGCCGGTTCGGCCGACCCGCCGGCATCCTCGCGTGAGGACGGCGGTGTGCCCTTGCCGCGGGGGAGGGCCTTGCGCACAACACCGCCGACGCCGCCCGCTGCGCCCTTGACGACACCACCGACGCTCGTCGCCGCTCCGACCATGGCCCCGCCGACGCTGCTGCCGACGCGCGAACTGCCGCGCACGGCCCGCTCCCGCAACGACACCGTGCGCACGCGCGGCTCCAGTTCGGGCGGCAGGATCACCGGGGCGGCACCGAAGCCGAGGCGCGCATTCCGCAACACACGTTTTCCGAGCATGTTGTTGCCGATGCCACCGATGGCGGCCCCGACGCCGAAAGGCAAAGCCTTGCCGATGACGCTTGCTCCGCCGCGCACGGCGAACTGCCGGATGAAGGCCGTCTTCAGCCGATCGAGGAGCGGCCCCATGACGACCTGCGGGATCGCGCTGGTCACCATCTCGCCCCAGTACATGTTGCGAGTGAATGTGCCGCCCGTGAACTGCCCGGCGAGGTTGCGCACGAGATCGGTGCCCTCTCGGCCGAGCATCAGCGTCATCACCAGGGCGCGAGCCCGATCGGGGTCCTCGACGGCAATGCCGTGCACCTCGGCGACGGACTGGGCGAAGAGCGCTGTCGCCTCCAGGAAGCCAGCCGTCTCCACGCTGGAGAGCGCGAGCGTCACACCGGTTCCGATGGCGGGAATGACCGCCGTCGCGCCCACCGCTGCACCGCCGGTGGTGACCGCGGCGAGGTAGCGCAGTTCGAGAATGCGCACGAGCTGCTGCGGCGTCGCGTCCGGGTTCTTGCGCCGGATGCTGCGGATGTGGGCGAGCACGATGGGGCGCTGCACGGCCAGCACGCGGTCGATGCCGCGCACGAACCCGCTCGGCAGCTCTCCGCCCTGCGGAGTGCCGCCGGTCGGCGAGATGAAGGGTTTCACTTTTCGAGCCACGAGGCGATCATATGGGCAGCCGCTGTGCGTCTGGCTGAGCATTCCCGGCCCGGCGCGACCGGTGATCGGGCCCGGTGAGCCGCTAGCCTTGACGCATGGCCACTGTGATCACCGAAGACGACGTCGATGAACTTGAGCTTCGGGACTTCGACCCGATGACCGGCAGCGTGACGGGAGGCGTCGCCGAGCATCTCGAGAAGGCGGCGATCTTCGAGCAGTGGGCGACGGATGCCGAGAATTACACGCTCGACGGCGGGCTCACACCCGCGCACCTCCTGGTCGTCGCGGCCGAACACCTGCAGATGGCCCATGACACCGCCGAGGCATTCCGGCTCGTCGAGGCGGCGAGGGCGCACTCCAGCGTGAAGCCGTTTGAGGCGCACCCGACTCTCATCAGCCTGCACCTCGAGCAGGAGGATCGCACCACGGCGATCGCCCTCGCCGATGAGGTGCGGACGACCGGAAGCGACGATCTCGGGGTCTACCAGCAGATCGCCGAGGGCTTCGAGATCGCTGGCGAGCTCGCCCTCGCCGAGCGCTGGTACGCCATCGCCCTGCGCGCGCTCGACAAGGTCGGACTCGAGAGCCCGAGCGATCGGATCGCCCTCCTCGCCGGGCGATACCGCGTTCGCCGTGACGGTGGCAAGCCGCTCGATGTGCTTGACGTCGAGACCGAGCAGCTCCGTACAGAGCACGGTCTGGACCCGCTCGACTGAGCGTGCATGCTTGAGGCGCAAACGCTTCAATGCTGAACGCTCTGGTCTCGAAAGCGCAGGGCAAGTAGTCATGAGTAATGGCCTCAACGCACTCGGAAGCAGCTCGAATTCTGGGTGAGCGCATCCGTGGCGTGCGTCTTGGCCTCGGCATGAGCCAGGAGGAGATCGCGCAGCTCGCCGATATCCACGTGACCAATCTCGGCAAGATCGAGCGTGGACAGGCGAACCCGAGCCTCACGACGATCGTGCGGGTCTCCGGCGTGCTTGGAACCGATCCCGCCGAACTCGTCCGGGGCCTCGGCCTCGAGGATCTGCCGGACACGACCCGGCCGTTGACGGTGGCCGACTTCGTGCGCGAGCGCCGCTCCCGCGGCCGCTGACGCCGACGCTCGCCCGGCCATCGTGCATTCTCACGCTGGCTGGAGGGAGCAGCCGAGGAACGAGGCCGCCCCCGAAGCCCTGAGCGTCTGACCGGATAGGGCGGCTCTGGTCTCGATACGGCCGCGGGCGGCCTACTCGACCAACGTGGTGAGGGCGGGTGTCGGCCGACGCTGCGCGTCGCGCTAGAAGCTCACACGCCAGAGGTACTCGTCACCGTTCGGGCGTGACCAGCGAACGATGACGACGGTGGCCCGCGCGGGATCCTCCGCATGCAGCGTGAAGCGCACGGCAGCGCCGGCCTCGACGGCGGTCGGCAGGCCCCAGATCAGTGTGCCGGGCCCGAGTACGGCCAGTGTGAACGCAACGAGGCGTTCACCGCCCACATTGCGCAGCTCGAAGCGCGGCGCGCGGCGACGATCCAGACGCCATGGCACGCGGTAGGCGGGGTCGCTGGGGGAGTCGAGGGGCGCCGCAGGCTTCACCATGCCTCGCACGGTAGCGGCGGCATCCGACGGTGGGGGCCGATTCTCGCGCCCGTATCTGGCGGCTGTGGAGAACCGCGCACTCCCTGGCCCTGGGTGGGGGAGAAAGCGCCTACTTGACGCCGTAGTCCTCGTTGTAGCGCCCGAGCACATCGGCGATCGGGGCGTCCAGCACAAGGGCGCCCTTGTCGAGGTAGAGTCCGCGGGTGCAGAAGCGTCGGAGGTCGCGCTCGTTGTGCGAAACGAAGAACAGCGTGCGGCCACCGGCGAGCAGCTCTTCGATCCGGCGATAGCACTTCTCCCGGAAGGCCTTGTCACCGACCGCGAGCACCTCGTCGACGAGGATGATCGGCTCCTCGAGCCGGGAGATCACCGCGAAGGCGATGCGCACCTTCATGCCGCTCGAGAGGTGCTTGTACGGGGTGTCGAGGAAGTCCCCGATCTCGGCGAAATCGATGATCTCGTCGAAGCGGGAGTCGATCATGGCCTTGGTCATACCGTGCAGCCCGGCCGTGAGGTAGACGTTGTCGCGCACGGAGAGATCGTCGACGAAGCCGCCGGTGATCTCGATCAGCGGGGCAACGCCGCCCTTCACGTCGACCGTCCCCTCGTCGGGCAGGATCACGCCGGCGACGAGCTTGAGCAGCGTCGACTTGCCCTGGCCGTTGCGCCCCACGACACCGATCGCCTCGCCGGCGCGCACGTCGATCGTCACATTCCGCAGCGCCCAGAACTCGCCGGGGCGGCTGCGCCGGTCGCGACCGGCGAAGAGATCCTTGAAGTTGCGTCGACCGCGGCGATTGCGACGAAAGCGGATGCCGGCATCCTGCACCGTCATCACCACCTCAGCAGCTGACATCAGATCTCCTTCAGCACGGAGCGCTCGAGGCGGCGGAAGACGAGGATGCCGATCACGAGGAAGGCCACGGACATCAGCGCGGACACCGCGACGGCGAACCAGTCGAGCTCGCCGGGGAAGAATCCGGCACGGTACAGGCCGAAGATGCCGGTGAGCGGGTTGAACGCCGCCCAGAAGTGCAGCTCCTCCGGCAGGTTCGAGGTGCCGTAGATGATCGGGGAAGCGTAGAACAGGAAGCGCAGGACCAGCTTGGTGGCCCGCTCCAGATCGCGGAAGAAGACGACCAGGGGCGCGACGATGAGGCCGATGCCGACGGTGAGGACGGTCTGCAACACGATCGCAACGGGGAAGAGCAGGAGATCGATGTTGAGCTTGACCGTGTCGCCGGCGAGGAACGCGAAGACCACGAAGAGGGCGAGCACGGGAATGGACGCCAGGAACTCGATGCCCTTGGAGAGTACGAGTCGGTTCACCCAGATCGTGCGGGGGATCTTCGTCGAGCGGATGAGCTTCGCCTCGCGAAGGAAGGCACGGGTCGAGTCAGAGACGGCACCGTTGAACCACATCCACGGCAGCAGAGCGGCAAGCAGGAACACGATGTACGGTTCGCTGCCGACCGGGCGCTGGAATACCTGGGTGAACACGAACCAGTAGATGCCGGCCATGACCAGCGGATCGAGGATCGACCAGACATAGCCGAGCGCGGAGGTCGAGTACCGAACCCGCAGATCGCGCCGCGTGAGCAGCCAGAGCGCATGCCGGTAGCGTGCGAACGGCGTCCACTGGGGGCGCTCTTCAGCGATTGAACTCACAGGCACTATCGTATGGGCGCGCGCGGGGTGATTCGCGCAAGCCCATACGTGCAGCGAGTGATGGCTACTACTTAGACGAAGAGGTTGGCGCGGGCCAGGTCTTCGGCGAAGTCGACCTCGACCGCGTACAGGTCGGAGATGTCGACCGGCTCGACCAGCAGGCCGAACTTCTCGATGGCGACCTCAAGGCCACGCTCGAAGTAGTCCTGGTCGCCGACCTTGACGAGCTCGCGCTGGAACATTGCCTTGTCGGTGCTCGAGATGTAGTTGATGCCAACGGCCTCGCCGAGTCCGCCCTTGACGGTCTTGGAGAGCTCCTTGATGTAGCCCTCGGCGCTGGTCGTGTACTTGACCTCTTCGTCGGAGACCTTCGAGGTGTTCACCGTGACGAAGCTCTGGTCGCGCGCGATCATCGCGGCGGCACGGTCGAGGATGCGCGGGTCGAAGACGACGTCACCGTTCATCCAGAGCACGCCGCCCGGCTGCGAGGCCTGCAGGGCGCGCAGAAGGCTCTTGGACGTGTTGGTCTGGTCGTACTCTTCGTTGTAGACGAAGGACGCCTGCGGGAATGCCTCGATGATGTGCTCGAGCTTGTAGCCGACAACGATGGTGACCTTGGCGTCTGTGCCGAAGGCGTGCTCGATGTTGTCGAACTGCTGGCGCATGATCGTGCGGCCATCGCTCAGCTCGGTGAGCGGCTTCGGCAGCGAGCGACCGAGGCGGCTTCCCATGCCTGCGGCAAGAATTACGACCTGTGTGGTCACGATGGGCTCCTCAAAGAAAATTCGGGCGGACCGGGAAATCTTGTTCTGCGCAGAAGCGGCCCTATTGCCGAGTCCTCCACGCAAGATTCACGTCCGGTTCACCCTTACGTTTACGTTAAGGCACGCCATTATGCCTACGTCATTCTATCGTGACACCCTCTCGGGGGTGTCTGTCGGATGCCGGGTTGTTTCCACTTCGTTATGCGGCGCTCGGCACTTTCACAGATTCGGATTCTCGCCGATGGCGGCAGGGGCCCGGTCTTGGGCCGGTGTCTTTGGTAGCTTGGCTGAGTGACTTCTCTGCCGCACGATGCCCCTGACTCTGTCCCGAGCGAATCGACTCCGGGTGCCGCTGCGCCCCGGAAGCGTGCTCCGCGCAGCGCAGCGGCTCTCGCGGCCACGACGAGTGCCGCCAAGACGAGCGCCGCAAAGTCCACGGCCGTGAAGTCCAGCGCCGCCAAGACCACAACGTCCAAGACCACGGCCGCCAAGACGGCAGCCAGAAAGCCCGCCGCAGGCAAGGCGGCCACTCCGGCGAAGGCGGCAGCGGCCAGAACGACTGCAGCCAAATCCGCCGCGGCGACGACGACGGCAGCCAAGGCGCCGGCGGCGAAGACCACAGCGGCGAAGACGACGGCCGCCAAATCCGCCGCCGTGAAGACGACCGCCGCACAGACGCCGGCGGCCAAAGCAACGGCCGCGAAATCGACGGCAGCACGAACGACAGCCGCCAGCTCAGCCGCGGCCAAGAAAGCGAGCGCAACCAAGGCGAGCGCCGCCAAGGCGAGCGCGGCCAAGGCGAGCGCTGCGAAGGTGGCGGCCGCCACCGCAGCCGAGATCGTCGATGACGGCCAGGCCGTCGTCGCCGAAACGGTTGCCACGCAGAAGACCACCGCGCCCGCTGCGGTCGCGACGCCGCTCGCCGCTGCGGCCGCAGCCGAGACAGCTGTAGCCGAGACGACTGCTGAGGCTCCTGCGGCTCCTGCTGCCGAGGCTCCTGCTGCCGAGACCGCTGCTGCTGAGGCTCCTACTGTTACGGCTCCTGCTGCCGAGGTCGCTGTCGCAACGGCAGTGATAGCCGAGGTTCTCGGTGCCGAGGCGTCGGCCGTCGAGACCGATCCAGCAGTCGCGGATCCGACCCCGGCCGCACCCGTCGTGCGTGCGAAGTCACCCGCCAAGAAAAAGGGCACGCGTCGCGTCGCGGCTGTTGCGCCCGCCGTCGATGCCCCCGTCGTCCTGCAGATCAGCGCGCTGAGCAAACACTTCGGCGAGACGACGGCCGTCGACCAGATCGAGCTCGCCGTGCGCACCGGTTCGTTCTACGGCATCGTCGGCCCCAACGGCGCGGGCAAGACAACGACGCTTTCCATGGTCACCGGGCTGCTGCGCCCGGATGCCGGCACCGTCAGCGTGCACGGGATCGACGTCTGGGCCGACCCGGTTGCCGCCAAGCGCACGATCGGCGTCCTGCCCGACCGGCTGCGTCTCTTCGACCGCCTCACCGGTGCGCAGCTCCTCTACTACTCCGGCATCCTGCGGGGACTCGACAACGCAACGGTGCGCGAGCGCTCGGCCGACCTCGCCGCCGCATTCGGGCTCGAAGACGCCCTCAACCGTCTCGTCGCCGACTATTCGGCCGGCATGACCAAGAAGATCGCACTGGCCTGCGCGATGATCCACTCGCCGCGCCTGCTCGTGCTCGACGAGCCGTTCGAGGCCGTCGACCCGGTCTCGGCGGCGAATCTGACCGAGATCCTGCAGAGGTATGTCGCGGCGGGCGGCACGGTCGTGCTCTCCAGCCACGGCATGGATCTGATCGAGCGCGTGTGCGACAGCGTCGCCATCATCGTGCACGGTCAGGTGCTGGCATCCGGAACCCTCGACGAGGTGCGCGGCGCGGCAACGCTCGAAGAGCGCTTCGTCGAGCTCGCCGGCGGACGCAAGGCAGCGGAGGGGATGGAATGGTTGCACAGTTTCTCGGACTAAAGCTCCGACTGCTGGGCAATCTGTTCCGGCGCAGCCCATGGCAACTCGTCGGCATGATCGTCGGGCTGCTCTACGGCCTCGGTCTGGCCGTGTTCCTCACGACGGGCCTCATCGCCCTGCGGTTTGTGAACGAGACGGAGGCGATCCGCGACTTCATTGTGCTCGGCGGCTCCCTCGTTCTGCTGGGATTCCTGATCGTGCCGCTGATCTTCGGGGTCGACGACACGATGGATCCGCGCGCCTTCGCGCTGTTCGGGATGCCGAACCGCCGGCTCTCGTTCGGCCTCGCTCTCAGCGCGCTCCTCGGAATTCCGGCCGTCACGCTCACGATCGTGCTGCTCGGCTTCGTCGTCACCTGGTCGCGCGGAATCGCTGAGACGCTGCTCGCGGTGCTCGCCGCGGCGCTCGCGCTCGGCAGCTGTGTGCTGGTGGCGCGGGTGACGACGTCGATCGCCTCCTTCCTGCTTGCGACCCGTCGTGCCAGGGAGTTCACCGGCGTGCTCGGCCTCTTCGCGCTCGTCATGATCTCCCCGGTCGTCATCTTGCTGAGCAACCTCGACTGGGAGGAAGACGGCGCCGCCGTGATCTCCCAGCTGGCCGATGTACTCAGCTGGACCCCGCTCGGCGCCGTCTGGGCTGTGCCGGGCGATGCCAGCAACGGAGACTGGGGTGCGGCATTGCTCAAGCTCCTGATCGCCGCAGCAACGCTCTGGCTGCTCTGGCTGGGATGGCAGGCGCTGGTCGCGAAGATGCTGGTGACGCCGGGCCGTGAGGCCGCGAGCAAGGCGTACCACGGCATCGGCTGGTTCGACCGGCTTCCGCACACCCCGGCCGGCGCGATCGCCGCGCGCAGCATCACCTACTGGACGCGGGATGCCCGCTACTGGGTGTCACTCGTGATGATCCCCGTGCTGCCCGTGATCCTCATGCTCTCGCTCAGCATCGGCGGCGTCAGCGGTGAGTACCTCGCGCTGCTGCCGGTGCCCGTGATGAGCCTGTTCCTCGGCTGGACCATCCACAACGACGTCGCGTACGACAACACCGCGATCTGGCTGCACGTGGCATCGGGCACGAAGGGCGGGGCCGATCGCATCGGGCGACTCGCTCCGGCACTCGTGCTGGGCGTCATCGTGATCGGTCTCGGCACCGGGGTCAGCATGCTGCTCAGCAAGGACTGGAGCGCCATGCCGGCATTGCTCGGCGTGAGCACGTGCCTGTTCCTCGGCGGTCTCGGTTTCGGCAGCTACACCTCTGCCCGCTTCCCGTACCCGGTGACAAAGCCGGGCGACAGCCCATTCGCCCAGCCGCAGTCCTCCGGAACGGCGGCCGCGCTCGTGCAGTCGTTGACCCTGTTCGGCACCGTCGTGCTCAGCCTGCCCGCCGTCGGCTTCGCCATCCTCGGCTTCACCGACAACCCGGAGTGGCACATCGCCTCGCTGATCGCTGGCTGCGGCGTCGGCGTCATCGCGCTGATCGTCGGTGTCTGGGTCGGCTCGCGCACCTTCGACGCGCGTGGGCCAGAGCTGTTGGCAGCGGCACTCCGCGCCTGAACGGGTGGCCGCGGCATCCCGTATGCGCGTTATTCTTGAGGCATGTCTGAACACTTCCGCGCGAGCATCGCCGACCCGGGAATGCCCGGCGGCGGAACGTCCACTCTCGACCGTGAGCTCGAAGAGCTGCTCAACCAGGAGGCCATCGAGCCCGGTGATCACGAGCGCTTCTCGCACTACGTCAAGAAAGAGAAGATCCTGCAGTCGGCCCTGACGGGCAAGCCGGTCAAGGCCCTGTGCGGCAAGAAGTGGACGCCGGGGCGCGACCCGGAGAAGTTCCCGGTCTGCCCGAGTTGCAAAGAGATCTACGAAAAGATGAAGGCCGAATGATTTCGATCCTTCGACAGGCTCAGGACGAGTCGAGCTCAATCAGCGGTGGACCGCTGGTTGAGCCTGTCGAAACCCTTTAGCGGTACACGGTGGGGATGACGGGCTCGCCCTGACCCAGCCGGAACGCCTCGATCGGCAGTTCCTGCATCACGGCTGCGCGGTGGTTGCGGGCGAGCACGGTGCCGGCGTGGCCGAGGAAGCGCTCGTCCGGCACGCCGCCGTTCACGAGCTGCACGAGCAGCTCGCGGTGGCTCTCGCTCGGCAGGTCGACCGGGAGGTCGACGCCGCTTCCCTGCACATCGACGATCTCCTCGCGGGCCGTGCGTGTGCTGTCGATGCGGCGCAGGGCGCGCTTGCGCCCACCGAGGCTGGCCTTCGCCACGCTGGCCTTCGCCACCGGGATCCAGTCGCCGGCATCTGCTCCTCGCCCATCACCCTTGTGGGCGACGAGCTTGTAGACCATTCCTGCGGCCGGGGAACCCGATCCGGTCACGACGGAGGTGCCGACACCGTAGGCGTCGACGGGGGAGCCGGAGAGGCCGGCGATGGTGTGCTCGTCGAGATCGCTCGTGACGGTGATGCGGGTGTTCACGGCGCCCAGGCTGTCGAGCTGATCGCGCACGGCGGCCACGACGGTGGGCAGGTCACCGGAGTCGATGCGCACGGCGCCGAGCTCGGTGCCGGCGACCCTGACGGCGAGCTCGACGCCCGTCTTGATGTCGTAGGTGTCGACGAGGAGCGTGGTGCCCGGCCCGAATGCGGCCACCTGGGCGCGGAACGCGTCCTCCTCACTGTCGTGCAGGAGGGTGAAGGCGTGGGCGGCGGTTCCCATGGTCGGGAGCCCCCAGCGGCGGCCGGCCTCCAAATTGCTCGTGGCGTCGAAGCCGCCGATGTACGCGGCACGCGCGGCGGCGACGGCGGACTGCTCACCTGTGCGTCGGGACCCCATCTCCGCGATCGGGCGACCGAGCGCGACGGACACCATGCGGGCGGCCGCGCTGGCCACAGAGGTGTCATAGTTCAGCACGCTGAGGATCAGGGTCTCGAGGATCACGCCCTCTGCGAATGTCGACTCGACGGTCAGCAGGGGAGAGCCGGGGAAGTAGGCCTCGCCCTCCTGGTAGCCCCAGATCTCGCCGTTGAAGCGATAGTCGGCGAGCCAGTCCAGTGTCGGCTGGCGCACGACGCCGTTCTCGCGCAGCCAGTCGAGTTCGGAGTCCCCGAAGCGGAAGGCCTGGATCAGCTCCAGCAGTCGGCCGGTTCCGGCCACGATGCCGTAGCGGCGGCCGTGCGGCAGCCGGCGGGCGAACGCCTCGAACAGACACAGCCGATCGGCGGTTCCGCTCTGCATGGCGGCATCCACCATCGTGAGTTCGTAGCGATCGGTGAGAAGGGCAGAGCTGTTCACGCAGGCCAGCCTAGTAGGGTTGACAGACGTGACGGATGCACCGATTGGGATCTTCGACTCAGGCGTTGGCGGTTTGACCGTGGCCAGGGCCGTGAAGGATCAACTGCCGAACGAGTCGATTCTCTACATCGGCGACCTCGCGCATTCCCCGTACGGCCCGAAGAAGATCGCGGCGGTCCGCGGCTACGCGCTCGAGGTGCTCGATGACCTCGTCGAGCAGGGTGTGAAGATGCTCGTGATCGCGTGCAACACGGCATCCGCTGCGATGCTCAGAGACGCCCGCGAACGCTACAGCGTCCCCGTGATCGAGGTGATCCAGCCGGCCGTGCGCCGCGCGGTCGCCAGCACCCGCAACCAGCGCGTCGGCGTCATCGGCACAGAGGGCACGATCGCCTCGCGGGCCTACAACGACGCATTCGCCGCCGCGCCCAGCCTTGAGCTGTTCAGCCAGGCCTGCCCGCGCTTCGTCGAGTTCGTCGAGGCCGGAGTGACAACCGGCGCTGAGGTGCTGGCGACGGCTGAGGAGTATCTGGCGCCATTGCGGGCGGCGGATGTCGACACCCTCGTGCTCGGATGCACCCACTATCCCTTCCTCAAGGGCGCCATCAGCTATGTCATGGGGGAGAGCGTCACCCTCGTCTCGAGCGACACCGAGACCGCCAAGGACGTCTACCGCACCCTCGTCAGCCAGGGGCTGGAGCGCACGGCGCCGACGCCACCGAGCTACCGCTACGAGGCGACCGGTGACAGCGCATCCGATTTCCTCGATCTCGCCCACCGGCTCATCGGTCCAGACATCTCCGATGTCGAACTCGTCGAGACGGGCATCATCAACACGATCACCCCCACAACCGTCTAGGAGACACCGTGACCACTCTGAACAGCTCTGACATCGTCCGTGTCGACGGTCGATCCGTCAGCGAACTGCGCCCCGTCACGATCGAACGGGGCTGGAGCGATCAGGCGGAGGGCAGCGCGCTGATCTCCTTCGGGCGAACCAAGGTGCTCTGCACCGCCTCCTTCACGAACGGCGTCCCGCGCTGGATGGCCGGCAAGGGCAAGGGCTGGGTCACGGCCGAGTACTCGATGCTGCCGCGCAGCACGAACTCCCGCATGGACCGCGAGTCGGTCAAGGGCAAGATCGGCGGGCGCACCCACGAGATCAGCCGGCTGATCGGGCGGAGCCTGCGCGCCGTCGTCGACATGAAGGCGCTCGGCGAGAACACCATCGTCATCGACTGCGACGTTCTGCAGGCCGACGGCGGCACCCGCACAGCGGCGATCACGGGCGCGTACGTCGCCCTCGCCGACGCGCTCGAGTGGGGCCGCGGCAAGAAGTTCCTCGCGCAGAAGGCGCAGCCGCTCATCGACAGCGTCGCCGCGGTCTCGGTTGGAATCATCGACGGTGAGCCCATGCTCGATTTGGCATACACCGAGGATGTGCGCGCGGAGACCGACATGAACGTTGTCGTCACGGGCCGCGGCCTCTTCGTCGAGGTGCAGGGCACGGCCGAGGCCGCCCCGTTCGATCGCCGCGAGCTCGACTCGCTGCTCGACCTCGCCGTCTCCGGCGCGGCCACCCTCACCGAGCTGCAGCTTGCAACCCTCGCCGAGGCGCGCGCGTGAGCATCGAGTTCGTCCTCGCCACGCACAACCAGCACAAGGTCGAGGAGTTCCAGCGGATCCTCGCTGCCGTGCTGCCGGACGCCGTCGTGCACGCCTACGACGGCCCCGAGCCCGTCGAGGACGGCACCAGCTTCGCCGCGAACGCGCTCATCAAGGCGCGGACGGCGGCGGCACACACCGGTCTCATCGCGCTGGCGGACGACTCCGGGATCGCCGTCGACGTGATGGGCGGCGCGCCCGGCATCTTCTCGGCGCGCTGGGCCGGGTCACACGGCGACAGTGCGGCGAACACACGGCTTCTGCTCGATCAGCTCGGCGACATCGGCGATCCGCACCGGGCCGCGGCCTTCCACTGTGCCATCGCGCTCGTGATCCCGCCCGCCGCGGCATCTGGAACCGGATTCGAGCACGTCGCATCCGGTGTCTGGCCCGGAACACTGGCCACCGAGGTCTCCGGCGCGCACGGCTTCGGCTACGACCCGATCTTCATCCCGGATGGCTTCACCGTGACCGCGGCGGAGCTGGACCCCGAGGTCAAGAACGCCAACAGCCATAGGGCGCGCGCTGTGCAGGCGTTGCTCCCGGTGCTGCTCGAATCTATTGAGAATGGCACTCATTCCTAACTAGCGGGGCGCGTTGGCGTGGCGCGTTTTCGCGGCCTAGCGTTGATGTCATGGGTCACGATCACAGCCACGCCACCGCAACGACGAACCGGAAACGCCTGCTGATCGCCATCGGCATCATCGGAGTGTTCCTGCTCGTTGAGGTCGTCGGTGCCCTGCTCAGCGGTTCGCTGTCCCTGCTGGCCGACGCGGGCCACATGTTCTCGGACCTGACCGGACTCATCATCGCGCTCGTCGCGACGGTCATCGCCGCGCGGCCCGCGAATGACCGCCAGACCTACGGCTATCAGCGGGCAGAGGTGTTCGCCGCGCTCTTCAACGGCATCGTGCTCACGGTCGTCGCCGTCAGCGTCACGATCGAGGGCATCCGCCGGCTGACCGAGGCCGGTGGCCCGGAGGTGCAGGGCGGCACGATGCTGCTCGTGGCGGTGCTGGGCCTCGGCGCCAATATCGCCGCCATGTTCGTGTTGCGCGGGGGAGCGAAGAACTCGATCAACATGCGGGGCGCGTATCTCGAGGTCTTCGGGGACATGCTCGGCTCCATCGCCGTCATCATCGCGGCTGTCGTGATCATGACCACCGGCTTCGAGAAGGCCGACGCGATCGCCTCTCTGGCGATCGCCGTGATGATCATTCCGCGGGCGTTCTCGCTGCTCCGCGATGTGGTGCGCGTGCTCAGCCAGGCGGTGCCGGCGGACACGAGCGTCGCCGAGATCCGGGCTCACATCCTCGCCACCACGGGCGTCGTCGACGTGCACGATGTGCACGTCTGGGCGATCACGACCGGTGCTCACGTTTTCAGCGCCCACGTCGTCGTCGAGCCGGAGGTGCTCCGTGGGGATGCCGGCGGCTGCCTGCTCGACGAGCTCAGCGAGTGCCTCGAAGAGCACTTCGACGTCGCGCACTCCACGTTCCAGCTCGAGCCGGCGGAGCACGCCGAGCATGAGGAGCACTCGCACGCCTGACGGGCGATGGAGCGGCGTTACTTCTCGTGCGGGCTGTCGAAAACGTCCGGGTCGAGGGCGAGGGCGGCTGCCTCCTCGGCATCCGTCACGTGGTCGGGGCCGGCCGCCGTCGAGCGCTTGGCCTTCCGCACAGAGCTGATGTAGTGCCAGACCGTCGGGATCAGCGTGATCGTCACGGCACCGAGCAGGATGATGTCGATGTACTCCTGCACAAAGTTCGCGATCGGGGGGATGTAGCCGAGCAGGTAGCCGAAGTAGGTCAGGCCTGCACCCCAGATGAGCGCGCCGATCAGGTTGAACAGCGTGTACTTCTTGTAGTTCATGTGGCCGACGCCCGCGGCGACGGGGGCGAAGGTGCGCACGATCGGAACGAAGCGGGCCAGGATGATGGCCAGAGCGCCGAAGCGGTCGAAGAACGCGTTGGTGCGGCGCACATTCTCGACGCTGAACAGTCCGGACTCCTTGCGCTCGAACACCTTCGGGCCGAGTTTGTGCCCGATCAGATAGCCGACCTCACCACCGAGGAATGCGGCGAAGCCGATCGCGAGGCAGACCCACCAGATGTCCACACCGAAGACGAAGAGCGTGTGGGTGAGCAGCCCGGAGATCACGAGCAGCGTGTCGCCCGGCAGCAGGAACCCGACGAGCAGGCCCGTCTCGGCGAAGACGATGGCGCACACCACCAACAGAGCCCATGGGCCGGCGGAGGAAATGATGACCTCGGGGTCGAGCCAGGGAATGAGGGAAGTATGAATCACGAGAGGCAGTCTAACTTTCGGGAGGGGGAGATTACCGGGCGTGAGGGGAAGATCATCCCTCGGATGTATTTGTTCCCGCCACCGACGCGCGCAATGTCTCGTCCGCGCGCTCGGCCTTGTCGGCACGCCACGCTCGGATGCCGGCGATGATCGATGCGGTGATCACGATGCCGGCGATCACGTACGAGCCGGCCTTCACCCCGGGGATCGACGCGGCGAAGTAGCCGATCACCGTGATTCCGACGCCCCACGCGAGGGCGCCGACGAGGTTGGCCGTGATGAAGCGCATGTACGCCATCTTGCCGAATCCGGCGATGACGGGCACAAACACGCGACCCCACGGTACGAAGCGGGCGATGACGACCGACCACCAGCCGAAGGTGTTGTAGAACCATTCGGTCTTGGCGATGGCAGTTTGGGTGCGGGCCCCTCCACGTTTGTCGAGGTAGGGCCTGCCGTAGCGGCGTCCGATCAGGAAGCCGACCTGGTCGCCGAGGAACGCGGCGATTCCGGTGCCGATGGCGAGGATCCAGATGTCGATGCCCGAGGCGCTGGCCGCGATCAGGCCCGATGCGAAGAGCAGCGAATCGCCGGTGACGAAGGGCACGAAGACGCCGACGAAGAGTGCGGTGCCGGCGAAGACGAGGCCCCAGACGATCAGGTAGAACAGCACAACGCCGACATCGCCGAGCATGCCGGCGAGTTCATCGCTGACGCTCATGCCGACGCCGGCCGTTCTCAGCATGATCAGGCTGCTGCAGTTGCGTGCTGCTGCAGCTCGTCGAAGAGCGCACCGTTGAACTCAAAGGCCGCGAGCGCCTCGGCGACGACCGCCGCGCTCTGCTCGTCGCTGAGCGGCAGCGCGTCGAGCTGCTCGCGGTAGGCGCGCTTGAACTGCACGTGGTTGTCGATGCCGTCGAAACGGTAGAACGCGAGCTGCTCGTCGGTGGCCGCGTAGTGGCGCGCGACGAGGCGCGAAATTGCCTGACCACCGGAGAGGTCGCCGAGGTAGCGGGTGTAGTGGTGTGCGACGAAGCGGGGGTCGTTGGTGGCGACGAGCTCGCGCAGACGCGCGGTGTAGCGCTCGGTCGAGGCGAGCGCCGGGTGGCTCGTGCGCCAGTCGGCCGCACCGAGCGCGACCAGGTCCTTCTCGATCTCGGCGAGCCGGTCCAGACGCGCGTCGTAGATCGCGAAATCCGTCTCGCGCGGTGTGCGCGACTCCAGCGCCTCGTACACCCAGGCCATCTGCGCCAGGTAGCGCGTGTAGTCCTCGAGGGACAGTTCGCCCTTCATCAACGCCACAATGAACGGGCGGGACTCGGTCGAGCGGTGCTGCTCGTGCGTCTCTGTGCGGAGCCGTGCTCCCAGGGAGAGTGAGTCCTCTGCGGTGGTGCTGTCAGAGGCGTGCTGCTCGGCGGAGATTAGCTTAGGCATACCTACATAATACGGCCACGGCGTAGAGATTGCTGACATGAGTCCACAATCCCGGAATGGGCCAGCACGGGCGATTTCGGCGGATGACAGCCGATCTGGAGTGAGGGAAATTCGGCGTTTGCATACGCGGCGGTTGCGTGCACAGGCGGTTGCGTGCACAGTGGAATGGTGCCCCGGCACGCGGGGCAGACGATCGGGGATTCCACCATGCGAGGAACCAAGACAACTGCCGTGCTCGTTCTTGCCGGCGCGCTCCTGCTCACCGGCTGCGCCTCGGGCGGAGGAGCCAGCCCGACGACCGCAGCTGACTCGTGCGCGACGCTGCAGTCTGAGGTGCGCGACATCTCCAACGGCGCGCAGAACACGCTCGCCGCTGCCGGCACACCGAGCGAGATTCAGGCCAAGCTCGATGACTACAGCGCACGTGTCGTTGCACTGGAGGAGAAGGCCGATAACCCGGATGTCGCGGACGCGCTCGCGAGGGTCGATGAGAAGATCGCCGAAGTATCGGCGGCCGTAGAAACGCTCCCGACGGACGCCGATGGCGCTATCGACGGTGACGCGATCGCCGAGCAGCAGGCCGGCATCCAAGAGGCGGCCGACAAGCTGAAGACCGCGTGCGCCGGGAAGACCGACTCAACCGGTTACTGAGCGGTGGCCGGATGATGGCCAGCAGAGTGCGGGAGAAGGGACTTGAACCCTCACGCTCGAAAGCACAGGAACCTAAATCCTGCGTGTCTGCCAATTTCACCACTCCCGCGAGTGCCTCCCCAGTTTAGGCGGACAGAGCGGGCCGGGCTGACAGCGCCGTCGGCTCGCGCCGGCATCCGACCCGCTACAGCACCAGTCCCTCGCTCTGCGTTGCAATCGGTGGGTCGGGCACTCGCCGCATCCTGAGGGTGTTCAGCAGACCAAGGAGCGCGGCGAAGATGGGGATGAGCAGCGCGAGCTGAAGCGCGATGGGCCTCGCGTCGGTGTTGATGCGGATGATCTCGTCCTGGATGTCGGCCGGCTGGCCGACCAGGAGCTCTTCGAGTTCGACGTTGCTCATGATCTGCGCGTCCTCTTCGAGCACGGCGGCGACCTGCTCCTTCTCGTCCGCCGGCAGGACCGTGCTGGACATGACCATGCTCGTGAAGATCAGCGAGAGCGCCGCGAGCATGATCGCGCCGGCGAACGCGAGGCCGAACGAGAGCCCGAAGGAGCCGGCGGCGGAGTTGACTCCGGCCGCCTCGCTCACCCGCTCATCCGAGATCGGCGACAGCGTGTAGTTGTTCAGCTGCGAGACCAGCAGGCCGAGCCCGCAGCCGGCGATGAGCAGCGGGACGAGGAGCCACCAGCCGGAATCCGCCCGGGGAACGATCGGGATGAGGATGACGAGCCCAAGCAGCAGCAGCAGGAATCCCCACATGATCAGCGTGGCGGGCCGGCGACCGCCCGAGCGTTTGCCGGCGAGCATGGCGATGGCGAACATACTGAGGGACAGCGGTGCGATCGAGAGTCCGGCCTGGAGTGCGTTGTAGCCGAGCACCATCTGGAGGTAGATCGGCAGCACGATCATCGTGCCGCCGAGCGCGATCTGTTGCAGCAGTTGCTGGCTGACGCCGAGGCGGAACGGCTTCGAGCGGAACAGGGCGGGGTCGAGCAGCACCGCCTTGTCGTGCCGCTTGCGCCGCACCAACCAGTACGCGAGCCCGCCGAGGCCGAAGACACCGACGGCGATCAGCGCCCCGACGGCCTCTCCGCCTTCCTGCCAGACGAGGATGCCGATGACGATGCCGCCCATGCCCACGACCGAGAGCAGCGATCCGACGACGTCGACCTGTCGCGACCCGGTGTACGGCACGTCGTGCACGAGCTTGATGCCGAGCAGCACGACCGCGATCACGACCGCTTCGAGCGCGAAGGCCACGCGCCACGAGAGGAGGGTCGTGATGAGCCCGCCGAGCAGCGGCCCGACGGCCGCGGCGATCGCCGCCGACGCTCCGACGAGGGCGTACACCCGCTTCTGCTCAGCACCGTGGAAGTTGCCGTGAATGAGGGATTGCATGGCCGGCAGCAGCAGCGAGGCGCCGAGCCCGCCGATCACGGCCCAGAAGATGATGATCGGAAGCAGGCTCTGGGCCAGGGTCATCGCGATGGCGCCGGTGGCGTAGCAGAGTAGGCCGATCACATACGCGCGTTTGCGCCCGATCAGATCGCCGACCTTGCTCCCGATCAGGATGAAGGCGGCTGAGACGAGGGCCTCGAGCGCGATCGCCGACTGGACCCCGCTCACGGTGGTGCCGATGTCGCGCACCACGGCCGAGATCGAGACGTTCATGATCGAGGTGTCGACGACCAGGACGAACATCGCCATCGCCAGAAGCAAAGCGAGCTTGCCGTTGAACGTGGCCGTTGGTGTATCCGATGGAGCCATGACGTGCCTCTCTCGAAGCTTCAAGCGTTGTGAATGGAATCTAGCCTGAAAAGCGCCGGATGCCCATGATTTGTTCGGGTGCGCGATTCGGGCGCGAGCGGCATCCGCGGCCTGAAGCGGATACCGGCCTGTGGATAACTTTCGAGGCTGCATGCCGAAAAGGCGCATCATGGTCGGCATGAGCGACGCCGTGCGCATGATCACCGAGCAGGTCCGGGTGCGGGTGCGTGCGGACAGCGTCGACCTCTCCTCTGACGCCGCGCTTGCCGAGAGCTATGTGCGCGCCGAGCTGCAGCGCTACAGCGAACGCGCGCTCGGCAACTCGCTGCCTCTGATCCACGACGAGGAACAGGCGGCGCGGGAGGCCGTCGCGTCGCTCACCGGCTTCGGGCGGCTGCAGCCCTACCTGGACGATCCGAGCATCGAGGAGGTGTGGATCAACTCTCCGACGCGGGTGTTCGTCGCGCGGGCCGGCGTGGCCGAACTCACGACGACGGTGCTCAGCGAGCGGGAGGTGCGGGAGTTGGTGGAGCGGATGCTGCAGAGCTCCGGCCGACGCGTCGATCTCAGTTCGCCGTTCGTCGACGCCTCGCTGCCGGACGGATCACGGCTCCACGTCGTCATCCCCGATGTCACCGCCCGCTTCTGGTCGGTGAACATCCGCAAGTTCAGCCGCCGCATCCGCGAGCTGAACCAGCTCGTCGCCGCCGACTCGCTCAGCCGGCAGGCGGCGGAGTTCCTTCGCATGTGCGTGCTGGCCGGGCAGAACATCCTCGTCTCCGGCGCCACGCAGGCAGGCAAGACGACGATGCTCAACGCGCTGCTCTCTGCAGCGCGCATCCGCGAGCGCATCGTGACGGTGGAAGAGACCTTCGAGTTGGACCTGCGGGCCAGAGACGTCGTTGCGATGCAGTGCAGGCAGCCGAGCCTGGAGGGCACAGGCGAGATCACGCTCCGCCGGCTGATCAAGGAATCCCTGCGCATGCGACCGGACCGGCTCGTGGTCGGCGAGGTACGCGAGGCGGAGAGCCTCGACCTCCTCATCGCGCTGAACAGTGGGATTCCCGGCGCGTGCTCCATCCACTCGAATTCCGCACGGGATGCACTGGTCAAGCTGAGCACGCTGCCGCTGCTTGCCGGGCGGAACATCGACTCGGCATTCGTGCTGCCGACCGTGGCCGGCTGCATCGACATCGTCGTGCACTGCGAGCTGGACCGCCACGGAGCGAGGAGCGTGGGCGAGATCCTCGCGGTGACGGGTCGGGTGGTCGACGAACAGGTGGAGGCCGAGACGCTCATGGTCCGGCGGGACGGGACTCTGGTCGCCCTCGGCAGCGCGCCACACAAGATGGAGAAATTCGACGCAGCCGGGCTCGACCCCATGCTCATCCTCGGCGCGGGGAACCCACCATGAGCGCGCTCGTCCCCGTGCTGCTGGGTGCCCTGCTCGGCGCCGGGCTGTTGCTGGCACTGTCGCCGCTGTTCTGGCCGGCGGGACGGGAGCGGGTGGCCCCTGCGCCGGATGCCGTGCCAGGCGGCATCCGGCATGCCCTCGCGCGCACGCTCAGCCGGGCCGGCATCCGCCGTGTCACGCCGCTCGGCTTCGCCGTGATCTCGGTCACGCTCGCCCTGATCTCTGCCGGCCTGGCCCAGGCCCTGCTCGGCATCACGGCGCTCGCGCTCGTGGTGGGGCTCGCCGGGCTCGCCGCCCCGCTCCTCATCGTGCGCTGGCGAGCGGCGGCCAGGCGCAGCGCGAACCGGGAGATCTGGCCCGAGGTCGTCGACCATCTGATCTCGGCCGTGCGCTCTGGGCTGGCCCTGCCGGACGCAGTGAGCAGCATCGCCAGCGCAGGGCCGGCGAGCGCCCGCGCGCCGTTCGCGGAATTCGAGCGCGACTACCGGGTCACCGCCAATTTCGGGGCGTGCATCGGGCGGCTGAAGGACGCGCTCGGCGACCCCATCGCCGACAGGATCCTGGAGACCTTGCGCATGGCGCGGGAGGTCGGTGGAACCGAGCTGACGACGGTGCTGCGCAGCCTCGCCAGCTATCTGCGCGAAGACGCGGCGGTCCGTGCCGAGCTGCGGGCGCGCCAGGGCTGGGTCGTCAACGCCGCTCGGCTGGGAGTCGCCGCACCGTGGCTCGTCCTGCTGCTCCTCGCCTCCCGCCCGGAGGCGGCGGCTGCATACGACACCCCGGCCGGGTCCGTGGTGATTCTCGGCGGTCTGCTGGTCTCGATTCTTGCCTATCGGATCATGCTGCGCGTCGGGCGTCTGCCCGAGGAACAGCGGTGGTTCCGATGAGCGCGCAGCTCGGTTGGGCGATCGTGCTCGGCAGCACCCTCGGCCTCGGGCTGTGGTCGCTCGCCGCGCTCACCCCACGGTTGCGGCGCGCCCGACTGATCGACCGGATCGCACCGTACCTCGGCGATGTCTCCGAGGAAGCGAGGGAGCGGGCCCTGCGCCACACGGTCGACCCGCTGCCCGTGATCGGCTCGCTGTTCGCGCCGACCCTTGGCCGCGCGGCCACAGCACTCGCCGACGTACTCGGCGGCTCGGATGCCCTGTCGCGACGGCTGCGGCAGGCCGGATCGACGCGTGGCGTCATCCAGTACCGCACCGAGCAACTGCTCTGGGCGGTGTTCGGGCTCGTCCTCGGCCTCGCGTTGACGATCGCGGGTTCTCTGGCGGGGAGTATGACGCCGCTCGTGCAACTCGTCCTGCCGCCGACGGCGGCGCTCGCCGGGGGAGCGCTGCGGGAGTGGACGCTGCGGCGGCGGGCACGGTCGCGGCTGCGCCGCATCGAGGGCGAGCTGCCGCTCGTGTTGGAGTTCCTGACGCTGAGTCTGTCTGCCGGCGAGGGGTTGTTCGACGGGCTGCGCCGCATCGCACGCACGAGCTCCGGCGAGCTTGCGGCCGAGCTGGGCGTCGTCGTGGCGCGGGTGAACGTCGGTGTCCCGCTCGCGGCGGCCCTGCACGAGCTCGCCGATGAGCTCCGCATCCCCGCGCTCTCCCGCTGCGTCGATCAGATGATCGCGGTGCTTGAGCGGGGCACGCCGCTCGTCGAGGTGCTGCAGGCGCAGGCCAGCGACGCCAGGGGATCAGCGAAGCGAGAACTGCTCGAGAGCGGTGGCAAGAAGGAAGTGTTGATGCTCGTACCGCTGGTCTTCCTGATCCTGCCATTGACCATCATCTTCGCGATTTTCCCGGGAATCTTCGTATTGCAGGCCGGGTTCTGACGAACCAGAACAGGAAGGAATCACCATGTCACGACTCACAGAGGAGGACCGCGGCGACGTCCCCGGCTGGGTGCTGATCTCGCTGATGACGGCGGGCCTCGTCGTGTTGATCTGGGGTCTCGCGGGTCCGGCGCTCGCCGGAGTGTTCGAGCAAGCGATCCAGCGCGTCACCGAGTTCTGATTCCGGCGCCCCGCTATGCGACGCGGTAGGCTGCGCAGACTCGACGTCGGGAGCGAGCGCGGCAGCGCCGTCGCCGAGTTCACCCTGGTCGGCGCGCTGCTCACGCTGCTGTGCCTCGCCGTCGTTCAGCTGGCCCTCGCCCTGCATATCCGCAACACGATTCAGGATGCCGCGGCCGAGGGCGCGCGCACCGCGGCTCTGGCCGGGGCGACGCTGCAGGATGGTGCCGAACGCACTCGGCAGCTCATCACGATGGGGCTGGGGCCCGCCTACGCCGAGCAGATCACCGCGGGCTACGCCGACGTCACCGGCCTGCAGAGCACGGAGGTGCGCGTCGTCGCCCCGCTTCCACTGATCGGCCTGCTCGGAATCGAATCGGCGCTGGAGGTGACCGGGCATGCGGCGCTTGAGCTTCCCGAATAGCTTCCGGAGGAACTTTCGGAGCGAGCAGGGGTCGGCCTCGCTCGAGTTTCTGACCGTCGGCATGATCCTGCTCGTTCCCCTCGTCTACCTCGTTCTCGTCATGTCGGCTCTGCAGGCGGGCGCTTTGGCCGCGGAGGGCGCGGCCAGGCAGGCGGCACGCGCCTTCGTGTTGGCCGAGAGCGACGCAGCGGGGCAGAGTGCGGCGGCCAGGGCCCTCGCCGTCACCCTCGACGACTACGGCCTGACGCAGGATGAGAGTGAGCTGGTCGTCGACTGTTCGGCCGGGGGTGCCTGCCTCGTGCGCGGCGAGACTGTCACCGTGCATGTGCGCATCTCGGTCAGCCTGCCATTCGTTCCCGATGTGCTCGAGCTGCAGAACAGGGCGAGCGTGCCGATGACGGCCGCTTCCACGCAGCGGGTCTCGAAGTTCTGGGGCGGCGGCTGATGCGGCGGCAGCGGCAGTGGGAGCACGTGAGGCTCACACGTCTCGGCGACGACCGGGGATCGAGCCTCGTTCTCACCATCTTCTATGGGGCATTCGCGCTGCTGCTAATCCTTCTCGTCGTCGCCGCGACCTCCCTGTCGCTCGATCGGAAGCGGCTCTTCGGCATCGCGGATGGAGCAGCGCTCGCCGGGGCCGAGGCGTTCGAACTCTCGGCGGTGAGCACGGCGGGGGAGGGCTTCACCGTCGCCCTTGAGGATGCCGCGGTTCACCAGGCGGTGCTGGAGCACCTCGCGGCCGTGCCGCGCGGCACGCTGGAAGAACTCGTGGTCGAGAGTGCCGGCACCCCGGATGGCGTCTCGGCCGAGGTGACGCTGAGCGCCTGGTGGCGGCCGCCGGTGCTCACGATGTTCGTGCCGGCCGGCATCCGCATCGAGGTGACCGCGACCGCGCGCTCGGTGCTGCGCTAGCGCGCTGTGCCGCCCGCCGTGCTGGCAGCGGGCTTCGGCGGGCGCGGCACGTAGCGGGGGATGTAGCGGGCGAGGATGCCGGCGCCGATGAGCCCAGCGATGCCCGCCACCCCGCTGGCCAACGCGAGTGACGCCAGTGCTGTGATGGCGGCGATCACGAGCGGCGCGGTCGCAGCGCCCAGGTCGCCTGCGAAGCGCCAGGCGCCGAGGAACGGAGCCGGGTCGTCGTGCGGTGCGAGGTCGGCGCCGAGCGTCATCATGATGCCGCTGCCGATCCCGTTCGCGACGGAGAGGAGCATCGCGACGCCGATGAACCACTGCACATTCGTCGGCAGATCGTGGGTGAATGACAGGATCAGCAGCCCAGAGCCGAGGCCGAGCATTGATGGCAGCGCGCTCCACAGGCGCCCGTGCCGGTCCATGATCTGGCCACTCACGTAGAACAGGGCGAAGTCAACCGCGCCGGCGATGCCGACGATCACCGCGGTGTCCGTCGTGCCAAGGCCGATACTCACGGCCCAGAGCGGCATGATGACGATGCGGGCCGCCCGCATGGCGCCGATCAGGCCGACGCCCGTACCGAGCCGGATGAGCACGCCCCGGTACTGCCACAGGGTTCTGAACAGGCCGCTGGTCTCCCGCTCCGCCTCTTCCTCTCCCTCGTTCCGCGTGCTGTCGGCCCGGTGCTGGGCCGGACCGAGGGTTTTCGCCGGATCGGCCAGCACCAGCAGAACGGCTGCGGCAGCCAGGCAGCACACGATGAAGATCCAGAAGACGGCCTGGGTGCCTCCGGTCAGCTGGATCACCGCCGCCGAGAGGAACGGCCCGACGAAGAAGCCGGCGCGGAAGACGCCGCCGAGCGTGGAGAGCGCCCGCGCGCGGTAGGCGAGCGGGACGTAGCTGGTCAGGAAGGCGTGCCTGGCGAGGGCGAAGACGGCGGTCGCGAGACCGACGATGAAGATCCCGACGCCGAGCACCCACTCGTTCGGCGCCGCGACGCAGATCAACACGGCGATGACCGAGAGCAGCGAGGCCCAGATCATTGCGTTGCGTTCGCCGATACGGCTGACGATGACACCGCTCGGGATGTCGCCGACGACGGTTCCGAGCATCACGAGAGCGCCGAGCAGGCCGGCGGTCGCGAGCGACGCACCGAGGTCGTGGGCGACCAGCGGGATCAGCGGGATGATGGCGCCCTCGCCGATCGAGAACAGCAGGGTCGGCAGGAAGACGGCGAGTGCGATGGGGCGCAACGAGAAGGGGCGCTCTGCGACAGACATCGATTCGATCGTACGCCAGCACGGTGGGCCGGATCGGACATGCGCTCCGCTCCGCCGGCCGTGTGGCTCGGGTAGGTCACGACCGACATCGCCAGTAGGCTGGTGCCGACATGATTGAGCTCGATCTTTCCGACCAGATTGCCGCACTGCGGTCCACCTTCGGCGACATCCGCGCCGTGCTCGACGTCGATGCCATCACGGCCGACATCGCCCGGTTGAGTGAGGCCGCTGGTGCCCCAGACCTCTGGGATGACACGGACAACGCGCAGAAGGTCACGAGCGCGCTCAGCCACCGCCAGTCGGAGCTCGCCAAGATCGCCAGCATCACGAGTCGTCTCGACGACCTCGAGGTGCTCGTCGAGCTCGCCAACGAGGCCGGTGACGAAGACAGTGCCCAGGAGGCGCGCACCGAACTGGCCGGACTGCAGAAGCTCATGGGCGAGCTCGAGGTGCAGACCCTGCTCGACGGAGAGTTCGACCCGAACCCGGCCGTCGTCACGATTCGCGCCGGCGCCGGTGGCGTCGATGCCGCCGACTTCGCCGAGATGCTCATGCGCATGTACCTGCGCTGGGCCGAGAAGCACAAGTACCCGACGCGCGTGCTCGACACGAGCTACGCAGAAGAGGCCGGCATCAAGTCGACCACCTTCGAGATCGACGCCCCGTACGCCTTCGGAACGCTCAGCGTCGAGGCCGGGACTCACCGCCTCGTGCGAATGTCGCCGTTCGGCGCTGCAGGCAAGCGCCAGACCAGCTTCGCCGCCGTCGAGGTGGTGCCGCTGATCGAGCAGGCCGAATCGGTCGACGTTCCGGAAAGCGACATCCGCATCGACGTCTTCCGCTCCAGCGGACCCGGCGGCCAGTCGGTCAACACGACGGACTCCGCCGTGCGCATCACCCACCTCCCCACGGGAATCGTGGTGAGCTGCCAGAACGAGAAGAGCCAGATCCAGAACCGTGCGGCGGCTCTCCGCGTGTTGCAGTCCCGCCTGATGCTGTTGCAGCGCGAGCAGGAGGCGGCCACCAAGAAGGAGTTCGCCGGCAACATCACGGCGAGCTGGGGCGACCAGATGCGCAGCTACGTGCTCGCGCCGTACCAGATGGTCAAGGACCTCCGCACGGACTTCGAGGTCAACAACCCGAGCAACGTCTTCGACGGCGACCTCGACGGCTTCATCTCGGCCGGCATCCGCTGGCGCAAGGGCGCCCACTAGGCGCGTCGCTGCACCTTTTCGCCCGACCGCTGCCTAAGCTCGGAGAGCCATGATTCGCTTCGACCACGTCACCAAGCAATACCCGGGAACTTCGAGGCCTGCGCTTAACGCGATCGACCTTGAGATTCTCCGGGGTGAATTCGTCTTTCTCGTCGGGGCTTCAGGCTCGGGCAAATCGAGCTGCCTGCGGCTCGTTCTGAAGGAAGAGAAGCCGAGCACAGGCAGCATTCATGTGCTGGGCCAAGACCTCGGCTCCATCTCGAACCGCAAGATCCCCTACTTCCGCCGCAACCTCGGTGTCGTGTTCCAGGACTTCCGGCTGCTGCCGAACAAGACCGTCTACGACAACGTCGCCTTCACCCTCCAGGTGATCGGCAAGTCGCGCGGCTACATCCAGGAAGCGGTGCCTGACACCCTCAAGATGGTCGGCCTCGACGGCAAGGCGCAGCGTCTTCCGCACGAGCTCTCCGGTGGTGAGCAGCAGCGCGTCGCCATCGCCCGCGCCATCGTGAACAAACCGCAGATCCTCCTCGCCGATGAGCCGACGGGTAACCTCGATCCGACCACGAGCGCCGGCATCATGACGCTGCTCGAGCGCATCAACGCCGGCGGCACAACCGTGATGATGGCGACGCACGAGGCCGGAATCGTCGACCAGATGCAGCGCCGTGTGCTCGAGCTGAGCGCAGGCACGATCGTCCGCGACGAGCGCCACGGCGGCTACGCCACGAGCGCCGTGCCGATCCTCGCCGTCGCCCCTGCCGCGCAGGCCGCACACACCGTGCCAGTCGCCCAGACCACCTCGGTCACCCCGGCGGCACCTGCGACGCCGGTTGTCCCCGTTCCGACGGCGACGATGGCCCAGCCCCTCTACGTCGAGCCGGAGTTCAGCGATGAGGTGACGGATGCCGCGGCCGCCGTCACCGCCGCGGCCCAGGCCGCCCCGATTGCCCCGCCGGCGCCCGACCCGGCCCCGAAGACGGGAAACATGATCCGCCCGCTGCTGCCGGTCACCAAGCACGACGTTCCCGAACAGTTGGGACTCGCCGAGAAGCTCGGCCTGCGCGCCGCAGGCGACACCCCGAACGCTACGGGCGAGCAGGAAGTGGGGCCGAGCAAATGAGAATCGGTCTCGTGCTCGGCGAGGCGGCCAATGGCCTCCGCCGCAACGCCTCGATGGTCGTCTCCGTCGTTCTCGTCACCTTCATCTCGCTGACATTCGTCGGCGTTGCCGTGCTCATGCAGATGCAGATCATGCAGATGAAGAGCGTCTGGTACGACAAGGCCCAGGTCGCCATCTACCTCTGCACCGGCATCTCGCCCGGTGAGTCGTGCGCCGGCGGCGAGGCCACGCAGGAACAGATCGACGCCGTCGAGGCGCAGCTGAACTCCGATGTGCTCGCCCCATTCATCGACAAGTTCTACTTCGAGTCGCACGAAGAGGCGTTCACGAACTTCCAGAAGCAGTTCGAGGGCAACCCGGTGACCGAGTATGTCACCGCCGACCAGCTCAACCAGACCTTCTGGGTGAACCTGATCGACCCGTCCAACGCGGCGGTGCTCTCCGAGAGCCTGGGCTCCATGCCCGGAGTCGAGACGGTGACAGACCAACGACGCTATCTCGACCAGATATTCTCGGTTCTGAACGCGGCCAGTTACACCGCGATCGGCATTGCGGCGCTCATGCTGATCGCCGCCGTGCTCCTGATCGCGACGACGATCCGCCTCTCCGCCTTCTCACGGCGCAGGGAGATCGGCATCATGCGACTGGTTGGCGCCTCGAACAGGTTCATTCAAACGCCGTTCGTGCTTGAGGGCGTGTTCGCCGCCCTGCTCGGATCCCTGCTGGCCGGCGGAGCGGTCGTGGCGATCGTGCAATTCTTCGTGCAGGGCTATCTCGGCGACACATTGCAATTCACCAACTTCGTCGACGTGAAGGATGCACTCATCGTCGTGCCGATCCTGCTCGTCGTCGGCGCGGTGCTCGCCGCCTTCTCCGCCAACTTCGCGATTTCCCGGTATCTGAAGGTCTAGTGCCCTCGGCCCTCCGGCGGTTCCTGCGTGCACCAGCGCGGGTGGCCGCCGTGGGGTTGTTGGCGCTGACGCTGCTGGCCGCCTGCCTCGTGCAGGGCGGCGCAGCAGCAGTGCTGCGCCACAGCGTCGACGCCTCGGCACGCCCTCTCTACGACATCCTGGTGACCGCGGCGGATGCCGGGGCGACCCGGCCGACGGTGCTGCCACCGAACGCTCTCGGCGGCTCCGGCACGGCCATGAAGATGGCCGATGTGCAGGCGCTGCGCGCGCTGGCCGATGTGGAGGTGGCAGCGCCGATCGCCCAGCTCCTGCTCCCGGTCCAACAGGGCTGGCGGATGCAGCTGGCCGCGGCCGTCGATCCCGCGCAGTTGACGCCGTCGGGCGAGAGCTACCGGGCGACGCTGCGCCTCTTGAGCGACGACGGGCTGGGCGAGCGGCTGCTCAGCGAGGAGCGCTACATGGTGGCGCTCGACCAGTCGAACGCCCCGCTGGACGTCGCCGCCCCCGGGAGCGGCCCTGAGTCGGGCGCGATGTGCAACATCGGTGACGTCACCATCGACTGCTCGCTGTTCGAATGGGGATTCGAGCCGAACCGCACCGCTGCGTGGGTTCTGGGCAGCGGAGGGGACTTGTCGAGCGGGCAGAGCGACGGCAGTGTCGTGACGGTGTCTCTGCCCCTGGCTTTCGCCCTCGATCAGCGGATGACGCTCATCGACCCGGTGGCCGAACAAGCACTTCTCGGCGACGCCGGGTCTTTCCTCAACCCGCTCGTGGAGCTGGGCGGTGCGCGAGGGCGTTCGACAGAGGAGCTCGGTGCCTGGGGGAGCGCGAACACCGGTTCGATCGCCAAAGCACTGGCGGAGGCGGCCGAGAGTGAAGCCGCATTTCGTCTGAAGATGGAGCAGGGCCCCGCCTACCAGGAGTATCTCCGTGTCAAAACGGAGCGCGGCGAGCCGGCACGGCTCGCTGACTACTTCGGCGAAGCGCAGGAGATGTATCCCGTTCTCGTCGCCGAGGAGCCGACTCCCGCCCCGCTCCGCGCGGAGCTGAGCGTCGAGTCCTTCGGCCCGATGGCGCTGCCGGGCACCGATAGCTACGGCGAGATGCCGGCATTCTCGACACCGCTCCTGAACGACTCGGCTGGCACACCGGCCGGCACCGTCGTGCAGGACATCCCGGAACTGCTCGATGCGTCCTCCTACGCGGCCGTCCCTGTGTGGTGGCCGGGCACCGGCGCCCTACCCTCCAGCGACGGCGGGGAATCCTATGCGGGATACATCGGATTCGGAGGCGCGGTGCTCGTCGACGCGAGCCAGCCGAATGCCGTCCGGCGTGGCGCGGATGGCGCCTACACGGCGCAGCTCGACGGAGTGGGGTTCCGAACGATCGCCGTGCCGAGTGGCGGGAGCTCCGGCCTCTCGACCCGCGCAGATCCGAGTGTGCCAGGGGCCGAGTCCGCATACAGCGAGCCGCGCGCTGCCGAGCGGCCCCCTCTCGGTGAGGAGTTCGAGACCGGTGCGTCCGTTGGAAGCTTCAGCGCGGACGAGCTGAATGCCATCGCCGCCGTCGCCGATGGCATTCCGCTCGGTGCATATGAGCCGGTCGACGCCGTACTCGTCGAGGACGCCGACGGCGAGCCCGTCGCTCCGACGCCGATCACCCCGACGCTCAGCGGGTTCGGTTTGCTCGGCGCCCAGACCAGCATCATCGGCGACATCCGCAGGGCAGGCTGGCAGGACGACACGATCGTCGAAGCGGTCCGGGTACGCGTGGCCGGCGCCGAGCGCTACGACGGCGCCGGGATTGCCGCCGTCGCGGCCGCCGCCCGCGACATCGAGGAGCTCGGCTACACCGCCACCATCGTCGCCGGCAGCCACGGCGAGTCCGTGAAGGTGAGCGTCGACGGTTACGCCTTCGGCACCACGGATGCCGCGGGGGAGCAGCGCGTCGGCGAGCTCGGCGTCGTAGAGCAGCGCTGGACCGTGCTCGGGCCCGCTGCTGCGCTCTCCACCGCGGTCGGAACGGGCACGATGCTGTTGCTGAACACCGTGCTGCTGGCGGTTCTCGGGCTTCTCGCACTCACCGAGTTCGGGGCGACTCCCGCCCGACGGCGCGATGCAGCCACACTGCGGGGGCTGGGCTGGAACCGGCCCCGCATCGCTCGCTGGTTCGCCGGCGAGCAACTGGTCGGGCTGCTCCTCCTCCTGGGCGTCGCCGGGATCGCGCTCGTCGCCGCGCCGGAACCTGCCGTTGCCCTACCGATCGTCGCGGCGGGGTTCATCGGCGCCGCGCTCATCTGCGTGATCGCCACCGTGCGCGCGACGCGGCCGAGCGGGGTGCGTGTCATCAGCGCAGAAGCGATGGAGCGGTCATACGCGGTGGAGTACCGGCCGGAGGCGCGGATCGTCGGCGGCGCAACGCACAGCAACGACCCAAGCGGTCGGGGCGCGGCAGGCGCGGCATCCGCCACACGCGCGCAGCGCAGGCTGCCGATTTCTACGGTCTCCTGGGGCCTCCAGCGGGCCTGGCGGAGGCCGGTCGCCGCGCTCCCGATGGCCCTCGCCGTGCTCACCGCCATGGCGACGGTCGCCGCCTTCGCCCTGGCGATAGCCGAGATCTCGGGCCAGGGCGCGCAGGCGCCGGTGGGTGGCCAGGTCCTGGCCGCGGTGCCGCAACTGCTCTTGGCGCTCTGCGGAGCGGGTGTCGCCGGCGCGCTCGTGGTGCGCTCACGTGGGCAGTCCGCTCAGGACGGACGCCGCCTGCGGGCCGTGCTGGCGGCGACCGGTTGGCCGAACGAGGATCAGCGGCGGGCGACGCTCGCAGCATCGCTCGCGGTGACCCTCGCCAGCGTGCTGCTCGGCAGTTATCTGCTCTGGTTTGCGCTCGGGGCGCTCGGCGTCACATCCGAGAACGCCATCGTGAGCTCGGCCCTGGCCGCCGGCATCGTCGTCGCCGTGCTGATCCTCGTGCCGCTGCCCACATGGCGCGGCGCATCCCGCCTCATGAGAAAGGCCGTGCCCACCGATGGCGATGCTGCTTGAGCTGAGAGATGTCGCGATCGCCTTCACCGGTCGAGCGGATCGCGTGAGCGTCATCGCCGACCGCCTCGACATCGGGCTGCGGGCCGGTCGCATGCACTGCGTGACCGGCGGGCGCGGAACGGGCAAGACGAGCGTGCTGCGCGTCGCGACGGGACTCCTGCGCCCGACGGCAGGCAGCGTGATCTGGAACGGAGAAGAGCTCGGCACCCTGAGCGACGACGCGGTGAGCAGCAGGCGCGGTGGGCTGGTCGGTTACGTCGACCAGCAGGCCGCGCTGATCGACGAGCTCAGCGTGCTCGAAAACGTGCTCCTGCCCGCTGTTCCCCGGCGCGCTGCCGCCGCGCTCGGCCCCCGGGCGCTCGATCTCCTCGACGAGTACGGTGTCGCGGAGCTCGCCGCGCTTCGGCCGGCCGAGCTCACAGCGGGCGAGCGGGCGCGGGTGGCGGTGGTACGTTCGCTGTTGCTCGAGCCACCGATCCTCGTGCTCGACGAGCCGACCGCGAATCTGGATCGGGCGGGCGCGGACGAGCTGATTGCGCTGCTGCTGCGACTTCGCGCGAACGGCGCCGCAATCCTCGTGGCCTCCCAGGAGCAGGCATTGATCGATGCAGCAGACCACCGATCGACGCTTGGCTGAGCCGAAGCAGAAGAGCCGCGGATGCCGGGGCTGCGGCATCCGCTAGACTGAACGGCTGCCCGGCACCTGCCGTGGCACCTCACGAACACAGAAGGAGCCCGTCGTGCCCAGGGAACGTGGCGAGAAGGTCGTGGCCACCAATCGCAAGGCCCGCCACGACTATACGATCGAGGACAGCTATGAGGCCGGCATGGTGCTCTCGGGCACCGAGGTCAAGTCGCTGCGAGCCGGTCGGGCGAGCCTCGTCGATGGCTACGCGTTCATCGAGGGCGGCGAGATCTGGCTCGATGCCGTGCACATCCCCGAGTACGTCGGCGGCACCTGGACGAACCACCCGCCGCGCCGGAAGCGCAAGCTGCTGCTGCACAAGCAGGAGATCGTCAAGATCAGCCACAAGACGAAAGAGGGCGGTTACACCCTCATTCCGCTGCAGATTTACTTCAAGGACGGCCGCGCCAAGGTCGAATTGGCCGTCGCGAAGGGTAAGAAAGAGTACGACAAGCGTCAGGCGCTGCGTGAACGTCAGGACAAGCGAGAGGCCGATCGGGCCATCTCGGGCCGGAAGAACCTCGGAGACTAACGATGAACCCACAGACACGAATTCCCGTCCCAGGAACGTTCAATTTTCGTGATGTGGGTGGCTACGCCACACCGGACGGTTTCGTGCGCTCGGGCAAGCTCTTCCGCTCGGACGGGCTGAGCAAGCTGGGATCGGCCGGCAAGGCGGAGATGACGCGCCTCGGCGTGCGCACCGTGATCGACCTCCGCGATGACTTCGAAGCCGAGATCATGCCCGACGACCTGGCCGGGCTGGACGTCGAGTCGGTCAGGTTGCCCGTCTTTGAGGGATCCGGAGCGTCGCAGGGCGTCGCCGGGGTGAGTCTCGAGGCGCTGTACGAGAAAATCCTCGGCCAGCACGCGGATGTCGTCGTCACCGCACTCCGCGAGATCGCGAGCACCGAGAACGGCGTGCTGGTGCACTGCACGGCGGGCAAGGACCGCACCGGCGTCGTCGTGGCGCTCGCGCTGCTCGTTGCCGGCGTCGACCGATCCGTGGTGCTGGCCGACTACGCGCGCTCGCAGACGAACCTCGACGGCGAATGGCTGGACGGCATGCTGGCGCTGATGGCCTCCCACGGTGTCGAGGCAACGCCCGAGCTGCGCGTGCTGATGGGCGGCAGCCCGCCAGAGGCGCTGGACGGGGCGATCCGCTTCATCGAAGACGCGCACGGCTCTGTCACGCAGTACCTGCTGGATTCCGGCATGAGCCTGAGCGATCTGGCGGCGCTGCGCTCGGCGCTCGTCGAGCCCAGCGCCGGCTGACCGGGCGGCCCTCGGCGCGAGCTCAGCCCGGGCTCAGCTCGCGCTGAAGCGGGCGTGCACGGCTGCCGTGACGACGATCTCTTCCGGGCTGAACTGCGCGCCCCCTGCCATGCCACGGCTGCGGAGGCTCACCGAGTCGGCCACGGCCATCATCGGCATCGGTCCGTTCTCGTCGCCTAAGAGACCGGGGTCGCTGAGCGCGAGCGGCGTCAGCGAGCCGAGCCCGAGGCTCTGCGCGAAGTTCTCGGCCTTGGCACGGGCCGCGCCGACCGCCAGCTGCTGTGCCTCGCGAGTGAGGTCTCTCCTGGTCTCCTCGTGCAGGGCCCAGTCGATGCCGTGAACGGTGACGCCTTCGAGCAGCGACGCGGCGCCCAGCCAGTCAGAGAGCGCGGCGAAATCGGTGAAGGTCGCGGTGACGGATGCCGCAGAGTGATAGACGACGGGCAACTGCTCTCCGTTCTGGCTCCACGGCCGCTGGCCCCACACGCGCAGCTGCTCGGTGCTCCACGCCGTCACAGGGCCACCGTCTGCGGCGAGGAGTGCCGCGAGCTGCTCGCTGACCACGCCGTGCAGCTCCGTGCTCGAGGCGAGCACCCGTTCGCGGACCGGACCCTCGAAGCCGACGGAGAGCTGTGCCGTCGCGCGTTCGGGGGAGTGTTTGAGCTCGGCTTCGCCGGAAACGGTGATGATGGTGGGCACGGGGGTCCTCTCGCGGGATCCGGCGCCTGAATGTCGCGGCGGCGGAATGGATTTCCTTGGGATGCTGTTCTAGACTGTAGGGCTGCATGAGGTTCTCGTCTAGGCGGGTGCTCGTGCGGCATTTGGAAACTCAACAGCGTGTGACAACGACCCACTCATGGGGATGATCGGTTTCGACATTGCCTGCATGACTGCGAGAAGCGGGTCGAGGATTCAGGGTTATCTCGTAAACGATCTCTGAAAAACAATAAGTGCCAATTCAAAGCGCACTGACTTCGCCCTCGCTGCTTAAGCGAGCGCACTAAAGAAGTCCGTCAGGCCGGGAATGCTCTCTACCCGGACCCTGGCGCCATTTAGAGAGATTGCTTCTACATTGAGCCGCGGGGTGTAGAGGGACTCAAACGAAGGCTGGGCTCGTCGGATTAGGTGCCAGTGGCAAATTCCGGAGCCGAGTAGAACGACTTCACTGGATACACCCGTAGAAGGCGCAGAACTACAGCAGTGGACCCGGGTTCAATTCCCGGCATCTCCACCACTGGTCGTTGTCACACGATGTTGTCCATGCGAAAGGCCGCCCAGTTTTCTGGGCGGCCTTTCGTGTTGTGCGGATCGACGCTGTGCCGGATGTCAGCGCGCGGCGCCCGCGAGCGATCCGGTCGTCTGGGCCGCCGGGTCGTAGATGATGCACGAGACGACCCGGTCACCGGCCTCGTTCCAGCCGATCTCGGTCGGGGTGTAGGGGTAGTAGTCCAGTTCGGACTCCTCGTAGCTGATCCCGGCGAACGACTCGAAGGCGCCGTAGCAGATCTCGTCCGCCTTGATCTGGACCTGCTCATCGCCGGGGAATTCCTCGCCCTCAAGGATTCCCTCGAAGTACGCCTCTTCGTCGTGTGGCTCGGCGCACGGGACGACCGGTACGTCGCTGACGGTGTCCCCGCTTGCCTCGTTCAGGCAGTCGCCGACCTTGATCGAGAAGACGTCGGCCTGGCCGGCCTCCGTGATCTCCTGCGTCTCGGCATCCCGGACCGGCTTCTGGCCCGATCCCAGCACGCCTTCCAGCACAGAGCATCCGCTCAGGCTGGCGGCGAGTACCCCGGCAGCGGCGACGGCAAGCGCGCGCGAGATTATTGTGGTTCGTGTTGAATGCAGCACTGTTGGCTTCCCCCGTAGTCTCATGGTGCGGGGAATGTACCCCCCGAACGGGATGCTAGCGCACCACGGCGTCCGGCGGGAAACGCGGGGAATGCTCAGCGAAGGGCGTCGAGCACCGCGTCGTGCAGCAGGCCGTTGCTGGCCAGTGCGTTGCCGTGCCACGGGCCGGGTTCGCCGGTGACCGAGGTGAAACGGCCGCCGGCCTCCTCCACGATGGGAACGAGCGCCGCGAGGTCGTAGGGCTTCACGTCGAACTCGCCCGCCACGTCGATCAGGCCCTCGGCCAAGAGCATGTATGACCACATGTCGCCGTAAGCGCGATCGCGCCAGACGGTGCGGGTCAGCGCGATCAGCTTGTCGAGGTAGCCGGCCTCGTCCCACTGGGCGATGCTGTTGAAGCTGATCGAGGAGTCGCTGAGCTCACGCACACCACTCACGCGCAGCAGGCGAGGCTCAGAGCCGGCCTCCTGGATGAAGGCTCCGCCGCCGGATGCCGCCCACCACCGCGTCTTCATGGCTGGCGCACTGACAACGCCGAGCACGGGGTGGCCGTCGATGCTCAGCGAGATGAGCGTGGCCCACACGGGCACCCCGCGCAGAAAGTTCGCCGTGCCGTCGATGGGGTCGATGATCCACTGGCGAGTGCTGTCGCCCTCCGTGCCGTACTCCTCGCCCAGGATGCCGTCAGAGGGGCGGGCCTCGGCGATACGAGCCCGGATCGCGCGTTCGACGGCCTGGTCGGCATCCGTCACGAAGGTCCTGTCGGGCTTGGTCGAGATCTCGAGGTCATTCGATCGGAAGCGGGCGAACGAGATCGCGTCGGCGATGTCGGCGAGTTCCTGGGCGAGAGCGAGATCGTCGGCCAGGGTGGCAGCTGCGTCAAGGGTCACACAGTCACAGTAGTAGGTCACAGTAGGAGGGAGGCACGGGCCGCCGGCGCGACACACCCGGGTATCGTCGATTCGCTAGCTTCGAAATCTGATGCTATTGTTTTATCTCGGCGCGGGATACAGAAACGGGCCAAGACACGCACCTCTAGCTCAATTGGCAGAGCAACTGACTCTTAATCAGTGGGTTCCCGGTTCAAGTCCGGGGGGGTGCACTGGTAAACACTGAGAAGTGTCACCATCGCACTTCGAGGGTATAGCAACCCTCACAGCAACAGGCCTCGTTCCTCATGAAAATGGGGGAGCGGGGCCTTTTGTTTTGCCTCCAACCTTTACTCATGGGTACATAACGTTGCAGGCTTATGTCATGGGTGACATCGACATCTGGGACTTCCCTGGCGATCAAGAAGTAGCCGCTACCGAGCTCACACCGGAGCAGCAAGCCGAGACGGATGCAGCGATCGCTGAGCATGCCGCACTCGAGGCTGCGAACGAGTCCATCCCCGAGTTGCGTCACCGGCCGTAGACACTCCGTCGCGCATCTTCCATCGCCCGTAGCAACTCAGGGTGACCGGCCGGATACTTGACCACCGCCTCGGCCAACGCCAACACGTATCGGTCGGTCGTCTCCTCGATTTCGACACCGGTTCCCGCGTCGTCGTAGCGTTCTTGCCACGGCGCCTGGCTCGGATAGTTGGTGGCGTACATGAGGAGGTCCTGCACGATCAGGTTTACACCCGTGGCAGTGATCGCGCTAGCCGGACTCCAAGCATCGGAAAGCCGATTGGTTCTTGTTGGTCGGGAATGAATCTGGTTGCTATCCGTTGTATAGCTATCCAGCAATCATGTTAAGGTTGCTCATCGACCTGAATTAGTGAGGGGCACCCGGACGGTAATCCGGATGCCCCAAGAAACGAACTAGCTCAGTTCCGTAAGAAACCGAACCAACCAAGCGATAGCCCTGACGGCGTAGAGCAAGATCAAAATCTTGTCTTTGTCGATCAGGGCTTTTCGTTTGGTCTTTCGCACGCTCTTTTTCTTATGCACAGTCAAGCCGTGCTCCTCTCACCTAGCGGGAGCCGTTCAAGCAGTTGCTCAAAGGCAGGGGTTGTAACGACTACCCCGGTAGGTGTTGAGGTGCTTGAACACTACTAGATGAGCAGCGGGAGTCACTGACGGCGCACATTGCAGTCCGACTCTCTCGAACGTATATTCGATGCATGGAGAGACGCGAGAACAGATGGTTTCCTATTCTCGCCGCGGTAGAAAACCCCACCGGCACATGGAAGATGATCGACACCCTCGGCAGCTGCTACGGGCTCATCCGCATCATGCGCCGCGGTGACGAGGTGTACTACAAAGCGCAGACGTGGGCTGAGCATGAGAACGGGCGCCGTGTGCTCGGGCATTTCCGGACTCTGCAGCAAGCATGTAACGCGACCCATCAGGCGTTGCTTGCGCGCGGCGTACCGGGGGCGCCTGAGTACCAGTACCTACACGGGGAGCCAACGCAAAAGAAGGCCCCCAGCAGCAACCCGTGAGGGCTACTGCTGGGGGCGGTTCAATGTCGACAGGAATCACACGCTGCCGGATGCTGGCACGAGTCCGGGCATCCGGTGTGGCGACAGCTACAGGCCTCGGGCACGGGGTGCGGAGCCAATCCCGGTGTTCTCGGTCAGCCACGCGTCGACAGCAGGCAGTGCCATGATCTTCGCGAGTGCGGCCTGCACGCTCACACCGACGCCGGCAGCAGCGATGAGCCACTGTGCGGGCCACTGATCCGCGAGGATGAGCAGGATCGCAACGAACGTCGGGATGAGCCCGACGATCGCCTGGACGGTTGTGCGCAGTACGCGCTGATTCGGATACCAGAGCGGCGTCTTGTTTGGTGCTGCGTGTGTCACGGTGTCTCCTATCGGGGAAGTTCGTTGGGCCACGGGAGGCGGTCGATACCGTTCGCGTCGCCGTGGTCGATGAGTGCGAACACAAATCGTCGGTAGCCGGCGTTCTCGGCCTCGAGCTTGTCTAGACGCGCGTTCGTGGTCTTGCGGTAACCGGCCAGCTCTTCTTGCAGCTGGTCGATCAGGGTGGATTCAGCTGAACGCTTGTCACGCTTGCCGGTCAACACGGTGCCGATGATGCCGAGCACGAACGCGATGGCGCCGGTAATGGCGACGTTGAACCAATCTGGCATGTGCCCTCCTCAGGACGTGGAGGAGGGTTAGACGGGGATCTGTGACCAGATCGCTTCGACGGCCTTGACCTTGGCGAGGGTTCCGAGCTCACCACCTGCGAGCATTTCCTTGATCGCGGCCAACTGGTCGGGGTTCGGGATGTGGATCATCTTCCGGCCGGCGACGCAGAGATAGACCGCCACCCCGTCGCTCACGATGTATGGCTTCATGTTGTCGTCCTCTTCGGGTTTGATGGTGATTGGAGTGATGTTCTCGCCCGCGGTGGACGAGCGGTTGAGTGCGGCCATGAACGTGACCGGGTTGCGCGCGTCGGCGTCGCTGCGCCAGGAGCCATCGAAGGTTCGGAAGCAAACGTGCGGCCCGGTAGTGAGGCCGGTTAGTCCGACTTTGCCGACCGCTTGCCCTTCCCTCACGACCGTGTGGAGCGCGATTTCTGAACCGTCCTCCATGTGGGGGTAAAGGAATTCGACCCCGTCACGGGTGCGCACGACGACTTGGACGCCGAGGGTTCCGTTGCGTCCGGAGAAGATCACCGTGCCCGGTTGCGCCGCATGGATGAACGTGCCGAGTGCCATCGGGATATCGACGCCGTAGTGGAACGAGCGTGCACCCTCGATGCCAGAGCGCGGCCCGTAGTTGTCACTGAGCCTTGGTTGAGTTGTTGACCCGGTGGGCCAAAGTGCGGTCATGGGCGCCTCCTGTTCGTGGTTGTATGTGGGTATGCCGAACCAGCCGAAGACGCCGATCACGACGATGCGGATTCCGGTCGAGTTGAAGGCGTCTGCGAAAGAGAAGGCAGCGGTCAGGGGCGAGACGCTCACCGATGTGGTTGTGCGTGCGCTCGAGGAGTATGTGGCCGAGGACTAGACGGGTGTATATACACCTGCTATTGTCGCCGCATGGATACGACGACAGCGACACCGGCCAACTATTGGCGTGCACGCATCGAGCGGGAACGCGCAGTAGCGATCACGCCCGCCCGTGACTACGACGACGTGTGGTTCGGTGCAGGTCTTGCCGGCATCCTCGCGCTCGCCCTGTTGTGGGCTTGGGCGCCGACGCTCGAGCACGGTTCAGTGGCGCTCGGTTACTCACTGTTCTGGTCGGGCATGTGGGTGACGCTCGTCATCACCGCATGGGTTGACGTGCACCGCTTCGACCGCGCAACGGATGCCGTTCTGCCGTAGGCTTCAGGGATGGCAACCCTGACCCCCATCGCGCGCATTGCCGCATGGGCTGTAGGGCGTGAGGATCGCGTGATCGCGTGCCGGATCAATCGGCTCTATGGGCTTGAGTGCCCCGAGACGGTGACCCTGCGCAAAAGCTATGCACAGGGTCACCGAGGGTACTGCTCGCCAGAACACGCCGAAGCGGGAAGCTCCGGCCTAGGCGATCCCTGATTACAGGAAACTGATCGTCACAGCGAAGTTCTTCTTCATGTCCTTCGCTGCAGCACTGACCGTGGTCGTCTTCCAGTTGAACCGCAGCGACTGGGTTGCCGCGACGTACTGCACCGACGCCAGCTCCCGCGAGAGCGTGTTGGCGTTCACGGCGGTAGCTCCCACAGGGGTCGCACGCAGCAGCGAGACCAGTTCGATGTTCCCTGACCCGGTTCCGCCCGACGCACCCACGACTACCGCCGCCTGATCCGATCCGGGCGTGATCGGCGACTGGTTGAAGATCAGCATGTACTCGCACACTGCCTGCCCGTACGACCGCACAGTGACACGCAAGGGCGGTGCCGCGTAGTGGGCGCCGGTCCACGGCGGGACCCCCGCCGAAGCGAGGATCGTCGGCCAGTGGAATGACGTGGTGAGAATGTCCGCCGATTCGTTGAAAGAAGCAGGGACAGGTCGGTGGAACTCACCGGCCGTTTCGAGCTGCTTTTGAATGAATAGCGTCTGGGACGACACGAACTGAACGCCCATGATCTGCACATCAGTTGCGGATGCGGACGCGGGGCGGTTCACCTTGACCCGGAGGGTGTGCCAGCCGGGAGTGACGACACGAATCGCCATCAACGTCGCCGTCCGTTTTCCGGGGAAACTGGCTGACTCGTTGTGCCCCGAGTACAGGAAGTTGAGATCGGTCCCGGCGCTGGTGAGCGACCGGGCGGCGGTTGCATCAGCCCGCGAGGTGGATTCTGCGGGCAGGCCCACCGCGTAGTCAGACGTGTTGTCGCCCTGCCCGATGCCGAAGTCCAGTGCGGCTTCCCAAGACACTGTGCCGGACCCATCCGTGGACAGGTACACCATCGGCACCACCCAAAGGTCTGGCGCGTCCGTGTAAAAGGAGTAGTAGGCGAATCCGTCGCTGCCGACCGGGGGCCGGAGAGCAACCGGCAAGCCCCCCTCGGGCGGGGTCCCGGCGTTCGGGTTATCGACCATCGAAATGTTGACGTGCAAACAGTTGTCGATGGTGGGCCGAGTCGCCAGCACGGTCCCGCCCGTGACCAGGAAAGGCTTGTGCGGGCCTTCACCGATGAGGCATGCAGCGAGACGTGTCGCGACCGTGCCGTACCCGGTCGTGTTCATGTGGATGCTGTCCGAGTAGATGCCTGTCCCATAATTCGCGGTGAACGGCTCCGTGTCGATGACGTTGATGCCGTATTTCGCTGCGAGCGCGTAGAGCGCGGAGCGGAAGGTTTCGAGCACGGTCGGGCTCGACCAGCCGCGGCCCTTCGTCGCCGTCAGGAAGACCACGGCGCTGCCCCACGCGAGATCGCGCAGCAGCATCCGCTCCATCCACTCGATGTACAGTTGCACGCTCCCGCGGTACGGCAGCGGCACGTAGTCCTTATCGGAATCATTGATTCCGAAATGGTAAAGCGTGAGATCGGCGTTTTCGTTTGCCAGCCAGCGATCGTAGGACTTCTTCACGTAGTCGCCAGAGAAGCCCTGATTGATGACTGAGACATTCGCCCCGTACACGTCCCGAAGCCGGTTCTGCAGCACGGCCGGATACGGCCCCGGCGTGCGCGTCGAGGTGTGAGTTGACCCGTTCGGCAGCACATCAGCCGGGGGTGGCACGATGTCAGCCGAGACGGTGTCCTGCCCGTACACCATCGAGTCACCACGGACGACGATGCGCGTAGCCTCACCGGTGCTGATCTTCTTCAGGTAGCTGCCATAAAGCCACGCCTGACGCGTTTGCGGAGAGAGAGTCGAGAGTGCCGTCTTCGTGGCGGACTCGCCCTCAGTGGAGATGTACCCGGCCACGGCCTCATCAGAGGGCGTTGCGTTCGTTCCGGGAAGACCCTGCACTCCCTGGATGCCGCGCGAACCCTTGATGTTCGCTACGAAAACCTTGATCAAACCTGGCATCGTTCAGCCCCTCTGCAGTCGGAAAACGTCGTCGGTAGTGGTGTTCCAGAGCCAGTCGCCGGAACGAGCGGGTGCGGGGATATCCCCGGTTTCGTTGGCCCAGAAGAACAGCGGGTTATTGCCCATCGCAGCGAGGTCGACAAGATCGCCGCCACCAGACGGCACGCGCAACTGAAGCTCGGGGAAGTCGACGCATGCATAGTGCGGGGTCTGCCCGGGCGGAAGGTTCGGGTCCGGCAGATACCAGATTTCGACCTTGAACCAGCAATCATTCTCGAGCTGGTCCGTGACTTCCAGGTCGACACTGAAGTCACCCGTACCGTCATCAATCGGGTACACATCCTTGTGCGCTTCCGCGAAGATGTACCCGCTCTTGAAGCCCACCCCTGACGGGATGAACCGGATGAACGGCGCACGCCCAGAAAGGTCGCGCTTGAAGAAAGTGCCGAGCCGACCAGTGACGATAGCCATGAGGCCTCCTGAAATGAAGAAAGCCCCCACAACGTGGAGGCGGAAGAAAGGGGAAGGGTTACGCGGCGAGTAGCTCGATCAGCTCGTTGACTTGCCGCTGCAGTGCGTCGATCTGCTTCTGCTGGGCGCCGAGTTGATCGGCAAGGATTTGCGTGCGGGCAAGTGCGAGACGGTCATACTGGACGCCCTCAAGCTGTCCGTCCGGGGCGTACGTGGAGAACGCGCCCGCACCGGCCGCCTCGACATCCTCAGCGATCACACCCGGTACACGCCGAATCGTGAGCGCCTCCCACTCCGAATCCTGCTCCCGCGTAAACGGGCGCGGCGCATGAAAGAGATCGACGGCCTGCGAGACTTGCCCCGCGTCCAGCCAGTCCTTCACCCGCACACCCAGCAACGCCGGGTCCAACTCAAGCTCGCGAATGTCCGACTTGAAACGGGTAGCCGACGACACCCGGTAAATGCGGCCCGAAGTGGCGTGAATAAACACGTTCGCCGCCGACGTGTCCGTCGTAATGCCCTGGTTGTAGAAGTTGCCGCGCGCATGAACATTCGCAGCAGAGTCAACGTTGCCAGTCGTTGTGAGGGCGCCGACAACTGCAGTACCGGTCGCGTTGTTCACCGACACCGAGTTGGCGCCACCCTGCACGGTTACGCCACCGATGCCGCCATAGACGAGCCGGTCGCTGACGCCCAACACGAAACCATCAGCTGCACCGATCAGCTTCGCCGCACCCAACTGCATCTGAGCAGCACCAGCGATCTGGCTGAGAACAATCGGGTTCGAACCCTCAACCGTGATCTTGCCGCCAGACTTGACCGCGAAATCGCCCTTGAGGTCAGTCGCGCCCTCAATATGGAACGGGCCAACCTGCGTCGTGTCACCCTCGAAGCGGGTTGTGCCCTTTGCGGTGAACGTGCCCTCGAACAGTGCCGCGCCCGTCCACGTAATGTTCCCGTCGCCATCAAGGCTGCCCTCGATGACAACACCACCGTCAGAGTCGATGAGCAGGATCGCACTGCCGCCGACACGCAGCCGGCCCTCAGTGATGGACGCCGATCGGAGGGGTGACTGTGTGGCAAGCTCCCGCACCTGGCGCTTGAGCTCGTAGAACTCCTGCTTACTGATCGGATCTTCGCGGACAGTCATCAGCTCACCGCCCTCAGAGTTGGTTTCACGATCTCGGACATGCCCCCGGAAAGTGCCTTCATCCGGAAGTCGGTGTACCCATCAGGGAGGAAGAAATCATCCCGGTAGTGGAGACGGAACGTGGAGCCGAGTACGAGATCCTGCACGTCAGCAATCTCCGGGTCGACCACGTACGAAACATCCGTCTGCGTCGCCGTCCCGATCAGTGCAGCCGTTGCAGCGATCGCCACGTTGGCCGCTTCAGGTGCCGTCTTCAGGTGCTTCCGGTCGATACGCGAATCCCTTGCAATGATCTGCGGCGGCGGCTCAGCGCCAACGGGAAGGCCACCAACAACCATGTCTTCCTCGGAACCTTCGCCGACAACGAACACACCCGTCAGCTGCTTCAGTGCGTCCTCGTCAACCACAACGCCCGTGAGGGGCTGTCGTGGGGCGTTCATGTTGAACTCAGCCATGAACCCCGTCAGACGAGGGGCTGCAGTCGAACCGACCCGCATCACGTACTCGAGGTACCCCGTTGTCGGGTTCTTGCGAGGCTGAAAATCAATCTCCGGCCCGCCATCAGTTGACTGGATATCCATCAGTGCGTCATAAGCCGTCTGAAAATGGAAGTTCTCGATCTTCAGCGACTTCGTGCCGGCCTCGTTCAGATCCGGCAGCACAATCGGCAACGCGTAGATCGGCCGCGGCCCGGTCAGAGCACGCTGCACAATCCGGCCAGCGATCGCCCGCCAGGACAACCCCGACGCCTCAAACGTGCCACCCGCATACGAACCAGTGCCGAATGGGAACCGGTCACGCAGGATCGTCCAAATGTCTGAATGCTTGAGCGTCAGAACCTTGTTGTCGAAGTCGTACGGGCGCCCCGTGATGAGGCCCGCATAAATGACGGCGCCGCCACGCTCCACCGTCAACGTCATGTTCCACGGAACGGTCAGTGCACGCCACGTCGACCGATCCAAGTACCTGCTCGGGTCGCCGTCTGCCAGGTGGAACGTGTGCGACTGTGCGCCGGCCGCAACACCCATCTCGCGCGCCCAAGTGCCCGCAGACGGCGCCATAGGGAACTGCGGGACACCCGTCGCCGTGGCGTACATGTGGTACGAAAACTCAGCCACGACGCCCCCTAAATGAATGTGTCAAGAACGGACGGCGCAGAGATCAGGCCAGACCCAGAAACAGGGGCGAGGGTGTACGCCACCCCGAGCGAACCGGCCGGGATGCCCCACGTCTCCGAGCGAGTAACCCACCCGACCTGCAGCACGCCATTCCGATACAACCGCCCCGTGTTCATGTCGATCCGGTGCGTCTGCCCAGTCGTGAGAGCCTGCGTGACCGTGTACTTGCGCCCATCAGGACCGTTCACCGAATACCCGGAAGGCATCGATCCCGTCACCTCGAGCACAGGCAGCGACAGGAAGTTCCCGTAGTGCCTGAGCGAGAGAGACGTGGCAGCAGCGAACGGCTTCGAATCACCGAACAGGCGCGGGTCAGCGAACTTCAACTGCAGCTGGAACCGCGCGTGTGTTGAGCTCGCCGCGTCCACCTTGAACTTCTTCTGCACACCCGGCGCCAAACCGGCACGGCCCCAGACGGTGGAACCCAGATGCTCGAACACGACGTTGCCCACTGAGCCCACAAGGAGGCCCGTGAACTGCCGGCGAAGAGTGCCAAGGCGCTCCGGAGAGTCAGCCAAACAGTTCCCCGACAGCGACACGATGCGCGATTCCAGATACGTCGGCAGCTCGTAATCGCCGTGCTGCGAAGGGCGAGAGATTGTCTCGCCCTTCACGACCACGCCGTCATCGAGCCCGTCGAGCCCCTCAGTATCGATTACGAACCCGTACCCCGCAGTTGGCAGGTGGCCCCAGAAGGGCAGGCCAGCAACATCAGCGCGAAGAGTCATCACAGCCCCCGCAGTTCTTCGTTGAGTGCATTCATCGAGATCTGCCCGATTTCAGCCGCGGACTGGTTCTGGTCGCCGTAGATGTTCTGCGTAATTGAGGGGCCAGAGCCACCCCCGCCAAGCTGCGAAAGCACGCCAGGCGACAACGGGACAACCGCTTCGTCGTAGCGACCCTCACCGATGTTCGCCATGATTCCGCCCGGCCGGCGAGAGACAACGCCACCCTCAGCGAGCCGCGGGATCTTGCCCAGACTGATGTCCAGCCCGAACGCACCACCGACCGCGCCAGCCACATCACTGATGCCACCGATGGCACCATTCACGGCGTCGATGATCCCGTTGATGACGCCCTTGATGACACCCACAACACCGTCAAAAGCGCCAGTCACAATGCCTGCGATCGCAGAGAACACGATCCCGAAAGCCGTCTTGACGTTCTCAATCGCAGCGAGGATGCCATCCCACACGCCCGTGAAGAATGACGCGATGCCATCCCACAGGCCGTTCCACCAGCCCACAATTGCGGCGCCGATTCCGATCATCATGTTCCACAGCAACGTGAACGAGTTAGTCACCCCGAGGACGATGAAGTTCCAGACGGAAACAATCCACTCCCAAACCGAAGTCCAGAGGCCGTTCCACCAGCCGAGGAAGCCGTCCATGAGCCCGACGAACCATGAAACGAACCCGTTCCACACGTCGCCAAGCCACGCCACAACGGTGTCCCAGTTCTGAACGAGCAGGATGATCGCTCCGATGAGGAGGCCGATAGCAACGACGATCAGGCCGATGGGGTTCGCCGTCAGAGCCACGTTGAGCAGCCACTGAGCGACCGTCCACAGCGCGATCGCACCAGCAACGATTCCGATACCCGCAGCGAGCGGGCCAATCCAATCGATGTTGTCAACAATGAAAGTCACGAACGCTGACATGCCATTGATGAAGTCCGTCAGCATCGGCTTGATCTTGTCGATAGCACCAGCCAGACCACCAACGATCGTCGCGCTCAGGCCACCAAGCGCACCCTCCATCGTCTCCGTCGACTTCGCAGCCTCCACAGCGATCGGGTCAGTACCCAGCTCCATCAGCGCTGCATTGAACTCCTCAGCGGTGATCTCGCCCTTCTCCATCGCCTCACGGAAGTTGCCCGTGTACGCGCCAGCCTTCTCGAGCGCATCCTGCATGACACCAGAGGCGCCAGGGATCGCGTCGGCGAGCTGGTTCCAGTTCTCCGTCGTCAGCTTCCCCGCACCGGCTGTCTGCGTGAGCATCATCGCGACAGACCCGAACGTGTCCTGGTTGCCGCCCGCAACAGCGTTCAGGTTTCCGGCAGCCTCAGTGAGCTTGTCGTAATCCTTCACACCATTCGCGGCCAGCTGCGCGGTCGTGTTCTGCACCGTCGCGAGGTCATACACGGTGTCATCCGCGTACGCCTTCGTGGACTTCTGCAGCGCATCGATCGTGGACGTATCCACACCCGCGAACCCGAGCGTCTTCGAGAACTTCGATGTCGCATCCGACGCCGCAATGGCTTCCCCGACAAGATCAGTCAGAGCAGAAGCAGCACCCGTCGCGAGAGTCGCAACAAGTCCACCAACAGCACCAGCAGCCGCGAAACCCTTCGTGTACCCGCCCGCGGTCTGCTTGCCGAGATCCTGCCCAACCTTGTCAGCATCCACCGCGCCCAACTGGCCCGCGATGTCATTCTGGACACCCGGCATCTTCGCGTAAAGCGTCAGATACGCGGAGGCAATTTCAGTCGACATGCGGCCCCCTCAGAGCTATTCAGTTCGGCGGCGTTGCCGTGCCTCCCACGCAGCAGCACGGGTCGACTGTTTCGATTCCTCCTCCCGCGCCTCATGGGCGAGAGCAGGAGACTTGTGGGGCTTCGGCGGGTTCTTCCCCTTGCTGCCGTCACCCGTTTTGCGCCAGTCGAGAACGCGAAGACGGAACTCCACCTGATTCAGCAGATGCGTTTCCGCCGACCACGCTCGAGGCCCACCGACCGACTGCCACAACGCACACCCGTCAGGGAGGAACGCGACAAGATCAGCGAGCTCGAGCGCGCCCAACTGCGCACGAACAGCAGAGAGGCGAAGGCCGTATGTGGCTTGTAGTGACGCCCGCAATGCGCCCTCGTGATCCACGAGGACGTACGCGAGCGTCAGGAGTTTGGGTTGAGTACCCCGAACAGCTCCTCAATGAACTCGAGGCCCGCCTTGACGGGCACTCGACCATTCGTGCCGCGGAGGCCATCGAGCACCGCCTGCCGGCCGTCATCGCCAACGAGGCGGCGCAGCATCAGCGGCAGAGAGCCACGCTTCTTCGGGTCAGACTGCAGGGCTGCGAGGTCCTCGAGCAGCTCGAAGTCGTCAAGTGCTTCGTCCAGCACGGTCACGGTGATACCGGAGATTGTGACCTTCTTGCCGCCCTCGATCGTTTCGACAGAGGGCTTCGGCTTCTTGTGATCCTGGGGCTGGCGGCCCTTTGCTTGAGTCATGCCGAAATCTCCTGTCGGTTCCATGTGCGGCGGGGTGTCATGAGCGCGTCGCTCACGCTCCACTTGTGCTTGTCGATTCGTTGCCGGATGACCGCTGATGGGACACCAGTCCTGGTCGCCCAGTCAGCGACTGTGAGTGATTCGCCGTCGAGTTCGAGGCGGCGATTGCTTCGTTTGTTCCGCGCCTGATCGCGCATAGAAGCCCAACGGCAGTTCTCGGGCGAATATGGGCCGTCATTGTCGATGCGGTCCAATGTGAACCCATCTGGCCGCGGCCCCATGTCCGCTTCGAACGCTGCGAAGGAATCCAGCCACCGAGCGCAGACCCTCACCCCGCGCCCGCCATATCGTGAGTAGTTGTGCTTGCGCGGGTTGGCGCATCGCTGCTTCATCTCCGCCCAGACGTTGTAGAGCGGGTGATCTGCGCGGTAGCGCCGTGCATGATCCAGATTGCTTGTCATTTGCTGATGACTCCTTTTCGATTTACTGACGGCTCCTATAGGTCATGACCGGGTGGGGCGAGCCATCAGCATTGGTTCCCCACCCGGTCACGAATTACGGAGTCGCGACGACGGTTGCTGCCGGCGAAGTTCCGCCCGTCAGCGCAGATCCGTTCGCTGTCACCGCGGCAGCAGCAAGGAACGTGATCGCAATCGGGGATGTGCCCGACGCGGAGACACCCGTGACGCCAGTCACGCCAGCGAGAGCATTGATCGCCGCGGCAACCGCAGCAGCGTTCGCGTTGTATGCGATCGGTGCTGTCGCTGCCCCGTTGACAGCCAGCGTGTACGTGCCACCAGCGGGGACGCCACTGATCGTCAGGTTCCAGACGGTGTCGAGCTGGGCACCGGCACCTTCGTACGAGTCGTAGTCACCGATGACCTCACCGATGAACGGGAAGCCAGCGATGTCGTTGTTCACGAACACCCGATCGCCATCAGTCACGATCTCGAGACGCTCAATGCAGAGACGTTCCTTGACGGTGACGTTGTCCGCATCGAAGATGTCGATCACTGCGGCCCGAGCGGAAACCTTCTGCCCCGAACCGCGGCGAACCTTGCGGACGCCAGCGGTGACAGTGACGCTCTTCTCGTCGTAGCGGAGGCTCTTCGTCTGCGGCTTCGACTCGAGGGCGGTGAACGCGACGGTCGTGCCGGATTCACCCATGCGAGTGCGCACAACGCGCCCGCCCTGGTGGCCACGAATGACCTCCTTCGAGCCGGTCGCCGACTCGGTGATGCCATCTCCGTGAAGCCATCCGACATCCTCGAACGCCGCAGCGGGGATCTCATCGATGGTCGTTGGGAGGTTTGTCCCGAGCGGCGCGAGGTAGATCGCGTCGAGGTCTGATCCGAAGATCCGAGCGTTGCCTGCTTCTACGGTCATGTTGGTTCCTTCCATCTGGCCGGACACATGACCGGCAAAAGAGAAAGCCCCCGCACGTTGCGAGGGCCAAGAGTTAGAGAGTGGGTCAGCGGCCAGCGCGAACCGAGAGGCCGACTGTGAATCGGTACCGGGGAGTGTTCGTGCCCGGATCTGGGTTGAGGTGCAACCCGCCGACTTCGGTGGCGCCGCGCACAAGCTGCATCTGAGACGCGTTGTTCAAGAGCGCTTCACGACACTTCGCAGCGAGCTCGAAAGCGTCAACCTCGTTCGCCGCCCACGCGTCGACCGTGATCTGTGGCTGATCGAGAACACGATTCAGCGCGGCACCACCCGTGCGATACACCCGCACAAACGATGCAGGACGAGTTGCGGGAACCTTCGTCGCAACCTTCACAGGTGCGATGACCGGCTTGAGGAACGCCACCACGAGCGCTTCGACATCAGGGAGCCTCATGTGCGCCCCGCATCCATCGCCCGCTCGAGCACAGCACCCTCTGCCTGCCGTTCCCGCGCTTCAGTCGTATCCGTCTGCACGAACGCACGAGCCGTATACCGGTGCGGCTTCACCACTGCGATGAACCCCTCGCCTGCAGCGGCAGCAATGCGACTAGCCCGCCGTGCGAGATCCGACTGAACCGGCCCAGACTTGAGCACCTGGCGGACGCCCTTCATCTTCAGTTTCACCTTCACAGTCATCAGCCGGCCACCCTTCGAAGCGAAACGACAGAACCCGGTGTGAGGCCCGATGGATGCTTCCAGTCACGGGTCACACCCTCGACCTCGAACGCCTCCCCACGAGCCGCACAGCGGTCGCGAGGCTCGAATGGGAGCCCGAACGGGCCGTAGATTGTCGGCTCGACAATCACACGGTCGTGACCGGGCAAGCGAGGCTCAGAAGTGGATCCCGGATCGAACACGTAGATGCCAACCTGCTCGGCTGGCCCCCACGTTTCGGTCGCATTCCCGTGGGCATCTTCCGCGCCAGGGATGAAAGGAAGTCGACCCACGTACTCGGTAATTCGACGGCCCATATCAGCCCCCGTAGAACGGTGAAGTCGTCGGAATCATCGAAACCGTGAACGCGCCACGAGCCCGAACACCCTGCAACTTCGCCAACTCGTCATCCGTCAGGCCAAGACCGCCAGGAGTGTCGCCGCCGTACGTTGCCGACTCCGTGAATGGGCCAGTCGTCGTATTGCGCTGCCGGATGCCCTCGGGGTTTCGGAACACACGCGTCACCATCGAAACGACAACATCTTTCGCCGTCTCGAGCAGATCAGTCACAGCCGGGATGAGTGCGGCTTCTGCGTCGATCCGAGCCTGGATGTCAGCCACCCGGAAACGGATCTCGCGCTCAGCCTTATCGACCCAGATCTGCGTCTGCTCATCGTCCGTGGGCGCACCCTCACCGATCCACGCGAGGATCACGTCATCGGGTGAAGTCCATGAAGCCATGTGGCACCTCCGGTTAAATGCGGGTGGGCGGAACCGAAGTCCCGCCCATCCCACAAATTGACTTGCTTAGACCGCGAGGCCGCGGATGACACCGTGCGCGAGCGCGTTGCCGTACTTCAGGCCGATCTCGCCGTAGATCTGCGTCTTGTCAGACGAGCCGGTCTTCGCGAGGTCTTCCTCGAACAGGACGCCCTTGCCGGGAACCTCGAGGAACACGGGCTGGATCTGCTCGAGCGAGACGACCGCGAGGGTGTCAGGCGCGAGAGCGCGGTCGATGGCGACGTTCAGCGTTCCGAAGTCGGTCTCGATCGTCTGCAGGTTCAGGCCGCCCACGTTGCGAGTGCCGGCGTAGGGGTCAGCCTTGCCGTACTCGGCCGCGTACGCAGCAGTCAGGGCACGCTTCTGGCGAGACGAGCAGAACAGGGTCGCGGTGCCCTGCTCCGAGATGCCGCCGTTGTCGAAGACGCGCTGCATGAGCGTGCCGAGCCCGTCAACGGTGAGCGTGGTGCCCGCCTTGATGACCGACACGGTTGCGGTTCCGATGACGATTGCAGATCCGCCCGAGGTGGCCGAGACCTTGAACGAGACGGTCGTGGAAACCGACTGAACGTAGTACACGCGGTCAGTGCGGATCGCGGTGGAGGCGCCCACATCGGTGAACACGACCTTGTCGCCAACGCTCAGCGAGTGAGTCGCGGTGATGGTGTCGGTCGCAGCCGAACCGCCCACCATCTCGCCGGTAGCGATGCGGTTCGCGGTGATGACCGACAGGAGGCCCGCGGTCTTGCGCGGAGCGGTGTTGTCGGCCGGCTTGGCCAGAACGCCGTGCCAGAACGTGTAGTTCACGTCACGGGCGATGGTCTTCAGTGCGTTCGCGACCTGGTGACCGTGCTCGTCAGCTACCGGGTTGGCGCTGCCGTCAGCGCCATAGAAGGGGGCGGATCCGGGGGTCTTGTACTGACCCGTAGCGGCCTGCTTGGTGTACGACGTGGCGACCTGCTCGTGGAAGATCTGCGCCACGTTCTCGACGTTCGCGCGGACTCGCGACTCCGCGGTGGGCGCATCTGCACCCTCGAGGCGTGCACGGATCTCAGGGTCGCGGAGGTCCTGCGTCTGCCACTCGAACGACGGCGAAGTGGTCTGCCCTCCGCCCTGGCTCAGCCCGCCAGCACCCGAGAGGAGCGGGGTGTCAGACGGCGTGATCTCGATGAGCTCGCCGTGGAAGTTGGGAAGGTTGAAGGTCGTTCCCAGACCGGTGATTCCAGCCATTGATTAGCCTTTCGTCTGGGCAGCTTTTTGCTGCCGAAGGGTTGCGACAAGTGCGAAGTTCCGGGAGCTGCGCGCTGCCTCAATGGCAGAGTCGAAGTCCGTATCCACGGTCGTCTTGTTCGTGTTCTCGATGAATGGGGCGGCAGACGGTTTCGCCGGCTCCCCCCGAAATGCGACAAGCGCATTCGCTGACGCCTCAAGCTCTTCCTGCGTGCTACCCGTGAGCAGTGCAGCAGGGACACCCTTAGCGGCGGCCACTTCGGATCGTGTCTTCGCGCTCCGGAGCTCGGCGTTCTCGCGCTCGAACTCCGCAAGCCGCTCAGCCTGCTTCTCAGACTCCGACTTGTCTCGGTCCTCGAACTCCTTGACCCGAGCCTCAGCCGCAGCAGCGCGCTTCTCAGCGGCAGCCTTCGCTTCTCGCTCGGACTTCAGCGCCGCGAGCCCAGGCGCGCCCAGTGGTTCGGCATCAGGTGTCGCACCCGGAGCCTCAACCGCGGGAGCAGTTGGTTCGATGATCGGATCAGCCGGAACGGCCGGTGTAGTTGGCGTAGACATGTGTCCTCCATGTGAATGCGGCAGTCGCGCCGCGTGAATTTCCGCGCCATCGCAGCCCGGAAACGAAAGAACCGCCCGGAGGCGGTTGGTCTAATTGATAGGGAAGAGTGCTTTCTCTTCCCGGCCCGTGCTCGGGTCCGTCCACTTGTCGATGCGGTAGAACGTCGGTTCAGCTCGGCAACGGCAGAAGTCGTGATAGTCGACCGAGCCAACATCGCGCCGGCCCTTTCCTCGAGCTTGAACGCCCTTGCCCTGACCTCCGCGCTTGCCTGCTGTTGCGGACGGGTCAACGCCCGCGCCAATGACCATGCCGGCCGCTTCAGCGGAACGGTAAACGTCACCGCGGCCAGCGAGATCACGACACCATTGGCAGGCATCGGGGCGCGCTACACGGGCCCACGAGGTTGAGACGACATCCTTGCGGGCGTTCGCCTCAATAGTGGAGCGATCGGCGCCCGCAATGATCCGCTGCATGCCCCCGCCGAGTAATGAGAGTGGCGTGGACTCCGACTGCATGTAGAGCGGCTTGATGCCCCAACGAACGAGGGCATCGATCCGCGAGGGCGAGACATCCCCAGCGGTGACCGCCGTGAATGATCCGCCCACAGCCGCCGCGCGCATGTCCTCGTACCAGACGGCCGAAAGTTCGCCCGCCTGCGTGACGTAAGGCACCAGCAGCTCGGGCATCACACCGAGCAGGGCGTCACGCACCATGTCGGCACGAACGCCCTGCAACGAGTTGAGCAACCGGTTCAGATCAGCCACCGCGAGGGTTGTCAGATCGTCAATGTCAGCGCCATGCTGAGCGAGGGAAACCATCACTCACCGCCGCGAGCAACAGCCACAGCCGCCACCGCAGGATCAGCCGCAGCCGCCTCAGCGGTCTGCCGCAGCGACGACACCAACGTGCCAGCCTGCGCGCGCCGCTTGTCAGACAGCAACTCGTCAATCTCGGCCTTCGTGTACCCCAGCCGGCGCAACGTGACGGTCGACTCAGCAAGCCACGGGATCGCCGCAACCTGCTTCACCATCGCATCCGAAGCCTCGCCCACCGTGGGCTCGTGTGGGCGTCGGAAATTTGCCGACATCTGCGACAGATCATCTGCCGCTCGAGCATCGTCATCGCGAACCATGACTGCCAGGCGCATGAGATCAGCCCAACTGCCCTCGAAGCCCTTGATCGCCTTCTCGGCGCCCGCGTTCAACTTCTTGTAACGAGCATCGACACCGGATGCAGACGATGGGTTGTCATGGATCACGCCGAGCGTGTCAACGGGGATGCCAGTCTCGCCAGAGAACAAAGCAGCATCCGACCGGATCATGTCCATGTGGGGCTGCATTGTGGCCTGCTGGAACTGCTGAACGGTCGGAATGTTCCCCTCATCATCGCGGCTCAAAGCGAGCAGCTTTCCGATGGTCACTTCCCAGCCGGTCTTCATCTGGCCCGTTGCTGAATCGACAAAGTCGCCTTCGTCGGCACCGAGCACCGCGCGCTGCGGAGAGCTGTAGAACTCTGCCGACACCTCCATGCGGAGAAGCGTGCGAACTGCGCGCTGCGTGATGGAGATGACCGGACGCGTGATCCGCGACGTTCCAAACTCCCACTCAACAGAAGGGTTATGCACGAACGGAACTACCGGAACGCGACCAACGTTGTGGACGCGGCGATCGACCCTCCACTTGCCGTCAACGTGCGTGCACTTGATCATTGCTTCGGGAGTGAACAGCGCAAAGCCCGTCACGAGACCGAATGTGTTCTTGCCCGTGATGGTCAGGAACGAACTCAGCCGGCCGCGGATCGGATCCCATCGGCCAGTCGACGTCGTGGCTGAGTAAGCAGGAGTGAGCACGTCCGGCTCGTCGTTGCCGCCGCGAATTGCGCCAGCGAACGACACCGCGTACTTGTATGCCGACGTGTGAACCATCGAAGCCAGAAGCGGCAGGCGGTTGTCCGACCAAACCGCATCCAGCCCAGACGATGCCCACGTGTCGCCCGGAGTCACGAACCCGTCAAGCGTCGTGCGCTCTGCCAGGTCATCAACCGATCGCGCGGGCCAACCCAGAACAGGTGCGACCTCCTCGAGCTGCTGCGGAACTGCGATGCCAAGGTGCTCGACCGTGTGCTTCGCGTCGTACCAGAGCGTGCGCTCACGGTTCATCGGAGCAAAACGCCCCATACGCATCGCGAGCACGGTCGCTTCCTGCTTCTCCTGCTGAGAGAGCTCATTGCTATCCCACAGCCCTGCCGCGAAACGCGGAACGATGGCAAGTTTCATTGGAAGACCACAGCCCTTCGTTCGCCTTCTGCGCGGACTTTCCGCTTACTTGTTCGCGCACCCCACAGGGCCAGCGAAACCGCCTCAACAGGCGTCTCGTCACCTTCTGGCACAGTCGCCATCCAGCCACCCCGCTTGTCTTTGTCAACGATCGAAATCGCGTCATCAAGGACCTTCTGGCCCTCGTGCGCACGGTGAGTTGCCTTGCGGTCAGTGAACGCGTCATCAGTCATCGCGCACGCCTGCAAATACTGCGGAGTAGACACAACACGGATGCGCTTCTCAGGCACGCGGCGCTCAATTAGGAGCTGCTTCAGGACGCCAGCACCAGCAGAACCACCGAGGACAATCGCGCCGGCAGAACGCCAACGAGCAACGCCATCCGGGCCCTTATCGCACAGCCAATTAGCGAGCGTGGAAAGGCCTGCGTCATCGTCAGCCTGAGCGATGAGCTCGACGTGAACCTCGTCATCGCCATGAGCAACAGCACCAGCGACAGCAACACGGGAACCATCGATCGAGAAAGCGACACCGTAGGACTTCATGCCCTCGGGGGCTTCAGCAACGCCAGTGTCAGACCACAGATCGGCAGAGATCGCACGCGACCCCGCCTGATCCTCATCCCAAACGCCGAACGCCTCACGACGCATCGACTCAGGCCGAAGATTTTCCAGCATTCGGAGCACAGCAGACTTCGGTGTGCGCAACGGATACGACGGGTTCGCAGTAGACACCGCAGCCCAATCGACTTGACCCATAGGCCACTTCTCCGGGCGAACATTCTTGTCAGCCGAGAACTCGACATAGACCATGTTGCATTCAGGCTTTTCGCCCGCCTGTTTCCGACGCTCAACCTCCAACGCTTTACGGCGCCGAGCCTTGAACTCTTCGCCGCTATCAGTCGGCCGCGGAGGTGTCCCAACCATGAACAGCAACGGGTTATCCGCCTGGTTCATCGTCGGGATCAGGTCATCCATCGTCTTTTCGGTCACACGCTGGGCCTCATCGAGAACCAGCACGCCAACCTTCGTGAAGCCAAGGCCGAACCCGCGCTCGCGAGCACCGAACAGGATGCGCGACCCGTTCGAAAACTCGATCGCCTCATCACCGGACCCGAGACGCACCTGCTTGATGAACGGGCGCACCTTCGGCTGCTTCGCCATGCCCTGCATCGAACGAAACGTCTCGCCGGCAGTAGCCAACTGGTGAGCAGTCCAAATGACCAACATTCCCGGGTTCAACATGCACAACGCGAACGTCACGGCGCCGATGAAGAACGTCTTACCCACCTGGCGCGGAATAGACATCACAACGCCACCGATAGAAGCCGCATACGTGCCATCAGCACGCTTACCGAACACGATGCTTCCCGCACCGTCCTGCCACGGATCAAACTCAAGGCCAAGCCGCCTGCACTCAGCCCGAACACTCGGCCAAGAAGTCGTCTTGATGCCAGTCGGAATCACAACATGGCGAGCAGCCTCAGAGAGCTTCGGGGTCGAATTCCTCGTCTTCGACATCCGCGCCACCCTCAGTGTCTTCCGCATCCTTCGCCATCAGCGCCTCAATCTCTTTCGACAGCAACGACAACTGGCGGTGCAAGGCAGCCTTAGCCGGCCCCTTCTCATCAGGAAGATCCGCAGCAATCTCACGCCGCTGCGCCAACAGAATGTCTAGATAATTGCCCGACTCGATCGCCTCAGCGAGAGTCAAATGCGAATCAGCCATGCCCTCACCTCCAAGAAAAAAATGCGATAGATAGAACGGCCTTATGCTGGGGGTGGGCCTCGGAGGGCGCTTGGGGGGTTCCCCGCCCTACCCTGCTTGGCCGTATGAGATGCGGTTCAGCGCTTCATGCTTCGGGTCAACTGATCGGAGTGCAGCCTCGAGCTCGGCGATGCGGAGTTCGTACGATCGGCGGGCCTTCATCTCGGCTGCGTTCTCTGCGTGGGTGGCTGCTTGCATGTGCTCAGGGTTGACGCAGCGTGTGTTCGCGCATGTGTGGTGAGCCTGTTGCGTGCCGAGCGGCTTCCCGTGCTTGGCTTCAAGTGAGAGCCTGTGCACCTGGTAGCTCCTCCCCGACCATCTAAGGACGGGGTAGGGGGAGGCGGATTTGGAGGGGGTCCGGGTTTGGCCTTGCCAGTCCCAGCACCCCTCGGGTGTCACCTGTACGCGGGTTCGCAGTTCAATGATGAAGTCGGCCCAGCGTCCGTCTTCGAATGCTGCACGGAACTCGGTTCGCTTGGATGCCCACATGGCTTGCAGTTCGGCCGGCGTCTTTAGCACGGGCTTCGCTTTGGGCTTCGCAGGCGGGCGGGCTTCTGCCGCTCTGGCGCTGCCACATTTGACTGAACACACGGTCGACTCGGCACGGGAATTGGTGTAGCTCTTGCCGCATGCATGGCATGTCAGCTCGTGTTGGTTGTTCTCACGGTGCCAGTAGGAGTAGTGCGTTGAGCACATGCCTCGAGCGAGGACGGTTCGTGTGCACTCGTCTGCATTGCAGGACTTGGTGGACACGCCGACCTCCTCTCACCAGATGGGCGATGCTGTGACTGCCACTCGTTCGACAGCGCCTTGTGCGCGTTTCGCTCGAGCTTCGGCCAGCGTCTTGTTTGACTTAAATTGATTGCACTCTCGGTGCATTAGGCGGCAGTTTTTGCGGTCGTATGGTGAGCCACCTCGTGATCGGGGTAGGTCTTCATCGACTTCGCCGCGCATGGGGTGTGGGCTGCATCCAAGGCAGTCGCCGCCTGGGCATTTGGGGCCGTGCTTGCCGGCACTCATCTTGAGCGTCTTGTCTACGGGCTGGTCACACAGCGCACATGATGACTCTTCGGCTTTGACTCGTTTGGTGAGTTCTCGTCGTCGGTGTCCGTTGGCGTTGTGCATCGGGGTTGCCATCGTGCGCCCCTTGCTTCAGCAGCTACTCGCGCCCTCGATCGCGTGCACATGACAGTTCGCAGGCCAGCATTGCGCTGACACTGGAGTATTGCGATGTGCAGTAGCCGCATTCGTATGGGGCGTGAGTGTGTTCAGTGTTGGTCACGGTTTCTAGCGGGAGTGAGTAGCGGTCGCCGGCTTGCTTCAGCGCTTCGATCATGGCGTTGACATTGGTCTGCATCCATTGACCGTCAGACATCCGCCCCAACCTCCTCAGCCCCGAGCAAAAGCCACGAGCCCTCTTCGTCAGCAATATCCAGCCGCAGATACCTACTCGGCGGGTAGTCTTTCGCCCATTGTTCGGGGTTCTCGGTCGCGTTGCCGGTCATCGGTTGCCCTTGAACCAGTTCTCGATCATGAGGGCGCGTCGCGCTATTCGCTCACGGCGAATCTCGGCAGCGACCTCTGAGAGCGTGCGCTGTCGGCGTGCTTTTCGGCGTGCTGCCCTCGTCGCTATCAACTCTTCGGCCAGCTTGATCGAGGTCATGGTCACTCCCTTGTGAGCCGTTGCGGTGTTGTGTCGTGGTTCCATCCGTAGCGTTCGCGGTCACGTTCGCCTTCGCACCAGCAGCCGTCGCATGAGTGCGGGCCGGGTGGGTGATGGTAGCCGTGCGGACACTGCCGGAAGTCAGCCATTGCCCGCCCTCCCTAAGTTGTCGCACACGCCGATTAAATGACGAAAGCCCCGATGGTTAGTCGGGACCGACCGCGGGGCTACGCAATTACGATGCCGCGCGCTTCGCAGAACTCGTTCAGTTCGCATTCCGTTGCCCATCCAGCGATGAATATTCCGTTGCTGTAAAGGAAATACTGGCCTGCGCTGATGACGCTGGTGAAGTTGGTCTTGGTGTTCTGCGCGTTCGTCATAACTAGAGTGTAGCGCGCTTTACGCATGAGTGTCAAGCGTGATGTACGCTTTACTTATGATCGATGAAGACGACGCCGAAACGCTAGCCATCCACGTTGCCCTGATTGAGCAGCGGACAGCCGAAGTTGCCGAAGCGGTGAAGGGCCGTGACGAGCAGATCAGGGGCATGCTTGCAAAGGGCGCAAAACCTACTGAGCTTGGCCGCCTGGCTGGCATGAGCCGCGAACGCATCTACCAAATCAAGGATGGTCGCCGCTAGAAGTTTGTTGGCCTCGATACGACCCGTCGAGACTCGCGCGGTAATTGATTTGTGGGGTCTGCTTGTGCCTTGCTGCGCAGTCAGCGTGAGAACGGGTCAGCGTTCAGGCGTTCGCCCGTGGGCCGCGAATGTGCAGCGACTTAGCGGGGGAAGCGCAGAGGCAGAGCCGGTGAGGGATGCCAATGGTGTTCTGCCAACGCGGGACGGTGTGAACCCACCCGCTTTGAACTACTCGACATGATCGAGCCGGGACTTGAACCCGGAACCGTGCAGGAAGGCGGGGCTCGAACCCGCGTGGCCGGCTCAATGCCTCCACCCACTCCCCAGCCGTAGCTGGTTCATCCCGCCGCCAGGTTCTTGCTCTTGTGCCTGACGCACTCAATGGACGGCACGAGGCCGTTGGCAAGTCTTACAGGATCGTCAGCGAGCTCAGGTCGAACCCGTCTGCGGTCACGTCAAACACGAGAAGGCCCGGATCTGAGTCGCGTCCGGCTGTTTGCCGGAACCAGTCAGATCCGTTGTCGAGTGTTGGTGCACCTAACCACCAGCGTTGGCGGTTGTTGTGCGGGTTGCGACCTGCGACACCAGCACCGAATGAGTGGTAGTGCGCGGAAATGAGTACATCGGCCGATGCACAAGCACCGGCACCGAACGCCTGCTTTTCCCACCAGGAGATCGCTTGGCCTGCACCGAACTGGTTGCCGTGCACGAGTCCGACGCGTGTGCCGGCGAACTCGACTGCAACTGATTCGTCGTATGGTGCGGGCGTAACCCAGTCGACGTCCATGCCGCGGTCTTCGGTGCGCTTCGAGACTTGCTTGTGCATGAACAGGCCGAGGTCGTCGGCGGGGATGCCGAGAGTCTGCTTGCCGCTGCGCCATGCAGCATGGTTTGACGGGACACCCATGACGGTGACGGGTGCATGTTTGTGGCAGACGTTGATCCACTCGAACAGTTCCGTGCCGTACAGGTCGAGCTGTCCGGCCAAGGAAAGGTCGTTGGTGAACATCGGGTTTCCGCCCGACTCGAACCCTTCGATGCCGTCGCCACCGTCTGCGATGAGGATGCGTTCCGGCTGGCGTTTGGTGAGCTCTGCGGCGAGCTTCTCGCGGATGATGTTCGATCGTTCAATGAGTTCGGGGGTGCCGCCTCTGCGGCCTGTCTTTCCGATCTGCGGGTCGGCCCACACGACGACGGTTGCGCGGCCTGTGGGGGCTGGTGAGGGCTTCGGGGTGGCGTTCCGTGCGGCCGCGTAGAGCGCCGGCAGGTCGACAGTGAACTCTGCCGGCGCCGAAGCGATCGGCTTGACGTTGTTCAGCTTGTTCCAGCAGCCACCTGCAGGGTTGGATGTCCAGCCCCAGGTGAACGTGACCTTGTCGGGGTCTTGGCCTGTTGACCGGATGAACTCGCGGTACTGGTCGAATCCCCACGGCTCTTGGGAGAACCGCACATAGTTCGCGGTGCCGTCTGCTGCGTGATCTTCGGACTCGCCACCGATGAGTGCCGCCTTGGTGGTCTTCGGTGCGGGTGCAATCTCGAGCACCTTCTTGGCGCGGCGCACGCTCTTTTCAGAGGTGCCCCACTTCTCACCAATGGCAACGTTCGTCATCTCTGACCGCAGATCCGCAACGTATTCCGGCTTGTCTAGCAGCGCCACGATGCCCCGCTTCCGTGAGAGTGTTTCCCCTGCTGCTGAGTCGCTGACCGCTGTCGTTGAGGGCTCAGCAGTCGCTGGCCTGACTAGAAGGTGGAGCGGTTTGGCTCGAGCAGGGGAAGTCTGGGTTAACGCAAAAAAGGCGACCACCCGAAGATGATCGCCTTTCTCGTGAAAGCAATGAGGCTACTTGCCTGTCCGGATTTGGACACACTAGTAGCCGATTACCTCCATTATGCATCAATTAAGAACGCGGCGCAACTGTTTCTTTCGGCGTGCCGTTCAGGAACATTGCGACCGCTTCGGGATCGGGCGTGAACCCGCAGAGGACTGCAAGCCGGGGAAGCTCTTCCACCTCCCAGTGCTTCCCGCACGCCCCGCAGTTCGCCCCGAGCAGTTTCCGTGTCTCGCGCTCGATGCTGTTGCTGAGTGCGTCCGACCGCATGGTTACGCCGTCGACTTGGCGGAGCGCATATCGTTCCCCGCATTCGGGCACTGGGCAGGCAGCCGGGATGGGTTCGCTGATCGTCGCCGGAGTGAAGTAGCTTTCGATACGGTTCACCCAGCCGGCGACCAGCTCGAACGCGGTTGTCTCCACCTGGGCACTGAACACTCGAGGTTGACTGCCCATGTCGATGTGATCCCCGACCGTCTCGCGCGACGTGACCACGACAGGCGTATCCGCTTCGACCAATGCCGACCACATGCGCACGTACTGCTCGGTGTGCCCGAATGGCGTCGGCCTGGCGTCGACTTGGGCGAGCGCTTCTGCTGCCTGTCTGTCGATCACTTCGATGATGTCGAGTGCTCCGGCGTCCAGTGGCAGCTTGGCCTTTCCTTGCGTGCCACCGCCGCCGCTTGCCCCACCGAAAACGGCCTCCCTGATTCGCTCGAGGAGACCGTCTGAAGTGGTGAGCACTTTGCCGTCATCGGTATCAACGAACTCGTGCCATTCGCTCGTGAGCTTGTCCACGAGCTCACTGAATGAGTAATCAGCCATTCGGGTTCTCCTTTCGTCGCGTGATGATGGTGACCCGTTTCCCGAGGAAGTAGTGCCACCTGTTCTGGATGCTGGGGAGGTGCTGGTTGCGCTCGGAGAAGAGGCGGCGTCCGTGCCTACCGAAGCGGATGCTGAATAGCGTCTTGTCAGCCCAGAAGACGTGCGCGATCCCGTCGTAGCCGCTGCCCCTTTTGACCCGCCAGCTGCCGAGCTTCCACACGCGGATCAGATTGATGTCATCCATTCGCGTCCTCCTTCTCTCGTTTCTTCCACACGGCGAACGTTGCGCCTTTGTGGAACGCTTTGTGCACCCCGTCGTGCAGTTGTGGGAGCCCGCATGTGTGACCGGGAACCATGGACGGGGTGCTGCAGGTGGCGGTCATCCGGCCTCCTTCGAGGGGGTGCTCGGTTCAGGGTTTGCCCGGTATGGGTTGCCAGCACGCGCGGCAGCCGTGTTGATTTCGTATCGCTCAATTGCATTCACACACGCATCCCACGCAACCTCTGCGACAGCCCGGTCATGCTCTGTTTGGCTTTCGAGCAGATCCTCGATTGCGCCGAGCGCCTCGAATGCTTGCCTGCGCCGCTTCTCCGCAAGCTCAGCTTCCGCAGCGTCGTAGCCAGCGTAGAAATCCGTCCTGGATGCGTCGCCGTGATACCTCTGCGCGAAAAGCTGCCAAGCCTGCTCGCGTGCCTCAACGTCCCCCACTGGGAACCTCCTGCCATGGCCCAGCGGGCACAGCCTTGATCCTTCGCAGGATCTCGACTCGCGGGTAGCTGGACATGAGGGCGCGCCACTCCCCAAACTTCTCGGGTGTGAGTTGGTTGTTTTGAATCCTCAGGAAACCGTTGGCCTCGTACGCTTGGCCGACCCATTCCCACTCGACCCCCGTTACTGACGCCTGATCGCCCTCTGCGATCAGCGCAGCGCTCTTGCTCTCACTCATTGGGCACCTCCTTCCACGGGGTCACTTTGCGGTTGATGAGCGTGCGCCCCGGCTCACTTGCCCGTTCGCGCGCCATCTGCTCTGAGGCATGGCTGATCCACACTTTGCCGCCGACGGGAAACTCGTTCGCCCACTCGACTTCCGTTGCCGCCTCCTGTGCGGAGAGGGCGAGGTGAGCGATCACGGCATCCGCTTCGGCCGTGTAGACCTGCTGCTCGCCCAACTGCACGTCAGCCCAGTTGCGCTTTCCGAAGTCGCGCGAGAACAGGAAGAGTGCGAGCGCTTCCCGGTCGATGGTCAGCGGCTCAGCCTTCGCAGCGTTGGTGCCGCATTGCCCTGGCCCCATGACGTCGAACCCGCATGTGGCACAGAACGTTGGGTCGCCCGGGCAGTCGATCAGATCGTGCCCTTCATGTGCGTACTCGCGCTTGTCGTTCATCGTTTCTCCTCCTCGGAAACGTTTGAGGCCCTGACCGTTTGAACGGGCAGAGCCTCAAGGGTGGGGGTGGGATGGGTGCGGTTAGGCATCGGGCGCCTCAATCACTACGTCAGGCTCGACGATCGTGTATGTGACAGGAACCCACCCGGCATCCGTGTGTCGTTCGAACGCGAAGACGTTGGTGACATGGGGGTAGATTTCGTCGTTCTTGCGCCATATCCGCGCCAGCCGGGTGCGAGTCGTAGTTGGTCGATCCGAGTAGGAGAGCATGTCAAGGTGCGCGGCTAGGAGGTCGGGCTTTGCTTTCTCGATGTCCTCGAAGTAGCGCCAATCGCCGCCACTCCCGCTCCCCGAGTAGTTCACGCCAACCCTCAGACGGTAGATCTCATTCATGGCTGTCTCCTGTCTCTTCGGCGTCCAGGCGGTACATCTCGACCGTGAATTTCGATTGGTGGTGAGTGCGGAACTCGGAGGCGCACTCTCGTGCGGCTTCTCGTGTGGAGTGACCGCACACGATCGACTCCTGCCAGTTCCTCACGACCCACTCAACGGGCGGCTGGTCAGAAAGGCGTGTCATTGCTCCACGCCTCCTGTGCGCCCTCCGCGGCGGCAGGGGTAGACGGTGCCCACGCTTCCTCCACGGGGGCCGCAGAACCACGCTGAGCGCCGCCCTGAGACTGTGCACGCGTCACCGAGGCGGTCGCGTAACGCAGCGATGGCCCGATCTCGTCAATGTCGAGCTCGTACGAAGTGCGCTTCTCACCCTCCTTGGTCTCGTAGGAACGCTGCTTGAGGCGGCCGGACGCGATGACACGACTGCCCTTCGTCAGCGAACCGGCGACGTGCTCAGCGAACTCACGCCAGACGGAAGCTCTCAAGAACAACGCGTCACCGTCGATCCATTCGTTCTTTGCGCGATCGAACGTGCGGGGGGTCGAGGCGATGGTGAAGTTCGCCACCGCCAGCCCGTTCTGCGTGTAAGAAAGTTCCGGATCGGACGTGATGTTGCCCACCACAGTGATTACAGTTTCGCCAGCCATTTACTTGCTCCTTCGTTCTTCGACCAGTGCCGCAAACCGGGCCGGGTCTTTCTTGTATCCGCTGTCCTTGTCGAACCCGGACGCTTCTTCCAACATTTGGCCGATCTGGGACCGCAACCAGAACCCGGCAGCCTTCGCCCGATGCTCACGACGCATACGCCGATCATCAGGCGAACCAGGCGCTTCCGTGAGTGACGGCATCCGGTAACGCTCGGCCTCCACCGCGGGAGGATCCAGTGATAGGCGAGCGAGGAACATGTCCATCTCGGAGAAGGTGGTCGCGGTCATGGCCGCAACCCCACTTCGCCAACATCCACCGGGACACCCTCAAGCTGGTCGAACTCAAACCGTTCAGCGGCCGCTCTCCTCTCGCCCTCACGCAACGTGAACAGTGCATCAGCAACATCAGTCGGGAGTGGTGCGCGTGGCTGCCATGAGGATTCGATCAGGCCACGAGCTTTCGCAGACCTGACATCCGCCTCGACTGCGGCAACCGTTGATCGGCCACCCAGCCTGAGTGCAGCCACGATGTGACCGACCGTCAGATACTCGCTGCGATTCGGCCCAGTCTGATGCGCAACAACCGCAGCCTTCGCAGCCTCGTAGTCGGCGCCGGCCATCTCAGGCACCAACGCCCACGCCTCAACCGTCATCCGATCCACCTTCCGGTTATCGAACCCGGCAGCGAGCGTCAGCAGCTTCCCGATCTCAATCTTGTCCATCCGTGATCTCCCTTCTTCGGCCTGATTCCTCAGATGCCAGTTCGACGAGGAACGCCAGGTTCTCTTCGCCTCGAGTTGGTGCGCGCTGAACGGTGCGCGCTTGAGGCAGTGTGTCGTCCCATCGCTCGCGACCGATCCACACACCGAGCGCCGGAACGTACTGCGGTTCCGTTGTTGCTGCGTACGCGTCACCGAACTTCGCAATGACAGCGGCGAGCTGATCGGGGTCATGCTTCTTGGATGCAACCTTGAACTTCGCGAGGGCGTCTTTCCGTTCGACCTTCTTCGGCCAGTGACTCCATGCATTGGTGAAGAGAGCTTCGAGGTCGACACGCACAAGAGAACTGTTCCCCTGTTCCTCTGTTCCCCTGTTCCCCTGTTCCCCTGTTACAGGCGCGAGGGCTCCTGCGTCAGTAGCTACTCCTCGCGAGGACTCGCGAATCACGCTGTCCTTGTAGTTCCAAGTGCCGTCTGGTCTGGGGTTTCTTCCCGCCTGCGCCTTGTCGATGCGCTGCACCGTCTCCCAGAACGACACATAGAGCAAATTGCGGTCATTCCCCTCGTACCGCCACACCAAACCGGCCTGATGCAGTTGGGAAATGGCTTCGGATACCTTCGCGAGGGTTCGCGAGGGCTCGCGAATGAGGTCATGGAGGAAGCAATCGCCCACCAAAACGTTCACGTCGTCCTCGCCCACGCCGTTGTCATCGACATACGACTCGAGCGCCTTCAGAACAAACCGCGCCTCCCACGGCACGGACGCGATCAGCTTCGATCTCCAAAACTCAGGCTTCGTGCCTCGGATTCTCACCGGCTCTACCTCCTTCCTTTCTCATGCGGTACTCGAGGTGCTCGATGCGTTTCGTGTACGCGGCGTATTTGCCTAGGTCACGGTCGGTTGCTGCGTCCCGTTTGCGGTCGGCGCCGTTCGGTTTGCGTCGGATGCCGGACAGCGTGCCGTGATCGAGCGGGCCGGCATCTGGGTTGAGCCGGTCACGCTTCTGCACGAGTGCGTCGCGTTCTTCCGTGAGATCCGCCAGGGTGCGACAGGCACGCGGGGTGGACGCTTTGGCCGGCTGCGGTAACTCCCTGAAACCACGTGTGGCCGCCTCCGCAAAACCAGGCAGAGACGACCACGTGTTGGGGTGCAGCTCCGGGATGAGGACAGTTGCCCACGATCTCGGAGCGCCGGCAGTCACCCTTCCGCCCCACTCTCAGCCGCCAAACCTGCAGCCTCAACGCGTCGGTATTCGGCCATGATGGCGTCGATGGTCGGTGCGCTTGCGTGGGCTGTTCGTGCTGCGATCCCGAGCGCTTTGATTGCGTCCAGGTGGTCGCCGGCCAACTTGAGTTCAGCTACCCAGTCGCGCCCGGATGTGTCAGTGGGCTGCGGGGCTGCGGTTGGGAGGGGCTGGACGGTGAACTTTTCGCGCTTGCCACGGGTTGTCTGGATGAGAACTGTTGTGGCCTGGGCGATGTGCGACACGGCGCGGAGACGGATGCCGCCCGGAACGTCGCGCCCGAACTTCACGGTTGGATCGCGGTACAGCTCCACGCGCCGCCCAATGAAGTCGTCGCTGTCTTCGGTGCCCCACACGTCGTTGAGGAGTTGGATGACCGTGTTCGGTGGACGCCAGCACTTCCCCTCGCCTTCGACCAGGTCGATGTCGTACGGGCCTTCCTTCGTGCCGTCACGAACGCCTGCGATGGTGAAGACACGGGATGCCACCGCGAAATCGTCTGCATTCCATTGGTCTGTGTTGCGCTTGGGTGCAACTCTCATTGTTCGTACTCCGTCTCGTTCATGTCGTAGTCGCGCAACCAGAAGGGGGCTTCGAGGGTTACGACGTCGTCTGAATAGGTGGGCCATTCGCCAGTGGCGATGCCGTGTGCGTATCGGCGTTTTGCTTCGCGCACGTCGCGGATGGCCCGCAGCTCGTATTCGAAGTCGAGCTCATAGACGCCCACCCCGATGCCATGTAGCCGGGAGGTTTCGACGGCCACGAAGTAGAACCGTTCGAATCGTTCGCCTGTTGCGCGGGTGTGTACGTCGCGGTAGAACTCCTGCTGGATGTCGTACCGGTACGTTGCGACCGACTTGCCGAATCCGCGGGGTGAAGCATCGGCCGCAGATTTGAGGTCGATCATTGCGTTGCCGCTGATCCGGTCGAAGCGTGCCCGTAGGTCGATGTCGAATTCGTCGTCATGGGCGAATGCGGTTGCTTCCGAGATGCCGTCGCTTTCGAACAGGGGGCCCGCGAACTTGTGAACAAGGACGGCTTCGGCGGATGCGTTCACCTGGTCAATTTCGGACTTCTTCAGCGGGATCAGCCCTTGTGCACGCGCCTCAGTGATGAATGCGCGTGCAGCATCTGTCCCCGTTGTGCCCGTCTTTGAGAGCACGTCGACCGGGATCTCAACAACGCCCATGCCGATACCGAGCACCTTCGCGTGGATTGCGTGCCCCACGTCGAAAGCTTTCTTGTCGGTGCGGTTGCCGTCGAGGATCTGGTGTTTGAACAGCGCCGGCGTGTCTTTGATGAGTGTCTTCGCGCCGGTAGACGACAAGGCCGGATGCGCGTGGTACTCCGCTTCCGGCATGTCGAGGATGAGTCTGGTTTCAAGCGTCATGTCCCGCCTCCCATCGTTCTTCGAGTTCCGCAACGTCAACGCGTTCGTGGTCTGTTGGTTCGTACGCTTCGGTGTCGTCGTAATAGGCAGGGTTCGTGTGGGTCACGCGAGGGCCTCCAGATCGAATGCTTGCTCTGTGCCCGACCACCCCGACGAACGTGGCTCTTCCGGCACGAGCGAGAACGTCTGCTGCTGCAGGCGCTTCACCGTGGTCTCGCAGTGGCGTTCGTCAAGCTCCACGGCGATGATCTTTCTCCCGAGGTTCCGGGCGGCAACCACTGTGCTGCCCGATCCGGCGAACGGCTCGGCGATGACGCCCTTGGGCGCAGACAAGATCAGTGACTCCATGAGCTGCACTGGTTTCGCGTGAGCATGCTGCGCCTTCTCCCAAGACCCGTTGCCCGAGGGAAACGAGAGGATCGAGAACGAGGATGCGCTCTGCCTTTTCCACCCGCTGCCACCCACGAAAATCAGTTCGTGGGTGTAGCGCCACGGCCCGCCGTTCAGTCCGGGTTCGCGCTTGTCCCAAACGAGACGATCAGCCCATTCCCCGGGCGGCTCGGGCATGCGCGGGGTGGCGAATGCTAACCGCGGCTTCTCTGCGCCCCAAAGCGCCAGGGCCTTGTCTCGAACATCGGTTGTGACGTCGTTTGCAATGACTCGGCCACGGAACCCCGTTGCCGCATCAACCTTCCGGCCGTAGCCGATCTTGTCTGAGTTCGGCTGCGATCCGTACGGCGGGTCGGTCACCAGCACATCGGCGGCCAACCATTCCGTGATCTCGAGGCAGTCGCCGTGGTAGAGCGTGACAAGTTCGTCTTGGTAGTAGGGCGTGCTCATCGAATCTCCTCAATCCGTAACTCCATGTGCGCTACAGCCCCGGCCCGGTATTCGATGAGGGGCATGTCGCGTGTGACTTGTTCTTGTGTGTCGTCCTCGACAATTCCGGCGTCTACAAGGCCGTCGATCATCGGTTTCAATGTGGGTGTGATGTTTTCGCCACCGTCACGACGACGCCGGTCTTTCACTACCCACACGAGCGACACCCGGATGCGTCCCAGTTCGGGGATGCGTTTCGCGAGCTCGGCCGTTTTGGCGCGAACTTGTTTCGTGAGGCGTGCTTTGTGCGCCCAGTGCGTGCGGTCGTTCGCTGCAATGGGCGGGCGCGGGTAGTCGAAATGCAGCACGGTCACGAACGGTTCCGGGGGCGCTTGCGTGTAACCGTTGCCATCCCAGGCGCTCATGCGATCGCCTCGTCGCCTGTTAGTGGGATGCCCAGCGCCCGCAGCGTCTGACGCAACAGGTCACTTGCGCTTCCCGGCCCCTCGTTGGGAAATGCTGTGAGCTTGAGATTCGAAACCGCGATCAGGTTCGCAATCCGCTGCTGTTCAGCGAGGTAGAGAGTGGCCGATACCTGCGCCTCCATCAGCGTGCGTTCGTCGCGGTACTGACGATCAGCGAACAGGATCGCTTCAGCTTCTGCCTTGTGGTCGATGTCGCTCATGCTGTTTCTCTCCTGACGTGTGCGGCATGCAGGCTTTCAACCCACTGCTTCGATTGGGTGGTTGATCCGTCTGATTCGCATGACCAGCCGAAGCAGGAGCAGAAGCCGAGCACGCGGTTGTTCTCGGTGCTGCTGGTGAACTCGTGCACGACGGCGGGTGCGTGTTGGGCGATGATTCGGGCGGTGATGCTGTCGATCGTTGCGTCCGTGTCGTGCGTGGCATCGATGATGAGCAGGTCGGTCATGCGTTCGCCCCCTGCCCGCTCTCGTCCAGATCGATGCGCATCCAGCGCCCTCCTCTGCACTCGTAGACGCCATCGATCAGGCTGCTCAGATCCGCTTGGTGCTGGCCCGTGTTGCCAGCGCCGTACCCAACTCCCGCCTGTTCCGCGATACGCCACGCGGCAGGCCAACCGTCGACTCTCGCGTTCGGGTGGGTGAAGATCGAGCCCCGCCCGCGGTAGTCCCAGCCTTCGTTCGCGACCGCCTCGTGGATCATCCCGATACTCACCACGTTCACTCCGAGGCTCTGTGCGATGCCGAGCAGGCTCTCCGTCTTGAGCTGCGCTGCACGGATGCGCTTTCGGAGCGCGGTTGCTTCGTTCGCCACCCGTTCGGTGCGTGTCTTGAGCTGTTCGAATTCGTTCTCGATGTTCAATTGGTTCTCCTTGTCTTTGCCGCAAGCGCCGCACTCAGCACCATCACGGCGATGATCAGCAAACCCATGCCTGCGATCATCAGGTGGTCGGAAAAGTAAGGGCCGGCACCGTATAGAACGGAACCGGCCAGGATGAGGGTGAGCAGGGTGCGCTCAGGAGGGGTGAGTTTGCGGCGAGTCATCGGTGCCACCTCGCTTCGTCCCAGCAGTAGGCCGTGAGTCGCGCGAATGCGACGGTGAGTGCCGCTCCAATAGGAACGGCGATCAGTGCCAACGGATTAGTGGTGACGCCGAACGTAACGAGGGCGAGCGCCATCGACCCCGCGCAAGCCAGCACGTTCAGCGCGTTGAGAACGGCTGCTACATCGAACAGGAATGACTTCATCGCTCCTCCTTTGTCATGGGGGACTCCTCGCTCGGTGGCGCGATCTTGGGATCGATGCTGAACGTCCCATCGGCAGCGAAGAGCGCCTTGAGATCCGCAATGTTCTTCCCCTCAAGCGGCACCCAGCATGAACACGGCGTGGCCATGGAGTCCTTGCCGCCACAATCCGGGCAATCCCACGGCGGGCAGAACCCGCAATGAGTAGGGGCAAGCCCATCCGGGGTGACGGGAATGTTGCAGCCCTGACAGAACGTCGGCGTGAACCACTCCTGGCGCATCGCCTCAACCGTGTAGAGGTGCGCATTCGGCCCGAAGCCGTCATTGCGCTCCTGTGCTGCAGATGCACCCCTAAGTGCTTCAATCGCCCGGAACTCGACAGGCTCGCCATCAATGAACTCGGCAACCTCGTTCCCCTGCTTGGCCAACTCCGCAATAAGGTCGGCGTAATCTTCGAAGCCGCTCACTTGTTTGCCTTCCACAGGGGACTGGCTTCGAGGATGCCGCGCATCTGCCCGACGATCCACATGAAGTCCTTATCGCGGTGGTTGTCCTCTACCCTCGCGGCCTGCTTCATCGTCGCCAGTGCTGCGTCGCGTTCGGCCCTCGCAGCGTGGAGCTCGTCAACCCATTCGTCGAGAACGTTCAGCCGAGCGATCCGCTCCGCCGCAAGCGATGCGACGCGGGCGAGGGCAGCAGCGAGCTCGCGCCCACTCTCTTCAGCGGGAGGGCGGTCGGCGTCAATCAGCCAACCCAGTAGCTCAGCAGTTTCATCGAGGGAATCAAGTTCGTAGCCTTGTTCGCCGAGGAAGTTGCACACCGCTTCAAGCAGTGCGGATCTGCGGGTTTCCATCTGCTCGGGTGTTTCCGGTTCGTCCTGCTTGAGTGCAAAAGAATCCGTTTCGCTCATGTCTCTAGTTCCCTTTCTCTACGTGTTCTCGCTTTGTCAGCCACCACCCGATCAGCGCCCCTAGGCGTCCAGCGGCGGCCATAAACAACCCCACGATGCAGGCTTGCCAGAACAGGGGCAGATCGCTCAGCATCCGCGCTCTACGTGTTCTTGCCCACATTCGGGGCAGGTGAATCCGTGCTCGAACGTTTCGAAGTCCGACCAGTAATCGACGGGGCCGGAGTGACCACACGGGCAGTCGATGAGTGCGGTGTCCCATTCGAGGCGGTTGTTACTACTGGTCACGCGCCCGTCTCCTTGCCGCCGCTTTCAGATGGCAGATGCACGCCTTGTTCGGTCGACCGCACTTAAGCGCATGAGGACCACCAGAACAACGAGCGCAACAACGTTCGGGCGACTCATGCGGGTACGTGGCTGGTGTTCCTGCGCCACCACTGATCGGGGATTGGAAGGTCATTTGGTTGCCTCCGATGCGATCGGCTTAGCAACTACGCGCTGTGCCCGCATCTTCGAGTCGAATGTCTTCGAGTCGAAAGTCTGCTCGCGGTGATCCGGGCAGAAGTCCTGCAAGATCGCTCGGTGGGCAACGAAATGCAAGGTGTTGACCCAGCCAGCGCGGCCAGTGATCGTCCGTGCTGCGGTCAGGCCGACACCCGAGTGAATGGCCGCTTCACATTCGAAGTTGTCGCACGAGATCTTGATGCGCTGCTCGACGCTCATGACATCACCGGCCCCAGCATCATGGCGGCCAACATTGCTGCGTCGTCCCCACCGAGCCGGTTCACCTGACGCATGATCAGGCGTCTCTCATCCGCGGTCGGTTCAGGGATCGGCTTGTAACCAAACGCGCCCACATCCAACGTTGAACGAGTCGTTACCCGGCCACCAGAATTCGCAGCCTTCACACACATGTCACAACGCCCACGACCAGACGCACGAACCGTCCCCGGATTATCAGCCAGGAGCGCACGAGTAGGACGCATCGGTCGGGTGCAAGAGGTGCACGTTGAGGCGGTCATCAGGCACCAACTTTCATGTTCAGCAGCAAGTACCCGAACAGGAGGATCGTGAATACTGCGGTGATCAGAACCGCGACCGTGATCGGACGCCACGGGTTCGGGGCAGTGAACGTCGAACGGTGGCGGGCGGTCACAGGGCCACCATCGCAACGGCCGCCTTGAAGCTCGCAACGAGGTCGTCATCGAGGTACGAATCCGTGAGGCCGCCACCATCGAGGTAAGCGATCGCATCCGCAACCGAGGCGAACCACTTGATGTTGCTCTTGAGATCGCTCTGCAGCCGGTCGAGGTCGGACTGATTCTGGACCGCCTCAAGCGAGTCGCACCCGCTGCATGACCCCCAGCCGAAAGTGAGGATGCCGATACCTTCTGGCCGGCGGATCAGGAAGAGCGAGTCGCCCTGGTAGCTGCCGTAGTTCTCCGAGACGAGAACCTCACCGAACGTGCCGACAATCTCGGAGTAGGTGGGTGTCTCCATGTACCAGTCGGCCTCTTTGGCGACGAGCTGAGTGGGTGTGAATTCTGGAACGGTGATCATGTCTTTCTCCTTCGAAATCAGCCACACGAGTGGCGGGTAGGTGGGGGTTAGTGACGCCGCCCGGTTCTACGCCGGGACAACCGATCGCAGGCTCGGCGCCGATGGGGCTGACCTACAGGCCGGCGAGGAAGCGCTGCGGGAGCGTGCAGTCGCTGTGTGCAACTCGAGGCGCGGCCCAGCCGACGACGATGCCGCCGTTTGCCTTCTTCGGTTCCGCAGCGATCTCAGCCGCACGTCTCTCCGAAAGGGTCAGCGCGCGCAGGTCTTCCAGAACGCGCCATGCTTCGTAGTCGCCGGCGTTGTCGAACCCGGCGCGCTCTACCGCTTCCTTGTGCTCCCGCTCTTCCTTCTTGTCGCGCAGGTTGGCGAGTCGTTCCTGTGCGTTCTCAATGTCGTGTGCCATGTGTTTCCTTCTCTCGGTTGACGGCTAGCGGCGGAATCGCGACGACGGCGTGCGCGGCCATTCGTCCATGTCGTTCGACATCTTCTTGAACTGCCTCGCAGCGAACGTCGCGATTGCGATGTAGGCGATGAGCCAGAACCCGGCGATGGTGACGGCTGCCCAGATGACGAACCAGATGATTGCGTTCCAGTCGATTTCCATGTGCTTCTCTCTGTTGTTTGGGTTGTCTTCTTGCTTGGCCTGTCTCGTCCCGTCAGCGTTGGGGCACGACTTCTACCCACTTACGGCGCTCCATAAGAACGAACCGGCCTTCCACCCCGAGCAGCCGCCCCCATATTCCGGACGGCCACCAGTCGAAACTTGTGGGGTGATGATTCACGCTGTGGAGTTGTCAAGAAACTGACGCGTCCCCCGTTGGCCTTGCGAGCTGTTCAGAGGAGCTAGGTGGAGCAGGTGCGACACCCTGTTTTTGGCAAAGGCGTCGCCAGAGCCCCTGTGCAAGCGGGCAAGAAAATGGGGGTGGTTAGTCGGTGGTGGCGAGCCAGTACATGAAGTTCCCTACGAGGCCAGCGATGATTGCGGCCAGGATGATGCGCTCAACCCGAGTCATGACATCCACCCCGGCGTGCGAACGTTCTTGATCAGCAGTAGGAAGCACGCCCACGCCGGGACCACGACGGCGGCGAGGGCGATCCACCAGAACGCAGACCATGTGCCGGTGTCGAGTCCAGCCGCGACGACCGCTTCGTGTCCCATCTGGACTAAGCGACCGCCGAGGTAAGCGACGAAGACCATCAGGTAGGCGATGAAGAACCGCCAGAACGGGATCGCGCGACCCGCAGCCTTCTCGGCCGCGATGTGGGCGAGTTTCGCGCGGTTGCCGCACTTGGCGCACTCGCACTCCGCGGCGTTCATGACCCCACCGCCACAAGTCCGAGCTTCTTCGCGATGAAGTCCAACCCGGACGGGCGAACCTTCGACGTGAACGACGTGTGCGGGATCTCCTCGCTGTCCGTGTACGTGTGCGCCGTCACATTGAAGTGATGCGCGTAACGCTGATACGGGGTGCGCTGACCCGCCTGGATGATGCCCTCAGCACGCAGACGGTTGAAGAGAGTCGTGCGGCCGATACCGAGGATCTTCGCCGCCGCATCCATTGAATAGGCGCCGTCCGCGTCCATGAGGGTTTCGTACGCCTCCACCTTCGGGGCGTCGATCGCGATCTGCGCCTCGAGCGCAACACGCTGGCGAACCTCAGCCGCCGCGAGCTCAAGAGCCTCCGCGAAATCAGTCGGGAGGGCGGAACCAAACTGGCCCGTGCGGTTGATCGCCGGCAGAACTTCGTGCCGCACCCAGCGCTGGAAGTCACGCACGACCGGTGAACGGCTGATGAGCATCAGCGCGAACAGCCCCGGCTCATTCACAGCGGCCATCATCTGCAGGCCGCCAAGGGTGTCCACGGCCACGGACGCCCTTTCGTCGGGGTCCAGCTGCGCAACGGCGTCGCGGTACTTGCTGATGCCGACGACATCGCAAGCATCCTTCGCAACGAACCACGGCTCACCGTCAACGATGACTGTCCGAACCTGCTGGCCGGAGTACGTGAAGATGTCGAGGGCGGTCATGGCCGGGCCTCCGATACGCTCGCACCATGGGAAAACTTCTGCACGGGGCCAAGTTCGAGCTCGAGGTTGACGACGAGTCGCTGTTTCATCTCGACATGGCGTTGACGATGCTTGGCACCGAGGGGCTTTCCATCCGCGTCCACACCCTCATGGGCGGGAGTGTTATCTCGTTCCCGAGCGATGGCATCGTCTTCATTTACGAGAACGCACCGCACCTGAAGATCGATGAGGCGCTGCTCGACGTGATCCTCGCCAAAGCGCGGGAGGCCGGGCTCCTGAGCCTGCCGTTCCTGACGGTGCCGTTCGAGCGCGATAGCGGCGAAGTCCTCGACTAGGCGCTTGGCGACATAGGGGCGCGCGTCCTGCTCGGTGAGCGCGGTCATGATGCTCTCTCAATCGGGAGAGCATCGAGGTAGGCCAGAAGCTCGGAGGCTTCGATGACCCGCTTGCCGTCGATCCATTTCACGGAGATGTCACACCGCTTGATGACTTCTTCGAGCTTCGACGGCGAGATGCCAATTGCTTCGGCCGCGCCTGTTACTGAGTAGGCGAGGGGCTGTCTGAGTTGTTTTGGAGCTGCCATTACTTGATTCCTGCCTTGTCGAGCATCACGGACACAGGAACGCCAAGCGCATGGCAAAGGGCCACCAGCTCGTCCACGTAGAACGGGCGGTGGCCCTTTAGCCGCGCCCGAAGAGAGTCAGGGGAGATGCCTGCCGCTTTCGCAAGCTCTCGCTTGGAAATTCGCTGGCGGGCGATCTCTGCTGACACCTCTTCGGCGATCCGCGATCTTCTTAGCTTCGGTTCCATATGGCGAGTCTAGCGCCATATGGAACCAAATGGGCAAGTTTTTCCGGAATGGGTCCAAAATGTGCGAAAATGATGGAATGCCAGGCGCTGCCAGTAAGACACCGGGCCCCTTCGTGAAAGAGGTCGCGGCTGTTCTGCGCGAGAAAGTCGCCCGCGAGGGGCTGTCTCACCAGCAGTTGGCTGAAGTTCTGGACGTATCTCGCGGTCAGTTGTCCAAGATTCTCGCCGGCAACAAGCAGATTGAGCTTGAGCAGCTGGACGAGATTTGCTGGGCCCTGGGCCTCAGCTTCCGAGATGTGGTGGTGAACGCCGACAAGGCCACATCATTCCGGCACACCTCTGACGAATGGACCACGGAGACTGCCGTTCGACGTTAGGCACGGGGGAGCGTCTCGAGCCACGTCTGAATGTCGGTTCTGAGTAACAGCTTCTGGCCGTCGAGCACACGCACCTCGAGGCGCCCTTCTTTGATGGCGAGCCGAATTGCATGCTCGGTCAGTGATGTTGCTTCGGACGCCTTCTCGATTGTGTATGCGATCCCCATGTTGGGTGTACCCCTGTGTCTTGCGAGCACTACCGCGTGCTCCTTCTGATACAGGTTAGAGCGACCCTCCGACATGGAAGTTTCGAACGTGTGTTCGATGAAATTTGCAAAACTGCAGGGGCATGCGGAAAGGCCCCCTGAGCAGTCCTCATTAATGAGGACCAATCAGAGGGCCTTTGACCCCCGCACTGGGGGTGTTAATCAGATAACGGGTTTACCAGCGCAGACATGCTTGTGAGTGCCGCGCTGAGTTGAGCGTGATTCCCCTTCGACTTGTAGCCGCGCGTGACCGACAGAACCGACTGCCCAACGATGTCCTGGATGAGCACTTCCGGAACCCCCGCGTCGTAGAGCAGGTCTACAGCGGTGTGCCGTGCATCGTGCAGGCGAGCATCATGCAAGCCGGCCCGGTCGAGCACAGCGTGCCATGCCTTGTTGTCGCGGGAAGGGTCGAGGGGACGGCCGTCGAGATCCTTGTATCCGCCGCCAGCGATCCGGTCAGGCTCCGAAGTCCACAGTAAGCCGTGAGGGTTGGGCTCGTTGCGTGCCACCTCCACGCGGCGCTCGATGATCGTTCGCAGTGGCTCAACGAGCGGGATGATGCGCCAGCTCTTTGACGACTTCGGGCGAGACAGCCACAGCCCGCCCTCAAGGTGCCGAACTTCGTGGTCCTCAGGAATGGTGATCTTCCGCTTCGGGCATGCCGCCCCTTGCTTCTTGTCGCAGGCACCTTCGCAGCCGTGCTCCCATGTGATGCGCTGCAACTGCCACGACAGGTCGAGCGAGTCGCCTACGCGGTCGAGCTCGAGGCCGAGTAGTTCCCCCTGGCGGGCACCCGTGAGCAGCGCTGCAGCCCATCGTGAACCCAGCCGATCGCCGGCGACGGTGTAGAGGATCTTGATTGCATCATCCGCGGTGAGTAGCGCGAGCTTGGCTTTCTTGGTCCGGGGGCGCTTGACGAGATCCGCAGTATTGCGGGGCGCCTTGCCTTCCTTGCGTGCAGCCTCGAGCCCCAGTGAAAGCGTCTGGTACGCCGATGCGCTCGTGCGTGACGACAGGCCTTTGGCTTCAACGTAGGTTGCCACCTTGCGAACGTCGTCGGGCGTGAGTATCGCCAGCAGGCGCGTCCCGATCGCGGGGATGATGTACTGCGTGATGTTCGTCTTGTAGGAGGCCGCTGTTTTCGGGCGCAGCTCCTTCACTACATCGGTCTCGAACCACTTCATCATCCAAGCGGCTACGGTCAGGCGGCTCGTGTAGATGTCGCCGTCCTTCGCGACAGCGCGCTTCATTTCCTTGAGCTTGATCCGCGCGCCGTGCTCGGTCTTGGCGGTCTTCGTGGGCCGGTGGGTTGTTCCGTCCGGGCGCACCACGGTTAAGGAAGCGCACCAACGGTCGTCTGACTTCCGGTAGAACACGGAGCCTTCGCCGTTGGCGCGCTTCTTGATTGCTTCGTCTGTCATATCTCTCCCGGTATGGGGGAGCACTATTGCCCCCGAGTTCTTCTGCCGTGCGCCGTCCACGCGCCGTCACTGAGTACGCCGGTGTGCTGCGATCTTCTGTGGACAAGGCAGGTACGCTTCATCACGAGTCACTTCCTATCTGTGGTTGGTTGTGGCTGAGGGCTGCAGATCTGAACCATCTGCGGCCCTTGTTCTATTTGGAACGATGTGCGCCATTTCTGCGCACGTCAACACTCTAGGCCTATAGCAACCCTCACAGCAACCCGAATGGAACCAAATGCATGATTATGGCACCAAAAGTGGCGCTAGATCCCTGTAAATACGCGGAAACAGTGGTTCCAAATGGCACAACCCACTGACTCTTAATCAGTGGGTTCCCGGTTCAAGTCCGGGGGGGTGCACCAACAGCCCCGGTCTCGCAAGAGGCCGGGGCTTTTTGTTTGCCGCCTGCGCTCGCGGAACCCTGAGATCTGAGTCACTTCTGAGGCTGGGCTCCAAATGGTGGGGCGTCGATCATCTGAGCCTGCTCCCGTGGCCCGTAGTAGCGCATCCGGGCTTGCTGGCTGGACCGGGCTCCGACAAGCTCGGCGGTGGCGGCGAACAGGCTCCGGTAGGAATCGCGGGCACCGGGTACCAGCGTCCACGCGTCCTCAAATGCCAGAGACAGGACGCCTCGCACTTTCCCGGCCGACTTCTGCTCAGAGGCTTTCTCCCACTGCTCCGAGGCCGATATTGACAGTCGCGGAATCCCGCTATCAATCACCTCGTCGAGTGGGCGGGTGCTGAAACCCATGATGCCGAGCGAGTCGGCATTGCAGGTATCCACGATGACGACCGCGGAGACCCCGGCCAACTGCTTGGCCCACAGCGTGGCGAAGAAGTCGTCCACGACGATTCCCTGTGAGCTTGCGAACGCCTCGTCGAGGCGGTCTGTGACTTCGTCGCCGTTGGCGTCTCTCACCTGGAATCCGTGCCCGGACAGCACGACCACAATCAGATCGCCGCTTCTCGCCTCGTCGACGAGCTGCTGCAGCATCGCCTTGATGTCCTCGGCGCCGGTCTCGCGTGGCTCGTGCGGCCGAAGCAGTACGAGCAGCTGAGGCGGCTGGACAATGGATCGGAAGAACGATTCGAACCACGCGATGTCGCCATCCACGCCACGGAGGGTCTTGAAGCGGAAGCGCTTTCCGTCGTACTCGACCGCGGCCGGTCTGCTCACCCCGATCAGGGCTACAAGCAGCCGAGTCACGGGCCTTCCGGCCGTCATCGCGGCGTCGCAGAGGGTGTGGCCGGCGGCGGTGTCGTCGCTCCGACCGAGGGCGGGGGAGCGGACGGCGTCGGAGTGCTGGTGGCGGCCGGCGTCTTCGGTGTGCTGTCAGCCGCCGTGCTCGCCGCAACCCACAGCCCCGCGCCGGTGATTGCGGCGCCGACGATGACCACAACGATGGAGCCGCGGACGCGCCGTAGCTTGTCGATGACCTCGGCGACTCCCTTCAGCTGCTCCTCCGAGACTCCTCTCGTGCCGTCGTCGAGTTCGACCGGCGGGAGGATCACTCGCAGCCGGCCGCGTGTCTCGAGTGCGGCCTGCCACGCACCGAACAGCGAAAGGCAGATGCCCGCGGCCGCGGCGATGAGCGAGATCATCGCCGCGATTCGCACGGCAAAGGTGCCGTTGGCAGGATCATCGATCGAGGTCGTCGCGTCCTCGGCCGGAAGTGTGATCGTCCCGATGATCGTGGCAGTGATCCACGCGATGGCCGCTGCTGCGGCCACAACGACGACGAGCGAGAGGTAGGTGAACACCCAGTCGAACTCGCCGATGCTCGTCTCTGAAACCCCCTCGCCATCGGCGGCCTCGGTGCCTTCAGCACCCTCCGCCTCTGGCTCGGTGATCTCCACGACGTTCTCGGCGGCGGTTTCCGCGCCGCCCTCTGGCGTACCAGCGGCGCTGTATGTTCCACGAGTACTGGCGCTGATCGTCACGGTGGCCGTTGCCGTGAGCTTGTTGCTCGCTTCGACCACGAGCGGTGTGGTCGTGTCATCCGGGTGTGTGAGCTGCGCCGCCGACAGCGCGCCATCAGAGGTGAGGGTGAAGATGACATCGCCCTCGAGAACGGGTAACAACTCGATGGTCGGCACAGAGCCGCTCGCGCTTGTCGCGTCGCCATGTGTGGCGCTCAATCGCAGACTGGTCATCTCGCACTCCCTCGGGTTGGGTGCTTCGAGTCACAATGATGAGCAATGTTCGAATCACGGTGATCGTACCGGATCGGGGCGATACCGCGCCATCACATTGTGCTGTTGCTCCATGTCGTCGGTGGAGATGCCGTCGCGGGCGGCCTCGCGGAGCAGATCGCTCGGGTGAGCCGGGTAGTCGAGGGTGGAAAGAAGCGTCTTCACTTCCGTCACAGGTCGAGCGAGGAGTCGACGGTCCGGGTACCACGCGAGCCGGCGCGGGTAAAGCCCTTCGTTGTGCGCCCGCGAGGGCGCACGCTAGCTCGATCAGCACCTGCCTATCGAGCAGCACCGGCCTATTGAGCATTGCGAGGACGAATCATGGCAAGCACGCGCGTCACATCCACGACAGACGCCCCGGCTCCCGATGATGAACGCAAACCAGATTCGCCGACGAAGATGACCGGCCGGTCCTGGCGCTACGCGGCGAAGAGGACGCTGCGAGAGTTCACGGCGGACCAATGCCTCGACCTGGCCGCCGGCCTGACCTATTACGCCGTGTTGTCGCTCTTCCCGGCGTTGATGGCGATCACATCGCTGCTCGGAGTCTTCGGGCAGGGAGAGCGCACCACCTCCGCTCTTTTCGATCTCATCGAGGATGTCGCCCCCGGCGACACACTGGACATCATCCGGGAGCCACTCACTCAGTTCACGACATCGCCCGCGGTGGGTTTCGCGCTGGTCACAGGCATCGTGATCGCGATCTGGTCGGCGTCCGGTTACGTCGCCGCCTTCAGCAGAGCGATGAACCGGATCTATGAGATCGACGAGGGCCGCCCCATGTGGAAGCTCAGGGGCACGCAACTCGCCGTGACGCTGATCGCGATCGTCCTCGTGCTCGTGATCGCGGTTGCCCTTGTCGTCTCCGGCCCGATCACCGATGTCATCGGCGACATGTTGGGAGTCGGCGCGGCGGTCAAGGTGACCTGGTCGATCCTGAAATGGCCGGTCCTGGCGCTCGCGGTCATCGTCGTGATTGCTGTGCTCTATTACGCGACGCCGAACGCGAAACAGCCCAAGTTCCGCTGGATGAGCATCGGGGCCGCGGTGGCACTGATTGCGCTCCTTCTCGCCTCACTCGGATTCGGCTTCTACGTGGCAAATTTCTCGAATTACGACCGCACCTACGGGACGTTCGCCGGCGTCATCATCTTCCTGTTGTGGGTGTGGATCGGGAACCTGGCCCTGCTCTTCGGCGCCGAGTTGGACGCCGAGCTCGAACGCGCCCGCCAGCTGCAGGCGGGAATCACCGCGGAGACGACCATCCAGCTGCCGCCTCGTGACACGGTGCAGATCGACAAATCGGCGAAGAAGGAGAAGGCCGCGGAGGAGGAGGGACGCCGTATTCGGGAGGACAACACGGAAGGGCCATCGGGCGGATGACATCGCGGAGTTCGAGGCGCCGATACACCGATTGTCGCAGTTCTGCAAACCCCTTCTTCGGCTGAGCGGCGCGGCGCAGGATGCACGTGACGGGGTCGTAAGCGGCCGCCGCCTTGACACATTCATCGACACACCAGACGGAGGAGCAGACCATGACAGACGCATATCGCACGGGACCGTCACAAGTCGGGGGAACCTCGACGGGAACGGTCGACGCGGTCAACGACGAGACATCCACCCTCACCGGCGATGCAGCGGATGCCGGACGGAACGTCGTCGATACGGCGAAGGAGGAAGCGGCCGGCGTCGTCGAGGACGTGAAGTTTGAGCTCGCCGACCTCTTCGACCAGGCGAAGGACGAACTCAGAGAACAAGCGGCGACTCAGCAGAACCGCGCGGCCGAAGGATTGCACACGGTCAGCGAGGATCTGAGGGGAATGGCACAGACGTCGACGGGCGGGCTCGCAGCCGACCTGGTCGCCCAGGCCTCGAGGAGGGCGAACACGGTCGCGGCCTGGCTGGACAACCGCGATCCGGACTCTGTGGTCGAGGACGTTCGACGCTTCGCGCGCCGTCGCCCCGGCACATTCATCCTGATCGCCGCCGGAGTCGGAGTGCTCGCCGGTCGGATCACCCGCTCGGCAGCGGGCAACGCCTCCGATCGGGCGCGCACTCCCGGCGCACGGGCCGTCCGAGCTCGGGCATCCGCGGACTCCACCACGCCCGTCTACACCTCGTTGACGATGCCGAACGACGCGGCAGCGCAGGCCGAGGATGCGCAGCGCTCGCCCGGAACCTCCGACGAGTTCGGTGTCGGTGCAGCGCAACGACAGCAGATGGAGGACCGCTGATGACCGATCCACTGACCCCCTCTGAGGCGAAAGCGGCTTCGACATCGCTTGGCGATCTGTTGAGCGAGGTCACCCGCGACATCTCGACGCTGATGCGTCAAGAGGTGGAACTGGCAAAGGCGGAACTGCGGGAATCTGCGAAGCACGCCAGTCGCGGTGCGGGGATGCTCGGCGGCGCCGGCCTCTCGGGAATCTTCGCCCTGCTGTTCCTCTCCATCGCCGTGTGGTGGGGCCTGGGGTACGTGATCGGAAATGCCTGGTCTGCCCTCGTCGTCGCCGCGGTCTGGGGGATTGCCGCAGCCATTCTGTATGCCACGGGTCGTAAGGCGATCGCCGAGATTGAAGGCGTGCCTCAGACCGTGGAGACGGTAAGAGAAATTCCCGAAACGTTGAAGCGAAATGAGGAGAACCGATGACGAACAATCCTGAACAGATCCGCGCTGACCAGGCTCGCGCCGACCAAGTCCGCGCCGATCAGGCCCGCCCTGACCAGATCCGTTCGAATATCGAGGCGACCCGTCGCGAACTCGGCGACGACGTCGACGCATTGGCCGACAAGGTCGATCCGAGCAAGATTGCCCAGCGTCAGGCCGCCAAGGCCAAGGGGTCGCTGCGTGCCGTGCGCGACCATGTCATGGGGGTCGTTGACGACATCGAGGAGAACGCCGGAAACGTCGCCGATGATGTCGCGGGTGTCGCCCACGGCGCCGTCGCGAAGGCTAAGGGCAACCCCCTGGCGGTGGGGCTGATCGCGTTCGCCGCCGGGTGGCTGATCTCGTCGCTGATCCCGCCGAGCGAGAAGGAGAAAGAGCTCGCTTCATCCCTGGGTGATGCGGCACGACCGATGATCGACGAGGCCAAAGAGGTTGCCGCGACGATCGCCGACGATCTCAAGGAGCCGGTGCGGAACGCCGCAGAGTCCGTGAAGGCCTCGGCGACGGCGGCGGCTGGAACCGTCGGAGATGAAGCGCGGTCGTCGGCCGAGGGGCTCACGGGCCAAACGGCAGAGTCTCGGGAGAACATCCCAGGCACCGCATGATCCGGACGCTGTGAGGCGCCGCGGTGCGTGCACCGCGGCGCCTCTGTCCGCCTATTGCGCTGTGTTGCCCTGCGCCGTGTCGCCGTCGCGGGGCGGCAACTGTTGCAGCGCCCAGGTGTTTCCGTCGGGATCGGCGAAGAAGACGAATCGCCCCCACGGCTGCTCGTCGACCTCGCTGGCGTCGACCCCGCGGCTGCGCAGCTCGTCGCGGGCGGCGTCGGCATCCGGGACGACGATCTGCACGCCCTTCTGCGAGCCGGGTGCCATCTCGGTGATGCCGGTGCCGAGCACGATCGAGCAGGCGGAGCCCGGCGGGGTCAGCTGCACGAAGCGCAAGTTCTCGTTGACGACGTAGTCGTGGTCGTCGGTGAATCCCACCTGGTCGACGTAGAACGCCTTCGCGCGATCAACGTCACTCACGGGGATGGCTACGAGTTCAATCTTCCAGTCCATCGGGGCTCCAAGTTCTCACTGCCGTCTGCGTCCTCCTTGAGGGTATGACGGCCTCAGCGCAATCGACAAGGGGCGCGGCGGGGTCAGTCGTCGAAACCGCGGGCGATGAGCGCGTCACCGAGCGCCTCGGCGTTCTGCAGCGAGCGCACGATCACCGGTACCGCCAGAGACTGCAGCGAGCCCTGCGTTCCGCGGGCCCGCCTGGCCTCCATCACCTCACTGACGATGTCCGCGATCACCGGAATCGAGCGGATAGTGAGCGCCAACAGCAGCCCGATGCGCTCGGCATCCACCCAGCGTCGGAACGGCCGGAGCAGACTCACACAGGCATCGAGGACAGCGCTGACGGTCGTCGTCATCGTGAAGAGCGCGGCGAAGAACACCGCGATGATCAGGCGGCCGGCCATCAGTGCCGCCGTCACCCAGTCGCCGAAAATCAGCTGCAGGGGAACGGCGATCAGGAGCACCCAGAGCACAGGGGCGACCTGCCGCCAGAGCCCGACGAACGGCAGCCTGGCGGATGCCGCGAGCAGCGCTCCGAATGCCAGAACCACGCCGAGCTGCCACGGCTCACGGAGCACCACCGCCACCCCGATGACGAGCGAGAGCAACGCCAGCTTGAGCAGGGCGGGCGCCCTGTGCAGCAGGGAGTCACCCGGGTGGTAGAGACCGATCACGTCTTTCAGCGTAGGACGCGGGCGGCGGCGCCGGGCGGGCCGGCCGCACAAGAATCGGTGTCAACTCTTGGCCGGGCGCCGCCGCCGCTGCTGCCCACCGCGCTCAGGGCCCGCAATCCGTGCACGGGCCGAGTGAATATCCCGGGCCCGTGCATATTTCCCGGGCCGCGACGGATGACGTCCGCTCAGCGACCGGGGGACACCGTGCCCTGCAGCGCCTCGGCCGCCCAGATCAGCGCGAGGTGGCTGAGTGCCTGCGGGGTGTTGCCTGCCTGACGCCCGGCAGCCAGGTCGTACTGCTCCGAGAGCAGGCCGACATCGTTGCTGAGCGCGACGAGCCGCGTCATCAGCGTTTCCGCCTCCGCCTGCCTGCCGGTGCGGGCGTACTGCTCTGCGAGCCAGAAGGAGCACGCCAGGAAGTGGTTCTCGCCGCTCGGCAGGCCGTCAACCGATGGGCGCGTGCGATAGCGCAGAAGCAGACCGTCCTGGAGCAGATCATCCTCGATGGCGGCGACGGTACCCAGCATGCGCGGGTCGTCCGACGCGCAGAATCCGACCTGCGGCAGCACCAGCAGTGCCGCGTCGACGTCCTCGCTGCCGAAATACTGCGTGTAGGAGTTGCGTTCGATGCTGAAGCCGCGCTCCTCGATGTCGCTGCGCACGGTGTCGCGCAGGGTGCTCCAGCGCACGAGCGGGCCCTCCATCCCGAACTCGGTGATGGCACGCACCGCCCTGTCGAACGCCGCCCAGACCATCACTCTGGAATGCGTGAACTCCCGGGACGGCCCGCGCATCTCCCAGATGCCCTGGTCCGGCCTGCGCCAGTTCTGCTCGAGGAACTGCATGAGCGCCCGCTGCAACGGCCACGAGAACTCGGTCTCCGGCACGCCGGCCTCGCGGGCGGCGTGCATGGCCACCATCACCTCGCCGATGACATCCGATTGGAATTGCGACACCGCGGCATTCCCCACCCGCACGGGCGTTGCATCGCGGTATCCGGGCAGCGTGGTGAGCAGCCGTTCCGACAACTCGCGTTCTCCCGCGAGCCCGTACATGATCTGCACATCGCCCGGATCACCGGCTGTGGCGCGCATCAGCCAGTTGCGCCACGCCTCCGCCTCACGCACATAGCCCTGACCGAGCAGCACCTTCAGGCTCAGTGAGGCGTCGCGCAGCCAGACGTAGCGGTAGTCCCAGTTGCGCGTTCCGCCGGACTGCTCCGGCAGCGAGGTCGTAGCCGCCGCCACGATCCCGCCCGTCTCCTCGTTTGTCAGCGCACGGAGCACGAGCATCGACCGCACGACGGCATCGCGGTACGGGCCCTCGTGGCCGCAGCTGCGGGCCCAGCTTCTCCACCACTCGGCCGTGAAACGCAGGTTCTCGTCCACGTCGATGGGGTCGGGGGTCGGGCGATGCGATCGGTACCAGCTCATCTGCAGCTCTCGCGTCTCGCCGGCCTGCACGGTGAAGTCGGCGATGTGCTTGCGGCCGTCCGCGTGCATCCGCACACCGCGGATGACGCAGGCGTCAGGCCCGGCGACCGCGACGAGCGGATGCGGCTCACCCGCGGGAACCCTCGGATCCTTCAGCTGTCGCATCCACGGCACGGACGAGGCGTAGCCGAAACGAACCCGCAGGTCCATGTGCATGTCAACGCTCCCGCTGATGCCGCGCACGCGGCGCACGATGTCCGGCCCGCCGCCGTGGGGCATGAAGTCGATCACCTCGACCTGCCCGCCCGCCGTCTCCCACAGCGTCGAGAGGATGAAGGTCTCGCTCTGGTAGGAGCGCATCGAGCGCGCCGCCGGATCGGCCGGGGCGAGCAGCCAGCGGCCGTGCTCCGCATTGCCGAGCAACGCGCCGAACATCGACGGCGAGTCGAACCGTGGCAGACAGAGCCAGTCGATGCTCCCGTTTCGTCCGACGAGGGCGCCCGACTGGCAATCGCTGATGAGCGCATAGTCCTCAATGTTGAGTGCCATGACGCCATCCTGACAGTCGCCGGCCTGCCGGAGAAGACCGGGCGCCGAAGAGGGGCTGTGCTCAGGCCAGCAGAGCCCGATACCGGCTGATCGCGGCGTCCGGAACGTCATCACCGACGATGCGCCCGTCGTCGATCACGATCACGCGGTCGAAGCCGGCGAGCAGCTCGAGCTGGTGCGTGACGACGATCACCTGCTGGTCGAGGCCGGTGAGCATCTCGGTGATGAGGCGTGCGTTGCGAGCGTCGAGCAGGGTCGTCGGTTCGTCGGCCACGACGATCGCCGGCTCTGTCACCAGCACGGACGCCAGCGCGAGCAGTTGCTTCTGGCCGCCGGAGAGCCGGTGCGCGGCGTGGTCGGCATGCCCGGCCAGGCCGAACCGCTCCAGGGTCACCGCGACCCGCTCCGCGCTCTCGGCCGCGCTGAGGCCCCGCCGGCGCAGGCTGAATGCGACGTCTTCGGCCACGGTCGGCATCACGATCTGGTTGTCGGGATTCGTGAACACGAATCCGACGCGGCGGCGCACCTCGCGTCCCTTCTTGCTCACATCGAGCCCGTCGACGGTGACGCGGCCGTGATCGGGGGTGACGAGCCCATTGATCATGCGGGCGAGCGTGGACTTGCCGGAACCGTTGGCGCCGACGATGCCGACCCGGTGGTCGGTGATCGTCAGCTCGATCTCCTGCAGCACGCGGCGCTCGCCGTAACCGTGCGAGACGCCCTCGAAGACAACGGCGCTCATGCCGCCCGCTCCACGAGCATGGCGATGCCCTGGCCGCCGCCGATCGAGCAGGCGGCGAGTCCGTAGCGGGCGTCATCGCTGGCGAACATGCGCGCGGAGAGCCGCACGAGGAGTACCGCACCGGATGCGCCCCAGGGATGGCCGAGCGCGATGGCGCCGCCGTCGGCGCAGATGCGGTCCTCGGGGAGGCCGACGGCGTCGCTGACCGCGAGGAGCTGGGAGGCGAAGGCCTCGGTGATCTCGATGGCGTCGAGCTCGGATGCCGCGACGCCCGTGCGGGCGAGGAGGCGTTCGATCGACAGGGCGGCACCGATTCCGGGCAGGGCAGGGTCGGAGCCCGACGTCGCGCTGGCGACGATGCGGAGGCCGGGCAGGCCGAGTTCGGCGCGCACCGCCTCGGTGGTCACGGCCATGGCGGCTGCACCGTCCGAGATTCCGCAGGAGTTGCCGGCTGTGACCGTTCCGTCGGTGGTGAACGCCGGGCCGAAGCGGGCCAGCCGGCCCGCATCGAGCGACGCCCGTGGTCGCTCGTCGCGCGTGACCGCGCCGATCGGGACGATCTCGCTGTCGAAGCCGCCGCGGTCGCGGTGAGCGCTCGCGAGCTCGTGCGAGCGCGCCGCCCAGTCGTCCTGACGGCTGCGGGAGATGCCGAAGCGCGAGGCGACGGCATCCGCCGCTTCGCCCATCTCCGGGTCCGGCCAGCCGCTCGGGGCGAACGGGGCACGGGTGTAACGCCGGGCCTCGCTGTCGCCGTGGGGCGGCCAGAATCGCCAGGGCGCTGTGGATGCCGACTCCGCCCCGCCGGCGAGCACGAGCTCGGCGTCGCCCCCGCGCACGATCATGGCGGCCTGAGCGACGGCCTCGAGCCCTGAGCCGCACTGCCGGTCGACGGTGACGGCCGGCACACTCTGATCCAGACCGGCGCGGAGGCCGGAGAGCCTGGCGACGTTGCCACCGGGGCCCATGCAGTTGCCGAGCACGATCTCGCCGATGGGCCGGCCGGATGCCGACACCTCCTCGGCGACCGCGCGCAGAATGGGCGCGGCGAGTGCGTCGACGCTGTGATCGGCCAGGCCGCGGCCACTCGTCGTGATCGCGCTCCGCCTGGCCGCGACGATCACCGTGCCGGGCAGCGGCGAACCGCCGGGGTGCGGCATCCTGGTGTTAGGCATCGGCTGGAGCTCCAATTTCGATGAAGGGGATCGTGCCGTCCTCGAGCCCGGCCCGGAGCACTCCCTTGGCCAGTTTGCCAGACGCGGTGCGGGGGATCGTGTCGACGATCAGCCACCGGCGGGGACGCTCGATCGGGGTGAACAGGGGGCGCGCGGCCGTCAGCACCGCTGCGCGTGCCTCAGCTCCGTCGAGCTCGGCTGTGCGCTCGAGCACGGCGAGCACGCTCTCGCCGAGGATCGCGTGGGGCTCCGCCAGCACGGAGACGGTGCCAACGCCGGGGATGCCCTCGAGCGCGCGCTCGATGTCTTCGCTCAGCACGGTGCTCCCGGCGGTGGTGACCGCGGCATCCGCACGGCCCCGCACCCGCACGACGCCGTCGTCGAGGTCGATGAGGTCGCCGACGCTGGCGAAGCCGGAGTCGTCGCGGAGGAGCGCGCCGCCGTTCGTCGAGTCGACGTAGCCGAGGGCCAGGTACGGCGAACGCACCCAGGCGGAGCCCTCACTCTCTCCGCCGCGCAGCTCAATCTCGACGCCGGGGAAGGCGCGGAGCGCTCCCGCACGGTCGCTGACGGCGACGAAGGAGAGCTCTGCGGCCCCGTAATACTCGGTGACAGCGCTGCCGCGACGCTCCGCTGCCGCGCGGCCGGCCTCCGGCAGGGCGGCGCCGGCCACGATGATGCGTTCGGGGAGGCGCTCGGCCGAGAGCAGGCGGCGCAGCACGGCCGGTGTGCAGTGCACGGCGCTCGCCGTGCCGGGGTCATCGCCGAGCTCGGCGCCCAACCACAGCGTGTGCAGGGCCGCGAAGAGGTGCATCGAGACGTGCAGCGGACCGGTGAGCGCGACGGAGTCCTCGCGGCCGAGCCCGGTCGCCACGGCGAACGGCGCGAAGGAATCATGCCATGACGCCGCCGTTCTGGCGATGCCCCGTGCGCGACCCGACGAGCCGGACGTCATCACGATCAGCCCCGTGGAGTCCGGGACGCGGCCGGGCAGAGCTGCTGGGTCGTGCACATCGCTGATCATCACGGGGCGCCCGCGCTCGAGGGCAGCGAGGACGGTGACCAGCAGTTCGGTGTCGTCGGCGCTGTCTGCGCGCACGATGCCGCCCGGAGCACTGCCGCCGGGAGCGGGAGCGAGCACCTGCCGGGCGACCCGCTCGCGCAGCGCCCCGTAGCTGAGCGGGCGCCCGGCCAACCGCAGCGCGGTGTCCTCGTCGGCGCCGCCCAGCCACTGGACGGTGCTCGTCACGACGCCGCTTGCTGCCGGATCGCTCGGCACCGGATCGCTCGCCACTGGACTGGTCACCGAGGGGTGATGAGCCCGGGCCAGGCGCGGTGCACCTGCTTGGCGACGAGCACCGTCACGATGACCTTGAGGATGTCGCCGGGGAGGAAGACCAGGGCGCCGGCGAGGGCGACGGTGAAGGGAACACCCGTGCTGACGGCGACCCACGGAACGCCGATCGCGTACATCACGACGATTCCGCCGAGCGCGGTCGCACCCAGGGCGGGCAGGATCCGGTAGCGGGGGAGCAGCCGGGCGGTGAACCAGCCGATCACGAGTGCGGCGAGGAGCCAGCCGAGAAGGTAGCCACCCGTCGGGCCGAAGAACACGCCGATGCCGCCACGCCCGCCGGAGAGCAGGGGGAGACCAGCGGCGACGAGCACCTGCAGCAACAGCACGGAGAGGAATCCGTTGCGGGCGCCGAGGATGGCGCCGGCGAGCATGACGCCGAGCGTCTGGAAGGTGATCGGAACCGCGGTGCCGGCGATGTAGAGCGAGCCGGGCAGACCGAGCGCCGCGATGAGCGCGGCGAAGGTGGCGATCGACGCCAGGTCACGGGCGCCGAGGATGCGTCGCGGCGCTCGAGGGCCGGTGGCGGTGGGGGCCGGCTGCTGCGGCACGCTCTGCTGTGTGTCTGTCATGATCACAACGCTAGGAGCGGGGTCGGATGCCGCGCTCAATCTGCCGTACAAAAATCGACGGCAGATTCTGGATGACGAGTCTGGATCGTCAGGCGACGGCGCGGTGCGAGGCGGTCTCAGCCTGCGGGGTGCGCTGATCTGCGCGGTTCTGATCGGCGCGGTTCTGATCAGCCCACACGGCGACGGGGGCGGGGTTCCAGCTGAGAGCGCTCGGCTCTGTTCCCGGCTCGTTCCGCAGTGCGTCACGGCCGTCCTCGACGGTGCGCGTGAGCTCGCCGGCAATCTGGCGGCTCAGCATCGTGTGGAAGATCTCATCGGTGTCGCCATCGGCGCGGCGAACGAGCGTCCACTCCCCAGAAGCGCCGATGATGTCGGTGAGCTTGTCGTTGATGAGCTCAAACAGGGCCTCTGAGCTGAGCTCGGGTGCTGGGGCCAGAAGCACTGGCGCGGTCTGGCGGCGCCGGCGGAACATTGCCACGGTCGGTCCTCTCGCTTGCTTCGGGTAGCGAATTCAGTCTGCGCTATACTCGCCCGAATTCGCGGGGGACACGCCGAGGGACGCGGTTACTTCTTGAGCGCGCGCTCGTCGGCTTCCTCGCGGACCGTGGCAATCGCGAGGGTGAGTGAGATGCCCCAGCCGAGCCACATCAGGGCCAGTCGCCAGTCGCGTGGTCCATTGCGGGTGGCTTGGACGATGCCCCAGCCGCTCATCACCGCACCGATGACCGCACCGTTCAACAGGTATTTGCGCATTATCTGCACCTCCGCCTCTCACGTTAGCGCGACTGGGAATTCCCCCCAAGCCTGACCGATCGTGCAGTTCCTGACCGATTGGTCAAGTACGCTGCATTCATGCCCTCTGTAGACGCCGATTCGGCCAACGCCAGCACGCGCCCGAAAGCGAGCGACGAGCTGCGCGCGATCGCACTCGAGCAATTCGCATCGACGGGCTTCTCCGGAACCTCCCTGCAGCAGATCGCCGATGAGGCCGGCTACTCCAAATCGAGCGTGCTCTACCACTACGCGAACAAGGAAGCGCTGCTCGAGGCCGCGATCGGCCCGGCCATCGACCGCCTCGGATCCCTCCTCGCCCGGTTCACCGAGCGCGGGCCATCGCTGGAGGCGCGACACCTCTTCGTCGAGGATTTCATCGACTTCCTGCTCGAGCACCGCCTCGAGGTCTACACCTTCATCAATCAGGGGAGTTCGCTCCGCGGCATCCCCGTGATCGATCGCGCGAACGCATTCATCCTCGAACTGTCGAACACCGTCTGCGACGAGAACGCCAGCACCGAGGACAAGATGCGATTCGGGGTCGCGCTGGGCGGTGCCGCCTACTCGCTGGTCGCCGGCATGGCCTTCCTCGATGGCGAGCCCCTCGGGCCCGTCGATGAGGTGCGTGCCGCACTCATCAAACTCGTCGGCGAGTTGTTGGCTCCCGTCTCCCTCCCCTCCGTCTAAACCCTCACGAGCAGGACAAGCACAGTGGCAACGTTTCTCTACCGCATCGGTCATTTCGCCTATCGCCGGGCTTGGCGGGTGATCGGCGCTTGGGTGCTCGTTCTCGCGGCAATACTCGGTGGGGGCCTCGCCCTCGGCGGCCAATTCGAGGAGTCATTCTCGATTCCCGGCACGGAATCGCAGGACACGATCGACACGCTGAATGCGGTCTTCCCGCAGGCATCGGGAGCCGCCGTCGAGGCCGTCTTCGAGGTGCCCGACGGTGAGTCGGTCACGGATCCCCAGTACACGGATGCGATCGAGCAGACGATCACCGCCATCGAAGACATCGACGGCGTCGCCGCGGCCATCAGTCCCTTCTCCGAGTACGCGGCCAATGCCGTCTCCGACGACGAGGAGACCGCAATCGCGCGCGTGCAGCTCGAGGGCGCGTCGACGGACGTCACCCAGGAGACGATCGACGCGCTCACCGCCACCGGCGAGATCGGCCGCGACGCCGGCATGACCGTCGCATTCGGAGGTCAGGTCTTCCAAGACACCACGTTCGGGCTCACCATCGTCGAGGTCTTCGGCGTGCTCTTCGCCGGCGTTGTGCTCATCATCACCTTCGGTTCGCTGCTCGCCGCCGGCATGCCCCTGCTGATGGCCCTCGTCGGCGTCGGCGTGGCGATCGGCGGCATCCTCGTCGCAGCGGCATTCGGCAGCGTGTCGAGCACCGCCCCGATGCTGGCCGTCATGCTCGGCCTGGCCGTCGGCATCGACTACTCGCTGTTCATCCTCTCCAGACACCGTCAACAGCTGGCCCGCGGCGTCGACCCGGAGGAGTCGGCCGCGACCGCCGTGGCCACGGCGGGAGGCGCCGTCGTCTTCGCCGGCATCACGGTGATCATCGCCCTGCTCGGTCTGCTCATCGTCGGCATCCCCTTCCTCAGCACCATGGGTGTCGCAACCGCGTTCGCCGTGCTGATCGCCGTGCTCATCGCCATCACCCTGCTCCCGGCGGTGCTCGGCCTGATCAAGGGCCGGATGTCGCCCAAGCCCGGCAGCCGCGCGCACCGCCGCGCGCTCGCCGACGACGACGCCAAGCCGACCATGGGCCGCCGCTGGGTGAACACCGTGCTGAAGGCTCCGATCGTCGCCGTCGTGCTCGTGGTCGGTGTGCTCGGCACGCTGGCGATTCCCGCGCTGAGCCTCGACCTCAACCTGCCGACCGGCGCGGCGGAGCCGGCCGGCTCCACCCAGCGCGAGGCCTACGACATGATCGCCGACGGCTTCGGCCCCGGCTACAATGGGCCGCTCGTCGTGGTCGTCGACATCACCCAGACCACCGACATCGTCGACGATCTCGATACGATCCGCGCCGAGCTGGAACAGCTCGACGACGTCGCCTACGTCAGCCAGGGCCTGCCGAACCCGAGCGTCGACACCGCGATCATGCAGGTGATCCCCGAGAGCGCGCCGGACGACCCGGAGACCAAGACCCTAGTGCAGAACATCCGTGACCTCGCGCCGGAGATCGAGGCCGAGCTCGGCACGCCCATCAAGGTCACCGGGCAGACCGCCGTCACGATCGACATCTCGAACCGGCTGAGCGACGCGCTCGTGCCGTTCGCGCTCATCGTCGTCGGCCTCTCCATCATCCTGCTGATGATGGTGTTCCGCTCGATCTTCGTGCCGATCAAGGCCGCCATCGGCTTCCTGCTCTCGGTGTTCGCCGCGATCGGCGCGACGGTCGCCGTGTTCCAGTGGGGCTGGTTCTCCGAGCTGCTGCACATCGAACAGGCCGGTCCGATCCTGAGCTTCCTGCCGATTCTGCTGATGGCCGTATTGTTCGGCCTGGCGATGGACTACGAGGTCTTCCTCGTCTCCGGAATGCGCGAGGAGTTCGTCAAGACCGGCAACGCCCGTTCCTCCATCGTGCACGGCTTCCAGCACTCCGCCCGTGTCGTCACGGCCGCGGCGCTGATCATGTTCTTCGTCTTCTTCTCCTTCGTGCCGGAGGGTGCAGGCCCGATCAAGGGCATCGCGTTCGCGCTGGCGATCGGCGTGTTCTTCGACGCCTTCCTGGTGCGGATGACGCTGGTTCCCGCCGCCATGGCACTGGCCGGCAAGGCGGCCTGGTACCTCCCGGCGTGGTTGTCCCGGCTGCTGCCCAACGTCGATGTCGAGGGCGAGGGCCTCCGGGCGCACCTCGACGACCTGGCCTGGGCGAAGCAGCAGAAGTCCGCGCTGACGGCCGAAGACGCCTACCTCGGCATCCCGGAACAGGCGATGGGCCCGCTGAGCTTCGCCATCGACGCCGGCGCCGTTGTGACGGTGCAGGGGGATGCCGCGGCACGCCGTGTCTTCGCCGCTTCGCTCGCGGGTCGCCTCGACCCCGTCGCCGGCCGGCTCCAGCTGCTCGGCTCTCCGCTGCCGTCCGAACGCTCCCGCGCGCTCCGCCGCGTCGGCCTCATCGACGTCGGCGCCGGTCAGCGGCACGACCTCGACCGCACCGTCGGCGAGGTGCTCGCCGAACGTCTCGAGCTCTCGCAGCCCTGGTACCGCGGCCGCTTCGGCGGCGCGGAGCGGGCGTGGATCGACCGCATCAACGCCGCACTGCGGGCGACGGGAACCAGCCACCGCCCGATCGACGCCCAGACGAGCGTGTCCTCGCTCAGCGCGCTCGGTCGCGCCACTGTGCTCGCGGCAAGCGTGCTCACCGAACGGCCGGCCGTGCTCATCGTCGATCTCGGCGATGCGCTGCCCATGGACGTCCGCGGCCGCAACATCGCCCAGGTGCTGGCGACGCTCGCACCGGCAGACACCACGATCGTGTTGGCGGCCGGAGACGCCGTGAACGCGGCATCCGCGGCCCTCATCGGCTCCAGGGCGAGCACGGAAATCGCGCTGCCGCAGCCCGGCGCCGCACCGACAAGCAGTGAAGAAGTCCAGGAAGATGAGGTGGCGCGCTGATGAGTGCTCGACTCGAGAAATTGTTCCGTCGCACGCCAGCTCAGCGGCGCACCCGCATCGCCCTGATGCTTGCCGGAGTCATCGTCGTGCCGCTGGCCATCGCCGGGCTCGTCTCCGGTGCACTCGCCAGCGCCGACCAGCGCCTCGACGCGGTGCCGGCCATCGTCGTCAACAACGATGAGATGGTCACCGCGACGCTGCCCGACGGCAGCGAGCAGATGATTCTGGCTGGACGCCAACTGGTGACGGAGCTCACCGGTCCAGACATGGCCGGCTTCGAGTGGACCATCTCCAACTCGGAGCAGGCGGCAGACGCACTCGCCGCCGGCGACGCCTACGCCGTGCTGACCATCCCCAGCGACTTCTCCGCCGCCATCAACTCGCTCTCCGGCACCGAGCCGACGCAGGCCGATCTGCAGATCCGCACGGATGACGCACACGCCTACCTCGCCGGCTCCGCCGCGCAATCGGTCGGCGAGGCCATGTCCGGCGCGTTCGGGCGCGAGATCACCACCCAATACCTCACCGCGTTCTACTCGGGAATCGCCGAGATGGGCGACTCCCTCGGCACGGCCGCAGACGGGGCGGAAACCCTTGCGGGCGGCGTCGGAACGCTGGCCACCGGGCTCGACTCCCTCGCCGGCGGCGCAACGACCGCAGCCAACGGTGCAGGCGAGTACGCCAACGGGGTTGGTGAATTCGCCGGGGGAGTGACGAGCTACACCCAGGGAGTCGACGGAATCGCCGGCGGCCTCGGAACGCTCAACCAGAGCGCGGCCCAGCTCACGCAGCTGAGCGACGGCGTGAAGCAGTACACGGACGGCGTCGGAAAAGCTGCCACCGGATACGCGGCACTTTCGCCACAGCTCGTCGCGGTCCTGTCGCAGTTGCCAGGGACCGAGCCGCTTGTGGAAGCCGTACAAAAGGTCGGGGGTGGACTGGATCAGCTCGCGGGCAGCGGCGATCAGCTCGCCTCGCAGACCGCGACCGCCATCGGCGGCGTGCAGGGCGGCATCTCGCAACTGGCCGGCGGCGCGGCGCAGCTCTCGGCCGGCTCGAGCGGACTGCGCAGCGGCGCTGACGCCCTCGCCGGTGGCGCATCGGAGTTGGCAGGCGGCGTCAGCCAGCTCGCCGAGGGTGCCGGAGCGTCGGCATCCGGTGCGCACCAGCTGCAGGAGGGCGCGAGCACGTTGGCGACCGGTCTGGGCGATGGCGCAGAACAGGCCAGCGCGCTCGGCGGAACCGACCCGAAGGCAACGGCAGAGGTCATCGCGGAACCCGTCGGGGTCAGCCTCGAACGCGACAACGAGATCGCCTCGCTCGGCGAGATCATCGGCATGGTCTTCGTGCCCGTCGGTCTCTGGATCGGTGCCCTCGCGATCTTCCTCCTGATGCGACCGGTGAGCGCGATCGCGCTCGGCTCGACCGCATCGACGGGCAGAATCGTCGGCCGCGGACTGCTGCGCGGCTTCGCCATCGCCGCCGCCCAGGTGCTCGTGATCGTGGCCCTGCTGCACACGACCCTCGGAGTCTCGTGGGCGACGCTGCCGGCAACGCTGGGCTTCAGCCTGCTGATCGCCGCCGCCTTCGTGGCGGTGCACCACCTGTTGGTGACCGGGCTCGGCCGTGTCGGCATCGTGGTCTCACTGGTGCTGCTGGCCGTGCAGCTGACGAGCGCGGGCGGACTCTTCCCGGTGGAGATCGTCGCGGCCCCGTTCCAGGCGATCAGTCCGTTCCTCCCACTCACCTGGGCCGTGCAGGGCATGCAGTCGATCGTGGCCGGTGTCGGCGGCTCTGCGGTCGGAACGCCAGCCGCGGTGCTCGCGCTGTTCGCGGTGCTCTCGGCGATGGGCTCGCTCGCGGTCGTCGCCCGGCGCCGCGGTGCACGCTCTTTCGCCTTCGCACTGGCGCAGAGCTAGCCCGCCTGCCCCGCGAGTTGCACCAATCGGCCCCTTCAGTTGCCCAGAAGGGGCCGATTGCGCCAACTCGCGAGGCGAGATGGCGCGGCGGATGCCGCAGCCCCGAGCCCTCGACCTCCCGAACCGGGCGGAATGCAACGGGGCTGACGGGTGCGGGGGCTGCTGCTAGCCTCGGAGTGAGAGCAAGGTGCGAGCCCCGCTCGTGCCGGAAACGGATTCATCATCTCCGCCCCAGCAAGCCCCGCCCCCGCACACACCGTCGGCGCATACGGCGACTACGGCCTCGTCGTCGTGTCGAACCGTCTGCCCGTCGACTTCGTCGTCGATGCGGACGGCAACGAGGGATGGCGCTCGTCTCCAGGTGGCCTCGTCACGGCGCTCGAGCCCGTGATGCGCGAGGCCGACGGAGCCTGGGTCGGCTGGGCCGGGGTCGCCGGCCGCGAGTTCGAGCCGTTCGAGAACGACGGCATCTCGATCGTCCCCGTCCCGCTCAGCGACGAGGAACTCGAGCGCTACTACGAGGGTTTCTCCAACGACACGCTGTGGCCGCTCTATCACGACGTCATCGCCCCGCCGAGCTACCACCGCGAGTGGTGGGAGAGCTACGTGATCGTCAATCGGCGCTTCGCGGCTGCCGCCGCCGCCGTGGCCGCGCGCGGCGCCACGGTCTGGGTGCACGACTACCAGCTCCAACTCGTCCCCGCGATGCTGCGCGGCTTGCGTCCCGACCTCGTCATCGGCTTCTTCAACCACATCCCGTTCCCGCCATACGGCATCTACTCGCAGCTGCCGTGGCGCAAGCAGATCATCGAGGGGCTGCTCGGCGCCGATGTCATCGGCTTCCAGCGAGTGGCGGATGCCGGCAACTTCACCCGCGCGGTGCGCCGCCTCTTCGGCTACACCACCCGGCACACCGTCGTCGAGGTGCCGACGCAGAACGGCGAACTCCGCCGCGTCGTCGCCACCAACTTCCCGATCTCGATCGACGTCGCCGGCTTCGAGGAGATGGCGGAACGGCCGGAGATCCAGGCCAGAGCGCGCGAGATCAGGGCCGGGCTCGGCAACCCGGACATTGTGATGCTCGGCGTGGACAGGCTCGACTACACCAAGGGCATCGCGCACCGGCTGAAGGCATACGGCGAGCTCCTCGCGCAGGGCAGGCTCGACGTCGAGAAGACGGTCCTCGTGCAGGTCGCGAGCCCGAGCCGGGAACGCGTCGCGACCTATATGACGTTGCGTGACGAGATCGAACTGCAGGTCGGCCGGTTGAACGGCGACCACAGCACGATCAGTCACACGGCCATCGCGTATCTGCACCAGGCGTACCCGCGGGAGGAGATGGTCGCCCTCTACCTCGCGGCCGATGTGATGCTCGTCACCGCTCTCCGCGACGGCATGAACCTCGTCGCCAAGGAGTACGTCGCCTGCCGCGTGAACAACGACGGCGTACTCGTGCTGAGCGAGTTCGCCGGGGCATCCGACGAGCTCAAGCAGGCGCTGCTGATCAATCCGCACGACATCGAGGGGCTGAAGGACGCCATCGAGACCGCCGTGCGGATGCCGGCCAAGCAGCGTCGCAAGCGCATGAAGACACTGCGCAAGCGACTGCGCGAGAACAGCGTGTCCGACTGGGCGAAGGCGTTCCTCGACGACCTCACCGGTCGTGCCGCCGTCGAGCCCGGCGTGCCAGAGACGCTGGTCACCAAGCTGCGCGAGGTGGCGGCCAGCGAGCGGCTGCTCGTCGCACTCGACTTCGACGGCACGCTGGCCCCGCACGTCGACCGGCCGGAGGACGCCAGAGCGCTGGAAAGCGCCCGCACCGCCGTGATGCGGCTCGTCGCCCTGCCGGAGACCCGCGTCGCCTTCGTCTCCGGCCGTGCACTGGTGAGTCTCGAGCAGGTGGCCGAGCCGCCGGAGGCCGTTCTCCTGACCGGCTCGCACGGCATCGAGATGAAGCTCGATCAGCCGGAGATCTCGCTCAATCTGCTGAGCGAGGAGATCGCCCAGCTCGCGAGCCTGGCCGAGATCCTCGACGGCATCGCCGCCAAGGCGGAGGGCGCGTGGGTCGAGCGCAAGCCTGCCGGATTCGCGCTGCACACCCGGCTCGTACCGTCGCCGGCCGGCATGGCGCTGCAGCGCTCCGCCAGAGCCAGCGTCCACGGCATCCTGCCGAGCCTGTCGGTGCTCGAGGGCAAGAACGTGCTCGAGTTCTCGGTGCGCAGCGGCAACAAGGGCGACGCCCTGCAACAGCTCCGCGCGTACACGCAGGCCACCTCCGTGTTCTACGCCGGCGATGACGTCACCGACGAGCACGCATTCGCTGTGCAGGGCGCAGGCGATCTCTCGCTCAAGATCGGGCAGGGCTTCACCGTCGCCGGCAACCGGGTGCGCGGCCCGGAGGAGCTTGCCGAGGTGCTCGCGCTGCTCGCCGATTTCCGGGCGGCACAGGCCGGGGCATTGGACCGTGCGCGCTCCTGAGGCGGCGTAGTGCACCCCCGCGAGGTTCTAGACTCGAGCCATGCCTGAGATTGATATCAAGCCACGAAGCCGTGCAGTCACTGATGGAATTGAAGCCACGACCAGCCGCGGAATGCTCCGTGCCGTTGGAATGGGCGATGAAGACTGGGACAAGCCCCAGATCGGTATTGCGAGCTCGTGGAACGAGATCACCCCGTGCAACCTGAGCCTTGATCGGCTCGCCCAGGGAGCCAAGGAGGGCGTGCACTCCGGCGGGGGATACCCGCTGCAGTTCGGCACCATCTCCGTCTCGGACGGCATCTCGATGGGCCACGAGGGCATGCACTTCTCGCTCGTCTCCCGCGAGGTCATCGCCGACTCCGTCGAGACCGTCATGATGGCCGAGCGCCTCGACGGCTCCGTGCTGCTGGCCGGCTGCGACAAGTCGCTGCCCGGCATGCTGATGGCCGCGGCCCGGCTCGACCTGGCATCCGTCTTCCTCTACGCCGGCTCCATCGCGCCCGGCTGGGTGAAGCTCTCAGACGGCACGGAGAAGGAGGTCACCATCATCGACTCCTTCGAGGCCGTCGGTGCGTGCAAGGCCGGCACGATGAGCGAGGAAGACCTCAAGCGCATCGAATGCGCCATCGCCCCGGGCGAAGGCGCGTGTGGCGGCATGTACACCGCCAACACCATGGCGTCCGTCGCTGAGGCCCTCGGCATGAGCCTCCCCGGCTCCGCCGCCCCGCCATCGGCCGACCGCCGCCGCGACTACTTCGCGCACCGCTCCGGCGAGGCCGTCGTCAACATGCTGCGCCTCGGCATCACCGCCCGCGACATCCTCACCAAGAAGGCGTTCGAGAACGCCATCACCGTGGCCATGGCGCTCGGCGGCTCGACCAACGTCGTGCTTCACCTGCTGGCCATCGCGCACGAGGCAGAGGTCGAACTCACCCTCGACGACTTCAACCGCATCGGCGACAAGGTTCCGCACCTGGCCGACATGAAGCCGTTCGGCAAGTACGTCATGGCCGATGTCGACCGCCACGGCGGCATCCCCGTGCTCATGCGCGCCCTGCTCGAGGCCGGCCTGCTGCACGGCGACGCGCTCACCGTCACGGGCAAGACCGTTGCGGAGAACCTCGAACTGCTCAACCCCGACCCGCTCGACGGCGAGGTCATCCGCACCCTCGACAACCCGATCCACGCGACCGGTGGCATCACCGTGCTGCAGGGATCCTTCGCCCCCGAGGGCGCCGTCGTGAAGACCGCCGGCTTCGACGCCGAGGTCTTCGAGGGTCCGGCACGCGTCTTCGAGCGCGAGCGTGGGGCGATGGATGCACTCACAGAGGGCAAGATCAGCAAGGGCGACGTCGTCATCATCCGCTACGAGGGCCCCAAGGGTGGCCCAGGCATGCGCGAGATGCTCTCGATCACCGCGGCCATCAAGGGCGCGGGACTCGGAAAAGATGTACTACTCTTGACGGACGGCCGATTCTCAGGTGGCACAACCGGACTGTGCATCGGCCACATAGCACCCGAAGCAGTGGACGCAGGTCCCATTGCCTTCGTGCGCGATGGTGATCTCATACGGGTCGATATCGCGGCCCGCTCCCTTGACCTACTTGTCGACGAGACTGAGCTGGCCGCCCGCCGTGAAGGCTGGGCACCTCTTCCCCCGCGCTATACCCGTGGCGTTCTCGCGAAATACTCCAAGCTCGTGCACTCCGCCGCAGAAGGCGCAGTCACCGGCTAGTAGCCGCGATTCATTCATCCATCACGTACCCAAAGGGACTTCACCGTATGTCTACGGAATCTCAGAACGTGCCTTCGCCGGCCGCGCCCAAAACGGGAGCGGCCGCGCAGGCGACACCAGCAAGCGGCCAGAGCAAGACCGGCCCGAACAAGAACGGCCCGGAGAAGATGACGGGCTCCGGCGCGATTCTGCGCAGCCTCGAGCTCCTCGGCATCAAGGACGTCTTCGGCCTGCCAGGCGGGGCGATCATCCCGTTCTACGACGAGCTCATGTCGTCGACGGCCATCCGCCACATCCTGGTCCGCCACGAACAGGGCGCGGGCCACGCGGCTGAGGGCTACGCCTCATCGAGCAACCAGGTCGGCGTCGCGATCGCGACATCCGGCCCCGGTGCGACGAACCTCGTCACCGCCATCGCCGACGCGTACATGGACTCGGTGCCGCTGCTGGCCATCACCGGCCAGGTGTTCTCCACGCTGATGGGAACGGATGCATTCCAAGAGGCCGACATCGTGGGAATCACGATGCCGATCACCAAGCACTCCTTCCTCGTCAAGCGGGCTGAGGACATCCCGGCGACGATCGCGGCGGCGCACCTGATCGCCTCCACCGGCCGCCCCGGCCCCGTGCTCGTGGACATCACGAAGGACGCCCAGCAGGGCGAGATGACCTTCAGCTGGCCGCCGAAGATCGACCTTCCCGGCTACCGCCCCGTCACCAAGGCGCACGGCAAGCAGATCCAGGCCGCGGCCCAGATGCTGGCCGAGGCCAAGAAGCCGGTGCTGTACGTGGGCGGCGGCGTGATCCGCGCCCGCGCCTCGGCAGAGCTGAAGGTGCTCGCCGAGGCATCCGGTGCCCCCGTCGTGACCACGCTGATGGCGCGCGGCGCGTTCCCTGACTCGCACCAGCAGCACCTCGGCATGCCGGGAATGCACGGAACGGTTCCCGCGGTGCTCTCGCTGCAGGAGGCCGACCTCATCGTGTCGCTCGGCGCCCGCTTCGACGACCGCGTGACCGGCAAGGTCGGGCTGTTCGCGCCCAACGCCAAGATCGTGCACGTCGACGTCGACCCGGCCGAGATCTCCAAGATCCGCAACGCCGATGTGCCCATCGTCGGTGACGCCAAAGACGTGATCGTGGACCTGACCGCCGCCCTGGCCGAGGCGACGGGCAACAGCGCCCCTGACCTGGGCGAGTGGTGGAGCTACCTCAACGACCTGCGCGAGCGCTTCCCGCTCGGCTACAGCAAGCCGAGCGACGGCCTGCTCGCGCCGCAGTACGTGATCCAGCGCATCGGTGAGCTCACCGGCCCCGAAGGCATCTACGCGGCCGGCGTCGGCCAGCACCAGATGTGGTCGGCGCAGTTCATCAAGTACGAGCGTCCCAACGCCTGGCTCAACTCGGGTGGTGCGGGAACGATGGGTTACTCGGTTCCGGCCGCCATGGGCGCCAAGGTCGCTGAACCCGACCGCGTGGTCTGGGCGATCGATGGCGACGGATGCTTCCAGATGACCAATCAGGAACTCGCGACCTGCATGATCAACAACATCCCGATCAAGGTCGCGATCATCAACAACTCCTCGCTCGGCATGGTCCGCCAATGGCAGACGATGTTCTACGAGGGCCGTCACAGCTTCACCGACCTGAACACCGGTCACGAGACGGCGATGGTTCCGGACTTCGTCAAGCTCGCCGACGCATACGGTGCCCTCGGCATCCGCGTGCGCACGGAGGACGAGGTCGACGCCGCGATCAAGCTGGCGTTGGAGACCAATGACCGCCCGGTCGTCATCGACTTCATCGTGAGCCGCGACGCCATGGTCTGGCCGATGGTGCCGCAGGGGCTCTCGAACAGTTCCATCCAGTACGCCAAAGATCACGCACCAGCCTGGGAAGAGGAGTAAGCCATGAGCACCCACGTTCTGAGCCTGCTCGTCGAAGACAAGCCCGGCCTGCTGACCCGTGTCGCCGGGCTCTTCGCCCGCCGCGGCTTCAACATCGAAAGCCTCGCCGTCGGCCACAGTGAGATCGAGGGCCTCTCTCGCATCACCGTCGTCGTCGACGTCGACCGCCTGCCGCTCGAGCAGGTGACCAAGCAGCTGAACAAGCTCGTCAATGTGATCAAGATCGTCGAGCTCGACCCGACCCAGTCGGTGCAGCGGGAACACCTGCTCATCAAGGTCAAGGTCGACAACACGACCCGTTCACAGGTGCTCGAGGCCGTCACGCTGTTCCGTGCCCGCGTCGTCGATGTCGCCAACGATGCCCTCGTGATCGAGGTCACCGGTGACTCGGGCAAGACGAGCGCGCTGCTGCGCGTTCTCGAGCCCTACGGCATCAAGGAGATCGCACAGTCGGGACTGCTCGCCATCGGCCGCGGCTCCAAGTCGATCACCGAGCGCGTCTTCAAGAATTGACGGCGAGCCGTCAGATTGAGTAGCGCGAAGCGCGCATCGAAATCTAGTAACTTTCACACTCACCACCATCAAGTAGAGAGAAACACGCATGTCTGAGATTTTTTACGACAAAGACGCCGATCTGTCGATCATCCAGGGCAAGAAGGTCGCCATCGTCGGTTACGGCTCGCAGGGCCACGCCCACGCGCTGAACCTCCGCGACTCCGGCGTTGAGGTCGTCATCGGCCTGAAGGACGGCTCCAAGTCGGCCCCCAAGGCGCAGGACGAGGGCTTCACCGTTCTCTCCGTCGCAGACGCGGCCGAGTGGGCTGACCTCATCATGATCCTGGCTCCCGACCAGCACCAGCGTTCGATCTACAACAACGAGATCAAGGACAAGCTGACCGCAGGCAAGACCCTTGCGTTCGCTCACGGCTTCAACATCCGCTTCGGCTACATCGAGGCCCCGAAGGACGTCGACGTGATCCTCGTCGCCCCGAAGGCCCCCGGCCACACGGTTCGTCGCGAGTTCGTCGCCGGCCGCGGCATCCCGGACATCATCGCCGTCGAGAACGACGCGACCGGCCACGCCTGGGACATCGCGCTCTCGTACGCCTCCGCCATCGGTGGCGCCCGCGCCGGCGTCATCAAGACCACCTTCACTGAAGAGACCGAGACCGACCTGTTCGGTGAGCAGGCCGTTCTCTGCGGCGGCGTCTCGCAGCTCGTCCAGTACGGCTTCGAGACCCTGACCGAGGCCGGCTACCAGCCGCAGATCGCCTACTTCGAGGTTCTGCACGAGCTCAAGCTCATCGTCGACCTCATGTGGGAGGGCGGCATCGCCAAGCAGCGTTGGAGCGTCTCCGACACCGCAGAGTTCGGCGACTACGTCTCCGGCCCGCGCGTGATCGACCCCTCGGTCAAGGAGAACATGAAGGCCGTTCTCGCCGACATCCAGAGCGGTGCATTCGCCAAGCGCTTCATCGACGACCAGGATGCCGGTGCGCCCGAGTTCCTCGCGCTGCGCGCCAAGGGCGAGGCCCACCCGATCGAGGAGACCGGCCGCGAACTGCGCAGCCTCTTCGCGTGGAAGCAGCTCGACGACGACTACACCGACGGCAGCGTCGCACGCTAGTCAGCAGCTCGTAGCCAGTAGGAACTGATGTGAACGGCCCGCTTCTTCCGAGGCGGGCCGTTCTGCGTTTCGGTGCGACGTTCGAATCACTGACGTGCAGACATCCGATGTCTAGCGCTAGGCTGGTCAGACCGTTCATTCCTCGCGTCAGGAGCCCAGCGCAGTGCCCACCCCAGACTGGTTCACGACCGGCCGATTCGGCCTCTTCGTCCACTTCGGCATCTTCAGCGGCGCCGCGAGGCACGAGTGGGTGCAGACGAACGAGCGGTTGAGCGACGAGGACTACGCGCAGTACTGTGAGAACTTCGAACCCGATCTCTTCGATGCCGCCGCCATCGCGCGCACCGCGAAGAACGCCGGCATGGAGTACGTCGTGCTCACCACGAAGCACCACGACGGCTTCGCGCTCTGGAACACGGCACAGAGTGATTTCAACGCCGTCCAGGCCTGCGGGCGCGACCTCGTTGCCGAGTTCGTCGCCGCGATGCGGGCGGAGGGGCTGCGCGTCGGGCTCTATCACTCGCTGATCGACTGGCACCACCCCGACTTCACGGTCGACTGGAACCACCCGCGCCGCGACGACGCGAACGCGGCCGAGCTGAACGCCGGCAGGGACATGGCGCGTTATCGCGCCTTCCTGCACGCGCAGATGCGCGAGCTGCTCACCGACTACGGCCAGATCGATTACCTGTTCTTCGACTTCACCTACCCGGAGACGAAGCAGGGCTGGGTCGGCAAGTCGGCAGACGACTGGGATGCCGCCGGCCTGCTCGCGCTCTGCCGCGAACTCCAGCCCGGCGTCATCGTGAACGACCGGCTCGGGATCCCGGGCGACTTCGTCACCCCCGAGCAGTACCAGCCGACCGAGCCGCTCGTGCAGCACGGCGAGCCCGTGCTCTGGGAGGCGTGCCAGACGACCAACGGTTCCTGGGGCTATGACCGCGACAACGACAACCACAAGAGCGCTGATCTCCTGATCCGCATGCTCGCGGACTCCGTGTCGATGGGTGGCAACATGCTGCTCAACATCGGTCCGAACGGCAGGGGAGCGGTCGACCCGCGCGATGCAGGGCTGCTGGCCGAGATCGGCGAGTGGATGCGGCTGCACGGCCGCGCGATCACCGGGGCGGGCCATGCGCCGTTCAGCCCGCCGCGGGAGGGCGTCTACACGCTCCGCGGCGACCGGCTCTACCTGCACCTCTTCAGCTGGCCGATGGGATTCGTGCACCTGCCCGGCCTCGCCGGACGAGTGCGCTACGCCCGCTTGCTCCACGACGGCTCGTGGATCAAGATGTCTGTCTCCGACCCCGAGCAGCAGGCACTCGTCACACAGCCCGCCGGCCAGCAGGCGGGCACGCTCACGCTCGCGTTGCCGGTTCGGCGTCCGGATGTCGCGATGCCCGTCATCGAGCTGCTGCTGCACTGAGCCGATTCAGCCGGAGCGGGCTCTACTCACGCAGGTCGAGTAGGCCGCCTGCGGCCGTATCGGGACCCGGTTTCGGCGTGGAACTCGTACCAGCATCGGTGCGGTTCTTGAGGCTGCCGTGGAACGGGCTGCCGCCTTTCGCGACGCTGCGCGTCGCGCTACTCGACCAGCGTGGTTGGACGCTACTCGATCAGCGGGGGAGTGCCCACGCGACAGCGTTCGGGACCGGGCCGACGCGGCTAGCGTTCGAGCACTGAGATCTTCTCGCGCACGAGGTGCGCGGCGCCGTAGAGGCCGGCATCCGGCCCCGTGCTGGCGGACTCGATGCGGAGGTTCTGGGTGACGAGGGGGTGGCAGCCCTCGTAGACCCTGCTGCGCACCGCGGCGATGAATGGCTCGCAGGACGCCATGCCGCCGGTGAGGAAGAGAGCGTCGGGGTTGAAGAAGTTGACGACGCTGCTGAGCACCTCGCCGAGGTAGGTGCCTGCCGTACGGACCAGTGTGGTGGCCTGCGGGTTCGCGTCCCGCGCGAGCGCGACGACCTCCGCGGTCGTCGACACGTTGATGCCGCGCTCGCGCAGCTGACGCACGATTCCGGCACCGCTGGCGATCGTCTCCAGGCAGCCGATGTTCCCGCACGAGCACGGCTCCGAGGCGGCGGCGGAGATCCGCGTGTGCGTGACGTCTCCTGCGGCACCGGTCGCGCCGCGGTGCAGGGCGCCGCTCACGATGATTCCACTGCCGATTGCCGTGCCGGCCTTCACGGTGATGCTGTGCGCCTCCGGTCCGAGCTGCGCGTAGTGCTCGCCGAGGGCCATCAGATTGGCGTCGTTGTCGACGACGGCCGGCACCTCGAAGCGGCGCTCGAGCCAGTCGCGCACGGCGAAGCTCTGCCAGCCCGGCATCCGGGACGGCAGCTCGACCCCGCCGATCGTGTTGTCAACGGGGCCGGGAAGCGCCATGCCGACCCCCCGCAGGCGCCCCGGCTGTGCGTCGGAATCGCTGCCGAGTTCGCGCAGTGCCGCCGCCACCAGTTCCAGAGTTGCGTCGGGGCCGTCGTTGATGCTCACGGGGACGGTCTGGGTCTCGAGAAGCTCGCCCGCGAAAGACACCCGACCAATTCGAGCGTGGTGGCCGCCGAGATCGGCGACCAGAGCGTAGTCGTCGCCACCGCGCAGCCGAAGGATGCGGGGGCGTCTGCCTCCGCTCGACTCGCCGACTCCCTCTTCGACGAGCACTCCGCGGCGTTCGAGTTCGGCGACCCTGAGCGAGACGGTCGACGGCGCAAGCCCGAGAATCCGCGAGATTTCGCTTCTCGACGCGGCTTCGCCGTGCGCGATGAGCTCAACGATGAGTTTGGCCTGCTGCTCGGTACCTGTCGAGGCGGCGCGGTGGGTCGTCAGTGACATAGTTCTCTCGTTCTCGAAGTAAGTCGAGACTAGTGGGGCGAGTGGCGCGGTGGGGCGTTTTGGCCCGTAACTCAAACGTAACAATCAAACATCGGATGAAAGTTGACGCTCTTGGGGTCGGTCTGACAGTATCAACTTTCAGCAGTAAGTTAAGGAAGTTATTTCGAAGTTCGAATTAACTTGCAGACTCCCCCTTGCATCGAACGAGGATCGCGCTCGCTCGTGCGTAGTCACACTGAATCGGATCACGTGGTGATTCGTGCCTGAGGAGGCAATTTTCAATGAAGAAGATGTACATCGCAGCGGCCGTCGCCGCTTCGGCAGCTCTGGTCCTGTCCGGCTGCAGCACCGGTGACGCCGCTTCCGGCGGTTCCGACACGATCGTCGTTGACATGTGGGCAGGCAGCGAGGACGACACGGCTGCGCTCGAGGCGCAGGTCGCCATCGCCCAGGAGCAGAACCCCGACCTCAAGATCGAGCTGCGCACCGCACCGTGGGGTGACTTCTTCACGAAGCTGACCACGAACATGGCCTCGGGCAACATGGCCTGCGTCACCGGCATGAACAGCGGCATGCTCTCCAGCTACACCGGAGGCTTCGCCCAGCTGAGCGATGCAGACCTCAAGACCGCCGGCATCGTCGCCGACGAGTTCGCGCCCGGTGCCTTCGACATCCTGAGCAACAAGGGCGACGTCTACGGTGTTCCGTTCGACATGGCCACCATGCTCACCTACTACAACGCCGACATGTTGGCCGAGACCGGTGCACCGGTTCCCGCCGTCGGTTGGGACTTCGACGACTTCGAGGCCACAGCCAAGGCTGCAACCACACCGGAGCACGCCGGCTTCGGAATCGGCATGGGCGGCTTCCAGTGGCAGGCACTGCCGATCGCGAAGGCCGGCGTTCAGCCGGTCAAGCAGGACGGCACGCTCGACCTGACCAACCCCGCATTCGTTGACGCCGCCACCTGGTACGGCGAGCTCGTCACCGAGCAGAAGGTCGCGCTGCCGGTCGCCTCGGCATCCGACACCGGCTGGGGCGAGAACCAGTACTCCAGCGGCATGGCGGCCATGGCCGTCGACGGCACCTGGAACGCTGTCGGCTACCTCGACAACGACCCGGGCTTCGAGGCCGGCATGGCTCCGCTGCCCGCAGGCCCCGAGGGTTCGCTCGGCCTGATCCTCGGCTCCGGCTTCGGCATCGCTCAGGACTGCGACAACAAGGAGGGTGCGCTCAAGGTTCTCGGCTCGCTGCTCAGCGTCGACTCGCAGGACTACATCGCCTCCTCCGGCCGCAGCTACCCGGCCCGTCTCTCCTCGCAGCCGCTCTACTTCGAGTCGCTCGCTCCTGAGTACCGCGAGCAGGTCGAAGAGGCGTTCACCGCCGCGTTCGCGAACGTGCAGGGGCAGTACGTCAGCGACAACTGGTCGAAGGTCGACACCTTCATCCAGCCGCAGCTGGTGAGCGTCTACAACGGGCAGGAGAGCATGTCGAACGTGCTCGAGACCGCCCAGTCGCAGTTCGGCGAGTAATCAATCCATAACGAAAGCGAGGAGACCTCTCGACATGTCGATCGGTACCCGTACACCTCGTCGAGGGGCTCTTGCCAGGAGTGAATCCCGTCAGGCGCTGGGCTTTGTAAGCCCAGCCCTGGCGGGCCTCGCCCTGTTCACGATCGTCCCCGTCGTCCTCTCCATCGTGATGGGCTTCTTCAACTGGCCCACCTTCGGTGAGAAGACATTCATCGGCTTCGACAACTACATCAAGCTCTTCACCGACAGCCCCGACTTCTGGCCGGCACTGCGCAACACCTTCGTGTTCGCCATCCTGTATGTGCCCATCAGCGTCGCACTGTCGTTCCTGCTGGCACTCTCTCTGCACTCCCGCATCCGCGGTCGCGGAGCGCTCCGCGTGCTCTTCTTCATCCCGGTCGTCACGCCGATGGTGGCCAACGTCCTGGTCTGGAAGATGATGCTGCAGCCGCAAGGGCTCATCAACGGCATCTCGCAGAGCTGGTTCGGCATCCAGTTGCCCAACTTCCTCGCCGACCCGCAGTGGGCCATGATCATGGTCGTTCTGATGTCGGTCTGGGCCGGCCTCGGCTACAACATGCTGATCTTCTCCGCCGCACTCGAGCAGCTGCCGGAATCCACCGTCGAGGCCGCGCGCATCGATGGCGCACAGGGGCTGCGAATGATCCTCAGCATCACGGTTCCGTTGGTGTCGCCGTCGATCTTCTTCGCCAGCGTGATGACGATGATCACCTCGATGCAGGTATTCGCTCAGCCCCAGCTGCTCACGGGCGGCGGGCCCGGTAACTCCACCCAGCCGATCGTGCAGTTCATCTACAACCAGGGCTTCAAGTTCCAAGAGCTCGGCCTCGCCGCGGCGGCCGCCTGGATCCTCTTTGCCGTCATCATCGCGATCACCGCCGCACAGTTCAGTGTGCAGAAGAAGTGGGTGCACTATGAGCACTAGCATGACCACCCCCCTCGGCCCGGGCGCTCTCGCCGAGCTCGACACCGTCGGCACGCCGCCGGCGCCGCGCCGTCGCGTGAAGCGCGACAAGCGCGAGAAGGAGCGAGTCTCCGGCGGCGCCCCGATGACCAGGGGCGAGCGGGTGCGGCTCGTCTTCGGCCACATCTTCATCTACATCGCCGCGCTCATCTTCATCTCCCCGCTGATCTACGCGTTCTTCTCCGCGCTCAAGCCGAATCAGGAGATCTTCGCGATGCCGCCGACCCTGGTCGGCTCGGAGATCCGCTGGAGCAACTTCGCCGACGTTTTCGCCTACGGCCCATTCCTCACCTACATCGGCAACTCCTTCTTCGTCTCGATCGCCGGGACGCTCGTCGTCCTGGCCGTGTCGACGATGGCCGGCTACGCCTTCGGGCGCCTGCGTTGGAAGGGCCGGGATGCCGTCTTCGTGCTGTTCCTGGCGACGCTGATGGTGCCGGCAGAGGTGCTCGTCATCCCGATGTTCACCGTCATGCAGTGGTTCGGCTGGGTCGACACCTACCAGGCGCTCATCTTCCCGTTCGCCTTCACCGCGTTCGGAACGTTCCTGATGCGCCAGTTCTTCCGCGGCATCCCCTTCGAGTTGGAGGAGGCCGCCCGCGTCGATGGCGCCGGCCCCGTGCGCTCCTTCCTGCAGATCGTGCTGCCGCTCTCGAAGTCGGCCGTCGCGGTTCTCGCGGTGTTCACCTTCCTCTCCTTCTGGAACAGCTACCTCTGGCCGCTCATCGTGACCGTCGACTACGCGGCACACGGAACGCTGCCGATCGGTCTCGCGACGTTCTCCGGAATCACCGGAACACGATGGGACCTGCAGATGGCTGCCGCGATCATCTCGATGATCCCGACGACGATCCTCGTCATCGCCCTGCAGAAGCACCTCGTGAAGGGCATCTCGATGGCCGGTCTGGGTGGTCGCTAGCGTGGGCTCCGTCGACACACAGATCGTCGCCGGAATCGACATCGGCGGCACCAAGATCTCGGCGCTCCTCGTCGACCGTCTCGGAACGGTGCTCGCAAGCGGAACGGTGCGTGCGCCGGCCAGCGAGGGCGGCGACGCGATGAGCGCCGCCGCCGCCGGTCTGGTGCACGCACTTGAGGCGGAAACCGGAACCGTCATCGCGGCGGCCGGCGTCGGCGCCGCCGGCGTCATCGACCCGGAGACGGGCACGGTCACTGCGGCATCCGAGTCGTTCACCGACTGGGTGGGCTTCCCCCTGGCCGGAGACCTCGGCGCCAGACTCGGCGTCCGGGTCGCCGTCGACAACGACGTGAATGCCTTCCTGCACGGCGAGATGAGCTATGGCGCGGTCGCCGGAAGCAGCGACGCCATCGGCATCATGCTCGGCACCGGGGTCGGTGGCGCCATCGCCATCGGCGGCGACGTCTTCGTCGGCCCGCGCGGCGCGGCAGGCGAGATCGGTCACACCCCCGGCTACAGCGAGATCGTCTGCACCTGCGGCCAGCGCGGCCATCTCGAGACGCTGGCATCGGGCCGCTCCATCGGCGCACGGTACAGCGAGCGGAGCGGCGGCATCGTCACCGACTCCGCGCTGTTCGTGGCCGAGAAGGCCAGGGCCGGCGACCCGGCCGCGATCGCCACCTTCGACGCGGCCGGCGAGGCCATCGGCATGGCCATCGCGACGGCCGTCAACCTCCTCGATGTTCAGGATGTCGTCATCGGCGGTGGAGTGCGCGGGGCCTGGGATCTGCTCGAGCCCGCTCTGACCGCGACGCTGCTCGAGAACCAACCCGTCTCCGGCTACCCGCTCGTCGTCGTGCCGAGCGCCCTCGGCGGCCACTCGGTCGCCCTCGGAGCCGCCGCGCTGGCCTGGCGCCTGATCGATCGGAGCGGCGCCATGAACATGAACGTGAACGAGCTTGTAAGGAACGCACTGTGACCGAAGCATCCGACATCTGGACGGGGCCGCTCTCGCCCGTCGCCGAGGGTGGGCTCGTGCGCCCCCGCATCGGCATCGGCGGAATCTCGATCGAGTCGAGCACCTTCTCTCCGCACATCAGCGGCGACGAGGCGTTCACCGAGCGGCGCGGCGACGTGCTCATCGGCTACTACCCCTTCATGGCGGATGGCTCGGAACTGAGGGAGGCGGCCGAGTGGGTTCCGCTGCTGCAGGCCCGATCGCTGCCGGGCGGCGCCGTCGCCCGCGAGACGTATGAGCGGCTGAAGGCCGAGATCCTCGACGGCATCCGCGAGCACGGCCCGTTCGACGCGTTCTATTTCGACATCCACGGCGCCATGAGCGTCGTCGGCCTGGTCGACGCCGAAGGCGACCTCGGCACAGCCGTGCGCGACGCCCTCGGACCCGACGTTCTCGTCTCGACCTCGATGGACCTCCACGGCAACGTCTCGCGCACCCTGCTCGACGTCAGTGACCTGATCACCTGCTACCGCATGGCGCCGCACGAGGACCACTGGAACACCAAGCAGCGCGCCGTGCACAACCTGCTCGAACGCCTGCGTTCCGGCGTCGGCTCCGACGACGATGCCCGCCGCCCGTACAAGGCCTGGATGCCCGTTCCCGTGCTGCTGCCCGGTGAGAAGACGAGCACCCGCATCGAGCCGGCACGCACGATCTACGCCGAGGTGCCCGTCGCCGAGGCACGCGACGGCGTCATCGACTCCTCGATCTGGGTGGGATACGCCTGGGCCGATGAGGCACGCTGCCAGGCCGTCGTCGTGACCACCGGCGACGACGTCGAGGCGATCCGCGAGGAGACCGAGCGTCTCGGCCGCCTGTACTGGGATGCACGCGACGACTTCGCCTTCGTCGCCGACGCTCTGCCGTTGGCAGAGTCGATCGACGCCGCGCTGGCCGCCAACGCGGCATCCGATGCCCGCCCCTACGTGATCAGTGACTCCGGCGACAACCCGACCGCGGGCGGCGCCGGCGACGTGTCGTGGACCCTCGGCCAGTTGCTCGCACGCCCCGAATTCGCCGACGGCTCTGTCTCGGTCGTTCACGCGTCGATCTTCGACGCCGACGCGGTCGCCCAGGCGGTTGCAGCCGGCGTCGGCGCCACCGTGTCGCTCGAGGTCGGTGGCCGCGTCGACGGCGGCCCGTCCGGGCCGGTCGCGATCACGGGCGAGGTGTTCTCGATCACCGACGGTGACGCGGATGCCGGCACCCAGGTCGTCGTGAAGTCCGGGGGAGTGCACGCGATCATCACCACGCGCCGCAAGCCGTTCCACCACATCGGCGACTTCACTCAGCTCGGCATCGATCCGAACGCAATGGACATCGTGTTCGTGAAGATCGGCTACCTCGAGCCAGAGCTCTACGCACTGACGACGGGTGCGATCGAGGGGGAGCGCTGGAAGCTCGCGCTGACCCCGGGTGGCGTCGACCAGGACCTGCTCCGTCTCGGCCACTCTCACCTGGAACATGGCGTCTTCCCGTTCGATCGGAGCGGCACCCCCGCCCTCCGTGCCGTCGTCACCCGCCGCACCGCAGAAGGAATCGAGGACCTCTGATGCTCAACTTTGAAACCCGTGCCAGCGTCACGTGCCGCACCGCAGAAGGAATCGAGGACTTCTGATGCTCAACTTTGAAACCCGTGTCGGGCCGGACTTCGGCTCGGACGGACCCGTGTACCCGAGCGCAGCAGTGCCGGACTGGTACCGCGACGCCAAGCTCGGCTTCTTCGTGCACTGGGGCCTCTACTCGGTCCCGGCCTGGGGCACTCCGACGGGCACGCGCAACGTCCCGGCAGAGGATGCCTACGCCCACCACCAGTACGCGGAGTGGTACGGCAACACCGTGCGGATCGCGGGCAGCCCGACCTGGGAGCGCCACCAGGACGTCTTCGGAGCAGGCACCAGTTACGAAGACCTCGCCGATCTCTGGGACGCGCGCGCATTCGACCCGAGCGCCTTCGTCGGCTCGCTCGTCGACGCCGGCGCCCGCTACGTCATCCCGACCACCAAACACCACGAGGGCTTCTGCCTCTGGGACACGGCCACGACGCCGTTCAACGCGGCCAAGCGTGGCCCGAAGCGCGACCTGATCAGCGAGATCGCCGCGGAGACACGGGCCGCCGGAGCGCGCTTCGGCGTCTACTTCTCCGGTGCCCTGGACTGGCACGTCAGCGACTTCCCGCCGATCGAGTCCGACACCGACCTGTTCCGCTACCGCCGCAACGACGAGCGTTTCGCCCGCTACAGCGCCGCGCAGCTCGAGGAACTCATTGAACGATTCGCGCCCGACATCCTGTGGAACGACATCGACTGGCCCGACGGTGGCAAGGGACACGATCCCTACGCCGTCGCGGCCCTGCTCGAGCGCTACCTCGACAAGATCCCGCACGGCGTCGTGAACGACCGCTGGGGTGTGCCGTACCACGGCTTCATCACGCGCGAGTATCGCCACGTGGAGGACATCATCGAGCAGCCGTGGGAATCCACCCGCGGCCTCGGTTTCTCCTTCGGCTACAACCAGGCGGAGGGCCCGGAGCACACGCTCTCCGGCGACGCGCTCATCCGCCTGCTCGTGGACGTCGTGAGCAAGAACGGCAACCTGCTGATCAACGTCGGTCCCCGCGCCGACGGCTCCATCCCCGAGCTGCAGCAGCAGAGCATGGCGGCCATGGGCAGCTGGCTGCGCGGCAACGGTGAGGCGATTTACGGCACGCGTCCATGGGTGCGTGCAGGCGACGCGGCACAGGCCGTCTCCTACACGCAGAAGGACGGCACACTCTTCGTGCAGGCGAGCGAACCCGCTCAGGGAACGGCGGCGCTGCCCGCGGAGTTCCGGCCCGGCACGACCGTGCACTGGCTGGGGGCCGGCGGCTCGCAACCGGCCGAGGTCCTCCCCGAGACGCCGGGCGTTCCGGCGCGACTGGCCGTGCCGGACGCCCTCCGCGGCGAGGCCGTTGCCGTCGCCGTGCTCGCCGACCCGCTAGCGTGATGGCCATGACCTCCCGCGCGCGCTCCCTCGAAATTGCCGTCCAGGATCTCGAGGGTGTGCGCACGGCGCTGGCCGTCGGCGCCGACCGGATCGAGCTCTGCGGCGCCCTCGGCGTCGGCGGGCTGACCCCGTCCATCGGCGTCATCGAGCAGGCCGTCGAGGCCGCTCGGGATGCCGCTGCGCCCGGCTTCGTGCACGTGCTCGTTCGGCCGCGGCCCGGTGGCTTCGTGTACTCGGCCGATGAGGTCGCCACGACGGTGCGCGACATCCGGGCCGTGCGCGCCGCGGGCGGGGCCGGCGTCGTGATCGGTGCGCTGACGGCATCCGGCGAGGTCGATCGGGCCGTCACCGCGGAACTCGTCGCTGCCGCCGATGGCATGCAGCTCACCTTCCACCGGGCGATCGACGCGGTCGACTCCCCGCTGCAGACGGCCGACGCGCTGATCGAACTCGGCCTCAGCCGTGTGCTCACCTCCGGCGGTGCCGCCCGCAGCATCGACGGCATCGACACGCTTCGCGCGCTCAAGGCGCACGTCGGCGACCGGCTGCAGATCATGGCGGGTGGCGGCGTGCGCGTCGGCGATATCGGCGCACTGTTCGCCACCGGGATCGACGCTGTCCACCTCTCGGCCAAGGTCACCGTCGACGACCCGTCTCCGAGCGGTCCAGGGGGAGGCGCGCAGAACTACGACCGCACCGATGCCGGCGTTGCCGCGGACGCGGCCGCCGCCGTGCTGGCGGCTACGCTGGAGGCATGACGCGCGACCCCGACGATGACGCCCTCAGCTGGGCCGGCGATGACGACCCGACGCTGAGCGCCAGCCCCGCGGCATCCGCTCCGGGCGCTGACGCTGCAGAGTCGGCGCTGGCTCCTGGCTGGAAGGTCGTCGGCGAGCCCGGCACCGTCAGCGACGGCGAGCAGCTCGACGGCGTCGCGGTTGACGATGAGGCCCCCGGTGCGGATGCCGCGGCGGCCAGCTCCGCCGCGCTCATCGTGCTCGGCGTGCTCGGTGGCGTCTACCTGCTCTACACCGTCGGCTGGGTGATCACGGCGGGGCGCGTGCCGAACGGCTCTGCCGACATCGTCGGCGGATTCATGTTCGACCTCGGTCTCTGGCTCGCCGCGCTGGCGCCCGCCCTGTGGTTCGCGCTGTCGCTCTGGCTGACCGCGGTCGGCTCCCGCTGGCGCCTGTTCTGGCTGCTGCTCGGCGTGATCGTGCTGCTGCCCGTGCCGTTCGTCGTCGGAGTGGGGGTCGGAGCATGAACGCCGAGCTGAGCGAGCAGACCGTGACCCGCCCGCGGACCCCGTTGTGGCTGGCGGTGGTCATCGCGGTGCTGTTCGGCTTGTTCTTCGCCTATGACGTGTGGGAGGCGCTCGGCAACCTGCTCGGAATGCTGAGCTTCGCCGACAACCTCGGCGTCACCCTGACCGCGCTCGGCTGGGTGGTGCTGATCGGCGCACTGCTGCTGCCGATCCTTCTGTTCGGCCTTGCCTTCTGGCTGGGCATGAAGCGCGGCCCCGTGCAACAGATCGCGCTGTACCTGGCCGCACTCGCGGTCTCGGCGGTGCTCTACCTCGACATCTACACGGTCTTCGGGCCGGCAAGCCTTCTCGGAACGTAACGCGGTCGGCTGGCCGCCGACGCTCCACTAAAGTGGGGGAGTATCAGCGCCCCAATGGCCGTGGCGCACGACCCCTGTTTCATTCGCATTCGATTCCCCCTCGCATCCGACCCACATAAGGAAACTGATACATCGTGCCCAAGCCGATCGTGCTCATTGCCGAAGAATTGTCGCCAGCCACAGTCGATGCCCTCGGGCCCGACTTCGATGTGCGGTCCGTGGACGGAACCGACCGCCCGGCGCTGCTCGCCGCACTCAAGGATGCCAACGCCATCCTGGTCCGCTCGGCGACGCAGGTCGACGCCGAGGCCATTGCCGCCGCCCCCCAGCTGCAGGTCATCGCCCGCGCCGGAGTCGGCCTGGACAACGTCGACATCAAGTCCGCGACCACCGCCGGTGTGATGGTCGTCAACGCGCCGACATCCAACATCATCTCGGCCGCCGAGCTGACCGTCGGCCACATCCTGAGCCTCGCCCGCCACATCCCGGCCGCGCACAACGCGCTGGCCCAGGGCCAGTGGAAGCGTTCCGCCTACACCGGAACCGAGCTCTACGAGAAGACCGTCGGCATCATCGGCCTCGGCCGCATCGGCGCGCTCATCACGGCCCGCCTGCAGGCATTCGGTGTCAGCGTCATCGCCTACGACCCCTACATCACCTCCGCTCGGGCACAGCAGCTCGGCGTGACCCCGGTCTCACTCGACGAGCTCCTCGCGCAGAGCGACTTCATCTCGATCCACATGCCGCGCACGCCGGAGACGGTCGGCATGATCAGCACGGAGCAGTTCGCGAAGATGAAGAAGACGGCATACGTCGTCAACGTCGCACGCGGTGGCCTGATCGATGAGGATGCACTCTTCACCGCGCTCAGCGACGGAGAGATCGCCGGAGCCGGCCTCGACGTCTTCGTCACCGAGCCGCCCGTCGACTCCCCGCTGCTCAGCCTGCCGAACGTCATCGTCACGCCGCACCTCGGCGCGTCCACAGACGAGGCGCAGGAGAAGGCCGGTGTCTCCGTCGCGAAGTCGGTGCGTCTGGCCCTGGCCGGCGAGCTGGTTCCGGATGCCGTGAACGTCGCCGGTGGCATCATCGACCCGTACGTTCGCCCCGGCATCCCGCTCGTCGAGAAGCTCGGCCAGGTGTTCTCCGGTATCGCGCACAGCAGCCCGCTCACGAGCGTCGACGTCGAGGTCCACGGCGAGCTCGCCGCCTACGACGTCAGCGTGCTCAAGCTCGCCGCCCTCAAGGGCATCTTCACCAATGTCGTGAGCGAGACGGTGTCCTACGTCAACGCTCCGCTGCTTGCAGAGCAGCGCGGCATCACCGTGCGCCAGCTCACCGATGCCGTCTCCGACGAGTACCGCAACGTCATCACGCTGCGCGGTGCGCTGGCCGACGGCACGCAGGTCTCTGTCTCCGGAACGCTGACCGGAACGAAGCAGATCGAGAAGATCGTCGAGATCAACGGCTACGGCGTCGAGATCCCGATCGCGCAGCACCACATTGTCATGATCTACACCGACCGCCCCGGAATCGTTGCCGTCTACGGTGCAGAGTTCGGTGACGCCGGCATCAACATCGCCGGTATGCAGATCGCCCGCCACGAGGCAGGCGGGCAGGCACTCAGCGTGCTGACCGTCGACTCACCGGTGCCGGACGGGCTGCTCGCCTCCGTGCGCGACAAGATCGCCGCCGACGTGATGGTCGAGATCGACATCACCGAATAGTCGGACTCCGTCGACAACACGGTTGTGGCCCCGCACCTCACGGTTCGGGGCCACAACTGTTTCTCGGCCGGTTGCGCCAGCGTTGGAGTGTGTCAGGGCTTCGGGGGCGGCCTCGTTCCTCGGCTGACCCCTCGAGCCAACGTGCACATGAGCGCCGACTGAGGCTGCGGCGTGCGAATGCACGCTGGCTTGAGCGAGCGGCGCCGCGACGAAGGAGCAGCGACGCACGCGAAGCCCTGAGCGGATCCGCGAAAACCCGTCGCTACGCTCAGCGGCCTTCGTGCAGGTGGTCCTTGTGCACGGAGTCGCGGAGCACCGGGACCGTGCCGGTGACAGAACGCTCGTCGACCCAGCACTCGATGCCGTCGAGATCCGGCATCCGCCCCTGTGTGAAGACGGGGTCGTGCCCCGCCCGGCGCTGCGCGGTGTAGTCCTTGAGCAGGCGGAAAGCGACGCCGGAGAGCAGCAGGATCGCGATCAGGTTCACCATCGCCATCAGACCCATGATGCCGTCCGCGGTGTTCCAGACGAGGTCGGCAGAGGCCACGGAACCGAAGAGGATGACGGCGACAGCCACGAAGCGGTAACCGGTGAGCACCGAGCGCTTCGTGGTGATGAACTCGATGTTCGACTCGCCGTAGTAGTAGTTGCCGAGGATCGAGCTGAACGCGAGCAGGAAGATGATCACGCTGAGCAGCACGTTCGACCAGGACCCGAGGTTGCTGACGATGGCGTCCTGGGTGAGCCCGATTCCGCGGGTGGCGCCGGCCAGGTCGGGGGTGGAGACCAAGATGATGAACGCCGTGATCGAGCAGATCAGGAAGGTGTCGAAGTAGACGCCGAGGGTCTGCACGAGGCCCTGCTTGACCGGGTGGGTGACGGCCGCCGACGCGCCGGCGTTCGGCGCGGAACCGAGGCCGGCCTCGTTCGAGAACATGCCGCGCTTGACGCCGGTCATGATGATCGTGCCGATCGTCGCGCCGACGACCTCGTTGTAGCCGAATGCGTCGGTGAAGATCGAGGCGAAGACCTCCGGCAGCTTCTCGATGTTCATGGCGACGATCACGAGCCCGAGGAGCAGGTAGAGCAGCGCCATCAGGGGCACGACGGCCTGGGTGACGGATGCGATGCGCCGCACGCCGCCGAAGACGACGAGGCCGGTCAGGACGGCCAGAATGATGCCGATCGCCCAGCCGAGCCAGCCGGGAACGTCACCGCCGAGGCTGGAGCTGAGGGTGGCCGCAATGGTGTTGGCCTGCAACGAGCTGAACGCCAGCGGGAAGCAGAGGATCAGGATGACCGCGAACAGGACGCCCATCCAGCGCGCCTTCAAACCGTGCTGCATGTAATAGGCGGGGCCACCGCGGAAACCCGAAACGTCCTTGACCTTGTAGAGCTGGCCGAGCGTCGACTCGACGAAGCTGGACGCACCTCCGATGAAGGCCATCGTCCACATCCAGAACACGGCACCCGGGCCGCCGATCGCGATCGCGGTTCCGACGCCGGCGATGTTGCCGACTCCGACGCGCGACGCCGCCGAGATGGTGAACGCCTGGAACGCCGAGACGGACTGCGGCTTGCCGTCATCGCCCCTCGGGGTCTTGTCGGTGAGCGTGCGCAACATCTCCGGAATGAGTCGGAACTGCACGACGCCGCTGCGCACGGTGAAATAGATGCCCAGCCCGGCTACGACGGGCAGAACGATCCAGGTCCAGAAGGTATCGCCTGCGGTCGCAACGAAATCACTGATCACATCCATCTGCCCAGTATCCCCCGGAGCGCGCACGGGCACTGTTCCGACTCCGGATGCCACGCCGGGCGGCATCGGATTTGCCGTCGTGGTGTCGAACGGCGCGAGAGTCGGCTAACGTAGATCGGTACGCCACCGCACGTTTTTGCGGTGGCGCGAATGTGAATAGAGGAGGCCGGCAAATGGACATCGACCTCAGCGTCCTGCGTCAGATGGAACGCGAGAAGGAAATCCCCTTCGACGAGCTCGTGCAGATTATCGAGCAGGCGATCCTGACTGCATATCTCAAGCACGTCAACCCCGAGTCGCACGGACACGTCGAGCCTCAGGGTGTGCGCGTCGAGCTGAACCGTAAGACCGGCCACATCGCGGTCATGGTTCCGGAGCTCGACGAAGAAGGCAACATCATCGGCGAGGCCGAAGATGTGCCCAGTGACTTCGGCCGCATCGCGGCTTTCGCCGCCAAGCAGGTCATCAACCAGCGCCTGCGCGACCTGGCCGACGACGCCGTGCTCGGTGAGTTCCGCGGACGCGAGGGCGACATCATCGCCGGCGTGATCCAGCAGGGACCGAACCCGCGCATGATCCACGTCGACCTCGGTACGATCGAGGCCATCCTCCCCCCGGAGGAGCAGGTTCCCGGCGAGGAGTACAAGCACGGTTCGCGTATCCGCGTCTTCGTGACCAGCGTCGCCAAGGGTGCGAAGGGGCCGCAGATCACCGTCTCGCGCACCCACCCCTCGCTCGTGCGCAAGCTCTTCGCGCTCGAGGTTCCCGAGATCGCCAATGGCGTCGTCGAGATCGTGTCGCTCGCCCGTGAGGCCGGCCACCGCACCAAGATCGCCGTGCGCGCGACCGAGCCCGGCGTGAACGCCAAGGGCGCATGCATCGGTGAACTCGGACAGCGCGTGCGCGCCGTCACCGCCGAGCTCAACAACGAGAAGATCGACATCGTCGACTACTCGGCCGATCTGCCGACGTTCGTTGCCAGTGCACTGTCGCCCGCCAAGGTGACCAGCGCGTTCGTGATCGACGAGGCGACGAAGGCCGTTCGCGCCCTCGTTCCCGACTACCAGCTGTCGCTGGCGATCGGCAAGGAAGGCCAGAACGCCCGCCTGGCCGCAAAGCTGACAGGCGCGAAAATCGACATCCAGCCGGATTCGATTCTCGAAGACGACTGAGCAAGGATGTCGATTTTCGCGTAAGGCGGCAGCCTGCGACGCGCCAGCGTCGCTAAACCAAGGAATCCTCTGAACCGCACCGATAGGAGCCACCGGAGGATCAACTGGCGAAGCCCAGTGCCGAAGCCAGCGCTTCGGCACTGGGCCTGCCGCCTTCCGTCGGTCGGCCCGATGAGACAGTGAGTGCTAAGATGGAACCCGTTAGAACGTGCGTCGCTTGCCGTTCACGCGCTCCGAAATCCTCGCTTCTGAGGGTTGTCGCCCGGGAATCAGAACTTGTTGTCGATGACAACGCTTCTCTGCCCGGGAGGGGTGCGTGGCTGCATCCGACGATCGAGTGCTATCGCATGGCAGTGCAACGTCGTGCCTTCGGGCGGGCGCTGCGTGTCACAACGGCACTCGACACGATCACCTTAGAGAACAGGCTGAATGGCACCGTGAGCATCTAATGAGTAACAACTAATGAGCGGCTCAAAATGAGTCCCGTCCGTTACTAACGGTCTGCCCCTTTCCGGGTGCAGGCCCGGAACAGGAGAATTGTGGCTGCAAATCCACGCGTACATGAGATCGCTACCGAGCTCAATGTCGACACAAAAGCTGCCCTTGACAAGCTCAAAGAAATGGGCGAATACGTCAAGGGACCGTCTTCAAGCATCGCGCCGCCCGTCGCGCGCCGCTTGAAGGCAGCCCTCGAGGCCGCCGGCCTCGTCGGAACCGCAACGCACGCTCCGGCCAAGCCGGCCGCTGCAGCCAAGCCGGCGCCCAAGGCTCCGACCCCCGCTGCCCCGGCGGCACCGGTCGCCCCGGCGGAGCCCGAGGCGGAGAAGGCTCCGGCCGCTCCGATGCCGAGCGCCCCGCTGACCGTCGCCGAGCGTCAGGCTGCTGCCGAGAAGGCCGCAGCCGACAAGGCTGCTGCCGAGAAGGCCGCCGCTGAGAAGGCGACGAGCGAGAAGGCAGAGGCTGCTCCGGCCGCCGCTGCCGAGTCGAAGGATGCCGCAGCGGCAGCCCCGGCTCCGACCCCGGCAGAGGCCGGCTCGTCGATCCCGCGTCCCGGCGCCCCGCGTCCGGGTGCCCCGGCTCCGCGCCCGGGCAACAACCCCTTCGCTTCCAACCAGGGCATGGGACAGCGTCCCGCCAACCCGCGCCCGGGTAACAACCCGTTCGCGAGTGCACAGGGCATGGGCCAGCGCCCAGCCAGCCCGGGCAATATCCCGCGTCCGGCCGCTCCTCGTCCCGGCGCCCCGCGTCCGGGCGGACCCGGCATGGGTCAGCGCCCGGCCGGCTTCGGTCAGCGCCCCGGCTTCCAGCAGCGCCCCGGTGCTGCCGGTGGAGCACGTCCGGCCGGTGGTGGTTTCCAGCGTCCAGGCGGTGGAACCGGTGGAGCTCCCGGCGCAGGCGGCGGCTTCGCTCCTCGCCCCGGTGGTGGAGCCGGCGGCCGTGGCCGTGGACCCGGCGGTGGTACCGCTGGTGCCTTCGGTCGTGGTGGCGGCAAGAGCAAGGCTCGCAAGTCCAAGCGGACGAAGAGGGCCGAATTCGAGATGAGAGAGGCTCCGTCGCTTGGTGGCGTGAGCGTTCCTCGTGGCAATGGCAGCACGATTGTGCGCCTGCGTCGCGGCGCATCGATCTCCGACTTCGCCGACAAGATTGACGCCAACCCCGGTTCGCTCGTGACCGTGCTGTTCCACCTCGGTGAGATGGCAACGGCCACGGAGTCCCTCGACGAGGCCACCTTCCAGGTGCTCGGAGAAGAGCTCGGCTTCAAGATCCAGATCGTGTCGCCGGAAGAGGAAGACCGCGAGCTTCTCGAAGGCTTCGGCATGGACCTCGACCAGGAGCTCGAGGACGAGACGGATGAGGATCTCGAGATCCGTCCGCCCGTCGTCACCGTCATGGGTCACGTCGACCACGGTAAGACCCGACTGCTCGACGCCATCCGCAAGGCGAACGTCGTCGAGGGTGAAGCCGGTGGCATCACCCAGCACATCGGTGCCTACCAGGTGTGGACAGAGCACGAAGGCCACGAGCGCGCCATCACCTTCATTGACACCCCTGGTCACGAGGCGTTCACCGCCATGCGTGCACGTGGTGCTCAGGTGACCGACATGGCGATCCTCGTTGTCGCAGCGGATGACGGCATCATGCCGCAAACCATTGAGGCGCTCAACCACGCCCAGGCTGCCAACGTGCCGATCGTCGTCGCGGTCAACAAGGTGGACAAGCCCGACGCCAACCCGGCCAAGGTTCGTCAGCAGCTCACCGAGTTCGGCCTCGTCGCCGAAGAATACGGTGGAGACGTCATCTTCGTCGACGTGTCGGCTCGCGACGGTCTCGGCATCCAGAACCTGCTCGACGCCGTTCTGCTCACCGCAGACGCCGGCCTCGACCTGCGTGCGAACCCGAACAAGGACGCCCGCGGTGTGGCCATCGAGGCCAAGCTCGACAAGGGTCGCGGTGCAGTTGCAACCGTGCTCATCCAGTCGGGAACGCTGCGCGTCGGTGACTCCATCGTCGCCGGCACCGCCTATGGCCGCGTGCGTGCCATGGCCGATGAGGACGGCCTTGCCGTGCTCGAGGCCTTCCCGTCGCGCCCCGTTCAGGTGCAGGGTCTCTCCAGCGTTCCGCGCGCCGGTGACACCTTCATCGTGACGGATGACGACCGCATGGCCCGTCAGATCGCCGAGAAGCGTGAAGCAGCAGAGCGCAACGCTCAGCTGGCCAAGGCTCGCAAGCGCATCTCGCTCGAAGACTTCACCCGTGCACTCGAAGAGGGCAAGGTCGAGTCGCTCAACCTCATCATCAAGGGTGACGTTTCTGGTGCCGTCGAGGCCCTCGAAGAGTCGCTGCTCAAGATCGAGGTCGATGACAGCGTGCAGCTGCGCATCATCCACCGCGGTGTCGGTGCGATCACCGAGTCGGACGTCAACCTGGCGACCATTGACAACGCGATCATCGTCGGCTTCAACGTCCGCCCCGACACGAAGGCGCGCGAGCGTGCCGCTCGTGAAGGCGTCGACGTGCGCTTCTACTCGGTCATCTACAACGCGATCGATGAGATTGAGGATTCCCTCAAGGGCATGCTCAAGCCGGAGTACGAAGAGGTCCAGTCGGGCGTCGCCGAGATCCGCGAGGTGTTCCGTTCCTCCAAGTTCGGCAACATCGCCGGTGTCATCGTGCGCTCGGGAACGATCACGCGAAACGCCAAGGCGCGCGTCATCCGCGACGGCATCGTCGTTGGCGACAACCTCGCCATCGAGTCGCTGCGTCGCTTCAAGGATGACGTCACCGAGGTTCGTACGGACTTCGAGGCCGGTATCGGCCTCGGCAAGTTCAACGACATCCAGATCGGTGACGAGATCGAGACGATCGAACTCAAGGAGAAGCCCCGCGCCTAGTCCGAGGCTCGGAGCTCCGCTCTAAAACAATGGCCGAGTCAGACATTCTCTGGCTCGGCCATTGCCAGTTTTTTGCAGTGAATGCACCACTTGTTCACGCTGTTCCCACTGAGAGGAAAACCACCATGGTTGATCAGGCACGCGCCAAGAAAATGGCCGACCGTATCCAGGTGATCATCGCGAAGCGCCTCGAGCGCGGCATCCGCGACCCACGCATCGGATTCGTCACCATCACCGACGTTCAGATGACCGGCGACCTGCAGCACGCCACCGTCTACTACACCGTCTACGGCACCGATGAGGAGCGCGCGGACACCGCAGCCGCCCTCAGGGCCGCCACCGGCATGTTCCGTAGCGAGGTCGGCAAGAACCTCACCGCGCGGCTCACGCCGTCGCTCGAGTTCCTGCTCGACGGCATCCCGGAGAACGCCGCGCACATCGACGGCCTGTTGCGCGAGGCGCAGCAGCGCGACACCGAGGTGGCGGGCCTCGCCGCGCAGGCGCAGTACGCCGGCGACGAGGATCCCTACGTCAAGCCGCGCGACCTCGAGGACGACGAGGATGAGAGCGACGACACGGCTGACGTCGCGAGCGACAACGAGGCCGACGCGCGCTGAGGCGTGCGGATGCACTGATTCGCACCGCCGAGGGCGGCCACCTGCTGAACGCTGGTGGCCGCCCTCGTGTGTGCGCGACGCGAAGCGTCGCGAAAGGCGGAAGCCCCACGCCAGGTAACTTCGGGAACCGCCACCGAGGCTGGTGTAGCTTCGCTCCGCGACGCAACGGGGGTAGACAAGGTGGGCTAGGCTCGATCGCGGAGCGACCGCCTGTCCAGGGGGATTTGCAGCATCGCCGCTCCGATCACACACGAGTTTGGGGTTCCCGTGCGCGCATCAACGTCGCTGTCCTTTGTGTCTCTTGCCATGATTTCCATGCTGGCGCTGAGCGGCTGTGCCGCCGCCGGTTCCGGTGGGGGCGGTGAGCTCAGCTACGAGGACAGCCCTCTCGGCATGTACACCACCGCGCTCTACGGCGACATCGACCAGGAGAAGTTCGAGGCCCAGCAGGCCGAGGTCGAGGAGCTCGTCGCCGCCTGCATGAAGGAGGAGGGGTTCGAGTACCTCCCCAACACGCAGAACGGCGGGGGCGTTGTGATGAGCTCCGACGACATGGAAGACCGCGAGACGGAGGAATGGGTCGCCAGCAACGGCTACGGCATGATCCAGTCCGCCGAGCAGATGGCCGAGCAGCAGGCCCAGTCCGAAGAGTTCGTCGACCCGAATGCCGAGTACACGGCATCGCTCTCCGAGAGCGAGCAGGCCGCCTTCTACGAGACGCTGTACGGCCCAGGCCCCAGCGAGGAGGAGATGGAGGCGATGGAGGCCGGCGACGGCAGCTATGAGTACAACTGGGAGACCGCCGGTTGCCAGGGCGCCGCGCAGAACGAGGTGCAGGGTGGCGCTCAGGACGCGTACAACGATCCGAAGTTCGCCGGGCTGTTCGAGAAGATGAACGAGCTCTACACCAAGGCCATGGAGCAGCCCGCAGTCAAGGAACTCGATGCGAAGTGGGCCGATTGCATGGCGGATGCCGGCTACTCGGAGTTCACGAGCAAGAGCGAGGCGATGATGTCGATCTCCGATGCGCAGAACGAGTTCTACGAGAACCAGGAGTTTGACGAGACCGGCGTGCCGATCGCGCCGGACGAGGCGGCGATGGAGGAACTGCGGCAGAAGGAGATCGACGTTGCTCTCGCCGACTTCCGCTGCTCCGAGAAGCTCGACTACATGCAGAAGAGCCTCGAAGCCCAGTTCGCGCTCGAGACCCAGTTCGTCGAAGACAACAAGTCTGAGCTCGACGCGTTGCTGGCCGAGTACGCGACGGGTAAGTAAGCGATGCTGCGCGGCCGGAAGAAGAGCGCCCAGCCTGACGCCCAGCCTGACGCCCAGCCTGGTGCGGAGCAGACGGTTTCGTCGGAGGCTGCGTCCGAGGTGGACGCGATCCTGCAGGGCGATGCCGGTGCCGGTGATGACGCCGCGCCGGAGCGGGTGAAGCCGGATCCGGCCGTCGCGGGATGGCGCAGAGTGCTGCACGGGAATCGTGCGCTGTGGGTGCTCGCGGCCGTCGCGATCGTCTCGCTCGTCGCCGGTGTCGCGCTCAGCGCCGTGATCGTCTCGCCGGGGCAGGCCGCGGCCGACGCGAAACCGCCGGAGCCCGGTCTGATCACCGTGCCCGTCGAGCTGCGCACCCTCTCCAACGACGTCACGCTGCGCGGCGATGTCGTCTACGCCGATTCCGTGGACGTCACCCTGGAGGCAGGGGACCGCACCGGCCCCGCCGTCGTCACCGGTCGAGTGCCGGAGGCCGGAGCAACGTTCGGGCCGGCATCCGTCGCCCTCGAGGTTGCCGGTCGTCCGGTGATCGTGCTGCCGGGCGATCTCCCCGTCTATCGCACGCTCAGGCTCGGTCTGGCCGGTCCCGACGTCAACCAGCTCAAGGAATCGTTGCGCTCGCTCGGCATCGATCCGGGCGGCTCGGAGACCTTCGACGCGGCGACGGCGGCGGCTGTCGCCGAGCTCTACGCACGCGTCGGCTACCCGGCGCCGCAGCCGGCCGATGGCACCGACGACGCCGTGCGCGGCGCGCGTGACGGAGTCCGCTCGGCCGAAGCCGGCGTGGCCAGCGCGCAGCGGGAGCTCGCGAACGCCGGCTCCGGTCCGTCAGAGGCGGAGCGGGTCGCGCTCGACAATGACATCCGTGCAGCGGAGCGCGCACTCGTGACGGCGAAGGAAGACGCGAAGAAGCCACCTGTGGCTGGTGAACCGCAGAACCCGAACGCGGTTGCCGATGCCGAGGACGCCGTGCGCCTCGCCTATGCGAAGCGGGACGTCGCACTCGCCGCGCCGGACACGGGCTCCCAGGCATCCGCCGTCGACTTCGCCCAGCGTGCACTCGCCGATGCGCAGGAGGCGTTGGCCGCGGCGGAGGAGGGCACACTCACCTTCCTTCCCGCCAGCGAGGTGCTCTACCTCTCCGGGCTGCCCCGCCGCGTCGACGAGGTGATGGCCAAGCGTGGCACCGTCGCGCAGTCGGCCGTGATGCGGGTCTCCGGAGCCGAGCTCATCGTCGCGGCATCCGCTGCCGAGAGCGACGCGAAACTGCTGACCGTCGGCGACACGGCGACGGTCGCGGTCGGCGACGACGGCTCGCTCAGCGCGACCGTCACCGCGCTCGCGCCCCGCAAGGCCACGGGCAAGGAGGCGGGAGTTCGCTACGACGTCACGCTGGCGCTCGTGGACCCGACACCGGAGCAGGTGCAGTCGCTGCAGGGCCAGAACGTGCGGATCGCGATCCCCATCGGCGCGACCGCCGGTGAGGTCCTCGCCGTTCCCGCCGCGGCACTGACCGCAGGCGCCGGCGGAGAGTCGCGGGTCGAGGTGGTCGTGCCAGGCGAGGAGGACACCAAGCTCGTCGACGTCACCACCGGGCTTGCCGCAGAGGGGTTCGTCGAGATCAGCGGCGACATCGCCGAGGGCGAACAGGTCGTGGTCGGCCGATGACCGACACCGCCGCCAGCTCGTCCAGCGATTCCGTGGTCGAGCTGGTCGACGTGACCCGCTCATTCCCCGGCCCGCCGGAAGTTCAGGCGTTGAAGGGCGTCAATCTGGCCATCAACCGGGGCGACTACCTCTCGATCGTCGGGCCGAGCGGATCGGGGAAGTCGACGCTGCTCAACGTGCTCGGGCTGCTTGACCGACCGAGTGTCGGCGAGTTCCTGCTGGACGGCGTGCGCACCGGATCGCTGAGCGAAGACGAGCGCGCAGCCCTGCGCGGGCGCAGCATCGGCTTCGTCTTCCAGTCATTCCACCTCCTGCCGCGGCGGACGGTGCTCGACAATGTCCTCATCTCCACCCTGTACAGCGGAGTGCCCCGTGCCGAGAGGATGCCGCGCGCGCACGCCGCGCTCGAGCGCGTCGGCCTCGGCCACCGCCTCGGCTTCCTGCCGACGACGCTCTCCGGCGGTGAGCGTCAGCGCGTCGCGATCGCCCGCGCCGTCATCGCCCAGCCGCGCGTGCTGTTGGCCGATGAGCCGACGGGCAATCTCGATGCGAAGACCTCGCACGAGGTGATGGACCTGTTCGAGGAACTCAACGCCGACGGCCTGACGCTGGTCGTCATCACCCACGACAACGCCGTCGCGGAGCGCGCGCGCCGCGGCATCCGGATCGACGATGGCCGAGTGAGTGTGCTGCGATGAGCGGCTGGATCCGCGGCAGGCTGGCGTCGCTGACGCAACGGTTCCGCCGCCCGAAGGCCGCGCCGAACCCGATCAAGCGCGCTGACCGCTTCACCACCCAAGACCTCCTCGTCGAGGTGAGCCACGGCATCGGCGGGCACACGGGCCGCCTCGTGATGACGACGATGGGAACGGTGCTCGGCATCGCGTCGCTCGTCGTGACGATCGGTTTCGCTCAGACAGCGGCTGGGCAGATCTCCCGCCAGTTCGACTCGGTCTCAGCCACGCAGGTTCTGGTCACGCCGGGCAAGACCGGCTCGATGTTCGGCAACTCGAAGGCGAAGACCTCGCTGCCGTGGGACGCCCCTTTGCGCGTTGAACGCCTCGTCGGCGTTGAGCAGGCCGGCCTGGTCGGCGCCGTCGACGTCGCCGGTCAACGGATCACCTCGGTTCCGGTGAACGACCCGTCCGCCGCGCAGACGAGTGGGCCCGCCGTGCTCGCGGCAACGCCGGGGCTGCTTGACGCCGTGCGCGGCCGCATCGTCACCGGGCGGTTCTTCGACGCCGGCCACGACGAGCGCGCCGATCGCGTCGTCGTGCTCGGAGCGCGGGCCGCCGAGGAACTCGGCGTGAACCGCATCGACAGGCAACCGGCCATCTTCATCGGTGAACGCTCGTATACCGTGATCGGCATCGTCGACAAGATGGAGCGGCGCACCGACATGCTCGACGCCGTGATGGTGCCGGCAGGCACGGCCCGTGCCGACTTCGGCCTGCGTGCGGCCGAGGAGCTGCACGTGCGGATCGCGGTCGGTGCCGGTGGCGTCGTCGGCAAGCAGGCGCCGATCGCCCTTGACCCGAACACACCGGACAACTTCGAGGTCGTCGCTCCGCAGACGGGATCGGAGCTGCAGGAGAGCGTCCAGGCCGACGTCAACGTCGTGTTCCTGATCCTCGGATTGATCGCGCTCCTCGCCGGAGGTCTCGGCATCGCCAACGTCACGCTTCTCTCCGTCTCAGAACGTGTCGGCGAGATCGGCCTGCGCCGTGCCCTTGGAGCGACGCGGCGCGAGATCCGGGCACAGTTCACGGTGGAGTCCGTGGTGATCGGCCTTCTCGGCGGGCTGATCGGTGCGGCGCTCGGCGTCTTCGCGGTCGTCGGAGTCTCGCTCGTGCAGCAGTGGACACCCATCATCGACCTGCCGATGGTGCTCGGCTGTGCCGTGCTCGGCGCCGTCGTCGGCCTGGCGGCCGGCGCCTACCCAGCGGCGAAAGCCAGCAGGATCGAGCCGATCTCGGCACTGCGCCACGGCGTGTAACGCCGGACTAGTCCGACCCGATCCGGTGACACGCTCAGGGCTTCGGGGGCGGCCTCGTTCCTCGGCTGCTCCCTCAAGCCATCGTGCATGCCCATGCTGGCTCGAGCGAGCGGCGCCGCGACGAAGGAGCAGCGACGCACGCGAAGCCCTGAGCGGATCCGCCGACACCGCATCGGCGGCCTCCGCGCTGGTCGCGTAGCTCGACGCGCAGCGTCGCGAAAGGCGGCAGCCCCTCTTCGGCAACCCCGGGAACGGCCACCGATGCTGGTGCGGCTGCGGGCGCCCTGATCTGGTCAGGCGTTCAGGGCTTCGGTCGCTGGCGCTCCCTCAAGCCAGCGTGAGAATGCGCGTCGATTGAGCCTGCGGTGTGGGATGTGCGTGCACTTCGCACGCTGGCTCGAGCGAGCGGCGCCGCGACGAAGGAGCAGCGACGCACGCGAAGCCCCGAGCGGACCCGCCGGCACCGCATCCGCGACCTCCACGCTGGTCGCGTGGGCCGCCCGCGGCCGTATCGGGACCCGGGCAACCCCATCTGGTCAGGCGTTCAGGGCTTCGGTCGCTGGCGTTCCCGCAAGCCAGCGTGAGAATGCGCGTCGACTGAGCCTGCGGTGTGGGATGTGCGTCCGCTTCGCACGCTGGCTCGAGCGAGCGGCGCCGCGACGAAGGAGCAGCGACGCACGCGAAGCCCCGAGCGGATCCGCCGACACCGCATCCGCGACCTCCACGTTGGTCGAGTAGGCCGCCCGCGGCCGTATCGAGACCCGGGCAACCCCATCTGGTCAGGCGTTCAGGGCTTCGGTCGCTGGCGCTCCCGCAGTCGCCGTGGGTGCATCTACCCGTGCGGCAGCGTGTATCCACCCTCGGCGGATGCCACCGCCAGTCCGTCGGCGATCAGTCCGCGCAGTGCACGCTCGCGCTGTGCGGCATCCGGCCACACCGTGTCGATCTCGGTGGCCGTCACTGGCTTGTGTGCCGCACGCAGCTCCTTCATGATGAGCCCGCGCACCTGGCGATCGGAGCCCTCGAACTTCTTCTGCACGCTCTTGCGTGGGCCGAGGTAGGCGGGGGAGCCGGCCGCGATCCAGGCGCACTGATCGCGGATCGGGCAGTCGCCGCAGCGGGGCGTGCGCGCCACGCAGACCAGGGCGCCGAGCTCCATGATGCCGGCGTTGAAGTCGCGGGCGTCCTGGAGACTCTCAGGCAGCAGCTCCTCCATCGCCGCGAGGTCGCGGGTTCGGCTGGGCGGCGCTGGCTCGGCCTGGCCCTGCACGGCGCGGGCGATCACGCGCCGGGTGTTCGTGTCGACGACGGGATGCCGCATGCCATAGGCGAAGGCCGCAACCGCCCTGGCGGTGTAGTCGCCGACGCCGCTGAGGGCGAGAAGCTGGTCCACGTCGCTCGGCACGACGCCGCCGTGGCGCTCGGTGATCTCGACAGCCGCAGCGTGCAGCCAGAGTGCGCGGCGCGGGTAACCGAGGCTGGACCAGGCTCGCAGCGCCTCCGCCGGGGGAGCGGCGGCCAGATCCGCGGGTGTCGGCCAACGCTCCAGCCAGGCGTTCAGGTGCGGGATCACCCGGTTGACGGGCGTCTGCTGCAGCATGAACTCGCTCACCAGGGTGCCCCAGGCGCTGAAGCCGGACTCGCGCCACGGCAGAATGCGGCCGTTCTCGTGGAACCAGGCGACGATCGTCTCCGGAATGGCGGTTGCGGCGGCTGTCGTACTCATCGCTTCCAGCGTAGACGGCGCGGCATCGTCGGAGCCGGCATCGGGTTGGAGTCGGATGCGCCCGGCGTAGGCTCGAGGCATGGAACTCGTCCTCACCCCCCGCGTTCGCTTCCTCCGTGGCCTCGCCGATGAGATCATGCACAACTACGGGCACGGGCGCACGATCGTCGCGATCGACGGCGCGCTGCAGAGCGGCAAGACGGCGTTCGGTGACGATCTCGCCGCGGTGCTGGAGGAGCGCAATCACCCGGTGTTCCGGGCGAGTTTGGAGTGGTTCCACCGCTCGCGTGAGGAACAGGCGAAGTTCGGCGACGACACCGCGGAGCGCTACTACCGCTACGGCTTCGACTACTCGTTGTTGCGCCGGGTGCTCGTCGAGCCGTTCCGGCTGGGTGGCAGCACCGGATTCGTGACGAAGGCCTTCGACCCGAGACGCGGCATCCAGGTGCTGCCGAAGTGGGAGACGGGGCCCATCGACGCGACGCTGATCATCGACGGTCGCTTCATCAACCGCCCAGAGCTGCGCGGCCTCTGGAACTACAGCGTCTTCCTCGACAGCGCGCCGGTCGATGGGCCGGAGGGGGATGCCGACAGGCTCTACTTCGCCGAGGCCGCCCCGCGCACGCAGGCCACCGCGATCATCGATAACTCGACCCCGGCAACGCCCCGCCGCGTCTTCGCCGACAGCTGCTGACTGCAGGCCGTCCCGTAGCCGGTCCGCGGATGTGCGCCCTGATCGGGCGCCAAACCGTCCCGAATCGAGGCGATCCGGCTGCCGCCTCCGCGAACCGGCGACGGCTGCCGCGGTAGCGGGCCGAGGCTCGGGCCGCATGGGCAGCCGGGCGCTCAGCCGAACGCGTTGATGCGGCCGATCGCATGCGCGGGGGAGAGGAACTCGCCGCTCTGCTCGACCTCGTGCACGAGTGCCGTGATCGCGGCATTGACCGGGGTGGCGACGCCTGCGGCCAGGCCGGCACGTTCGACGGCGCCGTTCAAGTAGTCGATCTCGGTGCGCTGCCCGCGCCGGAGGCTCTGCTGCGTCGACCCGAGGTTCGGCACCTGGCCCATCCTGCGCTTCATCGACAGCGGCAGCAGCTGGCCGAGCCACGGCGGCATACGCGCGAAGAAGCGCAACCGTGCGTTGCTGAGCCGCTGCAGCGAGCCGAAGCGCACCCCGCTGGCCATGCCGACCTGCACGGCCTCGCGCATGCTGCGGGTCAGCGCCATCCTGAGCCCGCGGTGCGCGACGACCTCCTGCACGGTGAGGCCCGTGATGGCAGGCAGCCCGTTGAGCATGTTGACGATGAGCTTGGTCCACTGCGCCCCAACGAAGTTGTCCTGGGCTATGACGGGCGCGGCCTCGGCCAGCACGGCCCGCCAGCGGAGCGTCTCGGCGTCGGCAGGGCCGGTCCCGCGCCCGAGGTAACTGGGCGCAGCCGTCGTGACGCGCACCTCTCCAGGCGTCGTGTAGTTCGCCGCGATGATCACCAGCAGGCCGAAGCACTCCGAATTCGGCAGAACGCGCTGGGCGGTCTGCACTCCGTCCAGGCCGTTCTGCACGACGATCACCGGCACGCCGTCGAGCCCGTCGCCGCCGTCCAGCGCGGCAGCTCCCTCGAGCGCTGCGGCGTTCTGCAGCAGTGCGGCCTCGGCATCCTGCGCCTTCGTGCAGAGCAGCACCAGATCGGGGCGTGCGCTCAGGGTCTCGGATGCCGCAACGCGAGCGTTCGCCACGCCGAAGCCCCCGCTCAGGCGGATCCCGTGCACCCGGATCGCGCCGAGCTGCGCGCCGCGCGCGGTCACCTCGACCTCGTGGCCGGCTCTGCTGAGCAGCGCGGCAAAAGTACCGCCGAGGGCACCGGCCCCGATCACCGCAATTCTCATGGTTCGAGCGTAGAGGGTCGGCCCGGCACGGGGCCGCACGGGCGCGATGTTAGCCTTGGGTCGTGAGCAGCAGCGGCATCCTCCTTCTCGACAAGCCGCAGGGCTGGACCAGTCACGACGCCGTGGCCAGGACCAGGCGTCTCGCGGGAACCCGCAAGGTCGGCCACGCCGGCACGCTGGACCCGATGGCCACCGGCCTGCTCGTTCTCGGGGTCGAGAGCTCGACCCGCCTGCTCACCTATGTCGTCGGACTCGACAAGGAATACCTGGCGACGATCCGCCTCGGAGCCGCGAGCACCACCGATGACGCAGAGGGCGAACTGATCGGCGAGGTGCCTGCGGCCGGCGCAACCGCCATCGACCCGGCAGCGATCGCGGCGGGCATCGAAAGCCTGAGTGGCGACATCGAACAGGTGCCGAGCTCGGTCAGCGCCATCAAGGTCGACGGCAAGCGCGCGTACGCACTCGTGCGGGCCGGCGAAGAGGTGCAGCTGAAATCGCGCGCCGTCACGGTCTCCGAGTTCGAACTCCTCGGCAGCACCGCCGTCGACGGCTACCTCGACCTCGAGGTGCGCGTCGTCTGCTCCTCCGGCACCTACATCCGCGCCCTCGCCCGCGACCTCGGCGACGACCTCGGCGTCGGCGGCCACCTGACGGCCCTCCGACGCACCCGGATCGGGCCGTTCTCGGTGACGGATGCCGGCGAGCTCGACTCGGTCGACGTCGCCACCGCCCTGATCCCACCCGCCGACGCCGCGGCGCGGCTGTTCGAACGGCTCGAACTCAGCGAGCAGCAGGCCATCGACCTCGGCCACGGCAAGCGCATCGAGGTGGACGCAGCCCAGCGCGGCAGCACGCCGACGAGCGCGTTGCGCTCGGCGATCGCGCCGGACGGCCGCCTCGTCGGCCTCGTCGAACTGCGCGGAGCCGACGGTGGCGTCGGCAAGTCCGTCGTCAACTTCCCGAGCGATGCGGTGGCCGGCGCATGATCGAGTGGTTCACCTACCTGCAGATCGCCGTCGCCGTGATCGCCGGGCTGATCGCCATCGTGCGCGGCCTCGCGGGCAAAACTCCGAGCGACCTCGTGCTCGGCGCCCTCGGCGTCGTCGAGCTCCTCCTCATCGTGCAGCTGGTCATCTCGATCGTCGCCCCCCTCACCGGCAACGAGGCGTCGGGCAGCGTGCTCGAGTTCTACGTCTACCTGATCTCGGCCATGCTGCTGCCGATCGCCGCCGGATTCTGGGCGCTGATCGAGCGGAGCCGCTGGAGCACCGTCATCCTCGGCGTCGCCGCCCTCTCCGTGGCCGTGATGCTCTACCGGATGCTCCAGATCTGGACCGTCCAGGGTGTGTGACGCGGGGCGCTCCCACTCCTGCGATAATTGACGACTGTGACTGTTCAGCCCTCCTCCCGCCCCCGAGTCGGCCGCTCGAGCGGCGTCGGTCGACTTCTGATCACGGTCTACGCCATTCTGGCCCTGGGCGCGGCGGGGCGCTCGGTCGTGCAGATCATCGAACGCTTCGACACCGCGCCGTTGGCGTTCACGCTCTCGGCGATCGCGGCACTGGTCTACATCGTCGCGACAATCGCCCTGATCGCGCCCGGCCCGGTGTGGAACCGGGTGGCGTGGATCGCGATCGGCTTCGAGGCCGTCGGCGTCATCGTCGTCGGTGCGCTCAGCATCGCGATGCCAGAACTCTTCCCCGAGGCCACCGTGTGGTCGGTCTTCGGCAAGGGCTACCTCTTCATTCCGCTGGTGCTGCCCTGGCTCGGCCTGTGGTGGCTGGCCAGCGTCCGTGCGTCGGAACGCGTCGCCGCGACATCCGGGGCCGTGTGATGCGGATCTTCTCCGGTGTCGAGCAGGTGCCTGCCGACTGGGCGCGCTCGGCGGTGAGCATCGGCAAGTTCGACGGTGTGCACGCCGGGCACCGCGCGCTGATCGACGCCATGCTGCTGGCGGCGGATGCCGAGGCGCTCGCCTCGGTCGTCGTCACCTTCGACCGCAACCCGCTCGCGCTGCTCGCACCGGACGACTGCCCGACGGCGCTCGTCAGCATCAGGCAGAAGCTCGATCTGCTGGCCGGGACGGGTGTCGACGCGACCCTGCTGCTCAGCTTCGACGAGGCGCTGGCCTCGCTTCCGGCCGAGGACTTCGTGCGCCTCATCCTCGTCGACACGCTGCATGCCGCACGCGTGCTCATCGGCCATGACTTCCGTTTCGGGGCGAAGGGTGCGGGCAACGCCGCGCTGCTCTGCAGCATGGGCGCCGAGCTCGGCTTCACCGTCGACGTCATCGACGACGTGCACCCCGACGGCGACCGGCGCATCTCCTCCACCTGGATCCGCGAGCTCCTCGACAGCGGCGACGTCGCCGGGGCCTCCCGCTTGCTCGGACACGTTCCGACGGTGCGCGGCGAGGTCGTGCACGGAGCGGCACGCGGGCGCGAGCTCGGGTATCCGACCGCGAACCTCGCCGCCGAATCCGAGGGCCTCATTCCGGCCGACGGCGTGTACGCCGGGTGGCTCGTCGACGACGGTGTGCGGTTCCCCGCCGCGATCTCGGTCGGCAACAACCCGACATTCGAGGGCGTGCCGCACAAGCAGGTCGAGGCCTACGTGATCGACGAAGACCTCGACCTCTACGGGCACTGCGTCGAGGTCGAATTCGCGGAGCGCATCCGGGGCATGGTCGCGTTCACCGGCATCGAGCCGCTGATCGAGCAGATCGGCGACGACGTCGAGAAGGCGCGCGCGCTCCTCGCCGTAGCCTGAGCCGGCCGCTCTATCCAGCGCTCAGGCGCCGGGGACGCGGTGCGCGCGCCCGAACAGGAACAGCAGGATCGACTCGGCGTCCGACTCGAGCACCGGGCCGAAGCCGATGCTCCACTCCGCGTCTGCGGCTCGCAGGCGGTGGCCACGGGCCGCCGCCTTCACCGCGTAGGGCGCGCGCTGAAACTGGTAGAGCGCGACGGCGCCGGAGGCGGTCGGGCTGAGTCCAAGCGCGATGCCGTGCGGGCTCGCGATGTCGAGTGTGGCGCACACGGCTGCCGCCAGTTCGGCGACACGGGCATGGCCGGGCGCGGCGGCCAGTGCACGCAGCTCCGCGACGGTCGTCTCCGGGGAGCGCGCTGGGCTCTCCCGCACGCGGAGCTCCAGAGCCCGCGCGGCACGGATCGGCGTGCGCAGCAGCTGGCGGCGGAGTGCGGCGCGGCGGAGCGGCGCCGGGGTCTGCAGGCGCCAGAGCAGCACAGTGGTCGTCTCGGCCGCGGAGCAGCCGGGGCGGGCGCTCTGTGCGTGCCAGTCGGCGGCCGGCATCCGCTCGATGACGGCGGCCAGGCGCGTGAGCACGGCGCTCAGCTCCGCGGATCGGTCGGCGCTCAGCTGCGACTCGTCGCCGCGCTCACGCTGGCTCAGCGGAAGGTGCTTGGCGAGATCGCTCATGCCAGCAAGCCTAGACTTCATAGGTGACCGATCAAGCCGCCCGACCTCTCTGGGCGGGGCGAACTCTCGCACTGCTCGGCATCCTGCTCGTCGCCCTGAATCTGCGCACCGCCGTCGCGGCGCTCTCACCGATCGCCGCCGAGATCACGCAGGACATCCCGCTCTCGCCGATCGCCCTCGGCGTTCTCGGCATGCTGCCGCCGGTGTGCTTCGCGCTGTTCGGCATCTTCTCGCCCGTCTTCACCCGCCGCTTCGGCCTCGAGCCGGTGCTCATCGCCGCGCTCATCGCGATCGTCGTCGGCCACACGCTGCGGGGCCTCTCCGTCTCGCTGCCGATGCTGTTGCTCGGCAGCGCCATCACCTTCGCCGGTCTCGGCGTCGGCAATGTGCTGTTGCCGCCGCTGGTGAAGAAGTACTTCCCCGACCGCGTCGGCCTCATGACGACGCTCTACGCCACCGCGCTCTCGGTGGGAACCTTCATCCCGCCGCTCCTCGCCGTCCCCGTTGCGGATGCCGCCGGCTGGCAGTTCTCGCTCGGCATGTGGGCGATCTTCGGAATTCTCGCACTGCTGCCATGGGTGACGCTCATGATCGGGCACCGCACGCGCGGAGTCGAGCTGCCGGAGGAGGCACGGCCCGAACTCCTGGTGCGCGTCTGGCGGTCATCGCTCGGCTGGTCGCTCGCGGTCGTCTTCGCCACCTCATCGCTCAACGCCTACGCGATGTTCGCCTGGTTGCCCGGCCTGCTCGTCGACACCGCAGGGCAGACGCCGGCGGAGGCCGGAGCGATGCTCTCGCTCTACGCCGCGATGGGGCTGCCGGCCGCGCTGGTGATCCCGGTGCTCGCGGCGAGGCTCCGCCACATCGGGGTGCTCGTGTACATCGGCGTCGCGTTCTTCATCGTGGGCTACCTCGGACTGTTGCTCGTTCCGGCCGAACTCACCTGGTTGTGGGTGGCGCTGGCCGGCTGCGGGCCACTGATCTTCCCGCTCTCGCTGGTGCTCATCAACCTCCGCACGCGCACCCACGAGGGTTCCGTCGCGCTCAGCGGCTTCATCCAGGGCGTCGGCTACACGATCGGCGCATTCGGCCCGCTGTTGGTCGGTGTGTTCCACGAGCTGAGCTCCGGGTGGAGCCTGCCGCTGCTCTTCCTCATCGCGACGGCCGTGGTCTGCGCCTTCGCCGGCTCCGTCGTCGCGCGCCCGCACATGCTGGAAGACGGCCCGGCCCGGCACTAGCCGGCGGGACCACGGGGCTAGCCGACGAGGGCGGCGCGGTGGATCAGCGCGGCGGCACCGATCAGGGGGCCGTCGCCGGAGAGCCCAGATGGCACGATCAGCACCCGTGTGACGTAACCGAACTCGACGCGTTCGGCCACGGCGGCCCTGGCGTGCTCGAACAGCAGCGGGCTCACGTGTGAGAAGCCGCCGCCGATCGCGACCACGTCGAGGTCGACCAGGCTCGCGGCCGAGGCGATCGCGCGCCCGAGGGCGCGGCCGGCACGCTCGACGGCGCGCACGGCGATCGGGTCCCCGGCCAGCACGGCCGCTCCGAGCTCTTCGCCGGTGCTGCCGCTCCAACCCTGGGCGTTGGCCCATTCGACCGTGCGGGGGCCGGATGCCACGGCCTCCAGGCAGCCGAGACCGCCGCAGTGGCAGAGTTCGTCGTGCCCGCCGATCTCGACGTGGCCGATGTGGCCGGCGTTGCCGCTCGGCCCCGGCACCGTCTGGCCGCCGAGCACGAGACCGCCGCCGACACCGGTCGAGACGATCATGCCCATCACGTTGTCGTGGCCCTGACCGGCGCCGACCCAGTGCTCGGCGAGCGTGATGCAGAGGCCGTCCATGCGCAGGGTCACCGGGATGCCGGGCAGCACGGGGTGCACGGTGTCGACGACGAGCTGGCGCAGCGGGTAGTCCCGCCACACCGGAAGGTTCAGGGGGGACACCCGCCCGCCGCCGAGGTTGATCGGGCCGGCCGCGCCGATGCCGACGCCACGCACCTGGGCCGGGTCGAATGCGGCATCCGGCCCGCTGAGCATGCCGAGCACGCCACGGATCGCGGAGCGCACGCTCTCTGCAAGCTCCTCTGCGCTCTGCCCGCGCCCGGTGGGGAAGCGGTGCCGGCTCGAGGGAAGCACGGTGCCGTGTTCGTCAACGAGCGCGGCTTCGACCTTGGTGCCGCCGATGTCAATGGCAATGGCGAGTGATGCAGGCATGCATCGAGCATAGGGCGCGTGAGGTGGGTGGGAGGGCTGCGCGGTCGCGGCATCCGCCCTGCTCATATGAGCAGAAAGGGCTACGAGTGTTGCGATGCGCGGGGCGAGCGGCCTACTCTGGAAGAGAGGAAAGGCGAGTGATGGTCGAGAGCGACGAACTGTTGTCGATCCGTGCTGCGGAGCTCTACTACGAAGAGAACAAGACGCAGGACGAGATCGGTTCGATACTGCGTTTGACGCGCTGGAAGGTCGGGCGGCTGCTCGCCCAGGCCAAGGCCAACGGCTTCATCCGCATCGAGATCGTTCACCCCCGCGCCCGCCGGCTCCCCGTCGAACGGAAGCTCCGCGAGAAGCTCGGGCTGAAGGATGCCGTCGTCGTGTCCTCCGCCGGTGTCGCCGACGATGACGAACTGCAGTCGCGCACGGCGCAGGCCGCTGCCGACTACCTCACCTCACTGCGCCCGATCCCGCGCACCCTCGGCCTCAGCTGGGGCCGCACACTGCACGACGTGTCGATCCATCTCAAGCAGGGCTGGGCTCCCGGCGTCAACGTCGTGCAGATCAACGGCGGCGTCAGCCTGAACCGGCGCGCAGGAACGGCCGCGACGACCGCCGTCACGATCGCCAGCAAGGCCAGCGGCCAGGCGACGCTGCTGCCGAGCCCGGCCATCCTCGAGCGCATCGAGACCAAGCGGGCCATCGAGGCCGACCGATCGGTCGCCGCCGTGCTCGAGCTGGCGGGAACGGCCAACGCCTACCTGTTCAGCGCCGGAGCGGCCGACCAGAACTCCGTACACGTCGACAGCGGCTACATAACGGCGGAGAATGTCACCGAGCTCGTGCGCAAGGGGGCGGTCGGAGACGTCATCGGCCGTTACATCGACAGCAACGGCAACATCGTCGACCCAGCGCTCGATGACCGCACCGTCGGGCTCCGGCTCGATGATCTGCGCAACGCCGCGTTGACCATCGCGGTCATCTCCGGATCGGCCAAACACGCCGTCGCCGGGGCCGTCGTGAGCAGCGGGCTCTGCAAGGTCCTCGTGACAGACGAGGACACGGCGAACGCCCTCCTCGGCCAGTAGGCCACCCCGACCCACACGTTCAACACCCCAGAACACAACCGCCCAAACAGTGAGGACACCTCGTGACAGGCACCCAGATCATTCCCACCGAACGCGCGCTCGCGCTCATCGGCGGTGAACCCAGCGACGCGAATCTGCGCCGCTACCTCCACGGCATCGCCGGAGTCGACGCCGTCGGGCTCGAGCAGCGCGCTGCCGCACTCGGCACGCGCTCGATCAAGACCACGTCCAAGGCGTGGGCGCTCGACACCATCATCAAGCTCATCGACCTGACGACCCTTGAGGGCGCAGACACCCCGGGCAAGGTGCGCTCGCTCGTCGCGAAGGCGATGACACCGGATGCCGGCGACCCCTCCTGCCCGCGCGTCGCGGCCGTCTGCGTCTACGGCGACATGGTGCCGTACGCCGTCGAGGCACTCGGCGCAGCCCACGGCGACCCGGACAATGGCGGCATCAGCATCGCCGCCGTCGCAACCGCGTTCCCGAGCGGCCGGGCCTCGCGCTCGATCAAGCTCGAGGACACGGCCGACGCCGTGCGCGCCGGAGCCGACGAGATCGACATGGTCATCGACCGCGGCGCCTTCCTCTCCGGTCGCTACGGCCTCGTCTACGACGAGATCGTCGCGGTCAAGGAGGCGTGCAAGCGCCCGGACGGCAGCTACGCCCACCTCAAGGTGATCCTGGAGACCGGCGAGCTCAACACCTACGACAACGTTCGCCGCGCCTCCTGGCTGGCGATCCTCGCCGGAGCCGACTTCATCAAGACCTCGACGGGCAAGGTGGCCCCGGCCGCCACCCTCCCCGTCACCCTGCTGATGCTTGAGGTCGTGCGCGACTGGTACCGCCTCACGGGCGAGAAGGTCGGCGTCAAGCCGGCCGGCGGCATCCGCTCGTCCAAGGACGCCATCAAGTATGTGGTGACCGTGGCGGAGACCGTCGGCGAGGAGTGGCTCACCCCGCACCTGTTCCGTTTCGGAGCCTCCAGCCTGCTGAACGACGTGCTGATGCAGCGACAGAAGATGGCGAGCGGTCACTACTCCGGCGCCGACTACGTGACGATCGACTAACCCCGCTGATTGAGCTTGTCGAAATCAAGGAAGAGACACAAATAATGAGTTTTCTCGAATACGCACCTGCTCCAGAGTCGCAGGCGATCCTGCACCTGAAGAGCGACTACGGCCTGTTCATCGACGGCGAGTTCGTCGAGGGGCGCGGCACTCCCTTCCAGACCATCTCCCCGGCCACCGAGAAGCACATCGCGACCATCGCGCACGCTTCCGAGGCGGATGTCGACCTGGCCGTCGCGGCCGCCCGCCGCGCCTACGACACGACGTGGTCGCGGATGTCCGGCAGCGACAGGGGTAAGTACCTCTTCCGCATCGCCCGTCTCGTGCAGGAGCGCGCCCGTGAGCTCGCCGTCGCCGAGACCCTCGACAATGGCAAGCCGATCAAGGAGAGCCGCGACGTCGACGTTCCCCTCGTCGCCGCCTGGTTCTTCTACTACGCCGGCTGGGCCGACAAGCTCGACCACGCCGGACTCGGCGCCAACCCGGCATCCCTCGGCGTCGCCGCCCAGGTGATCCCGTGGAACTTCCCGCTGCTGATGCTCGCGTGGAAGATCGCCCCGGCGCTCGCCGCAGGCAACACCGTCGTGATCAAGCCGGCCGAGACCACCTCGCTCTCCGCGATGATCTTCGCCGAGATCCTGCAGCAGGCAGACCTCCCGCCCGGAGTGGTCAACATCATCACCGGAGCAGGCGAGACCGGCTCGGCGCTGGTGAACCACGGCGACGTCAACAAGGTCGCGTTCACCGGCTCAACCGCCGTCGGCCGCATGATCGCCCGCTCCACGGCGGGCACCGACAAGAAGCTCACGCTCGAGCTCGGCGGCAAGGCCGCGAACATCGTCTTCGACGACGCTCCGATCGACCAGGCCATCGAGGGCATCGTCAACGGCATCTTCTTCAACCAGGGGCACGTCTGCTGCGCAGGCAGCCGCCTGCTCGTGCAGGAGAACATCCACGATGAGGTCGTCGACCGGCTGAAGGCGCGACTCTCGACGCTGCGCCTCGGCGATCCGCTCGACAAGAACACCGACATCGGCGCCATCAACAGCCGCGAGCAGCTGGAGCGCATCCGCGAGCTCAGTGACATCGGTGAGGCAGAGGGCGCAGAGCGCTGGACCGCCGACTGCGCGATCCCGGAGAACGGTTTCTGGTTCGCCCCGACGATCTTCACCAACGTCGCGACGAGCAACCGCATCGCCCGCGACGAGGTGTTCGGCCCCGTGCTCTCCGTGTTGACGTTCCGCACGCCGGCCGAGGCGATCGCCAAGGCCAACAACACACCGTATGGCCTCTCCGCCGGCATCTGGACCGACAAGGGCAGCCGCATCCTGGCCGTGGCCGACAAGCTGCGCGCCGGCGTCATCTGGGCGAACACCTTCAACCGTTTCGACCCGGCCAGCCCCTTCGGCGGCTACAAGGAGTCCGGCTACGGCCGCGAGGGCGGCCGTCACGGTCTCGCCGCGTACCTGAAGCCGGCCTCCAGCACCGCTGCACCGGCCAAGGGCGTCAGAGCCGTGACCACCAGTGCAGCCTCCACCCCTGCCGTTACCCCCAAGGCCAAGACCGCAAAGAAGGCCAGCAAATGACCCGCCTCGCCGTTCCCAAGACCTACAAGCTCTACATCGGCGGCAAGTTCCCGCGCAGTGAGTCCGGCCGCACCTATGAGGTGCTCTCGGCCGGTGGCGAGTTCCTCGCCAACGCCGCACTCGCCAGCCGCAAGGATGCCCGCGACGCCGTCGTGGCAGCCCGCTCGGCCGTCGGCGGCTGGGCCGGCGCGACCGGGTACAACCGCGGACAGGTGCTCTACCGCATCGCCGAACTCCTCGAGGGTCGCCGTGCGCAGTTCGTCGCCGAGATCCGCGACGCCGAGGGCGTCACCGCGGCCGCGGCATCCGCCCAGGTCGACGAGGCGATCGACCGCTGGGTCTGGTACGCCGGCTGGGCAGACAAGTACGTGCAGGTCGCCGGCAACGCCAACGCCGTCTCCGGCCCGTACTTCAACATCTCGGTGCCGGAGCCGACCGGCGTCGTCGCGATCATCGCGCCGCAGGACAGCTCGCTGCTCGGCCTCGTCTCGGCCGTCGCGCCGGCTCTCGTAGCAGGCAACAGCGTCGTCGTCGTGGCGAGCGAGAAGCTGCCCCTGGCCGCGATCAGCCTGAGCGAGGTGCTCGCAACGAGCGATGTCCCCGGCGGCGTCGTGAACATCCTCACCGGTTCGCCCGCCGAGATCGCGCCGTGGCTCGCCAGCCACGCCGACGTCAACGCGATCGACCTGGTCGGTGGAGGGGACCTCGACTGGATCTCGCTGCAGGTCGCGGCCGCCGACACGCTGAAGCGGGTCTTCACCCCGGAGAATGGCGCGGATGCCGCAGCGCCGACGCTTGGCCGCATCACCGGTTTCACCGAGACCAAGACCGTCTGGCACACCAAGGGCCTGATCTAGCCTCCGCTCGCCGAGCTCGCCGAGCTCGCCGAGCTCGCCGAGCTCGCCGAGATCGCTGAGCTCGCCGCGCTGGTTGAGCTTGCCCCGTTGGTTGAGCTTGCCCCGTTGGTTGAGCTTGTCGAAACCCCGGCCGCCGACACCCCTTCTGGGGCGTCGGCGGCCATTCTTTTATGTAACGAAAAGGTAACGGCTGCGCTAGTGTTTCGACTATCAGACCGCGCAATGGGGCGCGGAACGGTCGAAAGGTCACCACGTGAAAGCTCGGGTAGCAGCGATCCTCGCCACCGCCACGTCGCTTGCCCTGCTCAACAGCCTGGTCCTCACGCCAGGTGCGTCGGATGTGTTCGCCTCCGACGTTTTCGGCTCGCTTCGGCTGCCGGGGGATGCGGCTTTCATCGCCGGCCACCGTGGCGACCGCTCTGTCGCTCCCGAGAACACGATCGAGGCCTTTACCGCGGCGTTCGAGAACCCGTCGATGCAATTCGTCGAGACGGATGTGCAGCTCAGCCGGGACGGCGTTCCGATGCTGTTCCATGACACGACGCTCAAGCGCGTGGCCGGCTCGCCCGAGCGCGTCGCCGATCTGAGCGTGACCGAGCTGAAGAAGCTCGACGTCGGCGCCTTCTACGGCGAGGACTTCATCGACACGCGGATGCCGAGCCTTGACGAGTTCCTGGAGCTCGCCGGCGGCTACGACAAGCGGCTGCTCATCGAGTTGAAGGCCGACTGGTCTCCGGAGGAGCTGGCGATCGTGGTGGATGCGGTCGAACGCTCCGGCGTCGGATCGCGCGTGCTGCTGCAGAGCTTCAGCATCGAGACGTTGCAGAACCTGCAGAGGGCCGCCCCCAAGCAGCCCAGGATGCTGTTGATCCGGGAGCTGCCCGCCGACCCCGTTCCCATGGCGCTGCGACTCGGAGTTCTCGCGCTCGGCACGACGGCGCAGTCGGTGACCGCGGCGCCGCAGGCGTTGCAGCGCCTGCACGAGGTCGGGATCGGTGTGGTCTGTTACACGCTCAACTCGGAGCGGAGCTGGGCAGAGGTGCAGGCGCTCGGTGTCGACGGCATCATCACAGACACCCCGAGCGACCTCGACGGCTGGCTCGCCGACAACGCCCCCGGCACCTGAGCGCCGCCCCGTCGATACTCACGCTGGCTCGAGGCACTAGGCCGCGACCGAAGCCGAGTTCCGGATGCAGGGCAAGTGTTCCGCGCATGCGCTCAGGGCTTCGCGGGCGCCTCCTCGTTCCTCGTCGACGCGCTCGCTCAAGCCATCGTGTGGAGGAGACCGTGTGGAGACCCACGCTGGCTCGAGCGAGCAGCCGAGGAACGAGGCCGCGACCGAAGCCGAGTGCCCTCGCGTGATCGTGGGGCCGCCGACGCCGCAGCGGCCGCCTTCGCATAGCCGCTCAGGGCTTCGCGGGCGCGCCTCCTCGTTCCTCGTCGACGCGCTCGCTCAAGCCAGCGTGTGGAGGACACCGTGTGGAGACCCACGCTGGCTCGAGGGAGCAGCCGAGGCACGAGGCCGCGACCGAAGCCGAGTGCCCTCGCGTGATCGTGGGGCCGCCGACGCCGCAGCGGCCGTCTTCGCATAGCCGCTCAGGGCTTCGCGGGCGCGCCTCCTCGTTCCTCGTCGACGCGCTTGCTCAAGCCAGCGTGAGGAGACCCTCGCTCAAGCCAGCGTGAGGAGACCGTCGCTCAAGCAGGCGTGTGGAGGAGACCCTCGCTCAAGCCAGCGTGAGGAGACCGTGTGGAGACTCACGCTGGCTTGAGGGAGCAGCCGAGGAACGAGGCCGCGACCGAAGCCGAGTGCACTCGCGACGGGGTGCTCGTCGCGAAAACCCTCAGCGCACCCGGCACCTGAGCGCAACCCTCTAGGTAATCTCCAGCCTTGGGGGTCATGATGGTCGAGGGAGGGCCATGATGACCGAATCACTGACGTTTGTCGGCGACAGCCTGACCGCGGGCGGACGCTGGGACGAGTGGTTCCCGGAGTTCAGCGTTCACAACCACGGAACGGGCGGAGCGACGACGGCCGATGTTCTGGCCGGCATCGACATGCTCCTCGCCGAGGAACCCGATGCCATCGTGCTGCTCATCGGGACCAACGATCTCGCGTGGCGGAAGTCCGTCGAGCACGTCGTGCGCAACATTGAAAGCATCCTGGTGACCGCACACAAGCGCCTGCCGCAGACTCGTTTGCTCGTGCAGTCCGTATTACCGCGCGAGCCCGAGTTCGCACCCGCCATCCGCGACATCAACAGGCACCTGCGCCAGTTCTCGGCCACGGTTCGCGCGCAGTACCTCGACTTGTGGCCGGTGTTCGCCGATGACCGTGGCGCGTTGAGCCCGCTTGACAGCGAGGACGGGCTGCACCTCACCGACTCCGGCTATGAGAGCTGGCTGAACGAGCTGCGTCCCGCGATCGAACGGCTCTTCGCCGTGCCGATCGTGACGACACCGATCGACACCATCGCCATCGATCCGAACAGCGCTGGCGCCACCGCCGGGCGCTGAACTCAGCGAGCCGCGATGAGGTGGCGGTAGAAGCCGATGCCGCGCACCCAGGTTGCGACGAGCATGCGTTCGTTCGCGGCGTGCAGCGTCGCGCGCTGCTCCGCCGTCATCTCGAACGGCGTGAAGCGGTAGACGGCGTCACAGATCGCGGTGAAGCGACGGCTGTCACTCGCACCGGTCTGCACATAGGGGGTGGCGAGCACCTCGGCGTCGATGGCGGCGATGGCGTCAACGATCGACTGCCATTCCGCACCGCGCATGGGCGAGACCGGTGATGGCTCGCTGGCATCCTGAACGCCGATCTGCACGAGCGGATCGTGGATGGCGCGGCGCACGTGCCGCACCATCTCCGCCACGCTCGAGCCGACGGCGACGCGCACGTTGACGATCGCGACCGCACGCTCGGCGAGGGCGTTGTGCGCCATGCTCCCGCTCAGCTGGGTGACGGCGGCCGTGGTGCGCACGAGGGCATTCGTCTCATCGCTCATGCGGCCGAGCGCGGCGAGGAGCAGCGGCCGGAAGAGCGTCGGATGCCGGAACACGACGGAGAGCGGCCCAGACGAATGCGCGCCGACCGTGCGGAGCATCTCGGCGATCGCCGGGTTGATGCCGCCGCGGAATGGCCGGGCATGCAGGCGCGTGATGGCGCGGGCGAGGCGCAGCGTCGCCGTCATCCGCGGGGGAGTCGAGGCGTGGCCGCCCTGCTGCTCGACGCTCAGCGTGAGGTGGGTGATGCCCTTTTCACTGACGCCGATCATGGCGCTCGGTCGGTTCAGGCCCGGGAGCACACCGCGCACGATGGCGCCGCCCTCGTCGAGCACGAGACCGGGGCGGATGCCGCGGGCCCGGAGCGTCTCGACCGCGGCCACGGCGCCGCTGCCGCCGGTCTCCTCATCGTGGCCGAAGCTCAGGTAGATGTCGTGCGCTGGAGTGAATCCGGCGTCGATCTGCGCCTCCACCGCCTCCATGATGGCGACGAGCGCGCCCTTGTCGTCGAGCGTCCCACGGCCCCAGATCACCCTGTCGGCACCATCGCCGACGGTGACGGCATCGAACGGCGGGTGCGTCCAGCCCTCCGCACTCGCGGCGACGACGTCGTAGTGCGCCATGAGAACGGTCGGCGAGGCATCCGATGCCCCGCGCCAGCGGAACAGCATCGAGTGCCCCGCGATCAGCTCGAGCTCGAGGGCGGCGTGGGTGAGCGGGTAGAGCTCGGCGAGCGCAGCGCGGAAGCGCTCGAACGCCGGCCAATCGGTGTCGGCGGGGTCGGAGCGCGACATCGTGGGAATGCGAATCAGCTGTTGCAGGCGCGCCACAGAGGCGGAGGCCTCGATCAACGTCAGCTCGCCCCGCGCCTCAACCACGGTTGTTGCTGAGCTCGAACACCTTCAGCAGTTCGGTCACGGCGGCGTCGCGTTCCTCGCCGCCGGCCTCGAACTGGTGCGTCACGTGGGTGCGCAGGTGGTTCTCGACGAGCAGCTTGTTCAGCGAGCCGAGCGACTTCTGGATGGCGAGCGAGAGCGTGATGATGTCAACGCAGTAGTCCTCGTTCTCGATCATTTTCTCGAGCCCGCGCATCTGTCCCTCGAGAATGCGGGTGCGGTGCAGTGCGCGCTTCTTGATGTCTTCGATCACCCTGCAAGACTACCGCCGCTTTCGATACCGGGGGCGGGTACCGGCACCGTTACTGTTGTGGCATGAAGCGACTCGTCACTCGGATCGGATCGGCGCTGAGCATGGCGGCCTTGTTGCTCGCAGTGTCCGTCGGGCCGGCGCTCATCGCTCCGCACGCCGCCACTGCCGCCGTAGTCACTGGTGCCGACGAGCCGGCAGCAACCGCTCTGGGCCCGAGACTCGGCGTTGATGACTTCCGATTCGCCTCGTTCGATGCCGACTACCTGCTCGGCCGCGACAGTGCTGGCCGCTCGACGCTCGCCGTGACGGAGACCCTGGTCGCGGTCTTCCCCGACATCGATCAGAACCGGGGCATCCGCCGCGCCCTCCCGCTGGAGTACGACGGCCACCCGACCGACCTCCAGGTGCTGGGCGTCAGCGACGAGAACGGGGTGGCGCGCGACTTCGAGCAGGAGAATGACGAGGACGACGAGTTCCTGCTGGTGACCATCGCCGCGGACGACTACGTGCACGGTGCGCAGAGCTACGTCATCCGCTACACCCAGAACAACGTCATCCTCGAGCCAGATGACAGCGATGTGCAGGAGTTCTACTGGGACGTCAACGGCACCGGCTGGGCGCAGCCGTTCGACCGGGTCAGCGCCGTCATCAGCATGGATGCCGCGCTCGGGGAGGCGTACACCGGCGATGCCGCCTGCTACCGCGGTTCGGAGGGCTCGGCGACGCCGTGTGAGGAGCTCCGGGTGGAGGAGAGCATTCCCCCGAGGATCCTCGCCAGCGCCGTCGATCTCGGTGCCTTCGAGAACCTCAGCGTTGCCGTCGCATTCGACGCGGGCACCTTCGTGCCGCGGGATTCATCGCTTTCTGCATCCACCCCCGGCCTGCTCGGACTCGGCGCCGGCATCGTGAGCGTCGCCGGGCTGCTCGCCGCGATCGTCGCCAGGCGCACCAGGTGGCGCAACGCAGCCGGTCGCGGTCTGGTCATCGCTGAGTACGAGCCGCCGCCCGGGGTGGATCCGCTGCTGGCGGCCGAGCTGCTGGGTGCGGAGACCAAGGGTGTCACGGCGACGATCCTCGATCTCGCCGTCAGCGGCGCCGTGCGCATCGTCGAAACCTCGAAGAAGCGCTTCGAGCTGGAGCTGCACGATCCGGCTCTCGCCACGGCCGAGAACACCCCCGTGCTCGCTGCGCTCTTCGGCGAGACCGCCGCACCGGGCGCGAGGCGCAAGCTCGGCTCCAGTGACAGCACGCTGGCCAGCGCGCTCCTCACCATTGGACGAGGAACGCGGGCGCGCTCGACAGCTGCCGGGTTCCGACGCCGCGTCGGGGTCGGCGGGCGCATCGCGCTCGCATCGATCGTGCTGATCGCCGCGGTGATCGGGGTGATCGGCAGCATCATCGCCCTGGACACGGACCGCGGAGGTGGCTGGCCGGTTGTCGTCATGATCGCCTCGATCGTTGCCGCCATCCTCGTGCTGATCCTGCTCATCGACGTGCGCCCGCTCACCAGACAGGGCGCGATCGCGAGAGAGCAGCTGCGCGGACTCGAACTCTTCATCCGGCTGGCGGAGGCGGACCGCCTGCGGATGCTGCAGAGCCCGAGCGGAGCCCTCCGGGATGCCGCGACCATCGGGGCGACGACAACCGGCGCAGCGGTGAATGTGGAGGCCGGCGGGACAGGCGCCGTCTCACCAGAGCAGGTACTGCGGCTGCACGAGAAGCTGTTGCCCTACTCGGTGCTGTTCGGCCTCGAGAAGGAGTGGGCGGCAGAGCTCGCCTCCCTCTACGAACGCGAGGGGAGCGATCCCGGCTGGTACAGCGGGCGCAGCGGCTTCAACGCCGCGGCGTTCTCGGCCGGCGTCGGCAGCTTCGCGACCGCCTCAAGCACCTCATGGTCCAGCTCCGGCTCGAGCTCGTCCAGCGGCGGCTCAAGCGGTGGCGGCTCGAGCGGTGGCGGTGGCGGCGGCGGTGGGGGCGGCGGTGTCTGACGCCGTCGTTGGCCTACGCTGGGGGGATGTCGAATCGCCCCGTCGCCCGCAAGGGGAACACCCCGGCCACTCCCGAGTTCACCCGGCCGGCGCTCGCCCCCGGTCTGCTCGGCGCGATCGCCCTCATGGTCGGACTGGCTCTGCTCGACGTCGACGCCTTCACGATCGTGCGCTTCGTCGTCAGCATCCTCGCCTTGATCATCTGCGTCTTCGCGGTGCAGGGCAAGGCGTGGTGGTGGCTCATCGGCCTCGCGCCGATCGCCGTGCTGTGGAACCCCATCTTCGTCATCGAACTGCACGGACAGGGCTGGGTTTCACTGCAATTCGTGGCCGCTCTCGTCTTCATCGCCAGCGGAATTTTCATCAAGGTTCCGACTAAGGCGTGAAAATGCGCGCGGCGCAGTACACTGATACCGCGTCGGCAGACCCTGTCACCGCCTCGACCGTGCACGGCACGCTGCTTGGGGATGGGTTCGGCGCGTAGTTCGCGGGCATCACCGGGCAGCGACCGGTCGAGGGCGAACGCAGGCATCCGAGAGTTGGAGAACAATGCCCGAACAGCGACGCTCACGTCAGCGCACACGCAGCCGTGACGACGAGGCGCCCATCATCCCGATCCTCGCCCGCAAGGTGCGCGAGGTCGAGGCCAAGGCGCAGGGCGGCAAGGTCGGGCCGACCAACCGCACCAAGTTCCAGGTGATCGCGCTGCTGATGCGCGAGGAGCGCGCCCGCGTGAAGGCCGACCCGGAGATCAGCGACGCCACACGGGCAGAGCTGCTCAAGCGCCTCGACGGCATCGCGCAGATCCTGGCGAAGACCGCCGCCCGCGACACCAGCCTGATCACCCTGCTCGAACCCGACGCCTCCGTCGGCGCCGTCGCGCAGCGCTTCCGTCGGGACTGGCTGATCGAGTCCGGCGCAGAGCTCACCCCGGACGAGCTCATCATCACGCGCGAACCGGAGGCTGCGCCCGTGGTCGCCGAGAACCAGGTCGTCCCGCAGTCGGTGAAGTCCCGCCAGCTCGCCAACCCGTTCCTCGCCCCCGACTTCTCCCGCGCAGCGGCCCCCGTCGTCCCGGTGCGCCGCCTCGCCAACTGGGAGCTGCTCAGCCCGCTGTTCAAGTCATTCGAGTACGGCTCCGGCGGTCAGGCCGCGACGATGGAGCTGCCAGAGGCGCCCACGATCGACCGGCTCTCGCCCAAGGGCATGGAGCTGATGAACCACCAGGCCCGCTTCGTGGAGAGCGTCCGCCAGGGGCACCGCACCTTCCTCCTGGCCGATGAGCCCGGCCTCGGCAAGACGGCGCAGAGTGTGCTCGCGGCATCCGTCGCCGACGCCTACCCGCTGCTCGCGGTCGTGCCGAACGTCGTCAAGATGAACTGGGCCCGCGAGGTTGAGCGCTGGACGCCGCACCGCCGCGCAACGGTGATCCACGGTGACGGCGACACCCTCGATGCCTTCGCCGATGTCGTCATCGTCAATTACGACGTGCTCGACCGCCACCGCAGCTGGCTCGGCACCCTCGGCTTCCGCGGCATGGTCGTCGACGAGGCGCACTTCATCAAGAACCTGCAGTCGCAGCGTTCGAAGCACGTGCTCGCCCTCTCCGAGCGGATTCGGCAGACCACGCCGGGCGGCAACCCGCTGCTGATGGCGCTGACCGGAACACCGCTCATCAACGACGTCGACGACTTCCGCGCCATCTGGCAGTACCTCGGCTGGATCAACGGCGACAAGCCGGCTCCAGCGCTGCTGGCCAAGCTCGAGGAGTCCGGTTTGACCCCGGCCGACATGGGCTTCTACGCCGAGGCGCGCGCCGCCGTCATCGACATGGGCATCGTGCGTCGCCGCAAGGTCGACGTCGCAACCGATCTGCCGGCCAAGCGCATCGCCGATCTGCCCGTCGAGCTCGACGACGACCTCGGCCGCTCCATCCGCCAGGCCGAGCGTGAGCTCGGCTACCGGCTGCGCGACCGCTTCCTGGCGCTCGTGTCCTCGCGCGGCCTCAGCCTCGGCCAGCTCGACGAAGACCAGTTCGACGGATTCGTGCGGGCCGTCGCTCACGCGGAGCTCGAGGAGTCCAAGGCGGCGAAGTCCGGCGACAACGTCTTCACGATGGTGCGCAAGATCGGTCAGGCCAAGGCGGCACTCGCCGCAGACTACGCGGCCCAGCTGGCCCGTTCCGTCGGCAAGGTCGTCTTCTTCGCCAAGCACATCGACGTCATGGATGCCGCGGAGGAGACGTTCGCCAAGCGCGAGCTGAAGAGCGTCTCGCTGCGCGGTGACCAGAGTGCCGTGGCCAGGCAGGCCGCGATCGACGCGTTCAACAACGACCCGGACGTCTCGATCGCCGTGTGCTCGCTCACGGCCGCCGGTGTCGGAGTCAACCTGCAGGCGGCATCCAACGTCGTCTTGGCCGAGCTCAGCTGGACGGCGGCCGAGCAGACCCAGGCCATCGACCGGGTGCACCGCATCGGCCAGGAAGAGCCCGTCACGGCGTGGCGCATCATCGCGGCGCACACGATCGACGCGAAGATCGCCGAGCTCATCGACAGCAAGCAGGGGCTCGCCGCGCGTGCCCTCGACGGCTCGGACGACGAGGCCGTCGCGGCCGATTCCGTGCAGCAGAATGCGCTCGCGCACCTGCTGCGGCAGGCCATCGACGGTTCGTTGTAGACTCGCGAAACCGAGCGAAACGCCCCGACGATGCGGCGATGCGGCAGAGAACTGTCGTGGAGCGCGTCGGAATCACAGCATGAGAACCACAGAGGAGTCGTAGGGCGCATGAAGATCGGTATCTTGACGAGCGGTGGCGACTGCCCCGGACTGAACGCCGTGATCCGCGGAGCCGTGCTCAAGGGAGTCATCTCGCACGACACCGAGTTCGTCGGCTTCAAGTCAGGGTGGAAGGGCGTCGTCGAGGCCGACATCATGCCCCTGCACCGCCACGACGTTCGCGGTCTCGCCAAGCAGGGTGGAACGATCCTCGGCTCCAGCCGCACGAACCCCTTCGAGGGTGAGGGCGGCGGCCCGGAGAACATCCAGCGGATGCTCGATGAGAACGGCATCGACGCCATCATCGCCATCGGCGGCGAAGGCACCCTCACCGCAGCCCGTCGCCTGCACGACGAGGGCGGCATCAACGTCGTCGGCGTCCCCAAGACGATTGACAACGACCTGACGGCCACCGACTACTCCTTCGGCTTCGACACCGCCGTGGAGATCGCAACCGAGGCGATCGACCGCCTGCGCACCACAGCCGATTCCCACGGGCGCTGCATGGTGCTCGAAGTCATGGGTCGCCACGTCGGTTGGATCGCCCTGCACTCCGGCATGGCCGGCGGCGCGCACGCCATCCTCATCCCGGAGCAGCCGCAGTCCATCGAGCAGATCTGCGAGTGGGTCGAGTCCGTGCGCGACCGCGGCCGCGCGCCGCTCGTCGTCGTTGCAGAGGGCTTCACCCTCGAGGGCATGACGGAGGCGCACTCGCACAAGGGCCTCGATGCCTTCAACCGGCCCCGCCTGGGCGGCATCGCCGACCTGCTGGCTCCGATGATCGAGGAGCGCACCGGCATCGAGTCGCGCGCGACGGTTCTCGGTCACATCCAGCGTGGTGGCGCCCCGAGCGCATACGACCGCGTGCTGGCGACGCGTCTCGGCATGGCGGCCGTCGAAGCCGTCTACGAGCGGCAGTGGGGCTCGATGGTGTCGCTGCGCGGCACCGAGATCAAGACAGTCAGCATCGCCGAGGCAACGGGCGGGCTGAACACCGTTCCCCAGGACCGCTTCGACGAGGCCCGCATCCTCTTCGGCTAGGAACACGCTCGTGTCGTCCGCTCCCGCACTGCCAGAGGTCTGCGTCGTCTACCTCCTGCGCACCGACGAGCGCGGCGTCAGGCAGGTGCTGCTCGGGCGCAAGAAGTTCGGCCTCGGGCAGGGCAACTTCGTCGGACTCGGCGGCAAACTCGAGCCTGGGGAGACGCCGACGGATGCCGCGGTGCGCGAGGTCGAGGAGGAATCCGGCGTCCTCGTGCAGCCAGCAGATCTGCAGCCACGGGGCAGGCTCAGCTACCACTTCCCGCACCGCGAATCGTGGAGCCAGGCGTCGCACGTCTTCGTCTGCGAACGGTGGGAGCGTCATCCCAGCGAATCGGATGAATTGAATCCCGAGTGGTTCGATCTGGACGCCGTTCCGTACGCGGAAATGTGGGATGACGCGCGCTTTTGGTTGCCCGCGGTACTGGCAGGCGGAGGGGTCGAACGCAGCTTCACCTTCGGTGAAGACCTCGCAAGCGTCGTGGATGCGACACTCTCCGCCACTTCGCCCGTGGACTGACCCAGACTCAGGTTGACCTGTGCCGATTCGGGTGTAAGTATCGACGTGGTGTTCCGCAGTTCTTCGATTTCGGCAAGCCATTCCTCGTGAATTTCCGGTGAACTCTCACCGACCTCCTCTTCCCCTAAAGAAAGACGCCGGTGGATATCACCCTGATCGTCGTGCTCGTCATCGCGCTTGCACTGTTTTTCGATTTCACTAACGGTTTCCACGACACCGCCAACGCGATGGCAACCCCCATCGCGACCGGTGCGATGAAGCCGAAGGTCGCGGTCACCGTCGCGGCCCTCTTGAACCTGGTCGGCGCGTTCCTCTCCACCGAGGTCGCGCAGACGATCTCTGGCGGCATCATCAAAGAGGGTGAAGACGGCGTGCTCATCACGCCGGAGCTCATCTTCGCCGGCCTCATCGGCGCGATCGTGTGGAACATGTTCACGTGGCTGCTCGGACTTCCCTCGAGCTCCAGCCACGCCCTCTTCGGCGGCCTGATCGGCGCGGCCCTCGTCGGCTTCGGCACCGGGGCCATCGACTTCGCGGTCGTCACCTCGAAGGTCATCCTGCCCGCGCTGCTCGCCCCACTGACCGCCGGCCTCATCGCCTACCTGGCGACGAAGATCGCCTACGCCGTCACCCGGCGATACGACGGAAAGCCCGATGGGCGCGACGGCTTCCGCTACGCGCAGATCTTCTCCTCCTCGCTCGTCGCGCTTGCCCACGGCACCAACGACGCCCAGAAGACGATGGGTGTCATCACGCTGACCCTCGTCGCCGCAGGCACGCAGCCGGCCGGCTCAGAGGTGCAGTGGTGGGTCATCGTGACCTGTGCCATCGCGATCGCGCTCGGCACCTACATGGGCGGATGGCGCATCATCAAGACCCTCGGAACCGGCCTGACCGAGGTCAAGCCGGCCCAGGGCTTCGCGGCAGAGACCGCAACGGCCGCCACGATCCTCGCGTCCAGCCACGTCGGCTTCGCCCTCTCGACCACGCAGGTCGCCTCCGGATCCGTGATCGGCTCCGGCCTCGGGCGCCGCGGCTCGACCGTGCGCTGGGGAACAGCCGGGCGGATCGGCGTCGGCTGGCTGCTGACCCTGCCAGCGGCGGGTGCCGTCGGCGCGATCGCCGCATTTGTCGCCCTGATCGGCCCCATCGGCATCATCATCGACACCGTTGTCGGTGTCGCTGTGATCCTGGCCATCTTCCTCCGCTCTCGCCGCGATGAGATCTCCCACCACAACGTCGTCAGCGAGGTCGCAGATTCCGGCCTCGCCGTTCAGATCAGCACCAACCCCGAGCCGAAGAAGAAGGTCAAGCCGTGATCGATTGGTCGGCGTTCGGCCTTGTCCTCGCCTCCGCCCTGGTGGGCACCTGCGTCGTCGTTGCGGCGTTCTCCCTGGGCATTCGCCTGCTGACCGTGTCTGGGCGCACGCCCATCGTCACGCCGGCCGAATTCACCGATGCCATCACCGTCATCACGCCGGCTGATCTCCGCCATGCGGAGAAGCGCGCTGCCAAGGCGGCGCGCAAGAGTCCGCTGAGCGCCGGTCAGAAGCGGGCGGCCCTGTACGGGGCATGGGTCTGCTTCGGCATCAGCGGCTTTGCCGTGCTCGTCGGCATCTACCTCATCATTGGCGACCACCTGCTGGGCTGACCCCGGTAGCGCCGCAGATACGACAGAACCGCCGTAGACGTGTCTACGGCGGTTCTGTCGTATCTGGCGCGCGTGCGCCCGGCGTGGGGTCGCCGGGGCGGCTAGTCGGTGCCGCGCAGACGCGAGACGGCGTTCATCACGTGGTAGATCACGATGGCGGCGATCGTGCCGAGCGCGATGCCGTTGAAGGTGAAGGAACCCAGGTTGATCGTGTAGTCGGCGATGCCGATGATCAGGGCGGTCGCGGCGGTGAACTGGTTGATCGGCTTGTTGAAGTCGACCTTGTTGTCGAGCCAGATCTTCACACCGATGATGCCGATCAGGCCGTAGAGCGCGGTCGTCACGCCGCCGAGCACGCCCGCCGGGATCGTGTTGATGACGGCTCCGACCTTGGGGGAGAGGCCGAGCAGGATCGCGAAGATGCCGGCCACCCAGTACGCGGCGGTGGAGTAGACACGGGTCGCCGCCATCACGCCGATGTTCTCGCCGTATGTGGTCGTGCCGGAGCCGCCGAAGCTGCCGGCGAGCATCGTCGCCAGGCCGTCGGCGAACAGCGCGCGGCCGGTGAGCTTGTTGACGCTCGGGTCGGTCAACTGGGCGACGCCGCGGATGTGGCCGACGTTCTCGGCGATCAGCACGAGCACGACCGGGATGAACGCCGGCAGGGTCGCGAGCACGGCGGAGTCGGTGAACGGGTTGCCGGGGAAGGCGAAGGTCGGCCAGCCGAGCCACGGGGCGGCGGCGACGGCGTCGAAGTTCACCTGGCCGAAGAACACGGCGGCCACATAGCCGACGACCACGCCGATGAAGATCGAGAGTCGACCGAGGATTCCGCGGAACAGTACTGCGCTGAGGATGACGGCGCTGAGCGTGATGAGCGCCGTCAGCGGGGCCTTGGCGAAGTTGGCTCCGGCGGCAGGGGCCAGGTTGAAACCGATCAGGGCCACGATGGCACCGGCGACGACGGGCGGCATCAGACCGTCGATCCAGCCGGTTCCGGTGACCTGCACGAGCAGACCGACGGCCGCGAGCATGGCTCCGACGACGACGATGCCGAACAGCGCGTTGCTGTGGTCGGTGCCGACGCTCGCCGCGGTGATCGGGGCGATGAAGGCGAACGACGAGCCGAGGTAGCTCGGCAGGCGATTGCCCGTGATGAGCAGGAACAGGATCGTTCCGATGCCGGAGAACAACAGCGTCGTGCTGGGCGGGAATCCGGTGAGGATCGGAACGAGGAACGTCGCGCCGAACATGGCTACGACGTGCTGGGTTCCCAGCCCGATCGTGCGCGGCCAGCTGAGCCGTTCCGCGGGGAGCACGACCGCGCTCGCCTCCACGTTCTTTCCATCGCCGTGAAGCGTCCAGGGCAGGTTCATGCTGCAGATTCCGATCTCTGAGGGGATGACGGCGAATGGCCTCAGACGATCGTAGGGAGTGATCGCGGCCATTTCGTACGTTTGATGGCAAACGGCTTAGAATTGGCCGGGGATTTCACACATTTTCAGCGCAAGGAGCTAGCCATTTCGCAGTCAACGGCCACTGAGACGCCAGTAACACCACCGACGGGGTTGAAGTCCCGACTCGACAGCTACTTTGAGATCACCCGGCGCGGCTCCAACTTCGCCACCGAGATGCGCGGCGGCATCGTCACCTTCGTGACCATGGCGTACATCGTCATCCTCAACCCGATCATCCTGAGCGGTCACCCCGATGTGAACGGCGACATGCTCGCGTTCCCGCAGGTCGCCGCCGTCACCGCCCTCACGGCCGGTGTCATGACGATCCTGTTCGGCGTCATCGCCCGACTGCCCTTCGGCTTCGCCGCCGGACTCGGCATCAACTCCTTCCTTGCGGTGAGCGTCGTCGGTCAGGTCACCTGGCCGGAGGCCATGGGCCTCGTCGTCGTGAACGGCCTGATCATCGTGCTGCTGGCCGCCACGGGCCTCCGCCGCCTGATCTTCGAGGCCGTCCCGATCCAGCTGAAGCTCGCCATCACCGTGGGCATCGGTCTGTTCATCGCGTTCATCGGCCTCGTCAATGCCGGCTTCGTGACCTCGACCGGTGCCGCGTCACCGCCCGTCGGCCTGGGCGTCGAGGGCTCGGTCGCCACCGTGCCGACTCTCGTCTTCATCATCACGCTGCTGATCACCGGTGTGCTCGTCGCCCGCAAGGTGAAGGGCGCGCTGCTCATCGGTCTCGTCGGCAGCACCGTCATCGCCGTGATCGTCGAAGCGATCATGAAGCTCGGCCCCTCCTTCGTCGACGGCAAGCCGAACCCCGGCGGCTGGAGCCTCTCCGTTCCTGAGCTGCCCGCACAGTGGGTCAGCCTTCCCGACCTCAGCCTCGTCGGCGACGTCAGCTTCGGCAGCTTCGAACGCATCGGCGCCCTGGCGGCCCTGATGCTGGTCTTCACCCTCGTGTTCACCAACTTCTTCGACGCGATGGGCACCATGACAGGCCTCTCCAATGAGGCCAAGTTGGCCGATGCCAACGGCGACTTCCCCCGACTGAAGAGCGCGCTCGTCGTTGAGGGCATCGGTGCGGTCGCCGGTGGCTTCAGCTCGAGCTCCTCGAACACCGTGTTCATCGAATCCGGCGCAGGCATCGGCGAGGGCGCCCGCACCGGTTTCGCCAACATCGTCACCGGTCTGCTCTTCCTGATCGCCATGTTCTTCACGCCGCTCACCTCGATCGTCCCCTCCGAGGTGGCCAGCGCCGCCCTGGTGATTGTCGGTGCCATGATGATGACCCAGATCAAGGACATCGACTTCAGCGAGTTCTCCGTGCTTTTGCCGGTGTTCCTCACGATCATCGTGATGCCGCTCACCTACTCGATCGCCAACGGAATCGGCGCGGGCTTCGTCGCCTGGGTGCTCATCCGCTCGCTTTCCGGCAAGGGCAAGGGCATCAGCCCGCTGCTCTGGATCGTCGCGGCCGGCTTCCTGCTCTACTTCGTGCGCGGCCCGATCGAGGCCATGCTCGGCGCGTAGCCGCTGAACGACGAAGGGTCGGATGCCGCTGGCATCCGACCCTTCGTCGTTTCTGCTCGCGACCGGGTCGCAGATCCCGCCGCCCCTCTCGCGCACCCGCTCAAAGCTTCGGGAGCGGTCGAGGAACCACGCAGGCGCGGCTCCTCGTAGAAACCGCACCAGCATCGCTTGCGATTCCAAAAGTTGCCTTGGTGACGGCTGCGGCCTTTCGCGACGCTGCGCGTCGCGCACGCTGACTCGAGGGAGCAGCCGAGGAACGAGGCAGCGACCGAAGCCGAGTGCGCTGGCACGATGGTGGAGCGTCGAGCACGCCGGTGGCGTCGGAACACTCAGGCGAGGAAGCCGCGCAGCAGGGCCTCGGAGCCTGCGATGTGCTCGCTCATCGCCTCGGCGGCGGCATCCGGGTTGCCGCGCAAGATGGCACGCACGATCGCCTCGTGCTGCTCGTTCGAGTGCGCGATGTTGGGGGCGAGCAGGGGGATGTCGTCGAGCAGCTCATTCACCCGCATGCGGACATCGGCCACGAGGGGAACCAGGCTGGGGGAGCCGACCAGTTCCGCGATCAGAAGGTGCAGGCGGGAGTCGTGCCTGCGGTAGTCACCCGGCGCGGCGCTCCGGCAATCTTCCAGCGCCTGCCAGAGCCGCTCCCTGTCCACGCCGCTGAGCTCACACATGGCGGCCTGTCTGGCCGCGCCGAGCTCGAGGATGCTGCGGATCACGATCGTGTCTTCGATCTCGGTAACCGGCACCTCTCGGCGCTCCCGCAACTCGCCGTTCGCGTCCACCGTCGGCGTGCCGCGCGGCACGGGGTCGACGACGAAGGTGCCGCCGTAGCGACCGCGCCGCGAGAGCACATAACCGGCCTCCGTCAGGGCGGCGATCGCCTCGCGCAAGGTGTCACGGCTCACCGAGAGCATCGCGGCGAGTTCCCGCTCGGCCGGCAGCTTCTCTCCCGGAGCGATGAGCCCGAGCCGGATCGTCTGCAGCAGCCGCTGCACCGTCTCCTCGAAGGCGTTGGCCGTCTTCCCGGGTCGCAGCAGCAGCTCGGCGCTCAGGAGGCCGTGCTGTGCTGTGTCCGGTGAATCGACCATCATTCCAGCTTAGGCTCGGTTGCCAATGGCGAGGTGCTCAGTGGTGGTGCTCAGACCGGTGTGACGTAGGCCGAGCTGATGCCGCCGTCGACGAGGAACGTCGATCCGGTGATGAAGGAGGAGTCGTCGCTGGCGAGGAACGCGACGGCCGCCGCGAGCTCCTCGGGTTCGGCGAAACGGCCGACCGGAATGTGCACGAGGCGGCGCTGAGCACGCTCCTGATCCTTGGCGAAGAGTTCCTGCAACAGCGGGGTGTTGACCGGGCCGGGGCAGAGGGCGTTGACGCGGATGCCCTGGCGGGCGAACTGCACCCCGAGCTCCCGGCTCATCGCGAGCACACCGCCCTTGGACGCGGTGTAGGAGATCTGCGACGTCGCCGAGCCCATCACGGCCACGAACGACGCCGTGTTGATGATCGAGCCCTTGCCCTGCTTCACCATGTGGCGGAGCGCTGCGCGGGAGCAGAGATAGACCGACTTGAGGTTGACGTCCTGCACCTTCTCCCACGCCGGCAGCTCCGTCGTCTCGATGGAGTCGTCATCGGGCGGCGAGATGCCGGCGTTGTTGAAGGCGATGTCGACGGAACCGTAGGTGGCCGCCGCCGTGTCGAAGAGGTTGTTGACCTGCTCCTCGTCCGTGACGTTGACCTTCACGTACAGGCCGCCGACGAGTTCGGCCGCCGCAGCGCCCGTCGTCTCGTCCATGTCGCCGATGACGACGCGCGCGCCCTCCGCGGCGAAGCGTTTCGCGGTGGCGAGGCCGATTCCGCTGGCGCCGCCGGTGATGACGGCGACCTTGCCGGCCAGGCGCTGGGTCAGGTCGATGGGGGTGATCGTGGGGGAAACTGCTGCGCTCATGGTGCTCTCTTTCATGCTCTGCTCGTTCATGCTCTGCTCTTTCAAGCTCTGTTCGTGTGTCAGTCGACGGCGAGGAAGACGTTCTTGGTTTCGGTGAATGCCAGCGGGGCGTCCGGGCCGAGTTCGCGGCCGAGCCCGGACTGCTTGAATCCGCCGAACGGGGTGCTGTACCGCACGGAGGAGTGCGAGTTGACAGACAGATTGCCCGAGTCGACGCTGCGCGCGACCCGGATGGCGCGGCCGAGGTCGCGGGTCCAGATGGAGCCAGAGAGGCCGTAGTCGCTGTCATTGGCCAGCTGGAGGGCATCGGCTTCGTCCTCGAAGGGGAGCACGGTGACGACCGGGCCGAAGATCTCCTCGCGGGCGCAGCGGTCCCCGCGCTCCGGCGTCAGCACGGTCGGCGCGAACCAATAGCCGGCGCCGCTCGGCGCGCTGCCGCGGAAGGCGATCGGTGCGTCATCCGGAACGAAGGAACTCACCGAATCGAGGTGGGCACGGGAGACGAGCGGACCCATCTCCGTGCTCTCCAGCGCTGGATCGCCGACCACGACGCCCTGCACGGCCGGCTCGAGCAGCTCCATGAACCGGTCGTAGACGCTTCGCTGCACGAGGATCCGGCTGCGGGCACAGCAATCCTGGCCGGCGTTCTCGAAGACACCGTACGGCGCCGTCGCCGCGGCCTTCTCGAGATCGGAATCGGCGAAGACGATATTGGCGCTCTTGCCGCCGAGTTCGAGAGTGACGCGCTTGACCTGATCTGCGCAGCCGGCCATGATCCGCTTGCCGACCGCGGTCGAGCCGGTGAAGACGATCTTGCGCACCGTCGGATTCGTCACGAAGCGTTCGCCGACGACGGAGCCACGGCCGGGCAGCACCTGGAACAGTCCTTCTGGCAGCCCGGATTCCAGGGCGAGTTCCGCCAGGCGGATGCTGGTGAGCGGCGTCCACTCCGCCGGCTTCAGCACGACGGCGTTGCCGGCGGCCAGCGCCGGTGCGAAACCCCACGCGGCGATTGTCATCGGAAAGTTCCACGGCGTGATCACGCCGACGACGCCCAGCGGCTCGTTGAAGGTGACGTCGAGGCCTCCGGCGACCGGAATCTGCTTGCCGAAGAGTCGCTCAGGCGATGCGGAATAGTAGTCGAGCACGTCGCGGACATGTCCGGCCTCCCAGCGCGCCTGCGCGATGGGGTGGCCGGAATTGCGCATCTCGGTCTGTGCGAGGTTCTCGATGTCGGCGTCGACGGCAGCGGCGAAGCGGCGGAGCGCACGGGCCTTGTCCGCCGGTGCGACTGGCGCCCAGGCACGCTGCGCGAGCGCCGCGCGGGCGATGGCGGCATCCGTCGCCTCGAGGTCCAGGTGCTCGACGCTCTGCACGATGCTCTCGTCGGCAGGATTGATGATCGTGTAGCTCATTGCTGCTCCTTCTGGCTCGCGTACTTCCCCGCGGCGACCACGAGGCCGGCGAAGAGTCGTCGGTCCGCCGCGTTCTCCTCCGGATGCCACTGCACGGCGACTCCGAATGGAACACTCGGCAGTTCGACCGCCTCGATCACGCCGTCGTCGGTCCGCGCGCTCACGATGAGTCCATCGGCCACCCGATCGAGCGCCTGGTGGTGGTAGACGTGCACGTCGAGCTCGTCGCCGAGGAGAGCGGAGAGGGCGGTGCCCGCCGCGACGCTCACGGATTCGCTGCCGAACTCCGCCGGTGCCGGCTGGTACTTCTCGCTGCCGACGACGTCGGGCAGGTGCTGGTGCAGGGTGCCGCCGAGTGCGACGTTGAGCATCTGGGCGCCCCGGCAGATGCCGAGGAACGGCAGCTCGGCGTCGATGGCCGCAGTCAGCAGTGCGTCCTCCCACGCGTCACGGTCGGTGCGCGGCGCTCCGGTCTTGGCGTGTGGCTGCTGACCGTAGCGGGCGGGATCCACATCGGCGCCGCCGGAGACGATGAGGCCGTCGAGCGAATCGAGCAGTCGCCGTGCCGTCGCAGGGCTCACGGGCTGCGGCGGCAGAAGCACGGCGATGCCGCCGGCATCCGTCACCGCGTCGATGTAGACCTTGGGCAGGAATGACGCCCGCACGTCCCACACGCCGGTCTGCGCCTGCTCCAGGTAGGTGGTGATGCCGATCACCGGGGCGGCGGCGAGTCTCTCAGAGTCGCTCGAAGCCACGGATGCGCTCCCAGTCGGTGACGGCCGCGTCGTAGGCGGAGAGCTCGACGGCCGCGTTGTTCAGGTAGTGATCGACCACCTCGTCGCCGAACGCCGCGCGGGCGATCGCCGACTCGGAGAACAGGGCGGCGGCCTCGCGCAGACTGCTCGGCACGCGCTCTGCGTCGCCGTCGTACGCGTTGCCGACGAAGACGTCCTCGAGCTCGAGCTCGTTCTCGATCCCGTGCAGGCCGGCGGCGATGAGGGCGGCGACGGCCAGGTACTGGTTGACGTCGCCACCGGGAACGCGGTTCTCCACGCGCATGCCGTGGCCGCGGCCGACCACACGCAGCGAGCAGGTGCGGTTGTCGAGGCCCCACGCGACGGCCGTCGGGGCGAAGCTGCCGTCAACGAAGCGCTTGTACGAGTTGATGTTCGGGGCGAAGAACAGCGTGAGTTCGCGCATGGCGGCGAGCTGGCCAGCCATGAAGTGGCGGAACATCTTCGACATGCCGTGCTCATCGCTCGCGTCGGCGAACACGGCGGAGCCGTCCTCGCCGCGCAACGAGATGTGGATGTGGCAGCTGTTGCCCTCGCGCTCGTTGAACTTCGCCATGAAGGTGAGGCTCTTGCCGTGCGCGTCCGCGATCTCCTTCGCACCGTTCTTGTAGATCGAGTGGTTGTCGCAGGTGGCCAGGGCGTGGGCGTAGCGGAAGGCGATCTCCTGCTGACCGAGATTGCACTCGCCCTTCACGCCCTCCGAGTACATGCCGGCGGCGTCCATGGAGTTGCGGATGTCGCGCAGCAGCGGCTCCATCCTGGTCGAGGCGAGCAGCGCGTAGTCGATGTTGTAATCGGATGCCGGGGTCAGTTCGCGGTAGCCCTTGGCCCAGGCCTGGCGGTAGCTGTCGTCGAAGACAATGAACTCCAGTTCCGTGCCGACGAAGGGCACGAGCCCCCGTTCGCTGAGGCGCTCGAGCTGGGCCTTGAGGATCTGGCGGGGCGATGCGACGACGGGGCTGTGGTCGAGCCACTGCAGATCGGCGGTGACCATGGCGGTCGCCGGCAGCCACGGCACCATGCGCAGGGTGTCGAAGTCGGGGATCATCGCCATGTCGCCGTAGCCGCGCTCCCAGCCGGACATGGCGTAGCCGTCGACCGTGTTCATCTCGACGTCGACCGCGAGGAGGTAGTTGCAGCACTCGACGCCGTGCTCCGCGGCATCCTCGACGAACAGCCGGGCGGAGACCCGCTTGCCGACCAGGCGCCCCTGCATATCGGTGAAGGCCACGATGACCGTGTCGATCTCGCCGACCCTGACCAGAGCGGTGAGCTCCTCGAGCGACAGGTTTCCGGAGCGGGGGGTCATACGCATCTCCTCAGTGAGCACACACAGAACCAAGAATGGTTTGCTTTGCGACCATTACATCACAGGAACGTTCAGCGCGGCAGGTCAAATTTGAGACCAGCTCGCAGAAATCGTCGAAATACTTTCTTCTAAAGGTATGTACGTCGAACCATTGCAGGCCCTATAGTCATGCCAGCAAGTCACCTGCCCAGCCGCCGGCCCCGTTTGTGCGGGGTCGCACCCAGAGCGCGAAGGAATGTGAATGTCCAAAGACACCTTGAATGTGTCGGGAGTCACCTATACGACTGCCGAAGCCGGCTACTTTGAGAAGCGCAAGCTCAGGCGCTCCGCCGGCGTCTGGGGACTCTGGGGACTCGCCGTCGCCGCCGTGATCTCCGGCGACTTCTCCGGCTGGAACTTCGGCATCGACTTCGCCGGCTTCGGCGGAATGCTCATCGCCTTCGCCGTGCTCGTGGTCATGTACTACGGCCTGATCTTCTCCATCGGGGAGATGTCCTCCGCCATGCCGCACACGGGAGGCGCATACTCCTTCTCCCGCGCGGCGATGGGGCCGTGGGGCGGTTTCGTCACCGGCCTGGCCGAGACGATCGAGTACGTCGCGACGACGGCCGTCATCGTGTACTTCTCGGCCGCGTACGCCGACAGCATCACCTCGGAGCTGCTCGGCTTCTCGATGCCGGCGTGGGTGTGGTGGATCGTTCTCTACGTCGCGTTCATCCTGCTGAACTCCGCCGGTGCTGCGATCTCCTTCCGTTTCGCGATCGTCGTCTCGATCATCTCGATCGGCATCCTGCTGGTGTTCTCGGTGATGGCGATGACCTCCGGCCTGTTCAGCTGGGACAAGCTCTTCGACATCGTCCCGGATGCCGGACAGAGCTCCTTCCTGCCGCACGGCGTGCTGCCGATCCTGTTCGCGCTGCCCTTCGCCATGTGGTTCTTCCTCGGCATCGAGGAACTGCCACTCGCCGCCGAAGAGGCGCACAACCCGGTGCGCGACATCCCGCGTGCCGGCCTCTGGGCGCGCGGAACGCTCATCGTGACCGGGCTCCTGGTGCTGTTCCTCAACACGGGAATCCTCGGCGCCGAGGCAACGGGTGTTGCTGGCGAGCCACTGCTCGACGGGTTCAGGGCCATCGTCGGTGACGGTGTCGCCGCAGTGCTCGCACTCTTCGCACTCGTCGGACTGCTGGCATCCCTGCAGGGAATCATGTTCGCCTACGGACGCAACATGTACTCGCTCTCGCGTGCCGGCTACTACCCGAAGTTCCTCTCGCTCACCGGCAAGCGCCAGACGCCATGGGTCGCGCTGCTCGCCGGCGGCATCATCGGCTTCGTCGCGCTCGTCATCGTGGACTCCGCCGGCGGATCGGCCGGCGTAGCCGGCGCGATCGTGCTGAACATCGCCGTCTGGGGTGCCGTGCTGGCGTACCTGCTGCAGATGACGGCCTTCGTGATCCTGCGCAAGAAGTTCCCGAACGCCAAGCGGCCCTACATCAGCCCGTGGGGTGTCCCAGGCGCGATCATCGCGGCCATCATCGCGGCGCTGATCTTCGTCGGCTTCCTGCTGAACCCGACCTTCGGGCCGGCGATCGTCGCGATCGTCGTCGTCTACGCCGTCATGCTGATCGGCTTCGCGGTGTGGGGGCGCAAGCGCCTCGTGCTCTCACCGGAAGAGGAGTACGCCGTCTCCGGCGGGCTGCACGGCGACCCGGAGGCCGAGGGCTACGGCGGAGCGGTTGAGGAGGAGCTGCTCGCCGGCGACGGAGTCGACGGAGCCGGTCTCGACGCAGCCGGACGTGACGAGGTCGCGGAACCTCGCCCCTAGCTGGCAGTCACGACGGATCGGTGGGGTCTTCGCTACGGCGGAGGCCCCACCGGCCATTCCGGGGGATATCCCCATAGTTCGCTGAACGGAAGCTCCGTAACGTTATTGATGTGCTCGAAACGGGCACACACACACACACCGCTTACGAAGGAGACCACTCATGTCCGCCACCATCCCCGTTGTTCCGTCGGCTCCCGCCGAGCCAGCGCCCACCGCGCCGGCAGCCGAAGGCACGAACAGCGGCCAGCCATTCGCGGCTCCCGCTCCGGCAGCCGCGCCAGCATCGGCGGCTGAGAAGCAGTGGATGAGCATCTCGAGCCTCGTGCTCGGTGTCGTCTCGATCGTCGCCGGCTGGACCTTCTTCCTGCCCGTCGCCGGCCTCGTCTTCGGCATCCTCGCGCTCAAGCGGGAACCGAGCAGCCGCACCATGGCGATCTGGGGCGTCGTGCTGAACGGCGCGCTCCTCGCGGGCTCTGTGCTCATCGGCCTGGGCGCCCTGCTCTTCGGTATCGTGATGCTTCCGTTCGCGTTCCTGCCCTTCGGCAGCTTCTGACGCCGCGGCGGCACCGCCGCCGAATATTTCGACCGCCGTGTGGCGCAACATGCACAGTGTTGCGCCATACGGCGTTTCTGCGCCGTTTTCTGCGGCCGGTGCCCGGAATCGTGCACGGCTCTCGCGATAGGCTTGAGGGGTAACTGAGAGCCGCAGGCTCGCACCACCTCGAGGCAATGGAGCCGTTCGTGTCGATTAGCACGCCCAGCAGCACGTCAACAACGTTCGCGGAGGGTGCCACTGGCATCGCTCGCGCGGCAACACAGGAAGAGCCACTCATGCAGGCAAGCCCCGGATTCCGCCTGGAGAGCGACTCGCTCGGAACCGTCGAGGTTCCCGAAGACGCGTACTGGGGTGTGCACACGAAGCGCGCACTCGACAACTTCCCCATCGCCAAGCGACCGATCTCGGTCTACCCCGACCTCGTGCGTGCGCTCGCCCAGGTCAAGCAGGCCTGCGCCCGTGCCAACGTCGAGGTCGGCGCGCTCACCGCGGAGAAGGGCCGCTGGATCGACGCGGCCTGCACGCGGATCATCCAGGGTGCCCGCCACGAGGAGTTCGTCGTCGGTGTCATTCAGGGCGGGGCCGGAACCTCGACCAACATGAACGCCAACGAGGTCATCACCAACCTCGCGCTCGAGCTCGCCGGCTACGAGAAGGGGCGCTACGACATCCTGCACCCCATCGATGACGTCAACCGCAGCCAGTCGACCAACGACACCTACCCGACCGCCATCAAGGTCGGCCTCGCCTTCTCGCTGCGCCACCTGCTGGCCGAGCTCCGCCTGCTGCAGGACTCGTTCGCGAAGAAGGGCGTCGAGTTCCACAACATCCTGAAGGTCGGCCGCACCCAGCTGCAGGATGCCGTGCCGATGACACTCGGCCAGGAGTTCCACGGCTACGCGACGACGCTGGGCGAGGACTACGACCGACTCACCGAGACGCTCTGGCTGCTGGCCGAGGTCAACCTGGGCGCGACGGCCATCGGAACCGGCATCACGGCCGACCCGGGCTACGCCGCCGCCGCCGTGCGCCACCTCAGCGAGATCACCGGGCTCAAGATCGAGAGCGCCCCCGACCTGATCGAGTCGACGAGCGACGCCGGCGCCTTCATGTCCTTCAGCGGATCGCTCAAGCGCAGCGCGATCAAACTCTCCAAGATCTGCAACGACCTGCGCCTGCTCTCCTCCGGCCCGCAGGCCGGATTCGGTGAGATCAACCTGCCGCCCATGCAGGCCGGCTCGAGCATCATGCCTGGCAAGGTCAACCCCGTCATCCCAGAGGCCGTCTCTCAGGTCGCCTACGCGATCGCCGGCAACGACGTCACGGTCACCATGGCCGCGGAGGCCGGGCAGCTGCAGCTGAACGCCTTCGAGCCTGTCATCGCGCACTCGCTGTTCCAGGGCCTGGCGTGGATGACGCAGGCATGCTGGACGCTGCGCGTGAACTGCGTCGACGGCATCACCGCCAACGAGGACCGCCTCGAGGCGATGGTCGCCTCCAGCGTCGGTGTGATCACCGCGCTCATCCCGTTCATCGGATACACCGAGGCAGCGAAGATCGCCAAGGTCGCGCTCAGCACCGGCCACCCCGTCGCCGACCTCGTCGTCGCGGCCGGCCTGATGACCCGCGATGAGGTGACGGAACAGCTGCAGCCGAGCAAGCTCTCCGGCATGGACGCCGCTGCCACCGTCGCGGTGACCGATCTGCAGGGCGAGCCCTCCGAGTAACTCAGAGCGAGAAAGGCTCGGCCCGCGGGACAACCCGCGGGCCGAGCCTTTCCGCTGTCGGCCGCCCCCGCTGAGTGATCAGTCCGCTGATTGAGTAGCGAGGAACGAGCGTGTCGAGATCTCGCGGGCAGGGGCATTCGCGGGGCCTTGGTCTCGATACGGCCGTGGACGGCCTACTCGACCAGCGGGGTTCCCGCAGCCCCGCTGATTGAGCTGCTCCCCGCTGATTGAGCTACTTCCCGCTGATTGAGCTGCTCCCCGCTGATTGAGCCTGTCGAAATCAGATGACGCGGCAGTGCGTGGTCAGGTAACCGATGCCGCCGATCGAGACGGTGACGGTTGATCCGTCGCGGAGGAAGACCGGAGGGGTACGGGAGTAGCCTGCTCCGCCCGGGCTGCCCGTCGAGATGAGTGTTCCGGCCGGGATCGTCGCCGATCGCGAGAGGTAGGCGATGATCTCGGCGACCGTGCGCACCATCTCGCCGCTCGAGGCGTCCTGCAGGACGCGGCCATCGACGTTGGTCGTCAGCCAGAGGTCCTGCGGGTCCGGCACCTCGTCGGCCGTCACGACGACGGGCCCGGTCGGGGTGAAGCCGTCAAAGGACTTGCACCGGGACCACTGCGCCTCGCTGAACTGCAGATCGCGCGCTGTGATGTCGTTGACGACGGTGTAGCCCCAGACGTAGTCGAGCGCGTCACGCACCGAGACATTGTGGGCCGGCTTGCCGATGATGACGCCGAGCTCCGCCTCGTAGTCGACCTGCTGGGTGATGTCGCCCGGCCAGGTCGTCGTGGCCTCGTGAGCGGTGAGCGAATTCGGCCACAGCGAGAAGACGGTCATGGCGCTTTCGCTGCGTAGTTTGAGCTCGCTCGCGTGTGCGGCATAGTTGGCGCCGACCGCGAGGATGTGCGGGGGACGGAGCACTGCCGATGCGTGCCGGAGCTCGTCGGTCGGCGTGAGCGAGACGCGCTGCGCGACGGCCTGGTCGACGACGGCTCGAACATGGGCCAGGCCCGGCGCTCCGCGCTCGATCAGCTCCTGCAGATCGACGGGGGCCTCGTCCATCACCTCGTCGAGGAAGAGCGCTCCGCCGCCGATGGTGACCGCGAGACGCGGGGTGGACTGGCCTTCGACTCTGAGATGCGCAAACTTCACTTCTCTACGCTATCGGCCATCGCCCAATTTATCTTGTATCTATTCACCAGCAGATCTCGGAATACATTGCCTGATACACACAGATATCCCGCGCAGGAGATGCCGAAGCGTCGGGGCCGACGCGAATGGCGGCCCCGACGCTTCGCATGACCGCACCAGCAGCGGTGACGGTTCTGCAGGCTTCCATGGAAGGCGCTGCCGCCTTTCGCGACGCTGCGCGTCGTGCTACGCGATCGGGCGGAGGCGGAGGCCCTGCATGCCGCCGTCGACGGCGATCGAGGTGCCGGTGGTCGATCCGGCGAGCGGGCTCGCGAGGTAGGCGACGGCCGCGGCGACCTCGTCGGCCGAGACGAGGCGGCCGTGCGGCTGACGCGCCTCGAGCGCTGCACGTTCCGCTGCCGGGTCGGCTGCGGTGCCGAGCAGGCGCTGCACCCAGGGGGTGTCTGCGGTGCCGGGGTTCACCGTGTTGACGCGGATGCCCTCGCGCAGGTGGTCGGCGGCCATGGCCTGGCTGAGCGAGAGCACGGCGCCCTTGGTTGCGCTGTAGAGGGCGCGCTCCGGCAGGCCGGCGGTCGCGGCGATGGAGCAGGTGTTGACGATCGCGGCAGCCGGCGACCGGCGCAGCCAGGGCAGCGCGGCCCGGGAGACACGCACGAGCCCGAGCACGTTGATGTCGTAGACGCGGTGCCACTCCTCGTCGCCGTTGGCCTCGATCGTGCCCTGCGCTCCGATGCCGGCGTTGTTGATGACGATGTCGATGCGACCGAAGCGTTCGGCAACGGCGGCGACGCCGGCGCGCACGCTGGTGTCGTCGGAGACGTCGACGGGCACGGCGAAGTGCGCCTTGTCCGCGGCATCCGGGTTGAGGTCGAAGACGGCGACCCGGGCGCCCTGGCCGGCGAGGCGTGTCGCGATGGCCGCGCCGATGCCGGAGGCTCCGCCGGTGACGATGGCGACGAGGCCGGCGAGCTCAGGCTGGGTGGTGGTCTCAGATGTCATGTCGGTGATTCCTCTCGGTGCGGGCGGTCAGGCCTGCACGAATTCCTGTCGCTGGCGGCCGAGTCCCTCGATCTCAACCTCGACGACGTCGCCGGCGCCGAGGTAGGGGAAGCGGCCGGAGAGCGCGACGCCCTCCGGGGTTCCCGTGAGCACGAGGTCGCCGGGCTCGAGGGTGAGGAACTGGCTGAGGTGCCAGACGATGTAGTCGACGTTGAAGATGAGGTCGGCGGTTGAGGAATCCTGGCGCGGCTCGCCGTTGACCCAGCTGCGCAGGCGCAGATTGGCGTAGTCGACCTCGTCGGGCGTGACGACGACGGGGCCGGTGGGGTTGAAGCCGGGGGAGCACTTGCCCTTGCTCCACTGGCCGCCGGACACCGCGAGCTGGAACTCGCGCTCTGACAGGTCGTTGGCGACGACGAAGCCGGCGATGTGCCTGATGCTGTCCTCCGGCGAGTCGAGGTAGCTCGCGCGGGCGCCGATCACGATGCCGAGCTCGACCTCCCAGTCGGTCTTGGTGCTGCCGCGGGGAATGGAGACGGTGTCGAAGGGGCCCGCGACGGTGTTCGGCGTCTTGAGGAACATGACGAGGTTCTCCGGCGGCGCCGAGCCGGACTCGGCGGCGTGCGCGGCGTAGTTCATGCCGACGCAGATGACCGCGCTGGGGCGGGCGATCGCCGCACCGACACGGATGCCGTCGGCCTCGAACACGGGAAGCTCACCGGCGGCCACGGCGGCGGCGGCGCGGGCCGGGCCGTCGGACTCAAAGAATTCGCCGTCGATATCACGCGTGATGCCGCTGAGGTCGTAGTTGACCTCGCCGTCGACAAGGACGGGCGTCTCACGACCGACGGCTCCCAGGCGGGCAAATCTCATTGAACTACTTCCAATCATCAGAACTCTTGCGCGCACTCGCGACGCTGCTGTCCCCATTGTTTCCGAAAGGCGCTCGATTGACAAGCTAAAGATCGGATGTTTATAGTCACTTGACCCCAAGGGAAGGTTTCCATGAGCATCATCACCAGTGTCGACACCAGCGACGTCCGTTTTCCGACGTCACTCCAGCTGGATGGCTCCGATGCCATGAACCCGGACCCCGACTACTCGGCGGCCTACCTCGTCATCCGCACGGATGCCGAAGACGGCCTCGAAGGGCACGGATTCGTCTTCACGATCGGCCGTGGCAACGATGTCGAGGTCGCCGCGATCGACACGCTCGCCGGGCACCTCCTCGGACGCAACGTCGAGGAGCTCCTCGGCGACATGGGTGCGACCTCTCGTCTCTTCATGCACGACTCCCAGCTGCGCTGGCTCGGCCCGGAGAAGGGCGTCATGCACATGGCCATCGGTGCCGTGATCAATGCACTCTGGGATCTCCGCGCCAAGCGCGAGGGCAAGCCGCTGTGGCAGCTCCTCGCGTCGCTCAGTCCAGAAGAGATCGTCTCGCTCGTCGACTTCCGCTACCTCAGCGACGCACTGACGCCGGAGGAGGCGCTGGAGATCCTCCGGGCGGCCGAGCCGGGCCGCGCCGAGCGCGAGGCGCGGCTGCTCGCCGAGGGCTACCCGGGCTACACGACCAGCCCCGGCTGGCTCGGCTACTCCGACGAGAAGCTCGCGCGGCTCTGCCGCGAGGCGATCGCCGACGGCTTCACCCAGATCAAACTGAAGGTCGGCGCCGACCTCGACGACGACATCCGCCGCCTGCGGATCGCCCGCGAGACCTGCGGAGAGGGCTTCCCCATCGCGATCGACGCGAACCAGCGCTGGGATGTCGCCGACGCCATCGCCTGGGTCAAGGCGCTCGAGCGCTTCGACATCACCTGGGTCGAAGAGCCCACCAGCCCCGACGACGTGCTCGGCCACGCGGCGATCGCCCGCGGCATCGCGCCGATCCCGGTCGCCACCGGAGAGCACGCCCAGAACCGCATCATCTTCAAGCAGCTGCTGCAGGCGGATGCCATCGGCTTCATGCAGATCGACGCGGCGCGCGTCGGCGGCGTGAACGAGAACATCGCGAACCTGCTGCTCGCCGCCAAGTTCGGCGTTCCCGTCTGCCCGCACGCCGGCGGCGTCGGCCTCTGCGAGGCCGTGCAGCACCTCAGCATGTTCGACTTCATCGCCGTCTCCGGCAGCAAGGACGGCCGGGTGATCGAGTTCGTCGACCACCTGCACGAGCACTTCGTGACCCCCGTCGTGATCGACAACGGCAACTACCGTGCCCCGCTGGCCCCCGGCGCCGGCGCCGAGATGCACGCGTCCTCGATCACCGAGTTCAGTTGGACCGGCTCGCACAGCGGCCGTAAGGTCAGCGCGTGAGCGAACTCGCCTTCGGCCCGCTCGGATTCGGTGCGGCCTCCATCGGCAACCTCTACCGGAGCGTGGATGACGCCACGGCGCGGGCGACGTTGGACGCGGCGTGGGATGGCGGCATCCGCTACTTCGACACCGCCCCGCACTACGGTCTCGGGCTCTCGGAGCGCCGGCTCGGCGCGTTCCTCCGCGAGAAGCCGCGCGATGAGTTCATCGTCTCGACCAAGGTGGGGCGTCTGCTCGTTCCGAACCCCGACTTCTCCGGCGGGACCGACCACGAGCACGCCTTCGCGGTGCCCAACGATCTGATGCGGGTCTACGACCCGAGCGAGGCCGGCGTGCGCCGCAGCCTTGAGGACTCCCTCGAGCGCATGGGGCTGGACCACATCGACATCCTGTACCTGCACGACCCGGACGGCTACGACCTCGAGCGGGGGCTCTCCGAGGGGCTGCCCGCGCTCGCCCACCTCCGCGAGGAGGGTCTCGTGCGCGCGATCGGCATCGGCGTGAACGATGCGGCCGTCGCCACCCGCGCCGTGCTCGAGGCAGACATCGACCTCGTCATGATCGCCGGTCGTTACACGCTGCTCGAGCAGCCCGCCGCCGAGGAACTGCTGCCCGCGTGCCTCGAGAACGGCGTCCGCGTCGTCGACGCCGCCGTGTTCAACTCTGGCCTGCTCGCCACAAACACGCCGGCAGCCGACGCCAGCTACAACTACACAGCTGTGCCCGCCGAGGTTCTCGAGCGCGCCAGGAGGCTCGCCGCCGTGTGCGCCGAGTTCGGCGTCGAGCTGCCTGCCGCCGCGCTGCAGTTCCCCGCACGGCACCCGGCCGTCGCGACGGTCGTCGTCGGCACCTCGCGTGCCGAGGCGGTTCGCGAGAACCTGCTCCGGGCGTCCGCGCCCATTCCGGAGGAGCTCTGGGCCGCCCTCGAGGCGGCCTGAGCGCGGCCTGAGTAACCTGGGCCTGAATCACCGACGCCGTAGTCGTCCGGCTCCGGCAAGCCGGGCGCCGTCTTAGCCGGCGGTGGCTGGAAGGCGGTAGAACGACTGCGCGCTCGCGCCCTCGATTGCGGCGCGCTCGGCGGCCGACGCGCCGGTGGCCTCGTGCACGCGTCTGAGCCAGGCCTCGAGCGTTCCACCCGACCCGAGCAGTGCGCTCACCGGCCAGTCGCTGCCGATCATGGCCCGGTCGGCGCCGAAGCTCTCGACGGCGTGCCGGATGAATGCGCCGGCGTTGCGGTCGAGCGCCGCGGCATCGCGCGTCTCAGCGGTGAGGCCGGAGAGCTTGACCGTGACGGAGTCCAGCGCGGCGAGATGTCCGATGGCCTCAGCCCACGCCCGGCCGGCGCCACTGTCGATGCCCTCATCGATCGGCGGCTTGCCGAGGTGGTCGAGCACGACCCTGAGCTGCGGCAGGCCGCGCAGCAGCGTGACGAGCCGGGGCAGTTGATCGTGCCGCACACAGGCGTCGAAACTCAACCCGCGTGCCGCAAGCAGGCCGAGCCCGTTCCGCAGGGCCGGGCTGTCGAAGACGGCATCCGGTTCGCCCTGCAGCAGGTGACGGATGCCGACGACGCCCGGAATCTCGACGAGCGCGTCGAGATGGCGTGGCAGGCCGGCCTCGTCGTGCAGATTCGCCGCTGCCACGATGCCCAGGAGCTCCGGCCACTCCGCGCCGCTGACCCAGCGGGCCTCATCCAGCGAACTCTCCGCAGCGCAATCGGCCTGGACGAAGACCATCCCGCTGACGCGTCCGCCCGCGCGGTCGACGTCGCCGGGCAGCATCGGTGCGTTCAGCGCGGGCAGTCCGGCCAGCCACGGGTAATCGAATCGCTGCGTGTCCCAGACATGAACGTGTGAGTCGATGACCCCCATCAGGCGCCTGATTTCTGGGCGCTGTTCTTCTGGGCACTGTTCTTCTGTGCACTGTTCTTCTGGGCGCTGAGCGCCCAGACCTGCTCGAGCGGGCTGAATCCCTCCTCGCCGTCCGCGCCGCGGAACAGCTCGACGTAACGACCGATGTCGCCTTGCCAGCGCTCATTCGCCGGGTCCGCGTCGAGGGCCGCGAGGGCGGCGTCGAAGTCGTCGCAGTCGACCAGGTGGAACAGTCGGTGGCCGGAACGCCAGATCGTCCAATCGTGGATGCCGAAGCGATCGAAGCTCGCCACGAGTTCCTCTGGAATGGTGAGGTGCGCGGCGCGGTAGCCGTCGACGGCCCCGGCCCGGATCTCAGAGTGCAGTGCGACGATCATGTGTTCTGGGCTCCATTCGTCCGATGTATTCAGACAAGGATGCCAGAAGAACCCGCAATGTGACCATCGACACCGTCAGGCATCAGATGTATCCGGGGCTCAGAGGGCCTCGCGCAGCCAGTGCTCGATCCCGCTGATGTGCACGACGGTGAGCGCGCTGGCGAGTTTGGCATCGCCCTGGGCGAGCGCCGTGACGATCGCCGCATGTTCGTGCAGGGTTCGCTCGACGGCGTTCTCCTGCGTGATGCCGCGCCAGATGCGGGCGCGCACGGTGTGGCTGGAGAGCGAATCGATCAGGCTGGAGAGGTAGCTGTTGCCTGCCGCGGCCACGATCCGCCGGTGAAACTCCAGATCGTGTTCGACGAGGCCCTCCACCGAGGTGGAGCCGTCGACGTCGGCGATGAGCGCTGTGAGCTCGGCGATCGTGTCCTCGTCGATCGAGTCCGCGGCCAGCGCGGTCGCGGCCGGCTCGAGGATCCGCCGCACGGCGAAGATCTCCAGAATGGACGTGTCGCCGTGCAGATCGACGACGAATGACATGGCCTCGAGCAGCAGAGCCGGCTCCAGGCTGGTGACGTAGGTGCCATCGCCGCGCCGCACGTCGAGCACCCGGATCACCTCGAGTGCCTTGACCGCCTCGCGCAGCGAGCTGCGGGAGAGGCCGAGCTCCTCGCTGAGTTCCTTCTCCGGCGGCAGGCGATCGCCGGGGTGGAGTGCGCCGGAGACGATCATGTCCTTGATCTTGAGAATCGCTTCGTCGGTCACAGCCATGGGGCCATACTAGCGGCGGCCCTCGGCCCGGGCGGCTCCACTCGCTCAGCCCGCGAGCGCCCTCCACAGGTGCATGCCGGCGTAGCTGCGCCACGGCGCCCACGCCGCGCCGTGAGCGGCAAGCGCCCTCGCGTCGCCCGGGAGTCCCAGCCTGCCAGCGCCCTGCCGAATCGCGAGATCGCTCGTCAGCAGCACATCGGGGCTGCCGAGCACGCGCATCGCGACGTAGCCGGCGGTCCACGGGCCGATCCCGGGCAGCGCGGTGAGTCGAGCGGTGAGCTCCTCCGTGCTCTCGCCGACGTCGAGGTGCAGTTCTCCGGATGCCAGCGCCTCCGCCACCCGCATGATCGTGTCGATGCGGGCCGCCGGGCCGCGCAGCACGGCACGCCCGCCTACCGCGATCTGCTCGGCCGTCGGGAACAGCAGCCAGCCGCCCCGCGGCTCGGGCAGCCGGTCGCCGAGGGCGGCCGCCAGGCGGCCGAGCGTCGTGCGGGCCGCGGCGACAGAGATCTGCTGCCCGATGAGTGCCCGGAACAGCGTCTCCTCCGGGCTCATGCTGCCTGGCACCCGGATTCCGGGAACGGCTGCGACGGCGGGGGCGAGCGCTGGGTCGGCGGCGAGCGCGGAGTCGATCGCATCGGCATCCGCGTCGAGGTCGAGCAGGCGGCGCACGCGCGTGACGAGCGGTGCCAGATCGCTGAGCTCGTCGAGGGTCGCGTCGCAGGCGATCACGGGGGCGGCGGCGGTGCCATCCATGCGCAGGCTGATCGTCGCGACGCCGGCCGGCAGCCGCACGGCACGGCGGTAGACGCCGTCGGTGAAGCTCTCGACCCCGGCGACGGCGCGCACGCCCAGGAAGCCGAGCACGCCAGCACCGTCGAACGGTGCGCGGGCCGGCAGCCGCAGCGAGACGGCCGTGCCCTGTTCGGCCGCGGCGAGCGGGGTGACAGCGTGCCGCGCCCGCCGTGCTGCACCGCGCTGCCGCAGCGCAGACGGCGTCTGCTGGTACACCGCCGCGACCGTCTCGTTGAACTGGCGCACGCTGCCGAATCCGGCGGCGAAGGCGATGTCGCTGATGGGCAGCTCGGTGTTCACGAGCAACTCGCGGGCCGTCTGTGCGCGTTGCGCTCTGGCGAGCGCCAGCGGGCCGGCGCCGAGTTCGGCCTGCAACACCCGGGTCAGGTGTCTGGGCGTGTAGCCGAGGCGGGCGGAGAGACCGGGAACGCCCGTGCGCTCCACCTCGCCGTCCACGATGAGTCGCATCGCCCTGGCCGCGAGGTCGTCGCGCACATTCCACTCCGGCGAGCCCGGCACGGCGTCCGGCAGGCACCGTTTGCAGGCACGCAGCCCGGCCTCGTGTGCGGCGGCGGCGGTCAGGTAGAACGAGACGTTGCCCGGCTTCGGCGTCGTGGCCGGGCAGCTCGGCCGGCAGTAGATGCCGGTCGAGTGCACGCCGGTGATGAACTGGCCGTCAAAGCGGGCATCGCGCGAGCTCATGGCGCGGTAGCGCTCCGTGAAGAGCGCGGTGGCTGCGTCGTCCGTTCGTTGCGTCATGCACCAAGACTGACATGCGCGCGCACCGCTCGGTAGCGGAAAACAGACATCAGCGTGCCGGCTGCTCAACCACCTCGAAGCGCACGCTGCCGCTGGCGATGTCGGCGGCGAGCAGCAGCACGCTCACCCGGGAACCGGGCGATGGATGCCGAGGCGCATGGCACTCCGCCGTCACCGCAGGCGAGGCGAGCTGTACCCGCGCGGATTCGCCGCGCAGCGAGAGCACAGTGGCCTCGAAGCGTCGACCGACGTCGTCGCTGAGCAGCGCGGCCTCGACACGGTTGACCGACGCGGCGTCGAGCTCGGACGCGCGTCTGGCGCTCGCCGCCATGATGGAGGGGAGTTCCGTGAGACCGTGCCTGGCCCACTCCGGAACGGCGTCGCCGGCGCAGAGTGCCGCGCAGATGACGAGGCTCCAACGGTCGACGAGCCGCCGGAGCGGTGCCGTCGTGTGCGCGTAGGGCGCCGCGATCGCCGACTGAATGGTGTCGCGCGGGGCCGGCAGTCCTGCCGCCGTGTCGAACGCCACGTAGCCCGCCCCGCGGAACAAGCTGGTGGCGGCCTGCAGCACGGCCAGAGCCGCGGGGTTCTGTCGATCGAGGGCGCGCAGGTACTCGCCATACGGTTGGGTTTCCGGCCACGGCAGGCCGAGTGCGATCGTCTGCCGACGGAAGCTCGCGAACTCGTCCTCGCTCGGCGTCGGCATCGTGCGCAGGATCCCGACGCCGCCGGCGATCATGATGCCGGCGGCCGCCATTCCGGTCATCAGCGAGAGCTGGGCGTTCCAGTCCTCGACGGGCAGCGGTTCGCGGCGCCGCAACGTGTAGCCGTCAGGGCCGAGCACGATCTCCTCGTCCGGGGAGTTGAGGCTGGCGCCGCCCCGGCGCCGCTCCAACTCGATCCGCGCCAGTCCGACGGGCTTCAGCAGGGCGAGCGGCCCGCTCGCTGTGCCGTCGTCGATCGAGCGCTGTGCTTCGGCGTAGCTCAGCCGGGCACGAGAACGGATCCGCGCTCTCTGCACGGTCGCGCTCCGCACGGCCGCGTCCGCGGCGAGCGTGAAATCCCAGACGTACGCGCTGCGCAGCGCATCCGGCAGCAGCGAGCCCGCCCCATCGCCGATGGCGGGCGGATGCAGCGGAATGCGGCCGTCTGCTGCGTAGAGCGTCTGACCGCGCACTCGCGCCTCCCGGTCGACCGCGCCGCCGGGGGAGACGAGCGCGGGAACGTCGGCGATCGCGTAGCGAACCCGGAAGCCGCCGGCCGGCCCCTGCAGCGCCTCGATGTGCATCGCCTGGTCCAGATCCGTCGCGGTCGGCGGGTCGATCGTCACGAACTCGACGTCGGTGAGGTCGTGCTGCGGAAGCTCGAGGTGCGCCGCCGCCCGGACGGCCTCTGCCACGGCATCCTCAGGGAAATCGCCGGGAAGCTCGAGCGAGATGCGCAGCTCGGCGAGCGTCGCGGCCAGCTCCGTCTGCGCCGCTGAAGCGGTGACGTGCGGGCGGCGGGTCGGCATGCGCTCAGCCTAGAGGCGCGCCGGTAAAGTAGGGAGGGTGATTACACGCCTGTCGAACTACTTCCTCCGAACGTTGCGCGAAGACCCCTCCGATGCCGAGGTCACCAGCCACCGCCTGCTCGTGCGGGCCGGCTACATTCGCCGTCAAGCCCCAGGAGTGTTCGCGTGGCTGCCGCTCGGCCTGCGCGTCAAGGAGAAGATCGAGCGCATCGTGCGCGACGAGATGCACAACGCCGGAGCGCACGAGGTGCACTTCCCCGCGCTGCTGCCGCGTGAGCCGTACGAGATCACCGGCCGCTGGGAGGAGTACGGCGACGGCCTGTTCCGCCTGAAGGACCGTAAGGGCGCCGACTACCTGCTCGCCCCCACCCATGAAGAGGTCTTCACGCTGCTCGTGAAGGATCTCTACAACTCCTACAAAGACCTGCCGCTCTCGATCTACCAGATCCAGGACAAGTACCGTGACGAGGCACGCCCCCGTGCCGGCCTGCTGCGCGGCCGCGAGTTCACCATGAAGGACGCGTACTCCTTCGACTACACGGATGCCGGCCTCGACGCCAGCTACCAGGCCCAGCGTGACGCCTACGAGCGCATCTTCACGCGCCTCGGCCTCGAGTACGTCATCGTCAAGGCGGATGCCGGGGCGATGGGTGGCTCCAAGAGCGAGGAGTTCCTGCACCCGACCCCGATCGGTGAGGACACCTTCGTGCGCTCGGCCGGCGGCTACGCGGCCAACGTCGAGGCGTTCACGACCGTGGTTCCCGAGGCGATCCCCTTCGACGGCTTCGCTCCGGCCGAGGTGCTGCCGACGCCCGACACGGCCACCATCCAGACCCTCGTCGACGCGGCCAACCTGAACCACCCGCGCCCGGACGGCCGGACGTGGACGGCCGCCGACACGCTGAAGAACGTCGTGCTGGCCCTCCGCTACCCGGACGGACGCCGCGAGCTCGTCGTCGTCGGCCTGCCGGGCAACCGCGAGGTCGATCAGAAGCGCGCGGAGGCCGCGTTCTCCCCGGCCGAGGTCGAGCCGGCCAACGAGGACGACTTCAAGGCCCACCCCGGCCTGGTCAAGGGCTACATCGGCCCGTGGTCCGCAGCCGGCCCCGTGCTCGGCGCCGCCGTTCAGGAGGGAACGGAGGAGACGCTGAGCAGCACCGGCATCCGCTACCTGCTCGACCCCCGCGTCGTCTCCGGAACCGAGTGGATCACCGGAGCGAACGAGCACGGCCACCACGTCTTCGGCCTCGTCACCGGGCGTGACTTCACGGCCGACGGCACCGTCGAGGCCGCCGAGGTTCTCGCCGGCGATCCCGCACCCGACGGCTCCGGCCCGGTGGAGCTGGCCCGTGGAATGGAGATCGGCCACGTCTTCCAGCTCGGACGCAAGTACGCCGAGGCGCTCGGCCTCAAGGTGCTCGACGAGAACGGCAAGCTCGTCACCGTGACGATGGGCTCGTACGGCATCGGCGTCACCCGCATCCTCGCGATCATCGCCGAGCTCAACAACGACGCGAACGGTCTGATCTGGCCGCCGTCCGTCGCGCCGTTCGACGTGCACGTCGTGGCGACCGGCCGCGACGCGGCCGTGTTCGAGGCGGCGGAAACCGTTGCCGCCGCTCTCGAAGCCGCGGGCAAGGACGTGCTCTTCGACGACCGCCCCAAGGTCTCGCCCGGCGTCAAGTTCGGTGACGCGGAGCTCATCGGCGTGCCGACGATCGTGATCGCCGGCCGCGGTGTCGCGGAGGGCCTCGTCGAGATATGGGACCGCCGCACGGGAGTGCGCACCCCCGTCGCCATCAGCGAGGTCGCGGAGGCACTCGCCTAGCGAGCGCGCACGGCCTCAGCCACGGGCGGCCAGGGAACTCGGTGTTCCCTGGCCGCCGTGTTCCCTGGCCGCTTTCGCGTCTGCGGTGCGAGCCTCCGCCTCCAGCACGATGCGGTTCGCCATGCCGTTGAAGATCACGCCGTGGAACGGCACGAGCACGTACCAGTAGAGCCGTCCGGCCAGCCCGTGCGGAAAGTAGATCGCGCGCTGCCGGTACACGCGATGAGTCCCGGCATCCCTGGTCTCCAATTCGAGCCACGCCCGCCCCGGCACCCGCATCTCCGCGCGCAAGCGCAGGCGTGCGCCCCGCTCGATGTCCTCCACGCGCCAGACGTCGAGGGCGTCACCCGTGTGCAGCGTGGCGGTGTGCCTGCGCCCCCGGCTGAGGCCCACACCACCGACCAGCTTGTCGAGCCAGCCGCGCACCGCCCACGCCAGCGGGAGCGAGTACCAGCCGTTCTCCCCGCCGATGCCCTCGGTCACGGCCCAGAGATCGCTGAGCTCCGCCCGAGTCGAGCGCGTCCTCTCATCGACGAAGACCGTGTGCCCGGCCCAGTCCGGATCGCTCGGGAGCGCATCGGCGGGTGCGTCTCGCAGGCTCGCGCCGTGCCAGGACGTCTCGACCGCTCCATCCTTCATCCTGGCCAGGGCGAGGCGCACCGCCGCACGGTACCCGGTCAGGCCGCCATCGGGGGGCGGGATCACCGCGTCGATGTCGTGTTCGCGCACAACGCAGTCGTACTGCAGCGACTCGATGATCGGCACGGCGAGCCTGCGGGGGATCGGCGTCACCAGGTTGACCCACTGTGAGGCGAGCCACGGTGTCAACACGGGCAGCGGTGCGATCGGCCGCTGCGGCAGCCCCGCCTCGAGCGCGTAGCCGTTCATCATCTGGCCGTAGCGCAGGATGTCGGGCCCGCCGATGTCGAAGGTCCTGTTGACGTCTCCGGCCGTGCTCACCGCGCCGAGCAGGTAGTGCAGCACGTCGCGCACCGCGATGGGCTGCACGCGATTGCGCACCCAGCGCGGGGCCGGCATGTACGGCAGGACCTCGGTGAGGTGTCTGATCATCTCGAACGATGCGGAACCCGAACCGATCACGATGCCGGCCTGCAGCGCGATCGTCGGCACCCCGGATCCGAGGAAGAGTTCACCGACCGCCGCCCGTGAGCGCAGGTGGCGGCTGAGTTCCTCCGCATCCGGATGGAGGCCACCCAGGTAGATGATGCGGCGAACACCGGAGGCGAGCGCCGCATCCGCGAGGTTTCGCGCCGTCTGCAGCTCGATCTCCTCGAAGGAGCCGCTGGCCGAGAGCGAGTGAACGAGGTAGACGACGACGTCGATGCCGTCACAGGCCGCCGCGACGGCCCCGCGATCCAGCAGATCACCCTCGACCACCTCGACACGATCGTGCCACGGCACGTCCCTCAGCTTGCTCGCCGAGCGGGCGAGCACCCGCACCCGGTGGCCGTCGTCGAGGAGTCTGGGCACCAGCCGGCCGCCGATGTACCCGGTCGCGCCCGTGACCAGCACGGTCCTGGGCTCGACGGTTCCGTTCTCGACGGTTCTGTGCTCGTTCATCGCAGCCTCCGCTCCGGGGTGTTTGAGCCCCACACAGCATGTTACGTTAATTACTAGCCAAGCTAGATAAAATTCCGCAGTGAACGATGGAGCCGCAATGCACAACACCGAAGAGACGTCACCGACCCACTACGACGCGATCCTGCTTGCGGGCTTCGGCGGGCCGGAGGGGCAGGATGACGTCATCCCGTTCCTCCGCAATGTGACGCGAGGGCGCGGCATCCCCGAGGAGCGGCTCGAGGAGGTCGCAACGCACTACCGGCACTTCGGCGGGGTCAGCCCGATCAACGATCACAACCGCCAGCTCAAGGCCGCGCTGGAGGCCGAACTCGAGCGCCGCGGCATCGATCTTCCCGTGCTCTGGGGCAACCGCAACTGGGCGCCGTACCTCGGCGAGGCGCTGGAGGAGGCTGAGAGCCGTGGCTTCCGCTCGCTCATCGCCATCGCGACCAGTGCCTACTCCTCGTACTCGAGCTGCCGGCAGTACCGTGAAGACCTCTGGGGGGCGCTGGAGTCCAGTGGAACGCACGGCACCATCACGATCGACAAGGTGCGGCAGTTCTTCGATCACCCCGGCTTCGTGACCCCGTTCATTGATGGCGTCGATGAGGCGATCACCGTTTGCGAGGCCGACTTCGGTGCGGCCGCCCTCAGTGATGACGTCGAGGTGCTGTTTGCCACGCATTCGATCCCCACCGCGGATGCCGAGCGCTCCGGCCCCAGGGACGTCGACTTCGGCCACGGTGGCGCATACGCCGCTCAACACAACGCCGTCGCCGAGGTCGTCATGCTCGCCGTCGAGCAGCGCAGGGCCGAACGTGCGAGCACGGCGGAGCCGCTCGCGCCGGTGCCGTGGCAGCTGGTGTACCAGTCCCGCTCCGGGGCGCCGAGCACACCGTGGCTGGAGCCGGACATCAACGACGCGATCGCCGAGCTGCCGGCCGCCGGCCGCCGCCGCGTCATCGTTGTGCCACTCGGCTTCGTCAGCGACCACATGGAGGTCATGTGGGATCTGGACAACGAGGCGCGTGAAACGGCCGAGCAGAGCGGTCTGAGCATGATCAGGGTTGCAACACCCGGCACCAACAGGGACTACGTCTCCGGGCTCGTCGACCTCGTGCTCGAACGCCGCGATGGCACGCCTGTCGCGGAGCGGCCGGCAATGACGGCGCTCGGCCCCTGGTTCGACGTGTGCAGGCCGGCCTGCTGCGAGAACGCGCGCCTCGGGTTCAAGCCGGCGCTCGCCGGCATCGCCCCCTGAGCGATTGTGCCGGATGTATGGGCGGTTGTGCCGGATGTGAGGCATGCAACTCGCCGCCAGCCGACTGGCCCTTAAAGGCGTGCGGGTGCTGCGGCCGTCGTTGCTCCGATCGGCATCTCATCCGTACCCTTGATCACCCAATGAACGACAGCGACGGCAAGAATGCCGATGACGGGAACCAGGATGGCCGTCCAGGCAGCGCCGAGCGGGGCAAAGCCGACCGAGAACGCGGAGATGTCCCAGATTCCGTGCAGCGCCATGGCCCAGATGAGAGAGCCCGTGACTCGCCGCACGATGTAGAAGCTCGTACCCGTCATCGCGGCGATCACCACTTGTCCGAGAGTGCCCGTGAGGGGAGCGCCGAGTGCGGCGTTGATCAAGTGCATGCCACCGAAGAGGATCGAGGTGAGCAGCCACACCCATACTTCGGGGAGGCGCGAGCGGAATGCTGTCAGCAGGAGGCCTCGTGACATCAGTTCTTCGCAGAACCCGACGGCGAGCCCGAGGGCGAGAAGGGACACGAGGAATGACGCGTCGAACTGTGACCAGTCGGTGTTGAACAGGTTCACGACGGCGAGAATGAGCATGAGCGCTGGGACGAAGATCGGCCACTTGTGGTGCGACCGCTTCCGCTCGAACAGTGCGGGCTTCCACCACCCCAGGAGCCACGTGGTGATGGCGAGCAGTACCGCGCCGACGGCGAGGTCGAGTACCGCTCCACGCCAGGTGAACTCGGCGGACGTCCCGATGTCGGTGTACGCCACCCCGCTGAGTTTTGAGAAGACGTAGATGACCAGGACGTAGCCGACGTAGATCGCCAGGCCGATCCAGAGACGAGGGGTGACGCGCATGCGCTGGTGCCTTTCAGTCGGCGGGCGTATTCGAGTTGTCACTCTGGCGGGCCGCAGCGGAGCCAGTGAAGCAAGGGCACGCTGTCGCATTGATCGACGGCGCCGCATCGCTAGGGCAGCAGTCTATTTGTCGGACAGGTCCTAGTTGAGCAGACGCCCGAGCACGGCGAGCAGCCGGTCCATCTGGGCCAGGGATGCCGGCGAGCTCGGGTCGATGCTGGTGCCGGCGACGGGGCCGGCGAGCGCGGAGTTGTAATAGAGGCCGTCGCTGACCAGGAGGATCGCCTCGGCGATGTCTGGGTCACCGACGGCCTCTTCGATGACGGCCAGCCACTGCACGCGGAGCGCCGCGAGCGCCTCGTTGGCGGCCGGGTGCTTGCCCTGCGCGAGGCAGGCCGCTGCGATGATCGCGCGGTCCAGCGGGGTGCCGGCGTTCACCGAGGTGCGGATCAGATAGTCGACGGAGCCGGCCGGTGCGGTCCTGATGTTCTCAACATCCGTTGTGCCGAGTTCCGTCATCCGGGCGAGCTGCCCCTCGACGAGCGCGTCTTTCGAGGCGAAGTGATAGAGCAGACCGCCCTTGGAGACCCCGGCGAGTGCCGCGACGGCATCCAGCGTGGCCGCTTTCTCGCCGTCGTCGATCAGCAGCGCCTCGAAGGCGTCGAGGATGCGGTCGCGGGTGGGGTGCGAAGTGCTCACACGCCCAGCGTAGCGAGGAGGCTCTGCAGGCATTTGACTACTGTACCGGCTGGACGGTAATGTTGTCGAGTCCCGTCGTACTCGGTGCGCACCAGCGCGCAGAACTGAAAGAGCTGATAGTCGTGTCAACCCCCACCGTGAACATCACCGCGCCAACTGCCGTGCAGTCGACGCGCAGCAAACGGCAATGGGTCGCGCTCGCAGTGCTCATGCTGCCCGTGTTGCTGATCTCGATCGACAACACCGTTCTGAACTTCGCCCTGCCGGCCATCTCTGAGGCGCTCCAGCCCACGGGCACCCAGCTGCTCTGGATGATCGACATCTACCCGCTCATGCTGGCCGGTCTGCTGGTGTCGATGGGCAGCCTCGGCGACCGCATCGGACGTCGCAAGCTCCTGATGATCGGTTCGGCCGGTTTCGGCATCGTCTCGGTCGCCGCCGCATTCGCCCCGAGCATCGAGTGGCTCATCGCCGCACGCGCGCTGCTCGGCTTCTTCGGCGCCATGCTGATGCCCTCGACACTCTCGCTGCTGCGCTCGGTGTTCACCGACCGCGACCAGCGCCGCCTCGCCGTTGCCATCTGGGCCAGCGGATTCGCGGCCGGAAGCGCGCTCGGCCCGATCGTCGGCGGAATGCTCCTCGAGAACTTCTCGTGGGGCTCCGTGTTCCTCCTCGCCGTGCCCCTGCTCGTGCCGCTCATGATCCTGGTTCCGATGCTCGTCCCCGAGTCGCGTGACCCGCACCCGGGCAAGATCGACGTCCCGAGCATCCTGCTCTCGCTCGTCACGATGCTGCCCATCGTCTTCGGTATCAAGCACATCGCCGAGAGCGGCTTCGATGTGCTCGGCGTCGCCGTGATCCTGTTCGGTGTCGTCGCCGGCGTGCTCTTCGTCCGCCGTCAGTACCGCCTCGAGACTCCGATGCTCGATCCGGAGTTGTTCCGTCGTGGCGCGTTCAGCGGCGCGGTGCTGATCAACCTGCTCAGCGTCGTCGCGCTGGTCGGTGGTCTGTTCTTCGTCTCGCAGCACCTCCAGCTGGTGCTCGGACTCTCGCCGATGAATGCCGGCTTCGTGCTGGTGCCCGGGCTCGTGATCATGATCATCGCCGGCCTCGCCGTCGTGCCGATCGCCAAGCGCGTGCGGCCATCGCGCCTCATTCCCGCTGCGCTGCTGATCTCGGCCGGTGGCTACGCCGCGATCGCGCTGAGCGGCGGGCAGATCTCCGCCCTCGGCATCGCGATCACCTTCAGTGCCCTCGGCCTCGGCATCGGTGCGGCCGAAACGGTCTCGAACGAGCTGATCCTCACGAACGTGCCAGCCGACAAGGCCGGTGCGGCATCCGCCGTCTCTGAGACCGCCTACGAGTTGGGCGCCGTGCTCGGAACCGCCATCCTCGGCACGATCCTCACGGCCTCCTACCGCGCGGCCGTCGAGCTGCCGCAGGGCCTGAGTGACGTGCAGCAGGCGGCAGCAGGTGAGACGCTGGGCGGCGCAGTCGCGGTGGCCGGGCAGCTGCCGGCCGACGCGGCCGCCGCACTGATCGAGTCGGCACGACTCGCGTTCGACAGCGGTGTCGGCCTCGCCGCCTGGATCGGCACCGCCATGGTGCTGGCCGCCGCGGTCATCGGCCTGACCACCCTGCGTAAAGCACGCTGACGAGCGCGAGCGGGGCGGGCCTCGGTACTACGCTGGAGACAGTCGTGCCGCAAGGCCCACCCCCTCGCAATTCTCAAGGAGTGCAATGTCCCGTGTCGTGAAACTTGCTGTCATTCCCGGCGATGGGATCGGCCCAGAGGTCATTGCCGAGGCGCTCAAGGTTCTCGATGCCGCAACGGCCGGCAGCGACGTCACCATCGACACCACCCACTTCTCCCTCGGAGCGAACCGCTTCCTGGAGACCGGGGACGTCTTGACGGATGCCGACCTCGACGCGATCAAGGGGCACGACGCCATCCTGCTCGGCGCGGTCGGCGGCGTGCCGGGCGACCCGCGCCTGGTCGGCGCCAACATCGAGCGCGGACTGCTGCTCAAGCTGCGCTTCAGCCTCGACCACTACGTCAACCTGCGCCCGACGGTGCTGTTCCCCGGTGTCGCCAGCCCGCTGGCCAAGCCCGGCGATGTCGATTTCGTCGTCGTTCGCGAAGGCACGGAGGGACCGTACGTCGGCAACGGCGGCGCGATCCGTCAGGGCACGCCGCATGAGGTCGCCAACGAGGTCTCCGTCAACACCGCGTTCGGTGTCGAGCGCCTCGTGCGGCACGCCTTCGCCGTGGCATCCGCCCGCCCGCGCAAGAAGCTCACGCTCGTGCACAAGACGAACGTGCTCGTGTTCTCCGGTGCCCTCTGGCAGCGCACCGTCACCGCGGTGGCGGCCGAGTTCCCCGACGTCACGGTCGACTACCTGCACGTCGACGCGGCCACGATCTTCTTCGTGACCGATCCTGCTAGGTTTGACGTCATCGTCACGGACAACCTCTTCGGCGACATCCTCACCGATCTGGCTGCGGCGATCAGCGGCGGCATCGGTCTCGCGGCGTCGGGCAACATCAACCCGAGCGGTCAGTTCCCCAGCATGTTCGAGCCCATCCACGGATCGGCCCCCGACATCGCGGGCAAGCAACTGGCAGACCCCACCGCGGCGATCCTCTCCGTCTCGCTGCTCCTGGCCCACCTCGGCCTCGCGACGGAATCCGACAACGTCAACACGGCAGTGATCGCCGACATGGCGGCCCGCACCGGGGAAGCCCGGTCGACCGCCACCATCGGCGACGCCATCGCCGCCCGCATCTGACCCCACCCCCCCATCGACAAGGACGAACGATGACCAGCAGCCCAGCACCCCTCGAATTCGCCGTCACCCGCAACCTGGTCGGCGCCTCGGATGCCGCCCGCGCCGAGATTCTCGCCGACCCCGGCTTCGGCAACCACTTCACCGACCACACCGTCGACATCTGCTGGTCGGTCAAGGGCGGATGGCACCGGCCGCGCGTGCAGCCGTACGCCCCGATCCCGCTGGACCCCGCAGCGGCGGTTCTGCACTACTCGCAGACGATCTTCGAGGGCATGAAGGCCTACCGGCACGAGGACGGCTCGATCTGGACCTTCCGCCCCGAGGCCAACGCGGAGCGCATGCAGCGCTCGGCCCGCCGCCTCGCCCTGCCGGAGCTGCCGACCGAGTACTTCATCGAGTCGCTCAAGCAGCTCATCGCCGTCGACGGGGCCTGGGTGCCGTCTGCGCCGGATGAGAGCCTGTACCTGCGTCCGTTCATGTTCGCCAAGGAGGCGTTCCTCGGTGTGCGCGCCGCAGAGAAGGTCGCGTACTACGTGATCGCCAGCCCGGCCGGAGCGTACTTCCCCGGCGGAGTGAAGCCGATCTCGATCTGGCTCTCCACCGACTACGCCCGTGCGGGCCGCGGCGGAACCGGCGCGGCCAAGACCGGAGGCAACTACGCCTCCAGCCTCCTGCCGCAGGCCGAGGCCTACAAGCAGGGCTGCGCCCAGGTGCTCTTCCTCGACTCGGCGGAGGGCAAGTACCTCGAGGAACTCGGCGGCATGAACGTCGTCCTCGTCTACAAGGACGGCCGCGTCGTCACGCCGGAGTCGCCCAGCATCCTCGAGGGCATCACCCTCGACTCGGTGCTGCAGCTGGCCAGGGACCGTGGCCTCACCGTCGAGCAGCGCCGCGTCACCCTCGCCGAATGGCAGGAGGGCGTGGCATCCGGTGAGATCACCGAGGTGTTCGCCTGCGGTACCGCCGCCGTCATCACGCCCATCGCCCAGCTGCGCAACAACGAGGTGAGCATCGGCGACGCCGACGCTCCGGCCGGTGAGCTCACGATGTCGCTGCGCGAGGAGCTCACCGACATCCAGTACGGCCGCCGCCCCGACCGCCACGGCTGGCTGACCCGCCTCGACGCGTAGTTGCCGCACGTTACACCGCTTCGAAAGGTTCCCCGTGAAGATCGCACGCTTCAGCCACGACGCCCGCATCGCCTATGGCATCGTCGATGACGGCGACCTCGTCGTGCTCGCCTCCGACCCCATGTTCGGTGGGCTCGACACGACGGGGGAGCGGGTGCCGCTCGCGGACGCCGTGCTGCTCGCGCCCGTGATCCCGCGCTCGAAGGTGATCGGCGTCGGCCGCGGTTATTACGCGAGCGAGACCGAGAGGGACGAGCAGGAGTCAGAGGGCGACCGCAGGCTCGAGCCGCAGTTCTTCATCAAGCCGAACACGACGGTCGTCGGCCCGGGCGACCGCGTGGTGCTGCCAGCGGCATCCGCCGAGGTCCACGGCGCGGCGGAGATCGCGATCGTGATCGGCAAGATCGCCAAGAACGTGTCGATCGAGGACGCAGAGGACCGGATCTTCGGTTACACGATCGCCAACGACCTCACGGCGGTCGATCTGATGAAGAGCGACGACCACAGCGCGCGGGCGAAGAGCTTTGACGGCTTCTGCCCGCTTGGCCCGCTGATCGAGACCGAGTTCGACCTCGAGGGCATCGACGTCAGCGGCGGTGTGAACGGCACGCTCGCGCAGAGCGGCGACACCGCGCTGTTGCGGCACTCGGCCGCCGAAACGGTGTCGTTCCTGTCCAGCTGTTTCACGCTGCTTCCTGGCGACGTCATCCTCACCGGCGCGCCGGCCGGCTCGTTCCCCGTGCAGGCCGGCGATGTCGCGAGCGTCACCGTCGAGGGCATCGGTACGCTGAGCAACCCCATCGTCCGCCTCTAGCCTCACCCTCTCCGCTGGTCGAGTAGGCCCCCCGCGGCCGTATCGACACCCGGTTACAGGCTGAAGCGAGTGTCGGCGAGGTCTCGATACGCTCGTTCCTCGCTACTCGACCGACGGAGGCTCCCGCTGGTCGAGTAGGCCGCCCGCGGCCGTATCGAGACCCGGTTTCCCGCGTGAAACCGAGACTCGTGCGGGGTCTCGATAAGCTCGTTCCTCGCTACTCGACCGGCGGAGGCTCCCGTTGGTCGAGTAGGCCGCCCGCGGCCGTATCGAGACCCAGTTTCCCGCGTGAAACCGAGACTCGTGCGGGGTCTCGATACGCTCGTTCCTCGCTACTCGACCGACGGGAGTTTTCGTTACTCGATCGGCGGAGGCTGGTTGCTCCGGCTACGCGGTCGGCGGAGTCTGGAATCTCTTCTTCGCGAGTGTGGGCAGCAGCTCTGCCCCGGTTCCGTCGATGAGTGCCTGCCGCTTGGCGCGGCCCCAGCCCTGAACCTGCTTCTCGCGCCCGTAGGCTTCGGCGATCGACTCGTATTCCTCGAAGTACACCAGCCGAACGGGCTGGCGCCGGCGCGTGTAGGCCGCGCCTCCGTCGTGGTTGTGCTGCCACACACGTTTCTCAACATCCCACGTGCTGCCCACGTAAAACGATGTGTCGGCGCACTCCACGATGTACATGTACGGCATGGCTGCAGTATTTCGGATGACGGGCCACCCCGCAGAAGTTATCCACAGCGGGTGCCGATACCGCTTCGATTTCGTTGGTCGAGTAGGCCGCCCGCGGCCGTATCGAGACCCGGTTTCGGGCCGGGGCGGGTGTCGGCGGGGTATCGATACGCTCGTGCCTCGCTACTCGACCGGCGGAAGCCGGAAGGCTGTGCCGGGGGTCAGTGGCCGAGGGCGCGGAGGGCGTCGCGCACGTCGTACTCGTCGTTCCAGAGGTGGAACGCGACGCGGGCACAGCCGGCGCGGCCCGATGCGGTGATTCCGGATGCCGTCAGCTGCGCGAGTGCGGTGCCGTCGGCATCCGGCCAGCTCACGATCGCCTGACCTTTGGGCTCGACGCCGAGGCCGTCGCAGAAGGCATCGGCGAGCCCGACGGCGTGGGAGCGCACAGCTTCGAGGTCGAGACCGCGGAACAGCTCGATCGCCGGCTCTGCTCCGACCCAGGCCTGCCAGGCCGGTGATGCGTCGAAGCGGCGCGCGCTGGCCGCGAGTTGCATGCCGGGCCCGTAGCAGGCCGCGATGGGGTCCTCGCCGGCGTACCAGCCCGTGTGCAGGGGGCGCAGCTCGTCTTGGAACGCGCTCGAGACGGTGAAGAAGGCGACGCCGCGGGGAGCGCAGAGCCACTTGTAGCTGTGGCAGATCGTGGCATCGAACGCCTCGGCATCGACGGGCATCCAGCCGGCGGCCTGGGTGGTGTCGCAGAGTGTGCGTGCGCCGTGGACGCGTGCTGCGGCGGTGATGGCTGCGGCATCCGCCACGGCGCCCGATGACGATTGCACCAGCGAGAACACGACGAGGGCGGTGTTGGCCGTGATCGCCGACGCCAGCTCGGCCAGCGGAACGTGCCGCACGCGGACGCCGCGATGCTCCTGGCCGAGGAAGGGGAAGACCATCGAGCTGAAGTCACCGTCGACGCAGAGCACCTCGCCGCCATCGGCAACGCTCGCCGCGACCATGCCGGTGAACACCGAGGCCTGGGCGCCGATCGCCACACGGTCGACTGCCGTGCCGACGAGGCCGGCGTAGCCCGCGCGCACCCGTTCGACGGTTGCACCATAATCGGCGACGCTCGCCTCGCCGCGGGACCAGCGTTCCGCGTCGCGCAGCGTTGCCGCGAGCGTCTGCGTCGTCGGCAGCCCCATCGTGCATGCACTGAGGTAGCCGCGGCCGCCGCGGAAGAGCGCAGCGGCCTCGGTCAGCGAGGTGGTGCCGAGCGTCACTGCGTGCGCCGTCGTGGCGGCGGGGCGGTGGCTCGTTGCGCTGTGCATGTGTTCAGCTTGAGCGATCCGATTTCATTCGACAAGGGGAGGGATTCAATGTGATTGATAAGCACTGGTTATGATTGCGGGATGAGCGCAGAACTCGATCTCGATTCCCACTCGTTGCGTGTGGTCGACGCCATCGCCGAGCACGGCTCGATCACGGCGGCGGCCGACGCGCTCGGCTACAGTCAGCCGGCGATCAGTCAGCACCTGAAGCGCCTCGACCAGCGCATCGGCATGCCCGTGGTCGAGCGGGTCGGCCGTGGGGTGCGCCTCACCGAGGCCGGGCTGGTGCTCGCCCGCCACGCACGCCCCGTGATCAGGGCGCTCGATGCCGCGGCAGGCGAACTGGCCGAACTCACCGGCCTGCGCTCCGGTCGGGTGCGGCTCGCCGCCTTCCCGTCCGCGTCGCCGACAATCGTTCCGCGGCTGCTCGCGGCGATGACCGCGCGCCACCCCGGCATCAACATCAGTTACATCGAGGCGGAGCCGCCGGAGGCCGTCTCCGCCGTGCGCGAGGGGAAGGCCGACCTCGCCCTCACCTTCAGTTACCCGGGAGACCGTGTCGATCCGCACACCGAGAGCGCGCACGGCCTGCGCGCGGAGGTGCTGAGCCGGGAGGAGATGATGCTCGTGCTGCCCGCTGGCCATGAGCGCGCGGCATCCGAGACCGTCGACGTGGCCACACTCGCCGGCGAGGCCTGGATCGCCGGATGCCCGCGCTGCCGCGGGCACCTGCTCGAACTCTGTGACGCCGGCGGTTTCACCCCGCGCATCGGCTACGAGACCGACAACTTTCTGGCGGTCATGAGCATGGTCGCCGCCGGCCTCGGCGTCGCGATGCTGCCGACGCTCGCGATCGAGTCGGCTGGCACGCCGGCCGGCGTCGTCGTGCGCCCGACGAGCAACCGGAATCACCGCACCATCCACGTCGTCACGACCCCGGGCGCCACGCACGTGCCCGCGATCGCGGCCACCCTGCGCGTGCTCGAAGAGCTCACCACGACGCCCACCGGGGTTGACGCTTCGACGAACTAGGATTGGTCACGATGTCTGACGCAAATCACCCCTGGTCCACCGCCACCGGCAGCGACGTACGCGTGCGCTTCTGCCCCTCGCCCACCGGAACGCCGCACGTCGGCATGGTGCGCACCGCCCTTTTCAACTGGGCATATGCGCGCCACACCGGTGGAAAGCTGATCTTCCGCATCGAAGACACGGATGCCGCCCGCGACAGCGAGGAGAGCTTCCACCAGCTCGTCGACGCGCTCAGCTGGCTCAAACTCGACTGGGACGAGGGTGTGAACGTCGGCGGCCCGCACGAGCCGTACCGGCAGTCGCAGCGCACGGACATCTACCTCGGCGTGATCGAGAAGCTCGTGGCATCCGGGCACGTCTACGAGTCGTACTCGAATGCCGAAGAGATCGACGCCCGCAACGAGGCGGCGGGCCGCCCCAAGCAGCACGGCTACGACAACTTCGACCGTGACCTCAGCGCTGAGCAGCGCGCCGCCTTCCGCGCCGAGGGCCGCGAGCCCGCCCTGCGCCTGCGCGTTCCGGACACCGACCTCTCCTTCGACGACATGGTCCGCGGCGAGATCACCTTCCCGGCGGGCTCCTTCACCGACTTCGTCGTCGTGCGCCCGAACGGCGCACCGCTGTACACGCTGGTGAACCCGGTCGATGACGCGCTCATGCAGGTCACCCACGTGCTGCGCGGCGAGGACCTGCTCTCGTCGACGCCGCGCCAGATCGCGCTGTACCACGCACTCATCGATGTCGGAGTGACGAGCTTCGTGCCGCGCTTCGGCCACCTGCCCTACGTCATGGGCGACGGCAACAAGAAGCTCTCCAAGCGCGACCCGGAGTCGAACCTGTTCCACCACCGGGACCGCGGCTTCATTCCGGAGGGTCTCGTCAACTACCTTTCGCTGCTCGGCTGGTCGCTCTCGCACGACCGCGACGTGTTCTCGATCGAGGAGCTCATCGCCGCGTTCGACGTCGAGGACGTGAACCCGAACCCGGCCCGCTTCGATCTGAAGAAGGCCGAGTCGATCAACGGCGACCACGTGCGCCTGCTCGACGTCTCTGACTTTGCCGCGCGCACCGTTCCCTACCTCGAGAAGGCCGGAATCCTCACGGCGCCGCTCAGCCCGAGCCAGGCGGCAACGCTGGCAGAGGCCGCCCCGCTCGTGCAGGAGCGCATCACGCTGCTCGGCGAGGCGCCGGGCATGCTCGGCTTCCTCTTCACGGATGCCGCCGGGCTCGAGTACGACGAGCAGGCGCTCGCATCGCTGCCGGCCAACGCCGGCGAGGTGCTTGCGGCATCCGTCGACGCGCTCGATCGCATTCCCGCGGTGGAATGGACGCACGAGCAGCTGCAGGAGGCCCTGAGTGGCGCCCTGATCGACGGTCTGGGGCTCAAGCCCCGCGTCGCATACGGCCCGCTGCGCGTCGCCGTGTCCGGTCGCAAGATCTCGCCGCCGCTGTTCGAGTCGATGCAGATCCTGGGCAAGGATGACGCATTGGCTCGCCTGAACCGACTGGCAGCTTCGCTGACCGCGTAGTTTCGAGGGGGCTGCAATGAGCGATTTCGACGTCGCCGTGATCGGGGCGGGGCCGGCCGGGCTGAGCGCGGCCCTCGGCCTCGTGCGTTCGCGCAGAACCGTTCTGCTGATCGACAGCAACCGGCCGCGGAATGCGGCCACTCTGCGCTCCCACGGCTTTCTCACGCGTGACGGCGTTCCTCCGCTCGAGCTGCGCAAGCTCGGGCGCGAGGAGTTCGAGGGCTACCCGGGCGCGAACTTCCACGCCGGTCTCGTGCAGAGCGTGCGCGCGCGCTCCGGCGGTGGCTTCGAGCTCTCCGCCCGCGGCATCCGCGGTGCGGCGAACCTCGAGGTGACGGTCGGCAACATCGTCGTCGCGACCGGCCTGGTCGAGACGATGCCATCGGTGCCGAGTCTGCGCGCCTGGTACGGAACCGATCTGCACAGCTGCGTCGAATGCGACGGCTACGAGAAGCGTGATGAGGCTTTGGCGCTCATCGGTGAATCGGCCGACCTCGCCGAACGCGCGTTGCTGATCAGCCAGTGGTCGACCGATCTGATCGTCTTCACCAACGGTGCGGATGCCGTCAGCGAGCCGGAGCAGCGAGCCCTCGAGGCCCGCGGAATCGCCGTCGAGCGACGTCCCATCACGGATGTCGTGGGGGAGCAGGGCCGGATGACGGGCGTGCTCCTCGCCGACGGGGAAACGATCCCGCGCGAGGCCGGATTCGTGCGCCCGGCCTGGACCCCGGCCATCGACTACCTCGACGGTCTGGGCATCGCGCTCGATGCCGACGGGCTCATCGCCGTCGACACCTGTGGCCGCACGAGCGTGCCCGGTGTCTACGCGGCCGGGGACTCGACGGCGCCCGGCCCGGAACAGCTCATCATCGCTGCCGGCCATGGCGCTGCGGTCGCCGCGGCCCTGAATCGCGATCTGCTCGGCCCGCTCCTGCCGGGCTGAACATGCTCGGAAGTCGGAATCCGGCGGCGGCACGCGCGGGATTCCGGCTCGGTTTTGCCCGATCTCTCGGCATGGGATAGAGTTCTTCTCGGTTCGAAGTTCGCTTCGCGGCCACCGGCCCGGTAGGGCATTGGGGTATGGTGTAATTGGCAACACGGAGGTTTCTGGTACCTTTGTTCTTGGTTCGAGTCCAGGTACCCCAGCAGTGCATTGATTCAGAACTGCAGACGAAAAGCTCCGCTTCGGCGGGGCTTTTTTGTTGCCATTCGGCGGTGATTTCGCGGCCAGCGGGCTCAGATCCCGAGCAGGCTGCACGAGACAGTTAGGCTCTCTGGCGATGACGGAACACGCAGAGAGACCGGCCATGCGGCGTGCCGTCCCGGCTGCCGCAACGCTGCTGCTCGCCCTCTCGGTGCTCGTCTCTTCGACACTCGTCGCCGCCCCAGCCACCGCTGCCGAGGAGTATCCGAGCTGGCAGGAGGTCGAGGCCGCCACCGCGTCGACCGCGGCCAGCGCTGCGGCGGCCGCGCGCATCGACACCCTCCTCACGGGATTGCAGGCCACGGCCGATGAGGCCGGTGAGCAGGCGATCGTTGCGGCGGATGCCGCCAACCGAGCCGCGTCAGAGGAGGCGGCAGCAGCGGCACGCGCCGAGACGCTCTCCACCCAGCTCGACGCCGCCGGCGAGCAGGCCCAGGAGGGCAAGGACCAGCTCGGCCGCATCGCGGCCCAGCTCTACCGTGCCGGTGCTGCCGACATGACGAGGGTGTTCCTCTCCGCCGCCCCGGCATCCAGCGCTGCGGCGAGTGACGCGAGCGACGACATGCTTCGCCAGCTGGGCACCGCGAGCCGGGTCAGCGCACTGGCCGCCTCGCTCCGGGAGAAGGCTCTCGGCGAGCAGGATCTGGTGAGCGCGCTCACGGGGGACGCCCGCCGGGCCGAACGGGAGCGTGCGGCGCTGGCGGATGCCACAGAATCCAGCCGCGTGGCAGCCGAGCGGGCCTCGGCCGAAGCCGACGCCGAGCTCGGTGCCCAACGGGAGGCGGCGGAGACGCTCTACGCCCAGCTCGCCGTGCTGCGCAGCACGACGGCCGAACTCGAACGCGGCTACCGCGACGGTGTGGCGGCGGAGGCCGCATTCGCCGAACAGCAGGCGGCCGCCGAGCGCGCGGCGGCCGAGGCGGCGGCAGGAAGCCCGGCACCGAGCCAGCCGGCACCGAGCCAGCCGGCACCGAGCCAGCCTGCACCGAGCCAGCCCGACCCGCCCTCCCCGGGCCCCGGCCCGTCAGCGCCTCCGCCGGCCGAGGTTGTGGTGGATCCGGCCGCGGCCCGCGCATACGCTGCGGGTGCCGTCGCCGCCAGAGGGTGGGGGAGCGAGCAGTTCGACTGCCTCGTCGCCCTGTGGAATCGCGAGTCCGGCTGGCGGGCGAATGCCTATAACGCCTCCAGTGGTGCATACGGCATCCCGCAGGCTTTGCCCGGCTCGAAGATGAGCGTGAGCGGCGACGATTGGCGCACAAACGCCGCGACGCAGATCGAATGGGGCCTGTCATACATCGGCGGACGCTACGGCAACCCGTGCGGGGCGTGGCAGCATTCGGAGACCGTCGGCTGGTACTGACGCCGGCGCCCCCGCCGGGCGGGAATCGCCGCTCGACTGGGCACTGTCTGACGCTGCCCTGAAACTTTTCTGGACGTGAACCCCGACCGGGGGTACTCTCTCACTCACACCGGCGGCGGCAGCCGGTGCCTTTCGAGGGTTGGGGTAGCGATGGAATATCTGCTCGTCTTCTTGCAAGGTTGTGTTGTCATCGGGGCCATCGTGCTCGGTGTCCGAACCGGGGGGCTGGGGCTGGGGCTCTGGGGGGTCGTCGGCACGGTCATCCTCGTGTTCGCCTTCCATCTCCCACCGGGTGCCATCCCCGTCGACGCCTTCTTCATCATCATCGCCGTGATCACGGCGTCGTCGGCGATGCAGGCGGCCGGGGGTATCGACTACCTGGTCGCGATCGCCTCGAAGATCATCCAGCGAAATCCCAAGCGGCTCACCTATGTCGCCCCGCTGGTCGCGTTCGTGTTCACCGTGCTCTCCGGCACCTCGAACATCTTCTTCGCGTTGATCCCCGTCATCTACGAGACCTCGTACCGCAACGGGCAGCGCCCGGAGCGGGCTCTCGCGGCATCCACGGTCACCTCCGGGCTCGGCATCACGGCCAGTCCGGTGTCCGCGGCGATGGCCGCGTACATCGTGTTGATGGACGGCACCGGATACGGTCTGCCACAGATCCTGCTCATCACGGTGCCAGCGGCCATCGTCGCCTGCATCGCGACCTCCTTCGTTCAGCAGCACCTGGGCAAGGATCTGCTCGATGACCCGGTGTTCATGAAGCGGGTCGCCGAGGGCACCGTCGAGGTTCCGGAAGCGCTCCAGGAGCGCTACGCGGCACGGGTCGGCGGCACCGCGACCCGAGCCGGCGGATCGGCTTCTGCAACCGGCGGCTCCGAGTCCGTCGGCTCCGAATCCGGCGGTCGCGCCAAGGCGGCGCCGGTGCTGATCGAGCACCCGGTCCCAGAAGGTGGAGCGACAGCCGCGTGGATTTTCGTCACCGGCACCCTGCTCATCGTGCTCCTCGGGCTCTTCCCCGGCCTGCGCCCGGCATTCCCCGACGAGGAGGGCGAGCTCGTGCCGATCGGCATGTCGACCGTCATCGAGATGGTGATGTTCACCGTGGCACTCGTGATCATCCTGGTCAGGAAGGTGAAGCCGTCGCTCGTCGTCGAGCAACCGCTGCTCAGGGCCGGGTTCGTCGCCGCCGTCGCGCTGTTCGGAATCGCCTGGATGGCCGACACCTTCATCTCGGCGAATGAGGAGACGATCATCGAGCCTCTCGGCGCGATGATCGAGGCCAACCCGCTGATGCTCGCCGTCGCATTGTTCCTCGTCTGTGGTCTCACGACGAGTCAGTCTGCGACAACGAACACATTGATCCCCATCGCGCTCGCCGCGGGACTCGCACCGGGCATCATCACCGCCATGTGGCCGTCGCTGATCGGTGTCTGGCTGTTCCCGGCCAACGGTTCGCAGATCGCGGCGGTGGAGACAGACCTCACCGGCTCGACCAAATTGACCCAGGTTCCGATCTGGCACTCCTTCACGATCCCGATGCTGGTGTCGTGGGTCGCGGTCGTCATCGCCGGCCTGTTGATCCAGCTCGTCGTTCCGGCCTGAGCCGCCACCACACCGTCCAACGCCACACCGTCCCACCACCCCGTAAGCACCATCCTGTTTGGAGGCACACATGTCCGACCCAGAACAAATCGCGCGCGGCGCGGCAGAGTTGATGCCAGAGATCATCGAGAGGCTCGAGGCCCTCGTGCGCATCCCCTCCATCGCCTTCCCGGGTTTCGATCCGGAACCCGTGCACGCGATGGGGGCAGCGGTCGTCGAACTCTTCGAGGCAGCAGGGGCAAGCGGGGTGAAGCTCCTGGATGTGCCGGGCGGATACCCGTGCGTGTACGCCGATCTCCCCGGCCCGGCCGGCTCGCCGACTGTGCTGCTGTACGCGCACTACGACGTGCAGCCCGCGCCGAAGAGCCAGGGCTGGACGAGCGAGCCGTTCGAACCGGTGACGAAGGCCGACGGCCGCATCTACGGCCGCGGTGCGGCCGATGACAAGTCTGGTCTCGTGATCCACTACGGAACGCTCGCGCTTCTCGGACCCGATCGCCCGTGCAGCGTCAAGATCCTCGTCGAGGGCGAGGAGGAGACGATCTCGCACCTCGAGGCCTTCGTCGAGGACAACCCGGAACTCTTCGCGGCGGACGCCTACGTCATCGCCGACATCGGCCCGCAGAAGGTCGGCCGCCCCGGTTTGACCACCGCGCTCCGCGGCGACGTCGCATGCACGGTCACCGTGCGCACCCTGGCGAACCCGGTGCACTCCGGCATGTTCGGCGGCGCGGCCCCCGATGCCCTGACGGCGATGATCCGGGTTCTCGATTCACTGCACGACGAGAACGGCGACACCGTGATCGCAGGGGTCGACAGCAGCAGCTGGACGGGCGCGAGCATGGAGGAATCCGTGTATCGAGAGGGGTCAGCGATCCTGCCCGGGGTTGAGTTCCTCGGAACGGGCACGCTCTCTGACCGGATCTGGGCGAAGCCATCCGTGACGGTGCTCGGCATGGACCTGCCCAACACGGCGGTGGCGTCGAATGTGCTGCTGCCGGAGGTCACGGCAAAGCTCTCGATGCGGATCGTGCCCGGATCGGATGGCGACGCGCAACTCGAGGCCCTTATGGCACATCTGCGCGCACAACGGCCGTGGAACTGCGAGGTCGAGGTGGAGAAGGTGAAGGTGGGCCACGCCTTCGCCGTCGACGAGGCGCATCCCGCCATCATCGCGGCATCTGAGGCTCTCGAGGCCGCGTACGGCGTTCCGGTCGAGTCGATCGGCAGTGGCGCCTCGATCCCGCTCGTTGCGTCGCTGCAGAAGGTGGCGCCAGAGGGCGCAATCATCCTCTGGGGAGCGGAGGACACCGCCCAGTCGCGCATCCACGCCTCCGATGAGTCCGTTGACCCCGGCGAGATCGAGCGCATGATCGCCGCTCAGACGCTGTTCATCCTCAACCTCGCAGAGGCGTCTCGCGGCTGAGCCGTGGGGCGGATCGGGGGCAGGATCGCCATGACGGCTCAGCCCGCTGTGAAGAGGATGACGGTCATCCAGGCGACATTCATCGGCGTCGGGTCGATGGTCGGTGCTGGCATCTTCGCGCTGCTGGGCGCGGCGGGTGCCGTCGCCGGATCCGCCGTGTGGGTGTCGTTTCTCGCGGCGGGTGCGATCGCCGGCTTGCAGGGATACTCCTTCGCCAAACTCGGCGCCACGTATCCCTCCGGCGGGGGGATCCTCGGATACCTCTCGCACGGTCTCGGCGAGGGGCACCTGACCGGGATCGCATCGTGGCTGTTCTTCACGGCAGGGTCCATCGTCGTGGCGATGATCGCCTCCTCCTTCGGCGCCTACGCCAGCTCGGTGGTCGCGGGAGGAGACCCATTCTGGGCGACGGTGCTCGCCCTGGTGCTGATCGTGGTGATGACCGCGCTGAACGCCGTCGGCTCCACCGCGGTGGCGCGCGTGCAGTCGGTGATCGTGATCGTTGTGTTGGCGATCCTCGTCGTCTTCGCCGCCGTGACGATCGCGAACTGGAACATCGAGCTGCTCTCGCCCGCGGGATATCCCGGCGTCAGGGAGATCATCGCGAGCATCGCGCTCACCTTCTTCGCGTTCCTCGGTTTCGGCGTGATCACCTTCACCGCCAAGGATCTCCCCAATCCCTCTCGGCAGCTTCCCAAGGCGATCTACCTCGCCCTCGCGATCGCGACGACGATCTACGTCGCTGTGTCGCTCGGGGTGTTCGGAACGCTCACGGCCGAGCAGGTCGTCGAGTACGGAACGACGGCGCTCGCCGAAGCCGCCAAACCGACTCTGGGCCAGGCCGGCTACGTGCTGATGGTGATCACGGCGCTGTTCTCGACCACGGGCGCCGTCAATGCCGGCCTGTATCCGTCGATCGGGATGTCGGCGCATCTGGCCTCCGTCGGCCAGTTCCCGCCAGTGTTCGGGCGCTCGATCGGCCGGTTCCCCGTCGGACTCCTGGTGATGGCCGCCCTGGCAAGCGTGCTGGTGGTCGGGTTCAACGTGAACAACATCGCCTCCATCGGAAGCGCGGTCGCATTGCTCGTGTTCACCGCGGTCACCGTCGCGCACTTCCGCCTGTACAAGGCCACGGGTGCCAGCATCATCGTCCTGGTCATCGCCTTCGTGGCGACCCTCGGCACCTTCATCGTGTTCTGCACGACGACCCTCGTCAACGAGCCGAGAACCGCTATCGCGCTCGTCGGGATCATCCTGCTCTCGATCGTCATCGACCTCGTGTGGAAGGCGCGCGCACGCCGAGCGGGGGCGCCGGCCCCGCCGGAAGAGGCGCTCTGACCTTGGCATCAGATCGGTACGAATCCGTGCCCAGATGGCTCTGGACTTCGCCGGAATGTTGTTGTTCCATAGATCACTGAGCAATGTTCACGAGTGTGCAGGCCGGGGGTGAACGCGTGGGTCGCAAAGATCGACAGCCTGCCTTCACCGAGACGCGCAGCGTCGGCGGAGTCTTCGGCGGGCTGCTCGGCATGGTGGCCGCTGCCGTTGCCGCAGGCGCGTTGCTGGCAGGAGCCGTCACCCCTGTTCTGGCCGTCGGCGGGCTGGCCGCGAGCCGTTCCATCGCCTATTTCGAGGGCTTCCCCGACTACCTCGCGATCACGCCGCTGTCGCAGAAGAGCAACATCTACGCCGTCCAGAACGACGGCCAGCCGCTGCTGCTCGCCTCCTTCTACGACCAGAACCGCATCGAGGTCGGCTGGGACGGTGTGAGCCAGTTCATCAAGGATGCCGCCGTCGCCGGTGAAGACCCGCGCTACTACGACCACGGCGGCATCGATGCCCAGGGCACGTTGCGCGCCGTGGCGATGACGGTGCTCGGTGACGACATCCAGGGCGGGTCATCGATCGCGCAGCAGTACGTCAAGAACGTGAATGTGCAGAAGTGCGAACGCGCGGCCAGCGAGGAGGAACGCCTGAGCTGCTACGACGAGGCGACCGAGACCTCGCCCTCGCGCAAGCTCAAGGAGATGCGGCTCGCGCTCGGCCTCGAGAAGCGGTACACCAAAGACCAGGTGCTGATGGGCTACCTCAACATCGCCGGTTTCGGCGGCACGGTCTACGGGGTCGAGGCCGCCGCCAACTACTACTTCAACACCACCGCGGCCGGGGTGACGCTCGCCCAGGCGGCCAGCCTGATGGCGATCGTGAACAACCCGGTCAAGTTCCAGCTCGACCATCCAGATGACTGGCGGAACGGCGCGGCCAATGGCTACGCGGCGAACAAGGCCCGCCGCGACTACATCCTCGGCCAGATGCTGCGCTACACGAAGATCACGCAGGCGCAACACGACGAGGCGGTGGCGAGTCCCGTCGAGCCGGTGATCACCGAGCCGAGCACCGGATGCCAGAGCGCCGGCAACGCTGCGTACTTCTGCGACTACGTCAGCACCGTGCTGCAAACCGACCCGACCTTCGGGGCCGACGCGGACACCCGAATGCTGAATTTCCGGCGCGGCGGCTACGACGTGTACACGAGCATCGACCTCGACCTGCAGGCGGCGGCCGCCGCCACGATGGCGGCGAACGTGCCGATGACCTACCCCGGCTGGGACGTCGGATCGGTCATCACCAGTGTGCAGGTCGGCACGGGGCGCGTGCTCGCGATGGTGCAGAACAAGCTCTACAGCCAGGATCCCGCCGTCACCGGCAACGATCCGAACTACACGGGCATCAACTACAGCACCGACTACGCGCACGGTGGGTCCAGCGGATTCCAGCCGGGATCGGGATACAAGGTCTTCACGCTCGCCGAATGGCTGAAGGAAGGACACTCGCTGAACGAGCGGGTCGACTCGCGCCCCAAAGCGAACTGGGGAACGTTCCGAGACAGCTGCCTCGGCCCGCAGAACTACAACAGCGAGAACTGGAGCCCGAAGAACGACGCCAACGAGTCGGGGGCGAACTACACGGCGCTGCAGTCGACGCTGCAGTCGATCAACACCGGCTACATCGGCATGGCCAAGGAACTCGACCTGTGCGGCATCCGTCAGACGGCCGAGGCCTTCGGGATGCATCGCGCAGACGGCAACCCGCTCGTGCAGAGCGCATCGGCCGTGATCGGAATCAACGAGGTCGCGCCCCTCAGCATGGCCATCGCCTTCGCCGGGATCGCCAACAACGGAGTCACCTGCAGCCCGGTCGTGATCGATCGGATCGTCAGCGCCGACGGAACGGAACTACCGGTTCCGCAGTCCACGTGCACGCAATCCGTCTCGCCGGACGTCGCCGCGGCCATGCATTTCGCCCTGCAGGGCGTCATGACGGGCGGAACCGCGACCCAGTCCTACTTCGGCGCAGAGCCGCGGGTACCGGTCATCGGCAAGACGGGAACGACCGACGGCAACAAGGACACCTGGATGAACGGGGCGAGCAGCAAGGTGGCGACCGTCACCGCCGTCGTCAGTGTCACCGGGGATGCGAATCAGCGGGCGATCGACTTCGACAGCGGACTGGCCTCGACCGCGCGGCACCGCATGTGGCCGGCCGTCATGTCGGTCGCGAACGCGAAGTACGGGGGAGACGAATTCACGACGCTGCCGCCCTCGGCGATCGTCGGAGAGCGCCCACCGTCAGTCGGCGACGACGGCGATGACGGCGATGACGGCGACGACAGCGGCGAGGGCGACGGCGAGAATGGCGGCGACGACGGCAACAACGGAAACGGAAACGGCAACGGAAACGGCAACAACGGAAACGGCAACGGAAATGGCGAGTAGCCGGCCGGTTAGAGCTCGATGGAGTCGCCCGGTGTGAGCGCCCGGAAGGTGCCGCCGCCCTGCTCGGTGCTCCACGCGATGCGGGCGTTGGAGAGTGCCTTGCCGGCGTCAGAGAGCAGCATCTCGTGCGTCGGGAAGCTCTGCGACGGCGCGACGGCCTCCACGTAGTCCATCGCCTCGGCGATCTTCATCCACGGGGCGCCGGCCGGCACCGCGAGCACCTCGACAGCGACCCCGGTCGGTGCCGCGAAGGAGTCCCCGCCGTAATAGAAGCGCTCGTTCACCAGCACGCCGACGTTGTCGATGACCGGGATCGAGCGGTGGATGACGGCATGCTCACCGCCGAAGAAGCGCAACTCGAAGCCATCGACCGAGACGGCGTCGCCCGCTTCGACCGGGGTGACATCGATGCCGTAGGCGGCAGCGGCGGCCACGACTCCGGCCGGCCCGAAGATCGGCACGCCGGTCTTGGCCGTGCGAATCCGCTCGACCTGCTCCGGGGTCCAGTGATCATCGTGCAGGTGTGTGATCACAACGGCGGACGTCGATGCGTCGGCTGCGACCGGGCGGGTGAACTTGCCTGGATCGATGAAGAGAGTCCTGCCGCCCTCTTCGATGACGACAGCGGCGTGTTCCAGCTTCGTGATTCGCATGTCTGTAGCAAACACCGTGCCGCAATCGCACGCAACACGCAGCACGCAATTGGTGCGCGGGCGCCGGGCACCGCCATAATCGGCCTATGCCGACTGCTCCGCTGCGCCTGACCGTGGCCATCAACCCGAATGCATCGTTCGGGCGTCGCCGCGACGTCGGCCCACGTGTGGCCGAGCGTCTGGTCGAGGCCGGCTACGACGTGGCGATGCTGCGTGAACCCAACCTCGAACTCCTGCGCCGCGAGGCGGAAGACGCCGTCGCCCGCGGAACCGATGCGCTCATCGTCGTCGGCGGTGACGGCATGGTCTCCCTCGGAGCCAACCTCGTCGCCGGCACATCGATCCCGCTGGGCATCGTGGCGTCCGGAACCGGCAACGACATGGCCCGTGTGCTCGGCCTGCCGCTGGATGACGCGGATGCCGCGATCGAACGACTGCTCGATGCGCTGGGACGCGAGCCGCGCGTGATCGATGCCGCCCGTGTGCGCCACGGCGCCCTCACCACGTGGTTCTGCGGCGCGCTCTCGGCCGGATTCGACGCGAGGGTGAACGAGCGGGCCAACCGCATGACGCGCCCACGCGGCCCGAGCCGGTACACGATCGCCATGCTGCGCGAGCTGCTGAGCTTCAAGCCGATCCACTACTCGCTCGTCGTCGACGGCGTCGCCCGCGAGGTCAGCGCCATGCTGATCGCGGTGTCGAACGGAGTTTCGATCGGCGGCGGCATGAAGATCACTCCCGACGCCGAACTCGACGACGGCCAACTCGACCTCTTCATTGTCAGCGCGCTGTCGAAGCCGCGGCTGCTCCGCCTCTTCCCCCGGGTGTTCTCCGGCGAGCACGTGAACGAGCCGGAGGTGGAGATCACCCGGGTCCGCAGCGTCTCCCTCCACGCCGCCGACATCGTCGCATACGCCGACGGGGAGCGGGTCGGCCCGCTCCCGGTCCAGGTCGACATCGTGCCTGGTGCGCTGCGGGTTTTGGCCTGACCGGACCCCGCCAGCACGAAACGCCCGGGCGTGCCTCGATTTGGACGCACCGATTCCCTGTGACATACTTTTCAAGTTGCAAAAACGGCCCCATCGTTTAGCGGCCTAGGACACCGCCCTCTCACGGCGGCAGCACCGGTTCAAATCCGGTTGGGGTCACCATCAGTCCGGCTCTCGCATTGCGCGGGAGCCGGACTTTTTTCGTGCCCATCCGTCACCGGAGCGTGTCATCGGCGCGGTGAAAAGTACGGCATAATTGTTACGTTGCACAAACGGCCCCATCGTTTAGCGGCCTAGGACACCGCCCTCTCACGGCGGCAGCACCGGTTCAAATCCGGTTGGGGTCACCACAGGAAAGCCTCCGGTTCGCCGGAGGCTTTCGTGCTTTCCACCTGTTTCCCGTGTCGGCGGCCGCTGGTAGTTTCGGATGCTATCGGCAGACTCGGCTGGAGGGACGATGAGCACTGAGCGGGCGGCGCGCGGACTCCCGCGGGCACTGCGTCCCTTCCGTGCGCCGCAGTATCGGATCCTCGCCACCGCACTCACGCTGTCGCTGCTCGGCTCCGGCATGTGGCTCGTCGCCATCGTCTGGCAGGTGATCGAGCTCGGAGGCGGACCGGTACAACTCTCCCTGGTCGCGACGATGAGCGGGATCGGCCTCGTCGCCGTCGTGCTGATCGGCGGAGTCGTCGCCGACCGTGTGCCGCAGAAGTGCACGCTGCTCGTCGTCGAAGCGGCGAAGATCGTCGTGATCGGGGCGGTCGCGGCCCTCGCCGTCTCCGGCGCGCTCGAGCTCTGGCACCTGGCGATCGCCGCGCTCATCATCGGCATCGGCGAGGGGTTCTTCTACCCGGCGTACAGCGCCATGCTCCCGTCGATCCTGCCCGGCGACGATCTCCTCGCGGCGAACGGCTTCGAGGGCATGCTGCGCCCCGCGGCGTTGCAGGCGGCCGGCCCTGCGCTGGCCAGCGCGGCGGTCGCCGCGGCATCCCCGGCCCTCGCCTTCGTGATAGTCGGCATTCTGCAACTCTTCGCCGTCGGCGCGCTGGTGGTTCTGCGCACCGTGCCGCTCCGCCGTGACCTCTCACACGAGACCAGACACCCGGTGCGTGCCGCCATCGGCGACCTCGCCGAGGGTTTCCGCTACATGTTCACGACACCGTGGCTGCTGGCGACGCTGCTGTTCGCTCTGGCGTTCATCCTCGTCGTCATCGGCCCCATCGATGTGCTCGCGCCGTTCGCCGTCAAGGACGCGGCAGGGGGAGGGCCGGCCGAGTACGCGGTCGTGCTCGCCGCATTCGGCGTGGGAAGTGTGCTCGGCTCGCTGCTCATCTCGTCGATGCGGATGCCGCGGCGCTACCTCACGGTGATGAACCTGGCGTGGGGCCCCGGCTGTCTGCCGCTGGTCGTGATCGGCTACACCAGCCACGTCTGGGTGATGGCCGTCGCGGTGTTCATCGTCGGCTTCTTCTTCTCACTCGGCAGCGTGATCTGGGGAACGCTGCTGCAGCGCCGCGTGCCCCCGCACATGCTCGGGCGGGTGTCGAGCCTCGACTTCTTCGTCTCGCTCGCGCTCATGCCGATGTCGATGGCGCTGGCCGGCCCGGTCGGCGAGTCGATCGGGCTCGGACCGACCTTCCTGATCGCTGGAGTGCTGCCGGCCGTGTTCGCAGCGATTGCGATCCTCTGGGCCCGGATGCCACAGGACGAGATCGCGAATCCGCTCAGCAGCGACGACAGCGACGATGACGTCGTCGCCGGGGTGCCCGATGTCGCGCCGTGGCTTCCAGGACCCCGCCTCGATGAGCGGGGCCTGGAAGACGCCTAGGGCTCTGCTTGGGAGCTCCGGCTAGGCCGGAGTCTCCGCGGCCCTGGCACTCACGAACGCCGCGACGGCCTTCTCGATGTCGTCGTGGCTGTGCGCCGCGCTCAGCTGCACCCGGATCCGCGCCGTGCCCTGCGGAACGACGGGGTAGCTGAAGGCGATCACGTACACACCGTCGCCCAGCATGTGATCCGCGATCCGCGCGGCCAACGCGGCATCGCCGAACATGACGGGAACGATCGGGTGCTCGCCCGGAATCAGATCGAAACCCTCCTCCGTCATCCGCGCGCGGAAGTGCGCGGCGTTCCGGCGGAGCCGCTCCCTGTCGTCCCCGCTGCCGGCGATGAGATCGAGCGCTGCCAAGGTGCCCGCCACGACGGCCGGTGCCACCGTGTTCGAGAACAGATACGGCCGGGCGCGCTGGCGCAGCAGGGCGACGAGCTCGGCGTGGGCCGCGACGTAGCCGCCGGATGCCCCGCCGAGGGCCTTGCCGAATGTGCCGGTGTAGATGTCGACCCGGTCGGAGACGCCGGCCAGCTCCGGTGTGCCGCGGCCATGCTCTCCGACGAAGCCGACAGCGTGCGAGTCGTCGACCATCACGAGTGCGTCGTAGCGCTCAGCGAGATCGCAGATCTCGGCCAGCGGAGCCAGCGAGCCGTCCATCGAGAACACGCCATCGGTCACGATGACGCGGGTCCTGGCATCCGCGGCGGCGATGAGCTGGGCCTCGAGCTCGGCCATGTCGCGGTTGGCATAGCGCAGCCGCCTGGCCTTGCAGAGACGGATGCCGTCGATGATCGACGCGTGGTTGAGCGCGTCGGAGATGATGGCGTCCTCCGCGCCGAAGAGTCCCTCGAAGACTCCGCCGTTCGCGTCGAAGCAGCTCGAGAACAGGATGGTGTCGTCTGTGCCGAGGAACTCGGAGACGCGCCGCTCCAGCTCGATGTGCAGATCCTGGGTGCCGCAGATGAAACGGACGCTCGCCAGACCGAAGCCCCAGTCGTCCATCGCGGCCTTCGCCGCTCCGATGATGTCTGGATGATCGGCGAGCCCCAGGTAGTTGTTGGCGCAGAAGTTGAGCACGTCGCCGCCGTTGGCCGTGATGTGCGCGGACTGCGCCGAACTGATGCGGCGTTCGTGCTTGTAGAGGCCGGCCGCGGCGATCTCGTCAAGGCTCTGCTGAGCCCGCTGTTGCATGGTTCCGTACATCTCAGACCTCACTCCAATCAAGCACGACTTTGCCGCCGTGTGCCTCCCGTGCCGCCGCGAAACCGGCCTCCCACTCCCGTGCGGGGAATCGGTCGGTGATCACCGCCGACAGGGAGTCGCGCAGTTCGCTGCTCGACTGCAGCATGGCGCTCATCGCATTCCACGACTCGTACATCTCGCGGCCGTAAATCCCCTTGATCGTGAGCATGTGCGTCACGACCTTGGCCCAGTCGACATCGATCGGGGCACTCGGCAGGCCGAGCATCGCGACCCGTCCGCCGTGGTTGAGGTTCTCGATCATCTCCGGCAGCGCGCCGGGGTGACCGCTCATCTCGAAACCGACGTCGAAGCCCTCGCGCATGCCGAGCTCGCGCTGAGCCTCGACGATCCGTCGCTCGGCGACGTTCACGGTGAGGTCGGCGCCCATCTGCCTGGCGAGTTCGAGGCGGGGCTCAGAGACGTCGGTGACGACGATGTAGCGGGCGCCGATGTGGCGCGCGACGGCAGCCGACATGAGCCCGATGGGGCCGGCGCCGGTGATGAGCACGTCTTCGCCGACGAGCGGGAAGCTGAGCGCCGTGTGCACGGCGTTGCCGAAGGGGTCGAAGATCGCGGCGACCTCGGGGGAGACGTCATCCGTGTGCACCCAGACGTTGCTCTCTGGGATCACAACGTACTCGGCGAATGCGCCGTCGCGGTTCACGCCAACGCTCACGGTGCGGATGCACATCTGCCTGCGGCCCGCACGACAGTTGCGACAGGTTCCGCACACGATGTGGCCCTCGCCGGAGACTCGCGCTCCCACGGCCACGTCGCGCACCTCGCGGCCGATTTCCACGACCTCGCCGTAGAACTCGTGACCCGGGATGATCGGCGGCTTGATGGTGCTCGCCGCCCAGGCGTCCCAACTCTCGATGTGCAGATCGGTTCCGCAGATGCCGGTTCGCAGCACGCGGATTTTTACTTCATGGTCGCCCGGTTGAGGTTCCGGCCGGTCGGCCAGTTCCAGTCCGGGAGCGCCGTGTGGCTTGAATAGTGCCAGCACTGATACGCCTCTCGCTCGTCGATGAACGCGGCGGCGGTCTGCCGCCGATGGTTGGTACAGAGGCGATGTTACCCCGGGCGACGGGGCGGGATCAGTCCGTTACGACGGCGTCGGTGAGGGTGTGCGCCTGCACAGCCTCGAGGTGCGCCTTGTGCGAGATCTTGTCGATCCATGCGAGCGCCATCGCCGAGAAAATGAAGACGCAGTGGATGATGACCTGCCAGAACACGCCGTCCCAGGTGTAGCCGCCGTCGTACTTCGGGTCGCCCATGTCGCCGACGGCGATGAAGGTCTTGAGCAGGTGGATCGAGGAGATGCCGATGATCGCCATGGCCAGCTTGACCTTGAGCACGTTGGCGTTCACGTGGCTCAGCCACTCCGGCTGGTCGGGGTGGCCGTCGAGGTTGATCTTCGAGACGAAGGTCTCGTACCCGCCGATGATGACCATGATCAGCAGGTTCGCGATCATGACGACATCGATGAGGCCGAGGACGAGCAGCATCACGCCGGTCTCGGTCAGGGTCTCGAGGTGGGTGATCAGGTGCCAGAGTTCGCGCATGAACAGCACGACGTAGACACCCTGGGCCACGATGAGCCCGAGGTAGAGGGGCGCCTGCAGCCAGCGGCTGAAGAAGATCGTGTAGCCGAGCGCTGCCGACGCTGGGCTCTTGCGGAATTGGCGGGTCGGCGGGGTGACGAGGCTCACTCGGGCTCCAGGCTCTGAAAGTGTGGGTGGGGTGAGCGCGACGCTGCGCAGAGAAATTCTAGGGGCACGGATGCCGGCGAAGCTGTGTGGGCTGCTGTCGGGGTGCCGTTGTGGCGGCGGCATCCGCTAGACTCGGCAACGCGAAGGGGAGTATCCCACCGGGCAGAAATGCCCATTTCGAGTCCGTCAATACGAGCACCGCGGTCGGTGTTCCGGGCTCGGGACGCGAGGAAACGGCCAGACCGGATCATCGTGGGGGAGAGACTTTCGAGTTTCGTGCTACCCACCGCAAGTGGCGAAGCACTTCCTCCGAAAGGTCCCCGTGCAACTCGAGCTGCCCATCGCATTCGAAATCGGATCACTCGTCGTTCTGACCCTGATCCTCGTCGCCGATCTCCTGATCGTCTTCAAGCGCCCCCACGTGCCCTCCATGAAAGAGGCATCGCTCTGGGTGGGCTTCTACGTGTTCCTGGCCCTGGTCTTCGCCGGGCTGATGCTGCTCTTCGCGGGCGGCGAGTACGCGGGCCAGTTCCTGGCCGGTTGGCTCACCGAGTACAGCCTGTCGATCGACAACCTGTTCGTCTTCGTCATCATCATGGCCCGCTTCAGCGTGCCGCGGAAGTACCAGCAAGAGGTGCTGATGGTCGGCATCATCATCGCCCTCGTGCTGCGCGGAATCTTCATTCTGCTCGGCGCCCAGCTCATCGAGAGCTTCAGCTGGGTCTTCTACATCTTCGGTGCCTTCCTGCTCTACACGGCCATCAAGCAGGCCTTCGGCAAGGAAGAAGAGGGCGACGGCGAGAACGGCCTGATCCGTTGGCTGCGCCGCCGCGTGCACATCAGCGACGACTTCGACGGCGCCAAGGTGCGCACGGTCATCGACGGTCGCAAGGTGCTGACCCCGATGATCATCGTGTTCATCGCGATCGGCACCACCGACCTGATCTTCGCGCTCGACTCCATCCCCGCGATCTTCGGCATAACGCAGAGCCCGTTCATCGTGTTCACCGCGAACGTCTTCGCCCTGATGGGTCTGCGCCAGCTCTACTTCCTGCTCGGCGGTCTACTGGAGCGTCTCGAGTACCTCAAGTACGGCATCGCGTTCATCCTGTTCTTCATCGGTGTGAAGCTCGTCTTCCACGCCATGCACACCAACGAGCTGCCGTTCATCAATGGCGGCCACGGCATCGAGTGGGCGCCGGAGATCGACACCTGGACCTCGCTCGCGGTGATCATCGCGTCGATGGCCGTCGCGACGATCGCGAGCCTGATCAAGGCGCGCGCCGACGCCAAGAAGCGCGGTCACACGCTGCTCGAAGAGGTTCCGCACTTCACCGAGGACTAATCCTCGGCGTTTCGAAAACAGGCAGTTCCGCGCGGATTCCGCCGGAACTGCCTGTTTTTGGTGTCACCCGGCCGGATTCGCCTGTTTTGCGCACAGCGAGCGGGGGAGCGGGCGGGGTGCCCCGCGCTTTGGTAGCGTGGAACGCCCCGTTCGTCGGGCAGCACCTTCGTCATACGGGAGAAGCACGTGGCAACAGACCAGCCGAGCACCATCGTGCTGCCGAGTGGCGCGCTCGCGCTCGTCGTCCAGGCACGCAGCGACGTCGGGCTCGTGCGCAAGGTGAACGAGGACTCGTTCCTCGCCGCAGCGCCCGTCTTCCTGGTCGCCGACGGAATGGGCGGGCACGCGCGGGGGGATGCGGCCAGCCAGGTGGTCACGCGCGTCTTCACCGAGCACATCGTTCCGGGCGTGCTGACCACCCCGGAGCAGGTGCTCGACGCGATCCACTCGGCCAACGACGCCGTCCGCGATCTGAGCGAGGCCGGCGATTCCGGCACGGCGGTCGCCGGAACGACCCTCACCGGTGTCGCCCTCGTCGACGGCGACGAGGAGAACGAGTACGGCTGGATGATCTTCAACGTCGGAGACTCCCGGGTGTACAGCTGGGACGGCCGCGTGCTCGACCAGCAGAGCGTCGACCACTCCGCGGTGCAGGTGATGGTGGATGCCGGCCTGATCAGCGCCGAGGATGCCGAGCAGCACCCGGAACGCAACGTGATCACCCGCGCGCTCGGCGCCGAGGACACGGTCGACGTCGATGTCTGGTTGAGCTCACCGTCCGAGCACAGCACCTTCCTGATCTGCTCCGACGGACTCACCAAGGAACTCGACCGCAGCGAGCTCACGGCGATCTTCGCCAGACGCGAGGCGCGAGGCGATTTCAGCGGCATCGCCGACGAGCTCGTCGAGGCCGCGCTCGAGGGCGGCGGGCGCGACAATGTCTCCGTTGTCGTCGTGCGGACGGACGCGTTCACACCGAGTGCTAGCCTGTAATTGTGTTGTACGGTCGACTTCTTCTGTGCCGCGACGAGTCCTAGAAACCCAGGCCTCCCTCGTCGCGGAGTTCGTCGTTGGCTGACCACCATTCATTGAGGAAGACGCTCACACAATGACCACAGAATCACGTTCTGCTTCACGCCCTCGCACCCTGGCCGAGAAAGTCTGGGATGCCCACCTCGTGAAGAAGGGTGAGGACGGCACGCCCGACCTCATCTACATCGATCTGCACCTCGTTCACGAGGTCACCAGCCCGCAGGCATTCGACGGTCTGCGCATGGCCGGCCGGCAGCTGCGCCGCCCCGATCTGACGATCGCGACGGAAGACCACAACACGCCGACGCTCGCCATCGACAAGCCCATCGCTGATCTGACGAGCCGCACCCAGATCGAGACCCTCCGCCGCAACTGCGACGAGTTCGGTGTTCGTCTGCACTCGCTCGGCGACATCGAGCAGGGCATCGTGCACGTCGTCGGCCCCCAGCTCGGGCTCACGCAGCCGGGAATCACCGTCGTCTGCGGTGACTCGCACACCTCCACCCACGGCGCGTTCGGCGCCATGGCCTTCGGTATCGGCACCAGCGAGGTCGAGCACGTGATGGCGACGCAGACGTTGCCGCTCAAGCCGTTCAAGACCATGGCGATCACCGTCGAGGGTACGCTCCGCCCCGGGGTCACCGCCAAGGACATCATCCTGGCCGTCATCGCCAAGATCGGCACAGGCGGTGGCCAAGGCTACGTGCTCGAGTACCGCGGAAGTGCCATCCGTGCGCTGTCGATGGACGGCCGCATGACGATCTGCAACATGTCGATCGAGGCGGGCGCCCGCGCAGGCATGGTCGCACCGGATGCCACCACCTACGAGTACCTCAAGGGCCGCGCCCACGCGCCGGCCGGCCAGGACTGGGACGACGCCGTGTCGTACTGGGACACCCTCGCCACCGACGACGGCGCGAGCTTCGACGCCGAGGTCATCATCGACGCGAACACCCTCGAGCCCTTCGTCACCTGGGGCACCAACCCCGGCCAGGGCGTCTCGCTGAGCGACACGGTTCCGAACCCGGCCGACTTCAGCGACGCCAATGAGCGTGCAGCCGCAGAGCGGGCGCTGGAGTACATGGATCTGACCGCCGGCACGCCGCTCAAGGACGTGTCCGTGGACGCGGTCTTCATGGGCTCGTGCACGAACAGCCGCATCGAAGACCTGCGTGCATTCGCCAGCGTCATCCAGGGCAAGAAGAAGGCCGACGGCGTGCGCGTCATGGTCGTTCCCGGATCCGCCCGCGTGCGCATCGAGGCCGAGGCCGAGGGCCTCGACAAGATCATCACCGACTTCGGTGCCGAGTGGCGTTTCGCCGGCTGTTCGATGTGCCTCGGCATGAACCCGGACCAGCTGGCCCCGGGGGAGCGCTGCGCGTCCACCTCGAACCGTAACTTCGAGGGCCGCCAGGGCAAGGGCGGTCGCACCCACCTCGTCTCCCCGCTCGTGGCCGCGGCAACCGCCATCCGCGGCACCCTGTCGAGCCCCTGGGATCTCGAACACGACACCGATTCGCTGACCACCGATTCGCTGACCACAGAGGGAGAGGCGAAGTAGCCATGGAGAAGTTCACAACCGTCACGGGCATCGCGGCTCCGCTGCGCCGCTCGAACGTCGACACCGACCAGATCATCCCCGCCGTGTTCCTCAAGCGCGTCACCAAGACCGGCTTCGAAGACGCGCTCTTCTACGGCTGGCGCCAGGACCCGGAGTTCGTGCTCAACCGGCCCGAGTTCCAGGGCGCGCGCGTGCTGGTGGCCGGCGCCGATTTCGGCACGGGATCCTCGCGTGAGCACGCCGTGTGGGCGCTGCGCGACTTCGGCTTCGACGTGGTGCTGAGCCCGCGCTTCGGCGACATCTTCCGCGGGAACTCCGGCAAGCAGGGCCTGCTCGCCGCGCAGATCAGCGAAGAGGATGTCGAGAAGATCTGGGCCGCCATCGATGCGAACCCGGGAATAGAAGCGACCGTCGATCTGGTTGAGCGAACTGTCACCGTCGGTGATCTTCAGCTTCCGTTCGAGGTTGACGATTACACTCGGTGGCGGCTGCTCGAAGGTCTTGACGACATCGGGCTCACCCTGCGCGACGAAGCGTTGATCACAGAATTCGAGGCCACCCGTGAAAGCTGGCGGCCCCGTACTCTTCCAGTTAAACAGGCCCTCCCAGTGAGGCAGAACGTGCAGGCGGAAATTTGAACAGTCTCGGCGATGATGCAAAGAACCACGGCTCGGCCGTCGGTCTCTCCGTCGACAAGATCACCATCCACGGCGGCAAGCCGCTCGTGGGACGCATTGAACTGAAGGGTGCGAAGAACCTCGTCACCAAGGCGATGGTTGCCGCGCTGCTGGGCGAGACGCCCAGCGTGCTCAAGGACGTTCCGAACATCAGCGACGTCCGCATTGTGCGCGGACTGCTCGAGGTGCACGGCGTCCACGTGAGCGAGGGCGCGGAAGAGGGCGAGCTCATCCTCGACCCGACCAACGTCGAGGTCGCCCACTTCGCGGCCATCGACGCGCACGCCGGCTCCAGCCGCATCCCGATCCTGTTCTGCGGGCCGCTGCTGCACCGTCTCGGCGAGGCGTTCATCCCCGACCTCGGCGGATGCCGCATCGGCGACCGTCCGATCGACTTCCACCTCGACGTGCTGCGCAAGTTCGGCGCCGTCGTCGAGAAGCTACCGAGCGGCATCCGGATGTCGGCCCCGAACGGGCTGCACGGAGCCAAGGTCGAGCTGCCGTACCCGAGCGTCGGCGCCACGGAGCAGGTACTGCTGACCGCGGTGCGCGCAGAGGGCATCACCGAGCTCAAGGGCGCGGCCATCGAACCCGAGATCATGGATCTCATCAACATCCTGCAGAAGATGGGCGCGACCATCTCGGTCGACACCGACCGCGTCATCCGCATCGAGGGTGTCGAGCACCTCACCGGCTACAACCACCGTTCGCTGTTCGACCGCAACGAGGCTGCCAGCTGGGCCGCGGCCGCGCTCGCGACCGAGGGCGACATCACCGTCGGCGGAGCTCGCCAGGCCGAGATGCTCACCTTCCTCAACGTGTACCGCAAGGTCGGTGGCGCCTTCGACATCCTCGAAGACGGCATCCGTTTCTACCACCCAGGCGGCGACCTGAACCCGGTGATCATCGAGACGGGTGTTCACCCCGGCTTCATGACCGACTGGCAGCAGCCGCTCGTCGTGGCGTTGACGAAGGCCAAGGGTGTCTCGATCGTTCACGAGACCGTCTACGAGCAGCGTTTCGGCTTCGTCGACGCCCTGGTCGAGATGGGCGCGACGATCCAGATCCACAAGGAGTGCCTCGGCGGGCAGGCCTGCCGCTTCGGGCAGCGCAATTTCAACCACTCCGCCGTGATCACCGGGCCCACCGTTCTGAAGGGTGCCGACATCGAGGTTCCCGATCTGCGCGGCGGCTTCAGCCACCTCGTGGCCGCGCTGAGCGCGGACGGAACGTCGACGGTCAGCAACGTCGGAATCATCGCGCGCGGTTACGAGAACTTCCTCACCAAGCTTGAGATTCTCGGTGCAGACTTCGTTCTCGAAGACTGATCGCGATAATAGGGGAATGCCCGCACCAACACAGTCCGGACGCCGCGTGCGCTCGGAGAAGAGTCACCCGTCGATCTTCTGGGTCTTCGCGCTGCTCGCCGTTCCACTGATGAACCTCGCTGCGCGCTACGAGATCCGTGACGGGCACAAGATGCCTCGGCAGGGCGCCTACGTGCTCGCACCGAATCACTACAGCGAGATCGACCCCGTCGTCGTCGGCGTCGTCGCGTGGAAGCTGGGGCGTTACCCCCGCTTCCTCGCGAAGGCCTCCGTCTTCAAGGTTCCCGTGCTCGGCTGGGCCCTGCGGGTCTCGGGCCAGATTCCCGTCGACCGCCACGGCAACAAGTCGCACTCCGCGATCCGTGCGGCAGAGGAGCTCGTCGAGAAGGGACGCATGGTCGTCGTCTACCCGGAGGGTTCGCTGACCCGCGACCCCGATCTGTGGCCGATGCGCGGCAAGACCGGCGCTGTGCGCATCGCGCTCGAACGCGGCATCCCTGTCATCCCCGTCGCACACTGGGGAACACAGCAGCTGATGGCCCGCTACTCGAAGAAGATCAGCCTCTTCCCGCGCAAGCACATCCTCGTCAAGGTCGGCGACCCCGTGAACCTTGACGCATTCAGAGACAAGCCCCTCGACACCGCAACCCTCAACCAGGCAACAGCCGTGGTGATGGATGCCATCACCGCACTGCTTGAAGAGCTGCGCGAAGAGAAGGCTCCGGCCGAGCGCTGGAACCCCAGCGCCCACGACCAGAAAGAGACGGGTCGTTTTGACTCCTAGGGCCAAGACCGCAACCATTCGACCGGGGACCCGTGTCGCCGTGCTCGGCGCGGGAAGCTGGGGAACGACCTTCGCCAAGATCCTCGCCGACGGCGGGGCAGACGTCGTGCTGTGGGCACGCCGCCCGGAGCTCGCCCGCGAGATCCAGGAGGCCAAGCGCAACAGCGACTACCTGCCGGGCATCAACCTGCCGATCTCGCTGCGCGCGACCGCGAGGCTCGACCTGGCCCTCGCCGGCGCGGAGCAGGTCTTCGTCTCGGTGCCGAGCCAGTCACTGCGTGAGAACCTGATCGCGGCGGAGCCGCACCTCGGCGCGAACGCGATCATCGTCAGCCTGATGAAGGGCGTCGAACGCTCCAGCGGGCTGCGCATGAGCGAGGTGATCGAGCAGGTGCTGCCGATCAGCCCAGACAACATCGCGGCGATCTCCGGCCCCAACCTGGCCCTCGAGATCGCCAAGCAGCAGCCGACGGCCGCCGTCGTCTCCTCGACGAGCCTCGAGACGGCCCAGGCCGTCGCGCTCCTCGCCCGCAACGACTACTTCCGCTCCTTTGTGAACACCGACGTCATCGGCACGGAGTTCGGCGGAGTGCTGAAGAACCTGATCGCCGTCGCCATCGGCATCGTCGATGGTGTCGGCTACGGCGAGAACACCAAGGCATCGATCATCACCCGCGGCCTGGTCGAGATGACCGACTTCGCCGTGGCATACGGCGCGCACCCGGAGACGCTGTCCGGCCTCGCCGGACTCGGCGACCTGATCGCCACCTGCCAGTCCCCGCTCTCGCGCAACAACACGGCAGGGCGTCTGCTCGGCCAGGGCTACAGCCAGGGCGACGTGGTCAAGCAGATGCAACAGACAACCGAGGGCCTGGCATCCGTCGGCCCCATCCTCGAACTGGCCAAGGCCAAGGGTGTCGAGATGCCGATCGTCGAGCAGGTGCGCCAGGTTCTGGCAGGCACACTGAACCCGCGCGACATCGCACCGCACCTCACAACCGATTCGGACGAGCCGCAAGGCGAAAGGACTCTCGATGACGCACAAGCTCACGGTGGCGCTGCTCTTTGGGGGTCGGTCAAGCGAGCATTCGATCAGCTGCGCAACAGCGGGCGGAGTTCTCTCGGCGATTGACCGCGAGCGTTTCACGGTCATCCCGATCGGGATGACGAGCGACGGTGCGTTCACGCTGCAGCCGGATGACGCGGCCCTCTTCGCGCTGAACCCCGCCGCCATGCCGCACGTCAGCGACAACGGCACCCGCGTGCGCTGGCCGGAGAGCACCGCCTCGCGCGAACTCAGCGTGGTCGAGGCCGACGGCACCGTGCGCTCGCTCGGCGCGGTCGACGTCGTGTTCCCGATCCTGCACGGGCCGTTCGGCGAGGACGGCACGATCCAGGGCCTGCTCGAGCTGGCCGGACTGCCCTTCGTCGGCTCCGGCGTGCTCGCCAGTGCCCTCGGCATGGACAAGCACTTCACCAAGACCGTGCTGCGCCAGGCCGGCATCGCCGTCGCCCCGTGGCAGACCGTCACCGCACGCAGCTGGGCCACCGACCCGGCCGGCGTCGAGTCTGCCGTCACGGCGCTCGGCCTGCCGGTCTTCGTCAAGCCGGCACGCGCCGGTTCGAGCGTCGGCGTCAGCAAGGTGTCCACGCTCGACCGGCTCGCGGATGCCATGGCGACCGCGCTGGCCGAAGACGACAAGGTTCTGATCGAGGCAACGCTGATCGGCCGCGAGGTCGAGATCGGGGTACTCGGCGGGCGCCCGGGGCAGGCGCCGCGGGCATCCGTCGCCGGCGAGGTGATCGTCAGCGGCCGTGACTTCTACGACTTCGACGCCAAGTACCTCGACGCACCGGGAATCGACCTGGTCTGCCCGGCGGAGCTCAGCGACGCCGAGCTCGCCGAGATGGCCGAGCTCGCCGTGCGGACCTTCGAAGCCATCGGCTGCGCGGGCCTCGCGCGCGTGGACTTCTTCCTCACCGCAGACGGCTTCGTCGTCAACGAGATCAACACGATGCCCGGATTCACGCCGATCTCGATGTTCCCCACCTGCTGGTTGAACTCCGGACTCAGCTACCCCGAGCTGATCGACGAGCTGATCGAGCTCGCGCTGGCCGAGTAGCCGGCATCCGCACATAAGGTCATAGTGCGTCTGCAAGGACTCTTCTCGCGAAGAGGTCCTTGCACACGCACTATTGCCTTATACGCGGCGGGGTGGACGGGTGTGGAGCGGGCGGCGCTCAGCCGGCGGGGAGCACGTCGCTGACGTCGATGCAGCGGTTCTCCGCCGGGATCGTGGAGAGGGCGCCGACGAGGTCGATCAGCGCGCTGGCCGATGCCTTGTCGTAGTCGACGATGACCTCGGTGGCCGGCGTGCGGCCGTAGGTCGTGAAGCGGAAGATCGGCTTGTTGCTGTCGTCGACGATCCAGTCCACGCCGCCCACCTCGACGCACTGCTGCGTCGTCGGCCCCGGCACCTCGACGCCGCAGCGCAACAGGATCGTCGCCGGGTCGCCCCATGCGCCCGTGCCCTGGGCGTTGGTCTCGCGCAGTTGCTGCTCGCCGAGGGCCTCTGGCAGACGCACGACGACCTCTGCGCAACCGGGGTTCGCGGCGTCATCGGCCGGTTCGAGCGCCACGGCGGCCGCGCATCCGGACAGCGTCGCCGTCAGCAGAGCGGCGGCGCCGACGACGCTCAGGGTGCGGGTCATGGAACGGGTCACGGTGCGGGAGATCATCGCTCTTCAGGCTACCGTGAGTTCTATGACGCACGCTGAGCACCCCTCGTTCGACACCGCCGGCCCGACCCTGGCCGAGCTCAGCGAGATCGCGGTGCTGCAGCGGATCTTCCCCCGTCTACCCGAGTCGGATGCCACCCTCGTCGGCCCCGGCGATGACGCGGCCGTCATCGCTGCGCCGGACGGCCGGTACGTCGTCACGACCGACATGATGATCCACGGCCCGGACTTCCGTCTCGCCTGGTCACGGCCCGGCGACCTCGGCTGGAAGGCGGCCGCGACGAACCTCTCCGATGTCGCCGCGATGGGCGCCCGCCCGACCGCGCTCGTCGTGGCGATCGCCGCCCCGCAGAGCCTGCCGGTCAGCGTGATCGAGGGCATCGCCGACGGCCTCCGTGAGGCCTGCGCCGCGCTCGCACCCGGCTGCGGCGTCGTCGGCGGCGATCTCTCCGCCTCGGAGACGCTGACCATCGCCGTCACCGCGTTCGGCGACCTCGGCGGCCACGCTCCCGTGCTGCGCTCCGGCGCGCGCGCAGGCGACCTCGTGACGATCGCGGAGGGTGGCAACGCGCTCGGCGAAGCCGGCCGCGGCCTGGCGCTGCTGTTCACCAGGGCAGTGGACGCGGGCGGCGCCCCGGATGCCGCCGCGGCGGCCGCTCTCCGCCTCGAACACCCGCGGCTGCTCGGCGCCCAGCTGCGCCCGTCCCCACCCATCGCCGCAGGCGCACTCGCCGCGGCATCCGGGGCCACCGCCATGCTCGACGTCTCGGACGGGCTCGCGCTCGACGCCGCACGGATCGCGGTCGCCAGCGGCGTGCGGATCGACTTCGACTCGGCGGAGCTCGGTGAGCACCCCGAGAGCGCACTCGGCGGGGGAGAGGACCACTCCCTGCTGGCCTGCTTCGCGTCAGGCAGCGCGATCCCGGCGGCGTTCCGCGTGATCGGGCGTGTGCACGCTCTGACGGGCGAGGAGACGGCGGGGATCACCGTGGACGGCGCCCCGCACGTGCTCGGCGGCTGGGACCCCTACCGCGGCTGGGACGGCCACGCCGGCTGAGTCAGGGTGCCTCGTCCGCGTCCGCGTCGGCCTCGACACCGGCCTGCGCCGACTCGACGGGGCGTGCCACGCCGGTGCGGTTGTGCGATCCGATGCGTTCGGTGAGGTACGAGACGATGAGGGCGCTCGCCGTTCCGATGATCACGACCCCGCCGGCCATCAAGATGACGGCCAGGAACCGGCCGAGAGTCGTGACCGGGGTGTAGTCGCCGTAGCCGACCGTCGCGACCGTGACGAAGGCCCACCACAGCGCTTCGCCGAAACTCAGGATTGTGGCTCCGTCCGCCCCGCGTTCAACCCGGAGCACCGTGATCGCGATGACGTAGACGAACATGCCGGCGTAGGCGGCGGCGATGGCAACCACCCGAGAGCGCAGCGCGTTGCCCCCGTTGCCGCCGAAGCCCGGCGCCGACTCGAGGTGGCGCAACAGCGAGAACGGCCGCAGAATCGGCAGAACGGCCGAGAACACCTCGATCCTGTGCGCGGCGTAGTACTGGCGCCGGTGGGAGGGCGCCGTCAGGGCGATGCGCACGATCGGGTCGATGATGAAGGCCAGCCAGGCGATCCCCATGATGACGAGAATGGTGATCTCTTCATCCCGGGGGCGATCGGACGTGATGGCCAACAGGCTGTACGCGACGAGGAAGCCGATCGACAAGGCGATGAGCGGCCACCGCGTCGCGCGCTCCCAGCGGGTGCGCACGCCCTCGCGGCGCTCGTCCCGCTCGCCCTGCTTCGTGGCGGGTCTCATCGGTGCTCGCCGTCGCGCAGCGGGACCCTGACGTCGGCGCCGCCCTCCTTGGTCAGCCGGGTGCGCATCGTCGCCAGCGTCGGCGCCGGGACGAAGCCGCCGGCGAAGAAGGCCTCACCCTGGCGGAAGCCTGTCGAGCGGGCCAGCATTGAGCTGGGCGCATATCCGAAGCGGGTGGAGAGCTCGGCGAGGTCCGCCGGCGAACTCATCCGCATCACGGCGACGTTGTCGCACTGCGAGAGGATGCCGGATGCGATCTTCGACGGACGCTGGGTCGAGAGCAGCAACCACAGGCCGTACTTGCGCCCCTCCGCCGCAATCTGGGTGAGGCGTTCGCGCACGGCGACGAACAATGGCCCCCCGTGCTCCGGGGAGCAGAGATTGTGTGCCTCGTCGATGACGATCAGGATCGGCCGCCGCGACTCACGCTTCGCCCAGAGGTCGTCGAGCACGGCGAGGGCGACGACGAGGTACTCGTCCGGGTGGGCGAAGCCGCCGAGGTCGAGCACCGTGGCATCCGGGCGCTCTTCGATGATGTCGGTCACCGCCTCGAGCTGGCCGGCCCACACCTCCCACTCGATCAGCCGGAGGTTCTCGATCCGCGCGGCCAGAGCACGGGCGGCCGGGTTCTCACTCTGCATCAGCTGCGGGATGATGAGCTCGGGCCCCTGGCTCCCGATCGTCTCCTCGAGGTGGAGCAACTCGTTGTACTCGGCCCTGTCGGCCAGGGGATCGAGGCGCAGAACGGCTGCCTTCGCCGGCATCGAAAGTTCGGTGAAACGCACGCGCAGCGAGTCGGGGGACTCGTCACCGGGGCGCAGCACGCGAAGGTCCCTGTGGCCGAGCAGGCCGGCCTCCGCCGCTGCTCCGGGGGCCAGGCCGTGCGGGCTGAGTTCGCCGAGGCGCACGAAGTCGGCGTTGGGGTCGAAGATGACCATCGGCAGGCTGGTGTTGATCAGAAGTTGTTCGATGAGCACCCCGAGCGCGTAGGTCTTGCCTGAACCGCTTTGCCCACACCAGAAGGTGTGTCGATTGAAGCGGTGCGGAATGAGGCGTGCGGGGACGGATGCCTCGCCGAGAATCGTGCCGATACTCAGCGTCGCCCCCGTTCCGTTGTAAACGAGTTCGATCGTTGCCGCGTCGGCCTCGACCATCGTCGCCGTGTCGAACGGAACGGTTCCGGTGATGTCGATCGCACCGTCACGGATCAGGCCGAGAATCGTTCCCTCGCCGCGAACGGAACCATCCTCCGCGGCCTCAAGCTGGTCGATCTGACCGAGCTGTGTTCGCTCGCCGCGCTCGGAGAGCGTCACGAAGTCCCCGTGGTCGGCCGCGCCTCCGATTGCGCCCACAAATCGAAATCGGCGCCCGTCCAGTGAGTGGGCGACCGGTGCCTGTGTGCTCTGATGCGCGGTGTCTGTGCTGATCACGCTCAGAGTCTTCCACAGCGGCTGGGGTGAGGGATAGATCCCACACGGGGCGGCGGATCAGGCGTCTGGCTGCGCCTCTGCCGCGTGCGCCCACCAGAGCGTCGTGTCGCCGTAGTCCTTGCGGCGGTCCAGCTCGAGGCCGCTCGGCCACTCCGGCTCCGGCGAACGGGAGCTGCGCTCGATCATCACGATCGCCTCCTCGTGCAGCAGCGGTGCGAGCGCGCGCAGATTCTCTGCGAGCTCCTCGGCGCTGAGCTCATAGGGGGGATCGATGAAGACCAGGTCGAAACCGGCGCTCGTGCTGTCGAGGAAGCCCTGGACGCTCTGCCCGCTCACGGTGATCTGCGGTGCGCTGGTTCGGGGCGCGGCCTTCGCGACGGCCGAGGCATTCGCCCGGCAGAGGGTGGCAGCCTGCTGGTTCTTCTCGACCAGCGTCACAACACGCGCGCCGCGGCTCGCGGCCTCCAGCCCGAGCGCTCCGGAGCCGGCGTAGAGGTCGAGCACGCGCAGTCCGGTGATGGCGTCGCGGGCGTCGAGCGCCGAGAAAATCGCCTCGCGCACACGGTCGCTGGTCGGGCGGGTACCGTTCTTGGGCACTCGCAGGGTGAGCGAGCCGGCGAATCCGGAAACTATTCGTGTCATTGTGCTTCGAGCCTACCCCGCACACGAGGGCCAACTCTGTGAAGATGGGAGTGTGTCAGATCTCAACGCGTCACCGAAGACCATTGACCAGACAGTCCTGGATCAGCTGTGGAATTTTACCGACCCGCAGCTCTCCGCCGAGCGCTTTCGACATGCGTGCGACGACAGCGAATACAGCGACGAGGCCAGGGCAGAGCTCGCAACACAGCTCGCTCGGGCGCTCGGGCTCTCCGGCCAGTACGACGACGGTGACGCCGTGCTGAACGCGATCGACAGCGACAGCCCGATCGTCGCCGCCCGCATCGCACTGGAGCGCGGCCGGCTGCGCGTGGCCGAGGGCGTTCCGGAGGAGGCGGTGCCGCTCTTCACCAAGGCCGCTCGTGACGCCGCCGCCGGTGGTGTCACCTTCCTGGTCCTGGACGCCCTGCACATGCTGGCGCTGACGGATGTCGGCCAGGAGGAGCAGTGGGCGGCAGACGGCCTCGAGCTGCTCGCCACAGCCAGCCAGGCGCGCACCCAGCGCTGGGGTGTCGCGCTGAACAACAACCTGGCCTGGTACCTGCACGACAACGGACGCGCCGAGGAGGCACTGCCCTACTTCGAGCGCGCACTCGATTTCGCGAAGGCCGTCGGAACCTCCGAGCAGCGCTTCATCGCCCGCTGGGCCATCGCCAGGTGCCTCCGCAGCCTCGGCCGCACCGACGAGGCGCTGAAGCTCCAGCGTGTGCTCGCCGTCCAGCGCCCCGATGACCCATACGTCGCGGCCGAGATCGCCGCGCTCCTCGCGACTCCGCCCGCTGCTCAGCCGAGCGTGTCGGAGACTGAGCCTACGATCGAAGAATGACCGAGCCGCTGGACCCCCTGGCACGAGAGCAGGCCGCGCTCGCCGCGCTGCCCATCGCCCCGGGGCTGGCATCACTCGACGACAAGATCGCCGGCGTGCTCGGCGGGCGCACGGCGTCCGCCCTGCAGAAGGCCTTCGGCATGGTCACCATGGCCGATCTGCTGGCGCATTACCCCAGGCGCTACACCAAACGTGGAGAGCTGACGGCGCTCAGCGACCTCCCGCTCGGCGAGAACGTCACGATCGTCGGCCAGGTCACGGAAGCCCGCGAGCGCTCGATGAAGACGCGGCGGGGCTCGATCGTCGAGATCACGATCAGCGACGGCACGGCCGTCGTCAAGCTCACCTTCTTCAACCAGAAGTGGCGGCTCGAGACGCTGCGGCCGGGCGTGCGCGGCATCTTCTCCGGCAAGATCACCGATTACAAGGGCAGCCTGCAACTCGCGCACCCGCACTTCGCCCCGTTCGAGACCGACCTCGACGACGATCCGTTCGGCATCGACAGCGATGACGAGGCCAGGCGCTGGTCGGAGACACCCATCCCGATCTACCCGGCAACCAACCAGGTGACGAGCGCGGAGATCGCCTCGATCATGCGCACCGCCCTCGACGCGATCGGCTTCATCCCCGACCCCGTTCCCGCCGAACTCCGCCGCGAGAGGTCCTTGCTCGAGCAGGCCAGGGCTTTGGAGGCGATCCACCGCCCGGAGAAGGACGGCGACTGGCTCGGCGCCAAACGCACCCTGCGCTTCACGGAGGCGTTCGTGCTGCAGGCGGCCCTGCTGCAGAAGAGGGCCCGCTCGCGCACGGAGCCGGCGACACCGCGCGTGCCGAAGCCCGGCGGCCTGCTCGAACGGTTCGACGCCGCCCTGCCGTTCCGGCTGACGGGCGACCAGAACACCGTCGGTGAGGAGATCGCGCGCGATCTGGCCGCCAGCTCCCCGATGAACCGGCTGGTGCAGGGCGAGGTCGGCTCGGGCAAGACGATCGTGGCGCTGCGGGCGATGCTCGCCGTCGCGGACTCCGGCGGGCAGTCGGCTCTGCTCGCACCGACGGAGGTGCTGGCGTCCCAGCACCTGCGCTCGATCGTCCGCGCGCTCGGCCCCGACCTGGCGGCAGAGCTCGTGCCGACGCTCCTCACCGGTCAGCAGGGCGCAGCAGAACGGCGCAAGGCGACGCTGCGTGCCGTCTCGGGTCAGGCGCGCATCGTCGTCGGCACCCATGCGCTCATCTCGGACTCCGTCGAGTTCTACGACCTCGGCCTCGTCGTCGTCGACGAGCAACACCGCTTCGGCGTCGATCAGCGCGATGCGCTGCGGCTGAAGGGCCGTCAACCGCACGTGCTCGTGCTCACGGCCACCCCGATCCCGCGCACCGTGGCGATGACGGTGTTCGGCGACCTCGACGTGAGCGTGATCGCGGAGCTGCCTGCCGGGCGACCGGGCATCGAGAGCTTCATCGTGCCGTTGGCGATCAAACCGGCCTGGGAGGGGCAGATCTGGCGGCGACTCACCGAGGAGCTGGCTCTGGGCAGGCAGGGATTCGTCGTCTGCCCGGCGATCGAACCCAAACAGATCGAAGAGGGCGAGGAGCTGGAGAGCGACGCCGACGCCGGATCCGCCGCGCCACTGGCGAGCGTTGTGCGCGTGCTGGCCGAGCTCCGCGCGCTGCCGAGCCTGCAGGGGCGGCGCATCGAACCGCTGCACGGCAGGATGAGCGGCGAGGAGAAGGAGGCGACGATGATCGCCTTCGCCGCCGGCGAGATCGACGTGCTGGTCGCGACGACGGTGATCGAGGTCGGCGTCGACGTGCCGAACGCCTCGATGATGGTCGTGCTGGATGCCGATCGCTTCGGTGTCTCACAGCTGCACCAGCTGCGCGGGCGCGTCGGGCGCGGCGGCGTTCCAGGGCTCTGCCTGCTCGTGACGCGAGCCGTTCCGGAGAGCGTCGGTCTGGCGCGCGTCGAGGCGGTCGCGGCCACCCTCGACGGTTTCGAACTCGCGCAGGTCGACCTCGAACTGCGCAGGGAGGGCAACGTGCTCGGCGGCATGCAATCCGGCGGACATTCCTCGCTGCGCCTGCTGCGGGTGGCCTACGACGGGGAACTGATCCTCGATGCGCGCGGAGCCGCAGAGCGGATCATCGAGGAGGACCCCGAGCTGCGCGAACACCAGGGGCTGGCCGACGCCGTCGCACGCCGACTCGACGAGGCCAGCCGGGAGTTCTTGAGCAAGAACTGAGTGGCTCCTCACCATTGCCCCGGCCACCTTGTGTGCCGCACTCCACGCGCTAGGGTGAGTTCTATGCGCAGGATCGCCGTCGTCCCTGGTTCCTTTGACCCCGTCACCCTCGGGCACCTCGACGTGATCGAGCGTGCTGCAGGACTGTACGACGAACTGCACGTGCTCGTCGTGCACAACCCAGACAAGTCGGCACTGCTGCCGATCGCCCAGCGCGTCTCGCTGATCGAGCAGGCCGTCGCCGAGTCGTTCACGGCCGACAACGTGGTCGTCTCCTCCTGGACGGTCGGACTCCTCGTCGACTACTGCACCGAGGTGGGTGCATCGGTGCTCGTCAAGGGGATCCGCTCCCAGATCGACGTCGCCTACGAGACGCCCATGGCCATCGTCAATCGCCACCTCGCGGGGGTGGAGACGGTGTTCCTGCTGCCCAACCCCGCCCACGGCCACGTGTCGAGCTCGCTGGTGCGCCAGGTCTCCGCCCTCGGCGGCGACGTCTCGCCGTACGTGCCCGCCGTGGTGTCCGAGTATCTGCAGAGGAGCCCGCAATGACCGGACTGCCGATCGAGATCACAACGACGGCCGAGAACACGGCTGCGCAGAGCAAGGCGACCGAGACTCCCACGGCACAGAGCAAACGCGCCGCGGCACCCGCGGATGCCGTGGCCGGAATGCCCGTGCACGAACTCGCGTCACTCGCCGCGCAGATCATGGCGAACGTGGAGTCTGTCATCGACGGCAAGCACACGGCGGTGCGCACCGCCCTCACGGTGCTGCTGGCCGAGGGCCACCTGCTGATCGAGGACGTGCCCGGTGTCGGCAAGACGATGCTGGCCAAGGCGCTCGCCGCCTCCGTCGATGCCTCCGTCAGCCGCATCCAGTTCACCCCCGATCTGCTTCCGAGCGACGTGACGGGCGTCTCGATCTTCAACCAGGCCGAGCGTCGCTTCGAATTCAAGCCGGGGGCTGTGTTCGCCAACATCGTGATCGGCGACGAGATCAACCGCGCCAGCCCGAAGACGCAGTCCGCATTGCTCGAGTGCATGGAGGAACGCCAGGTCACCGTCGACGGCACCACCTACCCGCTGGCGAGCCCGTTCACCGTCGTCGCCACGCAGAACCCGATCGAGATGGAGGGGACGTACGCCCTTCCCGAAGCGCAGCGCGACCGATTCATGGCCCGCATCTCGATGGGATACCCGGACCCGGAGAGCGAGCTGGCGATGCTCGACGCCCGCGACACCTCCAGCCCGCTCGCCCGGATCAGCGCGGTCGTGACCGAGCCACAGCTGCGCGCGATGATGCAGGCAGCCCGCGCCGTGTACGCCTCCGCCGGCGTCAAGGAATACGCCGTCAGCATCGCCAGAGCCACCCGCGACGACCGTGATCTACGGCTCGGCGCCAGCCCCAGGGCGACACTTCAGCTTGTGCGCGCCGCGAAAGCGCATGCGGCGCTTCATGGCAGGGACTTCGTGCTGCCCGACGACATCGACGAGCTCGTCGTCGCCGTCTTCGGGCACCGGCTGGTGCCGACGAGCCGCGCGCTCGGGCACCACCACCAGGAGAGCGCGCCTCTGATCGAAGAGGTCATCCGGCGCATCGTCGCGGCCACACCGGTGCCGCTCGGCTCGGCGCAACGGGCCTAGGCGCAGCGGCAAGGGCGCGAAGAGGAGGCGAACACGATGAGCGCGGCAGTCGGTTCGACAGCTCTGCGGCGCGACTGGTGGCCGCGCCTCAGCCGCCGCGGCTGGGCGCTGCTCGTCGTCGGCGTTGCGCTCGCCGGCTGCGGAATCCTGCTCAGCAGGAGGGAGTTCCTCTTCGTCGCGTTCGTGCTCATCGCCGTGCCGCTCGCAGCGCTCGGCTACGTCGCACTCCGTGGAGCCCGGGTGCACGTGACGCGCGTCTTCGCACCCGGAATCGTGCCGGCCGGCGGGGAGGCCGTCGTCTCGCTCGTGGTGCGCAACATCGGTCGCCGACCGAGTTTCGGGGCACGATGGCGTGATCAGGCGGCATCCGGGATTCTGCTTCCGCAGGGCGCGCTGCTGCCCGCACTCGGCCGACACCAACCGGGAGCCGACGGCGGCGACGACACGGCCAGGCTCGAGTACACCCTGCGCCCGCGCCGGCGCGGCGTCTACGACATCGGCCCGCTCATCCTCGGGATGGGAGACCCATTCGGGCTCGCCTACGCCGAGCGGCCGGTCGGCGAACCCCACGATCTGATCGTGACACCACGGGTGAGCGCGCTCCCGGGCAGTGGGCGGTCGCTCAGCTCCGGCACCGGCGCGCTGCACGAGCTGCTGCGCCACACGAACCCCAACTCGGACGAGCTGATTGCGCGCGAGTACCGGCCCGGCGACCCGCTGCGGCGTGTGCATTGGGCCGCGACGGCCAAGCGCGACGAGCTGATGGTGCGTCAGGAGGAGCAACGCAGCAACCCGGAAGCGCGGATCATCCTGGACACCACGCTCTCCGGCGCCTCCGCCACGGAGCGGGCTGGACTCGCCGATCGTTTCGGCCGGCTCGACAGCGCGGTCGAATCGGCGTTGGAGATTGTCGCCTCCATCGCCATCCAACTGCTGGAGAGCGGCTTCCGCCTCGACGTCATCGAGACCGGCCCGAGCCAGCTGAGTTCCGGAGGCGGCGAGAACTCCCACGGCGGGTTGCGCGGTGGCCTGCGCGGCGACGCTCCGTGTTCCTTCCGCACGCCGGGCGGCGACCGGGCGCTGCTGGAGGGGCTCGCCAATCTCCAACTGCCGTGGCCGACACCGCGTGTGGAGGCCGGAGAGGCCCCTGCCGGAAGCGCGCTGCGCACCAGCTCCCACCTGCCGGCGTTCGCCGTGCTCATCGACATCGACGAGGAGGAGACGAACGCGCTGGCGGCGCTCCGCCCCTACTGTGAGCCGGCCGTGGCGTTCGTGCTCGACACGATGCGGCGAAGCGCGATCGAGACGTTGATCGATGCCGGTTGGCACTGCGTCGAGCTGCGCTCGCCGCAACACATCCCCGATGCCTGGGCCGAGGCGGAACGGGGGCGGATCCACGATGTCGCCTGACCCTGACCCCGCAGCGCGCTTCGCCCAGCGCGGCAGGCCGTACTGGCTGCTTGGCGGCGCCGTCATGCTGCTCACGGCGACCGGCCTACTGGTGCTCGCACCCGTTCTCATCTCGTTCTCGTGGTGGTGGGCGAGCGTCGCCGCCATCATCGTGACGGGCGTCTCCAGCGCGCTGCTGCGCGGGTGGGGCGTCGCACCCCCGCTGGTGCCACCGCTCTCATTCGCCGCGCTCATCGTGTATCTGACCTTCGGTTTCGGAGGGGGAACCGGTCTGCTCCTGCTGCTGCCGACACCAGACACCATCGGCGAGTTCGGGGCGCTGCTGGCCGAGGGGCAGTCGTCGATCCAGACGCAGGCGGTGCCGGCCGAGGCGACGCCGGGGATCGTCTTCCTGCTCAGCGTCGGGGCCGGACTGCTCGTGCTCGTGGCCGACATGCTGGCCGTCTGGCTGCGGATGCCGGCGCTCGCCGGAATCCCGATCGCCATTCTCGCCATCGTGCCCACCGTCGTCCTGCGCCAGGACGAGCAGCTCTGGGCGCTTGTGCTTGTGGCATCCGCGTACCTGCTGTTATTGCGCGTCGACGTGCGCACTCGCCGCGGTGAGGAGCAGGCCGTCACAGGGGCGGCCGGCCGCGATCGGGCGCAGGGCGGCGCGCGTATCGTCGCCGCCACGAAACAGCCGGGCCTTGGACCGCTCGGCGGCGCCATCGGCGTCGGATCCGTCGCGATCGTCTCCGCGCTGGTCTTGACGGCGGCGGTTCCCGTCGTCTCCCTCGGCGCACCGCTCGGCGTCGGCCCACCATCGACGTCGCTGTTCGGAGGTGCCGTGAATCCGCTGATCGATCTGGGGCAGGACCTGCGGCGCCCCGCGCCGGCGCCGGCGCTGGCATACAGCTCAACCGGTGCGCGCGCGGTGTACCTGAAGATGCTCACCCTCGACTCCTTCTCCGGCGACAGCTGGGTGGCCGGGCACAGCGCGTTCAACGAATCCAACACGGTGGATGAGTTCGCTGACCCTCCCGGCCTGGGCGGGAACGTGGCGACCAAGGAGGTGCGCACGAGCATCCAGGTCGCGGCCGTGCGCAGCGAATGGCTGCCTGTGCCGTACCCGGCGACGAGCATCGAGGGGTTGAACGGACAGTGGTACTGGGATTCGGATGCGCTGACCGTCGCAACGACGCAGTCCACGATCGCCGGGCAGAGCTACGTCGTGAACGGCCTCGAGCTCTCGCCGACCCAACAGGACCTGGCCGCATCCGCGAAGCAGTATCCCGGCGAGATCGCGCGCTACCTCGAACTGCCTGGCGACATGCCGCCGATCATCGGCGAGACGGCGGAGGCGGTCACCGCCGCGGCCGAGACCCCGTATCTCCAGGCGGCGGCACTGCAGAAGTTCCTGCGCGGCCGCGACTTCAATTACTCGGAGGAGACGCCGGTCGACGAGGGTTTCGACGGCGGTGGCCTCCGGGCGATCGGCAGCTTCCTCGAGGTGCGGGCCGGCTACTGCATCCACTTCGCCTCCGCGATGGCCGTGATGGCGCGCACGCTGGACATCCCCTCACGGGTGTCACTCGGCTACGCACCGGGGGAGCGCACGCGGCAACGGTTGGAGGGGGCCGTGCTCTACCAGGTGCAGACCTCCGATCTGCACGCGTGGCCCGAACTCTACTTCGAGGGCGTCGGCTGGGTGCCGTTTGAGCCGACGCCCGGTCGCGGCACCGTGCCCGGCTACTCCTTGCCGTCGACCGCCGCCACGTCGCCCGTGGTGCCCGCTCCGCAGGCGAGCAACGGTGCGGTGACCGGGCCGGATGCGAGGAGCGTCGACGAGTCGAGCCGGTCGAACACGGTCGCCGATGCCGCCGAGGCGCGCGAACTGCTGACGCGGAACCTGCTGCTGGCGGCCGCCGTGCTCGTGCTGCTGGCGGTTCCGTGGCTCGCCCGGAGCCTGCTGGCGGTGTGGCGGAGGCGCAGGACGGTCGGAGGGGCGGGGATCGGGCCGCTCTGGCAGGATCTGGCCGACACGCTCACCGACTGCGGGCATCCCGTGCGCGACACCGAGACGGCGAGGGCTCGAGGCGCCACCATCCGCACGATCCTCCGCGATGCCGGCGGGGAGAGCGCTGAGGCGGATGCGGCGCTGGAGCGACTGCTCGGCGAGTTCGAGCGGGAGCGCTACGCGCGGCCGGATGCCGCGGGTGTTGCGCGCCAGGCCGATGCCCAGGGGATACTGCGCGATGCCGCAGTGCTCGACGCGGCGATCCGCGGGGCCCTGTCGCCTCACCGTCGGCTCCGTGCTCGGCTCGTTCCCACATCGCTGTTCGCACGCGTGAGTGCAGCATTCTCACCCGGGCAGGGAGTACTCAGCAATACTCGCTAGGATCTCGTGGTGAGTAATTTCAGCAAGACCCCCTATACCGTGCATGTGCGCGACCTCCTTCGTCGGGCAGGCGAAATGCGCGAGGTGACGTTGGAGATCACTCTTCCCGAGCAACTCGGAGAGGGTCTCGTCGCCGTGCGCGCGGGCGAAATCATGGACGTCGACGTGCGTCTTGAGGCCGTTCACGAGGGCGTTTTGGTCAGCGCAAACGTCGAGACAACGGCATCCGGAATCTGCGGACGCTGCCTGATTGACATCGAACTGCCAGTCGAAGTCGAGTTTCAGGAACTTTTCGCGTATTCTTCTGATGAAGCTTTTGAGTATGAGGTTCAAGATGACCACGTGGATCTTGAACCGCTGATCAGGGATGCGGTTGTGCTTGCACTTCCGTTCCAGCCGGTTTGCCGGCCGGATTGCCCAGGTCTCAATCCTGAGACCGGGGAGCGGCTTGCCGAAAAACCCGAACTCACCGTAGAAGAGCCCCGCGACTCGCGATGGGCTGCGCTTTCGGACTTGCAGGTTTCCACAGACAACGGTGATGGCCCAGAGGCCGGCATCGACACGAAGAAAGAGAGATAGTCATGGCTGTTCCCAAGCGGAAGATGTCACGCTCCAACACGCGCGCCCGCCGTTCGCAGTGGAAGGCTGAGGTTCCCAACCTCGTCAAGACCGTCGAAAACGGCAAGGTCACCTACAGCCTGCCGCACCGCGCCAAGATCGTCACCGACTCGGCCGGCACCGAACTCTTCATGGAGTACAAGGGCCGCAAGGTCGCCGACGTTTAAGTCGTCGATGCGCGTAGAAGCACGTCGCGTGAAGGGCATCTCTGCATGACTTCTCATTCTGAGCAGTCGCGGGATGCCCTTGCGGCGTCTCTCGACATTGATATTGACGATGCGTTGCTTGAGCTCGCTCTGACGCATCGTTCTTTTGCGTACGAGAACGGTGGGATCCCCACCAACGAGCGCCTGGAGTTTCTGGGCGATTCGATTCTCGGTCAGGCCGTCACGGTCATGCTCTATCGCAGCTATCCGAAGCTGGACGAGGGCAACCTCGCCAAGCGACGCGCCAGCCTCGTGAGCAGTGTTGCACTCGCAGAGGTTGCGCGATCCATCGGGCTCGGCCAGTACATCCGGCTGGGTCGCGGTGAGATCTTGACCGGTGGTCGCGACAAGGCCTCCATCCTCGCCGACACGGTCGAAGCCATCATCGGCGCCGTCTACCTCGACAAGGGTGGCGATGTCGCGACCCCATTCGTGTTGCGGCTGATCGAGCCGTTGCTCGCCGATCCCGACCGCTTCGGCGCGGCGATGGACCCCAAGACGAGCCTGCAGGAGATTGCAGCGCATCGTGGTGGCGGCATCCCCGTCTACGAGATCAGCGAGAGCGGACCGGACCACGACAAGCGTTTCGTCGCGACGGTGACCGTCAGCGACGTCACGGCCAGCGGCGAGGGCACGAGCAAGAAGCACGCCGAGATGGCTGCCGCGCTCGAGGCCTGGTCCCGGCTGACCGGTCGCACGGCCGCCTCGTAGCGGGCGATCCGATCCGCTGATGCCGGAACTGCCCGAGGTCGAGGTCGTTCGAGCCGGTCTCGCGCCGGCCGTGACCGGCGCCGTCGTGCGCGGCGTCGAGGTCTTCGACGAGCGCTCACTGAAGCGGCACAATGCGGCATCCGGCAGCTTCGAGGCTCTCCTGCTGGAACAACGGATGCTGGCTGCCGTGCGCCGCGGCAAGTTCCTCTGGCTGCCACTCAGCAGCGGCCGCGCTCTGGTGACCCATCTGGGCATGAGCGGGCAGGTGCTGTTGCGCAGCCCCGGCTTCGAGGAATCCGGGCTGCTCCGCATCCGCTTGGCCATCAAACACCCCGAGCACGGTGAGTTCTGGGTGAACTTCGTCGACCAGCGGATCTTCGGATCGATGGCGGTCGACTCGGTCGTGCCCACCGCGGACGGGCGCGCGGCCGGTTTCGCCGGTCGGGCTGCAACGGGTGAGGAACCGTGGCTGGCCGGCATCCCGAGCCAGGTGGCGCACATCGCCCGTGACCCGCTCGACCCGGCCTTCTCCGACTCGGCCTTCTTCGCCGCGCTCGCCCGCAAGAACTCCGGCATCAAGCGCGCTCTGCTCGATCAGGGACTCATCAGCGGCATCGGCAACATCTACGTCGACGAGGCGCTCTGGGCGGCGCGGGTGCACTACGAACAACCCGCCGCCTCGCTGTCCATGCAGAAGAAGCGGGTGCTGCTGGCCGAGATCCGGCGTGTGCTCGACAAGGCACTCGCAGAGGGCGGCACGAGCTTCGACGCCCAGTACGTCAACGTGAACGGGCAGTCCGGCTACTTCGCGCACCACCTGACGGCATACGGCCAGCAGGGCAAGCCGTGCCTCCGCTGCGGGACGACGATGAAGCGCGAGCAGTTCATGAACCGTGGCTCGCACCTCTGCCCGCGCTGCCAGCGCCTGCGGTGATCGAGCGAATCAGGCGCGTTCCACCGGGAGCCACAATTCGCACGTGGCTGTGCTGAAGTCATCGGCGCGGTCGAGGACTGCGACGAGTGACGGACCGGGGCGCAACCGCCACGGGTTGGATGGGAACCAGTCCGTGGCCGTGGCGGCCCATGCCTCTTGCAGGACAGCGGGATACTCGCCCGCTGTGCGGAACACCGCCCACGAGCCCGCGGGTACCTCAATCACGTCGAGATCGTCCGGCACGGGCGTTGCTTCAGTGACGGCGACACCGTGGAGGTAGGTCAGTTCGCTGCCCTCCGTGTAGTCCGGGTCGACGTCGGCACTGACCTGAAGCAGGCCCACTGGCTCGGTGTCGCTCAACCTCTTCAAACGAGTGTGCTCGGCTGACGGCAATGAAGCGATGTGTGCCTGGATGTGTGGATTGATGCCCTGATGGATGAGTGGCACGCGGGCGGCGTGTCCGACCAGCCGAAATGGCTGGCGATCTGCGATTCGGGTCTCCATGGTGTTCTTCCCTTCTACGCTCAGGCGAAACCTGAGTTGTGGTTGTGTGTGAAGGGGACCGCCGTCTCTCCGGACATCGCCGGGACTGACACCGTGCACCGAGCGGAACGCCCGACCGAACGCTTCGGCCGATCCGTAGCCGTAGAGCACCGCGATAATCAAGAGGTCACCACCCTCAAGAATGTCCGCTGCCGCAACGGTCATGCGGCGGCGGCGGATGTATTCCGAGAGCGGCATGCCCGCCAGCGACGAGAACATCCGACGCAGGTGGTACTCCGTCGTCCCGAATCTGGTGGTCAACTCAGCCACGTCGATCTCGTCGGTCAGACGATCCTCGACCAGCTCAACCAGTGTGTTCAGTTCAGCAATCACGGTTCTCCCTTCGCTATCGACTATCCCGCCTCGTCTCGAGCGGCACCCTACTATCGCGGACCGATCGCGTCGTGTCGCCCCGCCTGGTCGAGCGGGGTCGGCTGGCGGGGGCGTGTCGGCACCACCTTGCTAACGTGATGTCGTGACGCCCTCCGCATCTTCTCGACCCGAGCTTTCCGCTGACCTCACAGAGGACAAGTTCTTGCGATGGTATTGGCGGAGAGATGAGTTGGCAGGCTTCGCGCGTGGACGTGGAATCCGTGCGACGGGAAGCAAAGACCTTCTCTCGGCTCGGATCGCTGCCGCACTCGGCGGGCGCAAGTTCGAGGAGCCTGAGCCTCGACGGGAAAACGGTCGACAGCTTGCGGGTGATCTTTCCGCAACGACTGTGATTCCGGCTGGACAGCGCTCAAGTCAGGTCGTCCGCGCGTGGATGACGGAGCAGATCGGTTCCGGATTCCACTTCGATGTTGAGATGCGTGAGTTCTTTTCGCGCTCTGACGGAACGAAGACGATGCAGGATGCGGTGGACCACTGGCACGCGACTCGTGGTCTCGGCGCGCGACGCATCGACGATCAATTCGAGTACAACCGATTCACCCGTGCCTGGCATGAGGCCAACCCCAATGGATCACGGGATGCGCTGCTGACCGCATGGCGAGACTATCGAAACAGCCCCGTTGACGAGCGCGGTCGCGCCTGACCCCCACGTGCTGCCCCGCTGCTAGATTCGAAAGCTGTGAGCACAGGAATGAGGGTCGCCGCCCGTGTCGTCAGCGTCACGGGCCTCGTGGCCCTCTCGGCGTTGCACGTGGTGTGGGCGGCTGGTTCTCCGTGGCCGGCGAAGAACACGGCACGACTTGCCGAGGCTGTCGTCGGTCAGACCGTGGAGATGCCGGCCGCCGGCCCGACCGCGGTCATCGCTGTTGGAGCCGCCGGAGTCGGCTTGATGGCGTCTGGCGCGCTCGGCGATGGCCGCGTGCCCCGTCTTGCTCTGCGCGCACTCGGCACCGTCATGCTGCTGCGCGCATCGCTCGGAGGTGACGCCGCACTCGCGGCGCTGCGGCTTCCGCCCTCCGGCGAGACCTTCCGTCGTCTCGACCGTCGCTACTACCGGCCGTTTGCCGCAATCCTCGGCGTTTCGCTCTGGCTCGCCGCCGCCGATGCACGGGCTTCCACGCGACGGTGAACGGCTGGCGTCTGAGCGCCGGCCGGCCCGGTCGAGCTGGGGCGGCTAGCGGGGGAGGCGGGGCACCGCGGCGATGAGCGCGCTGGTGTACGCCTCGGCCGGGGAGTGAAGCAGTTGCCGCGTCGCGCCGGCTTCGACGACACGGCCGGAGCGCAGCACGACGGTGCGCTCACACAGCGCAGCGACGGCGCCGAGGTCGTGGGAGACCATCACCAGGGCCAGCCCGGTGCGCTCGCGCAGCTCTCGCAGCAGCTCGATCACCTGGATGCGGGTGCTCATGTCGAGGGCGCTGACGGGTTCGTCGGCGAGGAGGAGCCGTGGCTTGCAGACGATGGCGCGGGCGATGGCGATGCGCTGGCGCTGACCGCCGGAGAACTCGTGCGGGTAGCGGGCGAGCACATCGGCGTCGAGCCCGACCGATTCGAGGGCGGATGCCGCCTGCACGGCCGCGTCGCGCCCACGGGCGATCCCGAGCGAGCGCAGCGGCTCGCTGACGATCCGGTCGATGCGCTGACGCGGGTCGAGCGAGGAATACGGGTCTTGGAAGACGGTCTGCACCGAGCCGCGGAAGCGCCGGATCTGCGCGGCATCCCGCCGGTTCAGCGGCACCCCGTCGAAGAGCACTGCGCCGCTCGTCGGTGCGTCCAGGCCGAGCAGCAGCCGCAGGGCCGTCGTCTTGCCAGCGCCGGATTCGCCGACGAGGCCGACGCTCTCCCCGGCGGCGATCGCCAGCGAGACACCGTCGAGGGAGAGGCCGCCGCGGTGGTAGCGGTGGCTGGCGTCCTGCAGGGCGAGGATCGGCGTGTCGGTCACGAGAGCTCCAAGGCGTCGTCGAGGGCGCGGGCGCTGGCGACGAGCCGCGCGGTGTACTCGTGCTGCGGGGCGCTCAGCACCCTGGCGACCGGGCCACGCTCGACGGCGACGCCCGCGCTCAGCACGACGACCTCGTCGACGAGGGAGGAGACGACGGCGAGGTCGTGGCTGATGAACAGCAGCGCCATCTCGCGCTCGGTGACGAGCCGGTCGAGCAGCCGCAGCACCTCGGCCTGCACGGTGACATCGAGCGCCGTCGTGGGCTCGTCGGCGATCAGAAGCGCCGGGCGGCTGGCGAGGGCGATCGCGATGGCGACGCGCTGGCGCTGCCCGCCGGAGATCTCGTGCGGGTAGGCGCGGATGATGCGATCCAGGTCCGGCAGCGCCACCTCTGCGAGCGACGCGCGGACGGCTTCGGCCATGGCGGCTCCGCGCAGGCCCTGGTGGCGCCGGATCGGCTCGGCGAGCTGCTTGCCGATGCGCATGAGCGGGTCGAGCGCCGTGAGCGGCTCCTGGAAGACGATGGAGGCGACGGGGCCGCGGAGCGGGCGCAGGGTCTTGTCGTCTGCGCCGACCACCGACACGCCATCCAGAGTGATGCGGCCGCTCGCGGTGAGCGAGGTCGGCAGCAGGCCGGTGACAGCGAGCGATGTGAGGGACTTGCCCGATCCTGATTCACCGATGAGGCCGAGCCGTGCGCCGCGCTCGAGCGAGAAGCTCAGGGCGTCCACGAGCGGCGCGGCATCCGCATCGGCGGCGCGAGCGCGAATCGTCAGCTCGTCGATCTCCAGCAGGCTCGATGTCAGTGGGCTCATCGTGAGTGCTTTCGGGTCGGATCGGCGAGTTCACGCAGGCCGTCGGCGATGAAGTTGATGCCGACGACGAGGATCACGAGGGCGATGCCCGGGGCGAGCGCGCCGACCGGTGACGTGGTGAAGGTCGACTGCGCCTCCTGCAGCATCCGCCCCCACGAGGCGTTGGGCGGGGGAGCTCCGAGGCCGAGGTAGGAGAGGCTGGCCTCGGCGAGGACCGCCGCGCCGAACTGGAGGGCGAGGTTGACGCTGAGCGTCGGCCAGATGTTCGGCATGACGTGCTGGAGGATGATGCCCGGCCAGCGCGTGCCGGAGGTTCGCGCCGCGGTGACGTACTGGGCGCGGAGCACCTGGGTGGCGAGGATGCGGGTGAGGCGTGCGACGACGGCGGAGAGCGCGATGCCGATCGCGAGGATCGCGGTGCCGAGCGATGAGCCCTGCGCTGCGACGATGAGCATGGCCAGCAGCAGCACGGGGAAGGCGATGAGCACGTCGAGCGTCGCGGAGATCGTGTCGTCGAGCCACGGCTTGGCGAACGCGGCGATGAGGCCGATCGTGATGCCGATGACGGCCCCGACCGTGACGGCCCCGACGCCGACGGCGATGGCGATGCGCGCGCCGATCATCAACTGCGTCATGAGGTCGCGCCCGAGCTTGTCGGTTCCCAGCCAGTGCTCCCAGCTCGGTGCCTCGAGACGGCCGCCGGAGGTGTCGCTCGGTTCGTAGGGCAGCCAGACGAGCGAGAGCAGCGCGGTCGCCACGACGAGGCCGACGAAGACGATGCCGATGATGAGCGTGACTGAGCGGCGGCGCGCGCGGCGGCGAGGGGGGAGCGTTGCGACGGCGTCCGTCGTGGTGACCACGGTCATCGGATCCCGTTCCCTGAGATGCTCACGCGCAGGCGCGGGTCGATGAAGCGCTGCACGACGTCGGCGGCGAAGCCGATCAGCAGCACGAGGAGTGTGCTCACGAAGAGGATTCCCTGGATGTTCGGGTAGTCGTGTTGTTGGATCGCGGTCAGCAGCATGCTGCCAAGGCCAGGGAGGGCGAAGACGCTCTCGACGACGACGGCGCCGAGGAAGGTCGTCGCCAACTCGATGCCGAGGATGGAGATCACGGGGACGCTGCCGTTGCGCAGCCCGTGGCGGCGGAAGGCGCCGCCGAAGCTCGCCCCCTGGGCGCGGGCGGAGCGGAGGTAGTCGCTGCCGATCACGTCGAGGGTGGCCGAGCGGATGTAGCGGGTGAGCGACGCGCTCATGACGAGGCCGATCGTGATCACCGGGAGCACGAGGGAGGTCAGCGCGTCAGCTGGATTCGCCCAATCATCGCGTGGGAATCCGCCGGATGGCAGGATGCGCAGGTTCACCGCGAAGACGTTGACGAGCAGGATGCCGACCCAGAAGACGGGGACGGCGATGCCGAGCTGCGAGAAGCCGGAGAGCGCCACGCCGTACCAGCGGTCGGAGCGCACCGCCGCGACGAATCCGGCCGGGAGGGCGATCAGCAGCGCCAGAGCGAAGGAGAGCAGCGTCAACGGGATCGTGACGGCCATGCGGGCGGCGATCTCCGGGCCGACCGGCAGCGAGCTGATGAACGAGGTGCCGAGGTCGAGCGTCGCCAGGGAGCCGAACCAGTCGAAGAACTGCTCGATGAGCGGGCGGTCCGAGCCGACCTGGGCCTGGGCGGCCGCGATCTGCTCCGGGGTGGCGTTCACCGAGAGGAGGGCGTTCGCCGGGTCGCCCGGCAGCACGCGGAGCAGCAGGAACAGCACGATCATGGCGATCACGAAGGAGATCGCCAGGAAGGCGAGTCGGCGCAGGAGATAGACGGTCATGGAGATTTCAGGCTAGCGCGTGGGGCACGGGGATGACGCAGCGCTGGGCCGGGAGCGCACAATCGCGTCACCCGGCCCAGCGCTGTGGCGGTGATTCTTAGCCGCGCACGATCTTCGAAACGAAGAACTGCGAGTTGAGGCCGTTGACCCCGTAGCCCGAGATGTCGCTGTTCGCGACGACGATCTGCGGGTAGAGGTAGAGCCAGACGCTCGCGGCGTCCGCGGCGATCTGCTCGTTGACGAGCTTGAGCTTGGCGGTCTGCTCGTCGGTGCTTGCGGCCTGCTCGGCCTCGGAGACCCACTGCGTCACCTGCGGGTTGTCATAGCCCCAGTAGAAGTCGGGGTTGCCGTACCAGACCACATCGCGGTCGTTCACGTGCTCCTGCAGGGTGGCCTCGAAGTCGCGCTCCTTGAAGACCTTGGAGTACCACTCGTCGGCGCTGATCGTGTTGATGTTCACCGTGATGCCGACCTTGGCGAGCTCGCTCTGCAGGAACTCGGCAACGGCGGGGTGCGGGTCGTAGCTCGGGGTGTCGAGCGTGAACTCGAAGCCGTTGGGCAGGCCGGCCTCGGCCAGGAGCGTCTTGGACAGCTCCGGGTCGTAGGGGTTCACCTGGGTGAGGTCCTCGTACCAGGGGTCGGTCGGCGGAACCATCGAGCCGATCAGGGTGCCGTAGTCGCCCCAGATCGAGGTGAGCAGCTTCTCGGTGTCGATCGCGGAGTAGACCGCCTTGCGCACGGCGACCTGGTCGAACGGGGCGACCTTGTCGTTGAACGCCAGGAGCTCCTTGGTGGTCGAGTCGCCGTCGCTCACGACGAAGTCGGCGTTGTCGGTGAACTGGCTGAGCTGGTCGGGGCTCTGCACGCTCGTGATGATGTCGATCTGGTCGGTGACGAGCGCGTTGCTGAGCGCGGTGGCATCCGTGAAGTAGTTGAAAACGACTTCCTTGTTGGATGCCGCGTCGCCCCAGTAGTCGCTGTAGCGGTCGAGGCTGAGCGAGCTGCCGCGCTTCCAGTCGCCGAGCGTGTACGGGCCGGTGCCGTCTTCCGACGTCTTCAGGTCTTCTGCGGCGTCGTTGACGACCCAGATGTAGCTGAGGTTGTAGATGAAGGAGATCGACGGCTCGGAGAGCGTGATCGCGACGGTCTTGTCATCCGGGGTCTGGATGTCGGAGATGACCGCGAAGCTGTTCTTGCGGGCCGACTGCGAATCCTCCGCAACGACGCGCTCGATGCTCGACTTGACGTCGGCGGCGGTGAGCGGGTCGCCGGAGTGGAAGGTGACGTCATCCTGCAGCGTGAAGGTGTAGTTGAGGCCGTCCTCGCTCACGGTGTTGCTCGCAGCGAGGAGAGGCTCGACCTCGCCGTCGTCGCTCAGGCGATAGAGGCCCTCGTAGACGTTGCCGGTGAACGCCTCGGTCACGCCCTGGCCACCGCCGTCGACGTTGCTGAGGTTCTGCGGCTCGTAGAGCGAGCCGATCTCGATGACGGCGTCTGCGGAATCCGCACCGCTCTCGGTGGAGCCGCCTGCGGCGCAGCCGGACAACGCCAGGGCTGCGGCGACGGACAGGGCGATGGCGCCCGTGGATCTCTTCACGTGTTTCTCCTGTTTAGTGGTGCGGCTGGTGCTGGGGGTGCAAAGCGGTGGGTGCTCGGAGCGGAGTGCTCAGAGTGTGTAGATGTCGAAGCCGTCGCGGAACGCGGCAACGCGCTCGCCGGCGGCGACGGGCCCGGTGAAACGGTTCTGCGCGGGGGGAAGCGGGCAGTTGTACTGGGCCGAGAATCCGCACGGCGGAACGAATGCCCGGTTGAAGTCGAGGGTGACCGCGCCTGCGGCGCTGCCACGCCCGTCGAAGCGCGCGCCGTCGCTGTGCTGTACGAACAGGAAGCGGCCGGAGCCGTACGTTCCCGCGTCGCCCTCAGCGCCATTGCTGGCGTCCCCGAAGACGAGGAGCAGCGTGCCTCCGTCGTCGAACGCGCTCATCGTGTACTCGGTGCCGTCGTGCTCGAAGCGGATGTCGCCGGGCACGACCAGCGAACGAGAGCCGCCGTTGTCGCGAATGTGCTCGAACGGGATGGTGCGGTCATCGGCGACGGGGGTGAACTCGGCCTCGATGACCCAGTCGGGGTCGTAGTCGAAGGCCGGAACCGTGTCGAAGGCCAGGATGGCCGGCGAGGCTGCGTCCCAGAGGCGCACACCGTGCTCCGGCTCGCCGGTCTCGAGGTTCGTGCGCTCCAGGACGGTGGCGGTGACCGTGCCGGCCTGGCCGATGAGGGCGTCGTCTGCGTCAAGCTGCTCACCATTCGGAAGCCACCGGGTCTCGACCAAGGCGAGATTGCCCTGCGGGGCGATGAGCGCGCTGAGGCGCTGCTCGCGCCAGGCGGCGTGCTCCCGCAGGGCGGAGGTGGCGATGGTGGGCAATGCAGTCATGATCTCAATTCTTGGCACCGGGGCATGGGGCGGGTAATCGTGTTACCCACGGAGTCCAACCACGGTTCGATGCAAACCATTCCACGGCGGTGGGCGGGGCCCTCACGTGCTCGCGATGGTTGTCGACGGGTGTCCTTCTATTACACACCATTAAGTGAGCCATAACGTCACGGCATGTATTGCTGCGCCGCCTAGGCTGGGGAAATGACGCACGCCGGATCTGCCCGCACCGGCGTGTTGCCGTGGCTGGCGGCGGTCTGTGCGGTGGTGGCGATCGGCCTCATCGTGCGTTTCGCGCTCGGCGGACCACTGGGCGATGTCGTCGGCGGAATGCTCTACACCGTGCTGCTCGCCCTGCTGATCTACCCGTTGCTTGCGCTGGGCGGGGGTGGTTCTGGGCGACGGGCCCGCGTCTGGCTCGCCGCGGCACTCGGCGGGATGCTCTCCGTGGTGATCGAGCTGCTGCAGCTCACCGGCCTACCGGCCGCGCTCGCCACGGTGTTCCCGCCGGCCCGACTCGTCTTCGGTACCAGCTTCGCCGCGCTCGATCTCGTGGCGTACGCGAGCGGCGCGCTCCTCTTCGGCGCGGTCGGCACTCTGCTCGTGACTCACGCTGGTTCGTGCACAACTCACGCTGGCTCGAGGGAGCAGCCGAGGAACGAGGCCGCGACCGAAGCCGAGTGACCACCTGACCGGCTGCATGTGAGGATGCCGGGGCGGCCGTGTCTGCGGATCCGCTCGGGGCTTCGCGTGCGTCGCTGCTCCTTCGTCGCTGCGCCGCTCGCTCAAGCCAGCGTGCGGAGGGCCGATCAGCGAAAACTCACGCTGGCTCGAGGGAGCAGCCGAGGTACGAGGCCGCGACCGAAGCCGAGTGACCACCTGACAGGCTGCATCTGATGCCGGAGTGCTGGATGCGGGGGCGGCCGTGTCTGCGGGTCCGCTCAGGGCTTCGCGTGCGTCGCTGCTCCTTCGTCGCTGCGCCGCTCGCTCGAGCCGGCGTGCGGATGGGTGCCGCCAGCGTCCGCTGAAACTCACGCTGGCTCGCGGGAGCAGCCGAGGAACGAGGCCGCGACCGAAGCCGAGTGCCGTCCGTGATCGGGTTGCTTCGGGTGCCGTGGCCGCTGTTTCTGCGGAAACGCTCGGGGCTTCGCGTGCGTCGCTGCTCCTTCGTCGCTGCGCCGCTCGCTCAAGCCAGCGTGCGGATGGGTGCCGCCAGCGTCCGCTGAAACTCACGCTGGCTCGAGGGAGCAGCCGAGGAACGAGGCCGCGACCGAAGCCGAGTGACCACCTGACCGGCTGCATCTGATGCCGGAGTGCGGGATGCCGGGGCGGCCGTGTCTGCGGGGCCGCTCGGGGCGTGCGGAGGGCCGTGGCTGCTCGCTGCTAGTCGAGCGTCTTCTGCCAGGCCGCCGAGTAGCCGATGAGTTCGAAGCCGAGCTGGTGGTTGATGCGCAGCATGTGCTCGTTCTCGTCGGCGTTCCAGGTGTAGACCCGGCGCCTGGCCGGGGCGACCTCGGCCAGGCTCACCAGATTCGCCGCCTTCATGAGCATGCCGAGGCCGTGCCCCCGGTGGGCCGCGAGCACGATGGTGTCGGCCTGGTACGCGAGATTCGGGTGCTCGGCGGGCAGTTCCAGCTCCGAATAGGCCGCGATGCTGGCATCCGTGCGGTCGCGCACGGCGACGCGGAGCAGCTCCATGCCTGCCTCCTCCGCCTCGCTCTCGTGCTCACGCACACGATCGGCCGACCACGTCTCCGTGTCGATCTCGAGGTCGGCGGCCGGCGCATCGGTCGCCATGTGGCTGTTCGCCTCCGCGTACGAGTCGATGTACTCCTCCGGCGTCTCCGAGCCCCAGGTGAGCAGCTCGTAGCGGTCGCCGGCGTGCTGCACGGCCCGCGCCAACTCGCCCTGCACCGCAGGGAGTCCGTGCTCGCCGTTGGAGAGGTCGAAGACGCTCACCCGTTCGATCTGGGCCAGCGTGTAGCCGTGTCTCATCGCGAAGCGTGCGCTCGGATCGGTCTCGGGGATGACGGCGGCACCGACCGACGCGGCGAGGCGCGGGACGGTCTCGTCGACCCCGCTCAGCGAGGCGAGCGGGTGATCGCTGTAGCTGTTGAGCGAGGTGCGCCCGGCGGATACCGCGATGCGTTCCGTCTCGGCGAGCAGCCGGCTGCCGAGACCCCTGCCACGCAGGGCGGGATCGCTGGAGACGTAGACGAAGGCGGTGCGCGCCTCATCGTTCAGCTCGTAGCGCACGATCCCGCGCCCGACGACCTCGTCGCCCCGCCACGCGGCAAGGGGCATGCGCCAGGTGAACGCGCTCGGACGATACTCCGGCAGCGACGTTTCCGGGCCGAGCCAGGTGTCCCGGTGACCCCAGATGCTCTCCTCGATCATGCCGGAGAACTCCATGGCCTTCTCGAACGGGATCGCGTCCGCCGTGCCGAGGCGGCGCGGAATCGGCACGCCGCGGATCTCGATCGAGTCGAGCAGAGCCGCGCCGTCATCCGTCATCTCTCCATTACGTCATGCCGATCCCGTGAGGGCAAGCAGAGACGCCCGCAGATTTCCCGGGATTCCGGCGGAGTTCCGGTACCGTAGAGCCAATATCCGCACAGATCCGGCTGTGGCGAGAAGACGAGGCGGCGCGTGTACCTGAAGAGCCTGACCCTGAAGGGGTTCAAGTCCTTTGCACAGCCGACCACTTTCGCCTTCGAACCCGGCGTCACCTGCGTCGTGGGGCCGAACGGATCCGGCAAGTCCAACGTCGTCGACGCCCTCGCCTGGGTGATGGGGGAGCAGGGCGCGAAGACGCTCCGCGGCGGCAAGATGGAAGACGTCATCTTCGCGGGCACCTCGACGCGGGGCCCGCTGGGGCGGGCGGAGGTCACCCTCACGATCGACAACTCCGACGGCGCCCTGCCGATCGAGTACTCCGAGGTCACGATCAGCCGAACCCTGTTCCGCAACGGCGCCAGTGAGTACGCGATCAATGGCCGTGGATGCCGGCTGCTCGACGTGCAGGAGCTGCTGAGCGATTCCGGCCTCGGCCGTGAGATGCACGTCATCGTCGGCCAGGGACAGCTCGACGCCGTGCTGCGAGCGAGCCCAGAGGACCGCCGCGGCTTCATCGAGGAGGCCGCCGGCATCCTGAAGCACCGCCGCCGCAAAGAGAAGACGCTGCGCAAGCTCGACGCGATGCAGGCCAACCTGACCAGGCTCAGCGACCTCGCCGGCGAGATCCGGCGCCAGCTCAAGCCCCTCGGCAAGCAGGCCGAGATCGCCCGCGAAGCACAGTCGATCGCCGCCGTGGTGCGCGATGCACGCGCACGCCTGCTCGCCGACGAGGTCGTCGGGCTGCGACGCGCACTCGACGATTTCACACGGACGGAACACGAACGGCACAGCGAGCGCATCGTGCTGCAGGAGCAGCTCGAGCAGAAGCAGTTGCGGGTGCAGCGCCTCGAACAGGCTCAGCTCGGCGATGCCGTCGACGTTGCGCGCCGCACCAGTTTCGGCCTCGAATCGGTGCAGGAACGGCTGCGCGGACTGTTCACCCTCGCCAATCAGCGCATCGCGCTGCTCGGGCGCGAGACGGGGAGCCCGGGCGTCGGCCCCGGCGTGACCCAGTCGATGGTGACGGAGGCACAGGAGGAGGTGGAGCGGCTGCGTGAGAAGCTGGCGGCGGCCGAAGCCGCCCTCCGCTCCGCCCAGGACGCAACGGTCGCCGCGCGAACCCGGCTCGACGCCGTCGATGAGGAGATCGCGGCGCAGAGCGCCCTCGTCTCCCGCCACGATCTGGAGATCACCCAGCTCACCGGGCAGTCCGACACCGCCGCCTCGCGTCTCGCCGCAGTGCGCGGCGAGGTGCTGCGGCAACAGAACGCCTCTGAGGCCGCTGCCGAGCGCAGGGCCAGGGCCGAGCGGGACCTCGGCGAGCTCGAGGCCGCCGCCGAGCAGAGTGAGGCGGGCGAGACCGACCTCGACGAGGCGTACGAGCTCGCCCAGCGGGAGGTCACGGTCGCCGAGGGGGAGATCGAACGGCTGCGCGACGAATTGCACGTCACGGAGCGCGAACGCGACGCCCTCGCCGCCAAGGTGAGCGCGCTCTCGCGGGCCCTCGACGTCAAGGACGGCTCGGCCGAGCTGCTCGCCGCCGGGCTCGCTGGGGTGCGTGGGCTCGTCGCCGAGAGCGTGCAGGTCACGCCGGGCTTCGAGACCGCCGTCGCCGCCGCGCTCGGCACCTTGGCCGACGCCGTGCTGGTGGAGAGCCGCGACGCGGCGCACGAGGCGGTCGCACACGCCGGCGCGCACGCTCTCGGCCGGGTGGAGCTCGTCATCGCCGAACCGCACGCCGAACCGCACGCCGAACAGGGCTCGGATGCCGCGGCGACCGGGGTCCGCTGGCCAGAGCTCGACGGCATCACCAGCGCGGCGTCCGTCATCACCGCGCCTCCCGGAGTGCTCGGTGTGCTCGCCCACGTCGTGATCGCCGACGACCTGGCCGCCGCTCGCGCCGCGGCGCCGCGGCTGAACGCCGCGTCCGTCGGTGCGCCGGTGACGATCGTCACCCGCGACGGCGACGTCCTCACCGAGTACGTGCTGCGCGGCGGTTCCGGTGGCAAGCAGGGTCGCATCGAGCTGTTGGCCGAGCGGGACGCCGCCGCCGAGCGGCTGGACGAGGTGACCTCACTGATCGAGCGAGCCCGCTTCGCGCTCACCGAGCAGCGCGTCATCCACCAGAACGCGAAGACCGGGTCGCAGGCGGCGCTCGCCACCCTGCGCGAATTCGACTCCAAGCTCGCGACCCAGACCGAGAAGCTCAACCGCGCCCGTGTGCAGTTCGAGGCGTCCGTCGCGGAGTTCGACCGACTCGGCAACTCCCTCACTCTGGCCTCTGCCAGGGTCGCCGAGGCCGAGGCCGCCGCACAGAAGGCGAAATCCGAACTCGAGACGGCGCGCGCCCGGCCCCGGCCACTGCTCGACGTCACGACCCGCGACACGCTCCACGCCGAGCTCGAGCACTCCCGTGAGGCCGAGATCGAGGCGCGCCTCAGTCTCGAGACGGCGCGCGAACGTGCACGGGCGGAGGAGGCGCGCCGCGAGGCGCTGACGCTCCAGCGGGAGCAGGAGCGCGCCGCTGCGGAGGAGGCAGCCCGCAGGGCCGTCATCCGTCGCCGCCAGGTGGATGCCGCCACCGCCGTCGTCGACGCGCTGCCGGAGATCCTCGCATCCGTCGACGCCTCCGTGGCAGAAGCCCGCGTCGAGCTGACGACGGCCGAGACCAAACGGGCATCAGAGAACGAGGAACTGGCAACGCTCCGCCGCGAGGAGGCGGCGCTCCGCGAGCGGCTCGGCACCATCACGGAGAACGTGCACGGCCTCGAGCTGCAGATCTACGAGAAGAAACTCCACCTCTCCAGCCTGCTCGAGCGCGCCGGCTCGGAACTCGGACTCACCGAGGACGTGCTGATCGCCGAGTACGGCCCGGACGTCGAGATCCCTGCCGAGGTCGAGGGCGGCGAACCCGGCCGGTTCGACAAGGCGGAACAAAAGCGCAGGCTCGAGAAGGCCGAACGCACCTTCGCCCAGCTGGGACGGGTGAACCCGCTCGCCCTCGAGGAGTTCGCAGCGCTCGAGCAGCGCCACCTCTTCCTCAGCGAACAGCTCACCGACCTCACCAAGACCCGCGCCGATCTGCTCACGATCATCGAGGAGATCGACGAGAAGATGCAGACCATCTTCGCGGCCGCCTTCGAGGACACGAAGGAGGCGTTCGGGCGGGTGTTCCCGATCCTGTTCCCCGGAGGAACCGGCAGCATCACGCTCACGAATCCGGATGACATGCTCACCACCGGCATCGAGGTGTCTGTGAAGCCGGCCGGGAAGAAGATCGAGCGGCTCTCGCTGCTGTCCGGTGGTGAACGCTCGCTGGCGGCCGTCGCGCTGCTGATCGCGATCTTCAAGGCCAGGCCCAGCCCGTTCTACATCATGGACGAGGTCGAGGCTGCGCTCGATGACGCGAACCTCGGCCGCCTGCTCACGATCTTCCAGGATCTGCGCGAGACCAGCCAGCTCATCGTGATCACGCACCAGAAGCGCACCATGGAGATCGCCGACGCCCTCTACGGCGTCTCGATGCGGCAGGACGGCGTCTCCGCCGTCGTCGGGCAGCGCGTCGCTGCCGAACGCGGAGAGCGCGAGGAGCTGGCGAGCTAGCTCAGGCCGCCACGCGCAGCCGCACCACGTTGTTCCATGGGTCGAGCACGGTGATTCCGTCGTCGGTGACCGTCGCGCTCAGCCCCGCCTCGGCGATGCGGGCGGCGGCGGCATCCAGCTCGGAGCGGTCCGCCAGGATGACGGCAAACTCGCGCAGGCCGGCTGATGACCCACGCGCGCCGGCGCCGGCGCTGTTCCACGTGTTCGCGGCGAGGTGATGGTGGTAACCGCCCGCCGACATGAACAGGGCGCCGTCGGCTCGGCTCGTGACGTCGAATCCGAGGACGTCGACGTAGAAGTGTTCGGCCGACTCGAGATCACCCACGCTGAGGTGCACGTGACCCATCGTCGCGGGGGATGCGTCGCCATCGTCCAGGTGCTCCGCGATGAACGCGCTCGGATCCAACGCGGCCGAGCCCATCGTCACCTGGCCGTCGATCCACTCCCACTCCTCGCGCGGGCGGTCGACGTACAGCTCGACGCCGTTGCCCTCCGGGTCGCCGAGGTAGAACGCCTGGCTGACGGTGTGGTCGGCGCTGCCCTGGTAGCTCGAGGGGAAGCGCTCGGCGATGCTCTGCAGCGACAAGGCCAGTGCTGCGGCATCCGGGAACAGGATGGCCGAGTGGTAGAGCCCGGCGTCGCTGTCGCCCCTGGGCGCGACGGTGGCGTCAGCGACGAGACGGATGAGCTCCTCACCGCCCTGGCCGAGGGAGACCTCGCTCTCGGTCTCCGCAAGCACGTCGAGGCCGATTCCATCCGAGTAGAAGGCGCGCATCGCCGGCAATTCGCCGACGGTGAGCCGCACGGCGCCCATCCGGGTGTCGGCGTGCAGCGGCCCAGACGACACCGGACCGCTCGTGGTGTTCCGGGGTGCCGCGGCGGCCTCAGCGGTGCTGGCCGAACGCCCCGTGAGCGTGACAGCAACGATCACGCCGCCGGCGATCACGGCGGTGAGCACAACGGCGATCGCCGCGATGGCGGTGTGCGACATGCTGGGACGAGCGGAGGCGAGTGTGCGGGGCGATGCGGGCTTTCGGGGCATAGCTGCTGGCAACGAGTCGACGGCGAGGACTATTCCTGTGAAAGCGCCGGGCCGGCCTCGGCTGTCGTCGGAGTCGGGCTCGATCCGCGCGACGCCTTAAGCTGGGCACATGGCTGAACGCACCTCCTCCTGGTCTCTCTCCGGAGCGCTCCGCGGCATGTTCGCGAAGAAGACGATCGACGACGACACCTGGAACGACCTCGAGGACGCGCTCATCACGGCCGACTTCGGCCCCGATGTGACGGATGCCGTCATCAGCGAGCTGCGCGCGAACGTCGCCAAGTACCGCACGACCGACCCAGCCGATCTGCAGCGCATGCTGCGGGAGACGATCGAGGAACGCCTCGCCAGGCTCGACTCGACCCTCAAGCTCACCGAGCGCCCGGCGGTCGTGCTCGTCGTCGGCGTCAACGGCGTCGGCAAGACGACGACGATCGGCAAGTTCGCCAAGTTCCTGCGCACCTACGACCGCACCGTGCTCGTCGGCGCGGCCGACACCTTCCGCGCCGCGGCCGTCGAGCAGCTCGCCACCTGGGCCGAGCGTGCAGGCGTCGGGATCGTTCGTCCCCAGCAGCAGGGCCAAGATCCGGCAGCCGTCGCATTCCAGACCATCGAGAAGGCCAAGGCCGACGGCATCGAGATCGTCATCATCGACACCGCAGGGCGCCTGCAGACCAAGGGCGGTCTGATGGACGAACTCGGCAAGATCCGCCGCGTGATCGAGAAGCAGGCCCCGATCTCCGAGGTGCTCCTCGTGCTCGACGCCACGACCGGCCAGAACGGGCTCGCCCAGGCCGAGGCGTTCATCGAGCACGCCGGTGTGACCGGGCTCGTGCTCACCAAGCTCGACGGCTCGGCCAAGGGCGGCTTCGTGCTCGCGGTGCAGGAGAAGACCGGCATCCCGATCAAGCTCGTCGGTCAGGGCGAGGGCATCAACGACCTAACCGGTTTCACCCCCCACGTCTTCGCCCAGAAACTCGTCGGCTAGCGCCGGCTGCACAAGGAGCACACATCATGGCCATCGAACACGACTACTTCGGCTACCTCGGCAGCGAGCAGGAAGACGAGCTGTACTGGTCCGAGTCCGTCGCCGTCGGCGAGCAGGACGTCGACATCTCGCTCAGCTCGCCGGAGGAGGGCGAGGTCGCCCTCGAATCCCTCGACATCGCAGCCGGCATGATCGGCCAGCTCGAGGATCTGGACTCCGACGCGCGCGAGGCCTTCGTCGGCGAGCTCGCCACCGACACGTCCAACACCATCGCGTACTTCTACCAGAGCGTCGCCGAGCTGGGCGACGAGATCCTCGACGACGCGATGAGCCGGGAATCCGGCGACCGCCAGATCGACTTCCTGCGCTCCCTTCGCCTGCTGCGCGTCAGCTTCCTGCCGCACCACAGCGGCGACGATGAGCCGTTCGCCGTCTTCGAATACTCCATCGCGCCCGGCGAGAGCGACTCCGTGCTGATCGCCCGCTTCAACATCAACGCCGACGTCATCGGCACCGAAACGGCGATCTAGCGCCGTGGGCGAGGCGTTCCGGGCACAGCACGACCCGCGCCCGCTCGACACCGTCTGGCCGGAACTGCTGTGGCCGGTTCCGCGCGAGACCGTGTTGGTCGGGAGCCTCGTGCGCCTTGACATGGTCGATTCGGCAGAGGACGCCGCGGGACTCTTCCACGCCCTCGACGATGACGCCGTCTGGGCCCATGTGGCCGGACGGCCGCGCAGCGTCGCCGACTATCGGCAGCGGATCGCCGCGAGCGAGAACCGCAGCCGCCAGCAGTGGACCATGCGCACCCTGCGCGAGCACCGCGGGCTGCCGGCCGGCAGCGTGATCGGTTCCACCAGTTACATCGACGTGCAGCCGGGCAACGCTGCGCTCGAGATCGGCTCAACCACCTATGCCACGTCGGTGTGGGGCGGCCCGGTGAATCCTGAGACGAAGCTCCTGCTGCTCGAGTACGCCTTCGAGACGCTGAATGCCGGTCGGGTCCAGCTGAAGACCGACATCCGCAACGAGCGTTCGCAGCGGGCGATCGAACGCCTCGGAGCCCGTTTCGAGGGCGTCCTGCGCCGCCATATGCGCCGCGATGACGGCACAGTGCGCGAAACGGTGATGTTCTCGATCATCGCCGAGGAGTGGCCGGCCGTGCGCGCCGCGCTGCGGAATCGCGTCGAGGCAACACTCGCGGCTGAGCAGGGCTCCGCACTCAACTAAACTGTCAACACCATGGCTACATTTGGAACGCTCTCCGACCGGCTTGCCGAGACCTTTAAGAACCTGCGCACGAAGGGCAAGCTCTCCGCTGCCGACGTCGACGGCACCGTGCGCGAGATCCGTCGCGCCCTGCTCGACGCCGACGTCGCGCTAGACGTCGTCAAGAGCTTCACGGCGACGGTGCGCGAACGCGCCCTCGGCGACGAGGTCAACAAGGCGCTGAACCCGGCCCAGCAGGTCGTCCAGATCGTGAATGAGGAGCTCATCACGATCCTCGGCGGCCAGCAGCGCCGCCTCGAATTCTCCAAGAAGCCGCCGACGGTCATCATGCTGGCCGGTTTGCAGGGTGCCGGTAAGACCACCCTCGCCGGCAAGCTCGCCAAGTGGCTCGTCAAAGACGGCCACACCCCGATCCTCGTCGCCTCCGACCTCCAGCGCCCCAACGCCGTCACCCAGCTGCAGGTCGTCGGCGAGCAGGCCGGCGTCCCGGTCTTCGCTCCCGAGCCGGGCAACGGCGTCGGCAACCCGGTCAAGGTCGCCAAGGACGGCGTCGCCTGGGCCAGGCAGAAGCAGCACGACGTCGTCATCGTCGACACCGCCGGCCGCCTCGGCGTCGACGCCGAGATGATGAAGCAGGCCGCCGACATCCGCAAGGCGATCGATCCGGACGAGGTGCTCTTCGTCATCGACGCCATGATCGGTCAGGATGCCGTCGCAACAGCCAAGGCCTTCCAGGAGGGCGTCGACTTCACCGGTGTCGTGCTCTCCAAGCTCGACGGCGACGCCCGCGGTGGCGCGGCGCTCTCGGTGGCCTCCATCACCGGTCGCCCGATCATCTTCGCCTCGACGGGTGAGGGCCTCGACGACTTCGAGCCATTCCACCCCGACCGCATGGCGAGCCGCATCCTCGACCTCGGTGACATCCTCACGCTCATCGAGCAGGCCCAGTCGGCCTTCGACGAGGACGAGGCGCGCGCCGTCGCGGAGAAGTTCGCGACCGACAGCTTCACCCTCGACGACTTCCTCAAGCAGATGCAGCAGCTGCGCAACATGGGCTCCATCAAGAAGATGATGAGCATGTTGCCGGGCGCCGGCGCCATGAAGGCGCAGCTGGAGAACTTCGACGAGCGCGAGATCGTGCGCACCGAGGCGATCATCCAGTCGATGACCAAAGCCGAACGCGTCAATCCCAAGCTGCTCAATGGATCCAGGCGTTTGCGCATCGCACGCGGTAGCGGCATGAGTGTCACCGAGGTCAACCAGCTCGTGAACCGCTTCGAGCAGGCAGCCAAGATGATGAAGACGGTCGCCAAGGGCGGCATGCCGCAGGTTCCGGGCATGGGCCCGATCCCCGGCGGCGGCTTCGGCGGGCGCGGCAAGCCGCAGGCCAAGAAGAAGGGCTCCAAGTCCGGCAACCCGGCCAAGCGCGCTGCGGAGAACGCGGCCATCGCCAGCGGCGTGAAGGCGCCGAGCGGCGTCAGCGCCGGCGGATCCGGTTTCGGACTCGGCGGCGGTGCGGCGCCCAGCCCGAGCGACGAGGACCTCGCCAACTTCCAGAAGCTGCTCGGCAAGGGCTAGGACGTGACGCGCAGGACGATGCGCCCGGTGCGCATCGGAGTGCAGATCGCGCCGCAGCACGGCAGCTACTCACGGATCCGTGACGTCCTGAGCGAGGTCGAGGAGCTGGGCGCAGACATCGCGTTCAACTGGGATCACTTCTTCCCGCTCTCCGGCGATCGGGACGGGCTGCACTTCGAGTCGTGGACGATGCTGGCGGCGTGGGCGGAGCAGACGAGCCGGATCGAGATCGGTGCACTCGTCAACTGCAACAGCTACCGCAACGCCGATCTGCAGGCCGACATGGCACGCACGATCGACCACATCAGCGCACGTGGCGGCGACACCGGGCGCTTCATCTTCGGAACCGGCTCCGGTTGGTTCGAGCGTGACTACACGGAGTACGGCTACGAGTTCGGCACCGTCGGCAGCCGGCTCGACGCCCTGGCCGAATCCCTGCCACGCATCGAGCAGCGCTGGGCCCGGCTGAACCCGGCGCCCACCCGCGACATCCCCGTGCTGATCGGCGGGGCGGGGGAGAAGAAGACGCTGCGCCTGGTCGCCAGGCACGCCGACATCTGGCACTCCTTCAGCTCGCCGGCGACGCTCGAGCACAAGCTCGGCGTGCTTTCCGGATGGTGCGACCGCGAGCAGCGCGAGCTCTCCGACATCGAGGTCTCGGTCGAGCTGAAGAATCGCACGCTCGCGGATGCCGACGCCCTGCACGACCTCGGAGCGACGCTGTTCACGGTGGGCATCACCGGCCCACACTTCGATCTCGGCCCTGTCCGCGACTGGCTCGCCTGGCGCGACGAGCAGAACGCCGGATAGCAAGCGGATAACGCGCCGCACGGAGCGCGTCACCCCGGCCCCCTAGACTCCGATCACGGGAACGCTTCAGACGGACGGGGAAACGATGGACCAGCAGCCAGGGGACACACCACAGGATCCGTCCGCGGTGCCGGCGGCACCGCCGGCTGCGGCAGCCGCCACGCCGGGGGCAGCGACGCCGCCGGTCGCGGGGTCGAAACCCTTCTTCTCGCGCCCGGGTGTTCTGCTCGGTGGCGCGCTCATCCTCGGCCTCCTCGGTGGTTTCCTCGGTGGCTACCTCGGACAGCTGGCCGGCTCGACTGGCTCTGCTGGTGCGCCGAGCACAACGGGGCCCGTCGCCGCCTCTCCCAACGCCGGCGTCTGCGATGCCGAGACGGTGGCGAAGGCCGTGCTGCCGACGATTGTCACCATCAACGTGGTTGGTGAGGCCGGCAGCGGGGTCGGAACCGGCTCCATCATCACGGATGACGGCTACATCCTCACCAACAACCACGTCGTGGCCGCGGCGGTCAACGGCGCCACGATCGTCGTCACGTTCAGCAACGGCCAGCAGCTTCCGGCCACGCTCGTCGGGCGCTCTGCGCAGGCGGACATCGCGGTCGTGAAGGTTGATGCCGATGCGGCGCTGCCGACCGTCACCGTCGGGGACTCGGACGGCCTCGCCGTCGGCCAGCCCGTCGTCGCGCTCGGCGCCCCGCTGGGCCTCTCGAGCACCGTCACCTCCGGCATCGTGAGCGCCCTCGGTCGCGACGTGCCCGTTCCGGCCGACGACGACACGATGGCGCTCCTCGCCGGTGCCATCCAGACCGACGCCGCCATCAACCCCGGCAACTCCGGCGGGGCCCTCGTCGATTGCAGCGGCGCCCAGATCGGCGTCAACTCGGCGATCGCGACCGTTCCGAATGCGGCAGGGCAGGCCGGCGGCGGAAGCGTCGGAATCGGCTTCGCGGTTCCGGTCAACCTGGCCATGAATCTTGCCGAGCAGCTGATCGAGAACGGCGAAGTCTCCTACCCGTACCTCGGCATGCAGGTCGTCGTGATCCCGCAGGACGTCGCCGAACAGTTCAACACCGCACCGGGACTGTTCGTCGAGGGTGTCACAGCGGGTGGCCCGGCCGAGCAGGCCGGCATCGAACCCGGCGACATCATCACGGCGCTCGACGGGCAGCCGGCGACGGATGCCGCGGTGCTGACCCGGCTGAAGTTGACGAAGGAGGTCGGGGACAGCGTCGAGGTCACCTACCTGCGTGGAAGCGAGACCGGCACGGCGACCGTCACCCTCGGCGAGGCGCCGTAGCGGGGCGAGGCTGGTGGCTACGCGCCGACGCCGTCGCGGAGCTCGCGTGCGAGCGCGGCGACGACGGCCCGCAGATCGCCGTCGGACGCCTGCGCCGCCCGCAGCTGCCGCTGGTAGCTGGCTCCGTGCCGCACGATGTCGAGCACGGAGGCGAGCTCCGCGCTGCAACCCAGGTCCGCCGCGATCGGGGCGAGCTCATCGACGAGGCGGCGGAGCTCGTCCGTGACGAGAGCCTCACCGCCGTGGGCGTCGAGGATGATCTCGGCGTCCAGGCCGTAGCGGGCGGCCCGCCACTTGTTCTCGCGGGCATACCAGGGCTGCAGCCAGCCGAGCGTCTCTCCGGCGTCGAGCCGGCGTTCGAGGTGTTCGACGAGACAGTGGATCAGGGCGGCGACCGCGGCGAGTTCTGCGGCGCTGGAGACCCCGTCGCACGCCCGCATCTCGATCGTTCCCCAGTGCGGCGACGGCCGGATGTCCCAGCGCACCTCCGTGTAGTCATCGATGATGCCGGTCACCGTCATGTCGTGCACGTAGCGTTCGTACTCGCTCCAATCGGAGAGCTCGTACGGAAGGCCGGCCGTCGGCAGCTGCTGGAACATCAGCGCCCGGTTCGAGGCGTATCCGGTGTCGACGCCGGCCCAGAACGGGCTCGACGCCGAGAGCGCCAGCAGGTGCGGCAGGTAGCTGCTGAGGCCGCCGAGCAGGGGGAGCACCCGGTCGCGGGCGTCGATGCCCACGTGCACGTGCACGCCCCAGATCATCATGTTGCGCCCCCACCACTGGGTGCGCTCGATCAAGCGGTGATAGCGCGGCTTGTCGGTCACCTGCTGGTCGTACCACTGGCTGAATGGGTGCGAACCGCTGCAGATCAAGTCGACGCCGCGCGGATCGGTCACCGCGCGTACCTCGTCCATCTGTCCCTGCAGCTCGCGCACGGCGTCGCCGACGTTCTCGTGCACGGAGGAGACGAGTTCGACGGTGTTCAGCAGCAGTTCGCCTGTGATGTGCGGATGCCGCGTGCCATCGTCTGCGGCCAGCTCGTCCAGCACCTCGGCGGCCACACCGACGAGCTCACCGCTCGCGCCGTCGACGAGCGCCAACTCCCACTCGATGCCCACCGTCCCGCGGGGGGACTCGGCGAAACTGATCTGCACGGGGTCACCATTCTTCGGGGGAGCCGGGGGAGCACTGCGTTGTAATTCTGGCACGCGCCGCCGCGGCGGGCGTCGCGGCATCCGAAATCGAAATGTTTGACCGTGAATTGGGGAAGCGGGCCGTTATCTGCAAGAATGGTCTGTCGAGCACTGTTTCGTCCGACCCTCTAATCAGACATGCAGTGCCCCTTTGAGCTTTTGCCGAGTGTGCACCCCACGCTCACGGCTGTCAGTTCGCCCATTTCACAAAACACACAGGAGAATTGTGGCTGTCAAGATTCGTCTCAAGCGCATGGGTAAGATCCGCGCACCGTACTACCGCATCGTCGTTGCCGACTCGCGCACCAAGCGCGATGGTCGTGTCATCGAGGAGATCGGCAAGTACCACCCGACCGAGAACCCTTCGTTCATCGAGGTCAACTCCGAGCGTGCTCAGTACTGGCTCAGCGTCGGCGCACAGCCGACCGAGCAGGTTGCAGCAATCCTCAAGCTCACCGGCGACTGGGGTCAGTTCAAGGGTGACAAGAACGCCGTCAGCACCGTCCAGGTGAAGGAGCCCAAGGCTGCTTTCGTCGCGGACGAGAAGAAGAAGCCGGTTCTGAAGCCGAAGGCTGAGAAGCCCGCCGCCAAGGAAGAGGCTCCTGCAGCTGACGCTGAAGAGACCACCGAGGCTCCCGCAGCGGACGAGCAGGCCTAGTCTTGCTCGCTCCCGCTTTGCAGCACCTCGTCAAGGGGATCGTTGATCACCCGGACGACGTGCAGGTTGTGGCCAAGAACTCACCCCGTGGCGACGTCCTCGAGATTCGTGTGAATCCCGAGGACCTCGGCCGGGTGATCGGTCGCGCCGGACGCACCGCCAAGGCCCTGCGCACCCTCGTGGCTGCGCTGGCCGATGGCAAGCGCGTACGCGTCGATGTCGTCGACACTGACTTCTGAAGTGAGTGACGACGACGCGCGCCGCACGCAACTGCGGGTAGGGCGCCTGACCAAGGCGCACGGCCTCAAGGGTGCAATCAAGCTGGAGCTTTTCACGGACGACCCGGGGCGACGTTTCGTCCCGGGCGCCGTGTTCTCCTTGCAGGTTCCCACGGAATCCCCGTGGCACGGAAAGACCCTCGAACTCGCCGAGCTGCGCTGGTACAACAGCCACCCCGTCGGGTTCTTCGTCGGGGTCTCCGACCGCACCGCCGCCGAGGGCCTGGCCAAGGCGATCCTCTGGATCGACCAGGATGACGCAGAGTCGCCCGACGAGGAAGACGCCTGGTACGACCACCAGCTCGCCGGCCTCGCCGTCGTGCGCGACGGTGTCACCGTCGGCCAGGTCGCCCGGATCGAGCACTTCCCGGCACAGGACCTCATCATCGTCAAGACGCCGAACGGCGAGGTGATGGTGCCCTTCGTGAAGGCCATCGTCGCCTCCGTCGACATCGAAGCCGGTGTCGTCACGGTCACGCCTCCGAACGGACTGTTCGAAGAGCTGCCCGAGGAGCCGGCCGAGGTCGCCGAAGCGGATTCAGCCGCAGATGGCGATTCGACAAAGGACTAGACAACGCCATCACCGCCGCGTTCGCGCGCGGTGATCGGAACGTCACGAGAGGGTCACCGGCACGCAGCCCTGCGAGCCGGTGGCCCTCTCGCCGTATCAACCAGCCTGAATGTGAACCACGCTGCGTGCGAACCGGCGTGTGTGAGTCGGCGTGTGTGAGTCGACTCAGACGTTCAGCCGGTAGCCGCGTTTCACAACTGTCGCGATGAGTCCCGGCGTTGCCAATGACTGTCGGAGCCGGCTCAGCGCCATCTCGAGCACATGATCGTCGGCATCGCCGGGAAGCACGCGAGCAAGCTCCTCACGGGAGACGACCGCGCCCCGGGCGGCGTACAGCGCCCGGAAGATCGCCAGGGCGCTCGGCGTCAACGCCACGCGGTTCTCGCCGACCTGCACGACGGTTCCGCGCAGCAACACCGGGCCGGCGACGGTCTGGACGGCGTCGACGTTCGCGCTCTCCAGGTGTTCGCAGACGAGCCGGATCAGCGCACCCATCCGAAAGCGCTCCGGCTGGATCGGTTCCAGGCCGGCCGCCTGCAGCGGCGCAGCGGTCACCGGGCCGACGGCGGCCGTCAGCACCGTGTCGCGCATCGCCGCGAGAAGTTCGGTGCGGCGGCCGAGCTCGTCCGCCGCGCTGAGCAGGGCGTCGACGGCCGGTGCGCTGGTGAAGGTGATGCAGTCCAGTTGTGCGGCGCAGACGGCATCGATCAGGCGACGCACCCGGTGGTCCGAGTCGTCCGGAGCCACCCAGCGGTACGGCGCGACGGTCAGAACGCGCGGGTGAACGGCGCGCAGACGGTCGAGTTGCAGCTCATCCTGGTGACCGTGCACCTGCACGACGACGGTCAGCCCCGGCGGGAACTCCTCGAGCACCTTGTCGACCAGTGAAGCGCTCGTCTCCTCCGCGCTCATCCCGACGTCATCAAGACCGGCTGCACGGATGCCGCCGCGTGCCTTGGGGCCGCGCACGAGGATGCTGGTGCCGCTCAGCGCCTCGGTGAGCGCGTCACCCTGGCCGGCGGCATCCGCCACATCGAACCAGCGCCGGATTCCATACGCAGTCGTGGCGAGCAGCAGATCGGGGCGCGCCGCGATGATCGCGCGGGTGTCGGCGATGACAGGCTCGTCTTCTGCGGCATTGACGATGTGCAGCGTCGGCGCGTGCATCACAGTCGCCCCGCGTCGCTCGAAGGCGTCGATGAGGTCGCCGGAGCGGCGGTCGCTGGTCACCGCGATGCGAAAACCGTGGAGTTGATCGGGGCGGAGACCGAGAACCGGCTCCTCCTGCGCGTCACTCCGGACCCCAGGGTGACGGGTGGTCACGCGCTGTGCATCAGCCCCGAGCCCCGGGTGACGGGTGGTCACGCGTCGACCAGGCCTGCGCCGAGATCGGAATCCACGCGTGCGGCGCGCGCCATCAGCGATACGGCATCGCTGTCGCCATCGTTCGCCAGGCGAACGACCTCGCCGATCACCAGAACGGCGGGCGAGGAGACGCGGGCGGTCGACGCCTCGGCCAGGATGCTGCCGAGATCGGCGATGGTGGTGCGCTGGGTGTCGCTGAATCCGCGTTCGATGATGGCAACCGGCATGCTCGCCGGGGTGCCGTGGCGCAGCAGGCCGCTGCAGAGCGATGGCAGGGTGTTGATGCCCATGAGCACGACGATTGTGCCGCCGAGCCCGGAGAGGTGCAGCAGCTCGTCGTTGGAGAGCGGCGCGTGCCCGGAGACCACGGTGAAGAGCCTGCTCACCCCGCGGTGGGTGAGCGGGATGCCGGCGGCAGCCGGCACGGCGATGGCGCTGCTCACGCCGGGGATCACCGCGACGGGGATGCCCGCCCGGTGGCAGGCGAGCACTTCCTCGCTGCCGCGACCGAGCACGTAAGGGTCGCCGCCCTTCAGCCGCACGACGTGCGCGCCGGTGCTGGCGTGCTCGACGATGAGCGCCTCGATGCCGCTCTGGCTCACGGGGTGGTGACCCGGCTGCTTGCCGACGTCGATCAGGATGGCGTTCGGCGCCTGCTCGCGCAGTGCCGCCAGCGGAGCGAGGCGGTCATAGAGCACGACGTCCGCGCTGCTCAAAGCGTCAACACCGGCGACGGTGAGGAGACCACCGCTTCCCGGACCACCGCCGACGAGCGTCACGCGGCCGCGCGTGATCGGTGCATCCGTGATCGGTGCATTCGTCATTGTCATTGTCCTCTCACGGGAATGCTGGGGCCGCTCAGCATGACCTTGCCGTCTTCCGCTTCACCCGGGAAAGCCGGCCGCATCTGCCCCCGCTCCAGAACGCGGCCGATGCTCGGATCAGGCGTGCCCGGCGCGTTCACGAAGGAGCGGAAACGGCGAAGTCTCTCTGGGTCGGCCAGCGTAGCAGCCCACTCGTCTTCGTAGCTCCCCACATGACGTTCCATTGCCGCCTCGAGTTCTGCGGCCAGACCGAGCGAGTCATTCACCACAACGTCGTACACGTGCTCCAGCCCGCCGTCCAGCTCCTCGATCCACCTGGCCGTGCGCTGCAAGCGGTCGGCCGTGCGGATGTAGTACATCATGTAGCGGTCGATGTAGGCGATGAGCGTCTCGTCGTCCAGGTCGGATGCCAGCAGCTGGCCGTGGCTGGGCTGGAAGCCGCCGTTGCCGCCGACGAAGAGGTTCCAGCCCTTGTCGCTGGCGATCACCCCCACGTCCTTGCCCCGTGCCTCCGCGCACTCCCTGGCGCAGCCGGAGACGCCGAACTTGAACTTGTGCGGGGCGCGCAGACCGCGGTAACGCAGTTCCAAGCGGATAGCCATCGACACCGAATCCTGCACGCCGAAACGGCACCAGGTCGATCCGACGCAGCTCTTCACGTTGCGCAGCGCCTTGCCGTAGGCCTGGCCGGATTCGAAGCCGGCATCCACGAGGATCCGCCAGATGTCCGGCAACTGGTCGAGCCTGGCCCCGAACAGGTCGATGCGCTGGCCGCCGGTGATCTTCGTGTACAGCCCGAACTGCGTGGCGACGGCGGCGATGACGGCGAGCTTGGCCGGCGTGATCTCACCGCCGGGGATCCGGGGGACGACCGAGTAGCTGCCGTCCTTCTGCATGTTGGCCATGGCACGGTCATTGGTGTCCTGGAGGGCGCCGCGGCCATTGTCGAGGATGTAGTCGTTGCCCTGGCTGGCCAGGATCGAGCCGATGACCGGCTTGCAGATGTCACAGCCGCGGCCGCTGCCGAAGCGTTCGATGATTTCCTCGAACGAGCGCAGGCCGAGCACCCGCACCGACTCGAAGAGATCCTGGCGGCTCAGCGCGAAGTGCTCGCAGAGCGCCGAGGAGAGCGTCGCACCGGATTTCGCGAGTTCTCCCTGCAGCAGCTTCTTGACGAGCGGCACACAGGAGCCGCACTGCGTTCCCGCACGCGTGCAGGCTTTCAGCTCGCCCAGGTCATGGCACGGTTCGCCATCGTTCCCATTGTGGACGGCGCCGCGCACGGTGCCGACACGCACGTTGTTGCACGAGCAGACGAGCGCGTCATCGGGCAGCTCGTCTCCGGTTGGCGCCTGCGCGCCGGCCGCGGAGAGGTAGGCGGCGGGCTCCGCGCTCAACGAGCGACCGAGCAGCGGGCGCAATGCCGAGTAGGGCGCGGCGTCGCCGACGAAGACGCCGCCGAGGAGCGTGCGGGCATCGTCGGACATCACGAGCTTCTGGTAGAGCCCTCTGGCCGGATCGGCGTACACGATCTCCAGAGCGCCTTCCGTCTCGCCCATCGCATCGCCGAAGCTCGCAACGTCGACGCCGGAGAGCTTCAGCTTCGTGGCGTCATCGATCGTGTCGAATTCGGCGTGACCGCCGAGCAAGCGGTCGGCCACCGTCTCGGCCATGGCGTTGGCCGGTGCGACGAGCCCGACGCAGCGACCGTCGACGCACGCCACCTCGCCGATCGCCCAGATGTTCGGGTCGGAGCTGCGGCAGTCGGAGCCGATGACGACGCCGCCCCGGGCACCGATCGTCAGTCCGGCCGCCCGGGCGAGCTCGTCGCGCGCGGTGATGCCGATCGCGAAGATCACGATGTCGGCCTCAACGGTGCTGCCGTTGCTGAACCGGACCGCGACCACCCGGCCGTCCTCGACCACGATGTTGCGTGGCCGGGTTCCGAGGTGCAGCGTCAGGCCCTGGGCCGTGATGAGGCGGGACAGCGCCTGCCCCGCTCCCTCGTCGAGCTGGGCGGACATCAGCCAGCTGCCGCTGTGCACGACGGCGGCCTCTGCGCCGAGGGCGTGCAGACCGCCGGCGGCCTCGAGGCCGAGCAGACCGCCTCCGGCCACCAGGACCTTGGTCGGTCGGCCGAGGCGTGCGCTCAGCTCGGCGGTCTCGGCGACGAGGGCGTCGACGTCGTCGATGGTGCGGTAGACCCTGGCGTGCTCGCTTCCGGGGATCTCGGGAACGGGCGCGCTGGACCCCGTGGCGAACACGAGGTCGTCGTAGTCGTAGACGGCACCGGATGCCGCGCTCACCGTGCGTGCCAGCGGATCCACCGCGACGACCCGTGTGCCCGTGTGGATCTGCACACGCTCGCTGTCCCACGGGCTGCTCGGGGTCAGCGTCAAGTCTTCCCGTCCGTGCAGGCGCCTGCTCAGTGCAACCCTGTCGTACGGCAGGTGGTTCTCCTCGCTCAGCACCGTGAGGCGAACGAGCCCGGACTGGTCGCGGCTGCCGATCGCGTCGGCCAGCCGGTGCGCTGCCGGCCCGCCGCCGATCACGACGACTCGGCGTGGGGCGCTCTCACGGGCGGCAGTATCTCTGGCGGTGGCGATTCTGTTGTCATCGGCAGGCATCGGTGACCTCGTCTCTCTGTCGGAACAGGGCCGAGCCTATGGACACACCGTTTCTCGGCCTTTACCCCCGTGTAACGCGCGATGTCCTGCGTCCCACCCGGGGCGCCGTGCACTGTGAGGTGCCCGTCATCCGGAGGTAACACGCGCTGTCCTCGGCCGAAACATCCGCTGCGTACTGTCGAATTCGTTGCGGCGCCGATGAGCGGACGAGACCTGATGAGAGGACGAGAACTGATGAGCATGACACTGGAACAGACCGAGACTCGCAGCACTGCCGTCTGGGAGCAGGCGTGCGCGCTCGCCGACCTCGAGCCGTCCTGGGGCGAAGCGGTGCTGCTGCGGATGAAGCAGATCGCGCTCTTCAAGGTGTCGCCGAAGGAGATCTACGCGGTCTGTCACCGCGACCCGCAGACCGATGCCTATGTGATGGCGCGCGGGATCATCGGCTCGAAGGGGGAGCGGCCAACCATCGCCTCGCCCCTGCTCAAAGAGGTCTACGACCTCGGCACCGGCGAGTGCTTCAGCGATCCTGCGCTGCACCTCAAGACCTTCCGCACCCGCGTCGTCGGCGGATTCATCGAGATCGAGTTCGAATGACGTTGCTCGCCGTCTCCCACGGGACCTCGTCGCCGGAGGGTCAACGCGCGGTGGCAGCTCTGGTCGAGTCTGTCGCGAGGGCGCGCCCAGAACTCGACGTCGTCGGGGGATTCGTCGATGTGCAGCAGCCGGACGTGGCGGCGTCCTTGGCGGCACTCGACCCGCGGGGCATCGTTGTCGTCGTCCCGCTGCTGCTCTCGGCGGGATACCACGTGCACGTGGACCTGCGCGAGGATCTCGCCGCGGCCGAGGATCACACGACCGCGCTCGCCGCAGCGCTCGGCCCCGACGATCGGCTCGTCACCCTGCTGGCGCGCCGCCTGACCGAGGCCGGCCTGCGCCCGGACGACCGCGTCGTCCTCGCCGCCGCCGGGTCGAGCGACCAGCGCGCGGTGGTGGATTGCGCCGAGATGGCAGGGCGGCTGGGCCTGCTACTGCGGCGCGACGTCGGTCTCGGCTTCATCTCGGCGGCAACACCACGCCTGGCCGACGCCGTCATCGATGCGAGGGCTCAGGCGCCCGGTGCCAGAGTCGTGCTCGCCAGCTACCTCCTGGCCCCGGGATACTTCGCCGCGCTGGCGCACCAGGCGGGCGCGGATGTCGTGAGTGCGCCGCTGCTCGTCGCGAACCGTTTCCCTCCGGCGGAACTGGTCGCGCTTGTCGGCGACCGCTACGACGGCGCCGTCGCGAGCAGCCTCGCGAGCAGTTCGGCGGAGGTCCTCTCGTAAGATTGACCAATGCGCATCGACATCGTCACGATCTTTCCCGAATTCTTCGATGTGCTCGACATCTCCCTGCTCGGCAAGGCGCGAGCGAACGGCCTGATCGAACTCGGCGTGCACAACCTGCGCGACTTCACCCACGACCGCCACAACACCGTCGACGACACCCCAGCAGGCGGCGGCGCCGGCATGGTGATGAAGCCGGAGCCGTGGGGCGAGGCGCTCGACTCGATCCTGGATTCCGGAACCTCCGGTTCCGATGCCGATCCGATCATCATCTTCCCCTCGCCGGCCGGGGTGCGCTTCGACCAGAAGATGGCCCGCGAGCTCGCCGACGAGCAGCACATCGTCTTCGGCTGCGGACGCTACGAGGGCATCGACCAGCGCGTCTTCGACGAGTACGCGGAGCGGGGACGCGTGCGTCTCGTCAGCCTCGGCGACTACGTTCTGAACGGCGGCGAGGTTGCCGTCATGGCGATGATCGAAGCCGTCGGCCGGCTCATCCCCGGGGTCGTCGGCAACCCGGAGAGCCTCGTCGAGGAATCCCACGAGGACGGTCTTCTCGAATACCCGAGCTACACCAAACCGGCGGTCTGGCGCGAGCGCGAGGTGCCACCGGTGCTCCGCAGCGGAGACCACGGGGCGATCGCGCGCTGGCGCCACGAGCAGCAGGTGGAGCGCACGCGACGCGTGCGGCCGGACCTGCTTCCGCCCGAGCTGCAGCACGACGCGTAGCGTCGCGCACGTTCGCCCGACGGAATTCGCGCTGGCTCGAGGGAGCAGCCGAGGGACGAGGCCGCGACCGAAGTCCTGCCTCCCGCGGGAACGTTCCTTTTCACGCTGGCTGGAGGGAGCGCCAGCGACCGAAGCCTTGAGCATCTGGCCGGATCGGGTTGCCCCGAATATCACGGGCGGCGGTTGTCGCGGATTCGCTCGGGGCTTCGCGAGCGGGCCTCCTCCGTCGGCTCGTTCGCTCGAGCCAGCGTGCGGATTCGTGGGGAGCAGCCGAGGAGAATTTTTCGTTCTGTGTTTCAATCCCGCTTCGTGAGGATCAGCGGGCCGTCTTCGGTGATCGCGATCGTGTGTTCCATGTGAGCACCGCGCGAGCCGTCGGCGCTGCGCAGCGTCCAGCCGTCGGCGTCCGTCACGATGCGATTGGTCGTGTGCAGGAACCACGGCTCGATCGCGATGACCAGACCGGGGCGCAGGGGGAGGCCGCGGCCGGCGCGACCGTCGTTCGGGATGTGCGGGTCGCCGTGCATGGTGCGGCCGACACCGTGGCCGCCGAAATCGGTGTTGATCGTGTAGCCGTCGCCGTGGCCGACGGCGGCGATGGCGGCGGAGATATCACCGATCTTGTTGCCGGCCTGTGCGGCGGCGATGCCGGCCGCAAGGGCGCGCGTCGTGGTGTCGATGAGCTTCAGGTCCTCATCGCGCGGGGTGCCGACGACGATCGAGAGCGCGGAGTCGCTGACCCAGCCGTTGACGGATGCAGCGAAGTCCAGCGTCAGCAGATCGCCGTCGCGCAGCGCGTAGTCGTGGGGGAGACCGTGCAGGACCGCGTCGTTGACCGAGGTGCAGATGACCTTGCCGAACGGGCTCGCTCCGAAGCTCGGGTGGTAGTCGATGTAGCAGCTTTCCGCACCGGCTGCCCGGATCATGTCGTGCGCCAGCTTGTCCAGGCTGAGGAGGTTCACCCCGACCTTGGCGGCCGCCGCCGTGGCCGTGAGCACGCTCGCCACGAAGCGACCGGCCGGCTCCATCTGCTCGATCTCGGCGGGGGTGCGCAGCTCAATCATGGGCCGTCCTCTCTAAGCGGACTCCTATTCTCTCTTGTTACGCTGAGCAGGTGAAAACAGGCTTCGACGTCATCCGCAGGGCCTTCTTCTATTGGCAGTTCCTCGCGGCATTCGTGCTCCCGGCGTGGTTGTTCATCGGCTGGGGGATTTTCGGCGGCAGCGGCTGGGGTTTCGTCGGGCTGCTGGTGGCCGCGCCCATCGTCTTCATCGCGCTTCTCGTGATCGCGTTGATCGTCTACGCACGGCCGCTCGTCCGGAGCACACGCATGGTGTCGTGGAAAGACGTGCTGCTCTACCTCGTGCTGCACGGCTCGGTCATCGGGCTCGGTTTCTTCGGGCCATCGACGACGCTCTTCGTTGTGCTCGCCGTGCTGACCGGGATCATCGGATTCTGGCTGACCCTCTGGGAACTCGTCACCGACGGAGCGCGCAGCATGCGCGAGACGATGGACGCCTTCGAACAGGCGGCGCAGCCCCCAGGCCAGCGGCCCCAGGGAGTTCCGCCGCGCGCACCCGGCCAGGGATCGCCGCAGCAGCGCTCACCCCAACAGGGCTCGTCGGGGCCGGGAGACGATCCAGACGTGATCATCATCCACGAGGTGCGCGACTGAGGCGAGCGGCATCCGCTCACCCTGCGGGGCGCCTCCTGGGGGTGGAGCCGACCCTCGTTTTGCTGCGCACGGCCATGTCGTGACACAATTGACGATTGTGCTGCAACACGGCCCTGCCTCCGGGGAGCCAGCGACACACTCTCGAGTGTGAGCGAGCAGCAACACAACTTCTTACCGAAAACTATTCAGTGTTCGACCGGTGGCGGGCACAGAGAGCGAACATCATGCAGATCCTCGACGCAGTCGATGCAGCATCCCTCAAGTCGGACATCCCCGACTTCCGCGCCGGTGACACTGTCAAGGTGCACGTCAACATCATCGAAGGCACGCGCTCGCGTGTTCAGATCTTCCAGGGCGTCGTCATCGGCCGCTCCGGCGACGGTGTGCGCGAAACCTTCGCGGTTCGCAAGATCAGCTTCCAGGTCGGCGTCGAGCGTACCTTCCCGGTGCACTCCCCGGTCATCGAGCGGATCGAGGTTGTGACCCGCGGTGACGTGCGTCGCGCCAAGCTGTACTACCTCCGCGAACTCCGCGGCAAGAAGGCGAAGATCAAGGAGAAGCGCGACTTCTCCTAAGTCTCGCACCTCTCTGCTTGAGCTCCCCGCCCCTAGACTGGGGCGGGGGGCTCAAGCCCTTTAACGGGCAAGAACTCGCAATGACCACAACACATTCGACAACGGGCGGCAATGACTGACACAGACCAGGAGCTGCGCCGCGACCGCAAGCCGCGTCGAAGCGCGCGCAAGCGCGGGTTCCTCTTGTTCCTACGCGATCTGCTCATCATCTTCGTGATCGCGATCGTCGTCTCCTTCGTCGTCAAGACGTTCCTGATCCGCTCGTTCTTCATTCCGTCCGAATCGATGCGCGAGACGCTGCAGGTGCACGACCGCATCATCGTCAACCAGCTCATTCCCGAGCTCGTGCCGATCGAACGCGGCGACGTCGTCGTCTTCCGCGACCCGGGCGGATGGTTGCCGCCTGCTGTGCCGATCGAACAGAACCCGATCGTGGCCAGCGTCGACTGGCTGCTCTCGGTCGTCGGCCTGTCCGCTCCGGACAGCAACGACCACCTCATCAAGCGCGTCATCGGCCTGCCCGGCGACCACGTCGTGTGCTGCAACGCGCTCGGCCAGATGAGCGTGAACGGCGTCCCTCTCGATGAATCCCCGTATGTCACCCTGCCGGCCGGCGAGAGCACGGTGTCGCGCGACGAGTTCGATGAGACGGTTCCGGATGGTTCGCTCTGGGTGATGGGCGACAACCGCTACAACTCCAAGGATTCCCGCTACAACGGCGACACCCCCGGCCGGGGATTCGTGCCGATCGACAACGTGGTCGGCCGTGCCTTCGTCGTGAGCTGGCCGGTCGCGCACTGGGCCTGGCTCGACAACTACTCCGGCGTCTTCGCCGGCATCCCAGAGGGCGGCGAGTAGGTGGCTGTCGCCGAGCCGAGCCTGGATGTCGAGAACGCCCTCTTCGCCAGCGGCGTCCGGTACGTGATCGGCTGTGACGAGGTCGGGCGAGGCGCGATGGCCGGCCCCGTCGCCGTCGGCATGGCGATCGTCGATGCGCGGATCGGCGGCATTCCCGAGGGACTGCGCGACTCCAAGATGCTGAGCGAGAAGCGCCGTGAGGCGCTCGCTCCCCTCGCCGCGGAGTGGGTGCTGTACTCCGCGGTCGGCGAGGCCTCTGCGGCAGAGGTCGATGCGCTCGGCATCACCGCCTGCCTCGGTCTCGCAGGCAAGCGTGCCCTGCTCGCGCTGCACGCGAGCGGCGCGGACATCGCGGCCAGCACCGTGCTGCTCGATGGCTCGCAGGACTGGCTGAATCCGGCGCTGGGTTCACCGCTGCCGGTGCAGATGCGGGTGAAGGCCGATCGGGATTGCGCTTCGGTTGCCGCGGCATCCGTGATCGCCAAGGTGCACCGCGACAAGATCATGATCGATCTGCACGAGGAATACCCGCACTACGGCTGGGTGGGCAACAAGGGTTACGGCAGCCCCACGCACATGGCGGCGATCGCCGAGCACGGCGCGACGCCGGTGCACCGGGTCACGTGGATCAAGAGCGAGGCGCCCGCCCCCGTTGCGCCAGATGCCCCCGTTTCGGCAGGCACCCTCGTGGCGCCTGGTGTCTTCGATGCGCTTCGGGCCGACGGCGCGGACTAGGATTGAAACACCATGGATGAAGACGAATTCGAGGACTACGACCGCGAGGTCGAGCTGGCGCTCTACCGCGAGTACCGCGATATTGTGGCGCAGTTCCAGTACGTCGTCGAGACGGAACGACGCTTTTACCTGGCCAATGAGGTTGACCTCGTGCGCCGGGACACCGAGCACGACTTCTACTTCGAGCTGACGATGAAGGACGTCTGGGTGTGGGATGTCTACCGTTCCGACCGCTTCGTCAAGTCGGTGCGCGTGCTGACGTTCAAGGACGTCAACATCGAGGAGCTCGCCACCAAGGAGTTCGAGCTGCCCAAGGAACTCGCGCTCGACGAGTAGCACGCCGGTGCGGCCGAGTGCGGCCCACCGTCTGTTGTGCACGGATCCGTGGTGCACGGATCTGTTATGCACGCGTCTGTTGTGCACAGCCGCTCCTCCGGTAGGCACAGTCCACAGGCTTCGGCGCGCCCCGTTCGGCGCCCCGCTGTAGCGTCACAGTTGGCCGTGGAGGTGTTCCATGGCTGATCCGGGGCGGACTACGGCTGAGCGCGAGAGTCAGCGTCTGGGGCGATTCGGCGAGCAACAGGCCGTGCGCTACCTGGAGGCGCAGGGTTACCGCGTGCTCGAGCGCAATTGGCGCTGTCGGCACGGCGAGATCGACGTCGTCGCCTCCAGGGATGGCGTGCTCGTCTTCGTGGAGGTGAAGACCCGCACGAGCGCGGCGTTCGGGCATCCGTTCGAGGCCATCACCGTGGCCAAACTGCGGCGGATGCACGTGCTCGCCCGGCTCTGGTGCGAGGCCCGCCCACAGGCTCGGGGGTCAGTGCGTCTCGACGTCATCGGCATTCTGGCACCGATCGGTGAGGTTCCGCGGATCGAGCACCTCGAGGGGGTGCACGCGTGAGGATCGTCGGCCGCACGAGGGCCGTCGCGCTGCTCGGGCTGAGCGGCGCCATCGTCGAGGTCGAGGCAGACATCTCGGCGCAGCTGCCGAGGATCGTGCTCATCGGCTTGCCGGACACGGCTCTGCAGCAGGCGACGCACCGCGTGCGGGCGGCCGCGACGAACTCCGGGATCCCGCTGTCGGCGAATGCGATCACCGTGAACCTGTCGCCGGCCTCCCTGCCCAAACACGGCAGCGGCTTCGATCTCGCGATCGCTCTCGCCTGCCTGGCCGCGGCCGGCGACGTCGACGGAGCGTCCGTCGAACGCGTCGTGCACATCGGGGAGCTGGCACTCGACGGGCGATTGCGTCCGGTCGCCGGTGTGCTGCCGGCCGTCATCGCGGCCCACCGCGCGGGCGTCGGCGCCGTGATGGTGCCGAGCGCGAATGTGGCCGAGGCGGCGCTGGTTCCCGGGGTGCGGGTGATCGGCATGGCCGGCCTGCGGGATGCCGCGATCTGGCACGGCGGAAACTTCGAGGCCGTACCGATCGAGGCGATCGCCGGGCCGGCCGGCGTTCCGGAGGACGGCCAGAGGCACCACCCGGACATCGCCGATGTGGTCGGTCAGGATGCGGCGGTGTTCGCGCTGCAGGTGGCTGCGGTCGGCGGCCACCACGCCTTCCTGCTCGGCCCGCCCGGCGCGGGCAAGACGATGCTGGCCGATCGTCTGCCCGGGCTGTTGCCGGATCTCGATGACGAGGCGGCACTGGAGGTGAGCAGCATCCGTTCGCTCAGCGGGCTCACCGTCGGCGCCGCGCTCAGCAACCGACCGCCGATCGAGAGTCCGCATCACACAGCGACGGCGGCGGCGATGGTCGGCGGCGGCTCCGGCGTGATCCGCCCCGGTGCCGCGGTGCGGGCAGCCCACGGCGTCTTGTTCCTCGACGAGGCGCCGGAGTTCCAGACGGCCGTGCTCGATGCTCTGCGACAGCCGCTGGAGACCGGAGTGATCAGCATCCACCGGGCCAATGCCGTCGCACATTTTCCGGCCAGGTTCCAGCTGCTGCTGGCGGCGAATCCGTGCCCGTGCGGGCAGTTCGGCGTCGAGGGTGGCGACTGTGCCTGCCCTCCGAATACCCGCAGGCGCTATCTCGCCCGCTTGTCTGGGCCGCTGCTAGACCGGGTCGACATCCAGCTGCGCGTGCAGCGAGTCACGGCCGCCCACCTCCGAGTCGCGCAGCAGCGCGCGGGCGAAGCCGACGGCGCCTCGATCGACAGTGCACGCGCGCGCAGCGCGGTTGAGCGGGCACGAGCGAGCTCGACCGAGCGCCTCGGCGGCACGCCATGGCGCCTGAACAACGAGGTTCCGGGGGAGTGGCTGCGCGCCAGAGAACGCCGGCCATCCCTCCAGGCGATGATCGCGCTCGACCGGGCCCTGGAACGCGGCGGCGTGACGATGCGTGGCTACGACCGTGTGCTCCGTGTCGCGTGGTCGATCGCCGACATCGAGGGCGCGCTCATGCCGACAGCCGAACACATCGCGCAGGCGCTGTACCTGAGGAGGGGAATCTGAGATGCCCGAATTCGGATTGAACGCCACGGAGCTGCGCGCGTTGATCGCGCCGCTCCGATCGGCGGCCGCCGAGCCGTCCCCGTCGGCGGATGACGCGGAGCTCTTCGCCCGCGCGGCCTGGACGGGCATCGCCGAACCCGGTGATCGCGGTGCCGGCCTGCTCGTCGCCGCCCTCGGCGCGGCGACGGCCTTGAGCGCCCTCATCGAGCAGTGGCCGACGGAGCGCATTGCGGAGGCCGTCGATCCCGCGGCACGCGCCGGGCGCGACGCGCTGGCGCACGAGATAGGCTCGGCACTGGCACGCTGGCGCACGAGATAGGCTCGGCACTGGCACGCTGGCGCCCGCGTGTGAACTCCGCGGCGGCGGTGCGCGCCCTGCAGAGCGCGACACGCATCGGCTGTCGCCTCGCCGTTTCCGGCGACGCCGAGTGGCCGCTCGGCGTCGACGATCTGGGCGTGCACGCCCCGATCGCCCTGTGGTGGCGCGGCCGGGAGGAGTCGATGACCGCGATGGCTCGTTCCGTCGCCCTGGTCGGCGCGCGGGCTGCGACCGGCTACGGCGAGCACGTCGCGATGGAGGCATCGGCCGGGCTCGTCGACCGCGGCTTCGCCATCGTGTCCGGCGCGGCCTACGGGATCGACGGCATGGTGCACAGAGCCGCCATCGCCAGCAGCGGCGTGACCGTGGCGTTCCTGGCGGGTGGGCTCGACCGCTTCTACCCGAGCGGGCACGATGCGCTGCTCACGCGCATCGTCGAGACCGGTGCGGTCATCTCGGAGCTTCCGTGCGGCGCAGCGCCGACGCGCTGGCGGTTTCTGCAACGGAATCGGTTGATAGCGACGTCCAGCCAGGCCACGGTGGTGCTCGAGGCCGGGCACCGCTCCGGATCGCTGAACACGGCGGGCCACGCCGCGGCGGCCGGCCGGCCACTGGGCGCGGTGCCTGGACCGGTGACGAGCCCGGCATCCGCGGGCTGCCACCGCCTGTTGCGCGACTTCGACGCGCGCTGCGTCACGAATGCTGCGGAGATGGCTGAGCTGGTCGATGTGTACGCGGACACGGACGGCGGGCTCGACGGTGCGGGAGCGGATGGCGGCGATGCATCGAACCCGGAGCAGCTGCGCGTGCTCGATGCGCTCAGCACGCGGAGCGGGAGGGAGGTGAACGACATCGCAGTGCGCAGCGGACTCTCGCCGGTCGCGGTGATCACCGCGCTCGGTGCGCTCGAGCTGGAGGGCAGGGTCAGAAGCGGAGAGCACGGCTGGATGCGCTGCGTCGGAGCGAGGTCGTAGGGTAGTGGCGTCGACGTACGCTGGATCCCAGCATGATCGCAAGGAGATCTGATGGCAGACAAAGCCCCCGCGATGACACCGTCCGATCTGCCGGTCGAGGTCGTGCTCGACCGTGCGACGGGACCGAGGCGCGACGAGGCCGACGAGCTGCTCGCACTGCTCGGCGACGTCAGTGGCGAGGAGCCCGTCGTGTGGGCGGGCCGCATCATCGGTTTCGGCGAGTACGAGTACCGCTACGAGAGTGGGCGCGGTGGTCGTTCGCCGCTGCTCGCCTTCGCGCCCGGCCCCACGAAGCACACGATCTACCTCGCCAACGATTTCGCGGAGCGCTGGCCGGATCTCGTCGCCAGGCTCGGAAAGCATCGTGCGAGCACGGTGTGCCTCTACCTCACCCGCCTGACGGGGGTGGACCGCAGTGCGCTCCGCGAGCTGCTGGAGCTCTCCCTCGCCGAGTCGCGATCGCAGGCCGTCTGAGCGCGCCCGTGCTGCTGGTGTCGGCCGCGGCATGTCCGAGCGCCGTCGTAGTGTTGGGGCGTCGAAGGAGAATTCATGACCGGCAGTCTCGGGCAGTATCCGCCCGCTGAGTACGTGATCGCGCACCTCAGCGATACCCACTTCCTCGGAGCCGACCCGGACGGTCGTGTTCGTGCCCTGTACGGCACGGTTGACACGGATGCGACCGTTGCACGCGCGCTGCAGCGGTTGCGGGCACTCGGCGTGCGCCTGGACGCCATGGTCTTCACCGGCGACATCGCCGACCTCGCAGAGGAGGACGCGTATCGGCGTGTGCGCGGCCTCGTCGAGCCCGTGGCGGAGGAGCTCGGGGCGACGCTGGTCTGGGTGATGGGCAACCACGACGAGCGGGTTCGATTCCGGCGCGAACTGCTCGACAGCCCGCCGGACAGCGCTCCCATCGACCGCGTCGACATGGTGCGGGGCCTCCGCATCATCACCATCGACAGCACGGTCCCTGGCTATCACCACGGCGAGATCACCCGTGAGCAGCTCGACTGGCTGGCCGAGGTGCTCAGCACGCCGGCCCCGCACGGCAGCATCCTCGCGCTGCACCACCCGCCGATTCCGACACCGCTCGCGGCGATGACGATCCTCGAGCTGCAGCAACAGCAGGAGCTGGCCGCCGTCATCGAGGGCAGCGACATCCGCGCCATCCTCGGTGGCCACCTGCACTACGCAAGCACCAGCCTCTTCGCGGGCATCCCCGTCTCTGTCGCACCGGCCACGTGCTACACGATGGATGTCGCTGCACCCGACCGGAACCTCATGGGCGTCGACGGCGGCCAGTCGTTCAGCCTCGTGCACGTCTACGCCGATCGCGTCGTGCACTCTGTCGTTCCACTGGCACCCGCTCCGGTCGTCGCCCACTTCGACGCCGATTTCCTGAGCCGGATGGAGCAGCTGAGCGCCGCGGAACGGCTCGAGGTGTTCGGGCGTAAGCCGGACGGGGTGGCGTGAGCGCCGGTTTCGACGCGGCGATCGAGCGCTACGCCCTCTACCTCCGGGTCGAGCGCGGCTTCTCGCCCAACACCGAGCGGGCCTATCGGCGAGACCTTGGCGCCCTGGCCGGCTTTGCCGAGAGCCGGGGCATTTCCGAGGCGACCGCCATCGACCTGGAGCTGCTGCGGGACTGGCTGTGGGCGGGAACCGAGGCGGGGCTGGCCCGCGCCAGCATCGCCAGACATGCGGCGTCGGCCCGAGGATTCACGGCCTGGCTCGCGCGAACCGGCGAGGCCGAGCACGATCCGGGGATCCGCTTGCGGGCGCCCAAACCGGGCCGTGCCCTGCCGCGTGTCATGGCAGAGACACAGATGAGCGAGATCCTGGCCGGGCTCGCCGCACGGGCGGCGGCGGCAGACCCGGATCAGCGGCCGCTTGCGCTGCGCGATGTCGCCGTGATCGAGCTGCTCTACGCCTCGGCGCTGCGTGTCTCCGAGCTGGTCGGGCTCGACGTCGACGCGCTCGATCTGGACCGGCTCACCGTGCGTGTCGTCGGCAAGGGTGGCAAGGAACGGGTGGTGCCGTTCGGCGTGCCCGCCCTCTCTGCTCTGAGCGGCTACCTGAGCAGCGGCCGGCCGGCCCTGCTGTCCCGCGGAGCGGGCGCGTCGGCGAAGGCCTTGTTCATCGGCGCGCGGGGTGGCCGGCTCGGCACCCGGGCCGTGTACTCCCTCGTTGCGCGGCTCCTGGCCGAGATGCCGGGCGGCGGGCCGTCGGGCCCGCACGCGCTCCGCCACACCGCCGCAACCCACCTGCTCGACGGGGGAGCGGACCTGCGCGCAGTGCAGGAGCTGCTCGGGCACGCCAGCCTCGGCACGACGCAGATCTACACGCACGTCTCGACGGAACGCCTCAAGGAGAGCTACCGCACCGCACACCCCCGGGCCTGAGCGGCACTGACCGAGCGGGGCTGCCTGAGCGGGCCTGTCTCAGCCGAGCGGCAGCAGCACCGCGCGCGGGATGCCGCCGAAGAGCAGCATCGGCGAGACGTACTCGCCGTGCAGGCGCACCCCGAAGTGCATGCAGCCGCCGTCGCAGTGCCCTCCGTGCGCGACGACGCCGATGCTCTGGCCGCGCACGACCGGATCACCGGCGGCGAGGGAACTGTCGATGGGCTCATAGGAGCTCAGCAGATCGCTGTTGTGCCGAATTGAGAGAACGGAGCGGTCGACCACGCGCCCCGAGAAGTGCACGACGCCGTCGGCCGGCGCGAACAGTTCGGTACCGGCATCGGCCTCGATGTCGATGCCGCGGTGGCCGGCGCTGTACCGGGTGGCTGGTGCCTGGAAGGGCCGCAGCACGGCGCGGGGCGCGGCCAGCGGCCAGCTCCAGTCGCCGCCGGCATCCGCGGAGCTCGTGTCTGCAGTGCTGGTCTGAGCAGGGCCGCCCTTCTCCGCAGCGCTGCTCGCAGCGGTTCCGGCGAGCAGCGCCACCGCGGCGGTCGCGGCGCAGAGTGAGCCGAGCAGCGTGCGGCAGCCGATCATCGTCATGGATCCAGCGTGCCGGCCGGCGCGTGAACCGCGCTGTTCCTTCTGAGAACGGTGGAAAACCCCGTTGAGCCAGCACGATGTGCACAAGAGCCGTGCTGCAAGTGAGGGCGCGCGGAGCTGTTAGACTTTCGTGAGCAGTGCTGTGTGCGCTGACTACGCGTGCCCATCAGGCAACACTTCCCTTCGGTCCTTACTTCGTGAGAAGCGGGTCGGTCGTGTGCTGGGCACCAGGAGCGGTGATCGACCGATCATCGCTGAAACCGAGAACAAGGAGACCGCCTCATGGCCGTCGTAACTATTCGCCAGCTGCTCGACAGCGGCGTGCACTTCGGGCACCAGACCCGCCGTTGGAACCCGAAGATGAAGCGCTTCATCCTCACGGAGCGCTCGGGCAGCCACATCATCGACCTCCAGCAGTCGCTCACCTACATCGACCGCACCTATGACTACGTCAAGGAGACGGTTGCCCACGGTGGCACCATCCTCTTCGTCGGAACCAAGAAGCAGGCTCAGGGCTCCATCGCCGAGCAGGCTCAGCGCGTCGGCCAGCCCTACGTCAACCAGCGTTGGCTCGGCGGTCTGCTCACCAACTTCCAGACGGTCAGCAAGCGCCTCGCTCGTATGAAGGAGCTCGAGGAGCTCGACTTCGACGACACCACCAAGGGTTTCACCAAGAAGGAACTCCTGATCAAGAAGCGCGAGCTCGCCAAGCTGCACAAGTCGCTCGGTGGTATCCGCAACCTGACCAAGACGCCTTCGGCTCTCTGGGTTGTCGACACCAAGAAGGAGCACCTCGCCATTGACGAGGCGCGCAAGCTCGGCATCCCCGTCATCGGCATCCTTGACACCAACTGCGACCCGGACGAAGTCCAGTACCCGATCCCGGGCAACGACGACGCCATCCGCTCCGTCGGTCTGCTCACGCGCATCATCGCCGACGCAGCAGCCGAGGGCCTGATCCAGCGCCACCAGAAGCCCGAAGAGGGTGCAGAGGTTGAGCCTCTCGCCGCATGGGAAGCCGAGCTTCTCCAGGCTTCTGAGACCGCTGCAGACGAGACCACTCCTGCGCAGTCCTCCGCCGAGACCGAGAAGGTTGCCGACGTCGCACTTGCCGCCGTCGAAGCCGACTTCGTCGAGGGCGAAGTTGCCGCTGTCGTCGCCGAGGTTGCTGCGGAAGACGCAGCCGCCGAGACCAAGTAAGGGATTTCCGGATGGCTAACTTCAACATTGCCGACCTGAAGGCGCTGCGCGAGCAGCTCGGTACCGGCATGACCGACACCAAGAACGCTCTGGTTGAGGCAGACGGCGACGTCGCGAAGGCGACCGAGATCCTCCGTCTCAAGGGCGCAAAGGGCAACGCCAAGCGTGCCGACCGTTCCACCAGCGAGGGCCTCATCGCCGTCAAGGAGACGCCGGGCGCTGTCACGATGATCGAGCTCGCCTGCGAGACCGACTTCGTTGCGAAGAACGACAAGTTCATCGCGCTGTCCGAGCAGGTCCTCGAGGCTGTTGCAGCCGCGGGCGCCACGACCGTCGAAGAGGGCCTCGCGGCTCCGGTCGACGGTTCCACCGTTGCCGACCTGATCGACCAGCAGGCCGCAACGCTCGGCGAGAAGGTGGAGCTGCGCCGCGTCGCAGCCCTCACCGGCGACGCTGTTGCCGTCTACCTGCACCGCACGTCCAAGGACCTGCCGCCGCAGATCGGTGTTGTCGTCTCCTACAGCGGTGACGACGCCGAGACCGCTCGTGCGATCGCTCAGCACATCGCGATGTTCGACCCGCAGTACCTGACTCGCGACGAGGTTCCGACCGACATCGTCGAGAAGGAGCGCGAGATCGTCACCGAGATCAGCCGCAACGAGGGCAAGCCGGAAGCGGCTCTCCCGAAGATCGTTGAAGGCCGCCTCACCGCGTTCTTCAAGCAGGTCGCGCTTCTCGAGCAGGACTACGCTCGCGACAGCAAGATCCAGGTCAAGAAGGTTGTCGAGGACTCCGGTCTGAACATCACGGGCTTCGCCCGTTTCAAGGCCGGCGCCTAATACGCCATGGAGGAGTCCGGATCACATTGTGGTCCGGACTCCTTTTCTGTGCACTGGCACAGCGCAACGACTAAGTTTTAGAAAACCCCTCTGGAAGGATCCACTCGAATGACAACGACGGAAAAGAAGCGCAGGGTTCTTCTCAAGCTCTCGGGTGAGGCATTCGGCGGCGGTTCTCTGGGCGTGAACCCGGATGTCGTCAGCGGGCTCGCCCGCGAGATCGCAGAGGCCGCGAAATCCGTCGAGGTCGCCATCGTCGTCGGTGGTGGAAACTTCTTCCGCGGAGCAGAACTCTCTCAGCGCGGCATGGACCGTGGGCGCGCCGACTACATGGGCATGCTCGGAACCGTCATGAACGCCCTCGCGTTGCAGGACTTCCTGGAGCAGGCCGGCGCGGAGACCCGCGTGCAGTCCGCGATCTCGATGACCCAGGTCGCCGAGCAGTACATCCCGCGCCGCGCGGAGCGCCACCTGGAGAAGGGCCGTGTCGTCATCTTCGGTGCCGGCGCCGGTCTGCCCTACTTCTCGACCGACACCGTGGCCGCCCAGCGCGCCCTCGAGATCGACGCAGAGATCGTGCTCGTGGCCAAGAACGGCGTCGACGGCGTCTACTCCGACGACCCCCGCACGAACCCCGACGCGCACAAGATCGACCGCATCACCTACCAGGAGGCGCTGCAGAGCGGTCTCAAGGTGGTCGACTCGACGGCGTTCAGCCTGTGCATGGACAACGGAATGCCGATGCAGGTATTCGGAATGGCGCCGGAGGGCAACGTCACCGCCGCCATCCTCGGTGCCGACCTCGGCACCATCGTCAGCAACTGACAACAACTAAGCTTGAACCACCATTACCTGAAGGAGTCGCCGTGATCGCGGATGCCCTGTCCGATGCCGCCACCCGTATGAGCAAAGCTGTTGAGGTCGCCAAGGACGACTTCTCCAGCATCCGTACCGGGCGTGCCAACCCTCAGCTCTTCCAGAAGATCATGGTCGACTACTACGGAACGCCGACCCCGCTGGCACAGCTGGCCTCTCTGGCGAACCCCGAAGCCCGCACGCTTCTCGTGACCCCCTACGACAAGGGCGCGCTGCGCGACATCGAGCAGGCCCTGCGCAACGCCCCGAACCTGGGTGCGAACCCCTCCAACGATGGCAACGTCATCCGGGTGACACTTCCCGAGCTCACCGAGGAACGCCGCAAGGAGTTCGTCAAGATCGTGCGCACCAAGGCGGAAGACGCCAAGGTTGCCGTGCGCAACATCCGTCGCAAGGCCAAGGACGAGCTCGACGCGCTGAAGAGCGAGGTCGGAGACGACGAGGTCGCACGTGGCGAGAAGGAGCTCGAGGCCGTGACGAAGAGCCACGTCGACGCCATCGACGACGCTCTGAAGCGCAAGGAAGCCGAACTGCTCGAGGTCTAGGGGCTTCCCATGCAGAAAGTTCCGGATGCCGACCCGACGCCTGATGGCGAGATGCAGGGTCGAGGGGCGAAAGCCGAGTTGCGCGCGCAGATGAAGGCCACCAAGGCCGAACTGCGCGCGCAGGCGCACGCCACGAGAGCCGACATCGAGCGAGGCTTCGACGAGGCGCGGGCGCATCTGGATGCCACAAACGAGCGCATCAAGGCGCGCACCGGCCGCAACCTCGTGCTGGCGATACTCATCGGTCTCGCGCTCGGCGCGGTCACGGTGTTCAGCCTGATCGTCGTCAAAGAGATCTTCATGATCTTCGCCGCTGTGCTCGTGCTCTTCGCCAGCTACGAGTTCGCCTCCGCGCTGCGCCTTGGAGGTTTCCGCGTTCCGCGCGTTCCCACGGTCATCGCCGCCGTCGCCGTCGTTCCTGCCGCGTTCTACGGCGGAGCGGCCGGCCAGTGGGTGTCGATCATGCTCGGAACACTCTTCGTGGTGCTCTGGAGACTGGGCGAACAGGCGAACGCGCGCCTGCGCACCCCGGCGTCAGCCGTGCTGCCCGATCTGGGCGCAGCGGTTTTCGTGCAGATCTACGTCACCTTCCTGGCCAGTTTCGCCGTGGTGCTCGTCGGCCAAGACGGTGGCGAGTGGTGGACGCTCGCCTTCCTGATCGTCGTGATCGCCGCGGACACCGGTGCGTACGCCAGTGGCCTGATGTTCGGCAAGCACCCGATGGCACCCGTCATCAGCCCGAAGAAGACCTGGGAGGGTTTCGCGGGCGCCGCCGTCGCGACGATCGTCGCCGGTGTGCTGCTCGGGCTCTTCATGCTCGATCAGCCGTGGTGGTTCGGGCTCATCTTCGGTGTCGCCATCCTGCTCAGCGCCACCCTCGGCGATCTCGCCGAGTCGCTGATCAAGCGCGACATCGGCATCAAGGACATGAGCTCCTGGCTTCCGGGGCACGGCGGCTTCCTCGACCGACTGGATTCGATCCTGCCGTCGGCGGCGGTTGCCTTCGTGTTCTACCTGATTTTCGCGTGATGACCGCCCACTGCATCGCCGCACCCACAGTCGCCGAACCGGCGCACAGATTGAGGAGAAGAGATCGGTGAGTACGACCTTTCCCCGGGCACGCCGCCCGAAACTCGGCTACAAGATCGAACAGGTCGAGGAGTTTCTGCGCACAGCGCGTGCCGTCTATGACGGCACAGCCCCTGCCGGCACTGTTCTGACGGCCGACGGCATCCGTCGCACCGCATTCGGCATGCAGAAGAACGGCTACTCGACCGCACACGTCGACGCCGCGCTCGAGCGGCTCGAGGACGCCTTCGCCGCGCGTGAGCGTGACCAGGCCGCCCAGTCGATGGGTGATGCCGCCTGGTTCCAGGAGGCCCGCACCAGTGCGCAGGAGATCCTGAACCGGATCGCGCGCCCGGCCAAGCACCGCTTCCAGCGCGTCAGTTTCCTGACCACCGGCTACAGCGTCGACGATGTCGACCGCTTCACCGGTCGCCTGGCCTCGTACTTCGAGAAGGGCACGCCGATCACCGTCGACGATGTCCGCACCGTCGTGTTCCGCCCACAGCGCGGGGGATACCGCGAGGTGCAGGTCGACATCGTCCTCGACGCCGTCGTCGACGTGATGTTGGCCGTTCGCTGAGCCACACCGTGACTGCTCCCACTCCGCTCCGCGGTTCTCCGATAGCATCGAGGAATCGTGGGTAGACATTCCGGCACCATTGAGCCCGTTCGCACCGCTGTTGCGGTCGCGGTGCCGTACCGCAGACCCCGAACCCGTGGGCGTGCAGCGCTGTTCACCTTCGCCTTCACCGCGGCTGCCGCGTTCGTTCTGGTCAACATCGTCGACCCGTACTCCGGCGCCGTCGCGTCTCCGTACTTCCAGCTCGGCGACCGCTTCGGCGGTCAGCCGGCGCAGGCCGTCTCCGTCGCCGGCGACTACAAGACGACGATCGTGCACGACAGCTTCTCGGCCGAGGCTCCCGCCCCGCCGCCACCACCACCCGTCGTCGAGACGGCTTCCAGCGCGGGCTGGGCGCCTCCGGCCATTTCCCCCGACCCGGGATCCGCTCAGGCCTACGCCCAGGATGCCGTGGCCGCGCGGGGTTGGGGTTCGAGCGAGTTCGACTGCCTGGTCGCGCTGTGGAGCCGCGAATCCGGTTGGCGTGTGAACGCGTACAACGCGTCCAGCGGTGCGTACGGCATCCCGCAGTCCCTGCCCGGCTCCAAGATGAGCTCGGCAGGATCGGACTGGGAGACCAACGCCGGCACACAGATCGAGTGGGGACTCGGCTACATCGGCGGCCGCTACGGCACGCCGTGCGGTGCGTGGGCTCACTCGGAGGACGCCGGCTGGTACTAGGCGCATCGCTGCCTAGAATGGAAGAATGCCCCGCAACAATCGCCCTTCGCGCCGCGCCTCGGAGCAGCCGGACGACGATGAGAACGGACTGGGTCGGCTCCTCGCCGGCTGGAAACGCACGGAGAACAAGCGTGACGGGGAGTGGTTCGTGCAACCGGTCACCGGTTCGCAGTCCGGCAAGCGCTACATCTGCCCGGGGTGCCGCCTCGACATCGCTCCCGGCATCGCCCACGTCGTGGCATGGCGCGCTGACGCCATGATGGGCGACGAGGCAGCGCTGGCAGATCGCCGGCACTGGCACAACCACTGTTGGAGGCTCAAATGACGACGTCGGAGATCGCACCCGGCACGGCCATCCGCGGTGGCATGGAGCTGCCCGCGAAGCGCGAGAACGTCGAGCTGCACACCAGCGACGGCCTGACGCTCGTCGGTGAACTGGCCATGCCGCTCGACCGCCAGCCCGTCGCGACCCTCGTGACGCTGCACCCACTGCCGACGGCCGGTGGCTTCATGGACTCACACATCCTGCGCAAGTCCGCAGCGCGCCTGCCGGCCCTCGCCGACATCGCCGTGCTGCGCTTCAACACGCGTGGCACGAGTTCGCCGCGCGGAACCAGCGACGGATCATTCGGCGATGGCGTCGACGAGCGCGCCGATGTCGCGGCCGCGATGGCGTTCGTCGCGGAACGCGGACTCCCGCACCCGTGGCTGCTCGGCTGGTCCTTCGGCACCGAGCTCAGCATCAAATACGGTCTGGAGCACGCCATCGACGGCGCGATCCTCCTCTCGCCGCCGTTGCACCGCGCGACGGATGCCGAGCTCGCCGCGTGGGCGGATGCAACGGTCCCTCTCGTTGTGCTCGTGCCCGAGTTCGATGACTACCTGCGCCCCGTCGAGGCGAGCGAACGCTTTGCCGTCGCGCCAGAGGCCAGACTCATCGCCGTCGAAGGCGGAAAGCACCTGTGGGTGGGGGAGAAGCAGACGAGCCGCGTGCTCAACGAGATCGTCTCCGCGGTGAACCCCGCAGCCGCCCCGCTGCCCGAGGTCTGGCAGGGCTGAGCCCACACCTCCGCCACCGCCCGCGCCCGCCCGCCCGCTGGATGCTCAGGGCTTCGGGGGCGGCCTCGTTCCTCGGCTGCTCCCTCGAGCCAGCGTGAGAATGCACTGCGCTGGTTCCTCGGAGCGGCGCCGCGACGAAGGAGCAGCGACGCACGCGAAGCCGTGAGCGGATCCGCCGACGCTGCAGCTTCGACATCCCGGGCGATTCGATCCGGTGACACGCTCAGGGTTTCGGGGGCGGCCTCGTTCCTCGGCTGCTCCCTCGAGCCGGCGTGCATATGCACGATGGCTCGAGCGAGCGGCGCCGCGACGAAGGAGCAGCGACGCACGCGAAGCCCTGAGCGGATCCGCCGACGCTGCAGCTTCGACATCCNGTGATGCACGATGGCTCGAGCGAGCGGCGCCGCGACGAAGGAGCAGCGACGCACGCGAAGCCCTGAGCGGATCCGCCGACGCTGCAGCTTCGACATCCGGGGCGATTCGATCCGGTGACACGCTCAGGGCTTCGGGGGCGGCCTCGTTCCTCGGCTGCTCCCTCGAGCCAGCGTGAGAATGCCCGGCGCTCGTTCCTCGGCTGCTCCCTCGAGCCAGCGTGATGCACGATGGCTCGAGCGAGCGGCGCCGCGACGAAGGAGCAGCGACGCACGCGAAGCCCTGAGCGGATCCGCCGACGCTGCAGCTTCGACATCCCGGGCGAYTCGATCCGGTGACACGCTCAGGGCTTCGGGGGCGGCCTCGTTCCTCGGCNTGCACGATGGCTCGAGCGAGCGGCGCCGCGACGAAGGAGCAGCGACGCACGCGAAGCCCTGAGCGGATCCGCCGACGCTGCAGCTTCGACATCCCGGGCGACTCGATCCGGTGACACGCTCAGGGCTTCGGGGGCGGCCTCGTTCCTCGGCTGCTCCCTCGAGCCGGCGTGAGAATGCGCGCGTCGCGCTACAGCGCGTTCTGCCTCGGAATCACGACCTGCTTGATGATCAACAGGATGGCGGCCGCGGTGGGAATCGCGATGAGCGCGCCAAGCAGCCCGAGGAGTGAGCCACCGGCCAGGGCGGCGATGACGACGACGGACGCCGGAACGGCGACGGCCTTGTTCATGATGCGCGGGCTCAGCACGTATGCCTCGACCTGCATGTAGATCAGGTAGTAGATCGCCGCGACGAACGCCGTCAGCGGCGAGCCGAGACCCGGGATCAGGCAGATCAGCACGATCAGCACCGAGCCGGAGATCGTTCCGACCAGCGGGATCAGCGAGAACAGGAATGCGAGCAGGGCCAGAATCGCCGGGAACGGCGCGTTGATGATGCTGAGGAAGATGAAGCTCAACAGACCGTTGACGAGCGCGAGTGTCACCTGGCCAACGACGTAGCGGCCGACGGACTCGGAGATCTGTTCGCTCAGGTCCATGAAGCGATCGCGGCGCGAGGCCGGCACCAGCTGGTAGAGACCGCGTTTCATCGACGGCAGGCTGCCGGCGAAGTACAGGGTCAGGATCACGACGATCACGATGCCGAACAGCCCTGCGGAGAGCGCAACTCCGAATTGCAGCACGCCGCCGAAGAGGCCGACGAGCTGATCGGGATTGGTGACGAAGTCGTTGACCGCCTTCGTCATCGCGCCGACGATCTCCTCGACCTGCAGGTTGGGGAAGGTCTCCTGCAGCGCGATCACGAGTTCGCCGGAGAGGAAACGCCGTGAGAGTACCGGCACGAACTCGATCAGCTGATTGATCTGCTCGCTGATGATCGGGATGACGGCGAAGACGACCCCGGTCAGGGCCGCGATCACCGCACCGAGAACGGTGAGGATCGCGGCCCAGCGCGGGAACTTGTGCCGCTCGAGGAATGCGATCGCCGGATCAAGACCGAGCGAGAGGAACAGGGCTGCGCCGATGTAACTGAGGATCGTCGCCAGCGAGGCGATCGAGCCGAGGATCAGGATGCCGAGACCGACTCCGAGCGTGGCGACCAGGCCCAGCCGGAAAGCATTCTGAATCTTCACACGCACTCCCACCGTGACGGCGGAAGTGTGATCACTCCGTGTCGGAGGTCACCTGTTCTGCCTGCTTGAGAACACCGCGCAGGCTCTCGAAGTAGCCGGCGACCGCGTCGCGCTCAATCCTAATCTGGGAGAGGCGGTCCTCGGCGTCAGCCACGAGTGCGCGGGTGCGCTCCTCCGTCTCGGCCAGACGAGCGTGGGCCGTGGCCTCTGCATCGCTGATCGTGCGTGCTGCTGCGTCTTCGGCGTCATCCAGAATCGCCTTCGCCTCGCCACGGGCACCGCTGCTCAGGCGCTCGGCCTCTGCGCGGTTCTCGCTTGCGCGGCTGATGGCCTCCGCCAGCTGTGCATTGGCGTCATCCAGGAACTTCTGGGTCTGGGCGACGGCCTCCTGGTGGCGCTGCAGGTGCTCCTGCTCGGCCTCATCGCGACGCGCCTTCAGCTCGACATCGAGGTCGATCCGGGCCTGCTCGATCTCGCGGCGCATCTTCTGCACCTCGTGGCCGGTCTTCTTGCGGCTCGCGGCCAGCTGGTTGTCGAGGTCGATGCGTGCCTGCTCGCCCTCGGCGGTGAAGTCGGCGCGTGCCTGATCGTGCTCGAGCGCGAGGTCGGCGCGGGACTGCTCGATGTCGCCGTCGTGGCGTGCTCGGCTGCGCTCCAGCTCGTGGGAGAGCTTCAGACGGGCGGTCTCGATCTCGCGGGCCAGATCGGTCTTCTCCTGCTCGCGGGCGAGGGCGATCTCGGCGCGGCTCTGGTCGATCTCACGTGAGAGATCGGTGCGGGCCTGCTCGAGCTCGATGGCAAGCGCTGCGCGCGACTCTGCGATTTCTGCGGCAAGACCCTGGCGCGATTCGGCGCTCTCACGCTCGAGGTCGAGACGGGCCTGCTCGTTGTCCCTGGCCAGGTCGAGGCGTGCCTGCTCGGTCTCCTTGGCGAGATCGGCCCGTGCCTGGTCGAGTTCGAGAGCGACCTCTGAACGGGTCTGCTCCGTCTCCTGGGCGAGGCCGGCCGCAGCGCTTCGCGCCTCAGACGCCTCGCGGTTGGCGACGACGACGACCTCGGCTGCCTCGCGTTCGGCCTCTGCACGGATCGCGGCGGTCTCGCGCTTCGCCGTCGCGCGGAGCTCGGCGGCCTCGGTCGCCACGGCGCCACGGATGGCTGCAGCGTCGCGCAGCGCCTCCTGGGTGATGAGCTCCTGCTCGTCACGGACACGGGCCACGATGTCGTCGGCTTCGAGTCTGGCCGTCTCGAGAATGCGTGCGGCCTTGGCACGGGCATCGCTGACCGTGCGCTCGGCAAGCGCCGTGGCATCCGTGCGGAGCTTCTCGACCTCGCCGGAGGCGGAGCTGCGCAGCTTCTCTGCATCGATGTCGGCCTGGGCGATGAGGCGGGTCGACTGTTCCTCTGCGACGCGCAGGGTGTTCTCGAGCTTCGTGCCGAGACCGGAGAAGGTGGGGCTGCCAACCTCTTCAAGCTCGGCGTTGAGCTCGTCGATGCGCGCGCCGAGCCGCTTGATCTCCTTGGCCGCGTCGACGCCCTGGGCGTTCGACTTGATCAGGTCGCGGCGGAGGCCCTGGATGGCCTTGTCGACCTCGTCTTTGTCGTAGCCCCGGAATACCTGGGTGAACTCGGTTTCGTCGGTAGCCACGATGTCTCTCCTTAATACGGTCGCAGCAGCGCAGAGAATCGCGCTGCGAGCCACACTGATTTTAGCGGCTTTTGCTGGCACCGGATGACGCGGGCACACAGGCAGTTCCCACGCGGATTGGGGCGTCTTTCAGCTATGTCCGGTAGTGTCAAATGTCTTTGGCTGTTGCCATTTCGACCTGTTAACAACGAAACCCCCGTCGTTGCGCCCGCCGCGTGCTGGTGTCGGTCATGGCTTCAGGCAGCACAAAAGGAGAATTCGTGCGATTTGTTTTGGCGATCGTGGCATTTGTTGCCGCGGCCTGCATGATTGCGCTGGGCATCGCCCAGCGCACAGTCTTTCTCGAGCCCGCAAGCGTCTCGCTCAGCACCACCGTTGCAGGTAACGGCCCGTACACGGTGATCGACGGCGACGCGCTGACCGCTCACGAAGGCGCCCAGACCCTGACCGTCCGCGGTTCAACCGATACCTTCATGGCATACGGCCGAACCGCCGACATGGAGGCGTGGCTCGGAGACCTGAGCTACACGCGTCTGAGCTACGACGAGGACACGAAGGAGCTCAGCTCCGAGGTCGTCCGCGGTCAATCTGATTTCACGAGCGACGCGACCCTGCCGCCGGAGCAGGCGGGAGGCGCTCAGCCGACAGCGGTGAATCCCGACCCCCGTGGGTCCGACCTCTGGCTCGACGAATGGACGAGCGAGGGCTCCCTCTCCAACACGATCAACGCGCCGGAGGGCATCTCGGTGCTCCTGGCCACCGACGGCACGGCGCCGGCCCCCAAGAACGTGCGCATCTCCTGGCCGCTCGACAACTCGACCCCGTGGGCCGGCCCGCTGATCGTCGGCGGCGCGATTCTGCTGCTCATCGGCCTGGTGCTCTATCTCTGGGCGCTGATCCACATGCGCCGTTCGCGCGGTCCGCGTCGCAACGTGCCCAGGGGCCCGCGGATGCCGAAGCTGCCGAAGGCGCCCAAGCCCAAGATGATCAAGATCAACGAGATCACCGGCGGGCAGCGCAAGGCGATCAACGGTCGTTCCTCCCGCCTCGCCGTCGTGCCTGTGCTCGTCATCTCCGGCCTCGTCCTCTCCGGCTGCTCCGCGTCCTTCTGGCCCGACCTCTCTGAGACGCCAACGGCGACCGCGACACCGACCCCGGAGCTCACCGACGCCGCCGAAGGTCTGGACGAGCTGCCGCCGCCCGCCGTCACGGTTCCGCAGCTCGAACGCATCGTGCGTAAGATCGCCGTCGTCGCGAACGAGGCAGACACATCGATGAACGCCGAGCTGCTTCCCACACGCTTCACCGGGCCGGCGCTGCTGGAGCGGCAGACGAACTACCAGATCCGAGCCGGTTACCCCGAGCAGGCCGCACCGAGCCCGATTCCGGCCTCACCGATGGAAGTGATCCTGCCGCAGCAGAACGCGACCTGGCCGCGCACCGTCGTCACCGTCATCCTGAATGAGGACGAGCCGACGATCGCGCCGATGACCCTCGTGCTCAAGCAGAACAGCCCGCGGGAGAACTACCAGGTCGAGTACGCCATCACCCTGGCCGCTGACGCGACGTTCCCGGAGGTGGCACCGGCCAGCATCGGTGCACCGCCCGTCGCGCCGGACACGAAGTTCTTGACGCTGGCCCCGGATCAGCTGGCCGCGGCCTACGGCGACGTGATCCTCAAGGACACCGCGAGCGAGTATTACGACCTCTTCGACATCGCGAGCGACAGCTTCGTTCCCCAGGTCGGCGTCGCCGCAACCGAAGCGCGACGTGCCGAGCTGCCACCGACGACGAACCTCGACGTGTCGAACGCGCCGGGCCCCGGCTCGACCGTCGCCCTCGGCACGATCGACTCCGGCGCCATTGTCGCCGTGAATCTCAACCAGATGGAGAGCGCCACCCCGAACGATGGCGGTACGGTCGAGTTCAAGGCGAGCCCGTCGAAGTCACTCTCCGGCGTCGAGAAGACCGCGAAGGGCGTCACCTCGACCCGCAGCGACCAGCTCCTGTTCTACGTTCCCGCCACGGGCAGCGATGAGAAGATCCGTCTTCTCGGCTTCGCCCACAGCCTCATTGCCGCATCGGAGATCCCGTGACCAACGTTCCCCCCTCAGCAGCCAATCTCCGTGGAGCGGTTGACCTCTCCTCGCTCGTGAACCGCGCGAATGCCCCTACCGGTGCGCCGGCACAGCCCGGCGCCCCTGCCGGTGCCCCCGTGCAGGTGCCGAGTCTCGTGTTGGACGGCAGCGACGCCAACTTCGGCGAGGTGCTCGAGCTCTCGCAGCGCGTGCCCGTGCTCGTCGACCTCTACGCCGACTGGGCTGAGCAGAGCACCGCGATGAGCGCCGTGCTGCAGAGCGTCGTCGCCGGCCTCCGCGGACGCCTCGTGCTGGTGCGGGTCGCCGTCGAGTCGAACCCGCAGCTCGCCCAGGCGTTCCAGGCGCAGTCGGTTCCCACGGTCGCGGCCGTGATCGCCGGGCAGCCCGTCCCGCTCTTCGCCGGCGCCATCGCCGAGGAACAGCTGCTCGACATCCTCGAGCAGCTGTTGCAGCTGGCCGCCCAGAACGGCGTGACGGGCAGTGCCGTTGCGGCGGATGCCGAGGCCGGCGCTCCCGCAGAGGACGCGGCGGAGTCCGCTCCGGAGGAGCCGCCGCTGCCGCCGCACCACGCAGAGGCCTACGAGGCCATCGAGCGCGGCGACTACCCTGCGGCCATCGGCTTCTACAAGACCGCGATCGCCCAAGACCCGCGTGACCAGCTCGCCGTCGCCGGTCTTGCCCAGGTCAGCCTCCTGCACCGCCTCGCGGGCAAGAGCCTCGAGCAGATCCGTTCCGCGGCCGCCGCCGGGCCGCAGGATCTCGACGCCCAGCTCGATGTTGCCGACCTCGACCTCTCCGGCGGCCACGTCGCCGATGCATTCGATCGCCTGCTCACGCTGTTCCCGACGCTCGACGCCGACGGAAAGAACCGGGTGCGCGAGCGCATGCTCGAACTGTTCGAGGTCGTCGGAACGACCGACCCCGTCGTCATCGCGGCACGCCAGCGTCTGGCGATGCTGCTCTACTGAACGGCTAGCGCTCGAGCTTGAGCCAGATTCCGCCGAGCGGTGGAAGGGTGATGGTCGCGGACGCCGCGCGCCCCGCCCACGGGGTGTCCGTGGCGTCGACGCCGCCCAGGTTTCCGACCCCGGATCCGCCGTACTCGGCGGCATCCGTGTTCAGCAGCTCCCGCCAGCGACCGGGGAATGGCAGCCCGATCCGGTAGTCGTTGTGCGGTGTCCCGGCGAAGTTGACGATGCACGCCAGCACCTCGCCGTTGCCGTCGCGGCGCAGGAACGAGACGACGTTCTGCTCGGCGGCGCCGCCGTCGAGCCATTCGAATCCGGCGGAGTCGTTGTCGAGCGCCCAGAGGGCCGGGTGCTCGCGGTACACCCGGTTGAGCTGGGTGACGAGATCGAACAGCCCGCGGTGGCTGGGCTGGTCGAGCACCCACCAGTCGAGCCCGCGCTCCTCGCTCCACTCGGACGGCTGACCGAACTCCTGCCCCATGAACAGCAGCTGCTTGCCGGGGTGGGCCCACATGAAGCTGAGGTAGGCCCGCACGTTCGCGAGCTGCTGCCAGTGGTCTCCCGGCATCTTCTGCAGCAGAGAGCCCTTGCCGTGCACGACCTCGTCGTGGCTGATCGGCAGCAGGAAGTTCTCGCTGAACGCATAGAGGAACGAGAAGGTGATCTCGCCGTGGTGGTGGGAGCGGTACATCGGATCGTTCTGCATGTACTGCAGCGAATCGTGCATCCAGCCCATGTTCCACTTGAGTCCGAAGCCGAGCCCACCGGCCACGGTCGGCGCGGTCACTCCGCCCCAGCTCGTGGACTCTTCCGCGATCATCACGATGCCGGGGTTGCGCTTGTACGCGGTCGCCGTCACCTCCTGCAGGAAGGCGATCGCCTCCAGATTCTCGTTGCCGCCGTGCACATTCGGCTCCCACTCGCCGACCTCGCGTGAGTAGTCGAGGTAGAGCATCGACGCGACGGCATCCACCCGGAGCCCGTCGACATGGAACTCCTCGAGCCAGAACAGCGCGTTGGCCACGAGGAAGTTGCGCACCTGGCGCTGGCCGAAGTCGAAGACGAGTGTTCCCCAGTCCTTCTGCTCGCCGCGGCGGGGGTCTGGGTGCTCGTAGAGCGGTGCGCCGTCGAAGTTCGCCAGGGCCCACTCGTCCTTCGGGAAGTGGCCCGGAACCCAGTCCATCAGCACACCGATCCCGGCCTGGTGCAGTCGGTCGATCAGGTAGCGCAGATCGTCGGGGGAGCCGAAGCGGCTGGTCGGCGCGTAGTAGCCGGTGACCTGGTAGCCCCACGAGCCGCCGAAGGGGTGCTCGGCGAGCGGCATGAACTCCACGTGTGTGAAACCGAGTTCACCGACGTATTCGATCAGCTGATCGGCGGCATCGCGGTAGCCGAGCCCCGGCCGCCACGAGCCCAGGTGCAGCTCGTAGACGCTCATCGGGGTGTTGTGCGGGTCACGCTCAGCGCGGGCGCGCATCCAGTCCGCGTCGTTCCAGTCGTAAAAGCTCTGACTGATCACCGACCCGGTCTGCGGCGGAAGCTCGGCGGCGGCGGCCATTGGGTCGGCCCGCTGCACCCAGACTCCCGACTGCGTGAGAATCTCGTACTTGTACACGCTGCCGGGCTCGAGATCGGGCACGAAGAGCTCCCACACGCCCGTCGCACCCATGTTGCGCATCGCATGCCCGACGCCGTTCCACTGGTTGAGATCACCGATCACGCGCACCGCTTGTGCGTGCGGGGCCCACACCGCGAAGGAGGTGCCGTGCACGCTGCCGCTGACCCCTGCATGGGAGCGGTGGTGTGCGCCGAGCACCCGCCACAGCTCCTCGTGGCGGCCCTCGCCGATCAGGTGCAGGTCGAGCTCACCGATCGTCGGCGCGTAGCGGTACGGGTCGTCGCTCTTCCACTCGGCACCGCCGTCGTAGCGGGCCTCGATCTCGTAGTCGCGCAGGCCCAGCACGCTGTAGCCCTCCCAGAGCCCGTGCCCGATGTGTGCAAGCTCCACGCGGGCATCGGAACCGAACACCGCCTGCACCTCCGCGGCGAGCGGCCGGAGTGCGCGGATGACGGTGAGCGGGTCGGCGACGTCGGCGTCGACAAGATGCTGGCCGAGCACGGAATGCGGGTCGTGATAGCTTCCGGATGCCACGCGCTCCAGAATCTCGGGGGCGACCACGGGCCGGGCGAATCCGTCGATCGGGCTCATGGCTACGATCCCTTCTGCGTTTTCTGGGTCTTCTGCGGTGTGCGGCGAGCGGCCTTCTGGCGGCTCGGCACGGCGGGAGGCGCGGCCTCCGGGATGGGGCGGGCCGCCAGGATGTGGACGGGCTCCGTGAAAGCGTCGAGCCGCACGAAATTGTGCTCGCCCCAGAGCCAGACGGCTCCCGTCACGAGGTTCTCCACCTCGAAGCTCGCGCCAGCCGGCAGGCCGAACAGGGTCGGGTCCAGGTGCACGGTGGTCTCCCGCACCGAGTGCGGGTCGACGTTCGCGACGACGATGACGGCATCCGCGACCCCGTCCGTGTTGTGCTCGGCCGCCAGGTACTTGCTGTAGACCAGCACCGAATCATCGTCGCTGTGGTGGAAGCGGATGTTGCGCAGCTGACGGAGAGCCGGGTGCTCCGCGCGGATGCGGTTGAGGATGCCGAGGTAGAGCGCCAGGGAGCGGTCAGCGGCGGCCGCGCCGGCGAAGTCACGCGGCTTGAACTCGTACTTCTCGTTGTCGATCGCCTCCTCGGCGCCGGGGCGCGCAACACTCTCGAACAACTCGAATCCGGAGTAGACGCCCCACGTCGGCGCGGCGGTGGCAGCGATGGCGGCGCGGATCGTGAACGCGGCCGGGCCACCGAACTGCAGGTACTCGGTGAGGATGTCCGGGGTGTTGACGAACAGGTTCGGCCGCAGGAAGTCGGCGGTGTCCGTTGCGAGCGCGCCGAGGAATTCCTCGAGCTCCGCCTTCGTGTTGCGCCAGGTGAAGTAGGTGTAGGACTGCTGAAAACCGACCTGGGCGAGTGCGTTCAGCAGGGCGGGCCGTGTGAAGGCCTCCGCGAGGAAGACGACATCCGGGTGTTCCTCGTTCACCGTGCCGATCAGCCACTCCCAGAAGTCCAGCGGCTTGGTGTGCGGGTTGTCGACCCGGAAGATGCGCACGCCCTGCGCGATCCAGTGCCGCACGATGCGTAGCACCTCGGCGCGGATGCCGACGGGATCGTTGTCGAAGTTGATCGGATAGATGTCCTGGTACTTCTTCGGCGGGTTCTCGGCGAAGGCGATGCTGCCGTCCGGCAATGTCGTGAACCACTCCGGGTGCTCCGTCACCCAGGGGTGATCCGGCGATGCCTGCAGGGCGAGGTCGATGGCGATCTCGATGCCGAGCTCGCCGGCCCTGGCGACGAAGGCCCGGAAATCCTCCAGGGTGCCGAGTTCGGGGTGCACGGCGTCGTGGCCGCCGTCGGCCGAGCCGATAGCCCACGGCGAACCGGGGTCGTTCTGGCCCGCGTTCAGCGTGTTGTTCGGGCCCTTCCGGAAGGCGCGCCCGATCGGGTGGATGGGCGGCAGGTAGACGACGTCGAAGCCCATCGCGGCGACATCCGCCAGCCTCTCCGAAGCGGTGAGGAACGTGCCGCTCGTCCACGAGCCATCCGCGTGGCGCACGGCACCCTCCGAGCGGGGGAAGAACTCGTACCAGGAACCGACACCGGCACGGCTGCGCTCCACACGCACGGTGCGGGTCTCGGCGATCGACTCGAGGCTCGCCAGCGGCGTCGCGGCGAGCAGAGCGGCCACGACGCCGGCCGTGCCGAGCGCGAGACGCTCGGCGGCTCCGATGCTCGTGTCGGCCAGCGCGAGGGCCGCAGTGCTCAGGGTGCGCCGTTCGGATGCCGGGCGCGTCGCGTCGGCCGCGGCCCGGCCGAGCAGCTCGGACCCCGCCGCGAACATCAGCTCGACATCGACGCCGGCCCCCACCTTGACCGCGGCGTTGTGCCGCCAGGTTGCGTAGTCATCGGCGAATGCCCGCACACGGTAGTTCCACGCGCCGGGAGCATCGAGCACCAGCTCGACCTGCCAACGGTCTGTGCCAGGGGCGAGCAGACTCATCGAGTGCCGGCTCAGCGTTCCGCTCGGAGCCTGCAGCAGCAACTCGACGCCGATGCGGTCGTGCCCCTCCCGGAATGCCGTGGCTGCGAACGGCACGAGCTCGCCGACGAAGGCCTTGGCCGGCCAGAGTTCGCCCGGCTGCGCGGGTGTCGGGGAGAAGACGGGGATGCGGCCGGCGCGCGTCATCCGCTCCGCACTGCTCTGGGGCACGGTGTTCTGCTTCGGCACGCTGTTCTTGGGCACACTGCGACCGTAGCGCGAATCGCACGCGACGTGCGTGGCGCATTAACACAATCGTCACTCTGGCGTCCTAGGGTGGTGCTCGTGAAGGCGATCCGAAAGTTCACCGTTCGTGCCGTGCTCCCCGATGCGCTCTCAGCGCTGGGGGAACTCGCGGCGAATCTGCGCTGGTCCTGGCATGAGCCGACGAGGGAACTCTTCGCGCACATCTCACCCGAAATCTGGAACAGGCTCGAGCACGACCCCATCGCGCTCCTCGGCGAGGTTGCTCCTGAGCGACTCGAGGCGTTGGCGCAGGATGCCGCATACGTCGGCGCCGTCATCCAGCAGCGCGACGAGCTCAGGGCCTACCTCAGCGAGCCGCGCTGGTACCAGGGACTCGAGTGCGACAAGCCGCCGGCGATCGGCTACTTCTCACCGGAATTCGGCATCGCGGCCGCCCTGCCGCAGTACTCCGGCGGTCTCGGCATCCTGGCCGGCGACCACCTCAAGAGCGCATCGGACCTCGGCGTGCCCATCGTGGCCGTCGGCCTGTTCTACCGCTCCGGCTATTTCTCGCAGGCGATCGCCAACGACGGCTGGCAGCTGGAGAGTTACCCGGTGCTCGACCCGGACGGCCTGCCGCTCGCGGTGCTGCGCCGGCCGGACGGCTCCGCGGTGCAGATCACCCTCGCCCTCCCGGAGGGGCGCACCCTGCACGCTCGAGTGTGGCAGGCCGCCGTCGGACGCGTGCGCCTGCTGCTTCTGGACACCGACATCCCCGACAACAGCGACGAGCTGCGTCACGTCACCGACCGGCTCTACGGTGGTGCGGGGGAGCACCGCCTCCAGCAGGAGTTGCTACTCGGCATCGGCGGCGTCCGCGCCGTGAACGCCTGGTCTGAGCTCGCCGGCAAGCCGGCGCCGGAGGTCTTCCACACGAACGAGGGGCACGCGGGGTTCCTCGGCGTTGAGCGCATCGCGTCCCTCATCGGCGAGGGCCTGACCTTCGCTCAGGCGCTCGAGCTGGTGCGCGCCGGAACGGTCTTCACGACCCACACGCCCGTGCCGGCCGGCATCGACCGCTTCGAGCTCGACGTGGTCGAGCGCTACCTCGACACCGATCTGCTTCCGGGTGTCGACGCTGCCGATGTACTCGCGCTCGGCCGGGAGGATGGCCAGGGCGCGAAGTTCAACATGGCGTACATGGGGCTGCGCCTCGCACGCACGAGCAACGGCGTCTCTCGCCTGCACGGCGAGGTCAGCCGCGCGATGTTCAGCGGGCTCTGGCCCGGCTTCGACACTGAGGAGGTTCCGATCACCTCGGTCACGAACGGCGTGCACGCACCGACGTGGACGGATCCGCGTCTGCAGGGGCTGGCCTGGGAGCGGCTCGGCAGCGCGGACACGACGGCCGTGGACTGGCTTTCGCCCGCACTCAGCGACGCCGAACTCTGGCGGGTGCGTGGGGAGATGCGCGCGCAGCTCGTCGCCGATGCACGGGAGCGCACGGCATCCGCCTGGCGCGGTCAGAATCCCGGTGGCCGGGCCCCGGCGTGGATCGACGAGCTGCTCGACCCGACCGTGCTCACGATCGGCTTCGCCCGCCGCGTGCCCACCTACAAGCGTCTCACCCTGATGCTGCACGACCGGGAGCGGCTACGCTCACTGCTGTTGCACCCGGAGCGGCCCGTGCAGCTCGTCATCGCAGGCAAGTCCCACCCGGCCGATGACGAGGGCAAGCGTCTGATCCAGGAGCTCGTGCAGTTCGCGGCAGAGCCCGACGTCCGCGGGCGCATCGTGTTCCTGCCCGACTACGACATCGCCATGGCGCAGACGCTCTACCCCGGCACCGACGTCTGGCTGAACAACCCGCTGCGACCGCTCGAGGCCTGCGGGACCTCCGGCATGAAGGCCGCGCTGAACGGGGTGCTGAACCTGTCGATCCTCGACGGCTGGTGGAGCGAGTACTTTGACGGTGAGAACGGTTGGGCCATTCCCTCCGCGGACGCCGCGGCGGACGGCGCCGAGCGTGACCGGCTGGAGGCCGAGGCGCTCTACGACCTCATCGAGCACCAGGTCGCGCCGCGCTTCTACGAGCGCGATGACACCGGGGTGCCGCGGCGTTGGATGCAGTCGGTGCGGCACACCCTGGCGACGCTCTCGCCTGAGCTCAGCGCGGACCGGATGGTGCGCGAGTACGTCGAACGGCTGTACTGCCCGGCCGCGGCCGCCGAGGCCGCGCTCTCTGCCCAGCACGCCGACGCGGCGCGGGCGCTCGCCGCGTGGAAGTCGCGGGTACGGGCGGCCTGGCCGAACGTGAGCGTCGAACACGTCGAATCGGGCGGCGTCGCCGAGGTGCCGCAGGTGGGTGACGAGCTGCACCTGCGCGCGCACATCGGGCTCGGCGAGCTGAGCGCAGAGGATGTCGCCGTCGAGGTCGTCTACGGCCGCAGCACGGGCGGCGATGAGCTGAGCGACGTCGAGCGGCTGCAGTTGCAGGCGGAACCGGCCGAGCAGTCCACCGGCGACGGCGCGAGACTCTTCACGGGCACCGTCCAACTCGGCAGGGCCGGCGGTTTCGGCTACACCGTGCGGGTCGTGCCGGCCCACCCACTGCTCTCTGGCGCCGCCGAGATGGGACTGGTGGCCGTCGCAGAGTAGCCCGCTACTCTGCCGCGCGCGCCGCCTCGACGGCGACGACCGCCGCCTCGACGCCGTTGCCCCATGGGGCGCCGTGACCCGGCAGTACCCACCGCGCGCCCGTGCCGACGATGGCTCGCAGCGAGGCGATCGCCTGCTCTGGGTCGTCGGTGAACGGCGCCGGCTGGGGCCCAGTCGTGCCGGTGAGCACGTGGCGGGTCGTCAGGCCGTCGCCGACGAACACGGCGTCGGCGACGGGAACATACACCGCAATGCTGCCCGGGGAATGGCCTGGCAGCGCGATGATCTGGGGTGAGCCGGGAAGGTCGAGCGTCTCGCCGCCGTGAACCTCGACGACCTCGGTGAGCCAGCTCGTCCGCATGCCGCCCTTCCGGAGTGCGTAGCCGAAGAAGGCCAGAAGCGGGCCCGGCTTCATCGGCTGCTTCGCGTTGGCGGGCTTCGTGCCACCCCGCGCCCTCGCCGCGTCGGCCTCGTGGACGAAGACGGGAACGCCGTGCTCCCGCCGCAGCCGCTCGGCGAATCCGACGTGATCAGAATCGCCGTGCGTCAGGATCAGGCCCTTGATGTCGTCGGGAGTGAGTCCCATGGCGGTGAGTTCGGCGAGCAACTCGTGCCAATGGCCGGGGAGCCCGGCATCGATGACGGTCACGCCATCGGTGGTGACGACGAGGTAGGCGGCGACGATGTCGTTGCCGATGCGGTGGAGCGAGGCGGTGAGTTTCACGATGGCTATGCTAATTAGCCATGATGGCTAAAGTCAATAGCTATACTCGCGGTATGCCGACACCGACCAGGACCTCTCTCGATGCGATCGTCGATGCGGCGCGGGATCTGCTCGAACAGGACGGGCTCGCGGCGCTGACCATGCAGGCCGTTGCGCTGCGCGTCGGTGTGCGGGCGCCCTCCCTCTACAAGCGGGTGCAGAGCAGGGACGATCTGATCCAGCTCGTGGCGGAGGCGAGCCTGACCGAGCTCGCCGACCGTTTGAAGGACGCGTCGAAGCTGAGCGAACTCGCGAATCGCTTCCGCGCATTCGGCCATGAGCGACCAGCAGCATTCCAGCTCATCATGTCGCCAGGCGCTGGTGCGCCTGTTGCCAGGGCGGAGTTCGGTGCCGCGGCAAGCGAGGCCGTCCTTGCGCTCGCCTCCGAGCAGGCCGGGCCGGATCGTGCACTCGAGGCTGCCCGCACGGTGACCGCCTGGGCGGCCGGATTCATCAGCATGGAACTGAACGGAAGTTTCAGGCTTGGCGGCGATGTCGAGCGCGCGTGGGAGTTCGGTGTGGCCGCCATCGCTGAGGCGATCAGATCACCGCGCTCCGACTCCGTTTTTGTGGAGTGATCATGGTCGACCGATCGGGGCGAAGCTGCCGGAGGTGACGGCGGCGAGATCATCGGGACTGAGCTCGATGTCGAAGCCGCGCCGACCGCCGGAGACGAACACGGTGTCGAAGAGGATCGCGCTCTCGTCGATCACGGTTTGGTGCGCGGTCTTCTGACCGATCGGGCTGATCCCGCCGACGACGTAGCCCGTCTTCCGTTCCGCGAGCTTCGGGTCGGCCATCACCGCCTTCTTCGCACCGACCGCGGCGGCGAGCGCCTTGAGATCGAGGGTGCCCGTCACGGGAACGATGCCGACCACGAGCTGGCCGTCGGCATCCGCGAGCAGCGTCTTGAACACGCGATCGGGGTCGAGCTCGAGCTTCTCGGCGGCCTCGAGACCGAAGTTCGTCGCCCCGGCATCGTGTTGATAAAGATGCGGGATGAAATGGATGTCGGCGTTCGCCAGCGCGACGGTGGCCGGGGTGCCGGCGCCGTGCTCGGTCGTCTTCTTGGCCACCGTGATTCCTTTCGTGCTCGGGCGGATCTCAGTGCGCGCGCAGCAGACGCATCGACGTGCCGGCGATGCTCAGGAGGCTGCCGGGGCTGAGGATCTCGGGGGACGGCCCGCTCACGCCCATGCCGCCCAGACTGTCGTCGGCGGAATCCCAGAGCACCTCGTAGCCGACAACGCCCTCGTGGGCGGGCAGCGTGACCGTGGTCGGCGATTCGGTGGCGTGGACGATCAGGAGGATGCGATTGAACTCCTCACGGTCCGGTGTGCTCGCGGCAAGGTACTGCAGCGTGCGCGCCTCGGGGGAGTGCCAGTCGTCCTCGTCCATCGGGTCGCCGCCGGCGTCAAACCAGTCCATCTCCGAGGCTCCGGCTGTCGTCTCACCGAGCCTGGCGAAGTGGACGGGCCGGAGCGCCGGATTCTCGCGGCGCAGCTCGATCAGCCGGCGGGTGACGGTCCGCAGCTCGTCCTGCCACGGTTCGCGCTGCCAGCTCAGCCAGGTGAGCTCGCTGTCGTGGCAGTAGGCGTTGTTGTTGCCGCGTTGGCTGCGACCGAACTCGTCGCCGGCCGTGAGCATTGGCACGCCGGCGGAGAACAGCAGGGTGCCGAGCAGGTTGCGCATCGCCTTCCGCCTGGCGGCGATGATCGCCGGTTCGCTCGTTGGGCCCTCGACGCCATGGTTGAAGGAGTTGTTGTTGTCGGTGCCGTCGCGGTTGCTCTCGCCGTTGCCCTGATTGTGCTTGCGGTCGTACGCCGTCAGGTCGGCCAGGGTGAAACCGTCGTGGGCGGTGATGAAGTTCAGCGAGGCCAGCGGGCCGCGTTCGGCGGAGAAGGTGTTCGAGGAGCCGGCCAGGCGGGTGGCGAAACGGCCGATGCCGCTGCCCGCCGAACCGCTCGAACGTTCCCTGGCGATGTCGGTGAGCCAGAAATCGCGCATGCGGTCGCGGTAGCGGTCGTTCCACTCCGTCCACCCCGGCGCGAAGTTGCCGGTCTGCCAGCCGCCCATGCCGACATCCCACGGCTCGGCGATCATCTTGACCCCGTGGAGGCCGGGATCGTTCAGGATGCCGTCCAGCAGCGGATGCCGCGGGTCGAAGTGCACATCGGCGTCACGCCCGAGCGTCGCGGCGAGGTCGAAGCGGAAGCCGTCGATCTGCACCTCGTTGGCCCAGTACCGCAGCGAGTCGAGCACCAGCTGCACGGGGGCATCGTTGCCGAAGTTCACCGTGTTGCCGCATCCGGTGACGTCGATGTAGGCACCGTGGGCGTCCTGGCGGTAGTAGTTCGCGTTGTCGAGGCCGCGCAGGCTCACGGTCGGGCCGAACGGGCCCTCCTCGGAGGTGTGGTTGTAGACGACGTCGAGGATCACCTCGAGGCCTGCCTCGTGCAGCAGCTTCACCATCCCCTTGAACTCGCGCAGCACGGCATCCGGCCCCTCCGCCTGCGCGGCCGCCGTGGCGTATGCGGAGTGCGGAGAGAAGAAGTTGAGGGTGTTGTAGCCCCAGTAGTTGCGGAGACCCTGCTTCTTCAACCGCTGCTCGCTGACGAGGGCGTGAACCGGGAGCAGCTCGACGGCGGTCACGCCGAGGTCTTTCAACGCGGCGATCGACGCCTCGTGCGCCAGGCCGGCGTATGTTCCGCGCAGTTCGGCAGGCACGTCGGGGTTCAACTTGCTGAATCCGCGCACATGCATCTCGTAGATCACGGTCGCGTCGAGCGGGGTGTTCGGCTTGGTCGAGCCGTTCCAGTTGAAGTTGTCATCGACGATCACACTGCGCCAGCGGCTGTCGCCGACGCGCACGAGTCCGCGCGCGTAGGGGTCGATGAGCAGGCGCTCCGGGTTGAACGCGTTCTGCGGTCCGCCGGGGCCATCGGCCCGGAGCGCGTAGCGGCGCCCGGGGGAGAGGCTGCGGCTGCGGCCGTGCCACACGTCGTTGGCATCGCGCGTCATCGGGATGGTCTTGACGATCCAGTTCGGGTCGGCCTCGTCGAAGAGCACGATCTCCATGGATGTCGCGCTCGCCGAGTACACGCGCAGCTCGCCGCCACTGCTCGTGGTGCGAAGACCGAGACCGGCTGCGATTCTCGGCGGTGTCATGCGTTCTACAGTAGTGAGTATGGCTGTGTACCTGGATCACGCGGCGACGACACCGATGCTGCCGCTCGCCATTGCGGCGTACACGCAGGCGATGAGCGTCGTGGGCAACCCGGCGTCGATCCACTCCGTCGGGCAGAATGCCAAGCGGATGCTGGAGGAGGCGCGCGAGCAGGTCGCCGCGACCCTCGGCTGCGAGGCCATCGAGGTCGTCTTCACCGGCGGGGGCACCGAAGCGGTCAATCTCGGGATCAAGGGTCTCTTCTGGGCGCGCCCAGGGAAGCGCATCCTCGTCGCGGGAGGGGAGCACCACGCCACGATCGACACCGTCGAATGGCTCGCGGCCCACGAGGGCGCCGTGATCGAATGGCTGCCGTTGGACGAACTCGGCCGACTCCGGATGCCGGAGCTGGAGCGGGCGCTCGCCGAAGACCCGGCCGACATCGCGCTCGTCACGGTGCTCATGGCCAACAACGAGGTCGGAACCGTGCAGCCGATCACCAAGATCTCGGCAGCGGCCGCCCGCGCCGGCGTGCCGCTGCACGTGGACGCCATCGCCGCATACGGGCAGCTCCCGATTGATTTCGCCGCCATCCGTGCGGGCTCCGGCTCATCGGGAGGGTCCGGCCTCGTGGCGCTCAGCGTCTCTGCGCACAAGATCGGCGGCCCCGTCGGTATCGGCGCGCTCGTGCTGAGCCGCAGCGCGAAGATCGAGCCGCTGATCCACGGAGGCGGGCAACAGCGCCAGGTGCGATCCGGCACCCAGGATGTCGCGGCCGCGGTGTCCTTCGCCGCGGCGGCCGGGGCCGTGCAGGCCGCCCTGCCGGAGGAGACCGCGCGCATGGCCGTGCTCCGCGACCGCCTGATCGCCGGCACCATCGCCGCGGTGCCAGAGGCCGTGCTGAACGGCGCGGCGCCGGCTGGCGGCGAACGTCTTCCCGGCAACGCCCACTTCAGTTTCGCCGGATGCGAGGGCGACTCGTTGTTGTTCCTGCTCGACATGGCCGGCGTCGCCGTGTCGACCGGATCGGCCTGCCAGGCCGGCATCCCAGAGCCGTCGCACGTGCTGGTCGCCATGGGGCGCAGCGTCGACGAGGCGAGGGGTGCACTGCGCGTGAGCCTTGGCCACGGCTCGACGGATGCCGACGTCGACGCCTTCCTCGCTGCGCTCCCCGCCGCATACGCCCAGGCCGTGAGCGCCGGCCACGCCGACCGGGCGACGAGCTTCGACCGCTGAGCGGTCCGCACCGCCCGCACCGCCTGCCCACCGCCGATAGGGTGGTCATTCGCTTGTACGCCCGCTCGCTGACCCGAGCGCACGAAGAGTATTGAGGAATGGACATGGAGAGCATGCCCTGGTTCGCGTGGATCGCGATCGTCGGAATCCCCTGTGGAATCACCTACTCGCTCGTCGTGACGGCGATCAAGGAGAAGACGAAGCGGGCCGAGCTGGCCGTCGGCGACGCCCGCCTGACCGAGCGAGTGAACGCGCTCGAGTCGCGCCTCGCGCAGCTCGAGAGCGCTCGCACCACCCCGTAGCCGACCCGCGGCCGCCGGGGCTTCGCACAGCAACGCGCGTTTACACTGGAACCATGAAGGTTCTGGCGGCAATGAGCGGTGGCGTTGACTCGGCGGTGGCTGCGGCCCGTGCCGTCGAAGCAGGGCATGAGGTCGTCGGTGTGCACCTCGCGCTCAGTCGCATGCCGGGAACGCTGCGCACCGGCGCCCGCGGCTGCTGCACGATCGAGGACTCCATGGACGCCCAGCGTGCAGCGAACATGATCGGCATCCCGTACTACGTATGGGACTTCTCCGAGCGGTTCAAGGCCGATGTCGTCGACGACTTCGTCGCAGAGTACTCTGCGGGTCGCACCCCGAACCCGTGCATGCGCTGCAACGAGCGCATCAAGTTCGCCGCACTGCTCGAGAAGGCCATCGCCCTCGGCTTCGACGCCGTGTGCACCGGCCACTACGCCAGCATCGTTCTCGACGAGAACGGCAACAAGGAACTGCACCGGGCCAGCGCCTGGGCGAAGGACCAGTCGTACGTGTTGGGCGTGCTCACCGCCGAGCAGCTCGAACACGCCTACTTCCCGCTCGGTGACACCCCGTCCAAGGCAGAAGTGCGCGCAGAGGCCGCAGAGCGTGGCTTCAGCGTCGCCTCCAAGCCCGACAGCCACGACATCTGCTTCATCCCGGACGGCGACACCCGCGGTTGGCTCGCCGAACGCGTCGGAGCCGAGACCGGCGACATCCTCGACCGCAACGGCGACGTCGTAGGCAGCCACGAGGGTGCACACGCCTTCACCGTCGGCCAGCGCCGTGGCCTCCGCCTCGGCATGCCCGCGGATGACGGCAAGCCCCGCTTCGTGCTCGAGGTGCGCCCCAAGGACAACACCGTCGTCGTCGGCCCCAAGGAGGCTCTGGCGATCGCCGAGATCGCCGGCAGCACGTTCACCTGGGCCGGCCAGCCGCAGCGGAACCCGGAGATCCCGTTCGACGTCGAGGTGCAGATCCGTGCGCACGCCGACCCGGTTCCGGCCGTTGCCGTGCTGCGGGACGGTGAGCTCGTGATCACGCCGGAGACCCCGCTCGATGGCGTCGCCCCCGGTCAGACCGCCGTGATCTACGTCGGCACCCGCGTGCTCGGCCAGACCACGATCGACCGCACGGTCAGCGCCGTCCCCGTCAGCGCCTAGCCAGTCAGCGCCTAACAGTTTCGGCGGATCCGCTCGGGGCTTCGCGGTCGTCGCTGCTCCTTCGTCGCGGCGCCGCTCGCTCAAGCCAACGTGCGGAGTGCCGCCGCACAGACTTAGTCGACGCTCAAACGCACGCTGGCTTGAGGGAGCAGCCGAGGAACGAGGCCGCCCCCGAAGCCCTGAGCGTGTGACCGGATCGAGTCGCCCGGGTCTCGATACGGCCGCGGGCGGCCTACACGACCAACGTGGATGTCGGGGCTGCCGTGTCTGCGGATCCGCTCGGGGCTTCGCGGGCGTCGCTGCTCCTTCGTCGCGGCGCCGCTCGCTCAAGCCAACGTGCTTTTCCACGCCGCGCTCGAGTCGACGTGCACACCCACGCTGGCTTGAGGGAGCGCCAGCGACCGAAGCCCTGAGCGCCTGACCGGATCGGTCAGCTCGTCGGGTCTCGATACGGCCGCAGGCGGCCTACTGGACCAGCAGCTGACTGAGTTGCAGCAGGTCGGCTTGTTGGGTGCGGGACTTTGTGGATCGTCGCCACGGGGTGTCGGCGTCGGAGCGTCCGCCACGCAGCCAGGGCGGCGGTTTCACATGCGGGACACCGCCAATCATCATGATCTGCCACCCGCTGGTGTCGATGGTGTGGTGGTGGAACCAACACAACAGCACCCCGTTGCAGGTCTCGGTCTCGCCGCCGTCGTGGTGCCAGGCGGCGGGGATGGAGCAGCCCGGGATGATGCAGCCGCCGTCGCGGAGGCTGATCGCCCGCCGCTGGGTGGCGTTGAACAGGCGGTCGTGGGAGCCGATCGCATTGATGGTGCCATCCGGGCAGATCACCACGTGTTGTTGCCCGCCGGCGCAGATGAACTGCTCCACCGCCTGCATCGAGATCGGGGCCTCGCAGCCCTCAATGAACCCGGACCCGGTGCCATTGGCGAGGTCGGTTTGTCGGACCGAGACGAGCACGGTCGGGGCCGCCCCGCCGATCGTCGGGCTGTCCGCACTGCGGGCGGCCCCGTCGATCAGGCTGGCGAAGACGTCGTGCCGGGCCTGCNGAGACGAGCACGGTCGGGGCCGCCCCGCCGATCGTCGGGCTGTCCGCACTGCGGGCGGCCCCGTCGATCAGGCTGGCGAAGACGTCGTGCCGGGCCTGCGCGGTCGCCCGCGGGTCTTTCGTTGCCTCCGGGTCAGGGTCCGAGAAGCTGGGTTTGCTGCGCGGGTTCAGATAGGCGTTCATCAAGGTTTCGAATTTCGCGTCGATCTCCGGCAGCAACGTCATCTTGCGGTGCACGACCCCGTCCCGGGTGAACCCGGCGCTGATCCCGCGTGCTTGCATGGCGCGTTCTTCGGCCGGGACGACGCCGTCCTCGTCGAGCACGCTCTCCCAGACCCGGGCTTGCCCGCGGACCTCGTCGGCGGCGAACGGCAACGGGGACTCGACCGTCGGCCCGGTCGCCGNGACCCCGTCCCGGGTGAACCCGGCGCTGATCCCGCGTGCTTGCATGGCGCGTTCTTCGGCCGGGACGACGCCGTCCTCGTCGAGCACGCTCTCCCAGACCCGGGCTTGCCCGCGGACCTCGTCGGCGGCGAACGGCAACGGCGACTCGACGGTCGGACCGGTCGCGGCCTCGACCAGGGCGGTCTCGGCGTGTTCCACGTTGAGGTCGCCGACCCGGCCCCGGATCGGGTCCAGGGTGCCGATGATGGCGGTCGCGCTGTCGTAGCCGAGCGTGCCGGCGCTGAGGGCGTTGGCGACGTGGTCGAAGCGGGCTGGCATCGTCTCCCCGCTGAGCGCCAGGCGGGGCCGGGTGGCTTCGCCGAGACGCATCCGCWGCGTCAGGGTCCGCTCGGAGGCCAGGGTGATTCTCGCGAGGAGCTCGACGCCGTTCCGGCAGCCCTTCTTCGCCGAGAGCCGGTCGTCGCCGAGCTCGGGCCGGGAGTGGAACGCGACCTCGCCGGCCGCCCTGATGCGGAGGGCATCGGCGAGGCGGCCGACGGCTTCGGCGGAGGCGGTGAACTCCAGCAGGGCGTCGTGGTGGAGCAGGCGTTCGTCGGAATCGGTGAGGGCGGAGAGCAGCAGCTGTTGTGCTTCTGCGAGTGCCTCCGTTGGGGTTCCCATGGGATCAATYTTACCGCGGGGAGCCCTGTGCTCCTAGGGAAAATGCCTGATGTGGATAAGTTTCCGCGAATAGCAGCCTGTGGAGGAGAGGTGGTCGCGGCGGGGTCTCGATACGGCCCTGGCGGGCCTACTCGACCAACGGAATGGGGCGGGTTTCGCGGGTTTCGACTAGCTCAACCGACGGGGTTTCGACAGGCTCAACCAACGGGGTGCGACAAGTTCAACGAGTAGGGCGCGGCGGGGTTTCGACAAGCTSAACCAGCGGATACGGCCCGCAGGATGTAGAGCGCGGCACC